>CAWAFX010000001.1:0-166449 GCA_963781495.1 uncultured Solirubrobacterales bacterium
AATCATAATCCGCGTGTCGGGGGTTCGAGTCCCTCCTCCGGCATGAAGTCCCTGCAAATGCGAAGTCTTGAATTCGGCTCGACGCGCGGATTCTGGATCCGCCGCAAAGTCCGCGTGTTGAAGGGCGAGGAAATCAGTGCGTAACCGAGCGCTCGCCAACACGCGAATTCGTGGCGCACCGACGCACGGTCACGATCAACCGCTGACCCACCGTCCATCGATTGACTCCGCTTCGCGTCCGTAAGGGATCTTGGAACGCGCTCGACGGTGTCCCGGATCCACTCCGTGGTAGTGCGTTGGAGCTGGGCCAAGGCGCAGCAGGCTTTTTGAGGCGGGACGTTGGGCCCAATTAGCCCGCCGGCCTGGCGAGCAGCGTTATGGCCGTCAGCAGCAGGGCCAGGATCCCGAACCCGACCCTTGCGAGATCACGGTCCGAGGTCCTCAACGCAATCACGCATTGCAGCGCGTAGTAGGCGGCGAACGCACGCGAGGCGACGGCGATGATCGTGAAGGTCGGAATCGTCCAGACCAATAGGATCGCCGCCGCACCGGTGACCCCGTAGGAGCGAGGATGCCGCATCAAACTGCCGAAGAGTCGGTGCAGGTTGCCGTCGGCGGCGACGGTGTCCGCGGTGGCGGCGCTGAACTGGCTGAGAATGGCCGTAATCACAATTGGGACAGACAAGAACGGCACCACCCGCTCGCTGATGTCGAGCAGCGTCCTGTCCGCGCCATTGCCTGTGCCGAGGCCCATGATCGGAGTCGCAACCACGACGAACCCGACGTAGATCGAGCTCGATACGAGCTGGGAGAGCCGGCAGGCCCAAATCCTCGTCGTCTGGTCGTACTCCTCGCCCAGGTAGCGCACTGTCTCGAAGCCTTGGACGGTGATCAGGATCCCCCCGAGAACCAGCAACACCTCGCCGAGTCCCTTGCCGGGCACCGGCGGCAGGTCGAGGCCGCCAGCAGCCAGGGTTGTGCCATCGTGGATGAACAGCGCGCCCCCGAAGACCGTGGTCAGCACGAGCACCGCCCCGAGAGCGATGCGTTCCATCAGGTCGAGGCCGGAAAAGCCCCTGAACACGCCGACGGCGACTATCAACAGCAGCGCGCCGCAGGCAAGCGCCCGCTCGGCCGTATCGGAGCCTGAGCTGACGAACTCGACCACGTATTGGGACATGATCCGGAGGTAGAGAGCAACGGAGATCACGTAGGCGATGACGATCACCAGGTCGGCTGCCCGCTCGATCCTGCTCGTCGTCGGATCGAGCCGCCCGCCAGCCTGCAGGGGCTCGACGGTGACAACGTTGTGGCGGATCGCCGTGCCGACGAGCCAGGCGAACCCACAGACCCCGACGACCCCGAAGATCGCCAGCGCTCCAAGCGTTCGCTCCAGGACCGGGACGATGATCAGGAAGCCGCTCCCGAAGATCGAGGCCAGCGGCGTCACGGTCGCCAACATCACCTGGCGCGAGAACATTGGGCTCAGCTGCTTGATTTGCGGCACCCTATGGGCGGCGCCGCCCGTCGAGCGCCTTCAAGACCATCAGGGGGCCGGCTTGGGATCGGTCAGCGCTCGCTCAGGGCGCGAGCCAGAAGGGTGGGTTCTTGTCGGTGACGGGAATGAACGCGTGGCCGATGACGCGCGAGTACCAGCGGTAGACCCCCTCGACGAAATCGAAGGCGCCGTACGGGTTAAGAGGATCGCGACCCAGACGAAGATCAGGACGAAGAACTCTCGCTGATGGAGAGGAAGAACAGCACCAGGTAGCCGGCTAGCGACCCGGGATCGTTCGCTGATATCCGCGGCTCTTCGCCAGCGGATCGAGGTCCGCCTCATACGGCAGAGCAACGCTTCCTTTAGGTCTTAATCCGCCCTATTCGCCTCTGTCGGGCACGTAAATCGGCTCAAACAAATGGCGTTGGGGCACGACGCTGCACCTCATTTGTTGAGTTGCCCGTCAGCGGCGCTTGACCAGCTTGATCCGTTTCGCTTTCGTCTTTGGGGTGCCGCCGGTCGGTGTGAAGGTGACCCTAGCCTTCACTTTCACTGACCCGATGTGGTGGAGCTTGCGCTTCTTTTTGCCCTTGGAGCGAATCTTGAGCTTTACCTTGCCGGCGGCGCTTACGGCCCTGGCGAGGGCACTTGCCGGCCGCGTAGCGCCCCGCAGCCGCTGCTTGACGAGCCCCCTGCCGCGCAGCGCCAGCGTGCCGGGCCCCGGCACGATCACGGTCAGGATCGCCGTTCCCTTGCGCTTGTTGCGCTTCAGCTTGCCGAAGCTGAAGGAGTTGGACGGCGCGGCGGCGGTCCCGATCCGCCCGATCGCCGGGGTGCTGCCGTCGTCGCCGAACCAGAGGTTGCCGTCGGGACCGGGCGCGATCCCGAACGGGGAGCTGCCGGGGTTAAGCCCGGGGCAGGCACGGGATCGGCTCGAGTAAATGACAGTAGGCCACGCCCCGACGCCTAATGATCTCGCCAGGGCTCCTGTCCACACGATGTTTCGCGGCCTTGCATCACCGCGGGCGCTCGGCGGATCCCTTCGACGACGGACGCGCAACGGTGCGTCCAACCGTGCGTCCAAGTCCCAACTTCGAGGCGAACTGAGGTGACCTCTGGACGCCTGTCCTCCCCCTAGCCAGCCTCAGATGATCCGCCCACGCCGTCGTCATAATCCGCGTGTCGGGGGTTCGAGTCCCTCCTCCGGCATCGCACAAACGACCCAAATGCAGCCTTTTTTTAGGGGCGGGACTCCGGCGGAGTAGAGGGCGTGACGCCTATTGCTTCTTGACCAGTTTCACGGTCTTCGGCTGTGTGTTCGCAGCTCCACCGGTCGGGGTGTAGCTGATCTTGACCTGGACCTTCGCCTTCCCAGTCGTGTTGAGCTTTTTCTTGGCCTTCCCCTTTGCCTTGACGAGGAGCTTCACCGTCCCGGCCGCGGCAACCGCTTTGCTGGTTGTTGCCCCCCGAGTCGGGCGCTGATGCTTCACCTTCTTGCCGGTCAGTGAGAGCCTCCCGGGCCCAGGAACGTTCACGGCGATCGTCGCGGTGCCCTTGTTCTTGTTCTTCTTGACCTTGCCGACGGTGAACGAGTCGGAGGGGGGCGCGAGGACCAGATCCGCGTTGTATGCGGCCAGGAAGCCGGCGGGATTGCCCTCGGTGCCCGACATCGTCTGGTTGGCGGTCGTGAATCCCGGCGAGAAGAATTGAAGCTGTGCCCCCGGCGCGGACAGTTGGTTGATCGCCGCAGCGAACGAGCCCGAGATCAGGGTCGCCGCCACCCGGTCGCCTGCCTGCACCGGAAGGCTGACCTGGTTCGGTGTCCCGTCCAGATGAGCCGCCGGTCCCGAGATTGCCCTTGACGTAAAGCCAGTCGCGGTGTCGCCGCTGAGGACCACGAGCTCTATCGATCCTCCGTTCGTCGTCCCTCGTACCCGCCAAGCGGTAATCACGCCGGCGCCGGGAGCAGTGGCCACTCCGCCTGGAATCGTCTCGTCGAGGAGAGATACCGAGGTACAAGGCGACAAGCCACTGACTTGGCAGTTGTTCTGCACGTTGCCAGTCCCAAGATCGCTGGGCCCCAGGGTTACGGTGGTCGCATCAGCCGACGCAGGCGCCACCGTCGCCAACGCGGCCATCAGCACGAGAAACGCGAGCCTGCACCGCTTGCTCGTGATTCGCGGCATCAATGGGAACCCTAGCGTCGCCGCCGGTCCAGGCTCCCTGGATATTCCCCACCTAGCCCGTGGCTGTGCTGAATCTTGCGGCCGACTCTAGAACGACTAACCAGCTCGGCAAGAGGGCTTTATCGCGAATCGCGACAGCCCGAGGTGCCGATGCTCAGACCTCAAAGCTCCCCCCGGAGGGTTGAGGAGCCAAAACTCCCTCCCCGGAGGGGTTTGATAGTCGACGACGTCGTTGCCCGCCTGCGCAGCCACGGTGCCGAACTCGTCGGGGAGACCGCGCAGTACGAGGACATCTACCGGCTCTGCTTCCTACGTGACCCTGAGGGCATCATCATCGGACTGGCCGAGCAGATCGGCTGAACCTCGATGCCCGGAGCTAAGCTCAGTTGAACCCGACCGAAGGAGATGCGCCATGACCGATCACACCGAGACTGCGATCCTCGCCGGCGGGTGCTTCTGGGGCGTACAGGAGCTGCTGCGCAAGCGTGACGGCGTCATCTCGACCAGGGCCGGATACACGGGCGGGGAGGTTCCGAACGCCACTTACCGGAACCACGACGGTCACGCCGAAGCCGTGGAGATCATCTTCGACCCCGAGCGGATCTCCTACCGGGACATTCTCGAGTTCTTCTTCCAGATCCACGACCCGACCACCAAGGACCGGCAAGGCAACGACATCGGGTGCAGCTACCGCTCGGAGATCTTCTACACGAGTGACGAGCAAAGGCAGATCGCCGAGGAGACGATCGCCGACGTCGACGCCTCGGGCCTGTGGCCAGGCAAGGCCGTGACCGAGGTGAGCGAGGCCGGCCCGTTTTGGGAGGCCGAGCCGGAGCACCAGGACTACCTGCAGAAGTACCCGAACGGCTACACCTGCCACTTCGTGCGGCCAGACTGGAAACTGCCGCACCGCGAGAAGACCACTACCTAGGCGATCGGCTTCCTGAAGCGGGCTCCTACTCGTCTCTTGGCGTGATTCGGAAGATCGAGACCACCTCTGGATGGTCAGCCTCGGCGTGGACGACCAGGGCGCTCGGACCGCCGCCGAACCAGCTCGCATTCTGGTTTTCGCCGACGAATACGCCGGGATGCTGCTTCCCCTCGCCGTCTTCGACCCAGACCGCCTGGCCATCCTTGAATTCGTGGATCGGCTCGCTCATCGGCCCAGACTAGCCACCAAGGGCCTTCGGTCGCCGGCGGCGCTAGGCCGCGCGGCGCTCGGGCTCTTCGCTTTCCCCCAGCGGTTCCGCCGCCTCTGGCTCCTTCGCCAGCTCCGGCTCCGCCACCGCCTCAGGGCCGAGCCTGATCGGGATCCGGCCGTTCTCGAACCAGAGCACGAGGGCGCGCAGGACCGGCATCCGGTCGTCGTCGGGGCAGATGCGGCAGACGCGATCCTCGACCGCGTCCTCGATCGGCTCGGCGAGCAGGTCGCGCCGCGGCGCCCGATCGTCGACCCAGTCGACGATCGCGAAGGTCTCGCCGTCGGTGACGGCGGTGCGGAACGCCCTGCCGACCAGGTCGGGCTCGGTGATGTCGGCCCAGATCGCGGCGCCGATGTCGCGGTTGCGGCGCACCAGCCGCCGCAGGGCGCGCTCGCGCACATCGTCTGGGATCGCCTCAGGTCCCTGCACGGCGGCCGAGGGTAGACGGCAGGCAAGTCGGAATCGTGCCTGCGAAGGGATGCTCAGTGCGGTATTTCTCCGCCCTGACGCTGGGTGGCGGAGTGGCGCAGCCATCCTCCGAGGGCGCCGGCGATGACGCCAAAGATCACCGTGAAGACCACCAGGATCGGCTCGAAGTCGGGCAGCTTGACCTTCGCGTCGCTACCGCTCAGGGCGTGGGCGATGAGCAGAAAGCTGCCGAAAAGGGTCCCTCCCACCACACCCCGCAGGGCGCCCTCGCGGGCGTCGCGGTGCTCGAGCCCGGCCAGGACGCCACCGGCGAACGCCACCAGGTTCAGCGCCCAGTAGAGGCCGGCGGAGACCCCGAGCACCAGGCCGACGATCGCGCCGAAGACGGCGGGGGTGACGACGGCGCCGATGATCTGCACCGCTCGCGGTCGGTCGCTGAAGAGCGGCACCCTCGAGAGCGCCGAGCCCTGGCCGGGCCTGTCGCCGGCCTGCTCGACCGCCGCCTGGATCGCATCCCGGGCTCGGTCGAGCTCGGCGACGAGCTGCTCGGTGGCCAACGGCTGCGAGTCGCTGTCGGAGCCGACGATGCGGACATCGGTGGCCGGCCCGGAGCCGCTCAGCAGGACTTCGATCCTGGCCCAGGCGCCGTCGGACCCGGAGACCGCATAGGAGACGATCCGCCGCTGCTCGACGGTCTCTATCCGCCAGCCGAGTCCGTCGAGGGCCTCGGCGCAGGCGGCGAGGGCGTCGGGCGGCAGGAGGTCGGTCTGAAAGTCGCCGCGCAGCCGGGTCATCGTCGAGCGAACCGCATCGCTGCCTCCACCCTACCTCGCCGCAATTTGGGTGCGAAATCGTGTTGAAGGACGCAAGCGGCGGCATATATTCCTGCTGGGCATTTCGAGGCGTCTTCGACCAGAGGAGGGTCGGCAAGTGGTGTTCCTGGGATGTCGAGGTTGCGGACGGGTCGAACAGGTTCGAGAGCCGCGGGGCACCGGCTTTCCGGGCCGATGCCCGGATTGCGGGCGGCGCCTGGAGCCGATCACGGCCGAGGAGTCGCGGCAGATGATCAAGCGCCGGCTCGCCGATCGGCGGTTGCTCCGACTCTCGCGGGCGATGGTGGCCGAGAAGCTGCACAGCGCCCGGCGCCAGGCCCCTCGCGGCGGGCCCGCGCTCTAGCGCAGCGTTCGCCGCGCTTCGAGGGCATGCGCGAGTCGGGGCTGGTCGATCGGCCCCGAGCAGCGCCGTGCCCGGCGCAGGGCCGGGCACGGCGAAACAGGGGAGGCACGAGGCCTCGGACAAGACTCGCGGTCCAACCTGCGCGAGCCCTGCTGTGTCCCTTCCGTGTCCCTCTCCCCGCCACGGAGCAGGGCTAAACCCCGTATGCCTGTTCGTGCCTGGGTAGGCGCAAGTTGGCAACCAGAGGAGGGCCGAAATGCCACCGAGAGGCGTCAAGAAGGGAAGCAAGCGGGCTCGTCAGTACGAGCACGTCAAGAAGAGCGAGAAAAGCAGGGCCGTTCGGAGAGCCGGGCGGAGGAGATCGCGGCTCGAACCGTGAACAAGGAGCGCGCCCGCTCAGGCGAGTCCCGGCAGCGATCGCGGACCTCTACTCGAGACATCTCCTCGGGCCGACGCGGCGGCCAACGTTCGGGCAAGTCGGGGCCGCGGGGACGGACCCGCGACCAGCTCTACAACGAGGCGCGCCGGCTCGGCATCGAGGGCCGCTCGAAGATGGACAAGGGCCAGCTTCAGCGCGCCATCGCCGGCAAGAAGGGCTAGCGGCGCGGGCGATCGTCGTCGTGGCGATGGGCGATAGCCCAGCGCTCCAAGCCGATCAACCCCACCAGTGCGATCCCGAAGGCGGCGAACGGCGCCGGCCAGCCGTCGGGCCTGGAGAGCACCAGGGCCAGCACGGTGAAGGTGTCGGCGAGCAGCAGAAACGCGATCAGGACCGGACGCAGGGCCGCCCAGGAGGGCTCCACGCCGCGGCCGGGACTACTCGTCCCCGCCCGTCCCCCGCTCGCTGGCCAGCTGGGCGATCTTCTCGTAGACGCCGGGCAGCTTCTTCTTCATCCGCTGCAGCTCCCAGTGCTCGATCTTGATCAGCCGCACGCGTGAAGTCGCCTCGACGGTGGCGGTGCGGCGCTCCTTCTCGAGCACACCGATCTCGCCGAAAATGTCGCCTGTAGCGAGCTCGCCGACCTGCTGGCCGTCGCGGGTGACCCGGGCGGTGCCCTCCTCGATCGCCATGAAGGCGTTTGCGTAGTCGCCCTCGCGCACGATCGTCTTGCCCTCGGGAACCTCTTCGGTGGTCGCGAAAGTCGTGATCACGCTGAGATCCTCGTCGGGAACGTCGGCGAAGATCGGGATCCTCTTCAACTGGGTGGCGTCCATGGCTCCTCTCCTATGGCGGGCTGGCGCGCAACCTATCCGATCCCGCGCGGTCTGGCCCCGCGTAATCTGTCGCCCATGCGGATGCGACTGCTTGGGATCCTCGGAGCGCTGCTGCTGATCGGCGGCGCCGTCTCGACGGCGGTGCTGGTCAAGGGTGCCGAGCGCCACGTCATCCAGCCCGACATCCCGGGCACCCCCTACATCGACGTCCTCTCGCCCCGCGACGGCTCGAAGCCGAAGACCAACACCGTCGTCGTCAAGGTCAAGGTCCACAACTTCAAGCTCGCCCCGGCCCAGTTCGGCGAGGCGCCGCAGCTCGGCGAAGGGATGATTCGCTTCTCGCTCAACAAGGTCCCCGACTCGGTCGACCAGAGCCAGGCCGATGCGGCCGCCAGCAACCCGCTTTCCAGCGGCCGCGTGATCGGCCGCTCGTTCGACTTTCCCAAGTTCTCGGGTCCGAACGGGATCCTCGCGATGCGGGTCGCCAGTGAAGGGCAGTACTCCCCCGCGACCGAGCCGCAGATCTACTACCGCAACCTGCCGAAGGGGCTCTTCCGGCTGATCATCACGCTCTCCCAGAACGACGGCACCCCGACTCCCTACCACGCCGTCACCCACTTCCGGATCGAGTAGCTCAGCCCTCGCGGGGCTCATGGCCGCGGCACTCGCGCACCGGAAGCCGCGGGTAGCGCGGAAAGCCGGGGTCGGTTCGCGAGCGCTCGCAGAGCGAGAAGGCCGAGCCGCGCGTGTTGCGGACCACGCGCTGGTGGCGGCAGCTGTCACACAACCCGGCGGGGGGAGCCTTCACCGGTCAAGTATCGCCCCCTGAAAGTGGGGAGCGCGGGTGCAGAAGTGAGCCCTACTTCACTTTGTAAAGTAGTGGCCGATGCGCAGCCCCACCTATCGGCGCCTGATGGGCTTTCTGCGCCCCTACCGCAAACAGCTCTGGGGCTCGCTCGTCTTCGCCTGGCTGGCGATGGGGATGACGGTCCTGATCCCGCTGCTGATCGGGCATGCGGTCAACGCGATCCAGGATCACGACAAGAGCGCGCTGCTCCCCCTCTCCGCCGCGATCATCGCCGCCGCGATCCTGCGGGTCGGGCTGACCGTCGTCAGGCGTCTGATCGCCGGCAAGGTCTCGCTGGCGGTCGAGTTCGACCTCCGGCAGCGCTTCTACTCGCACCTGCAGTCGCTGGAGCTGGGCTTCTTCGACAGCCAGCAGACCGGGCAGCTGATGTCGCGGGCGACCGTCGATCTGCAGTCGATCCGCTTCTTCCTCGGCTACGGGCTTATCTTCATCACCCAGAACCTGCTCACGATCACCCTGGCGGCCGCGGTGATGATCGTCCTCAACCCGGGGCTGGCCGTGATCGCGCTGGCGCCGGCGCCGATCGTCGTATACACCGCCGCGCGCTACAACCGCCTCTCGCGGCCGGCGCTGCAGGAGGTCCAGCAGCGGATCGCCGAGCTGACAGCAGAGGCGGAGGAGAACGTCTCCGGGATCCGAATCGTCAAGGCGTTCGCGCGCGAGGAGCACCAGCTTCACCGCTTCCAGCGCGCCGTCGGCCGGGTCTTCGACCAGAGCATCTACTCGACCAGGCTGCAGGCCTTCTTCTCGCCGATCATCGGCCTCCTTCCCCAACTCGGCACCGCCGCGGTGCTGCTGGTCGGCGGGCGGCAGGTGATCCACGGCAGCCTCAGCCTCGGCGAGCTGACCTCCTTCTACGTCTACCTGGCGTTGCTGGCGGCACCGATGCGGATGCTGGGGATCGCGATGGGGATGTCGCAGCGTGCCGTCGCCTCGGGCAACCGGCTGTTCGAGATCCTCGACCGCGCGCCGCAGATCCAGAGCCCGCCCGGCGCGCCGGCGCTGCCGGCCGGCGGCGGCGAGGTGCAGATGCGCGGGGTGACGCTGCGCTACGACGGCGCCGGTCCGGCGCTGAGCGACATCGACCTCGACGTGGCGCCCGGGCGTACGGTCGCCCTGGTCGGGCCCAGCGGGGCCGGCAAGACGAGCCTGGTGGCGCTGATCGCGCGCCTCTATGACCCCTCCGAGGGCGAGGTTCTGGTCGACGGCGCCGACGTGCGCTCGGTCGACGTCGGCTCGCTGCGCTCGGAGATCGCCTTCGTCGCCGACGAAAGCTTCCTCTTCTCGGCCAGCGTGGCCGAGAACATCGCCTACGCCCACGCCGACGCGAGCCGAGAGGAGATCGAAGCGGCGGCGCGGCGGGCCCAGGCCGAGGGCTTCATCGATGACCTCCCCAACGGCTACGACACCCTGGTCGGCGAGCGCGGCTTCACTCTTTCCGGCGGCCAGCGGCAGCGGATCGCAATCGCCCGCGCCCTGCTCGCCGACCCTCGGATCCTGATCCTCGACGACGCCACCTCCTCGGTCGACGCCCGCACGGAGCGCGCGATCAAGCGCGGTTTGCGCGAGGTGATGGAGGGGCGGACGACGTTCATCATCGCCCACCGCCTCTCGACGATCTCGCTCGCCGACGAGATCGTCGTCCTCGACGGAGGCCGGATCGTCGACCGCGGCACCCACGACGAGCTGATGGGCCGCTGCTCCTTCTACGCCGAGATCGCCGAGTTCGGGCTCGCCGACTCGGTCTTCCTGCAGCACGACCTCGAGGAGCGCGAGGAGGTGGCAAAGCTGTGAGTGAGCGCGACGAGATCCGCTCTGAGGAGGAGGTCGAGCACGAGGAGGCGGCCTACTCGCCGGAGCGCAACCGCCTGCGCGAGGTCTTCCTGCTCTTCGCCGCGCTCTGGCGCCTGGTCCGCGGCGAAGACGAGCGCGGCCGCAAGGTGCGCTGGCTGATCGGTCTGTTGCGGCCATACCGGGCCAAGGTCGCACTGACCGGGGTCTCGCTGCTTGCGGCGACCGCCGCCGCCCTGGCACCTCCCTACCTGGCGGGCCGGGCGGTGCAGACGATCAGCAATGCTGTCCATAGCGGCTCGGCCAACGTCTCGAGGCTCGACTGGATCGTCGCCGCGTTTGTCGTCACCGCGGTCGTCTACGCGCTCGCCAGCTACGTGCAGACCTATCTGGTCGGATGGGTGGGCACCAGGGTGCTCCAGGACCTGCGCGAGCGGGTCTTCACCCACCTGCAGGCGATGTCGATCGGCTTCTTCACCCGCAACCGTCCCGGCGTCCTGATCTCGCGGATGACCAACGACATCGAGGCGTTGAACCAGGTCCTCAGCGACGGCGTCGCCACCCTCTTCTCCAGCACCCTGACGCTGCTCGGCGTGGTCGTGATCCTGCTCCTATTGGACCTCAAGCTCGCCCTGCTCGTGTTCTTGACCTTCCCGCTGCTGGCGATCGCGAGCCTCGTCTTCCGCATCGTCTCCGCCGGCGCCTACCGGGCGACGCGGGAGAAGATCGCCGCGATCACCGCCTACCTGCAGGAGACGCTGAGCGGGGTGCGGGTGGTGCGCAGCTTCGGCCAGGAGCCGCACCACATAGCCGAGATGACGCGCCTGAACGAGGAAAACCGCCAGGCGAACATGAAGACGGTCTATCTCAACGCGGCCTACTTCCCGGCGGTCGAGCTGCTCTCGGCGGTGGGGACCGCAGTGATCCTCCTCTATGGCGGCAGCCAGGCGATCGACGGGGCGATCGAGATCGGGGTGATCGTCGCCTTCGTCGGCTACCTGCAGACCTTCTTCGATCCGATCCAGCAGCTCTCCCAGCTCTACACCACCTACCAGCAGGGGATGGCGGCGCTGGACAAGATCTTCGACCTCCTCGACACCGCTCCCGACATGATCGACAAGCAGGGAGCACTGGACCCGGGACCGCTGCGGGGCGAGATCGAGATGGAGGGCGTCTCCTTTTCCTACCTCGACGACGCCTTCGAGCGCGAAGAGCGGGGCGAACCAGTCGAGTGGGCGCTGCGCGAGGTCGACCTCGAAGTACCCCCCGGGCAGACCCTGGCTTTGGTCGGAGCGACGGGAGCCGGCAAGTCGACCTTCGCCAAGCTGGTTGCCCGGTTCTATGACCCGCAGGCCGGGGTGGTGCGGATCGATGGACATGACCTGCGCGACCTCTCGCAGCGGGCGCTTCGGGCCCAGCTCGGGATCGTGCCCCAGGAGGGATTCCTGTTCTCCGGCACGGTGCGCGAGAACATCGCCTTCGGCCGCCCCGGCGCGCGGGCGGAGGAGATCGAGGCCGCCGTCGCCGCGGTCGGGGCGACCGAGTTCATCGCCTTGCTTCCCGACGGCCTTGACACCGAGGTCGGCGAGCGCGGAATACAGCTCTCCGCCGGCCAGCGGCAGCTGGTCGCCTTCGCGCGGGCGCTGCTGGCCGAGCCGAGCATCCTGATCCTCGACGAGGCGACCTCGAACGTCGACGTCCGCACCGAGAAGGTGATCGAGAAGGGGCTCGAGCGCCTGCTCGCCGGGCGCACGGCGATCGTGATCGCCCACCGTCTCTCGACGATCCGGCGGGCCGGCAAGATCGTCGTGCTCGACGGCGGCCGCATCGCCGAGGCCGGGACCCACGAGGAGCTGATCGCCGCCGACGGCTCCTACGCGCGCCTCTACGGCGCCTGGGAAGAGACCGCGGCGGCCTAGCCGAGGCTGCCGAACGGGAAGCCGACGCCTCCGGTGAAGCCGCGGCCATGGCTGCACTGGGTGAGGCCGTATCCGCGGGCGGCGAAGGCGAATTTCGACTTCTTTTCGGCGACGTCGGAGCTTCCCCGCGCGATCTCGTTCTGGTCGTGGTGGATGACGCCCTGCTCGACCGTCTCGTAGCCGTCGACGATCTCGTGGCCGACGCCGACCAGGGCCCGCAGCTGGGGCTCGTTCGGCCCGCCGAGCGACTGCAGGCGCAAGATGAAGCCCTCGTAGATGTCAGGCACGTCGGCCAGGGCGTTGGTCTGCCCGAAGAACTGGCCGATCGTCGCATTGAACTGCCGGCAGAGGGGGTTGGCCTTGGCGACGAACTGCGCTTTGGTCAGGTTCGGCGGCGTGCTGGAGGCGGTTTTGCCGCTGCCGTCCGAGCTGCTTCCGCCGCCGCAGGCGGCCAGCATCCCGGCCACGACCACGGCGGTCAGATAGAGGACGAGCTTCACCGCCGGCGAGGTTAGAGGCCGGAGCGGCGGCTTCTAGCCGGGCCCGACACCGCCCGAGCCCGAGGTGCCGCCGCTGCTGCCGCCCCCGGTCGCGCCGCCGCCGGTGCTGCCGCCCCCGGTCGGGGCGGGGG
This sequence comes from uncultured Solirubrobacterales bacterium, assembly GCA_963781495.1. Lineage (GTDB taxonomy): Bacteria > Actinomycetota > Thermoleophilia > Solirubrobacterales > 70-9 > Mayfieldus. The sequence goes on from CAWAFX010000001.1 coordinate 12,916, forward strand.
TGCCCGCGGTGCCGCCGGCTGGAGCGGCCGGGACCGGAGCCGGTGCCGTCGCGGTCGGTGCGGGTGCGGTGGGGGCGACAGAAGGCGCACTCGAGGGCGCCGTGGCGACCCCGGACGGTGTGCTCGGGCCCTGGCCGCACTCCTTGAAGCCGTAGGCGCTGGCGGCGCTGGCGAACCTCGACTGCGCGCTGGCGGCGTCGCTCTGGGCGCTGGCCAGCGCCGCGTCGTCGCCGCTCGATGTCGCCTGCACCTCGCTGCGCTCGGCCGTGGCGACCTCGTCACCGGCGCTGAGGAAGGCGTCGAGGCCGCTCTGGTCGTCGGGCGTGCCGAGGCCGCGCAGGTGCTCCATCAACCCTTGATAGAGCTCGGCGCGCTGGCTTGCCCCGGACGAGGCGCTGGTCGAGCTGCTGCCCGAGACCGAGCCCAAGGCCGCGTTGACCTCGGCGCAGTAGCCGTCGGCCTGCTTGATGAAGTCGGCCTTGCTGAGCTTCTGCGGCGTCTTCACCGTCGGCGTGATCGCCGTCGGAGTCGAGTCACCACCGCCACCGCAGGCACCGAGGGCGCCTGCGCAAAGGAGCAACATGAGGCAAACGGCACGTTTCATGAGCGCGGCAAGGTAGCAAAGCAAGCGCCCACCGACCGCATGCGAACAGGCTACTGCGCCCCAGGGATTCGAACCCCGACTACCTCGTCCAGAGCGAGGCGTGCTGCCATTACACCAGGGCGCACTGCGGCCTCAAAGATAGCTTCGCTCAGCTGATCTCGGCCAGGTCGGTGCCTGGATCGGCGATCTTCTCGCGCTGCTCCGAGACGTCAGTGCCGGCGGCGAGGAGCTCGCGCGCCCGGCCCAGCTCCTCGGAGCGCTCGACGCTCAGCGCACCCGCGACCTTGCCGTCCTTCAGGTACCAGACCGAGAACTCCCCGGACTCACGGTCCCCGCGCCAGATCTCCTCGTCGGGGTCCTGAGCCGGGCCCACGTATTCGAGGCTGGCCCAGTCGGCGAGGTCGCTGAAGAAGTAGGGCACGACGTCGTAGTCGCCGCCTTCGCCGAGCATGTTGGCGCCGGCGGCTTGGCCCTGCTGCATCGCGACGTCCCAGTGCTCGACCCGCAGCCGCCGTCCGTGGATCACGCTCTCGTAACTGCAGACGTCACCGGCCGCATAGATGCCCTCGACCGAGGTCTGAAGCCGGCTGTCGCAGGTGATCCCGTTCTCGACCGCCAGGCCCGCCTTCTCGGCCAGCATCGTGTCCGGTCTCACCCCCGCCCCGACGACCACCGCGTCGCACTCCAGTTGCTTGCCGCTCTCTGTGATCACGGCCTTGACCCGGCCGTCGCCCTCGAAGGCCTGCAGCGTCTCGCCGCCGAGCAGCTCGACCCCATGCGACTCGAGCACGTCGTGGAAGAAACGGCCGGCGTCCTCTCCGAAGCTGTTCGAGAGCGCCACCTCCTCCATCATCACCATCGTGCACTTGGTGCCCTTGGCGGTCAGCGAGGCGGCGACCTCCGAGGCGATGTAGCTGCCGCCGATCAAGACCACGTGCTCGGCCTTGGCGGCGTCTTCGCGGATCGCCTCGGAGTTCCCGAACGCCCGCAGGTAGTGGATCCCCTCGTTCTCGGCCCCCTCGACGCGGAGGATGTTGACGTTGGCGCCGGTGGCGATCAGCGCCTTGCCGAACCGCACCTCGTCACCGCCCTGCAACTTGGCGCTGCGCGCCTCGGGGTCGAGCGACATAACGTTGCGCCCGGTCAAGAGCTCGACCGAGTTCTCCTCGTACCACGCGGCGGGGTTGACGTAGGCGTCGGAGCGCTCGGCCTCGCCGCGCATGTATTCCTTGCTCAGCGGCGGCCGCTCGTAGGGGACCTCCGGCTCGCGCCCGACGAGCAGGATCTCACCCTCGGCGCCGCGCTTGCGCAGCTCGGCGGCGCAGTTGGCCCCGGCCATGCCGCCGCCGACGAGCAGGAACTCGACCTCGCGCTCAGCCATTCGAGTTCGCGCCGTCGGGGCCGAGGAAATCCTTCAGGTCCTCCTCGCTGCCGGGGTCGAGGACGGCGAGGATCTCGTCCCCGGGCTCCAGCACGGTCTCGGGGCCGGGGACGAAGCCGCGCCCCTCGCGCAGGACCGAGATCAGAAGGCTGCCGTCGGGCATCTCGAGGTCGGCGACCCGCTGCCCCGCCACCTTCGAATCCTTCTCCAGCAGCATCTCGATGATCTCCAGCCGCTCCTCGGGGAAGTCGAGCAGGTGGACGAGTCCGTACTCCGGGACCTCGTGCTCGATCAGGCGCAGGATCAGGTCGGTCGCCGAGACCGACGGCTTGATTCCGAGAAGCTCGAAGTGCTCGAGGTTGCGGGGGTTGTTGACCCGGGCGATGATCCGCTCGACCATGTATTTCTCCCGCGCCACCTGGCAGATCAGGATGTTGTCCTCGTCGTCGCCGGTCACCGCGATCACCATGTCGGCGCGTTGGATTCCGGCCCGCTCCAGGACCCAGAGCTCGGAGGCGTCGCCGTACTGGATGTTGTGCTCGAGCTCCTGCTCGACGGTCAGATAGCGATGCCGGTCCTCTTCGATCACCGTCACCTCGTGCTCCTTGTCGAGCAGCTCGCGGGCGAGGTTCCAGCCCACCTTCCCCGCCCCGACGATGATGATGTACACGCGAGTGCCCTCCGCTATCCGGTGGTGTCGGCGGTCTGGCCGCCGCCGTTGCCGCCGCTTTCGCCGGCGGCCGCGCGGACGTCGTTCTGAAGCATCTCGATCGCGACCTTGGTCGGGCAGACGGTGTGTACCCCCTGATGCTCGTACCACTCGGCGCGGTAGGGATCGAGGATGCGGGCGATGACCGTGGGCACGTTGTAGCGGCGCTTGGCGATCTGGGCGATGACGATGTTCGTGTTGTCGCCATCGGTGGCGGCGATGAAAGCGTCCGCCCTCTCGATCCCCGCCTCGGTCAGGGCGTCGACCTCGAGTGCGGTGCCGACCGTGAACTGCCCGCCCAGGTCCTCCCAGCTCTGGTCGATCCCGACCTCGAGCCGGGCGTGGGATTCGGGGTCCTCGTCGAGGCAGGAGACCTCATGACCGTCCTGGAGCATCGCCCTGGCGACCGACGAGCCGACCCTGCCACAGCCCACTATGAGGATGAACATGCCGCGGATACTAGACGTGCGCGCCGTTGCCCGAGCGTCTTTTCGAGGCATCGTCACCGTCCGTCCGCGAGGGTTCCGGCGGCGCAGTCAAAAGGACCCGGCAGGGCGCCTTCTTGAGCACGTACTCGGTCGCCGTGCCGACCTCGTCGGGCCGGGCGCCGCCGATGCCGCCGAGGATCGAGCCGCCGCGGATCCGCGACGGCGGCTCGCCCCCCACGACGATCGCCTCGGCGCCGGTGCGCCGCGCCATCTCGACGATCCCGGCGCCGACCGAACGTGCCGGGACCAGCTCGGTGTGGACCTTGACCGACTCGTACTCCTCCCCCACCTCTTTGGCCCGCATCAGCGCCTCGCGGGCGGCCTGCTCGCGCTCCGGGGGAAGCTTCGCGTCCAGCGGCAGGGTGCGCGGGACCTCGACCACGTAGATGACGTCCAGAACGGCGCCCGGAACGTCGTCGCCGCTGTCCTCGTCGGCGGCGGCAAGGCGGCCCGCGGTACCGACGATGTCGTCGTCGAACTTGGTCCCGAACACCGGCACCAGGATCCGGTTGTACTCGATCTCGGGCGAGCGCTTGGTCAGCGCCTCGGCGGTCACCGAGACCCGCTTGGTCAGGCTTGTGCCCTCGATCGGGCCGCGGTAGATGAAATAGAAAATGAGCCCGAAGAGCATCCAGCCGCCGCCGACCCAGCGGGCGCCGCTGTGGAAGGCGATCACGCTGGCCAGCGCCAGGGTGCTGAGGACCGCCGCCAGGATCGCCAGCCCGGGCAGCTCGGCGCCGCGCCAGCGGATCGTTCCCGGGGCCCTGAACGGCCGCTCGCGGTCAGGATCCGTGATCCGCAGGCGCACGATCGAGAGATGGGCGATGGTGATCGCGAGCATCGCCCCGAAGGCATAGATCCCGGCCAGCAGCTTGACGTCGGTAGGGATCACGAGGCCGAATGCGAGCAGCGCCGCGACGACGATCGCAATGTAGGGCGTCTCGTGCTCGAGGCCGAGCTTGCCCAGCCAGCTGGGGATCTGGCGGTTGATTGCCAGGGTGTAGATGTGGCGCGAGACCCCGAGCATCGAGGTGTAGGCGGCGATCACCAGCACCGGCGCCGCGACCAGGGCGACCATCCAGCGCATCAGCTGCGAGAGCCAGTGCGGGTGATAGGCCGAGACGACGCCCAGCACCGGGTTCTCGATGTAGCGCCCCCCGAGCGCCGTGTGGGGCCCGTGCGGGCCGCCGAGGACCGGCACGGCCATCAGCGCGATCGCCGCCATCCCGGCGTAGATCAGCGGCACCGCGAGCGCACCGGCGGTGAAGATCCGCCGCAGGTCCTTGGGCTGGAAGCGGATGTCTGGGGCCAGGTTCGAGGCCGCCTCGATGCCGGCGTAGGCGAGCATCGCGACCACCGTCGCGTAGGCAATGTCGACCAGGCTCGGCGAGTTGAAGAGGTCGAGCTGGTCGCCGAGACGGTCGGGGTGCATGACGACGATCGCCCCGACGGCGATCACCGCCAACTGCAGGAAGACGTCGGCGAGCGCGAAGCCCGCCAGCAGACGCCGGTAGCTGCGGCCGCTGAGGTCGAGGATGTTGAGCACCGAGACCCCGGCGATCACGATCCCGGCGATCGTCACCTCGAGGCCGTTGTCGCCGAAGTGCGGCGAGACCGGCTCCAGGTAATGCGGGACCGAGATCGCCGCCAGGGCGATGACGATCAGATAGTCGATCAGGATCGCCCAGCCGGCGATGAAGGAGATCAGCTCGTTGAACGCGTAGCGGGCGAAGGTCGAAGAGCCGCCGCGCTCGCGGAACATCACCCCGCCCTCGAGGTAGGTGAGCGTCGTGAGCACGAACAGCAGCCCGGCGATCAGGAAGATCACCGGCGTGAAGCGCAAGGCCGCGATCGGCGACGACGCCGAGCGCGAAGTAGATCGAGAAGCCGACGGTCGAGTAGATGACCGCGAACAGCCAGGGGACCCCGACCGCCCGCTTCAGGGTCGTCGGGCGGCCGCCTTCATCGCCGGCGCCGGGCTCGCCGTTCTGCACTTCGGATTCCATCAGCGCATTCGCGAGGCCAACCAGAGCCGCCCGGCACCGACGGCGACGAAGGCGAGCCCGAGCAGGATTCCAAGCGACAGCGGCCCACCCCCGGAGGCCAGCGTGAGGACGAGGATCCCGATCCCGAGCACCAGCATGACGACCGAAAGGGCCTGGACCGAGCCGCGGTAGATCCGCTCGGGGGACGTCATCAAGCCGGCACCAGGGAGCGGTGCCTTCGCGAGCCCGCCTCCAGTTCCGGGTCCGAGACGACGATCACCCGGGTCGGGCGCTCGGCGAGCACGGTCTGCAGCGTCTCGTCGTACAGGGGTTGGCCATTGCGGAAGCGCAGGCCGATGACGATCGCCGCCGCCTGGATCATCTTTGCCTCCTTGGCGATCGCGTAGCCGGCCTGTCCAGGGCGCACCCGCTGGACATGGCCGGTGACCCGCAGGCCCCCGATCAGCTTCGCCTGCTCGATCTTGCTCTGGGCCTCGCTCTCCTCGCGCTCCATCTGCGCGTCGAGGGGCAGGCTCGCCGGGACCGTGATCAGCGCGTGGATGTGGACGCCGCGGCGCCGCTTCGAGGCCAGCTTGATCGCCGTCGCCACCATCTGCTCGGAGAAGGGCTGGCTGTCGCGGAAGACGACCTGGACGCTTCGGTACTCGACCTCCTCGACGCCGAGGGGCTCCGGCAGGACCACTTTCACCGTCTCGGTCACCGGCAGCCGCTGGGCACGGCGGTAGAGGACGTAGATCAGGATCCCGAGGGCCATCCAGCCGGTTCCGATAACCGCCGTGCGCGGGTTGAGCACCATGACCACGATCCAGGCGGCGAAGGTCCCGAACCCGCCGAGGACCGCGGTGAGCGGGAACTCGTAGCCGAAGGCGCGGAAGTTGAGCGGCGGCTTCCAGGGCCGCTCGTGCTCGGGGCGGCGCCGGCGCAGCCAGATCACCGAGCCGTGCGCGATCGTGAACGAGAGCATCGCCCCGAACGAGTACATCGTCGCCAGCAGGTCGGTCTGTCCGGGGATCATCGTGACCGCGGCGATCGCCGAGAAGACGAGGATCGCCACATAGGGCGTGCGGTAGCGGGGATGGACCTGGCGCAGCCGCTCCGGCAGCTGGCGGTGCTGGCCCATCGAGTAGGTGAGGCGCGAGACCCCGATCAGGCCCGCGTTGGTGGCGATCAGCAGGATCACCGCCGCCAGCACGCCGACGTAGTAGCGCAGGGCCTGGGTCATCGCGTGGCCGAGGCCGAGGTTCTCGACGATGCCGAGGATCGGATCGCTCTTGAAGCGGGTGCCGAGCTCGGTCGTGTAGTGGCCTCCGTGGTGGGTGACCGGCATCGCCGAAAGCGCGACGATCGGGATCAGCAGGTAGAGCCCGAGCACCGCGAGCACGACGAGGCCGACACCGCGGGGGATCGTGCGGGCGGCGTCCTTGGCCTCCTCGGCCATGTTGGAGATCGTCTCGATCCCCGTGTAGGCGATCATCCCGACCGCGATCCCGAGCGCGAAGTCGCCCCAGCTCGGCGCCACGCCGAGGTGGACGTTGTCGACCAGGGTCGAGGGGCTGAGCACGAGCACGACGCCGATTCCGACCAGCACCACCTGGGTGCAGAGGTCCGCGATCGCCAGCACGAGGTTGAAGCGCGCCGATTCCTTGGTCCCCTTGACGTTGAGCGCGGCGAGGGCGGCGACGAGGACGATGCCCCCGATCACGTCCCCGGGGCCGTGGGCGAGCGGATGCCAGAAGACCGCCAGGTAGTGGGGGACGAAGAAGGCCGAGATCGCGACCGTGATCACGTAGTTGAGCATCTGGCCCCAGGCGGCGATGAAGCTGACCAGCTCGTTGAATGCGTGGCGGGCGAAGCTCGAGGAGCCACCGGCCTCCGGGTACATGACCGTCGCCTCGGTGTAGGTGGCGGCCGTGAACATGAAGATCAGCCCGGCGATGACGAAGGCGACCGGCGTCAGCCCGAGGGCGAAGGCGGCGGTGACCCCGAGCGCGTAGTAGATCGAGGAGCCGACGTTGCCGTAGGCGGCCGAGAAAAGCGCGCCGACGCCGTGGACCCGGCTGAGGCCCTCGTCGCGTGGAATTCGCTGCGCCATCTAGATAAATCCTAGGGACGCCTACGGAGCGCGCCTGACGTGCTCGGAGCCGACCGCCGCGGGCGAGGGACAGCCCGCAAGCGCGAGCGCAAGCTCGAACTCGGCCTGGAGCAGCTTCAGCACCCGCCGCGCGCCCCGCTCTCCGTCGGCCGCCAGCCCCCAGAGCGCGGGCCGGCCGACCATCACCGCGTCGGCGCCGAGGGCCAGGGCGACAAGCACGTCGGTGCCGCGGCGGATTCCTCCGTCGGCGAGCACGAGGGCGCGCCCGGAGACCGCATCGGCCACCTCCGGCAGCGCCTCCGCCGAGGGGGCGACGCCGTCGAGCTGGCGGCCGCCGTGGTTGGAGACGATCACGCCTGCGGCACCGTGCTCGAGCGCCAGCTCGGCATCGGCGGCGGTCAGCACGCCCTTGACCAGCACCGGCAGGTCAGAGCCGGAGACGAGCTGCTCGAGGTCGGCCCAGGTCAGGGTCGGGTCGACGAGCGCGAACGCCTCGGTGGGGCCGATTGGCGTCTCCGCCCCCAGCGCCGCGGCGACGCTGGGTACGGTGATCTCAGGCGGTACGACGAATCCCTGCCGCATGTCGCGCTCGCGCCAGCCCAGCCGCGGGGCGTCGATCGTCAGCACGATCGCCTCGTAGCCGAACTCGACCGCCTCGTCGATCAGGGCCTGGGTCACGGCGCGGTCGCGGAAGATGTAGAGCTGAAACCAGCGCCGGCCCTGCGGCACCGCCTGGGCGACCTCGCTCGGTCGCGAAGTGGCAATCGTCGACAGGCACATCAGGGTGCCGGCGTCGGCGGCGGCCCGCGCCATCCCCGGCTCGCCGTCGCTGTGGGCCATGCGCTGGAAGGCGACCGGAGCGACGAGGATCGGCATCGAGACCTCGCTGCCGAGCAGCTCGACCGAGGTGCTGACCTCGCCGACGTCGACCAGCATCCGCGGCCGCAGCCGCCAGCGCCGCCAGGCCTCGATGTTCTCGCGCAGCGTGACCTCGTCCCCCGCCCCGCCGGAGAAGTAACCCAGCGGCCCCGCCTCGAGCGCCTCGGTGGCGAGACGCTCGTAGTCGGCGACGTTGATCGCTGCCGGCGCGGAATCGGCCATCTCGGCCGAGCCTATCTGGCGCTGGTCCGCGCTAGCTGATGTGGACGATCGGGATGATCAGCAGGGCGACGATGTTGGCGACCTTGATCATCGGGTTGATGGCCGGGCCGGCGGTGTCCTTGTAGGGATCGCCGACCGTGTCGCCGGTCACCGAGGCGGCGTGCGCCTCGGTTCCCTTGCCGCCGTAGGCGCCGTCCTCGATCAGCTTCTTGGCGTTGTCCCATGCTCCGCCTCCGGCGGTCATCGAGATCGCCATGAAGAGGCCGACGACGATCACCCCGATCAGCAGCCCGCCCAGCGCCTGGGCGCTGAGCAGACCGACGACCAGCGTGACGACGATCGGGATCAGCGAGGGAACGATCATCTCCCGCTGCGCGGCCGCGGTGACGATGCTCACCGTCAACCCGTACTCGGGCCGCTGGGTCCCTTCCATGATTCCTGGGTTCTCGCGGAACTGGCGCCGCACCTCCTCGACGACCTGCCCGCCTGCCCGGCCGACCGCTTCGATCGCCAGCGATGCGAACAGGTAGACCATCATCCCGCCGACGATCAACCCGATCAGCACGTCTGGCTGGGTGAGGCTGAAGTCGATCGTCTTGTTGATCCCGGCCTGGTCCTGGAGCTCGAGCTCGAAGGCGTTGAAGAGCACCAGGGCCGCCAGCGCGGCGGAGCCGATCGCGTAGCCCTTGGTCACGGCCTTGGTCGTGTTGCCGACCGCGTCGAGGGGGTCGGTGACGTTGCGCACCTCCTCAGGCAGCTCGGCCATCTCGGCGATCCCGCCTGCGTTGTCGGTGATCGGCCCGAAGGCGTCGAGGGCGACGATCAGTCCGCAGAGCGACAGCTGCGCCATCACGGCGACACCGATCCCATAGATCCCGGCCAGCTGGTCGGCACCGAGGATCGCCAGCGCGATCACGATCGCCGGCGCCGCGGTCGACTGCAGGCCCTGGGCAAGCCCCTGGATGATGTTGGTCGCGTGGCCGGTCTGGCTGGCGCGGCTGATCGTCTTCACGGGCCGGAAGCGGGTCGAGGTGTAGTAGTCGGTGATCACGAACAGGAACGCCGTCACGCCGAGCCCGATCAGCGCGCAGAGATAGAGGTCGCCGACCCCGGGAGCGTTCGCGGTCAAGTCGGTGCTCTTGAGGTTGAGCCCGTCCATCAGCCACTTGGTCACCGGATAGAAGGCGGCGGCGGAGAGAAGCGCGGAGACGATCAGGCCCTGGTAGAGCGCACCCTCGACGCGGTCCGACTTGGTCCGCACCGAGAGCGCCCCGGCGATCGAAGCGAGGATCGCGACGGCCCCGATCACCAGCGGGTAGATCGCCACCTGTGCCTGCTCGGTGAAGGTGAGGACACCAAGCAGCATCACCGCGACCGCGGTGACCGCGTAGGTCTCGAAGAGGTCGGCGGCCATGCCGGCGCAGTCGCCGACGTTGTCGCCGACGTTGTCGGCGATCACCGCGGGGTTGCGCGGATCGTCCTCGGGAATTCCGGCCTCGACCTTGCCGACCAGGTCGGCGCCGACGTCGGCGGCCTTGGTGAAGATGCCGCCGCCCAGACGGGCGAAGACCGAGATCAGGGAGCCCCCGAAACCGAGGCCGATTAGCGCGTCGACCGCGTGCTTGTCGCTGAATCCGGCCGGCCCGACGAGGATCCCGTAGTAGCCGGCAACGCCGAGCAGCGCCAGGCCGACGACCAGCAGGCCGGTGACCGAGCCGCCCTTGAAGGCGACGTCGAGGGCCGGCGGCACGCCGCCGCGCGCCGCCTCGGCGACGCGGCTGTTGGCCCTGACCGAGAGGTTCATTCCGATGAAGCCGGCGGCGCCGGAGAAGGTGGCCCCGATCACGAATCCCATCGCGGTGGCGAAGTTCTGCAGCGGGATCAGGACGATCGCCAGGATCACGGCGACGCCGGCGATGATCGTGTACTGGCGCGTCAGGTAGGCGCGGGCGCCCTCCTGCACCGCTTCGGAGATCTCCTGCATCCGTTCGTTGCCCGGCGAGACGGCGAGCAGCCGGCGGGTGATCAGCGCCCCGTAAAGGACGGCGCAGGCGGCACAGCCAAGGGCAACGACGGGGCCGTACGACGTCAGAAAGTCGGTCAAGTTTGCTCCTCCAGGAAGATCAGAAGGCCGGGCCTCAAACCCGGCCGTAGCGGCGCGGGAGTCTATCTACGAGGGTCAGCGGAAGCGTGGATGGCCTAGGTCGAGCCGGGAGGCGTCCAGAGCCGTGGCGGCGGGTCCCCACCACTACGTGGCACGTCCTCCCCTTGGGGTCCACCGGGGTCGGCGCCGGTCTTCCCAGGCCCAGGCCCAGCTGCGCCCGGCGCTTGCTGGGCTCCGCCCCCGCCTCCCTCGACCGCCTTCGCATAGAGCACCTGCAGCTCTGAGAGCGCCTGGCGGATCTGCGCCGCGGCCTCCTGCGGAAGCAGGTCGATCCAGGCGCGAATCGCATCGATCCCGACCCCGGCCTGCTCGAGGTCGCGCTCGTCCTCCTTGGCGATCCGCCGCGCGGTCAGGTTGAGGACGCTGACGACGCTCTCGACCATCAGGTCCTGGACCCGCAGCTGGCGGATCTGCTCCTCGAGGCGGGCGCGAACCTCCTCCTCAGATTGCGGCACGTCCTCCGCGGCGCCTCCGGGCGTGCCGCTGTCGGGTGCCTCCTGCTCAGGTCCAGTCTGCTCGTTCAATTGACCAGCTCCCCGGCAACGTATGTGCGTTTGGCCTCGGCCACGGACTCCCTGTATATCTCTTCGATCGAGCGCCCGTCCTCCAGGGCCCGCCGCGAGCGCTGGGCGCCGTTTCGCTCCGGCAATGCGACCTCGACCCCGAGCCGCTCGCGCGCCGGGGCGTTCCACTCCAGGAGCTCGTCGAGCGCCCGCCTCGCATCTACCTCCTCGCCGCGGCGAAAGTCGATCAGCTTGCCGTCCATCCCGTGGCGAATCGCGCGCCAGAGGTTCTCCTCGATCTCGCGATCGTGCAGCGGGCCAACCCCCGGTCCCCCGTACCCATGCTCGTCGTAGTCGATCGCGGTCTGGGCGGCGCAGGCGGCCAGCAGGGCCAGCAGGGCCGCGGACTCGTCGCCGCGCATCTGCGCGTCGCAGATCCTGATCTCGACCGTCCCAAAGCGGTGGTGAGGTCGCACGCTCCACCAGAGCTGCGTCGACTCGACGATCGAGTTGAGCCGCACCAGGGTCCGCACGTACTCGGCGTACTGGTCGAAGTCTCCAAACGGGGACGGGATCCCACAGCGCGGAAAGACGCGGGTGAAGATCTCGGTCCGCACCGAGTGCAGGCCGGTGTTGCGGTTGTCGAGGAAAGGCGAGTTGGCCGAGACCGCGAGCAGCAGCGGCAGCTGTTCACGCAGCCGGTCGCAGACGGCGATCGCGCGGTCGGCGCCGCGGATCCCGACATGCACGTGAAGGCTCCAGGTGTTGTTGCGCTGCGCCACCCACTGCAGCTCGGCCTTGAGGCGGTTGTAGTGCTCGGTCTCGATGATCTGCTGGTCGCGGTAGTCGGCCCAGGGATGGGTGCCGGTTGCGGCCAGCGCCAGCCCGAGCTGGTCGGCGAGCCCGAACAGCGCCGCCCGGCATCTGAGCTGGTGCTCCAGCGCCTCGGCGAAGGTCTCGCCGCGGCCGGAGCGGATCTCGATCTCGGTGTCGATCAGCTCCCCGGCCGCCGACTCCGCCAGCAGCTCGTCCTCCTGACAGCGGCCGTAGAGATCCTCGAAGCGGTGCTGCAGCTCGAGGCTGGAGGGATCGACGATCGCGAACTCCTCCTCGATCCCGATCGTGAAGTCGGTCGAGGTCTCGAACGTCTCCCGGACCTGGTCCAGATCGAGGCCGGAGTCGTCGGCCGTCATCAGCGTCCAGTAGCGCTAGGCGAGATAGAAGTAGAGCGCGTAGAGCAGGTCTACGGCCGGGGACGACGTGTGGACGGTCACCTCCGGCGGCACCTGCAGAAGCTGCTCGGAGTAGTTGAAGATGATCTTCACCCCGGCCTCGACGAGGCGGTCGGCGACCCCCTGGGCCGCCGAGGCGGGCACGGCGAGGACCCCGACCACGATCTCGTCCTCGCTGACGACCTGCTCGAGGCCGGAGAAGTCCTGCACGCGAAGGTCTCCGACCTGCATCCCGATGACGCTCTCCTCGACGTCGAAGATGGCGACGATCTGAAAGCCGTGGTCGGCGAAGATGTCGGAGCTGGCGATCGCCTGGCCGAGGTTTCCGGCACCGAACAGGGCGATGTTGTGCTGGCCGGCGGTGCGGAGGATCTTGCGGATCTCGGCGACCAGCGAGTCGACGTTGTAGCCGACGCCGCGCTTGCCGAACTTGCCGAAGCCGGAGAGGTCGCGGCGGATCTGGGTCGGGTTGATGTGGGTGTAGTCGGAGAGCTCCTGCGAGGAGATCGTCTCGCGGCCCATCTTGCGGGCCTGCGTGAGGACCTGCAGGTAGCGCGAGAGGCGCGCCGCGACCCCGAGCGAGAGGCGCTCCCCATCGGTGAGGGCGGCGTTGGCTGGACTGCGATCGACGGTGCCCTGCTCGATCATGCCCCTACCGTACCGATCCGGGCCCGGAGGGCGTCCCGGTCCAGAAAGAGCTCCGAGACCTGCTCTCCGCCGACGGTGACGACGGGGATCCGCTCGAGGTAGCGACGGTGCAGCGCCTCGTCGCCCTCGATGTCGATCTCCTCGAGCTCGAAGCGAAGCCCCTCTTCGCGCAGGGCGAGGATCTCGCTCCGGGCCCGATCGCAGAGATGGCACTCGGGCCGCGAGTAGAGGACCACGGTCTCCATCTCAGGCCGCTGCGGTCGCGGCGGCGTCGAGCGAGAGGTACTGCGGATAGGGCAGCGGCGGCGCGAAGCGGGCGGCGGAGGCGATCATCGCGGCGTTGTCGGTGCAGAGCTCGGGGGCGACCAGCTTCATCCGCAGGCCGCGGCGCTCGCAGATCGCCTTGACGCGTTCGCGCAGGGGGCCGTTCGCCGCCACCCCGCCACCCAGCGCCACCGCATCCCACTCCCCCGAGCCCAGCGCCCGCTCCAGCTTCGCGGCCAGCTGCCCCACCACCGCCGCCTGGAAGCCGGCCGCGAGATCGGCGCGGCGGCGGCGGGTCCCCTCCTCGCCGAGCTCGCGGCAGCGGTAGACGAGCGACGTCTTCAGGCCGCTGAAGCTGAAGTCGAGCGCCGGGTTGCGGGTCATCGCGAGCGGGAACTCGAATGCGCCCGGATCTCCCTCGCGGGCCAGCCTCTCGATCGCCGGCCCGCCCGGGAACCCGAGCCCGAGCAGCCGCGCCGCCTTGTCGAGCGCCTCGCCGGCCGCGTCGTCGAGGGTCTGGCCGAGGACCTCGTGCGAGGAGGGCTCGCGGACCGCGGCCAACAGGGTGTGGCCTCCGCTCGCGACGAGGCAGAGGAAGGGGGGTTCGAGCGGCTCGGGCTCGAGGAAGTTGGCGGCGACATGCCCCTGCAGGTGGTCGACAGCGACCAGCGGCAGCCGCCGCGACGCGGCCAGCGCCTTGGCGCTGCTGACCCCGACAAGCAGCGCCCCGATCAGGCCCGGACGCACGGTGACCGCGACCGCGTCGGTGTCGTCGAGCCCGACCCCGGCCTCGGCGAGTGCCGCCTGCACCACCGGCCCGACCAGCTCGAGGTGATGGCGCGAGGCGACCTCGGGAACGACGCCGCCGTAGCGCTCATGGACCGCGGCCTGCGAGGAGATCACGTTCGAGAGCACCCGCGCACCGTCGACCACGGCGGCGCAGGTGTCGTCGCAGGAGGTCTCGACCGCGAGGATCAGCGCCGGTCGCTCAGGCAAGCGCGCTCGCTGGCTCGGACTCGCGCTCGTACCACATGATCACGGCGTCCTCGCCGTTGTCGTGATAGTAGCCGCGCCTCACGCCGGCGGAGCGAAACCCGAAGCGTTCGTACATCGCGATCGCCTCGCGGTTGGAGACCCGCACCTCGAGCGTGTACGGACTCTGCCCCCCGCCCTCATCGAAGAGGCGGTTGATCAGCAGCGTCGCGATTCCGATCCGGCGCCGCTCGGGGTCGACGGCGACGTTCATCAGATGCCAGACGGTGTCGTAGCGCGAGCAGACCAGATAGCCGTTGAGGCGGTCCGACTCGTCGACCGCCGCCAGGCAGATGCCGGAGGGCTTGGAGAGCTCGAGGACGAACATCGCCAGCGACCACGGGGTCGGGAAGGAGCGGCGCTCGATCGAGATCACGGTCGGAAGGTCGCTGTAGGAGAGGCGCCGGATGCGCAGCGCGCCGCCGGCGCCCGCCTCAGCGCCCTCGTGGTTTGTCTGTGCCGTCTCGCTCACGCCAGCGTTCCGCATCCGGCCGTCTCAGATAGACGGGGACGACGTCGTCGGGCGGCACCGGGTCCAGTGACGCTCCGATCGCGCATACCTGGGCCGCGGCGATCCGGTGGCGGGGATCGGAGTCGTCGGGGATCTCGGCGCCCTGCTGCAACTCATCGCGAAATCGTACCGCCCCCGATCCGGCCCCCAGCGGGGCTCGCGGCAGCTCTGCAAGCCGCGCGGCGAGCTGCGCCGGCGGGGCCACGAATGGCTTCCAGACCTGCTCGCCGGAGTCGTCGTAAAGAGCCGCGAAAACCTCCTTCCGCCGGGCGTCGAGGACGGCAAGCACCGGCCCACCTCGCGGCCCGCCGGCGGCGCCGCGGGCGAGGGCGGCCAGCGTCCCCACCGCCGCCAGCTCGAGGCCCAGCGACAGGGCAAGGGAACGCGCCGTCGCGACGCCGATCCGCAGACCGGTGAACGAGCCCGGTCCGACGCCGACGGCGATCCTGCGCACCGATTTCCAGCCCCCGGCGGCGCTGGCCGCCTTCTCGACCTCGACCAGGAGGCTGTTCCCGTGCCGGGGGCGGCCATCCGCGGCGGGCTCGATCAGCGAGGAGAACAGCGGCTCGCCGTTGTCGAGCGCGGCGACGGCTGTGTCGTCGGTCGCGGTGTCGAATCCGATCACTTTCAAGGTGGCGTAGGGTCGCGGAATCGAAGCCGAAAGGAGCGCAATGAGAAGAATCGCGCAGAGATCGGCCGCCCTGGCCGTTTCGGCGGCAATCGCCGGCGCAGGCCTGGGGGCGGCCGGCTGCGGCAGCGCCAACGACACCGCCAACAATGCGATCGACACGGCCCAGAAGCAGATCAACAAAGCCTCCAAGGAAGCCCAGAACAAGCTCGACAAGGCCTCCAAGAAGGCAGGCAACAAGCTCGACAAGGCTCAGAGCGACGTCAACAAGCAGATCGACAAGGCCAAGAAGAAGATCAACGGCGACTGATCGGCTCGCGGCCTTGGTCAGTCGACGGTGATCAGGCGGCGGTCGCCGCCCCCGTGCTCGATCCGCACCCGGTGCGAGACCCGCTCGATCTGCGGCTCGCCCGCCGCGGGCCACTCGACGAAGGCGATCGTGGCGCTGTCGAGGTAGTCGTCGAGCAGGCCGGGATCCTCGTTTTCGAGGGTCCCGAGCCGGTAGAGGTCGAGGTGGGAGACCGGCACCCTGCCGCGGTAGCGCTGCCCGATCGTGAAGGTCGGCGAGGTGACCGGGGACTCGACCCCGAGCGCCCTGCAGGCGCCGCGGATCAGGGTCGTCTTCCCGGCCCCGAGCTCGCCCCCCAGCAGCACGATGTCCCCGGGGCGAAGCTGCCCGGCCAGCCGGGCGCCTACCGCCTCGGTCTCGGCCACCGAACCGGTTTCGACCCGCTCCGGGGGATTCAATCGAGGAGGCCGAGCTGATCCACAGCACTGCGTGACACGTCCTCCGCTTCGCGTGCGGGCGTGTCACGGTGGTTCCCTTCTTGCTCAGGCCCAGTCTGCTCGGATTGTGGAAGCGCCTGCTCGAGCAGCGCCGGCAGGCGGGCGAAGTCTGAGCGCAGGGTCTCCTGCACCGACGGTGTCCGCAGGGCGGCCGCGGGATGGAATAGCGGCATCACGAACACCATCCGCCCACCCAGCGAATGGACCTGCGGCGCACCCCGCACCTTCGTGATTCCGGTAGGGCTGCCGGTCAGAAGCTTGGTCGCGAAATTGCCAAGCGTGCAGACGACCCGGGGCTCGATCAGCTGCACCTGCTGCGCCAGGTAGGGCTCGCAGGACTCGATCTCGATCGGATGCGGATCGCGGTTGCCGGGCGGGCGGCATTTGAGGACGTTGGCGATGAAGACCTCGTCGCGGGCCAGCCCGATCTCCTCCAGCAGCCGGGTCAGCAGGCCGCCGGCCCGGCCGACGAAGGGAAGCCCCTGGCGATCCTCCTCGGCGCCCGGGGCCTCACCGACGAACATCAGGTCGGCGTCGGCGTTGCCGGAGCCGAACACGACCCGGGTGCGGGTCTTCGAGAGCGGGCAGCGCTCGCAGACCGAGGCCTCGTTGTAGACCTCGACCAGCTTCTCGCGGCGCCCTTCGGCGCTGCTCATGAGGAGCCCCTGGCCTTGCGGGCGTCGGAGATGCGCTGGCTGCGGGCCGCCTCGCGCTCGCGGCGCCGCGACTCGGAGTCGCGAACCTTGGCGCCCCGAGGCACCCGGCCCGGGGGCGAGACGGGCGAGAGCCGGCGCCTGGTCTCCTTGGCGCCGCAGCCGGGACAGGCCGGAGTGGCTCCGCCGCCGCGCATCAGCTCCTCGAAACGATTGCCGCAGTTCTCGCACTCGAACTCGTAGATCGGCATCGCAGCGATGGTAGTGCGGCTCCTAGACCCGCCGCGGCGCCCCGGCGCCCGCAAATTGGGCTATTCGCCGCCGTCGTCGAGATCGGCCGGCAGCAGCGAGAAGACAATCGAGTCGAAGCGCTCGCCCTTGAGCTGCGAGAACGACCTCAGCACCCCCTCGCGGGTGAAGCCGGCCCGTTCGGCCACCCGTTGCGAGCTTTCGTTGCGGACGTCGACGTAGATCTGGATCCGGCCCAGTCCCAGCGCTTCGAACCCCCAGCGCGAGAGCAGGCGCACGGCCCGCGTCGCCGCCCCGCGGCCCCTTGCCTCGGCCGCGATCCAGTAGCCGATCGTCGCCCGCCCCTGCTCCCAGTCGACGGCGTGAAGGTCGACCGACCCAAGCAGCTCGCCGTCGTCGCCGCCGACGATCAGGAACGGCAGTCCCGCCCCGATCCTGCGCTGCTGCTCGGAGGCAGCGAACCAACCGCGGGCATGCTCCTCGGTGTAGCCGCTCGGCACCTGGGTGTAGCGGACGATCTCGGGGTCCTGGCAGGCCGCGGTGACCGCGGCGTCGTCCGCCTCGGTCGGCTGCCGCAAGGCTATGCGATCGTCGCCCAGCGGCGGCTGCGGATAGCGAAGCTCGGGCATGGCGCCAACTTACCCAGCCGCGGCGACCGGCTTGGAGCCGATTCGCGCCGCCTATAATTTCTGCAGGCCGTGACCCACGGGCACGGACCGGCCGGTAGGACCGGCGAATTTCGTCCAAAGAGCTGACTCAGCTCCGTCTGGTATCTCGAATGCGGGAACTGGAACGGGAAAGAACCCAGAACGAACGCGACATCCCGGCGCTCGCGATCATCGGAGCGGGCCAGGTCGGGCGCGCGATTCACCGCGCCGCCCACGCCGCGGGCATCGACTCCACCCTCGCCGGACGCAAGGACGCCCTGGCCGCGGCCGAAGGCGCCGAGGCGGCCCTGCTCTGCGTTCCCGACGCAGCCGTGGCGCAAGCCTGCGAGGCGGTCGTCGAGGCAGCCTCGCTCCGTTCCGTCGGCCACACCAGCGGAGCGCTGGGCGCGGCACCGCTGGGGGCTGCAGACGATCGCGGCCTTTCGACCTTCGGACTGCACCCGCTGCAGACGATCACCGACGCCAATCCGGAGCTGATCGGGGCCTCGTGCGCGGTCAGCGGCTCCGATGCCGAGACCCTGGAGCTCGCCGCCGCGCTGGCCCAGAGGCTGGGCATGCATCCGTTCGAGCTCTCCGAAGACCAGCGCGCGGCCTACCACGCCGCCGCCTCGATCGCCTCCAACTTCCTCGTCGCCCTCGAAGAGTCCGCGGTCGAGCTGCTGCGCCGAACCGGGATCGAGGATGGGCTCGAGCTGCTGGCCCCGCTGGCGCAGCGCAGCGCCGCCAACTGGGCCGCCAGGGGCCCCGACGCCCTGACCGGCCCGATCGCACGCGGTGACGAGGAGACGGTCCAGCGCCACCTGGAGGCGATCGAGATCCGGATGCCAGAGCTGCTCGACCTCTACCGGGCGCTCGCCGAGCGCACCCGCGCCATCGCCGGCGGCGCCGAGGTGGCCGCATGAGGACCGTGCAGAGCAGGGCGGAGCTGCGCGAGGCGCTCGCGGGACCGCGCCGCGACGGGGCGGCGATCGGTCTCGTCCCGACGATGGGCTACCTGCACGAGGGTCATCTCGCGCTGCTGCGGGCGGCGCGGTCGGAGTGCGACCTGGTGGTGATGAGCCTGTTCGTCAACCCGGCCCAGTTCGGCCCCGGCGAGGACCTCGACCGCTACCCCCGCGACGAGCAGCGCGACGCCGAGCTCGCCGAGCGCGAGGGCGTCGACCTGATCTACGCGCCCCGGGCCGAGGAGGTCTATCCGCAGGGCTATTCGACCTACGTCGATGTGCACGGCCTGACCGAGGTGCTCGAAGGCGACCCGGCCCAGCGTGGCCCGGAGCACTTTCGCGGCGTCACCACGATCGTCGCCAAGCTCTTCAACAGCGTCCAGCCCGACGTTGCCTACTTCGGCCAGAAGGACGCCCAGCAGGCGATCGTGATCCGGCGCATGGTCGAGGACCTCGACTTCCCATTGCGGGTCGAGGTGCTGCCGACAGTGCGCGAGCCCGACGGCCTGGCGCTGAGCTCGCGCAACGCCTACCTCGACCCCGAGCAGCGCGAGCGGGCCGCGGCGCTGTCGCGGGCCCTCGACGCGGCCCGCCAGTCGGCCCGCGCCGGCACGCTGGAGGCGGCGCTTGCCGCCGCGCGGGCGGAGCTCCACGAGGCCGGGATCGAGCCCGACTACCTCGAGGCGCGCGACGCCGGCGACCTCAGTCCGGTCGCCGAGCTCAATGGCCGCCCGGTCCTGATCGCCGTCGCCGCCCGGGTGGGCAGCGCACGGCTGATCGACAACGTAGTCATCCAACCCTGACCCGAAAGCGAGACCGATGCAGAGGCAGATGCTGAAATCGAAGATCCACCGGGCCACGGTCAGCGGCTGCGACCCCGATTACGTCGGCAGCATCACCGTCGACACCGAGCTGATGGCGAGCGCCGACCTGATCCCCAACGAGCAGGTCCACGTCTGGGACATCGACAACGGCGCCCGCTTCGTGACCTACGTGATCGAGGGCAAGCCGGGAAGCGGCGCGATCCAGGTCAACGGCGCCGCGGCGCGTCTGGTCAATGAGGGCCACAAGGTGATCGTGGCCTCGTTCGGCGCCTACGACGAGAGCGACCTCGAGGCCTACTCGCCGATCGTCGTCCACGTCGACGCCGACAACCGGGCGCTGCGCGTGGACTCGAACCCCGAGGTCCTGCTCGGCGACTTCGTCCCCGGATGGGATTCGGACGAGGTACCCGGCGCCTTCACGAGCGTTCCCGACACAGGAGGGATGGCATGAGCACCACACCACGCAACCCGGCCGGAGAGGGACGCCGGCGAGTGACGGTTCCCCAGCTGGCAGAGATGAAGCGGGCCAAGGAGCCCATCGTGATGGTCACCGCCTATGACTTCCCGTCCGCGCAGGCGGCCGAGGAGGCCGGCGTCGACGTCGTCCTGGTCGGCGACACGGCGGCGATGGTGGTGCTCGGATACGACGCGACGACGCCGATCCGCATGGACGAGATGATCACGATGGCGGCCGCGGTCCGCCGCGGGTTGACGACGCCGCTGCTGATCGGCGATCTCCCATTCGGCTCCTACGAGGCATCGAACGAGCTGGCGGTGCAGAGCGCCCAGCGCTACGTCAAGGAGGCCGGCTGCGACGCGGTCAAGCTCGAGCGGGGCGGAGCCTCGGTGGATCGTGCGCGGGCGATCGTCCGCGCCGGCATCCCGGTGATGGGGCACGTCGGCCTGACCCCGCAGTCATCCTCGGCCCTGGGTGGTTTCAAGGCCCAGGGCAAGACGGCGGCGGCGGCGGCGAAGCTGGCCGAGGAGGCGGCGGCATTGCAGGCGGTGGGCTGCTTCGCAATCGTCTTCGAGGCGGTGCCGGCGGCGGTCACCGAGATCGTGGTCGAGAAGCTCGAGGTGCCGACGATCGGGATCGGCGCCGGACCCGCGACCAGCGGCCAGGTCCTGGTCCTGCACGACCTGCTCGGGATCTACGAGGGGCGGGCACCGAAGTTCGTCAAGCGCTACGCCGAGCTGCGGCGGTCGATGGTCGATGGGCTGTCCAGCTACGCGGCGGAGGTCCGCTCCGGTGCCTTTCCCGGGCCGGAGCACGTCTACTCCGTCGAACCGAGCGAGTTGACGCAGTTGAGGGCCTACCTGGACCAGGAATCCCTGGCCTCGCCCTCGAGCTGGGACTGGGAGCCGCTGCCGTAACGCTTGGCGGCGGGTTCTGGAGTAACTCCCTGCAAATTGAGGGGTAATGCTTGTTACATCACGCACTATTCCTCTCTTTTGCAGGAGGCAAACGATGGAGATGATCAAGCGGTTTGAGCCCTTCGCACTGTTGCTGATGGTGCTGGGGTCCCTCAATTGGGGTGTCATCGGTCTCACCGACGGCGACACCAACGTGATCTCCAACATCTTCGGTCACGGAACATTGCTCAACGTCGTCTACGTCGTGGTCGGCGTAAGCGCGTTGGTCTACGTGCCGAAGCTGCTCGAGGCGCTGCACCTCGGAGGCGGCCACTCCGCCCACCCGCGCGGCACCTGAGCAGTTACCCAGTCGTCGACCGGTCGGGACGGCCGGTTTGCAGGGAGCCGGGCCTTCGGGCCCGGCTCTCGTTATGTTCGGGACGTGGCTGTGCACAGCGGCGAGCTCCGCCTCTCCACCCAGGGCGACAACGACATCGTCGACATCACGGACGGCGTGCAGCGGGTGGTCGACACCGCCGCCGCAGCCGAGGCCCAGGTGACGGCCTTCGTGCGCGGCTCGACCGCGGCGATCACGACGATGGAGTTCGAGCCCGGGGGCGTCGCCGATTTCGACGCGGCGCTGGAGCGGCTGCTCCCGGCCGAGGGCGACTACGAGCACAACCGGCTCAACCACGACAGCAACTCCCACGCCCATCAGCGCGCTTCGTTGATCGGCGCCTCCGAGGTCGTCCCGGTCAGCGGCGGCAAGCTCGCGCTCGGCACCTGGCAGCAGCTGGTCCTGATCGACTGCGACGACCGCCCACGCGAACGGACCGTGGTCGTGCAGGTGGTGTCTTAGTCGAGCCCTAGCTGGCGCCGCGCCTCGCCGATCCCCGGGCTGAACTCCTCGTCGAGCCGCAGCAGCAGCTGGCGCCAGCCGTCGTTGGCCTCGATCAGCCGACGCAGCGCCGCCGTCCCCTGCTCGACCTCGCCGACCTGGATCTGGCCGAACCCGGCGAAGAACGCGAGCTCCTCGTTGTCCGGCGCGATCTCCGCCGCTGCGCGGTAGCGGTCCGCCGCATCCTCGTGCCGGCCCTGCCCGGTCAGCTCGTCGCCCTGCGTAGCGAGCTCGTAAGCGTCGTGGAGGTCGATCAGGCGGGCCAGCTCGGTGAGCGGCTCGGGGTCGTCCTCGACCCGCAGATCGACCTGGCGTTGCCACGGCTCCGCCTCCGCGGGGACCACCAGAAGCGCCGCCGACTGGCGCCCGCGGACGTCGCCGCCGGCCTCCTCGGCCGCCTCCAGCGCCGCCAGCAGCCGTCGCGCCAGTACTCCCTCGGCGCCCCGAAACGCCTCCGCCATCGCCGGCCAGACCCGCGGCGAAGCCATCATGTTCGCCTGGACGCTGAACCCGTCGCCGGTCTCGTGGCCGGCATCCGGGATGCAGCCCTCGCCGGTGTGCACCGCCACCCTGCCCTCCGCGTCGACCGCCGCGACCTGGCGGAAGCGCGCCGCCTCGTCCTCGGCGAGCAGCGCCTCGAGGGCCTGCTGGGGCTCCTCCCCCTGTCCCAGCCGCTCCAGCATCCGCGGCCCGTAGGCGGGCTCGGCGATCGACTGGGTCGCGACCGCGCCGACCCCGCTCCGCGCCCAGCTCACCACCGAGCCGACCGAGAACCAGTGCGACTGCACGGCGACGCCGAGGACGCCGCTGGCGGGGTCGCGGGCGACGATCGAGTAAGTGCCCGTCCGCACCGAGATCACTAGTACTCGATCTCCTTCAGGACCTTGGCGGGCGAGCCGGCCGCGATCGTCCGCGGCGGCAGATCCTCGGTGACGACGGAGTTGGCGCCGATCACGCAACGCTCGCCGATCGTCACCCCGCTGGTGACGACGCAGTTGACGCCGAACCAGCAGTTGTCGCCGATCTTCACCGGGCCCTTCGACGTGAAGCCCTGCCAGGTGACCGGCTTCTCGGGATCGTCGAAGCGGTGCGCGGCGTCGCCGACGAAGCAGTTGTTGGCGAACATCACGTGGTCCCCGATCTCGATCAGTTCGATCGCGGCGAGCATTGTGTTGCGGTTCAAGAAGCAGCCCTCCCCGACCTCGATCCGCGCCTCGGCGCCGAGGGTGAGCCAGCAGCCGGGCTCCAGCAGGGTGCCGCTGCCAAGCCGGAGCCGGCCCTCGTCGAGGGCCTCGAGGACCTCGCCCTCGACCGGGTAGCGGATGAACGCCCCGGCTCTGGCCATGTGGCGGTTGATCCGCCAGCGGCGCAAGGGACGGCGGTTGCGCTCGTACCAGCGGCGCTTGCGCCACCACAGCAGCCATCCATCATTTCCCGGCACAGGCGCTAGCTTTCCAGAATGCAGCTGCGCGGCGGGATCGACCTCGGCGGGACGAAGATCCAGACTGCGATCGTGGGCGCGGAGGGCAAGGTCCTCGGTGAGGCTCGCCATCCGACCCCCCACGAGGGAGGGCCGAAGGCAGTCGCGAAGGAGATGGCGGACGCGCTGCGCGAGGCGGCCGACGCGGCCAAGGTCGAGACCGATTCGTTGCAGGGTGTCGGCGTCGGCTCACCCGGTGACGCCGATGAGAAGACCGGGATCGTCTCGGCGGCCCGCAACATCCCGGGCTGGGACGGCCGCTTTCCGCTCGCCCAGGTCCTCTCCGAGGCGCTGGGAACCAAGGTGCGGGTCAGCAACGACGTCCAGGTCGCGACCGAGGCCGAGTTCCACCTCGGGGCCGGCAAGCCCTACAAGACGATCCTCGGTGTCTTCTGGGGCACCGGCGTCGGCGGCGGGCTGGTGCTGGACGGAAAGCCTTGGCGGGGCCGCGGCGCGGCCGGCGAGATCGGCCACATGGTCGTCAAGCGCGGCGGCGCCCGCTGCACCTGCGGGCGGCGCGGCTGCATGGAGGCCTATGCGGGCCGCGGACCGATGGAGGCAAAGGCCCGTAAGGAGCTCGAGAAGGGAACCCCCACGAAGCTGTTCGAGATCGCCGAGCATCACCATCGCGACCGGCTCAGCAGCGGGATCTGGGAGCGCGCCCTCGAGCAGAACGATGAGCTCGCCGAGCACCTGATGTACCGGGCGGTCACGGCGCTGGGAACAGGGATCGCCTCGGCCGTCAATTTGCTCGACCCCGAAGCGGTGATCTTCGGCGGCGGGATGGGACTTCGCTTCGGCGAGGGGTACCGAGAGCAGCTGCTGAAGGAGATGCACAAGCACCTCTTCGTCGACGACCGGCCGCCGGTGTTCGAGATCGCCTCACTCGGCGATCTCGGCGGCGCGATCGGCGCCTCGCTGCTCGCGGGGACTGCCTAGATCCGGCGGCTGCGCCCGGCAGCGATCCGCGGCCAGATCAGCAGCACCAGGCCGACCAGGATGCAGAGGATCCCCAACGCGTAATTGACCAGGATCGCGAGCACGATCCCGATGATGATCAAAAGCAGTGATAGCTCCATTGCGCCTCCCCGTACCCGCGGCTCGAACCGCGATACCACCCCGGGAGAGGCGACTAGGCGGCGACCGGCTCGCGCTTCGGCGCCCGCTTGCGGCGGGTGACCTTCGGCTCGACCATGTCGGCGAGGAAGCGGCCGGTGTAGGAGGTCTGGACCGCCGCCACCTCCTCGGGAGTCCCGGTGGCGATCAACTCGCCGCCCTCCTCCCCGCCCTCGGGGCCGAGGTCGATGATCCAGTCCGCGGTCTTGATCACGTCGAGATTGTGCTCGATCACGATCACCGTGTTGCCCGCATCCACGAGGCGGCTCAGCACGTCGAGCAGCCTTTGGACGTCGGCGAAGTGAAGGCCGGTGGTCGGCTCATCGAGGATGTAGAGGGTCTCCCCGGTCGCGACCTTGGAGAGCTCGGTCGCCAGCTTGATCCGCTGCGCCTCGCCGCCTGAAAGCGTCGTCGCCGACTGGCCGAGGTGGATGTAGTCGAGACCGACGTCGCGCAGGGTGACCAGCCGGCGGTGGATCTTGGGGATGTTCTCGAAGAACTCGCAGGCCTCCTCGACCGTCATCTCGAGCACGTCGGCGATGCTGCGGCCCTTGAAGCGGACCTCCAGGGTCTCGCGGTTGTAGCGCTTGCCGTGGCACTGCTCGCAGGGCACGTAGACATCGGGCAGGAAGTGCATCTCGATCTTGATCTGGCCGTCGCCGCGGCAGACCTCGCAGCGCCCGCCACGGACGTTGAAGCTGAAGCGGCCTGGCTTGTAGCCGCGCGCCCGCGACTCCTGGGTCTGCGCGAAGAGCTGGCGGATGTGGTCGAAGACGCCGGTATAGGTGGCCGGGTTGGAGCGCGGCGTGCGACCGATCGGCGACTGGTCGATGTTGATGATCTTGTCGATCTGGTCGAGTCCGTCGATGCGGTCGTGGGCGCCGGGGCGCAGCTTCGCCTGGTGCAGGCGGTTGGCGACCGATGGGTAGAGGGTCTCGTTGACCAGGGTCGATTTCCCCGACCCCGAGACCCCGGTGACACAGCAGAAGACGCCGAGCGGAACCTTGACGTCGATCGACTTCAGGTTGTGCTGGCGGGCCTTGCGGACGACGAGCTCCCCGGCCGGCTTGCGGCGCTGCTCGGGCACGGCGATGCTCCGCGCCCCCTTCAGGTACTGGCCGGTCAGCGAGGCGGGCTCGGCCTGGATCTCGTTCGGGGTCCCCTCGGCGACCACGTGGCCGCCGTGCTCGCCGGCACCGGGACCGAGATCGACTATGTGGTCGGCCGAGAGCATCGTCCCCTCGTCGTGCTCGACCACGATCACCGTGTTGCCGAGGTCGCGCAGCCGCTCCAGGGTCGCGATCAGCTTCTCGTTGTCGCGCTGGTGCAGCCCGATCGACGGCTCGTCGAGGATGTAGAGGACCCCGACCAGGCTGGAGCCGATCTGAGTCGCGAGCCTGATTCGCTGCGCCTCGCCGCCGGAGAGGGTCCGCGCCGCCCGGGCCAGGTTGAGATAGCCGATCCCGACGTTGACGAGGAACGAGAGCCGCTCTTCCACCTCGCGCACGATCAGGCGCGCGATCGCGCGCTCGGTGTCGGTCAGCTCGAGGTCGCCGATCCACTCCAGGGCCGCGCGCGCCGAGAGCTCGCTGAACTGGTGGATGCTGAGGCCGCCGATCGTCACCGCGAGGCTCTCCGGCCGCAGCCGGGCGCCGTCGCAGTCCGGGCAGGGCTGCTCGGCCATGTAGCCCTCGATCCGCTCGCGCAGCTTCTCCGAGTCGGTCTCGTCGTAGCGCCGTTCGAGGTTGGCGAGGATCCCCTCGAAGCGGACCGCGTAGGAGCGGCTGCGGCCGAAGCGGTTGCGGTAGCTGACCTGGTAGCGCTCGCCGTCGGTGCCGTGCAGGAACACCTCGCGCTCGGCATCGGTCAGCTCCTGCCAGGGCGTATCGACGTCGATCCCGTTGCCCTTCGCGACCGCCTCCACCACCCGCTTCCAGTAGTGGGAGTGGCCGCGCCGCCAAGGCTGCAGAGCTCCTTCAGCCAGCGAGAGGGTCGGGTCAGGGACCACCAGGTCGGGGTCGATCACCCGCTGGAACCCGAGCCCATGGCAGCGCTCACAGGCGCCGTGGGGCGAGTTGAAGGAGAAGATCCGCGGCTCCAGCTCGGGAATCGAGGTGCCGCAGCTCAGACAGGCGAACTTCTCCGAGAAGAGCATCTCCTCCCCGCCGACGTCGTTCTCGTCCAGCAGCTCGACCTCGACCAGACCGGCCCCGAGCGAGGCCGCGGCCTCGACCGACTCCGAGAGTCGCCGCCGCAGGTCCGGCTTCATCACCAGCCGGTCGACGACGATCGAGATGTCGTGCTTGTACTTCTTGTCGAGCTCGATCTTCTCGTCGAGGCGACGCAGCTCGCCGTCGACCTTGGCTCGCGAGTAGCCCTCGAGCCGCATCTGCTCGAGCAGCTTCCCGTACTCGCCCTTGCGGCCGCGGACGACCGGCGCCATGACCATGAAGCGGCGACCGGCGTCGAGAGTCATCAGCCGGTCGGTGATCTGCTCCAGCGACTGGCCGGTGATCTCGGCCCCGCACTCGGGGCAGTGCGGGATCCCGATCCGGGCCCAGAGCAGGCGCAGGTAATCGTAGATCTCGGTCACCGTGCCGACCGTCGAGCGCGGGTTGCGCGAGGTCGTCTTCTGGTCGATCGAGATCGCCGGCGAGAGCCCTTCGATCGAATCGACGTCGGGCTTCTCCATCAGGCCGAGGAACTGGCGCGCGTAGGCCGACAGCGACTCGACGTAGCGCCGCTGGCCCTCGGCGTAGATCGTGTCGAAGGCGAGGCTCGACTTGCCCGAGCCCGAGAGCCCGGTGACGACGATCAGCGCGTCGCGCGGCAGCACGACGTCGATGTCCTTGAGGTTGTGCTCGCGGGCACCGGAGACGACGAGACGGTTAGAAGCGGCCATCAGTGTGTGTAATCGAGGAGCGTTGTTAGCGACGAGTCAGGCATGTCAGGCGGCGTAGCCGCCGCAGTTATGTGATTTTAGAAGGGCGAACGGTTGTTCCCCCCTCGCCGAGGCGCCATTTTCGCGTAGAGCGCGAAAAAGCCGCCCCGCAGGCTTTCAGGCCCGCGGGGCGATCAGGTCGTCGAGGACGTCGCCGTGGCGGGCGAGCTCGAGCGACATGTGCCCTTCCCCCTCGAGCAGCCTGGCCTTCGCCCCCGCGACGTGCGCCGCCAGCCACTCGCCGTGGGCGAACGGGACCATACGGTCGTCGTCGCCCTGCCAGATCGTCACCGGGACCTCGATCGCGCCGAGGTCGAAGCCCCAGTCGGCGACCACCGCCTTGTCGTCGTCGAACCAACCCCAGATCCCGCCCGCCAGCACGTCGCGCAGGCCCCTCGCCTGGTGCTCGGCGAAGTCGCCGGTCAGCACCGCCTTGTCGGCGTCGGCGATCAGGTCGCCGAGCGCGGCCAGAACCTGCTCGCCGCTGAGGTTGCCGTACTGCTCGGCCTCCTCCTCGAGGAAGGCGATCAGCTCATCGTCGCCGGCCTGCTGGGCGGCGAACTCGTCCAGGTTCTCCTGCCCCATCCCGGCGAGCCAGTCGAGCCCCTCGGCGTCGTAGGGCGCGACCCCCGCCGTGCTCGAGGCCGACCAGACCCGGTCCGGCAGCAGGGCCGCGCAGGCGAGCGAGTGCGGGCCGCCGCCCGACTGCCCGGTGACGTAGAAGCGCTCGATCCCGAGCTGTTCGGCGATCGCGACCACGTCGGCGACGCAGTCGGCGACCGTGCGCCCGGGCTGGCGGTCGGACTCGGCATAGCCGGGACGCGAATAGGTCAAGTGCCGCAGGCCGCGCTCGGCGCCGGCTTCGACCAGCGCCGGATACAGACGCCGGTAGCTGGGCGTTCCGGTGTGGTAGACGACGACGTCGCCATTCTCGGGGCCGGCGATACGGACCGCGAGGCTGCGGCCATTCGGCGTCTGGACCGTCATCTCCCTCGGCTCCACGCCGCCACTCTAAGCCCTGGTTGACGCAGCCATCCGGCGGGCGTAGGCTCGAACAACCGGCAGGGGCCAAGCCAACAAGGAGGTCCAGATGTCCAATGTCGACATGGCCCGTGCTGCCTATGAGGCGTTCAGCGGCGGTGACATGGACGCCCTGCGAGAGATGTTCGCCGAGGACGCCGAATGGGTGACCTCAGAGGAGCTTCCGCTCGGCGGTACCGTCCGTGGTCGCGACGCGATCATGCAGAACTTCGCTGAGATCCCCAACTACTGGTCGGAGTTCAGTGTCGAGCCCGATCAGTTCATCGACGGCGGCGACGATGTCGTCGTCCACGGCACCCAGCGCGCGACCGGCGAAGGAGGAAGCTTCGAATCGCCGTTCCTGCACCTGATGCATTTCGAGGGCGGGAAGCTCGCGCGTGGCGAATTCGATGCCGACAGCGCCAAGGCAGTAAAGGCGCTGGGAAGCAAGGCAGCCGCCTGACGGATAGCGCCTGGCTCCACCTCAGCAGCCTTTGGCGGCGGCTGGCCTAGCGGATCGCGGTGAGATCGGCGGCGGTGGGCACCCGGTGACCCCGCGTCTCGAGCACCGGTTCGCAGCCGCCGTCGCACTCGGTCAGCGGCCGTCCGCAGCGGGCGCAGGTCACGACCCCGCCCTCACAGTGGAATCGAGATGCGGTTTCCGTCGTCAGCACTGCTCCGTCGCCCATACCCTTCGGCTACCCGACGCCGGGGTGCCTATAAACACTTTGGACGGGTGTTCAGCGGGCTACTTGCCTGCGCGCTCAAAGACCGCGTCGAGCAGCTCGCCGCTGTCGGCGAGCTCGTAATTCGCCGAGAGGTGGCGGGCGATCTCCTCGCGCGAGGAGCCGTCGAGCGCCATCTTCATCGCCACCAGGCGCGCGGCCGCGTCGTCGGCGCCGTTGGCTGCGGCCGGCGGGTCCGGCTGCGGCTCGGGGACGGTGACCGGTCCGGGCTCGGGCTCGCGCACCGGCTCCGGCTCAGGCACCACGACCGGGGTCGGGTCTACCTCGGGTCCGGGCGGCGCCGGCTCGGGTACCGGCTCCGGCGAAGGCTCGGGAACGGTCTCCGGCTGCGGCGTCTCGGCCGCGGTCCCGGCCGGCCCGATCACCTCATCGGCCATCGCCCCGATCCGCTGCCGCAGATCGTCGGCCTGGCCTACCAGCTTCGCGACCGAGCGCTGGGCGCGCTCGACCTGCTCCCGGGACTGCTCGCGGGCGCCCTCCAGCAGCTCGTCGGCCTGGCGGCGGGCGTCGGCCTCGATCTCCTTCGCGCTGGCCTCGGCGGCGGCGACGATGCTCGCGACCTTGGCGGCGGCGACGTCGGCAAGCGAGGCCTGCGGCGCATCTTCGACCGCGTCGGCGACCTTGCGCAGGTGGGCGTCGACCGCGGCCATGTCATAGCCCTTGCGAGCGCTCGGGAAGTCACTGCGGACGATCTCATCCCTCGAGATGGTCATCGAGGCCAGCGTAGCGGAGAGCGCACGGCCCGCGGGGGGTCTCGGTGGCGTTGATTTGGTCCGCCCAGGCGGCGGGCATAGGATTGCCACGAGGGAGGAGAAAGGAATGAACAGATGAGCGTGTTGATGATTCTGAAGTCGGCGGCAGACCCCGCCAAGGTGGAGGAATGGGCGCAGGCGAACTCCGACGTTCTGCAGAAGATCGTCGGCCATTCCCGCGAGCACGGGATGATCCACCACCGCTTCTTCGGCGGCGACGGCGAGATCGTCGTGGTCGACGAATGGGAGTCCGAGGACGGCTTCCGGGATTTCTTCGAACACGACGAAGACATCCCGAAGATGATGCAGACGGTCGGCGCCGGCGAGCCGCAGATCAGCTTCTACCGGCCGCTCGACACCGGCGACGAGGTCTAGGCGGCTCGGTAGAGCGGGAGCTCAGGCTCCCGCCTGCATCCCTTCGAGGTCGCGGCGCAGCTCCTTGATCTCGTCGCGGATCCGCGCCGCCTCCTCGAAGCGCAGATCCTCGGCGGCGGCCGCCATCTCCTCCTCGAGCTCGACGATGAAGCGCTCGAGGTCGTCGGCGCTCTGCACGCCCTCCGGCATCCGGGCCCGGCGGCGGCGGGCCGGTGCCCGCGACTCCATGGCGAGGAACTCGGTCATCTCGGAGATCCCCTTCTGGACCGTCGCCGGTGTGATCCCGTGCTCCTCGTTGTAGGCGGTCTGGATCGCGCGGCGGCGGTCGGTCTCGCGGATCGCGGCCCGCATCGCCTCGGTCACGCGGTCGGCGTACATCAGCACCCTGCCGTCGACGTTGCGGGCGGCGCGTCCGATCGTCTGGATCAGGCTCGTCTCCCCGCGCAGGAAGCCCTCCTTGTCGGCGTCGAGGATCGCCACCAGCGAGACCTCGGGTAGGTCGAGCCCCTCACGCAGCAGGTTGACGCCGACGAGGACGTCGAACTCGCCCAGCCGCAGGTCGCGAATGATCTGGATCCGCTCCAGGGTGTCGACCTCGGAGTGCAGGTAGCGGACGCGGACGCTGTACTCCAGCAGGTAGGCGGTCAGGTCCTCGGCCATCTTCTTGGTCAGCGTCGTCACCAGGGTCCGCTCGTTGGCCTCGGCGCGGCGCTTGATCTCGTTCATCAGGTCGTCGATCTGGTTGCGGGTCTCGCGCAGCTCGACGTCCGGATCGACGATCCCGGTCGGGCGGACGATCTGCTCGACGACCTTGGAGGAGTTGCTGCGCTCGAAAGGCCCCGGGGTCGCCGAGACCATCACCAGGTCGCCGATCCGGCTCAGAAACTCCTCGAAGCGAAGCGGCCGGTTGTCCATCGCGGAAGGCAGGCGGAAGCCGTGGTCGACCAGGGTCAGCTTGCGCGAGTGATCGCCCTCATACATGCCGCCGAGCTGGGGGATCGTCTGGTGCGACTCGTCGACGAAGGTGACGAAGTCATCGGGGAAGTAGTCGATCAGCGTGTGCGGTGGGCTGCCGGGCGGGCGGTCGTCGAGGATCCGCGAGTAGTTCTCGATCCCGGAGCAGAACCCGAGCTCCTTCATCATCTCCATGTCGTAGAGGGTCCGCTGGCGCAGGCGGTGCGCCTCGAGCTGCTTACCCTGCTCCTCGAGCTCTGAGGTGCGCTTGTTCAGCTCGGCGCGGATGTCGCTCACCGCGCGCTCGATCGTCTCGTCCTTGGTCACGTAGTGGGTCGCCGGCCAGACCGAGACGTGGTCGACCACGTCGAGCACCTCGCCGGTGAGCGGATCGAAGTGGTGGATCGCCTCGATCTCCTCGCCGAAGAGCGAGATCCGGTAGGCGGACTCGGCGTAGGCGGGCTGGATCTCCATCACCTCGCCCTGGACGCGGAAGGTGCCGCGGCCCAGCGTGGTGTCGTTGCGCCCGTACTGCATCCGGATCAGCTTGCGGAAGACCTCGTCGCGATCGAGCCAGTCGCCGACCTTGAACAGCTGCATCTGCTCGTTGTAGAGCTGCGGCGAGCCGATCCCGAAGATGCAGGAGACCGAGGCGACGATGATCACGTCGCGGCGCGCGAACAGGGAAGCCGTGGCCGCGTGGCGGAGGCGGTCGATCTCGTCGTTGACCGAGGAGTCCTTTTCGATGTAGAGGTCCTGTGCCGGGACATAGGCCTCCGGCTGGTAGTAGTCGTAGTAGCTGACGAAGTACTCGACCTTGTTGTCGGGGAAGAACTCGCGGAACTCGTTGCAGAGCTGCGCCGCCAGGGTCTTGTTATGGGCGATCACGAGCGAGGGCCGCTGGACCCGCTCGATCACCCCGGCCATCGTGAAGGTCTTGCCGGTGCCGGTGGCGCCGAGCAGGGTCTGGAAGCGGTCGCCCTCGCCGAGGCCGGCGGCGAGCTCGTCGATGGCCTGCGGCTGGTCGGCGGTGGGCGTGTAGGCGGAGTTGAGCCTGAAATCGGGCACAAGGCCAATCTAGCGAGGGGCTTACTCGAACCCGGCGGCCTCGAAGGCCTTCGCCCGGTCGGTGAAGGTCTGCATCCGCGTGATCCGGCCGTCCTCAGAGTCGATCAGCCAGGCGGCGGGCTGGGAGTCGAGCTCGACTCCGCTGGTCCTCCCCCGGGCCCTCCAGGTGCCGAGGATCAGCACCCGCCCGTCGCCAAGGTCGTGGTACTCGCTCGAGACGATTTCGTAGGCGTCCCACTGCTGCCTGATCTCATCGATCCAGGCGCGCACCTCCTCCTCGCCCCTGTAGGTGATTCCGTCCAGCACGGCGGTGAGCGGGATCCATTCCGCCTCCGGGTGGAGGATTTCGAACAGCTCGTCGCTTCCGTCCTTGAAGGCCCGGTTGAAAGCAGGATGCATCCGCCGAGCGATTTCCATGCTCTCCTCCGACACGCCCCAAGTATCGCGCGGGGCGGCCCGGCAGGCCACCCCGCGGCGGGGCTCAGGCGGGCACGCCGGCCTTGCGGCTGGGCTGGATGTTCTGGTTGTGCTGGAAGAGGTTCTCGGGGTCGTACTTGTCCTTCAGGGCGACCAGCTTCTCGTACTTGTCCTCACCGAAGGCATCGCGGATGCGATCGCTCTCGGGAGTGAAGTTGAGGTAGACGCCGCCGCTCTTGAATGGCTGCATCGCCTCCGAGAACTGACGCACCCATCCGATCAGCCGCTCGTCGTCGGCCGGGTCCTCCCACATCGCGATCGGATGGATCATGTAGTCCGCATCGCGGTGCGAGAAGGCGCTGTCGTCATCGCCGGCCGCCTTCACCCCCTGCCCAATCCGGAAGACGATGATCTGGTTGAAGGGCGACAGGGGCTCCCGGGCCTGCTCGACGTAGGTGTCGATCGCCTCGTCGCTGAGCTCGGTCAGGTACTCACCGCGCCAGTAGTTGCGGAAGCCGGGCTGGTTGCCGGGGTCCAGCAGGGCCTGAAATGCCGTGTAGGGCATCGGGCCGATCAGGTCCATGTCCGGCTGCATGTCCTTCAGTGGCTGGAAGGCCTTTTCTCCGTCGGCAGGGTCGCCGACGTACATCCCAGCCAGCCCGACGATCGGCTTGCCCTGAACCTCCTTCGGCACGAAGTCCTCGGGCGGCGCGGTGAGGATCACCATCGCCGTCGAGAGCTCATCCGGAGCGCTGTCGACGTAGTCGCGCCAGCCCCGGATCACCTCGGGGGCCTTCTCGACCGGCCAGGCGGCGAGGCCGGCGAAGACGGTGGGGCCGAGAGGGTGCAGCCGATACTCGAACTCGGTCACGACGCCGAAGTTGCAGCCACCCCCTTTTATCCCCCAGAAGAGGTCGGGGTTCTCGTCGGCGCTGGCGGTGATCACGTCGCCGTCGGCGGTGACCACCTCGGCCGAGATCAGGTTGTCGCTGGTCAGGCCGTGCTTCGACGAGGTCCAGCCGTAGCCGCCACCGGTGGTGAATCCGCCGACGCCGGTGGTCGTGACCCGACCACCCGGCGTGTGCAGGTCGTGCTCCTGGGTCGCGGCGTCGAACTCGCCCCAGAGGACACCGGCGCCGGCACGCGCCGTCCGTGCCTCGGGATCGACGTCGATCTCCTTCATCGGCGAGAGGTCGATGAGGATGCCGTCGTCACAGATGCTCATCCCGGCGACGCTGTGGCCGCCAGAGCGGACCGCGACTACGAGGTCCTCGTCGCGGGCAAGCTTCAGGGCCGCGGCGACGTCGGCGGTGCTCGCGCAGCGGGCGATCACGGCAGGATGCTTGTCGATCATCCCGTTGTAGACCTTGCGGACCTTGTCGTAAGAGCGATCGCCGGGCGAGATCAGCTCGCCGTCGAAATCCCCGCGCAGAGCGGCGATTGTCTCCTGGTCGAGTCCTTGACCCATTTTCATCCTCCTTGACTGCAGGTTCGGTTCGCCGACCCATGGTCTCGCATCTGGGCTGACAAAGCCAGTGATTTGGCTCACGCAGAGACGGAGGCGAGAAACGCCAGGTAGCCCTAATTGTGGGGTTAAAGAAGCGGCTTCGATCGCCTAGCCTGGGACGCCTTCTCTCAGGGAGGGTGAGGTAGTCGTTGTCCAATCAAACACTCCGATACGGGCGCAGAGCGCTCGGCGTCATCTGGGTTTCCTGTCTGGCGGCTCTGGCGGCCCTCGTCCCCGGCGCCGCGGCCGCCACCCTGCCGGCCGGCTTTCAGGACAGCTCCGTGATCTCCGGCCTCACCACCCCGACCTCGGTTCGGTTTTCGCCCGACGGCCGCGTGTTCGTGGCCGAGAAGAGCGGCCTGATCAAGGTCTACAGCAGCCTCTCGGATCCGACCCCGACGACCTTCGCCGACATGCGCGCCCAGGTCTACGACTACTGGGACCATGGCCTGTTGGGGCTGGCCCTGGATCCGAACTTTCCCCAGCAGCCCTACGTCTACGCGCTCTACAGCTATGACGCTCCGATCGGCGGCACGGCGCCGGTCTGGCACGACCAGTGCCCCGACCCGCCGGGCGCCAACAGCGACGGCTGCGTCAGCAGCGGGCGCCTGGTCAGGCTGACCGCGTCCGGTGACGTCTCGGCCGGGCCGCCGCAGGTGCTGATCGAGGACTGGTGCGCCCAGTTCACGACCCACTCGGTCGGCGACCTCGTGTTCGGACCGGACGGAGATCTTTACGTCAGCGGGGGCGACGGCGCCGGCTGGCTGGGGCCGGACTACGGCCAGGCCGGCAGCCCCCGCAACCCCTGCGGCGACCCGCCGGCCAAGGTCGGCGAGCTGCAGACGCCGCCGACAGCCGAGGGCGGCGCCCTGCGCAGCCAGGACCTGCGCACGACCGGCGACCCGACCGGGCTGGACGGCTCGATCCTGCGGGTCAACCCCGCGACCGGCGCCGCGCTGCCGACCAACCCGCTGGCGGCGAGCAGCGACGCCAACGCCCGCCGCATCGTCGCCTACGGGCTGCGAAACCCGTTCCGCTTCGCCTTCCGGCCGGGTACCGGCGAGATCTGGCTCGGAGACGTCGGCATGGACGACTGGGAAGAGATCGACCGCCTCCAGGATCCCCTCTCGGCGCCGGTCGAGAACTTCGGTTGGCCCTGTTATGAGGGCAACGGCCACCAGCCCGGCTACGACAACGCCGACCTCAACCTCTGCGAGTCCCTCTACACACAGCCCGGAGACGTGACGGCGCCCTACTTCACCTACCCGCACTCGGGCAAGGTGGTCGACGGCGAGAGCTGTCCGTCGGGCGGATCCTCGATCTCCGGCATGACCTTCTATCCCGGCGGCTCCTACCCGGACGCCTACGACGGGGCGCTCTTCTTCGCCGACTACTCGCGCGCCTGCATCTGGGCGATGCCGACGAACGGCGGCTCACTACCCGACCCGGACTCGCGGCTGACCTTCGACGCCGGGGCGCCGGGCCCGGTCGACCTCGAGCTCGGCCCCGGCGGCGACCTCTTCTACGCCAGCCTCAACGGCGAGGTCCATCGCATCCAGTACGTGGCGGGAAACCAGGCCCCGGCCGCCGACGCGAAGGCCGACCCGACCAGCGGCCCGGCACCGCTGAGCGTTGACTTCGACGCCCGCGGATCGAGCGATCCCGAGCACGACCCGATCAGCTTCGCCTGGGATCTCGATGGCGACGGCCAGTTCGACGACTCCACCTCCGCCACCCCGACCAGCACCTACGCCGCCGGCACCCACACTGCCAGCGTCAAGGTCACCGATTCGCACGGAGCCTCCTCGACGGCGTCGGTCACCATCGTCTCCGGAGACTCGCCCCCGACGGCGACGATCGACGCCCCGACCGCCGCTCTGGCCTGGAAGGTCGGCGACCGGATCCAGTACACGGGCTCGGGACAGGACCAGCAGGACGGAACCCTGGCCCCCTCGCAGTTCAGCTGGACCGTCGACATCAACCACTGCCCGTCGAACTGCCACGTCCACCATCTGCAGAGCACCGACGGCTCCCGCTCGGGGGAGTTCTTCGCCCCCGACCACGAGTTTCCAACCTTCCTCACCCTGCGACTCACGGTGACCGACTCCAGCGGCCTCACCGACAGCGACGAGGTGCGCCTCGACCCCCGCACCGCGCAGCTGCGCGTCGACAGCGGCCCCTCGGGACTGACCCTGGGGCTGGACAACCAGGTCGCCCCGGCGCCCCTGACCAAGACCGTCGTCATGGGTTCCAAGCACCTGCTCAGCGCTCCTGGCACGCAGTCGGCGAACGGCGGCTACTCGTTCCAGGGCTGGTCCGACGGAGGAGCCCAGTCGCATGAGGTCGTCATCAACGCCGACTCGACCCTCGTCGCCTCCTATGCACCGCGCTCCGCAGGCGTGCTCGGGCTTGCGTCCTTCAACACCCGGATAGGCCGGGGCCCGAAGCACAGGACCCACGACAACACACCGCGGTTTCGGTTCTTCTCGGTGCCCCGCGGCGAGGCAAGCGGCTTCTCCTGCCGGGTCGACCGCGGAAGCTGGTTCGCCTGCAGCTCGCCGCTCACCCTGCAGCGGCTCTCCCCTGGGCGGCACCTGTTCCGCGTCCGCGGCGTCGACCTCCGCGGCGGCGCCGACCCCTCTGCGGCGAAGCGGCGCTTCCGAGTCCTGCCAGGCTAGGCGGTGAGGGGCGGCTTGGGAGAATCGCGCCCGTGACCCGCCCGCAGAGAGCGCTGACCGGCTTTTTCCTTCTCGCCGGGAGCATGCACTTCATCCGCCCGCGCTCCTACGAGGCGATCATGCCCCCTTCGCTGCCACGCCACCGCGAGGCGGTGATCGTCAGCGGTGTCGCCGAGATCGCCGGCGCCCTGGCCGTGATCCCGCCACCGACCCGGCGTCTTGCTCGCTGGTGGCTGATCGG
This sequence comes from uncultured Solirubrobacterales bacterium, assembly GCA_963781495.1. GTDB lineage: Bacteria > Actinomycetota > Thermoleophilia > Solirubrobacterales > 70-9 > Mayfieldus. The sequence goes on from CAWAFX010000001.1 coordinate 49,949, forward strand.
CCTGCTGGCGGCGGTCTTTCCCGCCAACATCCACATGGCGATCAATCCCGAGCAGGTGCGCGGCCTCGATCTCGAACGGATCCCGCGCTGGGCGCTTTGGGCGCGGCTGCCGCTGCAGCCGCTGATGATGCTCTGGGTCTGGCGGGCGACCTCCGAACGGCGCTAGGGAAGCAGGCCCTGCAGCTGGCCGGGAAGCAGACCCTTGGCCGTCCCGAGCAGGCCACCGAGGCCGGAGAAGAGCGGGCTGGCGTCGCGCAGCAATGCGACGACCTGATCGACCGGGGCGTTGCGCGCCAGCTCACGCAGGGCCGCGGCCTCGACCGAATTGATCGCCCCAGCCTGCTCGCCGTCGCCGATCGCCCGCTGCAGCCCCGCCCGCACCGCATCCTGTAGGCGCGGATCGGCGGCGAAGCGCTCGCGGCCGCTGCTGCTGGCGAGGGCGAGGACCAGGGTCTCGCGCGAGACGTGCAGCTTGCACGCGGTGCCGTCGAGGGCCGAGAGGGTGAACTGCTGCGCAGTGTCCTGCAGGCCGCTGGTCTGCGGCCAGGGCCGCGGCCTGCAGGGGTCGCGGGTCTGGGCCGGCGCGTAGGAGCTGCCGCCGAGCGCCAGGAAAGTGACGACCAGCGCCAGCGAGGCGACGATCGATCCGCCGACCAGCGTCCGCCCGCTCACAGCGTCAGCTCCCCGGGCCGCCGGCGCACGGCGGCGATCGGAATCAGGGCGGCAAAGGCGAAGCCGGCGGCGATCAGAAACGAGTTGCTGAAGGCGTGGGTCGCGGCACGGTCGAGCTGATCCTGAAGCCGGTCATGGAGCTGCTCGACCGCCTGGCGGTCCTGCGGGCTGCCCGGCGGCGGCTCGAAGGCGGGGTCGATCACCGGCACCCGGCCGCGCTCCTCATGGAGCCGGTCCGCGAGCCGGGTCGCGATCTCGATCTTGACCAGGGGCGGCAACCTGGCGTCCAGCAGCGCCGCGGTCCCAGCCTGCTCGGCCGCCGAGCGCTGCTGGCGCAGGTCCGAGGTGAAGACCGGGGTCAGGACCAGCAGCCCGATGACGACCCCCGCGTGGCGGGCGGCGATCGTCCAGCCGCCGTGAATCGCCTGCGGCGAGCGGCCCTCGAGCGCGGCCTCGGTGAGGGCGGAGAGGGTGAGCGCGAGGCCGACGCCGACCAGGGCCTGGCTGGGGACAGTCGCCACGATCAGAGCCTTCGGCAGCAGGGCCAGTCCCACCAGGCCGCCGCCGATCAGGATCGCCCCCGCCGTCGCCCGGGCCGTCGGACTCGGCACCGAGCGGGCCAGCGGCGTCGCCAGCCAGGCGGCGACCGGCATCACCGTGACCGTGGCGGCGGCGGCGATCGGGCTCAGGCGCCAGCCCTCGATCAGCAGCAGCACGATCAGGAACAGCGCCGCGACCAATGCCGCGGCGACGAGGCCGAGGGCGAGGTTGGCAGCAAGGTGGGGCCGTCCCGGCCGCGCCGCCGCTCTGTCGCTCGCGGGCCTGCCCTTCCTCGCCGCCGTCGGCAGCAAGGGCACGATCGCCGCCGCGGTCAGGGGTACCTGGACCAGGAAGATCGACTGCCAGGAGACCAGCTCGGTCAGCAGCCCGCCCGCGGCGGGTCCGAGCGCCGCCCCCAACGCCCCGGCCGCCGCCCAGACGCGCGCGGCACGGCGTTCGGAGCCGAGCTCGGCGGGCAGTAGCTCCAGCGCCCCGCAGACCGCCGCCGCGCCGCCGGCAGCCTGCACGCAGCGGGCGGCCAGCAACGCCGCCAGGCTCGGGGAGAGCCCGCAGGCAAGCCCGGCGAGGCCGAAGACCGCGAGGCCGGCGACGGTCGCGCGCCCGGGACCCGCGCGCCTCGCGACCAGCGCCGCCGGAACCGCGCAGAGGGCGAGCACGAGGTTGAAGGCGACAAGCACCCAGACCACTCCCTGCACCGAGACGTCGAGCGAGCGGTAGATCTCGGGCAGCGCCAGGACGACGATCGAGGAATCGGCGAGCACGAGGCCGACCGCAAGGCCGAGTGCGGCGAGGCGTATGCCTGGATGTGCGTTTACCGAATTCACAGTACGTCCTGCTCAAGCCTTCGCCCCAGCGGCCGAAGTATCTGACAGTCGCCCGGGGCGACGCTTCCGATGCGCACTTTCAGTCGTCAGATATTGGCCCTCGCCGCCTTCGCCGCCCTCGCCGCGGCGTTCAGCGGCTGCGTGGTGATCAAGAGCAACAGCTCGGTCCAGCGGGACGCGATTGGCGACGTCCAGGTGACGACGACCTTCTGCTCCTCGGACACCAACTCCAACGACAGCGGCTACAGCCCCAGCGACTCCGCCTGCCAGGGAGCGAGCCATGGAGGCAACTCCAACCTCGACACCGGCAACGGCTCCTACCAGCTCCTGCTCGCCTATCGGATACCGACGGCGGCCCAGGCCCCCGACACGATCGTGACCACGAATCCGAGCGGGGCCAACAAGATCACCTTCAGCCCGAGCTCCGGCTACACGGCGGCGCTGCAGAGCAGCTCGCCGGCACCGGCGGGTGAGAAGTGGGTCGGCTTCATGTCCGGCGTCGTCAACTACACGACCGCCGGCGGCCAGTACGCGACCGTGTCGCCAAGATTCGTCCTTGCCCCGGGCGCCGACGGCAGCCCGTTCGCAGGACCGTTCACCTATCGGGTGGCAGTCGGCAGCCGCGAGGTCGGCGGATCGAATCTGGCGACCCGTCCGGTTTCCTGCGGCAGCCCGGTCACGTCCTTCAACGTCTCCGACAACACGATCTGCGTCGACGATCCGAACCCGAGCGGCCTCGCGACCGACCTCCAGCAGCCGACCCAGGACTTCGGCATCCTCGACCCTCCCGGTCCGCAGTCGGTGAGCCAGGGCAACGTCGCCCGGCTGCGCTTCGAGACCGCCTACTCCGGCGACGGCAACCCGGCCCCCGACTTCGATCTCAGCGCCTCGACGGACGTCCCCGGCGCGACGGCGATTCCCAGCACCCCGACGATCAACCCCGACGACGACGACACGGCGGTCCGGGTGATCATGCGGGTTCCGGCCGATGCCCAGCCGGGGAGCTACGGCGTCACCCTGACCGCGGCGCTGCCGAACGGCCAGACCCGCACCAGCACGCACCCGGTCCTGATCACGCCGACCACCGTGCGCTGCAACGAGTCGGCGCCGACGATCACCGGCACCCGGGGTGACGACGTCCTTGTCGGCACCCCAGGGCCCGACGTGATCGCCGGCTACGCCGGCAACGACCAGATCCTGGGCCTCGGCGGCAACGACGTCATCTGCGCCGGCCGCGGCAACGACACCCTGCGCGGCGGGGCCGGCAACGACCAGCTCGCCGGTCGCCGCGGCGACGACCGCCTCACCGGTGGCAGCGGCCACAACGTCATCGACCCCGGTCCCGGCAAGGATCGCTTCATCCAGTAGCTGCAGGCCTCGGGGCCATGCGCAAGCTCAGCTATCCCCTCCTCGCCATCGCCGCACTCACGCTGGCGGCAGCTCTGAGTGGCTGTGTCTCGATCACCGGCCAGGCCTCTCAGCAGCTGAACACGATCGGCGCCGTGCGCCTGATCACCAGCGTCTGCTTCTCCAGCCAGCCGGGGTGCGCCGACAAGGGCAACTCCAACACCGGCTCCGCCCCCGGCTTCCAGGTCCTGCTCGGCTACCGGCTGCCTGAGGACACCTCCGCACCACAAGCGTTCAATACCACCTCCGGACAGCCGCTTTCGTTCAGCCGCGACGCCAGCTACGGGGCCGAGCTGCAGCGTCTGGCTCCGGCCGCCGCCGGCCTGAAATGGGTCGGCTACCGCTCAGTCGGACTGACCTCGACGCCCGCCCCCGACTTCACGGTCGCGCCGAGCTTCGCGCTGCGCCAGGGAAACGACGGCGAGCCCTTCTCCGGCCCTTTCGACTACCGCGTCGTCGCCGGTGGGCGCACGACCCCGAGCAACCCCAACGCGCCGGTCGACTGCGGAGCCGACCTGCGCGGAGACTCCAACACCAAGACCAGCTGCGTCGATTCACCGCCGATCTCCGATCTCAGCACCGATCTCCAGCAGACCACCCAGGACCTGGGGATCATCGAAGACCCCTCGGCCCAGCGCGCAAGCCGCGGCCAGATGGAGCCGGTCCAGTTTCGGGTCGTCTACTCCGGACGCGGCACCAGCGCCCCGAACTTCGACCTCCGGGCCACCACCGACGTCCCGGGGACGGACGCCGTCGTCCATCCCGACAACCTGACTCCGGCCTCGGGCTCGAGCCGGGTGCGGGTCAACCTGCGCATCCCACCGACGACCCCGCACGGAAGCTATGACGTCACCTTGATCGCCAGCCTTCCCAACGGCCAGACGCGGTCGCGCACGCAGCAGGTGCGGATCGGGCGCAACGACCTCCACTGCGGCTCGTTGCAGCCGACGATCACCGGCACCCCGGGACCTGACCACCTGGTCGGCACCAAGGGACGCGACGTGATCAGCGGCCTTGGGGGCAACGACCGCATCAACGGCCGCGCCGGCAACGATCTGATCTGCGCCGGGCCCGGCAACGACCGGGTAAACGGCGGGCCGGGCAACGACACGATCGCCGGCCGCGGTGGCAACGACCTGCTGATCGGCGGCCACGGCCACGACCTGATGATCGGCGGTCCCGGGCGGGACCGCTTCAGACACTAGGGAGCCACTTGCGGCGGCTTTGCCGCCTGACATGCCAGTGCCGGCGCCTTACGGCACCGGCCTATCGATACCCGAGCTCCTTGCCGTACTTGCTGCGGTAGTCCTTCTGCTTGTCGAGCACCTCGGCGACGTATCCGCGGGTCTCCGCGGTCGGGATGTCGTCGAGCGACATCGAGCTCCCGCCCCACTGGTCGGCGTTGCCGGGCCCAGCGTTGTAGGCGGCCAGCGCCGCGACCTCGTTGTTGGCGTAGCGGACCAGCAGCTCGTGCAAATAGAAGGTCCCGTAGGAGATGTTGATCTGAGGGTCGGAGAGGTCGCGGACGACGAAGGTGGTGCCGCCGCTGCGCTTCTCGATGTCGGCGGCGGTGTCCGGCGTCACCTGCATCAGCCCGCGGGCGCCCGCGTGCGAGGTCTGGTCGTGGAAGCGCGACTCGGCGTAGATCACGGCGGCGATCAGGCTCGCGTCAACGTGCTTCTCGGCCGCCTGCTGGCGGATGATGTCGTCGTGGCTGAGCGGCAGGGTGAAGTCGCGGATCGCGCGGTCGAACGTCCCCGAGGAGACGACGACCCCGACCAGCACCCCGAAGGCGACCGCGATCAGCAGTCCGACGCCCCAGCGCCGGCGGCGGATCCGGGCATTCGACGGCGTCCGGCGCCTGCCGCGCGACCGCGCCGGCGAGCGCCGAGAAGGGGTTCTGTGCCTTGTTCGAGCCGCTTCCACCTTGCCTAGCTTTCTACAGGGCGCGCCAGCTTTGCGAGCAGCTCGGACAGCTCCCGCTCCAGATCCGCGAGCGAGCCGTCGTTTCGCACCACGTGGTCGGCTCGGGCCGCCTTCTCCTCCTGAGCCAGCTGACGGGCCGAGCGCTGCTCGAACCTGCCCTCCCCACGCGCCTCTGCCCGGCGGCGCCGTGTCTCGTCGTCGGCGGCGACGACGATCGTGGCGTCGAACGCCTCGCCCATCCCGGCCTCGAACAGCAGCGGCACCTCGACGACCCCGAAGTCGATCCCCGGGTCGAGGTCGCGGCGCCAGGCATCGAGGCGTTGGCCGACCCGGGGGTGCAGCTCGGATTCAAGCCAGGCCAGCTCGTCGGGCTGCTCGAAGACGAGCTGGCCGACGCGGGCCCGGTCGACGACGCCGTTCGGGGCCACCTCGCTGCCCCAGCGCTCGACCAGGCGCTCGCGGACCTCGTCGGAGCCGAGCAGCTCGTGGACGACGGCGTCGCTGGAGATCGTCGCGGCGCCAAGGCGCTCGAAAGCCTCCAGGGCTTCCGATTTACCGGCCGCGATGCCGCCGGTGAGCCCGATCAGAAGCGGCGCCACCGCCGCCTCCGTCAGCCTTCCTCGCCGGCCGCCTCTTCGCCCTCGTCAGGCGAATCCGGGCGTTCGGCCGCCGATTCGCCTTCGCTGGCCTGCTCGGCGGAGTCCTCCTCGACCGCGGGGGCCGGCTCGGACTCGGTCTGGGCGTCGGCATCCTGGCCCTGTCCCACGTCCTCCTCGCCGGGCGTCCCTCCGGCCTCCGCCTCGACCTCGGGCGGGGGCTCGGCGAAGACCTCCTCGGAGAGGCCGAGGTCAGGGGTTCCCTCGGCCGGCGCCGGCGGCGCGGAATCCTCCCCGGCCGCCGGGGCCTGGATCTCGCGCATCGGCAGCTCCTGGCCCTCGACCCGCTTGATGCTGAGCGAAAGCCGGCGTCGCTCCTCGTCGACCTCGAGGATCTTGACCTGCAGCTCGGTTCCGGGCTCGACTACCTCGCTCGGATTCTCGACATGGTGGTCGGCGAGCTCCGAGATGTGGACCAGGCCCTCGACCCCGGGCAGGATCTCGACGAAGGCACCGAACGCGACGACCTTGGTGACCTTGCCGTCGAGCACGTCGCCCGGCGCATGGCTGTCGACCACCCGCTGCCAGGGATCCTCCTGGGTCTGCTTCAGCCCGAGGCTGATGCGCTGGCGGTCGCGATCGATGTCGAGCACCTTGACCCGCACCGTGTCGCCGATGTTGACGACCTCGGAGGGATGGTTGACGTGGCTCCAGGAAAGCTCGGAGATGTGGATCAGGCCGTCGATCCCGTCGAGGTCGACGAAGGCGCCGAAGTCGACGATGTTGGAGATCTTGCCGTCGACGATCTGGCCCGGCTGCAGGCGGCCGAGGATCTGCTCGCGGACCTCCTTGCGCTCCTCCTCGAGGACGGCGCGGCGCGAGAGGACGACGTTGTTGCGGCTGCGGTTGAGCTCGATCACCTTGCACTCGAGCTTCTGACCCATGAACTCGTCGAGGTTGTGGACGCGGCGGATGTCGACCAGCGAGGCGGGCAGGAAGCCGCGCACCCCGAGGTCGAGGATCAGCCCGCCCTTGACGACCTCGATCACGGTGCCCTCGACCGGCTCACCCGACTCGGCGGCGCCCTCGATCCGGCGCCATGCCTTCTCGAAGCGAGCCCGCTTCTTGGAGAGGATCAGGCGACCCTCCTGGTCCTCCTTGGTGAGCACCAGGGCGTCGACGTCCTCGCCGAGCGAGACCTCGTCCGCGGGGTCGACCGACTTGCGGATCGAGAGCTCGTTCGAGGGGATGACCCCTTCCGACTTGTAGCCGATGTCGACCAGGACCTCGTCCTTGTCGATCCGCACCACCTTGCCGCTGACCACGTCTCCCTCCTTGAAGGAGATCATCGTCGCGTCGTAGTTGGGCACCAGCTTGCCGTCGACTTCGATCATGAAGTCGTTGTTGCTCGCGGCGGGGGCGCTCACGGGCGCCTGCTCGACGGTTGTGTCGGGCGTGGACACGGCGAGGGATCATGGCAGAAGTCGGCCTCACGCCTGGGCTGGGATCGCCTTGGCTGAATACGGCCTTTCGGTCGCCTTTGGCCATCTGTCTACGATCCCCTCCGTGCCCACCCGCTCCACCAAGCGCGGCGACGACCGCACGCCCCTCGACGGCTCATATGACGTCCTGATCTGCGGCGCCAGCTTCGCCGGGCTCACAGCCGCCCGCGAGCTCACCGGCTCCGGGGGGCGGGTGCTCGTCCTCGACCGCTACGAGATCGGCGAGCGCCAGACCTCGGCCTGCGCGGCGCCGACCTCATGGCTGCGGGCGCTGGACCTCGACGACTCGATCAAGCAGACCTTCGGCGAGCTGGTGATCCATACCCCGCACACGAGCGTGCGAATGGAACTGCCCTGGGAGTTCTCCACCTTTGACTACCGCAGCCTCTGCGGCCTGCTCTGGGACCAGTGCGAGGCCGAGTTCGAGACCGCGAAGGTCGAGGGGCGCGCGGCACCGCCGAACGGAGACGAGTCGATCCGGGTGCTCACCGACCGCGGCGAGGTCGCGGCGCCGCTTGTAGTCGATGCGCTCGGCTGGCGGCGGGTGCTCGGCTCGGGGGCCAATGTGCAGCCGCCCGAGGCGCGGCTCTCGCGCGGCCTCGAGGTGCACCCCTGGGGCAGCGACTCCGAGCTGGAGATCTGGATCGAGCGCGGGATCGTGCCGGCTGGCTACGGCTGGAGCTTTCCGGCCGGAGACGAGATCCGGGTCGGCGTCGGCTCCTTTGACCCCCGCGTCCACGTCAAGCAGCCGACCGTCGAGCTGGCAGAGCGCTTGCGGCGCGAGAGCGTCCGCTACCAGGGCAACTGGATCCCGCACAGGCTGCGGCCCGCGGTCGACTCCGGCGTCTTCTTCGCCGGCGACTCGGCCGGTCACTGCCTGCCGCTGACCGCGGAGGGCATCCGCACCGCCTTCTACTTCGCACTCGCCTGCGGGCGCGAGCTGCGCCAGGTCTTCGAGGGATCCAAGTCCCGCCGCCAGGCGCTCGGCGACTACGCCGGCTTCTCCGATTCGCACCGCTGGCAGTTCGAGTCGCTGCTGCGGGTCCAGCAACTGGTTCCCAAGGTGCCGCCGCGGCTGCTGGCCCTGGCGCTGAATGGGATGGCGAGCAAGCGCTTCGTCGACTGGTCGTTCGGGCACTACCTGCAGATCGCGCCGCCGGAGTTCGCGGGCGCCTCTCGCCGGCGCGCCGCGGTCGCGGCCGCCTAATCACTTGCGGCGGCCTTCGGCCGCCTGACAATCATCTGCGGCCGGTTCGCGGCCCATCGTCACCTGACGACGAGGACCGTCCCGGCCAGCAGCAGGGCCACGCCGACAATCCGCAGCGGCGACAGCGCCACCTGCGAGAGGCCGAGGATCCCAAGCCGATCCGCGATCACGGACATCGTCAGCTGGCCCGCGATGGTCGCCGCGGCGACGCCGCCGGCGCCGATGTGGTTGACGGCGACCAGCGCGTTGGCGACGTAGACCGCGCCCAGAAGCCCCCCGAGCAGGTAATACCAGCGCACGTCGGTGACGTGTGTGAGTCCGTTCCCCTTGCCGGCGACGAAGACGATCAGGACGAGGGCGGCAGCTCCGACCAGGAATGAGACCGCGGCGGCGGGCAGGTCCCCCGTTGCCTTCGCCAAGCCTGCGTTGATCGGCGCCTGGAGCGCGATCAGCCCGCCCGCCATGGCCGTAAACAGCACCGCTGTGCCTTTATCCATCGCCTCTCACCGCCGATGTGATCTTTGAACTTCGCCCGTGTTTCAGTCGTACCCCCGACACCGCAGGCTGTCATATCAGGACTTGCAGCTCTGGCGGCCAGCCTGACCCGTAGATGCCCCCGCCCCCGGCAAACAACGTCGCGTCTCGTCTCTTCCTCGGACCCGCGCTGCGCATGCAGCCCGACCGGCGGCTGGTGGCGCTGGTCCGCGACGGCTATGAGTCGGCATTCGAGGAGATCGTCCGCCGCTACGGCCGCGCGCTGGGTCGCTACGCGGCGGCCATCGTCCCCTCGCACCGCGCCGACGACGTCACCCAGGACGCCTTCTCGAAGGCGCTGCTGGCCCTGCGCGGCTCCGAGAAGGAGATCGAGCTGCGGCCCTGGCTGTACCGGATCGTCCGCAACACGGCGCTCAACGACATCCGCGACCAGCCGCCCATCGCGGTCGAGCTTCACGAGGGCATCGACGGGGTCGAGACCCCGGCCGAAGTGGCCGAGCGGCGAGCCGAGATAGCCGACCTCCTGCAAAGGCTCCGTGCCCTGCCCGACCCGCAGCGGGCGGCGATCGTGATGCGGGAGCTCGAGGGCCTCAGCCACGAGGAGATCGCCGCCCATCTGGGGATGAGCGGCGGGGCGGCGCGCCAGACCATCTACCGGGCCCGCCAGCGCCTTCGCGATGGAGCCGGGCTGCTGTTCCCGGTGCCGCTTCTTCACTACCTGCTGCTCGGCTCCGCGGGTGACGCGGCCGGCGTGGGGATGGGCGGCGCGACCGCAGCGGCGGCCGGAGCGGGTGCCGCCTCGGCCGGCGGAGCAGGCGCCGGCCTGGCGCTGAAGGCCAGCCTGGCGACGGTGCTGGTGGCCGGCTCGGTAGGGACCGGCGTCGCGATCCACGACTCCTCGCAGAACCACTCGGCGCGGGCCGATGAGCCCGCCCGGCAGCTCGAAGCCGCAGATGCCGGCCCCGGCGCGGGCAGCGGCAAGGGAACGCCGCAGCTCATCGCCGGCGACGGCTCCGGCCGCGGTGAGGCCGAGCCTGGCGACCACCACGGCGGCCATCGCGGGGATGGTGGCGGCGGCTCGGACGGCGGGCCGGGCCCAAGCTCCTCGAGCGGCTCCGGGTCCGGGGGGTCGGGCGAAGGCGGCTCGGGCCACAGCGGCTCCGGACGCGGCGGCTCGGGCAGCGGCTCCTCTCACGAAGGCTCGGGCTCCGGTGATTCGGGGTCCGGCGGCGGCTCGGGGACATCCGGGTCCTCGGGCGGCCCCGACGGCTCAGGTTCCTCCGGCGGCGGCTCGGACGGCGGCGGCGATTCGCTCTCCTCCGGCAGCGGCTCGGGATCGTCTGGTGGTTCCGGCAGCGGCTCGGACGGCGGCGGCGGCTCGATCGATGACGGCGCCTTCGGGTCCTCCAGCGGCTCCGACGGCTAGATCGGGCGTCCACCGACCCGTGATCTTCGGGCTTGGCCCGGGTTTCTTCCCCAACCGATGCAACTACCGACGGAGGGAAAAGCCATGTCCGGCAACCGAATCCGCTCCTTGCTTGGACTAGCAGCGAGCTGCGTGGGTCTGATCGCCCTGCTCGCCGTGCCCAGCGGTGCGGCGGCCAAGGATCGCAACCACGATCGCATCCCCGACCGCTGGGAGAAGGCCCACCGCCTCTCCCTGCAGGTCAACCAGGCCCATCGCGACCAGGATCGCGACCAGCTCGACAACCGGGATGAGTTCCTGGCCGGCGACAACCCGCGCGACGCCGACAGCGACAACGACGGCACCGAGGACGGCAACGAGAACGCCGGCCGCGTCGCCTCGTTCGACGCCGCAAGCGGCCGCCTGGTGATCAACCTGTTCGGCGGTGACACGCTGAGCGGCCAGGTAGACAGCCAGACCGAGATCGAGTGTGACAACCAGAACGAGAACGAGAACGAGGCCAACGACCAGAACGACGGTCGGGTCGCCCGCGATGGCGGTGGCGACAATTCCGGGCCCGGCAGCGAGGACTCCGGACCGGGGAACGACGGCAACGCCAATTGCACGACCGCCGACCTGACACCCGGCGCGGTGGTCGACGAGGCCGAATTGCACACCGAGGGCGGCATGGCCGTCTTCGAGAAGGTCGAGCTCGGCAGCTAGCCAGGGGTAGGGACCAGCAGCTGAGAAGGGCGGCCCGCGGGCCGCCCTTCTTCTTCCCTACTTGGCGACCAGCCAGTCCCTGCCGATCCCGATGTCCACCTCGAGCTCCGGGTCGAGGTCGTAGGCGCGGCACATCTCGGTCCGGACCAGGGGCTCGGCGGCCTCCATCTCGGCGCTCGGCCCCTCGAACAGCAGCTCGTCGTGGATCTGCAGGATCAGCCGCGTTCTCTGCCCGCCCTCGCGCAGGGCCACCTGGCAGCGGACCATCGCCACCTTGATGATGTCGGCGGCGCTGCCCTGGATGACCGTGTTGACCGCCAGCCGCTCGCCGAGCCGCCGCGTCTGCACGTTTCCCGACCGCAGCTCCGGAATCGGGCGCCGGCGCCCCATCAGCGTCGTCACGTAGCCGTCAGCCTGGGCGCGTTCGATCGTCTCCTCGCGAAACGCCCGCACCGCGGGGAATCGCTCCAGGTAGCGGGCGACGAACTCCTCTCCCTCGGCACGCGGGATCGCCAGCCGGTCGGCGAGCCCGAAGCCGGTCAGCCCGTAGACGATCCCGAAGTTGACCATCTTCGCCTTCGAGCGCTGGCCGATGTCGACCTCGTCGCGCTCGATGTCGAAGACCTCGGCCGCGGTGGCGGCGTGGACGTCGTCGCCGGCCTCGAAGACCTCCTTCAGGACCGGCTCGTCGGCGACGTGGGCGAGGACGCGCAGCTCGACCTGGCTGTAGTCGGCGGAGAGCAATCGCTCTCCGCGGGCGGCGACGAAGCAGGAGCGAAGCGGGCGCCCGAGCTCGGTGCGGATCGGGATGTTCTGCAAGTTGGGGTTGGTGCTCGAGAGACGCCCGGTCGTCGTCGCCGCCTGGTTGAAGGTCGTGTGGATGCGGCCCGTGTCGGGGTCGATCAGGTCGGGCAGGGTGTCGAGGTAGGTGCTCTTGAGCTTCGTCAGTTCGCGCCAGCTCTCGATTTTTTCGACGATCGGGTGCTCCTCGCGGATCTGGGCCAGCACCCGGGCGTCGGTCGAGAAGCCGGTCTTGCCGCGCCGCTTGCGGGTCAGGCTGAGCTCCTCGAAGAGCACCTGCGCCACCTGTTGGGGAGATCCGATCGTGAACTCGTGACCGGCCAGATCGTGGATCTCGGACTCGAGCTTCGCGATCTCCTCTTCGAAGCCGGCCCCGATCTCGTGCAGCCGCTCCGGGTCCATCTTTACCCCCTCGCGCTCCATCGCCGCCAGCACCTCGACCAGCGGCAGCTCGACCTCGCGCAGGAGGGTCTCCAGTCCCCACTCGGCCAGGCGTGGGCGCTGCAGCTCGGTCAGCTCGGCGACCAGGCGCGCCTCCTCGGGCGGCTCCAGCGCCGCCTCGATCTCCTCCCCCAGCTCCAGCTGACCGTCGCCGTCGGTTCCGTCGCCGTTCCCGCTCAGCGCCTCCAGTTGCTCGCTGGTGCCCTCGGAGAGCCCGATCCCCGCATCGGCGGCGAGCTCGACGAGGTCGTAGTTGCGACGCGCGGGGTCGATCAGGTAGGCGCCCAGCATCGTGTCATGCTCGATGCCCAGCTCGACCCCCGCCTCGGCGGCGCCGGCCAGCAAGCCATGACGGCCTCCGCCCAGCGACTTGGCGTCGTGGGCGAGCAGTGGATGCGCCGCAATCTCGGCCGCGAACTCCTTCATGCCCTCGTGCTCCCCGGTCAGCAGCTGTTGCCCGTCGGCCGCGGCCCAGCGCCCGCCGTCCAGGGCCAGCGCCACCGGGCCTTCGGCGAGGTCGGCCGGCTTTCCCTCGAGGGCGTCGACCTCGACCTCGCGCGCGACCCTGCGCCCGGGGACCAGGGCTCCGTCGGGCAGACCCTCCTCGAGCCGTTCGAGGATCACCCGCAGCTCGAACTCGCGCGAGAACTCGCGCAGGCTGGAGCGGTCGGGCTCGGATCCCATCAGCTCGTCGAGGTCGAGCCCGGTGTCGATGTCGAAGTGCATCGTCGCCAGCTGCTTCGAGACCCGGGCGTCGTCGGCGTGCTCGGTCAGGTTCTGCTTGCGCTTGGCGCCGGAGATCTTGTCGACGCTGGCCAGCACCTCCTCCAGGGAGCCGAACTCCTGCAGCAGCTGGGCCGCGGTCTTGTCGCCGATCCCGGGGACGCCGGGGATGTTGTCGGAGGTGTCGCCCTTGAGCCCGATCAGGTCGGTGACCAGCTCCGGCGGCACGCCGTAGCGCTCGATCACCCCCTCGCGGTCGTAGATCTTGGTGTCGGTGATCCCGCGCGAGGTGGTCATCACCCGCACCCCGTCGGTGACCACCTGGTAGACGTCGCGGTCGCCGGAGACGACCATCACCGCGATCTCCTGCTCGCGCGCCTGGCGCACCAGCGAGGCGATCACGTCGTCGGCCTCGAAGCCGTCGACCTTGACGTTCTCGAACCCGAAGGCCTCGACCAGAGGCAGCATGTGCGGCCACTGCTCGGACAGCAGGTCCGGCCGCGGCCGGCGCCCGGCCTTGTACTCCTTGTATTCCTTCTCGCGCCCCGACATGCCGGCGTCCCAGGCGACGACCACGGCGGCGGGGTCGTGCTCGGTGATGATCTTCACCAGCATCGAGGCGAAGCCGTAGATCGCGTTCGTCGGCCGCCCGTCGGAGGTCGCGATCGATTCCGGCAGGGCGAAGAACGCCCGGTAGGCGAGCGAGTTGCCGTCGATCAGGAAAAGCTCGGGCTTGCCGTCGTTGCTGGCCACGGATCGATCATAGGAGGGCGCGCAGCGCCGCCGCGACCCTGCCCGGATCGCCGATCAGCTGGCGATGGGTGACGCGGATGACCCGAAAGCCGCGGCGCCCGAGCTCGAGGTCTCGGCTGCGGTCATCCTCGAATGCCTGGCGCCCCCGGTGGTAGCGATAGCCATCGGTCTCGACGACCAGCCGCTGGGGGGCGCCAGAGGAAGTCGACGGTCATCGAGCCGATCCTGACGTTGACCTCCGGAAGTGGGAGACGGTGGCGGCGACAGAGGCCGAGGAACTGGCTTTCGAGCTCGCTCCGCGTGTGGTCGGCCTCCACCCCCTCAGGTATGTGGAGGCCGACCACCGCCGCCTGACGCAGGGCCCTGCGCACCTCCGCTGGTGCCGCCCGGCCAAGGTCGGCAATCGTGCGGGCGGGGGTGGTGACCGGGATGCCCCTGTGTGTCGTCGTACAGGCTCCGGGCACTGAGAGCGAACGGTGCAATCGGATGCCGGCCCGCCGCGAGCGTCCGCTCGAGGCGGGCGCTGTGACATCCACCGGCCCGGAGGGCACCGGCAACAGCCCCCACAAGGCTGCTGCCGATCGGTGACTGAGCACCGCTCCGCTACCGGAGGCGAGCACGGCCGCCATCCAACGTCCCTCAGGGGTCAGAAATGCATGTCCGACCGCATACACACCTCGGTGCACGCGATGCAACCTCCCGTGGCGGACGCGGTGAAATGCGGCGCTCTTGTCGATGCCGGCCCGGCGCAGCTGCTGGGCTGACACAACGCCGTGCTGTCTAGCCGCCATTCCCGCGACGCGAACGTCGGGATTGACGAGTTGGTCGCCCATGGACCAACCAAGTCGTCAGGCGCCTGGGTTTCTCCCTGCTTGGCGCGAACTCGCGCTTTGCGATGATGCGCCCCCGATGCCCGTCTCGGCCCAGTACAGCGTCACGATCCGCGTCGAGCTCGACGCCCGCCAGGAGCCCCTGGGCAAGCTCACGGCGGCGATCGCCGAGGCCGGAGGCCAGCTTCAGGGCGTCGACCTCGTGCCCGGCGCCGGCGCCGAGGGCAAGCGGGTGCGCGAGTTCACGATCGACGCCCGAGACCAGGAGCACTGGGAGCAGATCCTGCGCTCGATCGGCTCCACCCGCGGCGCCAAGGTCCTCGAGTACACCGACCGCACGATGCAGATGCATCGCGGCGGCAAGATCGAGCAGCGCAACAAGTACCCGCTGAAGACCCGCGACGACCTCTCGATGGCCTACACGCCGGGCGTGGCGCGCGTCTGCCAGGAGATCCACGCCGACCGCGCGAAGGCCTTCGAGTACACGATCAAGCGCAACACGGTCGCCGTGCTCAGCGACGGCTCGGCGGTGCTCGGCCTCGGCGACATCGGCCCCGAGGCGGCGATGCCGGTGATGGAGGGCAAGGCGATGCTGTTCAAGGAGTTCGCCGGCGTCGACGCGTTCCCGATCTGCCTCGCGACCCAGGACGTCGACGAGATCGTCCAGACGGCGCAGCTGATCTCCCCCACCTTCGGCGGCATCAACCTCGAGGACATCTCCGCCCCGCGCTGCTTCGAGATCGAGGAGCGGCTGAAGCAGTCATTGGACATCCCGGTTTTTCATGACGACCAGCACGGGACCGCGGTGGTCGTCATGGCGGCGCTTTTCAACGCCCTGAAGATCGTCGGCAAGCCGATCGAGTCGCTGCGGGTGCTGATGGTCGGGCTCGGCGCCGCCGGGGTCGCGGTGACGAAGATGATGCTGGCGTCCGGGGTCACCCACATCGTCGGCTGCGACCGCAGCGGCGCGATCTCGACCGAGCGCGAGGACTACGTGGCGGGAGAGATGTCGAGCATCAAGCGCTGGTACGCGGAGAACTCCAACCCCGACAAGCTCTCGGGCCAGCCCGCCGAGGTGATCGAGGGGATGGACCTGTTCATCGGCCTCTCGGGGCCGGGAATCATCCCCGCAGAGGCGCTGGAGAAGATGAACGACGACGCGATCGTCTTCGCGATGGCCAATCCCAACCCGGAGGTGCTGCCCGAGGATGCGCAGCCCTACGTGCGGATCATGGCCACCGGACGCTCGGACTATCCGAACCAGATCAACAACGTGCTCTGCTTCCCGGGCATGTTCCGCGGTGCGCTCGACGCCGGCGCCCCGGCGATCAGCGAGGCGATGAAGCTCGCCGCCGCGCAGGGAATCGCCAACGTGGTGACCGAGGAGGACCTCTCCGAGGACTACATCATCCCCAGCGTCTTCAACCGCGAGGTGGCCCCGGCGGTGGCCGAGGCGGTGGTCGAGGAGGCCAAGCGCGACGGAATCGCCCGCTTCAGCCCCGAGACCGGCACCTTCGCGGTGATCGAGCCCTAGGCGTTGCGCTGCCTGGTCACAGGCGCGACTGGCCTGATCGGCTCGGCGGTCTGCGAAGCGCTGCTGGCGCGCGGCGACGAGGTCGTCGGCCTCAGCCGCGACCCCGAACGGGCCCGCTCCGACAATCCGACCGTGCGCTGGTTCGCCTGGACGCCGACCCTGGAGCGGCCCCCTGCCGAGGCCTTCGAGGGCGTCGACGGCGTCGTGCACCTGGCCGGGGAGTCGATCAACCAGCGCTGGAACGAGGACTCCAAGCGGCGGATCATCGAGAGCCGACGGACCGCCACCCACAACCTCGTGCAGGCGATCGCGGCGTTGAAGGGAAGGCCCGCGGTGCTGGTCAGCGGGTCGGCGATCGGCTACTACGGCGACCGCGGCGAAGCGATCGTCGACGAGTCGGCGGCGCCGGGAAGCGACTTCGCGGCCCAGGTCTCGGTCGAGTGGGAAGCCGCGGCGCACGAGGCCGACGAGCTGCTGAGGGTCGTCGTCGTCCGTACCGGACTGGTGCTCGACCCGCACGAGGGGTTGCTTAAGCAGTTGCTGACCCCGTTCCGGCTCGGCGTCGGCGGGCCGATCGCCGGCGGCGAGCAGTACATGTCCTGGGTCCACGTCGACGACGAGGTCGCGCTGCTTCTCTGGGCCCTTGGAGACGACCGGGTCAGCGGGACCGTCAACTCGACCGCACCCAACCCGGTCACCAATCGCGAGCTCTCCAAGACCCTGGGGCGGGTGCTGGGCCGCCCGGCGGTGGTGCCGGTGCCCGGCCTGGCGCTGAACCTGATCCTCGGCCGCGAGCTGGCCGAGACCGTCAAGGGCGGGCAGCGGGTGCTGCCGCGGCGGGCGCTCGACCTCGGCTTCAGCTTCGCGCACCCCGACCTCGAGCCGGCGCTGCGCGAGCTGCTGGCGCGATGAGGCCGCGTTGCCGCAGCCTCGCTGCCATCGCCGGCGCAGCCGCGGTCCTCTCCCTCGCCGCCTGCGGCGCCGCCGGCGACGCGGAACCCAGCCCCGCCACTGGCTCGAAACCGGCGCCCGCCGCGATGGGCCATGGTTCCCGCCCGACCGCGAGCGCCGTCTCGGATCCCGGTTCCCACGTCTTCGTGATCGTGCTCGAGAACCGCGAGTTCGGGCAGGTGATCGGCAACCCCAGCGCCCCATTCCTCAACCGGCTGGCGCGGCACGGCGCCCTGGCAACCCGCTATTTCGCGATCAGCCACCCCTCCCTCCCCAACTACCTGGCTCTGGTCGGCGGGGCGACCTTCCACATCGGCAGCGACTGCACCGACTGCTCGGCGCAGGGCTCGAACCTGGCCCTGCAGCTGCAGCGCGCAGGCGTCTCCTGGCGCGCCTATATGGAGGGGATGCCGAAGGCCTGCTACCGCGGGGCCTTTGCCGGCAGCTACGCCAAGAAGCACGACCCGTTCATGTACTTCCCGTCGATCCGCAACGATCCCGCTACCTGCTCGAAGATCGTCCCGGGATCGGAGCTGAACGCCGATCTGGACGCCGGGCGTCTGGCCGCGTTCTCCTGGATCACGCCCGACCTCTGCCACGACGGCCACGACTGCGGGACCGGCGCCACCGACCGCTACCTCGCCGGCCTGGTCCCGCGGCTGATCTCGTCGCTGGGGCGGCACGGCTTTCTCGTCGTCACCTTCGACGAGGGGATCTCGGAGCGAGGCTGCTGCGCAGGTGCCCACGGGGGACGGATCGCGACCGTCTTCACCGGCCCCGACGTCCGCAGGCACGCCCGCCTGAGGCGGCGGTACGAGCATTACTCGCTGCTGCGAACGCTGCAGAAGGCCTTCTCGCTGCCGCCCCTGCGCCGCTCGGCGCGCGAGGTCGGGATCCGGGCCGCGTTCTCGAAGCAGCCGTCGCTTCGCTGAGCGGCGGCCTACGGCGCCGGGTTCAGCTCGACCGGGAAGACCGGCAGGCCGTCGCTTATCCGGTAGCCGGAGACCCTGGCGAGAGTCGTGTCGCCGTTGCCGTCGATCGAGTAGGTGCCGAGGACCGAGCGCCGGTTATGGGTCGAGAGGACCGCGTCGGTGACCGCCCCGCGCTGGTCCCCGTCGGCGCCTGCGCGCTTGATCGCGTCTTGCAGCAGCGACATCGCCTCATAGCCGTAAGCGGCGGCGGGTTCGGGGCGGCGGCCGAACCGGGATCGGAAGGCGCGGACGAACCGCTGGCCTTTCGCGGGCAGCAGCGAGGGGTCGAGGTACGGCGAGGTAAGGCGCAATCTGCCGGCGTACGGGGACGCCGAGCGCAGAAAGGCGGGATCGATCAGCGCGTCGGAGCCGAAGATCGTCGCGCGGGGATTCCGGCCTGCGATCGTGCCGAGCGCCGGAGTCGCCCCGTCAGCGGAACCGGCGAAGTAGATCGCCCGCGGCTTCGAGGCTGCAAGGCGCAGCCCTTCGCGGCGGGCCGCCTGGTCGAACTCGCGCTCCAGCGACCTTCCGAAGTCGGATCCGTCGTTGACCGAGTTGACGACCCTGATTCCTGACCGCTTCGCCCACAGCGCCGCCGCCGCTGCCTGCACGTCGTCATCGGGGACGACCCGGGCGAAGGTCTGCTTGCCGCTGGGCCGGTAGTCGCCCGGGCCGGGGCCGCCGGCCGGCGGCAGCCTGGTCAGGTCGACCGCGGTGCTGGCGGGAGAGATCTGGACGATCTCGGCCTGGTTGGTGATCGGAAGCGAGGCCCGGGTGGCGCCGGAGTCAAGGTCGCCGATGTAGGCGATCGTGGTCGAGTCCTCGGCCGCCCGGCGGGCGTTGGCGGCGCTGCGGGCCAGGCTCCAGCTGCCGCCGCGGCTGTCGTCGAGATACGCCCCCCTGATCCGCAGGTCGCCGACCTTGCCGCCGGTCTGATCCAGCGCCAGTGTCGCCCCGGCGATCACCGCCTGCCCGGCGAGCGCCCGGGCGCCGTGCAGCGGCACGCTGACGTAGATGGTCAGCCTCTCGAAGCCGGTTCCGCCGCCGCTCCCGGCTCCGCCGAAGCAGCCGCTTGCGGCGAGTGCCAGCGCCGCGACCGAGGCGATCGCGGCCGGGCGCCTCACCCGAAGAAGACCTCCGCCTCGCGGTAGAGGGACTCCGGCACGAGCTTCAGCTCGGCGGTCGCCCGCGAGAGCTCGACCAGGGTGATCTCGGTTCCCCGCAGCGAGGTCATCATGCCCCAGCGCCCTTCGTTGACGGCGTCGATCGCGTGCAGCCCGAAGCGCGTCGCCAGCACGCGGTCGAAAGCGGTCGGGGTGCCGCCGCGCTGGACGTGGCCGAGCACCGTCGCCCGCGCCTCCTTGCCTGTGTGCTGCTCGATCGCTCCCTCGAGCCAGTGGGCGATGCCGCCCAGGCGCACGTGCCCGAAGGCGTCACGGGGCGCGTCGGCCGGCTCCGGCATGCCACCGATCGGCTCGGCGCCTTCGGAGACGACGATGATCGGCGAGTACTGGCTCTCGAAACGGGTCTCGATGTAGTGGCAGACCTGCTCGAGGTCGAACTGGTGCTCCGGGATCAGGATCACGTTGGCGCCGCCCGCCAGCCCGGCATGGAACGCGATCCAACCGGCATGGCGGCCCATGACCTCGATGATCAGGACCCGGTGGTGGCTCTCGGCGGTGGTGTGGAGGCGGTCGATCGCCTCCATCGCGATGTTGACAGCGGTGTCGAAGCCGAAGGTGTAGTCGGTTGCGCCGAGGTCGTTGTCAATCGTCTTCGGGACCCCGACGACGTCGATCCCCCTCTCCCCAAGCCGGGTTGCGACCCCGAGCGTGTCCTCGCCGCCGATCGCGATCAGGCCCTCGACCCGCTCCGCGGCCAGGTTGGCGACGATGCGGTCGACGCCGTCCTCCGCATCGAGAGGATTGGTTCGCGAGGAGCCGAGGATCGTGCCCCCGCGGGGAAGGATGCCGCGCACCTCGGGAATCCCGAGCGGGCGGTAGTCGCCCTCCAGCGGGCCCCGCCAGCCGTCGCGGAAGCCGATGAACTCGTGTCGGTAGACGGCGACCCCCTTGCGCACGATCGCCCTGATCACCGCGTTCAGGCCCGGACAGTCGCCCCCGCCGGTGAGCACGCCGATCCGCATGCCGCGAGGGTACCGCCGACCCCAGAGGCGTGACGGAGCGCACGGCGATGGCCGCGAGCGGAGCGTAGCCTCTGCGCCGGCACGACGAACGGATTCGGAGGCAGAGATGAACGAGCAGACGGCCGACCTGGCGGCGGTGACCCAGATCCAACAGAAGGTCTGGTCGCAGGGCGACTTCTCGATGGTGGGCGGCCTGCTCACCATCGTCGGCGAGGAGCTGGCCGAGGCGGCGGAGATCCTGCCCGGCGACCGCGTCCTCGACCTCGCCTGCGGCAGCGGCAGCACGACGATTCCGGCCGCCCGGCGCGCCTGGGGCAATACGGTCGGGCTCGACTACGTGCCCGAGTTGCTGGAACGCGGGCGCGAGCGGGCCGAATGCGAGCGGGTCGAGGTCGAGTTCGTCGAGGGCGACGCCCAGAACCTCCCGTTCGAGGACGCCTCCTTCGACGTCGTTCTGTCGAGCTTCGGGGTGATGTTCGCTCCCGACCAGCAGCAGGCCGCCGACGAGATGCTGCGGGTCTGCAAGCCGGGCGGCCGGATCGGGATGGCGAACTGGGTGCCGGACGGGTTCGTCGGCGAGATGTTCATGACCACTGCCAAGCACGCCCCGCCACCCCCCGGGGTCCAGCCCCCGCTCCTCTGGGGAACTGAGGACCATCTGCGGAAGCTGTTCGGGGAAGGGATCGGCTCACTGGAGATCGAGCGGGCGACGGTGAAGCAGGGCTTCCGCTCCCCCGACCACTACATCGAGTACTTCCGCACCTACTTCGGGCCGATGAAGATGGCCTTCGCGCGGGTGGGCGAAGAGGGAGCCAAGGCCCTCGAGGCCGACCTGCGGGCGATGCTCGAGCGCCGCAACATCGCCGGCGAGCGGGCGATGGTCGCCCCGGCCGAGTACCTGCGGGTGATCGCCGAGCGCGCCTGAGCGACCGATGCCGATTAGGGCCGGAGGCTGGCCCGCAGCGGCGCCGTCAGCTTGACCAGAGCCCCGACCGTCATCACGAGCACGAAGATCAGCCCGGCGACCGGACCGCCCTGCCCGAAGGCGTAGGAGATGACCATGGCCACGAGGCCGATGAAGAGGGAGACGACAAGCGCCATCGCGGCAAATCCTAACCTGCCAGCGCGGCGCGAACCTCGGCCAGGAAAGAGGCCGCGGCCGCAACGCCGGCGCCGGTGTCCTCGGCCTCGGCGACCGCACGGACCAGCCGCGTGCCGATGATCACCCCGTCGGCGATCCGGCCGACCTCGGCGGCCTGCTCAGGGGTCCCGATCCCGAACCCGACCGCGGCCGGCACCGGCGCCTCCTCCTTCACCGCCGCCACCAGCTCGGCCAGATGCGGCGGCAGCTCACCGCGTTCCCCGGTCACCCCGGCGACCGAGACGACGTAGACGAACCCGCGGGCCGCCTCGCAGATGCGGCGGCGGCGCTCCGCAGGGGTCGTCGGTGCGACGAGCGGGATCAGCGCCAGGCCAGCCGCCTCCAGCTCGGCCGCGATCTCGGCCGATTCCTCGAGCGGCAGGTCGGGGACGATCGCTGCCGCGGCGCCGGCTTCGGCGAGGCGGCCCGCGAATCGCCGCGGTCCGAGCGCCAGGACCATGTTCACGTAACACATCGCCACCGAGGGAAGCCCCTCGCCGAGCACCTCGCAGGCCGCCAGGGCGCCGTCGAGGTCCGCCCCCCGCTCCAGCGCCCGCGTCGCCGCGGCGTGGATCAGCGGCCCGTCGGCAAGGGGATCCGAGAACGGAATCCCGATCTCGACCAGGTCGGCGCCGGCGTCGGCGTAGGCCCTCGCGACATCCAGCGCCCCGTCGCGATCGGGGAAACAGCCCATCATGTAGGGCATCAGCGCCGCGCGGCCCTCCTGGCGCGCGCTCGCGAAGGCGGCCTCGATCCGCGCCAGACCTGTCGAGGTGCGCGCCAGGTCAGGCATCGAGGCGCTCCAGCCCCTCCAGCGCCTCCGCAAGGTCCTTGTCGCCGCGCCCGCTGAGACAGATGACGTCATACCCCGGAGCACCATCCTGCTGAGCGCCGGTTTGCTCTGCATCCCGGAGCACCCAGGCGATCGCGTGGGCCGGCTCCAGCGCCGGGACGATCCCCTCCAGGCGCGACAGCTCGCGAAAGGCGAGCAGCGCCTCGTCATCGGTAACCGACTCGTAGCGGGCGCGCCCGGAGTCGCGAAGCTGGGCGTGCTCGGGCCCGACCCCGGGATAGTCGAGACCGGCCGAGATCGAGTGCGCGTCGAGGATCTGCCCGTCCTCGTCGCTGAGCACCGACGACAGCGAGCCGTGCAGAACACCGGTCCTGCCGCCGGTCAGCGAGGCTCCGTGACGGCCGCTCGACAGCCCCTCACCCGCCGCCTCGACCCCGATCAGCTCGACCGACTCGTCGTCGATGAAGGCAGTGAAGGTCCCGATCGCGTTCGAGCCCCCGCCAACGCAGGCGATCACCCGCGCCGGCAACGACCCCTCGGCCTCCAGCGCCTGGCGCCGCGCCTCGTCGCCGATCACCCGCTGCAGGTCGCGAACCAGGGCCGGGAAGGGCGCCGGCCCGACCGCGGAGCCGATCACGTAATGGGTATCGGCGGCGTTCGCGACCCAGTCCCGGATCGCGGCGCTCACCGCCTCCTTCAAGGTGCGGGCGCCGATCTCCACCGCCACCACCTCGGCCCCGAGCAGGTTCATCCGCTCGACGTTTGGGCGCTGGCGCCGCATGTCCTCGGTGCCCATGTAGACGACGCAGTCGAGGTCGAGCAGCGCGCAGGCGGTGGCGGTGGCGACGCCGTGCTGGCCGGCGCCGGTCTCGGCGATCACCCGCCGCTTGCCCATCCGCCTGGTCAGCAGGGCCTGGCCAACCGCGTTGTTGATCTTGTGGGCTCCGGTATGGGCCAGGTCCTCGCGCTTCAGATAGACGCCGCGGCCGACCCGCTCCGAGATCCGCCCGGCGCGGTAGAGCGGCGTCGGGCGGCCGATGAAGTCGAGTTGCAGCCGCGCCAGCTCGGCCTTGAAGCCGGGATCGTCGCGGGCCGCTGCCCAGGCCTCGGTCAGCTCGTCGAGCGCCGCAACCAGCGTCTCGGGGACGTAACGGCCGCCGTAGGGGCCGAAGCGCTCCTCGATCGCGGTGCTCACCGGGGCGAGGCTGCGGCGTCGCGGGCGGCGTCGAAGAAGGCGGCCAGCAGTGCGTGGTCCTTGCGGCCGGGCTCCGCCTCGACGCCGCTGGCGACGTCGACGGCGTAGGGATGGGCGACGTCGATCGCGGCGGCGACGTTGTCCGGCCGCAGGCCGCCGGCGAGGATCGCCGGCACGCCGGAGCGCCGGTCGGCGAGCAGCTCCCAGTCGAACGCCTCGCCGGTGCCGCCGCGCAACACGGCATGCCGGGTATCGAAGAGGTGAAAGTCGGTCCTGAAGACCTCGGCCCCGTGCACCTCGGCGGCGCTGGAGACGTGGATCGCCTTGATCACCTTGGCGCCCGTTCGTCGGGCCACTTCGGTGCAGAACGAGGGGCCCTCGTCGCCGTTGAGCTGCACGATCGAGAGGCCGGCGTTGGCGACCGCCTCCTCGACGGCGTCGAGAGTCGGATTGACGAAGACACCCGCCACCTCGCACTGCCGGCGCAGCTCGGAGCCGATCTCCGCCGCCGCCGCCGGAGCGCAGAACCGGGGGCTGTCCCTGTGGTGGATCAGGCCGATCGCCCAGGCCCCGAGCCGCACCGCCTCGCGGCCGTCCTCGATGTTGGTGACTCCGCAGATCTTGACCCTCATAGAGGGTCAAGGGTACGGGCTCGGGGTGCGTCGCTCTGGGCGCTAGCGGCCGAGCGAGGAGCCCGAGGCGGAGCTGGGGCGGTCAGAGAGCGTGACCGTGACCGTCCTGGTGGCGCCACCGCGACGGAAGGTGATGGCGAGGGTGTCGCCCGGCTTGGCGCCGTTGACGATGTTGACGATCTGATCCATGGAATCGACCTTGTGACCCTGGATCGCGGTGACGATGTCGCCACCGAGGCTGAGGTTCGAGCCCTGGATCGTCGCCGCCGTGTTGCCGCCGCGGATCCCTGCCTTGTCGGCCGGGCCGCCCTTGACGGCCTGCTCGACCAGAACCCCGGACTTGACCGGCAAGTTGAGCGCGTCGGCGACGTCGGGGCTGATCGTCGTCCCGCTGATCCCGAGGAAGGCGTGCTGGACCTGGCCGTTCTGCTCCAGCTGGCTGACGACCTCGCGCGCGGTGTTGCTGGGGATCGCGAAGCCGATCCCGACCGAACCGCCGCCGCCGCCGGTCTCGATCTGGGAGGTGATCCCGATCACCTGGCCGGAGGCGTTGATCAGCGGACCGCCGGAGTTGCCGGGGTTGATCGAGGCGTCGGTCTGGATCACGTTCGAGATCGAGAACCCATTAGGCGCCTGGATCTGGCGCTGCAGCGCGGAGACGATTCCGGTCGTCGCCGTCTGGTCGAGCCCGAACGGGTTGCCGATCGCGACTACCGGGTCGCCTACCTGGACGCTGGAGGAGTCGCCGAGCGCGAGCGGATGCAGCTGCGATGACGGTGCGTCGATCTTCAGCAGGGCGAGGTCGGTGGCGGGGTCGGTGCCGACGACCTTGGCGTCGTAGGAGGTGTCGCTGCGGCCGAGCTTGACGCGGATCGTCTGTGAGTGGGCGACGACGTGGTTGTTGGTCAGGATGTGGCCGGCGGTGTCGAGCACGAAGCCCGAGCCGGTGGCGGTGCCGCCGCCGCGCTGCTGGCCGAAGAGGTCGAACGGCGACGCGGGCTGGGGCGCCTGCTGGGACTGGATGAAGGCGACTCCGTTCGAGTCGGCCTTGTAGATCTGGCTGACGGTGTCGCCCTTGGCGGTCGCCTTGGCGTTTACCGGCGGCGGAGTGATCGCCGGCGGCAGCGCGCTGCTGCTGTTCGACGAGGCGTGGACCAGCCCAGCGGCGATCGCAATCCAGCCGAGCACCGCGACCACCAGCCCGCCGGAGACTGCGGCTCCGAACGGGGTGCCGGTGAAGCGCTTTGCCCTAGCGACCATCGGGCGATGATCGGGGAGGCCGGTGATCCGGTGCTAAAGAAACTCCTAAGCGAAGCTAAAAAGGGGCGTCATGGCAGCTGCTGCTCGCGGGTGCCTTCCTCGTCGCGAACGAACTCCCGCGTCCTCGCCTCCGGGTCCGCTGCCCGCATCAGCGCCTCGCCGATCAGGACGGCATCGACGCCGACCCGCTCGAGCTCGTCGAGCTCGGCCGGATCCGAGATCCCGCTCTCGGCGACGACCGTCCTGCCGGCCGGCACGTCGGGCATCAGCTCGAAGGTGGTCGAGATGTCGACCCGCTGGGTGTCGAGATCGCGGTTGTTGATTCCGATCGCCGCATCCTCCAGCTCCAGCGCCCGCTCGAGCTCTTCCTCGTCGTGGACCTCGACCAGGGGGTCGAGGTCAAGCGCCAGGGCCTCCTGGTGGATCGAGGCCAGACGGTCGCCCGGCAGGGCCCGCACGATCACCAGCACCGCGTCGGCGCCGTAGGCCGCCGCTTCGTAGAGCTGGTACGGGTCGACGACGAAGTCCTTGCGCAGGATCGGCAGGTCACAGGCCTCGCGCGCGGCGCTCAGGTCCTCCAGCGAGCCGCCGAAGTGAGGGCCGTCGGTCAGCACCGAGAGCGCGGCGGCGCCGCCGCGCTCGAAGGCCTGCGTGGTCGCCTGCACAGGTGCCTCGGCGATCGCCCCGGCGCTCGGCGAGCGGCGCTTGTACTCGGCGACCAGCGAGAGCCCGGGCCGGACCAGGGCCTCGCGAAAAGGGCGGTCCTCGCCGCGGCCCTCCAGGCGGTTCTCCAGATCGGAGAGCGGAACCTGGGCACGGCGCTGCTCAACCCCTTCTCTAGCCGCCAATACGAGCTGCTCGATCATCCCCATTCGCGAGCCACCAACCTTAGCCAGCCAGGTCCCGGGTCTGCTGGATCAAGCGCTGCAGCAGCTCGGCCGCGGCCCCGGCGTCGATCGCCTCGCGGGCCCGCTCGACGCCGGACCCGAGATCCTCGGCGTGGCCCCCGGCGTAGATCGCGGCGCCCGCATTGAGCACCACGACGTCGCGAGCGGGCCCGGCGGCACCGCCGAGCACCGAGCGGACGGCCTCGGCGTTGTCGGCCGGCTCGCCGCCTGCGATCTGCTCGATCCCCGCCGGTTCGAGCCCGAACTCGCCCGGCTCGACAAACCACTCCTCGGTGCCGCCATCGCCGACCTCGATCACCCGCGTGGTGCCGCTGATCGAGAGCTCGTCGAGACCGTCCTCGGCGCTGACCACCAGCGCCGACTCGGCCCCGAGGCCGACGAGCGCCTCGGCGATCGTCTCCTGGTAGCGGCGGTCGGAGACCCCGAGCAGCTGCCGGGTCGCCCCGGCCGGGTTGGTCAGCGGGCCGAGAAAGTTGAAGATCGTCCGCACCCCGAGCTCCTTGCGAGCCGGGGCGACGTGGGCCATCGCCTTGTGATGGCGAGGGGCGAACATGAAGCCGAAGCCGACCTGATCGATGCAGCGCGCGACCTGGTCGGGGTCGAGCTCGATCGCGACCCCGAGCGCCTCCAGCACGTCGGCCGAGCCGCAGCGGCTGGTGCTGGAGCGGTTGCCGTGCTTGGCGACCGCGCAGCCGGCCGCAGCGGCGACCAGGGCCGCCGCGGTCGAGATGTTGAAGGTCGAGGGGCCGCCGCCGGTGCCCGCGGTGTCGACGAGGTCGGCGCGGTCGATCTCGACCGAGTCGGCCAGCGCCCGCATCGTCCGCGCCAGCCCGACCAGCTCCGGCACCGTCTCCCCCTTCGCCCGCAGGGCGATCAGGAAGGCGGCCGTCTGCACCTCGCTGCTGCGGCCCTCCATGATCTCGGCCAGGACCGTCGCCGCGTGGTCGGCGGTCAGGTGGTCGCCGGCGCAGACGGCGTCGATCGCGCGGGTCAGGATGTCGTTGCTCACGACTCGAGGAAGTTGGCCAGCAGCTTCTTGCCGTGCGGGGTGAGGACTGACTCGGGATGGAATTGGACCCCCTCCGCCGGCAGCTCGCGATGGCGGACTGCCATCACAACGTCTCCGTAGCTGGCGCTGGACTCGAGCTCGTCGGGCAGGTCGGGATCGGCAACCAGCGAGTGGTAGCGGCCGGCCAGAAGCGGCGCCGGCAGGCCCTCGAAGATCGTCCGGCCGTCGTGCTCGATCTCGGCGTCCTTGCCGTGAATCGGATCGCCGCGCACCGTGCGCCCCCCGAATGCCTCGACCAGCGCCTGGTGGCCGAGGCAGACGCCGAGCACCGGGGTGCCGGCGCGGGCGAAGGCGGCGATCGCCTCGACCGAGATCCCCGCTTCTGCCGGCGTGCAGGGGCCCGGGGAGACGACCAGCCGGTCGGGCTCGCGCTGCAGCAGCTCGGCCACCTCGGCGCGGTCGTTGCGGACAACCTCCATCTCGGCCCCGAGCTCGCCCAGGTACTGGACCAGGTTGTAGGTGAACGAGTCGTAGTTGTCGATCACAAGGACGTTCATGGCCAATCCGGTTGCTCGCAGGCGAGCTGTACGGCGCGGAAGATCGCCTTCGCCTTGTTGACCGATTCGTTGTACTCGTAGGCGGGCTTGGCGTCGGCCACCGTCCCTCCCCCGGCCTGGACGTGGATCTGGCCGTCCTTGACGACGACGGTGCGGATGTGGATCGCGGTGTCGAGGTCCCCGCCCCAGGACAGATAGCCGATCGCGCCTCCGTAGGAGCAGCGCTTGTGGGGTTCGAGCTCGTCGATGATCTGCATCGCGCGGACCTTCGGGGCGCCGGAGAGGGTTCCCGCCGGCAGCGCCGCCCGCAGCACGTCCATCGCCCCGATCCCCTCGCGCAGGGTGCCAGAGACCTGGCTGACGATGTGAAGGACGTGCGAGTAGGTCTCGACGACCATCAGCTCGTCGACGCTGACCGAGCCGTACTCACAGACCCGCCCGAGGTCGTTGCGCCCGAGGTCGACCAGCATCACGTGTTCGGCGCGCTCCTTCGGATCGGCGACCAGTCGCTCGGCGAGCCGGCGGTCCTCCTCCTCGCTGCCGCCGCGCGGGTAGGTGCCGGCGATCGGGCGGGTCTCGACCCGGTTGCCGATCACCTTGACCAGCGGCTCCGGCGAGGCGCCGGCGATCTGGAAGTCGCCGAACTCGAGGAAGTACATGTAGGGCGACGGGTTGACGGCCCGCAGCCCGCGGTAGACCGAGAGCGGCTCGACCGGGGCCGGGGCGCTGAAGCGCTGCGAGGGGACGACCTGGAAGGCGTCTCCGGCGTAGATGTACTCGATGATCCGCTCCACCGCGCCCTCGAACTGCTCCCGGGTCATGTTGGAGTCGAAATGCGGCGGCTCGGCGATCTGTGGCTCGCTCGGCGCCGGCACCGGACCGCGCAGGCGCTTGCGGACGTCGGCGATCGCCGCCGCGGCGTGCTCGTAGGCGGCGTCGATTCCTCCCTCGTCGTCGGCGAACGCGCAGGCGAGGATCGTCAGCTCGTGGCGCAGGTGGTCGAAGGCGAGCAGGACGTCGGAGACCATCAGCGCCATGTCGGGCAGGCCGAGAGGGTCCGGATTTGGCTCGCCGAGCGGCTCCACGGTCCGCACCAGGTCGTAGCCGAAGAAACCGACCGCGCCGCCGGCGAACGGCGGCAGGTCATCGACCGGGGCGAGCTTGAAGCGGCCCAGGTACTCGTCGACCGCCGCGTAGGGGTCGGGGGCCGGGACCTCGCTGTCCGCGGGCCCGCCGTCGATCGCCCTCTCGCCACGCCACTCCGACAGCACCCCGTCCGACCAGCGCAGGACCGCCCGCGGGCGGAAGCCAAGGAACGACCAGCGGCCGACCTGGCCCTGCTCGGCCGATTCGAGCAGGAAGCAGGGCCCCTCGCCGCGCAGCTTCAGAAACGCCGAGACGGGCGTCTCGCAGTCGTCGACGATCCGCATCCGAACCGGGACCACGTTTGCGTCCCGGGCCAGCTCGCGGGCGGCGGCGAGGTCCGGCTCCAGCCCGGTCAGCTCCTCAGCCGCGACGGCCATTTAGCACCTCCATCACCGCCGCGCCCTCGATCTCGCGCGAGAGCAGCAGCACGCTGAGGTGGTAAAGGAGGTCGGCGGCCTCCTCGGCGACCCGCTCGTCGCTCTCCGAATCGGCGGCCCGGACGACCTCCTCGGCCTCCTCGGCGACCTTGGCCCCGATCCGCTTTGGATCGGAGAGCAGCTCGACCGTGTAGCTGCCCTCGGGCCGCGCAGTGCGGCGGTCGCGCAGGGTGCGCTCGAGCCCGGCCAAGGCCTCGTGGGCGGCGGGGCTGGGCTCGCCCTCGGCCCGAGGCGCATCGGGGCCGGTCGCGGCGGCCCCACCGAGCTGGCGGTAAAAGCAGCTCCGCTCGCCGGTATGGCAGGCGGGTCCGGCGGGCTCGACCAGCGCCACCAGCGCGTCGCAGTCGCAGTCGTAGCGCAGCTGGCGGACCCGCTGCAGGTTGCCCGAAGTCTCTCCCTTGTGCCAGATCTCGCCCCGCGAGCGGCTGAAGAAATGCACCTCGCCGGTCTCGACGGTCAGTCGCAGAGCCTCCTCGTTCATATAGGCGAGGGTCAGCACCTCGCCGCTGGCGTGGTCCTGGACCACGCACGGCACCAGGCCGCGCTCGTCGAACGCGATTTCCTCGAACATGCGGGGAGTTTACGAACCGTCCCGACCGCGCAGGCATGGCCTGCGCCGGGCTCAGGCGTTGAGCTCGGTGTCGAGGGCGAAGCGGCTGCGGGCGCGCAAGCGCAGCTGCTCCTCGAAGAAGGCGTAGCCGGAGCGGCCCTCTTCCTTGGCGAAGTACATCGCCATGTCGGCGTGGGCCAGCAGCTCGCCGGGTCGAATGCCCGGATCGCGGCTCAGCGCGATGCCGACGCTGGGGGTAACCGCAAGGCCCTTGCCGTCGACCTCGATCGGCTCCGGCACGACGTCGACGATCCGCTTCGCGAGCTGGGTCGCCCCGCGCTCGTCCATGCCCTCGCAGAGGATCACGAACTCGTCGCCGCCGAGCCTGCTGACGACGTCGGTCGGCCGCACCAGCGCCGTCAGGCGCTTCGCGATCGAGACCAGCAGCACGTCGCCGGCGTCGTGGCCGTGGGTGTCGTTGACCCGCTTGAAGCCGTCGAGATCCAGATAGAGGATCGAGAGCGGCTTGCGTTCGCGGCGCTGGCGATTGAGGGCCAACACCATCCGGTCCTCGAGCACGCCGCGGTTGGGAAGTCCGGTGAGCTCGTCGTGGGAAGCGCGGTGGGCAAGGCGCGCCTCGTTCTCCTTGCGCTCGCTGATGTCCTGCATCTGCGAGAGCAGGTAGGCGGGCTTGCTTTCGGCGTCGCGGACGACCGTGGTGCTGAGCCAGACCCAGATGATCCGGCCGTCGGCGTGCAGGTAGCGCTTCTCGGTCTGGAAGCTGTCGCGCGTTCCCTCGATCATCTCCTGCAGGGCGTGGATGTCCTTCGGCAGGTCGTCGGGGTGGGTGATGTCGGCAAAGCCCATGCCGACCAGCTCGTCCTGCGGATAGCCGGTCAGCGCCGACAGCGCCCGGTTGGCGCGCAGCCAGCGGCCCTCGGGGCTGACGATCGCCATCCCGATCGCCGCGTCGTCGAAGGCGCTGCGGAAGCGCTGGTTGGCCTCCTCGAGCGCATATTCGGAGCTGCGCCGCTCGCTGATGTCACGAACGAAGGCGTTGTAGCGCGGCCCGTGCGAGGTCTGCAGGGCCGAGAAGGTCAGCTCGACCGGGAAGCGGATCCCGTTGCGGCGGGTGGTGACGATCTCCAGCCGTCGTCCGAGGATCAGGCGGTCGCCGCCGAGCATCCGCTTCAGGGCCGGCTCGTACTCGTCGAGGTCCTCGGCGGGGATGATCGTCTCGGCGAGCGACCGGCCCAGGACCTCCTCGCGCGACCAGCCGAAGTCGCGCTCGGCCTGCGAGCTCCACTCGCAGATCCGGCCATCCTGGTCCATCGAGATGAAGGCCTCGTGGGCCGAATCGAGGATCGAGCGCGCGAGCTCCTCGCGCTCGACGATGTTGTGGATGAGGTAGATGCCGGTGATGCCCAGGGCGCCGGTCATCACCGAATCCAGCGCCGCGCGTCCCAGCTCGCGGCTGGGGTAGGTCGGGCCGCCGCTGATCAGCACCGGCAGTCCGATCGTCAGGGCGCAGCCGGCGATCGACACCAGCACCTGTCGCAGGGTGCCGTAGAGCGCGAACCAGACCACCGGCAGCAGGACCAGCGCGGTGAACACAGATGAGGCGCCTCCGGTCGAGTCGCGAACGAGCGCGGCGACGACGTAGAGCAGCATCGGGGGCGCGGCTTGCCAGGAGGCGGGAAGTCTCGACCAGGGAACGAGGAGGGATGCGGCCACGATCGCGGCGACCAGCCCGAAGGAGATCGCGATCTCACTCGTCACGCCGTCGTAGGCGAACGGGACGACTGCGAGGGTGATAACGGTCAGGCCGACGAAGGGAGCGAGGCGAAGCGCCAGCCCCGATTCCTCCAGGGGGCGAGCCTCACGGCCGGCGGGCCCGCTGGGGGCGAAGCGACGATCTAGCTGCTCGAAGTACATGGGGGCTGTCATTGACTTCGGCCCCGGCTCTAACCGGGCCCGTCGTCATAGAAAACGGGCTCTGGCTCATGGCTACCTGAGCCCAGGGTGTATTCGGCCGTCTGTTCGATGGGCTTGATACTCAGAAGTGAAAGATCAGGCCCATTTCTGGTGCCTGAGGGCAGCCCTAGTCGATACCGAGGCGATCCAGCAGGCTCTCGTCACGCCGCCAGCGCTTGCGCACCTTCACCTGCAGATCGAGGTGCACGCGTGAGCCCAGTTCGCGCTCGAGCTCGCGGCGGGCCGCGATACCGACTTCCTTTACCTTGCTGCCGTCGCGGCCGACCAGGATTCCCTTCTGCGAATCCGACTCCGCCCAGACCTCGGCTCGCACCGTGACCAGGCCGTCTTCGCGCTGCTCGACCTCGGTCACCGCGACCTCGACCGAGTGCGGGATCTCGTCCCGGGTCCGGTTCAGGACCTGCTCGCGGATCAGCTCCGCCAGCAGGACGTCGCTGGCCTGGTCGCTGTGCTGCTCGGGCGGGTAGAGGTAGGGGCCCTCGGGTGCCAGCTCGGCGAGGCGCTCGAGCAGGGGGTCCAGCCCGGCGCCGGTGCGGGCGCTGAGCGGAAAGACCTCGTCGACCGAGGCCAGCTCGGCCGCAGCGGCCAGCACCGCCGCGGTCTCGGCGTTGTTGAGGCGGTCGACCTTGTTGACGGCGCAGATCACCGCCTGCTTCGTCTTCGCCCGCTGCAGGACGTGGTCGATGAAGCGGTCCCCCGGCCCCACCCCCTGCTCGCCGTTGACGACCAGCAGGGCGACGTCGGAGTCGGCCAGCTCGCGCTCGACCCGGCGCTGCATCCGCTCGGTCAGGACGTCGCGCGGCCTCTGCACTCCGGGCAGGTCGACGAGGACGAGCTGCCATCCGGCGGGCTCATCCGTGACGATGCCGCGAATCGCCCGCCGGGTCGTCTGCGGCCGATCGGAGACGATCGCGACCCGCGAGCCGACGAGGGCGTTGATCAACGTCGACTTGCCGACGTTGGGCCTCCCGGCCAGGCCGACGAATGCCGCTCGGGTCATCGTCCTTGAAGGCTCGCCATCGCCTGGGCCTGGAGGGCGAGCATCTCGCCGCCGTCGACCTCGTGGTCATAGCCGCAGAGGTGCAGCACGCCGTGGACCGCCGCCTCGCGAACGTTCGAGCACTCCTCGGGGCAGATCGCCACGTCACCGAGCTCGCGCGGCCCCTGCGAGGGGCCGGAGCCGTCGAGCGGGAAAGCGAGGACGTCGGTGGGGCGGTTGATCCCGCGGTGGCGCCGGTTGAGCTCGCGGATCCGCTCCGGGGCCACGAGCTGCAGTCCCAGGTGCCCGTCGGTGACGGCCGCGACCTCGAGCGCCGCGGAGACTGCATCGCGAAGCTCGGCGGGGACGTCGGAGAGGTCGAGGCTCAATCGCCCTCGGGCTCGCGCTCTGCGTACTCGCCGTAGGCGGCGACGATCCTCTGCACCAGCTTGTGGCGGACGACGTCCTCGCCGCCGAAGTGGACGAAGGAGACGTCCTCGACCCGGCCGAGGATCTCGCGCACGACGACCAGTCCCGAGCGCTTGTCGTGGGGCAGGTCGATCTGGGTGATGTCCCCGGTGACGACCATCTTCGAGTTGAAGCCGAGCCGGGTCAGGAACATCTTCATCTGCTCGGGGCTCGTGTTCTGGGCCTCGTCGAGGATCACGAAGGAGTCGTTCAGGGTCCGCCCGCGCATGAAGGCAAGCGGCGCGACCTCGATCACCCCCTTTTCGAAGTAGGAGTTGACGCGGTCGGGGTCGAGCATGTCGTAGAGGGCGTCGAAGAGGGGCCGCAGGTAGGGGTCGACCTTGGCCTGGATGTCCCCGGGCAGAAAGCCGAGCCTCTCCCCCGCCTCGACCGCCGGGCGGGTGAGGATGATCCGGGTCACCTGGCGCGAGGCCAGCGCTGCCGCCGCCATCGCCACCGCGAGGAAGGTCTTGCCGGTGCCTGCCGGGCCGATTCCGAAGGTGATCGTGTGATCGCGGATCGAGTCCACATAGCGCTTCTGGTTCAGCGTCTTCGGCGCCACCTTGGCGTTGCGGTGGCGCCAGACGACGTCCTCGAGGATCTCGGCCGGGCTCTCGGCCGCGTCCAGCGCGCCGGTCACGGCCTCGATCGTCCCCGGCGCGATCTCGTGCCCCTGCTCGATCAGCTCGACGAGCTCATCGACCACCGTGGCGGCGGTCTGCACCTCGCCGTCGCCGCCGTCGAGGGTGAGGACGTTGCCGCGCAGGTGCAGGTCGCAGTCGAGGTGGCCCTCGAGCGTTCGCAGAACGTCGTCGCCGGAGCCGGCCAGCTCGGCGGCAACCGTGTTGTCGAGGGTCAGCTGCCTACGTGCCAAGTTGTTCGCGCACCAACTGGCTGACCCGCTTGCCGTCCGCCCTGCCCCCGACCTTCGGCATCAGCGCCGACATCACCTCGCCCATCTGCCGCTGCTCGGTCGCCCCGGCCTCCGCGATCGCCGCTTCGACCAGCTCGCCGAGCTGCGCGTCGGAGAGCTGCTCGGGTAGGTAGGCCTCGATCAGCTTCGCCTCGCCCTGCTCGACCTCCGCCTGCTCGCCGCGGCCGCCGTCGCGGAAGGCCTCTGCCGCCTCGATTCGCTTCTTGCGCTCGCGCTGCAGGACCGCGATCTCGTCGCCCTTGCCCAGCTTTGCGTCCTGCTGCAGCGCGTCGACGACCAGCCGCAGCGCGGCGGCGCGCTCACGCTCGCCCGACTTCATCGCCGTGCGAACGTCTTCCTGGACCTGCTCGAGGATCGTCATTCGCCCTAAAGGGTAGAGGGAACACGCACGCCCTCCACCTCGCCGAGGGGCATCTGCAGGAAGCGGGTTCCGAGCTCGCGGAAGGCATCGACGTCACCGGTGCAGAGGAACCTGTAGGTCCCCTCCCCGTCCTCGGTGGCGGCCAGGCCGCCCGCCTCCAGCGCCCGCTGGGCGGCGGCCGCGACCGCGTGCCCGGCGCTGATCAGCCGCACGTCGCGCCCCAGCGTCCGCTGCAGCATCGGCGCCACCAGCGGAAAGTGGGTGCAGCCGAGGATCAGGGTGTCGACGTCGGCCTGCTTCAGCGGCTCGCAGTAGGAGCGCACCTTGTCGACGACCCCCTGGTCGAAGGGGAACCCGTGCTGGATGATCGGCGCCAGGTCGGGGGCCGCGACCTCGGTCACCTCGAGGTTTCGCCCCTGGCGCTCCAGCGCCCGCCGGTAGGAGCCCGAGTCGACGGTCGCCGGCGTCGCCAGCACCCCGACCCGGCCGTTGGAGGTCAGCGCGGCGGCGATCTCCGCCTCGGGGTCGATCACCGTCACGACCTCGACCCCGGCTTCGTCCGCGACCGCCGACGCCGCATCGCGACCGGCCGAGGTGGCCGAATTGCAGGCGATGACCAGCAGCTTGGCGCCGCGCTCGAGCAGAAAGCGGCTCACCTCCTCGACCCGACTGCTGAGCTCCCCATGCCCCTTGATCCCGTAGGGGAAATGGGCGCTGTCGCCGAGGTAGAGGAAGTCCTCCTCGGGCAGCGAGACCAGGCACTCGTGCAGGACGGTGAGGCCGCCGACCCCGGAGTCGAAGACGGCGATCGGGAGCCGGCTGCCGGTCTGCCCGCTCAGGGCTCGAGCGCCCTCTCCAGCCGCAGCGCCGCCCAGTCGCCCTCGCGGCGGCGCTCGGCCTCGACCAGTCCGGAGGCGCCGAAGCGGGCGGCGACGTCGTCGGCCTCGGAGGCCAGAAGTCCGGAGCAGATCAGAAGCTGCGGCGCCTCACCGGCCCCGAGGCCGGCGGCGACGTGGGCCAGCAGGGGAGCGGTGAGATTGGCGACGACGGTCGGCTCCAGCGGCGGCAGCTCCTCGCGCAGGTTGACCCGCTCGGCCCGTAGCGAGACCGCGTTGGCCGTGGCGTTGGCAGCCGCCGCCTCCAGCGCCGCCGGCTCGTGGTCGCAGCCCCGCACCGGCCCCCAGCCGAGCTTCGCGGCGGCGATCGCGAGCACTCCCGAGCCGGTGCCGAGGTCGATCAGCGGCCCGCGGCCCCCGCCTGCCGCGGCCTCGATCAGCAGCTCGACGCAGAGCCGGGTCGTCGCGTGGGCGCCGGTTCCGAAGGCACGCCCGGGCTCGATCACGACGTCGATCGCGTCGCCGTGCCGCTCGGCCCACGGCGGCCGGATCCAGACCCGGCCGGCGATCAGAAGCGGCTGGTGAAAGTCCTGCCAGCGGTCGGCCCAGTCGTCGGGGATCGGGGTCGCGTCGACCTCGACCATACCCTTGCCGGTCGCCGCCTCGATGCCGCCGAGGTCGGGCAGCTCTCCTTCGGGGCCGTAGATCGCGTACTCGACATAGCCGTCGCCCTGCTCCTCCTCGAAGCCGTTCGGCGCCAGCACCGCGAGCTCGGCGAGAACCAGCTCCGCCTGCTCGGGGCGGCAGCGCACCGCCAGCCGAATCGTCCCCATCGGCTAGCCGAAGGCCCGCCGGACCCGGGAGAGGAATCCCTCCTGGGTCGGGCTCAGGTTCTCGGGCTCGATCGTGTCGGCCAGCTTCTGGGCCAGCTCGCGCTGCTGCGGGCTCAGGTTCGTCGGCACGACGACGTTGAGGACGACCCGGTGATCTCCCCGCGCGCGGCCGCCGAGTCGCGGCAGCCCGAGCCCGCGCAGCAGCACCTCGGTGCCCCCCTGGGAACCGGGCGGCACCGATATCTCGCGCTCGCCCTCGAGGGTCTCGACGCTGACCGTGGTCCCGAGCATCGCCACGGTCGCCGGCACGTCGACGATCGAGACCAGGTCCTCGCCGTCGCGGTGAAAGCGGTTGTCCTCGGCGATCCGTACCTCGACGTAGAGGTCGCCGGCCTGACCGCCCGCCTCCCCGGCGTGGCCGGCACCGGCGACGCGGATCCTCTGGCCGTCCTGGATCCCGGCCGGGACGTCGACGCTGAAGCGGCGGATCCCGGCCTTGCGGCCCCTGCCGCCGCACTGCTCGCAGGGGGTCTCGGCGATCCGTCCGTCGCCGTGGCAGACCTCGCACGAGGTCGCCCGGACGAGCTGGCCGAACGGGGTCTGCGAGACCTGTCGCACCTGGCCCTGGCCGTTGCAGTTCTCGCAGGGATGGATCGGGGTGCCGGGCTCGGCGCCGTTGCCGCGGCAGTGCTCGCATTGCATGACGGCGTCGAAGGAGACCTCGCGGCTTTCGCCGGTGGCGACCTCGGCCAGGCTCAGCTCGACGGTCGTGGCGATGTCGCCGCCGCTCGCCGGACCGCCGCGTGCGAATCCGAACGGGTCGCCGCTGCCGAAGAAGGCCTGGAAGATGTCGTCGATCGAGCCGAAGCCGGCGCTGCGTGGGGCCCAGCCGCCGGAACGCAGCCCCTGGGCGCCGAAGGAGTCGTAGGTCTTGCGGCGCATCGGATCGGAGAGGACCTCGTAGGCCTCGGCCGCCTCCTTGAACTTCTCCTCCGCCTCGGGGTCGTGCGAGTTGACGTCGGGATGCAGTTCACGGGCGAGG
This sequence comes from uncultured Solirubrobacterales bacterium, assembly GCA_963781495.1. Taxonomy (GTDB): domain Bacteria; phylum Actinomycetota; class Thermoleophilia; order Solirubrobacterales; family 70-9; genus Mayfieldus. The sequence continues at coordinate 87,493 of CAWAFX010000001.1, forward strand.
CGACGGAAGGCCCTCTTTATCTCCGTCTCGTCGGCGGCCCGCTCGACCCCGAGCACCTCGTAATAGTCACGCGGCATCGACTCGACCTGGCCGCGGCTACTCGTAGACCGATTCGAAGTAGCGCGAGAGCTCGCGGGCGGTGTCGCGGACCGAGCCGATCGCCGTCGCGTAATCCATCCGCAGCGGTCCGACGACGCCCACAGAGCCGAGGTTGCGGTAGCCGAGGCCGTAGTTGGCCGCTACCACGCTCACCGACCGCAGCTCCGGCTGCGGGTTCTCGTCGCCGATCCAGAGAAAGACCGAGCGCTGCTCGAGCGCCGAGCGCATCATCCGCAGTACCGTCGCCCGCCGCTCCAGGGTGCGCATCAGGCGATCGATGTCGGGGAGGTCGCCGAAATGACTCTCGGAGAGCAACCGCGCCGCCCCCTCCATGTAGAGCTGCTGCTCACCGGAGCCCTCGAGCGAGCCGAAGGCGGCGCCGATGCTGGCCAGGAACCCCTGCTCAGCGGGGCCGAGCTCGGGGTCGGAGAGCCGGCCGGCGATCATCCGCGCTCCCAGCCCGAGACCGGAGAGGCGCTCGTTGAGGTACTCCGAGGCCCACTCGACCAGGCCTGGGTCGAGCGGCTGATCGAAGCTGAAGGTTCGCTTGGTCACCCCGCCGGCGGAGCTGATCACGACCACCATCACCACCGTCGGCTGCAGCAGCAGGGCCTCGACCCGATGGATCGTCGCGGTCTCCAGCGGCGGCGCGGTGACCAGGGCAACGAGGTCGGTCATCTTCGAGAGCGTCGCCGTGGTCTCGCGCATCGCCTCCTCGACCTCGCGCCGCATCTGCGAGAGCTCGAGCTCGACACCGTGCTCGCTGGGAGGCGGTTCGGCGAGCAGCATGTCGACGTAGCAGCGATAGCCGGCGTCGGTCGGGACCCGCCCGGCCGAGGTGTGGGGATGGGTGAGCAGGCCCGCCTCCTCGAGCGCAGCCAGCTCGCTGCGCACCGTCGACGGACTCCAGGCGATGCCCTGCTGGCCGGCAAGCGCCTTCGAGCCAACCGGCTTGCCCGAGTCGAGATGGGCGTCGACGGCCAGCTGCAGAAGCAGTTTCTGGCGCTCGGTGAGCATGCCCTGATTCTAGAAGCAGGGCGGGCGGGCGCCCGACGGCGGGCCTATACCTCTACCTCGGCCTCTGCGTTGCGGATCACGCGCTTGTCGCCCTGTTTCGCCACGCATTCGGTCTTCACGGTCGTCCCGTCGACTGCCGTCACCTCGCCGGAGACGACGATCTCCTGCTCCGGCATTCCCATCCCCCGGAACTGGACCGAGAGGCGCTTCAGGGCCTTCGGGTCACCGTCGGCGAGCCCGGCGTTGGCGCGCGCGACCAGGGCCATCATGTAGAGGCCGTGGAGGATGCTGCCGGGCAGACCGACCTGCTGGGCGAACTCCGGGTCGATGTGGATCGGGTTGAAGTCGCCCGAGGCTCCGGCGTAGCGGTGCGGCAGGTACTTGTCGGGGGTGACCCGCAGCTCGGGGATCGCGTCGCCCTGGCTCGGCATCAGACGCCTCGCACGATGTTGGTCCAGGTCGCGCGCACAACCTGCTTGCCGTCCTGGTTGACCGACTCGGTCTCGAACACGTAAAAGCCCTTGTCGTCCTTCTGGTAGATGTCGCTGCAGGTCGCCGTGGTGGTGATCTCGTCGCCGGAGCAGACCGGCTCGCCCCAGACGAACTCCTGGGCGCCGTGGACCATGGTCGCGAAGTTGATCCCGACGTCGGGGTCGAGGATCGCCGGAGCGACGGCAGGGGCGCTGTAGACGACGCAGAACATCGGCGGCGCGACGACGTCGCGGTAGCCGGCCGCAAGCGCCGCCTCGCGGTCGTGATGGACCGGGTTCTCGGCCCCGATCACGTTCGCGTACTCGCGGATCTTCTCCCGCCCCGCCTGGTAGGTGACCGGCGGCCACTGCTTTCCGACTGCGTCCTTGGAGACCGGCATTTGGGCGCCGCAGTCTAATCCCGCTCCGGCGGCCAGGAGTCCAGCCCGGCGTGCTCGAGCACGCTCGCCTCGTCGGTGAACGCGGCGTAGGAAGCGCAGCGGCCGTCGCGCATCGCCGCGAGCATGTAGATCCGCCGGCTGACCTTGGCCCCGGAGGCGCTGGTCCCCTCCTGGTCTGTGTCGACCAGCACCCCGCCGTCTCCGATGTCGGTGACCCGCCGCGGTGTCAGCGTGTAGTCGTCGAACGACGACATCCAGTCGCGAAAGAAGCCGAGGTAGTCCTCGATCCCGTCGATCGGCTTCGTGTAACCGGGGATCTCGCCCGAGGGGACGTAGTGGACGTCGTCGGTGAAGGCGCCGCGGATCGACTCCTCGTCGCCGTTGTTCCAGGCTTCGATCGTGCGCCGGGCGGCGGCGACGGCCTCGCTGTCGGACATGGGGCGGATTTTCGCCGATTTCGGATCCGGGGACGGGAGCCGGTGGTAGGTTCACGGCGTGATCATCACGACGATGAACGAGCTTCCCGGCTACAAGATCGACGAGGTGTTCGGCGAGGTGTTCGGGCTCACGGTGCGCTCGCGGAACATCGGCTCCCAGATCGGCGCGACGCTGAAGTCGCTCGGCGGCGGCGAGCTGAAGGGGATGACGAAGATGCTCGCCGAAGGCCGCGCCCACGCGACCGAGCGCCTGGTCGAGGAAGCGGAGGGCAAGGGCGCCAACGCGATCATCGCCTTTCGCTTCGACACCTCCGAGCTGGGCACCACCTGGACCGAGATCTGTGCCTACGGCACCGCGGTCAAGGCGACCAAGGGCTGACCGCGAGCCGCCGCCGCGCTGGTGGTCGATGCGGCCGGCGCAGAACCGCAAGCCGGCCACCTACCGCTGCCCGCTCTGCGGCAACTTCCTGCCGGCGCTCAGCGAGCACGTGCTGATCGCCCCCGAGGGTGACGCGGACAGGCGCCGCCACGCCCACAGCAACTGCGTGATGCGGGCCCGCAAGGACGGGCGCCTGCCGACCCGCGACGAGTGGCAGCAAACCCAGCCGCGGCCGCCGTCGCTATGGCAGCGGCTGCTCGGGCGCCGGTCCGGCTAGCCGGACTCCCCCGCCTCGGCGGCCGCCAGCGCCCCCTCGCGGTCGGCGTAGAGATGCAGCCGCGTCGCCATCCCGTCCTCGACCTCGAGCATGTAGAAGATCCGCATCTCGACCTCGATCCCGCTTTCCTTGCCGATGCCGCGCTGCACGATCCGGATCAGGACGTGGCGCTCGCCGACCGGCTCGAATTCCTCGGCCTCGACCTCGAAGCTCTCCCAGGCATCGAGCCAGCGGGTCACCCACTGCACGTAGCCGTCGCGGCCCCTGCTGTGAGTCGGGTTCGGCAGCTCCGCCGGGCTGACCAGCTCGACCTCGGGATCGAGGAAATTCAAGAACGCCTCGGCGTCGCCGCGCTGATAAGCAGCCAGGCCGTCGCGGGCCACCCGCACGTTCTCTGCGGGGCTAGTCATCGATCTCGAGCACGGCCAGGAACGCCTCCTGTGGCACCTCGACCGCGCCGACCTGCTTCATCCGCTTCTTGCCCTTCTTCTGCTTCTCCAGCAGTTTGCGCTTGCGGGTGACGTCGCCCCCGTAGAGCTTCGCGGTGACGTCCTTGCGCAGCGCCTTGACCGTCTCGCGGGCCAGGACCCGGGAGCCGATCGCCGCCTGGACCGGGATGTCGAAGAGCTGGCGCGGGATCGTCTTCTGCAGCCGCTCGACCAGCACCCGGCCGGCTTCGTAGGCGCGGTCGCGGTGGACGACCTGGCTCAGCGCGTCGACCGTGTCCCCGGCCAGCAGGACGTCCAGCTTGACCAGGTCGGAGGCCTGCAGACCGATCGGTTCGTAGTCCAGCGAGGCGTAGCCACGGGTCGAGGACTTCAGCAGGTCGAAGAAGTCGAGCACGATCTCGGCCAGCGGCAGGTCGTAGCGGATCTGGACCCGCTTTGGCGAGAGGTAGTGCATGTCGACGTGGGAGCCGCGGCGGCCCTGGCAGAGCTCCATCACCGCGCCGACGTAGTCGGCCGGGGCGATGATCGTGGCGCGGATGTAGGGCTCGCGGATCTCGGCGATCGAGGCCGGGTCCGGCATCTCGGTCGGGCTGCGCACGTCGACGGTCTCGCCGCCGATCAACTCGACTTCGTAGCGCACGTTGGGGGTCGTGGCCAGCAGCTCGAGGTCGTACTCGCGCTCCAGCCGCTCGCGGACGATGTCCATGTGCAGGAGGCCGAGGAAGCCACAGCGGAAACCGAAGCCGAGGGCCTGAGAGTTCTCGGGCTCATAGGAGAGCGCCGCGTCGTTGAGCGAAAGGCGGTCGAGCGCGTCCCGCAGGTCCTCGAAGCGTTCGGTGTCGATCGGATACAGCCCGCAGAAGACCATCGGCCGCACTTCGCGGTAGCCGGGCAGCGGCTCGGCCGCAGGGCGATGGGTCGCGGTAAGGGTGTCGCCGACCCGCAGCCGCGCGACGTCCTTGATCCCTGTGATCACGTAACCGACCTCGCCCGCGTCGAGGCCCGGCTCGGGCCGCATCTGCGGGGCGAAGAAGCCGATGTCGTCGATCTCGGCCTCGGTGCGCGCCTGCATGGCGACGATCGGCTCGCGCTTGCGAAAGCTGCCGTCGAACAGGCGCACGTAGGCGACGACGCCGCGGTACTGGTCGAACTCGGAGTCGAAGATCAGCGCCCGCGGGGCGGCATCCGGCTCCCCGGCCGGCGGCGGGATCCTCTCGACGATCGCCTCCAGCACCTCTTCGACCCCCTCCCCGGTCTTGGCCGAGATGCGGTGGATCTCACCCGGGTCGCCGCCCAGCAGGTCGGCGATCTCGCCCGCGACCCGCTCCGGCTCGGCGCCCGGCAGGTCGACCTTGTTGATCACCGGGATCAGCTCCAGGCCGCTCTCGATCGCCAGGTAGGTGTTGGCCACGGTCTGCGCCTCGACGCCCTGGGAGGCATCGACGACCAGCAGCGCGCCCTCGCAGGCGGCGAGGCTGCGCGAGACCTCGTAGGAGAAGTCGACGTGCCCGGGAGTGTCGATCAAGTGCAGGTGGTAGGTCTCGCCATCCGCCGCCCGGTAGGAGACCCGCACCGCCTGGGCCTTGATCGTGATCCCGCGCTCGCGCTCGAGGTCCATCGAGTCGAGGACCTGGGCCCGCATCTTCGCCGGGTCGATCGCGCCGGTGATCTCGAGGATGCGGTCGGCCAGGGTCGACTTGCCGTGGTCGATGTGGGCGATGATCGAGAAGTTGCGAATCCGTTCCATGCCGAGGCAAGTATGGCGAGGCGCCCCGCGGCGCCGGACGCGGGCTCAGGAGCGCGAGTCGCGGCCGCGATCGGTGACTGGCCGCACGCCACCTGTGCCGCCGTCGCTGCTCCGGCGCTCGGCGTCGGGCCGCCGCTGGCGCTGCTCGAGACGGAAGACGACGATCTTGTCCTCCCGCACGACCGGCTTCGCGCGCGGGTCACCGGCGAGGCAGCGGCTGGTCCCCGAGCCGGCGGGGCCGTCGAGGCGCCCGGCGGTGAGGACGTAGCGATAGTCGCCGGCGATCAGAGCCTTGCGCCAGGGGCGGCAGCGGCGGATCAAGGTGAAGCCGGCGTCGTGGCGGCGGCGGCCGAGGAAGCTGACCTGGTTGGAGAGGTCGTCGCCCAGCAGCGGATACTGGATCGGGACCGTGGTCGCGATCGTCTGCTGCTGCTCGCCGTCTGCCCATGCGAATGCCGCGTTCAGCCCGGCAGAGCGGAAGTCGCTGCCGTCGTAGCGGTGGCTGAGGTAGGAGCGCTGCACGAACCAGCCCCCGACCGCCAGCAAGACGACCGAGGCCGCGACCGTGGCCGATCCCCGGCCCGGCAGCGACGGGCGAGGCAGCGCGATTCCGACCTTCAGCCACGGCCGCACCCGCCGCAGCAGCAGTGGGCCCAGCAGAGCCGCAACCGCGGCGGCGGCCAGGGCCAGGTAGAGCGGGCGCCACGGCGTCCCGGAGAGATCGCTGCTGACCAGCAACCCGCCGAGCAGGGCAGCGAACGCCGCGCGCGCCCGGCGGCGGTCGAGATCGAGCGCCAGCGGCGCCAGGACCAGGGCGAGGAACAGGGCCGGCAGCAGGTGGCGGAGACTGGAGGCGAACCCGTTCGGCATTCCCGGCGGGCCCTCGGCCGAGGTCCCGTCCATCAGGTAGGCGGCCACCCCCGCGGCGGCGGCCATGCCGGCCAGCCGCAGCGCCGGCCGCGAGCGCAGGACGCAGAACAGCGCCGCCGCCAGCGCCAGCGCCAGCAGCAACGGCCAGAGCTCGCCCAGGCGGTGGCTGAGGCCGGGCTCGAACCAGCGCTGCCAGACCTTGCCGTCGCCCGCATAGTGCAGGACCGAGAACTGCGGCTTTCCGCCCAGACCCTGCTCGGGACCGTCGAGGCTCAAAGGCCCGAGGGCCCTGAACCAGGGCAGCGGGTTGGCGGCGTGAACCGTGTTGCGCATGAACCAGAAGCCGCAGCCCGCGAAGAGCGGCCCGGCGAAGACCAGCAGGGCGCGCCAGCGCCGGCCCGCCGCGACCAGAAACGGTGCGCCTATCAGCAGCGCCGCGGCCGGCCCGATGAAGCTGAGCTTGGTGCCGGCGGCGAGGCCGACGGCGAGCCCCGCGACGGCGAGGGGACCGAACCCTGGGCGGCGGTCCGGACTGGCCTCTGCCGCATTGACGATCAGCGCCAGCGCAGCGAGCAGGAAGAAGATGCCGAGGGTGTCGTTGCGCGCCGTGCCGGCCTGATCGGCCATCACCCCGGCGTCGAGAAGGACGGCGGCGGCAGCGACGGTCCAGGCTCCCTTGCCGTAGGGCCTGCCGATGCACCAAGCCGCACCGAGGCAGCCGCCCAGCCAGAGCAGGTTGAGCAGCGGCGAGAGGAAGTCGCGGTGAAAGAGAACGATTCCGACCCCATGCAGCAGCTCCGAGTTCTGGGGGTAGAACCAGGCCAGGTAGCGGGGAGCGACGTAGTCGAAGTCGAGCGTCGACCCGGTCTGCGCGAAGTGGGCGGCGAACGGCATGTGGTACCAGGCCGAATCGAAGTTGGTGATCCCGGTCCCGAGCGCGGCGTCGGTTGCGATCAGCCAGTGGGCCAGAAGCACCGACGCGATCGCCAGCGCCACCCGGCGGACCCAGGGCCCAACCGCGGGCGCCGGCGGCGGCGCTCCGCCCCCCGCAGCCGGAGGCGGGACCGCGAGCCGCAGGCCGGTGCCGAGGCCGAGCCCGGCGAGGACGAGCGGGATCCTGCTGAGGGCGCCGGCGGCACCGAGAAGCTCGGCGATCAGGAGCAGCAGCCCGAGTGTCAGAATCGAGTCGGCAAGCAAGGCCGGAGGCCCGGACCAGCCGTTCAGCAGCCGGCGCCGCAGGCGCACCGCCCCGAGCGCCAGGGCCCCGACGGCGAGCAGAAGGCAGGAGACGCTGAACAGGTATTGGGTGAGGTCGAGCATCGCAGCCGCAACCCGGCCGTGCCGGCAGGGTTCGGGGTCAAGTATGCGGTTATTTCTACCCGTCGCGGCGGTTGTGGCAACGCTCCTCGCCGCCCCGGCGGGGGCACTGGCGGGTCCGGCGGCCTCCGTTCATCCCCTTGCCGGCACGCGGCCCGGCCCCGGTACCTTCGGCGGCGGGCACGACTTCCCCGGTGCCGCACTGCCCTTCGGCATGGTCCAGTTCAGCCCCGACACCACGCCCAACGGGGACTCGGGCGCCTATGACTACCGCGACTCGCACACCCGCGGCTTCAGCCTCACCCACCTCAGCGGCGCCGGCTGCTCGCTCTACGCCGACTTTCCGGTCCTGCCGACGACAGAGCCGCTGAGCTCCTCGCCGGCAAAGGCGGGCAGCGCCGAACTGGCGCCGCAGTTCCAGCCCGGATTCAGCCACGCCAACGAATCCGCCTCCCCCGGTTCCTACGGCGTACGCCTGAACGGGCACCGGCACCGGATCGACGCCAGCCTGACGGCGACGACCCGGACCGGGCTCGCCCGCTTCACCTTCCCCCGCAACCCCCACGCGAGCGTGATCATCAACGCCGGCGGCAGTGCCAACCCCGACGACCATGCCGACGTCGAGATCGACCCGGCGACGGAGCAGATCACCGGCTCGGCCTCGAGCGGGTTCTTCTGCGGCCAGCGGCCCCGCTACCGGGTCTACTTCGCGGCCAGCTTCAACCGCCCGTTCAGCGCCTACGGCACCTGGCGGGGGCAGACCCTCAGCCCAGGCTCGGAGGCGGCAGCCGACGACGCCCCGGTCTCGACCAACGGTTCGGACACCGCGCAGGCGGGCGCCTACGCCAGCTTCGACACCCGCCATCAGCGCGGAGTCCAGGTCAAGGTAGGGATCTCATTCGCCAGCGTCGCCGGCGCCGAGCGCAACCTCGCCGCCGAGCAGCACGGCTTCGGATTTCACCGCGTCGCCGCCCAGGCGCGCGGGCGCTGGAACCGGGCCCTTTCGGCGATCAAGGTCCGCGGCGGGCGACGGCGCGACCTCGCCACCTTCTACACCGCCCTCTACCACGTCCTGCTGGCGCCGCGGACCTTCAACGACGTCGACGGCAGCTATCCGGGGATGGACGGGGCGCTGCACTCGAGCGGCGGCGGCACCCAGTACGCCGACTTCTCCGGCTGGGACATCTACCGGACCCAGATCCCGCTGCTGGCGATGCTGATGCCGGCGCGGGCGAACGGGATCGTCCGCTCGCTGCTCACCGACGCAGCCCAGAGCGGCTGCCTGCCGCGATGGCCCTACGCGAACGGCCAGAGCATGACCATGGTCGGCGACCCCTCGGACCCGATCATCGCCTCGGCGGCCGCCTACGGCGCCCACGCCTTCGACGCCGGGGCCGCCCTTGCGGCGATGGTCAAGGGAGCGACCCAGACCTGTCAGAGCTCGAACTCCTCCTATGTGCAGCGCCAGGGTCTCGACGCCTACCAGAGCCTCGGCTATCTGCCCTACGACATCGACGCGGGCGAGCGCAACGCCAACTCGCTGTTCGGAAGCCCGGCTGCGGTCTGGGGCTCGGCGGCGACGACGCTCGAGTACCAGACGGCCGACTTCTCGATCGCCCAGTTCGCGGCTCGCTTCGGGGCCGACCCGGCGAGCTACTCGAAGTTCATCCAGCGAGCCGGCGACTGGCGCCGCATCTTCAACCACTCGAGCGGCTTCATCGAGCCGCGGCGGGCGAACGGATCGTTCCTCTCCGGCTACGACGAGCTGAACGGCGGCGGCTTCGTCGAGGGCGACGCGGCGCAGTACACCTGGATGGTCCCCTTCGACCCGGCCGGCCTGGCCCGCCTGATGGGGGGCAAGCGGCGGGCGGCGCAGCGCCTGGGCCACTTTCTGCGGATCCTCAACTCGCCCGACGGCGGCAACACCGACCACGCCCTGCTCGGCAACGAGCCCACCCTGCACACCCCCTGGCTCTTCGACTGGCTGGGCAGGCCCTACGCGACCCAGGCCGCGGTACGCAGGGCGCTGCTCGACCTCTACAGCCCCTTCCCGGCCGGCTATCCGGGCAACGACGACCTCGGCACCCTCTCCTCCTGGTATGTCTTCGGCGCCCTCGGCCTCTACCCGGTCTCGCCCGGCACCGGCGTACTCGCCCTCTCCAGCCCGCTCTTCTCGCACGCCAGCCTGCGGGTCGGCGGCCACCGGGTGAGGATCGACGCCGCGGGCGCCGGGCCCCGCTCGCCCTACGTCCGCGGCCTGGCGCTGAACGGCCACCGCTTCGCGCAGCCGTGGACGACCTACTGCACCCTGGCCCGGGGAGCGAGCCTGCGCTACACCCTGGGCAAGCGCCCGAAGCGCCGCTGGGGCGCCGGAGCAGGAGCCCAGCCGCCCTCCTACGGCCCCGGCCGCCCGGCGCCGGCCAACGCCTGCGCCGGATAGCCGCCCGCCACTTAGGTTCTCTTTACCATCGCTTCACTTTTGTCTCATCTGCCCACGCAACGCTTGTGGCTGCGGTGGAGACTGCGACGGCAACCGCCCATGCGGAGAACCTGCGGCCACGGCTCCGGCGCGCGTCGGTGGCCGGCTCCAGGGTCCTCTGGCTTGCGATCGGCCTGACGATCGCCGGAACGGCGATCCGATTCGCCACCCTGGGGCTTCAGAGCTATCACCACGACGAGGTGATCACCGCTGTCCGGGTGCTGCCGGGCAGTTTCGGCCACATGCTGCACGAGGTCCATCGCAGCGAATCGACGCCGTGGCTGTACTACATCCTCGCCTGGGTCTGGAGCAAGTCGTTCGGGCTTGGAGCGGTCGGGCTGCGATCGCTCTCGGCGCTGTTCGGGGCGGCCGCGATCCCGGTCGCCTACCTGATCGGCCGCGAGTTGGCCGGCCGGCGGGCCGGACTGATGACGATGGCCCTGGTCGCCTTCAACCCGATGCTGATCTGGTACTCACAGGAGGCGCGGGCCTATTCGCTGATGATCCTGCTCTGCGCGGTCTCGCTGCTCTTCTTCCTGCGCTTTCGCCGCACCGGGGCCCCCGTTGACCTGGCCCTCTGGTCCGCCAGCTCGGCACTTGCGATGACCAGCCACTACTTCGCCGCCTTCCCGCTCGCGATCGAGGCCGCCTGGCTGCTGGTCGAGACGCGGCCGCGGCGCCGGCTCGTGGCACCGATCGCGGGCATCGCAGCCGCTTGCCTGCTGATCGCGCCGCTGGAGCTTCACCAGGCCAGCAACCTCAGCCACATCGACTGGATCGGCCGCTCGTCGCTGTTCGACCGGCTCGAGGACAGCGCCTATTCGATCTTCATCGGCGAGACCGGCAAGGTGATCGGCGCCGCCAGCCCGCGAGAGGGCTACGCCGCAATACCCGCCGCGCTGGCCGCGGCGATCTTCGGCCTGGCGCTGATTCGGGGCCGAGCCGAGGAACGGCGTGCGACCTCGGTCGGCTTGATCGTCGGCTTCGGCGCCGTCGCATTGACGGTGGCCGCGGCCCTGCTCGGCAAGGACTACATCCTCGCCCGCAACCTGCTGCCGGCGCTGCTGCCCCTGCTGGCGGCGACCGGGGTCGCCGCAGCCTGCATCCGCGACCGCCGTCTGGCCACGATCCTCGTTGGCGCCCTCTGCGTCTACTGGATTGCCTTCAACGTCCGCGTCGACACGACCCAGGGACTGCAGCGCCCGGACTGGCGTGGGATCGCGGAGTCGCTCGGCCCGGCGAGGCGTCCACGGGCGATCGTGACCTGGACCCTCGGGATCGCTCCGCTGCAGCTCTACCTGCACGACGGCACCGAGCAGCGGCTCGCCAAGGGGCAGGGGCCGCTGCGAGTGCCCGAAGTCGACCTGATCACCAAGCGCGGTGACGTCCACGCCCCCGACCTGCTCGAGAGCCGCTTCGCGAAGCGCGACGTGATCCCGTTCGGGCGCTTCACGATCATCCGCTACCGCGCCGCGCACGCGGTGCCGCTCGGCCTGCGGCTGCTGCGGCACCTGCCGACCGGATTCGACAGCAACAGCGTGATGGTGGGTGGAGCGACGGCGTTTACCGTCGGGACGCTGCCCCACCAGCAGGTCCTTCCAGGGCTATCTAAAAGCCCACAGCTTGTTGCCAAGGAAGTTGAACGGCATCGCCAGCGCCACCGCCAGCGCCTGGGCCTGCAGGTCGGGCAGCTCGGCCGCCACAAGCAGCTCCAGGGCAACCAGGTTGATCATCAGCGCCGCAAGGCTGACGGCAAAGAATCGCGCCGCCTGAAAGCGGGCCGGTCCCGATCCGGGGCCAAAGGTCCAAACGCGGTTCCAGGCGTAATTGCTGGTCACCGCCACGCAGAAGGCGCCCACCGCGGCCACTGAGTGGTGCAGGCCGAGGTTCTCGCTCAGGACCGCGAACACGGCCAGGTTGATCAGATAGCCCGAACCGCCGACGAGGCCGAACTTGACCAGCTGCACCCAGTTGCCGGCCTTCCTCGTCCCGGCGCCGATCCGGCGCGCGAGCGCGATCGCGCCGGGGGCGGCCAAGCCGCTCTCGTCGAGGCTTCTGTCGGGCTCTTCGATCGCCATCGAAATCAGGCTGCCAGGGCAACTTAAAGGCGGAGTTATCGTCCTCTTTCGCTCGGTCGTCCCCGCGCGGCGCAGCCGGAGACCGGCAGCGGTCCTGCGAGCCGGTAGACGACGGTGGGCGCCTTTCGCAGCACGACCCGTGCGTTGGGGCCCGCAGTCCAGGCCGCCTCGGGCGCGAACGAGCGGCCGCCGGCAGAGACCCGGTCGAGGCTCGCGACCACGTAGTCGTAGTCGCCATCGTCGATCAGGCGTCGCCATTGCCGGCAGCTCGTGGCGCGCACGAAGCCGCCGTGCGGTCGGTGAAGCCCGACGTAGGCGACCCGGTTAGAGAGCTCGGTGCCCCAGAGCGGGTACTGGCGGGTCGCGGTCGTCGCGATTCTCTGGCCGTCGAGGCTGCGCGCCCATCGAAACGCCGCGTTCAGCCCCGGGGCCGCGAACTGGGGATCTGCATAGCGGTGGTCGAGGTAGCGGCGCTGCTCGACCCAGCCGGCGGCGACCGCCAGCAGCAGGATCGCGGCACCGGCGGCCGCCAGCCCCGCGGCGGGCAGACGACGCAGCCGCGGCGAGCCGAGCAGGACGATCGCGGCCACCGTCAGCGCGGCGACGGCCACCGCACCCGCCCGGTAGCCGGAATACCAGGCGGCACCTGAGGCGTCGCTGCAGAGCAGGGCGGCAAGCAGCAGCAGCGCGAGCAGCGCCCGGCGCCCGCCGCGCTGGGCCCCCGCCGCGACGGGAAGCAGGGCCAGGCCGATGATCAGCGCCGGCGCCAGGTAGCGCAGCCCCGACTCGAAGCTGAGCGGCATCCCGGCCGGGCCGGCGGCCGAGGCGGGGCCGGCGAGCCAGGCCGCGACGGTGATCAGCCCGACGGCCGCCAGAACCCGCAGCAGCGGGTCACGGCGCGGGGCCAGACAGGCAATCAGCGCCACGATCGCCAGCCCGGCGATCAGCGGCCAGAGCCAGCCGAGCGACCCGTGCAGGCCGGGCAGGAACCAGTGACGCCAGGTCGACCCGTCGAACAGATATCCGAGCACCGACTCCTGGCGGCGCCCACCGAGCGCCTGGTCGGGGGCCGGCAGGCTGAGTGGGCCGAGCGACTTCAGCCACGGAAACGGGCTGCCCGCCAGCAGCAGGTTGCGCAGGTACCAGTAGCCGCAGCCGGCCAGCATCGGCAGGCCGACCGCCGCCGCCGCCCGCCGGCGCCGGCCGCGGGCGCTGATCACGACCAGCCCGATCCCGAGGGCGATCGCGGGCGCGAGGTAGTTGAGCTTCACCCCGGCGGCCAGCCCCGCTGCCAGCCCGGTCAACGCCAGCGCACCGGGGGCGGGCCAGCGCTCTCCCTCGGCGGCACGGGCGTTGACCGCCAGCGCCGCGGCGGCGGTGAGGAAGAAGATCGCCGCCATGTCGTTGCGCATCGAGCCGATCTGATCCGCCAGCACCCCCGAGTCGAGCACGACCGCGGCGCCGATCAGCGACAGCGGCGCGACCCCGTAGGGGCGGCCGATGCACCAGGCGGCGAGCAGCGTCCCCGCCAGCCAGCCGGCGTTGATCAGCGGCGAGAGGTTGTCGCGTCCGAAGGCGAGGATCCCGACCCCGTGCAGGAGCTCGGAGTTGGCGGGGTAGAACCAGGCCAGGAACTGGGGGGCGATGTAGTCGAGCTTCCAGGTCGAGTGGCTCTGGGCGAAGTGGGCGGCGAAGGGCCCGTGGTACCAGGTCGAGTCGAAGTTGGTGATCCCTGAGTCCAGGGTCACCCGGATCCCGACCGACCAGTGGGCGACTACCAGCCCGGCGACCAGCAGCGCCAGCGCCGTCATGGCGGTGCCCGGGCGGGGTGCCGCCGGCATCTGCCGGCCCGGGCCCGCGGGGCCCGCGCGGACCCGAAGCCGGATCGCGGCGCCGAGGATGACGACCGCGGGCACCAACGCAAGCTCTCGAAAGAGCCCGAACGTGCCCAGCAGCTCGGCGGTCCAGATGACCAGCGCCAGCCCGATCACCGCGTCGGCGAGCCAGGCGGGTGGGCCGGACCAGCCGGGCAGAAGCCGCGAGCGGACCCTGGTCGCACCGGCGCCGGCACCGAGGACGACCGCGATCAGCTCCACGGCCCCCAGCAGGTAGTCACCGGCGCCGAGCATCTGTGAGCCGCCGCAGCAGGCGCATGATCTGCTCCAGCTCCGACACCCGCAGCAGCCGCACGACGGCGAGGTAGACCGCGGCCCCGGCGGCGAGGCCGGCCGTGAGCGAGACGGCCTGGCCGCCGAGCGAGCGGCCGAGCGCCGAGTCGAGGGTCAGCCAAACCCCATAGCTGACCCCGGCCAGCGCCGCCGAGCCGGCTCCGATCCGCAGCCCGGAGTCGGCCAGCCTCCTCAGCTCCAGACCTCCGAGCTGGCGCTGCAGGACGACGCACTGGATAACGATGCAGACGATGGTCGAGATCGCCGTCGAGGCGACGATCCCGCCGACCCCGAACGGCTTGTAGAGCAGCAGCGCGGCGAGGGCGGTGATCCCGAGGTCGATGCTCGAGATCACGGTCGGGATCCAGGGGCGCTGGAGGCTGAAGAAGGTCCGGGTCAGGAGCAGATAGATGCCGTTGGTCGGAAGCGAGAAGCCGAACCAGAACAGCGCCGTGGCGACGAGCTGGGTCTGCGATGCCGTGAACTCGCCGCGCTGGTAGACGAGGCGGATCATCGGGTGCGAGAGGACCAGCACCGCCGCTGCCGCGGGCAGCAGCACGAAGAGGATCTGCCGCATCCCGTTGGCCATCGTCCGCCGCAGGTCGTCGCGGGCACCGCGGGCGGCGAAGCGAGCCAGGGTCGGAAAGAGGACGGTGGTGATCGCGACCGAGAAGATCCCCTGCGGCAGCTGGTAGACGCGGAACGCCTTGTCGATCGCCGCCGGGCCGCGGTCGGAGACGAGGCTGCCGAAGAAGCTGTTGATGACGAGGTTGAAGTTGATCAGCCCGAGGCTGATCGTCACCGGCAGCATCAACAGCAGCACCCGGCGCACCGCGGGGTTGCGCCACGGTTTGCCGAAGCGGCGGCGGAAGCGAAACGGCGTGTTGCGCAGGTCGACGATCGGAATCGCGAGCTGGATCACGGTGCCGGCGACGATCCCGATCGCGTAGGCGTAGATGCGGTCGTTGCCGTGGAAGTGCGGCACCAGCGCGACCAGCACCGCGATGATCGTCAGGTTCCAGAACAGCGGCGCGATCGCGAAGGCGCCGAAGCGGTCGTAGCTGTTGAGGATCCCGACCACCACGCCGCTGAGCCCGAGCAGGATCAGGATCGGGAAGAGGATCTGCGAGAGGACGACCATCAGGTCGCGGATCTCCCCCTTCAGACCGGGGGCGAAGAGCGGCATCACGATCGGCGCGACGAGCACGAAGATCGCGGTGATCGCTCCCAGCACCATCGTCACCACGAACAGCAGTGCCGAGGCCAGGCGGAAGGCCTCGCGGGTGTTGCCCTTCTCCAGCTGCTCGGTGAAGACCGGCACGAAGGCCGGCTGCAGGGCGGCGTCGGCGAACAGGCTGCGGACCAGGTTCGGGACCTGGAAGGCGACGGTGAAGGCCGACATCGGCCCGCGGACGCCGAAGTAGCTGGCGGCGACGACCTCGCGCACCAGGCCGGCGATCCGCGAGGCCGCGGTGGCGAGCGAGAAGAACGCGGTCGAGCGGGCCAGGCGGCCCGCGTGCTCACCCGGCGCCGGCAGCCCGCCGGGCTCCTCGCCGGGGTCGAATGCCTCCGCCCGCCGCTCGGCTGCGTCGAGCGCAGCCTCGCGGTCTGCCGGGTCGGGGCTGTCGGGTGCCGGAGGAGTGGGCATCGCTATAGTCGGCGGCCGCTCGAGACCGGTCGCCCCCGGCTCGGCGCTCCGAAGATGGCCAACATAGCCTCACAGAAGAAGCGGATCTTAAGAACGGCGCGCGAGCATGCCGAGAACAGGCGTCTGGTCGGGGCCGTCAAGACCCACTTCCGCCGGCTCGAGAAGGCAGCCACGGAGAGCGACTCAGAAGCCGTCGCGCAGGAGCATCGGGCCCTGGTCTCGCGGATCGACAAGGCGGCCCAGAAGGGCGCCATCCACTCCCGCAACGCCGCCCGCAAGAAGGCTCGGGCCTCGAAGCTCGCCTCCAAATGATCTGCGGCGGCTTCGCCGCCTGACATGCCAGTGCCGGCGCGCAACGCGCCGGCAAACGACCAGGGTTGCCTAGCCCGGCACGCCGGCGGCCCGGCGCACCGCCAGGGTCAGCGCCAGCTCGTCGCCGTACTCGGCTCCGCCGCGGCACCAAACCTCGAGGTCGGCCAGCGCCGCGGTCGCGTCGCGCAGCTGCTCCGGCGAGCAGTCGCGCAGCCGCGCGAGAAGCTGCTTGGCGGCATAGGGGTGCATTCCGAGCTCGGACTCGACCTGCTTCGGTGGCTCGCCGGCCTCGAGGCGCTCGAGTGCCGCCGTCGCCTTGCGAAGCCGCGAAGCGAGCCCGTAGACGAGGCCGGTGACGTTCTCGCCCTGGGCCAGCAGGCGCTCGGAGATCGCCAACGCGGTCTCGGCGTCGCCTTCCAGCAGGGCATCGGAAAGCGCCCAGACGGCGGCCTCCGAGGTGTCGCTGACCATCGCCTCGAGGTCGGCCGCACCGACCTCGCCGCCATCGCCGGCCCAGAGGGCCAGCCGGTCAAGCTCATTGGAGAGCCGCAGGGGGTCGGCGCCCATTCGCTGAACGAGCAGGCGGGCTGCCAGGGGGTCGAGCCGGAAGCCGCGCTCCTGTGCCTCCGCGGCCAGCCGCCGCGGCAGGTCGCGCTGGCGCGGAGCCTCGAAGGCCAGGACCTCACCGCCCGCGTCGCGGACGGCCTTGGCGAGCGCCGCCACGGGCTTGCCGTGGACGATGAGGACGACCGTGAGGTCCTCCGGCAGTTCCGAAAGCGCCTCGATCACCGCCCGGCGGTCGCCCTCGCCCCAGCGCTCGACGTGGTCGGCGAGGAGATAGCGGCGCGACGCAGTCAGCGAGAGCGCCGGGATCGCCGCGATCAGCGCCTCGGCAGCCGGGGCGCCACGGCCCTCGGGGGGCTCGAAGGACTGCAGCGCGGCGGCCCCGCCTTCGCCCTCGGCGCGGGCTCGCAGCCGGCGGCGAGTGGCGGCGATCTTCGCCTCGTCGCTGCCCGCGACCAGATAGACGGGCTTCATCTCCGCCACGGGTTCGAGTCTAGTCAGGCGCCCGGCGCGGGCTTACTTCTGGTGCCAGCCAGAAAAGCCCTTCGGCTTCCCCGATGGCGACGAGGCGACCGCGACAGTCTGGGTCGATGGCGTCGTGACGCTGGAGCTGCTGTGTCCGGTCACGACGCTGGAGCTGCTGTGCCCGAAGGAGCTGCTGTGTCCGAAGACCTTCCCGCTGGCCGCGGTTGCGCTGGTCGAGCTGGTCCCCGTGGAGGAAGCCCCGTGTCCGGGCGCCGGGGCGATCGGGACCGTGGCCGGGCCGCCGTGGCCGTTGCTGGAGCCGGAGCTGGGTGGAGTGTCACCGGGAAGGCCGCTCCCGTCGCCGCCGCTCGGGATCGACCCGGTGCCGCTGCCCGTACCGCTGGTCCCGGTCCCGGTGCCGGCCGAGGTTCCCGAGCTCGGTGCCGTCGGGGCCGGGGCGGAGGGAGTGCCGGCGGTCTGGCCGGCGCTGCCGTTGCCGATCGAGACGTCGACCTGGCGGCCCCCGGGGCTGGAGTTGACCGGGGCGCCCGCGGAGCCGGGCTGGGCGCCGCTCTTGCCGGAGCCGGTGGAACCGTTCGCCGTGGCAGCGCCATTCGCACCCGACCCCGTCGAGGCGCCGGCCGAACCGGCCGTCGTCCTCGAGCCGCCGGCGGCATGGCTGCCGGAAGCGTGATCAGAGGTGGTCAGCACCTGGCCCTGGCCGGAGTTGCCGCCGAGCGGCAGCGGCACCGCGGTGGCCGCGAGATGCATGACGAAGGCGAGCGCCAGAAGGGCGAAGGCGCCAAGCACCGCGACCGTGGCGAGCCGGGCGCGATCGAAGTGATCGGGCATCGCGCGAACCCGCGCCGTCGCTGCAATCGGGTTTCGGAAGAAGGTGAACATCCGCCAGACTCACCTTCTTCATCGCCCACTCCCTGCCTGCTGATGAGGGCCGGCGCGCCCAAAACCCGATTGCGGGTAGGACAAACGTCCGAGGCCTCAGCCACCGCCTCATGAAAACTGGGTGGTCTCTGGCTAACGACTACTGGGTGGGCCCAGCGTCCAGAGCACTGTCCGCGGCGGCGGGATCCTGCGGCGGATCGACCGGATCCTGGCTGACCGACTGCGTCTGCTGGGAAATCGCCGGCTGCGGTCCAGCTGCCTCACCGGCGCCGTCGTAGCCCTTGTCGGCCGGGGCCGGGTCGTCGGCCGCAGCCGGGTCGTCGGAGCTCTGATAGCCGTCGCCGGACTCGTCCGCCGCAGCCGGCTGGTCAGCCGAGTAGGTCGAAGTCTGGCTCGTGGGGCTGGCGAAGGCCTTCGCATTGCCGCCGCTGTCGCAGCCGCCGCTCATGTCGCCGCCGTCCCCCTTTCCGCCCGGATTCTCGCTGGGCGGCGGGTTCGTGCCGCCGGGGGTGGGCCCGGCTGGCTGGCCGCCGCCGGAGCCGCCGCTCGGCGGCTGCTGAGGCGTTTGGGGGGTGCCCGGACTAACGGGACCCTCGGGGGTTCCGACGCCCCCCGCTCCCGGGCCGGTCACGGTGCCGCCCGGAGGTCCACCGCCGTTGCCGTTTGGGCCGCCATTGCCGGGTCCGCCGTTGCCTGGGCCGCCGTTGCCGCCTCCCGGGTTGCCGGTGAACAGCGCCGGCCCGGCCGGGGCCACCCCCGGCAGCGGGAGCGGAATCGTCGTTGTCGCGCCGGCGAACGGAAGCCCGCCGCCACCGAGGTTGAGGAAGCGGCTGCCGCGGCGCTGGGCCTGTGCCTTGCTCCGCGACGTCTTCACCGAGGCCGAGCCCGCGTTCGTGCCGCCGTCGGCGGTCAGCGCGTTCGGCCAGCCGCTGAAGCCGGCGTAGTCACCGAGCAGCAGGGCGGAGGCGACGGCGCAGATGAGCAGCACCGCCGAAACGGCACCCGCGCGGAGCAGAAAACGGGACTTTCTCCAGTTCTGACTCCACCACCAGCCCAGCTGTCGTCGGGAGAACTTTATTCACGCACCTTCCCTGGCACCGCCCGATCGCAACCAAGCGGATACGCCAGTTGACGATTCTGGCACGAATCGCGGCGCCTGCCGCCATCCGTGCCTGAGCAGGCCCGCAAAACCGGCCAATGTGAGCGCTTGCTTACCTTCCGCCCCGCCCTCACGGCCGCCCGACGACGAATCCCGAGCCCCTGACGTCGATGCTCACCGTGCCGTCGATGTCGGTTCGCAGCACCGCGACGTGGTGGGCGGCAAGGGTCGCCAGGGTGGCGGGATCCGGATGTCCGAAGGGATTGCCCTCGCCGACCGAGATCACCGCCAGTTGCGGCGCCGCGCGATCGAGAAGGTCCCCGAGCCCCGCGTCGGCGCTGCCGTGGTGGGCGACCTTGAGAACGTCGACCGGGCCCGGGTCGACCGGCACCGCCTCGGCCTCGGCGTCCGCGGTCAGCAGCATCTCGAAGCGGCGCCAGCGGGCGAGCAGGACGACGCATTCGGTGTTCGGGTCGGCCGGTGTAGGGCCGGCCAGCAGCTCGCGCGGCGGCCACAACACCTCCAGCCGCAGCGATCCCGAGCGCAGCTCCCCGCCCTCGGCGACCCTGGTCGGAACGGCGCCGGCGGCGCGCGCGGCGGCAAGCAGCCGTGGGCCGAGGACCGAATAGACGAGGCGATGGACCGGAAACGAGCCGAGCAGCTGCTCGATGCCGCCGGCGTGGTCTGACTGGTCGTGGGTGACGACGGCGGCTGCCAGCGAGTCGACGCCAAGGCCGGAGAGCTTCTCGCTCAGGTCGTCCCCTGGCGGCCCGCCGTCGACGAGCAGCGGCTCCCCGTCGTCGGGCTGGAGCAGGATCGAGTCGCCCTGACCGACGTCGATGACGGAGATCCGCAGACCCCGCGCCGGGGCCGGACGGGTTGCGCCCCCGGCGAGCCCGGCCCAGAGCAGCGCCGCCGCGAGCAGCGCCGCGGCCAGCCCCAGCCGCTGCAGCCGCCGCCGGCTCAGCCGCGGCAGCGCCACCAGGCCGCCGCGGGCCGCCACCCAGCGCCGCAGCGCAAGCGCGAGGGCGAGGATCGCCGCGTAGGCGGCGGCGACGCTCGCCCAGCTCGACAGCGGCAGGCCCACCCGGGTCCAGCTCGGGCCGCCGAGCCAGCGGGCGACCTGGCCGATGTAGGCCAGCAGCAGCGAGTTGAGCCAGTTCAGCGGCTGGACCGGAATCGCCGGCGCCTGGCCAAGCGCGGCGACGATCATCCCCAGCCACATCGCCGGCGCCACCGCGGGCAGCGCCAGTACGTTGGCCAGCAGCGAGGTGACCGAGAGGGCCTCGAAGTGGTGGGCCATCAGCGGCGCCGTGGCCAGGGTGGCGGCAATCGTCACCGCGACGCCGTCGGCGAGCGCCCGCCGCCAGCCGCCCCGCCCGGCCGATCGCGCCAGCAGCAGGTCGCGCAGCGGCGCCCCGAGGACGAAGATGCCGGCGACGGCGGCAAAGCTCAGCTGCCAGCCGACGTCGGAGCTGGCGCGCGGGTTCAGCGCCAGGGTCGCGGCGACCGCGAGCAGCAGCGCGTAGGTACGCGACGCCGGCCGCCCCGCCAGCGTGGCGACGATCGCCGCCGCTCCCATCACGCCGGCGCGCTGTATCGAGGCACCGCCGCCGGCCAGCGGGACGTAGATCGCGATCAGCACGAGCAGCCAGAGCAGTCGCGCCCGCAGGCCGATCCCCAGCGCCGCCAGCAGCGGGGCCGCGAGCACCGCGAGCAGGACGATGTTCTCGCCGCTGACCGCAAGGTGATGGGCGAGTCCGCTGCGCTGAAACGCCTGCGTCGTCCCGGCCGGGATGCGGTCGTCCTCGCCGAGCACGAATCCTCGCGCCAGAGCGGCCTGCTCTGCGGGCATCCCGCGCCCGAGCGCGGCCTCGGCCCGCGAGCGCATCGCGTCGACCCTGCCCGCGAGGCCGCCGCGCCTGCCGCCGGTGAGCTCGATCCGCGGCGCCTGCAGTACCCGCTCGATCCCGTGCAGGCGCAGGTTCGACCGCAGCCATGGGGGCGGCGGCCGAAGCGTGCCGGCGGCGCTGACCTCGGCCCCGACCGGCAGGTCGGCAACCGGCTCCGGAGCCTCGATCTCCAGGCGCCCGGTCCTGGTATCGACCCGGACCCTGACCTCGCCGGAGCTGCGGCGGGGAACCGCGGCCACGTAGCCGCGCACATCGAGACGGCTGCCAGATGCTGCGGAAAGGGCGCCGCGGTCGATCGCGCGCAGGCGGGCCGCCCCGGCCAGCAGGCCGAGACAGGCGCAGCTCAGGGCCAACAGGCCGAGCCAGACCGCCCCCGCGCCCCGGCGCGGCCTGGTCAGCGCCAGGACGCCCACACAGCCGAGCAGCCCGGCGACCGCATCGCCCCCACCCGCCGTCTCGGCCAGCGGTGAGATCGCCAGGCCCGCCGCGGCCCCGCCGAGCGCCGCGAAGCGCCAGCCGGCGCTCAGGGCTGGAGCCGTTTGCGCAGCGCCTCCATCGTCGCCGGGCCGATGCCGCTGATCTGGTCGAGCTGCTCGATCGACGACAGCCCGCCCTTCTGATCGCGGAAGCCGATGATGTCCTGAGCGGTGACCGGCCCGATACCCTCGATCGTGTCCAGCTGATCGGCGGTCGCGCTGCCGAGGCTGATCGGCCCGTCGCCGGGGCTTGCGCTCGCGGTCGCCGCCGCGGCCCCGCCGGGCAGCCGCTCGGGAACGACGATCTGCTGCCCGTCTCCGAGCCGTGCCGCGAGGTTGATCTGCTCGAGCGCGGCGCTGCCACTGCCGCCTCCGGCCCGCTGCACGGCATCGGTGACGCGCGCCCCCGCTGGCAGCCGGTAGACGCCGGGCCTGCGGACCGCCCCGGCGACGTCGACGACGACGTCGCGGCCGCCCTCCTCGCTGACTCCGAAGCCGCTGGAGCCGTGGCTCGCGGACGCGGAGCCGAAGGCGCTGCTCGCCTCGCCGCCCCCCTGGCCGATCGCCCTCGCGCCGACCAGCAGCAGGGCCACCGCGATGGCGCCGTAGACGACGATCTGGGAGCGCGAGAGCTCGCCCATGCACCGATCATCGGGGCCCCTCTCGCGCGGGTAACGCGCAGGCGCCGCCGATTCCGTCGCCGCTTACACACCGAGGGGGCGCCGAATAGGCTGCCGCCGATGGCCGAGCGGGGCGGGATCGACGATCTGACCAACTGGCTCGGGCTCCGCTGGGAGGCCGAGGACCGGGTGCGGCTGACGATCCGTCCCGACCACATCAACTCCGCCGGACTGTTGGCCGGGCCGGTCACCTTCGCGATGGTCGACTACTGCATGGGCTCGACCCTCTGGATGCAGCGCAACAGCGGCGAGCGGATCGCGACGATCTCGATCTCGATCAATTACGTGCAGACCGCCCGCGAGGGCGACGTGATCTGCACCACGACGCTCGACCGCCGCAACGACCGGGTCGCGGTGCTTCGCAGCGACGTTCGCCACGAGGACGGGCGCCTGCTGGCCTCCGCCCAGGGCAGCTTCTCGATCTTCCCGGCCGAGCGGCTCGGCGGGCGCGAAAAGCGCCCGCCGGCGCCGCCACCGATCGGCTAGCGGACCTCGAAGCCGCTCAGACCCTCGGGCTCCTCCTCTGTGATCGCGATCGCCTCCACCCTCGCCCTGCCGGGCCCGCGACGGCAGAACTCCAGTATTGCCTCGACCGAATCCTGCTCGCCCTCGAAGACGGCCTCCACGGCGCCGTCGGGGCGGTTGGCGACCCAGCCCGCGACAGCGCGGGACTCTGCCTCGCGGCGGGCGGTATCGCGGAAGAAGACGCCCTGGACCTCTCCCGTGATCACGGCGCGGCGGCGGATCACCGCATCACCCGCAAGCTCGGAGGCCGCGGCCTACTCGTCGTCGTCTTCGTCGTAGCCGCTGACTTCGGCCATCTGGCGGCCGTAGAGCTCGGCGACGGCGACGGGCGGCGACTGGATCGAGATGCAGGCCAGCTCGCCATCGCCGGAGTTGGAGATCGAGTGATCGGTCGCGGGAGGGACGAGGATCAGGTCCCCCTCGCCGACGTCTCCGGTGTCGCCCGCCACGGTCATCTTGCCGTCGCCGCGGACGACCACATAGACCTGTTCGGCCTCCTCGTCGGAGTGCAGTGTCTGCTCGACGCCGGCCGGGACCTCGAGCCAGGTCACCGACATGTTTCGGGACCCCATCTCCCCGGCATCCATGAGGACATGCGACCGAAGCCGGTGCCATTCCTCCACCGACGCCTCGCTGAGCCGCCTGACAAGCACGCTGGGACTTCTACCAGACTTCGAGCACGTAAACGGAATGAAACGCCTAGCGCACCACGAGGTTTACGAGCTTGCCCGGCACGAAAATCTCCTTCACGACCGCCTTGCCGTCGAAGTGGGCCCGCACCTTCTCGCTCTCGCGGGCCAGGCGCAGGACCTCTTCCTCGGGGGCGTCGCTTGCGACCTCGATCCGGTCGCGCAGCCTGCCGTTGACCTGGACGACGTAGGTGACGACGTCGGATTCCAGGAAGGCGGGATCGGGCTGCGGCCAGGGCTGTTCCCAGACCCGCTCGCCGGTCAGGCGCTCGTACACCTCGGAGCCGAGATGGGGGGCGAAGGGGAAGATCAGCGAGCCGGCGGTCTCGGTCGCGAAACGCAGCGCCGCCTCGCCGGCCGGATCTCCGTAGAGGCCGTCCTTGTAGCGGTAGGCATCGTTGACGAGCTCCATCACCGCCGCGATCGCGGTGTTGAAGTGAAAGCCGCGCTCGAAGCTGGCGGTCGAACGGCTGATCGCCCAGTGTGCCTTGGCCAGCAGCGCGGCGGCTTCGCCGTCGGCGGACTGCGTCTCGGTGCCCGCCGAGGTCCGCCCGGCGACCTCTTCGGCAAGCCGCCAGAGGCGGGCCAGGAAGCGGTTTACCCCGGTCACCCCTTCATCCACCCAGTCGGCGCTCTTCTCTGGCGGCCCAAGGAAGCAGACGTAGGTGCGGGCGGTGTCGGCGCCGAAGCGCCTCACGGTCTCGACGGCGCTGACCGTGTTGCCCTTGGAGGAGGACATCTTGGCTCCGTCACGGGTGATCATCCCCTGCGTGAACAGCCTCGCGAAGGGCTCCTGGACGTCGAGCAGCTTCATGTCGGCGAGCGCCTTGACGAAGAAGCGCGCGTACATCAGGTGCAGGATCGCGTGCTCGACGCCGCCGATGTACTGGTCGACCGGCATCCAGTAGGAGGCGGCCTCGGGTTCCCAGGCGCGCTCGCGGTTCTGGGGGTCGAGGTAGCGAAGGAAGTACCAGGACGAATCGACGAAGGTGTCCATCGTGTCGGTCTCGCGCCGCGCCGGGCCGCCGCACTGCGGGCACTCGGTGACGACCCAGTCCTCGGCCGCGGCGAGCGGGCTGCGGCCCCTGGGGGCGTAGTCCTCGATCTCAGGCAGCTCGACCGGCAGGCGGTCGTCAGGGACGGGGACGATCCCGCACTTCTCGCAGTAGACGATCGGAATCGGGCAGCCCCAGTAGCGCTGGCGCGAGAGCAGCCAGTCGCGGAGCCGGTAATTGACCGCCGCGGTGCCGCGGCCCTCCTCCTCGAGCCAGGCGGTGATCGCGCCGATCGCCTCGTCGGCCGGCGTGCCGTCGAAGCGACCCGAGTTGACCAGGCGCTCGTTCTCGCTGTGCTCCAGGTAAGCCGCGTCGTCCGGCACCTCGCCTTCGGCCGGCTCGACGACCTGGCGGATCGGCAGCTCGAACGCCTGCGCGAACTCGAAGTCGCGCTGGTCGTGCGCCGGGACGGCCATCACGGCGCCAGTCCCGTAGTCCATCAGCACGTAGTCGCTGACGAACATCGGGATCTGCTCGCCGTTTACCGGGTTGGTGACCGTGCGCCCGAGCGCGACGCCGGTCTTCTCGCGATCCTCGGCACTGCGCTGCTCGACCGACTCGCGCAGGGCCCGGTTGACGTAATCCCGCACCTCCGACTCGACCTCTGTGCCGGCCGCGAGCCGCTCAAGCTCGGGGTGCTCGGGGGCGAGGACGAAGAAGGTGGCCCCGAAGAGGGTGTCGGGGCGGGTGGTGAAGACCGGGAAGTCGATTCCCAGCTCCTCGCAGCGAAAGACGACCTCGGCGCCCTCCGAGCGCCCGATCCAGTTTCGCTGCATGATCTTCACGTGCTCGGGCCAGTCGATCGAGTCGAGGTCGGCAAGCAGCCGATCGGCGTATTCGGTGATGCGGAAGAACCACTGCTCGAGCTTGCGGCTCTCGACCGGCGTTCCGCAGCGCTCGCAGCGGCCGTCGATCACCTGCTCGTTGGCCAGCACGGTCGCGTCCTTGGGACACCATTGCACCGGAGCTTCGTCGCGGTAGGCCAGGCCGCGCTCGAAGAAACGCAGGAACAGCCACTGGGTCCAGCGGTAGTAGGCGGGGTCGTGGCTGGAGACCTCGCGGTCCCAGTCGATCGAGATCCCCCAGGCGCGGAACTGCTCGCTGTAGGAGGCGATCGAAGCCTCAGTTGCCGCCCGGGGGTGGACCCCGGTCTTGATCGCGTTGTTCTCAGCCGGCAGACCGAAGGAGTCGTAGCCCATCGGGTGGATCACCTGCAGGCCGTTGCGGCGCCGGAAGTGCGCCAGGGCGTCGCCGAGGGCGTAGTTCTTCAGGTGCCCGACGTGCGGCTCGCCGGACGGGTAGGGCAGCATCTCGAGCACGTAGTACTTGTCCTTTGAGGCGTCGAAGCCGGGCTGACCCGGGTTCGGGACGTGCCATGTCCGCTCCTTCTCCCAGACCTGCTGCCAGCGGCGCTCGATCGCCTGCGGGTCGTAGCTGCTCGCACTCATCGGGCGATTATCGCGATCACCCAGGCGTACCATGGCCCGGTACGTGAAAGCCGCGCGAACAAGGAGGCTCGGATGTCGCGACTCATCAGGCTCGACAGCAGCGGTCACACGATCCTCGCCGAATGGACGGCCGAGGACAGCGACGGTCAACGGCGGGCGCTCGAGGCTTTCGCGCGCGAGCGCGAGCTGGGAATGATCGCCAGCGTCAGCGGCGAGGGCGAGGCAGAGGTGGTGCGCGAGCTGCCGCTCGACGCCGAGCTGGTCGTGATGCGGCGCCAGATCGCCGGCGGCTAGCCCCGGTGGCCGAGGCGGCGACTGCCGCTGCGGTCCAGGGCGAGGGCCTGGTCGAGGCCCGGCGGCTGCATTGGCGCGAGCCGGCGAGCGAGCGGACGTTGCAGCGAGACGGCCGCCGCTGGACCCTGTGGACCTGCGGGGTCGTAGTCGCCTTCGGCGCTCCCGCCGGCGCGGTGCTGGCATTGGATCTCTGGCTCTTCCCGGTCGCCCTGATCCTCGCCGCGCATGCCGTCTTCATCTGCCGTCTGCAGGCGGGGCGGGCCGTGAGCTCGGTCGTGCCGCTTGACGCTCCGGGGCCCGCGGGAGAGGGCAGCCCGCCGGCCGAGCGGGTCGCCCTCGGCCTGCTCGGCGACCTGCTCGGGCACCGCGAGCGCGAGCTGATGCAGAGGACGGGACTGGCGCTGCAGCAGGGCCGGCTCGGCGTCTGGCTGCTGGGCGAGCGCGGAGCGCTTCTGATGCGCCCGGGCGGGCGGCGGATCTTCTCCTTCTGCGTCCGGGTCGCGGAGGCCGATGACCTGCCGGGCGGCGATCGCGTCGCCCACCTGCTGCTCGCCCTGCGCGAGGACGAGGAAGGCTTCGCCACCGTCGCCAACCTCGGCTTCTCCGGCGCGCCCTGGCGCTGCTTCCGCCGGGCCGCGGCTCGGCAGCGGCCGGCGCTCGAGTCGGCGCTGGCGGCGGCGCACGAGCAGCCGCGCGCCGCCGCCTAGCCGTCTCCTACTCGTCGCTGGTGGCGATCCCGATCACATGGCCCTCGGGATCGGCGAAGTGGGCGATCTGTCCGTTGGGGATGTCCATCGGCGCGGTCAGCTTGGTGCCGCCGAGGGACTCCGCCTTGTCGAGCGCGGCCTCGAGGTCGTCGACGCCGACGTAGAAGGTGACGTGCCCCTCGATGCCGTCGCGGGCCGCCCCGATGCCACCGGCGATCCCGCCCTCCTCGGCCTCTACGAGCGCGTAGGCGTCACCGCTGGCGCTCGGGATGTCGGTCGCTTTCCACCCGAACAGGTCGGTGTAGAAGGACAGAAGCGCCGCCTGATCGGAGCCGAGCACCTCGAAGTGGACGGTAGGGCTGCCCGCAGCGGCGCCGTTCGTCCCACCGTCCATCGCCGACATCAGCCCGATCTGATGCCCCTCCGGGTCGCCGAATAGGGCGATCTTGCCGCCGCCCGGCAGCTCGATCGGGCCCATCGCCCGGCTGCCTCCCAGCGACTCGGCCTTTGCGAGCCCCGCCTCGACGTCGTCGACCTGCACGTAAAAGGTGACATGTCCGGGATGGTCCTCCGGTGCGGCGCCAATCCCGCCCGGGATCCCGCCTTCGCCGGCGGCGACCATCGAGTACGGCATTTCCTCGGAGTCGGTCATCTGCCAGCCGAACAGGCCCGCATAGAAGTCCTTCAG
This sequence comes from uncultured Solirubrobacterales bacterium, assembly GCA_963781495.1. Lineage (GTDB taxonomy): Bacteria > Actinomycetota > Thermoleophilia > Solirubrobacterales > 70-9 > Mayfieldus. Next base: position 115,147 of record CAWAFX010000001.1, read on the forward strand.
CGCCTGCCGGTCCTTGCCGGCGACCTCGAACCACTTGGTCGGATTCGCCATCGTCTTTCCTTTCTCTCGGTTCTCTTGTTTCAGTATTCGCCGTTCAGCTGCCGGCCTGGCTGGGGTCGGCCCACGGGTCGGAGCCGGGGTCGCCGCCGCCGGCGGCCGTGACCAGCCGCGCCAGGTAGTGGTCCCAGCCCTCGCCGTGCGAGTCGCGCGACTCCTCCGGCAACCGGTGCTGGAAACGCATCAGGGTGCCGTCGCCGTCGGCCTCGAAGCTCACCTCGACGGTGCTGGCGCCGGGCTCGACGATGCTGGTGCCGCCTTCCCAGCCGAACGTGAACACGACCCGGTTGGGGCGATCGACCTCGACATACTCGCCGCGGCTGACGTGCCGGCCGTTGAGATCGACCCGGAAGGTCCCGCCGGGACGCGGGTCGAGCTCGGCCTCGCGGCCCATCCACTGGATCATCCGGTCGGGGTCGACGAAGAAGTCGAAGACGGTCTCGGGGTTTGCCGCGATTCGGATCTCACGCTCGACGATCGCGGCGGTTTCTGCGCTTGGCACCTTTGCCTCTCTTTCGTTTTGGGGAATCTCGTCGTTGCTGCTCGAGCTCGGCGGCCAGCTTCAGGCGCTGGAGCCGGTCGGGCCAGAAGTCCTCGAAGAAGGCGCGAAGGCCGGCCATTCCGGTGGGATCGGCCCGATAGAGGCGGCGGGTGCCGTCGCGCCGTTCGCTGAGCAACCCGGCGTCGCGAAGCACCGTCAGGTGCTGAGACACCGCCGGCCGAGTCACCTCGAACTTCGAAGCGATCTCGCCGGCGCTCAGCTCGCCGTCGCGGACGAGGCGCAGGATCTGGCGCCGGCGCGGCTCGGCGATAGCCCGCACCGCGGCTTCGATCGCTGGTGAAGTAGCGGCTGCCATCGCCGTTAGTTAAGCATAGACTTACGTAAGTGTCAACTAACGGCTACCGGATCGGACAAGTTGACCGTTACGGATTTATGTCTACCCGGGGCCCTAACCCCCGCGATCAGACCCGGGGCGAGATCGCGATCAGCAGCTGCGGCCAGACGGTGATCTCGACCAGCGCCGCCACGAGGATCATCGGCACCGCGATCGCGACGGTGACGAAAGTGGCCGCCAGCAGCTGGTTCCACTCCCCCCTGCGGCTGGCCAGGATCCAGGCCGCCAGGGGCAGGAATACCGCCGTCAGCTCGAGCACCGCCTGCGGCAGGACGCTGACGATCAGCAGCCCGTCGCCGACGTGGAGGTGGTAGGCGACCGTCGAGGCCTGAAACCCGAGCGTCAGGGCCTGGATCGAGAGCGAGAACAGGGTCACGCCGATCACGAAGGCGATCGCCAGCTCGCCGGCCTTGACGTGGACCCAGCGCGAGAACCCGGTGCGGCTCTCGGCCGCGATCGGCATCGAAGCCCCGGCCATGAAGCCGGCCACGCAGGCGGTCGCGTGGAAGGCGAGGACGGTGCCGTTGCGCAGCAGCAGGCGCAGGAAGTCGGATAGATCGACCGGGCGGGTGACGCCGGGCAGGGTGATCGGCGAGACATCGGGGGTCATGACCATCGCGACCAGCCAGGTCGCGATCAGCAGCGAGCAGGCGATGGCCAGGCTCAACGCGCCCCAGCCCCAGAGAACCGACCAGCCCTTGCGCTGCCAGGCCTCGAAGGTGCCGCGGGTGTCGCGCAGCCCCTGAGCGAGGGCGTACTGGTTGACGCTCATGAGGGAGCATCGGCAGGCACCGTGCCCCGATTGAGGCGCTGGGCCGAAATAGGGGTTTCCCCCCGGGGAGGCGCCGCCGGTCTGGGAAATGGAGCTGAGGGGACTCGAACCCCTGACCTTCGCGCTGCCAGCGCGACGCTCTTCCAGCTGAGCTACAGCCCCAGCGGCCAACGATTTTAGATGTCTTGGGCTTGTTAGCCTCGCGACCCGTGCGGATCGGGATCAGCTACGACGGAGCGCTGGAGCGGATCGGGGTGCTGCTGAACAAGGTGCCGGTCCCGGTCGGCCTCTCGATGTTCGGGATGCCGACCGCCCGCACGGTGCAGGCCGGCCAGCGGCTGGGGATCTTCCGCGAGCTCGCCGCGGGGCCGGCGACCGCGGCCGAGCTGGCGCAGAAGCTCGGGCTGCGCGACGAGGGGACGCGGCGGCTGCTCGACGCCCTCTGCGTGACCGGGACGGTGAAGCTGGTCTCAGGCGACCGCTACGAGCTGACCCGGCGCAGCCGCAAGTGGGTCGATCCGGCTTCGGACGAATACGTCGGCGGCTTCATCGCCGACAACCACCACTACTGGGAGTGGTGGCAGGGGCTCGAGGACCTGGTCCGCGACGGGCGCTCGGTCGAGATGCACGACCGCCCGCCCGACGACCCCTACTGGGCCACCTACATCACCGGCCAGTATCAGCTGGCCCGCCTCTCCAGCGACCACGTCGCCAAGGTCGTCGGACTGGCCCAGGGCGCGACCTCGCTTCTCGACGTCGCCGGCGGCCATGGCGAGTTCTCGATGGCCCTCTGCCGCCGCCACCCGAAGCTGCGATCGACGATCGTCGACCTTCCGGGCAGCGCCCGCATCGGCCGCGAGATCGTCGCCGAGGCGGGGATGTCGGACCGGGTCACCTACCTCGAGGGCGACATGTTCGAGGCCGACCTCGGCGGCCCCCACGACGGCGCGCTGTGCTTCAACATCGTCCACCACCTCTCGCCCGAGCAGGCGCGCAGCCTGTTCGAGCGGGTCGGCGAGTCGTTGCGCCCGGGGGCGCCGCTCTGCGTCCTCGACCTCTTCGACCGCCCGCCCGGCAAGCAGCCCGACACCAGCAGCATGCTCGGCCTCTTCTTCCACCTCACCTCCGGAGCCGACACCTACACCGCCGACGAGGTCGGCGACTGGCTCGCCGCGAGCGGCTTCGAGGCGCCGCGGCGCAAGACGATCCCCGAGCTTCCGGGGCTGGCGATCCTGCGCGCCGAGCGTTCGGGAGTGGCGGCCTAGGCCGCTTCGGCGTCGTCGTCTAGGTCGAGGACGACGCGGCCGCCGTCCTGGCGGCGGACGCGGAATTCCATCGGCGCCCGCTCCTCGAGCTCGCGCAGCAGCTCGATCGGCTCGTCGAGGCGCATCGACAGCGTCGCCCGGCCCTCGGAGAACTTGCGGATCGAGATCTCCGAGGTGGCGCCGATCCTCTCCGCCGCGTCCTCGAAGCCGACCAGCTGCGAGAAGTCGCCCAGGGGCCCGATCTCGACCTCGACCAGGCCCTCGAAGAGCTCCGGCGCCGTGCGGGCCTCACCGCTGCCATTGGCGAGCGGATCGCCGCCGTTGGCCGCCGGCGCTTGGGTCGCCGGCGGGGCGGGCTCGAGCGCGACTCGGTCGGCGATCTCCTGCACCCTCTGGCTGATCTGAACCGCGTCGGCAAGCGCCTTCATGCGGATCCGCGTCGCCTGCCCCCGCGCCTGAGCCTGGATCTCCTCGATCCTCATCGCGACCGTCTGCAGGGCCGCGAGGCTGCGCTCGTGGCGCTGATTGGCCTCCGCCAGCCCCTCGCGCAGGCCCTGGAGCTCGCGCTCGCGGCCGACGACCGTCTGCGAGAGACCGTAGGTCTCTCGCTCGAGCTGGCTGATCCGCTGATCCCGGAAGCTCACGGCCGCATCGACATCAGCGCGCCGGTAGCCGAGGAAAGCCCTCCGGAAGCTACCCATGAGCGGCAAGCTAGGGCCGTGGTCGGACGCTATTTCGTTACATCCGGCGCGAACCCGAACACCTGTTCGCAGCCGCGTCCCCAGGCACGACTCACGCAGGGGCGGCGCGGCTCTCCAGTCCCTCGCCCGGCAGCCCGAGCTCGAGCCGCGGCGCGTCGGACCAGAGCTGGTCGAGGCGGTAGCGGTCGCGTGCCTCGGGGGTGAAGACGTGAAGCACGCAATCGAGGTAGTCGAGCACCAGCCAACCCGCCGCCGGCCCGCCCTCCTGGCGCGCCAGCAGGCTCTCGTCGCGCTTCAGCCTCAGCGCCACCTCGTCGCCGATCGCCCCCGCCTGGCGCTCGTTGCGGGCACTGACGATGATCAGGAAGTCGGTGTAGGAGACGAGCCCGCGCATGTCAAGGGCGACGATCTCGGTCGCCCCCTTGGAATCGGCCAGCTCGGCCAGCCTGCGGGCCAGTGCCTCGGTCTCCATCAGCGCGAGTAGACCCCCCGCTCCTCGATGAACCGCCCCACCTGCTCGGGGACGATGTAGCGCAGCGGACGGCCCTCCTTCGCCCTCTCGCGGGCCGCCGAGGAGGAGATCCCGAACTCGGGCATCTCCAGCATCTCGGCCCGGTTCTCGGCATCGAGGCTGCGCAGGACCGCGGCCACCTCGGTCTCCGAGACACCGGAGCGCCGGGCGATCGCCAGCCGCGCCAGCTCGACCACCCGCTCGGGATTGCGCCAGCTCTCGAGGCCCAGCGCTGCGTCGGCCCCCATCACGAAGACCAGCCCCTTCTCGCCCTGCTCGGCCAGGGCCTGCAGGGTCTCGTAGGTATACGAGGGGCCCTCGCGGTCGATCTCGACCGTCGAGACGACGAAGCGCTCGTCGTCGGTTGCGGCCAGCCGCGTCATCGCCAGCCGCAGCTCGGCGCCGGGGTCGTCGAGGATCCGCTTGTGCGGCGCCTGGCCGGTGGGCACGAACAGGACCCGCTCCAGCCCGAGCTGCCAGATCGCCTCCTGGGCAAGCGCGAGGTGCCCCAAATGCGGCGGGTTGAACGCCGACCCGAGCACGCCGACCGAAGCGACCGGACCTCTACCCCCTCGTGGCTGACCCGGCGGCCCGATCAGCCACGGGTCTGCCCGTTCCCGCGGGCGATGTACTTGTAGGTGGTCAGCTCGCGCAGGCCGACCGGCCCGCGCGCGTGAAGCTTCTGGGTCGAGTTGCCGATCTCGGCCCCCATCCCGTACTCGAAGCCGTCGGTGAAGCGGGTCGAGGCGTTGACGTAGACGGCCGCCGCGTCGACGCCCTCGGTGAACTCCGCCGCCGCCTGATCGCTGGAGGTGACGATCGCCTCCGAGTGGCCGGTGCCGTGACGGTTGATGTGATCGATCGCCTCCTGCTCGGAGTCGACGACCGCCACCGCCATCTTCATGTCCAGGTACTCGGTGTCCCAGTCCTCGGCCGCGGCCTGGCCGATCGGGGTCCCCCCCGCGTTCTCGCGTGTCCGCTCGTCGCCCACCAGCTCGACGCCGGCATCGCTCAGGTCGGCCAGGACGGCGGGGAGAAAGGCCGGCGCGGCGGTCGCGTTGACGAGCAGCGTCTCGGCCGAGTTGCAGACCCCGGGACGGTCGACCTTGGCGTCGTAGGCGATCTTCCGCGCCATCTCGAGGTCGGCGTCGGCGTGGACGTAGACGTGGCAGTTGCCCGCCGCGGCGTAGATCACCGGCACCGTGGCGACCTCCTTCAGGGCCGCCTTCAGCCCCTCGCCGCCGCGCGGGATCAGCAGGTCGACCAGATCGTCCTGGGTGGCGAGTTCGAGCAGGTCGCCGTGATCGCCCCCGGGCAGGATCACGACCCCGTCCTCGGGCAGCCCGGCGTCGGCGAGCGCGTCGCGGACGATCGCCGCCAGGGCGCCGTTCGAGCGCTCGGCGTAGCTGGAGCCGCGCAGCACGATCGCGTTGCCGCTCTTTATCGTCAGCGCCGCGCAATCGACGGTCACATTCGGGCGCGCTTCGTAGACGACCGCCACGACCCCGAGCGGAACCCGTACCCGGCGCAGCTCGATGCCGCTGGCGATCGTGCGGGTCTCGATCTCCTCGCCGACCGGGTCGGGCAGCGCGATGATCTCGCGCACGCCCTGGGCCATCGCCCGCACCCGCTCCTCGTCGAGGGTGAGGCGGTCGCGCAGCGAGCTGCTGAGCCCGGCGGCGCGGTCGTCGGCGAGGTCGGCGGCGTTTGCCTCCAGCACCTCGTCGGCACGCTCGTCGAGCAGCTCGGCGGCCCGCGTCAGGGCAGCATTCTTGGCCTCGGTGGAGGCGGTGGCGAGCAGGCGCGACGCCGCCTTGGCGGCGGCGCAGCTCGCGGCGACGGTTCTGACGGTGGTGGCCATCGCAGAGAGGGTAGCCGCGAAACGAAGTGGAGCGGCAGATGCAATGTCAGGCGGCCGTAGGCCGCCGCAAGTAATTCATGAACCCGAGCTACGCGAGAACGAAGTTGTCGCGGTGCACGGCCTCCTCGGCCGCGTGCGGCATCAGCTCGCGGACCTGGCTGCTGTTCAGACCCTGGATCCGGCGCATCTCCTGGGCCGAGTAGTTGCTGATCCCCTTGCCGACCACCTCGCCGTCGACGACGACCTCGACCGCCTCGCCGGCTTCGAAGCTGCCCTGCACGTCGGTGATCCCGACCGGCAGCAGGCTGCTGCCGCTCTCGCGCAGCACCCGGGCCGCGCCGGCGTCGACTCCGAGCTGCCCGCGGGCGGGCTTTGCGTAGCGAAGCCAGAGCTTGAAGCTCGAGGTCCGGGTCGGCTTGGCGGGGAACTGCGTTCCCACCCGCTCCCCGGCGGCGGCGGCGGACAGGGTGCCGGCGGCGGTGCCGTCGCAGATCACCGCCCGGATCCCCGACTCGCTTCCCATCTCGGCCGCGGCGACCTTGCTGCGCATGCCCCCGAGGCCGAAGGGCGATGTGCCGTCGCCGATCTCGTAGCCGCGCAGCTCGGCGAAGTCGGCAACCTCGGAGACCAGCTCGGCGGAGGGATCGCGGCGCGGGTCGGCGCTGTGCAGTCCCTCGATGTCGGTCAGCAGGACGAGCAGCCGCGCGTCGAGCAGGATCGCGACCTGGGCCGAGAGGAAGTCGTTGTCGCCGAAGCTGATCTCGTCGGTGGCGGTGGTGTCGTTCTCGTTCACCACCGGCACCACCCCCCAGTCGAGCAGCCGCCGCAGGGTCTGGCGGGCATTGAGGTAGTTGGTCCGGGCGGCGACGTCCGACGCGGTCAGCAGCACCTGCGCCGAGCGCACCCCCTGCTCGGCCAGGCGCCGTTCGTAGGCGCGGAAGAGATCGCCCTGCCCGACCGCCGACGCGGCCTGCAGCTCGTCCATCGCCCGCGGGCGCTGACCGAGCTCGAGCAGCCGCATGCCGCGGGCGATCGCCCCCGAGGTGACCATCACGACCTGCTCGCCGTCCTTCTCGAGCTGCGCGACCTGGGCGCAGACGCGGTCGAGGACGTCGCTGCGCAGCTCGCCGTCCTCGGCGGCGACGATCGAAGAGCCCAGTTTCACGACCACCGTCATGGCGCTGAGTATGGCGGTGAGCCGGGCTAGTTTCCGCCACGATCCGGGTCGGCGGCCAGTTGCCCGAGATGGGCCAGCTTGTCCGGATTGACGACCGAGCGCACCGCCTGGATCCTGCCGTCGGCGATCTCGAGCGAAAAGACGTTGATCACCCTCCCCTCGGAGTCGACCCCGAGCGCCCCGGGCTGTCCGTTGACCTCGGCTGGGCGCAGCCTGTATCCGGCGATCCGCTTGCCCGCCCGCACCCAGGCCAGGAGTGTGCGCGCGACCCGGAGGCTGCCGTGCAGGGCCCGCGCCAGAGCCGGTGCCTTGCCGCCGCCGTCGCCCTGCAGCACGACGTCGTCGGCGAGCAGCGATTGCAGGCCCTCGAGATCGCCCTCCTGGGCGGCGGCGAAGAAGCGCCGCGCGAGCTCGTCGCGCTGCTCGCGCGAGGCTTCGAAGCGCGGCCTTCCCTCCTCGACCTTGCCCCTCGCGCGGGTCGCGAGCTGGCGGGCGTTGGCTTCGTTGACGTCGATGATCGCGGCGATCTCGCCGTAGGGGTAGTCGAAGACGTCGTGGAGCAGGAAGACGGCGCGCTGCTCTGGCGAAAGACTCTCCAGCAAGACCAGGAACGCGGTCGAGAGCGAGTCGGCCATCTCGGCGCTTGCGGCAGGACCAGTGTCGGGATCGGTCAGCAATGGCTCCGGCAGCCAATCGCCGATATAGGTCTCGCGCCGTACGCGGGCGGAACGCAGGTGGTCGATCGCCAGCCGGGTGACCACGGTTGCGAGGAAGGACCGCGGCGAGGCGATCTGCTCACCCTCCTTTTCGGCCTGATGGAGGCGGAGGAGCGCCTCCTGGACGACGTCCTCGGCCTCGCCGACACCGCCGAGCATCCGGTAGGCGATCGCGAAGCCGCTCCGCCGCAGCTCCTCGATTGCCTCCGGATCGGCCATCGCTCAGCGCAGGCCTTCGACAAATCCCTGACGCCAACTCGCAAAGCGGGGCTGCCAGCCCAACTCCCGCTTCGCCTTCGTATTCGATGCCCCACGCACCTCGGTCATCATGACGACACCGGCCTTACCGGCGAGCAGGCGCGCCAGCCAGGCCGGAACGTGCCGGGGAGGTTTGGCGTCGACCGCGGCGGCCACGGCCGGCAGCCACTCCGAGACCGGCGCCGGCTCGTCGTCGACAACGTTGTAGATACCGCGCCCGGCGCCCTCGACCACGGCAACGGTGGCCGCCGCGGCGTCGGCGATCTGGACGAACGACCAAAAGCCGCCCGCATCACCGACGAGCGGGAACTTGCGCCGGCGCAGCGCCTCGACCATCTCTCCATCCGGCTCCAGCGCCAACGAGGTTCCAGGTCCGTAGAAACCTCCGTAGCGCAGGACGACCCCCTCGGTCCAATCTGCTTCGCGTCACGACGCGCTCCACGTAGCGGATCGCGTCGAGCGTCGAGCGCATCGCCGCCGGTGGATCGGGATCGAGGGGGTCGGTCTCGGTCTTGACCATCCCGCCGCTGCGGGCGAAGGGCCAGCCCGCATAGCTCTGGGCGACGACGCGCCTGGCTCCAACCGCACGAGCAGCGGCCAGGAGGTGATCGGTGCCCTCGGTGCGGAGCCGGTTGGTGGGCGCGAAGGCGCGCTCGATGTGGCGGAAGTCGGGCGAACCGGGCATCGCCGTGAGCTGATGCACGACGACCTCGGGGTCGGCCTCGGCAACGGCGCGGCCGACTGCATCGGGGTCGAGCGCGTCGGCGACGGCGGGCTCGGCGCCCAGATCCCGGATCAGATCTCGCTTCGACTCCGAACGGGTCATTCCCACCACCCGGTGGCCCTTGGCGACCAGCTGCGGGACAAGCTGCTTTCCAAGCGCTCCAGTGGCGCCGGCGACGAAAATCCTCATGCTGACTCCTTTCTCGTCGTTCACCTCTAAGACGAGATAGCGGGGTCAGCCGTGACAGCTAATCGGCGTCGAGTGCTTCGCGGACCAGCGCCGCGTCGTGCTCGTAGCTGAGCTGGCGCTGGGCATCCTCGGCGTCCAGCCAGCGCAGCTCGTCGACTTCGCTTCCGGGCTCGAAGCCGCCTCCGGTCGGCCGCATCAGCCAGTAGCGGACCAGCTTCGTGCGCCCCTTGCGGTCGCGGTAGCTGACCGGGCTCAGCTCCGGCCCCAGCTCGGCTTCCATCCCGGTCTCCTCCCTGACCTCACGCAGCGCCGCCTGCTCGAAGTTCTCATCGCCGTCGAGCTTTCCCTTCGGCAGCGACCAGTCCCCGTACTTGGGGCGGTGGATCACCGCGACCTCGATCCGGCCGGCTCCCTGGCGCAGCAGGACCCCTCCGGCCGCACGCACTTCGGGGTCGTCGTTGGAGTCCAGATCGGTGCGTGACATTGCTGCCGATAGGTTCGCGGGAGGCGGCTAATTACCTGGGTAAAGCTCGAACTCGTGCCCGCCGATCCGCACCTCGTCGCCGGGCTCGAAGCCGGCGTCGCGCAGGGCGGCCAGGACCCCCATCTCAGCCAGCCGCTGCTCCAGGTAGGCGAGCGCCTCGGCGTTGGCGAGGTCGTGGCGCTCGAAGAGCACCTCCACCCCGCGCCCCTCGACCCGGTAGGCGCCCTCGTCCTCGCGCTCGATCCGGTAGCCGCCCTCGCCCGCCGGGCGGTAGACGCGATGCTCGGCCTCGAAGCCGGGGGCGGCCGCCTGCGGCGCCGCCGTCGCTTCGACTGCGCGCTGCGGGATCAGGGTCAGGACCGCCGCCCGCAGCTCCCCGAGGCCCTCGCCGGTGGCCGACGAGACGGCCAGCACCCCGGTGACCCGGTCTCCGAGCCGGTCCGCCCACTGGCGCCGCATCTGCTCGGCCTCGGAGGCCGGGACCAGATCGCGCTTCGAGAGCACGACCAGCTCCGGCAGCTGCGAGAGGCCGGCGCCGTAGGAGTCCAATTCGGCCCGCACCGCTTCGTAGTTGGCCTCCGGATCACCCTCCACGGGCGCGACCTCGACCAGGTGCAGCAGCATCGCGCAGCGCTCGACATGGGCGAGGAACTCGTGCCCGAGCCCGGCCCCGGCGGCCGCCCCCTCGATCAGCCCGGGGATGTCGGCCAGGACGACCTGGCGGTCGTCGCCGTCGATCGTCCCCAGCACCGGCTCGACGGTCGTGAAGGGATAGTCGGCGACCTTCGGGGCGGCCCGGGTGAGCCGGCCGAGCAGCGAGGACTTGCCGGCGTTCGGCAGCCCGACCAGCCCGGCGTCGGCGAGCAGCTTCAGCCGCAGCTCGATCCAACCCTTCTCGCCGGCCGTGCCGCGCTCGGCAAAGCGCGGCGTCTGCCGGGTCGATGTCGCGAAGCGCTTGTTGCCGTGACCGCCCCGCCCTCCCCGGGCGACGACCGCCCGCTGGCCCTCGGCCACGAGGTCGATCTGGCTGCCGTCGCTGGCGTTCGCCTGGGTGCCCGGCGGAACGCGGACGATCGCGTCCTCCCCGCGCGCCCCGTGCCGGTCCTTGCCCTGGCCGTGGCGGCCGCGCTGGGCGCGCACATGGGCTTGGCGTCGCAGCGACACCAGGTCGCGCAGCGATGGATCGCAGACCAGGACCACGTCGCCTCCGTGGCCGCCGTCGCCGCCGTCGGGGCCGCCCTTGGGCACGTGGGCTTCGCGGCGGAAGCTGACGCAGCCGTTGCCGCCGCCCCCGGCCTCGACCTGGATTCTGGCGCGGTCGTACATTGGCGAAAGGTTGACAAGTGTTGATGGGCGGCGACACGAAGTGTCGACGCACTGGCTGGTCAGGCCCCGGAGGGGCCGCAATTGATGTTTCAGTCCCTCGACTTCGTCTACATGCCAAGCGCCGATCCGGCGGCGGACGTCCGCCACTTCGAGCAGGCCTTCGGAGCCGAGATCGTGTTCACGATCGAGCGCTTCGGGACCCGCGTGGCGATGGTCGAGCTCGGCTCCGGCGGTCCGCCGCTGCTGTTCGCGGCCCACCTCGAGGGCGAGCGCCCGATCCTCGTCTACCGGGTTAACGATCTCGATTCGGCCGCCGCGCTATTACGCGAGCGCGGTTGCGCCGTCAGCGAGGAGTTCGGGATTCCCCCCGGACCGATCCGCAACGTCGACACGCCGGGCGGCAATCGGATCGCGGTCTACGAGCTGACCCGGCCCGAGCGCCTGCAGTCGATCGCCGGGCGCCGCGACTTCTAGGCCCGGCGAGGAGCTGGCGCTACTCGCCGTCGACCGAGACCAGCTTGCCCTTGCCCTTGGGGCGGAACTGGACCACGCCGGGGCGGGTGGCGAAGATCGTGTGGTCGCGCCCGAGGCCGGTGCCGTCTCCGGGCCGGAAGCGAGTTCCGCGCTGGCGCACGATGATCTCGCCGCCGGAGACCTTCTGGCCGGCGAAGATCTTGACGCCGAGCATCTTCGGGTTCGAGTCACGGCCGTTGCGGCTCGAGCCGAGGCCTTTCTTATGAGCCACTGGAGCCCTCCTTCTTGCGGGTCGCGGGCTTGCGGGTCGCCGGCTTCTTGGCGGCGGGCTTCTTTGCGGCGGGCTTCTTCGCCGCCGGCTTGCGGGTCGCGGGCTTGCGGGTCGCCGGCTTGGCCGCGGTCTCGGCCTTGGCCTCCGCCTTCGGCTCCGCCTTTGGCTGCGGCTTGCGCGCCGCGGGCTTGCGGGTGAGCTGCTTCAGGTCGGTGATCTCGACCCGGGTCAGCTCCGAGCGGTGCCCCGCCCGGCGCCGGTAGCCCTTCTTGGCCTTGTACTTGAAGATCCTGATCTTCGGGCCACGCAGGTGCTCGGCCACCGTCGCCTCGACCTTGACCTTCTCCAGCTCGGCCTTGTCGGTGACCACCTCGCCGTCGCGGAACATCACCGCCCGCAGGTCGACCACGTCCCCCTCCTTCGCGGGCAGGCGGTCGAGGAGCAGGGACTCGCCCTTCTCGACCTTGTACTGCTTGCCTCCGCTTTCGACGATCGCGTACATGGGGGTATCTCCCTAGTTCTCGTTCGAGCCGGCGCGCGAGCGTCCGCGACCGCCTCTGCGACCGCGGCGGCGCCTGCGACCGCCGGAGGCGGAGGATTCTAGCCCGTCGTCCTCCTTTTCCTCCTCGCCGGCACCGTCGGCCGAGGGCTCGACCCCGGGCAGCGATGCGACCGCCGCGGCGCGCTCGACGCGCTCGATCCGGACCAGCTTGCGCTCGCCGACGAAGCGGCCGCCCCCGGTGACGCTGACGATGTAGGAGTCGACGCGGGCGATCGCGTCGTCGGCGTTGTACATGTGCGGCTCCTCGATCGTCACCAGCACCTCCTCGCCGACCTTGAACGGCAGCGCCCGCTCCTCGATCTGCTCGCGGCTGCCGGACTCGACCACCTCGAAAGTCTCGATCGGCAGCGCCTCGCCGCCCTCGAAGTGAAACTGCTTGCCGGACTCCTTCTCCAGATCCGAGAGGCCGCTCTGGGGCTCGATCAGCTCCGCCGCGACCTTGGGATGGACCCGGATCAGGTAGGCGTCGTGCTTGCCGTCGTCGGCGATCACGTCGCGCAGCTTGCGCAGGCCCTCCAGCGCCACCGTCTCCTCGGAGAGGACGACGCCCTCACCGTCGCAGGTCGGGCAGCGCACGGTGAGGATCTCGCGCACGCCGTCGGTGACGTTCTGGCGCGTCATCTCGACCAGGCCCAGCGGCGAGACCTCGACCACGTAGCTCTTCGACTTGTCGGCGTCGAGCGCCTTGCGCAGCGTCTTCAGCACCTTCTCGCGGTTGCGGCTGCGGGCCATGTCGATGAAGTCGATGACGATGATCCCGCCGATGTCGCGCATCCGCAGCTGCCGCACGACCTCGTCGGCGGCCTCGGTGTTGACGCGGGTGATCGTCTCCTCCAGGCCGCCCTTGCCGCGGCCGGTGAAGCTGCCGCTGTTGACGTCGATCACGGTCAGTGCCTCGGCGTAGTCGATCATCAGATAGCCGCCCGAGGGCAGGTCGACGCGCCGGCTCAGGGTCGAGGTGATCGCCTTCTCGACGTCCCACTTCTCGAACAGGGGCTTGCGGTCCTTGTAGAGCTCGACCCCGTTGACCAGCTCCGGAGCGGTGCGCTCGAAGAACTTGGTCACCCGGTCGTACTGCTTCTCGTTGTCGATCACCGCCTTCTCGAAGTCGCTCAGGAAGACGTCGCGCAGGACCCGCACCGAAAGGTCGGCCTCCTGGAAGACCAGGGCCGGAGCCTTGACGCCCTTGGCGCGCTTGTCGAGCACGTCGTTGAGCTTGTGCAGGTAGTCGATCTCGCGCACGAAGTCGGCCTTCTTGGCCCCGTGCGCGGCGGTGCGGACGATCAGCCCGCCCGGCCCCTTGTAGGTACGGTCGACCATCTTGCGCAGCCGCTCGCGCTCGCCGTCGGCGAGCCGCCGGCTGACGCCGACGCCGCTTCCCTGCGGCGCGTAGACCAGGTAGCGGCCGGCGATCGAGAGATTCATCGACAGCCGTGCGCCCTTGGTCTTCAGGGGGTCCTTGACTACCTGGACGTTGATCTCCTGCCCAGACTTCAGCAGCTCGTTGATGCGCCGCCCGCGGCCGCGGCCGCGCTTCGGCGCCGCCTCGCCGCCGGGCAGCATGATCTCGTCGACGTGGAGGAAGCCGTTGCGCTCCAGGCCGATGTCGACGAAGGCCGCCTCCATGCCCGGAAGCACGTTGTCGACCTTGCCCTTGTAGATGTTGCCGACTATCGAACGACGGCCGCGGCGCTCCACATAGAGCTCGGCCACCTCCGGCTTTGAATCTTTGGTCTTTGCCTCGAGGACAGCGACCCGCGTCTCGCCGTTGTCGGCGGAAACCAGGATTGTCTTTTTCATTTACCTCAGCTCAGTTCAGTTGTCAGAAGTTCAGAAGTACTCCCTGCTCTTCTGGCTGAGCTGCGCCTGCATGTGAACGCTCTGCAATATGCCGAGGGCCAGGAAGGTGGCAAGCACGGAGGAACCTCCGTAGCTCATCAACGGCAGCGGGATTCCCGTGATCGGCATGATCCCGAGACTCATCCCGACATTGACGAAGACCTGGAACATCAGCATCGCTGTGATGCCGCCTGCGACCAGGGTTCCGTACAAGTTCTTCGAGAGCGTCACGATCCGCAGCGCCCGCCAGATGAGCAGGGCAAACAGGGATAGGACGAACGCGGCTCCGAGGAAGCCGAAGCGCTCCCCGATCACGGCGAAGATGAAGTCCGTGGTCCTTTCGGGGACGAAGTCGAGCCGCGTCTGTGTGGCCTGATTGCCGCGCCCGGTCTTCTCCCCGGAGCCGATGGCGATCGTGGCCTGCTTCTGCTGGTAGCCCGCGTTGCGTGGATCCTGGCTGGGATGGAGAAACGACGTCAGCCGCTGCTCCTGGTAGCCGTGCAGGACCGGCGTTCCAAGCGCCGGCGCAACGACGAGCACCCCGGTGACCATGATCGCCAGGCCCGCCGTGATCGCCACGAAGTGGCTCCAGCGGATTCCGGCGAGAAACATCACCGAGAGGGTCACGACCCCAAGCACCAACGAGGTGCCGAGGTCGGGTTGGAGGAAGACGAGCGCCGCGGGTGCAAGCCCGAGAAGCAAATAGCGGGCCGTCCGCTGACGCGGCGAACCGCGTCTGGCGCCGTCGATCACGAAGCCGGCCAGGGCAAGAACCAGCAGAACCTTGCCCAGCTCGGCCGGCTGGAAGTTGAAGAAGGGAAGGTTGAAGGCGCGCCGCGAGCCTCGGGCGGCGGCGCCGAAGAGGAAGACGAGCGAGATGCTGGCGACCATCATCGAGTAGATGCCGACCCGCAGCTCGCGGAAGCGCGAGTAGTCGATCTGGGTCAGCGCGAAGAGGCCGAGCAGGCCGGCGCCGGCGTAGATGCTCTGGCGCTCGACGTAGTAGTAGGGCGAGCCGGGGACGTCGTGCAGGGTGGCTTCGGCGAGGGTGAAGATCGAGAAGCCGATCAGCCCGACGCCGGCGAGCAGCAGCAGCGGGTCCATGTAGGGGATCCCGAGCCGTTCGAAGATCCCGGGCCGGGAGCTGAACGGCGCCATGCGGGCGCGCCTTGTCGCCGTCGCGTGCATCAGTACTGACTACCCCCGTTGGCGCCGCCGACGGCGTGCGCCTTGGCGTGGAAGTACTGCGAGAGGATCTGCTCGGCGATCGGCGCTGCCGAGTCGACGCCGAAGCCGCCGCGCTCGACGGTCACGGTGACGACGATCCTCGGGTTCGGATATGGGGCGAGCACCGAGTACCAGCTCTGGTCCGCCTGGCCCGTGCGCTGCGCGGTACCGGTCTTGCCCGCCACCGGCACCGGGAAGCCGCCGAAGACGGCGTAGGAGGTCCCGCCCGGGCTCTGCGCCGCCATGTGCAGGCCGCCGAGGATCGCGCTGCGGTACTGGGGGTTGACTTTGACGTGCCGGCGCGGCGGCGGGTTGAGCTCCTGGACGACGCGACCGGCGGTATCGACCACCTGCAGACCGACGTGGGGGCGCACCATCGTGCCGCCGTTGCCGATCGTCGCGTAGGCGTCGGCGAGCTGCAGCGGGTCGACCTGGACGTCGCCCTGGCCGACCGCGAGGTTGATGTTGTCGCCCACCGTCCAGGGCCGGTCGGTGAGGTGCTTGCGATAGAGGCGGTTGCGCCAGGCAGGGGTCGGCAGCAGGCCGCTGGACTCGCCCGGCAGGTCGATCCCGGTCGGCTGCCCGATACCCAACTTGTGGGCCCACTTCTGCAGCTGGGTGGTGCCGTTCATGCGCAGCCCTAGGGTGTAGAAGAAGACGTCGTCGGAGACCTGCAGGGCGCTCGGCAGCGAGAGCGTTCCATAGGAGCCGCCGCCTGCGTTGTGGAAGGTGATCCCGCCGACCGTCAGCCCGCCGGGGTCGGTGATCGGCGTCGAGGGAGTGATCACGCCGCCATTAAGCGCCGCCATCGCGGTGATCGGCTTGAAGGTCGAGCCGGTCGGATAGAGGCCGCGGATCGCGCGGTCGGTGAGCGGGGCCTCAGTCGCGGTCGAGGTCAGCTGGTGGTACTGGGACTGGGTGATCGGCTTCGTGAAGACCGAGGGATCGAAGGTCGGATTAGAGCCGAGGCCGAGCACCTGGCCGTTGCGGATGTCCATCGCGACGAAGGCGCCGGGCAGGCCGCGGGCCGCAAGGCCCGCCTCGCCGGCGGACTGAACCCCGGAGTCGATGCTGAGCTGCAGGTTGTCGCCCGGCTTCGGCGCCACTGCGCTGAGCTGGCCCCCCGGAGTCGGCCGGCCGAGCGAGTCGACCTGGACCCTGGTCTTGCCATCACGGCCGCGCAGGTAGCGGTCATAGGTGTCCTCGACGCCGTCCTGGCCGATCTGGTCGCCGGGCCGCAGGCCCTTGTAGCGCGGCTCCTTGAGCTCGGCCTGATCGATCTCGCCGACGTTTCCGAACAGGTGTGCGCCAAGGGTGCCGTGCGGATAGCGGCGCACGAAGACCCGCTGCACGGCGACGCCGGGGAAATTGTTCTGGTGCTCCTGCAGGAAGTAGACGAGGTCGTAGTCGACGTCGCGCTGCAGGGTCACCGGGGCGCTGCGCGAGATCTTCAGCTGCTGCGCCATCTCGCGTCGCATGCGGCGCAGCGGGAGGCCGGCCGCGTGACCGAGCCGGGTCAGCTCGGCGCGGCGCTCAGCGGTGTCGGCGGGAAGCTTCTGCGGGTTGACCTGCAGGGCGAGGCTGGTGCGGTTCTCGACCAGCACCTTGCCGTTGCGGTCGAGGATGTCGCCGCGCGGGGCCGTGACCCGGATCTCGCGGATGCGGTTGTTGTTCGCCTCGGCCAGGTACTTGTTGCCCGAAAGCACCTGCAGGTACCAGAGGCGGAAGAAGATCACCGCAAACATGACCAGCGCCGCGCCGCCAATGATCGCAACCCGCAGGGCGAAGCCGGAGCTCATCGTCGGCCGCCGGTCGTCGTTTCGCAGGTACATCGGCTAGGCGCCAATCATCTTCGGTTGGGCGCGCCGGCGCACCGCGCGGTCCTCGATCAGGGCCGGGCGCAGGATGCGGCGGATGCCGATGTAGATCGGGATCCCGAGGAAGAACGCATCGATGCTCTTGATCGCGATGTCGCGGACCACGAGCGGGCTGATCGGGGCATCGACCCCCAGCATCAGCTGCAGGGCCGCGAATGAGAGCTCGGCGACCAGGGTCAGCGCCATGCAGAGAAGCGGCGGGATCAGCGAGTTGGTGATGTCGAAGCGTTCGCGGTACAGCCCGGCCAGATAGCCGACCGAGAGCAGCACCATCGAGGTGGCGCCGAGGGTCTCGACCAGCAGGCAGTCGACCAGCAGGCCGACCGAGAAGCCGGTCACCGCCCCGGCGAGGCTGCCGCCGAGCAGCCCCAGCGAGACCACGACCGCGGGCAGGACGTCGGGGCTGACCCGGAAGAGCTCGACCTGGGAGAAGAAGGAAAGCTGCAGCAGCACCGCGACGATGACGATCGCGACCAGCCGGATCATGATCCGCGGGGTGACGATCATCCGCCGCCGCCCTTGGTCAGGACCTGGACGAACTCGAGCTCGCGCAGGTCGGCGAACGGACGCACGTGGACCTGCTGGCTTGCCTCCTGCTCGGCCACCGTCGCCCGGGTGACGCGGCCAACCGGGATCCCGTAGGGATAAAGCGAGGACAACCCCCGCGACTTCCAGCCCGCCGTGACCACCATCTGGCCCACCTGCACATGCTTGCTGGAGTCGATGAAGTCGAGCACGAGATCGGCCGGATTTCCGACCTCGGGCCGGATCACGCCCTGAATCCCCGAAGGGACGACCTTCGAGGAGACGGCACTGGTGTGGTCGGTGATCAGGGTCACCTGGGCCGTGCCGCCGGTGACCGAAGTGACGCGGCCGACCAGCCCGTCGCCGTTTATCACCGGGTCGTTGACGTGCACGCCGGCGCCGCTGCCGTGGTCGATCGTGACAGTCGAGTACCAGACGGTCGGCGAACGGGCGATCACCCGGCCGGTGACCGGGGTGAAGCCGAGCGGCAGCTTGCCGGCGGCCCGCAGCCCCAGCAGCTTTCGCAGCTGGTTGTTCTCCGAAAGCGCGGTGTCGCCGGCGGCGACACGGGTGCGCAGCTGCTCGACCTCTCCCTGCAGGCGCTTGTTGTCGCCGCGGGCGGCGAAGGTCTCGTCGAACCAGTTGACGAGGTCGCGGGCCGGCTTCAGGGCACGGTCAGCACCCTCCTGGAGGGGGCCGAAGACGGCGCTCACACCTCGCTGCAGTCCACCGGACTGCTGACCGTAGGTTGCGGTCAGCAGTGCGAAGGAGCTGAGTACGAGAAGCGCCAGTACCGCTCTACGGCGGCGGACTTGCTTTCGATACACGTGGGAAACCTAAGTCTCATTGAGCTGTTCACAGATATTGCTTCGACCCCGAATTCTTGCTTGCGCGGTGGATAGCCTCGAACTCCTCCAGCGACAGGCCCGATCCGACGGCAACGCAGGTCAGCGGCGACTCGGCAAGCTGACACGGCATCTGGCACTCGTCGCGCAGCCGCTGCTCGAGTCCCTGCAACAGCGAACCGCCACCCGCCAGGGTAATGCCGCGGTCCATGATGTCGCCCGCCAACTCTGGTGGAGTGCGGTCGAGAGTGTCCTTGACCGCGCCGATGATCTGGCCCAGCGGCTCTTCCAGGGCGCCGCGGACCTCCTCCGAGGTGAGGTAAATCGTCCGCGGCAGGCCTGATACGAGGTCGCGGCCCCGGATCTCGGCCCGGACCTCCTCGGCCAGCGGCGAGGCCGAGCCCGCCTCCAGCTTTACCTCCTCCGCCGTCTGCAGCCCGATCATCAGCTTGTACTCGTGCTTGCAGTAGTTGATGATCGCCTCGTCGAGCTCGTCGCCGCCGATCCGGATCGACTGCGAGACGACGATCCCGCCGAGCGAGATCACCGCGACCTCGCTGGTGCCGCCGCCGACATCGACGATCATCGAGCCGGTCGGCTCGGCGACCGGCAGGCCGGCGCCGATCGCGGCTGCCATCGGCTCCTCGATCAGGTAGGCGTGACGTGCCCCGGCCGAGAGACAGGCTTCCTCGACCGCCCGCTTCTCGACCCCGGTGACGCCGGAGGGGACGCAGACGACGACACGCGGATGCGCGAAGCGGTTCTGGTGCACCTTGTTGATGAAGTGGCGCAGCATCTGCTCGGTGATGTCGAAATCGGCGATCACGCCGTCCTTGAGCGGGCGGATGGCGCTGATCGTGCCCGGGGTACGGCCGAGCATCCGCTTTGCCTCCAGACCCACCGCGTGGACGGCGCCGGTGCGGGCGTCGATCGCGACAACCGACGGCTCGGAGAGCACGATGCCGCGGCCGCGTACGTAAACGAGCGTATTGGCCGTGCCGAGATCGACCGCCATGTCGCGGCCGCCGAGCCCGGTCAGGTAGCTGAGTACGCCCATGAGGTGGGTTGGATGAACACCTTTAGGAGGATTGGGGGTCGCGCCCGGCTGCCAACAGGTGCCTTGGCGCTCGCCGGGTGTGCGATTCGGGGGCGAAACGCGGGGCCCAGTCTAGCGAAGACTGGGTAGCGCCCATTTGCCGCAAAGTGCGAGAAAACTCATGCCCAGTCCTGCCTGCGGTCAGGATCGGGGAGCAAGCTCGGGCGCAAGCCGCAAAAGCAGCCCCAGCGGCAGCCCGATCACGTTCGACAGGTCTCCCTCGATCCGTTCGGCAAGCGTCGCGCCGAGCCCCTGGATCGCGTATCCGCCGGCCCGCTGGCGCCATTCGCCGGAGGCGAGGTAGCGGTCGACCTCAGCGCTCGACAGCTCGCGGAAGCTGACCAGGCTCCGCGCCACCCCCTCCCGGGACTGGTCCGGGGCCGGCCCCAGAAGCGCCAGGCCGCTGAGGACCTCGTGTGAGCGCCCCGAGAGCAGCTGCAGGTAATCGCGCGCCTGCTCGGTGTCGGCGGGCTTTCCCAGCACCCGCCCCTCGATCGCAACCTCGGTGTCGCAACCGATCACCAGCGCACCCGCCCGCTGTGCCGCCGCCGCCTTGCGGCGCGCGTTGGCGGCTACCGCCGTGGCAGGGTCCCCGGCGCTCGACTCTTCGGCGTCGGTGGGGATGACTTCGAACTCGATCCCCAGCCGCTCGATGAGCTGGCGCCGCTGCGGCGAGCGCGAGGCGAGGACGACCCTCAGCTGATGACCGATCCTAGAGCTCCGGGAACCAGATGCCGATCTCGCGCGCGGCCGACTCGTCGGAGTCGGAGCCGTGGACGAGGTTGAACGTCACCTCTACCGCATAGTCGCCGCGGATCGAGCCGGGGGCCGCCTCGAGCGGGTTCGTCGCCCCGATCAGCTGCCGCGCCGCGGGCACCGCCTCGGGCCCCTCGAGCACCATCGCGACCAGCGGGCCGCGGGTTATGAACTCGACCAGCTCGCCGAAGAAGGGCTTGTCGGTGTGCTCCTCGTAGTGAACGCCGGCGAGCTCGGCGTCGATCTGCACCTGCTTCAGCGCCACCAGGCGCAGGCCCTTGCGTTCGAAACGCGAGATCACCTCACCCGTGAGGCCGCGCTCGAAGGCGTCCGGCTTGACGAGGATCAGCGTGCGCGACATCCGCTAGCCGGCGCTCCGGCGGGCCCTGGCCACTACTCGCCGCGCCTGGCCGCGCGCGGACGCTCCGCCGGCTCGGGCGAGCCGGAGCCGCCATCGGGTGCCGGTTTGGACTTACCGGCAGACGGCGACGGAGCCCGCTGGGCGGGGGCGGTACGGCGGGTCGGCGGGCGCTGTGAGCTGCGCCCCTTGCGCGGCGGCGCTGCCTCGCGACGCGGCGGCTGGCGCTGGCGTCCCGGCAGAGCGGTCTCGCAATAGGGGCAGAGTGCCCAGCGCGGGTCGACCGGCTTGCCGCAGGTCTCGCAGGGGTCCTTGAGCCGGCGCTGGCAGTTGGGGCAGCGCAGGTAGGACTTCTCGACCGGATAGCGGCAGTTCGGGCACGACATTTCCGAGAGCTGGCGCACCCGCAGCTCGGCGGCCCTGATCTCCAGAGCTCGCTCCTTGGCGTCGTCGAGGAACTCCGGCGGCCGCAGGATCGAGTAGACGAAGGTGCCGATGTAGGGAAACAGCGAAGCACCGGTGGCGCAGGCGACGAGGACAGGGTCCTTGATCCGCCGCCGGGCGTCGAGGTAGGTCCAGACGATCAAGGCCAGCCAGACGACGACGAGCGCCGTCACGAAGAGGTTGGCAGCCAGGTTGAGACCGCTGTTGTTGATGCCGAAGATCGCCAGCTGCATGCGCTTTATTCCCCTGCTTTGCCTCCTGGGGAGCGGGCCAGTGTACTTCGGCACGAGGGGGCGAAAGCCCTTTCCCGGCCGCCTGGGCGCGCTCGCCCGCTAGAGGAAAAGCCTCCCGAAGCCATAGCCGATCGCGAAGAAGACCAGGATCACGATCGCAACCGAAGCCGCGACCAGGCCCATCATCGTGAGTAGCTCTGAGCGTGCCTCTTTGTCCATGCCGCTCCCAGAAGGTAATGGGAACCGGCGGCGAGCGCTACACCACCGTGTTCGGCGGCGAGTTCACGCGCCCGGCCCAGGGCGGCATCCGGCTCGGCGACGGTCTCGGCCTCCAGGCCCAGCTCCTCGCAGATCGCCTGCAGCTCGGCGGCCGGGTGCGAATGGGCTCCCGGGCGGCCGCTGGCCAGTAGCCTCGCCGCCGGCAGCTCGGTGCAGACGGCGTAAGCGAGCGCCGGGCCGAGGGCCCGCAGCATCGCCTCGGCGTCCTTGTCGGCGAGGATGCCGAGACAGGCATAGACCGGCCGCCCTCCGCTGACCTCGGGCAGAGCCTCGGCCAAGGCGGCGGCGCCGTCCGGATTGTGGGCGACGTCGAGGACCGTCAGCGGCTGCTCGGCGACCACCTCGAGCCGGGCTGGGATCGTCAGCCGCTTCGCCACCTCGCTCACCGCAGCGGCGTCGACCTCGCCGAGGAAGGCCCCGGCGGCGGTCACTGCAAGGGCGAAATTGCGGCGTTGAAAGCGGCCCGGGGCGAGCAGCTTCATCTCCTCGCCCGGGTCCGGGGGCGCCCGCAGGTGGGTGGCGCCGCGCTCGGCCGCGACCTCCGCCGCCAGGCGATCCACCTCGGGACTGAGCGCACCGGTGACCAGGATCGAGTGGTCGCGCAGCACCGCCAGCTTCTCGGCCGCGATCTCGAGCTCGGTCTCGCCCAGCCACTCGGTGTGGTCGAGGCCGACCGAGGTCAGCACAGTGACCCGCGATGGGATCACGTTGGTGGCGTCGAGCCGCCCCCCGAGCCCGGCCTCGATCACGCCCGCGGCGACCCGGGCGCCGGCGAGGGCGACGAAACTGGCCGCGGTGGCAGCCTCGAACTGGGTCACCGCGTCGTCGGGGGCCTCGAGCGCCCGGTCGACCACCTCGGCCGCCTCGGCGGTGCGCTGCACCGCCTCGGCGAAGGCCGCCGGGTCGACCTCGTGTCCGCGGATCCGGACCCGCTCCGACCAGCGCTCCAGATGCGGCGACAGCGAGCTGCCGGCGCTGACCCCGTGCGCCTCCAGCAGCGCGGCGATCATCTGCGCGACCGAGGACTTGCCGTTGGTCCCCACCACGTGCACGGAGGCGAAGCGGTGCTGGGGCATCCCCAGCACCGAGGTCAGCCTCCGCATCCGCTCCAGTCCCAGTCGCCAGCCGATCGCCTGCAGCGAGTCGAGGTAGGCCTCGGGATCGAAGGCTTCCGGTCCTATTGCTCGAGCTCCTCCAACTCGGCGCGGTAATTGGCCAGCTTCTGGCGCTCCTCCTCGACGACCTCCGGCGGCGCCTTGTCGACGAATCCCTTGTTGGCGAGCTTGCGCTCCCCGCGCTCGACCTCTGCCTGCAGTTCAGTCCGGCGGGCGCCGATCCGTTTGTAAACGAGCTCGGGATCGATCGCATCGTTGGCCAGTACCTGCACCGGCCCCACCGAGGCGACGGGGTCGCCGCCGTCGCGGGAGAACTCGAAACGGGCCAGGCGGCCGACGAACTCGGGCGGCTCGCCGGCCTCGAGGCGGCCGCTGAGCATGCTGGCGACCGGCACACCGGCCAGCTCGCGCCAGGCGCGCAGCCGGCGCGTGAGCTCGATCGCGGACCCGACCTCGGCCTCGGCCGCCGGGTCGACGAGCGAGTCGTCGGCCTCGGGGAACGGATGCATGGCGAGATGGCCCTCGCGCGCCGGATGGTAGGACCAGATCTCCTCGCTGACAAAGGGCATGATCGGATGGATCAGGGCCAGGGTCTGCTCGAGGACCCAGAGCAGCGTCGCCGAAACCTCCGCCTCGCCCTCGTAGAGACGCGGCTTGGCGATCTCCAGGTACCAGTCGCACATCTCGGACCAGACGAAGCGGTAGGTCTCCTGCGAGGCGTGGGCGAAGTCGTAGCCCTCCAGCTGGCCGGTCAGCGCCGCGATCGCGCGCTGCAGCCGCGAGACGATCCAGCGGTCCTCGGGGCGAGCCGGCAGGAAGCCCAGCCCGCCGGTAGCCGCGGCAGGGACTTGGCCCTGCCGCGCATTGGTTGCCGATTGGTCCTGCTGAGAATTCAGCAGTATCAATCGGCTTGCATTCCACAGTTTGTTCGCGAGGTCGCGGCCCTGCTGGACCTTGGCGTCGGAGTAGCGCACGTCCTGGGTCGAGGACATCGCCAGCAGTCCGAAGCGCAGCGCGTCGGCGCCGTGGACCTCTATCTCCTGCACCGGGTCGATCCCGGTGCCGAGGCTCTTCGACATCCGCCGCCCGTCGCGGGCCTGGATCACCGAGGTGATGTAGACGTCGCTGAAGGGGATCTGGCCCGGGAACTCGAGTCCCATCATCACCATCCGCGCGACCCAGAGGTAGATGATCTCCCGCGCGGTGACCAGCGAATCGGTGGGGTAGAAAGCGCGCAGCTCGGGGGTGTCGTCGGGCCAGCCGAGGGTCGCGAACGGCCACAGCGCCGAGGAGAACCAGGTGTCGAGGACGTCCTCGTCCTGCTCCCAGCCTTCTCCCTGCGGCGGCGACACGCCGACGTAGACCTCCTCGCCGCGGTACCAGACCGGCAGCCGGTGGCCCCACCAGAGCTGGCGCGAGACGCACCAGGGGCGGAGCTCGGCCATCCAGTCGAGGTAGACCCCTTTCCAGGGCCGGGCGGGAACGAACCTGACCTGGTCGGCCTCGACGACGTCGATCGCCGGCTTGGCGAGCTCGTCCATGCGGCAGAACCACTGCAGCGAGATCAGCGGCTCGATCCGGGCCCCGGAGCGGTGCGAGAAGGGGACCGAGTGCGTGTAGGGCTCCTCGCTGCGGATCAGCCCCTGCTCGCGAAGCGCCCCGACGACGGCCTTCTGGGCCTCCTCGACGCCCAGCCCGGCGAACTCGCCGGCCGCCTCGGTCAGGCGGCCGTCCTCTCCGATCGCGGTCACCTCCTCGAGCCCGTGGCGGCGGCCGATCTCGAAATCGTTGACGTCGTGGCCGGGCGTCACCTTCAGGGCCCCGGTCCCGAAGTCGGGATCGATGTAGTCGTCGGCGATGATCGGCAGGCGGCGGCCGACCAGCGGCAGCACGCATTCGCGCCCGACCAGCTCGCGGTAGCGGTCGTCTTCGGGGTTCACCGCCACCGCGGTGTCGGCGAGCATCGTCTCCGGGCGCACCGTCGCCACCGTGATCGCCCCCTCGCCGTCCTGCAGCGGGTAGTCGATCTCGTACATCGTGTCGGTCACCTCGCGGTTTTCGACCTCGAGGTCGGAGATCGCCGAGCGGGTGCCCGGATCCCAATTGACCATGTAGTTGTCGCGATAGATGTAGCCCTTCTCGTAGAGGCCGACGAAGACCCGGTAGACCGCCTTCACGTAGCCCTCGTCGAGGGTGAAGCGCTCGCGCTCGTAGTCGCAGGAGGCGCCGAGGCGCTTGTACTGGTCGACGATCTGGCTGCCGTAGCGCTGCTTCCACTCCCAGACCCGCTGCACGAACGCCTCGCGGCCGATCTCCAGCCGCGTCTTTCCCTCCTCCCGCAACTCCTTCTCGACCACCGCCTGGGTGGCGATGCCGGCGTGGTCGGTGCCGAGGATCCAGAGCGCGCGGCGGCCGCGCATCCGCTGCATGCGGATCAGCGCGTCCTGGATCGAGCCGTTGAGCGCGTGCCCCATGTGCAGGGCGCCGGTCACGTTCGGCGGCGGGATCGCGATCGAGTAGTTCTGATCTGGCGTCCCCTCCGCCGGGGGATGGAAGTAGCCGGCTTCCAGCCACTGCTCGAAGATCGGCTGCTCGACCTTGCCCGGGTCGTAGCGGGTCCTCTCCTCGAGCGTCTTGAGGCGATCGTCGGGCACGGTCGGGCGAGTTTAGTTTCGAAGCCGAGTCGGCATGGCGAGGCAGCGAGAAGTTCACGAATGCTGGCTGCACTCGGTAGTTTCGAGTCATGGAAGCGCTGCAAACCGGGCAGGTTTCGGTCGCCGGCGTCAGCTCGCCCCTGATCGAGGCCGGGCCGGCAGGCGACTCCGAGGCGGTGGTCTTCGTGCACGGCAACCCGGGCTCGGGCCGCGACTTCGAGGATCTGGTCGGCCGGGTCGGCGGCTTCGCCCGCGCGCTCGCCTTCGACCTTCCCGGGTTCGGGCGGGCCGACAAGCCGGACGACTTCGACTACACGATCGAGGGCTACGCCGGCTTCATCGCCGGTGCTCTGGAGCAGCTCGGGGTCAAGCAGGCCCATCTCGTCCTGCACGATTTCGGCGGCGCCTTCGGATTCTGCTGGGCAGCCGCCCACCCCGACGCGCTGGCCAGCGCGGTGATGTTCAACACCGGGACCTGGGCGCACGGCCGCTGGCATCGGGTGGCAAGGCTCTGGCGCCGGCCGGTGCTCGGCGAGCTGACGATGGCGCTGACCAACCGGCGCAGCTGGCGCAAGACGATGAATGCCGGCCCGGCGATGCCGCCGGCCTTCGTCGATCGCATGTACGACGATTTCGACCGCGGCACCCGGCGCGCCGTGCTGCGGCTCTACCGGGCGACCGACCTTCCCTACCCGGCGGCCTCCGGATGGGCGCAGACCCTGGCCGAGGTCGACCGGCCCGCTTTGATCGTCTGGGGCGCCAACGACCCGTTCCTGGGCCGAAGGCGGATCGATGACCTCAAGGGGCCTTTCCCCAGCGCCGAGGTGACGATCCTCGAGGCAAGCGGCCACTTCCCCTTCGCCGACGACCCCGATTCCACCGCCGCCGTCGTCGTCCCTTTCCTGCGCAGCCGGCTGACGGCCAAGGCGGCAGCATGAGCACCCTCGACCACACCGAGCCCGGCGCCGACGCGCTCGCGGCCGAGCTCGGCCTCGCGATCGAGCACAAGCGCCTGCGCCTCTACTACCAGCCGATCGTCTCGCTGATCGACCGCGTCGCCCACGACGTCGAGGCGCTGCCCCGCTGGCCCCGCAACGGCGACGAGATCCTCGCCCCGGCCGACTTCATCGACATCGCACGGCAGTTCGGCCTCCTCGCCGACCTCGAGCGCTGGGCGATCGAGACGGCATTCGAGCAGATGAGCCGCTGGCGCCGCTCGACCGACGTCAACGTGGCGCTCAACCTCTCCGAGGACCACGTCTACGAGAGCGACTTCGGCGACCAGATCAGCGCCTGCGCGACCGCGAACGGAGTCGAGCGGCGCCGCCTCAGCATCGAGATCTCCGAGACGGCGCTGGCCGAGACCAGCGGCGAGCAGCTGGCGCGGCTGAACGCGCTCGCCGACCTCGGGGTCGGGCTGACGATCGACGACTACAGCGGCGCGGTCCCGGTAGACCAGCTGACCGCGCTGCCGACCACGGCGCTGAAGATCAGCCGCCGCATCGTCGCCGGGATCCCCGACCACCAGCGCCACACCGAGGTCGCCGCCAGGGCCCTGACGCTGGGCCGCGAGTACAACCTGCGGGTGATCGCCAACGGGGTCGAATCGCCCGGTCAGCTGGCGGCCCTGCGCGACATGGGATGCGAGTACGGACAGGGGTTTCTGTTCTCGATCCCGATGCCGGCCGAGGTCCTCAGCGAGCGCAGCGTCCGGCGCTAGGCCTGCCGCTAGGCCGACTCTTCTGCCAGCTCGTCGGGCTCGATCTGGGTCGGTGCCGCCTCGGTGACGAGCGTCGGCTTCAGTCCGCGCTCGATCACTTCCTTGGTGACGACGCACTTGGTGACGTCGCGCCGCGAGGGCAGCTCGAACTGGACGTCGAGCAGCGTCTCCTCGAGGATCGAGCGCAGCCCGCGGGCGCCGGTCTCGCGCTGCAGCGCCTTGTCGGCGATCGCGCTCAGCGAGTCCTCGGCGAACACCAGCTCGATGTCGTCGAACTTGAAGAAGCGCTGGAACTGCTTGGTCAGCGCATTTCGCGGCTCGGTCAGGATCGTGATCAGGTCGTCACGGCTGAGCTGGTGGATCGCGGCGGTAAACGAGAGCCGGCCGATGAACTCGGGGATCAACCCGTAGTCGAGCAGGTCCTCGGGCAGCACCTTCTCGAACAGCTCGCCGGTGTCGTCGTGCTCGGCCGAGGTGATCACGGCTCCGAATCCGACTCCCTTGTTGCCGATCCGCTTCTCGATCACCTTGTCGAGCTCGCCGAACGAGCCTCCGCAGACGAAAAGGATGTTCGTCGTGTCGATGGTGAGGAACTCCTGGTGGGGGTGCTTGCGACCCCCCTGCGGCGGTACCGACGCGGTCGTCCCCTCGAGGATCTTCAGCAGCGCCTGCTGGACCCCCTCCCCGGAGACGTCGCGGGTGATCGACGGGTTATCGGCCTTGCGGGCGATCTTGTCGACCTCGTCGATGTAGATGATTCCCGACTCGGCCTTCTTGACGTCGAAGTCGGCTGCCTGGATCAGCTTCAAGAGGATGTTCTCGACGTCCTCGCCGACGTAGCCGGCTTCGGTCAGCGCCGTGGCGTCGGCGATCGCGAAGGGAACGTTGAGGATCCGGGCAAGCGTCTGGGCGAGCAGCGTCTTGCCGCAGCCTGTCGGCCCGAGCAGAAGGATGTTGGACTTCTGCAGCTCGACCTCGCCGTCGTCGCCGTTGGACGACATCTGGACCCGCTTGTAGTGGTTGTAGACGGCAACCGAGAGGGCGCGCTTGGCGGTCTCCTGGCCGACCACGTACTCGTTCAGGACCTCGTAGATCTCGCGCGGCTTGGGCAGGTTCTCGAGCTCGAAGACCGGCGGCGCGGTCAGCTCTTCGTCGATGATCTCGTTACAGAGATCGATGCACTCGTCGCAGATGTAAACGCCGGGTCCGGCGATCAGCTTCTTGACCTGTCGCTGCGACTTGCCGCAGAAGCTGCAGAGAAGCTGCTCGTTCGAGTCTGTCGGGCGTGCCAGCTTGATCCCTCCTAGGGCTGGTCCGGACCGGCCTGCCAGGGCCCCGAAGCTTAAACGGGAAGACTCGCCGGCCAAATCGGATCTTTGATTACTGCGGCCTCATTACTCCGAGGCCGTGCGAGTACCTGCTAATGGGCGCAGCCTTGCCGAACTGCGACTTAACTGAAACTGTCCCAGCGCCGCAGCGCCGGCTGGGGATCGACCGGCACGCCATGCACGTGGATCTCGAAGTGCAGGTGGCAGCCGACCGTGCGGGCGTTGCCCGTCTTGCCGACGCTGCCGATCCGCTGCCCGGTCCGCACCAGCTCGCCGACCTTGACGATCGCCGGCTTGCGCATATGCGCGTACCAGTAGTTGCGACCCAGCCCGCGCGCGTGGATGATCACGTAGTTGCCGTAGAGGACCGGGTCGAAGGCGCGTTTGAGCACCTTTCCCTCCCGAGCCGAGACGAGCTTGGTCCCGCAGGCGGCCACGATGTCGTAGCCCTCGTGGGTGCGGCCGCCGTCGCGGGGGGCGCCGAAGTCGCCAACCGGGCCCCGCGGCCAGTGCGGCCCGCGGACCGGAAAGATCTGCCCGTGACGGTGGCCGCTGGCGACTTCGGCGGCGATCGCGCCGGCGACGACGACCAGAACCGCCCAGCACAGAGCGACCACACCCCACCTTCGCCCCCAGCTCATGCGGCGGCCGTCAGTGCTTTTCGATGATCCGATCGACGATCGAGTACTCGACCGCCTCTTCGGCGCTCATGAAGTAATCGCGCTCGGTGTCCTTTGCGACCTTCTCCAGCGGCTGACCGGTGTGCTTGGCGATGATCTGGTCGAGGCGGCTGCGGACGTCGATGATCTCGCGCGCGTGGATCTCGATATCCGTCGCCTGGCCCTGGAACCCGCCCGAGACCTGGTGGATGAGGATCTTCGAGTTCGGGGTCGCCATCCGCTTGCCCTCCGCCCCACCGGCGAGCAGCAGCGCCCCCATGCTCATCGCGACGCCGACGCAGATCGTCTGCACGTCGGGCTTTATGTACTGCATCGTGTCGTAGATCGCGAGACCCGCGTAGACCGATCCGCCCGGTGAGTTGACGTAGAGGCTTACGTCCTTCTCGGGGTCGTCGGACTCGAGGTGGATCAGTTGCGCGACGACCAGGTTGGCGATGTCCTCCGTCACTGGGGTGCCGAGGAAGACGATTCGCTCGTTGAGCAGGCGCGAGTAGATGTCGAAGGCCCGTTCGCCTCGCGACGTCTGCTCGACCACCATTGGAACCAGCGGACTCATCGGCGGCGAGTGTATAGAAGCCGGATTACGTCCTTGGAGGCGCCGGCGGGCCTGCGCCGCCGCCTAGACGGCGGCGCTCGGAACCCGGCAGCTGGCCATCCCGCGCTTTTCCAGATAGCGCTGGTGGTAGTCCTCGGCCCGGTAGAAGGGACCGGCGGGGACGATCTCGGTCACCACCTGGCTGCGGTGCTCGGTCTGGGCCCGCTCCTTGGCCGCGATCGCCTCCCGCTCCTGCTCGGGGCTGTGGAAGAAGATCGCCGAGCGGTACTGGTGGCCGAAGTCCGGGCCTTGGCGGTTGAGCTGGGTCGGGTCGTGGAGGCTGAAGAACTTGTCCGCCAGCTCGGCGAAGGAAACCTGCTCGGGATCGAAGGTCAGGTGCACCGCCTCGGCGTGGCCGGTGCGGCCGCCGCAGACGTCCTCGTAGCTCGGCGACTCCGTGCTTCCGCCCGTGTAGCCGACCTCGGTCGAGAGAACGCCGGGCGTATTGGCGAAATCGATCTCCACCTGCCAGAAGCAGCCGGCGGCGAATGTGGCTTCCTGGGTTGTGCTCATCTTTTCTCGCTCTCGAATCTCGTTTTGATCGCTGTAAGACAGTCCGGCCGGCACCTGGTTCGTTACGAGCCCGGGGTCCAGAGCCCCGGGCCGGGCCCGGCCTCGGCGCGGTCCTTGTCCGGTGTCCAGAGCCGCTCCCGCGCTTCTGCCTGGGCGACCGGGATCGGCTTCGCCGTCTCGGCCAGCAGGTCGATCGCCTTGCGCACCCGTAGGTCGTCGCGGACCAGGGTGTCGCGCCCGGCCTTGCGCAGGCGCTCGAGCAGCTTCTCGGGGCTGGTCCGCTCGTGCTCCGCGGTGTGCTCCAGCGCCTCGACCATCTCTGCCTCCGAGATCTCGAACTGCTCGGCGTCGGCGATCGCGCCCAGCACCGCCTCGCGCTTCAGCTCCCGCTCGGCGTCGGACTTCGACTCCTCGATCACCTCCTCGCGCGTTTTTCCCTGCATCTGCAGATAGGAGGCCGGGTCGAGGCCCTGGGCGGCAATCTGGCGCTCGATCCGCTCCCAGCGCTCGGTTGCGCGGGCAGTCAGGATCTCGTCCGGCACCTCGACCGTCGAGACATCGACTGCGGCATCCACGGCGGCGAGCCGGAAGTCGGCCTCGATCCGCTGCTCGGCCGCCTCGCTCAGCTTCTGGCGCAGGTCGTCGCGCAGCTCCTCGAGGGTGTCGAAGCCCCCAGAGCTGGCGGCGAACTCGTCGTCGAGCTCCGGCAGCACCTTCTCGCGCACCTCCTTGACCTCGACCGCGAAGACCGCATCCTTGCCGGCCAGCTGCTCGGCGTTGTACTCGGAGGGGAAGGTCACCTTGACGTCGCGCTGTTCGCCGGCGGCGGCGCCCGTCAGCTGCTGCTCGAAACCCTCGATCAGCCTGCCGGAGCCGAGCTCGAGCAGCTCGTCGTGGGCCTCGCCGCCCTGAAAGGGCTCGCCGTCGATCGTCCCGACGAAGTCGACCAGCAGGAAGTCACCTTCGGCGCCGGGCCGGTCCACCGTCTCCAGGCGTCCGAATCCCTCCCGCAGGCGTTCGAGCTCGGCGTCGATGACGTCGTCGGGGACGTCGGGCTCGGGCCGGCCGACCTCGAGCCCCTTGTACTCGCCCAGCTCGGCCGGGGGCCGCACGCCGACCTCGAACTGAAAGCTCAGCGGATCCCCCTCGGCATCGGGCACCGAGGTGACCTCGATGTTGGGGTCGCCGACCGGGTTGACCCCGGAGGAGAGCAGAGCCCGCTCGTACCACTCGGGAAGCGAGTCGCGCAGGGCCTGCTCGAGCACGGCCTCGCGGCCGACCCGCTGGATGATCAGCGAGGGCGGCGCCTTGCCCTTGCGAAAGCCCGGCAGTCGCATGTCGCGGGCCAGTCCGCGGGCGGCACGGCTGATGCCGCGATTGACGTCGTCAGGCGGTACGTCGACGTCGACCCGGACCCGCGAGTCGGGCAGCTCTGTGACCGATGTCTTCACCTTGCTGACCCTAGATGATCGCTAGCCGCGGTTCCGGCGCGTCGCCCGGGCCAGAGCGGCTCCGAGCTCGATCGCCAGCGCCGCGATCCGTCCCAGCGGCCCGGTGACCAGCCAAGACCGTAGACGGTCGGCGGTACCCAATTCAGCCAAGCTCGCCGTGGCCGGTCAGCAGGCGCTGCTCCAGCCGATCCCCCTCGCCCGCCGCGACCGCGCGCGCCGCGCGCGCCTCGTCGAGGACGATGCCGCGCTCCTGGGCGAGGTCGAGCAGGCGCTGGCGCTCGCTTCCCTCCTGGGCGGTGCGGAAGAACAGCCAGGCGAATATCCCCAGTGAGACGAAGGTGCCCTCGGCCATCATGATCACCCCGGCGACGCTCTGGTCGGTGAGCGGTGAGAGACCGCGCTGCGCCTCGCCTTGGGCATAGACCGAATAGAAGACCGAGCCCGACCACATGAAGACGTTGCCGAGGACGATCCCGGTGAAGCGGACCGCCAACACGTAGCCGAGCTTCCAGCCGTTGGTGAACCAGGCCGGGCGCGGCAGCGGCCCGAGCAGCGCCATCCACATCAGGCAGCCGCAGAAGATGAACATCGTGTGCTCGAGCGCGTGCACGGCGGCACCGCCGTAGGCCTTGTCGTAGAGCCAGGGGACATGCCAGGCGTAGAGATCGATCGCCCAGATCGGAAAGGCGACCAACGGGTTGACCAGGACCCGCAGGTGGCGCAGCACCGGCAGCCCCAGCAGCGGCTGCAGCAGCGGGCCGGTGAGCCCGAGGACCAGCAGCAGGGCGGCGATGTCGCCGATCAGCAGGTGCTCGACCATGTGCGCGAGCACGAGCTCGTCGGCGAGCCGGTCGCCGAGCGGCGAGAGGGTCGCGAAGGCGATCACCAGCAGGCCGGAGCCGAAGCAGACCTGGCGCCAGATCGGCACCGGCCGCCCGCGTGCGGCCAGGGTCGCGGCGCGCTTGGCGTAGAGCACCGCCGCGATCAGCGGCGGCAGCGCCTCCAGGGGTGCGAACGGCCACGACACGTGGCCGAGGGGAGCGATCATCGAGAGATCAGCGTAGCGCCGCGCCGGCGCCGTCAGATCGGCTCGGTGTCATGGCTGGGAAGCCAGCCGATCCGCTTGAAGAAGCGGTAGAGGAAGAAGACCGCCACGGCCATCACGACCAGCGAGAGCGGGTAGCCGATCCTCCATTTGAGCTCCGGCATGTGCTCGAAGTTCATCCCGTAGACGCTGGCGATGAAGGTCGGCACGGTGATGATCGCCGCCCAGCTGGAGATCTCCTTGATGACGTCGTTCTGGCGCACGCTGACCAGCGCGAGGTTCGCCTCCAGGGCGCTGCCCAGCAGCTCGCGCTGGGAGTTGACCTCCTCGTCGACCCGCCGCGCATGGTCGGCGACGTCGCGGAAGAACCGCCGCAGCTCGTCGTCGATGGCCCGCGAAACGCCGCCCGTCTCCAGCGTCTCCAGCGGGCCCAGCAGCGGCCCCACGGCGCGGTGGAACTCGATCACCTCGCGGCGCAGGAAGTAGATGCGCTGGGTCGGCTGCTCGCCCTGGCCGAAGACCTGGGCCTCGACCTCCTCGATGTCGTCGTCGATCCCCTCGACCACCGGGTTGTAGTCGTCGACGACCTTGTCGAGGATCGCCCAGACCACCGACGCCGGGCCGAGCTTCAAGAGCTCGGGGCGGGCCTCGAGGCGCTGGCGGGCGGCACTGAGCTCGCTGCCCTCGCCGTGGCGAACGTGAATCACGTAGTCAGGGGCGGCGAAGATGTGGATCTCGCCGAAATGGACCTGCTCGGCCTGCTCGTCGTAGGCGGCGGTCTTCAGCACGATGAAGTAGGAGCCGTCGTAATCCTCGAGCTTGGGCCGCTGGTGGGCGCGCTCGGCGTCCTCGACCGCCAGCTCGTGGAGATTGAACTTGCGCGCGACCTCATGCAGCTCCTCAGCGGTCGGCTCGAGCAGACCGAGCCAGATGAATTCGCCCTGCCCGCCGGGTTCACAGCGGGCCGCCGCCTCGTCGAGCGAGAGCTTGCCCTCGTGCTGGCGCTTGCCATTCGCGTAGTGGGCGCAGTCGACGATCATCGGAGGCTCCCCGCCGGGTTTAGGTTCCGCCCGCGCGGGCAGGGTCCTGCACGCCACTGCTAGGTTCCGACTCGCAGGAAAGGAGCTTCAAATGGCGCAAGCCACAGCCGGCGAGGGCATCCTCGCCTCCGAGAACGACGACAAGCGCGAGCAGATCATCCGGCTGCTCGAGAAGGCCTATTGGATGGAGATCGAGACGGTGATGAGCTACCTCGCCAACTCGGTCAATCCCGACGGCGTGCGGGCGCAGGAGATCCGCGAGTCGCTGCAGACCGACATCCAGGAGGAGCTCGGCCACGCGCAGCAGTTCGCGGACCGCATCAAGGAGCTCTACGGCGTCGTGCCGGGCTCGGAGGGCTTCAGCTCCGAGCAGTCCTACCTGCAGCCGCCCGAGCACCAGACCGACATCGTGCACGTGATCAAGGGCGTGATCGAGGCCGAGAGGGGCGCGATCGAGCACTACACGCGGATCATCGAGGAGACCGACCCGGTCGACCCGGTCACCAACGACATGGTGGTCGCGATCCTCCGCGACGAGCAGGGCCACCGGCGCCTGTTCGAGGGCTACCTGCGCGAGTACGAGGCCGAGGGGCTGGCCTAGCGCCGAGCGCGCGGGGGAGCCAGTGAGCGGGGATCCGTTCTCACATAGCTACCGCTCGTCGTTCCCCCCGATCGCCAACTACGGCTTCATCTCCGACTGCCACACGAGCGCCCTGATCTCCCCCGACGGGGCGATCGAGTGGCTCTGCGTGCCACGCTTCGACGCCCCCAGCGTCTTCGGGGCGATGCTCGACCGCGAGGCCGGCTCGATGTGGATCGGGCCATCCGGGCTGCGGGCGCCGCTGGCCCGCCGCTATCTGCCCGGGACGCTGATCCTGGAGACGACCTGGAGCACCCCGAGCGGATGGCTGCTGGTCCTCGACGCGCTGACGGTCACCGAATGGGCGGTCTCCGGACGCGAGGAGCGGGCAATGGAGCGCCCCCACCCGCGCCACGAGGCCGACAAGACGCTGGTTAGGATCGCGACCTGCATCGACGGCGAGATCGAGGTCGGCCTTGAATGCCGGCCGAAGTTCGACTACGGCGCCGAGGAGGCGGCATGGAGCGAGCAGCCCGGCGGCGAGCTGGAGGCGCGGGCCGGTGATCATTGGGTTCATCTCGCCACCGACATCGAGCCCGAGCTCAACGGTGACCGGGTCAACGGGTCCTTGAAGCTCAGCGAGGGCCAATCCTGTTTCGCCGCCCTCTGCTGGGACCCCGAGGCGGGCGCCCCGCGTAGCGCCCCCGATGCACAGGAGCGCGTCGACGCGACCTCGGACTTCTGGCGCGCCTGGCTTCGCGTCGGCGACTTCCCCGACCACCCCTGGCGCGTTCACCTGCAGCGCTCCGCGGTCGTCCTCAAGGGACTCACTTATGCCCCGACCGGGGCGCTGCTTGCCGCCGCGACCACCTCGCTTCCCGAGACGCCCGGCGGGGAGCGCAACTGGGACTACCGCTTTAGCTGGATCCGCGACTCGACCTTCTCGCTCTGGGCGCTGCACACCCTCGGATTCGACGAGGAGGCGGAGCAGTTCGCGGAGTTCATCGCCGGAATCGTGCGCGGCAGCGGGGCGAAATTGCAGATCATGTACGGGATCGGCGGCGAGGCCGAGCTGACCGAGAGCACCCTCGACCACCTTTCCGGCTACGACGGTGCAAAGCCGGTGCGGATCGGCAACGGGGCCTTCGACCAGCGCCAGAACGACGTCTGGGGCGCCCTGCTGGACTCGATCTACATCCACTCCAAGGCGACCGACCACATCCGCGACGAGAACTGGGAGTTGATCTGCCGCGCAGTGGAGTCGGCGATCGAGGCCTGGCCGCACCCCGACCAGGGGATCTGGGAGGCGCGCGGCGACCCCAAGCACTACGTCTCCTCGAAGCTGATGATCTGGGTCGCGATCGATCGCGGCGCCCGCCTCGCCCATCGCCGTGGCGAGCAGGAGCGGGCCGACCACTGGGGCGAGGTCGCAATCCAGGTAAAGGACGAGATCCTCGAGAAGGGAGTGCGCGACGGGGTGCTCCGCCAGCACTACGAGACGGATGCGCTCGATGCCTCGGTTCTGCTCGCTCCCCTGGTTCGCTTCCTGGCACCCACCGACGACCGCCTCGTGAAGACGATCGTCGCGATCGAGAAGGAGCTGACCCGGGACGGATTGGTGCTGCGCTACCTGACCGAGGAGACCGACGATGGGCTTCAGGGCGAGGAGGCGAGCTTCACGATCTGCTCGTTCTGGATGGTCTCGGCGCTGTCGGAGATCGGGGAGGGCCACCGCGCCCGCGAGCTCTGCGAGCGGCTGCTGGGCCTGGCGGGGCCGCTCGACCTCTTCGCCGAGGAGCTCGACGCCCGCACCGGCCGGCACTGGGGCAACTTCCCCCAGGCCTTCACCCATCTCGCCCTGATCAATGCGGTCTCGCACGTGATCGCCGACGCCAAGCGCGAAGGCGAGCGCGGCCGCTACACGGCGGTCTTCAGCGAGCTGCGCGGCGAGGGCTAGGCCGCTAATTCGTCGAGTGCCTCGGCGGCGACCGGCGAGGCGCTGGGAGCGCGGTTAGGCTGGGCCGCGGCATGGCCATGACAAGACGCCGCTCGATCCTCTTCGCCGCCACCCTCGCCACCCTCGCCCTGGCAGTCGCGACGGCGGCCGGCGCCTTCACGGGCCGCAGCGCCCGCCTCGGCCCTTACCCCAGCCTCGGCGGCTGCACGATCTTCCCGGCTCCCTCGGCCGCCGCCGACGCCCCCTCGGTCGACGACGAGTCGGCCTGGAACCAGAACATCTCCAACGCCCCCGTCGACCCGAACTCCGACAACTACATCGCCTACATCAACTCGCACGGCGGGGACACTCTGCATCCCGACTTCGGCTCACCGCGGATCTATGGCTTCCCCTATTCGGTGGTCGGCAAGCACGCGAAGCGGATCAAGGTCCATTTCACCGCCTATGGCGACGAATCCAGCCATGGCAAGTACCGGATTCCGGCCCACGCCCCGATCGAGGGCGGAAACGGCAGCGGCAACGACGGCGACCGCCACGTCGAGGTCGTCGACCGCTCGCGCTGCAAGCTCTACGAGCTCGGCCGTGCCTTCTTCCAGCGCCGCCCGCGCAAGCACTGGAACGCTGACGTCGGGGTGATCTGGAACCTGCGCTCGGCCGGCCTGCGACCCGACGGCCTCACCTCGACCGACGCCGCCGGGCTGCCGATCTTCCCCGGCCTGGTCCGCTACGACGAGGCGAAGACCGGGGCGATAAACCATGCGATCCGCCTCACCGTCGAGTCGACCCAGGACGCCTGGATCCACCCGGCGTCACACTGCGCCGGCGACACCTCGAATCCCAGTGCGCCGCCGATGGGGCTGCGCCTGCGGTTGAAGGCCGGCTACGGCATCGACGGCCTGACCGGAGCCGCGCACACGATCGCGGTGGCGATGAAGCAGTACGGGCTAATCGTCGCCGACAACGGCAGCAACTGGTACTTCGGCGGCAGCTCGGATCACCGCTGGCCGGACAACGACCTCAATCAGCTGAAGGCGATCCCAGGCAGCGCCTTCGAGGTCGTCCGCAGCGCGGCGCCCGTCCACAGCTGCTGACAACGCGATTGCGGTCGGCGGCTCGAAGCCCTCGGGCGGCAGGCCCGTCCGTCCGGCGGGCCTGCGGGGCCTCCCCCCGCTCAGCGCTTGCGCAACTTGACGGTCTTGATCTGGGTGCTCTTGAGCCCGCCCTTGGGGCGGTAGACGACCTTGACCTTGACCTTCTCGGCGCCCTTGCGGTTGAGCTTGCGCTTTGCCTTGCCCTTCGTCTTCACGACTAGGTTGACCTTGCCCCGCTTGACCTTGCGGCCGAGCGCGGCGCCGGGCACGCCTCGGCCACGGACGCGGTCCTTGGCGACGCCTTTGCCGGCGAGGCTCAGCTTGCCCTTGCCCGGAACCCGAATTTTGAGGCTGGCGGTGCCGGCGGCCGGGTTCAGCTTCTCGCCCGCGACCTTGAAGAGGCCGTAGGGCAGGCTGGTCGCGGCATTCGAACCAGCGGCGTTGGTGCCGACCGAGCGGCAGCGATAGTCGGCGACCGAATGCCTCCTGAGCGAGCTCGAGTTCGCGCCCTTGATCGCCTTCTTGCCCTTGAACCACTGGTAGGAGATGGTCTGCGGCGCCTGGTACAGCAGCGAGCCGAGCATGTCCGGACTCCAGTTTCCGCTGCAGCGCAACTTTGACGGATGGCGGAGCGGCGCCGCGACGGTCGGCGAGCCAGTCGGGGTCTTGAGCAGGACCGGCAGGTCGGGGCCGTTCTTGGTTGCGTTCGGGGTCGGCAGGTCCTGCCCGCCGCTGCCGTCCAGGTTGGCCCAGGAGAGGATGTCGAGGTCGAAGTTGGGCCAGTAGATGCGGTTCGTGGTCGGGTCGATCGCGATCCCATGCGGCTCATCGCGGGTCGCCCCCGGCGTCTGCAGATCGGCACCGCCGCTGCCGTCGAGATTGACGTAGGAGATCGTCTCGTGCGGCGGATCGGGAGTCAGATTGAAGTTGCCGTAATAGAGCCGGTTCTGCGACGGAGAGATCGCGACCCCCTCCGGGTTGTCGACGGTCGCCGTACCGGTGTTGAGGTCGGCGCCGCCGCCCCCATCCACCCTTGCGAAGCCGATCGTGTTGCCGTTCCAGTTGGCGAAGTACAGAAGGCCGGTTGCCTTGTCGAGCGCCAAGCCACGCGGGCCGTTGATCGTCGCCGAGCCGGTGTTGAGGATCCCACCGCCGCTTCCGTCCAGGTTCGCGAAGCCGATCCAGCTTTCGCCGGCGTCGGTGTGGTTGGTCCAGTAGATCTTGTTGGCGGCGTGGTCGACGGCGACGCCGTGTGGCTGGCTGACGCCGACACCGCTGATCGGAAGGATCTGGCCGTCGCTGCCGTCGAGGTTGGCGACACCGATCGTGGTCCCGTTGTTGTCCCCGTAGTTGGACCAATACAGCTTGCCCGTGGTGGTATCGATCGCCAGCCCCATCGGGCCGTTCAAGGCTGCGGGGTTGATCGGCAAATCGCCGCCGCCACTGCCGTCGAGGTTGGCCCAGGAGATGGTGTTGGCGCTCAGGTTGGCCCAGTAGATCCGGTCCGCGGCGCGAGCCGAGGAGGCGAGCAGCAGCAGCGCAGCGACCGTCGCGGCGAGCAGGGCCAGGACGCGTGCCCAGAGGGCATGTTCTGTTCGATGGGGATGAACCCGCATGGCATTCACTTCGATCCTCTTAACCCGAATGCGATGACTGGCTTCCCTAGCGCCCCTCGGGCGCTCCCACCGGTCCATTGACCCGGACCCCCCGCAAACCGCGAACGGAACCGTAGCAAGGCCCGGCCGGCCCGAGAAAGGTCAGTGGATCCTGCGCCTCAGCAGCAGCTTCCTGGACTGGGTGCCGCCGCTGGCCTGGCTCGGCCTATAGGTGACCTTGAGTCTGATCCTCGCCCGTCCCCGCCTCAGCAGGCGCCTTTTCGCCTTCCCCTTCGATTTCACGACCAGGTTGACCGAGCCGGCCCCGACCGCGCGGCCGGCGCCCGAGCCCAGCGACTGCCGGCTGCGCTTGACGCCCTTGCCCCAGAGGCTGAGCCGGCCACGTTCAGGAACGCGCACTTTCAGCAGCGCGGTTCCGCGCCGCCTGTTGCGCCTCGCCTTGCCGAGCGCGAAGACGCTGCTCGCCCGGTTGGCTGCACTGGCGGTCGCGCCGGCCGCGTTGGCGGCGGTCACCAGACAGCCGTAATCGCCCACCGAGGCGGCCCTCAGCGCCGGCGAGGTGGCGCCGGCGATCGCCTGCCCGTCCCTCGTCCACTGGTAGGAGAGCGTCTGCGGAGCCCGGTACAGAAGCGACGCGGTCATGTCGGGAGCCCAGCCGCCCTGGCTGCAGCGCAGAGTCGAGCCCGGAGCGGCAGCACCGCTGACATCCGGGGCGGCGGTCGCCGCCGGTGCCTTGAGGAGGACCGGCAGGTTCGGCCCGACCTTGGTCGCGTTGGCGGTCGGCAGATCTGCCGCCGCAGCACCGTCGAGACTGGCGTAGTGAGATGATGTCGGGATCGTAGTTGGGCCAATAGATGGTTCGGCGTCGGATCGATCGCGACCCCGTGCGGCTGTCGCGGGTCGCGGCGAAGTATCGAGGTCGGCGCCGCCACTGCCGTTGAGATCGACATAGGAGATCGTCTCGTTGGGGCGGATCGGTGATCGAAGGTGAAGTTTCCCTAGTAGATGCCGGTTCTGGGCGGCGAGAGCGCAACGCCCTCCGGGCTCTAGACTGGCGCCGTCCGGTATTGAAGTCGTGGCCGCCGCTGCCATCGAGGTTCGCGACCGAGATCGTGTTGGCGATCCAGTTGGCCCAGAAGATCTTCCCCGCGGCTGGATCGATCGCAAGGCCACGGGGGCCGTTCAGGGTCGCGCCGGGCGTGTTCAGGGTGCCGCCGCCTGTGCCGTCAGATTGGCGTAGCCGATCCAGCTGGTACGCTCGGTGTGTCTGATGGTTGGTCCAGTAAAGCTTGCCGGCGGCAGGGTCGATCTGCGACTCCGTGCGGACGGCAATGGCCGCAACCCCCGAGATCGGCAGCAGGTGGGCGCCGCTGCCGTCGAGGTTGGCGACCCAGATCGTGTTCCCGGAGCCGGCAGGG
Organism: uncultured Solirubrobacterales bacterium; assembly: GCA_963781495.1. GTDB lineage: Bacteria > Actinomycetota > Thermoleophilia > Solirubrobacterales > 70-9 > Mayfieldus. The sequence continues at coordinate 155,673 of CAWAFX010000001.1, forward strand.
TTGAGGCCGTAGTTGGTCCAGTAGAGCTTGCCGGCGCGCGTGTCCATCGCCAGGCCCATCGGCACGTTGAGCGCGCAGGGTCGATCGGCAGGTCGGCGCCGCCGCTGCCATCGAGGTTGGCCCAGGAGATGATGTGGCGCTCGAGGTTCGCCCAGTAGATACGGTCGGCGCCGAGGGCCGGCGCCGCCGCGAGCAGGATCGCCGCGATCACGGCGCCGAGGGCCGCAAGGTGCCGAAATCGAGGCCGCAAGGCGGCATCGCTGAATCTGCTGTTGCTGTTCATCGAGTTGTTTCAGTCCCCCGCCACAGGCGGCCCTGCCGGAGCCGTAATCCCGGGAACCGCCTCCAAGATAGCCAGCCCAGGGATGCTGTGGGCCATGCGGACGAACGGGTGGATCCTCGTCGCAGTGGGTACTTGGCGAACACAAGCCACTCCAGGAGGTTGCGATGCCGGATCCGAAGGACAACGAAAAGGCCGACGAGGAGACGCTGCCTGAGACCCCGTTGCACGGCTACAAGGAAGGCCGGGAAGAAGACGTCGAAGGCGATCCCCACCCCGAGGTGGGCGAAGAGGGCGATAGCGACGAGAGCGTAGGCAATCCGGTCGGCGAGTCGGGCGAGGACGAGGACTAGCCCCGACCCGCACACCCCGGGCGCAGATGCAAGGGGGCGTCGGCCCGTTTAGCCCCTCTTCCGAGGACGCGGTCCAGCGGGCCACCGTGCGAGCCGGGGTTCGTGCGTCTGCGTGATACCCGCGATCGCTCATGCTGGCCGCACGTAGGATCGGCGCGATGACACCCGGGCCGCTGCTGAAGAGGGTGCTCCGCATGCCAGTGTGGCTGTACGACCTACGCGCCGGCTGGCTGCTAGGTCACCGGTTCCTGCTCTTGACCCACCGGGGCCGGCGGACCGGTCGGCTGCACCGCTGCGTTCTGGAGGTCGTCGATTGGCATCCAGACACACACGAGGCGATCGTGATGGTCGGCTTCGGCCGAACCTCGCAGTGGTACAAGAACGTGCTCGCAGGTGGCGCAAGCGAAGTGCGGATCGCTCGGCAGCGCTTCACGCCTGAAGCGCGGCAGCTGGAGGCAGAGGAGGCAACAAAAGTCATCGCCGGCTACGAGCACCGCAATCGAATCGTCCGGCCGATCATCCGAGCCCTGCTCTCGCACCAAGCGGGCTTCCGCTACGACGGATCCGACGCCGCCCGGCGAAGAGTCGTCCACGCCCTACCGCTCGTCGGATTCCGGGCGCGCGACTGATCCGGGCCTGCGATCGAGGGTCGCATCGAAGTCAAAACATCCCATTTGCAGGGCCGTTAGGGTGAGCGACCGGACTCGAACCGGCGACCACCTGGACCACAACTCTGTGGTTCAGCTTGATCCGAGTTGATCTCAGCTACGTGAGCTATGCGCTGCGCTCGTTGAGCCCGTCCTCGAGGAGCCCGAGGACGATCCCGAACACTGCGTGGCGGATCGTCGCCTGACCGAAGGCTCGGCGGTTGCCGGCCAGCTTCGGCAGCTCCTTACGGGCAGGGTGGTAGCGGTCGACCAGCACGGTCAGCGGCCAGGTCGCGACATGCTCGACGAGACCCGCAAGCAGGCCGCGTCGGACTGCCGACCCCGGCAGGGACGGCTTGAGCCGCGCGTATGCGGCGCCCAAGATCGCGCCGTTCTGCACGTGGAGCGCCCAGCCGATGGTTCGCCAGTCATCGCCGCGCGTCACGAGCTTGCCCAGGATCTCGATGTCGTCGTACTTGGAGTCGAAGAGGCGCTTGTCGAGCGACTGCTCGAGCGTCATCACCACCGTCGCGACCGCGCCTGCAACGCCCCCTCGCAAGCTCGTCTCCAGCATCGGCCAAGCATCTCAGTGTTTCTGTGCTCATACAACCGCCGCCGACCAACGCTTCGATCGCCGATCTGCCACGTGTTGAGGTGACTTGGCGGAACCCGGGCGGACCACGGATTTCAAAGGACGGGATGCACGACGAGCATCCCCCGGCTCGAGACGAGATGCGCCAAGTCGTCCGCCAACTGATCGACCCGTTCGCTCCCCTGTTGCTCAAAGCGCTCTACTGCGACGATCTCCGCGATCAGCACGTAGTCGGCCTGATCGCGCGACTGTCCGGGCACGTGGGCGGGGCGCGTAAGACGCCAATCCGACACTGTGTCAAGCGACCCGCTGACGATGTCCCGGTCGTCTGCCATCAGACGCTCAAAGTCCTCGGCCATCTCCGGGGAGCGAAGTTGAAACCACATCAGAAGGGTCGCGGGAGAACTCATCAAATGGCCTCCAAGCTGTCGGTGCGGCCCCTCCCGGCCAGCGCCATCAGCGCGCTGGCCGGAGGGAGGGATCCGCCTAGTGGGTGATTGGGCTCCGAGGATCAGGCGCCATCGGATCCGCAATGCCGTTTCTGCTCGAGTCGCCCGTTGCTGCGGCCTCGTCAGCGAGTTCAGCACCCGTTCTGAGGCCGAGACTATCCCTGGTTTTCCGGTCGGTCAAGCGGAAGTTCGGGCGAGCCGAGATGCCAACGGCCTATGCTCGCGGCGTGACGGCCACGACGAGCCCGATCATCCCGGAGCTGCCGATCATCCGCGCTCGTGGGGAGGGCGAGCAGCGCACGACGTTCTTCGAGCTTTTCTTCGACCTCGTCTACGTCTTCGCTATCACCCAGCTGTCGCATCATCTGCTCGCGGACATCAGCTGGTCGGGCGCGGCCGAGACGGCGTTCATGCTCGTCGCTGTGTACTGGGCCTGGAACTACACGACGTGGATGACCAACTGGTTCGACCCGGACACGGCGCCGGTCCGGCTCGTGCTGGTGTTCGTGATGGCCGCAAGCCTGCTGATGGCGGTCGCGATCCCGGAGGGGTTCGGCGAGCAGGCGCTGCTGTTCGCGTGCGCCTACTCGGGTCTGCAGATCGGGCGCAACCTGTTCGTTGTCGTGGTCACGCCGCGCGGCTTGTTCAACCAGAACTTCCGCCAGATCCTGGCCTGGAGCGTACTCTCGGCGCCGCTATGGGTCGCCGGCGGCCTTGTCGACACCGAGGCGTTGCGCTGGCTTCTGTGGCTGAGTGCCCTCGGACTTGACCTCGCGGCGCCGCTGGTGACGTATTGGCTCCCGGGCGTGGGCGCTACCGCCATGAGCCAGTGGCAGATCGAGAGTGGCCATTTCGGCGAGCGCTTCCAGCTGTTCGTGATCATTGTGCTCGGAGAGAGCATCGTTCTCGCAGCGTCCACTGCCTCGCATACGGGATTGAGCCTCGAGGTCGTCGCCGCTCTCATGCTCGCCTTCCTCTCCTCGACGGCGCTCTGGTGGCTGTACTTCGGCCAGGTCGCCGGCAGGGTTTTGGAGCGGATCAGCGTGGCCACCGCCGAGGAGCGGGGCCAGATCGGCCGCGACATCTACACCTACCTACACCTCCCAATCGTGGCGGGAATCGTCCTCGTCGCGGTCGGCGACGAGCTCGTGATCGCGCATCCGACGGACGCCCTGCAGGACTCGGGAGCGCTGGTCGCGCTCGCGGGCCCAGCCCTCTTCCTCGCTGGTCTGATGGCCTGCGCCGCCAGGGTCGGCCAGGCCCAGAGCGTGCCGCGAGCCGTGGTGGTCATCGCGCTCCTCGCCGCCGTGCCGCTCGCCGCCGGCGCCGACGCACTGGTTTTGTCGGGAGTGCTCACCGCGCTGCTGGCCGCGCTCGCGGTCGCCGAGCAGCTGCGCGGCGCATTCTGAGCCGAACGGCCGGGCTTGCGGAGGCCCTTGGCAACGACCGTCGGGGGCGACAAGACACAGCGCGTGTTTAGGGTGAGCGACCGGACTCGAACCGGCGACCACCTGGACCACAAATGTGTGGTCCAGCTTGATCCGAGTTGATCTCAGCTCGGTTGAGTTGCTTTCAGTTGATCTGCGTTGATCGGGGTTGTGTCTACTTCTATGCCCGTTTTATGCCCGCGCTAGAACGTTTGTCCGCCGCTCGGCTGGCTGCCTGCTCGGGATGTAGAGGGCCCCCGCGAGATCCTCGCCGCCTTTGAGAAGTTCTGAGGCCGCACCAGGTGTTCGTAGCCGACCCCGCCCACTCGTTGCTGGAGTAACGCGACGGACTCGTATTCATCGACGAGTTCGAGGTACGCCGCGGGCGAAGATCAAGATCTGGTCGTCAGCTCTCGTTGCGCCCCAATATCGACGATTGACCCCGACGAACGCACACCCTTAGGCTCGGGGCCGAAGTGGCGAAACGCTGATCGGGCACGTTTCTATTGTGGTCGACTGATCGAGTATCTCGAAGGAGGCTGCAGGCGTAAAAGGGAAGAGTCTGCCTTGGGGAAGCCGAGCCATCAAGGCAAGTAGCCACTGAACGCCACGTGAACCTCTCACAGAGTGGCGCGGGGGGCACCATCAAGCTGTATGGCGGCGGACTGATGCTTTGTGACCATTTTGGATGTCAAAGATAAACGTGCGCCAGGCGCCATCGCCGTCGCCCTCTTCGCCCTGCTCGCGAGCCTTCTATCCACAAATTGTGGCGACAACCCGAAAAGCTCTGCGCACAGCGCGGCCAATGCCGGCGTGTCGGTTGCCGCCTCCTCCGCAACCCAGGCCGGCGCGGCACAGCCCTACCCGGCGAACGGACAGCTTCTGGCCGACTCCGGCTTCCGGCCAGGGACGAATGGCTTCAGCTTCGAGAACTATGGGCCCGGTTATCAGGACCTGACCCCGGCCCAGCTGGTGGACCTCTTCGGGCCGCAGGTGTGCTCGAGCGGCTCGGGGATGAGCTGCGTCCTCACTCCGCCTGCCCAGAGCTGGATGTCGTTCGAGAACAGCGGGATGCAGGGCGGGCACTGCTTCGGGTTCTCGCTTACCAGCCTGTTGATCTTCGAGCGACGCCTCGACCCGCTCCAGTACGGAGCGCCGGGCGCCTCCCAGCTCGCCCTGGACGGAAACGTCGCCCTCCAGGAGCGCCTCGCGGAGTCCTTCTCCCTCCAGGACTCGCCGCAGGTGCAGCGCTCCGAGCTGGAGGGACCGCCGAACGCGGTCTTGAAGTACCTAGCCGGGGCCCTTCAGAGCCGCAACGACACCTACACGATCGGGATGTTCGACCCGGCCCAGGGAGTGGGTCACGCGGTCACGCCGTACGGGATCCAGAACAACGGCAACGGCCAGTACGCGATCCTGATCTACGACAACAACTACCCGGACATCACCCGCGGGATCAACTTCGACACCAACCAGGACACCTGGAGCTATGAGACCGCGCCCAACCCCAGCGTTCCCTCGCATCTCTTCCACGGCGAGGGGAACTCGAACGAGCTGCGGCTGATCCCCACCGGCCCCACCCTGGGCGTGCAGCCGTGCCCGTTCTGCAGCGTCACCGGGCAGACGCCGCCGCCGCCCACGGTCCGCAATGCGCCGCCGAAGCTCAACCAGAGCGGGAGCCTGAAGGCAGGCCAGTACGAGGAGGTCTCGCTGATCGGGGACAGCCTCAACCACGGACACCTGGTGATCACCGACGCAGCGGGTCGCAAGACCGGCTTCGTGGACGGCAGGTTCGTCAACCATATCCCCGGGGCCCAGGTGTTCGCTCCGCTCGTGGACCAGGACTTCAAGGAGGCGCCGGAGCCCCGCTACCAGATACCGCGCAGCGCCCAGTTCACGGTGTCGCTGGACGGAAGCGAGCTGCGCGCCCCCGACCTGGAGTCGGTGAGCGTGATCGGGCCGGGGTACTCGGCCGTCGCCAGCAACATCGACCTGCAGCCCGACCAGAAGGCGCAGCTGCGCCTCAGCAATGACGGCACGGCCCTCACCTACCACGCGGGCGGAGGCAAGAAGCAGTCGCCGCAACTCCAGATCGGGCTCCAGCGGCCCGGTAGCGACTACCAGTTCTCGGTCTCCACGCCTCCGATCGAGGGCGGGTCGACCGTCAAGACCGTCGCCCAGCCGGCCGCCGGCCAGGTGACCGTGGACGCCGGCGAGGTCAAGAACTCGGGCAGGTACGGCCTGGCCGTGAAGCAGATCCGCCCGTCCGGCGCGCATCCGGCCAACGGGAAGGCCGTTCACGTGCGGCGAGGTGGCTCGGCCAAGGTGAAGCTGGGCCAGCGATGATCCGGGACCCGCTTCACCGCGCCCCGCTCCGCGGGCTCCTGTCCCGGGGCTCATCCGGCAGACGGGGCGGGACGGCGCGGAGCCGCTCCTTCCTGTTCCTGCGCCAGTACAAGCTCGGGCTGCTGGCGCTGCTCGCGTTCACCGCTCTGCTGCTCGGCCTGATCGGCTTTCTGCAGGCGAACGAGTCACTCGTGGACGCTGCCTACGCAACCCTCTCGCTGCTGGCGCTCAACTACGTCGCGCCCCCGAACGGTGACGTCCACCTGACGCTCCAGATCGCGCGCTTCATGGTGCCCGCCGTCGCGGCCTTCGCCACCTTCACGGCGCTGGTCGCGGTGTTGAACGACCAGTGGCATCTCGCCCGCGCCCGGGTGAAGAGCGGCCATCTGATCGTCTGCGGGCTCGGCCGCCGCGGCATGAGGCTCGTGCGCTCGGTTCTGGCGGACGATCGCCCTCGCGGCTCGAACTGGCCGACCTCGATCGTCGTCATCGAGGCCGACCGGACGAACTCGAACGTCAGCCTGGCCCGGGAACTCGGCGCGATCGTCGTGATCGGCGACTCGACTGACCCGGAGATTCTGCACGCCGCGGGCGCCCACCGGGCCGAGACGCTGATCTCGGTGCTGCCCGAGGACGTGGACAACGCCGCGGTCGCCAGCGGGATCCGCGAGCTCTGCGGCGGCCGCACCGACAGCCTCGACGCCTACTGCCACGTGACCGACATGGACCTGGTCGAGGACCTGACCAGTGCCTCGCTCGGATCCTCGGACGAGACCCTGTCGCTGGAGTGGTTCAGCGTCCCCGAGCGGGCAGCGCGCTTGCTGCTGGCCGAGCACGGTGGGCTGGTGCGCCGCTCCGATGACGGCGCGGCGCCGCACCTGGTGGTCGTCGGCGCAGACGACCTGGCCCGCGCCGTCATCGTCAACGGGGCCCGCCAATGGCACACCTTGGCCGGCGACGGTGCCGAGCCACTCTCGATGACGGTCGCCGGCGAGGGGTCAGCCGCGTGGGTGCGCCGGCTGGCCGACCGCCACCCGGCGGTCTCGCACGCGGCCCGTCTGAGTTCCTACGAGCACGACCTGCGGTCGGGGGCTCGGGTGGACGAAGCCCGGCGGGCGCTGGAGCGGGCGACCGCCGTCTTCGTCTGCGCGCCGACCGACACAGAGAGCCTGGAGCTGGGTTTCGCCGCTTCGCGCGCGGTGACCAGCGAGACCACCGTTGTGGTGCGGCTGCTGATCGAGAACGCCGGCTTCGTCCAGCTTCTGGAAGGAGAGCCGGGCGGCGGCTCTCTGCGGCTGTTCAGCATCGTCGATCGCACCTGCTCGATCGAGATGGTGACCGACGGCCTCAACGAGACGCTGGCGCGGGGACTGCACTCCGTCTATCTGGACCAGGAAGCGGAGGGGCCCGCCGCGGTCGCCTGGGATCAGCTCGAGGACAGCTTCAAGGAGGCCAACCGCGCTCAGGCGCGCGACGTGCGCAACAAACTCCGCAGCCTAGGCTGCCGCATCCGTCCGCTGACCGACTGGGACTCGCCCCTGCTCCGGCTCGCCGATGACGAGGTCGAATCGCTGGCCGAGGAGGAGCATCGGCGCTGGAGCCGGGAGCGCAAGCGGCAGGGATGGACGCAGGGCAGCGCCCGCGACGACCAGCGCAGGATCCACCCGCTGATCGACGTGCCCTGGCAGGAGTTGAAGGAGAACCACCCCGGCGACGCCGATTACGACCGCGACTTCGTCCGCAACCTTCCCAAGGTGTTCGCCGCGGCCGGATACGAGATGTACCGCAAGGGCGAGCTCAGCCCAAGCGCTCAGGCGGACCGGGAACACCCCGCCGACGCTGTCGACCGGTTCAGGCCCGCTCGATCCTGAGTCCGGCCCGGGCGAGCATCTCGGGCAGCCGGCGCACCGCGGCGCGGTCCTTTTCGCGCTCGGCCTCCGAGAGCCGCGACCACGGTACGAGCATCGGGTGGGTCTTGCGGCCCGGGTCCTTGTCGGGACCGGGCCGCCAGCCGTCACGCTCGAGATCGGCGACCCAACGCTCGTGCTCCATCCGCGCCAGCTCCTCGATCTCCTCGGCCGAGAACCGGAACGCCGGGGTGTCGTGCTCCTCTTTCGCGGGCATGATCCGGCAGCCGGCCGCGGCGAGCTTTTCCTCGATGCCCTCGGCGAAACGGCGGTTCGACTGCCGCAGCGGCTCCTCCAGCTGATCCCAGGCGCGCAGCGACGGATTCTGCTGGGGAATCTCGCCCTGTGCCGACCGTTCGCGAACGTACCCGTCGTGCATCGCCCGTGCCAGGACCTCGATCTTCTCGCTTGCACTACGCGGCCCGGCATCCAAAGTCAGGCCGCGTCCGCGGTGGCCTCGATGTGGACCCGGCGCGCCTCGTCGGAGCTGTGGCCGTCCAGCACCAGCGTCATGTGGGACGAAGTGAGATCGGCGCTGATCGTCGCCCCGTCGGCGAGCGGGTAGTACTTCGAGATCGAGCCCAGTTGTGGCTGGCAGGGGACGAGGTCGTCATCGTCGAAGAGGCCGTTCGCCCCCCCGCCGAGCGCCAGGCCGTCGTCCACCATCTGCGCGTTGAGGTGGCCGTCCTGGTAGTTCAGGTTCCAGTACTGGTGCATGAGCCGGCGTGTCCCCTCCTTGTCCACCGCCAGCACCAGCGCCGAGAAGAAGGAGAGATCCACGCTGCCGCCGCGGTCGGGATCGGTGCCGCCGGAGAAGGAGAACGGATTGTTCTCCCTTCCGCCCTGGCCGTCGTCGGTTGGCGACCCGGTGGCGAAAGAGAAGCTCTCGGTCCGCGTCGCCGTGCGGGCGAGCGACAGCGACTGGCCCTGCGTTCCGCAGTAGTTCCAGACCTCCATGCGGATCGTGAAGGTCCCGGTCGACTTCCTGCCCTGGGCGAGATCGGCGGCGCTCGGCGCCACGTCGCCGAGGCGCGTGGTCGAGCCGGACTTGCGGGGGCTCGTTAGGCCGCCGGCCTTGGTCGTGCCGCCATCGCTGCTCCCACCACACCCGGGGACGAGACACAGCACGAAGAGGGCCGCCAGCAAAGCCAGAACCTTCGATCGCACCACGTCATGGTATTTGCGAGCAGGCGAGGGGGTCAAGGCGGCCCAGCCGGACGCGTCACCCCGAGCTCAGCCGGAGAAGGTCGCGTGGTAGAGGTTGACCGGGAAGCCGTTGCCGGGCTCGATGTAGCCGCCGCCATATAGGTCGATGGTGCCGCTGGCGCCCGTCTGGGAGAGGTTCACCTGCATCGTGCCGGAGAGGATCTGCTTGGGCTCGAACTGCCCGACGACAGCGAACTCGTTGAGCTGGACGGTGCGAGCGTTCGTGTTCACGGTCGCCGCCAGCGTCTGCCCTCCGTTCGACTCCGAGACGTTGGCGGCCGAGATCCGCGAGAGCCAGACGCTCGCCGCCGGCCCCCGGATCAGCCGGTAGGCGTAGGAGTTGGTCGCGAACCAGATCTGTCCGGCTGAGGCGTCCCCGTCGGCGCCGGCGAAGATGCCGAAGTCACCGTTGGTGTCGATCACGAGGAGACCGGTGCGGTTGAAGCCGCCGCTGGGCTCGTAGCGCCCGGTGCTGCCGTTCCAGACGTAGCTTCCGCCCTGGATCGTCACCTGCCGGGTGAGCGGCTGGGAGAGCTGGAATCCCAGCACCTTCCCCGACTCGATCTTCGACGGGTGCTTGAGCTTCGGCGGCGGGTGATGGACCGTCGTGACCGAGCCCCCCTTGGCCTCCGAGTCATCGTCGCTGAGCACCAGGGCGCCGAACGCCACTCCCGCGCCGAGGGCGACGATCAAGCCGGCGATGTAGGGGGTCTTGCGCATGGCATCCATTGGAGGGGTTCGGCCCAGCGGCTCAGTGCGCCTCGCTGTCGTTGGTGAGCTTGTTCAGAGCCTTGATTTCCTGCAGCCACATCCAGCTGCGGCTGGCAGGTCCGCCCCTCATTGCGCCGCCGGCCGCGACGCGCGCGAGCGCTCGCCGGCGAGGAACTCCTGGATCTGCCCGCTTTTGACCGATTCGACCAGGGCGTCGATCTCCGCGCCCCAGGCATCCGCCGTAAGCGAGATCGCGTTGCGGTGCGATAGTGGCCGCAGCGACTCGGGCAGCTCCGTCTCGGCAGGTACAGCCGCGCCGTCGAGTAGCACCGGGACGACCACCGCGCCCTCGGCCGCAAGCGCCGTCTCGACCTCCAGCCGTACCCAGTCGCCAGGGTCGTCGAGGCGGCGGCGGCCGTCCGGCTTTTCGGCCTCAAGCCAACCGGGCCCGATCAGGACCAAGACGACGTTTGACTCCTTGATCGCCTGCTCGATACGACGCGGCCACTGCTGGCCGGCGCCGATCGAGTCGGTGTCCATGAACACGCTCGTCTCGCCGAAGCGCTTCGCCAGCTCGGTCATCAGGATCCGCGCCGGCCAGGCGCTCTGCTCGCGCCGATAGGAGATGAAGAACTCAGACGGTTCGCTGGGCAAGCGGCCGAGGGTTGCCTCGAGCTCCTCGCGCTGCCGTTTCTCGGTGAGCACGTCAACCGAGATCGTACCCGCCGCCGCCAGCACCAGGGCAAGGATCGGATCGAGCACCGGAACGATTCGCCCCGAGTTGAAGGCGAGCTGAGCGGCGACGAGGTAAAGGAGGCCGGCCGCGAGGGAGACGATCAGCACGTAGACCGCCGGCAGC
>CAWAFX010000002.1:0-1903852 GCA_963781495.1 uncultured Solirubrobacterales bacterium
CGCGGTGCAGGGGGCTTTGGGGCCGGCCGATGAGTGCCGATAGGTGCAGGGATGCGAAGCCGCGCCGCCTGTCTCGTCCTTTCGCTGACGCTTGCCCTGGGCATGCTTGCCGGCGGCTGCGGGGGCGGCTCGGGCTCTTCCGGCGGCAAGAGCGTCACCGACTCCTCCCCCTCCTCGAGCGCCAACCTGATCGACTGGAAGCTCTTCGGCCGCATCCCCCAGCGGCGCCATTACCTCAAAGCCGACCTCAACCCGCCGCTGAAACACGTTTGGTCCTACAACGACCAGGCGCTGATCGAGTTTCCGCCGGTGCTCGCCCTGGGACAGCTCTTCGTCGTCAACAAGTACTCCAACGTCCGCGCCCTCAATGCCGAGAACGGCAAGGTGGTCTGGGACCTGCGGCGCGACAGCCACTACAAGGGGCCACCCTCCGACGTCACGGCGCCGGTCTTCGGCCACGGCAAGGTCTTCGTCGCCTTCATGGACGGGACGCTGCTGGCGATCGACGCCAAGGACGCGAAGATCGCCTGGAAGCGGAAGCTGCCGACGACGCTTCAGTCCTCGCCGCTTCTGATCGGCGGCACCCTCTACATCGGCTCCGACAACGGCACCCTGTTCGCGCTCGACGCCTCCAGCGGCAAGGATCGCTGGACCTACAAGGCGCGCCACGTGATCAAGGCCAGCCCGAGCTTCGACCGCGGGCGGATCTACTTCGGCGACTACGGCGGCGCGATGTTCGCGCTGCGCGCCTCCGACGGAAAGCAGATCTGGCGCGTCAACACCGGGAACATGCCGCCCGGGGGCGAGGGCGGCTTCTACTCATCGCCGGCGATCGCCAACGGCCGCGTCTACGCCGGCCGCGACGACGGCGCCGTCTACGCGCTGGACCAGAAGACGGGCAGATACTCGTGGTCGGTGGACACCGGCCAGCCCGTCTACGGATCGCCGGCAGTCGCCGACGTTCCCGGCACCCCGGGCTCGACCGTCTACATCGGCTCCTATGACCACCGCCTCTATGCGATCGACGCCCTCAGCGGCAAGGTGCGCTGGCGCTACGACGTCGGCGGCAGCATCCCCGGCACCGCGGTGGTGATCGGGCACACCGTCTACACCTCCAGCTTCGCGACCCGGAAGTCGATCGGAGTCGACGTGCGCACTCACCGGAAGGTCTTCAGCTACGGCTCCCCCGGCTATACGCCGATGGTCTCGGACGGCCGCAGCCTCTACCTGGTCGGCTATTACTCGCTGGACCGCTTCGATCCGGTGCACTAGCGGCGCCGTTACGATTTCCGCACGGGGCAGTGGCCAAATTGGATAAGGCTCCGGTCTCCAAAACCGGCGATTCCAGGTTCGAGCCCTGGCTGCCCCGTTCATTGCCCCTCAGGGACTTCGATGCGGGCGGAGGGACTCGAACCCCCAAGCTCTTTCGAGCACCGGCACCTAAAGCCGGCGTGTCTTCCAAATTCCACCACGCCCGCGCCTGGGGGAAGTCTAAGCCGGACCTGAACTGTCGCTTTCTGCGGCGCGAGAACCTATGCTTGGGAGGGATGGCCGTAGGAGAGACGAGGCCAGGCTACGAGTTGTGGCGGCCCAACCGTGAGAAGGCGGGGTCGGTCACGACCAAGTTCGTCATGGTCCTGCTGCTTTTGGCGACCGCCGGCGTCTGCCTGCTGGTCACGATCGGCGGCTGGACGCTGCTCCAGGGCGGAGTCGGGATGGGATTCGTCTGCATTGTCTACTCGCTGCTCTACGTCCTCTTCGCGATCCGGGTCATGCAGTGGAGTCGCGGGGTGCTGCCCGTCTCGATGGCGCTCTCGATCCTGCTGCTGATCTTCGCCGCGGTCGCGGTGCCGAGTTGGTTCGCGCGCGACAAGTCCGGCTTCGACACGGCGCTGCTGCCCGACACCGTGATCGGGACCCTGCTGGTGCTGCTGATCCCGCTGCAGGTGATCGTGATCGTGGTCGCGATGTTCGCCTTCAACCAGGACTGGCATGTCGAGGAGGAGCGCCCCGTCGGCTCCAGCGGCGGCTATGACGACCAGCCCCCTGCCGATCGGGAAGCGCCCCAGCCTGCCTGAATCCCTGGCCTCGCAGTGCCGGAGGTGGGACTCGAACCCACACGGGCTTTCGCCCACGGCCTTTTGAGGGCCGCATGTCTACCGTTCCATCACTCCGGCGCTGAGCAAACGATAGTGCTGCCGCCACCGCCATAATCGACGCCCCTTGGATGCCGCCGGACGCAGGGAGCTGATCGAGGAGCTGTGCTCCTTCGAGGGCCGCTGGCCGGGCACCGACGCCGAGCGGCGGGCCGCCAACCGGCTTGCTGAGCGGCTGAGGAAGATGGACCGGCGGGCGCAGATCGAGCCCTACTACGTGCATCCCGAGTACTCGCTGGTGATCGCCCTGCACGTCCTGCTGGCGCTGGCCGGTTCGCTGATCGCGCTGGCCAGCGGCGTCGCCGGCTTCGTGATCGTGCTCTTCGCGGCCACCTCCCTCTACCTCGACCAGAACACCCGCCTCTACCTGCTGCGCTCGCTGTTCTTCCGCCGCGCCTCGCAGGCGGTCGTCTCGCGCGGCGAGAACCCCTCCGCACCGGCGCGGCTGATCCTCAGCGCCCATTACGACGCCGCCAGGACCGGGCTGGTCTTCGGCCCCCGCTCAACCCGTGCCGCCAAGGGCCTCTCGGAGACGATGCGGCTTCTGCTGGGGCCGATCCGGCTGATCTTCTGGGCCGGGATCGTCCCCCTGCTCGCGATCAGCGCCGCGCGCATGGCCGGAGTCGACGCGACCTGGCTCTCGATCCTGCAGCTGCCCCCGACGGTGGTGCTGCTGATCACCCTGGCACTGCTGATCGACATCGCCCTCTCCGAGGTCGTGCCCGGTGCCTACGACAACGCTTCCGGCGTCGCCGCCGTGCTCTCGACCGCGGCGCAGCTCGACGCCGAGCCGCCGCGCAACCTCGACGTCTGGGTCGTCCTCCCGGGAGCCGAGGAATGCAACTGCGAGGGGATGGCCCGCTGGATCGCCGCCAACCGCAAGCAGATCGACCCCGAGAACACCTACTTCCTCAATCTCGACTCGGTCTCCTTCGGCGACCCCCACTACCTGGTCAGCGAGGGAGCGATCGTCAGCTACCGGCTCGACCGCCGCATGCTCGAGCTCTGCGAGGCGATCGCCGAAGCCGACCGCGAGGACGGCGACCGCTACCGCGCGCAGCCGATTCGCATCCCCTTCCACACCGACGCCCTGCCCGCAAACACGCGCCGCTTTCGCGCCATCTCGCTGATCGGCGCCGAGGACGGGGTCGGGCCCCCCTACTACCACACCCACGCCGACACGCCGGACAAGCTCGACGAGGAGGCGATGACCCGGGCCGTCGACTTCACGCTCGAGCTGGTGCGCCAGATCGACCGCGACGTCGGCCGCACCTCGGCGGGCGAGTAGCCGCCGCGCCGGTGATATAAGCGGCGCATGGAGGAGGCGGCAGCAGCGAGCCCGGCGGACCTCCTCTGGACACCCTCGCCGGAGAGCATCGAGCGGCGCACGATGAGCCGTTACATGCGCTGGCTCGACGAGGCGCACGGGCTCTCGTTCGACGGCTATCCGGCGCTCTGGGAATGGTCGGTGACCGAGCTGGAGGACTTCTGGGCCTCGATCTGGGACTTCTTCGAGCTCGACTCCCCCACTTCGTATAAAGCGGTGCTCGCCGAACGCACGATGCCCGGCGCGCGCTGGTTCGAGGGCGCACGGGTCAACTACGCCCAGCAGCTTTTCCGTGGCAAGGACGACGACGAGGTCTCGATCCTGCACGCTTCCGAGCTCCGCGATCTCGACCAGATTCGCTGGGGGGAGCTGCGTCGCCAGGTCGCCGAGCTGGCCGCCGCGTTGCGCGGGCTCGGCGTCGGCCCCGGCGACCGCGTCGCCGCCTACCTGCCCAACATCCCCGAGGCGGTGATCGCCTTCCTCGCCACGGCGAGTATCGGCGCGGTCTGGTCCAGCTGCTCGCCGGACTTCGGGTCCGGCAGCGTCGTCGACCGCTTTGCCCAGATCGAGCCCAAAGTCCTGTTCGCGGTCGACGGCTACCGCTACAACGGCAAGGACTTCGACCGCCGCGAGGTCGTCGCCGGCCTGCAGGCCGAGATCCCTTCTCTCGAGCAGACCGTCGTGCTGCCCTACCTCGATCGCGACCCCGACCTCTCCTCCCTGTCGAGCGCGATGCCCTGGGAGCAGCTGCGGGAGGGCGGCGCCGGCGCCGAGCTCGAATTCGAGAGCGTCCCCTTCGAGCACCCGCTCTGGGTCCTCTATTCCTCCGGCACCACCGGCCTGCCGAAGGCGATCGTCCAGGGCCACGGCGGGATCCTGCTCGAACACCTGAAGAAGCTGGCCCTGCACCTCGACGGACAGCGCGGCGACCGCCTCTTCTGGTTCACCACCACCGGCTGGATGATGTGGAACTTCATCGTCTCCGGGCTGCTGACCGAGGCCGCGATCGTCCTCTACGACGGAAGCCCCGGCTACCCGGACATGGGGGTTCTTTGGGAGCTCGCAGAACGGGCCGGGATCACCTGCTTCGGGACCAGCGCCAGCTACATCGCCGCCTGCATGCAGGCCGACGAGGACCCGGTCGCGGGCCGCGAGCTGGCGGTGCGCGCGGTCGGCTCGACCGGCTCTCCGCTGTCGCCGGAGGGCTTCGACTGGATCTACGAGAAGCTCGGCGCCGATACCTGGCTCTTCTCGACCAGCGGTGGGACCGACGTCTGCACCGCCTTCGTCGGCGGCGTGCCCCTGCTGCCCGTCTACCGCGGCGAGCTGCAGGCGCGGGCGCTCGGCGCCAAGGTCGAGTCCTTCGACGAGGACGGCAAGCCGCTCCTGGACGAGGTCGGCGAGCTGGTGATCACCGAGCCGATGCCCTCGATGCCGCTCTATCTATGGGGCGACGAGGACGGCTCGCGCTACCGGGCCAGCTACTTCGAGCAGTACCCGGGCATATGGCGCCATGGCGACTGGATCCGCATCACCTCGCGCGGGACCGCGGTGATCTACGGCCGCTCGGACTCGACGATCAACCGCCAGGGAGTCCGCATGGGCACCAGCGAGATCTACCGCGCCGTGCAGGCGGTCCCCCAGGTGACGGACGCGCTGGTCGTCGATATGCCGCGTCCGGGTACCGAGGGCTGGATGCCGCTGTTCGTCGTCCTGCGCGACGGCGCCGAGCTCGGCTCCGAGCTCGAGGCCGAGATCAAGAGCCAGATCCGCCGCCGCTGCTCGCCGCGCCACGTTCCCGACCAGATCTACCGCATCGATGAGGTCCCGCGGACGCTGAGCGGGAAGGTGCTCGAGGTCCCAGTGAAGAGGATCCTCACCGGGACGGCGGTCGAGAAGGCGGCGAGCCGCGACTCGCTCGCCAACCCCGAGTCGCTCGACTACTTCGTCGAGCTGGCCTCGAAGCTCTCGAAGTCGGCCTGATCCGCGTCGACCCAGTCGATCGTCTCGAAGGCACCGCCGTCGAGCATCGACAGGAATGCCTTCACGACCCGGGAGTCGAACTGGGTGCCGGCGTTTCGCTGCAGCTCCTCGCGTGCCTGCTCCGGGGTCATCGCCGAACGGTAGGCGCGGTCGTTGGTCATCGCCTCGTAGGCGTCGCCGACGGCGAGGATCTTGGCCTGCAGTGGGAACTCCGGGTCGGTCAGTGCCAGCGGATAGCCGTTGCCGTCGGGGCGCTCGTGATGGGCCCCGATCCAGAGCGCGATGTCGGTCAGCCCGGCATTGCGTGCGATGCGGGCGCCGATCTCGGGATGGGCGCGCATCTCCTCCATCTCGACCTTGGTCAGCGGACCCGGCTTGGCGAGGATCGAGCCGCGCACGCCGATCTTGCCGACGTCGTGAAGGATCCCGGCCAGGCGCAGGCGCTGGACGTCGTCGGGATAGAGGCCGAGCTGCTCGCCCATCGCCTCCGCGTAGCGGCCGACGACCTGGGAGTGGCGCGCCGACCCCATCTGATTGACGTCGACCAGTTCGGCAAGCGAAAGGACGGTCTCGAGGCTGGTCGGCAGCTCGCGCGCGGCGCCCAGCTCGAGCAGGCTCGAGGCGACCTCGTCGCTGAAGATCACAGTCCGGTCGCGGCCGAGCCGCTTCGCCGCAAGCAGCGCCTGCTCGGCGGCGGCGGTGAGCTCGGCGGGCCTGTTGCCGTGGCGGCCGAGGACCGCCAGGCCGGCGCTGACCGTAAGCGGGTGCGAGTCACCCTGCAGGCCCTCGCGAACCACCTTGCGCAGCCGCTCCGCGAGCAGGTAGGTGTCGACCTGGGCGGCCTCGGGGACGATCACCGCGAACTCGTCGCCGCCGATCCGGGCCAGGGTGTCAGCCGGCCGCAGCTGGCGCCGCATCAGCTCGGAGACCTTCTCCAGCAGCAGGTCCCCCGCGTGGTGGCCGGCGCTGTCGTTGACCGACAGGAAGTTGTCGATGTCGAGCCGCACGACGCCGAACTCGATCCCGACCCGCTTCGAGCGCGCGACCTCCTGGCGCAGGCGGGTGTCGAACTCGCGCCGGTTCGGAAGCCCGGTCAGCACGTCGGTGCTCACCGCCTCGGAGAGCGAGGTCACCAGCTGCTCGGCACGTGAGCGCAGCCGGCCCATGATCACCCCGGAGACGAACAGTCCCCCGGTCAGCATCAGCCACTTCAGCTCCCCCAGCTCGACGGCGGGGCGCAGCGCGAGGACGACCCCGTAGGAGATGCTGGCGACGGCGCCGCAGACCATCGCCCAGCGCAGCTCGAAGAAGTAGAAGGCCGCCAGGGCGACCCAGAAGTAGAACAGCGCGTAGGCGCCGGTGGCCAGGGTGCCGCCGAAGACGATCGCCATCGCGACGAGCAGGTTGCCGAGCATCGGCGAGGCGCGGAAGAGCCAGAGCGGCAGCCGGTCGTAGGCGAGGACGAAAAGGGCCGCGGTCAGGTAGGCCTCCACCGCAACCCCGAGGAAGGGCAGCTCTGCGCGGTCGGGTGCGCCGGGCAGAAGCAGGGTGATCAGGGCCAGCGTGCCGCCGATCCCGAACAGCCAGGCGAAGGTGCGCGCCATCAGCGCCTTGTCTTCGACGATCCGGGTCGCGTTGGAGCTCTGGCTGACGAACCGCAGACGGGTCCGCAGGGGAGGGTCGAAGTGGTGGGTCAGCTCGATCATCGGGGTATAGGTCTGGCCCGCGTAATTGCGGCTGTTCAGCTATCGGCAGCAACGACGCCTGCGCCGACCCCAGAATCGACTAGCCAAGACGCTGATACGGCGGCTGATCCACTGCCTGCGTCCCTTCGTAGGTTTTCGGGAGGCGGGGACCAGGCAAGCGAAACCGCAGAAGGACGAAGGACCCAATGGAGCCGAAGACCGTCGTCGAGTTCGACATCGACCGCTACATGCGCAACTCCAGGAAGGTGGACCTGAGCCACCTCGACTGGGACGACATTCCCAACCATCCCCTCTCCGACGGGGACGTGATGTGCATGCACTACATGATGGACATCGAGTCGCACACGGTGATCTACATGCGCGACCTGCTCGCGACGCGGGCCGCCGGCGACCCCTACATCACCGCCTTCTTGTCCTGCTGGGTCTACGAGGAGCTCTGGCACGGCGAGGCGTTCTCGGACTTCCTCCGCGCCTACGGGATAGAGGAGCCGATCGAGCCCCGGCTTCCCGACCGGTCCTCTCCCCTGCCGACCCGCCCCAACCGGCTGCGCCGCCTGCGCACCGACGTCGGGGTCGGCAACGGCTTCGCGATCCTGCCCTCGATGCTGGGCTCGGCGCTGACCCGGAACTTCATCGCGATCCACATGACCTGGGGGGCGATCAACGAGCTGACGACGCTGACCGGCTACTACCAGCTCATGCGCCGCTCATCACACCCGGTCCTTCATCAGATGCTGCAGCGGGTGATCCAGGACGAGCGCCGCCACTTCGCCTTCTACCGGGCCCAGGCCAAGGCCCGCATGCAGGGCAGCCGGGCCGCGGGGCGGATGGTGCGCCGCGCCCTGCAGGCGTTCTGGACTCCGGTCGGAGCCGGCGTCAAGACCGAGGAGGAAACGGACGCCCTCGGCCTCTATCTGCTGGGCGACAGCGAGGAGGGCGCCGAGGCGGCGCGGGGAATCGACGCCACGATCTCCGCCCTGCCCGGCCTCGAGGGCCTGACCCTGATCCAGGACTACCTCGCGGTGGCCCAGCGACGAGCCGCCGAGCGCCCCGCCTGGGCAGGGGTGACACCGGCACCGGCACGGCGCGAACCGTCGACCGCCGGGACCGGCGGGCACTGGCCTTCCCCGCTTCTGACCGACCGCGACGACGTGCCGGAGGTACAGCCAGCGGCTGGCTAGGCCCCGTTGGCCTCGGCGGCGACGCCGTAGACCAGCGCTGCGGAGGCAAGCGCGATGCCGCCTGCCGCGACGACGGCGCTGGTGTGCACCGCAGCGTAGGAAGCGATCTCGCCGATCCGGATCAGGGCCAGAACCAGGGCGCCGCTCGCCGCCGCGACGGCGAGCGCGACCAGGGTGCTGTCGACGGTGCCGAAACCCGCCTTCAGCGGCCAGCGCAGCGATGGGCCGGATGCCGGGCTTCGCTCCGATGCCTCCAGCGCGGCCAGCGAGAGCAGCCCGAAAGAGCCCGATACGAGGAAGGCGCCGAGCACGTCGCTCGGGTAGTGCCAGCCGATGACCACCAGCGAGACGCCGGTGGCGATCCCGTAGAGGCTGGCGGCGATCGCGGCGGCAAGCCGCCAGCGGGGCGGGGCGACGAGCACGCCGGCCAGCGCCAGCGACATCGCCGTCGTCGCGTGCCCGCTCGGGAAGGCCTGCTCGGCCAATGCGTGCGGTCCCAGCAGCGACTGGTAACGGGGATGGGCGAGGGCGACCTTCATCGCGAGACTGGTAAGCGAGGCGCCGCCGACCAGCAGCGCCCCCGCGGCGGCCTGCCGCGGCCGGTGCAGGGCGACGCCTACGGCGCAGATCGCGGCCAGCATGGCAGCGGTCGGAAGCGGATCGGCCAGGTGGACGACGCGGTGGGCGACCGCGGCGACGGCGGGGTGTGCGGCGAGCAGCCGCAGGCCGCTGAACGCCGAGACGTCCCAGCGGGCGACGCGGTCGATCACGTCGGTGCTGAGGAGCAGGGCGCCGGCCGCGGCGATTCCCACCGCGGCCCCGCCGATCAGCCGAAAGGTCCGAGTTCCCACCCCCACACGGTACCCGCCGTGGCGTAACCCCCTATCCGGTGCGCCTGCGGAGGGTCACGGCGCCGAGCGCCAGCGCGGACATCGTCGCCCCAACGGTCACCGCGACGTCAACGCCCCCGCGGGCCCCCAGGCTACCGTCCGTGGTCACCCGCGACAGCGCCTCGTAGGCATAGGTGAGGGGCATCGTGTACGAGATTGCGCGCAGGACCCCGACCATTTCGTCGCGCGCGACAAACAGCCCACAGAGGATCATTTGAGGCGTCACCAAGGCCGGCATGAACTGCACCGCCTGGAACTCGGTCCTCGCGAAGGCGCTCACGAACAGGCCGAGAGACATCCCCAGCAGGGCATTGCCCACGGCGAGCAGCATCACCACCGCCGGCGAGCCGGCGACGTCGAGGTCGAGGAGGCCAAAAGCCACCGCCGAGGTGATCACCGCCTGCGCGGTGGCGACCAGGGCGAACGCAAGGCCGTAGCCGACCAGGATGTCGAGCTTCGCCAGCGGCATGGTCATCAGTCGCTCGAGCGTGCCCGTGGTTCGCTCCCGCAGCATCGTGATCGAGGTGACCACGAACATCGTGATGAACGGAAACAGGCCGACCAGCGGGCCGCCGATGTGCTGGAAGGTCTGCGGCTGATGGTGATAGGCGCCCTTGAGCAGGGTCAGCAGGAACGGCGGCACCGCGATCAGCAGGGCGATCGTGCGTGGATCGCGGCGCAGCTGGGTCAGGACCCGCAGCGCAGTCGCGATCGTTATCCGGGGGCTGATCACTGCTCGCGGCTGCGGATCAGGGAAAGGAACGCCTGGTCGAGGCTCTGTTGGTGGGTGGCGGCCCGCAGCCCCTCCGGGGTGTCCTCGGCGAGGATCTCGCCTTCGCGCATCAGCAGCAGGACATCGCAGTGCTCGGCCTCGTCCATGACGTGGCTGGAGACCAGAAGCGTGGTTCCGGACTGGGCCAAGCTGCTGAAGGTGGCCCACAGCTGGCGGCGGAGCACCGGGTCCAGGCCGACTGTCGGCTCGTCGAGCACGAGGACCGGGGGCTCGTTCAACAGTGCGGTCGCAAGCGAAGCGCGCGCCCTTTCGCCGCCCGAGAGGCTGGCGACCACCTGGTCGGCCTGTCCCTCCAAGGCAACGTCTGCGATCACCCGCTCCAGGCGCTCGCTCGCGACCCCGAGCACCCGCGCGAAGTACTGCAGGTTCTCGCTGACGCTGAGGTCCGCGTAGATCGACGGAGCCTGGGTGACGTAACCCACCTCGCGGCGCAGCTGCGGCGATCCCGCCGCCTGCCCGAGCACGGTCACCCGGCCCGACTCCAGGCGCTGCACGCCGACGATCGCCCGCATCAACGTCGTCTTGCCGCAGCCGCTGGGCCCCAGCAGTCCCGTGACGCGGCCACGCCCTACCGATAGCGAGAGGTGACGCAGGACCTGCCTACCCCCACGCCGCACGCTGAGCGACTCGACCGCGATCGCGGACGCCGGATCCATGCACTGGAGCCTAAGGCGCGGGGCGCCGCTCAGGCGGGCGTGATCGGGTTGCGCCGCCGGGCGAACTCGCGCCCCTTGCCCTCGGTGTAGGCGAAGCGGCGGATCAGCTCGCCGCGCAGGTCCTCGGGCTGGACCACCGCGTCGACGACCAGTTCCGAGGCGAGATGGAGGATGTCGATGTCCTCGGAGTACTCGCGCCGCTTCTCCTCGACGAAGCGCTCGCGCTCGGCCTCGTCTTCGATCGCCTGAATCTGGTTGTAGAAGACGGCGTTGATCGCCGCCTGCGGCCCCATCACGGCGATCGAGGCGCTCGGCAGGGCGATGCAGCAGTCGGGCTCGAAGGCCGGCCCCGCCATCGCGTAGAGCCCGGCGCCATAGGCCTTGCGGACGATGACCGAGATCTTCGGGACCGTCGCCTCGGCGACGGCGCTGATCATCTTCGCGCCGTGGCGGATGATCCCCTGGCGCTCGACCGCGGTGCCGATCATGAAGCCGGGCACGTCGGCGAGGAACAGCAGCGGCAGGTTGAATGCGTTGCAGGTCTGGATGAAGCGCGCCGCCTTGTCGGAGGAGTCGACGAACAGCACCCCGCCTTTCTGCTTGGGCTGGTTGGCGATCACACCGACCGCACGGCCGTCGAGGCGTGCGTAGCCGGTGATCAGCTCCTTCGCCCAACCTGCATGGACCTCGAGCAGCGAATCGGCGTCCAGCAGCGAGTCGAGCAGCTCGCGGACGTCGAAGGCCTGGTTCTCGTCGGCTGGGACGATCTCGGCGATCGGCCGGTCCGACGCGGGATCAGCCGGCGGCGCCTGGGGCGGATCCTGGCGCCAGTTGAGCGGCATGTAGGAGAGATAGCGGCGGGCGACGCCGATCACCGCTTCGTCACTGGCGGCGAGGAAATGGCCGCAACCGGAGACCGTGGTGTGCATCCTCGCCCCGCCCATCTCCTCCAGCGTCACCTTCTCGCCGATCACCATCTCCGCCATCCGCGGCGATCCCAGATACATCGAGGCGTTTCCCTCGCGCATGATCACGACGTCGCAGAAGGCCGGGATGTAGGCGCCGCCGGCGGCGCTGGGGCCGAACAGCAGGCAGACCTGCGGGACCTGGCCCGAGAGGCGGACCTGGTTGTAAAAGATGCGCCCGGCACCGCGGCGGCCGGGGAACATCTGTACCTGCTCGGTGATCCGGGCCCCGGCCGAGTCGACCAGATAGACCATCGGCAGCCCCAGGCTCAGGGCCCGCTCCTGGATGCGGAGGATCTTCTCGACCGTCTTCGGTCCCCAGGAGCCGGCCTTGACGGTGGGGTCGTTCGCCATCAGCGCCGCGCGGCGGCCGCCGATCAGCGCCACCCCGGTGATCACGCCGTCGGCTCCGAGACCCTCCTGTTCCCAGTTCGCCAGCAGCGCCTCCTCGGCAAAGGACTTCGGGTCGACGAGGTGCTCGACCCGCTCGCGGACCGGCAGCTTGTCCTGCTCTGCCAGGCGCTCACGATGGCGCTGCGGACCGCCGGCCAGCGCCGCCTCGAGCGCCGGGCGGATGTCGGTCACTGCCTGGTTTGCGCGGGCGGCGTCGTGTCCGGGGACGCCCCCGGCGGCGGCGTGCTCGGCGGCGGGCCACCCGCCGGGGGCGGGCTCGCCGCGGGCCGGTCTGGGCCGCGCTCGCGACCGCCCCTCGGTTCCTCGGCCTCGGAGCCGGCCGGACGAGGCTCGCTGCGGGGCTCGCGGGGCTCTGGAGCGCGCTCGGGCGCCGCTGCCGGCGGCCGGGCGTCGGTCAGCGGGTCGATCGCCTTGCTCTGGGTGGCCGCGCCGGCCAGCTGGCTCGAGAGCTTCTCGAGCCCGTTGACGACGGCCTCGCGCCTGGTCTGCAGGTCGGCTATCACCTTCTCGATCTCGCGCCGCCGCTTGCTGCCCTCCTCGACCATCTGGATCGCCTTCTGCTCGGCTTCCTGGACGACGCTCGCGGCGCGTGAATCCGCCTCGCCGCGGACCCGCTGAACGTGCTGGTCGGCCTCCGTGCGGACCCGCTGCGAATGTTCATCGGCCTCAGAGCGCACCTTGGTCGCATAGGCGTCGGCTTCCTGGCGCGCCTGCGCGGACTCCGTCTGAGCGCGCTCGCGGATCTGGCCCGCCTGCGCCTCCGCCTCTTCGCGGGCCTTGGTCGAGATCGTCTGTGCCTCTTCGCGCGTCCGCTTGGCGTATTCGTCGGCCTGGCTGCGGGCCGACTGGACGTGGTTGCGGGCATCCTCGCCGATCTGTTGCGCCTCCTGCTGCGCCTCGGCACGGATCGACTCCGCTGCCTCCTGGGCGGCAGTGAGGATCTTCGAGGTCTTCCGGCCGACCTGGTCGAGCTGGTGCTTGACGGCATCGGAGTCGACCTGATTCGCCCCTCCCCCCTCCAGCCACTCGGCCAGCTTGGCCAGGTAGTTGTCGACCTCGCGCCGGTCGTACCCACGCCTCGTCAGCGTGAAGGTCGCATTGCGAATCCGATCGATGCTCTCCACTTGCTTTCCTCCTCCGCGGCCGGCGGCAGCTTACCCGCTTCCAGCCGCCTCCAGCTTTGCTTGCATCGCCTCCGCGAGGGCGTGGACGCCGCTCATCGGGCGCACCATCACCATCATCTCGGCGATCCGGTCGTCGCCGTCGAAGCGCAGGATGTCGACCCCGTCCAGCTTGCGCTCGCCAACCCGCGCCTCGAAGACCAGCACCGCCGTGTCCCCCGTCTCGACCTGGTCGACGTAGCGGAAGTCCTCGAACACCTGGACCACCGCGCCGAGCAGCGGCGCGACCGCCTCACGCCCCTGATACGGCTTGAAGACCACCGGGCTCCTGAACGTGACCTGATCGCTGAACAGGTCGTCGATCGCCGAGAAGTCCTTGCTTTCCGCCGCGGCTCGAAAACGATCGCTCTTCATGGGACGTGCAGCCTACGCAAGACACCCCCGGTCAACTTGTCTGGCCGTGCCAGTCGACCGGCCCGGCGCGCAGGACGTGGGCGCCGAGCGGGCGGCCGAGGGCCTCTTGCGCCGCGCGCGACGCCCCGATCAGCTTCGCCAGGTCGATCCCGGTCTCGATCCCCATCTCTTCCAGCATCGAGACCACGTCCTCGGTCGAGACGTTGCCGGTCGAGCCCGGCGGCACCGGGCAGCCGCCAAGCTCGCCGAACGAGCTCTCGAAGGAATCGATGCCCTCCTCCAGCGCCGCCAGCAGGTTGGCG
Source organism: uncultured Solirubrobacterales bacterium (assembly GCA_963781495.1). Taxonomy (GTDB): domain Bacteria; phylum Actinomycetota; class Thermoleophilia; order Solirubrobacterales; family 70-9; genus Mayfieldus. The sequence continues at coordinate 13,909 of CAWAFX010000002.1, forward strand.
AGCCCCTGGCCGCGGGTGTTGTGGAAGTGGGCCGTCAGCTCGACGCCGCCGAGGCGCTGGCGCGCGGCGGCGAAGAACTCGCGCACCTGGCGCGGGTTCGCCATCCCGGTCGTGTCGCCGAAGGCCACCTCCTCGCAGCCGGCGGCGGCCAGGCGCGCGGCGATCTCGAAGACACGGTCCGGCGCCACCTCACCTTCATAGGGGCAGCCGAAGGAGGTCGAGATCACCCCCTCGCAGCGCAGCTCGGCGGCGCCAGCGGCCGCGATCGTCTCTTGCAGCTCGGTCAGCGACTGCTCGATCGAGCGGTTCACGTTCTTCTGATTGTGGGTCTCCGACGCGGAGAGAAAGAGGTTGACCTCGTCGAAGCGGTCGCGGCACTCGAGCGCCCGCTCGAGCCCGCGCCGGTTGGGGATCAGGACCGAGCAGGCAACGTTGTCGCGGCGCTCGATCCCCGCCAGCACCTGCTCGGCGTCGGCCAGCTGCGGGATCACGTCGGCGCGCACGAAGGAGGTCACCTCGAGCCGCTGCAGTCCGGTCGCCGAGAGCATGTCGATCAGCCGCACCTTCTCCGTGGTGGCGATCACCTCGGGCTCGTTCTGAAAACCGTCGCGCGGCCCGACCTCGCGGATGCGGACGGAGCTTGGAAGCTCGGTCGGGCTCACTCGGTCAATGATGGCGACCGGCGTCCCGCTCAGGCGCTCTTGACGCCGCCGACGTCGATGACCCGCCGCTCGTGCGTTCCGACCCCGATCGTGCGCTCACCCTCGGTCACCTCGACGTCGAAGCGCAGCTTGCGCCCGTCGGCGACCTCTCGCAGAGACGAGCGCACCTGGCAGCGCGCTCCCTCGGCCGCGGCCGCGACGTGCTTGATGCAGATCTCGAAGCCGACGGTCGCCTTTCCCTCCGGCAGGTGCTGGTAGCTGAGGATTGCCGTGTTTCGCTCCATCACCGCGACCATGCCCGGGGTCGAGAGCACCGAGGCCCCGATCGTCCCGCCGACGTCGGTGACCAAGCGCCCCTCGACGATGAACTCCTCGCGCCGCTCCATCCCCGGCTCCAGCGTCTGCTCGGATGGCCGCTCGTCCTCCGACACCGCCTCGCCGACCGGCCGCAGGCCGCTGTGGTGGCCCTCGGTCACTAGACCATCCCCAGGCCGCCGCTGACGCCGAGCGTCTCTCCGGTGACGTAGGAGGCTTCCTCGGCGGCGAGGAAGGCGACCGCCGCCGCGACCTCGTCGGGGGTGCCGAGGCGGCGCATCTGGGTCGCCCCCTTCATCGTCTCGATCAGCTTGTTGCCGATCTCGCCCATCTCCGCCGCCTGCATCAGCAGCGGCGTCTCGATCGGCCCCGGGGCGATCGAGTTGGCGGTGATCCCGTAGCGGGCGTTCTCGCGCGCGATCACCTTCATGAAGGAGATCACTCCGCCCTTGGCGGCTGAGTAGACGGCCGATCCCTTCGAGCCGACCCGCCCCGCCTCCGACGCGATGCTGACGATCCGGCCGTAGCCACGGTCCTGCATCGCCGGCAGCGCCGCGTGGGTGCAGTTGAGGACCCCGTTGAGGTTGACCGCCAGCACCCTCTCCCACATGTCAGGGGTGGTCTGGTTGAAGAAGCCGAACTCGTCGGTGCCGGCGTTGTTGATCAGGACGTCGAAGCCCCCAGCCGCCTCGACCGCCGCCTCGGCGGAGGCGTGATCGGTGACGTCGAGCCGCAACCCGTGCCCGCCGACGTCGGCCGCGACCTCGTCGGCGCCACCCTGGTCGAGGTCGCCGACCCAGACCTCGGCTCCCTCGGCTGCCAGACGGCGGCAGATCGCGGTGCCGATCCCGCCCGCGCCGCCGGTGACCAGCGCCTTCCTCGCTTCCAGCCTCATATCCCCAGGGTCGAAACCAGATCGTCGAGCGAGCGTTCGACCGCGCCCGCGTCGCCGGGCTCGACGTAGAACGTGCAGCGGTGGATTCCCAGCTCCTGCGCCTTTTCCATCCGCGCCGGATCGGGGTTGGCGCCGGAGAGGGTGACAGGGATCGGATCCCGCCCCGCCTCCTCGGCCAGACGGCCAAGCTCGGCGATGCGGTCGGCCAGCCCGTTGGCGCGGTTCGGCATCCACTCGTCGCCGAAGGCCACGACGCGCTCGAGCACCTTCTCGCCGTTGCCGCCCACCAGCACCGGCGGGTGCGGCTTCTGGGCCGGCTTCGGCCAGGACCAGATGCGGTCGAACCCGACGTGCTCGCCGTGGTAGGAGGCCTCCTCCTCGGTCCATATCGCCTTCATCGCCTCGACCCGCTCGCGCATGACCGAAAACCGCCGCTTTGGATCGGTGCCGTGGTTCTCCATCTCCTCGCGGTTCCAGCCGGCGCCGATTCCGAACAGAAAGCGCCCGCCCGAAAGCTGGTCGAGGCTCGCGACTTCCTTCGCGGTGACGATCGGGTCGCGCTCGATCACCAGGCAGATCCCCGTTGCCAGCCGCAGCTTCTCGGTCGCCGTGGCGGCCGCGGCCAGGGCGACGAAGGGATCGTAGGTATGCGAGTACTCCTTCGGCAGCTCGCCGCCAGGCGGGTAGGGCGTCTCGCGGCTGGCCGGGATGTGGGTGTGCTCGGGCAGGTGCAGCGATTCGAAGCCCCGCTCCTCGACCATCCGCGCCAGTGTCGCCGGGTCGACGGCGTAGTCGGCGGAAAAGAAGGCGACCCCGAGCTTCACCCCCGGATCGTATGTCCTGCGCTCCGCGGGCGGGCGCGGAGACGGCGACTACACTGGCGCGCCGATGGCCGAAGCGATCCCGATCGTCGGCGGAACCGGTGCCCTCGGCTACGGCCTGGCGCTGCGCTGGGCGATGGCCGGACAGCCGGTGGTGATCGGGTCCAGAAGCGCCGAGCGGGCCGAGAAGGCAGCCGCACGCCTTCGCGACGCGGCGCCCGGGGCGGAGATCGAAGGGCTGCCCAACGCCGAAGCCGCACAGCGGGGCCCGGTCGTCTTTCTGACCGTTCCCTTCCGCGCCCAATCGGAGAACCTCCAAAACCTTCGCCAAGCGCTCACCGCCGACCAGCTGCTGGTCGACTGCACGGTGCCGCTGGCGGCCGCGGTCAGCGGCAAGGCGACCCGCTCGCTTGGGGTCTGGCAGGGCTCGGCCGCCCAGCAGGCCCAGGAGATGGTTCCCGACGGCGTTCGCGTCGTCTCCGCCCTGCACAGCGTCAGCGCCCCGGTCCTCGCCGACCCCGAGCAGGAGCTGGGTGAGGACGTCCTGCTCTGCGGCGACCGCAAGGCCGACAAGGCGGTCGTCGCCGCCCTGATCGAGCAGATCGACGGCCTGCGCTGCGTCAACGCCGGCGCCCTGGAGACGGCCCGCATCGTCGAGCAGCTGACGCCGCTATTGATCTCGATCAACAGCCGCTATAAGGCGCACGCCGGGATCCGGGTCACCGGCCTGCCAGACGGCGACCACTGGGCCTAGCCACCGCCCCGTAACGTAGGCCGGGTGAGCAAGGTCAAGGTTGCGCTGCTGGCCGGCGGCACCGGTGGGGGCAAGCTGGCGGCGGGAATGCAGGCGGAGATCGGCGCCGGCCTCTCGGTGATCGCCAACACCGGCGACGACGTCGAGGTCCTCGGCGTGCACGTCTCCCCCGACCCCGACCTCGTCACCTACTGGCTCTCGGGTGAGATCGACGAGGACCGCGGGTGGGGCTTGCGCGGCGACGGCTTCGTCGCCTTCGAGCGCCTGGTCCAGCTCGGCGCCCCCGACTGGTTCGCGCTGACCGACCGCGACCTCGCCGCCTGCCTTTACCGCCATCACTTCCTCGCCGAGGGCGGCAGGTTGACCGCCGCCCAGGCGCAGATCGCGCGCTCGGTCGGGGTCCGCGCATCGGTGCTGCCGATGTGCGAGGAGCCGGTGCGAACACGGATCCAGACGGAGGCCGGCTGGCGCGAGGTGCAGGAGTACCTGATCGTCGACCGGGCCCAGCCGGAGGTCGCCGAGGTCCAGCTGCGCGGCATCCAGTCCGCCCGCCCGACGGCGGAGGTCCTCGAGGCGATCTCCTCTGCGAGCCTGATCGTGATCGGACCCTCCAACCCGGTGATCAGCATCGGGCCGATCCTCGCCGTACCCGGGCTGCGTGAGGCGATCACGGCCTCCACCGCGCCGGTGGTCGCGGTCAGCCCCCTGGTCGGAGGCCGGGTGGTCAAGGGACCGACCGAGCGCTTCATGGCGGCGGTCGGCCGTCCCTGCACCGCTGCCGGAGTCGCCGGTCTCTACGAGGGGCTGGTCGACGGGATGGTGGTCGACATCGGCGACCCAGACCCGCCACCGGAGCAGATCGAGACCCTCGCCGCCCCGATCCTGATGGACGACGAGAAGGCGCGTCGCCGCGTCGCCCGCGTCGTGCTGGGGTTCGGTGCCAGCCTGGGCCGAGGATGAGCGGCTTTGCGACCGCGGTCCTGCCGGTGAAGCGCTTCGGCGCCGCCAAGCGCCGCCTCGGCACCGGGATGGAAGAGGCACTGCGGCGCGAGCTGGTGGCGGCGATGCTGCGCGACGTCCTCGACGGGATCGGCGGGGCGCGGCTGATCGCACGGACGATCGTAGTCAGCGGCGAGCCCGCCGCCGCCGAGATCGCGGCCCGGGCCGGCGCCGAGCTGGTCGACGACCCCGACGACAGCGGCCACCCCGAGGCGGCGCTGCTGGGAATCGCCGCCGCGACCGAGGCCGGCGCCGGCTGCGTCGTGCTGCTGCCCGGCGACTGCCCGCTTCTGGACCCGCGCGACCTCGACCGTCTGCTGACCGCGGTCCCGGACCCCTACGTAGCCGTCGTGCCCGACCGCCACGGCACAGGGACCAATGCCCTGCTGCTGCAGCCGCCGGACGCGATCCGGCCGGCGTTCGGCGAAGGCAGCCGCGACCGCCATCTTCAGGCCGCCAGCTCGGCCGGCATCCCCCACGGTGTCGAGGAGCTGGCCTCGCTGGCCCTCGATCTCGACACTCCCGCCGACATCATCGCCCTCACCCGGGCGCTGGAGTCCGGCCGCGGCCGCGCCCCCAACACCGCCCGGGTGCTGGGACTGTGAACGAGCTGCGCGTGCTGGCGGTGGAGGGGATACCCGAGATCGAGCCGGGCGACGAGCTCGCGCCGCTGATCGCATCGCGCGCCGAGCTCCAGGACGGCGACGTGGTCGCGATCTCGCAGAAGGCGGTTTCCAAATCCGAAGGGCGAGTGGTCACGCTTGCCGGCGTCGAGCCCTCGCAGCGCGCGATCGAGCTCGCCGCCGAGCTAGGCAAGGAGCCGGCCCTGGTGCAGCTGGTGCTCGACGAGAGCCGCGAAGTGCTGCGGGCCGAGCGCGGGGTGCTGATCTGCGAGACCCGCCACGGCCTCGTCTGCGCCAACGCCGGCGTCGACACCTCCAACGTCGGCCCCGGCCGGGCGGCCCTGCTGCCGCTCGACCCCGATGCCTCGGCGCGGCGGATCCGCAGCGGATTGCGGCAGGCGAGCACGAGGGCGGTTGCAGTCCTGATTTCCGACAGCTTCGGGCGCGCCTGGCGGATCGGCCAGTCCGAGGTCGCGATCGGCTGCGCCGGCCTGCAGCCGCTGGATGACTGGCGCGGGCGGGCGGACGCCGGTGGCGGAGTGCTGGTGGCGACGCTGATCGCGGTCGCCGACCAGGTGGCGGCGGCGGCCGACCTCGTCCGCGACAAGGCGAGCGGCGTCCCAGCGGCGATCGTGCGCGGCCTCGCCCACCAGGTCGGCGAGGACGACGGGCCCGGCGCGGCGGCGCTGCTGCGCCCCCGCGATGCCGACCTCTTCCGCTAGGCCGAGACCTCGCCCTTTTCGGGCATCGGCGGCAGCGTGCCGCCTTCCTCGGTCCAGGCCGGTGGCTCGTAGACCTTGCCCGGCGTCGCCCCGAGGACGAGGATGCGAGCCCCCTCGTCGCGGGTCAGGAGCTTGCGCTGCTGACCCGGCCCGACACGGGCGAAGACACCGGGCCCGAGCTCGAACTCCTCCTCCCCGACCTGCAGCGTCGCCCGCCCGCCGAGCGCCAGGTAGACCTCCTCCTGCTCGTCGTGGGAGTGATTGTGGGAGGGGTACATCGAGAACTCAGCCGGCAGCTCCATCACCTGGATCCCGAACGAGGTGACGCCGAGGCCGGCCCGGACGCGGCGCATACCGCCACCGAACACGGCTTCGAACTCATCCAGTTTTTTGACGGTGACGTCAGCCATCACTCACTTGCACAACCGCGGAGCCTTCAACCCTACCCGCACGGAGGTCGTCCAGCGCACTATTCGCTTCCTGCAGCGGATACACGCGGACCTGGGTCTGGACCGGCACCTGGGGTGCCAGGGCCAGGAACTCCTCGCCGTCGCGCCGGGTCAGGTTGGCGACCGAGCGCAGCAACCGCTCGCCCCAGAGGATCTCGTAGGGAAAGGCCGGAATGTCGCTCATGTGGATGCCGGAGCTGACGACCGTCGCTCCCTTCGCGCTGGCCCGCAGGGCGACGGGCATCAGCTCGCCGGCCGGCGCGAAGACGATCGCCGCGTCAAGCGGCTCCGGGGGCTGGTCCTCGGTTGCGCCCGCCCACTCAGCCCCGAGGCTGCGCGCGAACCGCTGCGTTTCGGAGTCGCCGGAGCGGGTGAAGGCGAACACCCTCCGGCCCTGGTGCACGGCGACCTGGCAGAGGATGTGGGCCGAGGAGCCGAAGCCGTAGAACCCGATCCGCTCCGCGTGCTCACCGCACAGCCGCAATGCCCGGAAGCCGATCAGCCCGGCGCAGAGCAGCGGTGCGGCCTGCAGGTCGGGATAGCCGTCGGGGATCGGGAAGCAGAAGCGCTCGTCGGCAACCGTGGCCTCCGCGTAGCCACCGTCGATGTCATAGCCGGTGAAACGGGCATGGTCGCAGAGGTTCTCGCGCTCAGTGCGGCAATAGCGGCAGGTCCCATCGGTCCAGCCGAGCCAGGGGATCCCGACCCTGTCACCGACCGCGAAGCGCTCGGCGCCCTCGCCGAGCTGATCCACGATCCCGACTATCTGGTGTCCGAGGACGAGCGGGAGCTTCGGCTCGGTCAGCTCGCCGTCGACGATGTGCAGGTCGGTGCGGCAGACGCCGCAGGCTCGAACCCGGACCCCTAGCTGGCCAGGGCCGGGGTCGGGCGCAGCCAGCTCGGCCTCCCGAAGCGGCTCGCCCTGCCGCTCCAGAACCATCGCCCGCACTGCCCGTTCTCCCCCGCGGCCGCGGGCCCTCGCCTAACGGGCTTCGCCGTCGTTGCGCGGCTCGACGACCACGGTCGGGCGGCCGCCGTAGAGCTTGCGCATCGCTTCGCGCTCGGTCTCGCGGGCGCTGCCGACGTCGTAGCGAAAGTCGGGGGCCTGGCCTCGACGCGGCTCGGTGAACAGGTGTTCGACCGCCCGGCGCTCCATCTCCCGCGGCGTGTCCTCGCGCGCCTTGGCGCCGTTTCTTCGTCCCCAGCCGGCGACCATGTCGTGGAGCCGCTGCTCGAGTTCGTGCAGGCGTTGCTCGATGCGGATTGCGTCGCTCATGTCCGGTCCTTTATGGCGGGCTTTGACGTTCTGTCCAGCATAACCCCGCATTTTCCGATTGGAAGGGTCTTTGGCCGAGCGTCTAGTACGTCTCGACGATCTCGTAGAGGGTCGTCCGCTGCGCCGGCATGCGGCCCGCCGCACGGGCCGCCTCGATCAGCTGCTCGGGCTCCAGCCGCACCCCGTGCACCGAGCCTGCCATGCGGGAGATGTTCTCCTCCATCAGGGTGCCGCCGAGGTCGTTGACGCCCCAGCGCAGGCTTTCGGTCGCCGCCCCGAGGCCCATCTTCACCCAGCTCGCCTGCAGGTTGCGGATCGTGCGCCCGAGGGCGAGCCGGAAGACGGCGGTGTGCTTGAGGTTCTCGCGCTCGGAGATCTCCTCGATCCCGTGCGTGCGTCCGAGGAGCGTCTGGTAGGGGATGAAGCTCAGGGGGACGAACTCGGTGATCCCACCGGTTCGCTCCTGCAGCTCCCGGACCACCGCCATGTGGCGGGCCAGCTCGCGCGGCTCCTCGATGTGACCGAACATCACCGTCGAGGTGGAGCGCAGGCCGACCCGGTGCGATGCCTCGATGATCCGCACCCAGCGCTCGACCGGCAGCTTGTTGGGTGAGATCCGCTGCCTGACGCCGTCATCGAGAACCTCGGCGGCCGTGCCCGGCGTCGAGCCGAGGCCGCAGTCGATCAGGTATTCGAATACGTCCTCCGGCTCGCGGCCCGAGCGCTCGCACATGTAGTTGATCTCCATCGGCGAGTAGGCGTGGAGGTGGATCTGGGGCGCCTCCTGTTTCGCGAGCCGCAGCCAGCGGCCGTAGTCCTCGAGCGTGTAGTCGGGATGGATGCCGCCCTGCATGCAGATCTCCGTGGCGCCGAACTCGACCGCCTCCCGCACCCGGGCGGCGAAGTCCTGCTCGCTGACCAGGTAGGCGTCGGGTGAGCGCTTTCCTTGCCCGAAGCCGCAGAAGGCGCAGCCAACGATGCAGACGTTGGTGAAGTTGATGTTGCGGTTGACGACGAAGGTCGTCTGCTCCCCGGCCAGCTCGGCCCGCAGCTCGTCGGCCGCCTGGCGCATCTCCTCGATCACCTCGGGCCGGGTCTCGGCGAACAGCGCCGTCAGCTCGTCCTCGCTCAAGGACCGGCCCTCACGGCCCTTGACGATCGCCTTTGGCGCCAGCCCGGGGTCCAGGCCCTCCTCGCGCCGGCGGCCGGAGCCGCGGCGGGGGATGAAGCTCCAGTACTTGAGCTTCACCACATCGAGCACCCCCTGCTCCATCCACTCCGACTCCAGGTACTGGGGGTAGACGCAGAGGCGCTCGGTCAGGGCGTAGCCGCGCGGCGCCAACTGCTTTCGCACCTGGTGCGGGCTCGGAAACGCGTGCTCGGGAGAGATGTGGTCGCCGTTGGCCGAGAGGCCGCCGAGGTCGGTGGCGCCGGCCTCGACCAACTCCGGCCACCAGTCGGCAAGATTCGGCGGCACCTGAATCCCCACCTCCGGCATCAACCGTCGGCACTCGCGGATCAGTCGTTTCATGTCGTCAATTGAGATCGGGGAAGCCCACTCGGGGAGCGAGGGAGCGGGCGACCCTTCCGAGGCAAGCTGGGACGCATCTAGACCACCCCCCAACCCGCCCCCCGAATCCAAAGTCCGGTCGCTTGCCGAGGAGGGGTCGCCCGCCCATCTCTCCTTGGCGGCCTGGTCCGCGATCTCCGCCACCTCGCGGCCGTAATACCGCGGATGCGGCACGAAGTTCTGCAGGATGACCTCCTGAAGGTGGCCGTGTCGGGCGTGGACCTGCGCCAGGGCCTCCAGGGAGTGCACCCGCTCCTCCTCGGTCTCCCCGATCCCGACCAGGATGCCGCTGGTGAACGGGATCCGCAGCTCGCCCGCGGCCTCGATCGTCGCCAGCCTGCGCGCCGGGTGCTTGGTCGGCGAACCGGCATGGACCGTGTCCATCAGCCGCTCCGCGACCGACTCCAGCATCAGACCCTGCGAGGCGGTCACCTCGCGCAGACGCAGCAGGTCGTCGTGCTCGACGACGCCGATGTTGGTGTGCGGCAGCAGCCCGCGCTCCAGCGCCCGCTCACAGCTCCAGACGACGTAGGAGGTGAAGTCCTCGTGCCCCCACGAGTGCAGCCGCGAGGCGACCTCCTCGTTTACCTCCGGCCGCTCGCCGGTGAGGACCAGCAGCTCCTTGGCGTTGTGGCGCAGCGCCTGGTCGAGTCGCTGCTCGACTTCCTGCGGCGAATAGAGGTGGGCGCGGTGGGTCGCAAAAGCGCAGTACTTGCAGTAGCACTGACAGGTGCGCGAGAGCGAGAGCGTGTAATTGCGCGAGAAGGTGACCCGGCGCACACCGGGCACGCTAGCGAACCGCCCGAGCCGCCCCTACGCGCTCAGCTGCCGGCGCGCCGGCCGCCAACACCTTTTCCGGCGCCGCCGCCGCTCGGATCGGTCTGGCTGCCGCTCTGCCCCGGCGGTGGCGAGACTCCCGCCTCGCCGGGCTCGATCACGAAGCGGAACAAGGCCGCCGCGATCAGCGCCGCGACCAGCGGCCCGGCCAGGTAGGGCCAGACTCCGCCGAAGGTGTTGGAAACCAGCGCCGGGCCGAACCAGCGGGCGGGGTTCAGCGAACCCCCGGTCAGCGGCCCGGTGACCATGACCGCGAAGGCCAGCGTGGTGCCGATCGCAAATGGCGCCCACTCCTTGGCTGCGCGGGTGCCCAGGGCGACCGCGAGCACGGCGAGAACGAGGACAAGCGCTCCCATCCCCTCGACGATGAAGCCCTGGAAATTGCCGCCCAGGAGGGCGCTGACCTGGGGGGCGCCGTAATGCCCGGCGCGCCCCTCGTCGAGCAGCAGCGCCTTGGTCAGCAGGGCGCCGAGGACGCCGCCGGAGAGCTGGGCGAGGATGTAGACCAGAGCGTCGACCGGATCGATGCGGCGAATCGCCGCCACGGCGACCGTCACCGCGGGGTTGAAGTGGCCGCCGCTGACCCCGCCGAAGATCTGGATCAGCCCGAAGAGGGCAAGCCCGTTGACCAGGCCGACCACGGCATAGTCGGAGCCGAACTGCGCCTGGTTGCCGGTCGCCACGAACAGGGTTGCGACGGCGGTGATGAAGAAGACCAGAAAGAACGTTCCGACCAGCTCGGCGATGTATGCCGCGAGTCCTCGATCCTGCACAGCGACGAACCTCCTAGGTTGAACGACCGCGGCAGTCTAACCAGACCGGCGGCGGCCGGGGTCGGGGGTGCCCCGAACCTCTTTAGGTTCTCTTGTGGCCCTTGTGATGGTGGTGCCCGTGGTGCTTGTGGCGGCGATGGTGGTGCCGCTGCGGGCTGGCGTGCATGCAGAGCCGCCTGCCGTGGTCGACCTCGCGCCCGGCGATGTCGATGAACGACCAGCCGAAGCTGTCGTGCAGCAGGCGCATGAACAGCACCCCGAAGCTCTGGTTGTAGGCGAACTCGCTGTTGGGCGGCGGCACCGAGGTGGGAAAGAGGTAATAGCCGCCGGTCCCGACGGTGAACTCGGTGATCCCCCGCGCCGGGTCGACGATGCCGCTGGGCCGCGACGGCGCGAAGCGCTCGTAGATGTGGTCGTGGCCGTTGAGCACGACGTCGGCGCCACCCCGATAGAGCGCCTTCCAGAGCGCGCGGGTGTCGTCCAGCTCCTCATAGATCCCGGACGAGAAGCGCGGATGGTGCATGTAGGCCAGCACGCAGCTGTCCGGGTGATCGTCGAGGTCGTGGCGCAGCCAGCGCAGCTGGCGGGAGTCGCCGCGGCAGCTGACGCGATCGCAATTGGAGTTGAGCGCGATCAGGTGCCAGGAGCCGACGTCGTAGGAGTACCAGCCCTGGCCGCGCACGCCCGCCCGCCCCTCTGCCACCCCGACGCCGTTCCAGTAGTCCCAGTAGCCCTGGGCCCCGAGCCCGTCGTCGTACTCGTGGTTTCCGATCACCGGGTGGCTGGCGTTGCGCCAGCGGCCCCAGGTCGGCTCATAGGAGGCCGCGAAGCTCTCCAGCGATCCGTTCTCGTCGTATTCCAGGTCGCCGAGCGGGAGAACTGCGGCGAGCCGGCGCCCCTGAAGCAGATTCGAGGTTGCCAGCTCCTGGCAGCCGCTGGAGGTGCCGAGGCCGTTGTTGTAGCGCGGGTTGTTGGGTCCGCAGGCGATGTCGCCGGCGGCGGCGATCAATGCGCCGCCGGGCTTGGCGTCACTCGCGGGCGCCGCCAGCAGGGCCAGCGAAACGAGCGCGCCGATCACCGTCCCCCACCCCTTGCCCCGTCGCCTCATAGTGGTAGCAATAACTGAGATCGCGGCGGCGAGTTGCGCCGATTCCGTGAACTCTCGGCCATGCGGCCAGGACATATGCTGGCCAGGCATGAGCAAGGTCGTCGCGTCGCTGGCGGCCGTCCTGGTCGGCCTGGCCCTGGCGGGCTGCGGCGGGGGCGGCGCTGAACCGGGCGCTCCTCAGAGGGCGACGCTCGTGCTCGATTTCACCCCCAACGCCGTCCACAGCGGCATCTACACGGCGCTGCGGCGCGGCTATTACAGCGACGCCGGCGTCGATCTGCAGGTGCGCCAGCCGTCGTCCTCGACCGATGCCCCGAAGCTGCTGCAGGCGGGGCGCACCGACTTCGCGATCCTCGACATCCACGATCTCGGTCTGGCCCGCGAACAGGGGATCGACATCGTCGGCGTGACGCCGCTGGTCCAGCGTCCACTCGCCTCGGTGATCGCCCGCGCCGACGGTCCGGTGAAGCGCCCGCGCGATCTCGTCGGCCGCCGGGTCGGCGTCACCGGTTTGCCCTCCGACGATGCCGTGATCGACTCCGAGGTGGCCGCCGACGGAGGGGATCCGGCAAAGGTCGACCGGGTGACGATCGGCTTCAACGCGGTCGCCGACCTCGCTGCGGGCAAGGTCGACGCCGCAACCGGGTTCTGGAACGCGGAAGCGGTCGCGCTTCAGCGCCAGGGGATCCCGGTGCGGACCTTCCGCGTCGACCGCTACGGCGCCCCTCCCTACCCGGAGCTGGTCCTGAGCACGACCCGCGAGCTGCTGCGCAGCGACCCTGGCCTGGTGCGCGCGGTGGCCGGGGCCACGATCCGTGGCTATCAGGCCACGGTGCGCGATCCTCAGGCGGCCCTCGGCGACCTGCTCGACGCCAACCCCGACCTTGACCGTGGCGAGCAGGGGGCCCAGATGCGGGTCCTGCTGCCGGCCCTCTCCCCTCCCGGCCGCCTCGACCAGGACGTGCTCGAGCGATGGTCGCGCTGGGATGCCGAGCACGGAATCCTCAAGCGGCCGGTCGACGTCGAGCGGGCGTTCGACCTTCCCCTCCTCTCGCGGGCCGCTCGCCGCTGAGCGCAGGACGAGACGAGCCGGCCCGAGGGCCGGCTCGTCGTCGAACTGCTGAAGCGACCGAAGGCGCCTAGGCGCTCTGGCCCTTGGGCAGCTTCTGCGGCTTCAGGGTCAGCGACCAGCAGACGATGTTGCTCGTGTCCACCGGGTTCCGGGACGCTTCAGTTCCGAAGAACCGAGGCGGGTTGAACGCCGTCAACTTCCATTTGCCCTTGGAGTTGAGCCCCTTGAAGACGCTGTTCAGGTTGGCGCCCACCGGCGAGGTGTAGGGCGGGAACGACGTGAAGTCCGCCAAGCCCGGATCGTCAAACGCTGCGTTCGGGTTCTCCGACGCCGGGGAGCGGTGCGAGTTGTTCGTCCACTTCATCGCGTTGCCGGCGCAATTGGTGCCGGTCCCGTAACCCACGCCGGCCGGACTGCCGGGATCGTTGCTTCCGGGAGTCGTATCCGGCGGCGAGTAGAACGGCGTCGGAAGCGACGCCTCGGCGCCGCTTGGCCCGATCACCGAAAGCTCCACACCGATCGTGTTCGCCGTAGGCGACGTGGGAGCGACGATCGCAGCAACTTCGACGCTCTTGATCGGGAAGTTCTTCTTCTTCGGGATCGTAATCGTCGCTTGGGCCTTGCCGTCGATCTCAGGGGTCGTCTGATTGAACGGGGGGGCGGTGTCGACGGTGGCCGGCGTGCCGGCTGGTATCAACACCGAATGCTTGCTGATCTTCGTCACCGGCTTCGCCTTCTTCGGCTTGTGGTGCTTCTTGGCGTCTGCCGCCCCGGCAATGGCCAGGATGCTGACAAGCGCAAGCACGATCACGCTAATCACGCCACGCCGCGTTGCACTGCTGGTTTTCATGGCACCTCCTAGGGTGGATGTCCTGCCCCTCCCGGGTGGAAGAGGTCCCCCACGCTCCGAGAACCTATCTGTCCGCCAAGCGCCATGTCAACAAAAAAAAGCCGCTAAGCAGCCTAAAACAGGGTGTTTTGGGAGCCAAACGGGCGCAAATTCGTATATCCAATTAGGCACCTGACTCAGCTCTTGAGCAGCCGCTCGACCAGCTGCGGCATCTCGCGCGCCAGGCGCGATCGCGGCACGACCAGATCGACGCCTGCCGCCTCGGCGGCCTGGCGCAGCTCGGCGTCGGTGTGGGGATAGAAGCCGAGCACCGGGAGCCCGAGCCCGACCAGGGCCTCGGGGTTTTCGCGCTCGAGGTCAACGATCAGCAGCTCTGCCTCATCCAGCGGCGCCTCGGAGGCGGACGGCGAAAGGGTGACGTCATGGCCCGCCGCGGACAGGGTCTCCTCGATCTTGCTGCCGAACAGCAGATCGGGCGCGATCGCGACGATCCGTGCCAAAGGAGCTACAGCCCGCGCCGCTGGCGAAACTCCTGCCGCACGCTCTCCGGCCGACCCCACATCTGCACCACCTCGGCCCGGCCCTCGCGCACCTCCCGCAGCAGCATCTCCCCCTCGAGGCCCTCGGCGTCGAGCTTCTCCAGCACTCCCAGCACCGTCTCCGCCGCCGCCGCGTGGCCGAAGCTGTGCGCGACCAGAAGGTGCCAGTGCCAATCGGCCTTCGAATAGGGCTGAGCGTTGACCGTGCTGAGGATCACCGCCGCGTCGACATAGCGGCTCTCGTCGGCGATCCGCAGGTCGAGCTCGAGGTCGGTCCAGTCGGCCGGCAGCGAGTCCAGCAGCTCACGGAAGTCTTCGGCGAGAGGCACCGGCGAAGCCTAGCCGTCAGCCGAGAAAGACCTGCTCCAGCAGGAAGACGTTCAGCGCGATGATCAACCCCGCGAGCGTTCCCGCGACCCCGGTCAGCCAGCGCGGGTTGACGAGCGAGCCCATCAGGTCCCTGCGGCTGGCCAGCATCACCAGCGGCACCAGCGCGAACGGGATCCCGAAAGAGAGCACGACCTGGCTGGCGACCAGCGCGTCGGTCGGGTTCAGGCCCACCGCGAGCACGATCAGCGCCGGTGCCAGCGTGACCGCGCGGCGTAGGAAGATCGGGATCCGGCGCCGAAGGAAGCCCTGCATGACGACCTGGCCGGCCATCGTCCCGACCGAGGAGGAGGCAAAGCCCGAGGCCAGCAGGGCGATGCCGAAGATCGCCGCCGCGTTGGTCGAGACGATCGACTTCAGACCGTCGTAGGCACCGTCGATCGTGTCGATCCCGGCCAGGCCGCTCTTGTGGAACAGCGACGCCGCGACCATCATCATCGAGAGGTTGACGACGCCGGCGATCGACATCGCGATCACGACGTCGATCTTCTCGAACCGGAGGATGCGGTAGCGCTCGCGGTCGTCGCGGCCGACGATTCGCTTCTGGGTCAGCGCCGAGTGCAGATAGATCACGTGCGGCATGACCGTCGCGCCGATGATCCCGGTCGCCAGCAGGATGCTCTCGGTGCCGCCGAAACCGGGAATCAGCAGGCCATGGGCGACGCTGCTTGCGTGGGGCTTGGCGTGAAACAGCTCGACCAGAAACGACACGACGACGACTCCGACAAGCGCCGTCACCGCGGCCTCGAGGCGGCGGAAGCCGAACTGCTGCAGGGCCAGGATCGCGAAAGCGCCCGCGCCGGCGATCAGCCCGGCGGGAAAGAGCGGAATCCCGAACAGCAGGTTGAGGCCGAGGGCCGCTCCCACGACCTCGGCCAGGTCGCAGGCCATCGCCACCAGCTCGGCCTGGATCCAGAGGCCGATCGCTGCCGGGAAGGAGAAGGTCTCGCGGCAGAGCTCGGCCAGGTTCTTGCCGGTCGCAATCCCGAGCTTCGCCGACTGGGTCTGGACCACCATCGCGATCAGATTGGCCCCGAGCACGACCCAGAGCAGCAGGTAGCCGAACTTCGCGCCGCCGGCGATGTTGGTGGCGAAGTTGCCGGGATCGATGTAGGCGACCGCGGCGACGAAGGCCGGGCCGAGGAACGGCCAGACCCGCCCGATTCCCCGCGCCCGCCCCTCCAGTGAACGGCGCGCTGCGGCGGCAACCGCGGCCTCGCCGGGAAGGACGTCCTCGACCGTGGCTTCGGCGCCGGCCGGAGGAGGCGGCGGCTTCACTCCGCCTCTCCCGCCGAAACCAGCATGCGGCGGACCAGCTCGCCGCCGAGGGCGTGCTCGCTGCCCTCGACCTCGACGTGGATCGGGCCGCCGAACGGCTGGCGCTCGATGATCACCAGCCGGGCTCCCGGTCTGATTCCGCGCTCGGCGAGGTAGCGCAGCATGCGCGGATCGCTGTCGGAGACGCGGGTGAAGATCGCGCTCTCGCCCTCCTGCAGGGAGTCGAGCGGCCGGCCCTCCTCTCCGGCCGGCAGCGCCAGGTCGGGGCCCGGGATCGGGTCTCCGTGGGGATCGTGGCTGGGATCGCCGAGCTTGGCCGCGATCAGCTCTTCCAGCTCCTCCGAGATGTAGTGCTCCAGCACCTCGGCCTCCTCATGGACGCGGTCCCAGGGCATCCCCAGCACATCGCTGAGATAGGACTCGAGCAGGCGGTGGTGGCGGATCACCTCCAGCGCCATCCGCTCCCCGGCCGGGGTGAGGCTGACCCCGCGGTAGGGCTGGTGATGGACCAGCCCCATGCGGTCGAGGCGCTTCAGCATCGCCGTCGCGGTCGCCGGCGCGACGCCGAGGCGGTCGGCGAGCTCGCTCGTCCCTACCGCACGGCCGGAACGCTGCGCCAGTGCATAGATCGCCTTCGCGTAGTCCTCGATCGCCTCCGAGGCTTCGGCGGGCTTCTCGTGCCTGGCGTGGGTGCTTTGAACGACTCTCGAGGGGACCTGCGGGACCATCACCCTGCTTCTGTCGGACGAAATTCAGATTTAGATTAGCCTAAAGATAGGATATTCAGCAGGCGATGGAGACGACCGAGGCACTACCCGAGATCGACGCCCAGTACCGGGTCCTGCGCGAGGGCGCGGGCCTGCTCGAGCGGTCGGCCCGCGGCAAGCTCAGCGTCCGCGGCGGCGACGCCGCCGAATACCTGCAGGGGCAGTTGACCAACGATGTTGAGGCCCTGGGGCCGGGCCAGGGCTGTTACGCGGCCCTGCTCGACCGCAAGGGCCACGTACAGGCCGACATGCGGATGCTGCGCCTCGAGGACGGCTCGATCTGGCTCGACACCGAGGCTGCGGCGCTGGCCGGGCTGCTGCGCCACCTGCGCACCTACTCGATCGGGCGCGAGGTCGAGATCGAGGACGTCTCCGACGCCTGGGCGATCAGCTCGCTGATCGGGCCCGGGGCGGCGGCGGTCTCAGGCATCGAGGCGCTGGAACCCGAGCATGCACAGCGCCGGCGCGATTGGCAGGGGATCGAGGTGCTGGCGGTCGCAACCGACCTTGGGCTCGACCTGATCACCGCGACCGACGACGCGGGGGCACTGCGCAAGCTGCTGATCGCCGCCGGCGCGGCAGAGGTCAGCGAGGCGGCGGCCGAGATCGTCCGCGTCGAGTCGGGGCGCCCTCGCTTCGGAGCCGAGATCAGCGCCGCGACGATGCCCGCCGAAGCTGGAATCGTCGAGCGCGCCGTCGACTTCGAGAAGGGCTGCTACATCGGCCAGGAGCCGGTCGCCCGCCTGCACTACCGCGGCAAGCCGAATCGCAGCCTGCGCGGCCTGCAGCTCTCCGCCGCCGCCAACCAGGGCGAACGGCTATGGCTGGGCGAGCGCGAGGTGGGGACGATCGGCACCGCCTGCGTCTCCCCCGCCCTCGGCCCGATCGCGCTGGCCGTGGTGCGGCGCGAGGCGGAGCCGGGTGCCGATCTGCGGGTCGGCGACTCCGGGCTCAGCGCCGAGGTGGTCGAGCTTCCGTTCGGATCGAGCCGGTGACCCCGCCGAAGCGGGGCTCGCGGGCCGCGGACCGCCTGCGGCGGCTGCGCAGCCGTCCGCAGCTGAGCGCCGAGAGTCCCCTGCTCGGCGGACCGGTGACGGCCCAGCCGCCTCGACCCTCGATGGGCGGTCCGGTGGCGGCCCATGCCGGCGCCGAGGACGCGGCCGAAGCCGCGGCCTTCGATCCCCGCGCCGACGACTTCGCCGCTCCTCCGGATCCGGCCGAGCTGGTCCCCGAGGGGGCCGAGCTGCGCGACCTGCGGGCGCTGCTTCCGGCCTCTGAGGAGGGGCGCTCGCTCGACGACTGGGGCCGATCGGAGCGCTTTGTCTCCTCGATCGAGCCGCTGCTGGACTTCTACTACCGCTACTGGTTCCGGGTCGAGAGCGAAGGGATCGAGAACGTGCCCTCCAGCGGCGGCGCCCTGCTGGTCTCCAATCACTCCGGCGCCCTGCCCCCGGACGCGCCGATGGTGATGGAGGCGATTCGCAACGAGCATCCGAACCCGCGCCCGCTCTACATGCTGGGCGAGAACTGGTTCAAGGGCTACCCGGGAGTCGGGCTGATGGCCAACAAGCTCGGCATGGTCAGCGCCCACCGCGAGAACGCCCAGCGGCTGCTGCGCGACGAGGGGCGGCTGGCGATCGTCTTCCCCGAGGGGCAGAAGGGATCTCGCAAGGTCTACTGGCAGCGCTACCGGCTGCGACGCTTCGGCCGCGGCGGCTTCGTCCGCACCGCGATCCGGGCCCAGGTCCCGATCGTGCCGATCGCCGTCGTCGGCGCCGAAGAGGCGATGCCGATCTTCGCCCACCTGCGCCTGCTGCAGCGAGTCAGCGGCCTGATCTACTTCCCCCTCAACCACGCCTTCCCGCACTTCGGCCTCGCGGCGGGGCTGATGTACCTGCCGGCCAAGTTCAAGATCCGCTTCCTGGAGCCGATCGACATGACCGAGCACGACCCCGAGGTGGCCGACGACGCGGGCGCGATCCAGGCGATCGCCGAGCAGGTGCGGGCCCGGATCCAGTCCCAGCTAGAGCAGATGCTGGCCGACCGCAAGTCGATCTGGTTCGGCTGAACCTTCGCCCAAGAGGCCTGCACTCGGCTAGATTCTGCGGCGATATGGGTCGCGGGAGAGGTAGAGAGGCGATCCTGGCCGCGATCGGCGGCCTCGCCCTTGCCCTGTCCGCGGCCGGCTGCGGGGCCGAGAGCCACCCCAACGATCCCCGCCCGCCCCTGGCCGCCGAGGTGACGGGGAACATCACCAACGGCGCCGTTCAGATCCAGCCCACCTCGGTCGGGGTCAAGCACGGAAACGGCTCCTCGCTGCAGCAGAACGTCGGCAAGGAGCCCAACGCCGACGCCAAGGCGCCGCTGGTCGTCAGCTTCACGACCTCGAATACGACCAACGTCAACACCACCCTCGAGATCCACGGCCCGGGCGGCTTCGACAAGCGCTCCGGCGAGATCGTCGCCCAGGGAAACAACATCTTCAAGGTCGGGCTGCCGACCGGTCACTACACGATCGAGGCCGCCGACCTTCCCGGCGCAAAGCCGGCCACCTTCTACGTCGGGCCGGTCCGGGTGTCGTCCCAGAACGACCTGCTATTGCCCTGACCCGGCGCTAGTCGGCTTGCGCGGCCTGCTCGGCCTGTTCGCTCACCAACATGTCGATCTGCTCGAGCTTTCCGTGCACCGCCTCGACGAGGCCGTCCAGACCTGAGCGGGCCTTGTCCGAGCTCGTCTTGATCCCGGTCAGGGTCGAGCGGATCGCCTGCGCCTGCTTCAGGGTCGAGATCGCCTCCTCGGCGATGTCGCGGACCGCTGCCGCGTCGACCTCGAGGCCGCTGTCGCGCGACATCGTCACCCTCGCCGCGGCGAGCCGGTAGGCGACCTCGATCGCCAGCCCGCTTGGCTCCTCACGGTCGACGGCGACGATCATCTTGTTGCCCTCGTACTCCTGCAGCTGCTCGCAGCGGGCCGGGACCCGGTCGTCGCCGGCGACGACGAGCACCCCGAACGCCGCCGCGCGTGAGGCCATTCCTTCGTTCAGCTCGCGCCAGGCGTCGTTGCGGGAAAGCTTCTTGTCCTTGGCCTCGAAGAGGATCCGGCCGCGCGACGGCCCGTCGGCGGCGCCCAGCTCGACCAGGATGTCGCCCTTCTTGCCCCCGCCCTCGGCCTGCTCACCGCCGGTGTGGGAGGCGGCGTCGCCGCGCAGCGCCGCGATCGCGCCGATCGCCTCGTTTACCCGCTCCTCGTAGGCGAGCCCCTTGCGGGTCCCTGCCTCCTCGGCCTCGGCGACCCGCCGGTCGGCGTCCTCGCGCTCCTTCAGCTCGACGATCTCGCGGGTCAGGGCATCGATCCGCTTGCGGCTCTCCTCGCTTTCGCGCTGACGCCGCGCTTCGCCCTCCTTCAGCGCCGTCACCACGCCCTGCTTGAAGTCGGCCAGCGGATTTGTCCCGTCGCTGGCCGAAAACTGCCGCGCCAGGCTCTCCCGCTGGTGCTCGGAGAAGCGGACCAGCATCTCCTTGATCTGGTGCTGGACCGTTCCCTGGCGGTCGGCACCGAAGCTGCGGGCGATCTCCTCGGCGAGCTGGTCGCTGCCGCCCTCGAGCGCCTTCACGAGCTTTTCCGCCAACTCGGAGGTGTGCTTGCCGAACTCGGCCTTGACGTAGTCGACCTCGGCCCCGGTGCCCTCGCGCTCCAGGACCCGGGCGCCGATCTCGATCGACTTCACGACCGTCTCGGCCGGCGGGGTACCGGTCTCGGCCCGCTCGCGCACGACCCTCGCGGTGTCGCGGTCGGAGATGGTCAGCGCTTCGATCACGACCCGGTCCTCGAGCACCCGGATCGTCGCCCCGTCCGGCGATTGCAGGGAAAGCTGTGGCTTTTCGGAGGCTTCCATTCGAACTGGTGAAAGTAGTCGCCGGACCGGACGCGAACCTGACGTCGGGCGCCTTGAATTAGGATTGCGCCCCCGTCAGAGACCTCGAAGGGAGCGCAGTGGCAGTAGACGTAAAGGACGTTTCAAAGCTCGGCGTCGAACCAGGCGAGCTGCCGCAGACGATGGCTGCCTGGGTGATCCGCCAGGAGCGCGAGGGGGAGCCGATCGACGCCTTCCAGCTGGAGGAGATCGAGGTCCCCGAGCCCGGCGCATTCGAGGTGATCGTCAGGGTGATGGCCGCCGGGGTGAACTTCAACAATGTCTGGGCGGCACTCGGAAAGCCGGTCTCCGTGTTCGGATACGGCGACCATCCCGAGTACGGCCACCACATCGGCGGCTCCGACGCTTCGGGGATCGTCTGGAAGGTCGGCGAAGGGGTGACCAAGTGGAAGCCCGGCGACGAGGTCGTGATCCATTGCAATCAGGCCTCCTACGAGGACGTCGAGGTCCACGGCCTCGACCCGCTCGCCGCCCCCAGCCAGGAGATCTGGGGCTATGAGACGACCTGGGGATCGTTCGCCCAGTTCACCAAGGTCCAGGCGCAGCAGCTCCTCCCCCGCCCCCAGAACCTCAGCTGGGCCGAGTCCTCGGCCTACGGGCTGACCTACTTCACCGCCTACCGGATGCTGATCGATCAGTGCAAGCTGCAGGCCGGCCACAACGTGCTGATCTGGGGCGCGGCCGGCGGCCTCGGGGTCTTTGCGACCCAGCTCTGCGCGGCCGCGGGCGCCAATGCGGTCGGTGTCGTCTCCTCGGAGGAGAAGGGGGAGTTGGTCAAGCGCCTGGGGGCGGTCGACTTCGTCGACCGCAACGAGTTCGCCGGGATGATGCGCCGCGGCGACGAGTCGCCGGAGGAGGAGAAGGAGCGCTTCAAGGTCTCGCGCGCCTTCGCCAAGCGGGTAAAGGAGATCCTTGGCGACGCTCCCGACTTCGTCTTCGAGCACGTCGGCCAGGCGACCTTCCCGACCTCGGTCTTCGTCGTCAAGCCGTTCGGCAAGGTCGTGATCTGCGGCGCCACCTCCGGCTACACGCTCGATTTCGACGTCCGCTACCTGTGGATGAAGCAGAAGCAGATCATCGGCTCGCACTTCGCCAACGCCTACGAGTGCATGCGTGCCAACGAGCTCATGGCCGAGGGCAAGATCCGCCCCGTGCTCTGGCGCGTGATGGGCTTCGACGGGGTCGCCGAGGCGCACCAGCTGCTGCACGAGAACAAGCATCTGGGCAAGATCTCGATCCTCGTCGGCGCCGAGGACGAGGAGGAAGGAAAGACCGAGGAGGGGTCCGGCGCGATCCGGGCCGAGGTCGGAGCATGACGACTGACTGCATGGCCACGCGTGCCTGGGAGACCACGGGGTCGAGCAGGTCTAGGACGCAGGGCGAAGCCTTTGGTGGCGCCAAAGGCGAGCCGGAGGACGACGAAATGCGAGGATCCCGTGGGCTATCCAGGCATGCGTGGATCGTGGAGTCAGTCGTCTAATGGCCGAGGTCTGCTACATCGAGTGGCACGTGACCCCGTTCCGGGCCGACCGCTTCATCGAGGTCTGGCGCCCGGCGGCGGGTCGCGCGATGGCATTCGGGGCGCAAAGCTGGTCGCTGACCCGCAACACCGAGGACCCCCTGCACGTGCGCCAGTCGGCGGTCTGGGAGAAGCGCGAGGACTTCGAGCGCTACTGGTTCTCGGACGAGATCTCAGCCGCCCGCGAGGAGCTGATCAACTACTACAGCATCCCCATCCTGCCGGTCTGGCACTCGCTGGTCGGAACCGAGTAACCGCCGCTAGGCGGCGATCGCATCCATCTCGTTGCGCCGCGCCTCCGCCAGCAGCTCGGCGAGGATCTCGCCCAGCTGGTCGCGGGCTGAGTCGGACACAAGCTGGTACCCGGCGTCGAAGGCCTCCTCCGCGGTGCTGATCGGCAGGTCGCGGTCGATCACCCGCGCCCCGATCGCCCCCAGCACCTTGCGCGCCTCCGCCTGCGCCCAGACGGCGCCGAACATCGAGGTGCTGGCGCCGATCACCGCGACCGGCTTGCCCCGCAAGGCGTTGTCGGGAAACGGCCGCGAGGCCCAGTCGAGGGCGTTCTTGAGGTGACCCGGGATCGAGGCGTTGTACTCCGGCGTGGCGATCAGCACCGCGTCCGCGTCGGCGATCGCCTGCCGCAGCCTCTGGACTGCCGGCGGCGCCGGGTCGACGTCCTCGTCCTCGTTGTACGGCGGGAGGTCGGCAAGACCGTCGAGAAAGCTGAGCTGAACGGGCGGCGGCAGCAACTCGCCGGCCGCCCGCAGCAGCTTGGTGTTGTGCGATTCGCGTCGCAGGCTGCCTGAGATCGCGAGCACGCGCATCTCTAGCCCTCGCTCGAGAGCTCGAGGTGGACGCTGAGCCTCACCTCATCGCCGAGCACCTTCGTGCCGTCGGGCAGATCGGCATTCCAGTCGAGGCCGAACTCGTGCCGGTCGACCACCGTCTCGAGGTCGATGCCGATCCGATTCCTGCCATCCGGTCCCTCGACCGGACCGCTGACCGAGCCGCGAGCTTCGACGCCCTTGGTGATCCCCTTGACCGTCAGGGCGCCCTCGACGACCAGCCCCTCGCCTGCCTCGTGCACGTCGCGCGCGACGAAGGTGATCTCCGGGTTGCGCTCCGCATCGAAGAACTCCGCGGAAAGCAGGTGGGCCTTGAGGTTTTCGTCCTTGACGTCGACGCTCTGCACCGCGGCCGACCCCGTGAGCCGGAGCTCACCGTCGTCGCCCGTGGCCAGCGAAACGCTGTAGTCGTCGAAACTGCCACGGAAGGTGCCTGCGCCCATGTGCTTGACCGAAAATCCGACGCTGGAGTGGACCGGGTCCGACTTCCAGTCGCCCTGTGGAAGAACCGCTTGCGCTGTGGTCATGGGAGTTCCTTTGCTTGAGTTGGGATAAAAACTTGAGTTCTCAAGCAAATATAGCAGGAATGCTTGACTTCGCAACTATTGCTCACTCAAGCACCAACGCCCCCGGGCCACGGCGCTGCACGGCGGCGCCAGCCGCCTTAGTGCTGCTCGAGCGGGGCCATCGTCAGCCCCGCCTGACCCAGCTGCTCCCAGTAGAGCTCAGCCGGCTCCTTGGGACCGGTCCAGACACAGGCCTGGCCGCTGTTGTGGATCGTGTCGGCGAAGCGGTGCCCCTGGTCGATGCTGACCCCGGGAATCACCCGGGCGAGGGTCTGGGCCACGTGGTCGAACGTGTTGTGGTTGTCGTTGCGGACGATCACCATCCAGTTGCCGCCCAGCCCCGAGTCCGGCCCGGCGCTCCGCGGTCGTTCGACCGTGCCCGTTTCCACGCTGAGAAGCCTAGAAGGGATCTGGGACGGCGACCGAGAGATCGTCGAAGCTGGCCGTGGCACCCTTGGCGGCCTTCTCGGATCCGACCGAGATCGCCGAGAAGCGGCCGCTGAGCGCGGTCGCCGTGTGCGCGTCCTCGGTCACCGAGCCGACCTTGCGGCCGTTTACGAAGCCGATCAGATGCGTGGTTCCGTCAGGGCTGGAGAATGCCTGGAGACGCATCTTGTTGGGCTTGCCGACCGGCTTGATCGCCCGCGACTTGCCCTTCGCGAGCAGGGTCCGGCTGCCGTCGGGCGGCAGGTCACGGCGCAGCTGGAATGAACCCTTCTTCGGGTAGACGGCGAGCTGGTACTGGCCGCCGTTGCCGTCGCGAAGAGCGACCGCGACGAAGACCTTGGCCTGCAGGGCCCGGGGAGTCCCCGCGAGCAGCCGCGCGGTCGTCTTGATGTCCAGGTTGGCGCCGACCACCGGCGTCCGCAGCTGGCATTCGCGGGTCCGCTTGCCGACCGTCACCTTGAGCGCCCTGTGGCCACCGCCGCGCGAGCACTGAGATCCGGAGAGCCGGACCACCTGCTTGCGCACGCCGGCGCTCGACATGTCGTTGCTGTAGATCGGAATCGTCGCAGCGAGGGCCGCGGCCGCAGCGGCGGCCAGGCCGAGCAGGCCGAGCGGAATCGCGATCCAAAGGGGTCGTCTCATGGCTGGGTGGGGCCTACAGCGCCTCCACCGGGAGCCTAAACACAGACACGGCCGAAAGATGCGCTGAAGGCCTTCGCTGCAGGGGAAATGGCAGGCCTAGACCTCGATCTCGGAGAGCTGGAAATCGGGCTCCTGGCCGAACGAGCGCAGCATCCGCTGTCTCAGCAAGCCGTAGCGGCGCACCGCCTCGCTGCGCCTGCCCCGCCGCAGACAGACCTCGATCACCGTCCGCTGAACGTCTGAATCGAGAGGCTCCATGTCCGAAAGACGTCGCGCGTGCCGGGCTGCATCCTCGAGTTGGTCGGCCGCCAGATGTGCATGGATTAGGGCGCGCAGCGTCTCGCCCGCCAGGTCGCGGAGGCGATCACGCTCGTTCAGGGTCCATTCCGCGTAGGGGTTCTCGGGCAGAAAGTCGTCGCGGTACAGCCGCAGGGCGCTCTGCAGATGCGGAACCGCCGCCTTGCCCCCCTGCTGCAGGAGCGCAGTCAGCCCTGCTCGTGCCTCGTGCTCGAACTCATCGGCGTCGATCCGGACTCGCTTCAGGTTGAGACGGTATCCGTCAGGGCGGGCGACGATAAGAGTCGAGGGAGCCCGCTTCGGCCGCTCGGGCTCGAGCTTCTGGCGCAGGATGTGGGTGTAGTAGCGGGTCCGGCCGCGCGCCTCCCCGGGTCCCGCGTCGGGCCACAGTGCCTCGGCGATGCGGTCGTTGGAGACCGCGCGGCGGCGCTCGCAGACGAGGTACTTGAGCAGCTCGCCCGGGCGCTGCTGCAGCCATTCGCCGCTCAGATGCTGGTTCTCACCCTCGACCCGGAAGCGTCCCAGAGTGAAGATCTGTATCGAGCCGGCGTCGTCGGGCTCAGGACCGTCATCTGTGACCACGTTGCGCCGGCGCCGATCGTCGGCGCTCGCCGGGCGAAGGTGGAAGAGGACCTCAGTCGCCCCCTTGTCCAGTGCTGATGCGGTGACCCAGAGCGCGGCCCGCGAGTCGCGCGTCGTCACGTCCATCCGCACCTCGGTCAGAGGAGATTCGGCGCCGGCGGCCGCCTCGGAAAGGCAGCTGCCGCCGGCCCGGTTGCAGATCAGCTCACAGCAGGTCCACTGCGAGGCGACTGAATCGCTGTGGTGGGAGAGCAGCAGCTCGCGGGCCTGCCGGTTGAGGTTCTTCACCGTCGTCCCCTGCCGCTCGACCAGCACCAGGCCATAGGGGAACCGCTCGAAGAACTCGGGCGAATGAATCAACTCGCGCTGGGACCACTCGGCTTCCCCAACGGCACTCGCGACCGCGTCCGCTTGAGCGCGTTCAGTCTTCACCCGACCCTTTCTTTTCGGTCAACGCCAACAGCGGGTCTGCCGCTGTACTTGATTGGACCCGCGAGGAATACCCGTCGAGGGACTACCTAGAAGTGAGTATATCTCTATCCACGCATGCGGCAGGCGTAAAAAGGCCGTGACAAATCCCCATCTAACAGCCAGGCGAACAGTCGCCAAAACCCCCTTCCCTAGCGTCGCAGGTGGGGATTCGGTTTTCAACCGGGACCAGCGACTCGGTCCCAAGGGGTTTTCGGATGACGACAGCAGCTGCCGTTGGAACGGTTCCGTTCGTGGACCTGCAACGCCACCACGCAGATTTTGAGGACGAGTTGCGCGCGGCCTTCGACCGCGTCCTGGCAAGCGGCGGCTTCGTCCTCGGCAGCGAGGTCGAGGAGTTCGAGGCCGAGTTCGCAGCTTTCTGCGGGGTCGAGCACTGCATCGGCGTCGGCTCCGGGACGGCCGCGCTCACCCTCGCGATCCTCGCGGCGGGCATCGGCCCCGGGGACGAGGTCATCGTTCCGGCTCACACCTACATCGCAACCGCGCTGGCGGTCTCTCACGCCGGAGCGCAGCCGGTCTTCTGTGACGTCGAGGAGAGCACCGGCCTGATCGACGTCCTCTCGGCGGCCGAGACCTTGACCTCTCGGACCGCGGCGATCATCCCGGTCCACCTCTACGGACAGGTCTGCGACATGGACGCGGTCTCAGAGTTCGCCGCGCGGCATGGCCTGGTCGTGATCGAGGACGCCGCGCAGGCCCACGGGGCGCGCCACGGAGCAAAGCCCGCCGGCTCGCTCGGCGACGTCGCCGGGTTCAGCTTCTATCCGAGCAAGAACCTTGGTGCGCTCGGGGACGGAGGCGCTATCTGTACCGACAGCGAAGAGATCGCGGCCGCCGCCAGGCGCCTGCGCAACCTCGGCCAGGAAGCAAAGGGCCAGCACCTGCAGGCGGGATTCAACGAGCGTCTCGACGGCATCCAGGCCGCGATGCTGAGCGTCAAGCTGCAGGTTCTCGAACAGGGAAATTCGACCCGCCGGGCCCGTGCCGCGACCTACCGCGAGCAGCTGCCCTCGACCTGCACGGTGCTCGACGAGGACCCTCGCAGCGAGTGCGTCTACCACCTCTTCCCGGTCAGGCTCCGAGATCGCGACGAAGTGAGGCGCCGGCTGGCCGAATGCGGGATCGGCAGCGGGGTCCACTACCACCCGGCGGTTCCCCACCAACGTCCGTTCGCCGCCTGCCGCCGAACCGAGGTTCCCTGCGCGGAGCAGTGGGCGGGGCAGGAGCTCTCGCTGCCGATGTTCGGCGAGATCACAGAAGAAGAGGTGCGCCGGGTGACCGACGTCCTGACCGAGATCCTTGAGGAGATGCCGACATGAGCTGGACCGAACCATCTGACACTCCGACCGCGGAGCCGCTCTCGATCGGCATCGTCGGGCTCGGTTACTGGGGTCCGAACCTTCTGCGCGTCGCGGCGGAGATGGAAGGCGTGGCGGTGAAATGGATCTGCGACCGCGACCAGCAGCGCCTCGCCCGCTTTGGCCGGCGCTATCCGAAGTGTGCCCGCACCGCTGACGTCGACGACCTGTTCGGCGACGACGAGCTCGACGCGATCCTCATCGCGACGCCGGTCTTCACCCACTACGACCTTGCGTCCCAGGCGCTGGACGCCGGCAAGCACACCTTCGTCGAGAAGCCGCTCGCCCCGTCGGGCAGAGAGGCTGACCAGCTACTCGAACGGGCCGACGAGCAGGGACTGGTGCTGATGTGCGGGCACACGTTCCTCTACAGCCCGCCGGTCCGAGTCGTCAAGGATCTCCTCGAGCAGAAGAAGCTCGGAGACGTCTTCTTCGTCTCCTCGAGCCGGGTCAACCTCGGAATCCACCAGCCCGACGTCAGCGTGATCTGGGACCTCGGCCCGCACGACTTCTCGATCCTTCTCTATTGGCTCGACGAAATGCCGCGCAGCGTGCGCGCCGTCGGCCGGGACTCGATCGTGCCCGGCATTCCCGATGTCGCGTTCGTGACCCTCGCCTACGACTCGGGAGTCGTGGCGAACGTCGAGCTCAGCTGGCTGGCGCCGAGCAAGCTGCGGCGGACGGTGGTCGTCGGCAGCGAGAAGATGGTCGTCTACGACGACAGCGGCTCCGAACCGGTACGGATCTTCGATCACGGCGTCGTCTACCGCGATCCGGAGACCTTCGGCCAGCACCAGCTCTCCTACCGGACCGGTGACATCCTCTCGCCGAAGGTCGGCAGCGAGGAGCCGCTTTCGACCGAGCTCGACGACTTCGCGACGGCGATCTCCGAGGGACGGCCGGCGGTCTCGAGTCCAGAGCTGGCGCGAAACGTGGTCCGGCTGGCCGAGTGCGCCGACCGCTCGCTGCAGCTGGGGGGCACCGAGGTGATGGTCGAGCCCGGAGAGAGGCTGGCGGCCGGGGCGGCTCGCGAACTGTTGCTGCGATGACCGACTCCGAGAGTGCAACCCTCGAGCGAGCGCCGGATCGGGGCGCCCGCGCTGCGGTTCGCGGCGCGCGTCCCCGCCAGGTCCGCAAGCACGGCTCACGCGTCGTTGCCTGGAGGTACGGCCCCCGTGACGCGGCCGTTCACCGACTGCTGGCCCTCGCCGATCTCTCCGGCATCGCGGCCGCGCTGTCGATTTCGCTGCTCTTGATCGCCGACCAGCCGCAGCAGTTCGCCTGGGGCCTGGCGACGCTGCCGCTATGGATCGTCCTCTTCAAGGCATACGGGCTCTACGACCGCGACGTGAAGCGGATCAGCCACGGCACGGTCGATGAGCTGCCCTACCTGTTCCACGCCGTCCTGCTTGGGTCGCTGATGCTCTTCGCCTACTTCCGTCTCGCGCCTCCAGCCGACATAGACCTCGGCGCCCTGTTCGCCTTCGCCGGCGTTGCGATCCTGACCGTGGCCGCGTCTCGCGCCGTCGCACGCCGGTCCGCGGTCGCCACGCTGGGCCCCGAGCGGGCTCTGCTGATCGGCGACGGGGAGAGGATCGAGACGCTGGCGCGAAAGATGCGCGCCCACCAGGAGTACGGCGTCGAGCCGGTCGGCAAGATCTACCGCCTCTCCTCGTCCGGCACCGGGCTGGCGAGCGGCGGGCTGCCGAACCTAGACCTCGAAGAGGCGATTTCACGCGATGAGATCGAACGAGTGGTCGTCGCCCACGAGGAGTTCGGCGAGGACATGCTGGTCCAGCTGCTGCGCCGTTGCCGTGAACTGGGCGTCAATGTCAGCGTCCTGCCGCGGTTCTTCGATGCTCTGGGACCCTCGGTGGAGGTCGACGACGTCGAGGGCGTCACGGTGCTCGGCATGAGCCCTCCCGTTCTGCACCCATCCTCGCGCTGCATGAAGCGCGCGATGGACGTCGCCGGGGCGACCCTCCTGGTGACCCTGGCGGCACCGGTCCTGGCCCTGATCGCGATCGCGATCAAGCTCGACTCCCGCGGCCCGGTGCTATTTCGCCAGGAGCGGGTCGGGCGTCGGGGACGCCGCTTCCGGATGGCCAAGTTCCGGACCATGGTTCCCGATGCCGAGCAGAGGCGGGATGCACTGCTGGCCGACAGCCGGGACCCCGACTGGCTGCTGCTCGAGGACGACCCGCGGGTCACCGGGTCGGCCGCTTCCTCCGCGCCTCGAGCATCGACGAGCTGCCCCAGCTCTGGAACGTGCTCAAGGGCGAGATGAGCCTGGTCGGCCCGCGGCCGTCGTCGACCGAGGACGCCCATCTCGCGGGCTGGCGGCGCAGCCGGCTCGACCTGACCCCCGGGGTCACCGGCCTGTGGCAGGTCCTCGGGCGCACCAACATCCCCTTCGAGGAGATGGTCAAGCTCGACTACCTCTACGTCACGAACTGGTCGCTCTGGACCGACCTGCGGCTGATCTTGCGTACGTTCCCGGCGGTGGTGCTCGGAAGGGGTGCCAATTGATCCGGCCGGCGGAGAGCCAAGTGGCGCGGCAGCGGAATCGCGCGGGTAGGGTTCGATCTCAAGGGGTAGGCGTCACTGGGAACGACGCCGCGGCAAGTTAGATGGACGGGCACGAACAGACGACAGACTTTCGTCAGCTGGGCGCAGCGCTGCGCCGGCGCTGGTGGCTGGTCCTGGCCTTCGTGCTGATCGCGGGCGGCGCCGCCTACGCCATCTCCAAGCAGCAGCCGTCGAAGTACGACGCGACTTCCAAGCTCCTCTTCCGGACCCCGAACTACGGCCAGGACGTCTTCGGCTCCGGCACCACCCCCTCGACCGGAGGCGACTCCGATCCGGTGCGCCAGGCCGCGACCAATCAGGCTCTCGTCGAGCTTCCGATCGTCGCCAAGAAGACATCTCAGGCGCTCCACGGCCGGGTCTCGGCGGCGCAGATCTCGAAGGAGGTCACGGTCGGTGGCAACGGCCAGTCCGACGTGGTCTCGATCACCGTCTCCGACGAGCAGCCCCAGCGGGCCAGACTGATGGCCAACTCCTACGGGCGAGAGTTCATCGCCTATCGCGCCGGCTCGGACCGCTCCAAGCTCCTCAGGGCCCTGCGCAGCGCCGAGAACGAGTACCAGCGCCTCTCCCTGCTGACAAGGCCGGACCCCAGGGCAAGGCGCTGGCCGGAGCGGCGCCCCAGATCGCCGTCCTCGCATCGCTTCAGACCGGCAATGCCGAGCTCGTCCAACCGGCCGGGCTTCCAAGCAGTGCGGCATCGCCCAAGCCCCTGAAGAACACCGTCATTGGCGCCCTGCTGGGCCTTCTGCTCGGACTCGGCTTCGCCTTGCTGCTCGAGCGGATGAATCGCCAGATCCGCGAGCCGGGTGAAGCCGGGGAAGCCTTCGAGCTCCCGGTCTGGGGATGGTGCCGAGAGCAAGGCGATCTCCCGCGCGAACAAGACGCCGGGAACGCGCGTTCGCTCCGTCCGCGGAGAGGAGTCGTTCCGAACCCTGCGAGCCGCGCTGCGGCACTTCAACCTCGACCGCGAGGTGCGCTCGGTCGTCGTCACCTCTGGTGGGGTCGGAGAGGGCAAGTCGACGGTGGCCTGGAACCTGGCGCTGGCGGCGGCCTCCTCGTCCAACGTGATCGTGATCGAGACCGATCTTCGCGACCCCAGTCTCGCCCGCCAGCACGAGCTCTATTCGAACCCCGGGCTGGCCGAGATCCTAGGGCGAGGTCAGGTGGAGCGAGGCCGTCCAGCGCGTCTCCGGCGCCAGCAACGACGCGATGCCGATCGGCGGCGGCAACAGGCTTGACGCGATCGTCGCCGGAGCGAGCCCGGTGAGCCCGGCCGAGCAGCTCGACAGTCCCCGGATGGGCGACCTGCTGGCTGGCCTGCACGAGTACTACGACCTCGTCGTCGTGACACGACGCCGATCGGGATCGTCTCCGACGCCTTTCCGCTGCTGCGCAAGGTCGACGGCGTCGTCGTGGTGACGAGCGCCACCCAGACCACCCGCGACTCCGTGCAGCGGACCCGGGAGCGACTGCAGCGCCTGGACGCAAACGTGCTCGGCATCGTCGTCAACTTCGTCAAGGAGAAGCGCCGGGCCGTGTACGGGGACGACGGGCACCGCAGCAAGGAGCCCGTCGCCTCCCGTTCCGACGGCGTCACCTGAGCCGCGAGGGCAGCCCGGGATGCAGCGCCTGAGCTCCAGCGAGAGCGAGAGCAGACGCAGGAGACCCCCGAAGGCCGCTGGGCTCGGCGCGGGCGCAGGGTGGTGATGCTGCTGGAGAACAACCCCTACCCCCAGGACGTGCGGGTCCGCAACGAGGCCGAGGCCCTGGTCGGGGCCGGACACGAAGTGACCGTCCTCGCCCCCCGCGCCGAGGGTCGACTCGCGAGGGAACGGGTCTCTGGTGTCCTCGTTCGCAGATACCGGCTCCCGGTCTCCGACGGGGGCGTACGGGGCTTCCTGCTCGAGTACGCCGGTGACCACCTGCAACTCTTCGGGCGCGCCCTCTGGCAGCTTTGGCGCGGCGCCGACGTCGTTCACCTCCACAACCCGCCCGACACCCTGTTCCCGGTCGGCCTGCTCGCAAGATTGCTGGCAGCTCGGCCGTGTTCGACCATCACGACCTCTTCCCGGAGCTTCTGGCCGACAAGTTCGGTGCCTCCCGTCTTCGGGCCCTCGCGGCGCTCGCCCAGCGGGCCAGCTTCCGTACGGCCAATTCGGTTCTGGTGACCAACCGCTCCCAGGCGGACGTCGCGATGGAGCGTGGGGCCCTGCCGGCCGAGCGGGTGACGATCGTCCGCAACGGGCCTCGCCGCGCCACCCTGGCCCAGCCGGCGCAGGCCCGCGGTGGCGCCCTCGGGGACCCTCGGCTCGTATTCGTCGGCGAGCTCGACCTGAGGACGGGGTTGTCTTGCTGCCGCAGCTGCTGAGGAAGCCGGGCTTGGAGAAGGCGACACTTTCGGTGGTCGGAGGCGGCGCGATGCGGAATCGCCTCGCCGCCGAGCTCGCCGCCGCCGGAGTGGACGGCAGAGTCGATTTCACCGGCCGGGTTCCTCATTCGCAGGTGCCGGAGCTGATCGCCGCCGCCGACATCTGCATCGATCCCGCTCCCTGCTCCGCGCTCAACCACGCTCGACGATGATCAAGATGACCGAGTACCTGGCGGCTGGGCGGCCGGTGGTCGCATTCGACCTGGTCGAGACGCGGCACACGGCCGGCGAGCGGCCTGCTACGCCCGTTGCGGCGAGCTGGACGAGTTCGCCCGCCATCTGACCGGCTCGCCGGGGACGACACCTTGCGGTCGGTGCTCGGCGAGCGGGCCCTGCACCGCGCCCAGGAGCTGGTCTGGGAGCACTCGGAGGCCGAGCTGCTGGCTGCCTACGACCGTCTGCCGGGCTGACCGCTCAGGGGGAGCCGCTGAAGACCCGGGCAGGGACCCCCTGCACGCGGGCCCCGGGGGGAACGTCGGCGGTGACGACCGCCCCGGCGGCGATGTAGGCGTCGCCGCCGACCTCGACCCCGGGGCACAGGACCACGCCGCCCCCCACCCTGCAACCGCGGCGGAAGGTCACCCCCGCCATCTCCTCAGCCTCGCCGAGGCGTCCCATCGTGTTGTCGTTTGTGGTCACCACGCCCGGTCCGATGAACACCTCGTCCTCGATCACGCTGCCGGCGGTGATGTAGCAGTTGCTTTGAATCCTGACCTCGCGGCCGACCTCGACGTCGTTGTCGATCTGGGACCCGCGCCCGAGCACCGATCCCTCTCCGAGCATCGCCCGCTCCCGCAATTGCGCCTGGTCGGCGACGATCGCCCCGGGGCCGACGACCGCACCCGCGAGCACGACGGCGCCGCTGAGCACCGCGGCTTCGTCCTCGAGCACCGCGGCTTTCAAGGTCTCGCGGGGAGCCGAGGAATGAGGGCCGAGCCGTGGCTGGCGTCCGATCATCGCGCCGTCGCCGATCACGCAGCCGGAGCCGACCCGGGTCCCCGCGTGCAGGACCACGTGGCCACCGATCTCGGCGTCCTCGGCTATCGAGACCTCGGGCCCGATCAGCAGCCCGGGAGCGCGGTCGGACGGCGTCAGCGTCACCAGGGCGACCGGATCCTCGGTCTCAGTCAGGGTGGGCCCCACGCCTGGTCAGCGCCATCGCCGGTCCAAGGATCAGCGCGAAGCTGATCGCCGGCACCCAATCGAAGAGGGTCGGGTCGCCGAGCGAGTCGGTCATCAGCACGGCGAGCGTGCAGAGCGCGGCCAGCGGCAGCCACCTGATTGCAACCGGCACGCTCTTGATCCGTCGGATCAGCGCCGCGGCCAGCAGCAGCAATCCAGTCAGGTAGATCGCCAGGCCCGCATAGCCCGTCTCCCCCAAGACGCTGGGCCAGGCGGTGTCGTCGATGAACTGGGGGTCCCGGCGCGAGAGCCCATAGACGGAGCTCAACCCGTACTGGTCATAGACCGGGCTGTAGTTGAGTCGCGACTGATAGCTGGCGAAGCGGCCGAAACCGGTGCCGAGCGGGAAGTCGTCGGCGCCGATCTTCGTCCCCGTCAGGTAGAGCTGAGCGCGCGCGGTCGATTCGGATGAGGTGTACAGCGAGACCTGGTTGGCGACCACCTTGGACTCCAGCGCATAGGCGCCGCCGACGAACAACACCCCGGCCACCGCCACGGCGACCGGGCTGCGGCCGTAGACCCAGCGCTGGGCGAGGATGATGATCATCACCACGACGGCGATCGAGAGAAAGCCCTTCAGCCGCAAGGTCAAGAGCACCGAAAGGGTGAACGCCAGCGCCAGAATCAGATCCGAGCGTTCGCGCTTGGCGGCGTAGCGGGTGAAGGTGACCGCGAAGAGGATGCTCATGAAGAGGCTGTAGCCGTTCGGTCCGCCGAAGATCGACGAGATCGAGCTCGACCTCGGTGCCCCGGGGGGAGGGGTGAAGGCGACCAGGTGAAGCGAGTGTGCGACCACCCCTCCCGAGAGGAAGTCGATGAAGCCGAAGCCGGCCACCACCAAGCCGACCCTGGTCACCGCCCGGTAGACCCGGGTCACGTCTGCAGGCTGCCAGGGAAGCACGAAGGCGACGGCGATCATGATCCAGAGCTTCAGTCCGAGCCAGGCGCCGGGCCCCGCGATCGCCAGCGGCACGTGGTTGATGACCGCCCCGGCGATTCCACACAACCCGACGCCGAGGGCGGGCAGCAGTACCCGCAACGGCACCGAGGTGTTGGTCTGCATCGTCCGCCAGACGGTGAGGCAGACGAGCAGCAGGACGAAGAACTCGTCCGATTGTGAGACCTGCCTCCCGGCGGCCGAATCGCTGCCCGCGAGAGTGGTCAACGGCGCGTTGACGAGGACCAGGATCCAAAGCCAGATCAGCGTCCGAACCGGATCTCGCAGGTAGGCGACGATCGCCCCCGCGGAAACGGCGAAGGCAACCAGGGCGGCGGCAAAGATCAGCCCGTGCCCGGTGGCTGCTGCGGCCCCGGCGGCCAGCGCCAGGGCAGCGCCGAGCACCCCGATTCCGAGCGAGGGAAGCTCGAATCGTGCAGGTGCCTCGAGAGTCGCTATCGAAGTTCGCCCATAGGGCGTCATGTCACAGAAACCGAATCCCCAATTGCCGCCAAACGGGCCTGCCCGCCCGCTGCCGCGGAGTCTAACCGGAGCGGGCATATGGTCACCCCAGTCAAATACCCGTCCTCGAAGGCCCGATTCGGCAATCCGGAGAGGTCATGCCCGTCGATCGGAGTGCCTATATTCGGGGCAGGTGAAATCCCGCACTCACCGTCGCGCCCTCGGGGGGTGCCGGGGTCCTTGGCTGGCCGTGGCTCTGCTTTTGGCGCTCGCATTCCCGGCTCCGGCCGCTGCCAGGGCGAAGCACCGCCCGCCCCACCTGACGATCGCGGTTCGCCACCACCACCTCGTCAACGCCGGTGGCCGAACGGTCAGTCTTCACGGAGTCAACATCTCGGGGACCCAGTGGCAGTGCCTCTACGGACAGGCGTTCGACAGCCCCAGTGACGACGCCAGCATCGATGCGATGGTGGCCTGGCACATCAACGTGGCCCGGATCCCGCTCAACGAGGACTGCTGGCTGGGGATCAACGGCGCCCCGAGCGATATCGACCGCTACCACGCCGAGATCCGCGACTATGTCAACCGCCTCCATGCCCACGGCATCTACGCGATCCTCAACCTGCACTGGAGCGCGCCCGGCGGCCTGCTCTCGAACATAGGCGCGCAACCAAAGTTCTCGGGCTTCTTCGGGATGGCCGACGCCGACCACGCGCCGGCCTTCTGGTCCTCGCTGGCCGCCTACTTCAAGCACGACCACGGGGTGCTCTTCGACCTCTACAACGAGCCCAACTACATCGACTGGTCCTGCCTGCGCAACGGGTGCACGGTGCCGGCGACCCTCGACAACCATCTCGATTTTCAGTCGGCAGGGATGCAGTCGATGCTCGACGCCGTGCGGGCGACCGGCGCGACCCAGCCGGTGATGGTCGCGGGACTGCAGATGGCGACCATCCTCGGCCGGTCCTGGATCGCCTACCGGCCCCATGATCCTCGCCACCAACTGGTCGCCTCGGTCCACCTCTATGGCCCGATTGCCGCAACCGAGAGCAACCTCGGGATCGTGGCCAGGCACTTCCCGGTCGTCGCCGGCGAGGTCGGGGAGAAGAACTGCGCCCACAACGTCCTCGACGCCGTCCTGCCCTGGCTGGACAGCCACGGCATCTCCTACGCGGCCTGGGCCTGGTTCACCGACGACTGCGCAATCGACCCTGCCCTGATCAGCGATTACAACGGAACACCGACTCCCTACGGGATCGGCTATCGCGATCACCTGCTCGCCAACTTCCCCGCCCCACGGCCGCCGCGCCGCGGCTCAAAGCACCACCACGGCAAGCACCACCATCGGCACCACCACTGAGCCGATCGGCCGCGACTAGATGCTGGTGACGGCTTCGACGCCGGCCGGAGCCGGTCTGGCGGCGCCGGTGCAGCCGGGCGCCAGCTCCTCGTAGAGGTCGAGGATCGGCCGCGCGATCGCCTCGTCGTTGAGCCACCCGCTGGCCTCGCGGCCGTTGCTGCGCCGAGGATCGGCCAAGCACTCCTTGACCGCGGCGCCGAGCGCGCTCGGCTCGGCCTCACAGATCCAGGACGGCTCGACGTCGGCCAGCACTTCCTCGACGTCGCCGACGCAGGTGGTGACCACCGGCAGATTGCAGAGGATCGCCTCTTTGACGACGTTTGGCGACCCCTCGATCGAGGAGGTCAGCAAAAGGCAGTCCGCGGCGCTCATCGCCAGCGGCATCTCATCGGGCTCGATCTCCGCCGCCACCTGCAGCCGTACCGGCTGACCATTTTGTTCCGCCCAGTCGCAGGCGGCCTTGGCGAGCCAGTAGCGCTTGCGCTCGACCTCTGGATCGGCCGCGAAGAGCGCCATCCGGTCCTGCTTCGACCAGCCGAGCCGCTCGCGAGCCTCTTCGCGGTCGATCGGCCGGAACAGATCCGGTGCGATCCCGCTCGGTATCACCAGGTTTCGGCCCTGGACGCTGGGCGGCAGGACGCTCTCCATCTCCCGCGACTGCGTGATCGTCCTCGTCGCCAGGCGGGCGTGCTCTCGCTGCACCACCAGACGCACGCGCTCCGACCGCGGCAATGTCGCGTCGGCGTAGGGCTCCCCGAGCAGGTCCGAGCCGTAGTAGGAGAAGATCATCGGCGCTCCGAAGTAGAACCGGGCCGGCAGGGCGGTCTCCCCGGCGTGCACGTGGACCAGCTGGTAGCGACGGCCCCTCAATCCCTGCCTCAGCATCGACATCGCCGCCAGGGCGTAGGCGATCGGCGACTCATAGCCGCGCACGAACGCGACATCGCAGCGCACGCCGGCCTCGATCAACGAGTCGACCTGGCGCTTGACGAAGATCCCGTAGCGCGGCCCCGGAGAACCGCTCGGCCCCGGGGGATCGGCGTGGTCCGGCCACATGTTCGTGACCTGAAGGACCTCGGCGTCCGGCTCCCGTCGCTCCCAGGTCAGGGCCCTCATGCCCCGCCCCACTTGGCCAGCCACGGCACCTCTTCGCCGACCAGGGCGGCGAGCTTCTCGCCGTCGCCCCGGAAGTGGGCGCGGAGCCGATCGCGGGACGCCGCGGACATCTCCTCGCCCGAGGCTCCGCGCTTCGCGTTCCACATCTGCACCCGGTAGCTCATCACCGTGAAGGCGCGGTCGATGCGGCTGCGGACCGGATCCGGCATCGAATGCCAGAGCGTCTTCGCCCGCTCGTTACCGGCCACCCGCATCTGCAGGTTGTAGAGGTTGAAGCCCGGGATCCGCTCCTCGTCCGCAGCCTCCCGGTAGCGGGTGCCGGCGTTCTCGGGCATGAAGCTCGAGTCGACGCCGATGAACTCGAACAGCTCGGTCAGCGTCTCCTCCGGCTGCTGCGAGAGATCATCGGAGAAGACGACCGCGAGCTGCTCACGGGGGAAGACGCTGAGATAGCCCTCCAGCACCCGCCCGTATTCACCGTTGACGATGTAGTTGTTGGTCCTCGTCGGTGCAACCCGCGCCTTTTCCAGCTCAGCCGGCGCCAGCAGCTGGTCGATCGCCTCGTCGAACGATCGTCTCTCGGCCCGTTCCAGGACCATCATCCTGTGGTGGGAGAAGGCTCGCTCGACCGGGTCGCGAAGGACGCAGATCAGCCTTGCCTCGGGGAGGTACTCCCTGATCCGCCGCGGCACGACCTCCTCCAGCCCCTCCCGCTCGCCCGGCTCCAGCTTCGGTTGCCGGCGCTCGTTCTGAGGCAGGTCTCCGAACGGGGTGCCGCTCATATAGTAGGTCGATGCCTCGCCGCTCAATGTGCCTGGCGGCGCGTCCCTCAGGACGGTGTTCAGGTACCACTCCCGGCCGCGGCGAAAGTTGGCGTCGCGGTTGAAGAAGGCGATGTCCTTCTCCACCGGCATGTGGATCTCAGGGTGCTTGCGGAGGTACTCGAAAAGCGACGTCGTGCCGCCCTTTTGCACCCCGATGATCAGGAACGCAAGCGTCGATTGCCGCCCCGCAGCCTTGACTGGGTTTTCGATCGAACTCATGCCGCCATACCCGCGTGGCAACCCTAGATGAATCCCCCGGCTCGGGAGTCGGTTCGCCTCGCCCTCGTTCTCTGGAACGGAGGCATCGGCGGGGCGGAGGTCCTCAACGCCGGCCTCGCCCAGCATCTGATCGGGCTCGGTGCCGAAGTGACGATCGTGTTCGTGGGCGATCCCGAGCCCCTCGCCGGCCGCCTCTCCGGCAGCGGGGTGCCCCATTGCGACCTTGGTATCGGCCGGGGGCGGAAGGTTCTCCTTCATCCACGTCGTTACGCAGCCGGGGTGAAGCGAGCCGGACCCGATGGCGCATTGCTGGTCGAGTGCGGATTCCTCGGCGCGGCGCTGCGGATCGGGGGCTACCGCTCCCCGATCGTGGCCGTCGAGCACGGCCCGATGAACGACGAGACGGGCCCGGTGAGGCGCATAGACCGCCGCAGCGGCGCCTGGGCGGACGACGTCGAGGTCGCGGTCTCCGACTTCATCCTCGAACGGATGCACGCCTACCCACACGCGCGGGAGTTGGTGCGGATCCACAACGGAGTCGACACCGAGATCTACGCGCCGGGCCCCGAGGCGGGCAGCGGCGCCTTCACGGTCGGATTCGTCGGTCGCCTGATCGAGGGCAAGGGCGTCGATCACCTGATCCGCGCCGTCGCCCGGACCGCGGAAGCCCGGCTTCGGATCGCCGGCGATGGCCCCGATCGGGCGCGGCTGGTCGCGTTGGCGCAGGAGCTGGGCCTGGATGACCGGGTCGAGTTCCTCGGCACCGTCACCGACATCCCAGCCTTCTGGCACGGCTCCGACGTCGCCGCCGTTCCGACCGCCGAGCTCCAGGAGGCCTTCTCGATGGTCACGCTGGAAGCGATGGCCTGCGGGAAACCGGTGATCGCCACCCGCAGCGGCGCGATTCCCGAGCTGGTGGTCGACGGCGAGACCGGAACCCTGGTCGAGCGAGGAAACGTGGCGGCCATCTCTGAGGCCCTGGCCGCCTACGCTGAGAGCCTCGATCTGCGGCGCCGGCATGGCGCGGCGGCGCGCAGCCGCGCCGTCGAGCGGTTTCGAATCGAGCGCACCGCCGCCGCGTATCTGGAGCTGTTCACCGCGCCAGCCGGGCGCTGAGAGCTCTGCCGCTTACTCGAGCTCGCGCAGGACGCGGGCGGGGACGCCACCGGCGACGGTCCCGGGTGGCACGTCCTTGGTGACCACCGCTCCGGCCGTGACCACCGAGCCGCGCCCAATCGTCACCCCTCCGAGGACGATCGCCCCGGCCCCGATCCAGGCCTCGTCGGCGACGACGATCGGCTTGGCGGTGTTGCCACGGCCCTCGCCCGGCGTGTACACGAGCCCGTGGCCGACCGTCTCGAACGAGGTGCCCGGTCCGACCGAGACGTTTTCGCCGATCGTGACCTGGCCGTCGGTGCCGAGCCCGAAGCGAACGTTGGTGTTCAGAAACGAGCCGTCGCCGATCGCGATGCGGGCGGCCCCGCCGACCGGGCGAATCGTGATCGGGCCCCAGATCAGCGGCCGGCCACGGACCTTGACCCCCGCCATCCTCAGCACCAGGCACCGCCCCCGGTCGAAGGGCCCCAATCGGGGCAGGTGGTTGGCGAGCCAGAGGAAGAGCGATTCGAGGATCGTCATCGTTCGCCGGCGATCGATAGGCGGCGAAAGGCGGTCACGTTGACACCGAGGCGCCGGCGGGCGATCAGGACCAGGGCCAGGTTCCAGAAGACCAGACTGGCCGTGAAGGCGATCGCGCTTCCGGTGACGCCGACGATGGGAACCAGGGCGATCGCCAGCGCCAGGTTGACCAGGGCCCCGGTGCCGACCGCCTTCACAGCTGCGATCTCGTGCCCGGTCATGATCAGAACCGTGCCCGACGGCCCCGCCGCGGCGTTTGCGAGCTGGCCCAAGGCGACGATCGTCAACGCCGTCGAGCCGGATTTGAAGCTGGCGCCGAAGAGCCCGAGGAAGAGGCCGGGAAAAAGGGCGAGGGCAATGCAGACCGGCATCGAGACGAGCAGCCCCGCCCATGCGATGCGCTCGGTCGTGCGTTCGAGCTCTGCGGCGTCCTTGCGAGCGTGAAGACGAGCAACCGCGGGCGCGAGAGGCATGTTGGCCGCGACCAGGAAGACGACGATGACCGCGGCTCCGTTCTGCACGACGCTGTAGACGCCGGCTGCGCCCGGGCCCTTCAGGGTCCCGGCGACGATGATCCCGATGTAGGAGTTGAGAAGCCAGACCCCGGTGATCACCATCATCGGAACCGAGGCTCGGATCCATTCCCAGGTGGCGTAGAGAGGAGTCACCGAGCGCAGGCCCGGCGGCAGTGCGCGGATCAGCCAGATCGTCCCAACCGTGAAGGCCGTCGCGACCGCGGCGACGTTCACCCCCAGCGCCGTGGTTGCCGAGAGGACGCTGCCGCCGGCCAGCTCCAGCAGGCAGACCCCGACCACGATCAGCAGCGGGCGAATCAAGAACTCCGGTATCTGACCGCTGACGACGCGCCCGAAGGCCTGCATCGCGCCCTGGCGCAGCAGAGTCAGGGCCGTGAGCGGGACGAGCAGCATCGCGACGCAGAACGGGCCCCGCAGCGAGGCGGAAAGCCAGGCGACGGCGACGAGACAGCCGGCTGCGGCGATGGTCACCGAGGTCAGCAGGACCACCTGGTTGCTGCGGCGCAGCAGTCCTTTCATCAGCGGCCACTTCCCCTCCACCTCATAGACGGCGATCCCCCGCACGAGGAAGCGATCGACACCGAGGGTTGCGACGAGGGCGAGCAGGCTTGCCCAGGCGAACGAGAAGGCGTAACGCCCGTAGTCGTCCTTGCCGAGAAAGCGGGCGAGCAGAAGCGCGGTCAGAAAGCCGGCGGCATTCGAGGTTGCCTGCAGCAATGCCGTCCCCGACGCCATCTTGAGCAGCCTTCTGAAGCCGAACTGATGCCCGTGCTCGGAGCGATCGTCGGAGGCGGCGGCTCCGGTTTCGGTCGTCTCGGGTTTCGCCGCAGAGCGAAGCTGGGTCATCGACCTGGGCTCTTGGCCTTGCGAAACAGGCTCTGCCCGGGTCCATCCGAGTCGACGAAGTGGCGATGCCAGAGGTCGAGGGTCAGGACCTCAGGAGGGCTCTCCCACGATCGAGGGTCGGTCGGTCGCCCCCTGGCGGGCCCGCAAGTACCGCACATCGGCGTGATGGTAAGGCAACCCTGGCGCCCGGGTGGCGGTTCCGCAGCGGTCTCTAGGCGCTGAAATTGCGGCCCCGCAGACGGTCCGCCAGGGCAAGCGATCGGTCGCGCGTCTCGGTCGCGAGGCGACGTAGGCGAGCCCTGCGGGGGGTCCGGTACGCCGCCCCGTCGAGGCGAGAGTCGCGGGGCCGGAATTCGATCGAGAGCCGGCGGCGGCCCTCGCCGAGCTCGGTCACCAGCAGGCCGCCCTCCCCGGCGCCGGCCGGCGCATCCTCACCGTCGACCGAGGCCCCCTCCTCGGCCGGATCGGCATGTGGCTTACCTACGGCGACGATCGGTGCGGCGCCGTCAGCCTCGATCGAGATCGCGTTGGAAAAAGCGCGGATCTCCCTCCCGCGAACGGTTGTCCGTGCCTGGAAGTTGGCCCCGAGGATGGACTGGATGTCCCCCCAGACCGGGCCGACCTGCCGCCGCAGAAAGTCGGTGATCTCGAACGTACGGGCCATTCCGTCGCGAAAGAACTCGTGGTGGGTGTAGACGACGAGCGGCTTGCCGAGCCAGGCCTCGAAAAGCAGCCGTTCCTTGGCCTCCTCGGCCTTGAAGCGGTTGACGACCGGATAGCCCCGGTAGCTCAGCTCGGCCGGGAGCATCTCGTAGAGGGGCTCCCCGATCTCCGAGTCCCGCTTGAACGGGAAGCTGCGCGATGCGAAGGTCGCGTCAAAGCCGGTTCGCCGCATCGCCTCCAGCCAGGTGGCGTTGCAACTGCCGTGGGGAAGCGTCATCGCGTGCGGGCAGCGGATTCCGGTCTCGGCCTCGTGCTGAGCCATCCGCCGCATCCCGTCAAGGAGCGCCGCCACCGCCGCTTCAGGGCCGACGTCGCGCTCGAACTCGCGCTTCAGGTGCTCGACACCGTGCGGAACCAGCGAGATGTAACGGCTGTTGTCGCGGACGAACCTGGCGACCGGCTCGCGGGTCTTGCCGTGGTCGATCGGGCTCATCGCGATCGTGAAGTGCAGCTCGCGCTCCCTGGCCGCCTCGACGACGGTCGGGTAGTCCATGAATCCGTAGCGGTGAGAGCGCAGGTTGGGATCGTCGACGAGCAGATTGGCGCCTGACAGAGGAGTGCGCCACCCCGCTTCGCCGAGTGCCGCCCTTGCGAAGACCAGCAGCGGCAACAGGGCCGCAAACCGGGTCGGTCCGAATTCGTCCTTGAGCTTTCCCGAGGGGCCGAGATCGGGCAGGGGGACGGCGGTCAGAAAGACGTCCTGCGAGCCGCGCCGCCAACGTAGGAACACGTTCCCACCCGGTGTCGCGATCAGCGAATCGACGCCACGGATCTGTCCCTCCAATGCCGCGACGACGCGGGGGCGCTCCTCGCCGAGTCGGGCCCCCGAGAACGGCCAGAGCGCGTCGCTGGTGGAGAACGCGTAGGCCTCGACAGCGGCGGGTGGCGTGATCGTCAGCTCAGGCGCCCCAAGGCGGGCCAGCATGGCTTCGTCTGCTGACGAGAGTCCGGAGCGGCCCGGATGGAGGAACAGCGGCGCGGCCCCGGCGGCGCCGGTCAGCCGATCGAGATCGCCTTCGGATGCTTCGCCGAGGA
The DNA here is from genome assembly GCA_963781495.1 of uncultured Solirubrobacterales bacterium. Lineage (GTDB taxonomy): Bacteria > Actinomycetota > Thermoleophilia > Solirubrobacterales > 70-9 > Mayfieldus. The sequence goes on from CAWAFX010000002.1 coordinate 57,183, forward strand.
CCTCGAGGGAGGCGATCGTGCCGGCTCCGCCTTCCGGCTGCAGGCGGGCGTCGAGCTCAGAGGCTCGCCCACCGAGCAGTTCGAGCGCTTTCTGCATCGTGCGCGTGGCCTCCCCCGCGATGCCTATGACCGGGAACGTCTCGTGGCCGATCCGATGAGGCTAGCCGGTTGCGCCCCGGCTGCATCCAGCCGACCCGCAACTCGCCCAACCCACCGTAAAATCCAGCCGATGCCCGAACCCCACCTGCCCGAGCGCGACCGCCCGTGGGTGATGCGCACCTACGCGGGGCACTCCGACGCCCGCCGCTCGAACGAGCTCTACCGCCGCAACCTGGCCAAGGGCCAGACCGGGCTCTCGGTCGCCTTCGACCTGCCGACCCAGACGGGCTATGACCCCGACCAGCCGCTGGCCCGCGGCGAGGTCGGCAAGGTCGGCGTCTCGATCGCCCACAAGGGCGACATGCACGCGCTTCTGGACGGCATTCCGCTGGACGAGATGAACACGTCGATGACGATCAACGCCACCGCGGCCTGGCTGCTGGGCCTCTACGTGACCGTCGCCGAGGAGAACGGCATCGAGCGCTCCCAGCTCAAGGGCACGACCCAGAACGACATCATCAAGGAGTACCTCTCGCGCGGCACCTACGCATTCCCGCCCGAGCCCTCGATGCGGCTGATCGCCGACACGGTCGCCTTCGCCGTCAACGAGGTGCCGGACTGGAACCCGACCAACGTCTGCAGCTACCACCTGCAGGAGGCCGGCGCGACCCCGGTGCAGGAGATCGCCTACGCGCTCTCGACCGCGATCGCGGTGCTCGACGAGGTCAAGGCCCGGGGCCAGGTCTCCGAGGCCGACTTCCCGAAGGTCTTCGGCCGCATCTCGTTCTTCGTCAACGCCGGCATCAGGCTGATCGAGGAGATCGCCAAGCTGCGCGCGATGGGGCGCCTCTGGACCGAGATCGGCCGCGAGCGCTACGGCGTCAGCGACGAGAAGATGCTGCGCTTCCGCTACGGGGTCCAGGTCAACTCGCTAGGCCTGACCGAGGCGCAGCCCGAGAACAACGTGCCGCGGATCGTGCTCGAGGCGCTGGCGGTGACGCTGAGCCGCGACGCCCGCGCGCGGGCGATCCAGCTTCCGGCCTGGAACGAGGCGCTCGGCCTGCCCCGACCCTGGGATCAGCAGTGGAGTCTGCGCATCCAGCAGATCCTCGCCAACGAGACCGACCTGCTCGAGTACCCCGACATCTTCGAGGGCTCGGAGGTGATGGAGGGTCTGGTCTCAGAGCTCGAGCAGGGCGCCCGGGCCGAGATGGCGGTGGTCGAGGAGCACGGCGGCGCGGTCGAGGCGGTGTCCTACATGAAGTCGCGCCTGGTCGAGTCACATCGCGATCGGGTGGCCAGGATCGAGCGCGGCGAGCTGAAGGTGGTCGGCCAGAATGTCTTCACCGAGAGCGAGGACTCGCCCCTGACCGCCGATGCCGAGGGAGGAATCATGCGGCCCGACCCCGACGTCGAGCGCGACTGCATCGAGTCGCTTCAGCGCTGGCGCGCCGAGCGCGACGAGGGCGCGGTCAGCAAGGCGCTGGAGGAACTCAAACGGGTCGCCGCCGACGATGGCGAGAACGTGATGCCGGCGACGATCGAGGCCGCGAAGGCCGGGGCGACCACCGGCGAATGGGCCGGGGTGCTGCGCGACGCTTTCGGCGACTATCGCGCCCCGACCGGAGTCAGCGGCGCCGCTCCCGCCGGTGACCCGGCGCTGCTGGACGAGGTCCGCAAGCGGGTCGACGAGGTCTCCGAGGAGATCGGCCACCGGATGAAGATCCTGGTCGGAAAGCCGGGCCTCGACGGCCACTCCAACGGTTCCGAGCAGGTGGCGCTGCGGGCCCGCGACGCGGGCATGGAGGTCGTCTATCAAGGGATCCGCCTCACCCCGGAGGAGATCGCCGAGTCGGCCCTGCAGGAGGACGTCGACGTCGTCGGCCTCTCGATCCTCTCCGGCTCGCACATGCAGCTGATCCCGGAGATCGTGCGGCTGCTGGGCGAGGCCGGCGTCGAGGTGCCGGTCGTGGTCGGCGGCATCATCCCCGCCGCCGACGCGGACAAGCTGCGCCAGGACGGCGTTGCCCGCGTCTACACGCCGAAGGACTTCGAGATCAACCGCATGATCGGCGACATCGCGGAGCTGGTGGCGGAACGCAACGGCGCCGGACAGGCGCCCGCCCCCGCCTGACATTCGTCGAACCGTTTAGATAGCCGGTAAGCCGGCTTGCAACCATTGGGCCCGATGCCAACCGAACGCACGCTGCGCGCCGTCTCGGCGCTGATCGCGCTGGCCGGGATCGGGGTCGCCACCTACATCACGATCGCCGACTCCGGCGGTGGCCATCCGCTCTGCGTGGCCGGCGGCAGCGGCTGTCAGACGGTCGCCAACAGCTCCTACTCGCACCTCTTCGGGGTCAACGTCGCCGTATTCGGGATCGTCGGCTACGTGCTGCTGCTCGGCGCCGCCCTGGCACCGGGCGACCCGGGGCGCTTCGCCGGACTGCTGCTGGCCCTGGGCGGCTTCGGGTTCAGTGCCTACCTGACCTACCTGGAGCTGTTCACGATCGACGCGCTCTGCCAGTGGTGCCTCGCCAGCGCGATCCTGATGACCCTGCTGCTGGCGGTCAACGTGGTCCGGGCGATCGGATATACCGGGTCTGAGATCGGCGCCGACGTGGCCCCGGCGCCGTCGGCGAGGGCATAGGCAAGACGATGGCGACCAAGAAAGAGGAGCGGGAGGCCCGGCGCGAGGCCCGCCGCGAGGCCGAGGCCGAGGCGCAGCGGCGCGCCCAGCGCCAGCGCCTCGTCAAGCTGGTCAGCGCCGCCGTCTTCATCGCCGTGATCGCGGTCGTGGTGGTGATCGTCGTCAGCCAGTCCGGCGGCGGCTCCAGCGGCGGCGACAGCAGCAACCTCAAGGCCCAGAACCTGGTTGCGAGGCAGCTGAAGGGAATACCGCAGAACGGCCCGGTCCTCGGAGACCCGAGCGCCAAGGCGACGCTGGTCGAGTACGGCGACCTGCAGTGCTCGACCTGCCAGTTCTATGCCGAGCGGGTCCTGCCGGGGATCATCGCCGGGCCGGTCCGCTCCGGCCAGGCGAAGATCGAGTTCCGGCCGGTCGAGGTGATCGGCCCCCAGTCGGTGCCGGCAGCCGCGGCCGCGAACGCCGCCGGACAGCAGGACCGCTTCTGGAACTACATCGAGCTCTTCTACAACAACCAGGGCGCCGAGAATTCCGGCTACGTGACCAATGACTTCATGACCGCGGTCGCCAAGGGCGCCGGGGTCCCGAACATCGACCGGTGGGACCAGGCGCGCCAGAGCCCGGTCTGGGGCCATCAGCTATCCCAGCACCAGAGCCAGTTCAAAAAGCTCGGATTCACCGGCACCCCGTCGTTTGCGATCCAGAGCGGCAGCGGCCCGATCAAGGCGATTCCGGGCCAGGGCGGCAGCACGACGCTGGCCCCGGGAGCGATCCTGGCCGCAATCAAACAGGCAAACTGAGCGCGAGGCGGCGCAAATTGCGCCGTCAGTCAAAATAGAGGGCGATGAACGAGCTTAACGGCGACCGCTCGGCCTGGCTGCGCTGCTACCGCTGCTGGTCGCAGAACCTCGAGATCCAGATCCACTACGACGCGATCCGCCGCGTCGAGCCGCAGACCGGGGTTCCGACCGAGGGCATCGACGAAGTGCAGGAGGCCGTGGTCCAGTGCCTCGACTGCATGCACGACCAACCGCACCTGGTCCTGCAGGGCGACCGGGTCGTCCCGGTCGAGGACCGCTGGGAGCGGATGGTCGCCGGGACGCCGTGGGTTGCCTCCTGCACCGTCACCGTCGATCAGGACCAGGTCGAGACCTGCTCCGGCCCCGAGGCCGGCGAGTCGCTGACCTACGGCGCCTTCGGCGACGCCGGCACGCGCGAGTTCTTCACCCACGTGCGCTTCCACAAGCACGACGACGAGCGCATCGTCGTCCACATGCTGGTCGAGCTCTACGCGCGCTCGCCGGAGGAGGCGAGCGACGTGCTCGAGGACGCTGCCCGCGGAATGCTGGAGATCACCTCGCTGGCCGAGGAGTCCCGGCCACCGGCCCACGCCTCAGACGAGGCGCACTAGCTATTTACTACGCGTCGCGGGTTCGTCGCTCTCGGGCGTTGCACCCGGCGACGTCTCGTGGGCCTGGCCGTGGCGGCCGTGCCGCGCCGCCTTCTCGCCCGGCTGGTCCGGGCCCTTCGCGCCCGGGTCCTTGATCGCCTTGCCGGCCTCGGTCGCCTTGTCCTTGAGGCTGCCCTTGCCCTTGGCGATATCACGCAGCTCCTGCGCGTCTTCCTTCACCGAGTCCATGCCGCCGCGCTTGTCGATCGTCTTCTTCGCCTGGTCGGCGAGTCGCTTGAAATTGACCATGACGTCAGGCTAGTCGACCTGTCCCTCGGCCGTCAGCAACTCGCCCTCGGGCAGTCGCGGCACCAGGACGGCGCGCTTGAACTCGGCCACCAGCGTCCCGTCCTGGTTATAGGCGCGGGTGTGGACGCGGACGACGCCACGGTCGGGCTTGGACTCCGACGGCCGCACCTCGAGCACCTCGGACTCGGTGTAGAGGGTGTCGCCGTGAAAGACCGGCGCCGGGTGCTTGAGCTCCTCGGTGGCGAGGTTGGCGATCGCCTTGCCGGAGACGTCGGGGACCGTCATCCCGAAGATCAGCGAGTAGACGTAGGGGCCGGCGACGACATTGCGGCCCTGCTGTGACTCGGCGGCGTAGACGTCGTTGATGTGCAGGGGATGGTGGTTCATCGTCAACAGGCAGAAGAGGTGGTCCTCGGACTCGGTGATGGTCTTCACCGGCCAGTGCCTGTAGACGGCGCCGACCTCGAACTCCTCCAGATAGCGCCCGTACTTGCGGGCCCCGGAGGCCTCGCGGCCCGCCTGGTCGGTGATCAGCTCGTGTGCTTCGTCGTTCATGGGCGCGGCACTTTATATGTAGGGCCGCGAAACGAAGTGGAGCGGCAGATGCATGTCAGGCGGCCGAAGGCCGCCGCAAGTTATTCAGTGAGCCTGACCGGCGTTTGCTCGAAGCGCTCGATGTCGGCGACCTCGGCGTCGATCGCCTTGCGGTCGGCGGCGCTCAGCGAACCGGCTGAGTTGAGCGTCACCTCCACACCGTTCCCCTTGCGCCGGTAGCTCCAGCCGCCGATCACGACGCCGTCGCTGACGACGATCGGGCGCAGCCAGCCGCCGCCGCCCGCCTTGAAGGCTTCCCGGTGGCGGGCCGGCAGCGCGAAGTCACGATCCGCGTAGCCGAGCATGTAGGTGTCGAAGGCACCGAGCATCCGCAGCTCCGGCTGCCTCGGCCAGCGGTTGCGGCGGCCCTTCAGCGTCAAGGCGACCTCGTCGCCGAGCCGTGCCTCGCCAAGCTCGCCGGCAATCCGCTCCAGCCCGACCCGCAGGTCGCGCAGCGCCAGCCCCGACCACTTGGCGAAGTCGCGCTCGGTCGCCGGGCCGAAGGCGCCGACGAAGCGACGAGCCAGCTCGGCGAGCGCCGCCTCGCGGTCGAAGCGCGGCGGCTTCGGGAGCCAGTCCTCGCGCAGGACAAGGCAGCTGCTGCGCCCCTGGTCGGGGCCAAGGCAGGCGATGCCCGAGGTCACGGCGAGCATTGCGATGTGCAGCCGGGTCTCGCGCTTCAGCTCGATGCCGGCGGCGACGACCCGCTCGGCGGCCTCGGGTCGGGTCAGCGGGCCCTCTTTCCCCAGAGCTCTCTCAAATGCCTTCAACGCCTTTTCCTGCCTTTGGCGCGGCATCCCGAGTTGCTCCAGCCGCCGCCGCGACCAGGCCTCGATCCCGGGTTCGAACAGCGGCAGCATCCAACCCGCGTCCTCTGTGGCGATCATATGGATCGTCATCCGCATCACCCAGGTCCGCAGCAGCGAGCGCTCCTCGGTTCGGGCCCGCTCGACGGCTGCGGCGGTGAGGCTGCGGCTGCGGCTGCGGAAGCTGAGCGGCCCCGCGTAGAGGTCCTGCGCCTGGGCCCCGGCGATCGCCTTGGCAATCTCGGCCGGATCGCGGGCAGAGGTGGGACGGTGCAGTAGCTGCGCCGCGGCGCGCAGCTTGGGCAGCCCCTCGGGGTCGATCCTCGGCGGGCGGGACCTGCCGCCGGCCACCTCGGCTAGTGGACTTTCCGCAACCGCGCCCGCTGATCGTGGCGGTCCACGACCTGGGCGACCAGCTTCAGCACGTTGGGATCCCCCGAGGCCTTGATGTGTCCGTTCTCCACCGCCTGGCGATAGCTCTTGGTCGTCCCCTCGGTCGCCAGCTGGTTGAAGTCGGCGCGCGGAATCGACACCGTTGCCCGCGCGTCCTCGGCCACCCCCTTGCTGACCTTCGGTCCCGGCACCTCGACCCGGAACATCTGCACGTCCTTGCGGCCCTGCAGCTCGAGCTCGAAGACCAGCTTCAGCTTCGCCAGCGCCGGCACCTCCTGCTGGAAGCGCCGTACCGCGGTCTCGATCAGCTCCTGCGTTGAGGCCACCCGGCGATGTTATGCGCTGCCGTCAGCCGCAGAGCTCGCCGAGTGGCCTCGAAGACCGCTGGTGCCTATTGGTAGTACTGGACCAGCATCCCCCCGCCCGCCTTGGTCTTGATCGTCGCGCTCGAATAGTTGAGGATCGCGATCTGGCCGTACGAAGCGCCGAAGGCATTCTGGACGCTGATCGCATTCACGCCGGATGAAGAGCCGTCGAAAATGTTCCGGACCGGGCGGCAGGTCCATCCCGCGCCTGCGTTCGTGACGAACTGCGAGCCCTGGTAATGCCCCACCGCGAGACAGACCTGGCCGCTTCCGGGCTTGGTGATGTCCCAGAACGCGTATCCGTAGTGGACCGTCAATGGCCACCAGGCGCACATCTTGCCGGGCGCCAAGGTCATGCCGGCATTGTTCGATCCCTGACACCAGGTCGAGCCCCTCAACGTCGACGCCTGCGCGGAGCCGGCGGGAACCAGCAGCGCCAGGGCGGCGAACATCGTCACCGCGGCGGTCATCAACTTCTTCATCCTCAACCTCCCATTCCAAGGTTCATTGCCTGCGGAGGGTAGGAATCGAAGCGCCGCTTGTCTGCCCCCCAAACGGCTTTATCTCGTGTCCCCCGTTTGGTAGACACCAGGCGTCAACCGGGCCTGACCTCAACCGAACGCGACTACCAGGGAATCGGCTCGCGGTTGCGGAAAAAGCCGCCATTGGGCCGATCGCCGGGCAGGGTCGCCAGCCAGACGGCGGTGTCGGCGCCCTCCTCGACCGAGCGCGGTGCAGCCGAGGTGCCCATGTCGGTTCGCACCCAGCCCGGGCACATCGTGTTGATCAGCAGGCCGGCGCCCCCTTCGTCGGCGGCGAGGACCCGGGTCAAGGCGTTGAGGGCCGCCTTCGAGATCCGGTAGGCGGCCCGCCCTCCCCCCATCTCGGAGAGCTGCCCGGCGCCGCTGGAGACATTGACGATCCGCCCCCGGGGGCTGCGGCGCAGCAGTGGCAGAGTCGCCTGCGCGAGCCGCCAGGCGCCGAAGACGTTCGTCTCCAGGACCTCGTGTGCCTTCTCGAGGTCGTACTCGGCTGCTCCGTCGGGGCTACCGTAGATGCCGGCGTTGTTGACCAGTGCGTCAAGGCGCCCCGGGTCAGCTTCGATCCGCTCCGCCGCCCGATCGACGCTCGCCTGCTTGGAGATGTCGAGCTGGACCCAGCTGATCGCCGCGTGGTCGGGTTCGCCGGCGCCATCGGGGTCGCGCGCCCCGGCGAGTACGCGATAGCCGTGGTCGGTCGCCAGTTGCCGCGCGATCTCGCGTCCGATCCCGCGGCTGGCACCGCTGACCAGGGCGACGGGCTGGCCGTCGCTTGCCACCTAGATCTTGTTGCGTTCGATCAGCTTGCGGCCGATGACCATGCGCTGAATCTCCGACGTGCCCTCGCCGATCAGCAGCAGCGGCGCGTCGCGGTAGAGGCGCTCGATCTCGTACTCCTTCGAGTAGCCGTAGCCGCCGTGGATGCGGAACGACTCCTCGACCACTTCCTTGCCCGTCTCGGAGGCGAGCAGCTTCGCCATCCCGGCCTCGAGGTCGGAGCGCTCGCCGGCGTCCTTGAGCCGCGCCGCCCGCATCGTCACCAGGCGCGCGGCCTCGATCTTGGTCGCCATGTCGGCGAGCTTGAACTGGATCGCCTGATGCTGGGCGATCGGCTTGCCGAAGGTCTTGCGCTCCTGGCTGTAGCGCAGGGCAAGCTCCAGCGCCCGCTGGGCGATCCCGACGCCGCGCGCGGCGACATTGACCCTGCCGACCTCGAGCGCGTCCATCATCTGCCGGAAGCCCTGTCCGAGGCCGTCCTCCTCGCCGCCGAGGATGCGCTCGGGCGGGCACTTGTAGCCGTTGTAGACCAGCTCGGTGGACTCGACGCCCTTGTAGCCCATCTTCTTGATCTGGGGCGGGATCTCCAGGCCCTCGAACTTGCCCGAGTTCTTTGCCTCGCCGGGCTCCTTCTCGGTGATGAAGCAGGTCATGCCGTCGTAGGCGGGCTCGGCCTTGGGGTCGTTCTTCATCAGCACGAAGACGACAGCCGAGCGCAGCCCGTTGGTCACCCACATCTTCTGGCCGTTGAGCTCCCAGTTGCCGTCCTCTCCCTTGCTCGCCGTCGCCTTGATCCCCTGCACGTCGGAGCCGCACTCCGGCTCGGAAAGCGAGAAGGCGGCGCGGATCTCCCCGGTCGCCATCTTCGGCAGGAAGTAGTCCTTCTGCTCGTCGGTGCCGAACTTCATCAGCAGGTAGGAGCCGATGAAGTGGGTGTTGACGACGCCGGAGATCGAGATCCAGCCGCGCGACAGCTCCTCGACGATCATCGCGTAGGTGGTCAGGTCGAGCCCCATGCCGCCGTAGTCCTCGGGGATCGTGACCCCGAAAAGCCCCAGCTCCTTCATCTGCTCGACGATCGGCTCCGGGAACTTGTCCTCGTGGTCGTATTCCTCGGCGCTGGGGATGATCTGCTCGTCGACGAACTGGCGGACCATCTCGATGATCGCCTTCTGCTCGTCGGTTATCTCCTGGATCGGCGCCGCGACGGCCATGCCGGCAGGATACCTGCGGGGTTGCGCGCGCTCAGAGCTCCCAGCCGAAGGAGTAGGACTTCCAGCTCGGGCGCTCGCGCTCGTAGAAGCGATGCGCATCGGTGCGGGCGATGCCCGAATCCAGCTCGAGGTGGGTCGCCCCGGCGCCGCGAGCCCAGTCCTTGGCGGCGTCGAGCAGCATCTTTCCGACCCCTTGCGAGCGGCGCTCGGGATCGACGGCGAGCTCCTCGACCAGACAGCGGCGACCGAAGCGCACCGAGTCGATGGTGATGTAGGCGCTGCAGAACCCGACCATGCGGCCGCCGTCCTCGGCCACCAGGACGACGCTCTCTGGGGCGATCAGCGTCTCCGTAAGACGGCGCCCGGCGGCCGCCGGGTCCCAGTTCGGCGGCGTCGATCCCGGTTCCGCGAACAGCCACGGAAACATCTCCAGGAGACGCTGCTCCTCACCCGGCTGCGCCTCGCGGATCTGCCTGCCCACGACACCACTGTAGATCGGAGGTCGGCTCAGGCGCCGGCCGAGCGCTTCAGGGTCTCGATCGTCTCCGGCGGCAGGCCCGAGAGCTGGTCGAGGTCATCGGGAGAATCGAAGCCACCGCGCTGCTCGCGGTAACCGATCACCCGCGCGGCCTGCTTGACGCTGAGGCCGATCCTGCAGAGCTGGTCGAAGCTGGCGCTGTTGAGGTCGATCGCCGGGGCATGCTTGGGCTCGGGTTCTGAAGCCTCCGGCTCGGGATCAACCTTCGCCTCCGGCTCCGGCTCCGGCTCTGGTTGCGGCTCGGGCTCGGTCGCTTGCGGCTCCGGTTCTGGCTGCGGCTCGGCTTTCGCCGCCGGCTCGGGCTCCGACCGCTCGGGCTCGGGCTCTTTCTGCTCCTGCCTCGGCTCGATCTTCGGCGTCTCGGAGACGAAGGGCGCCGGCGCCAGATCGGGCTGGGTTGCCTCGGCGGTCGGAGTCGCCTCGCGCAGGCGCTCCATCTCCTTCTCCTGGGCGCTGAGGCGGTCGGTCAGGCTGGCGACCTTTTCGGCCAGCCGCTCTGCGGCATCGGCGGCTTCGCGGGCCCGCTGCTCGGCTGCCTCTACCGCGCGACGGGTGGCCTCCGCCGCCGCGGCGGCCGCGGCGCGGACCCGATCGTCGGTTTCTGTGCCCTTTTCCTGACTTGCCATAAGTGCATTCTTAGCCCTGTCGGCCCTCTCCTGCAAGCGCCTGATGACACCTTCGGCCTCCGTCTGGCCGTTTCGGGCCTTCTCCTCGGAGCTGATTTCGGGCCCGGGGGAATCTTCTTCGGAGTCCTCGGTCGTGGTCGCCGGCTCGTCTTCCCGCTCGGCCGCCTCGTCCTCGGAGGCGGGCTTTTCGGGCACGAATTCGGACCCGGCCGCCTTTTCATCGTCCGGCTGGCCGCTCTCAGGATCGCCGGATTCCCCGGGCTCCTGCACGGGTTTTTCCGCTTCCCTGGCCTCGGCCGCCGCGAACTCCGCCGGCAGCCATTCACTGGCACGCTGCCATGCCCCCGTGGACATCTCCATTTCACTGTAGCGGGAGCCCCTTTCCCCGGCGCCGCACGCGCGCTCGGTAGATTCCGCGAAATGCGACATCCAAAAGACTTCTTCAAGCCCCTGGCAATCGACGCTCCGGAGCCGCCGCGCGAGATTCCGGTCAAGCCACAGCGGATGATCCACTTCCTCGACTTCTCGAACGAGAAGATGGCGGCGAAGGCGCCCGAGATCGCCAAGCAGACAGACGTTCTGCTCGGCAACCTCGAGGATGCGATCCCCGTCGACCGCAAGGAGGCGGCCCGCCACGGCTTCATCAAGGCGGTCAAGGGGGGCGACTTCGGCTCGACCTCGCTCTGGACCCGGGTCAACTCGCTCGAAAGCCCGTGGGTCCTCGACGACCTGACCGAGCTGGTGACCGAGATCGGGGACAAGCTCGAGGTGGTCATGGTCCCGAAGGTCGAGGGCCCTTGGGACATCCACTACGTCGACCGCCTCCTGGCCCAGCTCGAGGCGAAGGCAAAGCTCGAGCGCCCGCTCCTGATCCACGCTCTGCTGGAGACCTCGACCGGGGTGATCAACGTCGAGGAGATCGCCTACGCGAGCCCGCGCATGCAGGGGATGAGCTTCGGGCCGGCCGACCTGGCCGCCTTCCGGCGCATGAAGACGACCCGGGTCGGCGGCGGCCACCCCGCCTACCGGGTGATCGAGGATCCCGATCCCGACGATCCCGAGGCGCCCCGGGACACAGCCCAGCAGGACCCCTGGCACTACTCGATCGCCCGCATGGTCGACGCCTGCACCTCGGCCGGGATCCTGCCCGTCTACGGTCCTTACGGCGACATCAAGGACACGCTCGGCTGCGAGACGCAGTTCCGGGCCGCCTTTCTGCTCGGCTGCGTCGGCGCCTGGTCACTGCACCCGGTCCAGATCGAGATCGCGAAGAAGGTCTTCAGCCCCCCGGCCGAGGAGGTCAAGTTCGCGAAGAAGGTCCTGGAGGCGATCCCCGACGGGCGCGGCGTGCACATGATCGACGGCAAGATGCAGGACGACGCGACCTGGAAGCAATGCAAGGTGATGGTCTCACTGGCCGAGATGCTGGCCGAGAAGGACCCCGAGCTGGCGAAGCAGTACGAGCTCGGTTAGCCTGGCCCGGTGAGGAGGGCTTTCGACAGGGGGATGGCTGGTAGCGGCGCGCTCCTGCGCCGACTTGGGCTCACCGTCCTGCTGGCGACCCTCGCCGTCGTTGCCGGCTCCGGATCCGCGGCGGCGCTCAGCATCGGCGTCAAGGGCAACCATTTCGCCAAGGCCGCCGGCCACGGCAAGGCGGTGCGGCTGATCGGCGTCAACCGCTCCGGCTCGGAGTACGCCTGCGCCTCGGACGACGGCGCCGGGGGACACGGCTTCGGCTTCTTTCAGGGACCCGTCAACAACAGCGCGATCAAGGCGCTGAAGAGCTGGAAGGTCAATGCGGTGGCGCTGCCGCTGAACGAGGCCTGCTGGCTGGGCGGCTACGGCGGCCTCAAGGACCAGTTCACCGGCGCCGCCTACCAGAACGCGATCGCAGGCTACGTCAGCCGTCTCAACGCGCACGGGATCTACGTCGTCCTGCGGCTTTCGGGTGCGGGGCCCGGCGAGAACGTCTACGGCGCGGTCCCCGGCAACGCCGAGAGCCCGATGGCAGACGCCGACCACGCGCTGGACTTCTGGACCTCGCTCGCCTCCCGCTTTGCGGGCAACCGCGGCGTCGTCTTCGGCGCCTATGACGAGCCCCACGGCATCACCTGGGATTGCGTGCTCAATGGCTGCGCGGTCAACGCCGACGGCTCCGACGGCGAGCCGGCCTTCGGCCCCTATCAGGCGGTCGGAAACCAGGCGATCGTCGACACGATCCGCGCCACCGGCGCCCAGCAGCCGATCCTGATCTCCGGGCCCAACTTCGCCGGCGACGTCAGCCAGTGGCGCCAGTTGATGCCCAACGACCCCCAGCACGCGCTGGTCGTCAACTTCGACTCCTTCGACTATTCGGGCAACTTCGCCGGCCAGAAGCCCGGTCTGAGCAGCCTCGCGGCAAGCTTCCCGGTCGTGATCGGCGGCTTCGGCGACACCGACTGCAACTCCAGCTTCAGCACCAAGCTGATGAAGTTCGCCGACAAGCACGGCATCTCCTATCTGGCCTGGACCTGGAACACCGAGGCCGACTACGGCGGCTGCGCCAACGCCCTGTTGGGCCCGACCGAGGGCGCCTACTTCTCAGGCCACCCGAGCGGCTACGGCAAGGGGGTCCGCAAGCACTTCCTCGCGGTCCAGGGCCACCATCGCCACCGCCACCATCACTAGGCGATAGACGGGGCCTCGGGCAGTCGCTCCAGCGCCGACTCCATGTCGGCCTCGGAGAACTCGAGGTCCTCGAGCTCTCCGGCCAGATAGGCCTGATAGGCGCCCATGTCGAAGTGGCCGTGGCCCGAGAGCCCGAGCAGGATCACCCGCTCCTCGCCCGCCTGCTTGGCGGCCTCGGCCTCGTCGAAGACCGCCTTGATCGCATGCGCGGGCTCGGGGCCGGGGACGATCCCCTCGCAGCGGGCGAAGCGAATCGCGGCCTCGAAGGCTGCGGTCTGGGCGATCGCGGTTGCCTCGACGATGCCCTCCTTCACCAGGCCGCAGAGGCTCGGAGCATCGCCGTGGTAGCGCAGGCCGCCGGCGTGGACGGGTGGCGGCACGAAGTCGTGCCCGAGCGTGTACATCGGCATCAGCGGCGTCATCCCGACCGTGTCGCCGAAGTCATAGGCATAGGCGCCCCGGGTCAGGGTCGGGCAGGCAGCAGGCTCGGCGGCCAGGAAGCGGGTCGCCTTGCCGTCGCGCAGGTTGGCGCGGATGAAGGGATAGGTCAGGCCGGCGAAGTTGGAGCCGCCACCGACGCAGCCGACGACGACGTCGGGGTACTCGCCCGCCTTCTCGAGCTGGGCGATCGACTCCTGCCCGATCACCGTCTGATGCAGGCAGACGTGGTTGAGGACCGAGCCGAGCGAGTAGTTGGTGTCCTCGGCGCCGGCGGCGATCTCGACCGCCTCGGAGATCGCGATCCCGAGGCTGCCCGACTCGTGCTCGGCCTGCGAGCGCCCGGCCTCGGTCAGGTCGGAGGGGCTGCGGTGAACCGTCGCCCCCCAGGTCTCGATCATCGCCCGCCGGTAGGGCTTCTGGTCGTATGAGACGCCGACCATGAAGACCTCGCACTCGAGGCCGAAAAGGGTGCAGGCCAGCGCCAGCGCCGAACCCCACTGCCCGGCCCCGGTCTCGGTCGCGAGCTTGCGGATCCCGGCCTCGCGGTTGTAGTAGGCCTGGGCGATCGCGGTGTTGGGCTTGTGCGAGCCGGCCGGCGAGACGCCCTCGTACTTGTAGTAGATGTGGGCCGGGGTATCGAGATCGCGCTCCAGGCGCCGGGCGCGGTAGAGCGGCGTCGGGCGCCAGAGCCGGTAGATCTCGCGCACCTCGTCGGGAATCTCGATCTCGGGCTCGGTCGAGACCTCCTGCTCGATCAATCCCATCGGGAAGATCGGGGTCAGGTCCTCCGGCCCGGCGGGCTGCCCGGTGCCGGGATTGAGCGGCGGCAACGGCTCGCCGGGCAGGTCGGGCATCAGGTTGACCCAGTGGGTCGGGATCTCCGACTCGTCAAGCAGGTACTTGATCTGCTCCTCCGCCATCGACGGCGATTCTATGTCCGATCGCGCTCAGCCGAGGCGGGTCTTCAGCGCTTCCAGCTGGCCCTGGATCCCGTCCGGCAGGCGGTCACCGAACTTGGCCAGGAAGGCCTCCACCTGGGGCAGCTGGCCGCGCAGCGCTTCGTCGTCGACGCTCAGCAGCTCTTCGAGCGCCTGATCGTCGAGGCTCAGCCCCTCGGTGTTCAGCTCGCCCGCGGCGGGCAGCAGGCCGAGCGGCGTCTCCACCGTCTCGCCCTCGCCGTTGCAGCGCCGGAAGACCCACTCCAGCACGCGGCTGTTCTCGCCGTAGCCGGGCCAGATGAACTTGCCGTCGTCGTCCTTGCGGAACCAGTTGACGAGGAAGATCTTCGGCAGCCCTGCCCCGCCATGCTCGGCGCCGACCTTGAGCCAGTGGCCGAAGTAGTCGGCCATGTTGTAGCCGCAGAAGGGCAGCATCGCCATCGGATCGAAGCGCAGCTCGCCGACCGCCCCGGAGGCCGCCGCCGTGGTCTCGACCGACATGGTCGCTCCGAGAAAGGTCCCGTGCTCCCAGTCGAACGCCTCGGTGACCAAGGGCACGACCGTCGCCCGGCGGCCGCCGAACAGGAAGGCGTCGATCGGCACTCCGGCCGGGTCCTCCCACTCCTCGGCGATGCAGGGGCACTGCGCCGCCGGGGTCGTGAAGCGGGAGTTGGGGTGCGCCGCCGGCTCGTCCCGCTCGGGCGTCCACTCGTTGCCGTGCCAGTCGATCGCGTGGTCCGGCGGGTCCCCGGTCATCCCCTCCCACCAGATGTCGCCCTCGGTCTCGGCGCAGTTGGTGAAGATCGTGTTGCGCTCCACCGACGCCATCGCGTTGGGGTTGGTCTTGTAGCTGGTGTTGGGGGCGACGCCGAAGAAGCCCGCCTCGGGGTTGACCGCGTAGAGGCGGCCGTCCTCGCCGAACTTCATCCAGGCGATGTCGTCGCCGATCGTCTCCGCCTGCCAGCCCTCCAGGGTCGGGATCAGCATCGCGAGGTTGGTCTTGCCGGACGCCGACGGGAAGGCCCCGGTCACGTACTTGACCTCGCCTTCGGGCGAGGTCAGCTTGAGGATCAGCATGTGCTCGGCGAGCCAGCCCTCGTCGCGGGCCATCGCCGAGGCGATCCGCAGCGCGAAGCACTTCTTGCCCAGCAGCGCATTGCCGCCGTAGCCGGAGCCGAAGGACCAGATCTCGCGCGACTCGGGGTAGTGGACGATGTACTTGTTCTCGGCGTTGCAGGGCCAGGGAACGTCCTGCTGGCCCTCCGCAAGCGGCATCCCCACCGAGTGGACGCAGGGCACGAAATCCTCTGTGTCGCCCAGCACCTCGAGCGCTCCGGTGCCCATCCGGGTCATGATCCGCATCGATACGGCCACGTAGGGCGAGTCGGTCAGCTGCACGCCGATGTGGGCGATCGGGGAGCCGAGCGGGCCCATCGAGAAGGGGACCACGTACATCGTCCGCCCCTTCATCGAGCCCTTGAAGAGGTCGGAGAGAACCCCGCGCATCTCGTCCGGGTCGCGCCAGTTGTTGGTTGGGCCGGCGTTCTGCTCGTCCTCGGAGCAGATGAAGGTGCGGTCCTCGACCCTGGCCACGTCGTCGGGGTCGGAGCGGGCCAGATAGGAATTCGGGCGCTTCGCGTCGGAGAGCTTGTCGAAGGTCCCCGCCTCGACCATCTCCTGGCAGAGCCGGTCGTATTCGTCTGCCGAGCCGTCGCACCAGTGGACCGAGTCGGGCTGGGTGAGGGCGGCGATCTGCTCGACCCATTCGAGGAGCTCGGCGTGCTTGGTCGGCGCGTCGGCGGTCGCGATATCGGTGTCTCTCACTGGTGAAATCACGCTCCTGAGATCGGATGTTGGACGGATGCGCTCCCCTCCCCAGGGGATTGTTTCATTACCCGACGGACCCCTGCGTCAGCCGCCTGCCACCGGCCTAGCAGACCAGATCTTGGCGCGCATGCCGCCCTCGGGATGGGCGTGCCGATACATTTCCGCGCCCTGATGCGGTTTTTCGAGTACGAGTCGCGCCGGATAGTCGAGCTGGCGGGGATCCCGGTGACGCAATACGGGTTCTGCACGACGGCTGCCGAGGCCCGAGAGGCCGCCGAGCGGATCGGCGGCCCGGTCGTGATCAAGTCGCAGGTCTTGACCGGCGGGCGGATGAAGGCCGGCGGGGTCAAGTTCGCCGACACCCCCGACGAGGCCGAGGCCCACGCCGCAGAGATCCTCGAGCTGGAGATCAACGGCCACATGCCACGCGGCGTGCTCGTCGACCCCAAGGCGGAGGTCAAGCAGGAGTACTACGCGAGCGTGGTCTGGGACGGGACCGCGAAGCGGCCGCTGATGCTGTTCAGCGACATGGGCGGCATCGACATCGAGGAGGTGGCCTCCGAGCACCCCGACCACGTCGGCCGCGGCCATCTCTCCAATCTTTTGCCGATCGCCGACTTCGAGGCCAAGCAGACCGTCGCCGCCGCGGGGGTCAGCGGCCGCGCCCTGACCCGGGCGACGCCGGTCCTCGCCCGCCTGGCGCGGCTGTTTCGCGAGCGCGACATGACCCTGGCCGAGATCAACCCGCTGGCCGAGCTGGAGGACGGGAGCTTCGTCGCCCTCGACGCTCACATGGAGATGGAGGACGAGGCCAAGCCGCGCCAGAAGCCGCTGCTCGAGGGTGAGCTCGAGATCGCCCCCGACGACACTCGCGAGCCATACGAGCCGAGCGAGTTCGAGCGCAACGTGAAGGCGATCGACTCTGCCGACCACCGCGGCGTGATCCAGGGCAAGGACCACGGCTTCAGCGGCAACCTCGGCCTGGTGATCGGCGCCGGCGGCGGCTCGCTGACGCTGACCGACGCGGTGCGCAGCCAGGGCGGCAAGCCGGCCAACTATGCGGAGATCGGCGGCAATCCCTCAGTCGCCAAGGCATGCGGGCTCGCCACCGAGGTGCTCAACAAGGACGGGGTCGAGAAGATCGCCGTGATGATGTCGATCGTCTCCAACACCAGGGTCGACATCGTCGCCCGGGGAGTGATCAAGGCCTGCCTGCAGATGGATAAGGACCCGGCCGAGACGATCGCGATCTTCCGCATCCCGGGCGCCTGGGAGGAAGAGGGATTCAAGATCCTCGACCGCTACGGGGTCGAGTACTGCGACCGCTCGGTCGGGATGTGGGAAGCGGCGCGGCGCGCGGTCGAGAAGATCCAGGGAGCGCCCGCGGCCGCCCCCGGACGCGAAGCCGAGGAGGCGGCCACCTGATGTCGATCCTGCTGAGCAAGGACACGACCTTCATCGTCCAGGGGATCACCGGCCGCGAGGCCGTCAACCTGACCCGCGAGTGCCTCGACTACGGATCCAAGGTCGTCGGAGGAGTGACCCCGGGCCGCAAGGGACGCGAGGTGCACGGAGTGCCGGTCTTCGACACCGTCGGGCAGGCCGTCGAGCACCACGGAGCCCCGGTCGACGGCTCGGTCGTCACCGTCCCCCCCGCCTTCACCAAGGACGCGGTCCTGGAGGCGATCGAGAACGGCGTCAAGCTGATCGTCATCGTCACCGAGCGAATTCCGCGCGGCGACGTCGCCGAAATGGTCGAGCTGGCCGACATGCGCGGGGCGCGGATCATCGGCCCCAACTGCCTCGGCCTGATCGTCCCCGGCGTCTGCAAGATGGGCGGGATCGGCGGCCCGGCCAAGGATGCCGCCAAGGCCTACGCCGAGGGACCGGTCGGGGTGATGTCGCGCTCGGGCGGGATGACGACCGAGATCTCCTCCTCGCTGACCGCCGCCGGCCTCGGCGTCTCGACCGCGGTCTCGATCGGCGGCGACGCGATCATCGGCTCCACCTACGCCGAGCTGATGCCGCTCTTCGAAGCCGACCAGCAGACCGAGGCGATCGTCATCTACACCGAGCCCGGCGGGCGCATGGAGGCTCAGCTCGCCGAGTGGGTGAAGGACAACGACTCGCGGCTTCCGATCGTCGCCTTCATGGCCGGCAAGTTCATGGACGAAGAGGAGATGCAGGGGATGAGCTTCGGCCACGCGGGCACGATCGTCGAAGGCGCCGAGGACACCGCGGCGCAGAAGATCGCCCGCCTCGAGGCGGCCGGGATCACCGTCGTCGAGCGGATCGACGAGATTCCCGACGCGGTGAAGGAGAAGCTGGGGGCAGCGGTCGGTGGCTGAGTCCGAGCTTCAGGGCATCTTCATCGAGGTCGAGGTCGACGACTCGATCGCCGGCGACCCCGAGCTGGCGGCGAAGCTGGAGGAGGTCTGCCCGGTCGACATCTTCCGCGATGCCGGCGGGCGGGTCGAGGTTGTGCAGGAGAACGTCGACGAGTGCGTCCTCTGCCGCCTCTGCATCGAAGCGGCGCCGGCGGGGACGGTCACCGTGCGCAAGCTCTACGACGGCACGACGCTCTAGCGCTTGCGAGCGGGCTGCGGACTGACGACGCACGCGTTGTAGACGTCGAGCTGCAGCGTCGTGAAGTCGCGGGCCTGAACCACTACACGCTTCGTCTCGCCGTGCCAGCAGGCCGCCGCGACGTAGCCGTGGACCTGATAGGCCCCTGGGGCCAGCCTGACCCTGAAATGACCGTCGGTGGGCTGGCGGCGGGCGACGACCTTGTGGTCCGCTGTCCGCCGGACCACGAGGTGGGCGTCGGGGCCGCTGTAGGGCTGCGGTTGCACGGCGGTGCTGTCAAGGGCCCGCGCCGCCGGGCAGGCGATCAGGGCGGGGCTCTGCGGACGTGGGCGCTCGGGGCAGATCTTTGCCGTGCAGGGCGGGCATGGCGACGGAGGACAGGCGCAGGGCGTGGGTGTGCAGGGCCCCGGGCAGGTCGTATTGAGCAGGGCCCCTTTTACGCCACTGCGCGTCTTCGCGGCCGCCGGAGCGCCCAGCGACGCCAGAAGCAAGATCGGCGCCAGCGCAGCCAGCGCTGAGATCCGCGCACGCATGGATCGAGATTACCCGGACCCGCCCGTTCCTAAAGGGCCTATTTGTGGCTGTGCTTGTGCTTCTTCTTCGCGACCGGGGTCGCGGCGCGGTTGGCCTACGGCTGGTAGGTCCGGCATGGCTCGCCCCGCAACCCCGGGCAGGGCGGCAGCGCGGTCGGGACGTTTATGCCCGGCACGACGGGAAGGATCAGCCTCGACTGGTGGCGCTTGGAATAGTCGACCGCGACCTTGCCCTGCCCGGTGGGCTGCGTCTCGCCGAACGACCAGATCGGCTGGTCGCCGTTGGGAGCCGAGATGGTGACCCGGATCCGCGAGCCGGCGCGGTACGCGTGACCCTCGTAGTAGAGCGGGATCGTGGCCTTGACGAAGCGATCGGGCGGCAGTGGCTTGACGTCGCGCTTGCGCAGGCTGAGCCAGGGCTCCAGCAGGGTGCTCTTGCGGCGGTCGAGCTTGCGCTCGTTGCCCCTCAGCCAGCCGCCCTGCACGAAGGTCTCCTTGCCGTCGGGCCTGACCTCCGAGATCGTGACCTGCAGGTCGACGTTGGGGGTCGAGGAGCGGATCCAGGCTTTCAGCGCACCGGCGCCGATCACGGTGGTGTTCTCGCTCAGCGGAGCGCTGACGTAGGAGAGCGCGGTGCCGGGCGGGACCTGGGTCCAGTTGTAGGGCGGCGTCGCCGTCCAGAGCCCGTTGGTGCCCCCGGCGGTGTCGCCGGTGAAGTCGGTCAGCGGCCGGGCATGGGCATCCCAGCGGAACGAGTTCGCGCCGGCCTTCCCCTGCGGGCCGTCGGCCAGGGCGCCGCCCGGCGCCAGGTACCAGCTGCGCGCGACGGTGCCGGGGATCGGGAAGCTCGAGAAAGACTGCTCGAAGCCCGGATCGGGGAAACCCGGCTGGGCCCCGCCGGCCCCGTTGTCGAACAGGATTCGGATCGGCGGCAGGTTCTGGAATGCCGCCAGCGCGCCGTCGTAGGTCGGCTGCAGCTGGATCGGGTCGGGCGGGATCGTCACCCCGTTGATCCCCATCGCCTGGTTGTAGATCACGGGCGCAGCCGGGTGGATCGCCGCGCAGCTCGTTAACGGCGCCTGCTGAGCAACGTATAGCGAGAGGAAGTCGCACCAGCGGTTGAAGGTGTCGGGATCCAGCGAGTCGACGTGAGTCCCGTTGGTGAAGGTGAACCACTTGCGCTGGGTGCCGGTGAAGTGCTCGGCCAGGTCGGGGCAGTGGCCGCCGGTCTGCTCGTCGGTGAATTGGCAGGCCATAAAGGTCGGCACGTCGATCTTGTGCACGAAGGTGATCGGCGCCAGCGGGTCGGCGACCTTGGGCACGTAGTGGTCGTTCTGGCGGATCTTGGTCAGCAGGTCGGCGGCCTCACCGTGAAGGGCCTGGTTGTCGCGGCACTGGGTGTCGCCGTCCTGAATCTTCTTGTAGGCCCAGGGCTGGCCCGTGTCGGGGCCCGCCGGCATCGCGTCGTGGACCCGCTCCTTGGCCCAGTCGACGGCGAACCCGGTGTTGAGGATGCCGCCCGGATACAGCGTCGTCTGGGTGCTGTCGATCACCGAGAGCGGCGAGATCGCGGCCAGGCTAGGGGGCTGGGTGGCGCCGGTGAAGAGCTGGCTGATGCCCCCGTAGGAGATCCCCATCATCCCCACCTGGTGGTGCAGGACCCAGGGCTGGCGGGCGATCGTCTCGATGACGTCGTAGCCGTCGAGGCTCTGCAGCGGCTCGAAGAAGTCGAAGGCGCCGCCCGAGCAGCCGGTACCGCGCATGTTGACGTCGACCACCGTGTAGCCCATCAGGTTGGCGAGAACCGCGATCCCGTTCTGAGGGCCGGCGGGGTCGGCGTAGCCGTAGCCCGAGTACTCGATCAGGGTCGGGAACGGCCCGTTCGGGCTGGTGGGGTTGGTGATGTTCGGCGGCAGGATCCCGGGCGGAATCGGCAGCGGCGAGGCGCTGGACACGTCCGACGGTGGGTGGACGTCGATCGCGAGCTTGGTGCCGTCGCGGGTCGTCAGGTACTGGTACCCGCTCGGCTGGATCTGCTGGCCGTAGGAGTCCGTGCTGGGCGGCGCGGGCCGCGTCGACAGCACTGTCAGCGGCCCCGACTCGCCGCCGCCGCCGACGAGGCGGACGCGATAGCCGCGGCCCGGCTTGACGTTGCGAAACAGCAGGCCGCCCTGGCCGTCGGCGTTCTGCTTGGCGACCTTGTGACCGTGGCGGTTGAGCAGCTTCATGCGCGCCCCCGGGGCCAGGCCGGTCACGTAGACCTGCTCGACGCTGCCGTGGGCGTCGAAGGAGGGCGCCGCCTCGGCAGGCCCGGCGGTCAACAGCAGGCCGAGCAGCAGGGCGCCCAGCGCCACCGCAGACCGCACCGAACCCGGCCTCAATCCGCCTCCGAGTACCCCGTGCCTCTTCACCCGCGCCAGTTCTATCAGGCGCTTCAGCCCCCGGCGCCGGTCCTGCGGCAGACTGCGCCGGATGAACTTCATCGAGGACGTGCTGGAGCAGTTCCCGGCCTCGGGGCGGGCGGTGATCGCCCTCGGCCATGAGGGCGAGGCGCGGGTCTGGCACTTCGGCGAGCTGCTCGCGATCAGCGCCGGCTTCTCGGGCGCCTTCGCGGCGCGTGGGGTGAAGCGCGGAGACGCGGTGATGATCCTGATCGGCAATCGGATCGAGTGGGTGCTGTCGATGCTCGCCTGCTGGCGGATGGGCGCGGTGGCGCTTCCCTGCAACACCCAGCTGCGCCGGGGGGACCTGGCGCTGCGCGTCGAGGCCGCCGCACCGGCGCTGGCGGTCGGCGAGGAGGAGCTGCTGAACGAGCTTCCCGAGGGGGTGCCGGCGATGACGATCGCCGAGCTGGCCCAGGTGATGGACGAGGACCTGCCGCAGGAGACGCCGGTTGCGCCGGTGGCGCTGGAGCCCGAGGAGGGCGCCCTGATCGTCTTCACCTCCGGCACCACGGGAGAGCCCCGGGGCGCGCTCCACGCCCAGCGCTACCTCGCCGGCCAGCGCACCCAGGCCGAGCACTGGTTCGGCGCCCGCAAGGGCGACGTCGCCTGGTGCACGACCGCGACCGGCTGGTCGAAATCGGCCCGCAACGTCTTCGTCGCCCCCTGGCTGATGGGGGCGACGGCGGTGATCCACGACGCCCGCTTCGACCCCGAGGAGCGGCTGGCCCTGTGCGAGGAGCTCGGGGTCAACGTCCTCTGCCAGGCGCCGACCGAGTACCGGATGCTGGCCAAGCGAGCCCGGCTGCGCCCGATCGGCTCGCTCCGCCACCTGGTCTCCGCCGGCGAGCCGCTGAACCCGGAGATCATCAGCACCTTCCGCGATGCGACCGGACTCGAGATCCACGACGGCTACGGGCAGACCGAGACCGGCCAGCTGACCGGGATGCGTGCCGGCGAGCCGGTGCGGCCAGGCTCGATGGGAAAGCCGCTGCCGGGCTTCGAGCTCCGCGTCGTCCGCGAGGAAACGGGATCGGACGGCGCCGGCGAGCTGCAGCTTCGCCCCTCCTCCTGCCCGACCTTCTTCGCCCGCTATCTCGACGGCGAGCCCTTCGCGGGCGAGTGGTGGCAGACCGGCGACCTGGTCCGCGAGGACCCCGACGGCTATCTGTTCTTCGAGGGCCGAAGCGACGACCTGATCCTCTCCTCCGGCTACCGGATCGGCCCCTTCGAGGTCGAGTCGGCGCTGGTCGCCCACCCCGCCGTCGCCGAGGCGGCCGCGGTCGCCGCCCCCGATCCCGAGCGCGGGACCGTGGTGCGGGCGATCGTCGTCCTCCGCGAGGGGGAGCCCTCCGAGCAGCTGGCGGCCGAGCTGCAGGAGCACTGCAAGCGCACTACCGCGCCCTACAAGTTCCCCCGCATCGTCGAGTTCGCCGACGAGCTGCCGAAGACGGCGAGCGGCAAGATCAAACGGGCCGAGCTGCGGGCCGCTCGCTAGATTTGCCTGACCCAGTCAAGGAGAATGGATGACCGTTGAGACGAGCACCGGCGGGGCTTCGGGGATCGACCGCAAGCGGATCGCTTCGCTGACCGAGGGCCAGATGGCCGGCTTTCGCGAGCGCACCGGACGCTCGGCCGAGTACTTCCAGCGCGCCAGCAAGGTGATGCCCAACGGAGTCCCCTCCTCCTTTCAGGCCAACGACCCCTGGCCGGTCTACGTCGAGCGCGGCCACGGTACCCAGGTATGGGACGTCGACGGCAACGAGTACCGCGACTTCCACAACGGCTTCGGGGTCATGTGCATCGGCCACGCCAACCAGGACGTCGGCGCCGCGGTCAAGGCGCGGGTCGACCAGGGCACGCACTTCGCCGCCCCGACCGAGGGCTCGATCGTCGTCGCCGAGGAGCTGCAGCGCCGCTTCGGATTGCCGCAGTGGCGCTTCACCAACTCCGGCACCGAGTCGACGATGGACGCCGTGCACCTTGCCCGCGGCGCGACCGGACGCGACATGCTGCTGAAGATCGAGGGCTCCTACCACGGCCACCACGACGCGGTGATGGTCTCCGTCTACCCACCGCTGGAGGCGCTAGGCGACCGCGACGACCCGGTCAGCGTCCCCTATGGCGCCGGCTACCCGGAGGCGATCACCGAGCTGACCCGCTCGGTCCCCTTCAACGACGCCGACGCGCTGGCGTCGGTTCTGGACAAGATCGGCGACCGCCTCGCCGGTCTGATCATGGAGCCGGCGATGATGAACATCAACATCATTCCCCCGCGCGAGGGCTACCTGGAGCGGGTGCGGGAGCTGACCGCGGAGCACGGCGTGAAGCTGATCTTCGACGAGGTCAAGACCGGGGCCACGATCTCGGCCGGCGGCGCCACCCAGCGCTTCGGCGTGCGGCCGGACATCATCACCCTCGCCAAGGCGACCTGCGGCGGCTACCCGGGCGGCGCGATCGGGATGACCGAGGAGCTGGCCGCGATCGTCGCCGACGGGACCGTGCACCAGTACGGGACCTTCAACGGCAACCCGCTGGTGATGGCCGCCGCCGAGGCGACATTGACCAAGGTCCTGACCGAGGAGGCCTACGTCAGGCTCGAGGCCTCGAACCGCAAGCTGCTCGACGGCTGCCAGGCCGTGATCGACCAGTACGAGCTGCCCGCCTACACCGAGGGGATCGGCGCCAAGGGCTGCGTCGTCTTCTCGGCCGAGCGCATGTACGAGTACCGCGACTACCTGACCAAGGTCGACGGCGACCTGTCAACCCTGGCCTGGCTGTACCACATGAACCACGGCATCTTCATGACCCCTGGCGTCGAGGAGGAGTGGACGATCTCGATCGCCCATGCCGACGACGACATCCAGCATTACCTCGACGCCTTCGAGGCCTTCGCCCGCGACGTCACCGGCTCCTAGCCGGCGCTGCGAGCTAGAGGACCGAGCGGGCGGCGTCGAGATCGTCGCTGACGATCACGACCTTGACCCCGCCGAAGGTCGTGTAGGCGAGCTCGATGTTGACGCCGGCCTCGCCGAGCCGTCGCGCCAGCTCGCCGAGCGAGCCCGGCTGGTCATGGAGGTCGACGACAAGCGCCTCGCGCTCGTCGGCGATCCGGATCTCTGCCGCCTCCAGCGTCTTTCGCGCCGCGGCCGCGTCCTCGACCAGGATGTGGATCACCCCTTTTCCCTCGCCGGTGACCCCGGTGAACGCGGCCATTCCCTGCAGGTTGACTCCCCCCTCCCCGGTCGCCTCGCCGAGCCGCGCCAGCTCACCGGGCCGGTCCTCGAGGATCACGGTGAGGTCGGTAGCCATCGCCCGCCAAACCTAACACCGGGCGGGCGGGCAGCGGGGCTGCGCTAGTCCCAGCCCTCTGCGAGGGCGACGGGCTTTCCGAGATGAAAGCCCTGTGCCATGTCGACCCCGAGGTCGCGCAGCAGCCCGACCGTCGACGGCTCCTCGACGTACTCGGCGATCGTCTTCTTGCCCAGCCCGCGGGCGATCTCGACGATCGCTCTCACCGTCAGCTGGTCGGCGTCGTTTCGCGGCAGGTCGCGGATGAAGTCGCCGTCGATCTTGATCATGTCGAAGGGAAGGTGCTTGAGGTAGTAGAAGGGCCCGAAGCCGACCCCGTAGTCGTCGATCGCGATCGAGCAGCCGAACTCGGTCAGGCGGTCGGCGAAGGCGGCCGCGGTCTCGAAGTTGCGGATCGCCGCGGTCTCGGTGATCTCGAAGGTGATCGCGCCGGGAAAGGCATCGCTGGTGTCGAAGGAGCGCTCGATGAACTCGAGCACGTTGGCGTCGATGATCGAGCTGCCCGAGAGGTTGACGTGAAGGCCGAAGGGCGGCCGTGACATGCCGCCGTTGCCGCCGACTCCGTTGGTGTAGTCGTTGAGCAGCTTGACCGCCTGGGTGACCACCCAGCGGTCCAGCTCCTGGACCATCCCGAACTGCTCCGCGGTCTGGATGAAGCGCCCCGCCGGCAGCATCTCGCCGTTCTCCTCCTCGATCCGAAGCAGCAGCTCGTGGCGCTCGGCCTTGCCGGTGCGCAGATCGATGATCGGCTGCTGGTAGAGGACCAGGCGATCGTGGACGAGTGCGTCGCGGATCCGCGCCGAGGTGCTGAGCCCGCTCCGCGGCGTGCTCTCCGGGCGGCCGGGCTCTTCGACCAGAACGACCCGGTCGCGGCCCTGCTCCTTGGCCTCGTACATCGCCAGGTCGGCGGCGACCAGGGCCGGCTCGCCGCCCTCCTCGGTCTCGCCGCCGAACATCGCCACGCCGATGCTGACCGTGACCGGGGCGGGGCTGTGCGTGGAGCTCTGCAGCCGCACCTCGCGGCGCAGATCCTCGGCGAAGCGTGTCGCGCCCTCGCGGTCGGTCTGCGGCAGCAGGATCGCGAACTCGTCACCCGATAGCCGCGCCACGGCGTCGGAGACCCGCGCCCTGGCGCGCAGAAGCTCGGCAATCTCGCGGATCACGTTGTCTCCCGCCTGGTGGCCGGCGGTGTCGTTGACCTGCTTGAAGTTGTCGACGTCGACGATCAACACCGCTCCCTGGCCGCCGTAGCGGGCGTAGAAGGCGATCTGCTGCTCGAGCTCGCCGCGGAACCGGCGCCGGTTCGCGAGCCCGGTCAGTGCGTCGTGGTCGGCGAGATAGCGCAGCCGCTGCTCGAAGCGCCGCCGCTCGCTGATGTCCTGCATCTGCAGGATCCCGTAGGGGGCCGCCCCCTCGTGCTCGCGGGCCAGCGAGAGGCTGAACTGGCCCCAGATCTCGTGCCCCTCGCGATGAATGAAGCGCTTTTCGACCGTGTAGGAGTCGAACTTTCCCCGCAGCAGCCGGCGCCGCTGGGCACTGTCGATGTGGCGGTCCTCGGGGACCGTGATCTCGTCGATCGAGGACTCGATCAACTCCTGCTCGCTGTAGCCGGTGATCGACGAGAGAGCCCGGTTTACGGCCAGGAATTCGCCCAGCCGGTCGCCTTCGATCGCGACCAGGGCGACGCCGATCGGCGCGTGCTCGAAAGCGTTTCGAAAGCGGTCCTCGGGCGAGCGCTTGCCGCGCTCGGATTCGGCGATCTCGGTGATGTCCTGGCAGACGCCGAACAGCCGCACGACCTTGCCGTCGTCGTCGACGACCGGCTCGCCGTGGCAGCGAAGCGTGCGCGCCGTCTCCTCGTCGAGCAGGATCCGGTGCTCGAAGATGAACGGCGCCGCGCTCTGCACCGAGGCCCGGATCGCGTCGTTTACCCGCCGCCGGTCGTGCGGATGGACGAGCTCGATGTAGGCGTCGAAGGTGGCGTCGAAGGTCTCGCGCTCGACGCCGAAGATCCGGTAGAGCTCCTGCGACCAGGTGAGGCGGTCGGCGGCGATGTCCCACTCCCAGTTGCCGAAATGGGCGATCCGCTCGGCGTCGGCCATCCGTTTCGCGGCATGCCGAAGCTCAGCCTCAGTGCGGATGCTGGACTGCAGGGCCCTGGTGACCGCGTCGCGGTCCTCGGGCGTGACCCGGTCGAGAAGCTCCTGCAATTCGGCAGGAAGCTCTATTTCGGCGCTCATCCCTGTGTAAGCCTAGGACCGTTGGACTGCGGACACAATGGAAGTATCGAGTAAACCCTTGTCCAGATGCCCAATCGGCTAGCCGAACAGACCAGCCCCTACCTGCTCCAGCACCGCGAAAACCCGGTCGACTGGCAGCCCTGGGACGAGCAGGCGCTCGACCAGGCCCGCAGCGAGGATCGCCCGATCCTGCTCTCGGTCGGCTACTCGGCCTGCCACTGGTGCCACGTGATGGAGCGCGAGTCCTTCGAGGACCCCGAGACCGCGGCGTTCATGAACGAGCACTTCGTCAACATCAAGGTCGACCGCGAGGAGCGACCCGACGTCGACGCCCTCTACATGGAGGCGACCCAGGCGATGACCGGTCAGGGGGGCTGGCCGATGACCGTCTTCTGCGATCCCGAGGGCGTTCCCTTCTACGCCGGCACCTACTTCCCGCCCGATCCCCGCGGCGGGATGCCGAGCTTTCGCCAGGTGATGGAGGCGGTCAGCGAAGCCTTCCGCGAGCGCCGCGAGGAGATCCGCGCCCGAGCCCCCCAGACCCGCGAGCAACTGGGGGCGATCGGCCGCATCAAGCCCTCCGAGCAGCCGCTGCGGCGCGAGGCGCTCGAGACCGCCGTCGAGGGGCTGCGCGAAGCCGCCGACATGCAGAACGGCGGCTTCGGCGGAGCGCCGAAGTTCCCGCCCGCCTCGGCGCTGGAGTTCCTGCTGGCCCGCGGCGAGACCGAGATCCCGCGACTGACCCTGGACGCGATGGCCGGCGGCGGGATCTACGACCAGATCGGCGGCGGCTTTGCCCGCTACTCGGTCGACGCCGTCTGGCTGGTGCCCCACTTCGAGAAGATGCTCTACGACAACGCGCTGCTGGCCCGCGTCTACCTGCATGGCTGGCAGGTCCTCGGCCGCGAGCACTACCGGCGGGTCTGCACCGAGACCCTCGACTGGGCTCTGCGCGAGATGCGCGGGCCGGAGGGCGGTTTCTACTCGGCCCTCGATGCCGACTCCGAGGGCGAGGAAGGCCGCTTCTATGTCTGGGAGCTGGAGGAGATCCGCGACGTCCTCGGCGACCGCGCCGCCGACGACGTGCTCGCCTACTACGGGGTCAACGGCCAGGGCAACTTCGAGCGCCGCAATGTCCTCTACCTCCCCGGAGGGCTCGACGCCCCTGAGCCCGAGGGCCTGGCCGAGGCCCGGCGGGCGCTGTTCGAGGCACGCTCGGAGCGGGTCTGGCCGGGGCTCGACGACAAGCGGCTGACCTCCTGGAACGCGCTGATGATCTCCGCCCTGGCCGAGGCGGGGGCGGTGATGGACCGCAGCGACTACATCGACGCCGCCCGCTCCTGCGCGGCCTTCGTCCTCGAGCAGATGCGCGACGGCGAGGGGCGGCTGCTGCGGACCTACAAGGACGGCCGCGCGCACCTCAACGCCTACCTCGAGGACCACGCCTACCTGGTCGAAGCCCTGCTGACCCTCTATGAGGCGAGTTTCGAGCTGCGCTGGTTCGAGGCCGCGCGTGAGACCGCGGAGGCGATGATCGAGCGCTTCGGCGACCGCGAGCGGGGCGGCTTCTTCTCGACCTCCAGCGATCACCAGGAGCTGATCGCGCGCCGCAAGGACCTCGGCGACCACCCGATCCCGGCCGGGAACTCCTCCGCCGCCCTGGGGCTGCTGCGATTGGCGGCGCTGACCGGCGAGCATCGCTACGAGGAGTGGGCCGAGGGCGTGCTGCGGATCATCTCGCCGGCGGCGATCCGCCACCCTGACGGCTTCGGCCACCTCCTGCAAGCGCTCGACTTCCACCTCGAGCCGACCCGTGAGGTCGCCCTGGTGGCTCCGGCGAACGGCGATCCGGCCGCCGCCCTCGGCGATCTCGCCGCCGTCGTCCGCTCCGCCTACCGGCCCCGTGTGGTACTGGCCGGAGGAGTCGAGGGCAGCGAGCAGCCCGAGCTGATGCTCGACCGTCGCGCCGTCGAGGGCAAGCCGTCGGCTTACGTCTGCGAGGGCTTCGCCTGTCAGGCGCCGGTCACCGACCGGGCCGCGCTGATCGCTCAGATCGGTGATGATGGGAGCGGCGATGGCAACTGAGACCGAGAAGACAGCGACTCCGGCCGAGGTGGCGCGCAGCTATTTCGAAGCCGTCGGCCGCCAGGACCTCGACGCCATGGAGGCCCACTACGACCCCAGTGGCGAGGGGCCGATCCACGGTCTCGTCCACCTCCGGCAGGGCGACAATTACCGGCCCTGGTTCGAGAACCTTTTCCGCGCCTTTCCCGACTGGAAGTTCGAGGTCCTCCACCTGATCGCCAATGAGGAGATGGCGGCGGTCGAGTGGCGAGCGAGCGCGACTTTCAATGGCAGCGCGAAATTCGAGGGGATGGACCCCAACGGCGCCAAGCTCGACGTCCAGGGATGCGACGTGGTGACGGTCCGCGACGGCCGCATCGTCCACCTCGACGCCTACTCCAGCGGCACCGAGATCGCCCGCCAGCTCGGGGCGCTGCCGCCGCAGGGCTCGGCCGCCGAGCGCGGGATGACCGCGGCGCTGAACCTGAAGACGCGCGCCGTCAAGGCGCTGCGCCGCGACTAGCTACTCGAACTCGCGCACTTCGTCCAGGGCGACGAGACCCCCGACCTCGGCCCGGCCGCCGTCGAGCGGGCGGGCGATCAGCAGCGAGCCCAGCCCCTGGTGGATCGTGACCGGGCGCCCCAGCCGCGCGCTCAGCGCCAGCGCCGCCGACCCGGTCGCCTCGTCCTCGGCGATCCCGACCCCGGGCGCGAAGCTGCGGGCGCGGATCGTCCCGGCGTCCTCGTCGATCCAGGCCCAGGCGTAGACCTCGCCGGCATCGATCGGAGGCCCATCGAGGGCCCGCACGGCGGCTGGATCGGCCAGCTGGACGTTCTCGAACGGGGGCGACCAGTTCGGCTCGGCGGAGATGTGGATGAGGCCGCCCTCGAGGTGGACCCCAGCCTCACCGGCCGGGGGGCGCAGGGTGTCCACGCTGATCCCCTGCTCGCGCAGCAGCCAGGCGGTGCCGACCAGCGGATGCCCCGCGAACGGCAGCTCGGTGCCGGGGGTGAAGATCCGCAGCTCGGCCCGCTCGCGGTCGTCGACGAACACCGTCTCCGAAAAGCCGAGCTCGGCGGCGACGGCCTGGCGGCGGACGGCCGGGATCTCAGCCCCGTCGAGGAAGACGCCAAGATGGTTTCCGAACTCGCCCTCTTCGTTTACGAAGACGCGCAGGACGTGCAGCGTCGCCATCGCGACCCGCCTCAGAGGATCGGCAGGAAGTTCTCGATCTCGTACGGAGTCACCTGGACGCGGTAGTCCTCCCACTCCTGGCGCTTGATCTCGATGAAGCGCTGGAAGGTGTGCTCGCCGAGCGTGCGCAGGACCAGCTCCGACTCCGAGGCGATCTCGATCGCCTCGCCGAGCGTCTCCGGCAGCTGCTCGATCCCGCGCTGGATCCGCTCCTCCGGGGAGAGGTGGTAGAGGTTCTGCTCCATCGGCTCGGGCAGCTCGTAGCCGTGCTCGACCCCCTCCAGCCCCGCCTGCAGCATGCCGGCGAAGCAGAGGTAGGGATTGGAGGCCGGGTCGGGGCAGCGCAGCTCGGCCCGGGTCGCACCCTCCTTGCCGGGGTGGTAGAGCGGGACCCGGATCAGCGCCGAGCGGTTGCGCCGCGACCAGGCGAGATAGACCGGCGCCTCGAAGCCGGGGACGAGTCGCTTGTAGGAGTTGACCCACTGCGCGAACAGCGGCGCGATCTCGCGCGCGTGCTTTAGCTGGCCGGCGATGAACGCCTTGGCGACGTCGGAGAGGAAGTACTGGTCGTCGGGGTCGTAGAAGGCGTTGCCGCCGTCCTTGGCCAGCGACTGGTGGACGTGCATCCCGGAGCCGTTCTCGCCGAACAGCGGCTTCGGCATGAAGGTCGCGTACCAGCCGTACTTCATCGCGTACTCCTTGACGACGATCCGGTAGGTCATGCAGTCGTCGGCCATCTTCAGCGCGTTTGCGTAGCGCATGTCGACCTCGTGCTGGGAGGGGCCGACCTCGTGGTGGGTGTACTCGACGTGGATGCCGAGCTTCTCCAGCGCCAGCACGGTCTCGCGGCGCACGTCGGAGCCGGCGTCCAGCGTCGTGAGGTCGAAATAGCCGCCGTCGTCGAGCACCTCCGGAGTGCCGTCGGGCTTGGCGGACGCGAAAGTAGAAGTACTCCAGCTCGGGGCCGACGTTGTAGGTGTCGAAGCCGAGGTCCTTGGCCCGGTCGAGCGCCCGGCGCAGGATCCAGCGCGGGTCGCCCTCGTAGGGGTCGCCGCCGGGGACCTGGACGTCGCAGAACATTCGCGCCGTCGCGTTCTCCTCCTCGGGGCGCCAGGGGATCAGCGCGAAGGTCTCGGGGTCGGGCATCGCGATCATGTCCGACTCCTCGATCGGGTTGAAGCCGGTGATCGAGGAGCCGTCGAAGCCCATCCCGCCCTCGAAGGCGTCGTCGAGCTCCTGGGCGTTGATCGAGAAGCTCTTCAGCTGCCCGAGCACGTCGGTGAACCAGAGCCGCACGAAGCGCACGTTTCGCTCCTTGACCATCTCGAGCACGTCGCTCGAGGTCTTCGGCTGATCGGCCATGGCTGAAACATATCGGCGGGCGGGCCGCCGACCGGGCGAGGCGTCCGCTTGTGAACCAAGCGGCGGTCGCCAACGTATTTATCCCTGCCGCGCGAGCCGCAGGTGCCAGCTTGTAAGACGCCGAGGCAAGCGCTATAACTTACATGTCGTAAGTTACATGCTAAAAGTGAAGTAAAGAGCCATTTACGGCTTGACAGAGCCAAGTATCGGCCTAGAAGGCAGGAACGAACGTTGACAGTCAAGACAGAAGTAAGCCGATTTCACATCCACGACGAGCTCACCGCCCCTGACGAGAGCGCGCCGATCCTGAAGAGCATCCAGGCCGGCGGCGCCGCCGTCTCGAAGTTCGTCGGCGTGCTCGCCGGCTCCCCTGCCGTGCTGCGGGCCTATACCCGCATGCGCACCGAGCTGCGCCACGGGGTCCTCCCGCGGGCGACGCGGGAGCGGATCGCCCTCGCCGTCGCCGAGCACCGACAGGACGCCTACAGCATCGCCCAGCACGCCAAGTCGGCCCGGGCCGCGGGCCTGGGGCTCGACGAGGTCTCGCGGGCCCGCAGCTTCACCTCCTCCGACCCCCGCGAGGCGGTGCTGCTGGAGTTCCTCAAGGCAACCCTGGAGGCCGACGGCGCCCCGCCCGTGCACCTGCACGAGGAGGCGCGGGAGGTCGGCTGGTCAGACGAGGAGATCCTCGAGGCCGTCGCCCACCTGGCGCTGAACGAGTTCCAGAGCCTGATCGCCAGCGCCGCCGCGCTGCCGAAGGACCAGGCGACGCCGCGGGTCCTTCCCTCGGCTGCCTAGAGAGATCTAAAGGCCGCGAACGTCGCTGCCACGCTGCGCGACTGCATAGCGCAGCCTGGTCGACGTGGTGATGCCCAGCGCCTGCGCGGTGGCGCCGGTGAGGTCGAACTTGTAGCCGGTCCGGTAGGGGCCGCGGTCGATCACCGGGGCGACGATCGAGTGCCCGTGGTAGGAGAGGGTCACCTTCTTGCCGCAGCGAAGCGAGCGGCTGGCGACGCCGACCGTCGTCGTGGTCAGGGTCTGGCCGCAGGCGGTCCGGTGGCCGTAGAAGCCGGGGCCGTACCAGGTGGCGCCGGCGCGGCTCATCGAGTGGATCAGCGCCGTGCTGGTCGTCGTGTCGACGACGCCGTTGCTCGGCAGCCCGGCCTCGTTCTGGAACTCCCTCACCGCGCCCGCCGTCTGGGTCGCGAAGACGTCGCCGACGTGGACGCCGGAGGCATAGCTCTTCGACTTCACGATCCCGTTCAGGACCTTGACGTCGTCGCCCGACATCCCCACCTGCAGGGTGCGGGTCCCGAACTGGGTCGCCAGGGTCGGGACCGGAGCCGGTGGAGGTCGTGCCGTCGCCGCCGGGAGTTCCGATGCCGCCACTGGAAGCGTGGGCCGAGGCCGCGGCGACCGCGAGCGTGAACAGCGCCAGCATCAGCGCCCAGAGCGCATGGCGATCGGGCCGCCGTCCCTGCGGTCCCAGCGTCTCCCGTCTGGAATTGTCACCCGCCCGCCAAGAGCGGGGCATGCGTTCGTTCATAGCCTCTTTCTGAGCGCTTACGGGGTTAGCTGACGGGCTCGCGCTGAAAGAGCTGCGCTACGCGGCAGATGCCGGCGATTCGCCCCAGTTCGTGGGTCCCCCGCTCCCCGCGATATTTGGCGGGGACTCAGCGGAAAGTCGCGGCATCCTAGCAGAGGAAATTCCGGCACATACCCGGTTCTGGGTACCTCGCCACAGATGGCGCGAACTGCTCCCAGGCCCTTCTGCGGGGAGCGCGCATATCCTCCCGCTCGATGCCGACCGCGGTCGTCACCGGCGCCGGGCGCGGCCTCGGCCGAGCCGTCGCCCAGGCCCTGGCCGACCGGGGCCTGACCCTCCACGTCACCGACGTCGACGAGGAGGCGGCCGAGCGGGCCGCGGCCGAGATCGGGCGGGGGGCTTTCTATTCGCCGCTCGACGTCCGCGACGAGCGGGCCTGCCGCAAGGTCGCCGGGGCGACCGTCGAGCGCGCCGGCTCGCTCGACGTCTGGGTCAACAACGCCGGCATCCTCGTCACCGGCCTGGCCTGGGAGCAGGACGAGCCGACCCGGCGCCTGATGCTGGAGGTCAATGCGGTCGGGACGATGAACGGCACCGTCGCCGCGCTGGAGCCGATGCTGGCCGCCGGACGCGGGCAGGTGATCAACGTGATCTCGCTGGCCGGGCTGATCGCGGCCCCGGGCGAGGTCGCCTACTCGGCCAGCAAGCACGCGGCGATCGCCTTCACCCTCGGGACCCAGCTCGACCTGCGCCGCTCCGGGATCAAGGGGATCCACCTCTCGGCCGTCTGCCCGGACGGGATCTGGACCCCGATGCTGGCCGACAAGCTCGACGACCCCGATGCGGCGGGATCGTTCTCGGGCACGCTTCTGACCGCCGAGCAGGTGGCGCCGCGAATCGCCGCCCTGCTGGACCACCCGCGGCCGGTGCTGACGATCCCCCGCTGGCGCGGGGCGATGCTGCGCTTCTTCGACGCCTTCCCCTCGCTGGCGCTGCGGCTGCTGCCGCTTTTGATGCGCGACGCGCAACGGCGCCAGGGGCAGTACAAGCGC
Source organism: uncultured Solirubrobacterales bacterium (assembly GCA_963781495.1). Classification (GTDB taxonomy): domain Bacteria; phylum Actinomycetota; class Thermoleophilia; order Solirubrobacterales; family 70-9; genus Mayfieldus. The sequence goes on from CAWAFX010000002.1 coordinate 91,684, forward strand.
AAGATCCAGGCCGGGCGCTTCCCCTAGGGAAATAGAGAGCCCCGCCGAAGCGGGGCTCTCCTTAGCGGGCCTGTAAGCCGGATCCTGTCGCAGACGACCATCCATCTCGCCGTGAGGCGGGGCCTTGCGGCCCTGCGGCCTACCTGGACCTACCCGGGCCGGGTCGACGGTCCTGCTTGGCCTTGCACCGGGCGGGGTTTGCCTGGCCGCCGCGTCACCGCGGCGCCGGTGCGCTCTTACCGCACCATTTCAACTTCGCCTGTGTGCGACTCAGCTGAGGCCGCACCATCGGCTGTGTATTTCTGTGGCACTTTCCCGCGGGTTTCCCCGGGTGGGCGTTACCCACCGCCTCGCCCTTTGGTGTCCGGACTTTCCTCGAGCGAGGTTTTCTCTCCTCACCCGCGGCCGTCCAGCCCGCAAGCTGATGGTAGCCCTCAGACGAGCGCTTGCAAAACGGCGCAGGGGAGGCTGCAGGCGGCGTCAGCTGAGGTCGGAGCCGCAGCCCCGGCAGCCGCCGGCGCCGCGCATGGTGCCGCCGCAGACGGGGCATTCGGCCGGGCCGCCGGCCAGCAGGTCCTCCCAGGCGCCGAGGATCGTGTCCTCCAGCGTCAAACCCTTTGGCTCGAACAGCCGCGGTGCCGAACGCTCCGTCATGGCGTCAATCGTGAGCTCGGGCGAATGGGTAGCGGTCGCCGTCACGCTCACGAAACCTTCCTGAAGACTCCGACCACCCGGCCGAGGACCTTGGCGTCGGCGCTGCGAATCGGCTCCATCGCCTCGTTCTCGGGCTGGAGCCTGATGTGGTCCGCCTCGCGGAAGAAGCGCTTCACCGTCGCCTCCTCGCCGAGCAGCGCGACGACGATCTCGCCGTCGCTGGCATCGTCGGCGCGGCGGACGACGACATAGTCGCCCTCGAGAATGCCGGCGTCCTTCATGCTCTCGCCGCGGACCCGCAGCACGTAGTCGCCGTCCTCGCCACCGATCACGTCAGGGATGTCGAGGTACTCCTCGATGTTCTCCTCGGCGAGAATCGGCTCACCGGCGGCCACCTGGCCGACCAGCGGCAGGCCGCCGCCGACACCGGGCATCGCCCGCTTGGCCTTGTCGACCAGCAGCTCGATCGCCCGCGGCTTGGAAGGGTCGCGGCGCAGCAGGCCCGACTTCTCGAGGTTGGCGAGGTGGGCGTGGACGGTGGAGGAGGAATGAAGCCCGACCGCCTTGCCGATCTCCCGCACGGTGGGTGGGTATCCGTACTTGCGGGCGTAGCGGCCGATGTAGTCGAAGATCTCTTTCTGGCGCTTTGTCAGGTCCAACGGTCAGCTCCTGAATCGGGAAGTTGATCCGAACACACGTTCGTACAGTAGCGCCCCCCACGGACGAATTCAAGGGCATCTAGAATCGGCCTCAACTGCGCCTGTGGCGGAACTGGTAGACGCGCAAGGTTGAGGGCCTTGTGGGCTTAACGGCCCGTGGAGGTTCGACTCCTCTCAGGCGCATCGGGGCGTGGCCGCGACCCAGCCGGGTCGCGGCCACTCAACCCCGCTGGACCACCGCCAGCCAGACGCCGGCAAGCGAATCCGGCCGCCAGCTCCCGAGGCCGCGCAGCGAGCGCTCGACCCCGAGCGGGTGCGGCCCGGCGGGGGCGACGACGGTCAGCAGCGGGTCGCCCCGCAGGCGCCGGGCGGCGGCGGCGGCGATGTCCTGGGCGGCCCGAACCTCGTCGCCGCGAAGCAGCGCCAGGCGGGCGGCCGGCGAGGCGGCGAAGCGGAAGTCGATTCCGTCGAGCGCCGGCCCGAGGCCGCTGCGGCTGCCCCACCAGCCGGCGTTGCGCCGCAGCTCGATCGCCCCGGCGCTGCGGCGCGCCAGCTCGAAGGGCCCGCTCCCCGCCTGGGTCATGCGCAGCAGCGGCTCCGGCCCGGGGCCGGGCCGGATCGCCTCCGGCGAGACCAGTCCCAGCCGTGGATCGGCGAGGCGGTGCGGCAGGTCGTCGACCGGATCGGCGAACACGAACCGCACCAGGTCAGGGCGTGGGCCGTCGGCGCCGATCAGCCCCGGCAGCAGCCCCTGGCCGACCGGCGACGCCCGCCAGCGGCCGACGTTGGCGAGCACCGTCGCGGCGTCGAGCAGGCGCCCGTCCTGAAAGCGGATCCCGGGCCGCAGGCGCAGGCTCCAGACGTGGCGGTCGGCCGAGTGGCGGATCGCCAGCGCCGCGCCGGGGACGTTGCGCCTGCCCCCGTAGGGGGCGTCGAGGCTCGCGACCAGCGGCTCGAAGATCTGCCGGCTGACCGTCTGCTGGGCCAGGGTCCGGGCCTGGAGCGGGTCGAGATCTGGCCGTCAGCGGAGCGATGGCGTAGGCCAGGCGCCCGTTGCCGCCCGCCCGCTGCTGGCTCCCGGCGGCCGGAGGGGAGCTGGTGCCGTCGCCGCCGCCACAGCCGGCGACCGCCAGCACGGCGACCGCGCCGATCAGCGCGCCGCGAAGCCCCACCCTCATGCGGAGCCCCTAGATCTTGAGGATGACCAGGGTGTTGATGACGAACAGGATGGCGAAGAAGACCGTCGCCCGGTCGAGGTTCTTCTCGACCATCGACCCGCCGCCGACACCGCCGCCGCCTCCGATGCCGAAGGCGCCGGAGAGGCCCGCGTCCTTGCCCGAGTGCAGGAGCACGAGGAAGATCAGGACGACCGAGATGAGCACCTGAACGACTCCGAGGATCGTGTACATGGCGGGGATTCTAGGGGGCTCGGCCGCCGACCCCGCTGCCGGCGCCGGTTTCCCCCTTGGCCGCGTCGAGCTGCTTGAGGATCCGGACCGCGTCGCGGCGCAGCTCGGCGTCCTGGCGCCGGAAGTCCTCGTCGGAGAGCTTGCCCGCCGCGTGGTCGAGCTCGGTGTCGCGGATCTCGCGGTACTTGGCCTCCTTGCGCGACTCGAGGTCGGCGACCCTTGGGTCCTCCCCTCCCCCGGCCTCGCCCCGCTCGCGGCGCAGCGGCGCGATCACGAACCAGAGCACGAGGATGAACAGCAGGGCGCCGAGCAGGAACGTCGATCAACTGAGCGTCAGGCCCGCGACGGCTCGCCGCCGATGCGGGCGGCCCGGAGCGATGTGACGCGGCGGCGGCGCGCCCCCGGCGCCGGCCAGACCGCGATCAGCGCCCCGCCGAGGGCGACGACGGCGCCGATCCACATCCAGGTCACCAGCGGGTTGACGATCACATGGAAGACCGCCGGCGGCGGGTTGTGCAGGTAGTCGTCGGCGATCTTGCGGACCGCGAGGCCGCGGATCAGCTGCAGCTGGCCGGCCGCGCGCTGAAGCGCCGCCGGGTCGCTGCTGGCCGAGGCCTGCTGCATGCGCCCGCGGGCGAGGGCGGCGAACTTGCTGTCGGCCTGGCGGGCGTTTCGCAGCACCGGGCCGATCCGCGGCTGCACCGCGGTCCAGAAGTCGTGCCCGAGGCCGCGCCGCAGCCCGACCTCGCTGGTCGAGTCGCCGTCGAAAAAGCAGCTGATCAACCGCTGCGGCGGACAACCCGGAGGCCGGAAGTAGCCGCGGGTCGGGTTGAGGACCATCTGCCTGCTGCCCTTGGAGACGGCGAGCACGGCGCCGAAGGCGATCCGCTCGTTGTCGACGTTGACGGTCGGCTTGCGGTAGGTGACGTCATAGCCATCGACCTTGGTGCTGTCGCCCGGGCCCATGCTGAGCTCGCGGTTGGTCTGAAAGCTCGAGGAGGCGGCGACGCCGACCAGCAGCACAGCGATCCCGGCATGGACGATGTAGCCGCCATAGCGGCGCCGGTTGCGCGCCGCCACCGCCACCATCGCCCCCGGGATCGAGCCGCCGGAGAGCTCGCGCCGCGCGGCCCCGCCCCGCCACAGCTCCTGCGCCAGGGCCGTCAGCGCGAAGGCGGCGAAGGCGAACAGCAGAAGCGCCGGCGGGCCGGCGGCCGGTGTCGAACAAAAGCGCCGAGCCGAGGCCGACCACCAGCGCCGCCGAAATCGGGCCGACGAAGACGCGCCGCGCCGAGGACCAGGTGACCCGGCGCCAGGCCAGCAGCGGCCCGATGCCGGTGAAGAGGACCAGCAGGATCGCCAGCGGGGTCGTATAGCGGTCGAACCAGGGAGCCGCCAGCGAGGCCTTGTTGCCGGTGAAAAGCTCCGAGATCAGCGGGAACATCGTCCCCCAGAAGATCACCACGCAGAGCGAGACCAACAGCAGGTTGTTGACGAGGAAGATCGACTCGCGCGAGAACAGCGAGTCGATCCGCTTCTCGGATTTGAGGTCGTCGAGGCGGGAGATGATCAGAAGCGTCGAGCCGAGGACGACGACCGCGATCAGGACCAGGATCGGGGTCCCGACCGTCGAGGCGCCGAAGGCGTGGATCGACTGCAGGACGCCGGAGCGGACGAGGAAGGTCCCCAGCAGCGCCAGCGAGAAGGTGGCGACGATCAGCGAGGCGTTCCAGACCTTCAGCATCCCGCGCTTCTCCTGGACCATGATCGAGTGCAAAAAGGCGGTGCCCATCAGCCAGGGCATCAGCGAGGCGTTCTCGACCGGGTCCCAGGCCCAGTAGCCGCCCCAGCCGAGCTCGGCGTAGGACCAGCTGGCGCCGAGGATGATCCCGATCGAGAGGAAGGTCCAGGCGATCAGCGCGAAGCGGCGGGTGGCGCGGATCCAGGCGGCGTCGACGCGCCGGGTGATCAGTGCCGCGACCGCGAAGGCGAACGGGACGGTGAAGAAGACGTAGCCCGAGTAGAGCATCGGCGGGTGCATCAGCATCGAGGGATGGCGCAGCAGCGGGTTGAGGCCGGAGCCCTCGACCGGCGCCGGGCTCAGCTGCTCGAAGGGGTTGGAGGCAAAGACGGCGAGGCCGATGAAGAATGCCCCGACCCCCATCAGGACCGCTGTCGCGTAGGGCAGGAGCTCGCGCAGGCGGTTGCGGGTCGCGTAGAGGACGCCGCTGGAGGCGATCGAGAGCACCCAGGCCCAGAGCAGCAGCGATCCCGCCTGGCTCGACCACATCGCCGGCAGCCGGTAGTAGAAGGGCGTCGTGGTCGAGGAGTGGTCGGCGACCAGCTGGAAGGAGAAGTCGTTGCGCAGGAACGCCGCCTCGAGGACGATCACGCAGAGGGTGAGCAGGGCGCAGAGCGCGTAGACGGCGCGGCGCGAGGAGTCGACCCAGCGGCGGTCGCCGTTGCGGCCGATCAGCGCCGCGACCACCGCGTAGAGCGCCGTCAGCAGCGCCAGGGCAAGCGCCGCGCGGCCGAGCTCGATCACGACTGGCGCTGCTCCGTGAACTTCGACGGGCACTTGGTGATCAGCGTGTCGCGCTGACCGACGAAGGTGCCCTCGCGCATGCTCCCGGTGAGGACGATCTCGCGCCCGGCCCGGAAGGGGTCGGGGACGGTGCCGGTGTAGGTGACGGGCAGGCTCTCGGAGGGGTTGTCGCGGTCGGCGACCCGGAAGCGGATCGTCTCCCCCTGGTGGCGGACCGACCCATCGACCACCTTGCCGGTGAGGTCATAGGACTTGCCCGGCGTCGCGTTGAGAAGCTGCGACGGCTGCTTGGCCTCGGTCGAGGCGCTGAACGACGTGTAGACCAGGGCCGCGGCCAGAAGGACCGCGGTCCCGAGCGCCACCACGAGGCGGATCTTGCGTTTGCGCGCCGGGTCCATCGAGGGAGATCCTGATTATCGCAAGGGCCGGGCCTCCGTCCCCTGTTAAGAATCCGGGGCATGGCCGATGACCCCGTCCTCCTGATCACCGGCGCCAGCAGCGGCATCGGCGCCGCGACCGCCCGCGCGTGCGCCGGGTCGCACCGACTGGTGCTGGCGGCGCGCCGCAGCGGCCCGATCGAGAAGCTGGCCGGCGAGCTCGGCGGCGAGGATCGGGCGCTGGCGGTCGAGTGCGACGTCACCGAGTCCGAGCAGCTCGACTCGATGGTCGCGGCGGCGCTGGAGAAGTTCGGCCGCATCGACGCCGTCTTCGCCAATGCCGGCTTCGGCGCCAAGCGAGGCTTTCTCGAGGAGACGCCGGAGCACTGGCGCTCGATGGTGCTGACCAACGTCCTCGGAGTGGCGCTGACGATCCGCGCCACCCTCCCCCACCTGCTCGAGCGCGGCGACGGCCACTACCTGATCACCAGCTCGGTCGCCGGGCGGCGCCCCCTGCCCGGCTCGCTCTACGCGGCGACCAAGCACGCGGCCGGCGCGATCGGCGAGGGGCTGCGGCTGCAGCTGCGCGAGATGGACGACAACGACCGCATCAAGGTGACCCTGATCGAGCCGGGGATGGTCGACACCGAGTTCTTCGACTCCGGGGCCCCGGACTGGGCGCTGCGCGACGAGGACATCGCCGGCGCGGTCACCTGGGCGCTGAGCCAGCCGGACCGGGTCGAGGTCAACGAGGTCCTGGTGCGGCCGACGAAGCAACCTATGTAGCGCGCCCGAGGAGCATGCGGACGAGGCGCCAGTAGGCGCGCAGACACGCCCGCAGGGCTTCGAATGGCCGGCGCGGCCGAAGTAGGGCGAGTCGAGGTCGGCGGTCAAAAGGGCCGCGAAGTCGGCGGCCGAGATCGTGCGCGCGCTCTGAATCCGGCGCCGGCCGCGCAGCGTCCAGGGCAGGAGGCGGAGCCCGTCGAGGTCGGCGAGCAGCTTCTGGCGGCCCCAGCCGCCGGCAATCGAGACCGGGATCAGCGCCAGCTCGGTCGCCAGCAGCGCCGGGGCGAGCAGGGCCAGCAGGGCGCCCGGATAGGTGCGAAGGACCAGCGACCAGCGGTTGCGTTCCAGCCAGCGCATCTTCGCCTCGCCGCCGAACTCGTATTCGTGATCGACGACCGCTGCCGGCTCGATTCCCAGCGCCCCGCCCTCGAGTCGCAGCCGCAGCGAGAGGTCGGTGTCCTCGTGGTAGAGGAAGTAGGGCTCGGGGAAGCCGTCGCGCTCGCGGAAGCTCGCAAGCGGCAGCGCCAGGCAGGCGCCGGAGAGGGTCGGGACCTCGTGCGGAGCGATCGATCCCAGCGGCTTGCCGTGGTCGCCGGCCCAGGCGAAGCCGGTGAAGTGGACCGGGTTGCCGGCCGTGTTGACGGCGCGGGCGTCGTCGGTCGCGACCAGCCCCATCCAGGCAGCCCATCCGCGCCCCTCCGTATACGGACGCACGATCGCCTCGCGAAAGCCGGGCAGCGGCCGCGCGTCGGGGTTCAGCAGCAAGAGCAACTCCCCCGTCGCGGCGGCGGCACCCGCGTTGGCGGCGGCGGCGAAGCCGGTGTTGGCGCCCATCTGGACGATCCGCGCCTGCGGCGCCAGCTCGGCGACCAGGCCCGGCGTGCCGTCATCGGATCCGTTGTCGGCGACGATCAGCTCATCGCCTTCGCGCAGCTGCTCGACCAGCGGCGGCAGGGTCGTCCGCAGCGCCGGGACGCTGTTCCAGCTGACGATGACGACGGAGAGCCGCGGGTCGGTCACGCGGCCGCAGGCTAGCTGTCGAGTTCGTCGAGACGCCGCTGGAGGAAGTCTCGCTCGGGCTCGGCGTGGACCAACTCCAAGGCTCTCTCGTATGAGGCGCGGGCCTCGTCGTTGCGGTCGAGCCGGCCCAGGAGCTCGGCCCGGGCCGCGTGCAGGTAGTGGTAGCCGTCGAGCTCGAGCCCGTCGATGATCGCCAGGGCGGCCTCGACGTCTCCCGCTTCGGCGATCGCGACGGCGCGGTTGAGCTCGACGACCGGCGAGCCGGTGAGGCGGAAGAGCTCGCCGTAGAGCGCCGCGATCTGGGGCCAGTCCTGAGGATCCTCGGCGTGCAGGGCGGCGATCGCCGCCTGGACCGCGTAGGGGCCGCGGCCGCCGAGTGCGAGCGCGCGGTCGAGGACTGCCTTTCCCGCCTCGATTTGGGCGCGGTTCCAGAGCGTGCGGTCCTGGTCGCGCAGCAGGACCAGCTCGCCGTCGCTGAAGCGGGCCTCGCGGCGGGCGTCGTGCAGCATCATCAGCCCCAGCAGGGCGTGCACTTCGGGCTCGTCGGGCATCAGCTCGGCCAGCGCCCGGCCAAGCCGGATCGCCTCGGCGGCGAGGTCGCCGCGGCCGCCGTAGCCCTCGTTGAAGATCAGATAGACGACCGCGAGCACGGCGGCGAGGCGGTCGGGCAGCAGGTGGTCGGGCGGGACGCGGAAGGGGATCCCGGCGGCCTTGATCTTCGCCTTCGCCCGCACCAGACGCTTGGCCATCGTCGGCTCGGGGACGAGGAAGGCGCGGGCGATCTCCTCCGTCGTCAGGCCGCCGAGGGTGCGCAGGGTCAGCGCGACCTGGGCCTCGGTGGCCAGCGCCGGGTGACAGCAGGTGAAGACGAGCTCGAGCCGCTCGTCGGGGAATGTCGTCGTCTCATCCATCGGCTCCTCGAGCGGCTCGGGCACCTCGAGCAGCCGGGTCTTGGCGGCCAGGGTGCGGTCGCGGCGGATGCGGTCGATCGCGCGGTTGCGGGCGGTCGTGATCAGCCAGGCGCGCGGGTTGTCCGGGGTGCCTTCGCGGGGCCAGCGATCGGCCGCCGCGGCGAAGGCCTCCTGAGCGGCCTCCTCGGCGAGGTCGAAATCGCCGAGGAAGCCGATCAGGGTTGCGAGGACGCGTCCCCACTCGTCGCGGAACGCCTGCTCGAGCAATCGCTACCGCTCCACGAGCGGGCGCACCTCGACCGCTCCGCCCATCCGGGCCGCCGGGATCCGGGAGGCCAGGTCGATCGCCGCGTCGAGGTCATCGGCCTCGAACACGTAGTAGCCGCCGAGCGCCTCCTTGGTGGCGACGAACGGGCCGTCGGTGGTCAGCGTCTTGCCGTCCTGGACCCGCACGGTGGTCGCCGTCTCGGGCGGCTGCAGCTGATTGCCGTCGCTGACGCCGGGGGACTGCTGGATCGCCATGTACTCGCCGAAGATCGCGTTCTGCTCCTCTTCGGGCAGGCTCTCGAACTGGTCGCCGGCCGAACCTGAGTTGATCAACAGGATGTACTTCATCGCTGCACCAGCTCTCGAACCTCGACCGCTCCGCCCATCCGGGCGGCGGGGATGCGAGCCGCCAGCTCGGTCGCGGCCTGCGGGTCGTCGGTCTCGAGGAACAGGTAGCCGCCGAGCGCTTCCTTGGTCTCGGCGAAGGGCCCGTCGGTGGTCAGCGTCTTGCCGTCTTCGACCCGGACCGTCGTCGCCGTCTCCGGGGGCTGCATCTGCTCGCCGGTGGTGACGCCGGGCGTCTGGTTGATCGCCTGGTAGTCGGCGTAGACGGCCTGCTGCTCTTCCTGCGAGAGGGCATCCCATTCCGGTGTCCCCGGCAGCGGGGTGTCGCCCTGATGAATCAGCAGCATGTACTTCATTCATTCCTCCTTGATTGCAAGGTGCTGTCTTCCCTCAGACGAACGGGATGGGGCAGATGGACAGGTGAGCCTCACGTGCTCGGGCTTTTCCGGGCCTCCATCCGGCGCTTGAGAGTTCGGAGGCCGGCAACCAGATAGGAGCGAACGGATCTGGTGGTCTCGATTTGAAGCTTTCGCGCGGCTCTCCGGGCGCTTTGCACGCCCAGCCCCACCAGCCGTCCTCAGTGCGAAAGCTCTCGTAAATGGAACGGCGTGCTGTCTGGTGACGCGAGGCTCAGCTCGAAAACCGCGCGCAAATGGGGCTCGATGCGTTCGTTGTCGGACATGCGAGAGATCGCGACACCATCACTCTGGTCGGCATCGACTCCCGCATAGGTCCAATCGAGCTCGTCCATGAGAAGCCAGCCCCCGGGGTTGAGCAACTTCTCGATCAGCATCACTGCGAAAGCGTGGATGGTTCAATTCTGGGCGCCGTCGAGGTAGCAGAAGTCGTATGCGGGTGCGCAGTTGCCGGCTTGATCGGAGTGGCGCTCGATTTCCTCTTGAGGAACCACGTGTAACTGCTGTAGCTGCGAACGAACGACCTCGGGGAGAAAAAGCGGACGACGGGACTCGAACCCGCTACCTCGAGCTTGGGAAGCTCGCGCTCTACCAGGTGAGCTACGTCCGCACGTGGGCCGATTCTAGGGCCGGCGCGGGAGCAGCGAGGCGGCGCGCAGCATCCCGCGCTCGAGCCGCGATCCGCGGGCCGGCAGCAGCCCCAGCTCACGCATGATCTCGGCGCCGTCGTAGTAGCTGACCAGGTGCGAGATCCGCACCTCCCCGTCGAGGGTCGCGACGTCGACGCCCTCGCTGTGGATCCGGCGGCCGGTGGCGCGGAGGCCGTCGAGCTCGCCGCCGTGGGTCATCGACGCCTTCCACTCGCCGGCGGTGAAGTCATCGCCGTGGGCGGCCCGCACGAGCTCGAAGTGCAGATCGCCAAAGGCGGCCATCACCTCGGCGACGTGGGCCCGGATCTTGCCCGACCCGCGGGCGACGACGCCGGCGCCGCGGTCGTCATAGACGCCGTCGGGGGCGAAGAAGGCGACCACGGCCGCCGGATCGTGCGAGTTCCACGCCTCCAGATAGGCGTGCATGAGCGCGTCGCGGGCCGTCGCTTCGGCGCTGCCGAGGGTCGCCACGCATTGATCTAACCACGCCGGCTGGGTTCACCGCCTCTCTACCCTTGGCCGATGAGCGCGCGCTCCTTCGCGGTCTTCATGGCCGCCCTGGCCGTCGTTGGATTGCTCGCCTATGGGCTGCTGAGCAAGGGCGGCGCCAACGTCGACATCGGCGAGAAGGCGCCGGTGAGCGCGCTTCCGGCGCTCGACGGACACGGCGAGAGCAGCCTCGCCGACTACCGCGGCCGCTGGGTGCTGGTCAACTTCTGGGCCTCGTGGTGTCTGCCCTGCCGCGACGAGTCGCCGGTCCTGCAGAGCTTCTATCGCCATCACCGGGCGCAGAAGTTCACGATCCTCGGCGTCGACACCCGTGACATCAGCAGCGACGGCAAGACGTTCGACTCCAAGTACGGGATCACCTATCCCCAGGTCCACGACGGCGACGGCCAGTACGGGCACGACTTCGGCACCACCGGCGTGCCGGAGAACTTCCTCATCGACCCGCAGGGCAAGTTGGTCGTGATCCGGCGCGGGCCGGTCGACCAGACCTACCTCGACCGCTACATCGCCCCGACGATCGAGGGCCGGTCGTGATCGTTCGGCGCGCGATGGCCCTGGCGGCGCTGGCGCTGGTCGTCCTGGCGGCACCCGGCGCGGCGGCGGCGGATCAGACCGCCCGTGCCTCGCTGCCGGACATCGAGGACGAGGTGATGTGCCCGGTCTGCGGCACCCTGCTGCAGCTCTCCGACTCGCCGCAGGCCGAACGCGAGCGGGTCTTCATCCGCAAGCTGATCAACGAGGGGCGCAGCAAGGACCAGATAAAGGAGGCGCTGGTGGCCCAGTACGGCGACGCGGTCCTGGCGACGCCGCAGGGCTCGGGCTTCGACCTCACCGCCTACCTGGTCCCGATCCTTGGCTTTTTGGTCGCCGCCGTAGCGCTGGTCGTCGGGGTGCGGCGCTGGCGCGGCTCCGGCGAACACGCCGGGACTGACCCGGAGGCAAAGCCGCCCCAAGGCGAGGACGCCGAACGGCTGGACTCGGACCTGGCCCGCTACGACCTCTGAGCCGAGTCAGGCTGAGGCGGCGACGACTTCGGCCACCCGCTCCGCCGCCTTGCCGTCCCACATCGGCGGCGGTTCCTTCGGCGCCTCGTGCTCGGCCAGCAGACCCGGGATCTCGGCGATCCGGTTCGGGTCGAGGCCGAGCAGGGTGTTGGTGCCGGCGCGGATCGTCACCGGGCGCTCGGTGTTGTCGCGCAGCGTGAAGCAGGGCACCCCGAGGTAGGTCGTCTCCTCCTGGATCCCGCCCGAGTCGGTCAGCACCGCGCCGGCGTCGGCCTCCAGCGAGAGGAACTCCAGATAGCCGACCGGCTCGGTGACCCAGTCCGGCGGCGAGTCCAGGCCCTTGCGGGTGCGGGGATGGGCCGGGAACAGCACCGGCATCTCCTCCGCCACCTCGGCCAGCTTCTCGATCGCCGTCGGCAGCAGCGGCCCGTCGACCAGCGCCGGCCGGTGCAGGGTGACGAGCAGATAGCTGCCGGGCTCGAGGCCGTGCGCCTTCGCCGCCTCGAGCGAGCGGAAGCGGTCCTCCAGCGCCACCAGGGTGTCGATCATCGTGTTGCCGACGAAGTGCATCCGCTCCTCGGCGGTGCCCTCGGCCCGCAGGTTCTCGACCGCCTCGTCGGAGTGCAGGAACAGGTAGTCGGAGAGGCGGTCGGTGACGATCCGGTTGACCTCCTCCGGCATCGTCGGGTCGAAGCTGCGCAGCCCGGACTCGATGTGGGCGAGCGGGATCAGCTCCTTGGCGGCGACCAGCGAAGCCGCAAGGGTCGAGTTGACGTCGCCGGGGACGATCATCAGGTCCGGGCGCTCGGCCTCGACCAGCGGCTCCAGGCGCTCGATCACCCGCGCCGTCTGCTGGCCATGGGAGCCGGAGCCGACCTCGAGCATGTGGTCGGGCTCGCTCAGCCCGCCGAGCTCCTCGAAGAAGACCTGCGACATCACCGGGTCGTAGTGCTGGCCGGTGTGGACGAGCGAGTGCTCGGCGTCGGGCAGCCGCTCGCGCAGCCGCGCCACCACCGGCGCCATCTTCACGAAGTTGGGCCGAGTCCCGACGATGTAGGTGATCCGCATCGCGGCGGGAGCATAGATGTGGCTCCCGGCGCCACCGCAGCCGAGCCGTGAAACAAATGTCCAGCCGGTTAATGGGCCCTGAGCGGCGGGCCGATTGAGGCCCGGTGAGCTCGTCCAGCAGGGGAAAGCTTGTGATCGGGATCGTCGCTGCAGCCGTGGCGCTGCTCGCCGTGTTCGCGAGCTCGGCCCTGGCCCGCGACCGCAATCACGACCGGCTGCCCGACGGTTGGGAGAAGCAGAACCATCTGGCGCTGCGGATCAAGCAAACCAAGCGTGACCAGGACCGCGACAAGCTCGCCAACAAGCTCGAGTTCCGCTACAAGACCAACCCGCACAGGGCCGACACCGACGGCGACGGGCTCAAGGACGGTGACGAGATCGCCGAGGGCACCGATCCGCGCAACCCCGACACCGACGGCGACGGCCTAAGCGACGGCTTCGAGGTCAAGATCGGCTATGACCCCACCGACCCCGACACAGACGGCGACGGCATCCCCGACGGCCAGGAGACGATCGGCTACATCGGCTCCTTCAACGGCATCACGCTGACCGATCAACCTGATCCGCGGCGGCACCGTGACCGGAACGGTCACCCCCGATACCGACATCGAGTGCGACCGGGTGTCAGACGACGAGGACCTCGACGGCACCTGCACCCCGGCCGACCTTCATCCCGGGGTGATGGTCTCCGACACCGAGTTCGACGAGGACCTGCCCACGGTCTTCGACGAGGTCGACCTCGTCGGCGTCAGCTGATCCCGAGGTCGTGAAGCCCGGCTAGGCAGCCGTCGTGGGCGGCCTGCTGGTGCTGAGGGTCGAACACCTGGGCATAGAGGGTCGCGAGGTGCTCGGGGTCGCTGCGGAACTGCGGCGGTACCAGCTGAAGGTTGTCGTTGCTGCCGCAGAACTGCCGCGCCGACGCATACGGATCGCCGGCGGGCGGAGTCGGAGGCTGGACCGGCAAGTTGCCGGGGTTCGCGGTCGCCGAAGTCCCTGACGAAGGCTTGGGGGCGTGCTTCTTATGCCCGTGCTTCGGGCCGGCCTTGCCCTGGTTCTGTCCCGCCTTGCTGTTCCCGGAGCCGGAACGAGATTGGCCCGATCCATTTCCGTTCGAGGACGACCCACCGCCGTTGGCCTGGCCTCCGTTGGCCTGGCTCTGGCTGCTGCTGGCGGGTGCGACGACCCGCGAGGAGGTCGAGTCGCTGGCCGAGACATGCTTTGGGTGGCTGGGCTTCGCGGTCTGGGCCTTGCTGACCGAGCGCTGGCTCCGTGGCTTGTGGACCTGCTTCGCCGTGCTCTCCTTCGGGAGCGCCTCGGCCAGCTTGGCCGACTGCACGGTCTGCACGGAGGCGTGCTCGCTGCCCCCGTTGGCGCCCCCACCGCCGCCGCAGCCGCCGGCCGTCAAAGCGCATATCGACAGCGATACGCCGAGCGCAATCCCCTGCCAGGGTCCGAGTCCGCGGTACACCACACACTTCCTAGCGGTCGCCAGGTGACAAATCAACTGAACGAATAGTCAGTTAGAGCGACTCCTTGAGTTTTCGGTATTGCGCTGAGCCAGTCCGCATCTAAGGTCGTCGGGCTGTGAGAAAGCTGCGAAACGTCGCCGTTGTTGCCTTTCTTGTCACCGCGGCCCTGTCGCTGTCTGGATGCTTCGTCGTCTACAACTGGGGCGACGGCACCCGCAACATCACCGTGCCGCCGGCGATCAGCGACCAGATCATCTGGAACTGCACCTCCGAGCACGGCACAGGGGCAGCCCGGGCCTTCTGCGCCCTCGACTCCATTCACGCGCTCTGTTACGCCAAGCCCGACCCCGGCGTGAGCCAATCCGATTGCAACCACATCTCCTCCTACGGGGACTGGAAGGACATGGAGCACGCGATCGTCGAGGTGACCGGCCCCAACGAGGATTGCCTGAGCTTCTTCTGGAAGAACGGCGGCTACCCGGATGACTTCTGGGGCTCGGTCTTCAAGGGGTTCGCGGGCTGCAAGTGAGGGGGCGTCGTAAGTTCGTCATCGTCGCCGCCGCGGCAATCGTGGCGCTGGCGATCGCCGGCTGCGACTCGAGCTACAACTTCCACTTCTACAACGGCTGCACCGGCCCCCTGGGCGCCTGCGGTCAGCATCAGTTCACCGAGCACGAGGACCCCAGCGCGCGGATCATCCTCGGCTGTACCCAGGCTTACGGCAAGGCCGGACGCGCCGACTGCGCACTGCGGCTGATCGGGGCTAGCTGCCAGCAGGCGCCGCCGCCCAACTTCACCCATTGCGCCGAAGCGGCGGACGTTCGCCAGTACGGCGGTTACACGACCAACGGCGGCTCGATGGAAGCGGCGATCGAGCAGGTGACCGGTCCGCAGGAGTGCCTGAGCTGGCTCGAGTACGTCTTCCAGGGTGGCGTGGTCTATGGGTGGTGGCAGGGGACCGACCGCGGGACCTACGGCTGTCAATGAGCCGCAGGTGGCGCAAGGTCGCGGCCGTGGCTGTCCTGGCCGCGGCGGCCCTGGCCCTTTCGGGATGCTGGGCCACCGTCTACAGGACCCCGGCAACGGCGACAGGAACATCACCCTGACGAAGGACTTCAGCCACCGGCTGATCTGGAGTTGCACGGACGCAGGTCGGGGCGGGGTCGCCAGCAGCGTGACTTCTGCGTCCTCGACAGGATCAACGGCGTCTGCCGCGCGATTCCCGAGGTCAACATCTCCCAGGACGATTGCCTGGCCCTCGCCAATTACGGCTATTGGCAGGACCTGGATCGGGCGATCCACCAGGTGATCGCCGCTAGCGGCTGCCTCAGCGTCTTCGAAAGCCAAGACGCCGGCGCTTACCAGTTCTGGGGCGATGTGCCGCCGGCGCGTTGCCGGCTGCAAGTAGGCGGGCGCCGCCCTACATCCGCTCCGGCGCGCTGATCCCCAGCAGGCCGAGGGTCCGCGCGATCGCCCGCTTGGTGACCACGCAGAGCGCCAGCCGCGACTCCTGAACCCCCTCGCCCTCGGCGCCGACGACCTGGCAGTCGCGGTAGAAGGCATGAAAGTCGGCTGCGACGGTGCCGGCGTAGGCGCAGAGCCGGTGCGGGGCGCGGCGCTCGGCCGCCTCGGCGACCTCGTCCGGGAAGCTCCAGCAGCCGCTTGACCAGCGCCCGCTCGGAGGGCTCTACCGGCGCAGCCACGGCCGCGAGGTCGGAAGCCAGGGCCTTCTCGACCGCGTCAGATCCGATCTCCTCCCCCGCCTTGCGCAGGATGCTGGCGATCCGCGCGTGCGCGTACTGCACGTAGTAGACCGGGTTGTCGTTGGACTGCTCGCGGGCCAGCTGCAGGTCGAGGTCGATGGTGCTGTCGTGGTCGCGCTGGAGCATGAAGAAGCGGGTCGCGTCGACCCCGATGTCGTCGAGCAGCTCGTCGAGGGTGACGAAATCCCCGCGCCGCTTCGACATCTGCGCCCGCTCGCCGCGCTCGACGATGTGGACGAACTGCATGATCTGGCCCTCGAATGACTCGGGGTCGAAGCCCAGCGCCTCCAGCGCCGCCCGCACCCGCGCCGTATAGCCGTGGTGGTCGGCGCCGAGGATGTCGATCAGGCGCTGGTAGCCGCGCTCGAGCTTGTCGCGGTGATAGGCGATGTCGGAGGCGAAGTAGGTCGGCTCGCCGTCAGAGCGCAGCAGCACCCGGTCCTTGTCGTCGCCGAAGGCGGTCGTTCGCAGCCACAGCGCCCCCTCGCTCTCGAAGGTCTGGTCCTTCTGGCGCAGGTCATCGATCGCCTTCTCCACCGCTCCCCCCTCCTCCAGCGATCGCTGCGAGAACCAGCTGTCGAACTCGACCCCGTAGCGGCGCAGGGTCGCGGCGATCGACTCCAGCATCAGCTCCGCCCCGCGCCGGGCCAGGGTCTGGGGGTCGCCGCGATCGACTCCTTCTTCGGCCAGCTGCTTGCCCAGCTCGGCTACGTAGTCGCCCTCGTAGCCGTCCTCGGGGGTCGGCTCGCCCCTCATCGCGGCGGCGATCGAGGCCCCGAAGCGGTCCATCTGGCCCCCGATGTCGTTGATGTAGTACTCGCGGTCGACCTCGTTGCCGACCGCCTCCAGCATCCGGGCAACCGCGTCGCCGTGGGCGCCGTGGCGCCCGCCGGCGGCGGTCAGGGGGCCGGTCGGGTTGGCGGAGACGAACTCGACCAGCACCTTCTCGGTCTTCGCGGCCGGGCGGATCCCGAGCCCATCGCCGGCGGCGACCAGCGCCGCGATCGCCTCCCGGTACCAGCGCTGGGAGAGAAAGAGGTTGACGAACCCGGGGCCGGCGACCTCGACCCGCTCGGCGCCGGGGCCGAGCCGCTCGCCCAGCTCGGCGCTGAGCCGCTCGGCGACCTCGCGCGGAGCCTGCCCGAGGCTGCCGGCGAGCAGCATCGCCGCGTTGGAGCTGTAGTCGCCGTGCTCGGGCTGCGGCGGGCGCTCGAGGCCGGGCTCGGCGCTGACGCCGTCTCCCGACACCGCCTGGGCCACCTCGCGCAGGGTGCTGCGGAGCTCCGCTATCGGATCGGCTTCAGGCATTGGTCAATCGTATGTATCAGTAGTGATACGGCTCGCCGGCGAGGATCTTCGCCGCCCGAAAAAGCTGCTCGAGGACGACGACCCGGGCCAGCTGGTGCGGCAGCGTCTGGGGCCCAAGCGAGATCCTGTCCTGCGCCGCCTCCAGCGCCGCCGCCGGCAGCCCCTGCGGGCCGCCGATCAGCAGGTAGAGGTCGCGGGCCTCGAGCCGGCGCTCGTCGAGCCAACGGCTCCAGGCCATCGAGTCCAGCCCGGTGCCCTCGCGGTCGAAGGCGGCGACGCGGCCGTCGTCGGGCAGCCGGTAGATCAGATCGTCGTCGTCGCGGGCCTCGACGACCTCGACCCGCTGGTAGCGGCCAAGCAGCTTGCGGTAGTGCGCGTCGGCGTCGATGAACGGAGCCTGGACGCGCCCGACGGTCAGAAGGACGGTCTTCACTGCCCCAGCTCGCGGCGCTCGGTCACCGCGGCGCCGATCCGCTGCATCGTGTCCGGGTGGGTGCCGAAGAGGAACTGCAGCGCCGCCGGGGTCCGCGGCTGGGCGACGTTTGTCAGCGCCAGCTGCTTCTGCAACCCGATGAACGCCTGCGGGTCCTTGGTCAGCTGCAGGGCGAAGGTGTCGGCGCGGGCCTCTACCCGGCGCGAGAGCTGGTTCGAGACCGCGCCGACGACGAGGATCGCCAGCGCCATCGAGAGCGCCAGCGCAGGCAGCGCCGCCGGCGAGCGCGGGTCGTCGCCGCTGCGCTCGGCCAGCGCCCGGGTCGCCAGCTGCACGAAGAGGACCGACAGCGGCGCCACCAGCGCAAACCAGGCCAGGCCGCGGACGATGTCGTCGCCCTTGACGTGGCTGAGCTCGTGGGCCAGCACCGAACGCAGCTCGGCCGGCGAGAGCCGTTTCAGGGTGTTGTCGTAGACGACCACCCGCTTGGTCGGACCAAGCCCGTCGACGTAGGCGTTGATCCCGCTCGAGCGGCGACTGGCGTCGACGCGGTAGACGTGGCTCACCTTGACTCCGGCCCGATCGGCGAGGCGCAGGATCTGCGAGCGCGTCTTGCCGGGCGGAAGCTCCTCGAACTTGTTGAAGACCGGCTCCAGCAGGACCGGGCCGAGCCAGATGAAGACCGCAGCGAAGAAGATCACCGCGACGGTCCCTCCGACCCACCACCAGCGCCCGAGCCGGCGCAGCAGCGCGACCGCGATCGCCGCCCCGGCCGCGGCCAGCACGGCGCCGATCGCCGCCGACTTGCCGGCGTCGCCCAACCACGAGGCCACGGTCTGGGTCGAGAGGCCGACGTCCTGGGCCCGGTTCTGGGCCGCGATCCCGAACGGCAGCGCGACCACGGCAAGGGTCAGCGAGATCCCGGCCCCGACCGCGGCGGCGCCGAGCAGCGGCCGGCGCGAGGCGCGGCCGAGGGCGTCGCGCAGCGGCGCCGGGCGCCAGACCGCGAGCACGACCAGCGCCGCACCCTCGGCAACCAGGGTCCCGATCGCGAGCAGGCGCTGGCCGTCGCGGAAGTCGTCGGCGCGTGCGATCTGCGCCGGTGAGAAGTAGGCGTGCTCGGAGACCGGCGCCGGGTGCAGGATCTCGCCCCGCGGGCGCAACAGCCAGACCGCCGCCTCGGCGACGATCACCGCCGCCACCGCGGCGACGCCGATGCGCACGACCGCCGGCCGCCCCGTGAGCAGGCCAGGGCGGCGAGCAGGTGCCGCGGTGCCCATGGTCCCTACGATAGACGGCTCTCTTGGCCCGGTCATGCGTCCGGGCGAGTGTCCAGAGGCACGTCCAGCCCTGCCGATGCGCGTAGCGGTGATAACCGACATCCACTCAAACCGGCCCGCCCTCGAGGCGGCGCTGGCGTCGATCGATGAAGTCGAGGTCGAGGAGATCTGGTGCCTGGGCGACGTGGTCGGCTACGGCGCCGAGCCCGACCGCTGCACCGAGCTGGTCAAGCAGCGAAGTGCCGTCTGCCTGGTCGGCAACCACGACCTCGCGGTGCTCGACCAGCTCGACATCTCCTCCTTCTCCTCCGCCGCCGCCGAAGCCGTCACCTGGACCCAGGAGCACGCCAGCGAGGAGACGATCGCCTTCCTGCGCGAGCTGGAGCCGGCCGGCGAGCGCAGCGATATCGGCCTCTTTCACGCCTCGCCGCGGGACCCGGTCTGGGAGTACGTGCTCTCGATCGACCAGGCGACCGACTGCCTCGAGATCCAGCCCCAGCGCGTGGCGCTGATCGGCCATTCCCACGTGGCGCTGTTCTTCTCCGGCCCCGACCAGGGCCAAAACGGCGACGTACGCGGCGTTCAGGCGCTCGACGGGGCGATGATCGACCTCGACGAGGGACGCTGGCTGGTCAATCCCGGCAGCGTCGGACAGCCGCGCGACGGCGATCCCCGCGCCGCTTGGCTGGAGCTCGACACCGGCGAGGGGACGGCGCGCTTTCACCGGGTCGAGTACGACATCGACCAGGCGGCGAAGGCAATCGCCGAGACCGACCTCCCGAAACAGCTCGGAGACCGGCTCTATGCCGGTCAGTAGGCTCAGAACCTTGTCCCGGCTGGCGGTTCCGACATTGGCTCTGGCGCTCGGCGCGGTGCTCGCGCTGGCCCTCGTCTCCTGCGGCAGCCGCGACACAAAGGGCCTGCTCCCAGGCGACACCGCGAACCAGATCGTCAGCAACCTGAACCAGGTCGAACAGGACGCCAGCGACGGTAGCTGCATCTCGGCGGCGCAAGAGGTGGCCACGGTCCAGGACCAGATTCGGAGCCTGCCGGCAAGCGTCGACAGCCAGCTGCGGGCGCGACTCGAGGCCGGAGCCCAAAGGCTCGCCGACGTCGTCAACTCGCCCGGCGCCTGCGAGACGACACCCGCGGCGACGACGACCTCGACCAGCACCGAGAGCACGACGAAGAAGACCAAGAGCACGACGACGACCCCGACGACGACGACAACCTCGACCACGACCTCGACCACCCCCACCCAGACCACCACCCTCACCAACCCGACCGGCGGCACCGGGACGCCGGGCGGGACGCCCGTGCCGCCGCCACCCCCGGGCACCGGGGCCGGGACGGGGACGCCCTGATGGCGCAGTCGCTGCTCTCAGATCGCTACGAGCTGCAGGACAAGCTCGGATCGGGCGGGATGTCGAACGTCTACCGGGCGACCGACCGCATCCTCGAGCGCACCGTCGCGGTCAAGGTCCTCGCCGAGCACCTCTCCGACGACGAGCGCTTCGTCGCCCGCTTCCGCCGCGAGGCGCTGGCGGTGGCGAGGCTGATCCATCCCAACATCGTCCAGGTCTACGACACCGGCGTCGACCAGGACCGCCACTTCATCGTCATGGAGTACGTCGAGGGCCGCTCCGGGGCCCAGATCCTCCAGCGCGAGGGCCACATCGACCCCGAGCAGACGGTCGAGATCGGGATCCAGTCCTGCGCCGGCCTGGAGTACGCGCACCGGCACGGGATCATCCACCGCGACGTCAAGCCCGGCAACCTGATGATCGTCGGCGGCCCGGCCGGCAACGGGCGCGAGATGAGCGTCAAGCTGACCGACTTCGGGATCGCCCGCGCCGCCGAGCAGACGCGGATCACCCAGGTCGGCTCGGTGGTCGGCACCGCCGCCTACCTGGCCCCGGAGCAGGTGCGCGGCGAGGAGGCGACGCCCGCCTCCGACGTCTACGCCCTCGGGGTGGTCCTCTACCAGTTCCTGACCGGGCGTCTTCCCTACGAGGGCGCCTCGCTGGCCGAGCTGGCGGTGCGCCAGCAGAACGAGCGCCCGCTCGCCCCCCGCACCTACAACGAGGAGGTATCGGAGACCCTCTCGGCGGCGGTGCTGAGGGCACTCGAAGGCGATCCGGAGCGCCGCTATCTGAGCGCCGGCCAGCTCGCCGAGGGCCTGCGCCTCGGCCTCGCCGGCACCGACGTCACCCAGGCGATGGACGAGGAGCTGGCGACGCGGCGGATGCAGCAGGAGCCGGCGACCCGGCGCCTGCCGTCCGAGCGCCGCCCGCCCCCGGTTGCACCGGCGCCACGGCGCCCGGCCCCCGCACCCGCGGCAGCGCGCCGCAAGCCCTCGGTGATGCGGCGGATGATGCGGTCGATCGGCGCCCTGATCGTGCTGCTGCTGATCGCCGCCGCGGTCGCGGTCGGGGTGATCGCCGCGACCAGCAAGACCACCGGGGTAAAGCTGAAGAGCGTCGGCGGCAACACCGTCAACCAGGTCGTCGACGACCTCAAGGGCCTGGTCCAGGACAACCAGAAGTAGTCAGGCCGCCCAGGGCGGCGTGCCACCGAGGACCGCGGCGGTGTATTCGTCGAGTCGGCCGCCGCCGATCGCATCGCGGACGCCGGCCGCCAGCCGCTGCATGTAGGTGAGGTTGTGCAGGGTCAGCAGCCGCACCGCGGTCAGCTCCTGCGAGCGCGAGAGGTAGTTGAGGTAGTCGCGGTCGTGGGCCGCGCAGGCAGGGCAGGAGCACCCCTCGACCAGCGGCCGCTCGTCGCCGGCGTAGTCGGGCTTGCGGACGTCGAGGCGCCAGCGTGCCTCGGGCAGCGGCGCCAGCGCCACGCCGTGGCGGGCGAGCCGGGTCGGCACCGCGCAGTCGAAGACGTCGATCCCGCGCTGCACCCCGGCGAGGAAGTCGTCGACCTCCCCCACCCCGAGCAGATGCTTTGGCGCCTCGACCGGAAGCTCGGGGAGGGTCATGTCGAGCACCGCGCGCATCTCCTCCTTGTCGCGGCCGAGGGTGCCGCCGATCGCCAGGCCGTCGACGGGGGCGGCCGAGACCCGCTCGGCCGAGGCGCGGCGCAGGTCCTCGTGGACGCCGCCCTGGACGATCCCGAACACGGCCTGCCGCGGCGGCCCTTCGCGGCGGTGCCACTCGAGGCAGCGGTCGAGCCAGCGATGGGTGCGTTCGGTCGAGTCGGCGGTGTACTCGCGGCTGGCGTTGAAGGGCGTGCACTCGTCGAAGGCGAGGGCGATGTCGGCCCCCAGAGCCGCCTGGACCTGCATCGAGACCTCGGGCGAGATGAAGTGCTCCGACCCGTCGAGGTAGGAGCGGAAGCGCACCCCCTCCTCCTCGATCGCGAGGATCGCCCCCTGCTCGCTGGGGCGGCGGCCGGTGCCCTTGATCTCGTCGGCGACGTTTCCGTGTGCGAGCGAGAAGACCTGAAAGCCGCCCGAGTCGGTGATCACCGCCCCCTCCCAGGCCATGAAGCCGTGCAGGCCGCCGCGGGCGGCGATCCGCTCCGGGCCCGGCGAGAGCATCAGATGAAAGGTGTTGCCGAGCACCAGCTCGTAGCCGAGGCCGGCGACCTCGGAGGACTCCAGCGAGCGCACCGTCGCCTTGGTCGCCAGCGGGATGAAGGCCGGGGTGTGGACCGGCCCGTGCCCGGTATGGAGGGCGCCGGCGCGGGCGGACCCGTCGCGGGCGCTGATCTCGAAGCGGATCCGGTCGGGGTCGGTTCTCACGCGCCGAACCCTACGGAGGAAGTTGCATCTGGCACGTCCGGGGCCGCGCCTACCTTTCCGGCCATGGACAAGGTCGGAAATTGGGCGGTCGGAACGCTCGTCGTCTTCACCCTTGCGCTGGTGTTCGGCAGCTTCCTGCTCGCCTTCATCTGCTTGGTCGTCTCGGTCGAAATCGCAGCGGCGCTGTTCACCTCGCTGCGGGGCTGGCTCGGGATTCCTGAGCGGACGGCACCGGAGCCGAGGCGGCGGGTGGCCCCCGCCGAGTCGGCCCTGGAACCGCTCGAGCCCTGACCGCTCAGTCGGAGGGCTCGCCGGCCAGCAGCGACTGGCCGGTCATCGCCTGCGGCTGCTCGATCCCGAGCAGCTGCAGCACCGTCGGCGCGACGTCGGCGAGGACGCCGCGCTCGCGCAGCTGCAGGTCGGGCACGGTGACGATCAGCGGCACCGGGTTGAGCGAATGCGCGGTGTTGGGAGAGCCGTCGGGCTCGAGCATGTGGTCGGCGTTGCCGTGGTCGGCGGTGACGATGCAGGCGCCGCCGCTTTCGTGCACCGCGGTCACGACCTCGGCCAGGCAGCGGTCGACCGCCTCGATTCCCGCCACCGCCGCCGGAATGACCCCCGTGTGGCCGACCATGTCGGAGTTGGCGAAGTTGATGATCCCGAAGCGGAAGCCGTCCTCGGACCAGCGGCGGCTGAAGGCGTCGGCGGCGGGCTTGGCGCTCATCTCGGGCTTGTAGTCGTAGGTCGGCACGTCGCGGGGCGAGTCGACCAGCTCGCGCACCTCCCCCTCGGCCTCCTCCTCGCGCCCGCCGCCGAAGAAGTAGGTGACGTGGGCGTACTTCTCGGTCTCGGCGACGTGCAACTGGCTGCCGCCGGACTCCGCGATCACCATCGGCCAGGGTCGTCTCCGGCAGCTGGGGCGGGAAGGCGACCGAATATGGCCAGCCCTTGCGGTACTCGGTCATCGTCGTCATCTCGAGCACCGGGCCGCCGCCGCGGGGGAACTTGTCGAAGTCGGGCTCGGCCAGCGCCATCGTCATCTCGCGGGCGCGGTCGGGGCGGAAGTTGACGAAGATCGCGACGTCGCCCTCGGCGGCGCCGTCGTAGTCGCCGATCACGGTCGGCTTTATGAACTCGTCGGTCTCGTCGCGCTCATAGGAGGAGCGGATCGCCTCGTCGGCGTCGTCGGCCTCGAGGCCCTTGGCGTGAACGATCGCGTCATAGGCGAGCTTGATCCGCTCCCAGCGGCGGTCGCGGTCCATCGCGTAGTAACGGCCGCTGACCGTCCCCACCCGCCCCGCCTGGCGCAGCCAGCCCTCGAGCTCGGTGACATAGCCGCGGCCCGAGGTGGGAAGGGTGTCGCGCCCGTCGGTGAAGGCATGAAAGACGACGTCGGGAATGCCCTCGTCGGCGGCCAGCTCGATCGCCGCCTCGAGGTGCTCCCAGCCCGAGTGCACGCCGCCGTCGGAGACCAGGCCCAGCAGGTGCAGGCGGCCGCGGGGCGAGTTGCGCGCCCGCTCGCAGGCGCCCTTGAGGGCCTCGTTCTCGAAGAAGCTGCCGTCGGCGATCGCGTCGTTGATCCGCATCAGGTCCTGCTTGACGACCGTGCCGGCGCCGAGATTGAGGTGCCCGACCTCGGAGTTGCCCATCTGGCCCTCGGGCAGCCCGACGGCCGGCCCTCCGGCCTCGAGGCGGGTGTGGGGATAGGTCGCCCAGAGCTCGTCGAAGCAGGGCGTATCGGCGAGCGAAATCGCGTTGCCGGGGCCGGGGTCGGCCAGGCCCCAGCCGTCGAGGACGACCAGCGCGAGCGCCGGCACCGGGAGCTCGGCGGGACCGTCCGGCAGGCTCACCCTGCAGCGGCGACGATCGCCGCGAAGTCGTCGGGGTCGAGGCTGGCTCCGCCGACCAGGGCGCCGTCGATGTCGGGCTGGCCCATCAGCTCGGCCGCGTTGTCGGGCTTGACCGAACCGCCGTAGACGATCCGTATCCGCTCCGCCGCCCCCTCATCCTGCTTGCGCACCAGGCCGCGGATGTAGCCAACCGCCTCCTGGGCCTGCTCGGGGGTCGCGGTGCGGCCGGTCCCGATCGCCCAGATCGGCTCGTAGGCGATCACGACCGAGGTCAGCCGGCCGCCATCGACCCCGGCCAGGTCGGCCTCGATCTGGCGCGAGAGCACCGCCTCGGTCTCGTCCTCGTCGCGCTGGCGCTCGCTCTCGCCGACGCAGAGGATCGGCTCCAGCCCGGCGTCGAGGGCGGCCGGGACCTTGCGGGCCAGGGCCTCGTCGGTCTCGTTGAAGTACTGGCGGCGCTCGGAATGCCCGAGGACGACGCCGTCGACGCCGACCTCGCGCAGCATCGGCGCCGCGACCTCGCCGGTGAAGGCGCCCGACTCGGCTTCGTGCATGTTCTGAGCCGCGATCCGGACCCGGCTCGCGGCGCAGAGCTCGACCGCAGCCTTCAGGGCGACGAAGCTCGGACAGACGACCACGTCGGCGCCGGAGTCGGGCAGCTTCGGCAGCAAGGCTCCGAGAAAGGCCTCGGCCTCCGCGATCGTCTTGTTCATCTTCCAGTTGGCGGCGAGGTAGGGCGTGCGACTCAACTGCCTGCCACCTCCTCCGCTTCGCGTCCGGGGGCGGCAGGGTCTTTTCCACCCTGCTGAGTTCCAGTTTGAGCGTCCAGCAGCGCTTCCACCCCGGGCAGCTGCTTGCCCTCGAGCAGCTCCAGCGAGGCACCGCCGCCGGTCGAGAGCCAGTCGACCCGGTCGGCGAGCCCGAAGCCCTGCAGCGCCGCCACCGAGTCGCCTCCCCCGACCACCGTCGTCCCGGGGGCCTCGGCGACGGCCTCGGCGACCGCGCGCGTCCCGGCAGCGAAGGGCTCCAGCTCGAAGGCCCCCATCGGCCCGTTCCAGAGCACCGTCCCGGCGCCGGCGACCGCGTCGGCGTAGCGCCGCGCCGTCGCCGGTCCGATGTCGAGCCCCATCCAGCCGTCCGGCACGTCGACCGAGTCCGTCTCGCGGCGCTCGGCGCCGGCGTCGAAGCTGTCGCCGAGCACGAGGTCGGTCGGCAGCACCAGCTCGCAGCCGGACCCTTCGGCCTTGCGCAGCGCCCCCTCGGCCAGAGCGATCCCCTCCTCCTCGACCAGCGAGTCGCCGCTCTCGTGCCCCTGGGCGCGGAAGAAGACGAAGCACATCGCGCCGCCGATCAGGATCTCGTCGGCGAGCTCGAGGAAGCGCTCGATCACCCCGATCTTGTCGCTCACCTTGGCGCCGCCGAGCAGGACGACCAGCGGCCGCTGCGGGTCCTCGACAACCGCCGTCAGCTCGCGCACCTCGCGCTCGAGCAGAAGCCCGGCATAAGCCGGCAGCCGCTCGGCGACGCCGACAGTCGTCGCATGGGCGCGATGGGCGCTGCCGAAGGCGTCGTTGACGTAGAGCTCGCCGAGCTGCGCCAGCCGGTCGGCGAGCTCGGGATCGTTCTTCGTCTCCCCCGGCTCGAAGCGGCTGTTCTCCAGCAGCAGCAGGTCGCCGGGGCCCAGCTCGGCCGCCATCGCCCTGGCCCTCTCCCCCGCCACCTCCGGCGCCTGCTTCACCTCGATGCCGAGCAGCTCACCGAGGCGGCGGCCGACCGGCGTCATCGAGAGCTCCGGGTCGGGCCCCTTGGGGCGGCCGAGGTGGGAGACCAGCACCGCCGCGGCGCCGCGCTCGCGCAGCAGCTCGATCGTCGGCAGCGCGGCGCGGATCCGGGTGTCGTCGGCGACCTCGCCGCCCTCGAGCGGGACGTTGAAGTCGACCCGCACCAGCGCCGTGCGCCCCTCGAGCTCGGCGTCGCGGACGCTCGCCTTCGAAAAGGTTCCCCGGGCCTCGGTCAACCGGCGCCCGCTGCCACCGGCTGCAGCACCTTGGCGGCCAGCTCGACGCAGCGCTGGGAGTAGCCCCACTCGTTGTCGTACCAGGAGATCGTCTTCACCAGGGTGCCGTCGACCACCATCGTCTGCCCGGCGTCGAACAGGGACGAATGCGACTCGCCGATCACGTCGGTGGAGACGACCGGATCCTCGGTGTAGCCGAGGATCCCGTCCAGCGGTCCCTCGGCGGCGCTGCGCATCGCCTCGTTCACCTCCTCGACCGTGGTCTCCCGCGAGACCGAGCAGACGAGGTCGACGACCGAGCCGGTTATGACCGGCGCTCGAACCGAGATCCCGTTCAACTTGCCCTCCAGCTCGGGGAGCACCAGGCCGACGGCCTTGGCGGCCCCGGTCGAGGTCGGGATCAGGTTGACCGCCGCCGCCCGCGCCCGCCGCAGGTCCTTGTGCGGTGAGTCCTGAAGCCGCTGGTCGCCGGTGTAGGCATGGATCGTGGTCATCATCCCGCGCTCGATCCCGACCGTCTCGTGCAGCACCTTTGCCACCGGGGCGAGGCAGTTGGTCGTGCAGGAGGCATTGGAAATCACGTCGTGCGCCTCGGGGTCATAGGCAGAGTCGAAGTTGACACCCAGCGCGACCGTCACGTCGGGGTCCTTGGCGGGCGCCGAGATGATCACCTTCTTGGCCCCGGCCTCGAGGTGCTTGGCTGCCTCGTCGCGGCCCCGGAACAGTCCCGTCGATTCGATCACGACCTCGACCCCGAGATCGGACCAGGGCAGGTTGGCGGGATCTCGCTCGGCAAGGACCTTCAGTTCGGTGCCGTTGACCGTGATCGAGCCCTCGCCGGCCACCACCTCGCCGGGGAAGCGACCGAAGGCGGAGTCGTACTTGAGCAGGTAGGCCAGCGTCGCGGCGTCGGTGATGTCGTTGACGGCCACGAACTCGAGCTCCGAACCGGACTCGTGCGCGGCGCGGAACACCATGCGCCCGATCCGTCCGAAGCCGTTGATGCCGACCTTCACTGCCATTGAGACCCTCCTTGTGGCTTTGCCCCTCTGATCTTAAGGATTCGGCGCCGGCGGTCGGCGCCGGCGGTCACTCGGAGCTGACCGTGACCTCGATGCTGTGCCCATCGGGGTCGGAGAGGAAGGCGGAGTACGAACCCGACCCGGTACGCCGCGCCTCGCCCGGTGGGTCGATGCCGTTGCCTCCGTGGGCGATGCCGGTCTCCCAGGCGGCCTTGACGGCGGCGATGCCGGGGGCCGAGAAGCAGACCAGCCCGTGGGTCGGGGTCGTGCTCTCGTCGGCGGTGACGAAGAAGACAGGCTTGGCGATCCCCCAGCCGACGGTGCCGTCGTCCTCGAGGTGGCGGCGCCAGCCCAGGGGTGCAAGCAGCGCGTCGTAGAACTCCGCGCTCCCCTCCAGGTCCGAGACACCGAGAACCACGTGGTGGATCACGCGGCAAACCTATCGGTGAAAGCCGACATCTGACGTGCCGCCGCGCCCACTAGCCCTCCTTCGGCGTCCAGCGGAAGTAGCGAATCGCGAGCAGCAGCCCGAGCGCGCCCCAGGCGGCGACGACCGCCAGGTGGCCCCACTGCATCCCGGCGCCGCCGGACCCGGGCGGCTCGTAGACGCTGAAGAAGGCCTCGAAGAAGTGGCGGACCGGGAAGGCGTCGGCGAAGCCGAGCACCCCGTTGGGGATCTGGTCCTCGGGGATGAAGACGCCGGAGAGGAAGTAGAGCGGCAGCAGGGTGAAGTTGGCGATCGGGGCGGCGGCGTCGGCGGAGGGGATCGCCGCGGTCAGCGCGATCCCGAGACAGCAGAAGGCGGCGGCGCCGATCGCCAGGGTGACGACGATCTCGGGCAGCCGCGACCAGGGGATCGCGACGCCGAAGGCGACCTTGCCGATCGCCGCCAGCAGCGCCAGCATCAGCAGCGAGACGACGATCGCGTTGCCGACCCGCCCGGCGATGAAGACCCAGGGCGGCATCGGCGTCCCGCGGCCGCGCTTCAGGCGCCCGTCGTCGCGGGCGATCGTCAGCGACATCGCCAGGCTCTGCATCGTCGCCGAGATCACCGCCAGGGTGATGATCGCCGGCACGTAGTAGGCGTCGACGTCGATGCCGCCGCTGACGTCGACGGTCTGGCCGCTGAAGACGAGCGCAAAGATGACCAGCAGCAGGACCGGGAACATGACCGTGAAGAAGACCGAGGCCGGGTTGCGCCAGAACGACTTCTGGTCGTAGCGGAGTTGGTGCAGGACCAGCGCCGCGGCGCTCATTCGGCCGCTCCGGTGAGCTCGAGGTAGACGTCCTCGAGGGTCGGGCGGCGCACCTCGAGGCCCTCGAGGTCGACGCCGCGCGCAAGCGCCCATTCGGTCAGCTGGTGAAGTGCCTTCACCGGCGAGCCGGTGTGAAAGGAGACGCTGCCGTTGCGGCCGCCGGCGGTCGCGGCCTCGCCGGGCAGCTCCGAGACCGATGCCCCGGCGGGCAGCCGGAAGCTGATCGTCGCCGGCGCCCGGTCGCGGTCGACGATCTCCTGCGGCGCCCCCTCGGCGACGATCTGGCCGCGGGCGATGATCGCCACCCGCCGCGCCAGCACCTGGGCCTCCTCCATGTAGTGGGTGGTGAGGAAGATCGTCTTGCCGAGCTCGGAGAGGTTCTCGATCAGGGTCCAGAACTGGCGCCGGGCGGAGGGATCGAAGCCGGTCGTCGGCTCGTCGAGGAAAAGCAGCTCGGGGTCGCCGATCAGCGCCAGGCCGACGTCGAGGCGGCGCTGCTGGCCGCCGGAGAGCTTCTGCGCCCGCCGGTCGGCGGACTCGGTCAGCCCGATCAGCTCCAGCGTCTCGTCGATCGGCCGCGGCGAGCTGTAGTAGCCGGCGTAGAGGCTCAGCGCCTCGCGCGCGGTCAGGTAGATGTCGGGCTTGGACTGCTGGAGGACGAAGCCAACCCGCTCACGCCAGGACCGGTCGGCCCGGGCCGGGTCCTCACCGAGGACGGTCGCCTCGCCCCCGTCGCGGCGCCGAAACCCCTCGAGGATCTCGACCGTGGTCGTCTTGCCGGCGCCGTTGGGGCCCAGGAAGGCGAATATCTCGCCGCGTTGCACCTCGAGGTCGATCCCCCGCACCGCCTCGACGTCGCCGTAGCTCTTTCGCAGGCCGCGAACGGAGATCGCTGCATCTGCCATCGCGAAGCGATTCTAGGTGGGCCCATCCAACATGACGTCGCGGTGCTTGACCCGCACCGCGACGTCGTCGCGGCTGCCCAGTCGGCGGGCGATCCGGTCGGCGACGGTGAGCGAGCGGTGGCGGCCGCCGGTGCAGCCGATCGCGATCGTCAGGTGGCTCTTGCCCTCGGCGACGTAGGCGGGGATCAGGAAGTCGAGCAGCGGCATCAGGCGGCCGTAGAACTCGCCCGCCTGGGTCCCCGACTCGACGTACTCGACCACCTTCGGGTCGAGGCCGGTCAGCGGCCGCAGCTCGTCGACGTAGTGAGGGTTGGGCAGGAAGCGGACGTCGAGGGTGAGGTCGGCCTCGCGCGGGGGGCCGTTCTTGAAGCCGAAGGTCTGCAGGGTGATCGCCATCCGCTGGTCGTCCTGCGCGTCGAGCATCTCCTCGGCGATCCGGCGCCGAAGGGTGGCGCCGGTCGACCCGGTGGTGTCCATGACGACGTCGGCGCGCTCGCGCAGGGGCGCCAGCAGCGACCGCTCGGTGCGGATCCCCTCCACCACCTGGCCGTCGGGGGCCAGCGGGTGGCGGCGGCGGGTCTCCTTGTAGCGGTCGACCAGCGTCTGCTCGTCGGCCTCGAGGAACAGCACCTTGGGCGAGAGGCCGTCGACGTCGAGGTCGTCGAGCACGTGCAGGAGGTCGTCGAAGTACTCGCCCCCGCGGACGTCGGAGACCACCGCCGCCCGCTGCACGCCGCTGCCGGGGTGGCGGAAGAGCTCACCGAGCGAGCCGATCATCTCCGGCGGAAGGTTGTCGACGCAGAAGTAGCCACCGTCCTCGAAGGCGGCGATCGCCTCCGACTTGCCGGCCCCGGAGTGGCCGGTGATCACGACCATCGTGACCTGCTTGCCGTCCTTCTCCATGTCGACCATCGGCTCGGTTCGAAGCTTCACAGGTCACCCGGTCCGATTCAGCTGCTCATGAATCTCCCGCGCCAGCTTGCCGGGCATCCCCGGGACGGCCTCCAGCTCCTCGCGCGAGGCGGCCATGAAGCGCTCCGGGGAACCGAAGTGCTCGAGCAGCGCCCGCTTGCGGATCGGCCCCACTCCGCGCAGCTCGTCGAAGACCGAGCCGGTCATCGCCCGGTCGCGGCGCCCGCGGTGGTGCTCGATCGCGAACCGGTGCGCCTCGTCGCGGACCCGCTGCAGCAGCTTCAGCCCCTCGGAGTCCTGGGCTAGCTCCAGCGGTGCGGCCTGACCGGGGACGAAGACCTCCTCCAACCGCTTGGCGAGGCTGATCACGGTCACCCCGCGCTCGGTGAACGGGCGCAGGGCGCGCAGCCCGGCCGCGAGCTGGCCCTTGCCGCCGTCTATCACGACCAGCGAGGGCAGCGAGGCAAAGCTCTCGTCGCGCTCCGAGTCGTGGGGCGACAGGTCGGCCTGCTCCAGATAGCGGCTCATCCGCCGCGCCAGGACCTCCTCCATCGCCGCGAAGTCGTCGGGGCCGCTGCGGTCGCCGTTGCCGGCGACGTCGCCGCGGATCCGAAAGCGCCGGTAATGGGCCTTCTTCGTCGCCCCGCCCTCGAATACGACCATCGAGGCGACCGTGTGCTCGGGCCCGATGTTGGAGATGTCGAAGCCCTCGATGCGGACCGGCAGCTCCTCCATTCCCAGCGCCTCGCGCAGGGCCGATAGCGACTCGACCCGGCGCTGGCGCCGGTGCTCGCGCCGCAGCCGGTCCTGGTCGAGGGCGAGCTTCGCGTTGCGCTCGGCGAGCTCGCGCAGGCGGCGCTTGTCGCCGCGCTCGGCGGCGCGGACCTCGACCGGCGCCCCGCGGCGTTCGCTCAGCGCCTCGGCCAGCAGCGGCGCCCGCTCGCGCAGGTAGGGACCGACGATCAGCATCCGCGGCATGCTCGGCGCGGCGCCGTAGTACTGGCCGATGAACTCCTCCGCCACCTCGGCCAGCTCGCGCTCGCCCTGATTCTCGAGATAGAAGCTCTGGCGCTCGGCGAGGATCCCGTCGCGGACCTGGAAGACCTGGGCGTTGGCATCGGTGCCCTCGGCGGCGACCCCGATCAGGTCGGCGGTGCCGACCGAAGCGCCGGCGACCCGCTGGCGCTCGAACAGCGAGCGGACCGCGTTTAAGCGGTCGCGGTGCACGGCGGCGCGCTCGAAGTCGTGCGCCTGCGAGGCCTGCTCCATCTTCTCCTGCTCGGAGCGCTCGACCTGGTTGTAGCGGCCGGAGAGGAAGTCGACGATCGCGTCGATGTTGCGCCGGTACTCCTCGCGGTCGACATAGCCGACGCAGGGCGCCCCGCAGCGCTTTATGTAGTAGTCGAGGCAGGGGCTGCCGGAGCGCCGCCCCGGCTCCGGCCCCTCGCAGGTGCGGTACTGGAACAGCTTGCCGAGCAGGTCGAGGGTCTCGCGCACGCGCTTGGCGCTGGAGAAGGGGCCGAAGTAGGCACGGCCCGAGCGGTGGCGCTCGCGGGTGAAGTAGACGCGCGGATACTCCTCGTCGAGGCTGATGGCGACGTAGGGGTAGGACTTGTCGTCGCGCAGGCGGATGTTGAACAGCGGCCGGTGGCGCTTGATGAAGCTCTGCTCGGCCAGCAGCGCCTCGGCCTCCGACGCGGTGACGAGGGACTCGATCCGCGCCGTGCGGCTGGTGAGCACGTTGGCGCCGCCGGAGAAATGCGAGGCGACCCGCTTGCGGATCGAGCGCGCCTTGCCCACGTAGAGGACCGAGCCGTCCTCGGCCAGGAACGTGTAGACGCCTGGCGCGTCGGGCAGCGACTTTCGCTGCTCGGCGATGCTTTGGGCGCGTTCTGTCTCATTTGCCGCCATGAATCAAAGGGTAGGCTCCTGGCCGCACGGCCAAACCGATGGAGGCTCAGATGAGCAGCGAGACATCCACCCCGACCAGCCCGAGGACGCTGACCAAGGCTCAGCCGCCCGATCTGGAGACGATCGAGATCAGCGTCGACGGCGAGATCGGCACGATGACCCTGAACCGGCCCGACTCGCTGAACGCGATGAGCCCGGAGATGATCGGCGAGCTGGTCGAGGCGTTCGCCTGGTTGGCCGACCTCGCCCCGCTGCGGGCCTTGATCATCACCGGCGCCGGCAACGCGTTCTCGGCCGGCGGCGACGTCAACTGGTTTCGGACCGGCGTCGAGTCGGAGGAGATCGACCTGCCGTCCAACGTGCGGCGTGGAGCCGAGGTCCTGCACCAGGCGATCATCGACCTGCGCCGGATCCCCTATCCGGTGATCGCCGCGGTCAACGGGCCGGCCGCCGGCGCCGGCTTCTCGCTGGCGCTTGCCTGCGATATCCGCATCGCCTCCGAGGAGGCATTCTTCGCCTGCGCCTACGGGCGCATCGGCGCCTCGCCCGACGGCGGCATGACCTACTTCCTGCCGCGCGTGGTCGGGCCCAGCAAGGCGCTTGAGCTGATGCTCAACGACCCCAACCTGACCGCCGCCGACGCGCTGAAGGCGGGGCTGGTCTCCGAGGTCGTCGCGCCCGGCGAGCTGAGCGACCGCGCCCGCGAGAAGGCGGCGAAGCTGGCCGCCAAGGCCCCCCACTACGTCCGCATGGCGAAGCTGCTGATCGGGCAGAGCCTCGAGAACACCCTCGCCGACCACCTGCAGCTGGAGCGGCACGGGATCGCCGACAGCATGGCCACCGAGGACCTGCGCGCCGGCGTGACGGCGTTCTTCGCCGGCGAGACGCCTGAGTTCAGCGGCGACTGAACCTGGCGCTTGCGCGACCCGTATTCGCCTTTGCAACCGAAGCTAGATTGAATCGCCCAGTCCACGAAAGGAACTCCCTGATGAAGAAGGCACTGAGTCTGATCGCGCTGGCCGTGGCGGCCGTCGCTCTCGTCGCCTGCGGCAGCAGCAGCTCGAGCAGCAGCAGCACCTCGACGACGTCGGGAGGAGGCGGTGGCGGCGCCAACGCGGCGGCGGGCGGCGGCTCAGGTGGCGGCGCGGCGACGAGTGGCGGTGGTGGCGGTGGATCGACGGTGAAGGTCTCCGCCGACCCCAGCGGCCAGCTGAAGTTCAACACCACCAGCCTCACCGCCAAGGCGGGCAGCGACACGTTTGCGTTCACCAACCAGGCTCCGCTGTCGCACGACTTCACGATCGAGACGTCCAGCGGCCAGAAGGTAGGCGCGACGCCCGTCTTCAGCGGCGGGACCAAGTCGTTCACTGCAACGCTGAAGCCGGGGACCTACAAGTTCCTCTGCACCGTGCCGGGCCACGCCGCGGCCGGCATGGAGGGAACGCTGACCGTCAAGTAGCCAGGGCGGACAGCCGCTTTACGGGGACGGGGACCGCGATGCGGTCCCCGTTTCGCGTCAGGAGCCGTTCGAGCCCTGGGCGGGCAGGAAGCGGGCGACGCTGTCGGCGACGCAGCAGGGCTTCTCGGAGCCCTCGACCTCGACCGTGAAGCGGGTCACCATCTGCCACCAGCCGCCCTTGACCTCTTCGAGCTCGACAACCTCGGCGCTGGCGCGGATCTTGGCACCGGCCGGGACCGGGGCCGGGAAGCGGATCTTGTTCCAGCCGTAGTTGACGCCGAGCTGAAAGCCGCTCGCCTCGATCAGCTCGAGCCGGAAGCCGTCGATCATCGACAGGGTCAGGTTGCCGTGGGCGATCGGGCCCCCGAACGGGCTCTCGCTCTTGGCCCGCTCGACGTCGACGTGGATCCACTGGTGGTCGCCGGAGAGGTCGGCGAAGGCGTTGATGTCCTCCTGCGTGACCTCGCGCCAGTCGCTGGGCCCGACCTGCTGGCCCATCAGCTCCTTGATGCCCTCGACTCCCTGGATCTCCGCGATCGCCATCGGCGGCAGCCTACCTATTGCCGCCGCGCCGCCGCGCCACGGGCCTCTTCCAGGGTGTCGTACTGCTCCATCCGCGAGATCCTGGCGTCGCGCAGCTCGTAGAGCCACGTGAGTTCGAGCTCGGCGCGGGCACCACTGGCGCTGCCGATGCCCCACTGCCGGCTCGGAACCAGGACGCAGTTGCCCGCCTCGATGTAGTCGAGCCATTCGACGTGGTACTCCCTGAACGGCTCCAGCCAATCCTGGAGGTACTGGATCGCGCCGTCCAGGCCTTTGTAGCGGCCGTCGACGCCGGTGCCGAGACCCGACTCGAGCGTCCTCAGCTCGACGTCCTCGGAATAGAGGTGCCCGACCGTCTCCCGGACCGCATCCGAACCCCAATCGATGGCGGTGACGTCTATGCCCGCAAAGGGCTCAGTAAGCGAGCGCACGATCTCGATGTTTGTCTCCGACATCGCCCCGCAGTATCGCCGGATCAGGCGACCAACCGAACCTCGAATGGCGGCTCCAGGATCACCCCGGCCCCGTCGACCATCGCGAGGATGCGGGCGACGTAGGCGACCGTCTCGGGAAATGACGGGACGCAGTCGCAGGCGGCCACGGCGCCGGCGCCGGCGTTGTAGGCGGCGAGCGCCAGCCGCACCGAGCCGAACTGCCGCAGCAGGATCGACATCAGATGCGCCTGGGCGTCGATCGAGGCCTCCGGGTCGAAGGGGTCGTGGAGGCCATAGGCGGCGGCGGTGCCTGGCATGAACTGGGCGATGCCCTCGGCCCCGGCAGGCGAAACCGCGTAGGGGTCGAAGCCCGACTCGGCCTCGAGCTGCGCCGCGAGCAGGGCGGCGGAGACGTTCCAGCGCCCGGCCGAGCGCAGAAGTGCGCCACGGAATCGAGCCGGGACAAAGTACGGCAGCGCCCGCGCGGAGCCTGCCTCCGCGCCGCCAGCGAAGCCCCCGGCCGCCTCGCCCGCCTGCGTGCAGGGAGGCGGGCCGGCGACGTAGCCGTAGTGCCAGGCCTCCCATGAGTAGCGCTGCAGAAAGCCGAAGCGACGGGCGTTGGCGGCCAGCCAGCCGTAGGCGGACGAGGGTCCGAGGTCGAGCTCGGTCGCGCAGCGGTGAAGCGAGTGGCCAGGAGGCGCGACCCAGGTCGGGTCGGGGTGCTGGGCGAACAGCTGCGCCTGTTCGGCATCGGAGCGAAAGCCGGAGACGACGGTGAGGGTGATGCCGGCGCGCCGGGCGGCCGCCGCAATGCGATCGTAGGCCGCGGCGACGTCGGGGCGCATTCCCTCGCCGTTGCGGTAGGCGAGCCGGCCCGAGTAGCCGCCACCGCTCGCCTGCGCCGGCATGTCCCCCTCTCCGCCGGCACCCGGCGCCGCCTCGGCGACCGCGTAGGCGACGACCTCGCGCCGGTCACCCAAGGCTTCACGGCCCGCAACCGGGACCAGCTCGCCGGTGACGCTGACCCTGACCCGCACGGGCGGGAAGGCGCCGGCGCCGGGAAACGCGATCCGCAGCCGCCGCGGATCGGCGCCGTTGGCGCGCGCCGCCTCGAGCGCGGCCGTGCGGGCGGCCGCCAGGTAGGCAGGGCGATCGATGTGGAAGGGGTTCGGGGCGCCGCCGGGGAGCCGCGGCGGCGCCGTCAGGCGCGGCAGCTGGTCGCGCATCGAACGCGCCGCCGACAGCGCCGCCAGGTCGGCGGCGCGCTGGAGGCGCCCCTTTCCGGTCAGGGCGCCGGCGATCGAAGCAACCGCGAGGGCGGCGATCAGCAGGATCGCGATGCCGCCGATCACGGCGGGGATCGCCTGGCCCGAAACGCGGTCGGCCGGATGCCGGTGGTCCATGCGCCGACCCTCGCCGAGCCGGGTGCACGCAGGGCGCGCGGGGGGAGCCGAAACTCCGGCCGACGGCTACCGAATTCTCATTACAGAGCCAAAAATCGGCCTTTCTCCGCCCCGCCGCGGTGTTAGAGTCCCGCGCCGCATCGACAACGACGGTGGGGTGTTCGGGGAGGGGAGCTCTACAAAACGCCGTCCAAAAGCACGCCGGATGGGGCGTGGCGAAGAAAGGAATCGCAATCCGATGAAGAGCAGATTCAGGGTCCTGGCAGGGGCGGTGGCAGCGGTCGCGGTAGTAGCGGTCCTTCCCACCCTCGCAAGCGGTGCACCGAGCGGTGACGTGGTCCCGCCCGGCGCGACGGTCGACACGGTCACGATCAAGATGAAGCACGGGCTTCCAAAGTTCGTCGCGCCGGCGACGGTGCATCAGGGCGACTACTTGGAGATCGACAACAAGACAAACCCGCACCAGATTGGGCCGCACACCTTTTCGCTGATCACGAAGGGCTCGGTCCCGAAGACCAAGCACGCCAGGAAGGTCTGTTTCTCCCACAAGCACATCTGCAAGGCGATCGCCGGCTGGCACGGCGTGACCCCGAACGGCGGCGTCCAGCGCAATCCCGCCGAGGCGGGTCTGCCCGGCTGGGACACGATGGGCAGCTTGCACGCCAAGGGAGATTCCTGGTTCACCGGCGAGAAGCCGAACACCTCGTTCGTGCAGATCGTCTCGGCTGACGCGTCGACCGGACCGAAGACGCTGTACTTCCAGTGCGCGATTCATCCGTTCATGCACGGCAAGATCACGGTGCTGGCGCCTGGCACCTAGCGGCGCAGGGCACACCGAGCTCGTGCCTGAAGATTCAGCACGACTGAAGCGGCGAGCGTTCCTCGGCCTGGTGGGCGGAGGAGCGCTCGCCGTTCTGCTGCCTCCCAGCCTGCGCCGCTCCGGTCTGCTGGGGATCGGCGACGGGGCACCGCGAGCGCTGGCGGCGCAGACCTTCCAGCGGGCGCTGCCGATTCCGAAGGTCCTGCACGGCGACGACCTGCGAATCCCGATCCGCGAGGCCGAGGTCCAGGTGCTGCCGGGACCGAAGACGCGGATGTGGACCTACGGCGGCACCTTCCCCGGTCCGACGATCAGGCGCAAGTCGGGGCGGCCGACCAAGGTCACCTTCGAGCACCGGCTGCCGAAGAAGGTCGGCGAGATGACGGTTCACCTGCATGGCGGGCACAGCCCCGAGGCCGACGATGGCCAGCCGGGCGGGCTGACCAAGGCCCACCCATTCTCGCGCTGGTGCGGAGGCATCGCCCGCGGCCTCAGCGCCCGCGAGTCAGGCAACGAGTACCTGATCGAGCCGGGTCGGAAGCGCACGTACCACTACCCCCTGGTCGAGGACGGCCGGCCGGAGCGTTCGGCTTTCCAGTGGTACCACGACCACCGCCTCGACCATACGGCCCGCAACGTCTGGCACGGGCTGGCGGGGATGTGGATCATCGACGACGAGTTCGACCGCTCAATGCCGCTGCCGGACGGAGACCGCGACATCCCGCTGATGATCGTCGACCGCTCCTTCGACAAGCACAACCAGCTCACCGACCCGTTCGGCGAGCAGCGCCCGCCTTTCGACGGGATCAGCGCCAAGACGGTGCTCGTCAACGGCGCCCACATGCCCTTCCATCGCGTCTCCGGACAGCGCTACCGGCTGCGCTTCCTCAACGCGTCGCAGTTTCGCTCCTACAACCTCTTCCTCTCCAACGGCGCCAAGCTGGTCCAGATCGCCAGCGACAGTGGCCTGATGCCGAAGTCGGTTCCGCGCAACGAGGTGCTGGTGGGCCCGGCCGAGCGGCTCGAGGTAGTGGTCGACTTCGCCGCCGCGGCCGGCAGTTCGGTCGAGCTGCGAAGCGGACCGCGCCACGACGGCGTCCACTCGCTCGGGGCGCGGCCCTACGTCGGCCCGCTGATGCAGTTCCAGGTCGGACCGCGGGTGCCCGACTCGACCCGGGTCCCGAAGCGGCTGCGGCCGCTGCCCCATTGGACCCGGCGGGCGAGCAAGAAGCCCGACCGCCGCTTCGTGATCACCGTCGGCGGCGCCTTCAGGACGACCTGGCTGATCAACGGCCGGACCTTCAACCCGGCCCACTCGCAGGCCTACCCCGAGCTCGGCACGGTCGAGACCTGGGAGATCACGAACCGGACCGCCGTCTCGCACATGATCCACATGCACAGCACCGACTGGTACATGCTGGCCCGCGACGGCAAGCGGCCGAAGCCGTGGGAGGACTGCCTCAAGGAAACCTTCTTCATCAACCCCCACGAGACGCTGCTGCTCTCCGCGCACTTCACCGACTTCCCCGGCAGGTTCGTGATCCACTGCCACATGCTCGATCACGAGGATCACGGCCTGATGGCCCAGTTCGAGGTCGTGCGCCGGGGCAAGGCGCCGCCGCTCTCCTCCCAGATCTCGGCAATCCCAGCGGCGCCTGCGGCGCCCCCGGCGTCCGCCTGAGGCCGCGCCGCCGGCGTCAGCAGCAGCCGCGTCCAGCGCCGCAGGCGGGCCTCGTCGGCGCCGCCGATCCGGACCCCCGCCAAGGCCCGCCTTCCGGCCGCCCAGCCGAGCGGACGCTTCGCGATCCGAGCCCGCAGCCCGCGGGCACGAAGGTCGCGCACGGCGAGCGAGGCCAGGGAGCGGTCGCGGGGCAGCTCGGCCCGGATCAGCGCTGCGCTCGCTCGCAGGCCGGGATGCTCGAGCGCCGGCTGCCATAGATCCTGCTCGAGGCGAATGACCCAGGCGCAGCACTCGGGAACCGCGGCGAGAGCCTCGGCCGTGAGCTGCAGGCCCTCCTCCCCCTGCCCGGCGGCATAGCTGCAGACCAGGCCCCGGGCCGCAGCGCCGGCGCCGGTCCCACCCAGGGCGGCCTCGGCACCCCGGGCGGCCGGGGAGGCGAGCAGCGTCGGGCGCCGCGGGCGGTGCGCGACGGCGAGCTCGGCGACGATCGACGCCCGCTGCTCATCGGCGGCCGCGACGGCGAGCGCCGCCGCCAGCGCCTCGGAGCCGCGGGCTCCCGGGGTCGCGGTGACCAGCAGCACCGGCGGCCTCAACCCGGCCTCCGCACCCAGGCCGAGGAGTGAAGCTTCAGCGGACCGGCGAGCAGGCCGAGTGGCGAGGGCGGCCTGACCTGCACCGTGACCCGGCCGCCGCGCACCTCGACCGAGGCGCGGTCGCGCGCCCAACCGGGAAGCGCCCCGCGTGCGGCCGGGGCGGCTTGACGCCCCGATGCCAGCGCCATCGCCCCCGCCTCGGCCGCACCGTCGGCGAGCGTAAGGGCGAATCCGGCGGCGAGAAGCTGCAGGGCAAGGAACGCGGCCAGAAGCAGGGCCGGGAGCGCAGACACCAGCTCGACCGTCGCCTGGCCCAGCTCGTTCCGGCCGCCGTCAGCTTCCGGCCGCATCGCCGTTCTGCAGTGAGGAGCCGGCGCCGACGGCCACCTGTGGCAACCCGGGCAGCAGCGCCGGAACCCGCACCCGCACCCTGACGCCGTCGCGATCGCTGACCTCCGCCCCATCGCGCAGCGGCGGTGGCAGCGCCCGCCGCGCCGCCGGCTCCGGCGCTCCGCCGACCGCCTCCGCCCTCGCACCGGCGCGGGCGGCGACGGCGGCCGACCACAGCGCCGCGCCGGCGATCGCTATCTGGGCAGCGGCGAGCAGCGCCAGGCCGAGGAAAGGCAGGGTCGCCACCAGCTCAACGGAAACAGCGCCCCGCTGGCCGCCCGACCGTCCACCCGCTGCCCGTCCACGCATGGCGCCAGGCTCGCAGCGCCCGCGCCACGGGTGGCGCGGACGGAGTGTCTAGTTGCGCGCAGGAATCGGCTAGCCGGAGCTCGCGGCAACGGCATCGCGCGCGCCGCGAATCGATTCCAGCTCGACGCTCTGGCCATTCGCCGTCGCGACCGCTTCGGCTTCGTCGAGCAGCTCGCTTGCGCCCGTCCCACCGGTGGCGTTGCGCGCCGTGGCCACTGCCCGCAGGGCCCGCGGCAGGGCCCACATGAGCCCCCGATCCCGCGCGACCAAGACGCCATGCTCGGCCCGCTCCAG
The DNA here is from genome assembly GCA_963781495.1 of uncultured Solirubrobacterales bacterium. GTDB lineage: Bacteria > Actinomycetota > Thermoleophilia > Solirubrobacterales > 70-9 > Mayfieldus. The sequence goes on from CAWAFX010000002.1 coordinate 132,108, forward strand.
AGCCTCCGCTTCCCTGCCGACGCCGAGTAGCGCCTCGGCGATCAGCGCTGCCCGCCACGCCTCCGCCTCTCCTCCGGTGCTCATCGCCTCCCGGTACACGTCATCGGCGCGCTGAAGATATTCGAGCGCCTGCTGCGGCTCGGCCCGTTCGAGCAGGACCAAGCCGAGGTAGAGCAGTGCCCAATGGCGTGAGAAAACGTCGCCCAGGCGCTCGGTGAGCTCGTAATTGCGTTGGGCGAGCCCCAGCGCCCCGTCGAGATCCCCACGCAGAGCCAGCAGGCCCGCCAGATTGCCGCGGGTCCAACTTTCGGTCTCCGGGTCTCCCTGCTCGCCGGCGATCCTCAGCGCCGACTCAAACAGCTCTTCGCCGGTGTCGAACTCGCCGCGGTCGCGGCGAATCACGGCCTTGGCCATCAGTGCCCAGGCATATGGGCAGCCGATGATGATCCCCGCCCCGGCTCCGTGATCATCACCGGCCATGGCGAGCGCCTCGTCGAGAAGCTGGTCGCAGTGGTCGAAGTCGCCGGCGACCAGGTACGAGTAGGCGCCGGCGGCGCGGATCGCCACCCGCAGGGTGCCGTCACCCGACTGGTCGGCGAGATCGATCGCCTGATCGACGGAGGCGGTCCAGTCGTCGCAATGCACGTCGAGACCCGGACGCGCAGAGTCGAGCATCTGCAGCAGCGTCATTGAGCGCAGATCCCCCGTCCTGGTCGCTATGTCGCGCGCCTCCTTGGCGAGCGACTCGACCCGTTCGGTCTCCATGCCCAACCGCCAGGCATAGTCGAGTTGCCGCACCCGTGAGGAGACGCCGAGCGCAGAGGTTTCGTCGTCCTCCGGCAGCTCCGAGGTCAGATCGGAGACCTTGGTCCAGAGGCGAAGAGCGTCCTGGGGATGGGCATATCCGGCCCAATGGGCGGCGCGGGCGTTCCAGCGCGCGGCCTCCAGCGTCTCGCCGCCCTGCTCGAGGTGCTGGGCGATCAGCGCCGCCAGCTCGTCGTGGCGCGCTGGATTCAGGTCGATCATCGCCGCGGCCGTGGCGGCGTGGGCGGCGGCTCGCTGCTTGCCGAGCTGGGACCCGTAGGCGACCTCCCTGGTCAGGGGGTGGCTGAAGGCGAGCACCCGCTCGGGGTAGATCTCCGCCTCGTAGAGGAACCCCGCCCCGATCAGCTCCTTCAACCCCTCCGCCAGCGCCTCGTCGTCGAGGCCGGCGACGCGGCGCAGGGCGGGCTCGGGGACTTCGCTGCCGATCACCGCGGCCGCCTGGAGCAGGGCCTTGGCAGCCTCGAGGCGGTCGATGCGCGCAGCAAGAATCACCTGGACCGTCGCCGGGACCTTGGTCTCGCCCACCGGCTTGGTGAGCCGGTAGCCGCCGCGTTCGCCCTCCAGGTTCCCCGCCTCGACCAGCTCCCGCACGACTTCCTCGATGAAGAAGGGATTTCCGCCCGTGCGCTCATGGATCAGCTCGCCGAGCCCGTCCAGGGAACGGTCGTTGCCGGCGAGGTGGGCCATCAGCTCCTTGGTCGACTCGAGCCCGAGCGGCACCAGCGGCACGCGGCGGTAGACCGGGGAATCGGTCCAGTCGGCCTCGTACTCGGGCCGGAAGTTGACCACCGCCAGGGTCGCGGTCCCCTCCACGGCCGAGACCATCTCGGCCAGGAAGTCCTCGCTGCCCTCGTCCATCCAGTGCAGGTCCTCGATCAGGTTGACGACCACATCGGTGCGCCCCGGGACCTGGTAGAGGCGCCTGATCACCCCCCGCAGCAGCCGTTGGCGGGCCTCGGCGCTGGCCGACGGAGCCGGGCGCTCGGGATCGGGCACGGCGAGGAAATCGAAGATCAACGGCAGGTCGTCGGCGAAGTCGGGGTCCAGCAGCAGCAGCCGCCCGGCGATCTTCTCGCGCGCGACACGGTCGGTATCTCGGTCTTCGATCCCGAAGTAGCCGCGCAGCATCTGCAGCACCGGCAGGAACGGGATCGCCTGGCCGTGGGCCTGGGCCTGCGCCTCGTAGACATCGACCCCCTGGGACTTGCAGTGCTCGGCGAACTCGTGGCAGAGCCTGCTCTTGCCGACGCCCGGCTCGGCGACGATCCCGATGACCGCGCCGCGGCCCTGCCTGGCCTGCTCGAACGCCTCCTCCAGCACCGCCATCTCGTCCGCTCGCCCAACGAAATTGGACAGGCCCCGCTCGCGTGAGAGGTCAAGGCGCGACCGGGCGCGCCCGACACCGACCAGCTCGAAGACGCCGATCGGGCGGCTGGCGCCCTTGACGTCGAACTCGCCCAGGTCCCTGAGCTCGAGGTAGCCCTCCGCAAGCTTCGCTGTGTGCTCGGTGAGATAGGCCTTGCCCGGCTCGGCAAGGGCTTCCATTCGCTGTGCCAGCCCGACCGTGTGCCCGACCGCGGTGTACTCCGGTTCGTGGTCTTCGCCCATCGCCCCCGCCACGACCTCGCCCGAGTTGATTCCGATCCGAACCGAGAAGTTGAGCCCAGGGCCGCGACGCAACTCGGTTGCGTAGGCGCCGACCAGCTCGCCGATATGAAGGGCGGCGAAGCAGGCCCGGGAAGCGTGGTCCTCGTGCGCAATCGGCGCCCCGAACAACGCCATGATCCCGTCGCCGGTGAACTTGTCGACCGTTCCCTCGAAGCGGCGGACGCCGTCGGAGAGAAGCGAGAAGAAGCGCTGCATGATCTGGCGCCACTCCTCGGGATCGATCTGCTCGGCCAGGTCCATCGAGCCCTTGACGTCGGCGAAGAGAACAGTCACCTGCTTGCGCTCGCCGTCGGCCTCGGTTTGCTTCGCGCTCCGGGGGGATTCGTCTGCGGCCACTGCGCCCTCGAGGCGCTCGCCGCAGGAGTTGCAGAACGACTGGCCGGCCGGATTCTCGGCCCCGCATCGTGGGCAGGGTTCGGATTGGGCGAGGCTGGCGCCGCAGGCCCCGCAGAAGCGGGAGCCGGAGGCGTTGGACGCACCGCAGGCGCTACAGGACTCGCTGCCAGGGCCGGAGGCGCTCATTGCCGTTTCATCTCACCCGCCAGCCTAGACCGGCGTTCGCGATTGGCGAGTCCGGCTTCAGGAACGTGTGGCGGCCTAGTAGCTGTTCGCCTCGACCCAGATGCGCCAGATCGCCGCCACGGCGACGCCCAGAAGCAGCACCCAGGCCAGCGTGCCGCCACCGGAGCCGAAGAACTCGTCGGTGCCGGCGATCAGCAGTGCGATCAGGCCCAGGGCGCCGAAGAGGATCGCCCGGCGGGCGTCGGTGAGCGCCGCCAGGGTGAGCTGGTTCTGGCGGTAGAGCCCGTAGACGAGGGCGACGATCGCGACCAGAAAGCCCATCGTCAGCGCGGTCAGCACCGTTTGAGCCCCGTTGCCACCGCCGGGCGCGAAGGCGACGACGGCGGAGATCAGCAGCAGGATGACGATGTTGCGGAGCAGCCGCAGGCGGCGCATGGCAGAGATTCTAGGGCGGAGCCACTACTTGCTGGTCATCACGATGATGCCGAACACGACCCCGGCGACACAGACGGCGAAGGCGAGCAGAGCGGTGACGATCGCGGCGGCCGCGGCGGCCGGCCTGTCGTCGCGGTTGAGATCGGCGAAGCGGGTCGCCCCGTAGACGGCGATCGAGAACACGATCGCCACCCCGACCCCCGCGATCACGGAGGCCGCCACCGTTTCCAGCAGGTCCTGGGTCTGAAGAATTTTTGCCAACACCATCACGATGCCGGCACCGGCGAGCCCTGCTGCTGGCGGCGGCCGACCGCTGCGGTGACGAGCGAGATCCCCAGCAGGGCGACGAGCAGCGGCCCCAGCGCCCCGGTGCCGAAGATCCTCGTCGCGCCGTAGGTCGCCGCCCCGATCGCGGCGGCGGCCGGCAGGGTCAGGACCCAGGCGACGACGATGTTGCCCGCCACCCCCCAGCGCACCGCCGAGACCCGCTTCCCGGCGCCGGCGCCCATGACGCCGCCGTTGATCACGTGGGTGGTCGAGAGCGGAAACCCGAAGTGGGTCGAGGCCAGGATCACCGCCGCCCCCGCCCCCTGGGCCGAGAAGCCCTGGGCGGTGTCCATCTTGATGATCCGACTGCCGGTGGTGCGGATGATCCGCCAGCCGCCGCTGTATGTGCCGAGGGCGATCGCGGTGGCGCTCGAGGCGACGACCCAGAACGGCGTCCCGGCGGACTCGGAGAGGCTGCCGTTGGCGATCAGCGCCAGGGTGATGACTCCCATCGTCTTCTGGGCGTCGTTGGTGCCGTGCGCAAGAGCCAGCATCCCGCCCGAGATCACCTGCCCGAAGCGAAAGCCGCGCGTCACCGGCCCGGGCCGCAGCTTTCCGACGATCCGGTAGACGAATGCGATCGCGATCCCGGCGACGAAGAAGGCGAGGATCGGCGCCACGACGGCGGGGATCAGGACCTTGCCGAAGAGACCGTCGGTGAGGACCGCGCCGGTGCCAAGCGCCGCCACCGTGGAGCCGACGACACCGCCGATCAGCGCGTGCGAGCTGGAGGAGGGAAGGCCGAAATACCAGGTGATCAGGTTCCAGGCGATCGCCCCGACCAGCCCGGCGAAGACGATGTTCAGCGAGCCGGGATCGGAGCCGATGTCGACCACGTCGTTGGCCACCGTCGCCGCGACCTGCAGCGAGATGAAGGCACCGGCGAAGTTGAGCAGCGAGGCGAGCCCGATCGCCACCCGCGGCGCCGCCGCCCCGGTCGAGATCGTCGTCGCGACGACGTTGGCGGTGTCGTGGAAGCCGTTGGTGAAGTCGAAGGCCAGCGCCGTCGCGACGACGATGACCAGGATCAGGTCGCTGTGCACAGGCGCTAGCTGTTCTTGATGACGATGCCCTCGATGATGGACGCCGAGGTTTCGGTCGCGTCGATAGCGCGCTCGAGCCTCAGGAACAAGTCCCGCCAACGGATCACGACCATCGGGTCGATCCCGTTCGAGAACAGCGAGGCCACCGCGTCGCGATAGATCCGGTCGCCGTCGTTCTCGAGCCGGTGGATCTCGATCCAGTAGTGGTCCAGGTCCTTGAAGCCGCGCAAGTTCTGGAGCAGCCCGTAGAGCTGCTCGCATGACTTCAGCAGCACCTCGGTCAGCCCCAGCGCCTGGTCCATCGGCGCTTCAATGCGGTAGAGCCCCATGAAGTCGGCGACCTCTTCGGTGTAGTCGACGATGTCGTCCATCTGCGTCGCCAGGCCGAAGATGTCCTCGCGGTCGATCGGGGTGACGAAGGTCGAGTTGAGGCGCTGGACGATGTTGTGGGTGATCCGGTCGCCCTCCTGCTCGGCCTTGAGGATGTCGCGGGCGAGGCCGCCGTCGTCGGGCCAGCTGCGCATCATCTCGTCGAGGAGGCGCGCAGTGTGGAGCGTGTTGTGCCCGGACTCGATGAAGAGGTCAAAGAAGGTGCGGTCGCGCGGCAGCAGGGAGAGACGAGGCATGCGGGCGGAAAGCTACTCGCTGCCGGCGGCCAGATGCTCGGCCGCCCGTGCCTCGTGCCACTCGTGCAGCTCGGCCTGCACGTTGCGCGGCTCCTCGTCGCCGGGCTCGCGGCGGGTCCAGCGCCCGTCCGCGTCGAGGCTCCAGGAGTTGGTGTTGTCGGCCAGCGAGCGCTCGACGACGTCGACCATCTCGTCGCGCAGGGTCGGGTCTTCGACCGGGGTCACGAGCTCGACGCGGTGGTCGAGGTTGCGCGGCATCAGGTCGGCCGAGCCCATGTAGACCGAGGTCTCGCCATCGCGCTGGAAGGCGAATACCCGCGAGTGCTCGAGGTAGCGCCCGACGACCGATTGCACCTTGATGTTCTCCGAGATCCCGGGGATCCCAGGGCGCAGGCAGCAGATGCCGCGGATATTGAGGTCGACCTGGACCCCGGCCTGGGAGGCCTCATAGAGGGCTCTGATCTTGCGCGCGTCGACGAGCGCGTTCATCTTCATCGCGATCCGGGCCTGGCCGCCGCGCCGCTTGACCTCGATCGTGCGCTCGATCTCCTCGCGGATGCGCTTGCGCAGCGTGGTCGGCGAGACGAGGACCTTGCGGTAGTCGGACGGGCGCCCGTAGCCGGTGATGAAGTTGAACATCTCGGCGACGTCGGCACCGATGTCCTGGTCGGCGGTGAAGAGGCCGAAATCGGTGTAGAGGCGGGCGGTCTTGGGGTTGTAGTTGCCGGTCCCGATGTGGACGTAGTGGCGGACGCTGTCGCCCTCGCGGCGGGCCACGAGGATGGCCTTGACGTGGGTCTTCAGGCCCGGGATCCCGTAGACGACGTGCACGCCGGCCTCCTCCATCGCCTTCGCCCACTGGATGTTGGCCTCCTCGTCGAAGCGGGCCTTCAGCTCCACCATGCAGACTGCCTGCTTGCCGCGCTCAGAGGCGCGGATCAACGCCGGCACGAGGGGCGAGGTATCGCTGGTCCTGTACACGGTCTGCTTGATCGCCAGCACATCGGGGTCCGCGACGGCCTGGTCGACGAAGTGCTCGACCGAGGTCGAGAAGGAGTCGTAGGGGTGATGGACGAGAACGTCGCCCTGGCGGATGACGCCGAACATGTTCACGTCCTCCCCCTCATCGCCCTGCAGACGCGGCTGGGTGGTCGGGCTCCAGGTCGGGAAGCGAAGCTCGCGGTGACCGGAGACGTCGGCGATATCGACCAGGTCGGCGAGGTCGAGCATGCCCTCGGCCTCGTAGACCTCGCGCTCCTCGAGCCGCAGCGCCTCGGTCAGCTGGCTGCGCAGCTTCGGATTCATCCCGGCCGATATCTCCAGCCTCAGGACCTCGCCGAAGCGCCGCCGCCGCAGCTCGTCCTGGACCGCCTGCAGGAGGTCGTCGGCCTCGTCGGAGATCGTGAAGTCGGCGTCGCGGGTGACCTTGAAGAAGCCGTAGTCGAGGACCTCGGTGCCGGGGAACAGCGCGTCGAGGTTGCCGGCGATCACCTCCTCGAGCGGGACCAGGGTGGGGCCGTCGCCGATCGAGAGAAAGCGCCGCAGCAGCTCCTTCGGGACCTTGACCCGCGCGATCACCTCGGTCTCGGCCTCGGGGTCCTTGAGCAGCACGGCGAGGCTGAGCGAGAGGTTGGAGATGTAGGGGAAGGGCCGTCCAAGCCCGATCACCAGCGGCGTCAGGGCGGGAAATACCTGGTCGTGAAAGCGGGTCTGGATCTCCTCCCGCTCCTCGGGGCTTGCCGTCTCCAGTTCGACGATGCGAATGCCCTGCTCGGCCAGGGCCGGGCGCAGGGTTCCCTGGAAGCAGTGGTGCTGGCGGCGGTCGAGCTCGGCAACCCGGGCGCTGATCGCGTCGAGCTGGTCTTTGGGGCTGAGGTCGTCGGCCCCGCGGGCGTCGATACCGGCCTCAATCTGGTCGGTGAGCCCGGCGACCCTGACCATGAAGTACTCGTCCAGATTGGAGGAGTAGATGGCGCAGAACCGGACCCGCTCCAAGAGCGGGACCGAGGGGTCCTCGGCCAGCTCGAGGACGCGCTGGTTGAAGTCGAGCCAGGAGAGCTCGCGGTTGAAGTAGAGGGACGGATCCTCGAGGTCGGCCGCAGCCTGACCGCCTTGCTCTGCGGGCTGGGTGGGTGGCTGCTGCGTCGTCTCTTCGAGCATCGGTTGCCCCGCCTCGTCCCGGCCCCTGCCCCCCGGAAGAGGTGGCTCCATCGTAGCTAGGCGCGCCGGAGGCGGTGAAAACCGGCGTTCGGATCAGGCGGCACTGGCCAGGGCATGCCTGGCTTCGAGCGGAGGCTCCGCGAGCGCCGCCCGGTAGCCGGCGGCCAGCTGCCCGATCGCCGTCTCCCAGGGGCGGCTGCGGGCAGCTTCCAGGGCCGCCGTCGCAAGCCGGCGCCGCTGCGGCGGCGAAGAGGCGAGCAGCAGCAGGGCCCCGGCGAGCCGCTCCGAGTCGGCCGGGCAGAGCAGCCCGGTCTCGCGGTCGGCTATCAACGATGCGGGGCCGCCCTCGGCGACGGCGACCGCCGGCAGGCCGCTTGCCTGCGCCTCGACGATCGCCTGGCCGTAGGTGTCGGTGCTGCTGCAGAACAGAAAGACGTCGCAGCTCGCGTAGACGCGCGCCAGCTCCTCGCCGCCGAGCCAGCCGAGGAAGCTGGCCTGATCGCCGAGTTGGGCCCGCAGCTGGGCCTCCTCGGGGCCGCCGCCGGCGAGCAGCAGGTGCAGCCGGGGGTCGATCCGGCGGGCGCGCAGAAACGACTCGGCAAGCAGGTCGACCCCCTTCTCCTTCGTCAGCCGGCCCGCGTAGAGCACCCGCAGCTCGCCGGGTAGGCCCGCGGGATCGCGGCGGCCGGGGTTGAAGCGATCGGTGTCGACGCCGCGCTGCCAGCGGCCGATCCGCCGCGCTTCGACCCCCATCGCGGTCAGGCTGCGATCAGCGGCGGGCCCTGGGGAGAGGACCCGCGTGCAGGCGCGGAAGAGAACGCCGAGTGCCAGCTGGACACCCCCGGCCAGTCCCTCGTCGCCGGTCCGCAATGCCGTGTATGAGGCGAAGTCGGTGTGGTGGCTGGCGACTATCGGCAGTCCCATGATCCGGGCGACCAAACCGGCCGCGAGACAGGAGGGGCCCGGCGAGGTCAGGTGGACGGCGTCGTAGCGGCCCTCGGCCAGGACGTCGACCACGGCCGGAAGGTCGGGGAAGCCGAGTCGCAGCCCCTCGTAGAAGGGAACCTCGACCTCGGCGGCGGCCGGAAGCCGGCGGTCGACGTGCGGGTCGGTGCCGATCACCTCGACCTCGAAGCCCGGCACCCCTCGCTCGCGCAGTTGCTCGAGGGTGTGGGTCACGCCGTGCATCGAGGCGATCCCGTCGGCGACGATGGCGATCCGGGGCGGCTCTCCGTCGCGCCCCGCGAGCTTTGCCTTCTCGGAGGCGAGGAAGGCCCCCGCCGGCACGTAGGGAATGATCGGCAGGCAGGCGGCAAAGAGCTGCGCCGCGGCGGCGCCGTACTCGCCGCGGCTGATCGCCTCGGCGCCGGATGCAACCGCCTCGCCAAGGGCGCGCTCGTGGATCCGCCGCGCCCGCCGCGCGAGCTCGCCGTGGCTGAAGTTCTCGGCCTGCATCAGGGCGATCAGCTCATGCCCGCTCTGGATTCCCATCGAGGCGAGCCAGCCGGCAAGCAGCGCGTGGGCATGCTCGGGACCGAGGTCGAGGCTGTCGCCGCCGCTGCGGTCGCCCCCCTCGCTCATCACCCGCTCGGCGATCTTCAACACCGAGGCGGGGTCCGGCCCAGGCTTGCCGTGGCCGTTGGCGCCCGGCTGCGCCGCCGCCGCAGCCTCGGCGCGGATCCCGAGCGCGATCGCCGCGTGGGCCCATTTTGCGGCGCTGCCCTGCTTGCCGCAGGCCTCGGCTTCTCCGGCCCGGAGGTGGCGCAGAAACTCTTCCGGCGTGTCTGCCGTCGGCGTCTCGGTGAAGGTGCGGCCGATGTCGACCCCGGCGTGGTCGTCGGAGCCGCCGATCCCCGTACCGCCCTGGGTATCGATGTAGACCGCGGCCGGCATGTTGAGCTCCCGGGCCCGGGAGCCGTTGCGGACCTCCCAGATCGGAAACAGCTCGGCGAGGCGGCGGCGGTGGCGATGCTGCAGCGGCTGCTCGACCGAGTAGAAGGGATGGGCCAGGGCGCAGGTGATTTCGCGCCGGTGCAGATAGGCGGCGCATGCCTCGACGTCACCGGAGTGGGCCTGCAGCCACTCGTGGTCGTCGGGCGTGATCCCGTAACAGAGCACGTGCACGGCGTGCGGCTCGCCCGCGAACCAGGCCGTGAGCTCCTCGGAGATGAAGCAGTCCTCGCGATCGGCGAGCTCGAGACAGCCCTCGATCGTGTCGTGATCGGTGATCGTCACGAAGTCCATCCCGCGCCTCTTGGCGAGCTCGTAGACCTCGCCCGGCGCAGTGGCGCACTCCGGCAGTCCCAGCGAGCGCTGGACGCCGAGCTTGGAGCGCTCCGAAGCGGTCGAGTGGCAGTGCAGGTCGACCTTGGCGGTCGTAGAGGTCATCGGTGTCCCCTCTCGTATTCGTTGCTGTCGCCACCAGCTTCCCCGCAGCTTGCGGGAATCCGGTTAACGGGTGGGGAACGGCTGGTGAAGGGACTGTGAAGGCGCCTTGGGCCGGCGCTCGGCCTCGGGCAGCTTCGCCTCCACCGCGCTCTCGAGCTCGGCCCAGACCGCCCTGCCGCCCTGCGTCTGCCAGGAGTCGCGGAAGCGCTCGAAGAGCAGCGAGCGCCGCGCCCGCAGGTGCACCGCGAGCAGCTCGAGGCCACGATAGGCAGCACGGTTGGGAGCTTCGGCGACCAGCCCCGGCTCGAGGTCGTCGGCGCCGCCGGACCTCAGCAGCACCGCGCGGACGTCATCGGCCCGCAGGCGCTCGATCTCGTCCAGGACCCGGGGCAGCATCACGTCGCAGTCGTGGATCTCGCCCAGCAGGTCCTGAAGCTCGCGGGCGCGCCGGCGGGCGGCATCGGCCGGCTTGCCGAAGCAGAAGCCCGTCACTTCGATCACGTAGCGCAGCCGCTTGGCGGCGATCCGCATGTCGTGCTGGGCGACGGTCGCGTCGGTGGACAGTGCCGCGGGCGCGAAGGAGCAGAGCTCCTGCAGGCGGGCGCGGATGATCCGGGCCGCATTGCGGTCCAGGGGCCCCGCCGGATCGAGCTTGGCGACCTTGCGCGCCTTCATGCCGCCCTCCGCTCCGCCGCCGCCGCCAGCGCCCCGATCTCCTCGCGCAGGTCGGCCAGTCTCCGCTGGCCGACGAACGGCGCCAGCCGGTCGTTGGCCAGCGTCTGTTCGTCGCGCAGGCGGTCGATGATCACCAGCACGCCGTGGCGGTCAGCCGCGGTCAGCTTCTCGCCGAAGTCGACCAGTGCCGCGATCGAGACATCGCGGTCGCGGCGCGCGCCGAGAGCGTCGGCGATCGCCTTGACCTCCTTCAGCGCCGCCCGGAAGCGCTTGCGGGGAAAGCAGGGCTCGAAGACCTCCATCGCCGCGCGCAGGCGGCGGCTGGCAACCCGCATGTCGTGCAGACCCTCGATCTTGCCCACGTCGAGCGCCTCGCTCGAGTACTCGAGCAGCTCGTCGGCGCGGGCGCTGACCACCCGCGCCGCGACGCTCCCGAAGGAATCGTCGCTGTGCAGACCCAGCACGTCGCGCGCCTTGGCCATGGACGTAAGGCTATTTCAGCCGCGGCCGTCGACCAAGCGGTCCAGCTCTTCCCGCAATTGAGCAAGGAACGGAAGGTCGGGATGGGTCTCGCAGAGCGTCCTCAGGGTCTGGCGGTAGTGCTCGAGCTTCTGCGCGGGAACCTCCTCCGGGCCAGCCAGGCCCTTGGTCGTCGCAAGCTTGTCGGCGCCGTAGATCGCCGCCGCGCGGCGGTCGTGGCTGACCCTGGAGCGGTGCTCGGCCTTGCGCGCCTCGTAGGGCTCGATGCCGGCGTCCTCGGTCATCTCGGCTACCAGGCCGGCTACGTCGGGTCCGAAGCGGTCCGAGATCGTGCCGACGTCGAGGGCGGTGTCCTCGACGACGTCGTGCAGCAGGGCCGCGGCGACCACGTGCTCGTCGAAGCCGTTGTCCTGCAGAACCGTTGCGACGGCGACCGGATGCTCGATCTCGGTATCCCCCTCGCGGGCCGGACCATGGTGGGCCGAGCGCGCGAGCTCATAGGCGCCGCGCAGAAAGTCGGACTCGGCAACGAAGTCAGGTGGCTCCCGCATTGGCGCCCGCGGGGGGAGGCTAGGCGGCGAGCTTCTGGCGCGGGCCGTCGTTGATGCTGCCGTTGAGCAGGTCGAGGATGATGCCCTCGCGCAGGCCGCCCTTGCCGATCTGCAGCGGCTGGCCGAGCAGCTCGGAGATCTTCTCCAGCAGCAGCACGCCGGTGGGCAGGATCCGCACCCGGCGCGGATCGAGCTCGAAGCGCCGCGCGACCTCGTCGATCGGGTCTCCCGAGAGCACCCGCACCCCCCGCTCCAGGGTCTCGTACTCGAGCACGGCGCCGACCAGGCGCCGCATCGAGGTGGCGCTGCCGCCGACCGCGACCGCCTGGTCGGGCTGCTCGACCTCGATCCCCTCGAAGAAGTCGTTGATGAAGTCGCGCACCTTGCGCAGCTCCGAAGCCGAGGGCGGATCGCCCTTCAGCAGCTCGTCGGCAAGGGCGCCGGAGCCGATCGGAAACGAGTGCACCTTGTCGGCCCCCTCGGCCACCGTCCCGAGGACGATCTCGCTCGAGCCGCCGCCGACGTCGACGACCGCGATGCGGCCCTCGGCGCGATGACCGAGCGTCTTGGTGGCGCCGAGGAAGGCCAGCCGGCCCTCCTCTTCCTCGTCGAGCACCTCGATCTCAACGCCGGATACCTCGCCGACCGCCTGCACGACCTCGTCGCGATTGCGCGACTCGCGGATCGCCGCCGTCGCCACCGCCTTGATCACCTCGGCCCCGAGCTCCTCTGCCAGGCGCACCTGGGTCGCGACGACCTCGCCGACCTCGTGGATCATCGCCTGCTCGATCGTGCCGTCCTTGCCGGTCGCCTTGCCTACACGCGTGTAGGCGCGCTGCTCCATGACCTTGTTCAGCTGACCCTCGCGCGGCTCGGCAACGAGCACGCGCGTCGTGTTCGAGCCGATGTCGATTGCGGCGCAGAGCATCGAGGCGGGGTCTTTCATGATCTCAGAGGAAACGGATGCCCGATCCGCTTACTGGACCCGTAAACACCTCGTTTACAGGGATTTCACGCAATATTGACTCCAGGCCGGGCGTCCTGCGGAAAATGCGGACAGAAGTGACCGCGGATGCACCTCATGGCCGATTTGGTCTCAACGTCCCCCAGGGATGGTGGCCGGCGGCCCCGCTGCTGAAGGGAATCGAGGCCGGCGGCTTCGGATGGGTCCAGATTCCGTCGCCCCCGCAGTCGATTCTCGCCAGCCGGCGCGACTGCCAGACCTTTGCCCACGCCACCGCAGCGGCACTGCAGACGACCGAGCTGGAGGCGATTGTCCACGCGCCGACCGGCCTGCGCGCCGGCTCGGCGCGCGCAGACCGCAGCTTCTACGGGCTGCTCGAGTTCGCGGCCGGGATCGGGGCCCGGATCGTCGTCTACCACGCCCGCGACCTCCCCGACGAGCCAGCCAGCCAGGATCCGCAGCTCGCCGAGACGCGCTCGCTGGGGCGGCTCGCTGCCCGCGCCGACCAGCTCGGCATCCTGATCGCGCTCGAGAATCTGGCCCCCTTCTATCCCGGACCCGAGCACCTCTCGCACACGCCGATGGTGCTGCGCACGCTCGTGCACCGGCTCAGCTCGCCTGCGCTCGGCCTCTGCCTCGACCTCGGGCACGCCCACGTGGTCAGCGACTTGCGCCACTCCGACCTCGCCGAGCTGATCGAGCCGGTGCTGGACTGCGTCGCGCTCTTCCACCTCCACGACAACCTCGGCGCCCGCCGGGGAGCACCTCCGGCCCCAGAGCTGGACCCGCTCTGCCTCGACCTGCACCTGGCGCCGGGCCGCGGGACGCTTCCCTGGGCTGAGCTGGCGCCGTGGCTCCACGATCACGCCGCTCCGCTGATGCTCGAGGTCCATCCCCCCCACCGCGGTACCCCGGACGAACTGTTCGCCGCAGCCGGCGAAAAGCTGGGGGCTGCGACCGTCCCTGCCTAGGGCTTCTCCGCGACCGGAACGCTATTGCGGCGCCTCGACCGGCGCCAGGCCGGGGCGCGAGGCGTCCTCGAACTCCTGGAACAGCCCTGTGACCACATAGGCGACCTGCTCGCCGATGTCGACGGCATTGTCACCGATCCGCTCCAGCGAGCGGGCCGCGAGCATCATCGTCATCGCCCATTCGCGGCGGTCGGGTTCGTCGCCGATCTGGATCGCGAGCCGGAAGCATTCGCGATTGAGGTTGTCGACGACGTCGTCCTGGCGCACCAGGTCACGAGCCATGTCGACATCGCGGTCCGCGAACGCGCGCTTGGACTGGTTGATCAGGGTCCGGGACTGCTTGCCCATCATCACGATCCGCTTCAGCATCTCTTCGTCGATCGGAGGCTCGGTGCCCGAGAGGGGGATCAGCTTGGCGATGTTCACGCACTGGTCGCCCATCCGCTCGATGCTCTTCATCACGTGCAGCAGGGCCGAGATCAGCCGCAGATCGGTGGCCACCGGCGACTGCGTGGCGAGCATGGTGATCAGCTCCTGGTGGACCTCCAGGTAGCGGCCGTCGATTCGGTCGTCGTCGGCGATCACCAGCTCGGCGAGCTCGATGTCGGCGTGCTCGGCCGCCTCGAGGGTACGGTCGAGCGCCGTGACCACCATGTCCAGGCCCTCCAGGCCGCGCTGCTCGAGGGTCGCAAGATCCTCCCGGTACTGGACTCTTGTCTGGTCGTGCATCAGCCGAACTTCCCGGTCACGTACTGCTCGGTACGGTCGTCGTCGGGGTTGGTGAACATCTTCTCCGTCTCGCCGACTTCGATCATCTCGCCGTTGAGCATGAACGCGGTGGTGTCGGCGACCCGCGCCGCCTGCTGCATGTTGTGGGTGACGATCACGATCGTGACCCGGCTCTTGAGCTCTCCGATCAGCTCCTCGATCCGCAGGGTTGCCACTGGATCGAGAGCCGAGCAGGGCTCGTCCATCAGGATCACCTCGGGGTCCACCGCCAGCGCCCGCGCGATGCAGAGGCGCTGCTGCTGGCCGCCGGAGAGACCGCCGCCGGCCTTGCCGAGCCGGTCCTTGACCTCGTCCCAGAGGCCGGCGCCGCGCAGCGCCTCCTCGGCCTTCTCATCCATCTCGCCACGCGGCGCGCCGCCCAGCCGAAGGCCTGCGGTGACGTTGTCGATGATCGACATCGTGGGGAACGGATTGGGCTTCTGGAAGACCATCCCGATCGAGCGCCGCACGGCGACTACATCGACGTTCGAGGCATAGAGGTCGAATCCATCAAGCAACACCTCGCCCTCGGCACGGGCACTTGGGATTTCCTCGTGCATGCGGTTGATGCAGCGCACCATCGTCGACTTGCCGCAGCCCGACGGTCCGATGATCGCCGTGACGACGCCAGAGTAGAACCTGAGGTCCACGCCCCTTACGGCATGGTTCGAGCCGTAGTACGCATGCAGGCCCTTGAGCTCGATCGTTCCGACGCCCCGGTCGACGTGGGATCGCGCGTCGCCCGCTTCGGACACCGCGATGTTGGGCGCAGCGCGTGGGGCCGTTTCGCCCCCTTCGCTCGAACTTTGCTGTGGTTGAGATTCGGGCACGATTGTCTCGTTTCGGGTCTGAGGGTTCATCCTAGGGCTCCTTGCAAAGAACCTCGAGGCGGGGCATTCACGATTGCATCCGCCTGCGGGAACGGGCGTGGAACGCTCTCGCGACCACGTTGAGAATCAGGACGAAGAGGATCAGCACGAGTGCCGCCGCCCACGCTTGATCGTGCGCCGCGGGGGCCGGTTGCTCAGAAAGGATGAAGATCGTCACCGGGAGGGAGGAAACGGCGTGGCTGACATCGGTGGAGACCGTGGCCGTGCCGAGCGAGCAGACGAAGAGGAGCGGCGCCGTCTCCCCTGCGACACGGGCGATGGCGAGAAGAGAGCCGGTCAGAAGCCCGCCCAACGCGGTCGGGAGCACGATGCGGAGGACTACCCGCCAGCGAGCCAATCCGAGCGCGTAGCCGGCTTCCTTGAGCGAGCTGGGAACGAGCTCGAGTACCTCTTGGGCCGTGCGGGCGACGATCGGAAGCATGATCACCGCCAATGCGATCGCTCCGGCTGTCGCGCTCTGTCCGTGGCCGAGGACCAAGAGTCCGAAGATGAATATCCCGATCACGATCGTCGGGACTCCGGTGAGGATGTCGAGACCGAAGCGGACCACGTAGCTGAAGCGCGGTCCCGCGAACTCGGTGGTGTAGATCGCGACCAGCAACCCGACCGGCACCGCCATCAGGGTCGCCATCCCGATCAGCAGCCCGGTTCCAACTATTGAATTGGCGATCCCGGAGCCAACGGCGCCGAACGTCTGGCCTGCACCGGAGTTCGTGAGAAAGCTCCAGCTGAGCGCCGACGCTCCGCGAATCGCGACCGACCCGACGACGGCGACCAGAACCGCAACCGCGAGCACGGTCGCGACGGTTGCGATCACCTCGACGAAGCGATTCTTGGACCTGCGCCAACGCAGGTTCTGGCTGGCCGCGACCAGCGGATGGACCTGCGTGCCGGCTCCTGCCTCCATTCGACTCAGGCCTCCTCGAGCCGGCCCATGCGCTGCACGATCAGGCGCGCGACCACGTTGACGACCAGTGCGATCACGAGGAGGATCACCGCCAGGTAGACCAGCGAGCTGGTTTGCAAAGTCGTCGCCGCACCTCTGTACTGCGAGGCGACGCGAGCGGCGAGGGAATCCGAGGGAGCAAACAGCGAGGCGTGGATCCCGATTGCGCTGCCGATCACCTGGCTGACCGCTATCGCCTCGCCGATCGCGCGGCTAAGGCCGAGGATCAGCGCCCCGACGATTCCCGGTCTGCAGGTCGGCAGGACCACAGTCCTGACCATCTCCCAGCGAGTCGCGCCGAGCGCGTAGGCGCCCTCCTTGAGCTCCCCCGGGACCGTCTCGAAGACCTCGCGGGTTATCGAGGTGACGATCGGTATCGCCATGATCGTCAGGATCACGGCGGCTGGCAGAAGGCCGAGCGGCGAGGTAGCGCCGCTGAACAAGGGAATCCAACCGAGGACGCTTTTCAGCGCCGGCTCGATCGTGTCGTTCATGATCGGCCCGAGGACGATGATGCCCCAGAGGCCAAGGATGACTGAAGGAATCGCCGCCAGCAGATCGACGAGGGTGCTGACCGGGCGGCGTAGGGACATTGGCGATAGCTCCGTGAGATAGATCGCAATCGCAATCGACAGCGGGCCGGCCACGCAGAGCGCGATGGCGGAGCTGACGATCGTGCCGTAGATGAGGCTGCCGGCCCCAAACTCGTTTGTGACTGGATTCCAGACATCGTGGAAGACGAAAGCGACCCCGAACTCCGAAATCGCCGGCCGCGCCTGATGGATGACCTCATAGACAATCGCCCCGATGAGGACGACCGCGCCCACCGCGGCCAGAGCGGCGAGCCACTTCAGGAACGGATCCCCGATCCTGTCGCTCAGCCTTTGGCGATTCAGCGACCCAATCGGGCGTTGAATCGATTGCGCCTGCGACTCTGCCATCGGGCTAGCCGAGGAGACCTGTCCTCAAGGCGGGGATTTGGCCACGGGCAAGCCGGGGTCGCAGCTCCGGATGCCCGCGGCCTATATCCACGCTCCTGCTAGCTCCCGATCTTGTTGATCAGGGCCTTGTCGTCTGTGATCACCGGCTTCGGGAGCGTCCCGTATCCGAGATCGGTTGCGAACGACTGGCCCGGGCCGATCGCATAGGTGATGAACTTCTTCAACTGGGCGGCATTCGACGTGCTCTCGGGCACGATCGCGTATGTGTACGTCGAATCCGGCCACGCGTTCTTCGCCGACGCCGGGGGGTCGACGATCGAGACGCCGCCGGGCGGGACCGACTTCGTCGTCGCCGCCGCAGCGTTGATGTTGGGGATCGACGGCTTCGGGAAGTTCCCGGCCGCATTCTCCAGGAGGGCGACGTCGAGGTTGTTTGAGGTTGCGTATGCGACGTCGTAATAGCCGATCGCGCCATCGTGGGCGGACACCGCCGCCGCGACTCCATCGCTTCCGTTGCCGCCTGTCCCGGTCGGGAACTGCACCTGCGTCGAGGTGCCGATCTTCGACTTGAACTCGGGACTCACCTTCGAGAGGTAGTCGGTGAACGCGTAGGTGGTGCCGGAACCATCCGAGCGGTAGACCGGTGTGATCTTCGTCGACGGCAGGCTCACCCCCGGGTTCAGCTTCGCGATCTCGGGATCGTTCCAGCTCGTAACCTTGCCGAGGTAGATATCGGCGAGTACCGGGCCGGTGAGATGGAGGTTGTTCGAGAGGCCCTTGACGTTGTAGGACGGCGTGACCGCACCGAGCGACCAGGGGATCTGCACGCAGCCCTTGCAGGCCTTCACCTGATCGGGCGAAAGCGGCGCGTCAGATGCGCCGTAATCGACCGAACGGGCGGTGATCTGGTCGATCCCGCCGCCGGAGCCGATCGACCCGTAGGTGACCGTGTCGCCTGTCCGGGTCGCGTAGTCCTGGGTCCACTTCGACATCAGCGGCGCGACGAACGTGCTGCCGGCCCCCGTCAGCGGACCGGACGAGGAGCCGCCGCTCGAGCCGCATGCGGCGATGACTACAGACAGGGACAGCGCGAATGCGATGGCGCTGAGAAATTTCTTGGTCACGCAGATCTCCTTTGTTGAGCCGACTGCTTTGCGCGCCACCCTCTCAGCGGCACCGGGGGAGCTTGTTACTCGGCTGTAGCGGCTATGTAAAAAAGATGTGAATGGAGGTCTGGATACCCCAGGTCAGCTAGGCGCCGCCATCGGGCGAGAATCGGTAGCCGATCCCGGTGTGGGTGTGGATCAGCTTCAGCTCCGGCAGCGCCTGCCCGAGCTTCGACCGCAGCCGGCTCACGTAGACGTCGAGGGAGCGGTCCGAGCGGCGCGGCAGACGACCCCAGACGGCCGCGTAGAGCTCGTCGCGGCTCATGATCCGGTTCGCGTTCGAGGCCAACTCGGTGAGCAGCTGCAGCTCACGAAGCGTCAGGCTCAGGGGCCGCCCGTCGACCAGGGCGGCATGCTCGTCGGGGCGGATTTCCAACCTGCCCGCCTGGTAGCGCTGGGTCCGGCCCTTGGCCTCGTACATGCACCGGGCAGGATCGAGCCCCGGCGCCCGCGCCCGGTTACGCCGCTGTAAACGAGTCGTGAACGCGGTGTGAATCTTGGCCCCGGCGGCGGTAGGAGGCGCAGCTGCTGTGGGCGTAGGTCCCGTGCCAGGCGCGGACCCGATCCTGTCGCGAGCGGATTGCGCCCCCGCAGACGGGGCAGGTACCCAGTGCTTCGGACCTCGTGCCGACCTTTCGCAACGCCTGCCGAATCGCGGAATCGATCATCGCGATCAAAATAGACCCCGATCCTCAAGCGGGTGTATTTCTGCTGTAAAGGACCGTTGAAGGCCGGCTGAAGGCTTCAGCCGTCGGCGCGCTGCATCGCCGCAGCGGGGAGCTCCTCGACCACGACGTCAGGGGCCTCTTCTGAGCCGGGTCCCGATCCCTCGGCGGCACCGATCTCGATCTCGGCGAGCGCCGTCTCGGGATCGAAGCGGTAGCCGATTCCGAAGTGGGTGTGGATGTAGTGCCAGCCCGGCGAGGCCCGCTCGAGCTTCTGGCGCAGCTTGCGCACGAAGACGTCGACCGAGCGATCGCCGTGGGCCATCGAGTATCCCCAGACCCGCTGGTAGATCGCCTCGCGCTCCAGCACGCTTCCCTTCGCGTCGGCGAGCAGGTGCAGGAGCTCGAACTCGCGCCGGGTCAGCTCGAGGCTGCGGCCGGAGACAAAGGCCTGGTACTGGTCGCCGCGAATCTCCAGCTCGCCGACGACCATCGGGCCGGAGTCGGGCTTGACACGACCGCGCCGGCGCCGGCGCACGACCGCCTCCAGCCGGGCGATCACCTCTTCCGGGTGGCAGGGCTTGCCGATCCAGTCGTCGGCGCCGAGCCGCAGCCCGCGCACCCGCTGGGCGACCGTGGCCTGGCCCGTGCAGACGATGACGCCGAGCTCGGGGAGCATGCCGCAGACCCGCTCCAGGTACTCCCAGGCGTCGGTTCCGAGCACGGCGACGTCGATCACGACCGCGTTGAGCTTCATCGCCACCAGCTCATCGGGCTGGACCGGGGTCGAGAGGACCCGGTGCTGCCAGCCGGCCACCTCGAGGCGCTTTGCGAGCACCTTGATGAAGCCGCTGTCGGTATCGATCACGGCGAGGCGGTTGGTCTCGGGCTGTGTGGTCATGGAGGGGGCCGGTTGGACTCGGACACCAGGTACCCAATCGGGCTCGATTGTAGGGGCCGGCCCCGCGGCAACCCCCACAAATCCCTGCGTTCACAGGTCTTTCACACGGTTATTGGGGCGTTTCGCCCGCCCCCAGGCACACAACGGCACGGATTTCGCGGCGCGGTGCCGATTCTCCGGAATTTCACAGCCCACTCGTGCCCGCGGGTCACAATGCCACCGACTCACGAGATTCCTCTCTCATTGGATGCGCGCGGCCCACTGATTCCTGCCCCGGGTCGCGCGCTTTCATTTGCCAGCGGCCAGGAACTCGTCCAGGTACCCCCCAAAGCGCTGCGGCTCCTGGATGTGGGGGGCGTGGCCGACGCCCTCCCAGCGGCTGATCCGGGCGCCGGGAATCAGGGACCGAAAGCGCTCCTCCCGGGACTCCGGCATCCAGTCGCGGTCCTCGGAGCCGCGCAGGATCCAGACCGGGCATTCGATCCGCGAGTAGCGGTCGACGTCGGCGGCCGGCGCCCGGGGATCGCCGTGTCCGATCAGGTCGATGAAGCCGCGCACCTGGCGCTTGGGGTCGGCGATCGCGTGGCCGGCCTCGCGCTGCAGGGTCGCCTCGTCGACCTCGTGCCCGGAGAACTCGCGCAGGGCCTTGCGCGCCTGGGCGCGAATCGCGCGCTCGGTCGCACTTCGCTCGAGCAGCCGCCGCGTCGGCCCGTAGCGGGCGAGCCGCATCGGCAGGGCGAGCTTGCGGCGCCCGAGCGCGGTCGGCGCCTCCAGCAGCAGCCCGCGCAGGCGCTGCGGCTGCTGCCAGGCGACCCGCAGCAGCGGTGCCGCCCCCATCGAGTGGCCGACTCCGGCGAAGCGCTCGATCCCGAGCTCGTCGGCGAGCTCGACCAGCTGCCGGGCGAGGTCCTCGTAGGTGAGGCGGCGGCGCGATCCGTGCAACTCGGTGTAGCCATTGCCGAGCAGGTCGTAGGCCACTCCCCGCGTCCCATCCGGGAGCCGCTCGAGGAACGGCTCCCAGGTCCGCGCCGAGCTGGTGATCCCGTGCAGGAAGAGAACCGAGTCGCCGCCTCCGGGCCGCTCCAGGACCCGAACCCGGGCCGAGAGGATCTCGACGAAGCGTTCCTCGACCGCCGCGGCCACGGCGGCCAGCCTACAAAGCCCTCAGCCGCCGAGGGCGAAGATCACGGTGCAGATCAAGCCGGCGGCGAAGCAATAGATCCCGAACGGGGTCAGGCGGTTGGTCTCGAAGTAGCGCAGCAAGAAGCGGACCGCGAAGTAGGTCGAGACGGCGGCGCAGATCGCCCCCACGAGCGCCGGGCCGCGGACGCCGTCGCCGTCGTGGCCGAACAGCTCCGGCAGCTTGAGCAACCCGGCGGCGCCGATGATCGGCGTCGCGAGCAGGAACGCGTAGCGGGCGGCGTCCTCGTTCGAGAGCCCTACGACCAGCCCGCCCCCCATCGTCACCCCCGAACGCGAGATGCCCGGGATCAGCGCCGCCGCCTGGGCTGTGCCGACCGCGACCGCCTGGCGCCAGGTCAGCTTCGCGATCCGGGCGTCGGAATCTCCCAGGTAATCCCCCGGGCGGGGCGGCCGCCGCCGCAGGCGCTCGAATGCCAGCAGAAGAATCCCGTTGAGCATCAGAAAGGCGGCTGCGGTAGCGGCGGAGGCGAAGAGGCTGCGCAGCGGGTGCTCGAGCAGCAGACCGAGCGTCCCGGCCGGGATCGTGCCGACGACGAGCAGCCAGCCGAGGCGGGCGTCGTGGTCCTCGGGACGGATCTCGCGATCGCGCAGCGAGCGCCCCAACCCACGGAAGATCCGCTTCCAGTCGTCGAGGAAGAAGAAGAACAGGACCACCGCCGTGGCGACGTGGGTGGCGACGAGGAAGGTGAGGAAGAACTTGTCGTTCTGGTGGATGTCCCAGCCCAGCAGCCGCGGCAGGATCACACCGTGGCCGAGACTGGAGATCGGAAACGGCTCGGCCACGCCCTGAATCAGGCCGAGGACAACCGCCTGGAAGTAGGAGATCGGATGCAAGGACGGGACTTAAGCGGATCGAGAGGCCGGACCGCTTTGAAACCAGGCGAAAACGAAACAACCGAGCCCGAGGACGAAGGCAAGCAGAGCATGCTTCAGGTGGTGGTGGTCCGACCCGGCCGCGTGGCCGGGGAAGAAGGAGGGCAGCGAGCCCGCGGGCTCGGCGGCATAGATCACCGCGATCACGACCAGCACGATGCCGAGGATGATTGCCGGGACGATCAGCTGTCGGTTCTTCGTCATACGGCCGGCCCAGACTATTCGGACCTGGCCTAAAGAACGCCTTAATCGGCCTGCAGATTGTGTGAATTCTCTTATCGGCGTCGGGGGTTTCGTTAGAGTCCGCTGGGTGAGACGGCTGCGCCTGACGATCGGCTTTCTCGGCGTCCTCGCGCTCTCGCTGGCCCTTGCCCCGGCGGCGATCGCCTCCGACGGGGTCGGGATCGCCGGCCGCGTCAGCGACAAGACGATCACCCTGGCGATGTTCGGGGTCATCGCCTTCTTCCCGATCCTCGTGATCACGCTGGCGGCGATCCAGGGGCGCCTCGAGGCCCGCAAGGAGCGGCGCCGCTACGACCTCGAGCGGCTGAGCTAGTTCCCTAGGCGGAACCCGCTCAGCAGCCGCTTCTCGCTCTCGCCCTTCACTTCGGCGATCACCTCGACCCGGTCCTCGAGCGGCGTCCCGCGCAGCTTCGTCGCCAGCAGCTCGTCGACCTGGAAGATGCCGGCGGAGTTGTTCATCTCGATCTCGACCCGCACCGGCCGCTTCTCGCCGGCCGAGATCCGCACCTCGTCGATCGCCGCGGCGGAGATCGAGTGGATGCCCTCCTGGCCGGCCTCGATCGGGAGCCGCGAGCGGCCCTGGGCGAGGTCGAGCCCGTCGGCGACCCGCACCACCCCCGCCTCGAGCGTGTAGGGATCGCCGCGGCGGCGGTGGCCGATGATCGCGTGCAGCGCCTCGGCGATCACGACCGTGCGGGCGGGCTCCTCGTAAATCCCGTCGAGCAGCCGCTGCAGGGCGCCCTGGGCGAGAAAGAGGCTGTAGGCCTCGTGATCTGTGCGGTGGATCGACATCCCGACGTCGTGCAGCAGCGAGCCCGCCGCGACGACCACCTCGGCGTCGCGCTGGCCCATGCCGTGGTCGCTGACCATCGCCGGCTCGACGCCCGCCTTGGCAAGCAGGCGCAGCAGGCGCAGCGAGACGTTGAGGACGATCTGCACGTGGACCCAGGAGTGATCGGACATCCCGAGGCGCTCGGACTGAAGCTGGGCCATGTACCACCAGGCGCGCACCTGGTCGTCGCCGTTCACGGCCTCCAGGAACGACTCCAGGTTGCGGTTGCCCCGGGTCGGCGCCCGGACCCGCGCCTCGGCGACCGCCTCCGCCGGCGGCTTGCGAACCGGCCCGGCCGCTTCCGGAGCCGGTACACGCTCCTCGTTTGCCGAGCCCGGGTCGGATCGATCGTCTGGGGAGGCCACTGCGGCGATCTTGACGTGCCGCGACACAAAGTGTCGCGGCAGCTGCATGTCAGGCTGCGAAGCAGCCGCACATTGTTCCTCCAGACGGCGCGGAGGCGTCGATTTCCCGCCGCCACCGCGTCTAGCCTGCTCGCGGGGCAACTGAGCGAGGTTCGCTGCATGCAGACCTGTCCACAGACCGGCATCTCGATACCCGAATGCGCCTGCACCAGCTGCCTGCAGCGGCAGCTGGACGAGTTCGCGCCCGAACACATCCGGGTCCGCCGCCTCAAGGCCCAAGCGCCGGCTCACTCGCCGATCACCTTGATCACCAGACGCTTGGGCCGGCGTCCGTCGAACTCGGCATAGAAGACCTGCTGCCAGGGGCCGAGGTCGAGCCTCCCGTCGGTGACCGGCAGGACCGCCTGCTGGTGGACGAGCAGGTTCTTCAGGTGGGCGTCGCCGTTGTCCTCGCCGCCGCGGTGATGCCGGTAGTCGCCGCCCTCGGGCAGCAGCTTCTCGGCGACCTCGTTCGACGGGGGCTGCCAGCTCGGCGGCGCCAGCTTGTCCAGCCACTCCAGCGCGTCGGCCTGGATCCCGGGCTCGTCGTCGTTGACCCAGACGCCGGCGGTGATGTGCATCGCAGAGACCAGCGCCAGCCCTTCCTCGACGCCGGCTTCGTCGACGGCCGCCTGCACGTCCTCGGTGATCCGGATCCATTCCCGCCGCTGTTCGGTGTTGAAGGTGCGGTAGACCGTGTTCGATTTCATCGCGCTCCTCGGTTGTTGGGGCCAGCTCGCATAACACCAATTGCGGCGGCCTTCGGCCGCCTGACCAATAGATTGACCCGATGCCGGGCCTGCTCTCGATCGAACGCCGCGACGAGGTGGCGCTGGTCACCCTGCAGCGTCCCGAGAAGCGAAACGCGCTCTCGATCGACCTCCGGGTCGAGATCAGCGAGGCATTCGCGGGGCTGGGCGAGGACGACGGGGTCGGCTGCATCGTTCTCACCGGGGCCGGCAGCGCCTTCTGCGCCGGCATGGACGTGACCCAGTTCGGCGGCGACCGCGAGAACAAGCAGCGCCTGGTCGAGACCTCGACCGCCGCCTTCGACGCGGTCGGCAGCTGCCGGCGCCCGACCGTGGCCGCCGTGAACGGGCCCGCGGTTGCCGGCGGCTTCGCGCTGGCACTGCTCTGCGACCTGCGGATCGCAGCCGAGAACGCGAGCTTCGGCTTCCCCGAGCTGCCGCGCGGGATCCCACCGTCCTATGCCTCCGCCCGGGCGGCGATGGGCCCGGCGCTGGCGGCGGAGATCACCCTCACCGGGCGCGTCTTCGACGCCGCCGAAGCGCAGCGGCTGGGGGTCGTCAACGAGGTCGTCGCCGAGGGGCACTCGGTCGAGCGGGCGCTCGCCGTCGCCGCCGGCATCGCCGCCGCGCCGCGGGGGGCGACGCTGGAGACCAAGCGCCGCATCCTGCTCGACCGCGAGCGCGACTTCGGCCCGCTGTTCGCAGAAGAGGCACGGCTTTTCCGCGAGACCCTGATGCAGGGCCCCGACGACGATGCCGCCTAGCCGCGGCGGCGCCTAGAGCGCGAAGTCCTGCAGCGGGTTGGGCTGATCCTCGAGCCGGTGCAGGAACTGCGTCGGGTCGAGCACCGGCCCGTAGGGGCTGCGGCCGCTGCGGACCTCGAAGTGCAGGTGGTCCCCCCAGCAGGAGCCGGTGCAGCCGACCTCGCCGATCCTCTGCCCCATCCGGACCTTCTCGCCCTGCTTGACGAGCGCCGGCTCCAGCATGTGGAAGTAGTTGTAGGTGTGGCCGGCCGCGGGGTCGTAGATCGAGGCGAAGTTGCCGCGGCCACCGCTGTCGCCGGTCTCCAGCACAACGCCGTCGGCAACCGAGACGATCGGTGTCCCGGCGGCGATCAGCAGGTCCTGGCCCTCGTGGCCACGGCCGGCGTCGAGCCCGTCTCCGTACTCGGGCGTGCCGAGCAGCGGGAACGTCCTGCGCGGGAGCTGGATCACGCTCGCGACCCGCTTCGCCGCCGGCTGGGCGTCCGGCGAGTCGGACGCCGCCGACCCCCCCGCGAGGGTGGTCGCGGAGAATGTCAACGCCAAGACGGCCGCAACCGCGGCCGCTCTGTATCCGAGCCGCACGAAACCTCCAGGGAAGCTTTTCGCCGCCCTGGAGGTCAACACAGTCCGTGCCCGAGATTGCATGATCGCTTCCAGCCGCAGGAATGCGCGGCTAGCCGCAGACGGGCCAGGGGCTGGAGCCGGCGCGCTCGTAGAGGAGCGCCGCGCGGTAGTCCTGCTCGCGCTCGGACGCCGCGGCGGGATCGCCGTGGCCGCCGACCGATGCCCAGGTGCCGTAGTCGAACTGGTACTTGCCGCGGTAGGTGCCACCGGCCGAGATCGCGTGCGGGTCACCGCCCGACTCGCAATTGCCGATCGCGTCCAGGGTCGACTGTGAGATACCGCCGGGAAGGTGTGCGAAGCGGTGCTTGTGCCTGCGCTTCTTCTCGACCTGGATCTTGTGGACGCCGATCTCGATCGAATCGTGGAATTGCCGCGCCGAACGGGTCAGCGCCTTTGGCGCGACTCGCTTTGCCGCTGGGGCGCGGTTGGATTTGCCGGCCGCCTGCGAGCTCGTTCCTGAGCTCGCCGCGGTCGCCAGGGCCGGAAAACCGATTCCGACTGCGACCGCGAACGCGGCTGGATAACGCCATCTGTCGAACACGGAAGAACCACCTCCGTTCGTGCATCTATGGCCGGTCGGGCCCGCCCCGGTGGGCGTGCCACGGCCGCGCTTTTCCCGGCGCCGCGTGAGCGGTTCGGGAGAGGGCGACTAGTCCGGACCTCGCCCCGGCGGATTTCTCATGGAGCGCCCCCCAATAGGCGCTTGCCGGGGTCCTGTTCCGTGTAAGCGCGGCAGAGTGGCATGCCCGCCCCCCCATTTGTGTGATCGGCATCACAAAAAAGAGTCATTCGCAACGAGGTCAGGCGTGGCGGCACCCCGGTTAGGCTGGAAACCTCGATGAGCGATTCCTTGCAACTGCTGCGCGACGGCTGCCGGCGCGACCCGGCCTTCGGAACCGCGCTTTCGGCCGCGATCCTGCGCCGGGTCGCGGCCGGGGAGCTTCCCGACACCGCCCGCCTGGGCACGCCTGGGCGCATCGTCACCTTCGGGCGCCGCGACGTCGTCGCCGACGGCTACCGGCAGGCCGTCGCGGCGGCTCGCGGCGCCGGCTATGAGGCGGTGGAACGGATCGCCGGCGGGCGTGCCGCCGCCTACAACGGGCGGGCGCTGAACCTCTCGCGCGCCAGCCGCGACTCCAACCCGGCCGGGGGCACCCAGGCCCGCTTCGCCGCGATGGCGGAGCTGGTCCGCGAGGCCCTGGCGGGGCTCGGCGTCGACGCCAGGGTCGGCGAAGTGCCCGGCGAGTACTGCCCGGGGGCGTTCAGCGTCAACGCCGGCGGGCGCCTGAAGCTGGCCGGGATCGGCCAGCGGATGATCAAGGGCGGCGCCCATGTCGGCTGCGTCGTCGTCTGCGGCGGCAGCGGGGAGCTGCGGGAGGTGCTGGTCCCGGTCTACGAGGCGCTCGGGATCGAGTGGGACCCGGCGACCACCGGCAGCGTCGAGGACGAGGTGCCGGGGATCGGCGCCGACGACGTCGAGGCCGCGATCCTGGCCGGATTGGAGAAGCGATTCCGGCTGCGCGAGGTCGAGGCCGACGAGGGCACGCTGGAGCTCGCGGCGCAGCTCGAGCCGCGCCACCGCCCGGCCCTGAAATGATCGGCTGCGATGTCCGTAGGCCGGCCGCAGCCGAATCAGGTGGTCGAGGTATGGCGGGTTCCGCTCGACGCCGGTGAGCGCGCCGACGAGCTGCGCGCCCACCTCTCCGCCGACGAGCTGGAGCGGCTGCGGCGACTGCAGCGCTCCGAGGTCGGGCGGCGGTGGCTGGTCAGCCGCGGGGCGCTGCGCGAGATCCTCGCGGCGCGGCTCGGGATCGCGCCGGACGAGGTGCGGATACGACTCGACGAGCACGGGCGTCCGCGGCTCGACCCCGAGGCTCACGGCGCCCAGCTCGACTTCAACCTCTCCCACTCCGCCGACCTGGCGCTGGTGGCGACGGCGACCGAGGCGCGGGTCGGCATCGACGTCGAGCGGCTGCGCCCTGGGCGCAATCCGCTGCGGGTCGCCGACCGCTACTTCTCGGCCGCCGAGGTGGCGGCGCTGCGCGCCTTCCCGCCCGACGACCGACCGGCCGCCTTCCTGCGCTACTGGACC
Source organism: uncultured Solirubrobacterales bacterium (assembly GCA_963781495.1). Lineage (GTDB taxonomy): Bacteria > Actinomycetota > Thermoleophilia > Solirubrobacterales > 70-9 > Mayfieldus. The sequence continues at coordinate 159,804 of CAWAFX010000002.1, forward strand.
GCCAAGGAGGCGCTGGCGAAGGGGCTCGGGCTCGGGCTGCAGGCCCCGCGCGGCGAGCTCGAGCTGGCGGTGATGCCCGCGGGGACGATGGTTCCGGTGCGGCTGGCGCAGGAGTGGCGGCTGGTCGAGCTGAGCGATCTGCCGAGCGGCTATCGCGGCACCCTTGCGGTCGACAACGAGGCGACGCCGATCGTCACCCGCGACTGGCAGCCGCGCGGCTGATCGCCTCAACGCGAAGGACCCGACGGTCATCTTCGACGCGCCGGGCCCGGGAATGGAGACGGCCGGAATCGAACCGGCGTCCGCGGTCGCGTAACGAATGGCGTCTACAGGCTTAGCCGGCGCTTGGTTCTCGCTTCCCGCGTCCGCGCCGACAGGCGATAGCGGAGAGCAAAGCCCCCTTGAAAGTCCCCCGACGGCGAAGGCGAACCGCCGGAGCGAGCCCGTTTCTGAAGCCGGTGCCCCTCCCCACGGGCGAGGGAGGGCCGACTCTCACTGCTTAGCTTCTAACTAAGCGGCGAGGGCGAACTCATGGTCCGCACGTATTGGTTTTTCCCGGTTTTTTACGAGGCCTCCGGGAACCTCGACCTGCAACCGTTCGCACGATCGACCACGTCGAAACCATGTCGTCCCCGTGCTATGTGCAGCAATTTTACCGGGACTCGGCTAGCCGACCCGATTGGCGCTGATATCGGCGACGAAGGGCCGCGTGCCCTCGACGACGTTGCCGACGATCCGCAGTTGCACGGCGGCGTCGGTGATCGTGCCGCTCAGCGTCGCGCCCTGGGCGATCGCGAACTGGTTCGGGTAATAGCCGTACTGGTCCTGGCACGGGACCAGTTGCTGCGGCGCGGCGAGCAGGTTGTAGGCGGCTGACTCCTGGCGATGGTCCTGGACCAGGGTGCCGCTGATCGCGTTGCCGCTCAGGGCGAGCTGCCAGTACTGGAGGATCACGCTGGGCGAGGTGCTGTTGAAGCGCAGGGCCGAGGCCAGCGAGATCGCCCCCGGGGCGATGTTCTCGGCGGTGGTCGGCTCGCCGATGAAGAGGTGGATCGGGTTGTTCTCGTTTCCGACCGCGGGCGGTAGGTCCGGGCTCTCCCTGGTCGGCCGCAGCGGCGGGCCGACGGTGACCCCCGCCCGCACCTGGCTCTGGAAGGTGCCGAGGTCGCGGCCGCAGACGTCGAAGTAGTGGATCGTCGTCGTCATCGTGCCGGCGTAGTCGCGATCCGCCTGGTCAGCGGCGTGGCGGCGATGGCGGCGCTTGCAGGCGCGGCGCTTGTGGCGGGTCGGCTTGCGGTTGCACTTCCGGCGCCAGCCCGAGGCGGTGGCGATCGCCTCGCGGACCTGGGCGCTGATCCGATCGGCGGCCGGCTTGCCTTCGCCCGCTGCCGGCGCGGCCAGCAGCGCCAGGGCGAGGGCGGCGATGAGTGCGGACGAGATCGCGCGCTTCAAGGTCCAATGACGGTATGGGCGATCGACCGGGCGTCAATACCGACAAGTCGAAAAAGGTCGGGGTAGGCTGGATCGGTGCCCCCGGACACCGGGTTTCCAGCCCAGGACGCCCACAACGACTTCTCGCGGGCCCGTCGCAGCAACATCCTCTCCCGGGTGGCGACACGGCTGCGCCGCGCGCCCAGCGACATCGACCTGATCCTGCCCTTCGAGGAGGTGGTCGAAGCTCTCGGCCGGCGCGGCGAGCGACACCTCGGCCTGCAGACGATCGCGCTCGACTCGATCGTCGGCACCGTCGACCGCACCCGCGGCTTCGACCGCAGCTTCCGCCCCACCTCGGGCCAGGTCCGTGACCGCTGGGAGCGGATCGCGCGGGCCCAGCGGCAGGGGGAGCCGATGCCCCCGATCCAGGCCTACCGGATCGGCGACATGCACTTCGTCAAGGACGGCCATCACCGGGTCTCGGTCGCCAAGGCGCAGGGGCGGCGCGAAATCGACGCCTACGTGACCGAAGTCCTGACCGAGGTCGACCCGGACCGCGGCCTGCGGCTCGCTGAGCTGCCGCTGAAGACCCACGAGCGCGTCTTTCACGAACGGGTGCCGCTGCCGCCCGAGGCCCGGGGGCGGATCAGCCTCTCCGACCCCCGCGACTACGCCGACCTCGCCGAGGGGGTCGAGGCCTGGGGCTTCCGGGCGATCCAGGCCTGCGGCGAGCCGATGAGCCGCGAGCAGGTGGCCGAGTCGTGGTTTCGCGAGGATTACGAGCCGATCATCGAGGCGCTGGCCGAGGCCGGGATGATCGGCGAGGAGACCGAGACCGAGGCCTACATGCGCACGGTCGGCGAGCGCTACCTATCGATGCCGCGGGCGGGCAAGGGGCAGGCTCAGGCCTAGCCGGAGCCCTCGGTGGCCAGGTTTCGTCCCCCGTCGGGGTCGAAGAAATGCATCTTGGTGGTGTCGAGCCAGAGCTCTGTCTCTTCGCCGCGCTTGACCTTGCTCTCGGGATCGAGGCGGGCGACGATCTGTCCCTCGCCGGAGCTGGGAACCTCGCTGGCGCCCGAGTCCGCTGCCAGCTCGGACAGCTCGTCCGACTGGACCCCGGCTCCCTCGACCTCGAAGTAGACGTACTCCTCGGCGCCCAGCGATTCGACGAGGTCGATCTTCGCCTTGAATGCGACGCCACGGCCGCGGGCGTCGTCGCCGATCATCGTGGCGTCCTCGAAGCTTTCGGGGCGCACACCGACGATCACCGAGCCGCTGTGACTGCCGGCCCGCGCGCGTGCCTCCTCGTGCAGCTGGACCTCGCCGAGCGGGATCTTGACCACCCCATCCTGGAGCTCGCCGGGCATGAAGTTCATCGCCGGAGAGCCGATGAAGCCGGCGACGAAGAGATTTGTGGGGCTGTTGTAGAGCTCTGACGGCGGGCCCACCTGCTGCAGGACGCCGCTGCGCATCACCGCCACGCGATCGCCGAGCGTCATCGCTTCGGTCTGGTCGTGGGTCACATAGACCATCGTGGTCCCGAGACGCGACTGGATACGCGCCACTTCGGTCCGCATCTGCACCCGCAGCTTGGCGTCGAGGTTGGACAGCGGCTCGTCCATCAGGAACGCCTTCGGATCGCGGACGATCGCCCGCCCCATCGCGACCCGCTGGCGCTGGCCGCCGGAGAGGTTCGCCGGCTTGCGGTCGAGGTGCTCGGTGAGGTCGAGGATCCGGGCGGCCTCCTCGACCTTTTCGGTCACCTCCCCCTCGTCGACCTTGGCCAGCTTGAGCGGGAAGGCCATGTTCTCGCGCACGGTCATGTGCGGGTAGAGCGCGTAGTTCTGGAACACCATCGCGATGTCGCGATCCTTCGGTGCCAAGCCGTTGACGACGTCGTCGCCGATCTTCAGCTCCCCCTCGGTGATGTCCTCGAGGCCGGCGATCATCTTCAGCGCCGTCGACTTGCCGCAGCCCGACGGGCCGACGAGGATCACGAACTCGCCGTCGTTGATCTCGAGGCTCATCTCCTTGACCGCCTCGAACCCGTCCGGGTAGCGCTTGGTCAGGTGGTCCAGCACGACTTGGGCCATTCGAATTCCTCCTTTATCCCTTGACTGCGCCCGCTGTCAGGCCGGCGACGATGCGGCGCTGGAAGAACAGCACGAAAAGAATGATCGGAATCGTCACGATCACCGCCGCGGCGGCGATGTTGCCGGTCGGGGCGGTGAACTGGGATTCGCCGGTGAAGAAGGCGAGCGCCGCGGGGACGGTGCGGGCGTTGTTGGACGAGGTCAGGGTGATCGCGAAGAGAAAGTCGTTCCAGGCGAAGATGAAGACGAGGATCGCGGCGGTGAAGGTGCCGGGCGCGGCGAGCGGCAGGATCACCCGGCGAAAGGCCTGGAACGGGGTCGCGCCGTCGACCGCCGCCGCCTCCTCGAGATCCCAGGGGATCTCACGAAAGAAGGCGACCAGGGTGTAGATCGCCAGCGGCAGGGAGAAGGTCAGGTAGGGGATGATCAGGCCCAGATAGGTGTCGTAGAGGCCGATCGAGCGCCACATGTCGAACAGCGGCCCGACGGTCGAGATCTGCGGGAACATCGCGATCGCCAGCGCTCCGGCGAGGATCGCCGTCTTGCCGGGGAAGTCGAGCCGGGCGATCGCGTAGGCGGCGAAGGCCGCCAGGATGATCGCGATCGTGGTCGAGATCAGGGCGATCACGATCGAGTTGATCAGCGGGTGCAGGAAGGGGCTGTTGGTGATCCCGCCGTCGAACAGCGTCTTGTAGTTGTCGAGGGTCCAATGGGCGGGGATGAAGCGCCCGTCGGTCACCGTCTCCGGGGTCTTGAAGGACAGCGAGATGATCCAGATCACCGGGACCAGGGCGAAGATCAGGACGAACGTGATCGCGATCGACCAGAAGGCGTATTGGCGCGTGCCTCGCTGCATCGTCAGTGGCCTCCGGTCATGTTGAGGGCGGCGGCCACTAGGTCCCCGGCCTTCCCTCGGCCATGCGGACGCCGAGAATTCGAACGAAGAGGAAGGCGAGAATCAGCACCGCGATGAAGATCAGCACCGAGACCGCCGAGCCGAGCCCCAGATTGGTGCGCGAGATCAGCTGGTTGTAGCCGAGGATCGAGACCGACTCGGTGTTCTGCGCCCCCTTTGTGAGGATGAAGATGTTGTCGAAGATCCGGAACGCGTCGAGGGTGCGGAAGAGCAGCGCGACGAGGATCGCCGGCTTCATCAGCGGCAGGGTGATGCGGAAGAAGCGCTGCACCGCGCTCGCCCCGTCCACCTTGGCGGCGTCGTAGAGCCCGTCGTCGATCGTCGTCAGCCCGGCCAGTAACAGCAGGGCCATGAACGGCGTCGTCTTCCAGACCTCGGCGAAGATGATCACCGCCAGCGAGCTCTCGTGGCCGCCGAACCAGGCCTTGTCGATGCCGAGCGCCGGGTTTACGAAGCCGGTGTCGGGCGCGAAGGCGAACTGCCAGGCGAAGGCCGCGGCGACGGTGACGATCCCGTAGGGAATCAGCACCGCGGTGCGGACGGCACCACGGCCGAAGATCGCCCGGTGCATGACCAGGGCAATCAGCATCCCCAGGGTCAGCTCGATCGCGACCGAGATCACCATGATCACGATCGTGTTGCCGAAGTCCTGCCACCACAGCGACGAGGTGAGCACCGTCTTGTAGTTGGCAAGCCCGATGAAGCCGCCCTCGTTCGGGAAGCGCAGGTCGAGCTTCTGGGTCGAGAGGACGACCGCGTAGATGATCGGATAGGCGGTAACCAGCAGCATCGCGATCACCGCCGGCGCACAGAGCATCCAGGCGAGGCGGTGCTCGGAGCGGGTCCGCTCGGTCATCTCGGGCTTGCGGTCGTCGAGCGTGGGAGTGGCGGCTTCCACTACAGCACCACCTCACGTTCGCGCTCGGCCTCGCACGATGCTCTCTTGCTGAGCCTCGCGCTCACAGCAGCCCCTTCCGCTTCACCGCGTCCTCGAGGTTGCTGTGCAACTGGTCATAGGAGGACGACGGGTCGCTGGGGTCGATCTTGTCCGGCGGCTGGATCGCGTCCTGGATCGCCAGCGAAACGTCCTGGTATGCGGGGGTCTGGGGGCGCGGAGCGGCGTCGTTGATCGACTGCTCGACCAGGGTCGAGAAGCCGGGGAAGGCCTTGCGGACCGCCTTGGTCGAATAGAGGTCCTCGCGCGAGGGGGGCAGGCCGTCGAGGCTGATCGCCGTCAGCTGGCTTTTCTTGTCGGCGATGCAGGCGGCGGCCTGGAAGGCCTGATCAGGGTGGCTGGAGTAGGAGCCGACGCCGATGTTGAAGCCTCCGAGCGGCGGCCGGCTGGGCTTGTTCGCGACCACCTGCGGGTACTTCGCGAAGCCCATCTTCTTCTGGATGTCGGGGGCGTTGTCCCCCGCGCTCGCGTAGGCGAAGGTGTAGTTGAGCATGAAGGCCGAGTCGCCGGCCTCGAATCCCATCCGCGCCGTGTCCTCGGTCGAGGTCGAGATGTTCGTCGCGGCCGTCGAGGAGTGGGCGAGCCTGCCCATCACCGCCAGCGCCTTGTCGGTCGGCGGCTGCGGGAGCGCCACCGACTCGGGGCCGGAGAGGATCTGCGCCCCCGCCGACTCGATCATCGCCGTCGCCCAGACGGTGAAGCCCTCGTACTTGTTGGCCTGCAGCTGAATCGTCCCCGGCTTGCCCTCGGATTCGAGCTTCTCGCCCTCGCTGATCATCTGGTCCCAGGTCGTCGGGGGCTTCGGGACCAAGTCCTTGCGGTACCAGAGCAGCTGGGTGTTTGAGTTGAAGGGGGCGCCGTAGATCTTGTTCTCGAAGGTCGCGGTCTTGATCACGCTGGGAAAGTCATTCGCCGTCACCCGCTTGGCAAGCGCGTCCGGGAACTGACGGATCCAGCCGGCGTTCGCAAACTCAGCTGTCCAGACCACGTCCATGCCGATCAGGTCGACGCTGGAGTCCTTGGCGGCGAGGCGGCGCACCAGCTGCTCGCGCTGCTGGCTGGCGTCGGTCGGCAGCAGCTGGACGTCGATCTTGTAGGCGCCGTGGGCCTCGTCGGTGCATCGCTTCGCGACCTCCTGGATCGTGCCCCCGGGCTGGGTTGCGACGTACCAGTTGAGGGTCGGGGTGCCGCCGCTGCTCGAGCCTCCGCAGCCGGCCAACAGGACCGCGGCGACGATCGCGGTCAGAAAGATCACTCCACCAAACGGCAGACCCCACGGCGGCTCTCCTCCTCGGCCCGCGTCTCCCATCGGGATCACCAGAATGTTGCCCGGCAATGCAAGGAGCTAAACCTAGGGCCGAGCTCAGGCCCGAGAGCGAGTACCTGGGCGAGCTGGCCGAGCGCCTGCGAACCCTGCTCGGCGCCCGGCTGGTCGGCGTCTACGCCGGGGGCTCGTATGCCCTCGGCGACTACCGGCGCCCGACCAGCGACCTCGACCTGGCCGCGGTCGTCGACGCGGCTCTCGACACCGAGACCAAGCGGCGGATCGTCGAGCAGGTCCGCCACGAGGCCCTGCCCTGCCCGGCCCGCGGCCTGGAGCTGGTCGTCTACCGACTCGAGACCGCCCGCTCGAGCGGGGCCGAGGACGACTTCGAGCTCAATCTCAACAGCGGGCCCCGGATGCCGCTTCGAGTCGACGAGAGTCCGGCCACCGTCGCCGGGCACTGGTTCCCGATCGACCGCAGCATCCTCGCCCAGGCAGGCGTCGCGATCATCGGCCCACCTGCGGGCGAGGTCTTCGCCGCGCTCGACCGCCGGGCCCTGCTGCCGGTCCTCGTCGATTCGATTCGCTGGCACCGTCGCAGCGGCGACGGCGATGCCGGGGCGCTCCTGGCAGCCTGCCGCTCGCTGCGCTTTGCCGAGCAGGGCCGCTGGTCATCGAAGCCGGCGGCTCTTGCCTGGCTGCTGGATCAGCTCGAGGCCCGCCTGACCGAGACCCGGTAGCCGGCGATCAGACGGTGACGCGGGTCTTCAGCTCGGCGAGGACGTCGAGCGGGAAGCCGGGCACGTCGTCGAGGTCGTCGATCGACGAATAGCCGCCCAGGCGCTCGCGGTGGGCGAGCACCCGGGTCGCCTGGGTGACCGAGAGGTGGACCGAACGCAGGTCCTCGAAGGTCGCGCTGTTGAGGTTGACCAGATCGCCCCCTGGAGCAGCCGCCGGCTGGGCCGCTGCCGGCTCGGCAGGCTGGACGGGCGGGGGCGCCGGGGGCTCGACGGGCTGCGGGGGCGGCTCGGGCGTCGGCTCGACCGGCACCGGCGGTTCGGGGGCTGACTGGACCGGCTCGGGCTGCGGGGGCGGCGTCGGCCTCAGGGGCTCGGGGGACGCCGCCTCGCGAGGCACCCACTGCGGCGGTCCCGGCTCGGTGACCTCCGGCTGGCTCGGCGGCTCGGGCGGTGGCTCGGGCTCGACCACCGAGGGCGCGGGCTCGGGTGCCGGAGCCAGGCCGGGGGAAGCAGCGGTGCCGAATTGGTCGACCGCTGCCGCCTCGGCCTCTGCGGCCTTGGCGCGCCGCTCGGCCTCCTGGGCGCGCTGCTCGGCGGCATTGACGTTGTCCAGCACTTCGCGCAGGCGTCGCTCACGCTCGGCCTCCTCGCCCTTCAGCTTCGCCATCCGCTCGGCCGCCGCCGCCCTCCGCTCGGCCTCGCTGGCCCTCGATTCGATCTGCTCGAGCCGCTGGCGGGCCTCGGCAAGCGCCTTGTCGTGGCTCTCGCGAGCCTGGCGCAGCTGTTCCTCGAGCCGGCGCGCCCGCTGTTCGGAGTCGCGGCGCACCTTCTCGGCCTCTGCCTTGACCGCTTCGGTCTCGCCGCGCACCTTCTGCTCGACCTCCATCCGCGCCCGGTCGGTGGCGCTGCGGATCTTCTCCTCGGCCTCGCTGCGCGCCCGCGCCGCTCTCCGGTCGGCGTCCTCCTGCTGCTGCTGGGCGCTGCGCAGTCGCTGCTCGGCCTCCTTGCGGATCCTCTCCTCCTCGCGGCGGATCTGCTCGACCTTGGCGCGCATGCTCTTCTCCGCCTCGTCCATCGCCGCCGTTTCGGCGGGGTCCGAAGCCGCCGCCGCGGCCTCGTCCGCCGCGGGAGCGGCGGACTCTGCGGGAGCGGGGGTTTCAGCCGCCGCGGGCTGGCTGGAAGTCTCGGTCGCGGGCTGCGGCTGCGGCTCGTCCTGGTCCGCCTGCTTCGCCCCTTCGGCCGCCGGCTGCGCCTCGGATGCAGGCTGAGGCCGCAGTGCGGGCGGAACGAACTCGGCCCCACCCGGGGCTTCCGCCGCCGCCGCGGCCCGCTCGGCAGGCGACGGGGTCGGGGCCGGGCTTTGGGCAGCTGCGGGGGAGGCGGCCGGGGTTGGGTCCGGCACCGGGGCCGGCTTCGGCCGGCGCCGGAAGAGACCGCGGCGCTGCGGCTTGGGCTCCGCCGTCGCCTCAGCTGCGCCCTGCTCGGCCTTGGCCGCCTGCGCCTGCTGCTCGGCCTGCTTCGCTTCTCGCTCGGCGCTCAGCTCCGCCTCCTTCTTGTCCTTTTCGGCCTGGCGCTGCGCGTCTCGCTTCGCCTGTTCGGCCGCCTTCTCCATCTCCGCCGCTTCTCGTTTTGCGCGGTCCGCCGGCGTCATCTGCTGCTTGGCGCGCTCGCGCTCCTCGCGTCTGCGTTTACGGCGGTCGGCCCGCGACTCCTTCTCCGGGGCGCCGGCCGGCTCGGATTGGGTCCCCGCGCCCAGCGAGCCCGCCCCCTGGTGCGATCCGCCCAGCGCCGCCTCGACCGGCGTCGCGGGGGCCGGCGTCCCGGTGCCCTGGGGAATCGTCCCCGACGGCCGGGGGGGCTGGTTGCCGCCCCGAGACGCCGACGCGGCGGTCGCGGAGGCCGCGATGCCGACGGCCCGCGCCGCGGGCTGGGCAGCGGCGGGCTTGCCTTTGGCCTCCTTCGCGGTCTGTCGCTTGCGCGCCCGCTCCTCCTCCAGACGCTGGCGCTCCTCGGCGCGCAGGCTGCGCTCCCTGCTTCGCTCGCTGCGGCGCTCGTCGCGCTGGCCGCGGCGCTCGGAGCGCCTCTGGCGCCGCAGCTCGCGCCGGCCGGGGCCCTTGCCGATGCTCGGCATCTCCTCGGTCCGCTGCGCCCGGGCCTCACCCTTGACCGCCTGCGGCTGAGCCCCGGCGCGGTCCGAACGGCGCATCAGCATCACGATCACGAGCAGAAGCAGGATCGCGGCGAGGATGGCGGCGACGAGGATCCCGACGTGGTTGTCGACGAAATCGCTGAAGTTCGCCAGGGGCATCCACCGGCATCCTTACACGGAAGCAGCCGGAAATTCGGCCGCCCCGTTTCAGCCTCGGCTCAGCGCATTCGGCGCTTGTATTCGCGCTCGACCTCGCGTCGCACGTCGCGGTCGGCGATCTCGCGGCGGCGGTCGCGGCCTTCCTTGCCCCGGGCAAGCGCCAGCTCGACCTTGGCATGCGGGCCCTTGAAGTAGATCCGGGTCGGGATCAGCGTCAGCCCGCGCTGCTGGGTCCTGCCGATCAGGCGCTCGATCTCGTTGCGGTGCATGAGCAGCTTCCGCGGCCGCTCGGGATCGTGGTTCTGGTGGCTGGCCGGAGCGTAGGGGGAGATGTGCAGGTTGCGCAGCCAGACCTCGCCGCGGTCGACGACCGCGTAGGCGTCGGACATCTGCGCCTTGCCTTCGCGCAGCGACTTGACCTCGCTGCCCTGGAGCTGGATCCCGGCCTCCATCTGCTCGACGTACTCGAACCGGTGCTGGGCGCGGCGATTGGTCGCGACGTCGCCTGAGGCCGCACCGCGCTTCTTGCCCCTCTTAGCCATCGACCGGCTCCAGGTCGACGCGGCCGCGCGGGGCCTCGACCCGCCCGACCCGGACCGCGATCGGGTCGCCGAGGCGCACCGTGCGCCCGGTCTTGGTCCCGACCAGTGCTGTCTGGGTCTCGTTGAGCTCGAAGCGCTCGCCGCGCAGGCGGCGCGCCGGCAGCAGCCCCTCGTAGACGTCGCCGAGCTCGCCGCCGAAGCGCACGAAGGCCCCGGCCCCGATCACGCCCGAGACCTCGGCCTCGAACTCGGTCTCCCAGCCGCGCTCGAAGAGCTCACGCTCGAGCAGGAAGGCCCCGCAGACGTCGTCGGCGTCGCGCTCGATCACCGCCGCCTCGCGCTCGCGCTCGGAGCAATGGGTCGCCGCGGCGCGGACCAGGTCCAGGCCCGGCGCCCCCTCCCCCTCCCCGAGGGTCGCCAGCAGCGCCCGGTGCGCGATCAGGTCCGGGTAGCGGCGGATCGGCGAGGTGAAATGGCAGTAGGCGGAGCTGCCGAGGCCGGCGTGGCCGAGGTTTCGCTCGCTGTAGTGGGCCGGTCGCAGGGAACGGAGCACGAGCGATGTATACGCCTCGCGGCCGTGCCCGCGACGCGCCGCCTCGGCGTTGACGAGGCGCGCGGCCTCGCGGGCGATCTCCGCCGCCTGGCGCGGCGCCAGGCTCTCGGGCAGCGGCGGTGTCGGCAGGTCGAGCGCGGCCAGCTGTGCGACCAGGTTCTTGACGCGCTCGGGGTCGGGCTGCTCGTGGACCCGGTACAGCGTTGGAGTGCGCTTGCGCTCCAGCAGCGACGCCACCTGCTCGTTGCAGAGGATCATCAGCTGCTCGATCAGGCTGTGGGCCTCGGTCTGCGGGACCGAGCGCGCCGCGGTCACGTTTCCCTCGGCGTCGAAGGAGAACTCCGGCTCGGCCGACTCGACCTCGAGCGTGCCGAGGCTGCGCCGTTCCGCCAGCGCCGCCGCGACCTCGCGCGCCAGCCCCAGCGGTTCGGCTACGGCCTGCGGCGGCCGGGCGCGGCCGGCGAAGATCTCGTCCAGCTCGTCGTAGTCGAGGCGGGCGTCGGAGCGGATGCGACTGCGGTAGAAGCTGACCGAGCCCACGCTGCCGTCCGGTCCAAGCTCGATCTCGGTGCTGACCGCAAGCCGTTCGACGCCGGCGGACAGCGAGCAGGCGCCGGAGCTGAGCACGGCAGGCAGCATCGGCTCGACGCTCCCCGGCACGTAGGTGCTGTTGGCGCGCTGCGACGCCTCGCGGTCGAGCTCGGAGCCCGAGCGCACGTGTGCCGCGACGTCGGCAATGTGGATCCAGAGGCGCACCCCGTCCCCCTCGCGGCGGGCCGAAACCGCATCGTCGAAGTCGCGCGCCGTCGCCGGGTCGACGGTGAAGGTCGCCAGATCGCCGAGCTCACGCCGCGGCGCCGAGGCCCTCTCCGCCTTCTCTGCGGCCTGCTCGGCGGCCGCTTCGACGCGGTTGCGAAAACCGCGCCAGCCGGAGCGCTCCCAGAGCAGCGCCTCGACGACGTCGCGGGCCCTGTCGGGCGAGCCGAGCTCGCGCACCACCTTTGCCCGCCCGGGCCCGGTCTCGACCAGGGCGATCGAGCCGGGGCCGGCGCGCGAGCGGCGGTCGAGGGTGATCCGGGGGCCGCGCTCGAACAGCGGCTCGGCGACCAAGAAGCGCCCGCGGCGCTCGATCGTCGCCACCCGGCGATCGGGCGGCTGCTGCCGCCCCCGTGGCTTCGCGCTCACTGCGCCGGGGTCGCGGGGGTGGATTTCGTCGCCCCCGCCCCGCCCGCCACCTTCGCGGCCAGCACCTGCAGCGCCCGCTGCAGCGCCTCGTCGGGCTTGGTGCGCGGATCATCCTTCGCCTTGACGTCGGGGTGGATCCCCTGCGGGGCCAGCGAGATTCCGCCGGCGGTGAAGAACTCGCCCACCGTGAGGTCGAGCTCGCCGCCGTTGGAGAGGTCGAGGACGTCCTGGAAAAGGCCCTTGCCGAAGGAGCGGGTGCCGACGATCGTCGCCAGGCCGTGATCGGCCAGCGCCGAAGCGAGGATCTCCGCCGCCGACGCCGTGCCGCGATCGATCAGGATCACCATCGGTCGCCGCGGCAGCGGGTCGCCGGTCGCCTTGTAGACGCGGCTGCCCTCGGTGCGCGACTTGGTGCTGACGACGACCGCGTCCTTGGGCAGGAAATCGCTCGCCGTCAGGACCGCCTCGTTCAGCAGCCCGCCGGGGTTCCCGCGCAGGTCGAGCAGGATCCCCTTCGCACCGCGGTCCTCGAGCTTCTGGACGGCGTTTCGCAGCGCCCCGTGGGCTCCGTCGCTGAACGAGGTGACGATGTCGGGGCCGCCGAAGGCGACGTAGCCGAGCTTGCGACCCCCGGCCTCGCGCAGGCTGGGCTTGACGACCGGGGAGGTGATCTCGGCCCGCTGGACCTTGGTCCGCATGACCTTGGCGCTGCCCGGGGCGACGACGCCGAGCACCACGTCGCTGCCGGCGGGCCCCTTGATCTTCGCGGTCGAGAGGGTCGAGGATTGGCCGGCGATCGAGCTGCCGTTGACCGAGACGATCAGGTCGCCGACCTCGATCCCCGCCTTCCCCGCGGGCGAGCCCTTGAACACCTGAGCGACCTTCAGCCCCCGCTTGACCTCGGTGACGCTGAGCCCGACGCCGGTGAAGTGGCCCTCGGTCTCCTCGTTCAGCCGCTGCGCCTGGGCCGGGTCGAGGTACTGCGAAAAGTGATCCTCCTTGTGGCGCCGGCGCAGGGCGGCGATCATGCCGCTGACCGAGCCGTTGTTGAGCTGGCTGCGCGAGGTCGAGCGAAAGTACTTGCCTTCGATCGTCTCCGCCGCCTCGCCGGAGAGCGTCGTCGTCTTGTCGACGAAGGCATCCTGGAGAAAGCTCGGCAGGTGGCTGGGGTGCCCCCCGAGCCAGATGCCGGCGCAGAGCACAGCGATCAGGACCGCAGCGGAGACCGCCGCGCCAGCGGCTCTCATCTGAGGCTCAAACCAGGGCTCAGACCCGCAGGAAGCGCCGCAGCGTGATGCCGCTGCCGACCGCGGAAACCGCGATCGCGGCGCAGAACAGGATCCCGACCAGGAGCGGGAAAGACATCGTGTTCAGGCTCGCAAAGAGGGTGCTGTCGGAAAGCTGGTCGACGATCGTCACCTTGCCGATCCACAGCATCAGTATGGCGAGCAGCCCACCCAGGAACCCGACGACCATCCCCTCGATCATGAACGGCCAGCGGATGAACCAGCGCGTCGCCCCGACCAGCCGCATCACCTCGACCTCGCGGCGGCGGGTGTAGATCGAGAGCCGAATCGTGTTGCCGACCAGCATCAACGAGGCGACGACCAGCAGCGCGGTGAGGATAGTGAGGACGATTTTCAGCGAGCTCGTCACCTGCTCGATCTTGGCCCGGTCCTGGTTGCGGTCGAAGACTCCGGAGACGATCGGCGAGAAGTAGCTCGAGCTCGCCGCGGCGGACGTCGCGGCCGGGCCCGAGGTCCCTCCCGGCGCCACCGTGGCGCGGATCTGGTTCAGGTGCGATGCGTCGTCGGCCTTGACGATGTAGTTGGCGGGCAGCGGGTTGGTGTTCAGCTGCTTGAGCAGCCCCTTGTCCTTCTCGTCGAGGCTCTTCCCGAGCTCCTGCAGGGCCTCGGCCTTGGTGACGAACCGCACCGATGCGACGTGCGGGATGGCGAGCAGCTGGTGCTCCAGGGCCTGAATCTCGCCCCTGGTGGCGTCGTCGTAGACGGCGACCCGGAAGGACAGCTCGTCGCGGATGCTCTGGTTCTTGGCCGCCACCGCCTGGAAGACCGGAATCAGGACCCCGAGCAGGACCATCGCCACGACCGTGGTCACGATCGCGGCCATGCTCGGGGCGCCGTTGCGGCGCACGGTGCGGAAGGCTTCCTGGATGAAGAACCAGAGGCGCGACATCAGATCAGCTCGTCGACCTCGCCGTTGGTCGCCCCCTCAGGCCCGACGCCCATCTCGGCCCGCATTCGCATCGCGAACTCCCGCGTCGACTCCTCGCTGTAGCCGCCGCTGGTCTCGTCGCGGACGATGCGGCCCTCATAGAGCTCAATCACGCGGCGGCGCATCTTGTCGACCATTGCGTTGTCATGGGTGACGACCAGGACCGTCGTCCCGGTGCGGTTGATCCGGTAGAGCAGCTGCATGATCCCGATCGAGGTCACCGGGTCGAGGTTCCCGCTCGGCTCGTCGGCCAGCAGCAGCGGCGGATGGTTGACGAAGGCGCGGGCGATCGAAACGCGCTGCTGCTCGCCACCGGAGAGCTGGTCGGGATAGCTGTGCAGCTTGGTCGAGAGGCCGACCAGGCGCAGCGTCTGGGGGACCTTCTCGCGGATCTCGGCCCGGCTGGCGCCGATCACCTTCAGGGCATAGGCGACGTTGTCGTAGACGGTCCGGCTCGGAAGCAGCTTGAAATCCTGAAAGACGGTGCCGACGTTGCGCCGCAGCAGCGGGATCTTCTTCTCCGGCAGGCCGCCGATGTGGCGGCCGGCGATCCGAACCTCGCCCTCGGTGGGGTCGAACTCGCGGATCAGGAGCTTGATCAGCGTCGACTTGCCGCAACCGGTCGGCCCGACCAGGAAGACGAACTCGCCGCGGCCGATCGACAGCGACACCCGCTCGAGGGCCAGGTGGCCGCCGGGGTAGACCTTGGTGACGTCGTCGAGCTCGATGATCGGCGCCGGTCCACGCCGGATCGGGGCATGCTCGTCGTCCCTTTTCCGATTCCTACGCAATCTCGCCATGCAACGACGAACAGGCTAGGGACGGACGAGTTGCGATAGCGCAGGAACCCGTGCAGCGGCAGGAATCTTTCAGTCGGCCGCGTTTGGGCGGGCGCTCTAGGAGCCGTGAATCGGCGGGTGCGAGACGATCGGCTTCTTGATCATCGCCTCGCGGGCGCGATCGGCGATCCCCGAGGCGGTGAGCCCGAAGTGCTCCATGCACGCCTCGGCGGTGCCCGAAACGCCGAACTCGTCAGCCATCCCGAGGGCGAAGATCGGTACCGGGTGCTCCTCCGCGGCAACCTCGCGCACGGCGTCGGCGAGCCCGCCGACGACGCGGTGCTCCTCCGCGGTCACCGCGACGCCGGTCTTGGCGAGCGAGTTCAGCACCGCCTCGCCGTCGAGCGGCTTGATGATCGAGACGTTGACGACCTCGGCCTCGATCCCGTCCTCGCGGGCGAGCACGTCGGCGGCCTCCAGCCCGCGCCAGACCATATGGCCGCAGACGAAGATCGAGATGTCCTTGCCCTCGCGCAGCACGTCGACCCCGCTTCCGAGCGTCTCCGGGATCTCGTCGTAGACGATCGGCGTCGAGGGGCGCCCGAAGCGCATGTACATCGGCTCGGAGAAGCGCTCGTAGGAGTCGATCACCGCCGCGTAGGCCTGGTTGTAATCGGCCGGCACGACGACCTGCATCCGGGGCATCGCCCGCATCAGCGCGATGTCCTCGATCATCTGATGCGTGGCGCCGTCCTCGCCCAGCGAGACGCCGCCGTGGCTGGCGCCGATCCGCACCTTGAGCCGGTTGTGGGCGATTCCGACCCGCACCTGATCGTAGGAGCGGGCAGTCGCGAAGATCGCGAAGGTCGACGCGTAGGGCACCTTGCCGGTGGCGGCGAGCCCGCAGCTCATCGACATCATCCCCGCCTCCGCGGCACCGCAATTGAAGAAGCGGTCGGGGAACTTCTTGCCGAACTTGATCGACTGGGTCGAGACGGCGAGGTCGGCGTCGAGGGCGACGACGTCCTGATGGCGCTCGCCAAGCTCGACCAGGGCGTCGCCGTAGGCCTGCCGGGTCGCGATCGGCTCGGTCTTCGCCTCAGCCATTGCTTGCGCCGTCCAGCGTCGCGGTCTGCTCGGCGAGCCGCGCCTCGAGCTCCTCCATCGCCTCCTCCGCCTGCTCCTGCGAGGGCGGCTTGCCGTGGAAGCCGAAGCGGCCCTCCATGAAGGAGACGCCGCGCCCCTTCTTCGTCTGGCAGATGATCGCCGCCGGGCGGCGCAGGGTGCGGCTGCGCTCCAGGGCCTCGACGATCGCGCCCATGTCATGGCCGTCGATCTCGATCGAGTCCCATCCGAAGGCCTCGAACTTGGCCCGAACGTCGCCGGTGTCCATGACCTCCTCGGTGGTGCCGTCGGTCTGCAGGTGGTTGTAGTCGACGATCGCGGTCAGGTTGGGGATCTTGTAGTGGGCCGCCGCCGCGGCGCCCTCCCAGCTCTCCCCTTCCTGGATGTCGCCGTCGGACATCAGCGTGAAGACCTGCGCGGTGTCATCGAGCCCGTCGAGCCGCAGGGCAAGGCAGATGCCCACGCTCATCGACAGCCCCTGGCCCAGCGAGCCGGTCGAGACCTCGATCCCCGGCGTCCGGGTCATGTCCGGGTGGCCCTGCAGGTGGGAGCCGATCTGGCGCAGTCCCATCAGGTCCTTGTGCGGGAAGTAGCCGTGCTCGGCGAGCGCCGCATACTGGACGGGGGCGGCATGGCCCTTGGAGAGCACGAAGCGGTCGCGTTCGGTCCATTTCGGGTTCGCCGGATCGTGGCGCAGCACCCGGTAGTAGAGGGCGGCGACGATGTCGGCTGAAGAGAGCGAGGAGTCGAGGTGTCCGGCCTTGGCGACCGCGACCATGCGCACGCAGTTGATCCGCAGCACGGTCGCATAGCGCTCCAGCTCCCCGATCGAGGGCTGCTGGCCGGCAGCGGGGGGCTGCGGCGTCGGGTCAGGGACCGGCTTGAGGTGCACGTTGCGGCTCCCGCGCTCGTCCGGCTCGGGGTCGGTCAGGCTAGACGATCGCATGCGGATCCGCGTGCTCACGGGGGCGGCGAGGGCCGAGCGAGGCTAGGACGCAGGGAGGCCGATTGGTGATTTCCATTCGGCCGACCGAGGACGACGCATCCGCGACGGCCATCGCCGTCATGCGTGAGTGCGGGGGTACGGATGCGATCGTCGAGGCAGCGGACGACACAGCTGGAACCTATGCGCCGTCACGGACAGCGAGTGGGGGCTTCGGTGTTCGCATAATGCGAATAACCAGGCCTGCGCCCAAGCTGGGCGCGTGCTCGGAACGCTTCGCTGGGTCCGGGAAACTCACGGCATTCCCAGGCCCCGTGACCGCGCGAGGCTGGTCGCCATCCACGGGCCGACTTGAAGAACGAGTTCAGCCGCATGCTCGAGCTGCAGACCAACTTCAATCCGGGCTCGCGGGCCCATTTCTACCGTCGCTATCTGAGGGTCGACGGGTTCACCCGCCGCGCTCCGTTCGCCGAGTAGCCGGTTGCCGTCGGTCCGCTTCGCGATCATGAGGGCATGAAACGACTTGCAACCGTCACGGCGGTCGCCGCCGCGCTGGCCCTCGGGGCCTGCGGCTCCGACAACAACCCGAGCGGCTCGAGCAGCGGCGATCAGGCGCCGGCGAGCACGACGCAGCGAACCACGACGACGACGATCAGCAGCGCCACGAGCACGACGTCCTCGACGCCGACCGCGCCGCAGAGCGCCACGACCCCCAGCAACGGCGCCCCGGACAGCGGCATCAGCACCCGGCCCGGCGGACCGTCGGGCGGCGGCTACTGAGCTGCTGTCGAGAGGTCGCTAGCGGCTGCGCGAGCGGCTCGTCGAACCACGCCGTGCCGCGGGCCGCCGGCTGGTGGCCTTGCGGGCGGTCGACTTGCGCGCCGTCGACTTGCGCGCCGTCGATTTGCGCGCCGTCGACTTGCGAGCGCTGGAGCGGCTGGAGGCGCGGCCGGAGCCGGAGCTCGCGATGCGCTTCTGGAGCTTCCCGATGTCGCGCTGCAGGGCCTTGCCGAGCCGGCCGCTGTCGCGGCGCGCATCCTTGACGAAGCGCTGAAGGTTCTTCTGCAGGTCCTTGGCACCGCCGCCGACGTCCTTGCCCACTTCCTTGGTCAGGGCCGCCAGGGCGTCCTGGGCCGAATCGAGTGACTTGTTCAGTCTCCGCAGCGCGGCCGGGTCCTTGGCGGTGGTCCTGCTGGAAGACCGGCGGCTCGCAGCTTTGCGTGATGTCGACCTCTTCGCGGCAGGTCGCTTACGGGATGTCGCCTTCTTTGCGGGTGGCATCGAAGCTCTCCTTCGTAGTCGTTGCGGAAAACCTAACGGGAAAGCGGCCGTCGGGTCAGCCGGCCGGGCCGAGGCTAGGCTGTCGAAGTGCCGCAAGCGGCAGAACGAATCCGGTCGGGGAGGCTCGCGGCGGCCCTGATCGCCGCCTCTGCACTCACAGGGGCAGGCTGCGGGGACTCCACCATGACGGCGAGCAGGGAATCCGCCGCGCCGGCAAGGCACTCGAGCGGGCAGCCGACTGGCACGAGCCCGGCGCCCTCTGGCGCCCACTCGGCCGCCGCAGGGAAAGCCAAAGGCCAGAGTGGCGGCGCCGATCCTTACAGCGCGGCGGCGAGCGACTCCGAGTCCGCCCTGCTGCGCTCGGTGCGGGCCTACGTGACCGCAATCGACCGGCGCGACGGCCGCGCTGCCTGCGATCTGTTCGCCCCCGAGGCGCTGCGCGGGATCCGCTTGCCCAAGCCCGGTGGCGGTTGCGCCCATGCCGTGCAGGCCTCGATCGGTTTCTCCGCCAACGGGGAGGCGGCGTGGCAGCGAACGGAGATTCGCAGGATCGGCCCGGTGGAGCTCGACCCGCAGCATCCCGGCGAGGCACGGGTACGCGCGACCGTCGTGCACCGCTTCAACCACCACCGCGAACCATCGATCGAGGACGACCTGATCTACCTACGGCAGCGGGCCGGGCGCTGGCTGGTCGCCAAGCCGAGCTCGACCTTCTACCGCGCGATCGGCACCCAGAACGTGCCGCTGAGCGCGCTGGCCCCGCCCTAGCCGCCCGGCAGGGTGATGCGTACGGGCTCGATGCGGCGGTGGCCGTGATGGGGGTGATGAAGCAGGGCACTGAGCAGGTTCGCCTGTCCGGAGCCGCCCTTGAGAACGGTGAAGAAGACGCGGCGCCGGCTCAGGGTGCTGGTCCAGATCGCTCCCCGCCGGCGCCGCCGCGAGTAGATCGCGTGCCCGGCGCCGTGACCGTGGAGTGACCTGATCATGAGCTGGTCCCTTCCGCGGCCGCTGCGCACGTAGGCGACCCTGCCCCGTCCGACCGCCGGGTTGAAGAGGCCTGAGAAGCGCGAGCGCAGAATCGTGCGGCTGCGGCGGGACCCGAGCCGACGCTTGACGATCGCGCCGGCGACGCGGCTGTCGCGCGAGAAGACGAGGATCGAGTGATCCAGCGAGGGCCGGCTGATCTGGGCGAAGCCGCGGGTCGTCGCAATCCGTTTCGCGGGCCCGGGATGGGCTGGGTCGGAGATCCGCCTGGCGACCAGCTTGTCGCCGGAGCGGCCGCCGATCCGGTAGGCGAGCCAGCGAGCCGATACGGCGAGGCCGTCGGCTCCGGGCGCGGTCACCGTTCCGAGCTCCGTCAGGCTGCTGCGATCCAGGAGCTTGATCTCGTTGCCGGCCACGATGGCGACGAACGGGCCCCCGACCGCCGGCTGGCGGCCGGGCAGCGCGGTGTATCCGCCTTCGCGCAGCAGAAAGCCGCTGCCGTCAGGTGCCTGCCAGGCAAAGGCGTTCGGCGCCACCGAGGGGTCGGCGCCCCCCTTGATCTCGACCTTTGCCGCGACGGCGCTGCTCGCCGTCCCCAGGGCGGCGGCCACGAGCGTGAGCAGAGCGGCGTCGCCGAGTCGAAAGCCTCTGTAGAGCAGCGGCCGCTCGGCCATCAGCGCGATGGCGCGAGTTCCCAGCGGCCGGCCGGCAAGGGGGGCCAGACCGATCACCGGCAGCGCCCGCCCCAATCCGAAGCCGAGGCCGAGCAGGATGCCGAGGTGGGGCTCGCCAAGTGCGAAGCTGATCGCCGCCAGCGCCCAGACCCCGAAGGTGAGCACGAAGGTCGTGAATCCGAGGCCGAGCAGAACGCCGTATAGCGCTGCGGCGGCCGGCAGCGGCATGCGCCGCCGCCAATCCTCGGGAAGCTGGCGGCGGATCTGGGGAACGATGCGGGCGCCGCGCAGCTCGAGCAGCGCCGCGGCCGCGGCGATCAGGGCCGCGGCGCCAAAGGCGATTCGTCCGCCCCCCTGGTGCAGCAGGCTGCCGAACAGCGCCAGCTGCCCGAAGGTGATCACGCCACCCAGCAGCGCCCCGGGCAGGAAGGCGGCGCAGGCGGCAAGCGTGGTCGGGATGCCTCCACGATGTCCCGTCGGTCCGATCGTCTCGATCATCGAGAACCCGCATGGAGACCACGTCCCCGTCCAGCCGGCGCCGAACGCAGCCAGGAAAAGTGTCAGCTCGACGGCGCTCAACACGGAACCTTGGTCTGGAAGAAATGGACGCAGAACACCTTGCGGCCCGAGAAGCAGTACCCGGTCAGGGCGGCATCGCCGTTGATGCGCCGGCTCGTGTAGGCGCAGCAGTCGCGCAGCTGGCGCACGTGGCCCTCACAGCAGCGGTACCAGGAGCCGTCGAGGTGCCCCTTGAAGCCATAGACCTCGCCCGTGCGGTCGCAGACCCGGGTCCGGGGCGCCGGCGGCAGCGGCCGGCCGTCGGGGTCGAGGAGGAGCCGCCCCTTGCCGTCGACGGGACGGTCATGGCGGTCGACCAGGCGGCCCAGGTCGTCGATCGGGTGACCGTCGGTGGGGCGCAGCGGGTAGCCGCGGGCGTCGATCCTCGGCAGGCCGAGCGAGGTCGGATGCAGGCAGGAGCCGGTGGTGAAGGTGTGGCCGCAGAAGTGAAACGCCTCGGACTCTCCCGGCTTCACCGCGGCGGCGACGGCGCCGCCGGCGGTGACCAGGAACAGCGCCCGGCCGACCCTGGAGAGAAACCCGCGGCGCGAGGTCTCCCCGGCAAGCGACTCCGTCGCTCTGTCGAGGTGCTCAGGCAGGTGCCGTGGCCTCCGCCCTCTCCCCCATCGCCGCACGACGCTGCTCGGCCGTGGCCAGGATGCTCTCCAGCTGCGCCAGGTTGTTGAAGGTCCCCTTGGCGAGGACGGTACCGCCCAGGTCGAGCGCGATCGCGTACGGGCTCCCGGGCACGTGGCACTCCGTCCAGAGATCCGGCTCTGCCTCTTCGACGAAGACCTCGACGGCCAGGAACGGCTCGTTGGCGAGGGAGCCGATCGCCGGCTCCAGCCCGCGGCAGACTCGGCAGCCGCGCGAGACGAACGTCGCCAGGGCCAGCTCGGTTCGCGGGCCGGGCCGAAAGCGCTCGATCGCGGCGCTGCGGCCCCCTAGCGGCGGCCCCTCGGACTCGATCTCCAGCGCCGCGTCGGGTCCGAGGCGGAGGCGCAGCATTCCGATCTCGCGGGCCAAAGCGAGGACCGCAATCGCGAGGCCGGTGCAGGCAAGCAGCGCCGCCGCCAGGCCGAGTCCGAGCCATTGGTCGTTGCTGAGATTGGTATGGGGCAGCAGCGGCAGCGCCGCGAAGCCGATCGCCAGGCCGAGGTTGCGCATCACGGCGCCCCGGGTCACCTTCGACCGCGATCCGAAGCAGGCGCACGGGGCTCCCACCCGGCCGGCGCGCAGCGCCGCCAGCAAGGCCAGCGCGAACCCGGCCAGCAACGCCGAGGCGGCGAAGGCCGCGGCGTCAAGCCCGGCGCCGACTCCGGCGGCCAGCAACAGCTCCACCGCGATCAGCGCGCCGAGGAGGACGCGGCGCTGTCGATCCCCCTCGATGCCGAAGGTCCGCAGCGCCGCGGCGCTGGAGGCGGGGCTGGCCAACTTGCCGGCGGCGGAGACCACCAGTACGGCGGCAAACGCAAGACGCAGGCCCTGCCAAAGCATCGGCCGCGAATCTAGCGCAGCCGGAAGTGGATTTGAAGCTCAGCCGATCGCGACCATGCGCTCGATCGGGACCCGGGCCCGCTCGGCCAGCGCCTCGGGTACCTGGACCTCGAACTGCATCTCACGCAGCGAGTCGCGCAGCTTCGGCAGGGTGATCATCTTCATGTAGCGGCAGAAGGCCATCCGGTTGGCCTCGATCAGATTCGCCTGCGGAGCCGCCTGCTGCAGCGGGTAGAGCATCCCGTTCTCGGTCGCGACGATGTAGCTGCCGTCGGGGTTGTCCTTAACGTGCTCGAGCATTCCCGAGGTCGAGAGCATGTGCACTCCCTCGGGTTCGAGGTCGCCCGCCGCCACGTACTCCATCGCCTGGGTCGAGCAGCCGCACTCGGGGTGGATCAGGAACTCGGCTTCGGGATGCTCGGCGCGGGTCTGCTCGATGTCCTCGGGACGGATCCCGGCGTGGACGTGGCATTCACCGTCCCAGACGTGAAAGCCGACGCGGCGCCGCGGGTCCTCGCGCAGCCCGGTCTCGCGCTCGACGAAGGCCCCCAGCCACATGTCGGGGCCGAAGAGGATCTCTGTCTCGGGGCCGTGCTCGGCCCAGATGTGCTCGACCACCTGAACCGCGTTGGAGGAGGTGCAGCAGTAGTCGGTCTCGGCCTTGACCGCGGCCGAGGTGTTGACGTACATCACCACCACCGCCTCGGGGTGCTGCGCCTTCCAGGCCCGCAGCTGGTCGGCGTCGATCGAGTCCGAGAGCGAACAGCCGGCGTCGAGATCGGGGATCAGGACCGTCTTGCGCGGCGAGAGGATCGACGCCGTCTCGGCCATGAAGTGGACGCCGCAGAAGACGATCGCCTCGGCCTCGGTGGCAGCCGCCTGGCGCGAGAGCCCGAGCGAATCGCCGCTGAAGTCGGCGACGTCCTGGACCTCGGGCAGCTGATAGTTGTGGGCGAGGATCACGGCGTCGCGCTCGGCGGCGAGCGCGCGCACCTCGTCGCTGAGCTCGGCGACCTGGCCGGGCGTCAGCTCGGGTATGCCGTTGGGTTGAAGCGTTGGCAGCTGCTGCATGCAGGCTTCCTTCGGCGTTTCCTATGTTCCCTGGCCCGGCGCGGCGTTCGAGTGCGCGCCTCGAACCGTGGGAATGAACTGGGGGAAGTCTAGCGGGCCCCCTAGCCTTTCCCTCATGCCCGAGCTGCCCGAGGTCGAGATCACCGCCCGCCGCCTTTCGGCGGCGCTGGAGGGCGTCGAGGTGGAGTCGGCGCTGGCGCCCGGCATGGTGGCCCTGAAGACCTTCGACCCGCCGCTCGAGGCGCTGGGGGGTCGATCGATCACGGGCGTGCGGCGGATCGGCAAGATGCCGCTGGTCGAGTTCGACGGCGGTCTGTCGCTGCTCGTGCACCTGATGTCGGCCGGGCGGCTGCAGGTGTTCGAGAAGCGGGCCTCGCCGCGGGACCGCGCCTCGCGGCTGCTGATCCGGCTCGCTGACGGCCGCGAGCTGCGGCTGCGCGAGTTCGGGACCCGCCAGCGAGCCTGGGCGAAGCTGCTGGCAGCCGACGCCGTGCCCGAGGACGAGATGGTCGCGACCCTGGGCCCGGAGGCCTGGCCGGCGCCGCCGCTGGACCGCTTCGCGGAGCTGGTCGACGAGCCCCGCCACCTGCACCCGCTGCTGCGCGACCAGCGGGTGATCGCCGGGATCGGCCGCTCCTGGGTCGACGAGATCCTCTGGGAGGCGCGCCTGTCGCCCTTCAAGCAGGGCTCGGAGCTGCTGGAGACCGAGATCGAGAGCCTGCACCGCGGGCTCGGCGTCCTGGATGGCGCCCTGGATCACTACGAGCAGGTGATCGGGGAGACGGTCCCGGACAAGATGCCGATGCCGCTGCAGGTGCACCGGCGCGAGGGCGAGCCCTGCCCGCGCTGCGGCACGATCATCGCCGCCGTCTACTTCAAGGAGCACCAGGCCAACTACTGCCCCCAGGAGCAGACCGGCGGCCGGGTGCTCAAGGACCGACGGCTCTCCAGGCTTCTGAAGTAGCTAGCCGGTCGATTCGAGGCCGGCGGCCCGCATTCCCTCTTCGACGTCGGCATAGGACCTGCCCCAGACCAGCTTGCCGTCGCGGAGGCGGAGCAGGTGGGCGACTCGGACCGTCACCTCGGCGCCGCTTCCCTTGCCGCGCGTGTAGTTGTCGAGGAGGGCGAAGACCTCGCCGTCTCGGCCCGTCTCGAAGAGCTGCACCGGCTGCCACTGGACCTGCTCGAAGGCGTCGGTGATGCTGGCCAGCAGTTCCCTGAGGCCGGTGATGCCCTTGACCGAGCCCCCGACGAACTGTGCGGGGGGAATCCATTCGACGCTTGGATCGACGTACTCGAAAAAGCTGTCGTCGCCACGGTTCCAGGCCGCATAGGCGGCACGAACCGTCTCCAGGTCCTCCTTGCTCACGGATCAGCGGCGCGCGACCCGACGCACCAGCGCCCGGCCGACCGTGACGGGGTGGTTGGCGACAGTCGCGAGCCGGCCGCGGACGCTGGTCGGGTCGTGGGCGACGCCGAGGTCGCGGAGGATCTTGTTGGGATCGAAGTAGACGCGCTCGCAGACCAGCCGGTCCTGCTCGAAGACGAAGACGGCGCAGAACTGCATCTCGAACTTGCGCCCGGTTGGCGGCAGCCCGCGCAGAGGCCCCTCATGGGTCCCGTAGAGCATCGCCTCGACGATCACCGCGTCTTCGGCGTGATGCAGCTCCAGCAGCTCGTTGCGCTGGTCGGGAAAGGCGGTGCGCGACTCCTCGAAATAGGCCATCACCTCGGCCGCCCCGTCGTGCACCTCGCCGGTGCCGATCAGCTCGTAGCGGGGGTGGTCGAAGGTCTCGAGCGTGATGTCGAACTGGTGCCGGTTCTCCGACTCCATGTGCTCGCGAACGATGTCCTCGCGCCGCTTCTGCCCCTCGGCCGTGGTCACAGTCCCACCCTATCCGCGGCCGCTAGGACGGTTCAACCAGCATGCTGAGGTCGAGGGCCGGAGCCGAGTGGGTGAGGGCGCCGACCGAGACGTATTCGACCCCGCTGGCGGCGATCGCGGCCACGTTGCCGAGCTCGACGCCACCCGAGGCCTCCAGAGTCGCGACCGGACCGTGCGCTCCCGCCGAGCTGTCGCGCAGCTCGGCCGCCCCTCGCAGCTGCGAGGGGTCCATGTTGTCGAGCAGCAGCCGCTGGGCGCCGGCGTCGAGGGCCTGGCCAACCTCGTCGAGGGTTCGGCACTCGACCTCGACCACGTGCTCGGGCTCGACTGCGACGGCCCTTCGCACCGCCTCCCCGAGGCCGCCGGCGATCGCGACGTGGTTCTCCTTGATCAGGATCGCGTCGTAAAGTCCGCGGCGGTGGTTGACACCGCCCCCGGCCGCAACCGCGGCCTTCTCGAGCCGCCGCAGCCCCGGTGTCGTCTTGCGGGTGTCGAGGATCTGGGCTTCTGTCCCCGAGACCGCCTCGACGTAGCGGGCGGTCAAGGTCGCAACCCCGGAGAGATGGCAGAGCAGGTTCATCGCCGTGCGCTCGGCCACCAGCAGCGAGCGGGCGGGGCCTCGCGCACGGGCGACGGCGACCGGCACCTCGTCGCTCCACTGCCCTTCCGGCGCCAGCGCCTCGAAGCTCTCGGCGCCGGCCTGGTGAAACACCTCACCCGCGGCCTCGAAGCCGTAGAGGACCCCGGCCTGCTTCTGGTTGACGACCGCTTCGGCGAGCGCCCCCGCCGGCACCACCGCCTCCGAGGTCAGATCCCTCTCCCCCAGGTCCTCGGCCAGCGCGCGGGCGACCAATTCCTTCAGCTCCTGATCGGGCATCGATGGAGCGTAATTGGGAGTGGCAAGGCCACCACCGCTCGGATCTCACGAATCGCGGTGTGCGACGTTTATTGGTCAGTGAAGAAAAAGTTGCCCCCGTTCCAACAGCTGCTGGAAGCCCACCAGCGCGACGTGCTCGGCTTCCTGATCGCCAGCGTCGGCCCCAACGACGCCGAGGACTGCTTTCAGGAGACCTTTCTCGCCGCCCTGCGGGCCTATCCGAAGCTCGAGGACGACCGCAATCTCCGCGGCTGGCTGTTGACGATCGCGCACCGCAAGGCGATCGACCATCACCGAGCCCGGGGGCGGCGGGCGACGCCCGTCGGCGACCCGCCGGAGGTGCCCGACAGCCGGGCAGATCCGGGGCGGGGCCGCGACACGGGCATCTGGACCCGCGTCGCAGCGCTGCCGCCGAAGCAACGCTCGGCAGTCGCGCTGCGCTTCGCCGCCGACCTCTCGCATCGCGAGATCGCGACGGCGATCGGGGTCTCCGAGGACGCCGCACGGCGAAACGTGCACGAGGGCGTCAAACGATTGAGATTGGAACTGACATGAGCGGAAGCAAGGGCAAGACAAACGAGGTCGATCTCGAGCGCCTGCTGCGCGACGCGGCGGCGGTCAACTCGGATCGGGGCGAGGCGCTCGGCGAGCGCTTCCTGCGCCGGGCCGAGCAGGAGGGGCTGCTCGACATCGCCTACACCGAATTCGACTCGCCGGTCGGCAGGCTGCTGCTGGCCGCGACCCCCCGGGGCCTGGTCCGAATCACCTTCCCGGTCGAAGCACCGGAGAAGGTCCTCGAGCAGCTCGCGGAGTCGATCTCGCCCCGGATCCTCGAGTCGCCCGCGAAGCTCGACCAGGTGCGCCGCGAGCTCGACCGCTACTTCGAGGGCAAGCTGCATGACTTCGAGGCGCCGCTGGACTGGCAGCTGACGCGCGGCTTCTACCGCAAGGTCCTGCGGGCGACCGCCCGCATCCCCTACGGGCAGACTCGCAGCTACGGCGAGATGGCCAGCAAGGCGGGCAGCCCTCGCGCCGTCCGCGCGGCCGGCACCGCGCTGGGCTCCAACCCGCTGCCGATCATCGTCCCCTGTCACCGGGTGCTGCGCAGCGGCGGAGCCCTGGGCGGCTACGGCGGCGGGCTCGACGTCAAGCAGGCGCTGCTGGAGCTCGAGGGATCGCTCGCCGACGGCGGCTAGCCGGCGGTCTTGAGCAGGAAGTCGCGGACGAACTCGTCGATGTCGCCGTTCAGCACCCGCTCGGTGTCGCCGGACTCGTGCCCGGTGCGATGGTCCTTGACCCGCTGGTCGGGGTGCAGGAAGTAGCTGCGGATCTGTGAGCCCCAGGCGACGTCCTTGACCTCGCCGCGCTCCTTGGCCAGCTCCTCGGCGCGCTTTCGCTCCTCGAGCTCGATCAGCTTCGAGCGCAGCAGCTGCATCGCCACCGCCTTGTTCTGAGCCTGCGAGCGCTCGTTCTGGCACTGGACGACGACCCCGGTCGGGATGTGGGTGACCCGGACCGCGGAGTCGGTCTTGTTGACGTGCTGGCCGCCGGCGCCGGAGGCGCGGTAGGTGTCGATCCGCAGGTCGGAGTCCTCGACCTCGACGTCAACGTCCTCGTCGACCAGCGGACCGACGTCGACCTGGGCGAAGCTGGTGTGGCGGCGCGACGATGAGTCGAAGGGCGAGATCCGAACCAGCCGGTGCACCCCGCGCTCGGCGGCGAAGAGGCCGTAGGCGTTGTCGCCGCGGGCGATGAAGGTCGCCGACTTCAGGCCCGCCTCCTCCCCCGGCGAGGCCTCCTTCATCTCGACCGAGAAACCGCGCCGCTCGGCCCAGCGCAGATACATGCGCAGCAGCATCTCGGCCCAGTCCTGTGAGTCGGTACCGCCGGCGCCGGCGTGGACGGTCACCACGGCGTCGCCGGCGTCGTACTCGCCGCTGAACAGCCGCGCCTCCTCGAGCTCGGCCAGGCGGCGCTCGATCGAGTCGAGCTGCTCCCCCAGCTCGGCCGCCATCTCGGGGTCCTCGCTCGCCATCTCGGCCAGCTCGTCGAGGTCGGCCGCGTCGGCCTCGAGCCGGCGGAAGGTCTCGAGCCGCCGCTGGGCGCTGGCGTGGCGGGCAGAGATCTTCGCGGCCGCCTCCTGGTCGTCCCAGAAGCCGGGCCGCTGCATCTCGGCCTCGAGGCGCTCTATCTCGGCCTGCAGCGAAGCGGGGTCAAAGGTAGTCCGAGAGCAGCTTCAACTGCCCGCGGATCTCGGCCAGCCGCGCGGAGACGTTCTCTCTGGAGACGGTCTCGGCCATGAGAGGAAGGTTAGTGCGAGATCAGGACCGGGCGCTTGGAGTGGCTGGCGACAGCGCCGGCGACGCTGCCCAGCATCAACTCCTTGACGCCGGTCCGTCCGTGCGATCCGAGCACGATCACTGCGGCGTCGCTCTGATCCGCGGCGTCGACGATCAATCGCCAGGTGGGCGTCCCGCGTTCGGTCTGCGGCTTGGCGTCGAAGCCGGCCGCTTTCGCGAGCTCGACGCCCTCTTCGGCGACCTTCATCGACTCGTGGGCGAGGCCCTTGTCGACCTCCTCGTTGGTCCCCGCGGCGGCGAGGCCCCCGAAGGGGATCGACTCAAGGGGCTGCCAGACCGTGACCACGATCGCCTGCCTGCCGGGGGCCAGCTCGCGCCCGGCGACCTCGATCGCCGCCTTGGCGAAATCGGAGCCGTCGTAGGCGAAGACCACGGGGCCGGCTGAATCGGAGGAGTTCACCGGCGGGAGACTACTGCGGCGGCTGGCCCGGCTCCTGCTTGATCCCAGCCGCTACCAGCGCCTCGGTGCGGTCGGTGTAGGGCTGCCAGCGGGCGATCAGCCCGTCCTCGAGGGTGAACAGGGCGGCGGTCTCCTGGTCGTCGGCGAGCTCGCGGTCCTCCTTCCAGAACCACTGCTTGCGGACCAGGGCGACGACGTGGTCCCGGTGCTCAATCAATTGTTCGACCACGTAGTGCTGGTGCAGACCCCCGGCCGGATTGCGGGTCGCCCACTCCCGCGCTTCCTTATGGCCGATCTGCAGCCCGCGCGCCGTCTGCAGCTCGACGTGCGGGTGCAGCGTGGCGACGAACTCGTCCAGGTCCTCGGCGTTGAACGACGAGTAGAAGCGGCGTACGAGTTCGGTTTGGCTCAAGTGGTCGGGCCGCTAGGCGCCGTGGCACTTCTTGTACTTCTTGCCCGAGCCGCACCAGCAGGGATCGTTGCGGCCGATCTTCTCGCGGTCCTCCTTGACGACCGTCTCGACGACCTCGCCGTTGCCGGCGCCGGGGGGTTCCGTCGCCTCGGTCGCCGCCATCTCCCCGGCCCCCGCCGAGCCCGCGGCGGCGACCTCGGCCAGCGCCGAGGGCTGGGCCTCGGCGGTGCCGCCGGAATAGCGCACGTCGCCGCGCTCCTCGGAGGGAGTCGCAAAGGCCTGCTCGGCGTCGGAAGGCGCGATGTCGACCTCGACGTGGAAGATCAGCTTCGAGAACTCCTCCCAGATCGAGTGCATCAGCTCCTCGAACATCGAGAAGCCCTCGTTCTTGTAGGCGACCAGGGGGTCGATCTGGGCGAAGCCGCGCAGGTGGATGCCCTCGCGCAGGTAGTCCATCTCGTAGAGGTGCTCGCGCCAGCGGTTGTCGATCACCTGCATCAGGATCGAGCGCTCGAGGTAGCGCATCAGCTCGTCGCCGAACTGCTCGGTGCGCTCGTCGTAGGCGCTCAGCGCGTCGCTGACCAGCGCCTCGCTGAGCCTCTCGCGGTCGAGGGTCTCGGGCGCGATCTCGGCGACGTCGACCTTCAGCGGCCAGATCTGGCGCAGCTGCGTGTCGAGCTCGGGCAGGTCCCAGTCCTCGAGGATGTCGCCCGGCGTGTACTCCTCGACCAGTCGCTCGATCGTGCCCGCGAGCTCGTCGCGGGCGACGTCGGACATGTCGCGCCCCTCGAGGATCTCGCGCCGGTACTTGTAGACGACCCGCCGCTGCTCGTTCATCACGTCGTCGTACTCGAGCACGCGCTTGCGGATCAGGAAGTTCTGCTCCTCGACCTTCTTCTGCGCGTTCTCGACCGTGCGGGTGAGCATCTTCGCCTCCAGCGGCATCTCCTCGCCCTCCTCGTCGACCGGGCCGAGGCGGTCGAGGATGCGGTAGATGCGGTCGCCGGCGAAGAGCCGGATCACGTCGTCCTCGGCGGAGAGATAGAAGCGCGACTCGCCGGGATCGCCCTGGCGGCCGGAACGGCCGCGCAGCTGGTTGTCGATCCGCCGCGACTCGTGGCGCTCGGTGCCGCAGATGAACAGGCCGCCGAGCTCGACGACCTCCTCGTACTCGGCCTCGATCTGGGGCTCGAGCTCGGCGATCCTCGCCGCCAGCTGCTCGTCGTATCCGTCGGAGCCCTGGGTGACTCCCTTGCGCGCCAGATCGCCGTGCGCCATTCCCTCGGGGCTGCCGCCGAGCTTGATGTCGACCCCGCGGCCGGCCATGTTGGTGGCGATCGTGACCGACCCCTTGCGGCCGGCCTGGGCGATCGTCTCGCCCTCCTTCTCGGCGTGCTCCGGCTTCGCGTTCAGGACCACGTGCTCGATCCCGCGCCGGCGCAGCTCGCCGGAGATCATCTCCGAGACCTCGACCGAGACGGTGCCGACGAGGATCGGCTGGCCGGACTCGTGGCGCTCGGTGATCTCGTCCATCACCGCCTTCCACTTGCCTTCCTTGGTCTTGAAGATCTGGTCGTTGTGGTCGGCCCGGATCATCTCCACGTTGGTCGGGACCTCGACCACGGGGATCTTGTAGATCTTCATGAACTCGGTCGCCTCGGTCAGCGCCGTGCCGGTCATCCCGGAGAGCTTGTCGTAGAGGCGGAAGTAGTTCTGCAGCGTGATCGTGGCCAGGGTCTGGTTCTCCTCGCGGATCTGCACCCCCTCCTTGGCCTCGACCGCCTGGTGCAGGCCTTCCGACCAGCGCCGGCCCTCGAGGATCCGGCCTGTGAACTCGTCGATGATCATCACCTCACCGTCGATCACGGCGTAGTCCTTGTCGCGCTTGTAGAGCGACTCCGCCTTCAGCGACTGGATCAGGTGGTTGACCAGGGTCCCGTGCTCGCCGAGGTAGAGGTTGTCGACGCCGATGAACTCCTCCGCCTTGGCGACCCCGCGCTCGGTCGGGGCGACGGTCTTGTGCTTCTCGTCGTACTCGTAGTCGAAGTCGGCCTCGGAGGTGTCCTTGCTCTCGCCGAGCGAGCGCAGCTTGTCCTTCGCCGGCACGCCCTCGATCTGCTTCGCCAGCCGCGCGAACGCGTAGTAGGTCTCGGCCGCCTGCTCAGGGGCGCCGGAGATGATCAGCGGCGTCCGCGCCTCGTCGATGAGGATGTTGTCGACCTCGTCGACGACGGCGAAGTGGTGGCCGCGCTGGACGCAGTGCTCGATCGCCTGCGCCATGTTGTCGCGCAGGTAGTCGAAGCCGAACTCGGAGTTGGTGCCATAGGTGACGTCGGCGGCGTACTTGCGCTGCCGGGTCTCGTGGTCGTCCGACTCCTGGATCGCGGCGACGCTGACGCCGAGCGCGTCGTAGATCGGCTTCATCCACTCCGCGTCGCGGCGGGCCAGGTAGTCGTTGACGGTGACCACGTGCACGCCGTCGCCGGAGAGCGAGTTGAGAAAGACGGCCAGGGTCGCGGTCAGGGTCTTGCCCTCGCCGGTCCTCATCTCGGCGATCGCGCCGTCGTTGAGGACCATGCCGCCGATCAGCTGGACGTCGAAGTGGCGCTGCCCGATCGTCCGCTTGGCCGCCTCGCGGGTCAGCGCGAAGGCCTCCGCGAGCAGGTCGTCGAGCGACTCGCCCTCGCGGGCGCGCTCGCGCAGCTCGTCGGCGGTCTCGTGGATCTCGGAATCCTCGAGCAGCTCCATCTCGGGCTCGAAGCGATTGACCGCCTGGACCCGCTTCTCGTAGGCACGGAACTTGCGACCCTCACCCACGCGCAGCGCCCGCGTGACCATCTCTCTGGCAGGCATGGGCCTAGGTTAGCTGTCCCCCACCCCGTCCTCCTGGACGCAAGGTCAGCCGCCGTTCTGCTCGCGCTGGCGCAGCTCGATGCGGCGGATCTTGCCGGTCAGGGTCTTCGGCAGCTCCTCGGTGAACTCGATCCGGCGCGGGTATGCGTAGGCGGAGAGGTGCCCCCGCACGAAGGCCTGGATCTCATGGGCCAGCTCGTCGGAGGGCTCGTGTCCCTGGGCGAGGACGATGAACGCCTTGACGACGTTTCCGCGGCGCTCGTCGGGCGAGGCGACGGCGGCGGCCTCCTGCACCGCCGGGTGCTCGATACAGACGGACTCGACCTCGAAGGGGCCGATCCGGTAGCCGGCGGAGATGATCACGTCGTCGGCCCGCCCGGAGTACCAGTAGTAGCCGTCCTGATCGCGCTCGGCGGCGTCCTTGCTGTGAAACCAGTCGCCGCCGAAGGTCTCGCGCGCCGCCTCCTCGTCGTTCCAGTAGCCGAGCGGATAGTGGGGGTTGGAGCGGGCCCGCAGGCAGATCTCTCCCCGCTCCCCAACCCCGACCGGGTTTTCGTCCTCGTCGAGGATCGCAACGTCCCAGCCCGGCATCGGCTTGCCCATCGAGCCCTCGCGGACCTCCATGAAGGGGAAGTTGCCGCAGAGCGGATAGGACTCCGAAAGCCCGTAGAAATCGAAGACCGTGACCCCGTACTGGTCGCGGAACCAGCGGATCGCCTCCGGGTTGAGCGGCTCGCCGGCCGAGCAGACGACGCGGAACTTCTGCGGGTAGCGCTCGGCGGCGTCGGAGATCGCCATCATCGAGCGGATCGCGGTCGGGGTCGCGAAGACGTTGGTGACCCCGTTGCGCGAGAGCGCCTCGAGCTGCTCGTTGGGGTCGAAGCCTCCTTCCCGCGCGTAGACGTACTGCACCGCCCCGTATCGCCAGGGTCCGATCAGGGGACAGATCCCGGCGGCCCACGCCCACTCCCCCATGCCGTGAAAGAGCTCGCCGTCGCGGACGTCGTGGCAATAGAGGAACTCCTCGTGGGCGAGGATGTAGCGGTGGGCGTGGAGGATGCCCTTCGCCAGCCCGGTGGTGCCCGAGGTGTAGTAGATCTGGGCCGGGTCGTCGCAGGAGGTGTCGACGGTCTCGAAATGGACCTCGGCGCCGGCCAGCAGCTCCTGGTCGAGCACCAGCACCTCGTCGACCAGGTCGCCGGGCATGCGTCCGGCGTTCTCGGCGTCGGTGACGATCAGCCGCGGAGCCGAGTCGCGGATCCGGTGGACGATGCCCTCGTCCCCGTAGAGGACCGAGAGCGAGAGCAGGATCGCCCCCGCCTTCCAGGTGCCGAGGAACATCGCCGCGGTCTCCGGCGACGCGGGGGCGCAGACCGCGACCCGGTCGCCGCGCCTTACGCCGTGCGCGACGAGGACGTTGGCGGCGCGGTCGGCGAGCTCGCGCATCTCGCCCCAGCTGAGCTCGCGCCGGGTGCCGCGAAAGTCCTCGAAGACCATCGCCTTCCTGTCGGCGGGCTGGCGGTCGCAGATCTCGGCGGCGATGTTGTAACGCTCCGGCACCGACCAGCGGTGCGACCCACAGGCCTCCTCGTAGCTGCCCGGCAGGATGCTCGTCGCCATCTCTCCATCGACGATACCTCCGCAGAAGTCGGGCTGGCGTCAGACGGGCTGGCGCTCAGCCGGCGGGCTTGATCAGCACCCGGCGCGACTTCGCCGCTCGGTGCTGGGCGTCGAAGTGAAGCTTGACCCGGAACCGCGCCCGGTGGCGGATCCGGGGCCGGAACCTGGCCGAGCAGTGTCCGTTGAGGCGCTTGCCGGCAAGCCTGCGCTTGCCGCTGAACAGCCGCACCCGGTCGTGACGCCGGCCTTTGCAGGGCTTCGCCTTGACCCGCAACAGCGCCCGCGCCCCGAGGGGAACGGTTTGGTCGGCGGCGGTGAGCCGCAGGTGGGTGTGCCGACGGCCACTGAATTTCGCGACGACGTTGCGGTCGGCGCTCATCGAGACGGTGCAGCCCCGCTTCCCGGAGCAGTCCCTGCCCCAGCCCGCAAAGGCGGCGTTGCGGCCCGGATGGGCGCGCAGGGCGACCTCGCGGGCCTGCGGGTAGATCTCGACGCAGTCGGCGGGGCAGTCGATCCCGGGCCCGGTGACGCTGCCGCGGCCGCGGCGGTCGACCCGCAGCACGGTGCAGATGTCGGTTCCGTCGCCGACGAAGCGGGAGACGGTGCCGGCCTGGGTGATCGCGTAGACGCGGCCGCAGGCGTCCTGGCCGAAGGAGACCGGGCTCGCCAGGGTCAATGCTTCGGAGCGGTCGCCGGTCGCCAGCGGCTGTGCCGGTATCAGCGAGCGGACCTGCCCGGTGCAGAGGTCGGCGTAGACGTAGCGGCCGAAGAGGTCGCCGAGCGCCGGGTCGCGGACCACGTAGCCGCCGTCGATCGCGCAGGCGCCACCCGTGTGGGTGTACTCGAAGATCGGGTCGGTGTAGCCGGTCACGCCGGGGCAGAACGGATTCCCGTTGTAGGCGTGAAAGCCCTCGCGGCAGTCCCAGCCGTAGAAGAGGCCGCGGCCGCCGCCCTGCGAGGCGGGCGCGTAATCGACCTCCTCGTAGGTGTTCTCGCCGACGTCGCCGATCAGCAGGTTGCCGGTCTCGCGGTCGAAGGAGAAGCGCCAAGGGTTGCGGAAGCCGTAGGCCCAGACCTCGGGGCGGGTGCCGGCGACGCCGACGAAGGGGTTGCCGGCCGGGATCGTGTAGGGGCTCGATCCGCTCGGGTGCGGGTCGATGCGGAGGATCTTGCCGAGCAGGTTGTTGCGATCAAGGGCCGTGTTGTGGTCGGCCCCGCCGTCACCGGTCGAGATGTAGAGGTCGCCGTCGGGACCGAACTGCAGCTGGCCGCCGTTGTGGTTGCTGGCCGCCGAGTGGTCGATCGTGAGCAGGTTTCGCAGGCTGCTGATCGGGGCGCTGTCGCCGCTGGCGCGCAGCTCGGCGACGTGGATGTTGCCCGGCCCGTCCTGGCCGGTGTAGTCGACGTAGAAGAGGCCGGTCTGGGCGAAATCAGGGGAGGGCGCCATCGACAGCAGCCCGCGCTCGCCGTCGCAGCAGCGCACGACCGAGGTCAGGTCGGCGAAATTGCTCGAGGAACCGCCCTGGACCAGCTTGATCACGCCCTGGCGCTGAACCACGAAAAGCCGATTCGGGTTGGCAGGATCGGAGCTGACGAACATCGGCTGGTTGAACGTGCCGAGCGACTGCAGCCTTGCCGCGGCGGCGCTGCCCGGCAGCGCCAGGCAGCCGGCGCCGACCGCGACCAACAGCAGTCCGCGCAGGTACCCCTTGGCGAAAGTTCCGATCCCCTGGCTCATCGTTCGCTGCGGACCCGACCCCCCGGGCCCGTGGCCGAAGCCTAGCCGCTCGGACTCTCGCGAGCGTCACGCAGACGCTGCACCGTGCGCCGAGTCTGGCGCCGCTTGCGCCGCTTCTCGCGATGGCGCTTGACCTGGCGCCTGACGTCCTCGGCCAGCTCGTGGACCGAGTGCATCATTTCCGGCGAGGCCTCGCTGGCCCGCAGGGTGACGCCCTTCAGCTGCAGCGTCGCCTCGGCCACCTGGCTGTCGGAGATCGCCGGGTTGCGCTCCTCGCGCAGTTCGACGTCGAGCACAGCGAACTCGGAGACCTGCTTGCCGACGCGGCGGAACCGCTTCTCGACGTGCTCCCGAAGCTCCTCGGTGACCTCGACGTTGCGACCGCGGATCTCTATGCGCACGTTCCCCTCCTTTGGGAAGCAGTGCAAGTGATGCTACGCCTCGGCGATCGGTTCGCCAAGGCGATTTCGGTTGACAGGCGGACGTTTGATGGCAGACTGCGGATTAGCGGCCATGACGGCCGCTCGGCAAGCGTGACGTCGGACTTGTTGGACGGTCGTTCGAAGGCCCGATAGAGAGGGATTCCATGCAGCGCAGCATCGCCGCCCGAGCCGGGCGTTGGAGCGCTACACACCGCAAGCGCGCGATCTGGGGTTGGCTCGGCTTCGTTCTACTGGCGGTCGCGATCGGCGGCGCAGCCGGGACGAAAACCCTTGACAACGCCCAATCCGGCGTCGGCGAGTCGGGAAGTGCCGCAAAGACGATCCGGGAAGCCACGGCCAAGCACGCGGACGAGATGGTGCTGGTGCAGAGCCAGACCGCGAAGGCAACCGATCCCTCCTTCCGCGCCCTGGTCGGCGACGTCCAGCGGCGCCTGCAGGGGGTCCGCTACACCCGAGCCTTCGAGAGCCCCTACGCGCCGGGCAACGAGAATCAGATCTCGGCCGACGGGCATTCGGCCCTGCTCCGCTTCGAGATCACCGGCGACGACACCCAGGTCAACGACCGGGTGGGCGCGGCGCTCGACACGGTGGCCGCGGTTCAGACCGCCCACCCAGACTTTACGGTCGGCGAGTTCGGCGACGCCAGCGTCTCCAAGCAGCTCGACAAGGCGATCAGCGACGACTTCAGCAAGGCGCTGGTCACCTCGCTGCCGATCACCCTGATCATCCTGCTGCTCGCCTTCGGCGCCCTTGTCGCCGCCGGGGTGCCGCTCCTGCTCGCGCTGACCGCGGTCTTCGCGACGATCGGGCTGGTCGGGCCGATCAGCCATATCGGCAACGGCGTCGACAGCTCGATCAACGAGGTGATCCTGCTGATCGGGCTCGCCGTGGGCGTCGACTACTCGATGTTCTACCTGCGGCGCGAGCGCGAGGAGCGCGAGAGGGGAAAGAGCGAAGACGCCTCCCTGCAAGCGGCGGCGGGGACTTCAGGGCGCGCGGTGATGATCTCCGGCCTGACGGTGATCATCGCGATGGCGGGTATGTACCTGGCCGGGGCGCCGACCTTCACCTCGTTTGCGACCGGGACGATCCTCGTCGTCGCGGTGGCGGTCGTCGGCTCGTTGACGGTGCTGCCCGCGGTGCTCGCCTGGCTCGGTGACCGGGTCGAGAAGGGCGGCGTCCCGATCATCAAGGATCAGCCCTGGAACGCCAGGGAGGACGGCAGATGGGCCGCGGTCGTGAACCGGGTGCTGCGGCGGCCGGTCATTTCCCTCCTGCTCGCCGGCGGCTTTCTGGTCGTCCTCGCGATCCCGGCCTTCAGCCTCCACACCGCGAACCCCAGCACCCAGTCGCTGCCCCAGAACCTGGCGACGATCAAGACCTACAACAAGATCCAGACCGCCTTCCCTGGCGGCGGGATCCCCAACTCGGTCGCGGTCAGCGGCCGGCCCCTGGACTCGCCGCCGGTCAAACAGGGGATCGCGAAGCTCATCGCCAGGGTCGAGGCGGACCCGCTCTACAAGCAGCCGATCACGACCACGGTGCTCAACCCCAGCGTGGCCCAGATCAACATCCCGGCGGTCGGGGACGGCAGCGACGCGCAGTCGAACGCGGCCCTGACCAAGCTGCGCAACGAGATCATCCCGCAGACGATCGGGGCCGTGCCGGGCGTGACGGCCGAGGTAGCCGGCTACACCGCCGACTCGAGGGACTTCAACGACGTGCTGAAGTCCCACGCGCCGATCGTCTTCGCATTCGTGCTCTCGGCGGCGTTCCTGCTGCTGCTGTTCACATTCCGCTCGATCGTGATCCCGGCGAAGGCGATCATCCTCAACCTGCTCTCGGTCGGCGCCGCCTACGGGGTCCTCGTCTGGATCTTCCAGTACGGCCACCTGGAAGGGCTGCTCGGCTACCACTCCGACGGCTCGATCACGTCCTGGATGCCGCTGTTCCTGTTCGTGATCCTGTTCGGGCTCTCGATGGACTACCACGTCTTCATCCTGACCAGGATCCGTGAGGGCTACGACAACGGGATGACGACCGAGGACGCGGTCTCGCACGGGATCAAGACAACGGCCGGCGTCGTCACCAGCGCCGCGGTGGTGATGGTCTCGGTGTTCGCGGTCTTCGCAACCCTTTCGCTGGTCATATTCAAGGAGCTCGGCATCGGGCTGGGGGTGGCGGTGCTGATCGACGCGACGCTGGTCCGCGCCGTCCTGCTGCCGGCTTCGATGAAGCTGCTCGGCGACTGGAACTGGTATCTGCCGAGCTGGCTCGAGTGGCTGCCGCACATCGGCGAGCGGCCGCCGTCCGAGCCGCCGCCGCCCGGTGCCCGGCCGACCCAAGCCTAGGTTCAACCGCCGCAGCTCGATTCGTCGGCTAGGTTCTCGGTCGTGAGCGAGCAGACTTTCGACGTCGTCGTGATCGGGGGCGGGCCTCCGGGCGAGGTCTGCGCCGGGCGGCTGGGGGACGCCGGTCTCGAGGTCGCCCTGGTCGAGAGCCATCTGGTCGGCGGCGAGTGCTCCTTTTATGCCTGCATGCCGTCGAAGGCGCTGCTGCGTCCCGGCGAGCTGCTCGCCGAGGCGAAGCGGGTCCCCGGCGTCGCCGAGGCGGTGACGGGCGAGCTCGACGTCGAGGCGGCACTGAGTCGCCGCGACGAGGTCGTCCACGACCTCTCCGACCAGTCCCAGCTTCCCTGGCTCGAGCAGCACGGCGTGAAGCTGTTCCGGGGCGAGGGCCGGCTCGATGGCGAGAAGCGGGTCATGGTCGGCGACGACGTGCTGGTCGTCCGCAGGGCGGTGGTCCTCGCGACCGGCTCGGCGGCGGCGATGCCGCCGATCGACGGCCTCGAGGAAGCCGGCCCCTGGAACAACCGGGACGTGACGACCGCCAAGCGGGCGCCGGAGAGCATGGTGATCCTCGGCGGCGGTCCGGTCGGCAGCGAGATGGCGCAGGCCTGGGCAAGCTTCGGGACCGAAGTGGTCCTGATCGAGGGCGGCGACCGCTTGCTCGCGCGCGACGAGCCGTTCGCCGGCGAGCAGGTCGCCGACGGCCTGCGCGAACGCGGGGTCGACGTGCGGCTGGGGACCCGGGCGGAGTCGGTGCGCCGCGAGTCGGGCAAGGTCGTGGTCGGCCTCTCCGACGGCGCGACGGTCGAGGGCGAGGAGCTCGTGGTCGCAATCGGCCGCACCCCCCGCAGCGGAGCGATCGGCCTCGAGACCGTCGACGTCGAGCCCGGCGAGCGGGGCTTCGTCGAGGTCGACGACCAGTTGCGGGTCGGCGGCAGCGATTGGCTCTACGCGGTCGGCGACCTCAACGGCCGCGCCCTGCTCACCCACATGGGCAAGTACCAGGGGCGCGCCGCAGCCGACGTGATCCTCGGCAAGGACGCGCGGGCGACCGAGGAACGGCGCGGCTCCCCGCATGTGATTTTCACCGACCCCCAGGTGGCGGCGGTCGGGATGACCCTGGAAGCCGCCAAGGCGGCGGGGATCAACGCGCGCGCGGTCGACGTCGAGACCAGCGGCACCGCCGGCGCAAGCTTCATCGGCAAGGACACGGCCGGGACCAGCCGCCTGGTCGTCGACGAGGACAGAGGGGTGCTGGTCGGCGCTACTTTCGTCGGAGTCGAGACCTCGGACTTCCTGCACGCGGCGACGATCGCGATCGTCGGCGAGGTGCCGATGGAGAGGCTCTGGCACGCGGTGCCGGCCTTTCCAAGCCGCAGCGAGGTCTGGCTCAACCTGCTGCAGGCGTACGGGCTCTAAAGGGTTCGGGCGAAGGTGACCGCGCTGACCCGCGCGGCGCCCGCTTCGCGCAGGGCGCGGGCGCAGGCGGCCAGGGTGGCGCCGGTGGTCTGGACGTCGTCGACGAGCAGCGCTGCCGCCGGAACCGGCCCCAGCGCCCGGACGCGCGGGGGCGAGGCCAGGCGGGCGGCCCGGCTGCGGCCGACCTGGCGCGGCCCGTCCCCCCTGCGAAGGCAGGGGGCGAGCGGAAGCTTGGTCAAACGGGCGAGTTGAATCGCGATCTGCTCGGCGGGATCGAAGCCGCGGGCCAGCCGCCGCCTCGGTGCGGCCGGCACCGGGACCAGGACCACCCCCGGCAGGGGCGGGGGCGCCCGGCCGGCGATCCGCTCGGCGATCGGCTCCGCCGCCGCCAGCAGGCGGCCGAACTTCAACGCCGCGACGAGCCGCCGGGCGGCGCCGTCGTGGGGAAAGGCGGCCCAGGCGGTATCGAGATCGGGAAACCGCACCGCGCGGGGCACCGGGGTCGCGTCCAGCCAGGCCTCGCAGCCGGCGCAGAGGTGGGACCGGCCGCGGCAGCCGCCGCCGCAGGCGACGCAGCGCGGCGGGGCCAGCAGCGAGAGCAGCTGGCGCAGCGGATCCATCGCCGCATCGTCGGCCCGCAGGGCGCACCGAACGCACACGCAAGCGGACTTCTGTGCGCGGCCCGGGTCGTTGTTAGTCGTTTCGCTTCGCGGCGATGCCGCCGGCGATGACCGTTGCCGGGCCGATCTCGGTCCCGGGCAGAAGCACCGACTCCTTGATCCGCGACCCGGCCCCGATCCGCGCACCGTCGCCGATCACCGCCGGGCCGTCGATACGGACGTCGGGCCCCAGCTCGACCCCGGGGCCGAACAGCACCGGCGGCTCGATCTCTGTCCCGCCCAGCTCGGTGCCCTCCCCGGCCCGGATCCCGTCGGCGACCTCCGGCACGCCGGCCTCGACCTTCACGGCACCGCTGAGGGAGTCCATGTTTCCCTGCCACAGCTCCTCGAGGTTGCCGATGTCGTTCCAGTAAGCGTCGATCTCGTGCGAGTAGAAGGGCGTGTCCTCGCCGAGCACCGCCGGAAAGACGTCCAGGGCCCAGTCGGCGAAGCCGGGCGGATCATCGGGGCCGGCCGCCTTGCTGCGCTCGCCCTCGGGCGGGAAATAGTCGAAGATCTGCGAGCGGAACATGTAGATCCCGCAGTTCGCGAGATCCGAGAGCGCCTCCGCCGGCTCGGGCTTTTCCTGGAAGCCCTGCACGCGGCCGTCTGAGCCCGTGATCACCACCCCGTACTGGCTGGTGTCGTCGACGCGCTTGCTGGCCAGGGTCGCGATCCCATCGTGCGAGCCGTGAAACTCGCGCATCGCCGCCAGGTCGATGTCGGTCAGCGCATCGCCGGAGATGACGAGGAAGTCGTCGCCGAGGAAGTCGGCGGCGTTGCGGACCCCGCCCGCGGTGCCCAGCAGGGCCTCCTCCTGGCTGTAGCTGAGCTCGATCCCGAACCGCGACCCGTCGCCGAAGCGCTCGCGGATCAGCTCCGGAAACCAGTAGAGATTGGCGAGCACCTCACCGAAGCCGTGGCGGGCCAGCAGCTCGAGGATGTGCTCCATCACCGGCCGGTTCAGCACCGGGACCATCGGCTTCGGCATCTCGTAGGTGATCGGCCGCAGCCTCGTTCCGAGACCGGCGGCGAGAATCATCGCGCGCATAAACCGGCAGCTGCTCCGCTTCGCGTCCGCGCTGCCGGGCTAAGTCCCCTGGTCCCAGGAGGCCAGGTACTTCGACTGCGCGTCGCTCAGCCGGTCGATCACGATTCCCTTCGACTCCAGCTTCAGACGCGCGATCTCCTTGTCGATCTCGGGCGGCACCGGATAGACCTTGGTCTCCAGGGTCTCGTGGTTGCGGGCCACGAACTCCGCCGCCAGGGCCTGGTTGGCAAAGCTCATGTCCATCACCGACGCCGGATGGCCCTCGGCCGAGGCGAGGTTGACCAGCCGCCCCTCGGCGAGCAGGAAGATCTCGCGCCCGTCGTGCAGGCGATGGCCCTCGACCAGCGGCCGCGCCTCGTAGGTCGAGTCGGTCAGCGCGTCGAGGTCGCCCTTGTTGATCTCGACGTCGAAGTGGCCCGAGTTGGCGACGATCGCGCCGCTCTTCATCACGTCGAACATCTCGCCCGCGATCGCGTCGCGGTTGCCGGTCACAGAGATGAAGATGTCGCCCTCCCTGGCAGCCTCGACTGCCGGCATCACGTCGAAGCCGTCCATCACGGCCTCCAGGGCACGCAGCGGGTCCACCTCGCAGACGATCACGTGGGCGCCGTGGCCCTTGGCCCGCATCGCGACCCCCTTGCCGCACCATCCGTAACCGATCACGACCACCCGCAGGCCGGCGATCAGGACGTTGGTGGCGCGGATGATGCCGTCCAGGGTCGACTGGCCGGTGCCGTAGCGGTTGTCGAAGAAGTGCTTGGTGTCGGCGTCGTTGACGGCGACGATCGGAAAGCCGAGCTTGCCCTCGGCTTCCAGCGCCTTGAGCCGGATCACCCCCGTCGTCGTCTCCTCGGTACCCCCGTAGACCTCGCTGAGCTGGTCGGGGCGCTCACCGTGCAGGACCGAGATCACGTCGGCGCCGTCGTCCATGGTGATGTTGGGGTGCTTGTCGACGGCGGCGTAGATGTGCTTGTAATAGGTGTCGTTGTCCTCGCCGTTGATCGCGTGCACCTCGGCGCCGTAGCGGTCGACAAGCGCGGCCGCGGTGTCGTCCTGGGTCGAGAGCGGGTTCGAGGCGCAGAGCGCGACCTCGGCGCCGCCGGCCATCAAGCTTCGGACCAGGTTCGCGGTCTCGGTGGTCACGTGCAGGCAGCAGGCCATCGTGATCCCGTCGAGCGGCTTTTCCTTCTCGAAGCGATTGCGGATCTGCGCCAACACCGGCATCTGCCGATCGGCCCACTCGATGCGCTTCTGGCCGTCGTCGGCGAGCGCTATGTCGGCGATGTCGTAATCGGATGCAGCGGTTGCCAAGGGGTTCCTTTCGTCAGTTCGAGCCGGGAGGATAAAGAAGCTAGGCCGGACCGAGCTTGCCCTTCATCTCCTCTATTGCCGCAATCGGGGTCGGGTCGACTCCGCGGGCGGCCGCCAGGTAAAGCGAAACGAGGTCGCCCAGCATCACCGCCCAGAGCAGGCGCTCGCTGCGGCTCTCGCCCTCGGTCTCGATCCGCAGCACCTCGGCGGCGGCGGGCGCGATCGTCTCCGCGGTGACCTCGATCCGCCGCCGCACCCGCGGGTGCTGGTCGCGATCCTCGAGAAAGACGGCGGCAAAAGCCCCCGGCGGCGAGCCCGGCCAGCCCTCGATCTCGTTGTGATCGACCTCCGGAAGCTCGCCGTAGAAGGCCGGCAGCTTGGGGTTCTCGTTGACCTCGGTCTTCCAGCGCATCGCCACCGGCGCGGTGAGGTCGGCGCCGTAGATGACCGGGGTCGCGCCTTCGAGCCGCGAAGCGAGCTGCCGGGCGCGCTCGTCGATGCCCTCCCGGGCTGCCTCGAGCGCCGCCGCCGCGGCTTCGATCTCGGCCTGCAGGCTCGGTCCGGCGCCCGCCAGCGCCGCCACCTCGGCGGCGATCGCGAACAGGTAGGCAACAGCGGTGCGCGGACCGGGCAGGATCCCGGGCAGCCCGACGACCGGGGCGCCGGCCGCGCGGGCGGCATCGGCAAGCGCGCCCCCGGTGGTGGCGGCGATCGCGCGTGCTCCCAGCGCCGTCGCCGCCTCCAGGCAGGCCAGGGTCTCCTCGGTGTTGCCGGAGTAGCTCGAGCAGAGCACGGTCCACTCCGCGCTCGCCCAGGGCGGAAGCGAGTAGCCGCGCACGGTGACGGTCGGAAGCGTGCGCCGGTCGCCGAGCGCCGCGGCCGCGAGATCGCCCCCGATCGCCGAGCCGCCCATCCCGCAGACCGCGAGCGCCGCCGCGGCCCCCGGCTGCAGGCGCGCCGACTCGACCCGCCAGAGCGCGTCGCGAAGGTGCTCGGGGATCGCCAGCACCGCGTCGAGCTGGTGCTCGGCGTCGAGCTCGCGCAGGCGCTCCCGCGAGCTCATTCGACCCGCTCCCCGGCCCCGATCACGCTGCCTTCGCCCAGCGAGGCGCCGTCGGCCACCTGGGCGCCGGCGCCGAGGATCGCGCCGTCGAGCTCGGCGCCGGCTCCGACGCTGCACTCGGCGTGCAGGACCGAGCTGACGATCCGTGCCGAGTCGGCGATCCGGCAGCCCGGGCCGATCGCCGCCCTCGGCCCGACCGCGGCCCCGGCCCCGAGCCGGGTGCCCTCCTCGACCAGCGCCGGGCCCTCGACCCGCGATCCCTCGCCGAGCTCGACCGCGGGGCCGAGCAGCCGTCCGTTCTCGTCGAGCTGCTCAGCGAGCTCGGTCTCGACCCGGCGCTCGAGGATGTCCCAGGTCGCCTGCAGGTAGCGCTCCGGGGTGCCGATGTCCATCCAGTAGCCCTCCAGCGCCAGGGCATGCAGGCCCTTGCCGATCAGCTGCGGGAAGACCTCGCGCTCGATCGAGACCATCTCCCCGGCGGGGATCAGCTCGAGGACCGAGCGCTCGAGCACGTAGGTGCCGGCGTTGATCTCGCCCGGTGCGGGCCGCTGCGGCTTTTCGAGGAACTCGTCGACCGCGCCGTCCGAGTCACAGCGGACCAGTCCGTAGCCGGTCGCGTCGGCGACCGGGTAGAGCCCCAGCGTCGCCACCGAGTCGCAGCGCTCGTGAAAGGCCATCAGAGCCGTCAGGTCGAGGTCGGTGAGGACGTCGCCGTTGAGGGCCAGGAAGCGGTCTGAGAGCTGGTCGGCGGCGTACTTGATCGCCCCCGCGGTTCCGAGCGGCTCGGGTTCCTCGACGTAGCGCAGCCGCCCTCCCTCCTCACCCTCGCCGAACACCTCGCGCAGCCGGTCGGCCCGAAAGCCGCAGGCGAGGACGATGTCGTCAACCCCGTGCCGGCGCAGCCAGTCGATCATGTAGGAGAGAAACGGCTGTCCGGCAAGCGGCATCACCGCCTTCGGCATCGTCTCGGTCAGGGGGCGCAGCCGGGTGCCCCGCCCCCCGACCAGGACCAGTGCCTGCATCGCTCAGTCGACCGCGCTGGCGGTCTCGGCTGCCCCGGCGCGGCCGATCCCCTCGTAGGTGAAGCCGGCCTCGCGCAGCGGCTCGGGGTCGAGGAAGTTGCGGCCGTCGATCAACAGTGGGTTGGCCATCCGCCGCGCGGCCTCGACCCAGTCCAGCGCAGCGAACTGAGGCCACTCGGTGACCAGGATCACGGCGTCGGCGTCGTCGAGCGCCTCGAGCTCCGACGCCGCGAGATCGACGCCGGGCAGAAGCTCGGCCGCCTTTTCCCGCGCCACCGGGTCGAAGCCGACCACGCTGGCGCCCTCGCCCTGCAGGCGCGAGGCGAGGACGAGGCTCGAGGCCTCG
This sequence comes from uncultured Solirubrobacterales bacterium, assembly GCA_963781495.1. Lineage (GTDB taxonomy): Bacteria > Actinomycetota > Thermoleophilia > Solirubrobacterales > 70-9 > Mayfieldus. The sequence goes on from CAWAFX010000002.1 coordinate 204,748, forward strand.
CGCATGTCGTCGGTGTCGGGCTTGAAGGCCAGCCCGAGCAGCGCGATCCGCCGCCCTGCCAGGGCTCCGAGGTGGCGCTCCAGCTTCTTGATCACGCGCCGCTTCTGCAGCTCGTTGACCTCGATCACCGCGGTCAGAAGCTGGAAGTGGTAACCGGTGTTGCCGGCCAGCTGCTTGAGCGACTTGAGGTCCTTGGGAAAGCAGCTGCCGCCATATCCGATCCCGGCCTGGAGGAACTTCGGGCCGATGCGGTCGTCGAGACCCATCCCCCGCGCGACCTCGGTCACGTCGGCGCCGACCTCGTCGCAGACGTTGGCGATCTCGTTGATGAAAGAGACCTTGGTGGCGAGAAAGGCGTTCGAGGCCAGCTTGATCATCTCGGCGCTGTTGAGGTCGGTGCGGACCAGCTCGCCGCCGAGCGGCGCGTAGAGCTCCTGGACCTCGGCGGCGGCGTCTGAGTCCTCGGGCGCGGCACCGATCACCACCCGGTCAGGGTGCATGAAGTCCTCGACCGCGCTGCCCTCCTTGAGGAACTCGGGGCAGGAGACGTAGGACAGTCCGGGCACGTCGCGGCGGATCGCCGCCCCGGTCCCGCCCGGCACCGTGCTCTTCATCACCAGCACGTGGTCGTCGGGGGCGCCGAGCTCTTCGATCACCGTCCGCACCCGCGAGAGGTCGGCGTCGCCGGATGCGGTCGGCGGGGTGTCGACGCAGACGAAGAGCAGCCTGCAGTCGCTCAGCACGTCGGACATGTCGGTCGTGAAGAGCAGGCGCTCGCCGTTTCGCTGCACGAGCTCCGGCAGCCCCGGCTCGTGGATCGTCAGCTCGCCGCGGCGCAGGGCCTCGACCTTCTCCGCGACGACGTCGCGGACGACGACGCGATGCCCGAGCTCCGAGAAGCAGGCGGCGGTGACCAGACCGACCCAGCCGGCTCCGATGACTCCGATCGACTGGCGCTCGCTCATCGCTTCTTGTGGTGCTTGGGCTTCGGATTCCGCTGGCCGGCGAGCTTGCCGACCGAGCGCGCCACGCCCAGCATCTGCTGGTTGGTGAGTGTCTGCAGGAGGCTGTTGGCGACCCAGTAGGTGTTGTTTCCCTGGTGCCAGGAGACGAGACGGACCCGGTCGCCGTCGAGGAATATGTCGTACTTGCGGCCGTTCATGGTCTGGGAGGCGCTCGGGTTGCTGAGGATCGGGGGGTTGGTCCAGCCGTGGATCCCCTGGACGTCGATGTAGTCGCCCTGCGGCAGCTGCAGCACCTCGGCGTAGGCGCCGACCCGGTTGCCGCCGCTGTCATGGAAGTGGTAGACGCGCGGCTGCTGGACATAGATGGAGCCGGCGGGCAGGCGGCGGGGATAGAAGACCGGGAACGAGCGCAGGGTCTTGGCGGCCGCCTCGGCGGCGACGTCGCGGCTGCCCTGGGAGGCGTCGACCAGGCCGTCGTTGGCGGCCGTCGGCGCCTTCGGCTTGATCTGCTTGCGGTTGTGCTTCGCCGCCTTGGCCCGCTTGCGCTCCTGCGGAACGATGCCGGTGTTGCCCGAGTTGGCGGGCAGGGTGCCGCGTGGCCCGCCGCTGGCCACGATCCCGAGGAAGCGGTTGACGGCGTTCTTGACCGCCGGCTTGGATGCGGTCACGTAGCTGGGGTGCAGCAGGGCCGGGAAGTGGATCTCCTTGATCGGAGCGTTGCGCGAGGCGACGAACAGCTTCAGCACCTGCAGCAGCGTCTCGCCGTTCGAGATGTCGGAGGTCGTGTAGGTGGTGAAGATGTCGAGCAGCTTCTGACGCTTGGTGAAGAAGAGGTCCGACGCCGGCACCTGCTGGCGCGCCTCGCGCAGGAAGTCCTGCTGGCGCGCCGAGCGCACCAGGTCCGTGTCGGTATGGCGGTAGCGGACGTAGGAGAGCGCGTCCTTGCCGCAGAGCTTCTGGTAGCCGGGCTGGATGTTGATCTCGGAGTACTGCAGCGAGGGCGGCAGGCCGATGTTGGAGTGGTAGTAGCGGCGGTCGACGTCGATGTAGACGCAGCCGATCGCGTTCACCGCCCGCTGGAAGCCGAGGAAGTCGACGTTGACGACGTGGTTGATCGAGAGTCCGGTGATCCGCTTGACGATCCGCAGCGTCAGCTTCGGGCCGCCGTAGGCGTAGGCGGCGTTGAACTTCGTCGTCCCCACCCCCGGCACGTAGGTCTTGAGGTCACGCGGGATCGACATCAGCGCGATCGCGTTGTTGTCGGGATCGAGCCGCAGCAGGATCGTCGTGTCCGAGAGGCCCTTGGTTCCCTGCTCGCTGGCCCGCTTGTCGGAGCCGAGGATGAGGATGTTCTCCGGCTGGCCGGTCTGCGGCGGCAGCAGCTGCTTCTTGACCCCCTTGAGGTCGCCGAGCTTGCCGGCGATGTCGTTGAGGAAGTACAGGGCGCTGGCAGCGGTGGCACCCGCCATCGAGGCGATGATCAGCACCGAGGCGAGCAGGAACCGCCACCAGAGCCGCTTGCGCTTGGGCGGCGCCTCGTGGTCGCCTTCCGGCGGCGGCTTCTGGAACGTTCCCGAGGCGACCACCGGTGGTGGTGGCGGAGGCGGCTGCGTCGCCTGGGTCGCGGTCGCGGCCGTAGCCGCTGCGGGAGGGGCCGGCGCCGGGGCAGGATGGACCTCGGTCGGCGGACCCGCGGGGGCCGGTGGCGTGCCGGTCGCGGGCGGCGGCGGCGGCGGGACGGGCGGGCCGGCGCCGATCACGACCGTGCGCCGTGCCTTGCCCTCGCCGCCGTCCTGCTGAACGGGCTCCCCCGGCTCGGCATTCTCGCCCGCGTCCTGCCCGGCGTCGGTCTGCGGCTCGGCGCCGGGCTCCTCGCTCGCCTCCGCGGCCTCGCTGACCTCGGCGGGCGTGAACTCGACCGTGTCGTCGGCGGGCTCGGATGGCTCCCCGGCGGCCTCGTCCAGGGCATGGGTGAACTCCGGCTCGAGATCGGGGAGCTCGCCGGGGTCCTGCTCGGAGCCCTCGAGCCGATCTGGGGGAACGCCCTCGAAGGGTTCCTCCCCGCCGGGACGCTCGCCCTCGGACGGGGCCGTCAAGGGATCAATGCTCCGTGCCGGGAAGCGCGCGCAAAAAGCTTTCGAGCGTCTGGCGGTAGCTGTCCAGCGAGGAGAGCGAGACCCATTCCTCGGGGCCGTGGTGACCGGCGCCGGTCGGTCCGAACTCCACCGCCGGGACTCCGACCCGCAGGAACGAGACCGCATCGGAGGAACCGTCGCGGCCGACGCTCATCGGGGCCTCGACGTGATGGGGCGCCGCCGCCTCGTGCAGGGCGGCGACGAAGGGCGAGGCACGGTCGACTCTGGCCGGCGGGCGGAGGAAATGCGACAGCACCTGCACGTTGGGAAGGTCGGCGATCTCTTCGCGGATCGCGGCAGGGTCCTGTGCGGGCAGGTAGCGGATGTCGACGTCGATGACGCATCTGTCGGGCACCTTGTTGAGCGCGTCGCCGCCCCAGATCCGACCGAGGTTGATCGATGGCCGGTCGAAGAGCTCCGAACTCTGCCGGGCAAACGGTAGCGATTCGATACTGCGGAATACGTCGATCGCCATCAGCACGGCGTTGTCCCCCTCCCACGGCGTCGCACCGTGCGCAGCGCGGCCGCTGACTTCGAGCCTGACCGCCAGCACGCCCTTGGCCTCGACCCCGATGTGGAGGTTGGTCGGCTCGCCGGTGATCGCGAAGTCGCCCACGAACCCGCTGTCGACCAGATAGTCCGATCCGCGGCCCGTGTCCTCCTCGGACTCCTCGTCGGCGACGATCCCGAGCCGCACCCGGACCCGATCGGACTCGGTGAACTCGGTGATCACGAGCATCATCGCCGCCAGGGCCCCCTTCATGTCGTAGGCGCCGCGGCCGATCAAGCGGTCCTCCTCGACCCGGGCCTCGAACTGGCCCGGAAAGCCGGGCACGACGTCGACGTGTCCGTGCAGAACGACGCAGGGACCGCCGGAGCCGACCTCGGCCGAGGTCACCGGCAGCCCGTTGACCCAGTCCTGGCGCGCCTCGATCCCGCGTGCCTCGAGCCAGCCCTTGATGAACCCCGCCGCCTCGTGGGTCGGCTCGGGCTTTGAGGTGTCGTAGGAGATCAGGCGCCCGGCGAGCGCGACGAGTTCGTCCAAGGTGCTCTAGCCGCCGCTCCCGGCGAGCTCCAGAAACGCCTCCACCCGCTGCTTGTCCTTCTCAGCGCGATCCTCGGCCGCGGAGCCCTCCTCGGCCTCCGAGAGGCGCTGCTCGGCGTCCTTGCGCTGCTCCTCCAGTCGGCTCCGGTCCAGCTCGTCGGGTGGGATCGCCTCCTCGACCAGCAGCAGGGCGTGGTTGGCGAAGACCTGCAGCCAGCCGTGGGCCTGGGCGTAGGTCTCGGTCTCCGAGTCGGAGAGGTGCAGCCGCAGCTCGGTCGGCTCCAGCGCCGCGAGGATCGGGACGTGGTTGGCGAGGATGCCGATCTCGCCGACCGCGGTGCGGGTCGAGACCTGCTTGACGTCGCCCGAGAAGACCTCGCCCTCGGGGGTCAGGACCTCGACCGAAAGGGTGTGCTCGTCGGCCACCTACTCCTCCGCCTCGGCGGCTTCCTCTCCCCCATCCTCGCCGCCGTCGCCGTTCTCATGCTCGCCCTCGGAGCCCTCGCCATTGCTCTCGGCCCTGGCGCCGCGCTTGCCGCCGCGGACCTCCTCCATCACCTGGTCGATCCCGCCCTTCATGTAGAAGGCCGCCTCGGGGACGTCGTCGTGCTCGCCGTCGAGGATCTCGCGGAAGCCGCGCACCGTCTCCTCGACCGGGACGAACTCGCCCGAGCGGCCGGTGAAGGCCTCGGCGACGAAGAACGGCTGCGAGAGGAAGCGCTCGATCCTGCGCGCCCGCGCCACCGTCTGCTTGTCCTCGTCGGAGAGCTCGTCGATCCCGAGGATGGCGATGATGTCCTGCAGCTCCTTGTAGCGCTGCAGCACCTCCTGGACCTCGGTCGCGGTGTTGTAGTGGTCCTCGCCGAGGATCTCGGGCTTGAGGATCGTCGAGGTCGAGTCGAGCGGGTCTACCGCCGGGTAGATCCCCTTCTCGGAGATGGAGCGCGACAGCGTCGTGGTCGCGTTCAGATGCGCGAATACCGACGCCGGCGCCGGGTCTGTGAGGTCGTCGGCAGGCACGTAGATCGCCTGTACCGAGGTCACCGAGCCGCGCTGGGTCGAGGTGATCCGCTCCTGCAGCTCGCCCATCTCGGTCTCCAGGGTCGGCTGGTAGCCGACCGCCGATGGCATCCGGCCGAGCAGCGCCGAGACCTCCGAGCCGGCCTGCACGAAGCGGAAGATGTTGTCGATGAACAGCAGCACGTCCTGGCCGCCGGACTCGCGGAAGTACTCGGCCATCGTCAGGCCGGTCAGCGCCACCCGCAGGCGGGCGCCCGGCGGCTCGTTCATCTGGCCGAAGACGAGCATTGTCTTCTCGATCACGCCCGACTCCTTCATCTCCAGCCAGAGGTCGTTGCCCTCGCGCGAGCGCTCGCCGACGCCGCAGAAGGCGGAGAGGCCCTCGTGCTCCTCGCCGATCGTCCGGATCAGCTCCTGGATCAGGACCGTCTTGCCGACCCCGGCACCGCCGAAGAGGCCGACCTTGCCGCCCTTCGGGTAGGGGGCGAGCAGGTCGACGACCTTGATCCCGGTGGCGAGGATCTCCTGGGTCGGGGTCAGATCCTCGACGTCGGGGGCGGGACGGTGGATCGGCCAGTAATCGTCGGCCTTGACCTCCTCGTCGCGCTCGTCGATCGGCTCGCCGAGCAGGTTGAAGATCCGGCCCAGGGTCGCGTCGCCGACCGGGACCGTGATCGGGCCGCCGGTGTCGACGACCTCGTCGCCGCGCTCGAGCCCATCGGTCGAGTCCATCGCGATCGCCCGCACGCGGTCGTCGCCGATGTGCTGCTGGACCTCGCAGACGAGGTCCATCCCGTATCGGCCGTTGCCCTCCGGGACCTCGATCTTGACCGCCGAGTAGATCTCGGGAAGCTCGTCTGGAAAGACCGCGTCGATGACGACGCCCGTGACCTGCTCGACCCTGCCTACGTTTCCGTTCTTTTCTGCCATAGCTCCAGTTCCAGTTGCTAGCCGAGCGCCTCGGCGCCCGCGACGACTTCCAAGATCTCCTGCGTTATCTCCGCCTGGCGGACCCGGTTCATCTCCAGGGTCAAGTCGCTGATCATCGACTGCGCGTTCTCGGCCGCGCTTCGCATCGCGGTCATCCGCGCCCCCAGCTCCGAGGCCGAGGACTCCAGCAGCGCCCGGTAGACCGAGAGGTTGACGTAGTCGGGGATCAGACGGTTGAGAAGCTCCTCCGGCTCGGGCTCGTAGACCCACAGCGCCCGCTTGTGCGCCTTCTCGAGCTCGGTCTCCTCCTGGTCGGGCTCCTCGTCCTCGGCACCGGTCCCGAAGACCTCCGCCTCCTGCAGGGGCAGCAGCGTCTGGCGCCAGACGTACTGGGTCAGGGGCGAGATGTAGCGGTTGAAGACCACCTCGACCCGGTCCAGCTCGCCGTCGATGTAGGAGGCCGTGAGCTGCTCGGCGATCTCGCGCGCGTTGGCGAACGCGGGCCGGTCGGTAAAGCCGGTGTAGGCATGGGCGACGTCAACGCCGCGGAAGGTGAGGGCCGAGTCGCCGCGGCGCCCGACGGCCGAGAAGACGACCCGCGTCCCGTCGCCGTCGAATTCGCGCCGCAGCCGCATCCCCTCGCGGATGATGTTGGTGTTGAAGGCTCCGGCCAGGCCGCGGTCGCCGGTGACCAGCAGGATCCCCGCCTTGCTGACGTTCTCGCGCCGCTCCAGCGCCGGCACGTCGCTGACGTTGCCGGCCTCCTCGGCCGCACGGCGGGTCAGCTGGCGCAGCGCCCGCGCGTAGGGGCGCAGGTTCTCGATCCGCTGCTCGGCCCGGCGCAGGCGTGCCGCCGCGACCATCTCCATCGCCCGGGTGATCTTGTGGATGTTCTTCACCGAGGAGATGCGGTTCTTGACTTCCTTGCGGGTTGCCATGCCTCAGGCGCCGGTCAGGCCGGGGCCGCCTCCTTCTCCTCCTCTTCCTCAGCCTCAGGCGCTTTTCCCTCGGCGCCCTCATCGCCGTCGCCGGACTCCGAGTCCTCGCCGCCGTCCTGCACCTCGTCATCGTCGGCGGACGACTCGCGCTGCTGCTCGGACTTGACGCGATCGGACTCGCCCTCCTCCAGCGGCTGGCCCTCCTCGTCGAAGTCGGGGCCGAAGTCATCGACGAACTCGGCGATCGCATCTCCCAGCGCCTTTTCGTCCTCGTCGGAGAGCTGCCCCTCCTCGATCCGGCCCATCAGGTCGCCCTGCTCGGAATGCAGCAGCTCCAGCATCCGCTCCAGGAACTCGTGCACGCGGTCGACCTTGATCCGGTCCAGATAGCCGCCGGTGCCGGCGTAGATCGACGCCACCTGGTCGGAGACCGAGAGCGGCTGGCGCTCCTTCTGGTTCAGCATCTCGACCAGCCGTTCGCCGCGGGCCAGGGCCCGCTGGGTCTCGGGGTCGAGCTCGGAGCCGAACTGCGCGAAGGCCTCGAGATCCCGGTACTGGGAGAGGTCGAGGCGCAGCTTGCCGGCAACCTTCTTCATCGCCTTGGTCTGCGCGTTGCCGCCCACCCGCGAGACCGAGATCCCGACATTGATCGCCGGCCGCACCCCCGAGTAGAAGAGGTCGGACTCGAGGAAGATCTGACCGTCGGTGATCGAGATCACGTTGGTCGGGATGTAGGCGGAGACGTCGTTGGCCTGGGTCTCGATGATCGGCAGCGCCGTCAGCGAGCCGCCGCCGAGCTCGTCGTTGAGCTTCACCGCCCGCTCCAGCAGCCGCGAGTGCAGATAGAAGACGTCGCCCGGATAGGCCTCGCGGCCGGGGGGCCGGCGCAGCAGCAGCGACATCTGACGGTAGGCGGAGGCGTGCTTGGTGAGGTCGTCATAGACGCAAAGCGCCGCCTTGCCGTTGTAGAGGAAGTGCTCGCCCATCGCACAGCCGGCGTAGGGGGCGATGTACTTGATCGGCGCCGCCTCGTCGGCGGGCGCGGCGACGATGATCGTGTTCTCCATCGCGCCGTTTTCCTCCAGCACTTCCATCACCTGGACGACGGTCGACATCCGCTGCCCGATCGCGACGTAGATGCAGATCAGGTCCTTGTTCTTGTTGTTGATGATCGTGTCGAGGGTGATCGCCGTCTTTCCGGTCTGGCGGTCACCGATGATCAGCTCGCGCTGGCCGCGGCCGATCGGGATCATCCCGTCGATTGCCTTCAGTCCGGTCTGCACCGGCTCCTCGACCGGCTGGCGCTGGACGACGCCCGGGGCCTTGAACTCGGCCGGCCGGGTCTCGGAGGTGTTGAGCTCGCCCTTGTCGTCGAGCGGGCGCCCGAGCGGGTCGACCATCCGCCCCAGAAGCTCCTCGCCGACCGGGATCTCGAGCAGGCGGCCGGTGCGCTTGACGGTGTCGCCCTCGACGATCTTGTCCCAGTCGCCGAACAGCACCGTGCCGACGTTGTCCTCCTCGAGGTTGAGCGCCAGCCCGGTGACGTCGTGGGGCAGCTCGAGCATCTCCAGCGACATGCAGTTGTCGAGCCCGTGCACGCGGGCGATCCCGTCTCCGATCGAGAGCACTGTGCCGACCTCGGAGAGATCGGCGCTGCCCTCATCCAGGCCCTCGATGCGCTGGCGCAGGATGCTGGCTATCTCGTCTGGCTTGATTTCCATCGCGGTGCTGATTCCTCCTTAGGCCGCACGAACGACGCTGCGGCGAAGTTTTTCCAAGCGGTTGCGGATGCTCGCGTCGAGCACCATGTTGCCGACCTGAAGCACGATCCCGCCGAGGATGCCGTCGTCCACCGTACTGCGCAGATCGACGCTGCGGTCGGTCTGTTCCTCGATCTCCTTGCCGATCTTCTCGATCACCTCGGGATCCAGCTCGACGGCGCTGGTCACGGTGACGTCCAGCTTTCGGTTCTCCTGCTTCCAGCGCTCCTCGAACTGCTGCTGGATGCGATAGATCAGCGGCATCCGATGCTTCTCAGCCAGCAGCTCGAGGAAGTTGACGAACTCGGGGTCGCCGTCGCTGATCACGCGCTCGATCCCGTCACGCTTCTCGGCGGTCGAGAAGTAGGGGCTGAAGAAGAAGACCTGTAGGTCGCGGTTCTCGCGCATCGCCTCGGCGAACTGGTTCAGCTCGTCGTGGATGCGGTCGAGCTTGTCCTTGTCCTTGGCGACGTCGAACAGCGCCTCGGCGTAAACGCGTGCAATTTCTTCCATTACCGGCCGTGCCCATTTCCGTCCGGGGCCAGCTCGGAGAAGTCGACCTCCGCCAGAGCCTCCTCGACGAGGCGCTTCTGGTCCTCGCCGGTGAGCGTCTTGCGGGTCACCTTCTCGGTCGCCAGCACGGTCAGGTCGGCGACCTCCCTGCGGATCCGCTCCAGCGAGCGCCGGGTCTCGGCCTCGATGTCGCGCCGCGCCGCGGCGACCAGCTCCTCGCGGCGCTCCTTGCCATCCTCGAGCGCCTCGGCCTTCGACGTCTCCGACGCCTTGCGGGCCCGGGCGATGATCTCGTCGGCCTGCTCGCGAGCCTCCTTGAGGCGGGCCCGGTACTCGTCCAGCAGCTTGTCCGCCTCGCGGCGCTGGCTCTCGGCCGCCTCGATGTTGTCGCGGATCGCGTTGGCCCGCTTGTCGAGCGCCTCCTGGATGCGGGGGAAGGCGACCTTCTTCAACACCCACATCGTGAACAGGAATAGGACCAGGGTCCAGATCATCAGCCCCAGTGCGGGTGAGACCAGAAAGCTGCCGCCGCTGCTCTTGGCGACGACGACGAGCGTGGCTATGTCAGCCGGCGCCGGCAACGGCCTAGAGGAAGAAGGCGATCAGCCCGAAGATGAAGGTGTAGAAGGCAACCGCCTCGGTCAATGCGAAGCCGAGCCAGCGAATGCTCTGCAGCTCGTCCTTCATCTCCGGCTGGCGGGCGACCGATTCGATCTCCTTGCCGAAGATGATGCCGATGCCGATGCCGGCTCCGATCGAGCCGAGTCCGGCGCCGACGCCGAGGGCGATCGCCTTGCCGGCATCGGTGATGCCGGTGTCGGTGACGCCGCTCGATGCGGCGGCTAGTGGGATGGAGAGGTCCATGCGTGAGCTCCTTTGCTAGTGACTCTCGGCGGTCGCGCCGCCGATGTAGATAGCGGTGAGGATCGAGAAGATAAATGCCTGCAGGGTGGCGACAAGCCCCAATTCGAAGATGAAGAAGGCGAAGGCCACCGGGAAGGTCAGGGCGCCGAGGGCCGCCAGGCCCAGCAGCACCGCCAGCCCGCCGCCCATGAACAGCAGCAGCAGGTGGCCGGCGAGGATGTTTGCGAAGAGCCGCACCGAGAGCGAGATCAGGCGCACGAAGTGCGAGATCAGCTCGATCACGAAGATCGCCGCCTTGCCGACCGGGTTCATGTCCTCGAGCCCCGGCGGCAGGAAGCTGCCGAGGTACTTGAACAGGCCCTTTGCCCTGATCCCTTCGACGTGGTACGAGACCCAGACGACCAGGGTCAGCGCCAACGGGATCGAGATGTTCGCCGTCGCCGCGTAGATGCCGAACGCGGGCACGCCGATCCCGAAGATGTCGACCGTCTCCTGGGTGTTGGTCGGCAGCGGCAGATAGCCGATCACGTTCGAGAACCAGATGAAGAAGAACAGCGTGGCGATGAAGGGGAACCACTTCGTCGCCAGCTTGCCGGAGAGATTGGTGCCGGTGATGTTGTTGCGGGTCAGGTCGTAGGCGACCTCGACCGCGGTCTGGACCCGGTTCGGCTTGTCGGCCATCCGGCGCGAGATCCAGACCATCACCCAGGTCGTCAGGGCGCTGGCCAGGATCAGATAGAAGACGGCGCGGTTGATGCTGAGGTCGATCCCGCCGATCTTGATGCTGAGCCAGGGGTCGAGCTTGAACTCGTTCTGGGGCTTGAACTCGTCGTTCTTGCCCGCGTTGCCGAAGATCAGCAGGAAGGCGATCGCGGTCGCCAGGTAGGCGCCGAGCCCGAGGAAGACCTTGGCCTTGGTGCTGAGTCCGCTCACGAGCCCTCCTCCGGAGGGGCCAGGAAGCGTGAGAAGGCCGTCCCGATCAAGTGCACGGTGAACAGCACCACGGCGAGCAGCGCCGCTGCGAGGCCCGAGTCGCGGTCGGCAAGCCCGACCAGCAGCACCGCAAGCGCCAGGATCCAGACCCGGCCCAGGGTCGCCGCCGCCATGCCGCCGAGGGCGGAGCGGCGGTCGCCGCGCTGCAGCGAGCGGCGGGTGTGGCGTTCGGCCACGAGCTGCATCGCCGTCGCCAGCAGCCAAGCGGCAGCCGCGACCGCGTAGCCGAGCATCGGCAGCCCGGCGACCAGGAAGACGACGAGCGCCAGCGCGAGGACGATCAGGTCCGCGAATCGAAGCAGCGAGTGGATGCGGCTCGGACCGAGCCGGTCAGATCCGTCTATAGCGAGAGTAGACAAGGAAGAAGCCCACCACCAGGCCGGCGAAGAGCCCCACCAATCCGAGTGGGACAGCGGCGCCTAAGAGCGATCCGAGCCCGAATCCGGCCGCGGCGCAGACCAGCATCGCGCCGATCACCATGAAGCCCGCGGCAGCCGCGTCGGCCCCTGTCGGGGGACGCTGAGTCACCGGAATGTCGAGCGGGACGGCCTGGCAATTGCGGTCGTTTCGGGCACGAAAAGGGACGAAGAGCCGCAGTCGCCCCGGCGTCTCCCGGAGCTCCAACGGCCAAAGCGACTATATCCGAGCCAGACTCTCGGGGCGCCTCCGCCGCTAGGGCTTGGGGCTCGCCTCGAACTCCCCCGTCTCGGGATCGATCGCCGGAAAGCTGCCGGTCTCGAGCTCCTCGGCGACGGCGCGGTCGACCTGCTCGGCGGTCGGAGTCGGCCTGCCTGCCTCGCGACGCAGGCCGAAGACCTGCCGCAGCCGCTCGGTGCGCAGCTTGAGGATCTCCAGCACCACGACCAGATAGATGCTGGCGGCCAGGGCGGCCAGGCCGCAGGCGATCATCACCACCGTCCAGCCGGCATTGAAGTGGCCGTGGTTGTCGCTGTAGGGCACGAAGCGCAGCGCCAGCGCGAGGCCGGCGAGGACCAGCGTCCAACCGTAGAGGTAGGCGAGGGTGCGCCGCTGCGAGAAGCCCAGGTTGGCCATCCGGTGATGGAAGTGGGAGCGGTCGGCCTGGTAGATCGGCTGGCGGTACTTGATCCGCTTCGCGACCACAAAGCTTCCGTCGAGGATCGGCACCGCGAGCACGACGAGGGGGAAGGCCAGCGCCACGACGGCGTTGGTCTTCAAGGCGCCCTGCACCGCCGCGGTGGCGAGCAGGTAGCCGAGCAGGTTGGAGCCGGTGTCGCCCATGAAGCTGGAGGCGGGGGGAAAGCCGTGGCGCAGAAAGCCGAGTGCCCCGCCAGCCGTCAGCGCCGCCAGCACCCCGGCCGAGTTGCGGTCCAGCGACAGCGCGATCACCGCCAGCGCCGCGGCCGAGATCGCGCAGACGCCGGCGGCGAGTCCGTCGACGCCGTCGGTGAAGTTGATGACGTTGACGACGGCGACGATCCCGATCACGGTCGCCGGGTAGGCGACCCAGCCGAGCTCGAAGCCGCCGACGAAGGGAAGCGTCGCCGCGCTCACCCGCACCCCGCCCAGCACCGGGATCAGCGAGGCGCCGACCTGTCCGATCAGCTTGACCAGCGCCGAGAGATCGAAGATGTCGTCGGCAATGCCGACCAGGGAGATCACCGCGGCGCCGACGAGAATCGAGCGGCTCTCGCCATCGTGGGGCAGAAACAGCGCTCCGGCGACCAGCACCGCGACCAGGATCGCCACGCCGGAGAGCTTCGGCGTCGGCTGCTCGTGCAGCGAGCGCTCGTTGGGGTAGTCGATCGCCCCGATCCGCCAGGCGAGGCGCTCGGCCACCGGAACCAGCAGCCAGGCGACCGCTGCGGCGACCAGGAAAGCGAAGACGGCGTCGGATGTCTCGGGCATTTCGAGGGGCGCAGGACCCCGCCGGACGGGCGCTGGGTTCGCGGACGGGTCGAGACTACTCGACGGCCCCGAGGACTCCCGCAACCAGAAGGCCGGGGTCGCGCCGCTCACGCACGCCTGGGGCGGCCTCGCGCTTGCGCAGCTCGATCTGGTGCGGATCGGTCAGCACCTCGAGGCGCCCGGCGGCGATCAGCGCCTCGTCGACCCCGCCCATGCGGCCGGCGAAGGTGGTGTAGACGGGTGTCCCGAGGGCGACCGCCTCGCGGTTCATCGTCCCGCCGGCGCTGACCACGAGATCGGCGAAGGAGATCAGGCTCTGGGCGTCGATCGCCCGGTTCGGGACGATCAGCACCCCGGTGCGCTGGCGAATCGCCTCCGCCTGGTCGGCGGTGCGCGGGATGACCACCGTCTGCGCGTCAGGCTCGGCCGCGAGGCGGTTCAGGACCCGGTCGTGGAGCGGGTTCTGCTCGTGGTACTCGGAGGTCTCCGGAGGCGGGCGGACGACGACGATCACGCCATCGGGGTCGAGGCCCAGTTGCTCGAGGACGGCCGGGTCGGGCTCGAAATCGGCCAGGTAGTACTCCTCCTTCAGCCCCGGATAGCGAAACAGCTTGCGCTCCGGCGCCCCGACCTTTGCCAGGCGCTCGACCGGGATCGCCTCGGGAACGATCACCCGCCGCGCGACCCGGAAGCTGATCCGCCGCTGCAGGCCGGCGAACTCGTAGTCCTGCATCTGAACGCTGGGGATGCGGAAGCTGCCGCAGACGACCGCGAGGTCGACGCTGCCGTGGCCGAGCCCGAGGTCGTAGCGCTGGCCCCAGGCGCGGCGGGCGAGGGCGCTGGAGCGGCTGGCCAGGGCGCCCGCCTTGCCCAGCGTCCCGGCCCCACCGTGGGTCCCGACCCGCGTATAGGGGATCCCCAGCCGCTCGAGGATGCCCAGCGTCTGGCCGTACTCGCGCGCGGTGACGTCGACCTCGTGCCCCATGTCCTGAAAGCGCTCGATGATCGGCCGCAATACGAGCGGATGCGCGGCGGCTGTGCAGTCGACCCAAACCTTCAATCGCGCCGCCTCCTCCGCTGCGCGTCCGGGGGCGGCGCGGTGGTGCCCACTTTGCTCAGCCCCAGTTGGCTCAGACCGAAGCGGGTGTCAGCTCTGGATAGAGCGGATAGCGCTCCATCAGCGCGGTCGTGCGCTCCGACAGCGAATCCCGCTCGGAGTCGAAGCGGTCGGACAGCGCCACCGAGATCACCTCGCCGATCTCGCGCATGTCGTCCTCGACCAGGCCGCGGGTGGTCAGCGCCGGGGTGCCGATCCGCAGCCCGGAGGGGTTCATCGGCGGCCGCTCGTCGAACGGGATCGCATTGCGGTTGACGGTGATCCCGACCTCCTCGAGGCGGCTCTCGGCGGTCTTGCCGTCGAGTCCGGTCGGCGTCAGGTCGACCAGCACAAGGTGGACGTCGGTGCCGCCGGTCAGCACCTCCACCCCGCCCTCCTGCAGGGCCGCGGCGAAGGCCTTGGCGTTGGCGATCGTCTGCCGCTGGCGGGCGCGGAAGGGCTCGCTGGCGGCGATCCCGAGCGCCACCGCCTTGGCGGCGATCACGTGCATCAGCGGACCGCCCTGGGTGCCGGGGAACACGGCCCGGTTGATGTCGGGGGCGAGCTCCTCTGTGCAGAGGATCATCCCGCTGCGGGGGCCGCAGAGCGTCTTGTGGATCGTCGTCGTGGTGACGTGGGCGTGCGGGACCGGGTTGGGGTGCTCGCCGGCCGCGACCAGGCCCGCGAAGTGGGCCATGTCGACCATCAGCTTGGCGTCGACGGCGTCGGCGATCTCGCGGAATGCGGCGAAGTCGAGCTGGCGCGGGTAGGCCGACCAGCCGGCGACGATCAGCTTCGGCCGGTGCTCGTGGGCGAGCCGCTCGACCTCCTCCATGTCGACCCGCAGGTCCTCGCGGCTGACGTGGTAGGCGACGACCTCATAGAGCTTTCCCGACAGGTTGAGCTTCATCCCGTGGGTGAGATGGCCGCCGTGGTCGAGCGCCAGGCCCATGATCGTGTCGCCGGGCTCCAGCAGCGCCATGTAGGCCGCGTTGTTCGCCTGCGCTCCGGCGTGCGGCTGCACGTTGGCGGCCTCGGCGCCGAAAAGCTCCTTGGCGCGGTCGATCGCCAGCTGCTCGGCCACGTCGACCTCTTCGCAGCCGCCGTAATAGCGCTTGCCGGGCAGGCCCTCGGCGTACTTGTTGGTCAGCACCGAGCCGACCGCCTCCAGAATCGCCTGAGGGACGAAGTTCTCCGAGGCGATCATCTCCAGGGTGCTCTGCTGGCGCTCGAGCTCGCGCTGCAGGACCTGCGCGATCTGCGGGTCGACCTCGGCCAGCGGGGCGGTCTGGAAGTTGTCGGGAAGCTCCTCGGCCACGGCGGCCGACGATAGCAGCGGCGCAATACGCTTTCGGCGTGTCAGAAGCCGACGTCGACCTGATCCGCCAGGGCTTCGAGGACATGGCCCGTGAGGGCTGGGAGGCGATGCTGCCGATGATCGCTCCGGACTTCGAGCTCACGACCCCGCCCGACCTCGCGGCCGAGCCCGACACCTACCGCGGCGAGGAGGGAATGCGGCGCTACTTCGACTCCTTCTATGAGGCGATGGACGAAGTCAGCTTCGAGCCGCACGAGTTCCGCGAGGTCGGCGGCTGGATCGTCGTGCCCTACACGCTGACGACCCGAGGCCGCACCACCGGCCTCGTCGGCGAGCAGCCCGGGGTGATGGCCTGGAAGGTGCGCGACGGCAAAGCGGTGCAGCTCGAGGTCTACCGCGACCTCGACGAGGCCCTGGCGGCGATTCCGCCGCAGGGCTAGACGCCGGCGAGAAGGGCTTCGAGCCGGACCCGGTCGAGCCCGCCCTCGCGGACGACGCTCCAGGCCCCGGTCGTGTCGAGCTCGGTCAGGTCGACCACCGTCGATGGGAGGCCGGTCAGCTCGCCGCCGTCGATCGCGATATCGGCCCCGGCGACGATCTCGTCGGGAACGTCCTCGAAGCGGTGCGGGGCAGGCTCGCCGCTGCGGTTGGCGCTGGTCTGAAACACGGGTGTCATCGCGCCGCTCAGCGGCCCTTCGATGAGGCGAACCCCGAGCTGCTCCGGGTCCTGGCGGCAGGCGAGCGGATAGCGCCGCTGCGGATTGGCGACGACCAGCGTCACCGGACCCGGGAGCAGAGCCGCGGCCGCTTCGCGGGTGCGCGGGCCGAGGCTCTCGACCAGCTCCCGCATCGCCAGGGGCGAGAAATACATCACCGCCGACGGCTTGCGATCGTCGCGCCGTTTCAGCGCCTGAATTCGGGCGATCGCCTCAGGGTTGAGGGGATCGCAGGCGAGGCCGTAGAGGCCGTCGGCGGGAAAGACGGCGACGCCGCCGGCGCCGATGCAGCGCTTCAGCGCCGAGCGGGCGACATCCTCGCCGTCGGCGGCGACCGAGACCCGCTCGCTCAACGACCCGTGTGGTCGTGACGATGGCGGTCGCGATCGCGGACGTGGGCGACGAAGCCGTCGATCACGTTGCCGGTCAGCCCCTCGATCCCGGCCCGGCTGCCGTAGGTCTCCGAGGGCCAGCGGGCGGCGTGGCGCAGCGCCCGCCGCAGCCGGGCGCGCAGCCGTCGCTGCTGGGGACGGTGGCGGGCCTGCAGCAGGTCGGTGGCGAGGATGCCGGCGCGCGCGTTGAGGCGCACCGAGCGTAGAAACGGCCGCGCCAGGCGAACGAACTGGCGCAGGCGGCCGACCCGATGCAGGTGCCGCTGGGCCCCGGCGGCGAGGCGCAGCTGATGGCGCAGCCGGGCCGCGGCATGTCCGGCATCACGATGGCCACGGGCGCGGAGGAAGCGGCCGATCAGCCGCCGCAGGGTCGGGGCCTCCACGCTGCGGCGCAGGGTGGTCGAGTAGTTGGCCTCGGCGAAGGCGCGCAGGTACGGCGCCTGGTGCCCTGCCAGCCGCCGCGTCTCGCGCAGGAAGGCGCGCCGCGGCCGGTAGCTGCCCGGGTGCTGCATCCAGTCGCCCGCGGTCGCCAGCGGCAGGAAGTTGAGGTCGGCCTGGTTGGCGAGGTTGAAGAAGAAGCCGCCGACGTGCCCGGCCAGCTTCGCCGGCCGCGAGTAGGGCCCGAGGAAGATCCGTGCCGGCTGGCGGCCGGGGGCGGTCAGCATGTCGTTGGCGGTCCAGTTCTCCCAGACGACCGGCGCCCGCCCGACCAGACCGCCGTAGGTATCCGCGGCCCCGGGGCCGAAGGGCCGTGAGCTGACCGCGGGACCGGTCCACATGACGTCGATTCCCGGCCCCAGGCGCTCGCGAAAGCCGCTCAGATAGGCGTTGTCCCTGGTCCCGTGGTAGGTCGAGGAGACCGTGAGCAGGCGCGCCCCGGGGTCGTCGCCGAGCAGCCGTGCGTCGAGCCGGTCCAGCAGGTCCGCGGTGGCGAGACCGAAGGCGCGCGGGCCCTGCCCGTATGCGGCCCGGTCGGCGTCGCAGGCAAAGCCGCGGCGGACGTCGTCGAAGCTGACCATGAAGGTCCTCGCCCCGGCGGCGCGGAAGGGCTCCAGCTTGGCGAGCAGCTGATCCAGGTCGGCGTCGCTCGAGAAGCAGATCGGCGGACTCGGCTTCGTCCCCGCCGGGGCGGCGTCGCCGGGGCTGGAGTACTTCGGCGCCGCCGGGCTGACGTTGGGGATCCACTCGATACCGAGCCTGGCCGCGAGACGCAGCTCGGCGTCGAGGGCGGCCTGGCGGGCCGGCGGATAGGGATCGCGCCAGAGGGTGCGCTGGTAGGGGTCGCCCTTCGGCGCGTGGACGTAGGCGTTGAAGCCGTTGGCGGCCACGAAGCGCAGCAGGCGGCGGCGCTGGGCGGGGCTGAACTCGGGCCCGTACTGGGCCTGGATCACCCCCCGCCACTGAAACGGTGAGGCGGCCGGCGCCGGTGAGGGGCTCGACGCCTCGGCGAGCCAGGCGCCGGCGAGGGCGCCCAGCAGCCCGAGGACGAGGGCGGAGGCGCGCGGCGAGCGCGCCCGCGGCAGCAGGCTCATCGGCGGCCCACGACGACGCGATCGATCCCGGCCAGGTCGCGCCGCGCCTCGACGCGCGGATAGCCGGCGCGCTGCACCATCTCGGTCACCGCCGCTGCCTGCCCGGCGCCGACCTCGAGCGCGATCGCCTCCGCCTCGGCGGCGTCGCTTCGCTGCCCGTCGATGGCGGCGATCAGCGCCCGGATCGCGCCGAGCCCGTCGGCTCCGGCGAGCAGCGCCCCCGGCGGCTCCCATTCGCGCACCTCCGGCGCAAGTCCCTGCCACTCCGCCTCGGCGACGTAGGGGAGGTTGGCCAGTAGAAGGTCATAGCGCCCGCCGGGTGGAGAGTCGGCGTGAAGGAAGCTGACCCGCTCCAGCACGCCCGCCCGGCCGGCGTTTGCGAGTGCGACCCGCAGCGCCGGCGCGGAGCTGTCGGTCGCGAGGACCTCGACTGCCTCGCTCTCCGCCGCCAGCGCCACCGCGACCGCTCCCGAGCCGGTGCCCACTTCGAGCACTCGCCGCGGGCGCAGCTCCAGCGCCACCTCGACCAGCAGCTCGGTCTCGGGGCGCGGGATCAGGACATTGGAATCGACCCCCAGCTCGAGGTGGCGAAACCACTTGCGGCCGAGGATGTAGGCGAGGGGCTCACGGCGCAGGCGGCGCCGCACCATCAGCCCGAAGCGCTGGCCGGAGCCGGGCGGCAGCGGTGCCTCGGGGGCGGCGATCAGCTGCTCGCGCGAGATGCCGGTCGCCTCGGCGAGCATCAGCTCGGCGTCGAGGCGCGGAGCGTCGACTCCGGCCGCCGCCAGGGCGTCGACCGCGGCCGGGAGCGCGTCACGAACCTGGTCGACCGCCATCACGGGTCCCACGGGCTCAGCCCGACTCGCCATTGCCGACCGCCTGCACCTCGAGCCGCCGGCGCTTCTCCTCCCCCGAGAGGGCGTCGGTGAACTCCGCCAGCTCGCCGTTGAGGACCCCGTCGAGGTTGTGCGAGGTGTGCTTGACGCGGTGGTCGGTGACCCGGCCCTGGGGGTAGTTGTAGGTGCGAACCTTCTCCGAGCGTTCGCCGCTTCCGACCTGGGCCTTGCGCTCGGAGGCGATCTCGGCCTGCTGCTCGGCGATCTTCTGCTCCAGCAGCCTGGCGCGCAGCACCCGCATCGCCCGCTCGCGGTTCTGGATCTGAGACTTCTCGTCCTGCATCGAGACCTGGATGCCGGTCGGCCTGTGGGTGATCCGAACCGCCGAGTCGGTGGTGTTGACCGACTGCCCGCCCGGCCCCGAGGAGCGGTAGGTGTCGATCTGCAGGTCGTTCGGGTCGACGTCGACCTCGACCTCCTCCGCCTCGGGAAGCACGGCCACGGTCGCGGTCGAGGTGTGGATGCGGCCCTGCGACTCGGTCTTCGGGATCCGCTGCACGCGGTGGGTGCCGCCTTCGTACTTGAAGACCGAGTAGGCGCCGTCGCCCTTGATCGCGAAGGTGACCTCCTTGAAGCCCCCGACCTCGGCCGGCGACTGCGAAAGTACCTCGGTGCCGAACCCCCGCTGCTCCGCGTAGCGGGTAAGCATCTTGTAGAGGTCGCCGGCGAACAGCGCCGCCTCGTCGCCGCCGGTCCCGGCCCTGATCTCGACCAGCACGTTCTTGTCGTCGTTGGGGTCGCGCTCGACCATCGCCAGACGGATCGCCTCCTCCAGCTCCTGCAGCCGGGCGGGGGCCTGCTCGACGACGCTTCGCAGCTCGGCATCGTCGCCGTCCTCGGCCAGCAGCTCCTGGGCGCCCTCGAGGTCGTCGCGCAGGGTCCGGTACTCGCTCGCCAGCTCGTGGGCGGGCTCGAGGTCGCGGTACTCGCGCCCGACCGCGGCGTAGCGCTCGCGATCCCCGATCACTGCCGGATCGGACATCTCGCGCTCCAACTCGGCGAAGCGCGACTCGATCTGCTGGACGAGCGCGTCAATCATCGGCCTAAGTCTGACGGCCGGGGGCTTAGGCGACTATCTCGATCGGGGCTTCGGCGGTCGAACCGGGAGTCTCGACGGCAAGCACTGCATCCAGCGCCGCGATCGCGACCGCGAGCTGGGACTCGTCCGGCTCGCGCGTGGTGAGGTTCTGCAGCATCAGCCCCGGCCACATCAGGCCCCGGACCCAGCGCTTGCTGCGATTGCGGCCCGCCCACTTGATCACCTCGTAGGAGAGCCCGGCGATCAGCGGGATGCCGAGGATCCGCGAGGCCACCAGCCAGTACCAGGCCGGCAGGCCGATCGGCGCGAAGACGAAGATCGCCAGCACCATGACGATCAGCAGGAAGCTCGTACCGCAGCGGGGATGCAGACGCGAGTAGAGCTTGGCGCGGGACGGGATCAGCCGGTCCTCGGCCTCGAAGCAGGAGATCGTCTTGTGCTCGGCGCCGTGGTACTCGAAGACCCGCCGCAGGTCGCTGAGGCGGCTGATCAGGGCGATGTAGCCGATGAAGATCCCGGTTCGCAGGCAGCCCTCGACGAGCCAGAACAGAAGCGGCGAGCCGAGCTGATCCTTGATCAAGCTTGTGGCGCCGACCGGGATGACGAAGAAGAGCCCGATCGCCAGCACCAGCGAGAAGGCGATCGTCAGCCCCCAGGTGAAACCGCCGATCTCCTCCTGCTCGTCGGGGTCGAGCTGGGCATTGGCGGAGATCGAGAGCGCCCGAAAGCCGATCTTCAGCGACTCGGCGAGGGCGACGACGCCGCGGATCACCGGCCAGCGCAGCACCCGGCTTCGCTTCGCCCAGGAAACCAGCGGCTCGGAGGTCACTTCGATCTCGCCCTCGGGCTTGCGCACCGCGACGGCCCAGACCGAGACGCCGCGCATCATCACTCCCTCCAGCACCGCCTGACCGCCCACCGGCGCGTCGCGCTTGGCGACCAGGGCGCCGTCGGGCATGCGATCGGTTCCGGTGACCCCGGTCGAGTTCCCCCCTGCGTGGTCCGCGGCCGGACCGGACATCAGCTCGCCCTCCCCGGGGCTCGGAGGTCTACTTTCCTGCCTTGGACCGCTTCGCGGCACGGCGCTGGAAGCGCTCAACCCGCCCTCCGGTATCGACCAGCTTCTGCTTGCCCGTGTAGAAGGGATGGCACGCCGAGCAGATCTCCACGTGGAGGTCGTCCTTGGTCGACCGCGTGTAGAACTGGTTTCCGCAGGAGCAGTGCACGTTGGCGAGCACGTACTCGGGGTGGATTGAGGTCTTCATCGTGCCTCCGAGTCTAGCGATGGGCCCGCGGTCAAAGAATGGCTCAAAGGCGCAATCCGTCGAGTAGCGACTGCAGGGTCGCCGCCACCTCGGTCCGCGTCGCGACCGGGTCCTCGGAGCGGGCGACCAGCATCGCCGCCTCGTCGAGCGCCCCCATCACCACGTGCGCGAGGGGTCTCACAGGCTGCGCGCCGATGATCCCCGCGTCGATCGCTGCTTCCAGGATCGCCTCGATCGTGCCGAGGCTGGCCTCGGCGCCGATCTCACGCCAGCGCTCCCATCCGAGAACCGCCGGCGCGTCGAGCAGCAGGATCCGCTGAACCTCCTCCTCCAGGCAGGCGGCGAGGAACAGCTCCATCCCCGTCTGCATCGTCTCCAGGGGGTCCCCGGCGCCGAGCGCCTGCTCGGCGATGCTCTGCGCCAACTCGTGCTCGATCTGCTCGTAGACGGCAGCGAAGAGCTCTCGCTTGCCGCCGAACTGGTGATAGAGGGCCCCACGGGTGAGGCCCGCCGCTCGCACGATCTCCTCGGTGCCGACCCCGGCGTAGCCCCGCTCGGCGAATAGCGGACGCGCCGCCTTGATCAAGGCCGCGCGGGTGGCATGCGAGCGCTCGGCCTGGGTCCGCCCCGCCGGGGATCGGCCTCTCCTCTTTACATCCATACAGTCTGTATGGTATTACGTACTGTTTGTATGGAAGTGATCCGCGCGGATGGTTTGGCAAGCGAGACAGAGGAGTCAACCATGGATCTGCTTCCCATCGCAGCTAGCGGAGTGACCGACAACGGCATCGCGTCGGCCGGCAAGGCGATTGCGCTTGGCGTTGGCGCTGGTCTCGGCTCGATTGGGGCCGGCATCGGCATCGGGATCATCTTCGGCAAGGAGATCGAAGCGGTAGCGCGCCAGCCGCAGATGAAACAGGAGCTGCAGAGCATTCGCTGGCTCGGCTTCGCGTTGACCGAGGCGGTCGCCTTCTACACCTTCATCTTCGGGCTGATCGCCTTCTTTCTGTCCTGATAGATCGCAACTTCCAACCCAGGAGGACTCATGAAGACCGGCAGCGAGAATGACAAAAAGGGCCACGAAGTCGAGCTGCCGCAGGGCAGGATCCGCTACCGCGACCTGGGCCAAGGTGAGCCGATCGTCTTCGTGCACGGATTCCTGGTCGACGGCCGGCTTTGGGATGCCACTGCGGAGCGCCTCGCCGAAGGCCATCGCTGCCTGGTCCCCGACTGGCCGCTCGGCGCCCACCAGGTCGCGATGAATCCGGATGCCGACCTCTCTCCCCCGGGCATCGCCGAGTTGATCGCGAACTTCCTCGAGGCGCTCGACCTCAACGGCGTGACGATTGTCGGCAACGACAGCGGCGGCGCGATGTCGCAGGTCCTGGTCACCCGCCGTCCGGAGCGAGTCGGCCGGCTGGTGCTGACCAACTGCGACAGCCACGAGAACTTCCCGCCGGGAATCTTCAAGCTGATGCCGCCACTCGCCAGGCTGCCGGGGGCGATGACGGCAATGGGCCTTCCCTTCCGGATCGCGCCCCTGCGCCGCGCGGCGTTCGCCCCCTTTGCCAAGACGAAGATCCCGCCGCAGCTGATCGACAGCTGGATGCGGCCCTCGCAGAGCGACCGCGGGGTCGCCCGCGACGCGGCCAAGTTCACCGCTGGGATGAACAAGCGCCACACCCTGGAGGCAGCTGGGCAGCTGGCGACATTCGATCGTCCCGTGCTTCTTGCCTGGGCGCCCGGAGACCGCTTCTTTCCGATCTCCTACGCGCAGAGACTGCAGCAGACGATCCCCGACGCGACCCTCGTGCAGGTCGAGGACGCGAAGACCTTCGTACCCCTCGACCAGCCCGAGCGATTGGCCGAGCTGATCGCAGGCTTCGTCGGCAGCAACCGAGCGGCGCCGACGGTCTCCGGCTGACAGCGGCTCCCGGGTAGGCCCCGCAACCCCGCCCCCGTCCCGGTGTTGCGAGGTCAACTGCAGCCAAGGGGTTCTGCAGACGACTACGGAGGTGGATCGATGCGAAGTGCAGCCAAGCTGCTGCGGCGGCCGTCGCCGGCGATGATCGTCGCGGTGATCGCACTGGTGTTGGCTCTGGGAGGCGCGGCGGTGGCGCTTCCGGGGCGGAATTCGGTGACGTCGAAGGACATCAAGCGTCACAACGTGAAGCTGAGCGACATCGCGCGCGGGGCCGTCGATCCGTTCCGCACCAACCTGATGAAGTCGTCGTCGCTCAACTCGACCGTCACGACGACGTCCAACACACCCGTCGATCTCGGCGGGCCGAGCGTGACGGTCAAGGTCCCGAAGGGCGGGCTGGTCGGCATCTTCGCCGAGGTCAACCTCCAGGTCGCCGGTGGAGGGCCCAACGCCGAGGCCCAGGTGCGGCTGTTCGAGCCGACGATCCTGCCCGCCTCGGCGCAGATCATCGGCGGCAGCAGCCCGCAGCTGACCGACCACTTCACGGCTCCGGGGACCGGCAACCAGACCGGCGTCAACGGGCAGCTGCGCGGCGGCTGGCTGGTCTTCTCGCCGGGAGCGGGGACGCACACGTTCTCGCTTCGCTACGCCGGCGCCGGAGGTGGCACGGCGATCTTCGCCAGCCCGAAGCTCTACGTGACCGTCTTCAGCTGAGGGTTGGAGGCTGGCTAGGACATTCGTTTAGACCGGCACACTCAAGGGGGAAGTACGGGCATGTAGGCGTCAAATTTGGCCGACAGGTAGTGCGAGGGACCCTGCGGTCGGAATGCCCGAGATCTTCAGAGCGAACACACCGAAGCCGGTAATCGCGGCTCAACTGCTCCTTGTGGGCGGCCTTGGGCTGCTCGCGGCGCATGCGCTGCTCGGCCTCGGAGGCACCGGGACCAATCCGTTGCTCGACCACTGGCTCTACGACGGGCTGATGCTGGGGGGCGCGCTCGTCTGCCTGGCTCGCGGGGTTCTGGTTCGAGAGGAGCGCGGCGCCTGGTCTCTGATCGGCGCCGGGTTGCTGCTGTGGTCGTTCGGCGACATCTACTGGACAGCCGTCCTGGCGGCCCGCCAGGACCCACCGATCCCCTCACTTTCGGACCTCGGCTACCTGGCCTTCTACCCCCTGCTTCTCGCGGGGATCGCGCTCTTGGCCCGTGCACGCATGGAACGGGTTCGGGCGACCGTGTGGCTCGACGGCTTGATCACCGCCCTCGCCCTGACAGCGGTCGCGGCCGAGGTGCTGCTCGCCTTCGTCTTCCGCAACGCCGACGTCAGCGGGATAAAGATGCTCGTGTCGCTCGCCTACCCGATCGGCGACACCCTGCTTCTCTCGTTCGCCGCCGCGCTGCTGGTGATCACCGGCAGAGTTCCGGGACGCGCATGGGCGTTGATCATCCTCGGCCTTTCCACGAATGCGCTCGCCGACGCGATCTATTCGCACCAGGTCTACGCCGGCACCTACGTCGAAGGCGGTTGGCTCGACCTCTTCTGGCCGCTGGGGTCGATCGCCCTTGCCTCCGCCGCCTGGCAGGCTGGGGAGCGGATCGTTGGACGCGCCGCCAGCGGCTGGCGGGCTTACACCGTGCCGAGCATCTTTGCCGCAGTGATCACGGTCCGGCTCCTGCTGCAGCCGCTCGTGCCTCTGAACCGCGCCGCCGAATTCGTCGTCGCGTTGATGTTGATGGCGATCGTGGCTCGCTTCGTCGTCGCACTGGTAGAAAATGAACGACTCCTGAGGCGTGTCGAAACGGATCCGCTCACCGGGCTGGGAAACCGCGGCAAGCTGCTCGAGGACCTGCGCTCGGGGGTGGTGGCCGGCCGGTCGCAGATACTCGTCTTCTTCGATCTCGACGGCTTCAAGGCCTACAACGACACCTTCGGCCACCCGGCCGGGGACGCGATGCTGGGGCGGCTGGGCCGCCGCCTCGTCGAGAGCCTGCCCGAGGGCGGTAGGGCCTACCGGATCGGCGGCGATGAGTTCTGCGTCCTGATTCTCACGGCCGAGGGGCCGCTGAACGGCGCCATTGAGCGAGCCGCCGCGGCGCTGACCGAACATGGGAGTGGCTTCGTCGTCACCAGCTCGTTCGGTGCGGCGGCGATGCCGGAGGAGGCCACCGATCCGGTCGATGCCCTGCGGCTCGCCGACCGGCGCATGTACGCGCAAAAGGATTCACGCCGCATCTCGGCGGGCGGCCAGGCCAAGGACGTATTGCTCCAGGCCCTGGGTGAGCGCCAACCCGAGCTCGCGGCGCACGTCCGCAGCGTCTCGAAGCTCGCGGTCGCGGTCGGCGAGCGGATGGGCCTCGGTCCCGGCGAGCTGGTGGAGATCTCCCGGGCCGCGGAGCTGCACGACATCGGCAAGGTTGCGATCCCCGACGCGATCCTCAACAAGCCGGGCCCCCTGAACGAGGAGGAGTGGAATTTCATGAAGCAGCACACGGTCCTCGGCGAGGGGATCATCGCCTCGGCGCCGGCCCTCACGCAGGTCGCCCCGATCGTCAGGGCGACGCATGAGCGCTTCGACGGCGAGGGTTACCCCGATCAGCTGGCCGGCGAGGAGATCCCGCTCGCCTCGCGCATCATCTTCGCCTGCGACGCCTTCGACGCGATGACCTCGGAGCGCACCTATGCGGTTCCCCGCAGCGAGGAAGCCGCAATCGACGAGCTGCGCAGCTGCGCCGGCACCCAGTTCGATCCCACCGTGGTCGACGCGCTTTGCGGGGTGCTTGGTGAGCGGGGCGTCGGCGAGGACATCGCCGGCCTCGAGCGGGCACTGCGCGCCTCCTGAGACGACCCGAGACCGCTAGGTCTCTTGAATCAATTGCGGCGGCCTCCGGCCGCCTGACATGCATCTGCCGCTCCACTTCGTTTCGCGGCAAAGACCGGAGACTTACGTCTCCTGATACAGCGGACCGTCGCCGCCCTCGGGGAGGGTGAGACGGCCCCCCTTCGCCGTGATCGCTCCGCACTGGACGCAATTGGAGGCGGTGACGTGGACGTCGACCTCGGCGTCGCCGCTCTCGAGCTGGTCCTCGGGGATCTCGTAGACCTGGGCCGGGCACATCGAGACCCAGGCCTGGGCCACCTCGCGGGCGACGTGGTTCTGGACCCGGACGTGGTTTGGGGCGTCGTCACGGGTCGCGTTGCCTGAGAGGAAGACCGACGACAGCTTGTCGAAGGTGTACTCGCCGTCGGGGGTCGGATAGTCCTCGCCGGCGCCGTCGATCGAGACCGGAACTTCCGCGTCGTCCTCGTTGTGCCAGTGGCCACCGGGGAAGGCGCCCTTGGTCATCACCATCGCGCTCCCCATCGCGCCGCCGAAGATCAGGCCGCGGGAGAGCGGCTGGCGCATGTTGCGCGAGCGGTAGAGGTCCTTTTCGATCACCGAGTCGTGGACCTTCTCGTCGTAGGCCTCGAAGTTGACCGAGTCCTTCTTCAGGGCGTCGACGATCGCCTCGGCGGCGTAGATGCCGGCGTGCATCGCGTAGTGGATTCCCTTCAGCTCGGCGATGTTGACCATCCCGGCGTTGTCGCCCGCGATCACCATCCCCGGCACCGCGAGGCGCTTCGGCATCGACCAGTAGCCGCCCGAGGGAATTGTCTTTGCCCCCCACGCAACCCTCTTGCCGCCCTCGAGGATCTTGCGCACGAAGGAGTGGGTCTTCAGCTTCTGCAGGGCGTCATGGGTCGAGAAGGTGGCGTCGGTCGTCTCCAGCCCGACCACCAGCCCGATGCAGACCTTGTCCTCGCCCATCGGATAGATGAAGCTGCCGCCGGCCTCCTTGTGCTTGGCGCCCCAGCGCAGCGGCCAGCCGAGGGTGTGGATGACGCGGTCCAGCGGCTTCTCGACCTCCCATACCTCCTTCACGCCCAGCTCCCAGGTCTGGGGGTCGGCGCCGTGGAGGTCGAAGTAGTCCAGGGCGGCGTAGGTGAGGTGCCCGATCGTGCCCTCGGCCAGGACCGTCGCCTTGGCGACCACGTCAGAGCCGGGCTCGAAGTTGGAGAGCTCCTCGCCGTCGCGGCCGCGGCCGCGGTCGCCCGAGCGCACCCCGCGGACGATCCGGTCCTCGACGAGGAGCTTGGTCGCGGCGGTCTCGGAGAGGATGTAGACACCCGCCTCTTCGGCTTTCTCGCTCAGGAAGCGCCCCAGCTTGGCGACCGAGGTGACGTAGTTGCCGTGGTTGCGGAAGTTGGGCGGCATCGGCTTCAACGGCGCCGCCAGCTTGCTGGTCAGAAAGTAGACCGCGTCCTTGGTGACCTCCTGGTAGACGGGCCAGTCGGAGGGATCGAGGTCGGGGAACAGCTCCCGCATCGCCGAGGGGCGCATGTTGGCCCCGGAGAGCAGATGCGCGCCGGCGACCTTGCCCTTCTCGATCACCGCCACCGGGACCTCGCCCAGCTTCTCGGTCAGCTCCGGCTCGTCCTCGAGCAGCTGCATCACCTTGATCGCGCAGGCGAGCCCGGCCGGACCGCCGCCGACGATCGCCACGCCGACCTCGATCCGGTCGTCGGACCCGTCGGTCGGAGGGCCGATGACGTTCGCCGGGTCGAAGGGCGGCGGAAACTGCTCCGGTGCGACCGCCATCAGCCGCCCTTCTTGGCCTTGATCGCCTCGGTCAGCTTGGGGAGGATCTTGTGCAGGTCACCGACCACGCCAAGATCGGAGAACTCGAAGATCGGCGCGTTGGGATCCTTGTTGATCGCCAGCACGTTCTCGGAGCTCTGCATCCCGACCTTGTGCTGGATCGCCCCGGAGATGCCGGCGGCGAGGTAGAGCTTCGGCGCAACCGTCTTGCCGGTCTGGCCGATCTGGGCCGCGTACGGATACCAGCCCGCGTCGACCACCGCGCGGGTCGCGGCCACGGCGCCGCCCAGCGAGTCGGCGAGGTCCTCGGCGAGCTTGAAGTTGTCCTTCTCGCCCAGGCCGCGGCCGCCGCCGACGAGGATGTCGGCGTCCTCGATGTTGACGTCGGCGCCGCGCTGCTCGCCGCGCTGGACCATCGTCGCCTTCGACGACCACGGGGAGAGCTCGACCTCGACGTCGACAACCTCGGCCGAGCCGTCGCCGCCATCCTTGGTGTCGAAGGCGTTGAGCCGCCCGATGATCACTCCGGGCTGGTCGACGTAGCCGACGTCGGCGATCTGGGAGTCCTGCAGGATCGGCCGCTCGGCAATCAGCTTGCCGTCCTGGACCTTGACCTCGGTCACCTCCATCGTCACGCCGGCGTTGAGGCGCGCCGTCAGCCCGGCGCCGATCTCGAAGCCGAGCAGCCCGCCGCCGAACAGCGCGTAGTCGAAGCCCTCGTCGCTCATCACCTTCGCCATCACGTCGACGATCGGCTGGGCCAGGCCCTCGGGCGCGGCCTTGGCACGGAAGACCTTCGAGACGCCGTAGGCGCCGAGGCCCTGAGCGGCGTCGTCAGCGACCTCGCCGACCACGACCGCGGCCGCCTCGGTCCCCAGCTCGCCGGCCAGCTTCGAGGCCTCGGAAAGGGCCCCGAGCGAGTTCTTGTTGAAGTTGCCCTCGTCGTCGTGGAGGGTGTAGACCAGGATCCCCGCCATCTAGATCAGCTTCCTTTCGTCGAGCCAGGCGACGATCTTCTCGACCGTCTCGTTGGTGTCCTCGTCCTCGATGATCTCCCCGGCCTGCTTCTCGGGCGGAGGGTTGAGCGCCAGCACGGTGGTCCGCGAGCCGGACTCGCCGACCCGGTCGCCCTCGATGCCGACGTCGCCGGTGGCCTTGGTGTCCAGCGGCTTCTTCTTCGCCCCCATGATCGCCTTCAGGCTCGGATAGCGCGGCTCGTTGATCGCGTCGCCGACGCTGATCACGGCCGGCAGCTCGACCTCGACCGTGTCGTAGCCGTACTCGGCCTGGCGCTCGCAGCGCAGCTTGCCGTCGCTGACGTCGATCTTGATCACCTGGGTCAGCGAAGGCATCTTCAGGTGGTCGGCGACCACGGCGCCGATCGTGTAGCACTCGCCGTCGTCCGACTGCTGGCCGAGCAGGACCAGGTCCGGGCTCTCGGACTCCAGCACTTTGGCCAGCGCGTAGCCGGTGGCGGCGACGTCGGAGCCGGCGAGAGCATCGTCGGAGAGGTGCACCGAGCGGTCGGCGCCAAGCGCCACGGCCTTGTGCAGGGCGCGGACGGCGCCGTCGGGGCCCATCGTCACCGCGACGACCTCCTCGATATCGATCTCACCGCCCTCCTTGATCTGCATCGCGGCCTCGATCGCGTGCGTATCGAACGGGTTGAGGTTGGTCTCGCCGGAGCGGTCCAGCCGCATCGTGTTGGAGTCAATGCGCTTGGTTACCGCGGCGTCCGGCACCTGCTTGACCAGGACGCAGATCTTCAACTGAAAGCCTCCTTGGGGTGGTACGAGATGTGGCCCGCGTGCTCGCGTGAAGCGGGCCGGGTGCTTGGGAGCGGCGGGAATATTACCGATCTGGACTGGCTGACTGACCAGTCAATCGGCGGTCCATCCGGCGCCGAAACGGCGACGGGCGGGCATTTGCCCGCCCGTCGCCGTCGTAAACGAAGCTGGGCTCCTATCGGATGCAGACCACGTAGCCGTTGATCGTGTAGGTGGAACCCACTGTGTTGTTCTTCAACCAGACTCGCCAACCGGTCGGGGTCTTGCCGTCGCCGGTCGAGGGGGGCGAGATCGGGTTAGGCAGCGGATAGCTCGACGTCACCACCAAGGTTCCGACCTGAGCCTCGTTGTAGACGCCGCCGCCGGTCGCACGCTCGCCAGGCTGGCAGTTCGCCTCGACGGGGTGCGCTGCGTCGGGGGCGTAGGTCACGGGCGGCCCCTGCCGCATGACGACGCCCACAGCGCCACTGGCGAGCTTGCCTCCCGTGATCGCGCCGTTGGCGATCTTCGACCCGGTCACCGCGTCGTCCTTGATCTTCTTGGTCGTGACGGCGTTCTTCCTCAACTGGTGTGAGCCGATCTTGTGGGCCGCGTAAGCGCTGCCGCCCATTGCGACGATCAGGGCCACGATCGCGACGATCATCGCCGGCGACGGCCGTGATAGATGAATCCTGCTCATGCGCTTCTCCCTTGGGTTGGATCTGCTGACGATCAGCCGACCCTTGCAGTCGCTGGGTCGCCAGTCAATCGATTAATGGGAGAACGTCGGCGGGCTGGCCACGCAGGGCCCTCCCCCCTAGGCGCGCTCGCCGACCCCGTCGCGGATGAAGGCGACGATCTCGTCGGTCGGGGCGCCGGGGGTGAAGACCTCCGAGACGCCGAGCTTCTTCAGCTCCGGCACGTCGTCGGCGGGGATCGTGCCGCCGACCGTTATCAGCACGTCCTCGACCCCCTGCTCGCGCAGCAGCTCGACGACGCGTGGGACCAGGGTCATGTGGGCGCCGGAGAGGATCGAGAGCCCGATCGCATCGGCGTCCTCCTGGATCACCGTCTCGGCGATCTGCTCCGGGGTCTGGTGAAGGCCGGTGTAGATGACCTCCATGCCCGCGTCGCGCAGGGCCCGGGCGATGATCTTGGCGCCGCGGTCGTGGCCGTCGAGGCCGGGCTTGGCGACCACGACGCGGATCTTACGGGTCGAACTCTGCGCGCTGGCGGCGGTCATTGGCCCGCAGCTTAGAGCCGCGGACCCCGCCGAGCCGCCATTTCGGTCCCAGGGCCTAGGGGACCCTGCGCAGGCTCTCGCAGCCCGAGGCGCGGTCGTGCCGCCCGGAGCCGCCGTTGCAGAGGTCGCGGCTGCGGCCGCCGAGCAGCTTGTCGCGGCCGCCGTCGCCGAGCAGCTCGTCCTTGCCGCCGCCGCCGACAAGCTTGTCGTTTCCCGGTCCGCCGACCAGGTCGTCGGCCCCGGTGTCGCCGTACTCGACGTCACGGCCCGAGCCCCCGTACTCCTTGTCACGCCCGGCACCGCCGCAGAAGACGTCGTTGCCGCCGAGGCCGAAGGCCTTGTCGTTGCCGCCCAGCATCAGGAAGACGTCGGCGCCGGCGCTGCCGGTGAGGACATCTTTGGAGTTGGTGCCGACCACGTCGGCCGCCCGCCCCTTGCAGCGCACGAGCTCGTAGGCGCCGATGTCGCAGGCGCCCCCGAGCGCACGCGGAACGCCGCGCTGGTCGTTCGCCACGCAGGTCGTGCCCATGTTGATCGCCGGCGAGCCCCGCAGCAGCGCCTCGGTCGGCGTCGGGCCGCCGTTGTCGTCGAGCGGTCCCAGCTTGGCGCCGCGGCCGTAGATGTCGCCGCTGCCGGGGACCAGCGAGCATCCGGCCGGGTTGCCGATCAGGGTCTGGCCCTGGGAGCTGAAGCTGACGCCGAGCTGGGAGACACAGTCCGGGCTCTGGCCGCCGCTGTCGCTGTTGGCGGCGTCGATCGTGTCGTGGGTGCTGAAGAAGGCGGGGATGGCGACCTGCCCGATGAAGACGCCGATCCCGCCCCCGTCGCCGGAGCCATTGCGGTCCGAGTCGGCGAGGTTGCCGCTGATCGTCACGTTGACGAGGTGCGTGTGGCCGCCGGTCGCGTCGATGCCGCCCCCGTCGTTTGCGGCCTGGTTGTCGGCGACGGTGCTGTCGTTGACGTCGAGCGTCGCCGGGGTGCCGTTGTTTTCGATTCCGCCACCGTGAAGCAGCGAGGAGTTGCCGCTGATCGTCGATCCGTTCACGGTCAGCACGCCGCTGTTGAGGATCCCGCCGCCGGAGGTCCCGGTGGGAGTGACGCCGCCCTCGATCACGAGATCGGAGATCGTCACCCCGCCGGCGGCGAAGGTGTGGAAGACGCGGTCCAGGCCCTTGCCGTCGACAACGGTCGATCCCGAGCCGGAATGGGTGATCGTCGCCGGGGCGCTGACGTCGAGGTCGCCGCTGACGTCGGCGTTCTCGTTCGCGCCGGGGCGGGTCAGGTCATAGGTGCCGGCAGGTACCTCGACCGTGTCGAGTCCTGAGCCCGCGATGCAGCCGGGAGCCTGCGCGGCGCTGTCGTTGTTGGCGGCCCAGATCGCCTCGCGCAGCGAGCAGGCGGCCCCGTTGGCGTTGAACTCGTCGCTGGTCGTGGTGACGTCGATCGTCGCCGCAAGGGCGGCCGATGGCGCGACCAGCGTCGCCACCGCCATGAGCAGCAGGGTGAGTCCCTTCACCACGCGATCCAGGCTAGCCATGGAGGGTAAGCCTGTTCGCAGCTGCGGACGGAAGTGCGAGGAACCACTTGCGGCGGCCTGCGGCGGCCTGACACGCCAGTGCCGCGGCGCAACGCCGCGGCCCAACACACGCCTAGAAGACCGGCATCTCGCTGTAGGTGCCGAAGACCTCCTGCATCGCGGCGATCATCTCGCCCTCGGTGGCGCGGGCCCGGGCGGCCTCGATCAGGTGCGGCATCAGGTTCTCGCCCTCGTTCGCCGCGGCTCGCTTCAGCTCTGCCAGCGCCCGCTCGACGTCGGCGCCCTGGCGCCGCGCCCTCGTCGCCTGCAGGCGGTCGATCTGCTTCTGCTCCAGCGCCGGGTCGATGCGCAGGATCGCGATCTGCTCCTCATCCTCATCGACGAAATCGTTGACGCCGACGACGATCCGCCGCCGCTCGTTGACCTCGGTCTGGTAGCGGAAGGAGGCGTCGGCGATCTCGCGCTGCGGGAAGCTCTCGCGGATCGCCTCGACCATCCCCCCGAGCTCGTCGATGCGGGCGAAGTACTCATAGGCGGCGCGCTCCATCTCGTCGGTCAGCCGCTCGACGAAGTAGGAGCCGCCGAGCGGGTCGATCGTGTTGACGACGCCGGACTCGTGCGCGATCACCTGCTGGGTGCGCAGCGCCAGCCGCACCGCGTCCTCGGTCGGCAGCGCCAGCGCCTCGTCGTAGGAGTTGGTGTGCAGCGACTGGGTGCCGCCGAGGACCGCCGCCAGCGCCTCCAGCGCGGTGCGGACGATGTTGACCTGCGGCTGCTGCGCGGTCAGCGAGACGCCCGCGGTCTGGGTGTGGAAGCGCATCCGCATCGACTCCTCCCGCCGGGCGCCGTAGGTCTCGCGCATCTCGCGGGCCCAGATCCTCCGCGCCGCCCGGTACTTGGCGATCTCCTCGAAGAAGTCGATGTGGGCGTTGAAGAAGAACGAGAGCCGGGGTGCGAAGTCGTCGACGTCGAGCCCGCGCTCGATCGCCCCCTCGACGTAGGTGAAGCCGTCCTTGAGCGTGAAGGCGAGTTCCTGCTGGGCCGTCGAGCCGGCCTCGCGGATGTGGTAGCCGGAGATCGAGATCGGGTGCCAGCGGGGCATCTTCTGCGAGCACCACTCGACCATGTCGGTGACCAGGCGCATCGCCGGGTCGATCGGGAAGCACCACTCCTTCTGGGCGATGTACTCCTTGAGGATGTCGGTCTGGATCGTGCCGCCGAGCTTCTCCGGCCCCAGCCCCTGCTCCTCGCCGACGAGGACGTAGAAGGCGAGCAGGATCGCCGCCGGGGCGTTGATCGTCATCGAGGTCGTGACCTCGCCCAGCGGGATGCCGTCGAAGAGGGTCAGCATGTCGTCGAGCGAGTCGACGGCGACCCCCTCGCGCCCGACCTCCCCGAGGCTGCGCATGTGATCGGAGTCGTAGCCCATCAGGGTCGGCATGTCGAAGGCGGTCGAGAGCCCCTTGTTGCCGTGCCCGAGCAGGTAATGGAAGCGGGCGTTGGTCTCCTCCGAGGTCCCGAAGCCGGCGAACTGACGCATCGTCCAGAGTCGCCCCCGGTACATCGAGGGATAGACGCCGCGCGTGTACGGATCCTCACCCGGGTAGCCGATCTCGCTGTTCTCGGGCAGGTCCTCCTCGGTGTAGAGCGGCTTCACCGGATGCCCGGAGATGGTCGAGAACTCGGCCTCGCGCTCCTCGAGGCGTCCGTAGACCTCCTGCAGCCACTGATGGGCGCGGCGGCGCGCCTCGGGCTCTATGGCCATGGGCCAAGGATAGATGCGGCCCCAGGCGCTGGGCGGGTCAGCGGCTGCGCGAGGCGAGCGGCAGCCGGCGCCGCGGAGCCCGCCTGGCGGTGAGCCAGCTGGCGAGGCCGCCGACGGTCACCGCCGCCAGGGTCGTGCCGGCGATCGCCAGCCGCCGCCCGAGCTTGTCGAAGCGCATCACGTCCCAGCCCTTCTCGGCCGCCTCGGCGGCGAGAGCGGGATCCGGGTTGACCGCCACCGGGTGTCCGACCGCCCGCAGCATCGGCAGGTCCGAGGCGGAATCCGAGTAGGCGTAGGAGGCCGCCATGTCGATCCCGTGCTGCTCGGCGAAGCGGCGCATCGCGTCGACCTTGCCCTGGCCGTAGACGAAGGGCCCGTCGAGGCGGCCGGTGAAGCGCCCCTCGCCGTCGACCTCGTAGCGGGTGCCGATGCCGTCGTCTGCTCCGAGGACCCGGGCCAGCGCCGAGACGAGGTCGTTGCCGGCGGCGCTGACGATGAAAGTCGCCCGGCCCGCGTCCTGGTGGGCGTAGAGCTCGTCCAGCATCCGCGGAAAGACCCGCGGCAGGATCGAGGCCATCACCTCGGCGCCCATGCGGTCGATCTCGACCGCCGGCACGCCGGTGATCAGCTCCCGGGCGACCTTCAGCACCTCCTGGGTCTCCTCGTCGGAGGCGCCCCGCAGCCGGTAGCGCAGGTGGTCGCGGCCCCAGCGCAGCAGCTGGCGCCGGCTGACGATCCCCCGGCGGCTGGCGACACGGGCGAAGTGCATGCCGCTGCTGCCCGCCATCAGGGTCTTGTCGAGGTCGAAGAATGCGGCTGCGCGGCCGCTCATGGTCTGCCTAGCTGCCGTTGACTTCGATCACGATCGCGTCGCCCTGGCCGCCGCCGCTGCAGATCGCAGCGCAGCCGAGGCCCCCGCCGCGCCGCCGCAGCTCGTGGACCAGCGCCCCGACGATCCGGGCGCCGGAAGCGCCGATCGGGTGCCCGAGCGCGATCGCGCCGCCGTTCACGTTGACCTTGTCCTCGTCGATGCCGAGCATCCGCATCGAGTTGATCGCCACCGATGCGAAGGCCTCGTTGATCTCCCAGAGGTCGACGTCCTCGGGCGAGCGGCCGATCTTCTCCAGCGCCTGCTTTGCGGCGCCGGCCGGCGTCTTCGCCAGATAGGGGAAGTCGTCGGCGACGGCGCCGTAGGAGAGGACCCGCGCCAGCGGCGTGCGGCCGTTCTGCTCGGCCCACTCGTCGGAGGCGACGATCACCGCGCCGGCGCCGTCGTTGACGCCGGGCGAGTTGCCGGCCGTGTGGGTGGCGTCGTCTCCCCCAACCGCCTTCAGCTTGGCCAGCGTCTCGACGGTGGTGTCGGGGCGGATCGCCTCGTCGGCCTCGACCGTCTCCTCGCTGC
The DNA here is from genome assembly GCA_963781495.1 of uncultured Solirubrobacterales bacterium. Taxonomy (GTDB): domain Bacteria; phylum Actinomycetota; class Thermoleophilia; order Solirubrobacterales; family 70-9; genus Mayfieldus. The sequence goes on from CAWAFX010000002.1 coordinate 240,325, forward strand.
GGCGCGACTTCACGGTCACGCCGACGATCTCCTCCGCCAGCCGCCCCTCGTCGGTGGCCTCGGCGGCGAGCCGGTGCGAGCGCTCGGCGAAGCGGTCCATGTCGGCGCGGGTGATCTCGAGCTCGTTCGAGACCTCGCTGGCCTCGTTGATCATCTGCTTGTCGGTGAACGGGTTGGTGAGGCCGTCGTGGGTCATCGCGTCGATCGCCTGCACGTCGCCCATCCGGAAGCCGAAGCGGGCTCCCGGCAGCAGGTACGGCGCCTGGCTCATCGACTCCATGCCGCCGGTGACGGCGAGGCCGAGGTCGCCGGCGCGAATCGCCTGGTCGGCAAGCCCGATCGTGCGCATGCCCGAGGCGCAGACCTTGTTGACCGTCTCGGAGGGGACCTCGCGCGGGATCTCGGCCTTGATCTGGGCCTGGCGCGAAGGGATCTGGCCCTGTCCGGCCTGCAGCACCTGGCCGTAGATCACCTGCTCGACCTGGTCGGGGCCGACCTCCGCCCGCTCGAGCGCAGCGGTGATCGCCTTGGCGCCGAGCTCGGTCGCGTCGAGGCTGGACAGTCCGCCGCCCATCTTTCCGAATGGGGTTCGAGCGGTGCCGAGGATCACTGTGCTGGGCATTCGTCCCTTCCTTTGGATTCGAGAGAAGCGGGCTCTGACGATAGCGGGCCGCGGCTGAATAGACTGGCCGCGAGTGGAGGTCGAAGTACGCGAGATATCGCCGCGGGAGACCGAAGCCGACCTGCTGGTGATTGGAGTTTTTGCAGGCGCAGGGCTGCCCGACGGACTTGACGAATCCCCTGGCGCGGGGGAGTTTCGCGACGCCTATCGCAAGGCGGCGATGCTCTACCCCGAGGGCCGATCGAAGGTCCTGGCGATGGGCCTCGGAGACCGCTCCGACTTCGATCCCGAGCGGGCGCGCGTCGCCGCGGCCCTGGCGACGCGGATGGCGACCAGGGCCGAGGCCAAGTCGCTGGCCTGGGTCCTGCCCGACGAGGGCGACGCCGGCGCCGTGGCGGCGGCGATCACCGAGGGGACGATCCTCGCCGGCTGGCGCTTCGACCGCTTCCGCAAGCCGGAGGAGGACGAGCCCTCGCCGCAGCTGCAGCGGCTGACCCTGCTCGGCCCCGATTCGATCTCGGCCGCGGTCGAGGTGGGCCGGGTCGCCGCCGAGGCCGAGAACCGCGCCCGCGAGCTGCAGGAGCTGCCGGCCAACGTCGCCACCCCGAGCTTCCTCGCCGAGCGGGCGGCGGAGATCGTCGCCACCCACGACAAGGTCAGCCTCGAGGTCCTCGACCGCGCGCAGATCTCGGACACGCGAGATGGGCGGGCTGGAGGCGGTCAGCAGCGGCACCGCCGAGGAGCCGAAGCTGATCGTCCTGCGCTACTCGGGCGGGGGCGGGGGCGCGCCGATCGGCCTGGTCGGCAAGGCCGTGACCTTCGACAGCGGCGGCATCTCGATCAAGCCGGCGCAGGCGATGCACGAGATGAAGATGGACATGTCGGGCGGCGCCGTCGTGCTGGAGTCGATCGCGGCGATCGCCGAGCTGGACCTGCCGCTGGAGCTGATCGGCGTCGTGCCGGCGACCGAGAACATGCCCTCCGGCACCTCGATGCGGCCCGGAGACGTGATCACCCAGTACAACGGCAAGACCGTCGAGATCAACAACACCGACGCCGAGGGGCGGCTGATCCTCGCCGACGCGCTGGCCTACTGCGTCGAGCTGGGGGCTGAGCGGGTGGTCGACCTCGCGACCCTGACCGGGGCCGTCGTCGTTGCCCTCGGATCGACCTACGCGGCGCTGATCTCCAACGACGACGAGTGGGCCGCCGAGGTCGCAGCCGCGGCCGGGCGCAGCGGCGAGCTCGCCTGGCGCCTGCCCCTGCACCCCGAGTACAAGCAGCTGACCAAGGGCTCGGTCGCCGACCTGACCAACGCCGCCGCCAAGCGAAAGGCCGGCACGATCTACGCCGGGTCGTTTCTGGAGGAGTTCGTCGACGGCAAGCCCTGGGTCCACCTCGACATCGCCGGCGTCGCCTGGGACACCGGCCGCGAGTACGTGGGCAAGGGGCCATCCGGCTTCGGCGTGCGACTATTGGTCGCGCTGGCGCAGGACCTCTCGAAGACCTAGGAGACCGGATGCAGCAAGCAGGGCTGAGCGAAGGACGGCTTGCCACCCTGGCCCAGCTCTGCGACACGGTCGTACCAGCGCTCGAGCGCGAGCCCGATCCCGACGGCTTCTGGGCCCGCCGGGCGACCGACGTCGGCGCCCACCTCGCGCTCGCCGAGCTGCTCGCCGCCCTGCCGCCCGCCGACCTCGAGGGGCTCGGCCAGTTGCTCGACGAGCTCGCCGAGGGCGGCTTCGGCGCCGCCTCGCAGCGCTCGCGCGAGCAGATCCTGCGCAACTTCGCCCTCGCCGGCCCCGAGGTCGCGGCGGGGATCGCGGCGCTGGTCAACGGGGCCCTGTTCATGACCTACGGGCTACCGGACCAAAGCGGCCAGAACCCGATGTGGCGCAGCTTCGGCTATCCCGGCCCGATCAGCGCCCCGCCGCAGGAGCCGCGGCCGCTGACGCCGCTGGTCCCCGAGGGCAGCGAGCTGGCGCTGGAGGCCGACGTCGTGGTGGTCGGCTCCGGGGCCGGCGGCGGGCTGATCGCCGGCACCCTGGCCCAGGGGGGCCATCGGGTGGTGGTGCTGGAGGCGGGCGGCTACTTCGACCGCGCCGACTTCAACATGCTCGAGCTCTGGGCGTTCCAGAATCTCTACTACCGCGGTGGGCCGACCCCGACCGCGGACCAGAACGTCAGCATGCAGGCGGGCTCGACGGTCGGCGGCGGCACGACGATCAACTGGACCAACTGCCTCCGCACCCGGCCCTGGGTGCGCGAGCAGTGGGCGAGCGAGTTCGGGCTCGAGGGCGTCGACGGCCCCGAGTTCGACCGCCATACCGACGCGGTGTTGGAGCGGATCGGCGCCAACGAGCAGTGCAGCGACTACAACGGCCCGACCCTGCGGATGAAGGAGGGCGCCGACCAGCTCGGCTGGGCCTTCGAGCGGGTGGTCCGCAATGCCGATCCCGGCAGCTACTCGCCCGAGGTCGCCGGCTATCAGGGCTTCGGCGACCAGAGCGGCTCCAAGCAGAGCACCGCCCGCACATACCTGCGCGACCTCGCCGAGGCGGGGGGCGAGATCGTCGCCCGCACTTCGGCCCGGCGGGTCCTGGTCGAGGACGGCCGGGCGGCCGGGGTCGAGGGCGTCTACCTCGACCCCTCCAGCGGCCAGGCGGCCGCGGTCACCGTCCGGGCGCCGACGGTCGTCGTCGCCTGTGGGGCCCTGGAGTCGCCGGCGCTGCTGCTGCGCTCGGGAATCGGCGGCCCGGCGGTCGGCCAGAACCTGCACCTGCATCCGTGCACGGCGGTCTTCGGCTACTACGGAGAGGACCAGCGCTCCTGGTGGGGCGCCTGCCATACCGGCGTCGTAGAGGAGTTCGCGGCGGTCGAGGACGGCTACGGCTTCCTGATCGAGACCGCCCAGTACACGACCGGACTCGGCGCCTCGGCGCTTCCCTTCACCGGCGCCCGGCAGCACAAGGAGCTGATGCACGAATACGCGCGCGGGGTCTCCTTCATCGGCCTGCTGCGCGACCGCGGCAGCGGCCAGGTGACGATCGACGGCGAAGGCAACGCGGTCCACTACTACGCGCTGCAGGACGAGCTCGACGTCCGCAACACCCTGCACGCGATCGACGCCCAGGCACGGCTGCACGAGGCCGCCGGCGCCCAGGAGGTCTACGCGCTGGCCGCGGGCCTGCCGCGCTGGCGCCGCGGCGACGACATCGACGCCTTCGTCTCCCGCGCCCAGCGGATCCCCCTGCGGGCCGGCGGCCACAGGCTCTTCTCGGCCCACCAGATGAGCAGCTGCCGGATGGGCGGCGACCCCGGGTCGAGCGTCGCCGGCCCCTGGGGAGAGCTTCACGACACCCCCGGGGTCTGGATCGGCGACGGCAGCGCGATGCCGACCTCCTCCGGGACCAACCCGATGATCTCGATCATGGCCCTCGCCCACCGCACCGCGGAGGCGATCGCCGCGACGCTGCCATCATCTTCCCCCGCGGCGGAGCCGGCCGTGACCCCGACAACAAGCAGCTAGGAGACCAATTGGCGACCACGACCGACCTCGACCTGCGCGACAAGCTCTTCATCGGCGGCCAGTGGGTCGAGCCCAGCGGCGCCGAGCGCATCGAGGTCATCAATCCGACCACCGAGGAGCCGATGGGATCGATTCCCGAGGGCTCGCCCGAGGACGTCGATCGCGCCGTCGGCGCCGCCCGCGAGGCCTTCGAGGCCTGGAGCCAGACGCCGCGCGAGCGCCGAGCCGAGCTGCTGGGCGCGATCGCCGCGGCGCTGAACGAGCGCGCCGACGAGATCGCCGCCACCGTCGCGGCCGAGGTCGGGATGCCGCTCAAGCTCTCGCGCCGGATCCAGGCGGCGCTGCCGATCGCCTCCTTCGGCTCGATGCCGGAGCTGATCGAGCAGGTCGCCTGGGAGGAGGAGGTCGGCAACTCGCTGATCGTGCGCGAGCCGATCGGCGTCCTCGGCGCGATAACCCCCTGGAACTACCCCCTGCACCAGATCGCGGCCAAGGTCGCCCCGGCGCTGGCGGCCGGATGCACCGTGGTCCTGAAGCCGAGCGAGGTGGCGCCGCTCAACGCCTTCATCCTCGCCGAGGCGATCGAGGCGGCGGGAGCCCCGGCCGGGGTCTTCAACCTCGTCACCGGCACCGGCCCGGTGGTCGGTGAGGCGATCGCCGCCCATCCCGGCGTCGACATCATCTCCTTCACCGGCTCGACCCGGGCCGGGCGCCGGGTCAGCGAGCTGGCGGCGGAGACGGTGAAGTCGGTGACGATGGAGCTCGGCGGCAAGAGCCCGAACGTGATCCTCGACGACGCCGACCTCGCCAAGGCGGTTCCCGACGGAATCGCCAAGTGCTTCCTCAACTCGGGCCAGACCTGCAACGCGCTGACCCGGATGCTGGTCCCGGCCGGCATGCTCGAGGAGGCCACGGCGATCGCCGTCCAGGCGGCCGAGGCCTTCACCCCCGGCGATCCCTTCGACGAGGCGACGCGGCTCGGGCCGCTGGTCTCCGGCGACCAGCTCGAAAGGGTGCGCGGCTACATCGAGAAGGGGATCGAGGAGGGCGCCGAGGTGGCAACCGGCGGCCCCGAGGCCCCCGAGGGGCTGGAGCGCGGCTACTTCGTCCGCCCGACCGTCTTCTCCGGGGTCGAGAACTCGATGACGATCGCCCAGGAGGAGATCTTCGGCCCGGTGCTGTCGATCATCCCCTACGCCGACGAGGAGGAGGCGGTGCGGATCGCCAACGACACCCCCTACGGACTCTCCGGGGCGGTCTGGTCGGGCGACGAGGAGCGGGCGGTGCGGGTGGCCCGCCGCATCCGCACCGGCCAGGTCGACATCAACGGAGGCGTCTTCAATCCGCTGGCGCCTTTCGGCGGCTTCAAGCAGTCCGGGCACGGCCGCGAGCTCGGCCACTTCGCGATCGAGGAGTTCCTGCAGCCGAAGTCGCTGCAGCTCTAGACGGTTCCGGGCCGATCGACTTCGGACTGACAGACGAGCAGCGGCTGCTGCGCGACACGGTGCGCGACTTCGCGCGCGAGCAGGTCGCGCCGGCCGCCGAGGAGCTGGACCGGACCAAGGCCTTCCCCTACGAGCTGGTCGCCCAGATGGGGGAGCTGGGCCTGATGGGGATCCCGTTCCCGGAGTCGTGCGGCGGCGGCGGCGCGGACACCCTCACCTATGCGATGGCGGTCGAGGAGCTGGCGCGGGTCGACTCCTCGGTGGCGATCACGATGGCCGCCCACACCTCGCTCGGCACGATGCCGATCCACCTCTGGGGCAGCGACGAGCAGCGCGACGAATGGCTGCCGGTCCTCTGCAGCGGCCGGAAGCTGGCGGCCTTCGGCCTCACCGAGCCCGAGGCGGGCTCGGACGCCGGCAACACCCACACCACCGCGCAGCTCGAGGGTGGCGAGTGGGTGATCAACGGGACCAAGCAGTTCATCACCAACTCCGGGACCGAGATCTCGGGCTGCGTAACGATCACCGCGGTCACCGACCGTGAGAACGGCCGCAAGGAGATCTCCAACCTGATCGTGCCCAACGGAACCCCCGGCTACGAGCCCGGCGACCCCTACCGCAAGATGGGCTGGAACGCCTCCGACACCCGCCCGCTCTCCTTCGACGACTGCCGGGTGCCGGAATCGAACCTGCTCGGCCGCCGCGGCGACGGCTTCAAGCAGTTCCTGCAGATCCTCGACGGCGGCCGGATCGGGGTCGCGGCGATGGGGGTCGGGTTGGCCCAGGGGGCTCTCGACGAGGCGATCTCCTATGCCAAGGAGCGCCAGGCCTTCGGGCAGCCGATCTCCCGCTTTCAGGCGATCCAGGCGAAGATCGCCGACCTCTCGGCCCAGATCGAGGCGGCTCGCCTGCTCACCTATCGCGCCGCGCTCGAGAAGGACAGCGGCGAGCCGTTCACCCTCACCGCCGCCCAGGCGAAGCTGATCACCGGCCGGCTCGCCGTGCGCGCCACCGAGGAGGCGGTCCAGATCCACGGCGGCTACGGCTACATCGAGGAATACCCGGTCTGCCGCTTCTACCGCGACGCCAAGATCCTCACGATCGGCGAGGGCACCGACGAGGTGCAGCAGATGGTGATCGCGCGCCAGCTCGGCTGCTGAAGCCGCCTGAATCCGCGAATTGCGGACTGATTTTCGCCGTTGCAGTTGATACGACCGACCGGGCGGGGAGACTTGTGCCGTTCCGGTCAAAGCGGCTACGGAGGTCGGTATGCACGAGGAGGAGAAGGACGCACGCTGGCAGGAGATCATCGATGCCCGCGTGGATTTCGGCGAAGAGTCCGCCCCCCAGCTGCGGGCAGTGGGATCCAGTGCCCCGCCGCGGCGCGCATCGAGCAAGTCGGAGCAGTTCAACGAGGCGCTGTCGGGCCTGACCAGCTGGTCGACGGTCGAGAGCTCGCGGCGCCGGATGTCGGCCTGAACTAGCTAGAAACCCCAGCCGGCTTCGAGGTCACGACCTCGGCCGGGCGCTTCGCAATCGCGGCATGGCGGCCGCGGTCGGAGCCGATCAGATAATGGGCGCAGAGCGCCAGCTCGTCCTCGCGGGTCAGCGGCTGGCCCGAGACGACCCCCGGAGCGGCGCGGATCGTCCTCCGCTCCTGCGCGACCCAGACCCTCCCGGCTGCGTCCGCGCACTGCGCGTAGGGAACCGCGGTCAGCTTGCCGAAGAGGCCGACCTTGACGACCAGCCAGACCGGCTGCTCGTTGCCGGCGTCGACGTAGACCGACTGCACGCTTCCCACCCGGGTGCCGCCGGCGTCGTCGACCCGGAAGCCGGCCCAGCCCAGCGCCTGCTCCAGGGGCGGTGGCGCGGCGGCGCCTGGCTCGCGATCAGCCATCGGCCCTGGCCTCCAGCAGCTCGCCGGCGGCGCTGGCCGGGTCGAGCTCGCGCTTGACGACCCGCTCCAGCAGCTCGGCGACCTCGGGATCGTCGGCGACCGCGTCGGTCAGCTTGCGCCGCATCCGCGCCGCCGCGATCCCCAGCACCTCGTTGCGAAGGTTGCGGGCCCGGCGCCGCTCCAGGGTCCCCTCCGACTCGATGTAGGCGCGGTGCTCGTCGATCCGGGCCACCAGCTCGTCGATCCCCTCCCCCTTCGCCGCCTCGGTGCGAAGGATCGGCACCTTCCAGCCCTCCCTGTTCTCGGCCAGGGAGAGGACGCCGCGGATCTCGCGCACCATCGTGTCGGTCATCGGGTGATCGGCCTTGTTGACGACGATCAGGTCGGGGATCTCCATCACCCCGGCCTTCAGCGCCTGGATCGAGTCCCCCGAGCCCGGCATCAGCGCCAGGACGATCGTGTCGGCGTGGTCGACGATGTCGATCTCCCCCTGCCCCACCCCGACGGTCTCCAGCAGGACGTCGTCCTTGCCGGCTGCGTCCATCACCAGCGCCGCCTGCAGGGCGTGCTCCGAGAGGCCGCCGAGGGCGCCGCGCGAGGCCATCGAGCGGATGAACACCCCAGGGTCGAGGAAGTGCTCCGAGAGCCGGATCCGGTCGCCGAGCAGGGCGCCGCGGGTGAACGGGCTCGAAGGGTCGATCGAGAGCACCCCGATCTCGCGCTCGGCGGCGCGCAGCTTGGTGACCAGGGCGCCGATGATCGTGCTCTTGCCGACCCCGGGCGGGCCGGTGAAACCGACGATGCGCGCCCGCCCGGTGCGCGGATAGACCTCGCGCACCAGCTCCCAGCCGGCCGGATCCTCGGACTCGATCAGGGTGATCGCCCGCGCCAGGGCGCGCTTGTCGCCCTCCAGCAGGCGCTCGGCAAGCGAGGCGGATTTGGCTGCCTCAGCCATCAGCCGGCTGAGTCTAGAGTGCGCCTCCCCGTGATCCGCCTCGCCCGCTTTCTGGCCCAGAACCGGATGCTGACGCCGAACTACGGACGGCTCTGGCTCCGCTATCTGCGCCGGCGGCTGTTCACCCACGCCGGCTGGCGCTGGCAGACGACGGGCATGGTCTTCTTCGGCCGCCGGCTCGAGCTCCAGGTCGGCCGCAAGGGGCGGATCAGGTTCGGGCGCTTCGTCTGGATCGGCGACCGGACCAAGATCCGCTGCCACGAGGGCGTGGTCGAGATCGGCGACAAGACCGTGTTCGGGCAGGAGTGCACGATCTCCGCCTACCAGCGGGTGCGGATCGGCGAGCAGTGCGTGATCGCCGACCGGGCGATGTTCATCGACTTCGACCACGGGGTGGCCGAGGTCGAGCGGCCGATCCGGGTCCAGGGCATCTACAAGCGCGACACCGTCGTCGGCTCCAACGTCTGGATCGGCTACGGCGCCTGCGTGCTGCGCGGCGTGCGGGTCGGCGACAACTCGGTGATCGGCACCAACGCCGTGGTCACCAGGGACGTCCCCGCCAACGCGGTGGTCGGCGGGGTGCCGGCGAAGGTGATCAGGATGCGCGAGGCGCCGAGCGACCTGCGCTGGCCCGACCCGGTCGAGCCCTAGGCGCGGCTGGTCTCCGCGACCAGGTCCTCGTAGACCGCCGCGGTGCGGCCGGCGACGTCGGCCCAGTCGAAGCGGCGGATGTGCTCGAGTCCCTCGCTGACCAGGCGCTGGCCGAGCTTCTCGTCGGCGAGCACCCGCACCGCCATCTCGCCCAGGGCCTCGGGGTCGCGGGCGCGGAAGCGCAGCCCGGCCTCCTCGTGCGGGACCACCTCGCGCAGTCCGCCGGTGTCGGCGACCAGGCAGGGACAGCCCGACGCCATCGCCTCCAGGGCGACGAGGCCGAAGGGCTCGTAGATCGAGGGCACGACGCAGACGTCGGCGATCGGGTAGAGCGAGTGCAGGACGTCGTCGCCGATCCAGCCGAGGAAGGTGCCGTGCTCCATCAACCCGAGCTCCGAGGCCTGGCGGCGCAGCTCGGCCTCGTGGGTACCGGATCCGGCGACCAGGAAGCGGGTCCCGGGCAGGCGCTCGACGACCCGCGGCATCGCCTCCAGCGCCAGCTGGAAGCCCTTCTCGTAGACGAGCCGGCCGACCAGCAGCATCAGCTTCTCGTCCGGCTGGGCGAACTGGAGCCGCAGGCGCCGCAGCTCGGCCGGGTCCTGGGGCTGCAGGTCGCGGGGGTCGATCCCGTTCGGGATCACCGCGACCCGCTCCTCCTCGACCCCGAAGATGTCGGCGATCTGCTCGCGCATGTAGAAGGAGCAGGCGATCACGCGGTCGGAGCGGTTCGTGATCCAGCGCTCGACCCCGTGGATGTAGGACTGGGGGTGCTTGTCGACCCAGCCCTGGTGGCGCCCGTGCTCGGTGGCGTGGATCGTCGTCACCAGCGGCGCCCCGAAGCGCTTGGCGAGGTGGTCGCAGGCATTGGCGACCAGCCAGTCGTGGCCGTGGACCAGATCGAAGGAGAAGCGGTCCCCTAGCTCGACCCCGGCCGCCAGCATGTCGGAGTTCATCCGCTCGACCCAGGCCACGAACTCGCCCAGGTCGGTCGGCCGCTTCGGCTCGCGGATGCGGTGGATCCAGACCCCGCCGGCGGACTCCTCGGCCGGCGACTCCTCGCCGCCGCGAGTGAGGACGTGGACGTCGAAGTCGAGCTCGACCAGCGCCTCGGCGAGCTTGCGCACGTGGCGCGCGAGGCCGCCCTCAATCAGAGGCGGGTACTCCCAGGAGAGGATCAGCAGCCGGGTCACTTGACTAGGGCTCGAGCAGGGGGACGAGGCTGAGGTCGGGTGCCAGGGCTCGCATGCACGGGTCAGGGCTGCGCGCGGAGTCTATGGCCTCAAGCATCGCCTCGGAGTGGTCGGTGGCGCGCTTGAAGGGGTAGTCGCCGGCCTGGCCGCGCCCGTCGAGGAAGGCCCAGTCACTGGCCTGCAGGGCGAGCAGCTCGCGCGCTGCGCGCAGCGCGCGAGCCCCGTTGAGCCCTTCGCCGAGCGCCCGCAGCAACCGCAGCTCGCTGCGGCGCGCGCCCCAGGCCAGGTCGGCGACCGGCGGCGAGTCCCAGGTGCGGAGGTCCTTGCCCTCCCCCCAGCTGGAGGCGTACAGCGTTCTCCTCTCCGGCTCGTGCTCTTGCAGCGCCCGCGGCAGGGTCAGCAGCCGCAGCCCGCCCTGCGGCGCCAGGCGCAGGACCTCGTCCAGCCAGACCGGACCCTCCGACCACCAGTGACCGAGCAGCTCGGTGTCGACGGCGAAGACGATCAGCCCGCGGCGGCCGCGGTGCTCACGGAAGCGCCGCAGCCGCTCCGCCGCGGCGGCGACGAACTCGGCCGCGTGGCGGCGCGCGGCCTGCTGCGCCTGCCCCGGGTCATAAGGGTCGCCGCCGATGCTCCAAAGCCTGATCCCGCGCATCGACTTGGCGGCGAACTGCAGATAGGCGGGGTCGGCCGGATAGCCGCTCTGCGACCAGAGCCACGAGATCGCCTCCCAGTCGATCGTGAATGCCACCGGCCCGGCCTCGGTCGCGGCCGGCGCCAGCGCCTCCATCCCCTCCTCGTGGCGGCTCTGGTCGAGGCAGAAGTAGGCGGCACCGGCTTCGGCCAGCGCCGCCTCGAGGCCGGGCGCGTAGGCGCACTCGGGCAGCCAGACGCCGCCGTCCCAGCCGAAGCGGCGGCGGTGCGAGCGCAGGCCGGCGTCGAGCTGCAGGCGCAGGCCGCCCGGCGTGGCGAGCAGCGGCAGCACCGCGTGGGTCGCCGACGACGCCATCAGCGCGATCCGGCCCTCGGCGGCGGCGGCGCGGAAGGCCCCGAGGACGTCGCCGCCGCAGGCGTCGAGCGAGGCGAGCGCAACCCGGTAGCGCTCCGCCTCGGCAAGCACGGCCTCGCGGAGCTCGGCGCTGACATCGCCGAGGTCGGCCTCGGCGGCGTCGATCCGCAGCCGGCGCAGGAATACCCGGAGGCGCTCCCGCACCCCCGCGTCCTCCAGCTGGTCGGCGAGGACCGGCGTCACCGTCATCGTCAGATCGCGGGCGACCTCCAGCACCGGCAGGTAGGAGCGCACCGCGGCGTCGAACAGCCACTCCTCGCCGAACGGGTAGGTGCCGAAGCCCTCCACGTAGGGCATGTGGCTGTGGAGGACGATCGCGAGGTCGCCTGCCGCGTCAGGCATGACAGACGGCGAGAAAGTCCAGGGCGCCGTCAAGGCCCGTGTCCCCGAGCTTGAAGTCGGAGGCGCTGATCGCCGGCACGAAACGCGAGTAGAACGGCCGCGTCAGCCGCAGCGGCGGATGGATCCGGTCCCAGCCGAGCCGCAGCGCGATCTCGTGCGCGCGCAGCTTGCCGGCGTGGAAGAGGCCGAGGATCTCGACCCGCGAGAAGCAGGGCTCCAGCAGCTCGCGGTACTCCTGGGGCGTGTACTCGCGCAGGTGCCAGGGGTTGTCGGACTTCAGCGCCCCCGGCGGCGCCAGGGTGAGGCGGTTCGGGGTCGAGACGTAGGAGACGGGCGCCAGGGAGGCGAAATGGCGCAGCAGCTCGGCCGGGCGCTCGACGTGCTCGATCGTCTGCAGGAAGACGATCGCCTCCCGGGGCTCGGCGAAATCCTCGACCAGCGCCCGCTCGAAGCGCAGGTTGGGGCGCCGGTAGCGCAGCCGGGCGTGCTCGAAGGCCTCCGGGTTGGCGTCGACTCCGACCACCGCGGCGGCGCGCCGGGCGAGAAGGTCGGAGCCGTAGCCCTCGCCGCAGGCGAGGTCGGCAACCGTCAGCCCCGCGCAGCGCTCGGCGATCCACTTATAGGCGGCGACGTGGCGCCGGTACCAGTAGTTCTCCTCCGGAACGTCGGGCAGGGTGCGTTCGCCCGTCAGCTCGAGGGGCGGCACATCCGCTGGCTGGTTCTGCTGGGCGTGCGACACCCTGGCGCGACCCTATCTCTAGCATTGCCGCCGATGCCGGCACTTGGCGCAGGCGCCGCGCGCATAAGGGACGTCAACACTCGCTACCACGATGCGGCGGCGGCCTCCTATGACAGCAAGTGGGGGATCGACTTCGGCGAGGTGGGCCAGCGGCAGGTGCTCGCCAAGCTGGGCAAGGCGCTGGGGGAACAGCCGGCCTCGCCCTTCGGCGATGCGCTGGAGATCGGGTCCGGCACCGGCTACTTCACCCTCAACCTGCTGCAGCTGGGGCTGATCGAGCGGGCGACCGCGACCGACATCTCGCCCGGGATGCTGGCCGAGCTCGAGGCCAGCGCGGCCCGGCTCGGGCTGCAGGTCCGGACCGTGGCCAGCGACGCCGAGCAGCTGCCCTTCGAGGACTCGAGCTTCGACTTCGTCTTCGGCCACGCGGTCCTGCACCACATCCCCGACCTCGGGCGGGCGTTCGCCGAGTTCGCCCGCGTGCTGCGCCCTGGGGGCACGATCGCCTTCTGCGGCGAGCCCTCGCGCAACGGCGACCGGATCGCGGCGCTGCCGAAGCGCGCCGCGATGGCCGCGGCGCCGCTGTGGAGGCGGGCGATCGGAGCCGGCCCGCGCCGCGAGGAGCACTGGTACGGCGGCGAGAACGGCAGCGGCGAGCATCTGGAGCCCGAGGTCGACGTGCACGCGTTCTCGCCCGCGCAGCTGCGCGGGATGCTGGGCGCGGCCGGCTTCGAGCGCCCGCGGGTCCGCGGCGAGGAGCTGCTGGCCAACTTCTACGGTTGGGGCCTGCGGACGCTGGAGTCGACCGCCGAGCCCGACGAGGTGCCGGTCGGCTGGCGCCTTTTCGCCTTCCGCAGCTACCTGGCCCTGCAGCGTGTCGACAGCGCGCTGCTGGAGCCGCGCCTGCCGGCGGAGCTCTTCTACAACCTGGTCCTCTCGGCTAGCCGAACGTGAACGCGTAGCCGGAGATCCCCGGCGCGAAGCGCAGGGTCAGCCTGCGGTGCTCGACCCGCGGCAGGTCGACGAGGTCATAGAGACGCTGGCCCCCGATCGTGGCGACGCCGCCGTGGACGTCCTTGCCCGCCAGCGAGTCCGGGATCGGGCGCCCGTCGAGCAGCACCCGCAAGGGCCGCGGCCCTTGCGGCGAGCCGAGGACCAGAAAGACGCGCCGGGCGCCGAAGGAGAGATCCACGGCCGCCCCGCGCTGCGCCGTCGCCGCCTCGGGGTTGATCCGCCAGCGCCCACCGTAGGCGAGGTAGTCGGGCGGCACCTGGCCGGCGGCCGGCAGCTTGTAGGTGTGCGATCCGGGCAGGGGTCCGTTTATGAAGCGCTGCGCCCGGCCGGCGCCGAGATAGCTCTCCGGCGTCGTCACCCCGGGCGACGGCGTCTGGGCCCTGACCCTCGCCGTGCCGGGCAGGCGGACGCCGCGCTCGGCCAGCAGCGAGCGAATCGCGCTCTCGGTGGTCCCGTAGTTGCCCTCGCCGAAGTGGACGTAGCGGATCCGGCCCTGGGCGTCGATCAGGTACTTGGCCGGCCAGTACTGGTTGCGGTATGCGTCCCAGGTGCCGTAGTCGTTGTCCTGGACGACCGGATAGGTGAGGCCATTGGAGGCGATCGCCGAGTCGACGTTGCCGGCCTCCTTCTCGAACGGGAACTCGGGCGTATGCACGCCGACCACGACGAGCCCGTCGCGGCGGTACTTGCGGGACCAGGCCTCGACATAGGGCAGCGTGCGCAGGCAGTTGATGCAGGTGTAGGTCCAGAAGTCCAGCAGCACTACCTTGCCGCGCAGGCCCGGGATCGAGAGCGGGCGCCCGCCGGGGGTGTTGAACCAGCGCTGGGTATCGGCGAAGTTCGGAGCCGTCGCCAGCACCGGCAGCTTCTTTCCCGCCGCGGCCTCGGCCTCCCCCGCCGCCGCCTGCACGCGGTGCCCCGACAGCCGTGCGAGGTCGTCGTGGACCGCGGAGCTGTCCTCGATCGACTTCGTCGGGTTGACGAGGAAGTCGGGCGCCGACCTGGCGAGCGCGGTCTCGAAGCGGATGTCGGTGTTGGTCGCCAGCAGCACCGCGACGGCGATCATCACCGCCCCCATCGCGTAGTTGACCCGCCCCCGCAGCGGGCCCAGCCGGTCGGTGACCCTGCGGCCGCCGAGCAGGATCGCGTAGAGCACCGCCGCCGAGCCGACCCCGTAGGCGAAGGCGACCAGAAGCTTGTCGACCGTGAAGGCCTGCGTGGCCGAGACCGTGATCACGCCGGCGAGGATCGGGCCTGCGCAGGGCGCGTAGACGAAGCCGAGGCTGGCTCCGAGCAACAGCCCGCCCCAGAAGCCGTCGCCGCGAAATCCGCTCGGGCCGCTGACCAGCCGCGAGGCGAAGGCCTCGACCCGGTCCGAGAGCGGGGGCAGCAGCAGCATCAGCCCGAAGACGCCGAGGACGACGATCGCCAGCTTGCGGGTGAAGTCGTTCGGCAGGCCGAGGGCGTCGATCACGTAGACGAGCGCTACGGTCGCGAAGGTGAACGACAAAGCCAAGCCGGTGGCGACGCCGAGCGGCCGCCGCCTGCCGCCGGTGACGCCGGCCGAGAGCACCGCGGGGAGCACGGGCAGCACGCAGGGCGAAAGCGCGGTCCCTGCCCCGGCGATGAGCGCAAAGAGGATCAGCAGCGGCATCTCCAAAAGACGTCCTCGGAGCAATGGTCACAGGTCGGCCTTCTCCGTTACAGCGGCCTCGGCCGCCCTCGCCTGCCTGCTGCTCACCGCCTGCGGCTCGGGGAGCGGGCACCCGGGCGGCCTCGTCGCCGCCTGCCCGCGGATCGAGGAGGGACGGGTGGCGGCGCTGGTCCGCGGCGCCGGCGGCGACCCGGCCGGACTGCGGCGCAGCTTCGGCGGCTCGGCGCTGCTCAGCCGTTGCATCTATCGCGGCCGCGGATTCAACCTCCAGCTCAGCCTCGACGCCCAGCACGACGCGGTGCGCGGCTACTTCAACCGGATGACCGAGTTTCAGCAGTTCAGCTCCCGGGGACGGGGCCTGCGACCGCAGCCGGTGGCGGGGATCGGGGACCGCGGAACCTCGGGCTACGGGGCCAACTGGCTGCCGGCCCTCGACCAGCTGTTCTCGGTCCGCAGCAAGCGGGTGCTGATCGCGACCTTCTTCGTCCGCGGGGCGCCGCAGGCGCGCAATCGCGCCGGGGCGATCGCCCTGACCCGGGTCGCCTACGCCGCGCTCGGACTCGGCCGCGACGCCGGCAAGGGCTGACCGCCGCGCTCGCGGCGCAGGATCGCGAAGGCCAGGGCCGGGAAGGCGACGACCGAGATCAGCCCTGCGCCGACCAGCGCCGTAGCGGTCGCTTGGACCATGACGTGGAGCTTGAGCCCGATCTGGGTGGCGACGATGACGAACGAGAACGAGGTCGCCTGCAGCAGGCCGGCGGCGTAGGCCATCCGGCTGCCCATCGTGCGCCGGTAAAGCAGCGCCGGTATCACGTGCACGGCCAGCAGGGCGAGCAGGAAGACCGGCAGCCGGATCACGCCGCCGACGGTGGCGAAGAGCTCGTCGAGCTGGAAGTTGAGGCCGCTGGAGACGAAGAAGAAGGGAACGAATATCCCCAGCGCGACCGCCTCGCGCTTCTGCTCGGAGCCCTCGTCGCGCTCCTCGGTCATGCCGCGGATGACGCCGACCGTGAAGGCGGCGAGGATCGACTCCAGGCCCAGCTGGCTGGCGATCCCGACCACGATCGCGACCAGCGCCAGGTCGGCGCGGGTCTGGATCTGGGCGCTCGATTCGCGCAGCCTGGCGAGGGCTTCGTTGAGGCGCCGGTTGCGCCCTCCCTGCGAGACGCCGACGAAGACGACGATCGCCAGCAGCACGAAGGCGCTGAGATGGACGAGCTCGGTCGAATAGCCGGCTGCGCTCGTTGGAGTAGAAGAAGGAGAGCAGGATCACCGAGGCAGAACTCGGCGATCGCCGCGGTGGCGATCACCTGCTGGCCGAAGGGCGTGTTGACCTCGCCGGCGTCGCGCAGGGGAACGATGATCACGCTCAGCGAGGTGGCGACGAGGATCACCGCGACGAGCAGCGGGGTCTTGATCAGCCCAACCTCGTGCAGCGGCGCCGCGATCGCGGCGGCGATCATGAAGCCGAGCGCAAAGCTGGCGAGGCCGCGTTCGAGCACCGCACCGCGCAGCTTCGGCACGTCGATCTCGCGCCCGGCGAGGAAGAGCAGCGCCGCCAGGCCGATGGTCGAGAAGAGGTTCACCGCAGGGCTTGAGTGGGCGATCCCGAGTACCTGCGGCCCGACGATGATCCCGAGCACGAGCTCGAGCACGATCGAGGGCACGAAGAGGCGCGGGACGAGCTCCCGCAGCACCGGCGCCATGAAGGCGATCACAGCGACGACGACGAAGCTGAAGTCGGGCATCTAGCGGTTCGAGGACTTCGGCTCGCGGCGCACCCGGTAAAGGCGCACCCTGCCCTTTATTCCCTTCAGCGAGCGCTCGCCGGCGAACGAGTAGTGAAAGCCGTCGCCGATCGCCTCCCTGGCCTCCTCGCTCGCCAGCACGCTGGCCGGCCTCGCGATCTCGGTGATCCGGCTGGCGAGATTGATCGGGTGCCCGTAATAGTCGCCGCCCTGGCCGACCGCCGCCCCGAAGGCGAGCCCGGCACGAAGGGGCGGGAAGTCCTCGCCCTCGGCGTCGGCCGCCTCGACCAGGCTCAGCGCCGCCTCGGCGAGCGCCTGCGGCTCGGGGCTGACCAGCATCGCCGCGTCGCCGATCAACTTCACCAGTCGCACCGGCGAGCGAGCGACCTCGGAGGCCATCTCCTCGAGCCGGGTGGCGACCCGGCCCAGCTCCTCGACCGGGATCCGCTCGCCGAGCTTGGTGAAGTCGACCAGGTCGGCGAAGGCGACCGCGATCTCGCTCGCGGTGCTGAGCTCCCCCGAGGCGAGGTCGGCGGCGCCGATCACGTCGGCGCGGATCTGCTCCAGCAGGTGGCGCTGCAGCGAGTAGGCGAGCAGGGGGCCCAGCAGCGGCACCATCGCCTTTGCCCCGGCCTCGAAGCGGCGCGCCAGCTCGTATTCGTCGTCGCCGGGCTCGACCAGGTTGCGCAGGAACACCTCCCGGTTGGCTTGGGCGATTCGCGAGGTCCCCATGCCGATCGTGCGCGCGACCTGCAGCGTCTCCTCCTCGGGCAGGCCGAACTCGCGGAAGGTCCGCAGGCGCTTGGCCGACTCGAGGTCCATCTCGCCGAGCGCCTTCTCGTCGGGGTCCGGGTTGGGGACGCCAAGCGCCGCGTTGGCGCGCTGCAGCTCCTCGAGCCCGACCCCCGCCTGCTCGGCGATCTCGCGTGTCGTGTACCTGCCGCCCTCACCGGTCAGCGCCCGCTCGACCGGGAGCAACACCAGCCGCCCGGCGGCCACCGCCCCGCGCAGCTCTTCGAGCGAGACCCCGTCCTCGGCAAGCTCGCGCAGCAGTTTCAATCGCGCCTCGCGGGCCTCCTCGTCCAGCCCCTCGAGCAGGCCCTCGGCCTCGAAGTCGATCTCCGGCATCGGCGGATTCTCCATCACCGCGCAGCGGCCTCGCGGCGCGCGAACTCGATGAAGGCTCGGGCGGCGGGCGAGGTGTGGCGCCCCTGGCGCCAGAGGAGCGCCACCGGCAGCCGAACCCGCGGGCGCAGGCTGCGGACCTCGACCGGCGGGCCCTCGCGCCGGGTCAGCGAGCTGGGAAGGACGGCGGCCCCGAACCCAGCCGCGACCAGGCAGAGCAGGAGATAGGGGTCGCCGCTTTCCTGCGAGACCCGCAGCGGCTCGCCGGCCCGGGCGAAGAAGTCGTCCAGAGCCTGCTTGACGGCCGAGCCCGAGCGCGGAGCGACGATCGGCTGCCGGCCCAGGTCGGCGGCGCTGACGCTGCCCTTCGCCGGAGCAGCCCCGGGCGGGAAGACCGCGACCAGCTCGTCCTCGCTGAGGCGCTCGGCGACCAGCCCGTCGGCGGGCTCGCCGGCCAGCATCGCGAAGGCGGCGTCGACCTCGTCGCGGGCCAGGTGGCCGAACATGTCGCCGGCGGTCCCCTCCCGGAAGCCGACCTCGATCCCGGGGTAGGCCTGGCTGAAGGCGGTCATCAGGCGCGGGAAGTCGATCCCGCCGGCGGTCAACAGGGCCCCGATCGAGACATGGCCGCGGATCACCCCCTGCAGCTGGTCGACCTCCTCGCGGGCGCCGTCTACCTCGTCGAGGATCCGCCGTGCCCGCGCCGCCACCGCCTCCCCCGCCTCGGTCGGGGCCACCCGGCGGCTGGTGCGCTCGAACAGCTCCACGCCGAGCTCGGCTTCGAGCCGCCGGACCTGGTGCGAGAGCGCCGACTGGGCGACGTGAAGCTCCTCGGCCGCGCGGGTGAAGTGGCGGTGGCGCGCAACCGCCTCGACGTATCTGAGCTGTCTTAACTCCATGAATTGCTTGCGGCGGCCTTCCGCCGCCTGATCAATCTTAAATCGCGATGGATACGGTAATAACAAGGTCTTGCCTAGATCGGTCGGCGGGGCCATAATCGGTCCGGTGAGCGAGCCGCCGAAGATCCGCCGCCGGTTGCGCCCCGGTGAGCTCGGCGAGATGATCGCCCTGCACGGGCGCCTCTATGCCGACGAGTACGGCCTCGACTCCAGCATGGAGGCCTTCGTCGGCTCCAGCGTCGTCCGCGCCGCGCTGCGCGGCTGGCCGCAGGAGCAGGGCGGGGTCTGGGTCGTCGAGTCAGGCGGCCGGCTGGCGGGCTGCGTCGGCTACACCGACGAGGGCGACGCGACGGCCGTCCTGCGCTGGTTCGTGCTCGAGCGCCAGCTGCGCGGCCAGGGTCTGGGACGCCGCCTGATCGCCGAGCTGATGGAGGAGGTCAGGTCCGCCGGCTTTGCCCGCATCCGCCTCGAGACCTTCAGCGAGCTTGGCGCCGCCGCCCGCATCTACTGCGAGCACGGCTTCGAGGTCGTCCGCTCCGAGACCGGACCGCGCTGGGGCCGCGACGAGATCACCTACCAGCACTACGAGCTCGTGCTGGAGCCCGGGGCGAGCGGCAGCGCCGCCGACCCGGCGGCCGCGAAGGCCGGCTGAGGCGTCAGTCGATCACGACGACGGCGCCGCCGCGGCGCGGGTCGCCGCCGCCCTCGATGCTGCCGTCCTGCGGATCGTGGGCCACCGCCTGCACGCCGCCGAAGTAGAGGTTCGGACGCTGCCAGCGGGCAACCCGTATCCCCCGCTGCTCGATCCGCCCCAGCGCCAGCTCGTCGACGCCCGGCTCGGCCTGCACCGCCCCGTCCTCGAAGTGGACCCGGGGCGCGCCGACGGCATCGAGGGCGCTCATCCCGTCGACGACCAGGCGCAGCACGGTCTGCAGGATCGCCGAGCGGATCCGGTTCGAGCCGGCGCTGCCGAGGCCGACGACCACGTCGCCGCCGCGGGTGACGACGGTCGGCGCCATCATCGAGGGCATCCGCCGCCCCGGTTCGGCGAGATGGAATCCGAGCGGGTTGAGGTCCTGCTCGCCGAGCATGTTGTTGAGGTGGACCCCGGTGCCGGGGACGATGACGCCGGAGCATGAGCCGTTGGAGCAGGTGACCGAGGCGCACATACCGTCGGAGTCGAGCACCGCGAGATGGGTCGTCGAACCGAGACCGCCCTCGGGTGGCGCCTCGCCACCGGGAAGACCCCGGTGCAGCCCGGCGGCCGTCGCGTCGAGCTCTTCGGGGTCGAGGAAGAGCTCCGCGAACCCCTCCTCGTAAAGGCCGTGCTGAAAGCGCTCGCCGCGGCGCGCCTGGGCGGCCCGCATCACCTCCACCGTCGACTCGATCCCGGCGTCCCCGAGGCGCTCCAGGAGCTCGAGGCAGTAGGCGATCAGGATCCCGCCCGAGGAAGGCGGCGGATTGGTCAGGACCTCGTTGCCGCGAAACCGGGCCCGGACCGGCTCGCGCTCGATCGCCTCGTAGGCGGCCATGTCCTCGCGCGAGAGGGTCCCGCCGAGATCGGTGACCCAGTCGGCGACCGCTTGCCCGATCTCGCCGCCATAGAACGGCTGCGGTCCCTCGGCGCCGTAGCGCTCCAGGGCCTCGGCCAGCTCGGGAAAGCGGAACCTCTCGCCCTCGGCGAGGATCCTGCCCGCGGGGGCGTAAAGGGCCCGGCACTCCTCGTAGCTGGTCAGGATCGGAGCGAGGATCTGGAAGATGTAGGCCTGCTGGGCGTTCAGCGGCGCGCCCTCCCAGGCGAGGTCGATCGCGGGCTTGACCAGCTCGGCGAGCGGCACGGTGCCGAAGCGCTCCAGTGCCCGCGCCAGGCCCGCCGGCGTGCCCGGAACGCCGCAGGAGGCGGGCCCGATGTTGAAGACCTGCGGCGTCTGATCGAAGAGGACTTCGACCGGCTTCAGGTCCGCGCGGCGCTCGGTCCCGCCCAGCCCCGGCGCCTGGACGAAGAAGTCGACCAGGGTCGGCTCCCCGCCCCCGGGGGCGACGAGCATGAAGCCGCCGGCGCCGAAGCCGGTCAGCGGGCTCTCGACCGCGAACGAGGAGAGAACCGCCGCAACCGCGGCGTCGACGGCGTTGCCGCCCTCGCGCAGCACGTTGGCACCGGCCTCCGCCGTGAGCGGATGCCCGGCGGCGACGACTCCTCTCACGAGAGGGTTCGGCTCCTAGCCCGGAAGAAACTCGGGAACTTCGACGCCGCCAAGGTCGCCACTCCGCGAGGTGCGCCGCGAAGGCTCGCCCTTGGTGCGGCGGATCGTCGGCTCTTCCTGGCGGCGCGGCCTGGTGCGGCCGTCGAACCGGGTGGCCACGACCGTGACCCAGACCTGGTCGGAGAGCTCTTCGTCGATGTTGGCACCGAAGATGATGTTGGCATCGGGGTGCGCGGCCTCGCCGACGACCTTGGCCGCCTCGCTGACCTCGACCAGCGAGATGTCGGCGCCGCCGGTGATCGAGAGCAGGATCGAACGCGCGCCCTCGACCGAGGTCTCGAGCAGCGGCGAGGAGATCGCCTTCTCGGCCGCGGCTATCGCCCGGCCCTCGCCGGTCGACATCCCGATTCCGAGCAGGGCCTGGCCGGCGTCGGACATGATCGACCGCACGTCGGCGAAGTCGAGGTTGATCAGCGCCGGCAGGGTGACGAGATCGGAGATCCCCTGCACGCCCTGGCGCAGCACGTCGTCGGCGACCTCGAAGGCATCGACCATCGAGGTCTGCTCGTCGAGGACCGAGAGCAGGCGGTCGTTGGGGACGATGATCAGCGTGTCGACCTCGGCCGCCAGCGCCTCGATGCCCTTCTCGGCCATGTTCGCCCGCCGCGACCCCTCGAAGGAGAAGGGCCTGGTGACGATGCCGACCGTGAGCGCGCCGACCTCGCGGGCGAGGCGGGCGACAACCGGGGCGGCGCCCGTGCCGGTGCCGCCGCCGGCACCGGCGGCGACGAAGACCATGTCCGAGCCCTTGAGCAGGCGCTTGATCTTGTCCTGCTCGTCGAAGGCGGCGCGGTGGCCGAGCTCGGGGTCGGCTCCGGAGCCGAGGCCGCGCGTCGCCTCGGCACCGATGTGGACGGTGACGTCGGCGGTGCAGACCTGCAGCGACTGAAGATCGGTGTTGACGGCCATGAACTCGACCCCGGGGATCTGGGTCTCGACCATCCGGTTGACCGCGTTGACCCCGGCTCCGCCGACGCCGATCACGCGGATGACCGGGTTGCGGGGGCCGGCGCCCACGGGGTGGTACTGGGGCTCCTCGCGGCCCCAGCGCGGCGTCGAGACGGCGTCGGGGTTACTGGAGTCGAAGACCTTCTGCAGCCGCTCGGAGGGCTCGAGCGGAGCGGTATCGCGCCGCGCCTCGAAGCTGGGCTGCCGGCGCCGCATCTGCGGCGGCGGCGGCTCCGGGTCCGGGCTCGGGGGCTCCGGCTGCGGACTCGGTGGCTGCGGTTGCGGCGAAGGCGCCGGATCGGGAGTCGGGGAAGGCTGCGGAGACTCGGCCTCGGGAACGGGATCGTCGCGGCCGAAGCGGGGCGACTCATCGGCTTCCCGCTCGGTCCCAGGTTGCTCGAGCTCGGGCGGGTCGACGGGGGGATCGTCGTCGACGGTCGAGCGGAAGAGGTCGGCGAGGGGGCCCTCGCGCATGCTGGCGCGCTTACGACGAGCCATTGCTCAGAACCTCCTTCGCCAGATCGCGGTAGTAACTGGCCGCATTCCCGTCCGGATCGTACTTGAGCACCGAAGTGCCACGCACGGGTGCCTCGGCGAACTTGACCGTCTTGCGGATCCGGGACTGGAAGACCAGGTCCCCGAAGTTCTCCTCCAGGATCTCGACCGCCTCCTTGGCGTGGACGGTGCGCCCATCGAGCATGGTGGGAAGGATCCCTTCGATCTCGACGCCCGGGTTGAGGTTCTCCTGAATCATCTTCAGCGTGTTCTGGAGCTGCACCAACCCCCGCATCGAGAGATATTCGCACTGCACGGGGACGATCACCCTGTTCGACGCTGTCAGCGCGTTGATCGTCAGCAGGCCGAGGCTGGGCGGGGTGTCGATGCAGACGAAGTCGTAGTTGCCGAGCTCGGGCTTCAGCGCCTTCTCCAGCGAGCGCTCGCGGCCGATCTTGGTGCTCATCGCGATCTCGGCCCCGGCGAGGTCGATCGAGGCGACCGCGATGTCGATCTCACGCTTATGGATCACCTCGGCCAACGGGATGTCGTGGACGAGGACGTCGTACATGCTCTTCTCGACCTTGTCGGGGTCGATGCCCTGGCTCATCGTCAGGTTGCCCTGCGGATCGAGGTCGATGCAGAGCACCCGCAGGCCGGACTCGGCGAAGGCGACGGCAAGGTTGAGGGTCGTGGTGGTCTTGGCGACGCCGCCCTTCTGGTTCGCGAACGAGATCACCTTGGCGGTTTTGACCGGGACCTGCTCGTCCTCCTGCGCCTGGTGACGGCTGGGCGCAATCACCTCTTCGGGCCGCAGGCGCATCGTCTCGCGCGGCTCGGACTCGGGCTCAGGGGCGGGCCGGGGCGGGGCGCTGACCGCGGTCGGCGCCGCGCTCGACTGCACGGAGCCGTTGGAACCGCCCTTGGAGATCCTGATCTCCCCCTCGCCGTCCGGCGCTCCCTCGACCGGCTCGGGCGGAATCTGCTCGGGCTGCGGCTCGGGCGCCCGCTCGGCGCTCTCGGAGCCGGTCGGTTCGAGCGCCTGCGGCGCTTCCTCGACGGCGTCGGACCCTTCGACCTGGGGCTCGGCCTCAGGCTTGGTTCTACGGCTTAGAAATCCCATATGCGCGGCTTATTCGCATGCGCACCAGCTTTTCCTGCCGTCCTGGAAATTTGCTAGACCGCGCCCAGCGGGTATAGGGGCGGGGACCTGGTTGATGTAATGGCCCCAATGCCCGACCTGCTCGACAAGAGACTCATATTCGTGACCGGCAAGGGCGGCGTCGGCAAATCGACGATCGCCGTCTCGCTCGGCCTCGCCGCAGCGCGCCAGGGAAAGCGGACGATCGTCTGCGAAATCGCCTCCCAGGAGCAGACCTCGCGCTTCTTCAAGCGGGCCGAGGTCGGCTTTCACGAGGTCGAGCTGGAGGAGAACCTTTGGTCGATCTCGATCGACCCCGACGAGTCGATGCGCGAGTACGTGCTGCTGCAGCTCAAGGTCCGGGCGATGCGCGACATGCTCTTTCGCAGCCGCGTCTTCACCTACCTCACGGCGGCCACTCCGGGGCTCAAGGAGCTGGTCACGATCGGCAAGATCTGGGAGCTCTCGCAGCTCGACCGCAAGGTCAAGAAGGGGCGCAACTACGACCTCGTGATCGTCGACGCCCCGGCGACCGGGCACGGGATCGGCTTCCTGCAGACGCCGCGCACCTTCGCCAGCATCGCCCGCGTCGGCCCGATCCACTCCCAGGCCCAGGAGCTGAACCGCTTCATCACCGATCCCGAGCTGGCCGGTACCGCGATCGTCGCCCTGCCGGAGGAGATGCCGGTCAACGAGACGGCGTCGCTCGAGCGGCAGCTGCGCGAGGAGATCGGAATCGCGGTCGACCGCGTCTTCATGAACGGGCTCTACCCGGAGCGCTTCTCGCCCGGGGAGGCCGAGAAGATGGAGGCCGCCGCGGAGGGGGCAGACGGCGCCGTTCGCGGGGCGCTGCGGGCGGCCGTCTCCGAGCAGCGCCGGGCAACCTCGCAGCGGGCCCAGCTGGCCCGGCTCGAAGAACGGGTCAGCGCACCGGTGAAATCCCTGCCCTTCATCTTCGAGCCCGAGCTCGGGGTCGAGGAGGCCCGCGAGCTGGCCGGGAGCCTGGCCTAGTGGCGGCGATCCCGGACATCCTCGAGGGCAAGGAGGTCTGTATCTGCGCCGGCAGCGGCGGGGTCGGCAAGACGACGACCTCGGCCGCGATCGCGACCGGGATGGCGGCGCGGGGGCTCAAGGTCTGCGTGCTGACGATCGACCCGGCGAAGCGGCTGGCCGACTCGCTCGGCCTCGAGGAGCTCGGTAACGAGGCCCGCCAGGTCGACCCGGCGCTGTTCGAGGCCCAGGGCGTCGAGATGGGGGGCGAGCTGTGGGCGATGATGCTGGACCCGAAGGCGACCTTCGACGAGCTGGTGCGCCGCCACGCCCCCGACGAGGAGACCCGCGACCGGGTGCTGTCGAACCGCATCTACCAGCAGATCTCGGCCGCGCTGGCGGGCTCGCAGGAGTACATGGCGATGGAGAAGCTGTTCGAGCTCCACTCCGAGGGCCGCTTCGACCTTTTGGTACTCGACACGCCGCCGACCCGCAACGCGCTCGACTTCCTCGAGGCGCCGCGGCGGCTGACCCAGTTCATCGAGGGGCGCTCGATGAAGGTCTTCATGAAGCCGACCGGGATCACGATGAAGATCGCCGGCCGCGGCGCCTCGATGATGTTCTCGATCCTCAAGCGCCTGGTCGGCTTCGACCTGCTCGCCGACCTGCAGGAGTTCTTCACCGCCTTCAGCGGCATGGTCGACGGGCTTCCAGGAGCGGGCGAAGCGGGTCAACGAGCTGCTCTCGGACCCCTCGACATCGTTCCTGGTCGTCTGCGGCCCCCAGGGCGAGCCGATCTCAGAGGCCGTCTACTTCCACCGCAAGCTGGTCGAGGCGAAGCTGCCCTTCGGCGGCGTGGTCGTCAACAAGGTCCACTCCTTTGCCGGCGACGCGGGCGGCAACGGCGAAGACCTCGAGCGGGCGCTCGGCGAGCTGCTCGGCGATGACGACCTCGGGCGCCGCGTCGCCGCCAACTTCGCCGACTACCGCGCCCTCGCCGAGCGCGACGACGCCAACATCGACCACCTCGCGGCCGAGCTGCAGACCCAAATCGTGATCCGCGTGCCCTACCTCGACGAGGACGTGCACGACCTCGCCGGACTGGCGGAGATCAACCGCTACCTCTTTGCGGGAAGCGAAGAGCGGGCGGCGCTGCTGACCGGATGACCGCTTAGCTGACCCTGGTCCGCGAGCGGTCGTAGTCCAGCTCGCTGACGTCCCAGTCGGTGTCGTCGGGCACCGGGAACAGATGCCTCACCCGCGGAGTGTCCAGGGGCTCGGAATCCTCGTCCTGGCGCCATTCGGCGCGCTGCTTCGATACTTCGCCTGCGGGAACCGGCCACTCGAGAGTCTCCCCGCCCTCGGCCTCCGAGACCTCGCTCAACCAATCGCGCTCGGCGCTGGCGCCTCACGGTCGTCTCCTCTTCGTCGTGGTCATGGTCTTCGGAGCCGGCGGAGCCCCCCTCGTCCTCGCCGCCTGCGTCCTCGTAGTAGAGGCCGTCCTCGAAGCCTTCGTCGGTGATCGGCTCCGGCTCGGCCCGGTGTTCAGAAGTCTCTTCGGAGTCCGGGGACCGATTCCCCTCGCGGATCCGGATCTGGTCGTCCGGCCCCACCCGCGGCTCGAAGCCGTCGCTGGGCGAGCTGCCGTCGCTGGGCCGGGTGATGTCGAAGTCCGGGCGCCGGTGCCAGTCGCGCGGGCCGGCGGGCTCGGGATGCGGCTCGGGTGAGTCGTCGGGCTCCGGCGGCTCGTCGTCGGGCTCGGGCTCCGGTTCGTCGGAATCCATCGGATCCCAGTCCTCGATCTCGGCGGCCTCGGCGACGCTGCCCTCGCCCGCCCGCAGTCCGGCGGCGACCAGCGTCTCGTCGGCGCTCGCGGCGATGTCGGAGCCATGCTCGCCCAGCGCGGCGCCACGCACGATCGATCGTGCCGCGTCCTCGAGCCAGGCCGCGAGGCCGGTCGCGCTGCCGAGGTCGAACTCGCGTCCGGCCATCATCGCCGCCTCGAGCTCAAAGGCGCTTTGAAGCTTCTCGCGGGCCTCGGTCCGCTCGGCGGGCTCGGCGATCAACGCCGCGGCCCGCATCGGCAGGCTCGCCCCGACGGGTCCCTGGCCCTCGAACAGCGCCCGCATCGCGAGCAGGTAGTCGCTCAGGCCCTCGAGGGCGCTGGCGCGATCGCATCCCATCTCGAAGCGGTCGACCGCCCAGGCGAGCGAGCCGTCGGGGTCGGGCCGGGACTCCAGACCTTCTGCGAACTGGGCCAGCTCGTGGGCCTCGGCGTCGCTGAGCTTGTAGCCGCCGGGCCGGGTCGCCGGGGTGCCGGTGGGGACCCGCTTCCAGTTGCCCTCACCGGTGGGCGTGTAGGCATGCGGCCCGAGGCCGACTCCGCCCTCCTTGAAGAGGCGCAGGACGCTGATCAGCTCCCGCAGGATGCGGACCGCGGGCGCGGCTCCGCCCGGACCTTCCTCCTTCTCGGAAACGGCGAGGAACTGCGGCTCCCAGGCATTGCGCTCCATGCCAAGGCTGCGGGTCGCCTCGGTCGGTGCGTCGACCGTGTCGGCGCGCACGATCGCCACCCCGCCCGGCAGCTCGAGCCGCGGCAGCGGCATCTGCAGGCCGACCAGCGGCGCGACCAGGACCTCGGCCTCGGAGAGCTCGCGGACCTCGGCCCGGAGCTCGTTGAGGGCCGCCTCGAGGCGGGAACGCTCGAGCGTGAACTCGGTCGAGCCGTCCCAGAGCCGGGCGATGAACGAGACCAGCATCTGCTCGGCCCGCTCGACGCCGTCGGCCGGAACGTCCTCCCCCCTTGCCTCGAGATAGGCGGAGGCGACGCCGGACTGATCCACGGCGCTGCAGGCGGGGACGAAGGCGGGAAGGGAGCGAAGCTCGTCGGCGTGGTCGCGGACGAAGCGGGCGGTCAGCGGCACATAGCGGTAGAAGGTGTGCTCGCCCTCGTTCTCGGCGACGTCGAAGGGAAGCTCCTCCCCCGTCGCGACCAGTGAGGTGAGGCGGGTCGCCGCCTCCGCGGCGAGCCTTCGAAGTGCTTCTTGAACGATCTCGTCGCGCACGACGACACGCTTCGTCTGTGCCTACGTCCCTCCTGCGGCTGCACGCACGATTGCAGCCTCGAAATCGGCCGGGTCGGGACCGCTGGGGGTCGAAAAGGCGCCCGGCTAGGCGGCGGCGGGGACTCGGGGCGAGCTTCCATGTGGAAGCCAACGCCGGCCGTAACTGCGCATGTCCTCGATCAGCGGCACCAGCGCCTCGCCCTTTGCGGTCAGCGCGTACTCGACCCGGGGCGGCACCTCGGGGAAGGTGTGTCGCTTTACGATCCCCGCCTCCTCCAGCGCCCGCAGGCGCAGCGAGAGGGTGCGCGGGCTGATCCCCTCCAAGGAGCGCTCGAGCTCACAGAAGCGGCGGCTGCCGTCGGCGAGATCGCGGATCACCAGGAGCGTCCACTTGCCGGAGATGATCTCGGCGGTGCGGCAGACAGGACAGGTTGCGTTGCTGATCGCGCTCATGAATCGAGGTATTTGCGAATACCTCCCCTCGCTTCAGCGAGTATAGCGGCGAAGCTTCAGAAAGTGAAGTGCTGGCCGGTGGGGCTGTGCCAGCTCGACTTGCCGTGCGCGGAGGCCTTGCGGCCATTGCCACCGGAGTTGCCGTCGCCGTTCGGATTGGCGATTCCAGCCGGCGGCTTGTTGCGGGTCACGAGGATGAACTTGACCAGCGTCACCCGGTAGGTGTTGCCGTCGGTCCAGGTGAAGTCGGCGTGCTCGCCAGGCTCCAGGGCGACGACCTGGCATTGGTTGCCGACCAGGGTGCAGGTGCCGTTACCGCTGACCAGGGTGACGGCGCTGTTGACGAGGAAGACGGCGGTCTGGCCCTGGAACTGGCTGTTCGTGTTGACGCCGAGGAAGGCGACGGCGGGCACGTTCTTGCTCGGCAGCGGGATTACGCCCATGGCGTTGTCGCGCACCTTCATGTCGCCGCCAACCGGCCCGGAGCGGAGCTTGGCGCGGTAGGAGTAGTACTTGTGGGTGACCGTAGTCGTCGGCGCGCTGGCACCAGTCGGCGAGCCCGAGGGAGAGCTCGAGGAAGGGCTGCCGGAGCTGCCCGAGCCGGGTGCGGCCGGCGGCCCGCTGCCCGTGTCGGCTGCCTTCGCGGCCTGGCCCTCGGCGGTCAGGGGAGGGTTGGCGGTCGAACCAGCGGTCTGGACCAGGCCGCCGCCGCTGCTGACGACGCCGCCGGTCGAGGAGGCCCCGTTGCTGGCCGAGTCGGCGCTGCCGAAACGCTGCACGAAGGGGTCGATCGGCGTGTCGCCCTTGAGCCGCTGCTTGAAGTCGCGCAAGCCGGGGTTGTTGATCACGACCTGGGCCGCGGGAAGGTTCGACTTCTGGGCCGCCGGGGCGACCGGGCCCGCGATAGCCGGGGCCGGGGGCTTCGACTTGCTCGAGAGCGCCATCGGCACGACCGCGAAGCCGACCACGAGGACGACGACGAGCGGCAGCAGCCGGCGGTCGCGAAGGTCGCCGTAGAGGTCGGTCAGAAACTGTGGCGACTGGACGTTCATGGCGTGCTGGCGCCGGGCGGTGCCGACGTGGTCGAAGACGGAGCCGAAGTCGTGCTGGAGTCCGAGCTGGTCGAGCTGACCGGCGTCGCGACGTCGGCGCCGGCGGCGGAGCTGCCGGCCGCCCCCGCCGCGGCGGTGCGTTGGCCGAGTAGACCGTGACCTTGACCGATCGCCAGCAGGATCGGGAATCCAGTATCGCTCTGGGCAAGGTCGACCGAGTCGATCGTCGTCAGGCGCCCGTTGGAGGCGACCCGGTCGCCCTTCGGGTTGACGAGGCTGTCGATCCGGGCAGAGGAAGTCGGAGATCTGGAAGAAATTGCCCTGCATCGTCAGGCGTGTAAGGGGTGCTCGGCGAGCCCGTCGGGTCCGCCGTCGCCGCCGTCGGTGCAGTCGCCGATGCGGTTGGACTCGCCGGGCGGCACCGCCGGGCGCCCCGGAGCCGTGCCCGAGCCGATCGCCGACGAACTGGGCCCCGGAACTGCCGCGAGCCGCCTGGTCGACCTGAACCATCAGCGACGCGGTCTCGTCATTGACCGGAGCGGCCTTGCCCGAGACCGACCAGACGGTGGTAATCGCGCGAGAAGTGCTTGCGCGCCTGCAGACCCTGGGTTATCGACGCCTGTCTCCTGCTGCACCGACTGCTCGGCCTTGCTGACCTTGGCGTCGAGCTGCTTGACCTGGTCCTGTTTCGGCGAGATGACGAGGAGCCAGAAGGCACCCAGGACGGCGACCAGCGGAACGGCGACGAGGATGTTGCGATCGACCGAGCGCATCAGCCGCCTGCCGAGGTCGGGGTTGCGGTGGGAGCGGTCGAGTCAGAAGAAGTGGCCGGGGTCGAGCCGGACGTGGTCGGCGCGGTCGCGGTGGGGGTCGCGGTCGCTGCCGCGCCGGCGCCGGCCTGCGGAGCGGGAGCGTTGCCGAATACAGCGGTGACATGGAAGGTGAGCACGTGCCGCAGTCGCTGCTGCCCGATCCACCGCCGCTGATTGACCGGTCGTGCTCGTGCCGCCGGATGGAGATTGTTGGGCCAACGCGGAGTCCTGCAGGCTGACGCTCGTGACACCATCGATGTCCTGCAAGGTGGCGATGAACCCCGCAACGGCGTCCTGGCTCGGTGCACAGCCGCCGATCGCGAGCGTTGGGTGCGGCTCCGCTGCCGGACGTGGAGCTGATGTCGGCGCCGGTCGCCGACGTCGCCGTAAGCGTGAGTCAGCGAGATGTTGTGAGGGAGGACCAGCGCCAGCTCGCGCATCACCCGCTCCCAGTCGAAGCGGTCGTTGGCGACCTTGTGGATCGCCGCCACTCGCTGCTGGGCGGTCTGGCTGAAGGAAACGAACGGCTGCAGCTGGCTGGCGCGCGACTCGACCGCCGCCTGCTGCTGATTGAGCTGCGCGACCTTGGCCTTGCGATCGGAGATCTTGTTGTTGGACAGCACGACCATCGTCACGCCGGCGAGGCCGAGCGCCAGCACGCCGACCAGCATGTAGGCGAGCGGGCCGGTGCGGATCGGCGCCCGGTCACGGCGCTCCTCGGGCGGAATCAGGTTGACGGGGCGCATCTACTCCTCCAAGGCCAATCCGTAGGAAACCGTGAGCCGCGCCGCGGCGTCGTCGCCGAGTTGGGCGAGGGCAGCCGGCCGGGCGCTCGAAAAGGGCTGCCCGAGACCGGCCTGAAGACGCTCGACGAGTCCCGGGACCGTGGTTCCGGGACCGCTGACGACGACCCGCTCGACCGGAGAGACGCCCTCCTGGGCTCCGTAGAACTCCAGCGAGAGGCGAAGCTCGTCGACCAGCTTCGAGGCGCCATCCTCGAGGGTCTCCCGGGTCGCGGTGACGACCTCCGGGTCGCCTTCGATCTCGAAGGTCGGGCGCTCGAGGCCGACGTGGACCAGCCACTGGCGCGCGTGCTCGAGCGCCAGGGTGCGGCGCTCGGCGAGCTTCTGGGCGATCGACTCGAAGCCGAAGGGGGAGATACGGGTGAAGACACAGTTCGAGGCGCGGGCGACGGCGAGGTTGGTGACGTCGCCGAGGTTGCAGTACATGATCGCCGGCGGCGGGGCCACCGGCTCGTCGCCCTCCTGGTGGCCGTCGTGATGGCCGTTCTGCGGCTCGGACGTCTCCTGGCCGGCGAGGCCGCGGATCAGCGCGAAGGCCGAAAGGTCGATCCCCACCGGTCGCAGGCCGGCCCCGCGCACCGCACCGAGAAGCGTGTTGAGCATGTCGCGGCGCGCTGCGACGGCGATCACTTCCATGCCGCGGGTGCCGTCCTCGGCGCTGTAGCGGGCGACCACCTGGTGGTCGAGGACCGCCTGGTCGAGGGGCATCGGAAGGCTCTCCTGGGCCTGGAAGCGGACCGCTGTCGCCAGCTCCTCGGGGTCCTCGATCAGCGGCAGGCGCATCGTCCTCACGGCGACGCGCTGGTTGGCGACGCCGAGGCGCACCGACTTCGAGAGCTTGTGCTCGCTGAAGAGCGACTTCAGGGCCTGGCTGAGACCGGCCGGGTCGATGACCTCGCCCTCCTTGATCAGGCCGCCGTCGAGGGGCGCGATCGCGACCTGCGAGACGGCACGGCCGTCAGCGGCGAGCTCGGCAGCAGCGATGCTGCCTGCCTCCACGTCGAGACCGACCACTGACTTTGTTTTTCCGCTAGAGAACATCGCTCGTATGGGCGTCCAGGGACTACTCCAACATCGGCCGTATTCGACGTTCTCTTGAGGGGTCCGCCTCGGCCATGACGGGCTCCTTGCAGGAAGCCTGAGACGGGCGTGAAATCAGGCAACGACCGCGGTCAAGCCGGGCCGCCGTCGGGTCGAAATAAAGAAGACCCCGTTTTGGGGTTGCTCGACAAGCGATCACCGTGCACGCCAACCCCATCCGCCTCCTACGTCAGCTCAACCTCCGCCCCCCGGCGATCGCTGCGCTCGTCGTCTTCGTCGTCGCCGTGCCGGCCCTGGCCGTCGTCAAAGCTCACAATGGCCACCACTACGCGCTGTCGCGTGCCGACGCCATAGAGGCCGCGCGTGCGAACCGGCACGTGGCACCGACGCTCCGGGGTCAGGGTGAGGTGACGGTGCGGGTCACTCCGCTCGATGAGACCTTGCAGCGGGTCACGTTCTTCAAGGGCGGGCGGGTTCTCGAAAACACGGTGGTCGACCCGCAGGGGCGCGTCGTCGCCGCGGGCCCCTACACCAGTTCCGGCAGCCGCATAGCCCATGACCTCGGGGTGCTGGTGTTGCTGACCCTCGTCTTTGTCCTCGCCACCGCTTCGCTGCCGATCCTCTCGCTGCGAAATCTCGACGTCCTGGCGCTGGCGGCCTTCACGCCCGCCATCCGGCTACTCGATCTCTCCCTCCTGGATGCATCCCTGTACCTGGCCTACCTGCTGCTCGGCTATCTCGCCGCCCGCGCGGCGTGGATTGGTCTGCTTGGACCCGGCAGACGGCCGCAAAGCGCCCTGCTCTGGCATCTGACCCGCAATTTGACCTCGCCGGAGCGGAATCGGATTCTTGGCGGAATGACGCTCGCCGCAGCGACAGTCGTGGTGATGGTGGTCTACTCATCGACGGGCAGCAGCGACGTTGCCTACGCCTCGATGGCCGGCGCGACCAGCCTCCTGCATGGCGTCGCCCCCTACGGGCATCTACCCAACTTCATCGTCCACGGCGACACCTATCCGCTGCTCAACTACGTCTTCTACATCCCCGGTGCCCTCCTGCTGCCGGTCCACGACTACTTCAGCGATCCGTCGGGCGCCCTGATCGTCGACATCGGGTTGAGCCTCGGAGGCGCGGCGGGGCTCTTCTGGATTGCCAGGCGTCTGGCGCCATCCGGCAAAGGAGGAATCGACCGCGAGACCGAGTCGGCGCGGTTCGCCGGGATGCGGCTGGCGCTGGCATGGCTCACGTTCCCCGCCCTGATCCTCTCCGCCTCCAGCGGCAGCAACGACCCGCTGTTGGCGGCCTGTCTGATCGCCTCATTGGCCTGCTTCTCGCGCCGCTGGCAATCGGCCTTCGGCCTCGGCGTCGCCGCCTGGGTGAAGGTCGCGCCCCTGCTGGCCCTGCCGATCTGGCTGGCGCGGCTCTCCCGCCGGGAGCTGGTGATCGCGATCGCCGCCCTGGCCGGTCTCAGTGCGGCGCTTTGCGGCTGCTTGCTGATCCTCAATGGCACCGCGGCCCTGTCGGCGATGGTTCATGGACTGGCCTTCCAGGCGCAGCGCGGCAGCATCACCTCGCTTTGGATCGGGCTGGGCTTCAGTGCTCTGCAGCCGGTTGCGGGAGGGCTGCTGCTTGCGCTGGTCGCCGCGGCGACCCTGGCCGTGCGCCGGGATCCGAAGCTCAAGGACGATCTGCCGCGGATGTCAGCCCTGCTGGCCGCGGTGCTGCTGCTGTCGCAGATCACCGCCAACTACTGGACCTGGGCCTACCTGCCCTGGGCGTTGGTGCCGCTGCTGGTAGCGATGTTCGGGCCAAGCGCAGTGCCGGGGAAGCCCGAGCCTGCCTTCGCGGTGCCGGAGGAGGCCTCTGACGGGTGGGTCGTACGCCGGCTCAACCGACGGCCGGCCGCCCGCCGCTAGCGGTTCAGAAACGTACTCAGGTACCAATTGATCAGCTGATCGCCGGCCAGCAGCCCGACGAAGCCGCCGAGGGCGAGGAAGGGTCCGAAGGGCACCCCCTGCTTGCGGGCGGCGGCGCCATGGCGGAGCATCAGCCCGACCCCGACCAGCGCCCCGGCGAGAAAGCCGACCAGCAGCGCCGGGGCGACTGCCGCCCCCAGATAGAGGCCCATCAGGGCGGCGAGCTTGACGTCGCCCATCCCCATCCCGTTGGGGTAGACGAGCGCCGCCAGCAGCAGGCCCCCTCCGGCCGCAAGGGCGGCGATCGCCCGCTCCGGGAGGCTGCCGGGGTCGGCCGCCGCCGCAATCGCAATCCCGGCCAGCGCCGAGACGAGCAGGATCCGATTGGGGATGATCCGCCGCTCGAGGTCGGTCAGGGTTATCGCCGCCAGGGTCGCGACGAAGACCAAACCCATCACGAGCTGGGCTGGGTCGTCCCAGAGCACCAGCACGGTGGCGACGAAGGCGACGGCGAGCGAGAGCTCGACCGCCGGGTAGCGCAGCGGGGATCGGCTCGCCGCAACTGCGGCAGCGCCCGCGCAGCCAGAGCCAGGAGAGGACCGGGACGTTGTCGTAGGCGGCGATCTGCGCGCCGCAGGCCGGGCATTGCGAGCGGCCGCTGACGACCGAGAGCCGGCGCGGCATCCGGTGCGCGACCACGCTCACGAAGCTGCCGGCGGCGAGGCCGCCGAGGAAGGCGAACGATGCTGCTAGGGCCATCATCGGGTCAATCGGCGCCGCGCCGACCGAGCTTGAGGTTAAGGACGGCCCCGGCCGCCCTCGCCCCGCTAGCCGAGCGGCGTCGTGGTGTCGACCTGGAGCCGGGACGGGAACAGCGGGTGGTCGTACATGAACTCCAGCGGCCCGGCCGTCGTCTTGGGAACGGCGATCGCCAGTCCGAGGCGGGAGTTCGGGGTGATCTTGAGGTCGCCGCCGCTATCGGTGAGGGTGGCCGAGGTGATCATCGGGTTCGGCGGCTCGTCGGTGAGGTCGCCGTAGTCGCGCGGCCAGTTGCCGTTGTCGGTGTTGCACTCGACGGTGCAGATCCAGGACGGCGTCGTCATGCTGGCGCCGCTGCCGAAGAACTTGTCCGCGTTGCCCGGGGTGCGGCGGAAGAGCCAGATGCAGAGCGAGCCGGGATAGGTGTTCGGGTTGGGGGAGGTGGCGGTGCGAAGGGTGCGCGAGAAGAAGGTGAAGGTCACCGGGCCGTCGATGATGAAGTTTCCGAAGCCGGGGTCGATCGGGTCGCTGAGCCAGACGTGGAAGCGCTGCTGGGGGTTTGTGTTGCCGGAGGCGCCGAAGGAGCAGGTGGGGCTGGATTGGGACTGGGGTGCGAGCTGGATCCCCGACTCGGCTGAGTCGCCCGTCTTCAGGGTCGAGCTGGAGTCGTTTTGGTAGTCGAAGTAGGGATCGGTCTGCTGACCGGGCGGCTGGAAGGTCATCAGGGTGTCGGGAGCCCCGGCGGTGGCACCGGACTTGGCCCCGTCCCCGCAGGCGCCGAAGGTGTTGTGCAGAGCGTGGGCACTGATGTCGACGTGATTGGTCGGCGGGGTCGCGGCGCAGGGAGTGTCGCTGAGCCAGAACTGCTGCGCGGTGACCACCGGCCCACCCCCGGCCGGGATGTCGCTGGTGGCCGTGGTGGTGGGATCGGTGAAGTCGGAGTGGAGCTCGATGTAGTTGCTGGCCCCGGTTTGCGTGGTCGAGTCCGGCGCGACGATGACGATCAGGCGCCTGATGTCCTGGCCGGTGCAGGTCGGGCTCGGGCAGCCGTTGTCGCTGCGCCAGACGACGAAGCGGTAGATCTGCCCCTTCACGGTGCCGTTCTGAAACGACGACTGAGGATCGATGCTGCCCTTTTGGACGACGCCACCGCCGATCTTGGTCCCCCCCTTGACCACCAGCGGGGCGTAGTCAGGGGTGCCGGTGCGGTTGAGGTTGAAGTTGCCGCCCAGGACGCGGTAGTCGGGGTTGGCGGGATTGGCGTCGTGGTCGGGCTGCGCGGTCAGCGCGACGGACTCGTAGTCCATCGCCCGCGCCGACTCCAACTCCTGCTGGGCGACGCTGAGCGCGACCTGGCGCTGCTGGGCCTTGAAGGTGGAGCGGTTGCCGGCGTCATAGCCGGCGAAGATCGCCAGCGAGGTCAGCATCAGCATCACCGCCGCGATCAGGCCCTCGACGATCGTGAAGCCCTGCTCCCCGGAGAGCGGCGCCAAGCGCCGGCGGACTTTCGAGCGCGGGGTCATGTGCCGGAATTCCTCACGGCGCTGCCGTCGGTAAGAGTGATCGCGCCGCCGGTGGCGGGGTCCTTGGTCGGCAGCTTCACGCTGAGGGCGACATAGCCCCAACCTAGTTCGTGGCCATGCGAGAAGCTGAAGATGTTGGGGCTGGCCAGGCCGGTGATCGCAGTCACGGCGCTCGCCGTGCCCTCCTTGCGGGTGCAGGAGGCGCTACCGGCGCTGCCGGCGCAGAAGTAGGTGACGCTGCACTTGATCGCCGCGGCAGTCGGCGCCAGCAGCGTCGTCGCACCGCAGCTGGAGTGGCGGACCCAGGTGCTGAGGTTGAGCGTGGTCGCGCTTCCGGAAGCCGACTCGGCCGAGCGGATGTCGCGCAGCACCTCCTCGGAGAAGGCGCGGGCGTCGCCGATGCTCGTCGCCGCGTCCTCTGTGCGGCCGCTGGTCTTGGCGGCGCCGTCGATGATCGGCAGGGCGGCGAAGATGATCGCCAGGGTCATCGAGATCCCGATCAGAAGCTCGATCAGTGTCCAGCCGCGCTCGCCGTGAAGGCGGCGGGTGATTCTCTTCTTGGTCTGAGAAGTCATCTCTATGAAGTTGGGTGCTGGGAAAAAGTCACATGGGGAGCGAGCCGGAATGGCTCGCCCCCCATGAATCGACTTGGCCGTCAGGCCTCCGTCACGACCGGACTATTGGGTCCAGGTCGCGTTCGTGCCGGAGCTCGGTGGACAGCCACCCGTCCCCGGCTTGTCGCATGTACCGAGAACCGTTCCGTTCACGATGCGCCCGAGGGAGTACTTGACTCCGTCCGGCGTTGCGGGTGCTTCAATCGAGTAACTGAAGAATCCCGGATACGTGATCTTCACGGACGCGGGAATCGTCGACTCGTAACCATTCAGGATCGTGCCAGTGGCACCTGCATACGAGCCGCCGTTGTCGGTGGAGTAGGTCTCCATCGCGGTGGCCGCGGTACGCAGCATGGCCTTGGTCTGGGCGTCGGTCGCCTTCTGCCTCTGGTTGAGGAAGGCAGGGATGGCGATCGCGGCCAGAATCCCGAGGATCAACATGACGACCAGAAGCTCAATCAGCGTGAATCCCGACTCGCTCCCGGCCCTCTCACGGAGCCTCTTCAGCATTTAGGTACCTCCTAATGGACCTTTGCTGTTTCACCAGAGGGGCCGGTTCAGGACCCGCTGGCCTTTACTTGGGGGCCTATCGGAGCTTTGGAGCGGCGCCTTTACCCCTGCATAGCCGCAACGAGGTAGGCGGGAGCAGCAATATTGGGCGGACGTTCGTCCGCCGTTCAAGCCTCTGCCCGGAGGCTTCCGCTCAGCGGATGTTGTTGTAGATCGAGAGCATCGGCATGTACATCGAGATAACGATGAAGCCGACGATGCCACCGACGAAGACGATCATCAGCGGCTCGATCAGGGCGGTCAGCGCCTTCACCTTGGCGTCGACCTCAGCCTCGTAGAAATCGGCGATCTTGCCGAGCATCTGGTCGAGCTGGCCGGTTTCCTCGCCGACCGCGACCATGTGCCCGACCATCGCCGGGAAGATCGGGCTGCGCTCGATCGGGGCGGCAAGCGTCCCCCCGGACTTGATCGAGTCATAGACCTCGTCCATCGCCTCCTCGACCATGATGTTGCCCGAGGTCTGCCCGGTGACCTTGATCGCCTGCAGCAGCGGCACGCCGGCCGAGATGCTCCCCGAGAGGGTGCGCGACCAGCGCGCGAGGGCGACCTTCTGGACGATGTCGCCGATGTGGGCGGGAAGCCTCAACTTCACCCGGTCCCACCAGTGGCGTCCCACCTCGGTCTTCTTGAACTGGAAGAAGGCGATCAGCAGCGCGGCGATCCCCGGGAAGAGGATGAACCAGTAGCCGGTCACGGCGTGGGAGATGCCGACCGTGACCTGGGTGATCGCGGGAAGCTCGGAGCTGGTGTCGGGGCTGGACTGGGCGATGTCCTTGAAGACGCCGACGAAGACCGGCACGACGAAGGCGACGATCGCGATCAGCACCACGCAGGCAAAGCAGAAGACGAAGGTCGGATAGGTCGTCGCGGAGCGGATCTGGCGCTTCAGCGAGTCGAGCTTCTCGAGCTGGAAGGCGATCCGCTCCAGCGCCTGCTCGAGCTGTCCCGAGGACTCACCGGAGCGCACCAGCGAGCGGTAGAGGGTGTCGAAGACCTTGGGGTGTCGGTCCATCGCCTGGGCCAGCGAGCTCCCCGCCTCGACGTCCTGGCGCACCTCGCCGACCGCTTCGGCGAGCAGCTCGTTGTCGGTCTGATCCTCGAGCGTGCTCAGGGCCCGCAGCATCGGCATCCCCGAAGCGATCAGGGTCGCGAACTGGCGCGAGAAGACCGAGAGGTCGCGCAGGCCGACGCGGCGAAAGCGGTCGAGCAGGCTCTCGAGCCTGAATGCCTCCTTCTTCTCGGAGACGTCGAGGACGATCAGCCCGCGGTCGCGGAGCTGCTCGGAGACGACCGACTTGGATTCGGCGTCGACCTCGCCCCGGGAAGGAATGCCGGCGACGTCGACGGCGCGAAAGGCGAAGGTGCTCATACGTAGGTGACTGATTCAGCCGCCGGCTGCGGACCCGTGGGCCGAAGCTCCGCCGGCCAGAAGCCGCTTCAGCTCCTCAGGGACCGCCGAGCGCTGCTCGGCAAGGGCGGGGTTGATCTTGCCCTGGCGCACGAGCCGGGCGAGATCGGAGTCCATCGTCTGCATGCCGTTGGCGCCGGAGGTCTGGATCGTCGAGTAGAGCTGGTGCGTCTTGCCCTCGCGGATCAGGTTTCGAACCGCGGGGGTCGGCACCATCACCTCGCAGGCGACGGTGCGCCCGGATCCGTCGGCGGTCGGAAGCAGCTGCTGGGTGACGATCCCCTGCAGGGCGATCGAGAGCTGCATCCGCACCTGGGCCTGCTGGTGGGGCGGGAAGACGTCGATGATCCGGTCGACCGTCTGCGAGGCCGACTGGGTGTGCAGGGTCGCGAAGACGAGGTGGCCGGTCTCGGCCGCGGTCAGCGCCGTGGAGACCGTCTCGAGGTCGCGCATCTCGCCGACGAGGATCACGTCGGGGTCCTCGCGCAGCGCGCCGCGCAGGGCGCTGGCGAAGTCGATCGCGTCGGAGCCGATCTCGCGCTGGTTGACGATGCAGCTGCCGTGCTTGTGCAGGAACTCGATCGGATCCTCGATCGTGAGGATGTGCTCCTCACGCTCCTGGTTGATGATGTTGACCATCGAGGCGAGCGAGGTCGACTTGCCCGATCCGGTCGGGCCGGTGACGAGCACGAAGCCGCGCGGCTTGCGGGTGAAGTCGCGGATCACCGACGGCAGCCCAAGCTCCTCGAGCTCGGGGATCTGATCGGGGGTGTGCCTCATCGCGAGGCTGATCGCCCCGCGCTGGAAGTAGCAATTGACGCGGAACCGGGCCACGCTCGGAATCGAGTAGGCGAAGTCGAGCGACTTCTGGTTCTCGAAGCGCTTGCGCTGGTCGTCATTGAGGATGCTGTAGACGACGTCGCGCGTCTGCTGCGGCGTCAGCTCCGGGTAGCCGTCCATCGGCTTGATACGGCCGCGTACGCGCAGCACCGGCGGCGAACCTGCGGTCAAATGGACGTCGGAGGCGTTGGCCTCGACCATCTTCGTGAGCACTTCGGCGAAATCAAAGTCCATGGTTCCGTGGGGCTATCGTCGGGGCCGGCGCTTGACTTGAGCACCGGGCCTCAGGTCGCGACCCTCGCCACCTCCTCGATGCTCGTCAGGCCCTGGCGCACCTTCTCGAGGCCGTCCTCTTTCAGCGTGACCATTCCCTCGTCGCGGGCGACGTGGGCGATCTCGGCTTCCGGGGCGCCCGTTACGACCATGTCTTTGATCCGCTCGCCCATCATCATCACCGAGAACAACCCCACCCGGCCGCGGTAGCCGCTGGCGCCGCAGCGCGCGCAGCCACCCGGCTCGAATGCCTCGAGGTCAGCGTCGGCCCGGAATCCGGCCTGCTGCAAAGCCGCTTGGGAGACCTGGACCTTGCGCCGGCAGTGCGAGCAGAGCTGGCGAGCCAGCCGCTGGGCGACAACGCAGTCGACCGAGGAGGCGGTGAGGAAGGACTCGATTCCCATCTTCGCCAGCCGGGTCACCGCGCCCGGGGCGTCGTTGGTGTGCAGCGTCGACATCACCATGTGGCCGGTCAGGGCCGCCTCGATCGCGATCCGCGCCGTGTCGGCGTCGCGGATCTCGCCGACCATGATGATGTCGGGGTCGGCGCGCAGGATCGAGCGCAGGCCGGTTGCGAACGACAGCCCTGCCTTGCGGTTGACGTTGATCTGGCTGATCCCCGGCAGCTGGTACTCGACCGGGTCCTCGATCGTGACGATGTTCTTCTCGATCACGTTGAGCTCCTGCAGTGCCGCATAGAGCGTCGTCGACTTGCCGGATCCGGTCGGACCGGTGACCAGCACCGCGCCGTAGGCCTGGAAGAAGGCCTCCTCGAAGCTCGAGCGCGCGTCGCCGTCCATGCCGAGGTCGTCGAGCGTGAAGGCAGAGTTCGACTTGTCGAGGATGCGGATCGCGGCTCCCTCGCCGCGCTGGGTCGGAAGCGTAGTGACCCGGAGGTCGACGCGGCGGTCCTCGACGTTGACGCTCACTCGCCCGTCCTGGGGAACGCGCTTCTCGGCGATGTCGAGCTCGCTCATGATCTTGATTCGCGAGACGACCCCGGAGACCATCCGCCGCGGGACCTGGGCGGCCTCGCGCAGCACGCCGTCGATCCGGAAGCGAACCCGCATCCCATCCTCCTCGGCCTCGAAGTGGATATCCGAGGCGCGCTCGTTGACCGCCTGTCCGAGGATGCTGAAGACGAGCTTGATCACCGGGGCGTCCTCGGCCGAGGCTCGCAGGTCGGTGAGCTCCAGGCCCTGCTCGTCCTGATCCGCGTCGACGGCTTCGCTGACCGCCGAAGTCAGGGTGCTGAGGCGGCCGATCAGGGCCTCGATGTCGTCGGGAGAGGCAACGGCGACATGGCAGTTGAGACCGGTCGCCATCTGGATGTCGTCGACCGCCAGCACGTTGGCCGGGTCGGCCATCGCCAGCAGCAGGGTGTGCTTGTCGAAGTGTCCGACCGGCACCGCCTTCATGCGGCGGGCGTTGGCGATCGAGACCAGGTTCGCCGCTGCCATGTCGACCTGGAAGAGGTT
This sequence comes from uncultured Solirubrobacterales bacterium, assembly GCA_963781495.1. Lineage (GTDB taxonomy): Bacteria > Actinomycetota > Thermoleophilia > Solirubrobacterales > 70-9 > Mayfieldus. Next base: position 281,649 of record CAWAFX010000002.1, read on the forward strand.
GAGGTCGATGTAGTCGAGCCCGTAGCGCTCGGCGGTTGCGCGCGAGAGCTGGTCGCCATCGATCATGCCCTCGGCCTGCAACTGCTCCTCCGGCGAGCGGCCCGCCTCGCGGGACTTGTTGATCGCCTCCTCGACCTGGTGTGTCGTCACGTAGCCGAGCTCGACCAGGACGTCGGTGATGAAGCGGCCCGAGTGCCCGCGCTGGCGCGGCGCGATCAGACCCGGACGGGACTCCTCGCCCTCGTTGGTTGGGGCCGGCTCGGCGATCTCGAGGCTGCCGAGGGCGTCATGCTCACCGCTGAGCTGCGAGGGGGTGGACATGACTACGGGTGGTAGGGAAGGTTGTTGGGCCCCTTGTAGAGCGCGTCCTTGGCGGCCTGGAGGACGCTGCGGCCGTCACGGAACCCGTAATTGACGCTCGCCGTCGGTACCCCATGGCTGAGTCCGCGCGGGAGCAGGATCACCAGGGCCGGTAGCTCGGTGACGTCGACCCCCTGGGTGAGCCAGGCATAGCGCGCGATGCCCTTCGCCTTGGTGACCAGGACGCGCAGCTTCGGGATCCCCGCGAGGCGGACCAGCGAGTGGCGGACCAGGGCGTCGTCGACCCCGCCGGCGCGGACGACGAGCAGGGCAACTGCCTCGCCGTGCTTGTAGGCGACCAGCACCGGCTTCGGGGCTCCCGAGTGCGGCAGCATGCTCGCCGGAACCGCCGTTGCCGAGCCCGTGGCGCCGGCACTCGAGGTCGGGAGCGAGCTGCCGGCGGGAGCCGGGGTCGAGCTGCCCGCGGGCGCGGGGTTGGTGGCTGTGATCGCCGCGGCCCCGGGGGTCGAGGCTGAGCTGCCGCTCGAACTGCCCGCCGAGGCGGAGCTCGAGCTCGAGCTGCCGCTCTCGCTGCCGCTGCCCTTGGTCGCCTTGAGGAGGAGGAAGCCCCCTGCCAGACAGACGACGGCGAGCAGCGCCAGCTGCACACTGCGATTCTGGTTGATCGCCTCTCTCATCGCCTATACCAATTCGGCGCCTGCGGCCGGAACCTTGAGCAGCGGGTTGCAGACGCCCGCCGTGCCTAGGGCGCCGTGACTAGCAATTCGCGTCGATCGTGGCGCCCGGGGCGCCGCACTCGAGGTACTGGGTCTGGTGGTAGTGGATGTAGTCGGGGGGCACGACGCCGATCCCGACCGCGCCCAGCGCCGGCGGGCTTTCGATCTCCGCCCCCATGCGCATCTCCAGCGTCTTGCCCAGGAACCAGCCCTCGTTCTCGCGCGCCCAGGTGCTGAGCGTGATGTCGGTCTGCGGCGCGTAGAGCATCATCTTGCTGGGGAAGTACCAGGTGTGGGTCTGGATGAAGACGCGGGTCTTCAGGTTCTTCGAGCCGACCATCGAGATCAGCGGCAGCACCCCCGGTCCGGGTGGGTTCGGGGTGGTGCGGAAGAAGTCCCAGTTCGAGCTGGCGATGTTCGAGTCGTCCTCGACGTCGATCTGGGCCGTGTCGTCCTGCAGCCCGCAGTTCTCCGGCGAGTCGAAGTAGATCTTCGTCGAGACGTTGGGGGCGTCGGCGGAGTAGCTGGTTGTCGGGAGGGTGAGCAGCTGGCTCGTACCGGTCAGCTTCAGCTTGCAGAGGACGTAGTTGCGGCCACCGAGCGAGAGCGTGAAACGGTGGCCGATGTCGCCGGTGCCGTTCAGCGTCAGCACCCGCTGCGTCGCGGCGTTACCGCTCCAGCTCACCGTGCCGGGGCCGTTGCTGGTGGTGTCGCCGCCGGGCTGGTTGAACTTCGAGAGACGGGCGTTGTCGTTGGTCGCCAGGGCGCTGCCAATGGTCACGTCGGGGACCGAGATCGTCTTGTGGCTGACGATCGCGTCGGACTCGGGCGGGCCAGGTGGGTTGACTCTGTAGGGAGCATTGGGATTCTGCTCCTGCTCGTAGTGGCAATCCCGGGTCCCCGGCAGGGTGTTGACGTCGTTCGGCGCCGGCCCGACGCTGACATGGATCGGGACGTTGTAGTCGCCGGGACAGATGCGCGGGCAGGCATCGGTCGGGTCGAGCGCGCCGCCGTTGCCCGAGGTCTCGATGCCTGAGCCGCCGGGACAGCCGTCCCGCTTCATCATCGAGAGACTGCCGTTGGTCGCGCCGTCGACTTCGAGCTCGCTCCAGCCCGACATCGTGAAGGAATCGATTCCGATCGCCTTCGCGGTGCCGGTGTTGAGGTTGCCCGGGAAGCCCTGGGCGGCCAGGTCGACGCGCCTGCTGACGCCGTTCTGGGTCCCCTGGGAGACGATCTCGAGCTGGCGGTTGGCCGTGCGGCGCAGGTCCCCCCGGCACCCGCGGTGCCGACACAGGGATTGACCCAGTACGTGAAGACACCGTTGCCGACCTTGGCGTCCGTATCGCCGCTGCCGCCGATCGGGGCGCAGAACGGGCTCGTCGCCGAGGGAACGGTGCTGCTGGAGTAGACGGCGCTGTCACCGCTGCCGGTCTTGACCAGGCACGGTTTCGCGGGCGTGGTCTTGCCTGGATTCTTGTTGTAGGTGAAGAGCGCCTGCTGGGCTCCGGAGTCGGCGATCGCCAGGGCGTCCTTGCGGTTCTGGTCATGGTTGGTGCCGGACTGGGCGGTCATCGCGACCGTGACCGCGACCGCCGAGAAGCCCATGCCGATCACCATCACGGTTAGGACGGTGGGTATGGCGATTCCCCGCTCGCTCGACAGGAGCACTGCGAGGCCCGCACGCAGGCGATTGTGGAGTCGAATCATCGGTGCACCCAGCATCGGCGCCGGTCGAGGCCGACTTGAGGCTTGACGGAGTGCGAATACGACAGTCCTCCGAGTTTTCGCTGCCCGGGCCCCCAGTCCTTCGAGCCTCCGCCGGCGAGGCGCTGACGTCAGGCGTTGAGGCCGGGCACGCCGGTGCCGTCCCCGTTGCCCATCAGCTGCTCGATTCCGCTTGCCCGCTCGCCCTTGGCGTCGAGCATCAGCTTGAAATCGTGCGGGCTGGAGGCGAACTCGAGCGCCACCTCACGGTCGATGAGGCCGTCCATCGCGTAGCCGAGCAACGCCTGATCGAAGGTCTGCATCCCGTAGAAGGCGCCCTCGGAGATCACGTCGCTGATCTTGCTGGTTTCCTCCGGGGCGAGGATCAGGTCCTGGATGCGGCCGGTCGAGACCATGATCTCGGCCGCGGCGATGCGGCCGGCTCCGTCGGCGCGCGGCACCAGGCGCTGGGAGATCGCGGCCCGCAGGGTCGAGGACAGCATCACCCGCGCCTGCTGCTGATGGTGCGGGGGGAAGAAGTCGATGATCCGGTTCACCGTCTCGGTCGCGTCGAGGGTGTGCAGGGTCGAGAGCACGAGGTGGCCGGTCTCTGCCGCCGAAAGCGCGGTGCGAACGGTCTCCTCGTCGCGCATCTCCCCGATCAGGATCACGTCCGGGATCCTGGCGCAGCACCCGGCGCATCGCGCGGCCGAAACTGACCGTGTCGTTGCCGATCTCGCGCTGGTTGATGATCGACATCTTGTCGGCGTGCAGGTACTCGATCGGGTCCTCGAGGGTGACGATGTGGCGGCGGCGGGTCTCGTTTATGTGGTCGATCATCGCCGCCAGGGTCGTCGACTTGCCGGAACCGGTCGTGCCGGTGAGGAGGATGATTCCCCGCTGCTCTTCGGCCAGCGAGCGGACCACCTCCGGCAGGTCGAGCTCGTCCACGGTCTTGACCTGGAAGGGGATCGCGCGGCAGACGATCGAGACCGAGCCGCGCTGGCGGAAGGCGTTGACGCGGAAGCGCGAGAGGCCCCTGATCGCATGCGAGAAGTCGGCCTCGCCGACCTCGTTGAACTCGCTCTTGGCGCGCGGCTCGGTGAGGATCAGGTCGAGGGCCTTGGAGGTCTCCTCCGAGGTCAGCTTGTCGACCCCGTCGAGCGGTTGCAGCTCGCCGTCGATTCGCAGCATCGGCGGAGAACCGGCCTTGACGTGCAGGTCCGAGCCTCCCTTTTCGACGGTCTCGCGCAGCGCGGAATCGAGATCGAACACGAGACGCTTATCGGACGCCTGTGCGAAGCCTTTAGCAGCGCCACCGCACCTCTCTGCCCACTTAATTGTTGGTAGCGGGGGAAAAGCGGGCCGCAGGCAGAAGAAATGCTCAGCGGTTCGACCAGCAAGAAAGGAATCGGATGAAAAAGCTCTCCAGGCTGCGGCCTTCGCCTGCGCTCGTCGTCTCGGTGATCGCCCTGATCGTCGCCCTGGCCGGTACGGCCTATGCGGCCGGGCGGATCAACGGAGGCTCGATCGTCAAGCAGTCGATCGGCGGCGGCAAGCTGAAGAAGAACACCCTCACCGGCTTCCAGATCAACAATCAGAAGCTCGGCACGGTGGCAGCCGCGAAGAAGGCGACCAACACGTTCTGGGTCGTGGCCAACAACCCGGCCGGGACGAACAACGTCAGCCTGGCCCGCGCCAACACCTCTGGGGTGACCCTGCAGGAGGTCGGAGGAGCGGTGACGGTGAACTTCCCGTTCGACGTCTCCGGCTGCGCCAACATCGCCGCCCGCAACAACGCGGCAACGGGCACCCCGGGTCCCGGCTCCGCGCAGACCAATGGTGTCTCGGGCTCCCCGAACGCACTCCAGGTTCGAACCAGGGACGCGACCGGCGCCGACGTCGACGCTGATTTCCATCTGATGGTGATCTGCTAGTCGCGCTGACGAGAGCCGCCAGAAAGGGCCCGCCTCACGGCGGGCCCTTTCTCTAGCCGCCGGCGCCAGGGTCGCGCCACATACGCCGGATCCGAGGTCCTCCCCCCGGCATCCCAAACGTCTCGACGACGCGGAATCCCTGGCGCTCGTAAAGAGCCCGGTTGCGCTCGGTGCTCGACTCCAGATAGGCGCCGACTCCGTCGCGGTCGCAGAGGGCCAGTACCGGGCGCAGCAGCGCCGATCCGAGCCCTTGGCCCTGTCGAGCCGGAACGGTGCCGATCGCCTCCAGGTACCAGTGCGACGGGTTGCGGGGATGCTTGTGCTCCACCCGCAGCAGATAGCGGAGCGCGAGTTGCAGCCGGCGTCCGAAGACACGCGTCATCGGCGCCGCCTCGCGAAGCACGGTCAGCATCGGCACCGACCACAGACCCGGCGGTCCCCAGAAGGCGGCGGCACTGCCGTCCTCACTCATCCAGACCTCGCGGCGCGACGGTACGAGGTGATGCAACTCGAGCTCAAAGAAGATCCGCTGGCGCCGCTCGCGGTCTGGATAGGGCAGCAGCCATGCCCAGGCGGGGTCGTCGGCGAATGCGCTCGCCAGCGCCGTCGCTACCTGAGGATGATCGACGGCCTCCGCTTTGCGGACCAAGGCCTGACCGACCGGCTGCACACGGCGAGCCTAACCGGCGCGGGCGGGGCGTGGGGCCGCGATCCCCCAGGAAGGCGCCCGGCGCTGCGCCGGACCGCGGGCGAGGACGTAGGCGATGCCGGCCAGTGCCGGGATCACGGCGGCGAGGTAGATGCTGTTGATGACCTGGGGATCGGAGAGGTCGAGGAACGACCAGCGCGACAACGCCGTCCCGATCAGCGCCGCGGCCAGCGCCCGCAGCGGCAGCCCGCGAGACGACAACGCGTCCCAACCCGCGAGCGCGACCAGGAATGGCTCCTGGTAGTAGAGGTTGTCGACCGGGTCCAGCGCGCATCGAAGCAGCATCAGCAGCGCAAGCAGCGCCATCGCGTCGGTGGCCGGGAGCGAGAAGCTGCGGCGCCGCGCGGCGAGCAGCAGCGGCAGGCCGATCGCGACCAGCACGATCAGCCAGTGCGCGTAGTGGCCGATCAGCGCCGAGCCGCCGTGGTAGGGCGCGACCTCGAGGTGGCCGTGGCTGAACACGGCCTTGCCCGGGGTTGCCCCCGCAAGCGGGTACCAGAGGTTCCAGGGATCGACGAAGCGGGTGGTCGAGGCGACGTTCTGCTGGGCGGCGAGGAAGCCGTGGGGATCGGCGATCAGGCCGGGCGCGATCAGAACGGCGGCCACCGCCCCTGCCCCGAGGGCAACCGCGACGCGCCGCGACGGCAGCGCCATCAGCACCGGCAGCAGGGCGAGCAGAGCCCACTGCTTGCTGGCGACCGCGAGGCCGAGCAGCACGGCGGCGCGCCACGAGTGGCCCTGCGACGCGACCGCGACGGCGCCGACCACCAGCGCCGTGGTCAGGATCTCCTCCGGGTGTCCCCACTGCATGGCGGCGAAGGTCAGGGGGTTGAAGAGGCAGATGCCGACGAGGGCGATCTGGGCCGCGACTCCGGCCCCGCGACGGCGCGCGAGCCGGGCCAGATAGAGCCCGAGGACCCCGGCGGCGAAGACGCAGGGCACACAGCCCCACTGGTAGGGCGCCAGGCCGAGCGGGTCACCGTGGGCAAGGGCCGCGAACGGGGCCCGAACCAGAATCGAGAGCGGGCCCATCACGTATTCGCCGCGCAGGAAGGCCGAGAAGCTGCCGTGTGCGAGTCCGGCGATCGCCGGCTGGGCGTCGCCCGGATAGTCGCTCATCGACGAATTGGCGAACGAGATCAGGACGCTCGCAGCGAGCACGACGGCGTACGGCCAGAGGCTTCTTGCTCTGCTCACCCCCCCTGCATCGGCAGGGGCACGGTCGCGTTTTAGCGGCCGGCCTTAGGCGACTTCGCGCAGCTTCTGAGCCTCGGCGAGGCTCTGAAGCTTCTTCAGCGACTGGTTCTCGATCTGGCGGATGCGCTCGCGGGTGACGTTGAAGGTCCGCCCCACCTCGTCGAGGGTGCGCGGATGCTCGCCGCCGAGCCCGTAGCGCAGCTCGAGCACGCGCCGCTCGCGGTAGGAGAGGTTCTCGAGCGCCTCCTTCAGCGCTTCCTTGGTCAGCAGGTCGGCGGCACGGTCGAAGGGCGACTCCGCCTTCTCGTCGGCGATGAACTGTCCGAACTCGGACTCCTCCTCGTCGCCGACCGGCTTCTCCAGCGAAACGGGCGCCTGGGCCGAGCGCTTGATCGAGTCGACCTCTTCGGGGTCGATCCCGGTCACCTCGGCGATCTCCTCCGGCGTCGGCTCGCGGCCGAGCTCGGTGACCAGCTTGCGCTCCGCGCGGCCGATCTTGTTCAGCTTCTCGACCACGTGCACCGGGATGCGGATCGTGCGCGCCTTGTCGGCCAGGGCGCGGGCGATCGCCTGCCGGATCCACCAGGTCGCGTAGGTGGAGAACTTGAAACCCTTGCGGTAGTCGAACTTCTCCGCCGCGCGCACCAGGCCCAGCGTCCCCTCCTGGATCAGGTCGAGGAAGGGCAGGCCCTGGTTGCGGTAGTTCTTGGCGATCGAGACGACGAGGCGGAGGTTGGACTCGACCATCTTCTGCTTCGCGTCGAGATCGCCTCGCTCGATCCGCTTCGCGAGGTCGACCTCCTCCTGGGCGGTAAGCAGCCGCACCTTGCCGATGTCCTTGAGGAACAGCTGCAAGGAGTCGGTGGTCATGTCCGGCTTCAGATCCAGCGTCTGCTTCTGGCGGCGCCGGCCGCGCTTGCCGTCGCTGGGCTCCGCATCGGGCGAGGCCTTTTGAGCCGGGTCGACGTCCTCGACCAGCTCGATTCCCTGTCGCTCGATGTGGCCGTAGAGGTCCTCGACGTCGGATTCGTCGAGATCGACCTCGGAGACCGCGGAGGCCACGTCGCCGAAGGTCAGCACGCCAAACTGCTGGCCCTTCGTGACCAGGCCCTTTACCTCTTCCAACTCCTGAAGTTCAGCTACCAGCATCCTTATCCCTTATTCGCCTTTTGTTCCCGACTGCCTTGCTTTCAACCGGCCCCAAACTCAGAAAGACGCGGACCGCCAAGCGGATCCGCGACTATGAAGCCACCTCGAGGTTAGCGGCTGAAATCTCTCTCAAACGTACGTTCGCATCCTAATCGCTTCAATTTCTGAAGTCAACGCTTGACGCCCTGCGTGCAAGCCAAAACCGGCGTATTGCGCGGAAGTATCGGTGCGGCGGCGCCGGACCCAAGCCGAAGCGGAAAAGATCGAACACCGGCGGAGTTGGTTGTTACGCTCGCCGCGTGCCCGAACCCGACGGAGGCCACGACGAGGGCAAGGATGTGCTCGGCAATCTCCCCAGGCGTCGGCCGGGCATCGAGAGCAAGCGTCGGGCCGGGGCTCGCTCGTCGAAGCAGCGCCCGGCGGCGAGCGCGCCGCCGGCGAAGCCGGAGTCACGTTCGGAGCTGGCCGAGCTCGAGCAGCTTGCTCGGGCAAGCGTCAAGCTCGCCGCCGGGGCGGCCAGCGTCGGTCTGAAGCTCGCCGGACGCACCGTCGGCGGCCTGGGGAGGGTTGTGGGGCGGCGCTGATGGCGGTCACCGGGCTGCGGCCGCGCTCCGGCTCCGACCCCACCCCCCCAACGCCTCTGCCCCGCGAGCACCAGCTGCGCAGCTACCTGCGCGCCTTCTGGCACCGCGCCTACCGCGAGAACATCACCGGGCTCTCGGCAATGGTCGCCTACAACCTGCTGCTCGCCGTGTTCCCGTTCGTGCTCCTGGTCCTCTTCGTCCTCGGCCAGGTCCTGCACAGCCCCGACGTCACCCACAGCATCCTCGTCGACCTGCAGCGGCTGTTCCCCAACGTCGACCAGGGCACCCTGCGCGACGTCCTCGCCCGGATCCGCGATAACTCGACCACCTTCGGAATCGTCGCCGCGGTCGGCTCTCTCTGGATCGGTGCCTCCTTCTGGGGCGCGATGGACACCGCCTTCTGCCGCATCTACCACGTCCAGTGCCGCGGCTGGCTGGAGCAGAAGCGCTTCTCCTTCGTGATGCTCGTCGTCGTCGTCGCCTTCCTGATCGCCAGCGTCGCGCTGCCGACCGTCGAAGGATCGCTGGTCTCCGGCACCGACAACCTGCCGTTCGGGCTTTCCAACGTGCAGGCGCTGGCGAACCTGCTGCTGATCCTCGCCGCCCTGTCCCTCACCTTCGTGATCTGCTCGGTGATCTTCTGGGCGGTGCCGAAGGGCCACATGCCCTGGCGCGCAGTCTGGCCCGGGGCGGCTTTCGTCACCGCCACCACCGGCGTCGCCAACTGGGCATTTCCCTTCTACCTCGCCCACGTGTCGAGCCTCAGCCGCTTCGGCTCGACGCTCGGCTTCGTGCTGATCACCCTGATCTGGTTCTACGTGCTCAGCCTCGCGATCCTCGCCGGGGCGGTGATCAACGCGCTGCGGCACGAGGTCCACGACACGGGATCGCTGCGCGAACTCGGCCCGATGCCCGGATAGGCCGCGAACCGTCGCATCTCGGGTCGGGGCCTATCCGTAGATTTGGCTGCCGGTGATCTCGCGCAGCTTGGCGCGGTCGTGACGCGCCTGCACGGTGCGCACGGTGCCGGAGCGTGAGCGCATTACCAGCGATTCGGTCGAGGCATGGCCATCGCCGACGTAGCGGACGCCGTCGAGCAGGTCGCCGTCGGTGACCCCGGTGGCGGCGAAGAAGACGTCGCCGCCGCCGGCGAGGCGGTCGACGTCGAGGATCTCGTCGAGGTCATATCCAGCGTCGATGGCAGCCTTGCGCTCGTCGTCGTCGCGCGGCCAGAGCTTCCCCAGCAGCTGCCCTCCGAGGCACTTGATCGCCGCCGCCGACAGCACCCCCTCCGGGGTGCCGCCGATGCCCCACAGCAGGTCGACGCCGCCGCGCTCGGTGACCGCCTGCAGAGCGGCGGAGACGTCGCCGTCGCCGATGAAGCGGATCCGGGCCCCGGCGCTGCGGATCTTCTCGACCTGCTCGTTGTGGCGCTCGCGGTCGAGCATGATCACCAGGATGTCCCCCACCCCTACCCCCTTGCGCTCGGCGACCTTCTCGATCACTTCGGTCAAGGGGACCTCGAGGCTGAGGCAGTCGGCGATCGCCGGGCCGCCGGCGAGCTTCTCCATATAGACGCAGGGGCCGGGGTCGAACATCGATCCGCGCTCGCAGAGGGCGATCACCGAGAGCGCCGCCGGCTGCCCCTGGGCTGTGGGCCGAGTGCCCTCGAGTGGGTCGACGGCGATGTCGACCACCGGCGGACTGCCGTCGCCGATGCTCTCGCCGTTGTAGAGCATCGGTGCCTCGTCCTTCTCGCCTTCCCCGATCACGACCATGCCGTCCATCGGGACGGTGTGAAGCATCAGCCGCATCCCGTCGACCGCGGCCTGGTCTGCGGCCTCCTTGTCCCCCCGTCCCACCCAGCGCGCGGCGGCGAGCGCCGCCGCCTCGGTGACCCGGACCAGCTCCAGCGCCAGGTTGCGGTCCGGCTTGGCGCCGGAGCGGACATCGTGGGAGATGACGCCCATCTCGGCCCTCAGAAGGTGGCGGGCGGTTTTCGCTGCGCGCCGCCGCCGGACTCCAGCGATCGCAGGGCTCCGCAAACGGTCATGATCAGACCGGCGAGGATGGCGAGGAAGTAGCCGATCTCGAGGCTGATCCCGAACGAGATGCTGCTGCCCGGCTTCTGGATCAGGCCGTTGTAGCCGACCAGCACGACCACCGCCAGGCCGACGGTCATCGTGAACTCGCCGGTCGGATATTTGCCCTTCTGGCTGGTGAGGATGAAGTAGGTGAGGATCACCGGCGCGGCGGCGGCGGCGAGGAAGAGGATGCGGTTGAGCGGGAACGTCTCCCAGGCGCTGCAGGTGAAGTCGCCGGTGCCGCAGACCCAGGCCTTCTGCGCGACCCGCTGCTGGGTGTCGGTCAGCGAGTACCAGGGCAGAAAGAGGCTGAAGACCAGCAGTGCCGACGATCCGAGCGCGACCAGCTCGGTCGGCTGCAGGCGCATCTGCTGCTGCTTCGCAACGCCACTCTCCATCCTGGCGCGAGCCTATAGGGTCGGCAACTGATGGCAAGTCGCTGGGGATTGACGCTGCCGCTGCCGCAGCTGCCGCTGGCCGATCACGAAGAGCACGTGCGCCGGGCCGAGGCTGCCGGCTACACCGACCTCTGGAGCGGCGAGACCAACGGCCCCGACGGCTTCACGCCGCTGGCCTTCGCCGCCGCCTGGACCGAGAGCATCCGGCTCGGGACCGGGATCGTCGGCGTGATGACCCGCGGGCCGGCGCTGCTGGCCCAGCAGGCGGCGGGGCTTGCCGACGGCTCCGGGGGGCGCTTCGTGCTCGGCATCGGCGCTTCCTCGGACCGCATCGTCTCGGGCTGGAACGCGATGGACTTCTCGCGGCCGCTGAGCCGGGTCTCGGAATCGATCGACTTCCTGCGCACGGCGCTGGACGGCGAGCGGACCGAGACCGGCTTCAAGCTCGAGGCGGCGCCGGCCGAGCGGGTGCCGATCGTGGTCGCGGCGCTGCGGGGAAAGATGCTGCGGCTGGCGGTCGAAAAGGCCGACGGGGCCTTCACCAACTACCTGCCGCTGGCCGGTCTGCCGCAGGTCGTCGACCAGCTCGACGGGGCCCCGGAAGGCTTCGAGCTTCTCTGCCGTTTCTTCTGCCTGCCAGGGGAGCGCGAGCAGGTCGAGCCGCTGGCCCGCTTCATGTTCGCCTCCTACGTGACGGTCCCGGTCTACGCCAACTTCTTCCGCTGGCTCGGCTACGGCGATCAGATCGCCGAGATGTGCGAGGCCTGGGGTGCCCGCGACCGCGAGCGGGCGATGGCGGCGGCGCCCTGGGAGCTGATCGAGGACACCTTCATCTTCGGCACCCCGGTTGAGATGAAAGAGCGCCTCGGGGCCTACGTCGACGGTGGCGTGACGCTGCCGGTGCTGCTGCCGATCACCACTCCGGATCGCTTCGGGGAGCTGATCGAGGCGCTGGGGCCGGATACGTAAGGCCGCGAAACGAAGTCGAGCGGCAGATGCATGGCAGGCGGCGAAGCCGCGGCAAGTGATTAGGCCGCTCGGGCGAGCGAGAGCGCGTAGAGCCCGTCGGCGTCGGTCCACCAGTCGGTGAGCTCGAGGCCGGCCTCGGCATAGATGCCGTCCAGGCCCTGGCGCGCGAACTTGGTCGAGATCTCAGTCCGCATCTCCTCGCCGGCGCTGAACGGGACGATCATCTCCAGGGCGCCGACGTTGACCACCTGGTTGGCCAGCGAGCGCAGGCGGATGTCGATCCAGAGGTTCTCGGGATCCCAGCGCGCCACGTGCTCGAAGGCGTCGAGGTCGAAGTCGGCGTCGAGCTCGCGGTTGAGGACCGCGAGGACGTTCTTGTTGAAGGCGGCGGTGACGCCGAGCGAGTCGTTGTAGGCGGCCTCCAGCGTCCCCGGGTCCTTGACCAGGTCGGTGCCGAGCAGGAAGCGGTCGTCGGGGCCGAGCAGGTTGGAGATCCGGTGCAGAAAGCCGGCCCGCTGCTGGGGCTCGAAGTTGCCGATCGTGCCGCCGAGGAAGGCGATCAGCCGCGGCCCGCCGACCGGGATCCGCTCGAGGTCGAGCTCGAAGTCGCAGACCAGCCCCCGCACCTCGACGTCGTCGTACTCGGCCGCGATCTGCTCCGCGGTCGCGCGGGTGATCTCCTCGGAGATGTCGACCGGGCAGTAGGTCTGCAGGCAGCCGGCGCCGCGCATCGCGTCGAGCAGGACCCGGGTCTTGCGGGCCGAGCCGGAGCCGAGCTCGATCAGCGAGGCAGGGCCGTTGGCCGCCTCGCAGATCTGGTCGGAGCGGCCGCGGAGGATCTCGCGCTCGCAGCGGGTCGGGTAGTACTCGTCGAGCTCGGTGATCTGCTCGAAGAGCTGCGAGCCGCGCTCGTCGTAGAAGTAGCGCGGCGAGAGCTCCTTGAAGGGACGCGTCAGCCCCGCCCTGACGTCGGCGGCCATGCCGGAGAGCGGCCCGCCCGACGGCAGGTGGACGTCAACGCTGATCCGGTCCACGGTGCTCTGCGATTGCTCGGGCGTCATCTGGTCGGCTGGCTCTAGTTCGTTCGTGGCTGGATCGGTTTCAGATCAATCATCAGGCATCGGCGGCGCAGCGGAAGCCGGCGAAGATCTGGCGCCGCTGCGTCAGATCCCAGTTGCGAAAGCTGGTCCGGATGACGTCGCGGCGGGTCGCCCAGGCGCCCCCGCGCAGAACCTTGTACTCGTCGCCGAAGAAGACCTGGGAGTACTCCGGATAGGGGAACGGCTCGAAGCCAGGGTAGGCGATGAAGTCCGAGCTCGTCCACTCCCAGACATCGCCGAGCATCTGCACCGCGCCGCAGTCGCTGGCCGCGTCGTCATAGGCGCCGGCCGGCGCTGTCCCGAAGCCGAGCTGGTCGAGGTTGGCGCGCTCGCGGTCGGCGCCGGCCGCGGCGGCCTCCCACTCCTGCTCGCTCGGCAGCCGCTTGCCGGCCCAGCGCGCAAAGCCGTCGGCCTGCTCCCAGGAGACGTGGATCACCGGATGGGCGGGGTCGAGGGGCTCGGTGGCCCCCATTGCCGTGCGCACCCAGCCGTCCTCGCCGTCGCGCTGCCAGTACAGGGGCGCTTCGGCCCCGGTCTCGGCGACGAACTGCGCGAAGGCGCCGTTGGTCACCGGCGTGCGGTCGATTCGGAACGGCTGCAGCTCGACGCTGTGGCGGGGGCGCTCGTTGTCGTAGGCGAATCCGTGCGCCGCGGCGCCGATCTCGTGCTCGCCGCCCGGCACCGCCACCATCTCAGGCCCATCGGCCGCCGGCTCGGCGGCGGGTCCGGGGTCGGCCTCGGCCGGCTCGTAGCGCTCGACCATCTGCAGCAGCTGCAGCATCGTCTCGTTGTGCTGGTGCTCGTGCGCGAGCAGCATCTCGTAGACGAATCCGTCGCGCAGAAGCGGTTCGGTGGGGTCGTCGAGGTCGACCTCGTCGAGGACCTCCAGGGTGCGCTCGCGGACCCCCAACAGGTAGGCGCGCAGCTCGTCGTCGCGCAGGATCGGCAGCGCGCCACGGGTCTTGCGCGGGTTCTCGATCGCGTCGTAGAAGCGGCCCAGCTCGCCGTGCATCGGCTCGCGGTCGCCGATCGTCTGCACCAGCCAGAGCTCCTCGAAGTTGGCGATGTGCCCGAGGTCCCAGGCCAGCGGGCTGAGGATCGGCGAGTAGACGTGGTTGAGCTGCTCGTCGTCGAGCGGCTCGAGAAGCAAAAGGGTTCGTTGGCGCGCCTCCGCCAGGCGGTCGGCGATTGACTCCTTGGTGCTGGCCGAAACCATTTGCGGCGCCTGCGGCGCCTGACCAGCCTCTGCCGCGACACTTGGTGTCGCGGCTTGAGCATCTCCGGGAGTGATGGGGCAAGCCTATATGGGCGGTTCAGCCGGCCTGTGAAATCGGTGTCACTCGGAGGTCGCATAGGGTGCCCCCCTTGATCGAAGGTTCGGGAGCACTGATCGCCGGCGGCGCCTCGGGGCTGGGCGCGGCGACGACCCGCGCCCTGCACAAGGCGGGCACGGAGGTGGTGATAGCCGACCTCAACGCCGAGCTCGGCGAGGCGCTGGCCTCCGAGCTCGGCGAGCGGGCGAGCTTCGCCGCGGCCGACGTGACCGACCCCGACCAGGTGGCGGCGGCGGTCGAGGCGGCCGCGGAAGCGGCGGGCGGGCTGCGGATCTCGGTCTGCTGCGCCGGCGTCGGCTGGGCCGGCCGGGTCGCCGGCAAGCAGGGGCCGCACGACCTCGAGATCTATTCGAAGGTGATCGGGGTCAACCTGATCGGCACCTTCAACGTGCTGCGGCTCGCCTGCGCCGCGATGAGCGAGAACGACCCCGACGACCGCGGCGAGCGAGGGGTCTGCATCAACACCGCCTCGATCGCTGCCTTCGACGGCCAGATCGGCCAGGTCGCATACGCCTCCTCGAAGGGCGGCGTTGTGGCGATGACGCTGCCGGCGGCGCGCGACATGTCCGGCCGCGGGGTGCGGGTGGCGACGATCGCCCCCGGCACATTCGACACCCCGATGCTGGCGGCGCTGCCGCAGGAGCACCGCGATGCGCTGGGCGCCCAGATCCCCTTCCCGAGCCGGCTCGGCCAGCCCGAGGAGTACGCCTCCCTGGCCCTGGAGATCGTCCGCAACCAGATGATCAACGGCGAGACGATCCGGCTCGACGGGGCGCTGCGGATGGCGCCCAAGTAATCAGGGCCGCGAAACGAAGTGGAGCGGCAGATGCATGTCAGGCGGCCGTAGGCCGCCGCAAGTGATCATCGTCCCGCGATCACCCCGTATCTCCGGCCTCCGGATCGACCCAGACGTGCTTGCGCCAGGGCGGCGGGATCGCGAAATGCGGCCTGATGCCCTCGCCCGCAGCGACCGGCTCCAGCGGCACCAGCGAGAGCCGGGCGGGCGGGGTCAGCCGGCAGCAGGGCGGCGAACTGACGTTTCCGGCGTGGCTGCCGCCGGAGACGACGATCATCCCCGTCTCGGGGCCCCAGCCGCCGGGCCGGTGCAGGCCGAGCGCGTCGCTGGCGGCCCGCAGCGGTCCGATGCCGGCGTCGGAGCCCCAGTTGCCGGTGCCGCCGCCGTAGTCGTAGCCGTGGTGCGAGGAGGCGCGGGCGTCGGCGCCGCCGCCGGGACCGATCCGCACCTGGTAGCTCTCCCAGTCGTCCTCGTGGTAGCCCCTTCGCCCCACCACCGGCAGTCCACGCAGGGTCGCGCTCTCGGGGTAGTAGAGCCAGTACTGCAGGTAGAGGTTCCCGGCCCTGGAGCCGCGGCAGTCCTCGGGGCTGTTGAGGCCCGCGAACGGCGCCACGGTCCCGGGCCGGCAGTCGATGACGTGCACGAAAGCGGTCGCCGGGTCACCGTCGCCCGAGCGCGCCACGACCCCTCCTTCGGCGGCGTCGGCGCAGCTCGCCGAGCGGCAGCTTCGGTAGTCGATCGGCAGGACCCGCATCCCCTTCTCGGAGAAGATCGCCGGGGCGTGGTCGCGGACCAGCCCCGCGAGCTCGTCCCCGTAGGCGGCGGCAAGCTCCGGCACCTGGCGGCAGGAGTCGGAGCGCTCGACCGCGCAGATCAGATTCGAGCCCAGGGTCCGGGCCAGCAGGGCGCCGATCGGAAACGGGGCGAGCAGGGCGAGCAGGCCGGCGAGAAACAGCGCCACCACCATCACCAGGCCGATCCACTCCGGGCTGGCCTGGCCCCGCTCGACGCGGATTTCGCCCGCCCTCCGCACGCGGCGAACCTAGGACCGGCCGGCGCGCCGTTTAGGCGCGGAAGGTGCCGCTATGGTGACGCCGTGGTGAGGGGCGGGTGAAAGAGCAGAAGAAGGGCACCAACTGGCGGGCCTGGATGATCGGCACCCTGGCCGTCCTCGTCCTGATCGTCTGCCTGCAGAACTCCCAGACCGTCCACCTCGACGTCCTCTTCGTCAGCACCAAAGCGCCGCTGATCGCGATCCTGCTGATCGCGGTCGGCCTCGGGGCGATCATCGGCTACGTGGCGCCGGTCCTGCGCCGCCACCGCCGCGAGCAGCACCGCGGTGAGCACGGCTGATGGCCCGGCTGCGCCGACACCTCAGCTACGCCAACGTCGTCGCCACGATGGCGCTGGTGATCGCGCTCAGCGGCGGCGTCGTCTATGCCGCCAACAAGATCGGCGCCCAGGGAATCCGCAAGAACGCGATCCGCAGCTACCACATCCGCAACAAGCAGGTGAAGCGCCAGGACATCGCCGGCGGCTCGATCAACGGCCGCAAGGTCTCCAACGACAGCCTCAGAGGCAAGGACATCAAGGAGGCCTCGCTGGGTTTGGTCCCGTCGGCCCAGGACGCCCGCACCGTGAACGGGATCTCCGAGCGCGCGGTCACCTCGGCCCAGCCCGACCCCGCGGGGCTGTCGCAGGTCCTCTCGGAGAGCGGCCTCACGGTGCTGATGTCGTGCGGCGCCAGCGCCACCCTGCAGGTCCACGGCGTCACCAGCGGCGACGCCGGCTCGATCTTCGACTCCGGCGGCGGGACCCAGGAGTTCGACTCCGCCTCGACCGCGACCGTGAGCTCGGGCGGCGCCGACCCCGGCTTCATCACGGTGCGCCGGATCGACGGCACCGTGACCCGGCTCGACTTCGAGCTCGACCGCTCGACGAACGGCTTCGGGTCCACGAACGACTGCTTCTTCCAGGGCTTCCTGCTCAGCGGCAAATAGCCGCGGCGCCGCTAGAGATTTTCCAGTTCGGCGGTGATCTCGCCGACCGATGCCTTCGCGTCGCCGAACAGCATCGAGGTCTTCTCGTGGTAGAAGAGGTCGTTGTCGATGCCGGCGAAGCCGGGGCTCATCGAGCGCTTGAGGACGATCACCTGGTGGGCCTGGTCGACCTCGATGATCGGCATCCCGTAGATCGGGCTGTCGGCGTTGTCCTTGGCGGCCGGGTTGGTGACGTCGTTGGCACCGATCACGATCGCGACGTCGGTCTGCGGCATCTCAGGGTTGATCTCGGCCATCTCGCGCAGCTGCTCGTAGGGCACATCGGCCTCGGCAAGCAGCACGTTCATGTGCCCCGGCATCCGGCCGGCCACCGGATGGATCGCGTACTGGACCGTGACTCCCTTCTTCTCCAGCTCGTCGGCCATCTCCTTGACCGCGTGCTGGGCCTGGGCGACGGCCATGCCGTAGCCGGGCACGACGACGACCTGGTCCGCGTAGGCCATCGCGATCGCGGCGTCGGCCGCACCCATCGACTTGTGGGGGCGCTCCTCCCCGGGCGCGCCTCCGACCGCCGAGGGGGCGCCGAAACCTGAGAAGAGGAGGTTGCCGATCGAGCGGTTCATCGCCTGGCTCATCTCGATCGTGAGGATCGTTCCCGAGGAGCCGACCAGGGTCCCGGCGACGATCAGGGCCACGTTGTCGAGCGCGAAGCCCGCCGCCGCGGCGGCCAGGCCGGTGAAGGCGTTGAGCAGCGAGATCACGACCGGCATGTCGGCGCCGCCGATCGGCAGCACGAACGAGTTGCCCAGCACCCCGGCGGCTATCAGCACGGCGATGAACAGCGCCTGGGAGGGATCGGATCCATGATCGACCGCCAGCACCGTGCAGCCGGCGAGGATCCCGGCCAGCAGGGCGCCGTTGAAGATGTGCTGGCCGGGGATCAGGATCGGGCGCCCGGGGAGGATCTCCTGCAGCTTTCCGAAGGCGATGTTCGATCCCCAGAAGGAGATCGAGCCGATCACCATCGAGAACAGGATCGGGATCAGGATGTCGAGCGGGATGTCGCCGCCGAGATCGAGCTGGTGGCGGAACTCGGCCCAGGAGATCAGCGCCGCGGCGCCGCCGCCGACGCCGTTGAACAGCGCCACCATCTGCGGCATCGCGGTCATCTTCACCTGGCGCGCCGCCGGGACCCCGACCGCGGTGCCGATCGCGAGCCCGAGCACGATCAGCCCCCAGTGGTGGATGTCGCTGCGCAGCAGGGTGGCGACGATCGCGATCGCCATCCCGACGGCGGCGATCGCGTTGCCGCGCTTCGCGGTCGTCGGCTGGGTGCCCTGCATGAGCCCGTAGATGAAGAGCGAGAAGGCGACGATGTAGAGGTAGGTGATCGCCGACGAGGTCGGCGATAGCGAGGCGACGATCATTCGTCAGCTGCCTCCGCGTCGGCTTCCTTGGCCGCCTTTGGCTTCGGCTTGCGGGTGAACATGCCGAGCATGCGATCGGTGACCAAGAACCCGCCGACGATGTTGATCGTCCCGAAGGCGATCGCGATCACGCCGATCGTCTCGTCGAGCGCCCGGTCGGAGGCGCCGATGACGATCAGCCCGCCGAGCAGGACGATGCCGTGGATCGCGTTGGTCTGCGACATCAGCGGCGTGTGCAGCGTCGTCGGGACCTTGGATATGACGTTGAAGCCGGCGAACGCCGCCAGCGCGAAGATCACGAACTCGGTCGCAAGGGTCATTCGCCGCCTCCTTCTTCCGCGACCTCGCGGGCGCGCTCGTTGCGGATCTCGCCCTCGTGGGTGATGCAGGCGCCGGCGACGATCTCGTCCTCGAAGTCCAGCTTCAGGTTGCCCTCCTCGTCGACCAGCAGCCCGAGCAGGTTCTCGACATTCTTGGCGTAGAGCTGCGAGGCGTGGGTCGCCATCTCGCTCGGCAGGTTGCTGGGGCCGATCACCTTGACGCCGTCCACGTCCACCGTCTCGCCGGGCTTCGAGGGCTCGACGTTGCCCCCCGAGTCGGCGGCCATGTCGACGATCACCGAGCCCGGCTGCATCCCCCGCACCGCCGCGTCGGTGATCAGCAACGGCGCCGGACGGCCCGGGATCTGGGCGGTGGTGATGATCACGTCCTGCTTGGCGGCGTTCTCGGTCAGCGCCTCGCGCACCTGCTCGTTCTCCTCATCGGTCAGCGGCCGCGCGTAGCCGCCCTCGTCCTCGGCGTCGGGGATGAAGTCGAGCTCCAGCGGGCGGCCGCCGAGGCTGGCGATCTGCTCCCAGGCGGCACGGCGGATGTCGAAGCCGGTGACGATCGCGCCCAGGCGCCGCGCCGTGGCGATCGCCTGCAGGCCCGCGACCCCGGCGCCGAGCACCAGGACCTTGGCCGGGGCCACGGTGCCGGCGGCGGTGGTCATCATCGGAAAGAAGCGCCCCGCCTCGGTGGCGGCGAGCAGCGCCGCGGCGTAGCCGGCGACGTTGGCCTGCGAGCTGAGGGCGTCCATCGCCTGGGCCCGGGTGATGCGGGGGATCGACTCCATGGCAAAGCTGGTCACGCCCGACTCCGCCAGCGCCTTCGTCGTCTCCGGAGAGGTCAGCGGCGCCAGGTGGCCGATCAGGACCTGACCCTTGCCGAGGCGGCCGATCTCCTCGCGGCTGGGGACGGCGACCCGCAGCACGACGTCGGCACCCCAAGCCGCATCGGCGCCGCCGACGTCGGCCCCGGCCTCGCTGTACTCCTCGTCCGGATGGCCGGCGCCGGCACCGGCGCCGGACTCGACCGCGACGTCGAGTTCGGACTTGCGCAGCGACGTGACCACGTCGGGGACCAGCGCCACTCGGCGCTCCCCCTCCACGGACTCTTTCGGGACCCCAATCCTCATCGACGAGAGTCGCGCAGCCTACGCGATCGGCGCCTCGGCGCCGGCCAGCGCGGCGAGCCGCTCGAGGGTGTGCATCCGCTCGCCGGCCTCGAACTGGACCGGGGAGACAATCAGCCGCGAGACGCCGACCTCGCGGTAGCGCTCGATCCGCTCCGCCACCTGCTCCTCGGTTCCGACCAGCGAGGTCGCGTCGGCGACCTCGTCGGTGATCGCCGCGTAGGCGGCCTCGCGGTCACCGTCCAGGTACTTGCTCTGGACCTCGTCGGCGACCTCGCCGAAGCCGAAGCGGTGCGCGAGGTCGACGTAGAAGTTGGTCTTGCGGCTTCCCATGCCGCCGAAATACAGCAGCAGCCCGGCCTTGACGATCCCGCGCGCGGCGTCGAGGTCGCCGTCGATCGCCACCTGCAGGGTCGGCGAGATCTCGAGGTCCTCGCGGCTGCGGCCGCCCTTCGCAAAGCCAGCCTCGAGGTGCTCGCCCCAGGCCGCTTCGAAGGCCTCGGCATTGGAGAAGATCGGGATCCAGCCGTCAGCGATCTCAGCCGCCAGCTCGACCGACTTGCGCCCGATCGCGCCGAGGAAGATCGGGATCCGGTTGCGCAGGGGATGGAAGTTGAGCTTCAGCGCCTTGCCCTCGCCCTCGGCGAGCGGCAGCCGGTAGTGCTCGCCCTGGTACTCCAGCGGCCCCGCGCGGGCGACGATCTCGCGCACGACCTCGACGTACTCGCGGGTGCGGCCCCAGGGCTTCGCGTAGGGCACCCCGTACCAGCCCTCGGAGACCTGGGGGCCGGAGGGCCCGAAGCCGAAGATGAAGCGCCCGTTCGAGAGCGCATCGATCGTGCAGCCGGCCATCGCCGCCGCGGCCGGCGGCCGCGCCGGGACCTGCATGATCGCGGCGCCGAGCTTGATCGTCTCGGTCTGGGCGGCGAGCCAGGCGAGGACGCTGACGACATCGGAGCCGTAGGACTCGGCGACCCAGACCGACTCGTAGCCAAGGCCCTCGGCGTGCCGAACGATCTCGACCGCCTCCTGTCCCTTGGGGCCGATCCCCCAGTAGCCGAGGTTGAGGCCCAGCTTCAGCGCCATTCGGCGCCGAACCCTATTTGAAAAGGCACCGCCCGGTTACTGCTGGGCGATGTCCTTGCCGGGCCCGCCCCGCAACCTGTCGTGACCGGGGCCCCCGCGCAGCTTGTCGCGCCCGGCGCCGCCGAAGAGGCGGTCGTTGCCCTTGCCGCCGACCAAGACGTCGCGCTTCTGCTGGCCGTAGAGCCTGTCGTTTCCGCGCCCGCCGTCGATCTTGTCGCTGCCGAGCTGGCCCTTGGCGATGTCGGCTCCGTTTCCGCCCAGGATCACGTCGGAGCCGCGACCGCCGAGGAAGCTGTCCTTTCCGTCATGGCCGATCAGCCGGTCGCGCCCGTTGTCGCCGCAGATCAGATCGCCGCCGCCGCCGCCGTCGATGATGTCGTCGCCGCCGCGGCCGGAGATCACGTCGGCCCCGGCGGTCCCGGTGATCGCGTCGGCTCCCTCGGTGCCGACGATCGTCGCGTAGCGGCCGAGGCAGGTCGG
Source organism: uncultured Solirubrobacterales bacterium (assembly GCA_963781495.1). Taxonomy (GTDB): domain Bacteria; phylum Actinomycetota; class Thermoleophilia; order Solirubrobacterales; family 70-9; genus Mayfieldus. The sequence continues at coordinate 303,096 of CAWAFX010000002.1, forward strand.
AGGCACGACGGTGATTCCGCTCGGGTCGACGAACAGGGCGTCGGGGACGTTGGGATTGCCCGAGAGCGCCGTCCGCGTCCCGGTCACCGGGTCGATCCGGATCACGCCGCCGTTGCCGCCGAAGGCATTGCTGTCGGCGACCAGGGCATGGCCATCGAGGTCCATCGCGATCCCGGTCGGCTTGGTGAAGATCGCGTCGGTGGAGAGCGCGTACTGCTGGCCGCTGGAGCGGTTGACGAGGATGACCCCGGTCGAGTTGGCGACGGCGCCCGTGTTCGCGACCAGCAGCGTCCCCGGCGTCTCGACCGCGACCCCGGATGGATCGCCGAACAGATCGGCCTGGGAGCTGGCGTTGCTGGTGATCAGCCGCTGGGCTCCGGTCGCCGGGTCGACGGCGATGATCGCCCCCTGCGGACCGGCCATCGGCACCTGGGAGTCGGGGTCGGCGACGAGGATCCCGCCGCCGGATTCGATCGCGATGCCCTGCGGATTGGAGAACAGCGCCAGGGGCGAGATCGAGTTGCTGGAGACGGCCGACTGCTGGCCGCTGTCCGGATCGACGGCGATCACTCCGCCGCTGCCGCCGAAAGCGTTGGGATCGGTGACGTAGAGGGTCCCCGAGGGCGAGCGCGTGACCCCGGTCGGGTCGACGAAGAGCTTCTGCGTCGAGCCCGCGTTGCTGGCCAGGGGCGACTGCTGGCCAGTCTCGGGATCGACCTTGATCAGGCCGCCGCTGCCGCCGAAGGCATTCGGGTCGGCGACGATCAGCGAGCCGCTGACCGGGTCGAATGTGACCCCGGTCGGGTCGCGGAAGAGATCCTCGGCCGCGATCGCGTCGTTGGAGATCGTCCGCTGGGCCCCGCTGTCCGGATCGAGGTCGATCAGGCCGCCGTTGCCGCCGAAGGAGTTGGGATCGGCGACCACCGCGTCACCGGCGCTCACCTGGGCGAGCGCCGCCGCGGGGGCCGCGAAAACGAATGCGGCGACCAGCGCCACGCCTGCTGTCCATGCCCTTCGCATTGATACCTGGCTCCCCAACCCGAACCGGCGGCGATGGTAGCGGCAGCCGGTGCCGCGACCCGCGGCGCGACGGGGCTCCGGTATAGATGATTCATGGCGGAAGTCGCGGCAGACGTCGGGCTCAGCAGCGCGGAGGCGGCGCGGCGGCTGCAGCGCCTCGGACCGCCGCCGGAGACCTCGAGCCGTTCGACGTCGAGCATCGTCGCCGGCAACGTCTTCACCCTCTTCAATCTGATCCTCGGCGTCTTCTTCGTCGTCGTGGTGGGTCTGGGGCTGTTCGCGGACGCCCTCTTCGGCCTGATCGCGATCGTCAACAGCTACATCGGCATCCGCCAGGAGCTGAAGGCGAAGGAGGTCCTCGACCACCTCGCGGTCCTGGTCGCGCCCAAGGGCCGGGTGGTGCGGGACGGGCGGGTGCAGGAACTGATCGCCGAGGAGGTCGTGCCCGGCGACGTCGTCCAGGTGCAGCCGGGCGACCAGCTGGTCGCCGACGGAGAGGTGGTCCGCTCGCGCGGGCTGACCCTCGACGAGTCGGTCCTGACCGGGGAGGCCGACGGAGTCCGCAAGTCGAGCGGCGAGCGTGTCCTCTCGGGCTCCTACTGCATCGCCGGGGCCGGCTTCTACGAGGTCGACGCGGTCCGCGAGCACAGCTACGCCGGCAGGCTCGCCGGCGAGGCGCGCGCCTTCCGCCACCCTCCCTCACCGCTGCAGGAGGAGGTGAACCGGGTCCTGCTCGCCTCGACCTGGCTGATGCTGCCGCTGGCGGCGGTACTGCTGTTCATGCTCAGCGTTCGCCACACCGAGCTGCACCAGGCGGCGCAGACCGCGACCGCGGGGCTGATCACCCTGATCCCCGAGGGACTGGTGCTGCTGATGAGCGTCACCCTCGCCGTCGCCGCGGTGCGGCTGGCGAAGATGGACACCCTGGTCCAGCAGATGAGCGCCACCGAGGCGCTGGCCGCGGTCGACACGATCTGCATCGACAAGACCGGCACCCTGACCGACGGCGAGCTGCAGCTCTCCTCGATCGAGGTCGCCGACTCCGCCAACCAGGCCCACGCCCACGAGGCGCTGGCCCGCTACGCGGCCAGCGCCGCCGACCGCAACCGCTCCCTGCAGGCGATCGCCGACCGCTATCCCGACCGGCCGCAGAAGGTCAGCGCCGAGGTCCCGTTCTCATCGCAGTGGAAGTGGAGCGGGCTGACGATCGACGGTCAGAGCTACGTGCTCGGGGCGCCGGACGTGCTCAAGGCGGCGGGCGCGCTCGAGCTCTCCCCGGTGCTGGAGAACACCCTGCAGCGCCAGGGCTCCGCTGGCCGGCGGGTGCTGGCCTTCGGCGAGGCGCGGGCGCCGCTGCCACGCGACCCCGCGGCCGAGCCGCCGCCGCCGCTCACCGCCCTCGCCCTGGTCGTGCTCGAGGAGACGCTGCGCCCCGATGCGGCGGAGACGATCGCCCAGATGCGCGAGCAGCAGGTCGACCTGAAGCTGATCTCCGGCGACGCCCGCGAGACCGTGGTCGCGGTCGCCCGCGCCGTCGGCGTTCCCGAGGACGCGGGGGTGATCGAGGGCTCACAGCTGCCCGACGACGAGTCCGGGCTGGCCGAGGCGGCGCGGCGCAACACGATCTTCTGCCGCATCCGCCCCGACCAGAAGAGCGCCCTCGTCGGGGCGCTGTCGGGCGCCGGCCGGTTCACGGCGATGATCGGCGACGGCGTCAACGACGTGCCGGCGCTGAAGCGGGCCAGGCTCGCCGTCGGCATGGGCTCCGGCACCCAGGTGACCAAGGGCGTCGCCGACATCGTCCTGCTCACGGACCAGTTCTCGCGCCTCCCGCTGGCGGTCGGCGAGGGCCGCCGCATCGCCCGCAACATCCACCGCCTCGGCCGCCTCTACATGACCAAGACGGTCTATGCGGCGGCGCTGATCATCCTCGTCGCCGTCCCCGGCTTCGCCTTTCCCTTCCTCCCCCGCCACCTCACCCTGGCGGCCCTGCTGACGATCGGGATTCCCTCCTTCGTCCTCGCACTGGCCCCCTCCGACGGGCCGCTCTACCGCGGCCGGCTGCTGCGCGCCCTGGCCGCCTTCGCGGTCCCGGCCGGGATCGCGATCGCGATCGCCTCGATCCTCTCCTTCTTCTTCGTCGACACCGTCTTCGGCGGCTCGCTCGACGACGGCCGCACCGCGGCGACGACGACGCTGATCGTGCTCGGCCTCTGCTTCGTGCTGCTGCTCGAGCGCGGGCCGGGCCGCGAGCACATCGCGATCCAGAGCTACATGCTGGCCCTGGTCGCGGGGCTGGGAGCGCTCTACGCGCTCTTCCTCGCCGCCGCCCCGGTGCGCACCTTCTTCGACCTCACGCTGCTGCAGGCGGGCCAGTGGTTCCTGGCCCTGCTCTCAGCGGCGCTCGGCCTGGTGCTGGCCAGCGTCCTCTGGCGCCTGCCCTACATCCAGCGGCTCGAGGGGCCGCAGCTGTCGGAGTTCCACCCCGACGAGCCGGCGCCGATCCACACGCCGCGCCCGGCGGCGCAACCTGCCGCTAGCCCGGACCGATGACGAACTGGGTCAGGGTGAACATCGCCACCTCGCGCTCCTCGCGGTGGATGTCGACCGACCAGACCTGGGTGCGCCGGCCGCGGTGCTTGGGCGTCGCGGTCGCCAGCAGCTCGTCGCCGACCCGGGCGGCGGCGAAGACGTTCAGCTTCAGCTCCAGGGTCGTGAAGTCATGTCCAGGCGGCATGTTTCTCCACGTGCCCCAGGCGGCGACGGTGTCGGCGAATGCCGCCCAGACGCCGCCGTGCACATAGCCGCCCGGGTGCAGGTGGCGCCGGTCGACGAGCAGCCGCCCGCGCGAACGCTGCTCGGATATCTCCAGCGGCTCGATGCCGAGGTCGCCGGGGAAGGTGCCGACGAGCCGCTCGCGGACCATCTCGACACTGACCTCCGGGTTGCCGGATGCGTCGCTCATCGGCCGCTCACCCCGTAGCCCTCCATCCCGAAGTCGCCGAACGGCTCGTCGCGCTCGCGTACCGCCTCCTTGAAGCCGGACTCGGCCGCGCGGCGCACGAACCCGTGCCCCTCCTCGGTGTGGCGGGTGATTCCGTCGAAGAAGGTCCCCAGCAGCTGGGTGGCTCGAAGCCCCTGCGCCTCCAGCACCTGATTGGTGAGCAGCTTCATCATCACCAGCTGGTTGAGCGGCAGCCGCGCGACCCGCTCCAGCAGCTGCTCGAAGCGCTCGTCGAGCCGCCCCGGCGCGACCGCCTCGGTCGCCAGCCCCCACTCCGCCGCCTCGGCGCCGGTCAGCGAGTCGCCGGTCAGAAGCAGCCGCTTGGCGCGCATGACGCCGATCCGGTGCGCCCACATCGCGGTCGTCGGCGAGCCCCAGACGCGGGCCGGCGGATAGCCGATCTTGGCGTCCTCGGCGACGACCAGCAGGTCGGAGCAGAGCGCCATGTCGGTGCCGCCGGCGACGCAATAGCCGTGGACCTTGCAGATCACCGGCTTCTCGGACTCGAACAGGCTCATGAAGCCGCGCACGTTGCGGCGCATCATCTGGAAGTCGACGACCGGGTCCCAGTTGGTCTCGGGGGCGTGGTTGCGGGCGATCACCGCCGGGTCCAGGGGCGAGCCCTCGGGGGCGGCGTCGCCGGCCTCGCTCCACGATTCGGCCGAGGCGGCGAGGTCGTAGCCGCCGCAGAAGCCGGTTCCGTTGCCGGCCAGGGCGATCACGTGGATCGCCGGGTCGAGGTTGGCGCGCTCGGTGCAGGCGGCGATCTCGGTCGGCATCTCGAGCGTGATCCCGTTGCCGTGCTCGGGGCGGTCGAGGGTGATGCGCGCGACGCGTCCCTCGGTCTCATAGCTGATCGTCTTGAGCTCTTCCACGGCCTTCCTTCCTTGCCTGGGCTCTCTGGGGCCGCTGACGCTAGCTGCCGGGCGGGCGGGGACGGGTCGCGGGTAGTCTCGCCGGTGCGATGGAGGCAGCGACCACGACCCAAAGGCCGGCCGCGGGGGAAGAGGTCTCCTCGTTTGCCAAGTCGCTTTTCCTGGGCGAGATCCACGAGGAGATGGTCTTCCCCTTCCCGAAGCCGGAGGCGGACGAGCAGGACCGGATCCGGGCGCTCAACGCCTCGCTGCGCGAGCTCGCCGAGGACATCGACCCGGCCGAGATCGAGGAGAAGCGCTGGCTCGGCGACGACCTCGTGCGCCAGCTGGGTGAGCGCGGGCTCTGCGGCCTCTACGTGCCGGAGGAGTACGGCGGCCAGGGGCTGAGCCAGACCGGCTACTGCCGGGTCTTCGAGACCTTCGCCCAGATCGACGGGACCCTCTCGGTGGTGATGGGAGTCCACCAGTCGATCGGGATGAAGGGGATCGTGATCTTCGGCTCCGACGAGCAGAAGGAGCGCTTCCTTCCCGACCTCGCGGCAGGCCGCAAGCTCGCCGGCTTCGCCCTGACCGAGCCCGAGGCGGGCTCCGACGCCTACCACCTGCAGTCGCGGGCGGTCGAGCAGGCGGACGGCTCCTGGGTGCTGAACGGCGAGAAGCGCTACATCGGCAACGGCGGCAAGGGCGACGTCTTCGTCACCTTCGCCCGGGCCGAAGTCGGCGGCTCCGACCGCCACATCGCGCTGATCCTCGAAAAGGGCATGCACGGCTTCGAGGTCGGCGAGCGCTACGACACGATGGGCCTGCGCGGCAACGACCTCCGCCGCCTCTACTTCAACGACGTCAAGGTCCCGGCCTCCAACGTGCTCGGCGAGCCGGGTGATGGCTTTCACATCGCCATGCACGTGCTCAACAACGGGCGCCTCAGCCTCGGCACCGGCTCGGTCGGCGCCACCAAGGGGCTCCTGGACCGGGTGATCGAGCACACCACGCAGCGGCGCCAGTTCGGCCGTCCGCTGGCCGACTTCGAGCTGGTCCAGGACAAGATCGCCTGGATGGTCTCCTACCTGTTCGGGCTCGAGTCGATGGCCTACCTGACCTGCGGCATGGTCGACGCAGGCGTCCCCGACTACTCGCTCGAGTCGGCGATCTGCAAGGTCTCGGGGACCGAGTTCCTCTGGTATGCGGCCAACCGAGCGATGCAGCTGAAGGGCGGCGCCGGCTACATGCGCGACGAGCCCTACGAGAAGATCCTCCGCGACATCCGCATCTTCCCGATCTTCGAGGGCGCCAACGACGTCCTGCGCGCCTTCATCGCCCTGACCGGGGTCAAGCCGCTCGGCGAGCAGCTGTCCGGCCTCGGGGAGCTCGAGCTCGGCGACCCGCTCGGCTCGCTGGGGGTGGTGGTCGACTACGTAAGCGGCCGCATCCAGCGCGAGGTCAGGCCCGACCGGATCAGCCGCGCCCACCCGGAGATCTCCAAGCAGGCAGACGCGGTCGCCGACCAGGTCAAGCGGCTGCGCGACGTCAGCGAGGGGCTGCTGCGCGAGCATCGCAAGGAGATCGTCGAGCGCCAGTTTCAGCAGAAGCGCCTCTCCGACGCGGTCTCGGACGTCTTCGCCCAGGTGGCGCTGCTCTCCCGGGTCACCTCGATCCTCACCGACCAGGGCGCCGAGGTCTCCGGGCAGGAGATCTACATCGCCGACACCTTCTGCACCCGCGCCGCCGGGCGGGTCAAGTCGGCTCTGGACCAGGTCGAGGACAACGACGACGAGCGCATGGTCGCGATCGCCAAGCTGGCGCTCAAGCGCGGTTCCTATGGCTGGGCCCTCTTCGAGGATTGAGCTTCCGGTCGTCCTCTACGACGCTGACTGCGGCTTCTGCCGCTGGTCGCTGGCGAAGATCCTGGCCTGGGACCGCGGCGGCCGCCTGCGGCCGCTGGCGATCGGCTCGGACGAGGGCGCACGGCTGCTCTCCGATCTCGATCCGGAGCGCCGGCTGGCGTCGTGGCACTTCGTCGACCGCGACGGGAAGCGGACTTCCGCCGGCGCAGCGGCGGCGCCGCTGCTGCGCGAGCTCCCGTGCGGCCGGCGGCTCGCCGCCGCGGTCGAGCGCTTCCCGCGCCTGACCGAGCGCGCCTACGCCTGGGTGACCCGCAACCGCGCCCGGCTCGGCAGGGCGGTCCCCGGCGGCGCCAGGACCCGGGCCGAGCGCAGGATCCGGCAGCGGCTCTGAGGCCGCACCATCCTCAACAGCTGTCCGCCGAGGGGCCTCCGGGGTCGAGCCGGGAGAGAAGCCGGGCAAGCTGCTCCAGCTCGGCGTCGTCGAAGCGGTCGCTGAACAGGCTCCGTACGTCGTCGAGGTGAGATTCGCGGGCCGCCACCAGCTTCGCCTCGCCGTCCCTGGTCAGGGCGGCATAGACCACCCTCGCGTCCGTCTTGCAGCTCTGCCTCTCGACCAGTCCCTGGCTCTCGAGCCCGGACAGAAGCCGGGTGATGCCGCCCTGGGTGATGACCAGCCGCTGCGCGAGGTCGACCCGGCGCAGGCGCCCCTCGTCGGCGTTGCGCAGTTGCAGCAGCACCTCGAACTCGTTCAGGTTCAGGCCATGGTGTTCGCGCAGGGTGGCGTCCATGCGGCGGGTCAGTCCGGCGTGGCCGCGCAGCAGCCTCACCCAGGCCTCGGGCGGCCGCTCGGCGAAGGGCCTACCGGGCTGCCCGGAGGGCTTGCTTGCGGCCGGGGTCGATCTGGATGCGGTGCGGGGGCTCAAACGGCGTTCCTTTACCCCTCAAGTGTAGGCGCCCGGCCGCCGGGTTTCGAGGGCCGCCTAGGCCGGGGCGAGCTCGGCGACCCGCAGCAGGACGAAGCCGTAGCCGCATTCGCAGCCGAGCCCGTCGAGCTCGTCGAGCGAGTCGACGACGACCTCGCGCAGCTCGGCGCAGTCCTCGTCGGAGCAGAGAAGGGTCACCTGCAGCATGCGCCCAGGGTGGCGCAACTCAGCGGACGTCGAAGACGGCCGCTAGTTGAGCCGCTCGACGATCATCGCCTCGCCCTGGCCGCCGGCGACGCACATCGTCTCCAGGCCGACCTCGTGATCGTCGGTCTCCATCGCGTTGAGCAACGTTCCCATGATCCGCGCCCCGGTCATCCCAAAGGGGTGCCCAAGGGCGATCGCGCCGCCGTGAGTGTTGAGCTTGGAGAGCGGGATGTCGCACTCGTCCATGATCGGAATCACCTGGGCCGCGAACGCCTCGTTGAGTTCGACGGTACCGATCTGGTCGATCGTCATCCCGGCCCGGTCGAGCACGGTCTTGATCGCCCCGATCGGGGCCACGCCCATGTACTCGGGCTCGTTGCCATGGGTGGCGGCGGTGACGATCTTCGCCCGCGGCTTCAGACCCAGCTCCTTGGCCCTCTCCTCGGACATCACCAGCACGGCCGCGGCACCGTCGTTGAGCGGGCAGGAGTTGCCGGCGGTCACCCCGCCCCCGCCCTCGAAGGCCTCGTCGAGCTGCGAGAGCTTCTCCAGCGTCGAGCTGGGGCGCGGTCCGTCGTCCTTTGCGACCTCGGTGCCGTCGGGCAGGGTCACCGGGACGATCTCGCGGTCGAAGAAGCCGTCCTCCTGGCTCTGCACGGCGAGCTCCTGCGAGCGCTGGGCGTACTTGTCCATGTCCGCGCGGCTGACCTCGTAGCGCTTGGCGACGTTCACGGCCGTCAGCCCCATGTCGATGTAGGCGTTCGGCTGGCCGTCGTTGCCGAGCAGGTTCTCGTTGCGATCGTCGGCGCCGGCCGGCTCGGTGCGCTCGTTGTAGCGGCTCACCCACTCCACGCCGGCGGCGATGTAGGTGTCGCCCTCGCCGGCTCGGATCGCGTTGGCGGCGTGACGGATCGAGTCCAGGCTGGAGGCGCAGTAACGGGACATCGTGACCCCGTTGACCTCGATCGGCAGCTTCTTCGAGAGCAGGACGATGATCCGGCCGATGTTGAAGGCCTGCAGCCCCTGCGGCATTCCGCAGCCGCAGAAGACCTCCTCGACGCTGTCAGGAGCCACGTCGGGGTTGCGCTCCAAGAGCTCGTCGACGACGTAGGCGCCCATCTCGTCGGGGCGAAGGCCGGCCAGCGAGCCCTTGAAGGCGCGGCCAATCGGCGTGCGGACGGTGTCGACGATCACTGCTTCGGGCATTCGCTGGTCTCCTTGACGGTCGAGCTTGTGGTCGAGCTTCGTTGAATTACTTGCGGCGGCCTTCGGCCGCCTGACATGCCTCTGCCGCTCCACTGCGTTTCGCGGCACTGCACAAGTGGACGCTATCTGACCGAAGGAGTGCGTTAACTTGGCTCTGTGGCCATCCTGCGCAAACGCGGCAGCGGCAAGGGCGACGAGAAGGCCCCCGAAGCGACCCCGGAGGCCAAGCCCGGCGACGAGACGGCGACGGCGAAGCTGCAGGGAACCGCGCAGCAGCCCGTACCGCCCCCGCCGGCCCCGAACGCCACCCCGGTGACCGCGGCCGGGACCTCGCCCGGCGCCCAAGCAGGCGCCCCGGCCCCGACCGCCGGCCTGACCGGCCCGGCGGCTCCCGCAGCGAAGCCGGCGCCCGCCGGCACCGCGGCGACGCGGCCGGGTACGCCCGGCGCCGCCAGGCCGACGCAGGAGGAGATGGCCGAGCGACTCGACGGCATCCGTGGCTGGCTGGGCGACGTCGATCGGACGCTGAACGTGCGCTCGCGGATCGGCCTCGTGCTGGCCGCGGTCGCGATCGGCGTCTCGGGGGCGGCGATCTATCTGGCCCTCGACGCCAAGCACCAGAGCGCCTCCAACAGCGACGTCGGCGCCCTGCGCAACGAGATCGACGCGGTCAAGCAACAGGCCGACAACACCGCCACCGACGTCAAGGCGCTGCAGGGCAGCGTCAACGCCGCCCGCTCACAGGCGGGCAGCGCCAACGCGACCGCGAGCCAGCTGCAGGCACAGGTGCAGAAGCTGCAGGGCGACATCAAACAGCTCCAGCAGGCGGCCAGCAGGGCCGCTGCGACGCCTGCCGTCCCCACCGTGCCCACGCCTACGCCAGGCACGGGAACAGGGACCGGAACCACCACCACGCCCAGCGGCGGGGCCGGCGGTGGCAACGGCAACGGCAACAACGGCAAGTAACAATTGCCGCAAAATCCACGCCTGCGCGTGCGTGGGCGTCTGACGATTGGTCTACATTCGGCCAATCCGACCTCGTGGGTAACCACGAGAATGCCGATGGCGGCATTGAAAGGAGGCTCCTCCTATGCCCGAGGGTTATTGCGTGAAGGAGCGTAAGAAGGTCGAGATCAAGGACCCCCAGCAGGTGACGATGAAGAATGGTCGCCCAGCTATCCAGGGGACCTGCCCCGACTGCGGGACGAAGATCTTCAAGATCGGCAAGCTGTAGAGGGAGCCTTCTTAGGCACTACGCCTGCCGCCGCCGGCGCCCGGGGGGCGCCGGCGGCACCCGCTCTCTGATCTCATCCAATGGGCGTGCGGCACGCCCGCCCGGCTGTTGCGGCGACTTCGCCGCCTGCCGAATCTCCTGCGGCCGCCGCACTTGAACCCTGCCCGCCTGCGATCCGTATCCCGGCACGGTGAGCAGCCAAGGTGAACACTTCGCTTGAGATGCCAGCCCACGCCCTCAGCGACGAGCGAGAGGTCCGCGAGGCCTACGCCGCGCATTCAGGCGAGCTCTACGGGTTCGCGATGCGCTCGCTGGGCGACAGCGGCCTGGCCGAGGAGGCGGTCCAGGAGACCTTCCTGCGCGCCTGGCGGGCCGGCGAGCGCTTCGATCCCGAGCTGGGCTCGCTGCGCACCTGGCTGTTCGCGATCCTGCGCAACGTCGTCATCGACCTTGGCCGCGCCCGTGCCGCCCGCCCGACGATCGCGACCGGGACGCCGGAGGTCGGGCACGAGCCGCTGGAACAGATCCTGCTCTCCTGGCAGGTCGAGGAGGCGCTGCGGCGGATCGGCGACCAGCACCGGCGCGTCCTGCTCGAGACCTACTACCGCGGCCGCCCCTACGCCGAGGTGGCGACGGAGCTCGGAGTCCCGGAGGGAACCGTGAAGTCCCGCGTCTACTACGGACTGCGGGCCCTGCGCAACGCGCTCGAGGAGCTCGGCTATGACGGCTGAAGCCTGCCGCGAATGGCGCGAGAGCCTCGGCGCCTACGTGCTCGGCCAGCTGCCCGCCGACGAGCAGGCGTCGACCCGGGCCCACGTCGACGGCTGCGAGGCCTGCCGTTCGGAGGTCGAGTGGCTGATGCCGATGGCCGAGCTTCTGCCGCTCGCCGATCCTTCCCGGCTCGGCACCTCCCACCTCCCGCCGGCCGAGCTCGGCGACCGCATCGCATCGAGAATCGGCCGCGAGGGCAAGGTCCGTCGCGTGCGCCGGCGCCGTCGCTTCGAATTTGCCTTCGGCGCCGTCGCCGCGACCGCGACGGCAGCGGTGCTGCTGGCGCTGGTTGTCCTGGGCGGCGGCGGCTCGAGCAACTCCCAGCAGGTGAGCTTCCGCTCGCTGCCACGAGGAGTCGCGATCGCGGCGACCCTGCAGCCACGCCCGTTCGGGACCCAGATCCGGATGGACGTCAGCGGCATCCGCTCCGGCACGCTGTGCCGGGTCTTCCTGCGCCGCGCCGACGGCAGCCGGGTCCCGGCGGGCTCGTTCCGCTACCGCTACGGCGCCGGCCGCGACGCTGCGGTGCTGACGGCAGCCCTCGACCTCTCGGCCGCGCGCGCCGTCGGGGTGCGGGCCGGAAACCGGACCTTCACCGCACCGCTGCGCCACGGCGTCGGCGCCGAAGCAGCTTCGAACCCGAAAACGACAGAGAAGGAGTACAGCTGATGAGAGCGACCACGAGCAAGCTCGCGGTCTCGGGCCTGGCGATCGCGGTCCTGGCTCTGGCGGTCATCGCCGCCGGCTGCGGAAGCAGCAGCAACGACAACAGCAGCGCCAGCGGTGGCGGCGGTGGCGGTGGCGGTGGCCTCTACGGCGGCGGCGGATCCTCGACGAAGCCCGCCAGCGCCCCGGCGAGCGGCGGCGCCGCCGCCGTGATCGCGGTCGCCAACAACCCAAAGCTGGGCAAGATCCTGGTCGACTCGAAGGGCAACACCCTCTACTACTTCGAGAAGGACAAGCAGGGCGGAACGACCTCGACCTGCTCGGGAGCCTGCGCGGCAGTTTGGCCGCCGACCACGACCACCGGCACGCCGAAGGCCCAGATGGGCGCATCGGCCTCGAAGCTGGGCACGATCAAGCGCAGCGACGGGACCACCGAGGCCACCTACAACGGCTGGCCGCTCTACACCTACGCCGGCGACAAGAAGCCGGGCGAAGCCAACGGCAACGACCTCAAGCAGTTCGGTGCCTCGTGGTACGCGCTGACCCCGGCGGGCGTGCATCCGCCGGAGTCCTGAGCTCCAGATAACTCCAGGGGCGAGCCTCGGGCGCCGGCCACCGACCTGGCCGGCGCCCGACGGTTCTGCTGAGCCGTGGGCCGCGGCAAGTCCAGGCCTGATGTGTGATCACCCTCACGCTTCCATGCCTGCGGCCCGGCCTAGCGTCCTGAGTAAGGTGTCCTTCGTGGAAGCAGGACAAAAGCCGATCGAGCTGATCCTGGCCCGCAACCTGATCTCCTCGCTCTCCACGCCGGCGTTCCTGGTCGACGAAGGGGGCGTCCTGATCTTCTACAACGAGGCCGCCGGGGCACTGCTCGGCAAGCGCTTCGAAGAGATCGGCAAGGTAGGGGCACCGCAGTGGGGATCGGTCTTCGGGCCGGTCGACGAGGGCGGCGAACCGATTGCCTACGACGAGCTTCCACTGGTCGCCTCGGTGCGCGACGGCTGCCCGGCTCATGAGCGGATGCGGATTCGCTCCGCCGATGGCGCCCAGCACGAGATCGAGGTCTCGGCGCTGCCGATCCTCACCCCGCACGGCTCGCGCGGCGGCATCGCATTCTTCTGGCCGATCGTCAACGGCAAGGTGGGCGGCTAGGTGCAGGTGAAGATGTGGGGCACCCGCGGCTCGGTGCCCTCCCCCGGTCCGGAGACGATCCGCTACGGCGGCAACACCTCCTGCGTGCAGGTGACGCTCTCCGACGGCTCACTGCTGGTCCTCGACGCCGGCACCGGGATCCGCAGCCTTGGGCTCGCCCTCGGCGACGAGCCGGCGCGGCTGCACATCCTGCTCACCCATCTCCATCTCGACCACATCCAGGGGCTGGTCTTCTTCGCGCCCGCCTTCAAGCCGCAGACCGAGATCGTGCTTTGGGGGCCGGCCTCTCCGGAAGCCTCGCTGCGCGATCGCATCGCCCGCTACATCTCGGCGCCCCTCTCGCCGGTCGAGGTGCGCGAGCTGCCCTGCGACGTCTCCTTCCGCCACTGTCCGGAGAGCGAGTGGGAGATCGGCCCGGCAACGGTTCGCGCCGCCTCGGTCACCCACCGCGGCCCGACCCTCGGCTACCGGATCGAGGATGCCGGCAGCTCGCTGGCTTACATCCCCGACCACGAGCCGGCGCTGGGCGCCGAGATCGACCAGCTCGACGACGAGTGGATCTCGGGCTTCGACCTGGCCAAGGACGCCGATCTGCTCTTCCACGACGGCCAGTACTCCGACACCGAGTACCCCGACCACGTCGGCTGGGGTCACTCGGCGCTCTCCGACACCCTCGCCTTCGCGCGCCGCGTCAAGGCCCGCCACACCGTGCTGTTTCACCACGACCCGCTGCACTCCGACGAGTTCCTCGACGACCTCTACCGCGAGGCTCGCGACCGCTGGCGCGACCTCGGCGGCGACCCGGCAGGGCTGGAGATGGGGGCCGAGCGCGGCGAGATCGACCTCCCGGCCGAAAAGGTCGCTTCGACCGAATACGCCTGAGGCCGACGCCCGGGCGATCCCGGGCCGGTTGTAGCCTCCCGGGCGGTGTCCGAGTTCGAGCAGATCCTCTTCGAGCGCCGCGGGCCGGTGACCCTGATCACCATCAACCGGCCCGAGCGGATGAACGCGATCGGGCCGGTGGTCTCGCGCGAGCTGATCGACGCCTGGGGCCGCTTCCGCGACGACGACGAGCAGCTGGTGGCGGTCCTGACCGGTGCCGGCGCCGACGCCTTCTGCGCCGGCGCCGACCTCAAGGCGGCAATCGCCGCGCTGGACCCGCAGTCCGACGAGGAGCCCCTGATGCGGTGGACGCCGGAGGAGATCGAGGCCCATGACCGCGGTGAGCGCGACGGCATCATCGGGCCCTCGCGCTGGACCGACATCTACAAGCCGATCATCGCCGCCGTCAACGGCGTCGCCTACGCGGGCGGCCTGGAGTGGGCCTGCTTCGCCGACATCCGCATCGCCGACGAGAACGCCAGCTTCGGGGTCACCTGCCGGCGCTGGAACATCGGCCTCGGCGACGGCGGCACCCAGCGGCTGCCGCGCATCGTCGGCATGGGCCGGGCGATGGAGCTGATCATCACCGGCCGCGTGATCGACGCCCGCGAGGCGGAGCGGATCGGCCTCGTCAACGAGGTCACCCCGCGTGGATCCTGCGTCGAGCGCGCGCTGGAGCTGGCCGAGCAGATCGCGGCCCTCCCGCAACCCGCGATCCACACCGACAAGGAGGCCGCGGTGCGCGGCTTCGGGCGTCCGCTCGAGGAGGGGCTGCGGATCGAGGCGCAGTGCTTCAACCGCCTCCTGCAGAGCCCCGAGATGGCCGAGGGGCTGCGGCAGTTCGTCGAACGCGACCACCCCGACCGAGGTGGCGACGGAGAGGCCGTGACCCCCGGCCTGGTCCGCTCTCGAGAGCTCGACTGATCGCGGCTGCTCGGATAGATTCTCGCTTGGTGCGAACTTTCACCGACATGCCGCAGGCGATCGAGACCACACCGCTCGCCCGCGACGCCTACGAGCTGCTGCTCAGCAAGCACGCCGGCCAGCGGCAGAAGGTCAACGGCCGCCCCTACGTCGAGCACCCGGTCGCGGTCGCAGGCGACGTCAGCAAGGCCGGCTTCGGGCCCAAGCTGGTCGCGGCGGCGCTGCTGCACGACATCGTCGAGGACAGCGACACGACGGTCGCCGAGCTGGACCAACGCTTCGGAGAGACCGTCGCCGGGCTGGTCGAGGCGATGACCGACACCGCCGAGGTCGAGCCCTACGAGCGGCGCAAGGCGATCCACCGCGAGCGCATCGTCGCCGCCGGTCCCGACGCGGCGGCGATCTTCGCCGCCGACAAGCTCAACAACGTGCGGGCGCTGCGCTCCGCCTACGC
Organism: uncultured Solirubrobacterales bacterium; assembly: GCA_963781495.1. Taxonomy (GTDB): domain Bacteria; phylum Actinomycetota; class Thermoleophilia; order Solirubrobacterales; family 70-9; genus Mayfieldus. Next base: position 318,258 of record CAWAFX010000002.1, read on the forward strand.
CGAGGAGGGCGAGGAGGTGGCGAAGCGGTTCGTGCAGCCGCTCGACGTCAAGGCCAGGGTCTGGGCGGCCGACGTCGAGATGCTGGGTGGCTTCGCCGGCTCGGTGCCCTACGTCGAGGTGCTGGCGGCCGAGGTCAAGGGCCTGCAGGACGATCGCGCTACTCGTCGCCGCTGAAGCTGCGGTCGTCGTCCTCGAGCGCAGCCCGGCGCCAGAGCGGCATCGCGTACCAGAAGGTCGCGAACATCAGCGCCGCGAAGGCGGTGCAGATCACGGTCACGACGGTGCTGAAGAGAAAGTCGGTGATCAGCAGCACCACCCCCGTCATCGCCAGAGCGAGGAAGCCGAGGCCGAGGATCGCGAGCCGGTTTGCGAGCAGCACCAGGTGAGCCTTCTGCTGCTTGCGGAAGGTGATCCGGTGATAGGCGGTCGGGGCGATCAGCAGCACCGCGGCGACCAGGGTGCTGAGCAGGGTGCCGAGGTAGATCCGCTCCTGGGCAGTGGTCAGCAGCGCGAAGCGCTGGTTGAACGGGATCGTCAACAGGAAGGCGAACAGCACCTGCACGCCTGGAAGCGCGACCCGCAGCTCTTGAAGCAGCTCCCCGAGGTTGCGGTCCAGCCGCTTGTTCTCGCTCTCGGCGCGCCCGGAGCCGATATCTGCCATGCCTGGCAACGATAGACCGCTTCACAACTCGTAAACCTCAAATACACAACTCATAAACCCGAATCCCCAGCCTCGCGCCTACCTTGGCGCCATGAGAAAGACCAATGTGCACCTGGAAGAGGTCACGATGGCGGCGCGTCGGGGAGTTGCGCTCGCCTTCGGTGTCGCGCTGCTGGCCCTGGCCGCGATGCTGGTCGCCGGACTGTCGCTGCTCACAGCGGTGCCGGCGGCCGCGCTGCTGCTGGCGCTCGGCGCCGCCAGCGGTGGATTCGGCCTGGTGGTCAGGCTCGCATTCCGGCCTCCGCGTCCGCAGCGAACCGCGAGCGGCGGCACCGTTACGCCACTCGGCGTTCCGCAGACCCGCTAGACCGGATCGCGGGCTTTCCCCGGCCGGGGCCATGATCTAGGCTCCGGCCATGAGCTTTGGTTGGGGGCGCTACTTGATGATTACCGCTGCCCTCGGGCTGGGGGCCTGGGTGCCCGCCGCCGGAGCTGCCACCAAGCCTGTCGGGCCGCGCGGCCTGGTGCCCGGGCGCCTGATCGTCCGCTTCAACCCGCAGCTGGGTCGCGCACAACAGCTGACCGCGGCCGGCCGGATCGGCGCCCGGGTCGATCGACGTCTTGGAGTTCGCGGCCTCGGCCTGCTCTCGATCCCGCGCTCCCAGGACCCCCGCCGGGCGGCGCGAAAGGCCGCCCGGATGCCCGGCATCACCGGCGCCGAGCCGGACCAGTACGTCGACTACCGGGTGCTGCCCAACGATCCCCTCTTCGGTCGCCAGTGGGCGCTGCAGAACAGCGGCCAGCGCATCGTCGGCAGCAAGGGGAGGCCGGGGGCCGACATCGCGGCCCCGGCGGCCTGGGACCTGCAGACCGGGATCCCTTCGGTGATCGTCGCCGACGTCGACACCGGCGCCGACCTCAGCCATCCCGACCTGGCGGCGAACATCTGGGTCAATCGGGGCGAGATCCCCGGCAACCACATCGACGACGACGGCAACGGGCTCACCGACGACGTCAACGGCTGGGACTGGGCCGACTCCGACAGCGTCCCCGACGACAGCCGCAGCTTCGAACAGGGCCACGGCACCGAGGTGGCGAGCGTGATCGGCGCCGTCGGCAACAACGGCATCGGGATGACCGGCGTCGACTGGCGGGTGAGCCTGATGCCGCTGCGGGCGGCGACGCTGTCGGACACGATCTCTGCCTTCGTCTATGCCCGCAACGAGGGCGCCCGGGTGATCAACTTCAGCGCCGGCTTTCCCTTCTACTCGCAGGCGCTCAAGGACACGATCGACAACATCGGATCGGTGCTGGTCGTCAACGCGGCCGACAACGGCGGCTTCGACGGTCACGGGGACGACAGCGACCGGGTCGCCGACTTTCCCTGCAAGTTCCCGTCGGCGAACCTGATCTGCGTCGGGGCATCGAACCAGCGCGACAGCCTCACCACCTTCTCGAACTTCGGCCCGCGCTCGGTAGATCTCGCCGCTCCGGGGGAGAACGTCCTCGGCGCCTATCCCGGACACGCGATCTCCTACGACCTGAACGAGTTCTTCGACGAGCCGCTGGGCCGCCGCTTCTCGCGTGGCGGCCGCAATGACCACTGGGGCCTGACCAGCAAGCTCGGCGGCTCGCTCGCCGACTCGCCGAAGGGGAATTACCGCGCCAACACCAACTCCAAGATCACGACGCGGCCGATCGACCTCCGCCAGCGGCGCCGCTGCGAGGTCGACTTCTTTCTCCTCCACCGGCTCCAGAACGGCCCCGACAGGCTCCTGGTCCAGGTCAGCAGGGGCAAGGCGGGCTGGCGCACCCTGCACAGCTACACCGGGGTCTCCAAGGGGGACTTTCACTTCATCAAGCTGCCGCGCAGCTTTGACGGCGCCCACCGGGCAAGGATCCGCTTCCGCCTGCGGACCGACTCCAGCGTCGAGCTCGACGGGGTCTACCTCGACGACCTGCAGGTGACCTGCAAGACGACCGGGCCCACCTATGCCTTCGCCGACGGGACCTCGTTCGCCTCGCCCCAGGTGGCCGGCGCGGCGGCGCTGATCGCGGCCCGCTTCCCGTCGATCTCGGTCGCGGCGATCAAGGCCCGGCTGCTGGGCAGCGTCGACGTCCTGCCTTCGATGGCCGGCAAACTGGTCAGCGGCGGGCGGCTCGACGTCGGCGCGGCGCTGCGCTAGCCAAACCATCCGCCAGACGACCGGGTTGCAAATGCAACACGGTTGTATTAGCGTCGAGGAGTGGCCTCGCGCTGGCAGCGCATCCGCCTCGCCCTCACCCCCGACGAGTGGATCCGCGCCGCCGCCTTGTTCGTGGTCGTGCTGGCGCTGCACGTGATCGGCTTCGGCCTGCTGCTGATCGCCATCCCGCATCACTTCGACCTCGGCCAGAGCGGCGTCTTCGGCTTCGGGCTCGGCATCACCGCCTACAGCCTCGGACTCCGTCACGCCTTCGACGCCGATCACATCGCGGCGATCGACAACACCACCCGCAAGCTGATGGGCGACTCCCAGCGTCCGCTGGGAGTCGGCTTCTTCTTCTCCCTCGGCCACTCGTCGGTCGTCTTCCTGCTCGCCCTCGCCTTCACGATCGGGATCAGGGGCCTCGGGGGCGCCGTCAGCGACGACGGCTCCTGGCTTCATTCCGCCGGCGGCCTGATCGGGCCGACCGTCTCCGGCTTCTTCCTGCTCGCGATCGGGCTCCTGAACCTGATCGTCCTGGTCGGCATCGTCGGGATCTTCCTGCGCCTGCGGGCCGGCGAGTACAGCGAGGCCGAGCTCGAACGCCAGCTCGGCCGGCGCGGCTTCATGAGTCGCCTCTACTCGAGGGCCACCGACTCCGTCACCGCCTCCTGGCAGATGTATCCGCTCGGCTTTCTGTTCGGCCTCGGCTTCGACACCGCGACCGAGATCGCGCTGCTGGCGACGGCCGGCGCCGCCGCCGCGGGGGGCCTGCCGATCTACGCGATCCTCTGCCTGCCGATCCTCTTCGCCGCCGGGATGTCCCTGCTCGACACGCTCGACGGAGTGTTCATGAACTTCGCCTACGGCTGGGCCTTCTCGCAGCCGGTGCGAAAGCTCTTCTACAACATCACCGTCACCGCCCTTTCGGTGCTCGTGGCACTGCTGATCGGGACGATCGAGCTGGTCTCGGTGCTGAGCGCCAGGCTGAGCCTGACCGGCCAGCCGTGGGACTTCGTCTCCGGGCTCGACCTCAATCACGTCGGCTACGCGATCGCCGCCGGCTTTGCGCTCACCTGGCTCGTCGCCCTCGCCGTCTGGCACTTCGGGCACATCGAGCAGAAGTGGTCCGAGGAGTTCCGCTCCTGACCGAATCCTCGGAGGTCCCGGCGCTGGAGTTCGAGCGGATCGAGGACGTCCTCGCCGTCCTACGGGAGAGGGGGCACCGGATCTCGGCCCCGCGGCGGCTCGTGCTCGAGGCGCTGTTCGCTGCCGAGGGCCCGGTCTCGGCCCAGTTCATCGCCAACGGGCTCGACGGCCGCCAGGAGGCGCTCGACCGCACCTCCGTTTACCGCAACCTCGAGCAGCTGGAGGAGCTCGGGGTCGTGCGCCACGTGCATCTCGGCCACGGCCCCAGCCTCTACCGGCTGGTCAAGGGCGGCGACGACGAGTACCTGGCCTGCGAGCGCTGCGGCCGGGTGATCAGCGTCGACCCCTCCGAGCTCGACCCCGTGCGTGACCAGATCCGCGAGCGCTTCGGCTTTCAGGCCCGCTTCGGCCACTTCCCGGTGGTCGGACTCTGCCGGCGCTGCTCCGCCACGGGCTCAGCCGGGCCCGAGACCCGCGGGTCGGCCGCCGAGCAGCAGCACAGCCACCGCGACTACGTGCACTCCCACCCCCACCCCCACCGCCACGGGCACAGCCACTGAGGCGAGGCCGGGCTCACCACATCGGCAGCCCGGTGCTGCGCGCCACCTTCCGCGCCCGCTCGTGGTCGATCTCGCGCCCGGCCGGCTGCGAGCCCATCGCCCACGGATGGGGTCCGATCGTCCCGTAGTGCTCGCGCAAGAACGCCTTCAGGTCGCCACGGTGTTGGGGGCAGGAGAAGCGCGCGTGCCCGTAGAGCCCGCGGCCGTGCCAGATCAGCCAGTGGCCCGGTTCGGCGTCCACGTATTCGCCGAAGCGCGGGTCCATCAGCTCGCGCTGGAGGCTGGCCCGGGTGGGCTCGTCCGGCATCTCGCCGCAGAGCTCGCACCTGAAGATCAGCCGTACCGGCACATCGGCCAGGGTAGCGCCGGGGCTAGAGCGCGCGGGCCGCGGCGACGGCAAGCTGCCCGTAGCTGATGCCGCCGTCGTTCGGCGGCAGCAGCCGCGGGACCAGGACCCGGAGCCCGCGGCGATCGAGAAGCGCCGCGCAGCGCTCGAGCAGCAGCCGGTTCTGAAACACCCCGCCCGAGAGCACGACCAGGTCGAGACCGGCGCCTGCGGCCAGCCCGGCGCAGGCCGCCGCGGTCGCCGCCGCCAGCGCGTTGTGAAAGCGAGCCGAAACGAGTGCCGGTGCCGCACCCGCCTCGAGGTCGGCGGCCAGCTCGCGCACCGTGACCCGGGCGTCGAGCACGACCGCCTCGCCTTCCCCGTCGGCGGCGACGCCGAGCGGCAGCTCGTAGGCGCCCCGCTCGGCGGGATCGGCCATCGCCTCCAGCTCGACCGCCGCCTGGCCCTCGTAGTTGGCCCTCGGCGCCGCCCCGCAGAGCGCCCCGACCGCGTCGAAGAGCCGCCCCATGCTCGTCGTCGTCGGCGCCGTGGAGGGGTCGAGCCGCACCCGGCAGCAGTTGCGCCAGTCACGGGGCGCCACCGAGCCGGCGAGGGCCGCTGGAAGGGCGGGCTCGTCGGTCCCCAGCGCCTCGGCGAGCCAGGCGCAAGCCATCCGCCAGGGCTCGCGGATCGCCGCCTCGCCGCCCGGCATTGACAGCGCCGACAGCGAGCCGGCGCGCTCGAAGCCGCCGAGGTCGCCGACCAGCAACTCGCCGCCCCAGACGCTGCCGTCGCTGCCGTAGCCGGTGCCGTCGAAGATCGCCCCGACCGCACGCCCCAGCTCACCGTGCTCGGCGAGGCAGGCGGCGAGATGGGCGTGGTGGTGCTGGACGGCGACGAGGTCCACCCCTTCGCGCTCCAGGGCATAGCGGGTCGAGAGGTAGTCGGGATGAAGGTCGTGGGCGCAGATCTGCGGCTGCACGGCGAAGAGGCGCTCGAAGTGCTCGATCCCCTCCCGGAACGAGGTCAGCGTCTCGAAGTTCTTCAGGTCGCCGACGTGGTGGCCGACCCAGGCCCGCCGCCCCTTGGCGACCGCGAAGGTGTTCTTCTGCTCCGCGCCGCAGGCGAGCAGGTGACGGGGGGATTCGAGTGGGAGCTCGATCGCCTCCGGCACGTAACCGCGCGAGCGGCGCAGGAGCAGCGGTCGCGGCGCGGACCCCGAGCCGATGACCCGCAGAACCGAGTCGTCGGTGCGGGTCTGGATCGGGCGGTCGTGGGTCAGAAAGAGGTCCGCGATCGCGGCCAGGCGCTCGAAGGCGTCGGAGTCCTCGAAGGCGATCGGCTCATCGGAGACGTTGCCGCTGGTCATCACCAGCGTCGTCCCGCAGTCGGCGAGCAGCAGGTGGTGCAGCGGCGAGTAGGGGAGCATCAGGCCGAGCTCGCGCGATGCCGGCGCGACCGCCGAGGCGACGGCGGCCCGCGGGCGGCGGGGCGCCAGCACGATCGGCCGTTCGCGGCCGCTCAGCAGGGCTACCTCTGCCTCGCCGAGCTCCGCCAGGCCGCCGGCGGCCTCGAGGCCGGGCGCCATCAGGGCGAAGGGCTTGTCCTCCCGATGCTTGCGGGAGCGAAGCTCGGCCACCGCCTCCTCGTCGTCCGCCCGGCAGGCCAGGTGATAGCCGCCGAGGCCCTTGACGGCGAGGATCGCCCCGCCGAGCAGCGCCGCCGCGGCGGCGGCAACGGCGTCCGCGGCGGCGCCGAGGGATGCCGGCGAGCCATCGCCGTTGCGCAGCGTCGCCGTCGGACCGCAGTCCGGGCAGGCGTTTGGCTGGGCGTGGAAGCGGCGGTCGAGCGGATCGTCGTATTCGGCCCGGCAGGCCTCGCAGATCGCAAACCCGGCCATCGTCGTCAGCGGCCGGTCGTAGGGGACCCCGCGCACGATCGTGAACCTGGGCCCGCAGTTGGTGCAGTTGATGAACGGGTAGCGGTGGCGGCGGTCGCCGGGGTCGAAGAGCTCGGCCAGGCAGTCGCCGCAGGTCGCCGCCTCGGCCGAGACCGGCGCCTTCGGCTCACCCCCTGCCTCGCTCTCCGCGATCGCGAAGCCGCGCTCACCGGTTGGCGCGAGCGCCTGCGGCTCGACCACCTCCACCAGGGCCAGCGGCGGCGCGTCGGCGCGCAGCCGCTCGAGGAAGCGATCGACCGCGGCGCCTTCACCTTCGGCCTCGAGCAGCACCCCGGCGCTGTCGTTGAGGACCCAACCGGCGAGCCCGAGCTCCCGCGCAAGCCGGTAGACGAAGGGGCGAAAGCCGACTCCCTGCACGGTGCCGGTGACGCGGACGCGCACCCGGCGTGCAGTTGCGGTACCGGTCATCGTCAGTCGCGGGGGTCGGCCCGCGGCGGCGGCGCCTCGACCAGCTCCCGCAGCGCGTGGTAGGCGCTTGCCTGCGCCTCCTGGATCCGCGGGATGTGCTGGGAGCGGGTGACGATCACGTGGTCGGCCAGGCGCTGCTCGGCGATCCTGCCGCCGTCATAGCCGACCATCGCGATGCTGACCATCTGGCGCCTCCGCGCCTCGGCGAGGGCCGTGATCACGTTCTCGGAGTTGCCGCTGGTCGAGATCGCCAGCAGGGCGTCGCCGGCCCGGCCGTAGGCGATCACCTGGCGCTGGAAGATCGCGTCGATGCCGACGTCGTTGCCGACCGCGGTGATGATCGCCGAGTCCTCGGTCAGGTCGAGGGCCCGGCGGGCCGGCCAGGGCGGATCGGCAGGCGGCGGATAGCGGAAGTCGGCCACGGCGTCCATCGCGTCGGTCGCCGAACCGCCGTTGCCGAGCGCCAGCAGCTTGCCGCCGGCGTCGAAGCAGGAACGCAGCGCCGCCGCCGCCGCGGCCAGGGCCTCGCGGCCCTCGGTCAGGGTCTGCTCGCGCAGCTCTCCCACCTCCTCGGCCTTCATCTGCACCGAGGCGGCGACGTCGCCGAGCACCGAGCCGAGGTCGTGCTCGGACTCGGAGAGGAACGGATAGAGAAAGCTGGAGGCGCCGGTGTCGTGGACCGGACCCGCCTCGCGGCCCTCGAGCAGGCCCCGGTGCTCGAAGAAGACGTGGACCAGCTCCCAGAGCACGTGGTAGAGGGTCTCGGCCAGCTCCTGGCGCACGAAGGGGTCGTCGCCAGGCGGGACGAACTCCCATTCCGCTCCCGCCGGCTCGAAGGCGATCGTCAGGCACCCCCGGCGCGCCGCTGCGGCGATCCCGTCGCGGACCGCCTCTCCACCCTCGTCGCCGGCGCCGAAGGCGATCGCGACGTCGTCGGGCTCGGCGACGAGGTCGACCTGCGCCGCGAGCGGGCCCCCCTCGCGCGAGAGCCCGATCGCCGGCAGCGCCCGCTTGCCGACGATCACCGGGTGCACGAACTCGACCGTCACGTGACGGACGTCGGAGCGCGCCGCCGGCGAGGTCCCCAGCGCCACCAGGCGGCCGCCGCGGGCGAAGCGCTCCGCCATGCGGTGACACAGCGTCGCCACCCGCTGCGCCTCGGCGGCGAAGAAGCGGCGGTTTGCCTCGCTGCGCCGTTCCAGCAGCGCCTCGATTAGACCGGCGGGCAGCGGCCCGGCCGGATGCTCGCGGACGCTCACGCCTCGGCGAGCTCCCTGGCACCGACCCGCCGCAGCCAGGCCGCGAAGTCGGCGCAGCCCTCGCCGCTGCGGGCGCTGACCAGCATCGTCTCGGCGCCGGGGTTGACCTGATCGACGTTCGCCAGCAGGCGGTCGAGGTCGAAGTCGAGGTGCGGCAGCAGGTCGATCTTGTTGATCACCACCAGGTCGCAGGTGCGGAACATCAGCGGGTACTTCAGCGGCTTGTCCTCGCCCTCGGTCACCGAGCAGACCATCGCCCGCGCGTCCTCTCCGACCCGGAACTCCGCCGGGCAGACGAGGTTGCCGACGTTCTCGATCACCAGCAGATCGATCTCCTCCAGCGGCAGCGAGGGAATCGCCGAACGCACCATGTTGGCGTCGAGATGGCATTCGCCCCCGAACCCGGGGTCGGTATTGAGCTGGGTGACCGGGATGTGCAGCTGCGCCAGGCGGTCGGAGTCGAAGCTTCCCTGCACGTCGCCCTCCAGCACCCCCGCCCTGACGTCGCCGAGATCGTCCAGCACCCGCTCCAGCAGCGAGGTCTTGCCGGCGCCGGGAGCGCTCATCAGGTTCACGACCCGCATCCCCGCATGGTCGAAGTCGTGGCGGTTGGCCTCCGCGATCGTCGCGTTGGCGTCCAACGCGTCCTCGGCGACCCTCACCTTCGTGCGATGCATTCGGCGTCCTCCTTGCCCTCCGTCGTTTGCTCGACGTCGATCGACTCGACCTCGAATTCCGTCCCGCTCAAGACGTCGACCTCGGCCGCGCCGCAGCCGCTGCAGCGAAAGTCGGCGAAATCCGGCTCCCACTCGCTCGCGCAGGAGCGGCAGCGCAGGCGCGCCGGCACGATCTCCATCTCCAGCTCGGCGCCCGCGGCCACTGTGTCGCGGCTGACGATCTCGAAGTAGAAGGTCAGCGACTCCGGAACGACCTGGCGCATCGTCCCGATCGTCAGCTGCACGCCGGTCACCTTGCGGCCGTCGGCGTGGCGCAGAACCGTCTCGAGGATGCCGCTCGAGAGCGATAGCTCGTGCATCAGCTCTCGCCCGCCCCGGCGTAGGCCTCGTCGGTCCGCAGCTCGGCGATCTGCTCGAGCACGACGGCTGCGGCGCGGTCGACCGCGGCGGCGACCCGCGGCGAGAGCTCCATCCCCATCTCCTCGACCGAGGCCGGCTCGCAGGCGACGACGACGACCTTGCCGGGCCAGCCGCCGACCGTCTTCACGAACCGCAGCACGGTCTGGGGGTCCATCCCGTGCGGGTTGATCACTTCGCCATCCTCGATCCCGGCCTCGATCTCGCCCTCGTCGGGCTCGAGCACGTAGAGGCTGCCGGGCTCGCCGCCCTGGCTGCTGACGTCGATCAGCACCATCGCGTCATAACCGCGCATCACCTCGTAGGCGAGGTCGAGGCCGCCGGTCCCGAAGTCGAGCACGGTCACTCCGGACGGAAGCTCGCCCGCCAGCAACCGCTCGGCGACCTTGCCGCCGAAGCCGTCGTCCTGCAGAAAGGCGTTGCCTACTCCGGCGACGAGGATCTGCTTCTCCAGCTGACGCTCGCTGGGCGGTGACTCGTCAACGCTCATCGCAACTCCACCTCCTCGGGCTTGAAGTACATGAAGCGCCCGGTGTCGCGCAGCAGCTCCTGGCCGGGATCGCCGTCGACGGTGACGCCGACGTGGACCCCGTCCTCGAAGTCGACGAAGATCCGCTCGACCGTCGCCGTCCGGCCGGCCAGCAGCGAGTCGATCGGGTCCCGTCCCGGCTCGGGGCGCAGCAGCACTGTCGATCCGATTCGCAGCGTCATCCCCTCGACGGTCACCTCCTGCTCGCCCGGTACCGCACCCGTCCCGCCCGGGATCATCTCCGGCCGCGCCTCCTGCAGGCGGCCGTGGAGGGCGAGGATCTGCTCCGGGCTGGCGGTCTCGGCGCGCTCGATCATCTCCCGCACCGCCGGGTCCTGGCTCTCGATCTGCTCGCGCTCGGAGTCGCTCAGCGTCTTTACGTGCAGCAGCAGGGCCTCCTCGATCTCGGTGTTGTCGAAGAGGTTGCCGAGGCTCTCCGGGGCCAGCCGCGGGTGGTCTGGGAGGAAGATCGCCGCCCCGACAACGGCGTCGTCTCCCGCCCCGGCGAGGAAGGGCCAGGTGTTGACGTTCTCGCAGCCGGCCACCGCCCCCGCCTGCGGGCCGCTGTCCTCGAGCGGGGAGACGAAGTGGCCGGCCGACGTGCGCAGAACCGCGTGGGTGGAGAGCAGGCTCGAGCGCAGCGCCGTCGGCCGGTCGGCGCCGGCGGCGCCCGGCCCGAGATCCGATCTGTTGTGGACGCAGAGCGAGACCCGCGCCACCCCTTCGTCCAGCTGCTCGGCGCGCAGCTTGACCCGCCCCAGCAGCCGCGGCCCACCGTCGGCCGACTCGAAGCAGAACTCCTCGCCGACCGGCTGAGCGGCCAGCTCGGCGAGGGGCGGCGAGCGGAGGTCGATCCGGCGCTCGCTGCCGCGATGACCTGCCCCCGCGGCCTGCAGGAAGCGGAAGCCGGCGCTCAGGGTCGCGTCGGCGCCGGCGCAGAGGATGCACTGCACCCGCAGCATCGCGTGCGTGTGCGGGCTCCCGGCGGCGTAGGCGGGCGGGTAGACGATTCCGAACGGGGTCGGGGTCGAGTTCTTGGCCGCTCCCGGCGTATAGGGATATAGGGCATAGCCCTCGTAGAGCAGCGTGTCGACGAGGCGGTCGAGGGGATCGACGCCCAGATCAGAGCCCATCGTCTTCCTCCTCGCCGAGGGCGAGCAGGCGCTCGACCGCGACGTCGAAGGTCGGCAGGCCCCGTTGCGCCTTGAAGCGGCGCAGGGCATCGATCGTCTCGATGTGCAGCGGCACCCAGCCGCGGAATGGATAGTGGATCTCGATCATCCGCCTCCAGGCCTCGACCGGCATCCGGAAGCTGGCCGAGAGATCCCAGGGGATCTGCACGATCTGCAGCCGCTCGCGGTCGCCCTGGTAGTAGACGTTGCCGTTGAAGTGGAAGGCGAGCGGAGCCTCGCCGTCGGCAAGGGCATGGAAGTACTTGGTCGCCGCGACCTCGAGGTCATAGGTGCAGGGCACTTCGATTCCGTGGCTGGTGGAGCCGCTGAAGGCGGGCACCAGCGCGTCGACCCTGGTCCAGTGCATGCTGCGAACCGGGGCGCCGACCCGGCCCACCTCGCCGAGCAGCTCGACCAGCCGCTCCCGTGTCGCCTCGTCGTAGCGTCGCTCCGCGAGCTCGATCTCGATGCTCGTCGCGAGCGCGATCGCGAAGATCTGGCGGCCGCTGCCCTCGCTGACCTCGAGCCTGAAGCGCAGCGTCGGGGCGGCGGCGTTCGGTGCCGGCTCGACGGCCGAGATCTCGAAGCTGAGGTCTGGTACCTCGGGTCCGAGGTCGCTGGACCCCCGCCCGCCGGGTCCCAGCTCGGCCGCCGGGACGCCCGGATCAGCCCCGGGCTCCGCTCCCCTCGCCTCCGGCTCGCTCATGCCGCCCGCTCCCGCAGCTCGGCGAAGAAGCCGGGCACGGTCCGCTCGATCGCGTCCCCGCCCGAGATCCCCTCCCAGTTGGCCTTGACCATCCCGACCAAGCGGTAGCAGTCGTCGATCGGCGCGATCGCGTAACGGTGTGGGTCCGAGGTCCGGTCGACGATCAGCGCCTCGGTATCGGGCTCGAGGCTGGCGAGGATCGGATTGGCCTCGCGCAGTTCGTCCCAGGCGCCAAGGTCGAGCTCGGACTCGGTCGCACCGGCGGGGCTCGGGTAGAGGCTGACGATCCCGCCCACGGTGCTCGAGTACATGAAGAAAGCGAGTCCGATCGGGATCTGCATCCGCGCCCAGAGGTCGTCTGCAAGCTCGAAGGTGCCCAACCAGAGCACCCGGGTCCCGACCCGGCGGTAGGAGCCGCTGCCCGCCTTCATCGCGATGCAGGGCTCGCAGGCGCAGAGGATGCGGCGCTCGTCGACGTCGAGCATGTGGCGATGGTCGGCCGAAAGGCCGGAGCCGCAGATCTCGCACTGCTCGTCGGCCGCCGGCGCCTCCCCGGCCGCCGGGATGCGCTCGCCACGGGCGAGGCGACGCAGGCTGGTTACGAGGGCGGCGCGGTCCCCGCCACCGCCGTTCGTGCTCACGCCCCGACCGCCACCGTCACCACCCCGCCTTGGTCGAGAAGCGGCACCGGCTCCAGCAGCAGCTGCTCGGAGTCCATCGAGCGCCCCGCCCGCGGCAGGTAGTAGCGGCGCTCGCATGACGGACAGGCGAGGACTCCGCCCCTCAGCGCCCCACCCGAGAGCTGGGATCCGCAGGAGGCGCAGGAGTCCCGGAACGCCAGCAGCGAGCCGCTCACGTTGGCGACGACGATCGCCATCCCGTCGGCGTCGGCGACTGCGAGCTCGCCGTCCGCCGGCCGCCGCAGGCCGTCCGGCTCCAGCCAGCGGGGCCGCGGGCGCGGCTCGGGCATTGCCGGAGCACCGTCGGCGCCGTCCCCGCCATTGCCGGCGACGTTGATGACCGGCAGCGGCGTGCCGGAGATCTCCGGCGGCGCACTCTCGACCACCCCCTCGACCTCCAGTCCCATCAGGTCGGGCGCCGTCTCGGTGAGCGCCTGCTTGATCGCCAGCTCGAGGGTCGAAGCCGACGCCGGACAGCCGTCGCAGCTGCCCTGCAGCCGGATCCGCGCCACGCCGTCGGCGACCTCGATCAGATCGACGTCGCCGCCGTGCGACTCCATGTACGGGCGCACGCCGTCGAGCGCGTCACGCACCCGCTCCTCGAGCCCGACCGGATAGAGGTCGTGGATCAGCAGCAGGCTCGAGACCATCCCGTCCTCGAGCAGCTCCTGCTTGATCTTGATCCCCGCCTCCCCCGCCCCGTCGAGCGCCTGGCCGATCCGGCTCAGCCCCTCGCCGTGCAGCTCCAGCACCGCCGCCAGCAGCTGCTCGGCGGTGCGGCGATCCGCCGGGTCGGCGATCCGCTCGATCTCCTCGCTGAGGCGCTGTACGCGGGCGATCAGCTCCCCGGACCCGGCCGCCGCATCGGTAGGGCGGCCGGGGGACTCGCTTGCCGTCGTCGCTTCCATCGCCCTGGCCTAGGACATCCCGGTCGGGGTGTGCATCACCTTGCGGACGCGGCCCTTGCCGTCGTACATGTGCACCCCGCAGGGCAGGCACGGGTCGAAGCTCCGCACCGCCCGCATGATGTCGACGCCCTTGAAATTCTCCGGGCCGTTCTCCTCGAAGATCGGCGTGTTCTGCACCGCATCCTCGTAGGGGCCCGGGGTTCCGTAGGTGTCGCGGCAATTGCCGTTCCACGGCGTCGGTGGGTAGGGCTGGTAGTTCGCGACCTTTCCACCGCGGATCACCATGTGGTGGGAGAGCACGCCGCGGGCGGCCTCGTGGAAGCCGCATGAGACCGCTTCCTGCGGGACCTTGAAATCGGACCAGCTCTTGGTCCGGCCCGCCCGCACCTCGGCCAGCGCCCGTTCCAGGCAGTGCAACCCGACCAGCGCCGAGTAGGCCTCGTGGTAGGCCCGGGCACGGTCGCGCTCGATCGCGTTCGACTTCTCCGGGATCTTCCACTCGAGCTCCATCTCCGGCTTCGACGCCGTCCGCGGAAGCACCATCTGGATGCTGCTTCCGGTCGCCTTCGCGTAGCCGAAGTCGACCAGGCCGGCCTTCGCCGTAACCCACTGGCGGGCGAACGGGCCGCCGCCCGTGTCCGACGCGATGTAGGAGTCGTTGCGCTCGTCGTATATCCGCGGTGAGGCGACCCAGCTGTACTTGTCCGCCCAATCGCGCTTCTGCGGCTTCGGCAGGGTCGTCTTGTTCCAGGGATGGCGCTTGTCGACCGGGTTGCCGAGCGGGTCCTCGGTGACATAGGTCTCCTCGTCCTGCCAGTCGTCGAAGTAGGACGAGCCGAGCAGGATCCGGATCATCAGGTTGATATCGACGAGGTTGGTCGTGATCAGCTCGCCGTCGATCACGACGCCGGGGGTGATGTAGCGCTTCTCACCCCACTCACCCATGTTCTTGTAGGAGTAGTCGACATAGTCGGGGTCGTCGAACGAGCCCCAGCAGACGAGGTCCGTACGGCGGAAGCCGACCTGGTCGTACCCCGGCAACTCCTGCAGGAAGAAGTCGTAGAGGTCGTCGTGCATCGGCACCGACCGCTTGACGTAGTCGATGTAGCGCATCAGCCGCACGTAGTAGTCGGTGCAGGTCTGATGCGTGATGTCCGCCGAGACCCCGCCGGGCATGATCGTCGACGGGTGGGTGTGGCGGCCGCCGAACAGGCAGTACATCTCGCGTGTGTAGCGCGCCACCTGCAGCGTCTCCAGATAGAAGTCGCCGGTGAATGGGTTCAGCGAGCGCATGATGTCGGCGATCGTCCGGTAGCCGTGGACGTCGGAGTGCGGCGCCTGGGCCTGCTCGGCCTTCTGCAGCAGCGAGGGATTGGTCTCCTTGACCATCTGCTCGCAGAAGTCGACGTTCGCCATGCAGTCGTTGAAGATCGCGTGGTCGAACATGTAGTCGGCGGTCTCGGCCAGGTTGTAGGCGAGGTCGCCGAGCGGCGGCGGCTTCACCCCGTAGGCCATGTTCTGGTTCAGGACCGAGCAGGTGCAGTGGTTGTCGCCGCAGATACCGCAGATGCGGCTGGTGATGAAGTGGGTGTCACGCGGATCGATCCCCTTCATGAAGATGTCGAAGCCGCGAAACACCATCGAGGTCGAGTAGCACTTGAGCACCTTCTGGTTGGAGAAGTCGATCTCGGTGTGGATCCCGAGGCTGCCGACGATGCGGGTGATCGGGTCCCACGACATCTCCTTGACCCCAACCCTCTGTTCTCTGGGGCTCTCTACGGTTGCCATCTAGAAACTCTCCTCTCGCTGCTTTGAAAGTGGGCTGGTTGCGATGACGCGGCAGTCGGGCTCCGTCGCCATCACCACCTCTTCGCGTAGCCGGTCGTCAACGCGGGACCCTTCTTGCGCCACTCCGGCTCCTTGTCGAACTTGTTCTTGATGTGTCGCTGTCGCATCATGCGAACGATCGGGCCGTAGGTGAACCTGATGATGTTCGAGGCGGCCCCGCCCCAGCGGTCCTCGTCCATGAACGGCATGTACTTGTCGGGGAAGCCGGGCATCGTGCAGGCCATGCAGATGCCGCCGACGTTGGGACAGCCTCCGACGCCGCTCTGCCAGCCGCGGACCGGGACGTTGCACTTGACCACCGGCCCCTTGCAGCCCAGCTTCACGAGGCAGCGGTGGTCGGAGCCGTACTCGGTCGCGTAATCGCCCTCCTCGGCGAACCCGGCCCGGTTGCAGCCCTCTCGCACGGTGCGCCCGAACAGCCACTTCGGCCGCAGGGCCTCGTCGAGCTCCGGAGCCGGCGCCCGGCCGGCGAGGTGAAGCGCCAGGTAGAGCAGGGTCTCGGTCGTGTTGTCGGGCTGGGCCGGACAGCCCGGAATGCAGACCACCGGAAGGCCCGCGGTCGACTTCCAGTTCCAGCCTAGGTAGTCGGGCAGGCCCATCGCCCCGGTGGGGTTGTTCTTCATCGCCGGGATGCCGCCGTAGGTCGCGCAGGTCCCGAGCGCCACCACCGCGGCGGCCTTGGGGGCGAGGCGGTCGATCCACTCGTTGGTGGTGATCGGCTGGCCGGTGTCGGGGTCGTCCCCCATCCCCGCCCAGTAGCCCTCACCGTTTATCTCCTCGTTGGGGACCGAGCCTTCGAGCACGAGCACGAAGGGGTCCAGCTTTCCGGCCTCGGCGTCGTACCAGGCCTGCATGAACTCGGCCCCGACCTCGTAGGCGAGGACCGGGTTGTGGACGACGACCTTCGGCATCCCCGGGATCGCCTGGGTGACGATGTCCTCGAGGCTCGGGTCGACGGCCGACGTCATCGCCACGGAGTCGCCGTCGCAACTGAGGCCGGTGGTCATCCAGATCACGTGCGCGGTGATCCCCTCGGTCTTGGCTTGGTCGGGTACGAACTCCGTTGCGGCCATCAGCTCCTCCGTTCGCTCAACAGATTCGAGGCAATGGATCGCCGGCCAGCAGGTCCATCACCCTTCTGCCTCCAAATGCGGTCTCCACCAGGACCATCCCCGGCGGCTCGGTCTTGACTTCTCCGATCTCCGCGGCGCCCTCGCTGCCGGCGACCGAGCGCAGCGCCTCGAGCGCCGCCTCCGCTGCCTCCGGCGCGACGAAGGCGACCAGCCGGCCCTCGTTGGCCACGTACATCGGGTCGATTCCAAGGATCTCGGCGGCCCCGGCGACCGCCGGTTCGACGGGCACGTCGGCCTCGCGGCAGACGATTGCCACCTGCGAAGTGCGTGCGAGCTCGTTCAGCACCGTGGCGACGCCGCCGCGGGTGGCGTCGCGCATGCAGCGAAGTCCGGGCCCGGCGGCGTCGAGGAGCGCGTTGACGGCGGGCCACAGCGAATGGGTGTCGGAAACGATGTCCGCGTCGAGCTCGAATTCGTCCCGGGCCAGCATGATCGCCGTGCCGTGCTCGCCGATCGGGCCGGAGACGATGATCCGGTCGCCGGGGCGCAGGGCGCCGGTCGAGAGGGCCGCGCGGGCGTCGATCTGCCCGACGCCGGCGGTGCAGATGTACATCGAGTCGGCGGCGCCGCGCTCGACCACCTTGGTGTCGCCGGTGACGACCTGCACCCCCGCCGCCTCGGCCGCGGCGGCGACCGCCTCGACCTCGGCCTGCAGCTCGTCGGCGGCGAGGCCCTCCTCGAGCACCAGCGAGAGGCTGAGGACCAGCGGCCGGGCGCCCGTGACCGCGAGGTCGTTGACGGTTCCGTTCACCGCCAGCTCGCCGATCGAACCGCCGGGGAAGCGGATCGGCTTGACGACGAAGCTGTCGGTGGTGAAGGCGAGCTCGGTCTCACCGACGCTGAAGCGGCCGGCATCGCCCATCTCGGTCAGCGACTCGGAGGCGAGCGCCGGGACCAGCATCCCTTCGATCAGCGTCTGCGAGGCCTTGCCCCCGGCGCCGTGGGCCATCGTCACGTGGGAGTCCTTGAAGCGCGGGCGCTTGGCGCGCGCCGTCTCGATGATCCCGAGGATCCGCTGCTCGCGCTCCGAGACCTGGCCGCTCGAGGTTGCCTCCGGCGCACCCATCAGACAACCTCGCGTTCGCGGGCGAAGCGCCCGTAGTTGTAGTAGGCGGCGCAGGCGCCCTCCGGGGAGACCATGCAGGTCCCGATCGCGTGCTCGGGCGTGCAGGCGGTACCGAAGACCTTGCACTCCCAGGGCTTGATCACACCCTTCAGCACCTCGCCGCACTGGCAGGCCTTGGGGTCGGCGATGCGCACCCCCGGCACCTCGTAGCGAAGCTCGGCGTCTAGCTCGGCGTAGGCGTCGCTGAGCTTCAGCGCGCTCTGCGAGATGAACCCGAGGCCGCGCCACTCGAAGTGCGGGCGCAGCTCGAACACCTCCGACATCACCTTCAGCGCCGCCAGGTTGCCCTCGTGCGGCACGACCCGCGTGTACTGGTTCTCCACCTCGCAGCGACCGTCGCCGATCTGGCGCAGGATCATCTGCACCGACTGCAGGATGTCGAGTGGCTCGAAGCCGGATATCACGACCGGCCGGCCGTAGTCGGCGGGGATGAACTCGAGCGGCCTCGCGCCGACGACGGTGCAGACGTGGCCGGGCCCGATGAACCCGTCGAGGCGCAGGTCGGGAGAGTCGAGCAGGGCACGCAGCGGCGGCACGATCGTGACGTGGTTGCACATGCAGAAGAAGTTCTGCACCCGCTCCGCCTTCGCCCGCTTCATCGTCAGCGCGGTCGAGGGGGCCGTCGTCTCGAAGCCGATCGCGTAGAAGACCACGTTGCGGTCCGGGTTGGCCTTGGCGATTCGCAGCGCGTCGAGCGGCGAGTAGACCATGCGGATGTCGGCGCCGTCGGCCTTGGCGTCGAGCAGCGACTGCTCCGAGCCCGGCACCCGCATCATGTCGCCGAAGCAGGTGAAGATCACTTCCTCGTTGCGGGCGATCGCGATCCCGTCATCGACCCGGCCCATCGGGATCACGCAAACCGGACAGCCGGGGCCGTGGACCAGCTCGACGTTGTCGGGGAGCAGGTCGTCGACGCCGTACTTGTAGATCGAGTGGGTGTGGCCGCCGCAGACCTCCATCACCTTGTAGTGGCGGCCGGGTTCGACGCCGGCGAGGATCTGCGCCGACAGCGCCCGCCCCAGCTCCGCGTCGCGGAACTCGTCTACGAAGCGCATTCCGCCGTTGGCGCCGTTGCCCCCGTTGGAGCCGCTCACGCCGGCGCTCCATCGGGCCGCACCGGACGCGCGATCGCGGTGCCGGCGTGTACGAGCAGCGTCTGCCCCTCGCGAACGTCGTCCACGAGCGCGATCTCGACGCTGCTGCGCGCGCCCTCGCCGTCGGAGCAGAGGGCCAGGGCCCGGTCGGCGTCGACCTCCAGCACGCGCATCTCCACCGCCTCGTCCCCGCAGGTGATGCAACCAGTGGTGTGATCGCAATGCGGGGCGAGGTCGGTCATCTGCCTAGCTGCCCTCCCGCTGTGGCGGCAGCGTCATTCGATCACGCTCGCCTTCAGCTCCTCGAGCTCCTGCTCGTAGTCGGCACCCATTCCCTCCAGCAGCCTGCGGGTCGCAAGTGCCTCGTCCTCGTCGACCTTCGAGATCGCGAAGCCGACGTGGATCAGCACCCAGTCGCCGGGGACGGCGGAGTTGCCGTCCTCGTCGAGAAGGCCGATGTTGACGTTGCGGCGCACCCCGGCCACGTCGACCTTGGCCAGCCGGTTGGCCTCGTCCACAACTTCAACCACTTGGCCTGGGATCGCCAGGCACATTTCGAACCTCCAATCGGATCTGACGGCGCTCTTGCCGATCCGTGCTCTCGGAGGGGTGGACAGAGCAACGCGACTGCAATCAGCTCCGTAATACCCGGTATATCCCGAGATGGTGATCGTGTCAAGTACCACTTTGCCGGTCGCGATTTGGGTTCTTCCGGGGCCGAAAATCCTGCCCGGATTACTCGGAAATAAGGATTGCTGCAAAGAGCGGGTTTTCGTCCCCGACTAGAGCAATCCGCCGGGCGGCGGCAGGATCCAGAGCCGGCGGGCGAAGGTCAGCACCTGTTCGCAATCCAGCTCCGCGACCCGCTCCCGTCCGCCGTCCTCGATCGCCTCGGCGAGCTGCAGCCAGGCCTGCGCCACCCCGGCGACCTTCGACATCGGCCCCCAGCTTCCGGCCGCCCGCAGCTGCTCTGCAAGCGCCCGCGCCTCGGCCGCGCCCAGCTCACCGAACGGCCGGTAGCCGCCTTGGCAGAAGACCGGCGCCGCGAGCGCGCGGCCGAGCTCGCCGCCCTTGTCGGCTGCCGGCTCTTCCATCGGGCCAGTCTCGCGCAGCGGCGGGCCGCAAGGTCGCTCCCCCGCTCGGCATCCCCGGCGTCGGCCTGATAGGGATTGGAGTTACAAGCTGTTCAATATGTCCTTGAGGAGGGATCTTGTGAGACGAAGGAGCCTGGTTATCGCGGCGGCGGTCTCCGCCCTGTGCCTCGCCATCGGCCTCGCGGCCTGCGGTGGTTCGAGTAGCAGCAGCAGCGGAGGCAGCAAATCGTTCAACCTGACGATCGGCGACTCGCTGCCGCTGACCGGCGACCTGGCACCGTTCGGGCCGGCGGGGAACAAGGCGGCACACCTCGCGATCGACAACATCAACAAGGCGATCAAGGCCGACGGGCTGAAGCAGACCGTGACCCTGAAGACCCAGGACAACGCCGGCGGGACCGACCCGCAGTCCGCGGTCTCGGCGGCACGCAAGCTGGTCTCCGACGGCTCCACCTGCATCGCCGGAGCCTGGGCGTCCTCGGACACGATCCCGACCGCGCAGTCGGTGGCGATCCCCCAGGGTGTGCTGCTGATCTCGCCGGCATCGACGAGCAGCGACATCACCAAGCTCGACGATCCCGACAACCTCGTCAACCGGGTTCCCCCGGCCGACAACCTGCAGGGCCCGGCCCTGGCGCAGCTGGTCGAGCGCTCGCTCGGCGGCGCCAAGGGCAAGACGGTCAGCGTCGCGGGACGCAACGACTCCTACGGCAGCGGCCTCAGCAGGCAGTTCACCGAGGCCTGGGAGAAGGCGGGCGGCAAGGTGACGCCAAACAGCACCGTCCTCTACGACCCGGCTGCCTCGAGCTATGACTCCGAGGCCCAGAAGATCGTCGCCGGCAACCCCGACGCCTACGTGATCATCGACTTCCCGGACACGTTCCCGAAGGTCGGGCCGGCGCTGCTGCGGACCGGCAAGTGGTCACCGTCGAAGACGTTCGTCACCGACGGTTTGGCGAACAGCGACCTGGCGAAGAAGAGTCAGGACATCACGAATGGCTTCCGAGCCACTGCACCGGGAACGCCCGCCTCGGGCGCCTCGTCGCAGGCCTTCGACAAGCTGTTCACCACCTCGGCGCCGACGAGCGTCGGGCGTGAGACGTTCGACGGCCAGAACTTCGACGCGGTGACCCTCTGCTATCTGGCAGCGGTGGCCGCCGGGTCGACCGATGGCAAGGACATGGCCTCGAAGCTGCGCGACGTCACCGGGCCCCCGGGGACGAAGTACACCTGGCAGCAGCTGCCGCAGGCCGTCAAGGCGCTGCAGGCGGGCAAGGACATCGACTACGTCGGTGCCGCCGGAGACATCAACCTGGACGAGAATGGCGATCCAACGATCGGCGTCTACGACCAGCTGCAGTTCAAGGGCGGCGAGATCGTGCCCTACGGGAAGCAAATCCCGGCGACCTCGCTGACCGCTTCCGGCTAGGCCGAAGGCCCGCCGGAGATCAGGTTGCGAAGCGGCCGGGCACTGCCCGGCCGCTTCAGCTTCCGGCTTCGGGAGCCAGTGCTCGCCCGGCGCCGCCGAGGTAGAGCTCCGCGACCTTGGGGTCGTCGAGCAGGTCTTTCCCGGCGCCCTCGACGCGGTCCTTGCCGAGGTCGAGCACGTAGCCGCGGTTCGACATCGCCAGCGCCCGGCGCGCGTTCTGCTCCACCATCACGATCGTCACCCCGTGGCGGTTGACCTCCTCGACCTTCTCGAATGTCGCCTCGACGAAGGCCGGCGCGAGCCCGGCCGAGGGCTCGTCGAGCAGCAGCACCTGGGGCTCCGGCATCAGCGCCCGTGCCATCGCCACCATCTGGCGCTCGCCGCCGCTCATCGTCCCCGCCGCCTGCCCGCGTCGCTCTCCCAGCCTCGGGAAGAGCTCGTACATGGTCTCGACCCGCTCCGTGGTGCGTGAGCTGTCGAGCGAGCCCATCTGCAGGTTCTCCTCGACGCTGAGGCTCTCGAAGATGTTCTCCAGCTGCGGCACGTAGCTCATCCCGCGACGCGTGATCGAATGCGGGCGCAGCCCGGTGATGTCCTCGCCGCGCAGCTGGACCAACCCGCCGCGGGGCTCCAGGAGGCCGAAGATCGTCTTGATCAAGGTCGACTTGCCGGCTCCGTTGGGCCCGATGACGGTCACGATCTCGCCTTCATTGACCTTGATCGAGACCCCGTTGAGGATGTCGACCTCGGGCACGTAGCCGGCGACCAGCTCCTCGGTGTAGAGCAGCGGCTGGCCGTTCTCGCTCATCGCGGCTCGCCGCCGCCGTTGGTCCCCGGTGCGGCGCCTCCGAGATAGGCGTCGATCACAGCCTCGTCGCGGCGCACCTTTTCCGGCTCGCCGTCGGCGATCACCCGGCCTTCGGCCATCACGATCACGCGGTCGGAGTGGCCCATCACGACCTCCATGTCGTGCTCGATGAAGAGGAAGGTGACGCCCTCGTGCTCGCGCAGCTGGCGCATGTGCTCGAGCAGGCGGCGGCCGAGGGTCGGGTTGATACCGGCCATCGGCTCGTCGAGAAGCAGCATCCGTGGCTTCGTCATCAGCGCCCGAGCCAGCTCCAGCAGCTTGCGCTGGCCGCCGGAGAGCGTGCCGGCGTACTGGTCGGCGAGCTTGGCGAGGTCGAAGACCTCGAGCATCTCCATCGCCTGTTCGCGGACCTCGCGCTCGCGGCGGCGCACCGCACCGGGCCGGAAGACCACGTTGACCAGCCGCTCGCCCGGCTGCTCGGGCGCCGCAAGCATCATGTTGTCGATCACCGGCATCCGCGACAGCGCCTTGGTGATCTGGAAGGTCCGAACCATCCCCAGCCGCGCGATCGCCGAGGGCGAGCGGCGGATGATCTGCCGGCCGCCGAACTGCACCGCCCCGGCGTCGCCCTTGTAGAACCCGGTCAGCACGTTGAAGAAGGTCGTCTTGCCGGCCCCATTGGGACCGATCAGGGCGGTGATCGATCCTTCGCGGACGTCCATCGTCGCCCCGTTGACGGCGCGGACACCGCCGAAGTACTTGACCACGCCCTCGGCGGAGAGGATCGTGGCGTCACTCACCGAGCACCATCTCCTCCCGCTTGCCGAACAGGCCCTGCGGGCGGAACGCCATCAGCAGGATCAGGATCAGGCCGACGAGGGCGAAGCGCAGCGCCGCCACCCGCGGCTCGGAGAGCCCGAGGTCGACATAGCGCGACCCCTCGATGATGACCATCAGGATGATCGCCGCAACCGGCACCCCCCAGTAGCTGGTCAGGCCGCCGAGGATCAACACGCCGAAGGCGAAGAAGGTGAACAGCGGCTGAAAGTCGAGCGGGTGCATGGTCGTCAGCTCGATCGCGTAGATCATTCCCGCGAAGGCGCCGATCGCCCCCGAGATCGCCAGCGATTGCAGCTTGTAGGAGAGGGCGTTCTTGCCCAGCGCCCGCGCTGCGTCCTCGTCCTCGCGGATCGCCCGCAGCACCCGGCCCCAGGGCGAACGCGTGATGTAGATCAGCGCCAGGGTCAGCAGCACGACGGCGACGGCGACGACGATCAGCAGCGGGAAGAGAGAGTTGGGGCCGTTCCATGAAGCGGCCCCGCTGCCGGCGCTGGAGCCGCTCCAGCCGAGGGTGCCGAGGAAGTCGTTGATCGAGCCGGCGACCTTGTTCCAGGAGTCGGTGAAGCAGCCGTTGCTGCCGTTGAGGTCGCAGAACAGGCCCTGGTTGCCTCCGGTCAGACCCTCCGCGTTCTGCGCGAAGAGCCGCACGACCTCGGCCATCGCAAGGGTTGCGATCGCGAAGTAGTCAGCCCGCAGTCGCAGCGACGGCAGCCCGATCAGCAGGCCGAACAGCATCGCGGCGAGGATCGCGAGCGGGAACGCGAGCCAGAACGAGATCCCCGCCTTGACGACCAGGATCCCCATCGTGTAGGCGCCGATCGCCATGAAGCCGGCGGCGCCGAAGTTGCTGATCCCGGTGTAGCCGACGTTGAGCTGCAAACCGAGGGCGACCAGCGCATAGATGCCGGCGACGACCAGGACGCCGACGACGAAGGTCTGGCTGGTGACCGAGCTGAGGTCGACTGCGAGGGGGAAGCTCACAGGGACTTGGCCTTCCCGAAGATCCCCTGCGGGCGGATGACCAGCACGATCACCAGGACGACGAAGGCGACCGAGGTCTTCCAGCGCGAGTCGACGAACATCGTCGACCACTCTGTGACCACGCCGAGCGTGATCCCTCCCGCCAAAGCCCCGAACGGGTCGCCGATCCCGCCGACGATCACCGCGGCGAAGATCGGCAGCAGCAGCTCGAAGCCGAACTCGGGAGTGAGCTCGGTGACGGCGCCGGCCAGCACCCCGGCCAGCCCGGCGAGGGCTCCGGCGAAGATCCAGGTGTAGGTGATCACCCGGGTGGTGTCGATGCCCGAGGTCTCGGCCAGCTCGAGGTCGTCGGAGATCGCCCGCATCCGCTTGCCGAGCAGCGAGTAGCGCAGCATCAACCCGGCGGCGATCAGGACAACGAAGCCGATGACGATCACGATCAGCTGGGTGCGGCCGAGCCGCAGGCCGAGGAACTCGACGCTGCTGGTCACGTTGACGTCGAGCAGCTTCACCTGGGTGCTCCAGAACCACTCGATCACCGCGCGCAGCAGAAGCGCCAGCCCGATCGACATCAACAGCAGTTGCAGAAAGCCGGCCCCGCGGGCCCGCATCGGCCGCCACATGATCCGCTCGAGCAGCAGCCCGAGCGCCGCCGTCGTCACCATCGCGAAGAGGATCCCCAGCACCAGGGGCATCCCCCAGGTGACGTTGACCAGGTAGGCCATGTAGGCGCCGAAGGTGAGAAAGTCGCCGTGGGCGAAGTTGACCAGCTTGAGAATTCCGTAGACCAGGGTGAGGCCGACCGCGCCGAGGGCGTAGACCGAGCCCAGCGAAAGCCCGTTGACCGCCGTCTGCGCCACCAGGTGCAGGCCCTTGGCGGCGACCATCACGACGACGATCACCGCGAGCAGGCCGACTGCCGTCGCCGCCGGGCGGCGGTTGGCGAGGTCGGCGAGCCGCCGTGCCGGGGGGCGGTCGGGGCCGGCTGTGAGCTCAGCCGCCTCCACTAGGGCAGCGGCTTCCCTGGCGCTGAATGCTCCCCGTAGGACATCCCGGCGAGCCTATTCCACCCCGGCCGGGCCTGTAAACGCCCGGCGGCTCAGCTCAGGCGGCGGCGCGGCAGTCGCGAATCAGGCAGTCGGCCTCGTCCTTCAGCACCGCGAGCATGGCCTCGGTGGCGGGGGAGCGCAGCTCCGGGCTCAAAGTCATCGCCCAGACCCGGCGCACCGGAGCCTGCGGCTTGACGTCGAGGACCTTGATGCCGGGGTTGCGGCCGGTCAGCAGGAGCTCGGGCAGCAGCGCCACCGCCATCCCCGCGGCGACCAGTGCCTGGATCACCTGGTAGTCGTCGCTGGCGAAGCTGATCCCGGGCTCGAACCCGGCGGCACGCGACCACTCGATCACGTTCTGGCGGCAGGAGCTCGGGCTCAGGCCGCAGGCCCACTCCTCCTCCGAGAGCTGGTCGAGGTGCAGCGACTTGCGCTTGGCAAGCGGATGCCCGACCGGGAGCGCCACCTGCAGCCGCTCCTCGAGCAGGAAGTGGGCCTCGGTGTCGCGGTCCTCGGGGAACGGGACGCTGTCGAAGTCATAGGCCAGGGCGAGGTCGAAGTCGCCGGCCTTCAGGCGCGGGATCGAGTCCTCCGGCTCGGCCTCCCCCAGCTCCAGCTCGACCTCGGGATAGCGCTCGCGGAAGGCGGGCACGGCGTTGGCGACCAGCGTTGCGCCGGCGGTCGGGAAGCTGACCACTCGCAGGCGTCCCCCGCGCAACTGCGCGATGTCCGCGAGCTCGCGCTCGGCCTCCTCGAGGCGGGTGATCACGGCGCTGGCGTGTGAGACCAGGCTGGCGCCGGGATCGGTGAGTCTGACGCTGCCGTGATTGCGCTCCAGCAGCTTGGTCCCGGTCTCCTTCTCGAGCGCGGCGATCTGCTGGCTGACCGCGGACTGGGTCAGGTGCAGCGCGTCGGCTGCGGCCGAGAAGGAGCCGCGATCAGCGACCTCGCGCAGGATTCTCATTCGCCTCACGTCGAGCATAAGGTGGCCTAATCGAATGTAGCAGTAATCCGAATTGAACTAATAAGCATTCGATGTCAATCTCAACTCACGAACCAGCGACCGAAAGCGTTGAATTGACATGAACGGAAACCTCAATCTCATCAACACGCAGGTCACCGCCCGCAATCTTTCGCGGGAGGCCGAGAGCTGGCGGCTCGCCCATCGCGCCGGGGGCGAGGACGGCGACGGCTGGGGCGCCCATCGCCCGCCGCGGTCGGTTCGGATCCGCAGCGCCGGAGATCAGGACGAGGCGGCGCTGGTTCGCCTTGCCCAGCTCGAGGGCCAGCCGCGGCCGCGACGCTTTCGCATCCTCGTCGCCGAGGTCGATGGCGAGGTCCTGGCGGCGCTGCCGCTCGGGGGCGAGGCGATCGCCGACCCCTTCCGGCATACCGCCTCGCTGGTCGAGATGCTGAAGCTGCGCGCCGCCGAGCTCGAGGACACCGGCCCCGAGCGGCGGCGCGGGCTGCGCGCCCTGCTCGCCCAGATGCGGGCCCCGCGCCGGCGCCCCCAGCCGAGCCGAACCTGAATCGACGGCGGCTGACCGTCGGCCGGCGCCCCGGCGGGCGGCGGGCGAGAACGCCCGGCCTGCGTCCGGCGCTTGCATAGAGTCGCTCGATGGCTCTCACAGGTGCCTGGCAGCTCGTATTCCGCGTTTCGGCGCTGCTGGCCCTGATCGCCGGACTGCTGCTGTTCGCGGGCGCCACCCGCACCGACGACTACTTCTCCTGGACGATCGCGCCTGCCCAGACGGCGGCCTTCATCGGCGCCGCCTACTGGGCGGCGGCGGTCCTGTTCGGCTGGGCCGCGGCACAGCGGCGGCCGGACCGGGCCTGGATCGCGATCCTGCCCGAGGCCACGGTGGCGATCCTGCTGCTGATTGCGACCCAGTTGCACCTCGACAAGTTTCACAACGACCTCTTCGGCTATTTCTGGGTCGCCGTC
Source organism: uncultured Solirubrobacterales bacterium (assembly GCA_963781495.1). GTDB lineage: Bacteria > Actinomycetota > Thermoleophilia > Solirubrobacterales > 70-9 > Mayfieldus. The sequence continues at coordinate 345,203 of CAWAFX010000002.1, forward strand.
TATGCGGTCGCGGCGCCGGTGCTGATCTATCTGATCGCCGCCACCTCGAGCACCGGCGGGGGCAAGGAGGACCACAGCGGCCTGCCGATGCCCGACTGGCTGCGGCTGCTTCTGGCGTTGCAGGCCGCGGCATTCGCGATCTATGGAGTCGGGCTCTTCGTCTCTCCCTCGGGCTTCGACGGCGCCTGGCCCTGGCAGCTGACCCCGCTGACGGCGCAGGCAATCGCAGCCTTTCTGCTCGGCTTCGCGGTCGCCGGCGTGATCGCCGTGCGCGGCAACTCCCTGCGCCGCTTCCGCGGCGCCGCGCTCACCTACGTGGTCTTCGCAGCTCTCGAGCTGCTGGCGGCCGGGCTGCACCACTCCGACTTCCGCGGCGGGGCCGCGCTGCCGCTGTTTCTCGCCTTCTTCGCCACCGTGCTCGCCGCCGGCCTCGGCGGCGCGCTGGCGGGCCGCGACGGTCAGGCCTCGAGCTCGCGCAGGGCCTTCTCGGGGTCGTAGTAGGCGTCGACCTCGGCCCCGAGCCCCTCGCGCAGCCGCCAGAGGTGCGCATAGCGGGCGCTGACCTCGGCCCCGCTCTCGCGCCCGACCGCGGTGAGATGGATGTTGACCAGGACCCGCTCGCCGCGTTGCACCGTCGACTCGACCCGCTGGTGAAAGACGTCCCACTGCTCCAGATAGCCGGCGAGGAACCGCTCGATCGCGGTCCGGCCCTCGAAGGTGTCGCCGCCAGGCAGCTCCGGGCTCTCGCGCCAGACGGCGTCGCGGTGCAGCGCATCGAGGGCGCCCTGGACCTCGCCCCGGTTCAGGGCCGCATATGAGGCGCGGATCGTCTCCAGCTCCGACTCGGTCACGTACGAAATGATTAGCGCGATGGGGAAACTCGCGCTGGTCGGCGGCCGTGGCTTTCACACCCTGCGGCCTTGGCTGCAGGACGGGGCCCGGCGCCGCAGCGTCGGTGGCGAGCGCGGGGAGGTCGAGATCCTCGAGGCCGGCGAGCGCGTCGTCCTCGCCCGGCACGGGATCGACTCCTACACCCCCGCCCATCGGGTCGACCATCCGCGCAACCTCGCCGCCCTGCGCGAAGCCGGCTGCGACCGCGTGCTGGCGATCTGCTCCGTCGGCTCGCTGCACCCCGAGCTGACGGTCGGATCCTTCCTCTGCCCGAGCGACTTTCTCTCCTTCGGCCAGGTTCAGGCTGCCTTCGACGACGAGCGCGGGCATGTGATCCCCGCCTTCGACCCGGTCTGGCGCCGCCTCGTGCTCGAGGCCTGGCGCACAGCGGCCGAGCTGCCGCTCCGCGAGCAGGGCCTCTACTGGCAGAGCCCCGGCCCGCGCTTCGAGACCCCGGCCGAGGTGCGGCTGATCGCCGCCCATGCCGACGTCGTCGGGATGACGATGGCCTCCGAGTGCGTGGCCGCCTGCCAGCTCGACCTCGCCTATGCCGCGATCTGCGTCGTCGACAACCTCGCCAATGGAATCGCCTCCGAGCCCCTGACCCGGGAGGACTACGAAGCCGGCGTGGCGGCGAACCGTGAGCGGCTCGGCGCGGCGCTGGCGGCGCTGCTTGGAGGCCTGATCGCGGAGCCATGAGCGGACTCGCCGTCAGCGATGCCCGGCTCGAGGGCCAGCGAGTGACCCTGCGGGCCGAGGACGGGCTGATCTCCGGGCTCGGCCCGGACGTCGAGCCCCGCCAGGGCGACGAGCGGATCGACGCCGGCGGTGGCGCGCTGGTCCCCGGTCTGGTCAACGGCCACACCCACGCGGCGATGACCCTGTTCCGCGGCTACGCCGACGACCTGCCGCTGATGCAGTGGCTGCGGGAGAAGATCTGGCCGCTGGAGGCGAAGCTCGAGCCCGAGGACGTCTACTGGGGCACCCGCCTCGCCTGCCTGGAGATGATCCGCACCGGGACGGTCCGCTTCTGGGACATGTACTGGCACCCTGAGGCTGCCGCCCGTGCGGTGCATGACGCGGGCCTGCGGGCGACGGTCGCCCCGCCGCTGATCGACGCCGAGAAGGGGCTGGCCTCGCTGCGCGAGGATGCCCGCCGCAGCCTCGACGAGCTCGACGCCTGCGGCGACCGGGTCGAGATCGCTCTGGCACCGCACTCGATCTACACGGTCAGCGGCGAGGGGCTGGGCTGGATCGCCGGGCTGGCGGCCGAGCGCGAGCTGCCGGTCCAGATCCATCTCTCCGAGACCGAGCAAGAGGTCTCCGACTGCATCGAGGAGCACGGAGTGCGGCCGGCCGCGTACCTCGACGGCCTCGGCCTGCTCGGCCCCCGGACCCTGCTCGCCCACGGTGTCTGGCTCGACCAGGCGGAGCTGGATCTGATCGCCGAGCGTGAGGCGACGATCGTCACCAACCCGGTCGCCAACCTCAAGCTCGCGGTCGGGCGCGTGTTCCCCTACCGCGCCGCCCGCGAGGCCGGGGTCCGGGTCGGCCTCGGCACCGACGGCCCCGGCTCCAACAACTCGCTCGACATGTTCTCCGACCTCAAGACCTTCGCCCTGCTGCAGAAGAACGAGGCCGGCGACCCGGCGGCGGTGACCGCCGAGGAGGCCTGGGGGATCGCCACCGGCCGCCGCTCGCCGCTGCTCGGGGCATCGGGGCGGCTGGCGCCCGGCGAGCCGGCCGACTTTCTGCTGCTCTCGCCCGACGCGCCGCAGCTCAGCCTCGGCGAGCTGGCCGCGGCCCTGACCTACGCCACCCCGTCGGCGGCGGTCGAGGCGACGGTCGTCGACGGACGCGTGCTGATGCGCGGCGGCGTCGTCGAGGGTGCCGCGGAGGTGGTCGCGAAGACGGTCGAGCGGGCCCGGCGCCTGGGTCTCAACTAGGAATTAATTGCGGCGGCCTGCGGCCGCCTGACACGCATCTGCCGCTCGACTTCGTTTCGCGGCAAACTTCTCTAGCGCGCCAGGGCGCCGATCACCTCGCGCCACCAGTCCAGCTCCGGCTCGGTCGAGGCGCGGTCGAGGCGGCCGCGGGCCGCCGTCTGCAGGGCGCTCGCCGAGCCGACTGCCAGCACCGGGCCGGTGAAGGCGTAACGCCCGTCCTCGAGCTCGACCAGGGCGCCGGGCTGGTCGAGCCGGGTGCGCAGCTGCCGCACCACCTCCCTCCCCGCGACTCGGCGCGGGTAGGCGGGGTCGCCGTCGGAGTCACGCCAGGGACGCGTCATCGAAACAAGGGCGCTGCTGCGGGCCGGGCGCGGCGGTCGGGGGCGCTCGGCGAGGGCCGGCTCGGTCGACGTCGCCCCGAGCCGCTTCGCCAACGGCTCGAAGGAGGCGCCCTGGACCAGGGTCGAAAGCACCACCGCGAAGAAGACGATGTTGAAGAACTCGACACTGTGCGGAACGCCGTCGATGACCGGGAAGGTCGCCAGCACCACCGGCACCGCGCCGCGCAGGCCGGCCCAGCCGAGCACCACCCGCTCCGAGGCCGAGAAGCCGAAGAAGGGCGTCGAGATGAAGACGGCGGCCGGACGGGCGACGAAGGCGAGGACCAGCGCCAGCACCGTGCCCTTCAGCGCCACCTCGTCGAGCTGGGAGGGAAAGACGAGCAGGCCGAGGACGATGAACATCGTCACCTGCGCCACCCAGGCCAGGCCCTGGTGGAATATCCGCACCGTCGACTTGGCCGGGATCGTCGCCCCGCCGAGGATCAGGCCGGCGAGATAGACGGCGAAGAAACCCGAGCCGTGCAGCGACGCCGCGGCGCCGTAGGCCAGCGCCGCGATGCCGATCGTCCCCAGCGGGTAGATACCAGGGGTGCCGAGCCGGGCCCGGCGCAGCGCCTGAACTCCGAGCCAGCCGACCGCGACCCCGAGCACCAGCCCGATCCCCAACTCGCGCAGTAACAGCAGCGACATGTCAAGCACGCCGTAGCCGGGGCGCTGGATCCAGTCGATGAAGCCGATCACCAGCAGCACCGCGATCGGATCGTTGAAGCCGGCCTCGCCCTCCAGCGTTCGGGCGAGCCCATGGCGCAGCGTCGAGCCGCGCAGGACCGCGAAGATCGCTGCGCCGTCGGTGGCGGCGACGATCGAGCCGACCAGCAGCCCGTCGAGGGTCGAGAAGTCGAAAAGCAGCGCCGCCGCGAGCCCGGCGATCGCCGCGGTGACGATCGTCCCGACCAGCGCCAGGCTCAGCGAGGGGGCGAGCACCCGGCGAATCTCCCCCAAGCCGGCATCGAGGCCTCCCTCGAAGAGGATCAGCGCCAGGGCGACGGTGCCGATCGTCCGCGCCAGCTCGTAATCGTTGAAGTGCAGCCAGCCGGTCCCATCCGATCCGACCGCCATCCCAAGCCCGAGGAAGAGGACCAGGCCCGGCACCCGCAGCCGCCCGGCCGCCAGCGCCGCCGCGAGCCCGGCGACCAGCAGCGCCCCTGCGACGAGGATCATCTGTGCATCGCTCATTGCGGCGTAGCTTCTCGCAGGTTTCCTCCAAGCTTGTCGCCGGTGTACGATCGCGCCGCTCGTGGCGAATAACTCCGCTCCTATGGTCGGGGGAACGGAGGGCGCGGCTGACGCCGCGGCCGTCCGCTACGAGCACGTGACCAAGAGCTACCCGGGTCAGTCCTCGCCGGCGGTTCAGGACCTCAGCCTCGAAGTGCCGGCCGGGGAAATCTGCGTCCTCGTCGGCCCCTCCGGCTGTGGCAAGACGACGGCGATGCGGATGGTCAACCGCATGGTCGAGATGAGCGAGGGCGACATCCTCGTCGGCGGCACTTCGGTTCGTGATCGCGACGCGGCGGAGCTGCGGCGCGATATCGGCTACGTGATCCAGGAGGGTGGCCTGTTCCCTCACCGCACGGTGGCCGCCAACATCGCCACCGTGCCGCAGCTGCTCGGCTGGGACCGGGAGCGGCGCCAGGCGAGAGGCCGCGAGCTGATGGAGCTCGTCGGCCTCGATCCCGAGTTCGCCGACCGCTATCCGGGCCAGCTGTCCGGAGGTCAGCAGCAGCGGGTCGGCGTGGCGCGGGCGCTCGCCGCGGACCCGCGGGTGATGCTGATGGACGAGCCGTTCGGGGCGATCGACCCGATCAGCCGCGAGAGACTTCAGAACGAGTTCCTGCGCCTGCAGCGCGAGATCCGCAAGACGGTCCTCTTCGTCACCCACGACATCGACGAGGCGATCAAGATGGGCGACCGGGTCGCCGTCCTGAAGAAGGGCGGGCACCTGGCCCAGTACGCGACCCCGGCCGAGCTGCTGATGGCGCCGGCCGACGACTTCGTCGAGGACTTCGTCGGCGCCGACCGGGCGCTGAAGCGGCTGGCGCTGATGCGGGTCGCCGACATCGATCTCTGGGAGGCGCCGCTCGCCTTCGTCGGCCAGGCGACCGTCGAGGTCCGCGCCAAGCTCGAAGGTGCCGAGGTTCCCCACGCGCTGCTGGTCGACTCCCAGCGCCGGCCTCTGGGCTGGCTCTCGGACCGTGACCTGGCGGGCGAGCTGGCACCCGAGCGGCCCGACAGCGCCGCCGAGCCGATCCTCGACCAGCAGGACGTGCTGCGCGACGCGCTGGCCGACCTTCTGCGCTCCGGCTCCCAGTACGCGCCGGTGGTCGACGGGCGCGGCGCGATCGCGGGGGTGCTCTCGGTCGAGATCATCGCCGAGTTCTTGCAGTCGCCCAAGGCGCTGACCGAGGAGCACGCGGCGGCGGAGCGTCCCCTTGACTAGCGCCCTCCCCCTCGCCCAGGTTGTGATCCACAACCGCACGGAGAAGACGTGCATCCAGGAGCCGAGCAACTTCTGCCCCGGCTGGGCGATCGATCATCTCAACCAGTGGGTGACTCCCACCCTCCAGCACCTGGTGCTGGTCGGAGTGCCGGTCATATTCGGCTTCGCGATCTCCTTCGGGATGGCCCTGCTGGCGCACCGGTGGCGCTGGCTGGTCGTGCCCTTCGTCAGCATCTCCGACGCGCTCTACACGATCCCCAGCCTCGCCTTCTTCGTCCTCCTGATCCCGCTCACCGGCCTCGGGCGCACCTCGGCGTTCATTGCCCTCACCTGCTACACGCTCGTCTTTCTCTTCCGCACCACCGACAGCGGGATCAACAGCGTGCCCGAGGAGGTCAAGGACGCCGGCCGCGGGATGGGGCTGACCGAGCGCCAATTGCTTTGGAGGGTGGAGCTGCCGTTGGCGGTGCCGACGATCGTCGCCGGGCTGCGGGTCGCGACGGTCTCCACGGTCGCAATCGCCTCGCTCGCCGTCTTCATCGACGCAGGCGGGCTCGGGACAAAGGTCTACCCGGACATCTCGTTCCTGACCCAGGACATAACCACCGGTGTGATCCTGCTCCTGCTCGCCTTCGCCCTCGACACGACCCTCGTCATTGCGGGCCGCCTGGCGACTCCGTGGATCAAGGCGGCCCGGCAGTGATGATCGATCCCTTGCCCGCCCTCGCCTTCCTCGGCCAGTTCGGAGACGCGGTTCACTTCATCATCCATGGCCAGGAGGCCCAGACCGGCGGCGTTCAGGTCGGTGGAATCAGCAACATCGTCGATCTCGCCCTGACCCAGTTGAAGCTGACGGGGCTGGCGATGGTCTTCGCCTTCCTCGTCGCATTTCCGGCCGGGGTCCTGCTCGGCCACTACGGGCGCGGTGAGCTGATCGCCGTCGGGACCGGCAACGTCGGCCGCGCCCTGCCGGAGCTGGTCGTGATCGCGGTGATGGCGGCGGCGATCGGGGTCGGGGCGACGAACGTCACGATCGCGCTCGCGATCCTCGCGGTGCCGCCGATGCTGGTCGGCAATTACACCGCTGTCCGCAACGTCGACCGCGGCACCGTCGACGCCGCGCAAGGGCTGGGGATGACTGCGCTGGAGCAGGTCTGGAAGGTCGAGCTGCCGTTGGGGATTCCGGCGATCATGGCCGGGATCCGGATCTCCTTCGTCACCGTCTGGGCGACGGCGACGATCGCGCCCCTTGCCGGCGTCCTGACCCTCGGCGACCTGATCATCTCGCGCGGCGCCAACGGCACTACCGGGCTGATCGCAGGAGGACTCGTGGTTGCGTCGCTGGCGCTGGTGGGGGAGGGTCTGCTCGCGGTCGCACAACGGCTGCTGACCCCAAGGGGCGTACGAATCGCCACCCAGCGGGCCTGAGACTTCGACCCATGAACCCCGAAGAAGGAGGAATCTCGTCATGAGGATCACTCGCAGCAGGTATGGCCTGCGAGCTTTGATCGCAACCCTGCTGACCCTGGCGCTGTGCCTCGGCATCGCGGCCTGCGGGAGCAGCAACGACAACAGCAGTAGCAGTACCACCGCCAGTGGTGGAGGAGGCAAGCAGATCGCCTCCAACCCGAAGAACGGGAAGGTGACGCTGACGATCGGCTCGAAGAACTTCACCGAGCAGATCGTCCTCGGCGAGATCTACTCCCAGGCCCTCGAGGCCGCGGGCTACAAGGTCGACAAGAAGCTCGACCTCGGCTCGGAGACGGTGGCGCTGCAGGCTCTGAAGAGCGGCCAGATCTCGGGCTACCCGGAGTACGCAAGCACGGCGCTGACGTCGTTCTTCGGCAAGCAGCCAGAACAGGTCCCCAGCGACCCGCAGCAGGCGTACAACGATGCCAACGCCGAGTTCCAGAAGGAGGGGCTGACCGCATTCCCGCCGACGCCCTTCGCGAGCGCGAACGCGGTCGGGACGCTGAAGTCGACGGCCCAGAAGCTGGGTCTGAAGGACATCTCCGACCTCAAGGGCAAGTCGCAGAACCTGACCCTCTACGGCTCACCCGAGTGCCGGCAGCGGATCGACTGCCTGCTCGGCCTGCAGCAGAACTACGGGCTGCAGTTCAAGAAGTTCACCCCGGTCGACATCGGGCTGCGTTACACGGTGCTCGACAAGGGGCAGGCCGATCTCTCGATCCTGTTCACGACCGACGCACAGCTTGCCGCCGACAAGGACAAGTACGTGATCCTCAACGACGACAAGCACGTCTTCCCGGCCGGCAACGTCATCTTCGTCACCGATCAGAAGGTGGCCCAGAAGGCGGGACCCGACTACCAGAAGACGATTACCCAGGTCCAGAGCGGCCTCACCACCAAGGTGATGCAGGAGCTCGACGCCCGGGTCGACATCGACCACCAGCAGGCGTCCGATGTCGCCCACCAGTACCTGACCGAGGCCGGATACATCGGCTAGCCGGTAGCGAAAGCCACACCCCCGGCCGGGTCCGTTTGGGCCTGGCCGGGGGGTGGTTTCACTTCCCCCTAATCCGGGTAGGAATTAGGGGCGTGTCGGAGGGACCCGATGCCAGAACTGCCGGTTGCCCCGCCGGGAAGCTGGGTTGTCTCCCCCCGTGCCCGGCGCCCGGCGGGGCGTCCGGCAGTAACTCTCTTCGTCCCTCGCGCCTGCGCCTACGGCGCCAGGCGCAGGAGTCCGGCCAGGATCTGCGGATCGAGCTCTGAATCGTGGTCCCAGGCCTCGTCCTCCCAGCGAGAGACGAGCAGTGGATAGCGCAGCTGGGTTTCGTCGATGCCCCCGTAGAGGCTGGCCAGCTCGCCTTCGCGTAGGGCCCGGGACGCATCGCCGCCGCCCTCGCCCGGCTGAGCCTGGTTGCGTCGCGCTGCTGATTCCAATCCGGCCTCCTCTCGGCCACAGGCGTACAGGAAGGGCGAGGCTAGGCGGCCGACCTGAGGCGGCGGTGAGGATTCGGTGACCCGCAGCTAAAGATCGCGTTGGTCAGGCGGCCAGCAACTCCTGCTCGTCGGTCAGCGGCTCGCCCTCCCGGCGAGGCCCAGGCACGGCGTGCCTGCGGCCGGGATGCTCGCGCTCGACCCGCGCCAAGGCCGTGTGGGCCGCCCAGGCGGCGCAGAGCCCGGAGACCCCGGCCATCACCAGGGCGACGCGGGGGTCGAAGGCCTGCGAGAGCCAGCCGGCGATCGGACCGCCGATCGGCGTCGAACCGAGAAAGACGATCGAGTAAAGGGCCATCACCCGGCCCCGCATTTCGGGCTCGACCTCGATCTGCAGGTAAGAATTGATGCTGGCGGCGAAGGTCACGGTGGCGGCACCGAGCAGTGCCAGTACCGGCAGCTCCAGCGCCAGAGTCGGGGCCGCAGCGGCGAGCAGCGAGCAGACGCCGAAGGCAAGCGCCGAGGCGGCGATCAGCCTGGCGTCGGTGCGGTTGCGGGCACCGGTGGCAAGGGCGCCCCCGACCGAGCCGACCGCCATCGAGGAGAGCAGCGCCGCGTAGGCGCCGGGGCCGCCCCCGAAGCTGAACCTGGCCAGCAGCGGCAGCACGGTCTGGAAGTTGTAGCCCAGGGTCCCGACCAGGGCCATCAGCGCCAGGGGCACGGCAAGTCGGGGAGTGGCGGCGACATGGCGCAGGGCGGCGCGCACGGCGCCAGGGCGCCGGTCGGCCTCGGGTGCGGCGCGGAGCAGCTCCGGCTGCATCCGCCAGAGCGCGATGATCATCACCCCGAAGGTGGCGGCGTTGATCGCGAAGCAGGGCTCGACGCCGACGGTCGCGATCAGAATCCCGGCCAGGCCCGGCCCGACGATCCGGGCCGAGTGGACGAGGACGCTGTTGAGGCTGACGGCGTTGACGACGCGGCGCGAGCCGACCATCTCGATAACGAAGCTCTGGCGGGTCGGGTTGTCGACCGAGTTGACCGTGCCGCGAACGAAGACCAGCGCGTAGACGACCAGCGGCGTCACGGCGCCGCTGGTGGTGATCACGAACAGCGCCAGCGCCGGCAGTGCCATCAGGGCCTGGGTGACGATCAGCAGTCGCCGTTTCGGAATCCGGTCGGCCAGCAGCCCGCCCCAGGCGCTGAAGAGGAGGATCGGCAGGAACTGCAGCGCCGTCGTCAGCCCGACCGCGACGCCGCTGCCGGTCAGCGAGAGGATCAGCCACAGCTCGGCGACCGTCTGCATCCAGTTGCCGGACAGCGAGACGATCTGCCCGACGAAGTAGCGGCGGTAGTTGGGAATCTGGAGGGAGTCGAAGGAACGGCGAAGGGCGGCGGTCACGCACTGCCCTCCGGCCGGCGGTCACCCTCGAGCAGCAGCTCGAGTATCTCGGCTGCGCGCTCGAGGCTGGCGACGTCGACGGCGTCGAGGCCGCGCATGCGACGCGCCAGGTAGGCGTTCTTGCGGCTGCGCAGCCGGCGCAGGCGCTCACGGCCCTCGGCGGTGATGCTGATCAGGGCGCTGCGCCCGTCATTGGGGTCGGGCGTGCGTTCGACCAGGCCTTCCCCCTCGAGCCCCCGCAGAATGCGGGTTGCGGTCGGCCGTTTGACGCTCTCGATCTCGGCCAGCTCACTGGGCGTGAGCGGACCGTGCAGCTCAGCGGTAACCAGTGCCGAGGCCCGCGAAGGGCGCAGCTCCGTCCCGGCCTCCTGGCGCATGCGCCGCGCCGCGCGGTTGATCACCAGCCGCAGGTGGGCGGCGGTCTCCTCGAGGGTCTGGGGATCTGCATTTTGGTCGAAGGTAGTCATATAGTTATCATTGCTAATTAGCATAGCAAACCGATATTCGGTAGCGTGGCCCCCAGTGCCTGGACAAGCCGCGATCAGCGTCCGCGACCTGCACAAGAGCTACGGCCCGCACGAGGCCGTGGGCGGCATCGACTTCGAAGTCTCAAGCGGCGAGGTATTCGGGTTCCTGGGGCCGAACGGGGCCGGCAAGACGACGACAATCGAGATCCTCGAGGGCTACCGACAGCGCAGCTCCGGCGAGGTCTCGGTGCTCGGGGGTGACCCCGCCCACCCAACCCGCGAGTGGAGGGACCGGATCGGGCTGGTGCTGCAGGAGTCCGAGTTCGAGCCCCTGCTGACCGTGCGCGAGACCCTGACCCTGTTCGCCAGCTTCTACTCCGACCCGCGTCCGGTGAACGAGGCGATCGAGCTCGTCGGGCTTGCCGCCAAGGCCGACGCCCGCATCGGCTCGCTCTCCGGCGGCCAGAAGCGCCGCGCCGACGTCGCCGTCGGCCTGATCGGAGACCCCGAGCTGGTCTTCCTCGACGAGCCGACCACCGGCTTCGACCCCACCGCCCGGCGCGACGCCTGGAACATGATCGAGGGGCTGAAGGAGCTCGGCACCACGGTCTTTCTCACCACCCACTACATGGACGAGGCACAGCATCTCGCCGACCGGGTGGCGATCCTGCGCGACGGGGAGATCGTCGCCCAGGGGCCGACCGAGGAGCTCGGCGCCAGCCTCGGCCGCAGCAGCGTGGTGCGCTTCCGCCTCCCGGGCGGGATCTCGGTCGAGGAGGTTCGCTCCGCGGTCGAGTCCGAGGTCTCGCTCTCGGGCAACGAGGCCAGCTTCGAGGCTGACCATCCGCAGCGCGATCTGTACAAGCTGCTCGGGCTCGCCGAGCAGCGCGGAATCGAGCTCGAGGCGCTGGAGGTCCGCGAGCCGAGCCTCGAGGACATATTCCTCGCGCTGACTAGCGACGGGACGACGAACGAATGAGCGACGCAGCGATCGTCTTCTCCCAGGCGCGCTTCGCGATCACCACCGCGCTGCGGACCCGGCGCACGATCTTCCTCACGGTGCTGTTCCCGGTCATCCTGCTGATCCTCTTCAACTCGATCTTCACCAGCAGCGGCAACCAGAACACCACCCTGCCCAACGGGCACAAGCTCGACATCCAGGCCTACTTCACCGCCGGCCTGCTCGCCTATGCCGCGACGCTCTCGACCTTCACCACCCTCGCGGTCATGATCACGACCAAGCGCGAGAGCGGCGAGCTGAAGCGCTTCCGCGGCACCCCGATGCCGGCCTGGACCTTCGTCGCCGCCTGGATCCTCCGCACCCTCGCCCAGGTGGCGCTGATGGCGGTGGTCCTGCTCGGGATCGGAGCGGTCGCCTACGGAGTCAAGGTCCCCGCCGGCCAGGCGGTCGGCCTGGTGGTGTATCTGCTGCTTGGCACGGCGGCGATGTGCTCATTGGGGATCGCGATCACCGCCTTCACCCCGACCGTCGATGCTGCCTCGACTGTCGGCCCCTTTGCAGTCGTCATCCTTTCCTTCTTCTCCGGTGTCTGGATTCCGATCGACCAACTCGGCAGCGCCCTCCAGCACCTCGGCAAGCTGTTCCCGCTCTACCACCTCGCCAACGGGCTGCAGACGACCCTCGATCCGACTGCCAGCGGCATCGGGCTGAGCGGCGACAATGTCTTCTCCCTCCTGATCTGGACGGCGATCGGAGTCTTCGTCGCCACCCGCCGCTTCAGGTGGGAGCCCCAGGCGGCGCGCGGCTGAGCTCCACGGCTGCCCGGTCCCGGCAGGGGGCCAGCTAGGCTGCGGCCCCTTGCAGGAGCTGCTCCCAGGCCTCTATCACTGGTACGCGACCCACCCCGGCCACGGGTCGCAGGTGAGCTGCCACTTCGCCGCCGCTTCGGGGACCGTCTTCGATCCGCTTCTGCCCGACGAGGGGATCGAGTGGTTCGATGACCATCGCCCGCAGCGGATCGTCCTCTCGACCCGCCATCACCTCCGCCATTCGGAGCGGATCGCCGAGCGTTTCGGCTGCCCGATCCTCGCCCACGAAGCGGGCCTGCACGAGTTCGAGGACGGCCCCGAGGTCGAGGGCTTCGCCTTCGGGGACCGGATCGCCGACGACGTCATGGCGCTGACCATGGACGCAATCTCACCCGACGACACGGTGCTGCGGATCGAGGCAGCCGAAGGTGCGCTTCTGTTCGCCGACAGCATCGTCAACCAGGGAGAGATCGGCTTCGTCTCGGACCGCCTGATCGGCGACGAGCCCGAGGAGGTGAAGACGAAGATCGTCGAGCGCGCCGCGGCGCTGCTGGACGAGGAGTTCGACCACCTGCTGTTCGCCCACGGCGACCCGGTGATCGGCGACGGCAAGGCGCAGCTGCGCGCCTTCTGCGCCCGCTACGGGCCCGCCAACTCGGCCTGAGAGCAGCCCTGCGGGCGCCACCGGGGGTGGCGCCCGCAAAGGATCCCCCCGACTAGCCCTCCTCGCCCGCCGCCTGCCGTTCCTTGATCTTCTGCTCCAGCTCGCCCATCACGTCGGGGTCGCGGAGGGTCGTCACGTCGCCCAGCTCGCGGCCCTCGGCGATGTCGCGTAGCAGCCGGCGCATGATCTTGCCGGAGCGGGTCTTTGGCAGATCGCCGGACCAGATGATTCGCTTCGGGCGGGCGAGCTTGCCGATCCTGGCCGCCACGTGCTCGCGGATCTCGGCGACGAGCTCGTCGGAACCGTCGAGATCGCCCTCGAGGGTCACGAAGGCGCAGATCGCCTGCCCCGAGTCCTCGTCGGTCTGGCCGATCACCGCGCACTCGGCGACCTTCGGCATCGAGACGACCGCGGACTCGACCTCGGCGGTCGAGAGCCGGTGGCCGGAGACGTTGACGACGTCGTCGGTCCGCCCGAGGATCCAGAAGTAGCCGTCCTCGTCGCGGCGGGCGGCGTCCCCGACCAGATAGGTCTCCTTCCCGAACTTCTCGAAATAGGTCTCGATGAAGCGGTCGTCCTCCTTGTAGAGGGTCCGCAGCATCCCCGGCCAGGGCTTCTTCAGGACCAGCAGCCCCTGACCCTCGCCCTCGAGCTCCTTGCCGTCCTCGTCGACGACGCCGGCCACGATTCCCGGCAGCGGCCGGGTCGCCGAGCCGGGCTTGGTCGAGGTGATCCCGGGCAGCGGCGAGATCATGATGTGGCCGGTCTCGGTCTGCCACCAGGTGTCGACGATCGGGCAGCTCTCGTCCCCGATCACCTTGTGGTACCAGAGCCAGGCCTTGGGGTTGATCGGCTCGCCAACGCTGCCCAGCAGCCGCAGCGACGAGAGGTCGTGCTTGCCCGGGTACTCCGGCCCCCACTTCATGCAGGCGCGGATCGCGGTCGGCGCCGTGTAGAGGATCGTCACCCCGTAGCGCTCGACGATCCCCCACCAGACGTCCTTGTCGGGATAGTCGGGCGCCCCCTCGTACATGACGCTGGTCGCCCCGTTGGCGAGCGGTCCGTAGACGATGTAGGAGTGGCCGGTGACCCAGCCGACGTCGGCGGCGCACCAAAAGACGTCCTTCTCCGGCTTGAGGTCGAAGACGTACTTGTGCGTATATGCGACCCCGGTCAGATAGCCGCCGGTGGTGTGCAGGATGCCCTTCGGCTTCGCAGTTGAGCCGGAGGTGTAGAGGATGTAAAGCGGATCCTCGGCATCCATCGGCTCCGGCTCGCAGGTCGCGTCCGCGGCCTCTTCGACCTCTCCAAACCAGACGTCGCGGCCGTCGGTCATCTCGCACTCGGCCTCGGTGTGCTTAACGACGAAGATCCTCTCGATCGACTTGACATCGCCGAGCACCTCGTCGACCTGCTGCTTGATCGGCGCCGTCTTGCCCTTGCGGCGGGCGCCATCGACGGTCACCAGGGCCTTGGCCTGCGAGAACTCCATCCGCTCCTTCACCGCCTCGACCGAGAAGCCGCCGAAGACGACATTGTGGGGAGCCCCAATCCGCGTGCAGGCCAGCATCGCCACCAGGACCTCGGGGATCATCGGCAGATAGATGCCGACGACGTCGCCCTTCTCGATCCCGTTGTCGCGCAGGGCGTTGGCGAAGCGCTGCACTCGCTCCAGCAACTCCGCATAGGTGATGTCGCGCTGCTCGCCCTCCTCGCCGTACCAATGGACGGCGACGCGGTCTCCGTTGCCCGCCTCGACGTGGCGGTCGAGGCAGTTGGCCGAAACGTTCAGCTTGCCGCCCTCGAACCACTTGTAGAAGGGCGGATCGGAGTCGTTGCAGGCTTTCTCCGGCTCCTCGATCCAGTCGACCAGCTCGGTCGCCTGGCGCATCCACCAGGCCTCTGGGTCCTTCTCGGCCTCTTCATAGACGGCGGGATCGCTCCAGAGGGCCTCCTCGCGGAAGCCCTCTGGAGGATCAAACCGCTCGACCTCGAGCAGAGCACCAAGCTCCTGCTCGAGGCTTTCGGGGTCTGTCCTAGTTGCCATTTTCTCAATCTCCTCCGCTTACTCGTTCAACGGCCATACGGGCAATACGGTACGCCCGAAGGTCGAGTTGGTGACTGCGGCGAATGACGCATACCACGCCGCAACCGCGGTTGCGAGACCGATGTAACCGCCCCAGTGGGTGATGTTTTCATGTCCACCCGAGGCACCGATCCCCAACAGGACGAAGGTGACCGCCAGCAGGAAGAACACCAGCGCCACCGCACCTGTCGTCCGCAGCGAAGCCACGAACATGTAGGTCGTGAAGATCGCCCAGGCCCACAGGTAGAGCCCGATCGCGTGCCCGGCGTCGGCGGCGGGAATGTCTCCGACGTTGAACATCACGAGGACGAAATACGAGATCCAGAACCCGCCGAACGATGAGAAGGCCACCGCCCCGAACGTGTTGCCGGTGCGGAACTCCCACATCCCAGCGAGCAACTGGGCAATGCCGCCGTATGCCAGGGCGAGACCGAGCACAACGGGCTCACCGGCCGAGCTGACGAAATTCGCGTTGAACATGCTCAGCACGAACGTCGTCATCGCGAACCCCGCTAGCCCCAACGGGCCCGGGTCCGCCGGCGTCCACCCCTCGCGCACGATCTGGCCTACCTCGGCCATGCGACCGCCCACATCGGCGGTTGGATCCTGACCGGATTCCATGAACCTCTCCTTCCTCGCCGCCGCGGTCGGGAAAAAAGGAGCCCGCGCGCGACGGGCAGTCGTTCACATGGAACTTCGGCTCTACCTTACCCCGCCAAACTCGATTCCAGACCATCGGGCGCCGTGGGAGGATGCCCGATATGCAGGCAGAAGTTGAACTACTGCGCTCCGCCGGCCAACCGATCGGACTCCTGGTCGGGATCGACCTGGTGTTCGCCGCCTTCAGCCTGGTCTCGGTCTCCGGGCTCGGAAAGCGACTGGCAGCAGCCTGAAAAGCGAAAGCCCCGACGCCGCAGAGCGGTCGCCGGGGCAGAACGCATGGAGCGGCTAGGGCTACGCCTCTTCGCCGCCGCCCTCTTCGCCGCCGCCCTCGTCGGGCGCGGTCGGGGCCTCAGGTGCACCGGGGTCACCCGGGGTCTCCGGGGCCGGCTCGGTCTGGGGAGTCTCAGGCGCTTCGGTCATCACTCCTCCTTGTCTGGGTTGCGCACTGGGTACCCGCACTGTGTCGGTTCATTCGTGGTGTGCGGACGCTTCGGCCGGATCATGCTCGATCCCCCGGTCGTTTCGCCAGTCGTCGTCCTGGGTAGAGCGGTAGCGCCACCCGGCCGAGCCAGATGCCACGCCTTCGAAGAGCCGACTGCACCGGCCCGGGAATCCGGAGGGTCCGTCACGGCCGCGGCTTTCGCTTCGTCGAGGAGGACGGCTCCAAGGTCGGCGACCCCGAGGTCATCGAGCGGATCGCCGCGCTGGCGATCCCCCCGGCCTGGAAGGACGTCTGGATCTGCTCCGATCCCCGCGGCCACATCCAGGCCACGGGCGTCGACGAAGCGGGCCGCAAGCAGTACCTCTACCACCAGGACTGGCGCGAGCACCGCGACCGCGAGAAGTTCGAGCACATGCTCGAGTTCGCCGCCAAGCTGCCGGCGATGCGTGCCCGCCTCGACAAGGACCTGGGGTTGCGTGGGCTGCAGGAGCGGCGCGTCCTCGCCTGCGTCGCAAGGCTGCTCGACCTGGGGTTCTTCCGCATCGGCAGCGAGCGCTACGCGGAGGAGAACGAGAGCTATGGATTGGCGACGATGCGCCGCAGCCACGTCAAGCTGCAGAACGGGAAGGCGCTCTTCGACTTTCCCGCCAAGAGCGCCAAGCGCCAGCGCCAGGAGATCGCCGATCCCTCCGTATTGCCGACGATCCGGGCCCTGAAGCGGCGTCGTGGCGGCGGCCACGAGTTTTTCGCCTACCGCGAGGGAGGCGCCTGGAAGGACGTCGTCTCCGAACAGATCAATGAGTACGTGAAGCAGGCGACCGAGGCCCATTTCACCGCCAAGGACTTCCGGACCTGGAATGCGACCGTGCTGGCCGCAGTCGCGGTGGCTGCGAACAGCGACGGCTCGGAGACGAAGACCGCACGCAAGCGGATAGCCACCAAAGCGGTCAAGCAGGTGGCCGCGTACCTGAACAACACGCCCGCGGTCTGCCGGGCGGCCTACATCGACCCGCGGGTCTTCGACCGCTTCGACTCTGGCCAGACGATCCGCGCTGCCCTGAAGCGAATCGAGCGCGGGACCGACCCGGGGCAGTTCCCCGACCGCGAGGCGATCGAGCGCGCAGTGCGGCGACTGCTGAAGTAGGTGGCCCTCCTTGAATAACTTGCGGCGGCCTTCGGCCGCCTGACATGGCTCTGCCGCTCCAGCAATTGCGGCGGCTTCGCCGCCTGACCAGCTAGTGCCGCGACACTTTGTGTCGCGGCTTCACACAACCGTTTCGCGGCCCATCACTCATACCAGGCGACAGCGCCGACGATCACGAACAGCGCCACCAGCGCCGCCCCCTCGTAGTCGCGCGCCTCGCCGTCGCCGGTGATCTGCCAGATCGCCACAGCACTGAGCCCGAGCGCCGCGATGTAGACCGGCGGCAGCACGAAGGTCAGCGAGTGCGAGAGCAGCAGCGAAACGAGGATCAGGGCGGGAAAGAGGAAGACGGCGATCTGAGCGACCGAGTTCTTGACCACCGAGATCGCGAGGTCCGATTGCCCCTTCGCCGCCAGCAGCAGCGCGGTTGCGTTCTCGACCGCGTTGCCGGCGATCGCGACGATCACCAAGCCGGCGAATGCGCGCGAGATCCCGAGCGACTCGATCGCCGGCGCCAGGGCGTGGATGAACCAGTCCGAGACGAAGGCGGATGCGGTGCCGGCCGCGGCGAGCAGCCCGATCGTCAGGCCCAGCGGCATCAGCGGCCCGCCGCCCGAAGCCGACGCCGGGTCGCTGCGCAGGTAGGAGGAAAGCCAGAGCGCGTAGACGATCAGGAGGCAGATCGAGCCTACGACCGAGATCGCCTCGCCATGCGAGGCTGCCGCGTCGTTGCTGGAGGCGGAGATGCCGAGGATTACGATCACGAACACCGCCAGCATCAGCAGGGTCATCGTGTCGTTGGGCAGCCGCGGGTGAAAACGCATCACGCCGTCGCCTGAGACCCGGGCGCCGATAACGATCGTCAGGCCGAGGACCAGCAGGCCGTTGGCGAGCACCGAGCCGATCAGCGAGGTCTGGGCGACCCGGATCTCGCCCGCGTTCAGCGCAAAGATGACGACGAAGAACTCGGGCAGGTTGCCGAGCGTCGACTGCAGCAGCCCGGTGGCCCCGGGACCGAAGCGCTCGCCCAGCGCCTCGGTCGCGACGGCGACGATCCAGGCCAGCCCGGCGAGGGCGAACCCGGCGACGATGAAGGCGGCGACCGCGGGGGCGTCGGCATAACGCAGGACTCCGGCGGCGGCGCTCAGCAGGGCGACCAGCCCGAGGACGAGGATCTGCCTGCGGCTCACGGTCGCGCATCCTCGCAGCCTCAGGGAGCGATCAAAAGATGCCGCGGCCCCGCGCCGCCATCCGACCGAGCAACTCGCCCAGCAGCACCGGGCTCCAGATTTCGGGATCGCGGAGCATGGCACGAGCGCCCGATTCGGCCAGGCCGACGATCACCGTTCCCAGCAGGCGGGCACCGGCCTCGACATCGATGCCGGTCTCCCGGCCCTCGAGCCATCGCCGCGCCAGCGCGGCGACCGCATCGACGGCAAGTGCCCGCCCGTGCTGGATCCGGCGCGCGATCTCGGTCGTCGCCCCCTCCCCGACGACGATGATCCGATAGGCATCCGGGGACTCGGCGACCGCGCGTAGAAATGCGGTCAGCGCCTCGATCAGGAGCGGCTCGGGGTCGTCGACGTCGGCGTCGGCGGGGAGGCTTTCCTGGATCGCCGCCAGCACCCGTGACTCCTCGCGCCCCAGCAGCGCCTCGAACAGCTCCTCCTTACCCGCGAAGCAGGCGTAGACGACCGGCTTGGTGACCCCGGCGGCGGCGGCGATCGCCTCCATCGAGGTGCCCTCGTAGCCGCGCTGGAGGAAGACCTCGAAGGCGGCGTCGAGGACCAGTGGCCGGCGGCGTTGCGGTCCCAGGTGGGCTGCACGCGCCCGGCGCGGCCCCTGCTCTGAAGCGATCTCCGGGCTCGTCGAGTCGGCCATTCCTACTTATGGTAGCTTTTTCCTACTGCGAGTAGCAACTTGCCCTGCAGATACACCGACAGGAGAAGCGGATGACCGACGAGCAGACCCCCCAAGCCGCCCAGGACGCTGCTGCCGTGCCCGACATGTCCAGCCTCTCGGCCGAGGACTTCGCGGCGCTGGTGGCCAACGCCAGCGACGAACAACTGGCCGAGCTGATGGCCGGCGAGCAGCGCGAGCCGGCCCTGCGCGAGATCTTCTCCCGAATGGCCGAGCACCTCGACCCCCAGAAGGCCAAGGGCCAGGACGCGGTGGTGCTGTTCCGGATCACCGGCCGCCCGGACGGCGGCGAGGACCAGTTCGAGGTCACCGTCCGCGACGGCGCCTGCACGGTCTCCGAGACTCCTACCGAGGAGCCCAGGGTCGCGATGCGCGTCGACCCGGTCTCGTTTCTGAAGCTGATCAGCAACCGGGTCTCCGGCCCGGAGCTGTTCATGCGCGGAAAGCTGAAGATCGAGGGCGACCTGATGTTCGCCCCCCAGATGGCAACCCTTTTCCGTATCCCGACCGCACCGAAGCAGGAAGGAAGCAACTGATGGCCACTGCCGACCAGACGAAGAACGGCGCCGCCTCGGAGGCGCCGGTCGAGGACCAGGCGGGCGAGCTCGGAATCGAGATCTCCGACTCGCCGTTCTCGCTCGAGCTATCCGACGATCAGCGCGACATCCAGGAGTGGGTGCACGGCTTCGCGGAGCAGACAGTGAGACCGGCCGCTCACGAGTGGGATGAGAAAGAAGAGTTTCCTTGGCCGATCGTGCAGGAGGCGGCGAAGATCGGGCTCTATGGGTTCGAGGCGATCGCCCAGTTCTGGGCCGACCCGTCGGGACTCACCTTCCCGATCGTCAACGAGGAGCTCTTCTGGGGGGACGCGGGCATCGGGATGTCGATTTTCGGGACGACGCTGGCGGTTGCCGGGATCTTTGCCTCGGGGACGAACGAGCAGCTCGGGGAGTGGGTGCCGCAGTGCTTCGGGACCGTAGACGAACCCAAGGTGGCTGCATTCTGCTCCTCCGAGCCCGACGCGGGCTCAGACGTCTCAGCGCTCCGAACCACCGCCAAGTACGACGAGGGCTCCGACGAATGGGTCTTGAATGGACAGAAGGCCTGGGCGACCAACGGGGGCATCGCCGACGTCCATGTGGTGATCGCCTCGGTCGACCGCGAGCTTGGCGCGCGCGGCCACGCGGCATTCGTGATCCCGCCCGGGACCAAGGGCTGCGAGCAGGGCGCAAAGCTCAAGAAACACGGGATCCGTGCGTCGCACACTGCCGACGTCCATCTCGACGACTGCCGCATACCCGGCTCCTGCCTGCTCGGCGGCAAGGAGAAGCTCGACGAGAAGCTCGCCCGCGCCCGCGAGGGCAAGAGCTCGAAGGGGCAAGCGGCGATGAGGACGTTCGAACTGTCGCGGCCGACGGTCGGCTCGCAGGCGGTCGGGATCTCCCGGGCCGCATATGAGTACGCCCTCGACTATGCCAAGGAGCGCGAGACCTGGGGACGCAAGATCATCGAGAACCAGGCGATCGCATTCACCCTCGCCGACATGAAGATGGAGATCGATGCTGCCCGGCTGCTGGTCTGGCGCGCCGCCTGGATGGGTCGCAGCGGCAAGGACTTCGACAACGCCGAGGGGTCGATGTCGAAGCTCAAGGCCGGCGAGGTTGCGGTCTGGTCGACAGAGCGGGCGATGCAGATCCTCGGCGGCAACGGCTACTCGCGTGAGTTCCCGGTCGAGCGAATGCACCGTGACGCGAAGATCTGGACGATCTTCGAGGGCACCTCCGAGATCCAGCGCCTTGTCATCTCGAGGGCGATCTCGGGTATGCACATCAGATGATGGCGCGGAGCAGAGCGGCGCAGCCGCGATTGCGAGGCGTCTGGCTGGTGGGTGCATTGGTGTGAGCCCGGCCGCCCCCGCATTGGAAGAGCTCGAGCTCCTCGAAGCCACTCTGCACGGGCAGAAGGTCTGTTACCGGATGGCCGGCGAGGGGCCAGTCGTGCTGCTGATCCATGGCATCACCTCGAGCTCCGCAGTCTGGGTGGAGCTGATGGGTGACCTGGTCGAGGCCGGCTACACCGTTGTGGCGCCCGACCTCTTCGGCCATGGCGCCTCGGCGAAGCCAAAGGGCGACTATTCGCTCGGCGCCCACGCCAGCGGCGTCCGCGACCTGCTCGGACTGCTGGGGGTCGAGAAGGCGACCGTCGTCGGGCACTCGCTTGGCGGCGGGATCGCGCTGCAGGCGGCCTACCAGTACCCCGAGTATGCGGAGCGCCTGGTGCTGATCTCCAGCGGCGGCCTCGGCCGCGAGGTGAGTCCGCTGCTGCGGGCGGCGACCCTCCCGGGCGCCGAGTTGGTGATGCCGCTGATCGTCACCGACTGGGCGGTGCGCACAGGCTCTGCGGTCTCGGGCGTCTTCGAACGCTTCGGCCTGCGAGCCGGGCCCAACCTGCAGGAGATGGCGCGCGGCTATGCCTCGCTGGTCGAACAGGACGCCCGACTGGCTTTCATCAACACCCTGCGGGCGGTGATCGACGCCGGCGGGCAGAGGGTCAGCGCGATGGACCGCCTCTACCTCGCCGAGCGGATGCCGGTGCTGATCGTCTGGGGCGACCAGGACCCGATCATCCCGGTCGAGCACGGGCGCCGCGCGCACGCCGAGATCCCGCACAGCCGCATGGTCGAGATCCCGGCTGCCCGCCACTGGCCCCAGCTCGACCAGCCGCGCCTGGTCTGCCGCGAGCTGACGCGCTTCATCGAGGAGACCGAGCCCTTCGTCTTCGACGCCGATTTCATGCGCCAGCAGCTGCGCCAGGGCCCGCCCGCCGGCTAGATCCGCCCCACCAGGCGACGCCGGGGCCTGCGTAATCAATCTGGACACGCAGGCGACAGGCACGCCCCACGCTCAAGCATGGGCACGCATCGTCCGATTCCTCCTCTGGGCGGGCGTCATGCCTCGCCCGGCGATGGAGAGATCCCTCTTGAGCGAGCAACGAGCACCCGCCGGCCCCGAGCCAACCGAGCAGGAATACCGCCTGCGGCTGGAAACCATGCACGGCGGCGCGCACATGGCGATGCTCGGAGCCATCGGGCTCGCCGCCTACGCCCTCCTGACCCCGAACGGCCCCCATCGGCCGCTGATCGCCGTCATCGCCCTGGTCGGTCTGCTGGGCGGTTTCCTGGCCCGGGTACTGCCCGGGGAGCGCATCGTCCGCAGCCGGATGCGGGAACTGAACCTGATCTTCTTCATGGTCCTGGCGATCATCGTCGTCGCCTCGATCGCCTGGCTCGACGGCGGTGTCGACAGCCCGGCGACGATCCTCTTCGTGCTGCCGGTCCTGTTCGCGGCGCTGACCTCGCCGCTGCGGGTGACGATGATCGTCGGCGCCGCGGACGTCGGGGCCTTCCTGGCGGTCGGGATCAATGCCGGGGACGACACCGCCTATGTCGCCTTCACCACCTTCGGGCTGCTGGTCGCAGCGGTGATCAGCGGCCTCGAGGCGCGTAACCAGTCCCGGCGCAGCGCGGAGCTGGCGGGCACTGCGCAGGCGCTTCGCGCCAGTGAGGAGATCAGCCGCCTCCAGGCCCGCCAGCAGCAGGAGGTTGCGCGGTTCGGGCAGCGGGCGCTGAGCGGAGAGGACATCGACGAGCTGCTGCGCGAGGGATTGCGGGTCGTCACCCGGGTCCTGCAGTGCGATCTGGCGGCGGTGATCAAGGTCGTGCCCGAGAAGCAGTCGCTGGTCATCGTCGCCACCGAGCCCCATGAGGAGGAGGTCGAAGGGACCAACCTCTCCGCCGGCACCGGTTCCCAGGCCGGCTACACGCTCGCCACCGGGACGCCGGTCATCGTCCGCGACTGGGACGCCGAGACCCGCTTCGAGCAGTCCGAGCAGGTGCGCAGCCTGGGAATGGGCAGCGGCCTGACGGTGATGATCCGGGCCGCCAACCGCTCCTTCGGCGTGCTTGGGATCCAGCGCCGCGACAGGCGCGAGTACGGGACCCAGGACGTCAACTTCATGCAGGCGATCGCCAACGTGGTCGGTAACGCCGTCGAGCGCCGCGAGGAAGAGGAGCGAACCCGCTACGAGGCCCTTCACGATCCGCTGACCGGGCTTCCCAACCGCAACCTCTTCCTCGACCGTCTCGGCCGGGCGATCGCCCAGGCCGAGCGCCGCCGCTCCTCGGTCGCAGTCCTGTTCTTGGACCTCGACCAGTTCAAGCTCGTCAACGACAGCCTCGGGCACGCCGCCGGCGACGAGCTGCTGGCCTCGGTCGCCCCGCGGCTGGAGCAGGGCCTGCGCCCGAGCGACACGATCGCCCGTTTCGGCGGTGACGAGTTCGCGGTCCTGGCGGAGGTGCAGAACGAGCACGACGCGGTCCGGGTGGCGGAACGGATCAAGGTGGCCCTCGCGCGGCCCTTCAAGCTGCGCCAGCGCGAGCACTTCGTCAGCGCCAGCATGGGGATCTCGATCGGGCGCGGCGAGAAGGCACCGGAGGCGATGATCCGCGACGCCGACGCGGCGCTGTACCGGGCCAAGGAGAAGGGACGCGGCGGCTATGAGATCTTCGACTCGGCGATGCGCGCTCGCGCGGTCGAGCACATGCGGATCGAGAACGATCTGAGGCGGGCGCTGGACCGCGGCGAGCTCGAGCTTCATTACCAGCCGATCGTCGGCCTGCGCGAGGGATCGATCGTCGCCCTGGAGGCACTGCTGCGCTGGCGCCACCCCGAATACGGCCTGACCAGCCCCACCTCCTTCATCCCCGTGGCCGAGGAATCGCAGCTGATCGTCCCGGTCGGCCGCTGGGTGGTCGAGGAGGCCTGCAGCAAGGTCGCCGAGTGGCAGTCCCTGCGCCCCGACGCCGCCCCGGTCCGGGTCGCGGTCAACGTCTCCGGGCGCCAGATCGGGGACCCGCAGCTGCTGGCGACGGTCCAGGGCGCGGTCGAGTCCAGCGGCATCGACCCGGCGACGCTGAGCCTGGAGCTGACCGAGTCGGTGCTGTTCGAGGAGTCAGGCGTCTCGGAGCGGATCATGCGCCAGCTGCGCGCGATCGGCGTGCGGCTGGTTCTCGACGACTTCGGCAGCGGCTTCTCCTCGCTGGGGTATCTGAAGCGCTTTCCGCTCGACGGGATCAAGCTCGACCGCTCGTTCATCGAGAATGTCGCCGACGGACTCACCGACGCGCAGATCGTCCGTGCCGTCGTCGAGATGGCTCGCGCGCTGGGACTCGAGATCGTCGCCGAAGGCGTCGAGACCGCAGAGCAGCTGGCTTCGGTGCGAAGCCTCGGCTGCCATCAGGCGCAGGGGTTCTTCTTCATGCCCCCGCTGCCCGCCGAGGAGGTACCCGGGGTGCTAGCAGAGAGCCCGTGGGCGGAGCTCATGCAGGCGCCTGCAGGGGGCAACGGCGGCAAAGCCCCGGCGGCGCGCCGGATCCGCAGCAAGTAGCCGCCGCCTCGGGCCCGGTCAGGCCAGCGCCATCCCGGCGGCGACCGGGACCTCGACAAGCTCCGGGCGGTCGGAGGAGATCGCGCCGGCGAGTGTCTCCCGCAGCTCGTCGAGATCCTCGACCCGGCGCGCTTTGAGCCCATAGGCGGTGCCGATCGCGGCACTCTCGAGCGCCGGCAGGTCGAGGCCGGGTGCCCCCTGCACCCCCTCGATGTCCGCGAACCACTTGAGGATTCCGTACTCCTCGTTTCGCAGGACCAGGACGGTGAGCGGGACGTCGTGCGCGGCGGCGCTCCAAAGCGCCGTCACCGCGTACTGGACCGAGCCCTCACCGAGCACGCAGACCACCGGGCGCTGCGGCTGCGCCAGCTGCACCCCGACCGCGGCCGCGAGTCCGAATCCAAGCCCGCCGCCGGCGCCGAAGAAGTAGCTGCCGGGGCGTGAGATTCGCAGCTGGTTGCGGAGCGCCAGGGTGTTGGACGGCGACTCAAGCACGACGATTCCGTCCTCGGGAAAGACCTCGGCCAGCGCCGCGTGGACCGCGCTGGCGCTGGGCGGGTCTGACTCGGGCGGCGCCTCCGGCTCGGGGCGCGGCTCGGGGGCCGGGCGATCGGACTCGGGAACCGCCTCCAGAAGCGCCGCCAGGGTCAGCCCGACGTCGGCGACGATCGCGTCTCCCATCGGGGCCCGCACCGCCTCGTCGGGATCGCTGGTGATCGCGACCAGGCGCGTCCCCTCGGCCAGCAGGTCTCCGGGGATGTAGGGGTAGTAGGGGAACACCGAGCTGCCGGCGACCAGAACCAGGTCGTGGCCGGCGAGCGTCTCCGCCAGGGGGCCGATCGCCGGCGGCAGCACCCCCTGGAAGTTGGGATGGCCTTCGGGAAAGCCAAGTCGCCCGCCGCCGGTGGCCGGCGAGGCCCAGACCGGCAGCCGCTGGCGCTCGGCCAGACCCACCGCCGCGTCCCACCCCCCCGAGGCGTCGATCTCGGGCCCGGCGACCAACACCGGCTTGCTCGCCTTGGCGAGCAGCTCGACGAGGTCGGCGATCAGGTCGGGCGCCGCGACCGCGCGACCGTCGACGGCGCGTTCGATTCCGTGCCGGGCGTAGGTGTCGTCTACCTCGACGGTCCAGTCGTCCATCGGCACCGAGACGAAGACCGGCCCGCGCGGCGGCAGGTTTGCGAGGTGGGCGGCGCGGGCCAGCGCCAGTGGCACGTCTTCGGCCCGCGGCGGCTCGTAGGACCACTTGACCAGCGGATGCGGGAGGCGCGCGGCGTCGCGGTTGGTCAGGTTCGCCTGCAGGGTCATCTGCGCCCGCACCTGTTGACCGGCCGTGATAAGCAGCGGCGAGTGGTTGGCCTGGGCGTTGAAGATCGCCCCCATCGCATTGGCGACACCCGGCGCGGTGTGCAGGTTGACCAGCGCCGGGCGGCCGGAGGTCTGCGCGTAGCCGTCTGCCATCCCGACGACGACCGCCTCCTGCAGGCCCAGCACGTAGCGGAAGTCCTCCGGGTAGTCGGCCAGCATCGGTAGCTCGGTCGAGCCCGGGTTGCCGAACATAGTCGTCATCCCGGCGGAGCGGAAGAGGTCGAATGCGGCCTCGCGAACGGTCGCCATCGACCGCCACCCTAATACGCTGCCTCGGTCCAACTACAGGAGGTAGTGAGGTGGCTGTCGCAGTGATATTGGAGTTCGACGGAGCGAACCTCGATCAGTACGAGCAGGTGATCGAGAAGATGGGATTCGAGCATGAAGGCACCGGTGGTCCGGGAGGCCTGTTCCATTGGGCTACCAAGACCGACAACGGCATTCGGGTCACCGACGTCTGGGCCACGCGCGAGGACTTCGAGAAGTTTTCCGACGAGAAGATCGTGCCCATCTCACAGGAGGTCGGCCTGCCGCAGCCGCAGGTGGAATTCCACGAGGTCCACAACTACCTGACCGCCGGCTGAACGCTTAGGTCGGCTTGGTGGTCATTGCCCAGACCGCGACCAGGTAGGCGACGAGCATCAGCGATACGCAGCCGGCGGCGATCCGGGCCGCGACGGCAGGGCCGCTGGCGCCGCGGTTGAGCCGGCGCACCGCGAGGCCGGCGGCCACGGTGGCGACGATGATGAACAGCAGGCTGAAGTCGGAGACCCCGAAGCCGGTACCGAGCCAGGACGGGGTCGGGTCGACGTTGTCCCAGCCCTCCTTCGAGTAGATCCACTCGGCGGCCGCCCGCATCAGCAGGAAAGAGGGGATGACCGCGAACAGCATCTGGCGGAAGCCGGAGCGCACCAGCGCCGCGTCGCCGCTGCGCCAGGCGGAGAGAAGGGTCGAGGTAACCAGCAGGGTCGCGCCGACCAGCAGCATGGCGCCAGTCACGTGCAGCAGCAGCGGGAAATTCCAGCTGTCGGGGCGGTCGAACGGCACCTCAGGCTCCCGGCTTGTAGATCATCACCACGAGCAGGGCCAGCACCAGCGCAGTCCGTACCCAGTGGATCGTCATCGCGTTGCCGGCCGGCCTGCCGACCGCCCCCTCGGGGCCCGGCGGCTGCGCGTCGAATCCGGCCTGTGCGCGGCGCCCGGACTCGGTCGCCAGCGCCCAAAGGACGATCGCGGCGATGATCCAGCCGTCCCAGGGGTGGTACTGGCTGAGGTTGATCGCCAGCCAGATGCCCAACACCAGGACCCCCAGGCCGCCGACCGCCCAGAGCAGATTGGCGAGGCCGAGGGTCCGCGGCGGCACCGCGAGTCCGAGGCCGATCGCGGTGAAGATCACCACCGTTGCAACCAGCATGAAGGCCGAGAGGACGTGGAGGAAGAGCAGCGTGTGGTAGAGCGCAGCGAGGGGGGCCGCCATCTCGCTGCGGAACTCTAGGCGGCGATGCGGATGACGAGCCGCGAAACGGCTCAGTCAGGCAGCCGGCACTTGACCTGGTAGATCGAGGTGAAGCCGGTCTGGAAGCCGTTGCGGGCCGCCCGCAGGTAGAGCCGCCAGACCCGTAGCCGCTCGGGGCCTGCAAGCTGCTCGGCCCGCCCCCGGTTCGCGTCGAGCCGCTCGATCCAGTGCCGCAAGGTCTCCGCGTAGTCGGAACGCAACCCTTCGACGTGCTCGGTCTCGAAGCCGGCGCGCTCCAGGGCCAGCTGGATTCTGGCGAGGTGAAGCGGCTCGGCGTCGGGAAAGACGTAGCGCTCCGAAAACGGGCCGGCGTCGGGATCGGTGCGGCGCAGCCGGGCGATGCCGTGGTTGAGCAACCTCCCCCCCGGCCGCAGCAGGTCCGCGAGGCGCTGGGCGTAGAGGTCGATGCGTTCGTGGCCGACGTGCTCGACCATCCCGATGCTGGCGATCGCGTCGAAACGCTCCCCGGCGAGGTCGCGATAGTCCATGACTCGGAAGTCGACCTTGTCGGCGACACCGGCCTCTTCGGCTCGCTCCCGGGCACCTTCGGCCTGCGGAGCCGAGAGGGTGATCCCGACCACGCGGGCACCGTAGTTGCGCGCCGCCCAGATCGCGAAGCTCCCCCACCCTGAGCCGATGTCCACCACCCGGTCGCCCTCGCTGAGGTCGAGCTTGCGGCAGACCATGTCGAGCTTTTCCTCCTGCGCCGCCTCCAGGGTCTCTGCTCCGCGAGAGAAGACCGCGCAGCTATAGGTCAGCGACTGGTCGAGGAAGAGCCCGAAGAACTCGTTCGAGACGTCGTAATGGTGGCGGACGGCCTGGGCGTCGCGCTCTTTCGTGTGCCGGGCCCCTTTCAGGGCCAGCTCTGCAGCGGGCCGGCGCGGGGGCAGGGTCAGCCCCGTGGCCCGCAGCGCCGCCAGCATCAGCCTGGTCTGCGTCCGGGTGTCGATCGGAGGTGGCTTCCATTCCTCCAGCAACCGCATCGCGGCGTCGAGGTCGTCGGGCTGCAGCTCGCCGCTGACGTAGGCGCGACCGAGGCCGAGCTGCCCGGGAGCCCGCAGCGCGTGCGCGATCGCCTTCGGCGAGCGGACGCTGAAGGTGGGTCCGCCTCCGTTGGTCGAGGCGACCCGGCTGCCATCCCAGAATTCGACCGTGAAGGGCCGTTCGGGCAGGTTGCGCTCGATCTCGCGGCGGAGCTTTTCGGTGTTGGCCAACAAGGGAGACGAGCCTACCGTCGCTGCTGCTACGGTGAGTTCAGGACTCGGGCACGGCCCGGCACCCTTCCGGGACGCGGGCCCGGGGACGGAGGTTACGAGTGACTACTGCGATTCAACGCCAGGGCGGAAAGCCCGCCGCCCGTCCGTCTCTGGCTGACGACATCCAGCCGAGCGAGAACGAGACCGCCGACCGGATCATCACCGGGCTGCTCACCTTCGTTCCCTTCGCGATGCTGTTCGTCGCCGCCTGGCAGACCTGGAACGAGGCACTGCGACCCAGCGACCTGATCATCTTCGGTGTCCTCTACCTGCTGACCGGGTTTGGCATCACAGTCGGCTTCCATCGTCTCTTCACCCACCGCAGCTTCACTACTTATCCCTGGGTTCGAGGCGTCTTCGCGGCGCTCGGGTCAGCGGCGATCGAGGGGCCGATCATCTCCTGGGTCGCCGATCACCGCAAGCATCACGCCTGCTCGGACAAGGACGGCGACCCGCACAGCCCCCACGTCGGCCACGGCAGCGGCATCAAGGGGGCGCTGAAGGGCTTCGTCCACGCCCACGTCGGCTGGATCTTCATCCATACCCAGCGCGGCAACAAGAAGCGCTTCGCCCCCGACCTGCTGCGCGACCCGGTCGTCTCCTATGTCGACCGGACCTTCCTGCTCTGGGCGGTCCTCGGCCTGGCGATTCCCTTCGCCCTCGGCTGGGTGATCGGCGGCACCCTCGTCGCCGGCTTGACCGGGCTTCTTTGGGGCGGCGCGGTGCGGGTGTTCGTCCTGCACCACGTCACCTACAGCATCAACTCCCTCTGCCACATCTTCGGGCGCCAGCCCTTCGAGACCAAGGACGAGTCGCGCAACCTCGCCTGGCTCGCGCTGCCGACGATGGGCGAGGCCTGGCACAACAACCACCACGCCTTCCCGACTTCCGCAGTCCATGGCCTGGGCCGCTGGCAGATCGACCCCTCGGCAATGGTGATCGCGGGGCTCGAGAAGGCCGGCCTGGCCTGGGACGTGGTCCGGATTCCGCCCGAGCGCATGGCCGCGAAGGCCAGCGCCTAGCCGCTCCGGGCAATCCGGCTCAGATCTGCTGGATCTGGGGGATACTCGGCAGACCCGAGGCGATAGGAGTTCAGATGACCGCAGAAGGCGACTTCACAGAGCAGGAATGGAAGCTCGTGCTGCAGGGACCGCCCACCGCCGGGCTGATCGTGGTCACGGCCCAGCGCGGCGGTTCGGTGCGCGAGAGCTTTTCGATCGCGAAGGCCTATACCGAGGCCCGCAAGGAGCACGGCGAGAGCGAGCTGCTGGATGCGATCACCGCCGCCAAGCCGGAGATCGATCGCACCCGCTACCACTCGCCGGAGGAGCTCAAGGAGCATGGCCTGGCGCAGGTGCGCGAAGCGGTGGAGCTGCTGAACCGCAAGGCTGAGGCGAACGAGGTCGAGCAGTACAAGCGCTTCGTCGTCGACCTTGCGGAGCGGGTCGCGGAGGCGCATCGCGAGGGCTTCATGGGCCTCAGCGGCGAGCGGGTGAGCGATGCGGAACGGGCAGCGGTCGATCAGATCGCCGAGGCGCTCGGCATCGCGAGCCCCTAGCCTGCCGGGCGTGGAAACGCCCGATGTCCTCGTTCTCGGCGCCGGAGGGATCCTCGGCGAGGCCTGGCTCTCGTCGATCCTGACCGGCCTCGGGGAGGACAACGGCTTCGTCGCCACCGAGTGCGGCCAGTACATCGGCACCTCGGCCGGCTCGATCGTCGCCGCGATGCTTTGCGCCGGAATCGACCCGCGCTCGCGGCTCGGCCACCTGCCGGAGCAGCCGCCGGTCGAGGTCTCCGATCCTCCGGCAGGCGCTTCCCCGACCGCGCAGGTGATGCGGTCGGCGGCGAGCCTGGGGGCTTTCGCCGCCGGCTCGCTGGCCTCGCTGGGACTGCACTTCTCGGCCCCCGGGGGACGGCTGCTGCGCCGGGCCCTGCTGGGCCGGGTGCCGCGCGGGCGCCGCTCGCTGGGCGAGCTGGGAGAAGAGGTCAGCCGCTCCGGAGTCGACTGGGACGGGCGCCTGAAGATCGCCGTCGTCGAGCTCGAGAGCGGGCGCCGGGTGATCCTCGACGGCTCCACGGGGCCACTGCTCTCGGTCGCCGACGCCGTCCAGGCCTCCTGTGCGATCCCGGGGGTGTTCACGCCGATCGTCGCCGATGGGCGCAGCTATGTCGACGGTGGCGCCTGGAGCCCGACCAATATCGACATCGCCGAGGTCGGCCGCGGCAGCCGCGTCCTCTGCCTTAACCCGACCGGCTCGCTGCCGGGGTCACGCCAGATGCCGTTCGGGGCCCTGGGACCGATCTCGCGCTCGGCGGCCGCGATCGAGGCGGCGGCGCTGCGGCGGCGCGGTGCCGAGACCACCGTCATCGCCCCCGATGCCGACTCCGCCACGGCCATGGGCGCGAACCTGATGAGCGCAAGACGCCGCGACCAGGTGATCGCGGCCGGGCTGGCGCAGGGCCGCCGGCTTGCCGCCTAGGGGTGGTGGGCCGGCACCCGATGAAGGTCAGCCAACGGATTCGGGATTGGCAGGCGCGGGGCGGCTTCGAAGACTTTCGCGGACAGCGGATCCACGTATTCGAGCGCCCGGGAGAGGGCCCGCCGATTCTGCTCCTGCACGGCTTTCCCTCCAGCTCCTTCGACTGGCGCGCCCTGCTCGCCGAGACCGAGCCTCACGCCGCCCTCGCCTTCGATTTCCTCGGCTTCGGCCTCTCGGACAAGCCGCGCGAGCACGTCTACACGCTCGGCTGGCAGGCCGACCTGACCGAGGAGCTGGTGCGGCGCCGGCTCGGCGACGGCCCGGTGTTCCTCGCCGCCCACGACATGGGCACCTCGGTGGCGACTGAGCTCTTGGCCCGAGACCTCGAGGGACGGCTCGGGATCGAGCTCGCCGGGGTGCTGCTGTTCAACGGCAGCATCGTTGTGGAGAAGGCAAGCCTCACCCCTGCCCAGCGAATGCTCCGCAGTCCCGCGGGCCCGCTGGTTTCGCGGCTGAGCAGCGAGCGCTTCTTCCGCCGCGAGTTCAAGCGCCTGTTCTCCCCGGCGCATCCGCTCAGCGACGCGGAGGCGGAGGACCAGTGGTCGCTGATCTGCCACAACGGCGGCCGGACCCTCGCGCACAAGCTGATCAACTACCTCGACGAGCGAGTCCGGCACGCCCAGCGCTGGCACGGCGCGGTGCGCGACTGGGAGGGGGCGCTCAGCTTTGCCTGGGGGCTGCGCGATCCGGTCGCGACCGTCGCCGTCCTCGACGCCCTCACAGAGCTGCGCCCGGCGGCGCCGGTCGAAAGGCTGCCCGAGCTCGGGCACTACCCGCAGATCGAGGATCCCGGCGCGATCGCCGCGGCGCTTCGCGGCGCCGTCGAGCGCAGCGCCTAGCCCTCAGGGCGTCGCGGCGACCGCGGCGGAGGCCGCCAGGACCCGGCCGCTCCGGCTCAGAGCCCGGACCCCGAAGGTGCTCGCGGAGCCGCTGACGTCGATCCGGGTCTCGAAGCCCACCTTGGGCACTGTGCTGACCGGATGCAGCGAGGACGGGCTCGAACCCGCGAGGACCTGCCAGCGCGCGACGTCGGTGGCGCCGTTCCAGCTCGCGTAGACCGAGACGTTCGAGGTGCTCGTCCGCTTCGCAGCGAGATCCGGCCGGGTGGTGGGGCTCGCCTGCCAGGGGAATCGGTAGACCCGGTAGCTGCCGTCGTCCTGCGGCAGGCTCGCGTCGTAGACGAGGTCGCCGCGCGGCGAGAACTCGGAGTAAAACGGCGTCGAGCCGAAGCCGACGAAGGCGTTGCCGCCGGGCAGGGCCTGGAAGCTTCCCTCGCTTTGGGCGGAGGTGTCGTTGGAGCGGTGGTACTCGGCGGCCACGCGAGCGCTGCGGTGGCGCCGGTCCAGCGCCAGCACCAGCCCGCGCGACGAGGGCGCCTCCTGGGGAGGGCCCGCCTCGTCGTCGAACATGGAGACGTCGCCGTTGGGCAGCATCTGGGCGTCGTGCTGGAAGAAGAACCGGGCCCCGGGAGCGAGGGCGAAGTCGCTGGCCTTGCCGCCCAGCGTCCAGAGGATCCGGCCGCTGGCTCGGTCGACGTCGTAGACAGCGGAGGTATCGCGGGCCGAGACGAGCACCCGGCCGCCGCGAAGCGGCTGGATCGAGTTGAAGTGATAGGCGTCATAGGAGGCGCTGTTGGCCGGTGTGGCATAGGAGTCCTCGAGCGGGATGTGGCCGTAGGCGTGCCATTCCCAGTCGACGAGGCCGGTGCGAACGTCGACCTCCTGGACGATGGCGTCGAGCAGCGGCGAGAGGCTGCCGGCGGGAGTCCCGGGCAGGTGCACGAGAACGGGCGAGTAGATCGTGAACAGGGCGTCGCCGGAACGGGTGAGCTGGAACTCGTGGATGTCCATCGAGTAGCCGTTGCCGGCCTGCACGGTGGCGAGCGTTCGGTAGGAGGAGTCGGCGATGACGCCGCTGCCCTGTCCGAATGCCGCGAACGTGACCGTGCCCTGCCACCAGGTCAGGACCCTGCGGCCCCGATAGCGCTGGATGCGCAGGTTTGCGGCGACGTCGGGGGGCGCCAGCTGCTTGAACCAGATCACGTTGCCCTTCGGGTCGACGATCATCGGCCCGCCGGGCCCGACCGGGGTGATCGTGATCGAGTTGTTGCTCTCGGGATGGACGATCGGCGAGGGCAGCGGGGTGAGGAACATGTCGCCGCCGGGAGTCGACGAGCCCCTGTTGACCGTGATCAGCGGCGGCAGCAGGTCGGGTCGGGAGGTGTAGTGGTTGAGCTTGGCCGGCTGCTGCTGAGGGAGGTTCAGGGTCGGCGGGATCGTGCCCAGATGGGCGACGTCGAAAGAGAAGCGCAGCGGGCTGCGGCCCCGCAACCGCACCGTGACCGAGACGTGCTCGCCCTGGGTGAACGGCTGGCTGGGCAGAAAGCTCGCCCCCCGACCACCGGAGTAGGCCCGCAGCTGGCCCGGATGGGCTCCGCTCTGGGCACCGGTCACCTGCACCGACTCGATTCGGCCCGGCTCGACGTTGAGGAGGCTGATCTGGCTCTGCGGTTCTACGTCCGGGGTCCCCGGAGCCGGTGAGATCGTCAGCTGTCCGTGGAGGCGCGGATGACCAGCCGCGGCGGGAACCGCCCCGGCCGCCAGCAGCAGTGCGATCCCGAGGACGGTCGCCAGTGCGGCTCGGAGCTTCACCCGCTCCGGCCTCTCGATGCTCGCCAGGGTTCTCGCCGTCAAATCCATATTGAATATCGAATCGAGACGCTACCATACGCCATATGGTTTCGACGGTCAAGGATGCAGAGGCCCCCCGCGGCCTCGTCGGCTACGGCGCCGGCGCATCGGGGCGAACGCCGCTGCCGGCTCCGCCGACCCAGGCTCGCGGAGCCGAGAAGCGCGACAAGATCTACCGTGCCGCCCTCTCGCGCTATGGGGCCTATGGCGTCAACGGGACAAGGGTCGAGGACGTGATCGCCGACGCCGGTGTCAGCTGGGCGACCTTCTTTCGCTATTTCCCGCGCAAGGAGGACGTGCTGATCGAGGCCATCGCCCGCCAC
This sequence comes from uncultured Solirubrobacterales bacterium, assembly GCA_963781495.1. Taxonomy (GTDB): domain Bacteria; phylum Actinomycetota; class Thermoleophilia; order Solirubrobacterales; family 70-9; genus Mayfieldus. Next base: position 379,472 of record CAWAFX010000002.1, read on the forward strand.
TTCCGCGAGGGGGTGCGCACGGCCGCGGACGGGGGTTTGGGCGATCGGCGGCTGCGGATGCGGACGGTCATCGAGCGCACGTTCGCCGCGCTGCTCGAGCCGGTCGAGCTCCCGCGCGCGCTGCACAGCGCGGCGCTGCTAGAGGTCTTCGCCTACCCGGACCGCTTCGCGGCCCTGGTCGACAACGGGCACCCGCAACCGATGGTCGGGGTGGTGGCAGAGGTGCTGACCGAAGCCCAGCGGCGGGGCGAGCTGCGCCGGGACGTCGAACCGGATGTCGCCGCCTTGATCGTCGTCGCGGGGGCGCTCTTCCCAGGTGCCCAGGCGGCCGCGGCGGGGGCCGACCCTGGCCCGGCCGTCGAGACCGCGCTGCAGATCCTCTGGGGCGGGCTGGCCGAGCCGCAGACCTACGAGGCGTAGTCGGCGCTCATCCGTTCGCTTCCTGCTCGGCAAGCACGCCATCCATGTAGCGCCTCGCCTCCTCGTCCGCCTCATCGGCAGACCGTCCATCCTCTCGGGCGACGATGTAGGCGGCATAGAAGCCCGACCAGTGGTGCTTCGGGGCGCTCGCCTCATAGGGGCCGTGGTGCTCCTCCGCTTCGCGCAGGAGCCCGGCCAGCGTCTCGACGTCCATGTCAGTCCTTTCTGTCGTCACGGTGGAATCTTGGGCGCGTGGCCCGGGGCGGCGCGGCCCTCAGCGACCTGGGAGGCGCTCCTTGATCTCCTGCAGCACCCAGCCATTGCCGTCCGGGTCTTCGAATGAAGCAAGGGTCGCGTAGGGCCGACCTTCCGGGTCCCGACCGGGCGCCGGCTCCTCGCCGGGGACGCTGTGAAACACCTCGCTGACCTCGACGCCGCGGCTGATCAGCTCCTCGCGTGCCGCGTCGATGTCGCTGACGGCCAACTCCATACGCTGCATCGAGCCCGGCTCAATCTTGTCGCCGAGACCCCTCCCGAAATGGACCGAGCATCCGGAGCCGGGAGGCGTGAACTGGACTGCGCGGAAGTCTTCGCTGATGTCGAAATCGGCGTCCTCGCGCCATCCGAGACTTGCGTAGAACGCTTTCGCCCGATCGACGTCGGAGACGGGGATCTGGATCACCTCGAGCCTCATCTCGCCGGGCTTCGGCGGCGGCGCGGTCCCCGCCGCGCTTTCACTGGTTACGTCCGTGCTGCTCATCTTGACCTCCGTGACTTGGTGATCGGAGCAGCCGAAATCTGGGGCAGCCGGCAGGCATGTCCCATCGCGATCGGGTGATCCGCGCTGACACCCATGAGCCACTCCTGGTTAGTGCGCGACCGCCGGCGCCTGCCGACGGCGCGCCTCGTCGGTTGTCTGGAGCGGTAGCCGAGCGGATGGCGGTCGGATTCGGCGCGTCAGCGAGTCCAGCAACCGTTCCGAGGGGAGCCTAACTTCGCAAGCGCATGGGTTCAACCCCGCGTTCCTGGCCATAGGATCGACGGAGAGCAAGGTTCATGACTTACATCGCATTTCCAGATCGATACGAGGGCAAGATGCAGTACCGGCGGGCGGGCCGGTCCGGGCTCGACCTGCCGGTTCTTTCGCTTGGGTACTGGCAGAACTTCGGCGACGACCGCCCCTTCGAACGACAGCGCGCGATCTCGCGACGCGCTTTTGACCTTGGCATCACCCACCACGACCTGGCGAACAACTACGGCCCCCCGTACGGGGCAGCGGAGATCAACTTCGGCCGTCTGATGCGCGAGGACTTCGGTCCCTACCGCGACGAGCTCCTGATCTCGACCAAGGCGGGTTGGGACATGTGGCCAGGTCCCTATGGACAGGGCGGGGGGTCGCGAAAGTACGTGCTCTCGTCGCTGGACCAGTCGCTGCAACGAATGGAATTGGACTACGTCGACATCTTCTATTCCCACCGGCTGGACGCCTCGACGCCGCTGGAGGAGACGATGGGCGCGCTCGATACGGCGGTTCGCCAGGGCAAGGCGCTCTACGTCGGCGTCTCTTCCTACGACGCCGAGCGCACGCGGGAGGCGTACGCGATCCTCAGCGATCTCGGTACGCCGATGCTGATTCATCAGCCCTCCTACTCGATGCTCAATCGCTGGATAGAGACCGAGGGCCTGCTCGACACGGCCGCCGAACTCGGAATCGGGGTGATCGGATTCACGGCCCTTGCCCAAGGGCTGCTGACCGACCGCTACCTCGATGGCGTCCCAGAGGATTCCCGCGTCGGGCGGGGGAACGAGATGTTCGACAAGTCCTGGCTCAGCGACGAGATGATCACCGAACTGCGGGCGTTGAACGAGATCGCTGCCGGGCGGGGTCAGACCCTCGCCCAGCTTGCCCTCGCATGGGCCCTTCGCGACGAGCGCTTGACCTCGCTGGTCATCGGCGCTTCCTCGGTCGAGCAGCTCGAGCAAAACGTCGACGCCTTGGACAACGTCACTCTCTCGGCGGAGGAGCTGGCGGAGATAGATCGGCACGTCAGCTCCGACGGAAACGTCGATCTCTGGCAGCAGGCGCGCAAGGGCGAGGTTTAAGAACGAAAGTAGGCGATGCCGGCCGCGGAGAGCGCCGCCTGCAGACGCTGAGAGTTGGCCCAGGCGTACTCTGGCCCGCGAACCCCGCGCCGCTGGCGGACGTCAAGCAGGAGGGGGCTTCGCCAATATCGAGATCGGCTGTGCACGGTCGTCTTTTGGGTAGAGGTGACTCAAAGGGAGTTCCCCTGAGCAAAGGAGAATCGAGATGGGAAAACTGATCGCGACCGCGCAGGTCACCATCGACGGCGTCATAGACCCGGTCGGCGAGTGGGTGCAGCCGGACGGAGACCACGGCGATCACTCGCTCGAGCGTCAGGCGAGATCCAGCGGGATGGTGCTGGGCCGCAAGACCTACGAGGGGCTGGCGGGATATTGGCCGAGCCAGTCGGGCAAGTGGGCGGACATGGTCAACCCGATACCGAAGTACGTCGGGTCCAACACCCTGTCCGGCGATCTCGAGTGGAACGCGACCCTGCTCGAGGGGGACCTCGAGGACTCGATCCCAAAGCTGAAGCAGGAGGTCGACGGTGACCTGTTCATGCACGGGAGCGGCGAGTTCGCGTACGCCCTCGCCGAGAAGGGTCTGGTCGACGAGTTCGAGGTCTACCTGAACCCGCTCGTCTGGGGAGAGGGAAACGTCCACGTGCTCGGCGACAGGGGAACGATCCGGATGCAGCTCGACGACGTGAAGCGGTTCGACTCCGGAGTGGTCCTGCTCACCTACCTCCCGGCGTCTTGACCCCGGCTGGAGCTAGGCGCTACCGACCAATGGATGTAGGCTCGGCGTTGCGAGCTGATGGACCAGCCCAGGCACCACCGTCGCACGGTGATCGCGATTCTCATCGTTGCGACGTTGCTCGGATTCCTTTCGGTTTTCGCGATCTGGGTCAAGCGGCAGGCGCTGGAGACCAACACCTGGACCGATACGAGCACCAAACTGCTCGAGAACCACGATGTGCAGACCGCTGTCTCCGGGTTCCTCGTTGATCAGCTGTACGCGAACACCGACGTCCAGGCGGAGCTCGCCAAGGCCTTGCCGCCGCGGGCGCAGCCGCTGGCCGGACCGGTGGCCGGAGGATTGCGCGAGCTTGCCAACAGGGTCGCGCTGGAGGCGCTGAGCCGGCCGAGAGTGCAACTGCTCTGGGCGAATGCGAACCGCCAGGCGCACGCGCTCTTTCTCAAGCTGATCAACGACGGGGGAGACTCGCTGTCGACCACCGGTGGCGCGGTCACCCTCAACCTCGGAACCATCGTCGACCAGCTCGGATCGCAGCTCGGGGTCGACGTCTCCGGCAAGCTGCCGCCCGACGCCGCCCAGATCCAGCTCGTCAAATCGGATCAGCTGAGCACGGCGCAGGACCTGGTCAAAGCGCTCAAGGGCCTCTCGTTGATCCTGCCCCTGATTGCCCTGGCTCTGTATGCGCTCGCTGTCTACCTCGCGCGGGGCTGGCGCCGCGAGGCAGTCCGGGCCTGGGGCGTGAGCTGGATCGTGATCGGCCTGCTGGTGCTCGTGGTGCGCTCGCTCGCCGGGACCGCGGTGGTCGATTCACTGGCCAGCACGGAGTCGGTGAAGCCGGCCGTGAATGCAACCTGGGACATCGGCACATCGCTGCTGCGCGACGGGGGCATAGCGATGCTCGGCTACGGGATCGTGATCTTCTTCGCCGCCGTGCTTGCCGGGCCGCTCTCGATCGCCCAGCGCACCCGCCGCTCGCTGGCGCCGCTGCTCCGTGACCGTCCCAGTGCCTACGCGACGGTCGCCGTGATCGTGCTTCTGCTGCTCTGGTGGAGCCCGACCGAGGGCTTCCGTCGCCTGCTTCCCTCGCTGGTGCTGTTCGGCTTGCTGATCGCCGGGGTCGAGGCGCTGCGCCACCAGACCAACCGCGAGTACCCCGACGAGACCTGGGCCGATGTACGCGACCGCTGGGCGGGCGGCTTCTCAAACCTTCGCCACGGCTCGGGCCAGGAGACGGCATCCGCCGCCGGGCCGGCTTCCGGGCGGCTCGACGATCTGGAGCGCCTCACGGGCCTGCGCGACTCTGGGGTCTTGAGCCCGGAAGAGTTCGAGGCCGAGAAGAAGCGCATCCTTGCGGGTTAGCCGTTGGACCCGAATCTCCCATAAACCATCGTTGGAAAGGAATCCAAATGGCAGATAGACCGGTGTTCCTCTACGCCGCGATCTACGACGAGATCGGCGATGCCGAGGCCGACTACGAGGCGGTGTTCGATCTTCACGCGGCCGGAGCAATAGGGACCTTTGATTCGGCGGTGATCCGAAAGGAGGAGGACGGCAAGGTCCGGGTGACCAAGACCGAGAAGCCGACCCAGCACGGCGCCTGGACCGGCGCCGGTGTCGGAGCCCTGGTTGGGATCCTGTTCCCGCCCGCGATCATCGGCAGCGCGATCGTCGGTGCCGGCGCTGGCGGACTGGTCGGCCACCTGAGAGGTGGGATTTCGCGTGATGATCTGAAGGAGCTCGGCGACGAGCTTCAGACAGGAAGCGCCGCGGTGATCGTGATCGGTGAGTCGAAGATCGAGGAGCAGCTCGAGAAGGCGGTGACCCGTGCCAACAGGCTGATCGAGAAGCAGATCGATGCCGACGCAGACGAACTGAAGCGGGAAATCGATGCGGCGGCCAAGCAGGGCGCGACCGAATAAGCGCTGCCGGCCCGCTTCCCCTGATCGATTAGGGGACTCAGGGGCCGAGGCGTATGGTGGGACACCTAAGAAAGGAATCGCATGTTTCTCTGGGCATTGCTTGCAGTCCTCTATTTCGCGCTTTTCTTCTGGCTTGGGCTGGCCACTCTTCGCAACGGCCACGGCTGGCTGTTCTTCTTTGGGATCTTCTTCCCGATCCTCTGGATCTTCGGAGCTTTCGCACGTCCGGCGAATCCGGCCCCACAGGCGTAGGCGCTGGAGCCAGGCGAGACGCCTTCTGCACCGCCGAGCTAGGCGGCGCCAGCCCGATTGGTAATGGGATCACCGGGGAGCCGATCCGACCAAACCGCCCGGGCGCTTGACCATGGTCGCCACTGGGAGAAGCGGCGAACGGCCGCAATCGCGGCCCTTCTTCTGCCGCCGTTGGTGCTGGCCCTGGCAGTCGTCGTCATGGTGCAGGAATTCCCCCGGGTGCTGATTGTCTTCGGATTTCTGCTGATCGGGATCGCCGCCGCCTGGTACGGCCTGCTTCGCCGAGGCGCCCCCAGGGCGCTGGGTTTTGCGGTTGGGATTCTCGCGCTCGCGGCGACCGTGATCGTGCTGGTGAACAACGGCGACCACTTCGCTGCAGCGATCGTGATCGTGGCCGGGCTGGCTTTGGCCGCCGCGGCGGCCAAAGCCGCGTTCTCCTACCACGCGCCGCTTCCTGACGCCGCGGCGCCGAAACGAGCCGTCCTCTTCTACAACCCGAAATCGGGGGGCGGCAAGGCGGAGAAGTTCAAACTCGCCGAAGAGGCCCGAAATAGGGGCATCGAGGCGATCGAATTGACGCTCGGCTCCGATCTGGAGCAACTGGTGCGCGATGCGGTGGCCGACGGCGCCGATGCGGTGTCCATGGCCGGCGGCGACGGCTCGCAGGCGGTGGTCGCGATGGTCGCTGCCGAGCTCGACCTCCCCTACGCCTGCATACCTGCAGGGACCCGGAACCATTTCGCCCTCGACCTCGGGGTCGACCGCGACGACGTCGTCGGCGCCCTGGAGGCATTTGTCGACGGTGGCGAGCGCCGCGTCGATCTGGCCGAGGTCAACGGCCGCGTGTTCGTCAACAACGTCTCGCTCGGACTCTACGCGGAGGCGGTGCAGCGTGAGGGCTACCGCGACGCGAAGCTGCGGACGATCCTCGACACGTTGCCGGAAGTCCTCGGGCCGGAGGGCGAGGGGCTCGACCTGCGCTGGGCCGGGCCGGGGGGCCAAGAGCACTCCTCCGGGGCCGCGATCCTGGTTTCCAACAACCGATACCGGCTCGGGCGCGGCGTCGGCTCGGGAACCCGTCCGAGGATCGACGACGGCATGCTCGGGGTCACGGTGGCATCGAGCCCGACGGGGCGCGGTCAGCAGCAGCATTTGCCGCAGCGCCCTTGGCGAGAGTGGTCGACGCCCGAGTTCGAGGTCGACGCGGACGGACCGATCGCCGCCGGAATCGACGGTGAGGCGATGAAGCTGGAGCCACCACTTCGCTTCCGAATCAAGCCCGGCGTGCTGCGGGTGCGGATCGCCCGCGCCCATCCGGGCGCCTCGCCGTCCGCCTCGATACCCGAGGACCTCTGGGGCGGCGTCCGCGCGCTCGCGCGGGTGGCGGCGGGACACCCTACGCAGGAGCCGGCTCGGCGCCCCGAACAGCTGCGCCATGACACGACAGATGGACACCGCTAACCGAGGAGGAACCATGGACGTCGTCGAGATCGAACAGAAGGAAACCGTGAGCCGGAAGGAGGTCGCGGCCCGGCTGCGGAGGCTCGCGAACATGCTCGCCAAGGGCAACGACGTCAAATTCGAGCAGGGCGGGATGGCGATGACGGTCCATGTCCCGGACAAGGTGCAGCTCAAGGTCGAGCTCGAGGTCGAGACCGACGGGCGGGAGCTCGAGATCGAGCTGAAGTGGTGACGGAAAGCCGACGTTGATCGGTCAGACAGTCAGACACCGAAGGAGAGGATGACGATGCCAAACAGACGCCAGCGCAGACGACGCGCAGCCGCACTCGGCGGAGTGGCCATGGCGGCCAAGAAGCGAAGGGACGAACGCGACGCACAGCAGCAGCCGGACGGCCCGCCGCAGGCCCAGCCCAGCGAGCCCACCCAGTCCGGAGCGGGTGGATTGAGCGCGGAAGCGATTGAGAAGCTCAAGGAGCTCGGCGAGCTTCACGAGCAGAACGTCCTCACTGACGAGGAATTCGAGCGCGAGAAGGCGAAGTTGCTGGGCGGCTGAATCCCCGAACTCGCCGCTGATCGCCGGCCTATGTCCCTGCCCGGCCCAGCGCCCAGCTGGTGAGCTGTCCAAGCGCGACGCCGCTGAGTGCCCCGGCGATCACGTCGCCGGGATAGTGGACGCCGGTGTGGACGCGGGAGTAGGCGACGGCGGTTGCGAGCGCACGCAACGGGATCGCCGCACCAGGCAGCACGTCGCCGACCCCGGTTGCGAAGGCGAACGCCGCGGCGCTGTGTCCGGAGGGAAACGAACGCGAGCGGGGCATCGGCACCTGACGTGTGGGCGGCACCCCGGCCGGGTCCGGACGGCGACGGCGAGCGGCCAGTTTGAAGCCGAGGTTGACGACCGTTGCCGTAACCGCAAGCGAGGCGAGCCCGCTGCCGGCCGCCCGCCGCCCGGTCGGCCCGCCGAACAGCGACAGCGCTCCGGCGGCCGCGAGCGAGAGCTTCGAGTAATCGGCGGCGCGGGACAATCCCGACAGGGCGCCATCGAGCGTCGGGGTCTCGGTGGCTGCGATCGCGGCATACACCGCGAGGTCGAGCTGCTCCGCGTCCGCCAGCCAGGACGATGGTTTGGGCTGTCGAGGGGCGGCGGATGGGTCCCGACGATCGGCGGTTGGGCTCATCGCCGGGTCATCGTATGACGACGACGCCCCCTGGAAGCCGACGCGTGCCTAGGCCGCCTCGAGCCACTCCTCGAAGCTGGGGCCGGCGAGCTTCGCCCCCGAATTTGGCAGCGCGGCGCCCTCCGAATAGGCCACAGCGTCCGGGTCGCCGGCCTGGAGGCCCTCACGGATCTCCGTAGCCTCGCCCCGGCTGGCGAACAGCGCCGCGGCCACCTCGGCGAGACGTTCCTCCTGTGGGCCGGCGATCTCGGTGATCCTGCCGTTCTGGATCTCCGGCTCCTCGGCCGCGTCGGCGAGGGCTTCGGCGACGACGCGGGCTGCCACGAGCTGGGTTCGGAACTCGGGCAGGTAGGCGACACCATCCTGGACCATCCACCCGACCAGCTGATCGACGAACTCGTGGAATTGGGCCGCGCGAACGATGCGGACCGGGAGCGGGCCTTCGAGCAAGGTCTGCTCCTGCGCCAACTTCGCCGCGTTGTAGCCGCCCTGGAACTTGTCGATTCCGATGATCGAGACGACGACGATCCGCTTCGCCCCGGCTGCGGCGCCTGCTCGCTGGAGGTTCCGCGCCGATGCGGTGAAGAAGTCCGTGGCCTCTTTCTGGTCGGGTGAGGGCCCCGTGGCCGCGTCGATGATCGTCTCGACTCCGGCGAGCGCCGCGTCGAGACCCTCGCCGCTGACCACGTCGACACCCTTCGATCGCGCGATCGGGACCACATCGTGTCCGCGCTGCTCGAGGATCTCGACGAGGGGCGATCCGACCCGGCCGGTGGCTCCGGTGACGGCAATCTTCTGGCTACTGTTTTCGCTCTGCATCGTTCTTCCTTTCCCCGCGCCGACGTCTGGGCGTCGGCAGAATTTGCTTCCTACTCCCTTGACACCCGGTGTCGCGAGGATGTGACCGCGGCTCGGTCAGTCGTCGAGGATCGTCAGGTCGAGCTCGCCCACGCGCTCGGAGTCGGCGAGCCAGTCCATCTCGGCGATTCTTCCGTCCCGCACCGTGAACGCTCCGACCGAGAAGGGCCGGCCGTCCCTCATCGTCACCAACCCCACCGCGCCGTTGACCAGCGCCGGCTTCATGTCGAGCCCGAGCTTCGAATAGAGCTCAGCCTGGCCCGCGACCGCCTCCGCCCCCCGGACCTCTCGCGACCGGCCTACGCCGAAGTCGGCGCGGAGGACGACATCGGGGTCGAGAACCGCGACCAATCGGTCGAAGTCGCCATCGCGCGAAGCGGCGAGGAAGGCCTCGACGACCTCCCGCTGGGCGTCGAGGTCGGGGTCGGGAACGGTCTTTTCGGCCTGTACGCGGCGCCGCGCCCGACTGGCGAGCTGGCGCGCCGCCTCCGGTGAGCGGTCGACGACCGGCGCGATCTCGTCGAAGGGCACGGCGAAGATGTCGTGGAGCACGAAGGCGAGCCGCTCGGCCGGACTCAGCGTCTCGAGGACCACCAGCAGGGCGAGGCCCACCGAATCTGCCAGCAGGGCCTCGTGCTCGGGATCGGTGCCATCGACGCGGTCGATGATCGGTTCCGGCACGTGCACCGCGTCGAGAGTCTCCTCGCGCTTCGATTTGCGCGAGCGCAGCATGTTCAGCGAGACCCGCCCGACGACGGTTGTCAGCCACCCACCGAGGTTTTCGATCTCGTCGGCGTCAGAGCGACTGAGCCGCAGCCAGGCCTCCTGAACGGCGTCGTCGGCTTCGCTCACCGAGCCGAGCATCCGGTAGGCCACTGCGCGCAGGCGGCCTCGGTGCTCCTCGAAACGCTCTGCCAGCCAATCTCGCTCATCCATCGGTCACGTTCCTCTCTCGAGTCGGGTCATAGCACTAGACCCCTGAAATCGAGTTGATGTGACCGAAAGGAGACATCATGCGAGTCTTCGTTGCAGGAGCAAGTGGGGCGATCGGGACCCGGCTCGTCCCCCAGCTGATCGACGCCGGCCACGAGGTGGTCGGCACCCACCGATCACCGGGAGGCGCCGAGCACGTGCGAGCGCTCGGGGCGGAGCCGCTCGCGCTCGACCTGCTCGACGCGCGAGCCGTTCGTCAGGCCGTCCTCGCTTCCGAGCCCGAGGCGATCGTCCATCAGGCGACCGCCTTGGCGAATGCCAAGTTCTCGCGGAATTTCGATCGCGTCTTCGCGACGACCAACCGGCTTCGGACCGAGGGCACCGACGCGCTGCTGGCGGCCGCCGGCGAGGCGGGCGTGCGCCGCTTCATCGCCCAGAGCTTCGCCAGCTACCGCTACGCCCGCGAAGGCGGCCCGGTCAAGGTCGAGGACGATCCGCTCGATCCCAACCCGTTGCCGTCGACGCGCGAGAGCCAGGCCGCGATGCGGTACCTCGACCAGACGGTCACCGACGCGGGAGGAACCGCCCTTCGCTACGGCGGTTTCTACGGCGCCGCCAACGACGGCCTGGTTGAGCCCGTGCGCAAGCGCCAGTTCCCGATCGTCGGCGACGGTGGTGGCATTACCTCTTTCATCCACCTCGACGACGCGGCGGCGGCGACCGTGCTGGCACTCGAACGGGGCGAAGCCGGCGTCTACAACATCGTCGACGACGATCCCGCCCCGGCGCGGGAGTGGCTGCCGGTGTTCGCGCAGGCGCTCGGCGCCAAGCCGCCCCGCCGCGTCCCCCGCTGGCTCGCGCGGCTCGTCGCCGGTGAGGCAGCGGTGATGATCGGAACCGAGGCCCGCGGCGCCTCGAACGCGAAGGCCAAGCACGAGCTGGGTTGGGAGCTGCGCTATCCGAGCTGGCGACAGGGCTTCGCGACCGCCTACGCGCCAACGGCCCCTTCGGAGCGACGCGGGCGCGGACGCTCCCACATCCAGCGGGGAGCGGAAGCGTGAGCGCCGCTCCCTTCGCCTACGCAGAAGGGACATAGCAACCAGGCGAGCCCATCCGTCATCCTGCTCAGATGAGCAGCGTTCGCTGCGCGGTCGGATTGCCGAACCTTGGCGAATACGGTGACCCCCGGTTACTGGTTGAGTTCGCCCGACTGGCGGAGGATGCAGGCTGGGATGGCGTATTTGTCTGGGATCACCTGGCCTATGAGGAACCCGAGTGGCCGGTGGCCGATCCCTACATCACCGTAGCCGCGATCGCGGCAGCCACCGAACGGATTCGCTTCGGCGTGATGGTCAGCGTTCTGGCGCGACGCCGGCCGTGGAAGTTCGCCCGCGAAACCGCCTCGCTGGATGTGCTTTCGCAAGGCCGCCTGCTGGTCGGCGTTGGATTGGGCTCCGAGCCCGAGGGGGAGTTCGCGGCCTTCGGCGAGGATCCTGATCCGCGCGTCCGCGCCGATCTCATAGACGAGGGGCTTGACGTCGTGGTGGGATTGTGGAGCGGAGAGCCATTTACACACAGGGGCCGGCACTACTCGGTTGATGAAACCGTCTTTCTGCCCCGCCCCGTCCAACATCCTCGTGTGCCGATCTGGATCGCAGGCCGTTGGCCGGCTCGGCGTCCTTTCAGGCGCGCCGCCCGCTTCGACGGGGTGTTTCCCACCTTCGAAGGCGTCGGTCATGCCGAGAGGCCGACCCCCGAGCAGCTTGCCGCCGTCGTGCACTACACGCGTTCGCATCGCGACCAGCGGGACGCTGAATTCGATGTTGCCGTCGAGGCGCAATCAGAGGGGCCGGACCCCGATCTCGTCGCTGCCTACGCTGACGTTGGCTTGACCTGGTGGGTGGAGAAGCTGGGTTGGTTTCGCGGGCCGGTGGACTACACCCGCCAGCGGATCGAGCGGGGCCCACCGCTGCCCCGCTAGCGACCATGCTCCCCTAGCTCCACCTGCCTACCACTGTCGCGATGGGCGAAAGGCGCTCTCCTCGCACGCCCGATTCGTGCGGCGCCCAAATATCGCATCGGCGGCCCGATATGTCTCCCCGAGCGACGCACCTCGGATCGTGGAGAGGCGGTGTTGGCGGGCGAAGAAGGCGGCCTGAACCCGGGGCCGACTCCCCCTTTCACGCGAAGGGAGGAGCGGCGCATGAGCCCGGCGGCGCATACTGCGCTTATGGGAGAGCCGCGAGCCGATATCCAGCCAGAGCTCTGGGTGAGAGATGGGCCGGCCGCGGTCGCGTTCTATGAGCACGCACTCGGCGCGGTCGTCGAGCATCGCGTCGCGGGCCCTGAAGACTTCGATGTGATAGCTCAGTTATCGGTGTCTGGCGCGAGGTTTTGGGTTTCGACCGCATCAGGGCATCTGCACCGGTTCAGCCCGGACGCCATCGGCGGAGCCACCTGCCGGATACTGCTTGTCGTCGACGATCCCGAGTCGCTGCTCAGTGCCGCGGTCGCCGCGGGTGCGACGCAGACGAGCCCTGTCGGAGAGGAGCACGGATGGCGGCTCGGGCGATTCAAGGATCCGTTCGGCCATGAGTGGGAGGTCGGCCGGCCAATCGGCTCATGGCCGCCCTCGATGTGATCCGGCCCCCCGCTTCCGCTTTGCGCGATACGCGCAAGCGAGGGCGCCGCGCCGCTAGACGCCTGCCCGTCGTCCGAAGCAAGCAGCTCGCTTGACACCCACAGCCTCTCGGCGGGCCCGGACCTATCTCACTGCGTTCGGAACGTCCCTGGGTGTGTCACCTAGCCCGAGTACCTGATCTTCAGGCGCACGGTCTGCTTGACCTTCCCCGTGCCGACACTGGTCCTGGTCTTGACCTTGAGCCGGCGCTTGGCCAGCTCCTTCGATGAGAGGTTCGCGATCGTCTTCGCGTCCCCCTTGCGCAGCCGAACCGTAACGGTTCGCTTCTGTCCCGAGGGGATGGAGTAGCTCGCCCGGCCCAGCTTCACCTTCTTCCTCGCGGCGATGTCCGTGGCCTTCGCAACCGAGACGGAGAGCGTGCCTTTGCAGCGCTTCACCTCGACCGTGTTGCACCTGATGCGGATCCGCGCCTTGCCGTTAGCTCCGACCTTCGCGGTATTGGAGAACGTGAGGATGCCGTTGGTGAGCTCGTTGCCCCCACCTCCGCTCGAGCCATGTCCGTCCGAGCCGCCGCCGGGAACGAGGCACGCCGGGGCTGCGGGCGCGGGACTGGGAATGGGGGCGAGCCTGAAGCTCAGGTTGTCAGCAGTGCCATCGTTGTAGATCCCGTTATTGCGGCTCATCTGCAGGTTCACGCGCGCGGCCCGCGTGTCGGTTGGGATCGTGCCGGTCACCGAACGGGGCAGCAGCTTGGTCTGGTTGTTTCGCTCGGCCGCGGTCGGGCCGACGACAGCCGGCGAGAAGCCGTTGCTGCTTCCGTCGCCCTTGAGCCAGGTGATCTGAAGGAAGGTCTGGTCTGTATCAGCCCCCTTCCCGCCCAGGCAGCCGCCGAGCGTGTACTGCACCCCGCCGGGGCCGGAGATCGGCACCGAGTCGATATCCGGCGCCGCGGCACTGAGATCCACGTCCTGGTACGAAAGGCCGGTCGAGCTGTTGGGGCCGCCGATGAAGAAGTCGCTCCCGCCGCCGATGCGCGCGCTCTCGGCCGCGCTGGGGAAGTAGAGCTGGGATCCGTAGCGGGCGAGCGTCTGGTTGTTGTTCGGGTTCGGGGTGCAAGTCCAGGCTTGCGGACAAGTGTGCGAGGTCCCGTCCGTGACCGCCGTACCAGCCTCGCCGTCCCCATTTGTGAGCAGGTTGCCCTGAGGGATCGCGGCTCCGGCGGCCGGCGGCGTTAGCAGGCCCGACCCTGCCGCAAGCGCGACGGCACAGCGAGTTGCGCGCCCGATCCTCACCTCTCTCCCCAACCTAGCACCGCTCCAGCGCTCAAGCTACTGGAGCTTCGACGCCGCCCCGACGAGCTGAAGCAGGCGGTGGAGAAGCTAGGCCAAGCGCCGCCGTCGAGCCGTCAGCTGCTTCTGCTGCGCGTCATGGGGCTGGTGGCGCCGCCGGCGGGCGCGGGCATGCTGCTAGGCGCTCGCTCCTGACGAAACGCAGTGCCGAGCTGACTGTCGCTTTGCGCGAAGAGCGGTAGCGCCAGGTCCGGCACAACTCACCGGCTCAGGAACTCGTTAACGGCTCGAGCGAATGAGCGGCGTTTCTGAAAGAGGAAGGCGTGAGCCCCGGGAAATACGACGAGCCTAGATCGTGGAATCCGGATGGCGATCCGTCTCATGTTCACGGGCGGGACCACGGGGTCACCGCGGCCGGCTGCAGCTAGGGTCGGCGTGCTGATGCCAGCCAGCTGGCGATAGTTCCGATTGCTGCGAAGCCAGGGATCTTCGGCTCTGACCTGGGCGGTGGTGGTGGCGGCTCGAACGTCAAAGTCGTCGGGGATCTCACCGTCTCGGCTGGCACGCTCGAGCCGGCGCAGGAAGTCACGGCCCTCTGCCTGGCGATTGGGTGGGTAGAGCTCGCGCAGAATCTCCTTATCCGAAGGGTTGGGCTTGCTGTCTATGGCCTGAGCCTTAGGAGAGCCGAGCACCGTCTTGTTGCCGCCGGGGTTGGTCCCCGCCAAGATCAGGTGGGAGACCTGTTCCGTATGACCGACGGCCAAGCGCTGGGCAACAAACCCGCCCATCGACCAGCCCAGGACATCGGCCTCTGGCACGTTGATTGCTTTCATCAGGCTGGCCGTGGCATCGGCAAGTGAGTCGAAGGAGCTCCCGTGCCACGGCCCCGACAGCCCGACTCCTGGGTAGTCAAAGAGAATCAGCCGGTGGTCTTGAGCCAGTAGGCGCAGCAGGGCTGGATCCCATTCGGCCATGGTCGAGCCGGTGCCCGTCAGCATTACCAGAGGCGGCCCGTGGCCGCGCTCATACCAGGCAATTCTGGTGTTGGCGACCCGGACGTTGTGCACCTGAGCTTCAAACGACTGCCGGGAGCCATTGCCGCACCCAGCAACGATCGCCGCCAGCGATACGCCGATCCACAGACGGGTTCCCATCTCGTGGCAGACTAAGACCGCGAAGGCTCCGAATCGGTCTTGCTCGCTGCCGCTTCGCGCGAAAGGCAGGAGCGTCGGATCCCAGTCGGATCGTGAAGCGCCTAGAGGTCCGTCTGCTCTACCGTCGGGCTCGGGTGCACGCTGTGGACCCGGAGGATCCCATCGTCGGCGTTCTTGAAGCCGTGGACGGTCTCGGGTGGCACCACGACGATGTTGCCGGCGTCGACCTTCACGCTCTCCTCATCGATCGTGAAGGTTGCCGTGCCCTCCTCGACGACAAACACTTCCGCATATGGGTGCAGGTGCAGGTCTGGGCCCTCGCCGCGCTCGTAGCGCGTCAGAAACATCGAGATCGGGATCTCGTTCTTTCCCTCGTACTTGACCGCCCGCCCACTCAGCCGGAACTCGTCGATTGGAGTAACGCTCGCCTCCGCCATACCCGCAGCTTAGGTCACGGCCTTCTTCGGAGACCCTCTCCGGACCCTCCGAGCTTCGCGCCAGGAGGAGCATCGGAACTCCAGCAATCCGGGGCACCAGAGCAGTCGGCATTGGTAACCGCTTGGGACCCGACCCAGCATCCGGGGCCCGCCAGAAAGTCCCCATTTCCAGGAACTTCCGGGCGATATCAGGGCCGGAACCTTCGGGTTTGGTACCCGAATTGGTACCCGCGCTATTGGCGGGACCCGTACCAACCAAGAGAAAACCCCGCCTAAGCGGGGCTTTCCTATAGCGGGGGCGGGATTCGAACCCGCGACCTTCGGGTTATGAGCCCGACGAGCTACCTGACTGCTCCACCCCGCGTCGCTAGGTCAATGCTAGCGCGACCGGGCCGTTTTTCTGCACTGTCGCCATGCCGTTGGCCTCGCGCAGCTGGCCATTGAGCGGATCGTCCTGCGGCCGCCGCACGGCACGCAGTGCCACCGGGGGAGGCCGGGGCTGCGAGAGGCGCTGCAGCGGCTGCTCGATAAGGAGGAGGAGAACCGCAGCTCTTAGAGTGGCCGCCGCATGCACGGGGGGTCCAATCGCTTGGCGGTGATCGACATCGGGACCAACTCGACCCGTTTGCTGGTCGCCGAGGTCGCCGCGGGCCGGGTCGAGGAGCTCGAACGCGAGACCCGCGTGACCCGGCTGGGGCGGGGCGTCGACCTCTCGGGAACCCTGGCGACAGAGGGAATCGAGGCGGTCTGTGAGGCGATCGCCGACTACGTCGAGGCCTATCGGGGTCTGGGCGTCGAGAGGGTCGAGGCGATCGCGACCAGCGCCGTCCGCGACGCCGACAACGGGGCTGCGTTCATCGCCGAGCTGCGCGAGCGCTTCGCCCTCGACGCCCGCATCCTCGAAGGTGACCAGGAGGCGCTTCTCACCTACCGCGGCGCCACCTCGGGGCTCGCCCCCGCGGGCCCGCTGCTGGTGATCGACATCGGGGGTGGCTCGACCGAGTTGATCATCGGCCGGGGGACCGAGGTCGAGTTCCGGGTGTCCCTTCAAGCCGGAGTGGTGCGCCAGACCGAACGCCACCTCACCGGCGACCCGCCAACGACGACCGAATTGGAGGCGCTCGCCGGAGGGATATCCGCCCTACTGGCCGAAGCGCTGCCCGATGGTCCGCCGCCACTGGTCGATTCGGCGATCGCCGTCGCCGGGACGCCGACCTCGCTGGCGGCGATCGACCTCGGTCTCGATCCGTATGACCGCGAGCGGGTCCATGGCCACACCCTGTCGCTGGGCGCGATCCAACACATGCTCTCCCAGCTCGCCTCGCTTCCCCTCGCCGAGCGCCGCCAGGTGACCGGGCTGCATCCCGACCGCGCTCCGATGATCGTCGCCGGCGTCGTGATCCTGATCGAAGTGATGCGCGCCTTCGGGCTGAGCCGGGTCACCGCCTCCGAGCACGACATTCTCTATGGCGTCGCCCTCGCTGCAGCCCAGGCAGGAAGCCCAAATAGTTGGTAGACGCCCCCTACCAACTAATCCGTAGGCCGATCGGCCACCTACTGGACAGGCTTGGTAACGGCGGGGATGATCGAAATATCGGTGAGGAGTCGGGCGGGATGCCCTTCTCTGAGCCGGTACAGAGGATTCAGGCGATTGCCGCATCATGGCGCCTCCCGCCGCCTGGATCCACCGAATACCCCAATCGGTCCCTGAAGACGTACCCCTGCCCGTCCTGAGGGGCCAGCTTGGACCGGCTGTCATATGACAGCCGGTCTTTGCGTTGAGGGGGAGAGATAGTCTGGCCCCGTGAGCGGTGACGACCGAGGCGCCGTACTGATCAGCGGCAGCTCGACCGGAATCGGGCGGGCGTCCGCACTGCGACTCGACCGCGCCGGGTTTCGGGTCTTCGCCGGGGTGCGCAACCGTGGTCACGCCGAGGCGCTGGAGGCCGAGGCCTCCGAGCGGCTGGAGCCGGTGATCCTCGACGTCACCGACGAGGTGACGATCGAAGCCACCCGCGAGCGCATCGAAGAGCTGACGGGCGGGAAGCTGGACGGCCTCGTCAACAACGCCGGAATCGTCGTCGCGGCCCCGATCGAGACCCTCGATCTCGATGGCCTGCGGCGCCAGCTCGAGGTCAACCTGACCGGCCAGGTCGCCGTCACCCAGGCCTTCCTGCCGCAGCTTCGCGCCGCCAGGGGACGGGTCGTCCTCATGGCCTCGATCGGCGGCCGGATGTCGCTGCCTTACATGTCGCCCTACCACGCGTCCAAGTTCGCGCTGGAGGCGATCGGCGACTCGCTGCGACAGGAGATGCGCCCCTTCGGCGTCGAGGTCTCGATCATCGAGCCTGGCGCGATCGCGACCCCGTTCTGGGGCAAGGGGACGAGCCAGGTCGACCCGATGCTGGAGTCGATGACGGCCGAGCAGCGAGAGATCTACGAGCCGCCGGCCCTGGCCGCGGTCGAGGCAGCGCGCAAGACCGAGGCCCGGGGCATTGAACCCGACCGGGTCGCGAAGGCGGTCGAACACGCGTTGACGGCCTCGCGGCCGAAGACGCGCTACCTGGTCGGCGTCGACGCACGGGTCCAGGCGGTGGCCCGCAAGCTGCTCCCCGACCGGCTGCTCGACCGCCTCGTCGCCAGCCAGATGTAGCATCGCCTGCCGCTAGGCGAGGTTCGACTTGCGCGGGTAGGCGACCTCGGGGTCGGTGAGGACGTTGACCAGCGAGGGGCGCCCGCTGGCGAAGGCCTTTTCCAGGGCGGGGCGCAACTCGGAGGGCTCGCGGACCAGATAGCCGTCGCAGCCCAGCGCCTCGACCATCTCGTGGTAGGGCGTCTCGGGCTGCAGCTCGGCCGCGACCGAGTAGCCGTAGAGGAACTTCATCGGGTGGTCCTCCAGGGCCCAGATCCCGTTGTTGCCGATCACGCCGACGACCCCGAGCCCATGCCTGGCCATGGTGTCGAACTCGATCCCGGAGAACCCGAAGGCGCCATCGCCGAGCAGCAGGCAGACCTGCCGGTCGGGGTGCGCCAGCTTGGCGCCGATCGCCTGCCCCGGGCCGGCGCCGAGACAGCCGTAGGGGCCAGGGTCCATCCAACAGCCGGGCTGGTAGGTATCGATCAACCGGCCCGCATAGGAGACGAAGTCGCCGCCGTCGCCGATCACGATCGCGTCGCGGTCGAGGACATCGCCCAGGTCCTTGTAGACGCGGACGGGATGCAGCGGGGCGCGATCGTCGTTGAGATCCGTGGCCTCGGCTGCGCGCTTCTCCGTTTCCACCTCGCGCAGCTCGACCACCCATCCGGCGGTGCGCCCGGGGTCGCCGCCGGCGCTCTCACGCAGCGCAGCCAGGGTCGCGGCGACGTCGCCGACCAGGTCGACGTCAGGGGCGCGGTTGGCGGTCAGTGCGTTGGGGGCGTAGTCAAGGCGCACGATCTTCGTCTGCTCGCCGAACGAGCCGCCGAACCCGAGCCGGAAGTCGAGCGGCACCCCGATCACCAGCGCGACGTCGGCGCCTTTGAGCCCGGTGCCGCGGGCGCGGCTGAAGGCGAGCTCGTGGTCCGCGGGCAGGCAGCCACGGCCCATCCCGTTGAGAAAAACGGGGCAGCCGAGCGACTCGGCGAGCGCCTGCATCCCTTTCTCCCCCTGCGCCCAATAGACGCCGCTGCCGGCCATGATCACCGGACGCTCGGCGGCGCCGAGCAGCTTTGCGGCCTCCTCGACGCCTTCGGCGGGCTCGCCGCCTCCGGGCGCCGGCGACGCCGGGATCTCCGCCTCGGCCTCCATGAAGACGACGTCGAGCGGGTAGTCGAGGAAGGTGGGCCCGCTGGGTAGCTGCAGGGCCCTGTCCAGAGCCGCCGCGGTCAGCTCCGGGATCCGCGCCGAGTCCTTGACCGTCTCGGCCGACTTTACGAGCGGGCTCACGAACGGCAGGTGGTCGATTTCCTGAAGCGAGCCCGATCCCCAGCGCATCTCCGGGGCCCGGCCGCCGAGCACGCACAGTGGCGAGCCGTTGGCGCGGGCGCCGGCGATCGCGCTCATCCCGTTGGTGACCCCGGGCCCGGCGGTCAGAGCAGCGACCCCTACCCGCCGCGTCGCCTTCGCGAAGCCCTCGGCGGCGAAGGTCGCCGACTGCTCGTGGCGGAAGTCGACGATCTCGATCCCCTCGGCCTTGCAGCCGTCGTAGATCGAGAAAAGATGGCCACCGGAGAGGGTGAAGAGGTGGCTGACGCCGCGCGAGGCGAGGGTCTGGGCCACCAGGCGCCCACCGTGGACGGCCGTCTGCTGCCCCGCCTCTCGCTCGGCTGTGGCCATGCCGGCAGCCTACTTGCGATGCGGCCTTGCGATCGGCCGAGCCGGCGTTAGTGCGGGGCGAAGGGGCTGCGCCAGAAGCTTGTCCGCTTGCGCGCACCGGCCCAGTCCAGCTCGATGTGGACGTGGTCTCGGTGCGCGAGGGTGCGGTCCAGGTGCTTGCGCAGCTTGCCGTCGCGGCGGTAGCAGTAGGAGTAGGGGCCGAGCCGGTCGCCGTAGCCGAACCAGGCGTGACAGTTGAAGATGATCCCCTGCACCCCCATGCGCCGGGCCAGGGCCTCCGGATTGCCGTCGCCGTCGGTGGCAAGCAGCATGTCGATCAGGCGCAGAGCGGCGTGGCGCTGGCCGGCGATCCGGGCGTCGAGATGCCAGTCGATGGCGCGACCCTCGGAGTGGAGGCTGAAATTGTGCGGGCCGAGCTTCTCGCAGCGCATGATTCCCCACGAGACCCCGGGCCAGTTGCGCTGCAGCCAGCTCTGCAGGGCCAGGGTTCCGGGCTGGGGATGCGAGAGGCAGCGCTTGCCGTAGTCGTAATGCAGGTCCTCGATCGGCGCCGAGAGAAGCGCCGCGCGATCGGCGGGGTTCGTGGTGATCGCCGCGCGGGCGATACCGGCGCCGAGGGCAATGGCGATAGCGCAGGCCAGCGCCGCCATCCCGACGCCCCGAACCCCCCACCGGTTCCAGAGAAGGCCCATCCAGACGTAAGTCGGTGCGGACCCTCAACGCCTTTAGCGGCCTGGACATCTGGCCGGTGGGCGCGGGTTCGAGCTAGGGCTATGGGGTGGTTGGCTAGCGAGAGCCCGCGCCCACCGGCCCCAGACGTCTATAGGCGTGGTTGGCTAGCGAGCGCCCCGCCCGCCGCGTCACCGGCCGAGGCGGGCGCGGCCGGCATGACCGGGGCGAAGAGCTCGACGGGCTCGCCCTTGCCCTTCAGGGTCCGGGCGCCGCGCGGCTCGAGCTCGATCGCGCCGCTGAGGAGATCGCAGGTCGAAGCGGTGACGAGGACGTCGTCGCCGAGGTCCCGGGTCGCCGCCTCGACCCGGGCGGCTACGTTGACCGCGTCGCCGATGACGCTGAAGTTGAGCCGCCCGGCGCCGCCGATCGAACCCGCGATCACCTGGCCCGAGTTGACGCCGACGCCGACGCTGAGCAGCTCGCCATCGCCCTGGTTGACGCACTTGGCGATCTCGACCGCGGCACGCACCGCGCAGTCGGCATGGTTGCGCCGGCGCTCGGGGGCGCCGAAGACGGCGAGCAGGCCGTCGCCGATGAACTTGTCGACGTGGCCGCCATGGCGGCTGATGATCGGAACCAGGGTCTCGAAGAGGCGGTTGATGGCCCCCACCACCTCCTGCGCGTCGGAGCGCGAGGCGAAGCCGGTGAAATCGCGAACGTCGCAGAACAGGAGCGAGACCTCGGCCTCGAAACCCTCGGGGGCGTAGTCATCGCTGAGGATGTACTCCGCCACCTCCTCGTCGAGGTAGGTGCCGAAGGCGTCGCGGATCTTCTCCCGCTCGGCCAGCCCGGTGACCATCTGGTTGAAGGCCGCCGAGAGCTCGCCGAGCTCGTCGGCCGTGGTCACCGGGACGGCGGCGCCGTAGTCGCCGCGCTGGACGGCCTCCAGGCCGGCCTCGAGGTCGCGAATCGGCCGCATGATCGAGCGTGCGAGCAGGACCGAGAGCTCGAGCGAGATCGTCGCCGCGACGCCGGTGGCGACCAGCACGTCGACGCCGAGACCGGCGCCGCCACCGCCGCCACCGCCGGAGAGAGCCGAGACGATGAGGCCGGTTATCAGGTTGATCATCGGCAGCGCCACCATCAGCTTCCAGCGCAGGGGAATCGGTCGGTGCCCGGTGCTGAGCCGCGGCGGTACGACGCGGTTGATGTCGACGACGACCGGCCGCATCCCGGCCTCGATCGCGAAGTAGTGCAGGATCCCCGAGTATCCGATCGCGATCAGCGCGGCGGCGAAGATCGGGAAGAAGGCGAACGGGCTCAGCCCGAGGACGATCACGCCGGTGATCGAGCCCGGCAGAGCGACCCAGAGGACCGGCAGCTTCATGTCGCGCCGCACGACCTCGAGCGGCAATCCAACCGCCGTCTCCCAGGCCTTCGCGGTCAACTCGGTCTCCTCGCGGTCGCTCGCGATCCACTCCGAGAGCGGGCGCAGGTAGCGCAGCGACCGCACGAAGGCGACCGACACCGTCAAGCCGGTGAGCCCAAGGGTGATCGCAAGGGCCAGCAGCAGGTCGTGATCAGGCGCGTCGTAATAGAGATTGAGCAGCGCCAGCAGACCGATCGTGATGAACCAGGCCGTCTGCAGCTCGAGGGCCATGAAGACCACCGGATAGCGCCTGCCCAGGCGGCGATAGCACCAGGTGAAGACCCGCTGGGGTATGTCCATACCCGCCGCCTGCATCAAAAGGGATTCTCCCCGAATGCGAGGCCTTGGGCGCCTATAGAAGAGTGACGGTCGTCACGCAGCGGGGCCGGCGCCGCGAAGCAGGGCCGCCTTCTCGGCCTCGAACTCCTCGTCGTTCAGCGCGCCGCGGTCGTGCAGCGTCGCCAGGCGCTCGAGTCGCTCCAGCCTGCGGTCCTCGGGCTCGACTTGACCACCCGGCTCGCGGGCCCTGCGGCGGGTCATCGAATTGATGCGGGCACGAATTCGATTCGGCATCTCGCCCAGGGTGGCGTCGGGAAACTCATTCATCGACGTGCGGCGCAGCTGATACACGCCGATGCCGGCGAGCGCGATCAGGACCAGGCGGATCAGCACCGCCCGAGTGCTGCCGACCGCGTCAAGAATCCAGATCAGGCCGGCCAGCCCGAGGACGGACATCGCGACGACCGGATAGTCACGCAGGACCGGTGTCAGCGCGCGCCGCGCCGCCACCGAGCTCGAGTGCGGCGATGCCAGCCAGGCGGCGATGACGAAGAAGACGCCGACCAGCATCACCTCGTGCGCGATCGAGACCAGCAGCGAGGTCCCGATCGACCAGGCGGCATCGGCGGCCGGCTTGGCGGTGTCCGATGCGAGCTGCTTGACGATCACGTTGCCGGCGACGTTGCGCAGGATCAGGACGACGATCCCCGTCACCAGGAACACCAGGCCCGCACCGAGGACGGTTATCCAGCGGTAGCCGCGCGAGAGGTAGATCGCGAGCCCGAGCAGGGCGAGCGTCAGCAGAGAAGTGACCAGCGCCAGGCCGCGGATCAGCTTCGCGATCGTCTGCGCGAGGCCCAGCTGGTCCGACTTGAGGATCTTCAGGTTGCCCACGTTGGGAGGCAGCTTGTCGGCGATGTTGCCGCCGAGCCCGAGCTGGTCGGAGACCTGGATGATCAGGGGCCGCAGCTTCAGGTCGACCTCGCCGTTTGCCGTCGAGGCGAACTTGCCCTTGTTCTCGATGATGGCGATCAGGGTCTGGTGCGCGGTGCGATTGGTGTCCTTCCAGGCCTGCTGGAAGCGCGAGGTGGTCATCACCTTCTCCGCCCCGGTCACCGCCAGCGAGCGCAGGCCGCTCGCCGCCGGCCCCGAGATCGGCTTGAAGTTCGGCGGCAGCGACTTGTGAAGCTGGGCGCTGACGTCGACGTTGGCGTAGAGCTGGTCGACGGCGTAGTTGGCAAGGGCCTTCTGGATCTGCTCGTCCTCCAGCAGGTTGCCGCTGGTCTTGACCCACTCGTCGGTATTGAGCGCCTGGCGCTCCGCCCAGGCCGAAAAACAGGCGATAACGCCGACGATGGCGGCCAAGACGAGCAGCGCCTTGACCACACCCGTATGAGTCCGCCCCGTGGAGATCGTGGCATCGGCCACGCGCCCAGCCTATCTCGGGCTGCCTGGGGTTAATGCCCGGGGCGGGATTCGAACCCGCAAGCCCCCGAGGGGGCAGCCGGGTTTAAGCCGGCCGCGTATTTCCAAGTTCCGCCACCCGGGCACGGGGAAAGCTAGCGCCTCCCAGGCACGGCCCGTGCTTCTCTGCAGGGAAATCGTGCCCGGACGAGCGTCCAGGCGGGCGCGAGGACAATCCGAGCGCAACCCGCCGCTTGTTACCGTGTTTCTGGGACAGGGAGCGTTCCCGGCCAGCTTTTGGAGGCCTCTGCACTAACACAAGCCGGACGACGCGGGCTGCTCGCCCGGCGCTCTCCCCTGCTGCGGCTGCAGGGCGACGACCGGCTGGTGGCGATGCTGCGGCGCGGCAACGACCACGCCTTCGAGGTCATCGTCGACCGCTACCAGGCGCGCCTGCTCGGCTTCTGCCGCCAGATGCTCGGCTCGACCGAGGACGCCGAGGACGTCCTGCAGGAGGTCTTCGTCAACGCCTACCGGGCGATGCGGGCCGACGAGCGTGAGATCAAGCTCCGTCCCTGGCTTTACCGGATCGCCCGCAACCGCTGCCTCAACCATCTCCGCAAGCCGGTTGCCGAGGGCAAGGACTCGATGGACACCCACCCGATCGTCGACGCCGCCTCGACCCACGAGCGGGTCCAGAACCGGGAGGAATTCCGGCAGCTGCTCAGCGACGTCGGCAGGCTTCCCGAGACCCAGCGCACGGCGCTGCTGCTGCGCGAGATGGACGCGATGTCCTACGAGGACATCGCCCACTCGATGCAGACCACGGTGCCGAGCGTGAAGTCGCTTCTGGTGCGGGCCCGGATCGCACTCGCCGAGGAGAGTCAGGCGCGTCAGCTCACCTGCGGCGAGGTCCGGCTCGAGCTGGCCGAGGCGGCCGAAGGCCTGGGCAAGGCCACCGGGCCGGTCCGCCGCCACCTGCGCGAATGCGACGGCTGCGGCGAGTTCCGCGAGCAGCTGCGTTCCGACTCCAAGGTCCTCGCGGCCCTGTTCCCGGCCGGTCCACTGCTGCTGCTCAAGGGCCTCGTCTTCTCGAAGCTCGGCCTCGGGGGTGCCGGCGCCTCCGGCGGCGCCGGTGCGGCCGGAGCCGGCGGTGCCGGAGCCGGCGCGGGTGCCGGCGGGGCGGCGATCGGCGGCGGTGCCGGAGTCGGCGGCGTCGGTGCCGTCGGCGGCGCGATCGGCGCCAAGGCGGTGGCCGGCGTGGTCACCGCAGCGGTGCTCACGGCGGGCGCTGCGGTCGAGGTCAAGCAGGTCTCGCACCCTCAGCAAGCGGCCGTCGTCCAAAGCGCGACCGTGGCACCGGCCACCGGCGGCGTGACGGCGCCGACGGTGACCGCCCACTACGGGCCGCCCGCCGCAGCGCATCCGAAGCTGAAGGCTCATCGCGCGGCGGTCGCCGCCCGTCAGGCGGCAAAGAAGGACAATGCCGCCGCGGCCTCCGCCAGCGACGCCGCCGCTCCCGGCGACCCGGCCAGCGCAGCCACGACCGGCGAGAAGAGCAAGGGCGCCAAGGGGGGCGCCGAGGCCGGTGCCAGCACGACAGAACCGACGGTCGCGATCGTCGTCACCGGGAGCCCACCTCCCAGCACCACGAGCCCGCCCCCCAGCACCACGATCTCCACGACCCCGGAGCCGGGCTCCCCGCCGCCCCCCGAAAGCGGCCATCAGGCTCCGCCGCCCCCGCCTCCGAGCGACCCCGCTCCGCCGGCTACCGAGCCTCCCTCAACCCCGGCGCCCGGGGACGAGGGCCCGCAGGATCCCCCGCCGGCTTCCTAGCCGCCGCGCCTAGACGAGCCCGATGACCTTCAGCCGCCGGCTGAGGGCGGTACCGGCGAACTCGCGCGTCTCGGCCAGCGTGTAGCCGAACATCTCCCAGTCATCGTCGTCCTGGGCCCAGGGCGGACTCAGGACCTTGTCGGCGACCGGCAGCGACTCCTCCAGGGTGCGCTTGATCGCCTCCATGTAGCGATCGTCCTCGTCGGCCTTCTCCTTCAGAAACACGGAACCGAAGGCGACGTGGCGGTGCTCGTCGCGGGCGACGTTCTGGAAGCCCTCGACGAACGCCGGCAGCACCCCTTCGTTGGTGTTGTACTCCATGATGAAGTGCTGGCCGGTGAGCGCCAGCATCCCCTCGATCACCATGTGGTAGAGGGTCACCGCCTCGACCAGCGCTTCGGTGTCGTCGGGCTGCGCGGCCAGCCTGTCGACCCGCGAGTGCAGCATCTCGTCGAAGAGGACGCCGAAGTTGTCGTTGAGGTGCTCGGAGGTCTGTTCGAGCAGCGCACTCAGCTGGTCGGACTCATAGACGCCGACCTCCTGGTAGAAGCGCTCGAAGAAGCGAACGTGGCGCGCCTCGTCGGCGATCTGGGTGCAGAGGAAGATGCGCTGGTCCTCGGTCGGCGCCGCGCGCATGATCGGCCCCAGCTCCTCGGCGACCTTCTGCTCGCCGATGAAGAACGAGGAGAGCCCGTACATACGCTGGAAGCGCTCGTCCTCGTCGAACTTCTCGTGCCAGTCGTGCCGGTCCTGGCTGAAGTCGAGGTCCTGGGTCGCCCACTGCTGGCGTTCCCAGAGCAGGTAGAGGTCGCGGTAGGAGAGAAGCTGGGCCTTGCCGCGCGCGGTGCTCTCTTCGAGCGCCGGGTCCGACGTTGCCTTGTAGTCCTCGCGCGAGGTCCGGGACGGGGCGCTGCGGCTTGCCTCTTTGGCTTCCATCTTCTCTCCTCTGTTGGGCTCCGGCGCCACCGTACCACTCAAACTGGCTGCCCAGCCAGTCGGGACGAGGGCCGGTTCTTCAACTCTTAGGTAGGCGCGGCGGAAAGCCCTTGGTAGCGGCGGCTTGTCGCGCATCCGCGCTTGTCGATCAGGGCTTCATAGGGGCAATCCTGAGAGGGGTCAGGGAGAGGCAGTGGCCGAACAGACTTCAAGCGCGGTGAGCGGGGTTCCGGAGCACCATCTGGTCGACTATGACCCGGCGCTGAGGCGCCTCTGGATCGGCGGTCAGAGACTTCATCACGGCGCCACCGGGGCCGCATTCGCCGCCCTCGGGCTCGCCGGTCTCGCCGCCCGCCGGCTGCCGGTCCGCGAATGCGTGCCGATGACCCTGGTCGGGACCCTGCTGATGGCCCATGACTGGAAGGACCGCGGGGTCTGGTTCCGCCGCGGTCCGCAGTCCGACTGAGCTTCCTCGGGAACCAGGGCCTGCGACCGCGGGGCTTCGGCCCCGCGGGCAGGGCCTACGAGTGGCTCTGCCCCGGCTCCAAGACCACCACCTTCGACGAGGTCTTCGACTCGACGTCGGACTTGAACGCCTCGGCGTCGGCCTCGATCGCCGGGAAGGTGTTGTAGTGCATCGGGATCACGGTGCCGGCCTCGACGAACTCCGCCGCGTAGACGGCGTCGCGGCGGTCCATCGTGTAGTGGCCGCCGATCGGCAGCAGGGCGATGTCGATCGGACTGCGCTGCGCGATCAGCTTCATGTCGCTGAACAGGCAGGTGTCGCCAGCGTGGTAGATGGTCTTGCCGTCGATGTTGATCAGCAGGCCGGCGGCGGTTCCGATCGATATCCCGCCCTCGGGGTTCATCGGGTCGTCGCCCGAGCCCGGGATCGTGCTCGTGTGCCAGGCCGGCACGAGGCCGATCCAGCCCCAGTCGAACTCGACCGTCCCGCCGAGGTTGGGATCCGAGGCCTCCTCGACGCCCTTGGACTGAAGCCAGTGGGCGATTTCGACGATCGCGACGCAGTGGGCGCCGGTGCGCTTGGCGACCGGTAGTGCGTCGGCGATGTGGTCGACGTGGCCGTGGGTGATCGCGATGTGGGTCGCCTCGACCTCGTCAGCCGTGGCAACCGCGACCGGGTTGTTCGGCTTCAGAAACGGATCGGTGAGCACAGTCGTCGAGCCGTCGCTGATCTCGAAGCAGGACTGGCCGTGGAACTTGATCTCCATCTCTAGATCTCTCCTTCGCTTGCGTCTTTGCCTGAAAGCTCCTCATGCAGTGCCCACCCGACCGCCACTCCAACCATCATCCCCATCCGCGCCTCCTCGGCGAGCAGGGTCCGCACGGCCTTGATCCGCGCATCGGCGTCCGGTGTCGTCGCCGCCTTCAGCGTCTCCGCCTCGTGGGACTCGCCGAACCAGCCGCCGGCCTCCAGCGCCGCGGCCAGCACCCGCTGCAGCTTCGGCGCCGCCCCGGCGACCAGGGTCTCGGCGTCGCGGAAGCGCTCGGCGTCGGTGAGCGCGTCGAGCGCGGCGTCGAGCTGCTCCTCGCTGTAGCTGGGACGTGCGCCCTGCACCTGCGCCACCTTAGCGAGCGCTCGCCGCCGGTCGGGCGGCGCCCGCGAATGCCTAGGCTGGCGTCGTGAACCCCGAGCCCGCTGCCCGCTATGGCGACGCCCTGCTGGACTGGATGGCCTGCGCGATCGGCGGTCGCGACGAGCCCCCGGCGCGCGCAGCGCGCGCCGCCGGCGGTGGCCTGCTCGAGCGCGTGACCGCCGCGGCGACCGCCGGTCACGTGCTCGATTTCGACGACACCTACCTGCCGGGGGTCGCCCACCTCAGCGCACCCTGCGCGCCTGCGGCCCTGGTGCTGGGCGCCGATCGCGGTGCCGGCGCCGCCGAGGTGCTCGGGGCCTTTGCCGCCGGTTTCGAGGCGATGGGGGCAATGGCAAGGGCCGGCCACCCCGCCCTCTATGACGGCGGCTGGCATCCGACCGCGGTCTGCGGCGCCCTCGGGGCGGCGGTCAGCGCCGCCCGCCTGCTCGAGCTCGATCGCGAGCGCGAGCGATCCGCCGCGGCGCTGGCGCTCCTGCGCGCCTCGGGTCTGCGTTCGGCCTTCGGCTCCGCCGGCAAGAGCCTGCAGGTGGGGATGGCGTCTGCGGCGGGGGTCGCCGCCGCGCAGCTCGCCGCCGCCGGCGCCCGCCTCGACCTCGATCGGGTCGCCCACGGTGGGGCCGGGTTCGACGAGGCCTTCGGCGCCGCCTTCGAGCCGCCCGGCGGCGAGGCGGCGATTGCCGCCAACTGGATCAAGGCCTACCCCTGCTGCCTGCAGACCCATGGCGCGATCGAGGCGGCGCTGGAAGCCTGCGGGCGGCCGGACGCCGAGGCGGAGATCGAGGTGACGGTGCATCCGCTCTCGCTGCAGGCGGCGCCGGTCGGCGACCCGGGCGACGGACTGGAGGCGAAGTTCTCGATCCCGTATCTGACCGCCTTCGCCCTGCTTCGCGGCGCCCCGGTCGTCTCGAGCTTCGACGGCATCGATCCGCAGGCGGCGCAGCTGGGGCAGCGAATCGGGGTCGAGGCCGATCCGGCACTGGCAGAGTCGGAGGCAAGGCTGGCGATCGACGGCGAGCTAGTCGCCACGATCGAGGCTGCGCTGGGCTCGCCGCAGCGGCCGATGAGCGCCGCCGAGCTGGCCGACAAGCGCGGTCAGCTGGCCGGGGAGCGCCTCGAGGGAGCCCTTGACGATCCCGCCCGGCCGGCGGCCGAGCTGCTGGCAGCGCTCGGGCTCTGAGAGGGCGCCCTCAGGCGGGTGCGCCGGGGCTCGCCGCGGCCGCCAGCTTCGGCAGGCGGAACTCCCACATCCCCAGCGCGCCGTAGTCGTCATAGCCGCAGCGCCGGTAGACCGGCGCCCCCAGCTTGGTCGCCTGCAGGGTCGAGGTCGCGCAGCCGCGTTGCTGAGCATCGAAGAGCGCCCGGCGCATCAGCGCCGTCGAGAGCCCGCGCCCGCGGGCCCGCTCGGCGGTGGCGACGCACCAGATCGAGCAGTCACCTTCGGCGTCGTGGGCGCAGACCGTCGCCACGGGGTCTCCCTGCAGCGAGGCCAGATAGACCTGCAGCCCGGGACCGGGCCGGCCCATCCCCCTGATCCAGGTGCCCTCGGGATAGCCGTAGGCCTCGTCGTTGAGCAGGGACATCGCCTCCGGGTCGCCGTCGCCGGTCCAGTCGATCGCCGCCAGGTCCGGCTCCTCGATGCCTCCGAGCTCGACGGCCATCGCCCGTGGCTGGGCGTCGAGGGTATGGCCGGCGGCCTCGAGCAGGCGCGCCGTCTCGATGTCGGCCTCCGGGACCCAGACGGTCCAGGCGTTTCCTGCCTCGGCGTAGGCGGCGGCGACCTCATCGCGCGCGGCGGCAAACGCGGCCGGGTCGAGATAGACGACGCTGTTGAAGATCGAGCGCTCCGGGACCTCGGCGCTGACCGAAGCCGTCACCCCGTCGAGCTCGATCAGCCGTGATCCGGCGGCCGCGGCGAAGTCGCGGAACGCCGCCTGCATCCCGCGCAGGTTGAGCTGCAGAGCGTCCCTCAAAGCTTCAGCGCCAGCGTGATGCCGTCGCGGATTCCGACCATCACGCTGACCACGCGCTCGTCGGCGAGGACCAGGTCATTGGTCTTGCGGATCGCCTCCAGCGAGCCGCCCGATTCGCGTCGATCGCGTCGACGACGACGTCGCCGCCGTAGAAGACGTTGTCGATCCCGATCAAGCCACCCGGGCGCACCAGCCGCACGCACTGCTCGAAGTAATCGGGGTAGCCGGTCTTGTCGGCGTCGATGTAGGCGAAGTCGAAGGGCTCGTCGTCGCCGAGCCCGCGCAGGGTGTCCAGCGCCGGCCCGAGGCGCAGCTCGATCCGATCCGAGATTCCGGCCTCCTCCCAGTAGCGGCGCGCGATCGCCGTCCACCGCTCGCTGACGTCGCAGGTGATCAGGCGGCCCTCAGCCGGCAGGACGCGGGCGATCGAGAGCGAGGTATAGCCGGTGAAGGTCCCCACCTCGAGCACCCGGCGGGCGCCGATCGCCCGGGCAAGCAGCGCCAGCAGCGCCGCCTGCTCGGGGGAGGTCCTCATCTCGGCCAGGTCACCGGCCTCGCGATCGGACTCCTCGGCCAGCCGTTCGAGCAGCTCGTCGCGATCCTCGGTGTGCTCGAGGACGTAGGCATACAGCGCCTCGGTCATCTCGACGTAGACCCCCAAGGCGCGTCCTACTCTTGAGGGCGCGCCACGGCGGCGGCCAAGCCGGCGAGCCCGCCCACAAGCGCTCCGCCGAGCCCGGCGAAGACGTTGGCCTCGTTGTCGAAGGCCGGCAGCAGCAGCAGCACCGCCGCCGCGACGGCGACGCCGATCCAGTCGAAGTCCTCGTCGATCGCGTTGCGGGTCTCGGAGTAGCGCAGCGCGAACCAGGCCGCCAGCGCCCCGAGGGCGATCCCGTTGCCACCTGCAATACCGGCCGAGAGATCGATCTTGAGTTGGCCCCCGGAGATGGTCACCGCCTGAACCGGGTCGACGGCGTCGGCGAGCAGCATCCCCAGCGCCCCACAGGCGATCAGCAGCACCAGCGTCGCAACCGTCCCCAGCCGCCGCTCCAGCCCTGGGGCGAAGAGGACGAGCGCGATCGCGACAACGAACAGGTAGCCGATGTCGATGTAGACGAAGGGGGCGGTCAGATAGCGCCACCAGTCCGAACCGACCGGCCCCGCGATCGCACCCATTTGGCCGAGCGAGTCATCGGTCGCGCGCTGGACCAGCAGGGTCGCCGCCGATGCCGCGACTACCGCGATGGTCGCGTAGGGGCGATCGGTGCCGAGGCCCTCAAGCCGTGGACGGCCAAAGCGCGGGCGGCGCCGGCGCCGCGTCCTCGCCTCGAGGTTCTCGCCCCGGCGCTGCAGCTTCGGTGCCCGCTTGCGCAGGCGCGCGCCGCAGTACGGGCACTCGGTGACATAGGGGCTGACCTCGGAACCGCAGCTCTTGCAGACGACGCTCAACTCGGGCGCGCTCACGACCCGAGCATAGCCACCTAGGTGCGGCTCGCCTCACAGAGGGCACGCACCAGTTCGCCGACGTCACCGCGCTGCTCGAGGACCTCACGCTGGCGGTGGGCGCCGGTGCCTGCATCGATCAGGGCCCGGACGCCCTCCAGCTCGGCTTCGCAGCCGACCTCCTGGGCATGCTCGCGCAGCTCGTCGAGCAGGTTGTTGGCCATCTCGGCCGCCGGCATCTGCGCGGGCCGGGGAAGGTCGACCAGCTCGCCGTCGGTGCCGCGCAGCGCCGCCAGAACCTTGTTGTCGTCGATCAGCTCGGTCGGCACCTCAACCAGCGCCGCCTGGGCGTCGAACAGCGACGAGTAGCGGTGCACCAGCGCCAGCACCATCGCCGCCAGCGCGACGGTGCTCTCGATCCGGGTCTGCTGGTCGAAGACGCGGACCTCGACCGTGCCCAGCTTCGGGTGCGGGCGGACGTCGAACCAGAGATAGGTGTAGTCCGGGATCACCCCCGCCTCGACCAGCAGGCTGACACGCCCCGAGTAGATCTCCCAGCTGCCGTAGTGGGGCGGGATCCCGACCCGCGGGAAGGCGCGAAAGACGGGCGTGCGCGCGGACATCATCGCCGTGTCGTATCCGCGCCAGAACGGCGAGTTGGCCGACAGCGCGAGCAGCAGCGGCAGGTGCTTGCGGATCCCGTCGGCGACGTAGATCGCCTTGTTCGGCCCGGTGACGCCGACGTGCACGTGGGTGCCGAAGATCAGCTCCTGGCGGGCGATATAGCCGAGCTCCGCCACCAGCTCCTGGTAGCGCGGGCGCTCGACGATCTTCTGGTCCTCCCAGAGCGCCGAGGGATGGGTGCCCGACGCGGCGAGCAGCATCTCGTTGCGCTCCGCCGCGCCCCGCACCGTCTCGCGCAGCCCCGCCAGCTCCTCGGCGGCGCCGGCGAGGCTCTCGTGCGGCCGGGTCGCGATCTCCAGCACCGACTGCATCAGCTCCGGCTTGACACGCTCCGCGTAGTCCTCACCGAGGTCCTCGAGGATCGCTTCGATGCCCTGTGCCAGCTCGAGGGTCTCGGGGTCGATCAGCATCAATTCCTCCTCGATGCCGACCGTGTATGGGGTGCCGCGGAAGCGGTGTTCGAGGGCCAAACCCGACCCTATACTGGGGCGACGATCAGACGGCGCGCCGGGAGCCGCCGAATCCCAGGAGGGTCGAGTTCGTGGAAGTGAAGAGCATGACCGAGCAGAAGTCGCTGCTTGCCACCCTGGCGCCGGGCAAGCGCACCCGCCTGCGCCGGCTGCTGTTCGAGTTCGGTCCCGGGCAGGGGACGCTGATGCTGCTGCCGATCGACCAGGGCATCGAGCACGGTCCGCGTGACTTCTTCCCCAATCCGGCCTCCAAGGACCCCGAATACCAGTTCCGGCTCGCCGCCGAGGCCGGCTACTCGGCGATCGCCTGCCAGATCGGGCTGGCGACCAAGTACTACCCCGACTACGCGGGCCAGGTGCCGCTGATCCTGAAGGTCAACGCCAAGACCGACGTCCCGCCCTCCGACGAGGCCTTTTCGCCCACCAATGCCAGCGTCGAGGACGCGGTTCGCCTCGGCGCCGACGCCGTCGGCTACACGCTTTACGTCGGCTCACCGCGCCAGGACGACGACCTGCGCCAGCTGCAGGGCGTCCGCGAGGCCTGCGACCGCTACGGGATGCCGCTGGTGATCTGGGCCTACCCGCGTGGGCGCGACATCGAGAGCAAGGGCGGCCAGACCTCCTTCTACGCGATCGACTACGCCGCCCGCCTGGCGATGGAGATGGGCGCCGACGTCGTCAAGCTCAACTTTCCCAAGCTCGACCCCGAGAAGGCCAAGGACTCCCCCGCCCCCTACAACGAGATGGAGGTCTCCCCAGAGGAGGCGGTGGGCCAGATCGTCGAGTCGGCCGGGCGTTCGCTGGTCGTGCTCTCGGGCGGCTCGAAGACCGACGACGAGACCGTGATCTCGCACACCCGCACGATCATGGAGGCCGGCGGATCGGGCGTGATCTTCGGCCGCAATGTCTGGCAGCGCGAGTGGTCGGAGGCGCTGGAGATCATCGAGCAGATCAAGGAGACGCTGCTCGCCACCGTTCGCCGGATTCCGTAGCGGCGGCTCGGTCCCGAAGAGGTTTGCCGCCTTGGCGGCTTAAGCGGCTGTGCTGACGGCGATTCGAGGCAGGCGGGGCTGGCTCGGCAGCCTGCTGCTGCTGGCCGCCCTCGCCGTCGTGCTGGTCTCCGGCCGCGGCGGTGAGCCGGGGCGGTCCGCTGCGGGCGGCGAAGCGACCGCGGAGCGGGCCCAGGTCTCGCGGGTGATCGACGGCGACACGATCGAGGTCCGCGTCGGCGGCCGCGAGGACGACGTCCGCTACATCGGCATCGACACCCCGGAGACGGTCAAGCCCGGGACCCCGGTCCAGTGCTTCGGCCCCCAGGCCCATGAATTCAACCAACGGCTGGTCGGGGGCCGGACGGTGCGGCTGGTCTTCGACCGCGAGCGCCGCGACGTCTACGGACGCCTGCTCGCCTACGTCTGGCTCGGCCCGCGGATGGTCAACGCTGAGCTGGTCCGGCGCGGCTTCGCCCGCACCCTGACGATCCCCCCCAACGACGCCCACGCCGGTCTATTCCATCGCCTCGCCGCCGCGGCGGGACGGGCGGGGCGCGGCCTCTGGGGAGATTGCTGAGCGCGGCAGGCGCAGGACGCGGACTTCCTCGCGCCAATCGCCACATATGGGTGCTGAGAACTGCTTCGCGCGCCTTTGCTAGGTTGCCCTCGAGTCCGCCGCCGATTGGCAGGCGAGCGGCCACCGAGCCTCGGGGGTTAGACGATGCGGATGCGCCAGAGCTTTTCCCAATTCGAGGTCGCGTTCGAGCAGGAGACCTCGCTCGAACGGCGGCGTCGCGAGCAACTGCGCCGTCGCGCCGCCAACCGTTCGCGGGCCCGCCGCATCCAGCGCACCGAGAAGACGGGCAAGGTGCGCTTCAGCGTCCTCGCCCTCTGCCTCACGGTGACCGTCGTGACGGTCACCGTGGCGATGTTCGAGACGCTGTCCTGGCTGATGGCCTAAGCGGCCGGCTGCGACTCCAGCTCCAGCCTCCCTGCTCCATTCGAGCTTGCGTGCTCGCCCTGGATGCGCAGGTAGACCTCCTTGCGGAACACGGGGACGTCGTCAGGCGCCTCGATTCCGAGCCGGACCTTCTCGCCCGACACCGAAAGGACCGAGAGCTCGATCTCGTCCCCGATCATGATGCTCTGTCTGGTGCGACGCGTAAGTACAAGCATGTTGCCTCCCGCAACTTGAATATCCCATTCCCTTGCCCTACTCAATTTTGAGTAGTACAGGCACGCAGCTTACACCTCTCACGGCTGCCCGTGGGCTGGAGCCGGGAAGCGGGCGACCGCTCTCACCGGTCCACTAGACTCGCCGCCCGAATGCCGCCTCGTTCGCTGCGCGCGCAGCTCAACCAGATCCGCGCCTGGGTCCGCCAGGGCCGCACCGACGCCTGGATCGCCCATCAACTCGAGGTCAGCGCCTCAGAACTGCGTGAGTTCCGCCGCCAGCACGGCCTCTCGGCCGACGACGAGGATGCCGCCTCGGCCGACCTCGACCTGCGCGACGAGATCGAGGCCGAGATCGAAGCCGCGAGCGTTCCCGAGGACGAGGAAGACGAAGACGAGGACGAGGACGAAGAGCCTGAAGAGCCGGACGACTCAGACGAGTCGGACGCGGCAGATGACGAGGACGCCGAGGAGGAGTCCGACGGAAGCGAGGCCGAGGGACGGCCGAGGAAGCGACGCCGTCGCGGGCGCCGCGGCGGCCGCGGCAGGCGCACCCGGCGGCCGCTGGAGGGAACCTTCGACCACGGCGACGAAGGCATCGGCCTCTGGCTCGATCCCGCGGTGCAGGACAACCCCGCCTACTCGGAGCACTGGGCCGGCCACCGCGAGGTGACGGTCTCGATCGAGCCCGAGCAGATCGTCATCCGCCGCTCCGGCGACGGCTCCTCCAACGGCTCCGACGACAGTTAGCCGACCGGCTTAGTCGAGGACGACCTGTCGGCCGCCGGCGTAGTCGCTGGCGCCGCGCAGATAGAGCCAGAAGGCGGCGTCTGTGAGCGATGCCGGGTCCACCGGCGCGTCGGGCCTCTCACTGGCGACGATCTCGGCCGCCCAGTCGGTGCCCTCGGCGTAGTGACCGGCGAGCTGGCCGGCGCGGAAGGTGGGGCCGATGCGGCGCCGCAGCTCGTCGCGGATCGCGTCGACGGTGCGATGCGCGCGGCGGTAGGCGCGGGGGTCGTCGCGTAGGTCCTCGAAGCGGCGGTACCCCTCCTCCCACTGAAAGAGCGCGTTCTCGAGCGGGTAGTCCACGTCGCGCAGGCTACCCGGAGGCGCGGGGCCCAACCCGATCGCGAGCGAACTGCGAAGCGGCTTGCGGGCGCTACTGCGGCAGGTAGGTGGTCGGCACCGGGACCCGGGCGCAGCCGGCCGGATCGAGGCGGCCGCCGACCCGCCAGACGGTCACCCGGGCATTGCCGGTCCCGTCGCGGCTGATCGGCCGCAGCGCCGGGTCGCCGCCGACCCAGCCCGCCTCGGGCGAGAAGATCGGCTGGCTCTGGTGGGCGAAGTTCAAAAACGGGCCGGTGACCAGATAGTCGAGGTCGGCCTCGTTGACGGCAGTGCGAAATGCGGCACAGGTGCGGATCGCGTTGAACGCTCCGTGCGGGCCCGGCTGGCCGAGATAGAGGACGCGGTTGGAGAGGTCCTTGCCGTAGAAGCCGTAGCCGAGAAAGCCCGTCGTCGTTCCGGCGAGACCGATCCGCGCGTCGCGCACGCCGGCGGCCCAGCGGTAGGCGGAGTCCATGTGCTGCGGAGGGTCGAAGTCGCGCCAGCGAGAGCGCAGGTAGTCGCGCTGGATCGGATAGCCGATCACCGCCACCAGCAGCGCCAGGGCCGCAAAGCCGGCGCCAACGAGACGCGAGTCGAGGCTGCCGCGCCGCCGCAGGAACAGCAGCGCGGCCGGGATCGCGACCAGCAGCAGCGCGACCAGGATCCCGAAGGCGCGCTCGGGCTCGCGCAGGACCGCGTCGGAGCGGTCGCTGACCACGAGCACGACCAGGATCGCGGCCAGAAGCGCCCAGCCGCTGCGCTCGCCCTGCAGCCCGCGACCCAGCGGCAGCAGCGCCAGGCCGATCACCAGGGCCGGGATCGCGAAACGGATGTTGATCGCAAAGGCGATCGGGGCCCCCTGCTCGCCGGCTGCACTTAGTGGGGTCACCAGGTAGGCGGCGAGCCCGAAGAGCGCCGCCGCCCCCAAAAGCTGCAGCAGGGGCTCCCCGCGGCGGGCGATTGCCAGCACGGCGCCGCCGATCGAGGCCGCGAGGACGAGCGGCCAGAGGGCGCCGAAGGCGTCGTGGACTCCGGGCACGAAGTAGGCGTGCCAGACGTGCGTGTCGGTGGCGTAGTGGACGATCGGGAAGTCGGGGCGCGCGGTCTGCAGGCGATGCGGTCCCGGCAGATGCAGGGGGCCGAGGTGGCGCACCTGGGGCAGCGGGTTGCCGACCGCGATCAGGTTGCGCAGGTACCAGTAGGCGCCGCCGGCTAGCAGGGGGACGATCCAGACCAGCAGCGCCCGCAGCCGCGAGCCACGCGAAGCGAGCGCGATCACGACCAGGGTCAGTGCCGCGGCGGTCGCCGGCACCGTCAGCTTCGTGCCGACCGCGAGCCCGGCGGCGAGGCCGGCTGCGGCGAGGGCGTTGCGCTCGATCCCGAGGCCGGCCTCGGAGGCCGGGGCCGTGCTCGCCCGCGAGATCGCCGCGCGGGCGCCGCGAGCGGCGGCCCAGCCGCTGATCAGCAGCGCGACGGCGGACAGCACCAGGGCGGCGGCGACGATGTCGTTCTTGCCCGAGCCCGGCTCGCGGAAGATCAGGGTGTGGGCCTCCAGCACCAACGCCGCGGCGGCGACGCAGTGCGGTCCGCGGGCCCAAGGGCGCCCGATGCACCAGGCCGCGAGCAGGATCAGGCCGAGCCAGCCGAGGTTGATGAACAGCGAAAGGGTGTCGCGATCCCAGACCAGCATCCCCGCCGCGTGGATCAGCTCCGAGTTCTGGGGATAGAACCAGTTCAGAAAGACCGTGTCGGTGTGATGGAAGCCGGTGACCGAGCCGGTCTGGGCGATGTCGGCGGCGTAGGGGAGGTGGTACCAGAGCGAGTCGAAGTTGCTGATCCCGTTGTTGAGCGAGGCCTTGGTCTCCAGGCCCCAGTGGGCGAACAGCACCCCGACCACGCCGACCGTGATCAGCATCGCCAGCGGCGCCACCGGCGGCGCCGGCGGCGCGGCCCCACGCCGGCCCGGCCGTACCAGCAGCGAGGCCAGACCGACGCAGACGCAGGCGACGACCAGCGAGCCCTCGCGCAGCAGGCCGACAACGCCCAGCAGCTCGCCCACCCAGACCAGCAGGGCAATGCCGACGATCGCCTCGGCGAGGCGGGCCGGAGGCCCCTCCCAGGCGGCCAGCAGGCGGGCCCGCAAGCGCCAGGCGGCGAAGCCGAGCGAGCCGACCACGACCGCCAGCTCGAGGACGCCGGCGACGTAGCCGCCGACGCTCACCAAGCGGGGCTCCCGGCTAGCGGTTCAGGCCGTGGACGACGTAGGGGCGCTCGCCGGGCTTGATCAGCCCCTGCCGGCGCGCGGCGCGCTCGAGGACCATCGGGTCGTCGGTGGACTGAACCCGGGCGTGAAGCTGCTTGTTCTCGACCAGAAGCTTGTGCAGATTGGCCTTCGCGGCGCTGGAGCCGCGGTAGGTGTGGACGAAGCTGGCCAGCGGCCGCAGATAGGAGATCAGGACCGCGGCGATCAGCAGCGTCAACGCCACCCGGCCGACCCGGTCCCAATTGACCCGGCTCTGGCCCCGGCGCGGCGCCGGGCGCCGGGCGGGCCGGCGGCGCGGAGCGGGCCGTCTCGGCGCGGAGCGTGTGGAAGCGTAGGCGCGTGCCGCCATGGCGCTCATTTCTCCTCGGCACGGTCCATGCCTGCACGGCCTGGACCGATGAACGAGCGCCTGCAGCGCCCGACCTCATCTACTGAATGCTGCCCGACCCGGGTAGGTGGCCCGGTCCCCCAGCTCCTCGGCGATCCGCAGCAGGCGGTTGTACTTGGCGACCCGATCGCTGCGCGAGGGGGCGCCGGTCTTGATCTGCCCGGCGCCGGTGGCGACCGCGAGGTCGGCGATCGTCGTGTCCTCGGTCTCGCCGGAGCGGTGCGAGATCACGGTCGTGTAGCCGGCGTCCTGCGCCATCCGAACCGTGTCCAGGGTCTCGGTCAGGGTGCCGATCTGGTTGACCTTGATCAGGATCGAGTTGGCGACCCCCTGCTCGATTCCACGCTTCAGCCGCTCTGGGTTGGTCACGAAGTTGTCGTCGCCGACCAGCTGCACCCTCGCACCGAGCTCCTCGGTCAGCAGCTTCCAGCCGTCCCAGTCCTCCTCGCCCATCCCGTCCTCGATCGAGACCACGGGATAGCGCGAGCAGATCTCCCCCCAGTAGCCGGCGAGCTCGGTCGCCGAGAGGGTCCGCCCCTCGTGTTCGAGGACGTAGCCGCCGTCGCCGACCAGCTCGCTGGTCGCCGGGTCGAGCGCGATCTGCAGGTCCTCCCCGGGCCGGTAGCCGGCGTTCTCGATTCCCGCGACCAGCATCGCCAGCGCGTCCTCGTTGGAATCGAGGTCGGGAGCGAAGCCGCCCTCGTCACCAACCCCGGTGGCGAGCTCACGCGCGGCGAGGCTGCGCTTCAGGGCGTGAAACGTCTCCGCTCCCAGGCGCATCGCCTCGGCGAAGCTCGCCGCCCCGGTCGGCACGACCATGAACTCCTGAAAGTCGACCGAGTTGTCGGCGTGGGCGCCGCCGTTGAGCACGTTCATCATCGGCACCGGCAGTACCTCGGGCTCGCCGCCGCCGTAGAGGTCGGCCAGATAGGCATAGAGGGGCAGCTGCGCATCCGCAGCAGCCGCCTTGGACGCGGCCAGGGAGACGCCGAGGATCGCGTTCGCGCCCAGCCGCCCCTTGTTGGGGGTCGCGTCGAGCTCGATCAGGGTGCGGTCGAGGGCCGCCTGCTCGGCGGCGCGGGCCCCGGTCAGCGCCTCCGCGATCTCGCCGTTGATGTTGGCGACCGCCCTGGTGACGCCCTTGCCGCCCCACTCCTCGCCGCCGTCGCGCAGCTCGACCGCCTCGAACTCTCCGGTCGAGGCGCCCGACGGCACCTTGGCGACGCCGGAGGCGCCGCCCTGCAGGACGACCTCGGCCTCGACGGTCGGGTTGCCGCGCGAATCGAGGATCTGGCGGCCGCGGATGCTTTCGATCTGGCTCATGTCTGCGCCCCGTTCACGGGGCGCTGGAGTCTTTCAACTCCGCCAGCCTGCCAGCGCGCGCCCGCAGCGCCAGCTCGGGATCTGCGCCCGTGCGCCGTGCGACGCTGACCGCCGCGAACAGGAGCTCGCCCAGCGCCGCCTCGACCCGTGCCCGCTCGTGCGCCTCGGCGGTCGGCGCCGCGCTCTCACCCTGTTCCAGCAGCCCGGCGAGGTCGTCGGCCGCCTCGCGCAGGATCCGCGCCGCGTCCGGGGCCTCGGCCTCCTCGTAGCCGGCCGAAGCGGCACGGCGCTGGAGCTTGCGCGCCCAGAGCAGGGCCGGCAGGTTCTCCGGCACGCCGGCGAACGGGTCCGAGCCGCCGCCCTCGACTTCGCGCTTGATCCGGTCCCAGTTGCCGCGCACCTCACCTGCCGTCAGCGTGCTCTCAGGGGACCGAAGGTCCCCGGTGATCCGAGCTTGCTCGGATGCGTCCGCCGCTGACGGGTCGCCGCCACCTTCGCCGGCGATCAATTGCGCCGACTCGCCCGACTGCTCGCCGAACACGTGCGGGTGGCGCCGGATCAGCTTCTCGCGGCAGCCGTCGGCCACCGCCGCCAGGTCGCCGGCTCCGCGCTCCTCGAGCAGCAGGGCCAGGAAGTGGACCTGGAAGAGGACGTCGCCGAGCTCGTCGCGGATCCGTTCGTCGTCGCCCAGCCCCGCCGCATCCGCGAGCTCGTATGCCTCCTCGACCGTGTGCGGGACGATCGAGCGCTCGTCCTGCTCGCGGTCCCACGGGCACTCGCGGCGCAGGAGCCGTGTGATCTCGTCCAGCCTCTCGACCGCGGCGGCGTTTCGCGCAGCGGAGTCGGCCACCCGAGGCTCAGGGCGCGGCGGTCGTGGGTGCCCCGCCCGTCGGCGCGGCGCCCTGCGGCACCGCGCCGGGCAGGCCGGTCCCGAGCCCGCCCGCCGCCGTGGGGGCCGTGGGCACCGGGAACGGGCGCTGGGGCAGCCGGGTGCCCTGTGGGGTGACGATC
This sequence comes from uncultured Solirubrobacterales bacterium, assembly GCA_963781495.1. Classification (GTDB taxonomy): domain Bacteria; phylum Actinomycetota; class Thermoleophilia; order Solirubrobacterales; family 70-9; genus Mayfieldus. The sequence goes on from CAWAFX010000002.1 coordinate 420,170, forward strand.
GAGACCGTCCCCGGCAGAGCCGGAGCCAGCTGCGCCACCGGGGCCGGGCAGGCGGCCGGGCGGCCGCCCTTCGGGTTTGCCTCGTAACAGGTCGCCGGGGCGGTGGAGGGATGGGCGGCGCCGGGGAAGTTGTCGCAGCGGTCGATCGCATAGGCCGAGGCGCAGAAGGTGCGGGCGCGCCACTTGCTGCCGAAGTCGTCGACGAAGGTGCTGAAGGCGTTCTGCTGCGCCTGCTGGCTGAGCTGGCTGCGGATCTGGTCGCTGGTCGACTTGTTGAGCGGCAGCGTCTTGGCCGGGGTGATCTTCTCGACCTCGAACACGTAATAGCCCAGCGGCGTCTTCACCGGCCCTTCGACCTGGCCCTGCTGAGCGCTGAAGACGGCGCTGTTCAGCGGCTCCTCGAGCAGGCCCTGGGTAACGCTCGGCCGCAGCCCGCCGTTGCCCTTCGACGCCGGGTCGGTCGAGAACTGGGCCGCGACCTTCGTCCAGCTGGCGTCGGAGGAGTCCTTGTCGAGCAGCGCCTTGGCCTGGTTGACCTTCGCCTGGTCCTTGTTGAGGACGAGGCGGATGTCGCGCGTCGCCGGCTGCTCGAACTGGGACTTGGCGGCGGTGTAGTAGTCGCTGACCTGCGAGTTCGAGACCGGAGGCAGCGCCTGCAGCACCTTCTGCTGGATCTTGTTGGAGAGGATCTGCAGCTTGATCCGGGTGCGGATGTCGGCCTGGCTGAAGTGGGACTGCTTGCGGAACTTGGCGAACTCGGCCGGGGTCTTGAAGTTCTGCGAGATCGTCTGCTTGAGCAGCGAATCGATCTCGGCCGGCGTCGTCGTTATCCCCATCTCGGCCGCCTCGCCCTGGATCCAGACCTGGTCGAGGAGGTCGTTCATCGCCCCCGACTTCAGCTGCTCGTACTGCGCGCTTCCGGGCTTGGGCACCGTCTTGACCCCCGAGCGGGCGGCGGTCTGCAGCAGGGAGCGGTTGAACTGCGTCTTGCTGATGTGGCCGAGCCCAGCGGGGGCATCCTGGACCACGGCGACGTCGTCGCTGGGCACGCTGGGGTGCCCGAGCCCCTCGGCGACCGCGAAACCGGCGAAGAGCAGGATCACGATCGCGCCGAAGACGATCAGCGGCATCCGCTTGCGGGAGGGAATTGCGCTCACGAGCCGGGCAGCATAACCAGTAGCCCCAACGGCAGTTAAAGGTCGAAGGCAGCGGCAGGCAAATCAGGCCGGAGCGGCGAGCGCGCGCTTGGCTTCGCTGAGCCCCGCCGCGAGGGCGACGACCGCGCCCAGCCTCGCCTCCGGCTCGTCGGGGACGCGCAGCGCCACCACCTGCTCGCGCCACTCGTAGATCGCGCCCTCGACCAGCCCCCGCAGCGCCTCGGCCCCCTCGGAGTCGAGCTCGACGCCGGAGACGCTGATCCGCCCGCCCCGAAACTCGACCCGGTTCGCCCCCGCCCTGGCCAGCTCGATGCGGGCCCGCTGCAGCTCGAGCAGGTTCTCGACCTCTGCCGGCGGCGGCCCGAAGCGGTCGTCGAGCTCGTCGCGGATCTCGCGCAGCTCGCCAGGCTCGCGCGAGGCGGCGATCCGCCGGTGGAGATCGATCTTCGCCGCCTCGAAGGGCACGTACTCGGCCGGCAGGTAGGCGTCGACCGGGACGTCGAAGCGCAGCGGCTCGGGCTCCGGCCGCTCACCGTCGGACGCCTCCATCCCCTCGACCGCCTCGTCGATCATCTGGCAGTAGAGCTCGAACCCGACCGCGGCGACGTGGCCGGACTGCTCGTCGCCGAGCAGATTGCCCGCTCCACGGATATCCAGATCTCGCATCGCGATTCTGAACCCGGATCCGAGCTCGGTGTGGTCGGAGAGGGTCGAGAGGCGGGCGCCGGCCTCCGGGGTAAGGGCGGCGGGCGAGGGATAGAGCAGGTAGGCGAAGGCGCGGTCGCGCGATCGCCCGACCCGGCCGCGGATCTGGTAGGCCTGGGCGAGTCCGAGCTGGTCGGCACGCTCGGCGATGAGGGTGTTCGCGGTCGGGATGTCGAGGCCCGACTCGATGATCGTCGTCGCCACCAGGCAGTCGGCGTCGCCGCGCAGGAAGCTCAGCATCGAGTCCTCGAGCTCGCCTTCGTCCATCTGCCCGTGGGCCTCGATGAAGCGCGCCCCCGGCACCAGCGCCCGCAGGCGCTCGGCGGTCTGCGAGAGGGTGTCGATGCGGTTGTGGAGGAAGAACGCCTGGCCGCCGCGATCGACCTCGCGTTCGATCGCCCGCTTGACCAGGTCCTCGTCCCAGGGGCCGACGTAGGTGCGGATCGGGCGCCGGCCCTCGGGCGGGGTCTCGATCACCGAGATGTCGCGCAGGCCGGCCAGCGACATCTGCAGGGTGCGCGGGATCGGGGTCGCGGAGAGCGAGAGGACGTCGACGCGCAGCTTCAACTGCCGCAGCAGCTCCTTCTGCTTGACCCCGAAGCGCTGTTCCTCGTCGACGATCAGAAGCCCGAGCTCCGAGGCGCGGACGTCGCGCGAGAGCAGGCGGTGGGTCCCGATCAGGACGTCGACCTTGCCCGCCGCGAAGTCGCGCAGCACCGACTTGGTCTCGGCCGGCTTGCGCAGGCGCGAGACCACCTCGACCAGGAACGGCAGGTCGGCGAGGCGCTCCTTGAAGGTGCCGAAGTGCTGCTGGGCGAGAATCGTCGTCGGCGCCAGCATCATCACCTGCTTGCCGTCGGAGGCGGCCTTGACCGCGGCCCGCAGTGCGACCTCGGTCTTGCCGTAGCCGACGTCGCCGCAGACCAGGCGGTCCATCGGGCGCTCGGACTCCATGTCGGCCTTGACGGCCTCGATCGCGTCCATCTGGTCTGCCGTCTCGCGGTAGGGGAAGGCCTGCTCGAAGGCGATCTGCCATTCGCCGTCGGCCGAGAAGGGGTGCCCCCTGCGGGTCCGGCGCTCGGCGTAGAGGTTCAGCAGCTCTCCGGCGAGCTCGGAGGCGGCGCGGCGGGCGCGTGCCTTCATGTTCTCCCAGCGCTTGCCGCCGAGGGCCGAGAGCGTCGGCTCGGCGCCGGCGCCGAGGTAGCGGCTCAGCTTCGCCAGCTGGTCGGTGGGGACGTAGACGCGGTCCTCGCCGCGGTACTCGAGGTAGAGGTAGTCGCGGGTGACCCCGCCGACCTCGCGGGTCTCGAAGCCGGCGAAGCGGGCCACCCCGTGGTCCTCGTGGACGACGTAGTCGCCGACCCGCAGGTCGCTGAAGGCGAGCCGCGCCCGCCGACCGGGCCGGCTCGGGGCGCTGCGGCGGCGGTGGACCAGGCGCCGGAAGGGGTAGACCGCAAGGCGCAGCTCGGGCGAGAGGAAGCCCTCGCGCACCGAGGCCTCGGCGAGCAGCAGGCCACCGTCGTCGGGCAGCCGGCCGCCGTCGAGCATCGCGGCGTCGAGACGGTCGAAGTTGTAGCGCGCCCGCTCGGCCTCGCCGCGCTGCTCGAAGGCGACCACGACCCGGTATCCGGACCGGGTCAGCTTCTCGACCTCGCCCTCGGCCTCGCGGATGTTGCGGGCCGGCGACTCGGCCCGGGCGGCGCGGAAGGCGTCGGAGTCGTCGGGACCAGTCGCGGTGATGGCCAGCGAAGCGCGTTCGGCCAGCGGTCCTGCGACCTCGACGTAGAGACGCTGCGCGTCGGCGGCGTGCATCGCAGTCGTCACGTCCTCCCAGTGGTCGCGCAGCGCGGGCTCGATCTCGTCGTCGCCGACCAGGACGACGGCGGCATTCGCCGGCACCAGGTCGAGCGGAGCGCGGAAGTCGTCGATCGGCACGACGTCGGCGAGATCAGGGACCTCCCCCCCCTGCTGGGACTCGGCGGCTGCCATCGCGGCAAGCTCGCGATGCTCGCCGGAGAGCTCCGCCGCCGGCGCCAGCTCGATCCGCTCCGAGTCCCCCAGCGAGCGCTGGGTGAAGGTCGAGAACCAGCGCAGCGACTCGACCTCGTCGCCGAAGAGCTCGATCCGCACCGCCCTCTCCTCGGTCGCGGGATAGACGTCGAGAATCCCGCCCCGGGCGGCGAACTCTCCCCGCTCGGTGACCTGGTCGACGCGTTCGTAGCCGGCGGCGGCGAGGTCGTCAGCGACTGCCCCGAGGTCGATCTCCTCGCCGCGCTCGATCGCGAAGCCGGCCGGACGCAGCGAGGCGTCGGGCACCGCCTCGGCGAGGGCGATCGCGCTGGCGACGACGATCGGGGCCGGCTCGCGGCCGAGGGCATCGAGGGCGTCGATCCGCAGCCCGACCAGGTGCGGCGGCGGGGCGACGTGGGAGGCATAGCCGGTGCCGCGCGAGGGGTAGTAGCGGACCCGGCGCGGAGCCAGATAGGCGCGCAACTCGGTTGCCAGCAGGCGTGCGGCGCGGTCGTCGGGGGCGACGAGCAGCGCCGGCCCACCGTGCAGCGCGGCCTCGTCCTCGAGCAGCGCCGCGAGCAGGAAGGGGCGCAGGGTGGCGGAGACGCGCAGCGGCGCGGCAGGCTCGCCCTTGGCGCCCAGGCGGGCGGTGAGCGCACGGTAACGCTCGTCGTCGTGGGCGGCTGGAAGCAGTGATCTCAGTGACATCGCACGCAAACCGACCGGACGCGGGGTCCGGCGGATCGTCCTGCCGGGCATCGGCCCCGGCATTAGAAGTATGGCCGGTGCCGTCAGGCGCCGGCACTGGCTGGTCAGGCGGCGAAGCCGCCGCAGATTGTGTGTCTAGGGTGGCGTCAGTCCCGGAACGGGAGCCCGGGCCCGGAGCGCTGCCACTCGACCTGGCCCTCGCCCTCGCGCCGCGAGCGCGACTCGACCCCGTCCCACTCGTGCAGCATCCGCTTCAGCTGCGCCACCGCCTCGGGCGGGTGCGCGGCGACCTGGGCCGCCAGGTCCAGGGCCGCCGCCTCGGTTGCCGCCGCCGGCGCCACCCGGTTGACGAGGCCGAGCCGCAGCGCCTCGTCGGCCAGCACCGTGCGCGAGGAGAGCAGCAGGTACTTGGCCGTCGCCAGTCCGCAGAGGGTGACCAGCCGCGCCGGCCCGACCGGGACCCCGAGCGCCGCGCCGGGAAAGCGCATCCGCAGGTTGGAGCCGCCCACCCGCATGTCGCAGGCGACCGCGATCTCGGCCCCGCCGCCGACCACGTCGCCATGGCAGACGGCGATCGTCGGCTTCTCGAAGCCGACGATCGCGTCGTAGAGCTGAGCGAAGAGCCGCATCCGCCGCACCCGTCCCTCCTCGTCGAGCTGCTCGCGGACGTCGGCTCCGGCCGAGAGGCCCATGTGGTCGGTCGAGGAGACGACGAGGACGCGGACCGCCTCGTCCTGCTCCGCCGCGGCGAGATGGGCGAGCAGCAGCTCGAGCATCGCGGTGTCGATCGCGTTTCGGGACTGCGGGCGGTTCAGCCGCAGCAGCGCGACGCCGTCCTCGCCGACCTCGTAGCCGACCGCCTCCTCGGCGCTCATCCGCCGTCCTCGGGATCGGAACCGGCGGCGATCTGCTCGACCAGCCGCTCGGCCTCGGCGGCGGAGCGCTCGATCAGCGCCCGGACCTGCTCGGGCGATTCGCGAAACCGCGACAGCACGTAGCCCGAAACCGTCTCGGGGTCGCTGGAGGGCGGCCGGCCGACTCCGGCCCGAACGCGCCAGAACCCGCGTCCCCCGAGCCCCTGCTCGAGGCTCTTCAGTCCGTTGTGCCCGGCGACCCCGCCGCCGAGCTTCGTCCGCACCTCGCCGAAGGGGAGGTCGATCTCGTCGTGCAGGACGATCAGGCGCTCGAGCGGCAGCTTCAGCGATCCGCGCGCCGGCCCGACCGCGCCGCCGGAATCGTTCATGAAGGTCTGCGGCAGCAGGACCGCGACCCGCGGGCCGCCGGGGCCGGCACGCCCTTCGCTGAACCGCCCGCCGAAGCGCTTGCGCGGGCGCGGCAGGTCCCAGCGGGTCAAAAGCTCCTCGGCGACCTCGAAGCCGAGGTTGTGGCGAGTCGCCGCGTACTCGGAACCCGGGTTGCCGAGCCCGACTATGAGGATTCGATCGGAGTCGCCGCCTTCGTCGGAGCGGCGCCCGAACAACCGCAGGACCTAACCGTCCTCGCCGGAGTCGCCGCCCTCGTCGCCACCATCCCCCTCGGCGGCCTCCTCGCCCTCTTCGCCTTCCTCCCCCTCGGCGGCCTCCTCACCCTCTTCGCCTTCCTCCCCTTCTTCGCCCTCGGCGCCGACGAGGGCGGCCTCTTCCTCGATCTCCTCCAACTCCTTCTCCAGGCGCGGTGGGGTCAGGGTGGCGATCGTGACCTCCTCGAGGTCGTCGGCGACGAAGGTTGAGCCGGGCGGCGGAGACACCGCGGAGAGCTGGATCGTGTCGTTGATGTCCATCTGCGAGACGTCGACGACGATGCGGTCGGGGATCTCGGTCGGCAGCGCCTCGACGGTCACCTCGCGGGTGATGTGCTCGAGGACGCCGCCCTCCTTGGTGCCGGGCGCATCTTCGGCCCCCTCCACCTCGACCGGGACCTCGGCCTGAATCTTCTCGTCAAGCTTGACCTCGTTTAGGTCGAGGTGCTGGAGGCTGCCGCGGACCGGATCGCGTTGCTGCTCCTTGACGACGACCGGCACCGTGCCGGTGCCCTCGATCTCGATGTCGAACAGCGCGTGGCCCTCGGAGAGCACGGCGCGGGCATCGCGCTCGGCGACCTGGAAGGGCCGCGCCTGCTCGCCGTTCGCATAGACGACGCCCGGCACCATTCCCTGGCGCCGCAGGCGGCGGCTCTCCCGCGAGCCGAACTCGTTGCGGGTGCTGGCCTTGAGTGTCGCGCGTCCTGAAGCCATCGCGGGCAACAGGATAGAGAGCGTGCGGCGTGCTTGGACAGCGGGGCGGGGCGCCGATAGGCTCGCAGCGCATGGACGCGCACGTCCTCCCGCTTGCGATCACGATGATGGCGGGGCCGCAGATCATCTCCTCGATCATCTTCATCACCAGGGAGAGCGGCGCGGTCAAGGTATCCCTGGCCTACGTCACCGCCGTCGCCCTCGCGGCCTCGATCGGAATCCTGATCTGCATGGGGCTGGCCAGCCTGCTCGACAACGCGATCGACCTCCAGAGCGGCGGCGGCCCGTCGACCGCCGCCAAGGTGATTCAGATCGTCCTCATCTGCCTGCTGATCCTGCGCGCGATCACGATCTATCTCCGCCGGGCGACGAGCGAGCCGCCGAAATGGCTCGGGACCCTGCAGACCGCGACGGCCCGGCGCGCCTTCGAGATCGGCCTGCTCTTGATCCTCCTCTTCCCGGGCGACGTCGTCGTGATGCTGACGACTGGAATCCACCTCACAAGCGAACGCCACTCGTTTTTCGACGCACTGCCGCTGATCGGGTTGGTGACCCTGATCGCAGCGAGCCCCCTGCTCTTCTACCTGCTGTTCAAAAAGCGCGCAGAACGGCTGATGCCGCGGGTACGAGACTGGATGAACAGCCATAGCTGGGCAATCAACATCGCCGTCTGCGTCGTTTTCATCGCCCTGATCCTTCCCTGAGGCCCCCGGCTGCCGCCGTGGCCGTCGCAATACTGGCCTTGCCCGCGCGATTCGCCGCGCGGGGCATGCGGATGAGCCGAGAAGAACCACCGCCCCAGCAACGAGGATTCCTGCCCTGGCTCGCCCGGAGGTCGGGGGCTCGCGCCCTCACTGCCCGCCGCGCGGTGGGGATCATCATCACCGCGACGGTCGCGATCACGATTGCCGGCGGGATCACGATCCGCCTGCTCGACCGCAAGGACTTCAGCAGCATCGGGGAAGGCATGTGGTGGGCGATCCAGACCGTGACGACGGTCGGCTACGGGGATGTCGTCCCCCACAGCGCCGGCGGGCGGGCGATCGCCTCGCTGGTGATGCTGACCGGGATCGCGTTTCTGTCGCTGGTCACCGCGTCGGTCACAGCGATGCTCGTCGAGCAGGCGCGCGGACGTCGGGCGGATTCCGAGGACCCGGTGGCGGCGAAGCTGGACCAGATCAGCACCCGCCTCGAGGCGATCGAGGCGCGCCTGGAGAGCACCGACCGATGAGCCGCAGGCGCGCGATCCTACGCGGGCGGCTGCGAATCCCCGAGCGCAAGGGAGCTCAAGCGGTGGACGAAGCGATCGAGATCGAGCCCCGCGAGCTGAGCGGGCTCTTCGCCGCCCCCGGCTGGCTTCGCGATCTCGGCTTCTCGGCCTGGCTGCTGGTCGGGGTGGCTGCGGCGCTCGCCGGGGCGATCTGGCTTCTCTCGCTCACGGAGACGATCGTGATGCCGTTGTTGACCGCCGGGATCATCGCCTCGGTCGGGGCGCCGGTCGTCGATTGGCTGCACCGGCAGCGGGTTCCGCGGGCGGCCGGAGCAGCGCTCGTCCTGCTCCTGATCGTCGCAATCACGATCGGGGTCGGCGTGATCGTCCTGACCGGTATCGCCAGCCAGGCGGACAGCCTGACCGCGAGGCTGCAGGACGGCGTCAACCAGATCGAGTCATGGGCCCGCGACCTGGGCGTCAACTCCGCCACCGCCGCGAAGGCCAACCACGACGCGACCACCACCGTCAGCTCGGGCTTCAAGGCCCTCACCCAGGGCCTGGCGGTCGGGCTCGAGAGGCTGGCGTCGCTGGCGGTGTTCCTCTCCTTCACCGCTCTCAGCCTCTTCTTCCTGCTCAAGGACGCGCCGACGATCGGGGGATTCGTAGAGCGTCACCTCGGTGTCCCTGTCCCACTCGCCCGCACGATCCTCGGCAGGGTCAGCGGCTCGCTGCGCGGCTATTTCGTCGGCGTCACCGTGGTCGCGATCTGGAGCGCCGTAATTGTCGGCGTCGGCGCGCTCCTGCTCGGGGTGTCGCTGGCGGGGACGATCGCGGTGGTCACGTTCCTCGGCGGCTACGTGCCCTATCTCGGTGCCTGGACGGCGGGTGGATTCGCGGTCCTGATCGCGCTCGGCGATCAGGGGCCGTCGACCGCTCTGGCCCTGGCGGTGATCGTGCTGCTCGCCAACGGGATCTTCCAGCAACTCGTGCAGCCGGTCGCCTACGGCGCCGCGCTGGGGCTTCATCCGCTGGCGGTGTTGATCGTCACGATCGCCGGCGGCTGCCTGTTCGGCACCGTCGGGTTGGTCCTCGCGGCGCCGCTGGTGTCCGCGGCCGTGCGGATCTCGGCCGACGTCGCCGTTGCCCGCGCCGCGGCCGAAGCAGAGCAGGGGGCGCCGCCAGGGCCTCCCCCAGAGCCGGGATCTGCGGAAGCCTCGGCGCCGGGAATCGCCTGACCTACGTTTCGGGTAGCGGCTCGTCTTTGGATCGTCGCGGTGCGGATGCGTCGGCGGCGGGCTCCCCGAGCGGTACGCGAGGCAGGTCGCCCGCCAGCCAGAGAGCGACCAAGGCGAAAACCGATGCTGCCAGCAGCGCCTTCTTGAGTGCATTGATCTGGGCATCGCCATAGACGTCGACCACGCTCTGCGCCTGGTTCGGCGGCACCTTCGCCTTCTTCAGGGTCGCTTCGACGGTCGGTTCGGAGACCATCGGAACGCCCTCTTCGGTGCCGTTGACGATCTGCTTCTGAACGCTTGTCGGCAGGCTCTGGTCGGCATTGATCTGGTTGTGGAAGTCGGTCGTCAGACCGGTCAGAAGGACCGCCCCGATGAGAGCGGTTCCGAGCGAAGACCCGAGGCTCTGGGCTGCCCCCTGAAGACCGCCGACCTCGCTGCTGCGCGACTCGTCCACCGCCGACATCGTGACGTTGCCCAGCTGTGACACGACCAGGCCGATCCCTGCCCCGAAACCCCCGAGCGAGATCGAGAACAGCGGCGAGGTCAGGTCGGGCGATATCGAGGCCAGCAGCCCGATCAGCGACACGAAGAGCAGGGCAAGGCCGACCTCGACGATCCTGCGCGGGGAGACTCGGACCGCCAGACGCCCTCCCGCCACCGCGGCGATGATCATCGTGATCGAGATCGGAAGGATCGCGACGCCGGTCTCGAACGCGTCCTTTCCCAGCACCAGCTGCAGGTAGAGCGGAAGGACGAAGAAGGTGCCGGCCATGATCAGGTAGCCGGAGACGAACATCGAGAGCCCCGCCCGCAGCTGCGAGATCGTCAGCAGGTCGGGGCGCAGCAACGGCGAGCGGTCGAGACGGACCTCTCGCTGCTCCCAGCGTTGAAAACCGATCAGCACGCAGATGCCGGCCGCGATGATGAACGGAACGACCGAGAGGCCGAAGGGCGTGATGCGGGTGCCTCCGATCGTCAGCGCACCCGTTGGGGTGACGAGCCCCCACTGGCTGATCTTGAGGATCCCGAACACGGCCAGCCCCAAACCGAGGGCCGAGAGCGCCGCGCCCACCTTGTCCAGGCTCTCGCCGCTGAGCGACGGGTTGTCTTTGATCCGCCGCACGCCGAACAGCAGGACCCCGGTCACGACGACCGTCTCGGCCGCGAAGACGACTCGCCAGGTGAGGGCACTGGTCACGAAGCCGCCGATCAGGGGGCCGGCTGCGACGCCGGCGCCGGCGATTCCGCCGAGCATCGCGAAGGCGAGTGCACGCTCTTTGCCCGTGTAATTCGCCGCCGTGAGGGCCGCTATCGCCGGGATCACCAGGCAGGCCCCGATCCCCTCGATGAAGGACCAGCCCACGAGCAGGACCCCGATGTTGGGGCTGAGGGCGGTAATCAACGAACCGGTGCCGTAGACGCCGAGGCCGATGGTGAAGATGCGCCGCCGCCCATACATGTCGCCGAGCTTGGCTCCGGTCAGCATGAACGCGGCCATCACCAGCGCGTAGGCGGTGATCGCGAACTGGAGCGCGGAGACCGTCGTGTCGAGGTCGTCGACGACCTGCGAGATCGAGACGTTCATGACGGTCGTGTCAAGCACCATCACGAACTGAGCCGTGCCGAGAATCAGGATTGTGGCTCGGTTCTTCAAGGCAGCCGACCGGGCATCAATCTATCCCCCACGGTCATCACACCGCCAACCGCTCCCCAGGGGCCAGGATGCGTACCTCCACCTGCGGCGCAAGCCGCTTCGCGGCGGCGGCGAACTCACGCGCCGGGGCGAGAGGGTCTTGCCCGCGCTGCGCCCCGCGGGCGACGTAGGTCCCCCAGTGGATCGGGATCGCGATCCGGGGCTCGATCAGGGCCGCTGCGCGCGCCGCTCGCTCGGGGTCGAGGTGTCCGGCTCCGACGCGCGGCCCCCATCCGGCGACGGGTAGCGCGGCGATGTCCGCCCTGCCACGAAGGCGCCCCATCTCAGGCATCAGGTCGGTATCGCCGGCGAAGTAGAGAGTGCTCGATCCTCCGATCAGGAAGCCGAGTGCGGCGCGTCGCCTCCCGAGCGGGTATCGCCGCCCCTCGTGGGCTGCCGGAACGGCCTCGACGGTGATTCCTCCCACTTCGACCCGATCGCCGGCGCCGACCTCAACGGCCCGCCCGCTTCCCGTCCGGCGCACGATCCCGGCGATGCCCCGCGGACCAATCACCGGGCAGTCGGCCCCGAGGCGCCTCAGCGAGTCCGGGTCGAGGTGGTCGTGGTGCGCATGCGAGATCACGATCGCATCGAGTGGCGGGATCGAGTCGAGCGCGGGAAGCGGAACGACGCGACGGATATGGAGGATGGCCCTGCGCAGCACTGGATCGGTGAGGATCCGGACACCGCCGAGCTCGATCAGCAGCGTGGCGTGCCCGATGTAGGTGACGGCGGCGATACGGTCATCATCGCGGCTCACTCTCCGGCGAAACGATCGTGTCCGAACCTTCACTCGACGCTTCCATTCGCTCGGCGCCATTCGGCGCCGAAGTCGGTTGGATGCCGGCTAGGCCGCGCTGGCGGTCTCTGCCACTGCTCATTTCGCTCATGGTCACCGCTGCCGCGGTCTACATCGCGGCCTGGATCGTTCCTGGCGTCCGGATCGATGCCCCGGGAGGGGCGCTGCTGGCCGCGGCCGCGATCGGGCTCCTCAACGCGTTTCTGCCGCCGGTCGTGGCCGCGCTGCGCCTGCCGCTGACGATTCTGATCGGCTTCTTTTTGGTCCTGTTCGTCGACGCGGCTGCGCTGCTGGTGGCCGACGAGCTCCTCTCCAGCTACATACGTGTCGACTCCTTCGCCGACGCCCTGCTTGCCTCTCTCGTCATCGCCGCCGCCTCGATCGCGCTGCACTCCTTGCTTGGCACCAACGACGACGACGAGTACAGCCTCCGGGTCACCGAGCGAGTCGCCCGCCGCCAAGGCGGACAGACGAAGACCGACGTCCCCGGGATCGTCTTTCTGGAGATCGACGGGCTGGCGCTGCCGGTGCTGCAGCGTGCGATCAGCAGCGGTCACGCGCCGAACATGGGGCGCTGGATCGCCGAGGACGGCTATCGGCTGGCCGAGTGGGAGACCGACCTCTCCTCGCAGACCGGCGCCAGCCAGGCCGGGATCCTGCTCGGTTCGAACGAGGACATTCCCGCCTTCCGTTGGGTCGAGAAGGAGACCGCGACCTTGAAGGTCTGCTCCTCGCCCGAGGACTGCGCCGAGATCGAGCGCCGGCATTCGACCGGCGCCGGGCTGCTCGCCGACGGCGGCGGCAGCCGCGGCAACCTGCTCTCCGGCGAGGCCGAGGCCGCGATCCTCACGGTGAGCCGGATCGCCGACGAGAAGCGGGCCAATCCCGGCTATCGCGCCTTCCTCGCCAACGGCTTCAACGTCACCCGGACGCTGGTCCTGTTCGGCTGGGAGGTGATCCTGGAGCGGATCGCCGCGATTCGCCAGAAGCGGCGCGGCGTGGTTCCGCGCGGGCACCGCGGCGGCATCTACCCGCTGATGCGGGCGGCGATGTGCGTGTTCGTCCGCGACCTCGTCGTCTTCGGAGTCCTCAGCGACATGATGCGCGGCCGTCCCGCGGTCTACGCGACCTTCGCCAGCTACGACGAGGTCGCCCACCACTCCGGCCTCGAGCGCGCCGACACGATGGAGGCATTGCGCAAGCTCGACCAGCAGTTCGGCCGCATCGAGCGGGCGCGCGCCTACGCGCCGCGCCCCTACGAGATCGTCGTCCTCTCCGATCACGGCCAGACCCAGGGCGCGACCTTCAAGCAGCGCAACGGCTACGGCCTCGACGAGCTGGTGGAGCGCTCGCTGAGCGGCGGCGAGGTCGCCGAGTTCGCCGGCGGCGACGAGCAGAGCGCGATGGTCACGCACTCGCTCAACGAGGCCACCGGGCGCAAGCCTGAAAAGCGGGCAAAGAACGACGTCTCCGACCGCGAGGTCGTCGTCCTCGGCTCGGGCAACCTTGGGCTCGTCTATCTGATGTCAGAGCGCCGGCGAATGACTCTGGAGGAGATCGACCACCGCCACCCGGAGCTGGTGCCGGCGCTTCGGCGGCATCCCCACGTGGGCTGGCTTCTGGTCCACTCCAGCGAGGCCGGTCCGGTGGTTCTCGGCTCGACGGGGGCCCGTTACCTGCGTGACGCCCGGGTTGAGGGCGAGGACCCCCTGGCACCGTTTTCCGCCACCGCGGCCCAGCACCTGCTGCGGACCGATGGCTTCGAGCACGTTGCCGACATCATGGTCGGCAGCTTCTACGATCCCGAGCTCGACGAGGCCTGCGCCTTTGAGGAGCTGATCTCGTTCCACGGCGGCCTGGGCGGCCCGCAAACGCGCCCGTTCGTACTTCACCCCGAGCGGCTTCCATTCCCAGACGAGCCCCTGGTCGGCGCTGCGGCCGTGCATGATTTGCTGCTTGCGTGGAGGAGCGGCTGAGCCGGGTTGCGGCGTCTCCGCGGCCGTGAGATGGTGGACCAGCGCCAACCGCCCAAACCGGGCGCCGCGCGGTAGGAAAAAGGAGGTCCAACCATGGTGCTCGCCGACTACACGTTCGGCCAGGCCCTGCTCACGGTCCTGGAGATTTTCCTCCTGGTCGCCTGGTTCTGGATCCTGATCACGGTGATCAGCGATCTCTTTCGCGACCACGAGATGTCGGGTTGGGGCAAGGCCGCGTGGGTCTTCTTCCTGATCGTCCTCCCCTTCCTCGGCACGCTGATCTATTTGATCGCGCGCGGCCAGGGAATGCGCGACCGGGCGATCAAGGAGCAGGCCGACGCCCAGAAGCACTTCGAAAGCTACGTTCGCCAAACGGCCGCCGGCGGCTCGTCGGTCGACGAGCTGCACAAGCTGAGCGAGCTCAAGCAGCGCGGCGACATCTCGCAGGCGGAGTTCGACCAGGCGAAGGCGAAGCTACTGGCCTCATAAGGCCAACCGAAAGGAGTCCAGCCATGCGAGGAGAGGCAAGGGCGATGTTCGCCGCGATCCTGTTGACGATCGCCGGCGTTCTCAACGTCATCTACGGCATCGCCGCGATCAGCGATGCGAACTTCTATACGTCTGCCGGGACCCACTACGTGTTCTCCAGCCTCCACACCTGGGGCTGGATCACACTGATCATCGGCGTCATCCAGCTGACCGGCGGGTTCTCGCTCTTCGGGGGCGGGGTCTACGGGCGGCTGATCGGGATCACCGCGGCGAGCATCGGCGCCATCGGCGCCCTGCTCTCGGTCGGCGGGGCCTACCCGTTCTGGTCACTGGGGATCTTCGCCCTCTGCGTGATCGTGATCCACGGCCTGGTCGTCTACGGCGAGCCGGCGACCGGATCGTCCGGCGGGGGAGTGCCTCCCGCCTGACCGGCCTCGCGGGAGGCCGGTTCGGCCGGCCTCCCGCGCGCTGCCGGCCTCCGATCGGTCAGAGCAGAAGCTCGAGCAGCCCGCGCAGGATCAGCGCGCCCCCCAAGACCACGAGTGCGATCGCCGCGAAATGGCGGCCGCGCCGGGCAAGCCAGCGCCTGAACCGCGTCACTGCGTCCTGGGTTCGCTCCGGGGCCAGCGCGTAGCCGAGCAGCGGCAGCTCCAGCAGCATCATCTGCGCAAGGCAGAAGTAGATGACCAGCAGGATGCTGGGCCCCACGCCTGGATCGAGCGCTGCGATGTGCTTCAAGGCCGACAGGTAGGCGACGCCCGGGAACGTGAACAGGGCGCCCACGGCGAAGGTGATGCGCGCCGAGCCGCGCGACAGCAGCCTCTCCGGCCACGAGGTCTCCTCGGCTGAGGCCTCGCGGGCCTTTCGCGCCTGGCGCCGTCGCAGGCGCTCGTCGCGGCCGGTTCCCAGCACGACTCCGACCGCGACCATGATCGCCCCGACCGCAATATCGCCCGCCGGGCTGAGGGCATGTCGCGCGCTGCCGACAGCAGCGGAGTCGTGGAGCGAGAACACGATCACCAGCCCAGAGGTGATGCTGGTCATGTAGGCGCCGAGCAGGTAGCCCAGCATCAGGCGCTTGGGGTTGGGCAGCAGCAGCATCACGGTGACCGCCGCCAGCAGGGTTGGATAGGCCAGCGCGACGAGCGAGAGGAGGAAGACATCTGCCAGGTCCTTGCTCATCGCGCGCAGCTGCGGAGCCCACTACTCGATCGGCAGCGTCGCGATGAAGGTCAAGCCGGCGATCAGCATCGCCGCGGCGAAGACGAGGACGGCAATCCGCAGCCGGCGCCAATCGAGCCGCAGGGAGATGCCGGCGAAGAAGAGCACCGCGGCGAAGAAGACAGTCGAGAGGATGTAATGGTCGTCGTTGGACTTCGCGTCGGTCGCCTCCTGGTAGAGGCCGTCAGCCGTGCGGTCGAGGGCCCGCGAGTGCTGAAGCGACTCGAGCCGGTACTCCGGCTCGTACAAGGGGCTCGGGATCGCATCCCCGTTCGTGAACGGGTGCTCCCCCTGCCAGGCCCGGAAAGCGGGCAGAAAAGCGGGCCGGAAGCGGTCCTCGTAGATCGCCTGCAGCTGCCGGTCGCCCGCGGCATGGGCGTTGAGCCAGCCGTCGAATTTGAGCATGTCGTCGATCCGCACCTGTCCGGAGTGGTTGGACGCCTGCTCCGCCTCGGTCCGGGTCGCCGACGCCTGGGCATAGCCCTGCGCCTGTTGGCCCGACCAGCGCGCCGCCTGGTAGCCGCTCCAGGCGGTCGCAACCGCCGCCAGCGACATCAGCAGCACGGCGCCGAGCTCGAGGACTCGCTCCAGGTGCGACGCCGCTGGGCGCTCGCCTCCCTCCATCAGCTCGTGCGGCGCGTGCGGGTGGCCGTGAGCCATCGGGGTTGAGTCTTTCAAGCCGTGCTGCAGGGGCAAGCCCCGGCCGGGGCTACCCTGGGGCCGTGGCAGAGGACCGCAAGATCCCCAAGGGCCGGGTGCGCCGCTCGGCCAAGCTCGGCACCACGCTCGGCGTACAGGCGACCCGCTACGCGGGCACCCGCGCCGCCTCGGTGGCGCGCTCGGACGAAAACGCCCGCGAGCACCTCGAGAACCGCCACCTGGAGACGGCGCTGAAGATCATGGGCACGCTGGGCGAGATGAAGGGGGCGGCGATGAAGCTGGGGCAGATGGCCTCCTTCATCGACACCGAGTTCCTGCCGCCCGAGTACCGCGAGATCTACCAGGAGCAGCTGGCCAAGCTGCGCACCGCTGCCCCGCCGATGCCCTGGGAGCGGGTCGTCAAGGTCCTCGAGGGGGAGTACGAGGACGAACCGCTGTCGGAGCTCTTCTCCGACATCGAGGAGGAGGCCTTCGCCGCAGCCTCGATTGGCCAGGTGCACCGCGGCGAGCTGACCAACGGCGACAGGGTCGCGGTGAAGATCCAGTACCCGGGCGTCGCCGAAGCGCTGGAAGCAGACCTGCGCAACGCCGGCACGATCGTCCGCCTCTCGAAAGCGATCGCGCCCGGCCTGGACCCGAAGTCGATCGCGGCCGAGCTGCGCGAGCGGGTGCTGGAGGAGCTCGACTACGAGCACGAGGCACAGGACCAGCGCAGCTTCGCCCGCGCCTACCGCGAGCACCCGTTCATCTACGTGCCCGACGTCTACACCCGCCTCTCGCGGCGCCGGGTGCTGGTCACCGAGCTGGTCGAGGGCCGCGGCTTCGACGAGGTCAAGGAACTGGAGCACGAGGAGCGCAGCCGCTTCGGAGAGATCGTCTTCCGCTTCGCCTTCGGCTCGATCTACCACCTGCAGCACTTCAACGCCGACACCCACCCCGGCAACTACATCCTGATGCCGGACGACCGCGTTGCCTTCCTCGACTTCGGGATGACCAAGCGGCTCGACCGCGATCAGATCGTGCTCGAGCAGCGGGCGGTCGACGCCGCCGCGCGCCGCGACCCCGAGAGCCTGCGCGAGGCGCTGCACGAGCTCGGCTTCATCCGCAAGCCGTCGAAGTTCGACGCCGAGCGGCTGATGGAGCACGTGATGGTGGTCGGCGGCTGGTACATGGAGGACCGCGAGCTCGAGCTGACCCCGCGACTGGTGATGAAGATGATCGAGGCGACCTCCGACCCGCGGTCGGAGTACTTCGACCTGATGCGGCGCGAGTCGGTGCCGGCCGAGGAGCTGATGGGTCGCCGGATGGAGACCGGAGTGATGGCGGTGCTGGCGCAGCTGCGCGCGAAGCGCAACTGGCACCGGATCATGCGCGAGTGGGTCTACGCCGACCCGCCCGAGACCGAGCTCGGCGAGCAGGAGTGGGCCTATTTCGAGGCCCGCGGGGTGACCCGGGTGCCGGGGCTACCGGACCCGGTCTGAGGCTCGAGCCCGGCGAACAGGCGCGGGTCGTTGCTGCAGATTCCGTCGACGCCGAGCGCGGCCAGCCGCCGCATCGTCTCCAGATCGTCGACGGTCCAGGCGATCAGCTCCAGGCCGGACTCGTGGCAGGCGCGGAGCAACTGCGGCGTAATCAGCAGGTGGTAGGCCCAGATCGCCTCGACGCCGAACTCCGCGGCGCGGCGGCGCACCAGGCGCGGTGTCCGGCGCCGCATCGTGATCAGGGCGCCGAGGATCAGCGGGCGCGCCCAGCGCTTCGCGTTCCAGTCCTGGGTCGTTCGCGGCAGCGTCCAGCCGGTGCGCAGCCCTGGGTCGAGCCGGTGCAGCTCGCGCAGGCTGGAGACTTCCTGGGTCGAGTAGGAGGCACGCTCGCCGAGACCCCGCTCAGCGACAGCGGCGAGAACCTCATCCTCGCGCCCGGCGATCTTCAGGTCGAGGTGGATGCCGACTTCGCAAAGCGGCGGCTCGCCGAACGCGTCGAGCGTCTGCTCGAGGGTGAGCGGATCGCGGCGGCGAGCATCGCCCCAGTCGTGGGCGACGAGCAGTGGCCCGCCCGGCTCGGCCACCGAGCCGGCGGGCGCAGACCGCCAGTCCTCGGCGCGCTCGAAGTCCGAGCGCGGGCGCAGGACGTCGAGCTCGATCATCTCCACCCTCTCCGCGACCGCAGCCTCGAAGCTTTCGATCGTGTTTCCGGGCCGGATCGCGTCCGCCCCCTTGTGGCCGATCAGCCGCACGCGGGGCAGACTACGCTGCGGTCATGCAGAGATCGAAGGCATCGGTGGCCGGCCTGCTGGCGGCGCTGGCGCTCGCGGGCTGCGGCCCCTTCGGGGGCAAGAGCGCCGAGGATCAGGTCCGCGACACCGTCGACCAGCTGGTGACCGCTCGCAACCAGTCCCACTTCGCCGACGTCTGCAGCCTCTTCGCCTCCGCGCAGCTGGCGCAGTTCAAGAAGGCTCACACGACCTGCGAGAAGTTCCTCCAGCAGCACGCGCAGCCGGACACCACGACTACGATCCGGGTCGAGCAGGTGCGGGTCCAGGGCGACCGGGCGACCGTCGACGCGACCGTGAGCCACAACGCCGGTGCCGGCAACGCGGAGTCGATCCTGCTGGTGAAGGAGAACGGCGACTGGAAGGTCACCCAGGTGGGGTTCTAGCTCAGAAGAGCTGGTTTTCCCCGGCGAAGATCTCCGAGACCGAGTCGTCGGTGAAGATGCGCCGGATCGAGTCGGCGAAGGTGCCGGCGGTCGAGAGGACCGTGATCTTCTCGGGCGCACCCGGCCGCAGCGGGATCGTGTCGGTGACGACGATGCGCTCGATCGCTGATTCGGCGAGTCGCTCGAAGGCCGGCCCCGAGAAGACGCCGTGGGTCGCGCAGGCGATCACCCGCGCCGCGCCCTCCTCCAGCACAGTCTCGGCTGCCGCGCAGAGGGTGCCGGCGGTGGCGATCATGTCGTCGACCAACACCGCTGTCTTGCCCTTTACGTCGCCGACCACGTAGCCGATCTCGGCCACCTGCTGGGCGGGGCGCTCCTTCTCCATCACCGCCCAGTGAACGCCGAGCTTGCGGGCGAAGTTTCGCGCCACCTTGACCCGCCCGGCGTCGGGCGAGACGATCACGAGCTCCTCGGTGAGGTTCTGGTCGATGAACCACTGCGAGAGCATCGGCATCGCGGTCATGTGGTCGACCGGGACGTGGAAGAAGCCCTGCACCTGCCCGGCGTGCAGGTCCATCGTCAGCACCCTGTCGATCGAGACCGCCTCGAGGCACTTGGCGACGACCCGGGCCGAGATCGGCTCGCGGGGAGCCGACTTCTTGTCCTGGCGCGCGTAGCCGTACCAGGGCATGACGGCGATGATCCGGTGCGCGGAGGCGCCCTGGGCCGCATCGACCATCATCAGCAGCTCCATCAGGGCGTCGTTGGGGGTCATCCCGCTGGCCGGGTTGGCGGCGGTCGACTGGATGAGGAAGACGTCGGCGCCGCGGATCGACTCCCCGTAGCGGCAGTAGACCTCGCCGTCGGCGAAGGTCTTGAGGTCGACCTGGCCGAGGTCGAGCTCGAGCTTGCCGGCGATCTTCGCCGCCAGGTCCATCGAGCAGCGGCCCCCGAACACCATCAGACGCTTGGAGTAGTCGTGCGCGATAGCCGTCGACGCCGGGCGCGGTTCCTCGATCGTGCTCACGAGCCTGTCTCTCGATCCTCTTCGGCCTGCTTCGCTTTGCGCTCCGCGTAACCCTCGATGTGGCGCTGCCCGGAGTCCTCGGGGACCGCCAGCGCCCCCGGCGGGACATCCTTGCGGATCACCGTTCCAGCGCCAGTGTAAGCGCCATCGCCGATGCTTACCGGGGCGACGAACATCGTGTCAACGCCGATCCGGCAGTGATCGCCGATCACTGTCCGGTGTTTGCGGAAACCGTCGTAGTTGGCGGTGATCGTGCCGGCCCCGAGGTTGCTGCCCGCCCCTACCTCGGCGTCGCCGACGTAGGAGAGGTGCGGCACCTTGGCGCCCTCGCCGATGCGCGAGTTCTTGATCTCGGTGAAGGCCCCCGCCTTGGCGCCCTCGGCGAGCACGGTCTGCGGGCGGATGTAGGCGAACGGTCCGATCGAGCAGTCGTCGAGCACCTCGCAGTCGACCAGGTAGGAGTGCGGAGCCGTCACCCCCCGGCCGAGCTTGCTGTCGATCAGGGTCGTGTTCGGCCCCACCACCGAGCCCGCTCCGACCTCGGTCTGGCCGCGCAGCGAGGTTCCCGGCTCGATCGTCGCGTCGGCGGCGATCCGCACCTCGGCGTCGATCCAGGTCGCGGCGGGATCGGTCACCGTCACCCCGGCAAGCATGTGGCCCTCGAGGATCCGCCGCCGTGCCTTGGCGGTCGCCTGCGCGAGGTCGAGGCGTGAGTTGACGCCCAGGGTGACCGAGTCGTCCTGCACCAGGTGGGCGGCGACGGTGCCGCCCTCGGAGCGGATCAGCGGCAGCACGTCGCCGAGGTAGTACTCGGCCTGGGCGTTCTCGTTCGAGATCCCGTCCAGGGCCGCGGCCAGCGGCGCCGACTCGAAGACATAGGTGCCGGCGTTGACCTCCTTGATCTCCAGCTCCTCCGCGGTGGCGTCGCCGGGCTCCTTGGCCTCGACGATGCGCTCGATCGATCCATCCGAGCCGCGGACGATGCGCCCGTAGCTGCCCGGGTCGCGGAGCTCGGTCGTCATCACGGTCGCCGCCGCGCCGGAGGCGACGTGGGCGTCGAGCAGGCCGCGGATCGTCGCCGCCGATATCACCGGGTGGTCGCCGGAGAGAACGACCACCGTGCCCGACTCGCGGACGACGTCGAGCGCCGCGCGGATCGCGCCGCCGGTGCCGTCGGCCTGGGGCTGGACCAGGGTCTCGGTCCCCGCGGGCAGGGCGCCGGAGAGGTCGCGCTGGGGGGAGACGATGGCCACCACCCGGCCGGCGCCGGCCTCGCGGGCGGCGATGATCGGCCAGGCGATCATCGGCCGGCCGCAGACGGGGTGCAGGACCTTGGGCAGCGTGGAGTGCATGCGCGTTCCCTCGCCTGCAGCCATGACGAGCACGGTTGGAGCCTGGGCGGGCACCGCAGAGATGGTACGGCGGCGACACAAGGTGTCGCGGCAGAGACATGTCAGGCGGCGAAGCCGCCGCAGATGATTGGTAGGGAGAAACCGCTAAGGGACGCGTTCCGCCTGGCTTCGCAGCTTCTCTGCCGCTTCCCGGGTCGCGGCCTGCTGGGCGAGCTTCGCCTCGTAGGCGCCTTCGGTCTGGCCGCCGACCAGATCGCGGAAGCGCTGCTTGAAGCGCTCGGTGCGGCGGTCAGGGCGGAACCGCTCGACCGCGCCGGCCTGCTTGGCAGGCCGGCGCTCGCCGTAGAAGCGCCGCGCCCAGGGCGAGTCCGGCTTGCCGAGCCGGCTGGCGCCGTAGATCGCGATCGGGAGGACGAAGAAGCCGATGTAGCCGTGCATGATCCGCCCCTTCGAGAAGCAGATCGCGACCATCGCGAAGACCAGCAGCGCGCCGGCGAAGCTCGAGATCACCTCCCCGGCCGAGCTGGTCGTGAAGTCGAATGGCTCGGCCCCGAACAGGAGCAGCAGCATCCCCGCCGCCGCGATCACCGTCGCGTCGACCGACTTGCGCCCCTCCTCGGCCCAGTAGACGTCGTCGAGGTAGACCCAGAGCGCGAACTCGTCGATCGTCAGCCCCGTCCCGATCCCGAACAGCGCCGCCGAGATGTCGAACCACGGCTGGTTGCCGGAGGAGGCGAAGCCCACCGTGCCGGCGAGCATCATCAGGCAGATCCCGAAGACGAGATGGTGGATGTGGACGCCGCTCTCACCGACCGAGACGCTGCCGGGCCACCAGGGCACGCGCGGGCTTCGCATCAGCCGCGTGCTCATGCGGATGAAGGCAAAGGAGAGGATGAAGCCGACGAGGACGAGGAAGATGCCGTCGCGATGCTCGCCGACCACCTGGTCGAGCCAGAAGTCGGATATGAACGAGGCGGTCGGGATCACAGCCACTCGATTCGGCTCAGTGGACGATCGCCTTCAGCGTAACCACGACGATCCCGAACACGAAGCTCGCCGCGGCGCTGAAGGCGACGCCGACCAACCCGCTGCCACGCCGCCAGGCGATCGCGATGCCGACAGCGGTGAGAAGAATCACGCCGCTCGCAATCGCCACCGACTCGGCGTTGGAGTCGGAGAGAACCCCGAGCGGCGAGAGGAAAAGCGGCAGTACCGGTAGCGCGGCTCCGGTCACCATCGGCCACTCGCGAGCAAGCTCGTCACGGATCCGCGCCATCCCTCCGCTGTCTCTCCCGATCAGCCCGCGGGCGAGCACGTCGGCGTACGCGTGGGCGATCCAGAAGACGAGCGCGGCCAGCAGAACGGCCACCGCGACCTGGACGGGGTCGCTGCCGGGGTCTTCGGAGTAGGCGGCGATCAGGGCCGTCGAGAGGATCGTCCCGTAGATCGCGGTGGCAAGACCCTCGGAGCGTTCCGGCTCGGGCATCTGCCCGCCCACCCTACCCTCAGGCATCCCGGCGGCGTTAAGGTCGAGTCGGTCCGGGGTGGTGTAGCCGGTAGCACGCCAGGTTTTGGTCCTGGAAGCGGGGGTTCGAATCCTCCCCCCGGAACTCAGCCCTCGCCGTCGCGGAAGCCGACCGGGGTGCGCTCGAGCTCGTGGCTCTGGATCACCCGGTCGATCAGCCCGTACTCGACCGCCTCGGCGGGATCGAAGAAGTGGTCGCGCTCCATGTCCTCGTGGACCCGCTCCTCCTCCTGGCCGCTGTGCTGGACGTAGATCGCCTCGATCCGCTCGCGGAGCTGGAGGATCTCGCGGGCGTGGATCTCGATGTCGGCGGACTGGCCCTCGAAGCCTCCCGTCGGCTGGTGGATGAGGATGCGGCTGTTCGGCAACGCCATCCGCTTGCCGGCGGCGCCTCCGGTGAGGATCAGGGAGCCGGCCGACATCGCGATCCCAAAGCAGATCGTCTGCACATCGGCCTGTATGAAGCGCATCGTGTCGTAGATCGCCAGCCCCGCGTAGGCCGAGCCGCCGGGGGAGTTGACGTAGACGCTGATGTCCTTGTCGGGGTCCTCGGAGTCGAGGTGCAGCAACTGGGCGACGACGAGGTTGGCGAGGTCCTCGGTGATCGGCTGGCCGATGAAGACGATCCGCTCGCCGAGCAGGCGGCTGTAGATGTCGAAGGAGCGCTCGCCGCGCGGCGTCTGCTCGACGACCATCGGGATCAGGGACATGGATGCTCCTCTCGTTCGATTTGATGTGCAACCGTTTGGTTGCGCTATGAAGCTAGCAGATGTGCAACCATTGGGTTGCGATGGCTTCGATCGAACGCAACGTCGTCCTCGACGCCCCGGCCGAGGAAGTCTGGGGAGCGATCTCCGACGAGCGCCTGCTGAGCGACTGGCTGGCATCCGAGGTCGAGCTCGACCCCCGCCCGGGCGGGGCGCTTCGCTGCCGCGGCGAGGACGGAGAGCAGCGGGCCGGCGCGGTGCTGCTGTTCGAGGAGGGCGAGCGGCTCGTCTTCGAGTGGGAGCGCGAGGGCCTGGCGGCGAGCCGCGTCGAGCTGCGCCTCGAGCAGCTCGATCGGGGCACCCGGCTCACCGTCGTCGAGTCCGGCCTGCCCGACCCCTCCGCCCCGCGCGCCTCCGCGACATGGAGCAAGCGCTTCGAGTCGCTGCGCCTGGCGCTTGCGAGCCTCGCCTACGCCTGATCCGGCGATGCCGCCACAGCCCGGCCAGGACGTGTTCGCGGCCCTCGCCGACCCGACCCGCCGCCGGCTGGTCGAGACCCTTGCCGCGCGCGGCAGCGCCAGCGCCACGGCGCTGGCGGCCGAGCTGCCGATCAGCCGCCAGGCGGTCGCCAAGCACCTCGGCGCCCTCGGTGGCGCGGGACTCGTCCGCAGCCGCCGCGCCGGCCGCGAGACCCTCTACGAGCTGCAGCCGCAGCCGCTCGGCGAGGCCGCGGAGTGGATTGCGCGGATCGGCGACGAGTGGGAGGATCGCCTCGCCAGGCTGAAGCGCCTGGTCGAGCGCTGAACGACTGATCCAACCGCCACCCGACGGCGCAGGTACAAGGGAGTCCGCATGGCATCGGAGTACGTGTTCATCGACGAGTGGGATGTCGCCGCCCCCCAGGAGGCCGTCTTCGCGGCCCTGGCCGACGCCTCCACCTACCCCCAATGGTGGAAGCCGGTCTACATCGACGTCGAGGTCGACGGACCTCCAGAGGTCGGTCGGACCTCGGAGCAGCACTTCAAGGGCCGGCTGCCCTACACGCTGAAGACGACCTCCGAGATCGTCCGCTACGAGCCGCCGAGCGAGTTCGAGGTCTCGGTCGTCGGCGATCTGACTGGACGCGGAGTCTGGAAGCTGACCCCTGCCGACGGCCGGGTCCACGTCCATTTCGACTGGCGTGTGATCGCCGACCGGCCGCTGCTGCGCTACCTGACCCCGGTCCTGCGGCCGGTCTTCCGCTGGAACCACAACTGGTCTATCGCCCGCGCCCGCGAGGGGCTGGAGCCCTACGCACGCTCCCGGGGCGACGCTGCGGCCGGGGCCTAGTCCTCTCCGCTTCGCGGCACCTTGCCCGCCTCGGCCCCCGGCTCCAGCGCCGGACCACGCGGTGCCGGGATCCCCAGTACCCGCATCGCCTTCAGCCCCAGGCCGAGCTTCTCGCGACCCTCGGTCGAGGAGACGTCGTGGCCGCAGAGATCGCGGGCCCGCTCGAGCCGGTAGCGGATCGTGTGGCGGTGGGTGAACAACTGCTTCGCCGTGGCGGCGACGTTGCCGTCGTTCTCCAGGTAGGCCTCGATCGTGGTCACCAGCTCGGTCTCGTACTGCTCGTCGTAGGAGGCGAGGGGTTCGATCGTCTCGGAGTAGAAGCGCTGCAGCTCGCCCGGGTCCTCGCTCATCGCCGGCAGCAGCAGCCGGTAGGCGCCGGTGTCCTCGAAGGCCAGGATCGCCCGGCCCTCGGCCTCGCCGACGTTGACCGCCAGGCGGGCCTCGTTGCCGGCCCGGTGGAGCTCGCCGGGATCGGTGCGCCGGCTGACCCCGATCGTGACGTGAAAGGCGGCCAGGGTCTCGGCGAGCTCGCGCTCGAGCGCCAGCGCCGCGCGCTGCAACCGCCCGTCGTCGGCGGCGGGAACCAGCGCGGTGATCTCGGCCGCGTCGCCGCCGTCCAGCGCGGCGAGCGAGCCGGGGGCGGCCGAGCGCAGCGTCCGCAGCGCCAGGGTCAGGACCCGGGCCCGCCAGTCGCCGGCCTGGGCGGCGCGCGGCGCCGCGCGCACGATCAGAACCCCCGCCCCGGACGCGAGCTCGGTTCCGAGCTCGGCGGCGCGGGCAACGATTTCGTCGCCTTCGCCAAGCTCGCGCCCGAGCAGGGCCTGTACGAATTCCGCCGCCGCCTCCTCGCTTGCCCACTCGGGAGCCCGCGCCCGCTCCAGCTCCAGCGCGATCAGGGTCGAGACCATGCGGGCGATCGCCGGGTCCGGCGCCGGGTCGGCGCGGTAGCGCAGCTCCCCGACAGCGGCGTCGGCGACCCGCAGCTCGACCGAGACGACGCCGTCGTCGCCGGCGAGGAGCTTCTGCTCCTGGTCGGGGGCGGCGCCGCCGACGGCAAGCACCGCGCTCGAGCGGTCGATCAACGCCACCGAGGCGTTGAGGACCTTCGAGGCCGCGCGGGCGACCGCGGGCAGCCCGGCGCCCGATTCGATCGCCTCGGCGAGCGCGTCGAGCGTTCCCTCCTTGGCGCTGTTTGCAGGCCTTTTCTTTTTGTCGCCAGGACCGGCCACCGGCGAATTATGGCCTCATCGGCAAGCTGGCCCGGGCGCGGCGTACCCGGCCCTGGCGGGCTGGCTCAGTGCAGGAAGTCGTGGATGTCGTTCCAGTAGTAGACGACGACGAGGCCGATCAAGACCCCGACCAGGACCAGGGCGACGAGGACGAACAACGACATGAAGCCGGCCGCGACCTTCTCCCAGGCGCGCCCGTAGGAGCCCAGCGCGGGGACCAGGATCAGTCCCACGAAGGCCGCGAGGCTGATCAGCCCGGCGCCGCCGAAGAGCAGGTACTCAGGTCCGATTTCCGCCAGCAGCACCGAAGCCATTCTGTCGCAACTGCACGGCGACGAGGGCCACCGCCGCGCAGAGGGCGTAGGCCGATACGCCAAGCGCCCAGCCGGCGCTGACGTCGCTCATGTAGTGCACGTGTAGATAGATCCGTGAGAGCCCGACCAGCGCCGTCAGGGCGATCCCCGCGATCACCACCAGGGCCCCCCGCGCCATCCCCGGGCGCAGGCGGACGACGATCGTCACCGCAGCCCAGAGGTAGAAGACCGAGTGGCCGGCATGCCCGCTGGGAAAGGAGGAGCCGGAGGTCGTCACCAATCCAGCGGCGGGACGGGGCCGGTCCAGCGCATGCTTTAGGTCGGTGACGCCGACGAAGGTGATCAACGTCCCGGCGATCAGGACCCAGAACTCGGGCCAGCGGCGGTTCAGCGCCAGCGCCAGGGCGGCGACGAAGATCAGCGGCAGAAGCACCGCGTCGGAGCCGACGTCGCTGATCACCTTGGCGACGCTGGTCAGCCATCCGGTCTGGATGTTCTCGGCCGCGTTGAGGGCGGAGACGTCGCCGGCGGTGGGACCGGGATCGCCGTTGATGATCATCACGTAGGAGACGAGCACGAAGAGCGACACCGCGAGCACCGCCATCAGCGAGGTGAACTCGAGCCCGAAGGTTCCGCCGGGGGTGACCCGGTTCCAGAGGAAGCGCGCCTGCGGCGCCATCCGGCGGCCCAGTAGAACCAGCCAGCGGGTCGCCGACCTCTCCTCCATCCAGGCGACGGCGCGGCGGCGGTTGGCCGGCTCGCGCAGGTAGCGGACCCCGAGGTAGATGCCGACCCCGACGACGATCAGCGTCGCGAGCAGGAAGGCGCCGCGACCGGCGTACTTGGCGGCGGTGTCGATGCTGCGCGAGAAGAAGTAGCCGATCAGGATGTGGGCAGACGCCCAGAGCCCGCAGCCTAGGACGCTGTAGGGGACAAAGGCGCGATAGCGCATCCCCGAGCTGCCGGCGACGAACGGAGCCAGGGCGCGGACGAGGCTGATGAAGCGGCCGATCAGGATCGTCTTGCCGCCGTGGCGGTCGAAGTAGCCCTCGACCTGGCGGAAGCGCTGGTTGCTGATCCCCAGCGATGGGCCGCGCCGCAGCACGAAGTCGCGGCCGAGACGGCGGCCGATGAAGAAGCTCGTCGTGTCGCCGGCCCAGGCGCTGAACCAGGCGATCGCCAGGAGCAGGTAGACGCTGATCGCCCCCTGCCCGGCGACGGCGCCGCCGAGCAGCATCACCGTTTCCCCGGGGACGATCAGGCCGACCCCCGCCCCGGTCTCGAGGAAGGCGAAGACCCCGACCAGCAGGTAGGTCCAGGCGCCGAGGGTGTTGGAGACGTCCTCGAGCAGCTTCTGCAGGTTGTCGTGGGGGACGAGCTTGCTGACCGCGACGTAGAAGCCGAGCACCGCCAGCAGGGCGGCGGCCCCGAGCAGGTGGCGGCCGCGCTGGCTCTGGGGCATCCTGGGCTTCTTCATCGTGCCCCCGGGGAGCTGGCGACCGCGGGCGGCCCGATCGCGACCGCGGCAGCCCGGGCCGCATCGCCGTCCGGGAAAAGCCCGAAGGCCGTCGGGCCCGAGCCCGTGATCAGGGCGTGCGCGGCGCCGGCCTCGCGCAGAAGTCGCAGCGCGTCGGCGATCTCGGGCCGCAGTGAGAGCGCCGCCGGCTCGAGGTCGTTGATCAGCAGCTGTGCGTAATCGAGCGGGCTGGCGCCGTCACCGGCGGCCGCCCGCAGGCGTTCGCTGATCGCCTCCAGCGCCGCCCCGTCGCGGCCGAGCCCGAGCCGGTCGGCCTCGGCGTAGACCTCGGCGGTGGAGAGACCCGCTTGCTGCGGGATCAGCACCACCGCGTGGCTACCCGGAGCGGGCAGCGGCTCGATCCGCTCGCCGGCGCCGGCGACGAGCGAGAAGGCAGGGCGAAGCTGCGAGGCGACGTCGGCCCCGAGCCCGGTCGCCGCCTCTTCGAGGCCCTCCATGCCCTCGGCCAGCCGCAGCACCGCCGCAGCGTCGGCGCTGCCGCCGCCGAGGCCGCCGGCGATCGGGATCCGCTTCTTGATCCTGATCCGCCGCGGGGGCCCGTCCCAGCCGTGCTCGCGCAGCGCCGCCAGCGCCCGCGCGGCGAGGTTCTCGCCCCCGACCGCCGGGCAGACGACCTCGTCCTCGGAGGCTTCGGTGACCTCGAGCTCGTCGGCCAGCGAGAGGGGCTCGAACAGCGAGCGGATCTCGTGCAGCCCGTCGTCGCGCGGCGCCCCCAGGTAGAGGCAGAGGTTGAGCTTGGCGGGGGCGGAGAGGACCATGTCGCCGGACGCTATTCGTCCGGCGTCGGGCCGAGCTCGGTGGCGAGGGCGGCGAAGTCCTCGGGTGAGAGCGCCTCGGCGCGCGCATCCTCGGGCAGGCCGAGCCGGCTCAGCGCCCGGCGCGCGGGCTCGAGGCGCCCCGGGCGCGCCAGCTCCAGCGAGCGGGGCAGCGACTTGCGCCGGTGGGCGAAGGCGTCGCGGACCAGCCGCCGCAGCTGCGGCGCCGCGGCGGGCCCGGTACGGCGCAGGCGCAGCAGAGCCGAGTCGACCCGCGGTCGCGGGGTGAAGACCTGGCGCCCGACCCGGCGCTCCAGCTCGACCTCGGCCGCCAGCTGGGCGATCACCGACGGGACGCCGTAGAGACGGCTCCCCGGTGCCGCCCGCAGGCGCTCGGCGACCTCGAGCTGGACCATCACCATCCAGCGGTCGACGCCCGGCAGGTCCTCGATCGTGCGCAGGATCAGCCCGGTGGCAATCGAGTAGGGAAGGTTGGAGACGACGATGCCGGGCGCCGGACGCAGGGCGCTGAGATCCAGCTTCATCGCGTCGCCCCAGTGCAGGCTGACGTCGGCGCGCCCGGCCAGCGGCGCCAGGTCGTCGCAGAGGCGGCGGTCGAGCTCGACCAGGTGCAGATGGGCGCTGCGCTCGGCCAGCCGCTCGCTCAGAGCGCCGGCGCCGGCGCCGAACTCCAGCCCGACGTCGTCCGGCCCGATCCCCGATTCGCGCACGATCGCCTCGAGCAGGTTCGGGTCGGCGAGGAAGTTCTGGCCCAGCCGCCGCTGGCGGCGCGAGCGGGCGGGGCTCACCATCCGAATGCCCGCGCGGCGTTGGCGTCCACGGTGCGCGCCAGCTGCTCGTACTCGACCCCGCGGGCTTCGGCGACGGTCTCCGCCGTCGCGACGACGTTGGCCGGCGAGTTCGGCTTGCCGCGCCGTGCCTGGGGCGAGAGGAACGGGGAATCGGTCTCGACCAGCAGCAGCTCTTCCGGCACCGAGGCCGCGGCCTGCCGCAGGGCCTCGGAGCGGCGATAGGTGACGTTGCCGGCGAAGGAGCAGTACCAACCGCGGTCGGCCGCCTCGCCGACCCGCTCGACCGCGGCGAAGCAGTGCAGGATCACGGTCACCTCCCCGGCGGTCCGCTCCAACAGCGAGAACGCCTCCGCCGTCGCCTCGCCCTCGCTCGCGTCGCCCTCGTTACGCAGGTGGATGACAAGCGCCAGCGAGGTGCGACGGGCGATCTCCACCTGGGCCTCGAAGGCTCGCCGCTGGTCGTCGCGTGGGGCGCCGTCGCGGTAGAAGTCGAGCCCGGTCTCGCCGATCGCCCGCACGCGGGGATGCGCGGCCAGCTTCTCGATCTCGGCCGCCGCGCCGGCGTCGAATCCGGCCGCCGAGTTGGGGTGGCGGCCGACGGCGGCGAAGACCTCCTCGTGCTGCTCCGCCGCGCGCACCGCCTCGGGGTTGCTCTGCTCGTCGAGCCCGACCGTGAGGATGCGCCGCACGCCCGCATCGCGGGCGGCTGCGACGAGCTCTGCGTCGGGCGGCTCGCAGACCGAGAGATGCGCGTGGGTGTCGACCACGCGCCCAGTCTAGGACTGCGCTCGAACGCCTAGGAGCCGCTGAACTTGAACGTCTTTACCGCGTGCGCGTGCTGGTTGCCGCTGAAGCTGCGCGCGAACACCTCGACCCGCAGGCGCGAGTTCGGATGCTGGCTGATGTCCTGTTTGGCGGCGGTGTTGAGCTTGATGATCAGCTTCCGGGTCTGGCCGGCGCCGAGATGGCCCTGGGCCTTGTCGGGGCCGAGGACGTCGCCCGGCGTGGTCAGCTTGGTGATCGTCTTCGTCTTGCAGGCGACCGAGCAGGCGATCGGCACCCGCAGCTTCGCCGCGGCGTGCAGCCGCTTGGGACCGCCGATCGTCAAGTAGCCGTTGTGCACGGGCGCGCTCGTCGCGGCGAACGCCGGAACAACGGCAAGCAAAAGGCCCCCGGCGATAACCGTGGCAAAGAGCGTCTTCAATGTGCCTCCCTTCGGCCGCAAAGTAGGTCGCGCACCCTAACCGGTTTCATCCCAGGGGACGCCGGTTGTACCGCTGAAGTGGGTTGCAGATGAGACTTGCTCAGGCGGCCGCGTCGAGCTTCGGAAACAGCGGCGGCAGCTTCTCGATCCGCTGGCCCCCGGGCCCCTGCCCGAACTCGGAGAGCCCGCGCCCTGGTTCGCCCAGCGCGTCGAGCAGCCTGGCGCCGGTCTCGGGCAGATAGGGCAGGAGCAGCAGCGTCGTCACCCGCAGCCCCTCGGCGAGGTTGTAGAGCACAGCGTCGAGGCGGACCGCTTCGGCCTCATCCTTCGCCAGCTCCCAGGGCCGGGTCTCCTCGACGTACTGGTTGAGGCGCCTGACCAGGGTCCAGATCTCCTCCAGCGCGTGGCTGAGCTCGGCGCCGTCGAGTCGCGTGCAGACGCGCTGCACGACGCCGTCGAACGCCGGCCGCAGCTGATCGTCGACCGATTGGCTGGGGACGACGCCTTCCCGGTAGCGCTCGAGCATCGCCAGGGTGCGGCTGGCCAGGTTGCCGTATTCGTTCGCGAGCTCGGTCTCGTAGCGGGTCTCGAACCCCGCCGCCGAGACCGAGCCGTCCTGGCCGAAGCTGACCTCGCGGAAGAGGTAGTAGCGCAGCGGGTCGGCGCCGAAGCGCTCGATCACCTCGAACGGGTCGAGCACGTTGCCCAGCGACTTCGACATCTTCTGGCCCTCCATCAGCAGAAAGCCGTGGATCACCAGCCGCTTCGGAAGCTCCATCTCGGCGGCCATCAGCAGCGCCGGCCAGTAGACGGCGTGGAACTTGAGGATGTCCTTCCCCATCACCTGCAGGCTCGGCGGCCAGAAGCGTTCGGTCAGGTCCTCGCCCTCGACCGCGTAGGTGAGGCCGGTCGCGTAGTTGAGCAGCGCGTCCCACCAGACGTACATCACCTGCTCGGGGTCCCATGGCACCGGCACGCCCCAGCCCAGCTTCGGCCGCGACAGCGAGACGTCCTGGAGGCCGCCCTTGATGAACGACACGGCCTCGTTGCGGCGGAAGTCGGGGACGACGAAGTCCGGCCGGCCCTCGTAGAGGCGCTGTAGCTGCCCCTCGAAGGCGGAGAGCTTGAAGAACCAGTTCTCCTCCTTCTCGCGCTCGAGTGGGATGCCGTGGATCGGACAGGTGTTGCCCTCGGCGATCTCCGACTCGGTCTTGAAGTCGGCGCAGCGGGGGCAGTACCAGCCCTCGTAGGCCCCCTCGTACACGTACCCGTTGTCGTGCACCCGCTGGACGATCTCCTGCACCTTGGCGATGTGCTGGGGGTCGGTGGTGCGGATGAAGAAGTCAGGCGAGGCGTTGATCTTCGGGGTCAGCTCGCGGAAGCGGGGCGCGTTGCGGTCGACCAGCTCCTGCGGCGTGATCCCCTGCTCCTCGGCGGCGCGCACGGTCGGCTCGCCATGTTCGTCGGTTCCGGTCTGAAAGAAGACGTCCTCGCCGCGCTGGCGCATGTGGCGGGCGACGACGTCGGCGGCGATCGTCGAGTAGGCGTGGCCCAGATGCGGCTGGGCATTGACGTAGTAGATCGGCGTGGTTATGAAGAAGCCCATCGCCGCCTGACAATAGAGATGGACCCGACGGACGCCGGGCGCTCAGGCCGCGTCGCGGCCTTCTCTAGACCAGCTTTTCCTGATCCTTGTTGACCGACCGCCGGCGCGGGATCCCGGCCGCCTCGTTGAGCGCCGCCTCGACGTCGGCGAGCACCGCCTTCTCCGAACGCGAGGCGACCAGGGGCTCGGCCATGCCGTCGACGTGGACGTAGGTGCGGCGTCCCTCGCCGCGCTCGGCGGGCGGCAGCGGGACCAGCGCGAAGACGCGGTCGGCACGCACGAAGCGCCCGTAGCCGAGCGCGACCATGCGTGGATCCCGTTTCGCCATCTCAGCACTGACCGTAGCGCTGCGAGCGGATCGGCTCAACCGCTTTTCAGCCGCCGCACCGCCGCGGCGGCGAAACGCTGCGCCGAGCCCGGCGCCTGCTCGAAGTAAAGCGACGGCTCCACCGCCTCCAGCTCCAGCAACACCGGCTCGCCCCGCGGCGAGCGAAGCATGTCGACGCGGGCATAGAGCGGCGCGGCTCCGAAGCGCCGGCGCGCCTGCTCGACCACCGCGGCGGCGAGCTTGCGCTCGGCCCGGCCGGCCGAAGCGGCCGCCACAAGCTCCTCGCGGAACATCGCCTCTGCCGCGCGCAGCTCGTGGTCGGCAAGCGGCGCCTCCTGGTCGGGATCGAGGACGACGTCCTTGCGCAGGGCATGGCTCTCGGCCCCGTCGATGAAGACGATCGCCGTCTCGCCGTCGGCCTCGACACTGGCCAGGTAGGGCTGGACCATGGCGCTGCGGCCCTGCGAGCGCAGTCGCTCGAGCAGGCGGCGGGCATCTACGTGGGCGGAGGGCGAGAAGCGGCCGGTGTCGCGGGCGCCGGCCGAGACCGTCGGCTTGACGACCACCTCGCCCTGCAGCTCGGGCGCCGGGTCGCCGAGCTCGACGTAGAGGGTGGGAACGGTGGCGATCCCGGCCGCGGCGAGGTCGGCGAGGTAGTGCTTGTCGCTATTCCACTCGACCAGCGCCGGAGGGTTTTCGAGCCTGCCCTCGAGCGACCGGGCCCAGGCGATGAAGCGCTCGCGCTGCAGGGTGTAGTCCCAGGTCGAGCGGATCAGCACCGAGTCGAAGCCCGACCAGTCGAAGTCCGGGTCGCTCCAGACGCCGTAGCCGACCTCGGCCCCGCGCTCGCGCAGAGCCTCCACCAGCAGACCGTCATCGGGCCAGCCGTCGGGAAGCGCTGCGCAGGTCGCAATCGCGATTCTGGGCATTCGCTAGAGCGAGGCGACGGTTTGCAGCGCCCTCAAAGCCGCGGGTCGCGCCCGGTCAGGGCGCGGTACAGATCGTTGGCGCGGGTCCCGGTCAGCGCTGCGACGACGCTGGCCGCCGCACGCGGCCGGGCGCCGGACTGGACCAGGTGGCGCAGGGCATCGACCGCGAAGCTGATGTCCTCGGGGTGCTCGTCGTCGAGCGCGGGGCCGATCACCAGCACGATCTCGCCCTTGACGTCGCCGCGGTAGCGGCGCGCCAGCTCGCCCAGGGTGCCGCGGGCGACCTCCTCGTGAAGCTTCGAGAGCTCGCGGCAGACCGCGGCCGGGCGGTCCGCCGCGATCGCCGCCAGCGCCGCCAGCGACTCGGAGATCCGCCGCGGCGACTCGAAGGCGACCACGGTCTCGGTCGAGCGCAGCACCCGCTCCATCTCGCCGGAGCGGCGGGGAAGGAAGCCCTCGAAGCGCCAGCGGTTCGTCGGCAGCCCGGAGGCGACCAGGGCCACCGGCACGACCGAGGGGCCGGGCAGCACCTCGACCTCGAGATCGCGGTCGATGCAGGTGCGGATCAAGCGGAAGCCGGGATCGGAGATCGCCGGCATGCCGGCGTCGCTGACCAGCGCCACCCGCGAGCCACGGGCGATCCGCCGCGCCAGCTCAGGCGCCCGCGTCGCCTCGTTTCCCTCGTGGTTGGAGACCAGTGGCGGCGGCGGGGAGATCCCGAGCCGGTCGAGCAGAGTCCCGGTGCGGCGGGTGTCCTCGCAGGCGATGTAGTCGGCCTCGACCAGCGCCTCTCGGACCCGGGGGGTGAGGTCGTCGAGGTTGCCGATCGGGGTCGGGCAGACGTAGAGCTTGCCGGCCATCAGCCCCGCGCCCCGAGCTCCCGGCGCGCCAGCTCGGCGGCGCCGACCATTCCCGCCTCGGGTCCCAGCTCGGCGGCCTTGACCGGGGTCTCGTTCATCGGCGGCAGCGCCCGCGTCCGCAGCTGTTCGCGCGCGGGCTGGAACATCAGCTCGCCGAGCGCCTTGCCGACGCCGCCCCCGAGCACGATCACCTCGGGCTCGAAGATGTTCGCCAGGCCCGAGAGCCCGGCGCCGAGCCGGCGTCCCGCCTCCCTGACCACCTCCAGCGCCGCGGGGTCGCCGGCGACCGCGGCGTCGGTCACCGCCTTGCCGTCGATCCGGCCCCCCTCGGCCAGCAGCCGCCCGAGCACCGAATCAGGGTCCCGCTCGGCGACTGTGCGCCCGTCGCGGGCCAGGGCGGTGCCGGAGGCGAAGGTCTCGAGGCAGCCGTGGTTGGGGCAATTGCCCTGGCAAGGCGGCCCATCGAAGTCGATCACCATGTGCCCGGGCTCACTCGCGGCGCCGCTCGAGCCCCGGTAGAGCTCGCCGTCGATGATCACCCCGCCGCCGATCCCGGTGCCGATCGTCAGCATCACCACGTCGCGGGTTCCCTTGGCGACGCCGAAGCGATGCTCGGCGATCGCGGCGACGTTGGCGTCGTTCTCGATGTAGACCGGGGTCCCGAGCCGGGCGCGCATCTCGTCGCGGACCGGCAGGTCGCGGATCGGCAGGTTGACCGCGCTGATCGCCACGCCCTTCTCGTGGTCGATCGTGCAGGGGATGCCGAGGCCGACCGCGGCGGCGTCCGGCTGCGCCTGCAGGGCCTTGCGGATCTCGCGCTCGAGCGTGTTCAGCAGCTCGTCGCCGGTCTGGCCCGCCGAGCTCTCGCGGCCCTCGTAGAGAATCTCGCTGCCTTCGCCGATCACGCCGACCAGCACCTTGGTGCCCCCGAGGTCGACCCCAACGGTCGCCTGCGGCTTCACGCCGGGGGGCACGGCGGCGGATCGCTTATCAGATAGCGCTGGGCGGGGGCGGGGCAGGAGTCGGGGGCCATCGGCAGTATTGATAGCCGCTCATGCCTTCCAACGGCGAGCAGCAGCCCCCCGAGCGAGGCGACCAGGCGCCCTCAGGGGGTCCCGAGCAGGGACGCTCCGGGCCACCCGAGTACACGGTCTACAAGTCGCGGCGGGGATTCCTATCGAGGCTCAGGTCGACTGACGTCTCGGGCCTCCGCGAGCGCGCCCGGCGCTCCTATCGTCGCCTCGGCCGCGGCGGGCCACAGGCAGAGGACCAGCCGCCGACCGCGCCCCGCCCGCTTCTGCGCCGGGGCCTGAAGTGGGTCGGCATCGCGGCCGGGGTCTGGATCCTGATCAGCTTCCTGGCCTTTGCGATCTCGGCCCAGCTACAGGAGTTCAAGCTCGCCGACGGGGCCAAGAGCGTCCTGCACGGCAACCCATTTCTGATCGCCAGCCCGCAGACGATCCTGATGATCGGCACCGACGCCCGGCCGCCCGACACCAAGGAACCTGGTGCGGCGCCGTCGCAGGGCTGCTTCGACCAGCAGTCGCACGGCGACGCGCCCCACGGCAGCTGCTCACAGGGCCAGTTCCGCGCCGACACGCTGATGCTGATCCGGGCCGGTGGCGGCCACTTCCGCAAGCTTTCGGTCCCCCGCGACAGCTTCGCCGAGATTCCCGGGCACGAGTCGCAGAAGATCAACGCCGCCTATGCCTTCGGCGGCGCCAAGCTGCAGATCCAGACCGTCGAGCGCTTCCTCGGGATCAAGATCGACCACGTCGTGATCATCGACTTCACCGGCTTTCAGAAGTTCATCGACGCGATCGGCGGGGTCAAGGTCGACGTGCCGCAGAAGCTCTGCGCCAACATCTCCGGCGGCGCCGGCGGCGGCCAGGGAGGCATCACCCTGCACCTGGGCAAGGGCGAGAACACCCTCGACGGCGAGAAGGCGCTGGCCTACGCGCGGATCCGCGAGCCGAGCCCCTGCCCCGGCAAGGGCCGCAGCGCCTTCGGCAGCGGCTACAACGACCTCGACCGCGCCAAGGCCCAGCAGGCGGTCATCAACGGCATCAAGGGCCGGCTGACCAGCCCCCTGCGCCTGCCCTACAACTTCATCCACGGCCCGATCATCGGCTGGGACGCACCGAAGGCCTTCGTCAGCGACATGGGCTTCTTCACGATGCCGCAGCTGATCCTCTCCTCGGTGATCGGCGGTTCGAGCACCAACGTGCTCTGCGCCCGCCAGCCGACACCGTGCGGTCCCGGGCCGCTCGGGAGCACCGAGGTGCCCGAGTCCGAGCGCCAGCGGGCCGTGAAGGAGCTGCTCGGCTAGTCGCCGCTCGAGCCCGAGCCCGAGCCGGAATCCGACTTCGCCTTCGCCGGCTCCTTCTTGTCCGGTTTGGAGGCCTTCTCCTCCTTCGCCGCGCCGTCCTGGGCTGACTTCTTCTTCGAGCCGTAGTCGGTGCTGTAGAAGCCCGAGCCCTTGAAGTGCACCGCGATCGGGTGAAAGACGCGCTCCACCGGGGCGCCGCAGACCTCGCACTTGGTCAGCGGATCGTCGGCCATGCTCTGGATCGCCTCGAAGACATGACCGTTGCTGCACTTGTACTCGTAGATCGGCACGGCAGGGCGATTATCGCAGGGGGCGTAGGCGTTCCCGGCAGGGTGTCGTGCGCGGCCGTCGGTACGGTTCAGGCGTGGAAGCAGCCGAGCAGACCCGCCCCGACGAGGTCCGGATGGAGGACGTCGTCGCTCTCTGCAAGCGCCGCGGCTTCGTCTTTCCGACCTCCGAGATCTACGGCGGCCTCGGCTCGACCTACGACTACGGCCACTACGGCGTCCTGCTGCGCAACAACGTCAAGGGCGAGTGGTGGCGATCGATGCTGCAGGAGCGCGACGACATCGTCGCCCTGGACTCGGCAATCCTCCAGCACCCCCGCACCTGGGAGGCCTCCGGGCATCTCGAGGGCTTCACCGACCCGCTGGTCGACTGCCGGACCTGCGGGCAGCGCTTCCGCGCCGACAAGCTCGAAGACGCGGCCTGCGGAAAGAAGCCCTCCAAGCACCCGGGCGAGACCGAGCAGTGCGACCTCACCGAGGCGCGCCAGTTCAACCTCATGTTCCAGACCCACGTCGGGCCGGTGCTCGACGACGCCTCGGTCGCCTACCTGCGGCCCGAGACGGCGCAGGGCATCTTCGTCAACTTCAAGAACGTGCTCCAGTTCTCGCGCCGCAAGCCGCCCTTCGGGATCGCCCAGATCGGCAAGTCGTTTCGCAACGAGATCACGACCGGCAACTTCGTCTTCCGCACCCGCGAGTTCGAGCAGATGGAGATGGAGTTCTTCGTCCCCCCCGACGAGGCCGACAAATGGCACCAGCACTGGATGGCCGAGCGGATGCGCTGGTACACCGACCTCGGCATCCGCCCCGACCACCTGCACCTGCGCGCCCACGACCCCGACGAGCTCTCCCACTACTCCAGCGCCACTTCCGACATCGAGTACCTGTTCCCGATGGGCTGGTCGGAGCTGGAGGGAATCGCCAACCGCGGCGACTTCGACCTCCGCCAGCACGCCGAGTTCTCGGGCGAGAAGCTCGAGTACTTCGACCAGGAGACCAAGGAGCGCTACGTCCCCCACGTGATCGAGCCGGCGGCCGGCGTCGACCGGGCGATGCTCGCCTTCCTCGTCGACGCCTACGACTCGGAGGAGGTCGAGGGCCGCCAGCGGATCGTGCTGCGCCTGCATCCGCGCATGGCGCCGGTCAAGGCCGCGGTGCTGCCGCTGGTCTCCAAGGAGGGGATGCCGGAGAAGGCCCGTGAGGTCTTCGACGCGGTGCGCAAGCGCGTCGGCGCCGAGTACGACGAGGGCGGATCGATCGGCAAGCGCTACAGGCGCCAGGACGAGATCGGCACCCCGTGGGGGATCACCGTCGACGGGCAGACGATGACCGACGACACCGTGACCCTGCGCGACCGCGACTCGCTCGACCAGCAGCGGGTGCCGATCGAGGGCCTCGCCGAGCAGCTCGCCGAGCGTCTCGAGCAGCCTTGGACCAGCCCGAAGCAGGGAGTGAGCGGATGAACCTGGCCGAGATTCTCAGCGCCAGCACCGAGCGCGACCCCGACAAGGTGGCGGTGAAGCTCGACGAGGCCGAGCTGACCTACGCGGAGCTTGACGACGCCAGCGCCCGGGTCGGCGCGTTTCTGCGCTCGCAGGGCCTGGTGCCCGGCGACCGGGTCGGG
Source organism: uncultured Solirubrobacterales bacterium (assembly GCA_963781495.1). Lineage (GTDB taxonomy): Bacteria > Actinomycetota > Thermoleophilia > Solirubrobacterales > 70-9 > Mayfieldus. The sequence continues at coordinate 458,678 of CAWAFX010000002.1, forward strand.
CTGATGCTTCCCAACCAGCTCCAGTTCCCGATCATCTACTACGGCATCCTGCGCGCCGGCGGGATCGTGGTGCCGATGAACGTAATGCTGAAGCGCCGCGAGATCGACTACTTCTGCGACGACCCCGGCTCGCGTCTGCTGCTGGCCTGGCACGACCTCGCCGAAGAGACCGAGCCGGGCACGGCCGAGTGCGAGACCGAACTGATCGAGATCGAGCCGGGCTCGTTCGCGGAGCTGCTCGACTCGACCGACCCCGACCCTCAGATCCACGACGCCTCAGAATCCGACACCGCGGTGATCCTCTACACGTCGGGGACGACCGGCCGCCCCAAGGGCGCCGAGCTGACCCACCTCAACCTTTCGCTCAACTGCCAGATCGCCGCCGAGATGGTGCTGGACCTGCAGCGCGACGACGTCGTCCTCGGCGCGTTGCCGCTCTTTCACTCCTTCGGGCAGACGGTGAGCATGAACTCGACGATCTGCACCGGCGCCTGCCTGAGCCTGCTGCCGCGCTTTGACCCGACCAAGGCGCTGGAGATCTTCGAGCGCGACCGGGTCAACGTCTTCCAGGGCGTGCCGACGATGTACGGGGCGATACTCAACCACCCTGAACGCGAGAGCTACACCACCCATCTCGCCCGCTGCATGTCAGGCGGGGCGGCGATGCCGGTCGAGGTGATGCGGGCCTTCGAGAAGGCCTTCGGCGCCAAGATCCTCGAGGGATACGGGCTCTCGGAGACCTCTCCGGTCTCTTGCTCGAACCCGCCCGAGGGCGAGCGCAAGCCGGGCTCGATCGGGATCCCGATCCGCGGGGTCGAGATGGCTGTGCTCGACGAGGACGGCAACGAGGTCGAGCCCGAGGGGGTCGGCGAGATCGTGATCCGCGGCCACAACATCATGAAGGGCTACTGGCAGCGCCCCGAGGCGACCGAGGAGGCGATGCGCGGAGGGTGGTTTCACTCCGGCGACATCGGCCGTCGCGACGAAGACGGCTACTTCTACATCGTCGACCGCATCAAGGACATGATCATCCGCGGCGGCTACAACGTCTTCCCGCGTGAGGTCGAGGAGGTGCTCTACGAGCATCCCGACGTGCTCGAAGCGGCCGTGGTCGGGGTACCGGACGACTCGCTCGGCGAGGAGGTCGGCGCCGCGGTGGTGCTGCGCGACGGTGCCGAGGCCAGCGGCGAGGACCTCAGCGCGCACGTCAAGTCACAGCTGGCCGCCTACAAGTATCCGCGGGTGGTCTGGTTCCTGGACGAGCTGCCGAAGGGACCGACCGGGAAGATCCTCAAGCGCGAGATCCAACCGCCTGCGGCGGCTGACCAGCCCGTCAGGGCTCCCAGCGCTCGCCCTGCATGTTCCGCTCCATCCCGTAATAGACGAAGTTCATGATCGCCTGCACGAGGCGGCCGCGCGGGACCTCGCGATTGTCGTCCCACCAGTTGGCGAGCGCCCGCATCGCGCCGACCAGCTGCTGAGCCCAGAACTCGATTCGCAGCTTGGCCTCCTCGATGCCCTGCTCCTGCTCGACATCCGCCGGCATGTCGGCGCGGGCCAGGGCGGCGATCGCATGCGCCATGTCCCCCTGCCCGCCGCCGACCGTGGTCGCGTCGGTCGCCTCCAGCGGGCTGCGCACCATCAGCCGCCAGGGCTCGCGGTTCTCCTCGACGAAGGAGAAGAAGGCTTCAGCGCCCCGGCGCAGCCGCCCCTCGGGCGAGTCCGGCGCGGAGAGGGCCGAGATCACGCGCTCCAGCAGGTCGTGGCGGTAGCGGCCCAGCAGCGCCTCGTGCAGGTCGCGCTTGGACGGGAAGTGCTCGTAGATCAGTGCCTTGGAGATCCCGGCCCGACCCGCCACTCCCTCCAGCGAGGTGTCGTGAAAGCCGCTGAGCGAGAACTCGTCCAGCGCCGCGTCGAGAATCACTTCGCGGCGATCGGCGGCGGACATCCGCCGCCGTCTCCCTCCACCTTCTTCTGTGACCGACCTCACCTGAGTACCAAATATCTGACTAGCGGTCAGTTATTCTAATCCTCACCCACGAACCGTCAGTCAGGAGATCGATCTGCAATGTCCGTCGCAGCCCAGGCATCCGCAACCGGCGACATCACCTACGAGGACCTCTACCGGCGCTGGGAGCACGGCAACTGGTCGGCCTACGACCTCGACTTCTCAGGCGATCGCCCCGGATGGGAGGCGTTGAGCGAGATCCAGCGCCGCTCGGCGCTCTGGATCTACTCGATGTTCTTCTACGGCGAGGACTCGGTCGCCGACAACCTCTCCCCCTACATCGACGCGGCGCCGAAGGAGGAGCAGAAGTACTTCCTCGCCACACAGCAGGTCGACGAGGCGCGGCACGCGGTCTTCTTCCACCGCTTCTTTCGCGAGGTGATCGAGGCCGGCGATTCGATCTCCTCGACCCTCGCCTACACCCTGCCCCAGCTCGGCTGGGGCTACCGCGGGGTCTTCGATCGCCTCGACGTGATGGCGGACGAGCTGCGGCGCGACCGCTCGCTGCCCAAGTTCGCGCAGGCGATCGCCCTCTACCACATGGTCGTCGAGGCGGCGCTCGCCCAGCCGGGCCAGCACTACATCGAGGACTACTTCGTCAAGGCGGGATCGATGCCCGCCTTCAGCGAGGGGATGGGCAACGTCTCGCGCGACGAGCAGCGCCACATCGGCTTCGGCGTCAAGGCTCTGGCGGAGATGTTCGCCGAGTCGGAGGAGTGCAAGCAGGCGGTGGTCGAGCTGCTGCGCGAGGTGCTGCCCTTCCTGCCGGCCGTCTTCGTGCCACCGGGCTGGGACGAGCGCTACACGACCGAGTACGGGTTCACGATCGAGCAGATCTACGGCTTCGGCATGCGCTCGGTGGAGGCCAAGTGGCGGGCCACCGGCTACCCGCTGGAGGACATGCCGCCCGACGTCTACCCGCTCGACCGCTCGCTGCCGCACGAGCAGCGTGCCGCCCAGCAGGTGAAGCTGCTGAAGGCCGGGATCATCGGCGAGCCGAACGGACGCCCCGACTCGAGCCCCGAGAGTCAGCGGCTGCTGTTCGAGCTGATCGGCCGCAGCGCCAGGACGGCGCCGGTCGACGGGCGCCCGCTGGTCTTCCAGTTCCACTTCCGCGACGCCGACCCCTGGCATCTCGTCGTCGACAACGGCTCCACCCGGGCCGAGCCCGGCGACGCGCCGAAGCCGGATCTCACCGTCGACACCGACTGGACGCAGCTGATCGAGATCACGACCCGGGGCGAGAACCCGCTGCGGGCGCTGGCCCGCAGGCGTCTGCGCCCGCACGGCTCGGTGCGCGGCTTCCGCGGCTTGGCGAAGGCCTTCGGGCCCTAACTGATCGGCGGCACTGCCGCCCACGGCCGCTCGGACTCCAGCTGCGCGGCGAGCGAGAGCAGCGTGCCCTCCTCGCCGTAGCGGCCGATCAGCTGCACCGCCAGCGGCATCCCGTCGCCGCCGAACCCGGCGGGGACCGAGGCAGCCGGATTGCCGAGGTGGTTCCAGGTCGCGGTGAAGGGATAGAAGCGGATCTGGCCGAGCAGGATCCGCATCGCGCTGCGCCCCTCCCACTTGCGGATCGGCAGGGCCGTCCCCCCCATCACCGGAGTGATCAGGACGTCGAACTGGTCGAACAGCCGCCAGATCCGCTCGCGGTCGCGTTGCAGCCCCTCGTTGCGCGCCCGTTCCAGCATCCGCTCCGAGACCAGCCCCCCGATCTGCCCCAGCCGGCGGCTGCGCAGCTCGAGCCGCTCCGGGTACGGGGTGAGGGCGACGTCGTCGTGGATGCCGCGCACGTAGCGGGCCGAGAACTGGTTGCCGACCGTGCCCCAGTCCGGGTCCTGCTCGGTGACCTGGTGCCCGAGCGAGCGCAGCAGCTCGCCGGTCTCGAGCACCGCGCCCTTGACCTCGTCGGAGATCGTCGGTGGGGCGATCCCCCGCACCGGCTTTACCGACCAGGCAATTCGCAGCTTGCCCGGGGGGGTCTGGGCCGACTCGGCGAAGGGGTGTTCGGGGGGCGGCGGCGCACCTCGCTCACTGGAGCCGCCACTGGTCAGGTCGAGATAGAGGGCGCTGTCGAGCACCGTGCGGCTGAGACAGCCGTTGACCGACATCCCGTTCCAATGCTCGGCTTCGGGCGCAAGGGCGTCGGGCGCGATCGGGATCCGGCCCCGGGTCGGCTTCAGCCCGAAGATGCCGCAGGATGAGGCGGGGATGCGAATCGAGCCGGCGCCGTCGGATGCAGAGGCCAGCGGCACCATCCCGGAGGCGACCGCCGCCCCGCTGCCGCCGCTGGAGCCGCCGGTCGAGCGCTGGTCGTTCCAGGGGTTCCGGGTCACCCCCCAGGTCGCCGACTCGGTGAAGCCGAAGATCGCCAGCTCGGGCAGGTTCGTCTTGCCGATCACGATCGCGCCGGCCTCGCGCAGCCGCCGCACCATCTCGGTGTCGGCCTTGGCCGGTTCGGGAAACGCGTCGGTGCCGTGGAAGCTGGGCTCGCCGGCGAGGTCGTGGCCGTCCTTGAGCGCTATCGGCACTCCGAGCAGCGGCCGCTCGTCGCCCGCCTGCAGCCGCGCCTCCGCCTGCTGAGCCTCGGCCAGCGCGCGCTCGGCGAGGACGACGCGAAAGGCGTTCAGGCGCGGTTCGAGGCGCTCGATCCGCTCCAGCTGCATCCGCACCAGCTCGGTCGGCGAGACCTCCTTGCTGCGGACCATCTGCGCCAGCTGAGTGGCGCCGGCAAATGCGAGGTCGTCATTCATCGCGGCCAAGCATATGTCCGCGCCGTGGCGCGGCAGCCCGTTTTGTCTTCAAGGAGGACGGCTAGACTGCCGCGACTTTCGATGAGCTCTGATGCGGGCAGGCGGAGAGTGAGGCGGGTCCTGGCAGCGGGGCTTATGTGCGCGACGGCCCTGGCGCTGGTCGGCGCCGCCGCTGGCGCGGGGCAGTCCCGCTACTCCGGCGGCGATGCGCCCGAGAACGGCGAGAACCCGTGCACCGGCCCGGAGGCGGCGCAGCTTCTCTGCCCCAATCTGCGGATGTCGAAGCCGAGCCAGATATTCATCTCCACCAGCCGCGGCGGACGGCGGCTGCTGCACGCCCAGAGCAGCGTCAACAGCCGCGGCAAGGGGCCGATGGAGATCCGCGGCCAGCGGATTCCCGGCACCCGACTGATGCGGGTCAATCAGCGCATCCACCGCAAGGGCGGCGGCAAGCTGGTCATCCAGACCCAGGGCCGCCTCGCCTTCTACCCGGTTCCGGGCCAGTACCGATACTGGAAGTTCCGCGACGCGGCCCGGTTCGAGATCTGGAGCGTCGACGGCAGCGGCGCTCCCCTGCAACGGCTGCGCACCGGGCCGAAGTTCTACTACTGCCTGCGCGACCTCGAGCGCACCAAGCCCTCGCCCAACTCCCCCGGCCATCGCGTCTACCCGGGCTGCAACCAGGACCCGAACAAGAAGGCCGTCGTCCTCGGCACCTCGGTCGGCTGGTCGGACATCTACCCCGCCGACTACAACCAGCAGTACGTCAACGTCAGCGGCCTGCGCGGATGTTTCGCCTTCTACATGGAGGCCGACCCCAAGAACCACCTGCGGGAGTCGAACGAGAACGACAACCGCTCCCGCACCCTGGTCCGCCTGCCCTCCGGGCGGCAGGTGCACCGCTGCTGACCGGCTGGGCCCGCTAGCTCTGGTCGGTGAGCAGGTAGCGCGCCGTGGCCTTGCTGGCGGCGAGCAGGCCGGAGTGGTCCTGGCCCGGCGCCGACAGGGCCTGGAGCGCGAAGCCGTCGCCGGTGGCGAAGAGGTAAGCCGCGATCGTCTCGGCGTCGTAGCGCAGGTTGAGCACCCCTTCAGTCTCCTTGGCACGCAAAATGTCACCGACATGCCCGCGCGTGCGCTGGAAGAGCTGGCCCAGCTCACGCTGGATGTCCGGGTTGCGGCGCCCGGCGCTGAAGAGCTCGAACAGCAGCAGGAAGTAACCGGGCTCGTTCTCGATCAGGTCGAGCAGGTAGGTGACGAGGACGTCGAGGACGTCGTCGACCGTCTTCGCCCGGGCCAGCGGCTCGTCGAGCATCTCGATCCGCAGCGTGGTGTCGCGGCGCACGACCTCGACCAGCAGCCGCTCCTTGGTGCCGAAGTAGTAGTGCAGAAGGCCGCGGCTGACCCCCGCCTCGCGGGCGACGTGCTCGAAGGTCGAACCGGCGGCGCCGCGCTCGCCGACGCTGGTCCGCATCGCGTCGACGATGCGCTGCGCCTTCTCGCCGGTCAGCTCGCGTTCTGGTGCGGCAGCCTCCATGCGGAAAGTCTATTCGCGTCGGACGACCGCTAGCGCAGGTGGACCGGCGGGTTGTGCCCGGGAACCACGATCGCGGGCTCCAGATCACGAATCCGCTGCCATTGCTCGAGCAGCTCCTCGCGCTCGGGGCCGAAGTCCTGCGGCAGGTCCATCTGCTCGAAGTACTCGGGCAGCGGGCCGACGCAGTCGGACGCGATCGCCACCAGGCCGTCGTCGGTGTCGACGAGAAGGGTGATCAGGCCATCGCAGTGGCCGGGGGTGCGGATCCAGCGCAGGCCGGGCTCGATCTCGCCCTCCTCGCCGTCGAGGATCTCCAGGTTCGACATCTCCAGCTGTCCGGCCACTAGCTGCGCGTACGGCGCCTCGGTCTCGAGCCGGTGCACGTAGACGCTGCGCTGCGGCCAGGCCGCCAGCGCCTCGGCGTGGTCGAAGTGCAGGTGGGTCATCAGCACCCGCTTTATGTCGTTGGAGGAGACGCCGAGTTTCTCCAGCGCCCCGAAGACGGGGCCGCCCTGCATGACCAGGCCCGGATCGACGAGGTAGTCCTGCTCGGCGCGGACCAGCAGCGTGTTGGGGAAGGCGACCATCCCGACCGGCTTGCCCCCGGCCTGCAGCTCCTTGTAGCGGCGAAAGCCGTCGGCCGAGCTGGCGAAGGTCTCGGGCGCCGCCGACTCGCCATCGAGCGAGAAGACGAAGCGCTGGGCGGGGAGCAGCAGGTGTACGGAGTGCAAGCGGCTTAGCTGCCGGAACCGTTGCCGGCCGAGGTGGTGCTCGAGTACTCGAACTCCTCTTCGGCGCCGAACAGCGTGTCCATCACCGTCTTGCGGGCGCTCTCGCTGACCGCCAGCGTCACCCCGGCGCCGATCACTCCGAGCAAGAGCAGACGGCCGAAGCGACCCTTACGGCGGCGCTTGCCGCGAATCTGGTCAGAGGCCTCGCGCAGGGAGTCGGCGGCGCTGCGAAGGTCGCGCTGGACCTTCTTGTCGTCCATCAAGCGCTGCGCCGGCTTGCCGTTCTTGGCGATCCGGTCGTAGGCGTGGCGGGCTGCGCCGTAGGCGTCGCGCAGGTTGTCGCGGAGCTCTTCGTCCTCGATCAGTCGCTGGACGTAGGGGTGCGAGCGGGCCGCGGTGTACGCGCCTGCCGCCTTGCTTGCGGTGCTGCCTCGTGCCATTCCTCGTCAACTCCCTCGGTCGATCGGGTTGCCTGGGGCAGGATATACCCGCTCGCGCGCAGGGCCACTCGCGGTTCGCGTTCAGCCTCCACGTTTGGCCGACGCCACGGCCACGCCCTGGGCGAGCACGTCGCGGGAGACGTAGCCCGTGTAATGGTCGAGCAGCTCGGCCCACGGCACCGGGGTCGGTCGCGGTGCCAGGTAACGGACGACCGTCGTCGTCTTCTCGCTTTGGCGGCCGGCGTAGCGAAACGGAGCCGGTAGGCCGGTGCCCGAGCGCGGTGGCGGCACGCCGACGCTGACCACATAGACCTCGCGGACCGGGATCGCCGGCTTCGGGTCGTAGAGCTCGATCGTGCGGTCCGGCAGGTAGTAGCGCAGCGGCACAGTCGCCTGGCCGGAGGTGACGATCTCCCGCGGTCCCTTCGGCGGCCCGATGTCGGCGGCGAGGTCGCGCCAGTCGGGCCGCTGCAGCCGCGGCCTGGCGTCGACGTAGAGCGCGAATGCGAACCAGTAGGCGAGCAGGGCGGCGCCGACGCCGAGTCCGAGCCGGCCGGCTCTGCGGGCGCAGATCCCGATCGCCGCCGCGGCCAGCACCGGAATCAGCGCCGGCAGCAGGTTGCGGGCCAGCAGATAGTCCTTGCCGGCGGCCGCCGCGAGCAGGGTCAGGCCGAGTGTGCCGGCGGCGACGGTCAGCGCCAGCCCGGCGCCGCGCCGCTCGGCGCCCGAACCGCGCCAGGGGACGAGCAGCAGCGCCACCGCGAGCAGCGCCAGGGGCACCAGCGCGTCGCGGGTCGGCAGCGGCTGGCTGATGAAGCGCCCGGTCTCGCCGTTTACCGCCGTCACCGCGGTCTCCTTCAGCCTCGTCCCCATCCCCAGGCGGCCGATCCAGTTCGCGTGCCCGGCGTCGGACTGGTGGATCGCCAGCGGTGCCAGGGCGATGACCGCAAGGGCGACCACGCCGCTCGCGATCAGCGCTCCCCGCCGCTGCCGGCCTGCGGCGGCGATCAGCAGGACGGCCTCGACCGCCGCCGGCATGGCGCCGAAGTAGTGGGTCGCCACCGCCAGCGCCGAGAGGACCGCCCAGGCGCCGAGGTCGCGGGGCGAGTGGCCGTCGCGGGCGCGGAGGAAGAAGAGAAAGGCGAATGTGCTGAGCAGGACCAGCAGCGAGTAGGCGCGAGCCTCTTGCGAGTACCAGATCAGGGCCGGGTTCAGCGCCACGAATGCTGCGGCAAAGGCCCCCGCGGCAGCGCCGGCGAGCCGGCGCCCGATCGCGAACGCGACCGGGATCGTCGCGACCCCGAACAGGGCCGAAAGCGAGCGCAGCCCCCACTCTGCGTTGCCGAACAACTTGCTCCAGCCCCAGGCGAGCAGGTAGTAGAGCGGCGGCGTCGATTCGGTTCCCGAGACCTTGCCGAGGGTGGTGAAGAGGCTGTCGTGGAGGACGACGCCGGCGGTCCAGGCCTCGTCGTGGTGGTAGCTCTGCATCCCCAAGGTCGCGAAGCGCAGGGCGGCCCCGGCGATGATCGCCGCTCCCAGCGCCCAGGGGATCCAGGCGGCCCGGCGCCTGCTCTGCATCAGGAAGCCCGGGGGAGCCGACCTCCCCCTCACCCCCGCTGTGGTCTCCATCAGCCCCGCCGGGCTTTCGGAGCCTTGCCGTCCAGCGCCGGCTCGAGCACGTCAGCGACGTCAGCGGCGAAGACGAACTCCAGCCCCTCGCGCTCGCTTTCGGGGATCTCGGCCACGTCGCCCTCGTTTCGCTCCGGGACGATCACCCGCTTGATCCCGGCCCGCTGGGCGGCCAGCGCCTTTTCCTTCAGGCCGCCGATCGGCAGCACCTGGCCGGTCAGGGTCACCTCGCCGGTCATCGCGACCTGGTTGGAGACCGGCCGCCCGCTGACCAGCGAGGCGAGTGCCGTGACCATCGCAACCCCGGCCGAGGGCCCGTCCTTCGGCACCGCCCCGGCGGGGACGTGGACGTGGACGTCGTGGGTCTCGAACCAGTCCTCGGGCAGGTCGGGGGCGAGCCGGTCGAGGTTGCGGCGAACATAGGAGAGCGCCGCCTGGGCCGACTCGCGCATCACCTCGCCGAGCTGGCCGGTGATCGTCAGCCTTCCCGATCCGGGCATCGCCGTCGCCTCGATGAACAGCACCTCGCCCCCGACCGGCGTCCAGGCCAAGCCGGTGGCGACGCCGGGGTCCTTGGTCCGCCGCCGCTGCTCGGCGAAGAAGCGGCGTTTGCCGAGCATCTCGCGGGAGCGCTTGGCCGAGATCTTCAGCTTGCCCTTCACCTTGCCCCCGGCGACGTCGCGGGCAACCTTGCGGCAGATCGCGCCGATCTCGCGCTCGAGGTTGCGGACGCCCGCCTCGCGTGTGTACTCGTCGATGACCGCCCGCAGCGCCGCATCGGAGAACTCGATCTGCGAGGGCCGCAGTCCGTTCTCGCGAATCTGGCGCGGCACCAGGTAGCGCTTGGCGATGTGGAGCTTCTCCTCGGTCGTGTAGCCGGCCAGCTGGAGCACCTCCATGCGGTCCAGCAGCGGCGACGGAATCGTGTCGAGCATGTTGGCGGTGGCGATGAACAGGACCTCGGAGAGATCGAACTCGAGGTCGAGGTAGTGGTCGCGGAAGGAGTCGTTCTGTGACGGGTCGAGCACCTCCAGCATCGCGCTGGCCGGATCGCCGCGGAAGTCGGCTCCCATCTTGTCGATCTCGTCGATCATGAAGACGGGGTTGCGGGAGCCGGCGTCGCGCAGGGCGCGGATGATCACGCCCGGCATCGCGCCGATGTAGGTGCGCCGGTGGCCGCGGATCTCGGCCTCGTCGCGGACGCCTCCGACCGAGATCCGCTCGAACTCACGTCCGAGCGCCTTCGCGATCGAGCGCCCGAGACTGGTCTTGCCGACTCCGGGCGGCCCGACGAAGCAGAGGATCGGGCCGTGCGACTGCGGGTTGAGCTTGCGCACCGCGAGGTACTCGAGAATCCGCTCCTTGACCTGCTCGAGGTCGTAGTGGTCGGTGTCCAGCACCTCGCCCGCGTGCTCGATGTCGAGGTTGTCCTCGCTGCGCTGGTTCCAGGGCAGCTCGGTCAACCACTCCAGATAGGTGCGGATTACTCCGTACTCGGCCGCCGCGGGGGGCAGCCGCTCGAGGCGTGAAAGCTCGCGGTCGGCCGCTCTGCCCGCCCCCTCCGGCAGCTCCGCGGCCTCGATCCGCTCGCGCAGCTCGTTGACCTCGGCCTGCTGCTCGTCCGCCTCGCCGAGCTCGGCCTGGATCGCCTTCAGCTGCTCGCGCAGCAGGTACTCGCGCTGGCCCTTGTCGAGCTCGGACTGGACCTGCGACTGGATCTGGCCGCTGAGCCGCACGACCTCGAGCTCGCGGGCGAGAATCTGCGAGAGCCGGCGCAGGCGCTTGCCGACGTCGACCTCCTCCAGCAGCTCCTGCTTCTCGGCCATCGGGATCCGCAGCGCGCCGGCGATCAGGTGGCTGAGCGCGGACGGGTCGTCGAGGTTGGCGACCATCATCTGCAGCTCCTCGGGCAGGTAGGGGATCTGCTCGATGATCTCCGAGAAGGTTGCCTGCACGTTGCGGGTCAGGGCCTGCAGCTCGGGGCTCTCCTCTACTCGATCGGGCAGCTCGCTGATCCGCGCCACCAGGTAGGGCTCGGTCTGCATGAAATCGCCGATCCGCACCCGCTGGGCGCCCTGGATGAGGACCCGGATCGTGCCGTCGGGGACCTTCAGCATCCGCGCCACGAATCCGGCGACGCCGACCGGGTGCAGGTCCTCGGGGCCGGGCTCCTCGATCTCGGGATCCTTGGAGGCGACCAGAACCAGCAGCCGGTTGCCGGCGAGGATGTCGTCGACCAGCTTCATCGAGCGCTCCTGGCCGATCGCCAGCGGCGTCACCGTCTCGGGGAAGACGACCATGTCCCGCAGCGGCATCACCGGCAGCGCCTGCGGAAGCGGCTCCTCGGAGCGGATCGCCGCCTCGGGGTCGTGCGACTCGACCACCTGCAGCGTCGCCGCGTCGGGACCGCCCTCGAAGAGCTCGTCGCCGCCGATCGGGTCGCCGCCGGCCATCCGCTAGTCGCGCTCGATGGGAACGCGGCGCGAGATCTCCGGCTGCTCGCGCAGCGGCAGCTCGATGCGGAGGATGCCGTCCTCGTAGGTTGCCTTGGCGCTTTCGGGATCGACGTCGACCTGCAGCTCGATGATGCGCCGGAACGGGCCGGAGTCGATCTCGACCTGCTGGTAGACGCGCCCCTCGGTCTCCTGCACCGGGCGCTCGCCGCTGATCACCAGCTCGCGGCCGCTGATCTCGATCGCGACCGCGGCAAGGTCGACCCCGGCGAGATCGACCTTGACCACCGCCAGCTGCGGAGCGCCGGCGCCACCGGGCTCCGAGCCGCGGTAGTAGAGGTCGATCTTGGGCGAGAAGCCGCTGCTCTGGGCGCCGATCAAGCCGCGGCCCGGCCAGTCGCCGAACAGCTGGTCCATCTCGCGCCGCATGCGCTCGAAGTTGGCGAACAGGTCCCGCTCGGGCATCGCCCAACGATAGCCCGAGCGACCGGGCGGACCGTTCTCAGACCTCGTAGACGGCGCCCTCGCGCGCGACCTCGACCGGCTGCCCGAATGCCTCCGCCGCCTGGTCACTGGCCCAGTCCGCGTCCAGCTCATCGGAGATGTGGGTCAGGACCACACGCTTGGCGCCCGCGCGGCGGGCGTGCTCGCCCGCCTCGGCCGGCGTCAGGTGCCCGCGCTTGCCGGTCCGCTCGGGGCGCGGCAGCGTCGCCTCGACCAGCAGCAGGTCGGTGTCGCGGGCGATCTCGACCAGGGCATCGGTCGGCGCGGAGTCGGCGCCGAAGGTGAAGCGGCCGCTGCCGTTGGCGGACGTGACGTCGATCGCGAAGGCCTCGGTGAAGTGCGGGACCTCCTGGAACCGGAGCCGGATCGGGCCGACCTCGACGGTCTCCTCGGGCTGGTACTCCTCGAGCTCGAAGGCATCCTCGATCAGCTCCTCGCTGCCCCAGGCGCCGACCACGCGGCGGAAGGTCTCGCGGCCGCCCCGCGGGGCGATCAACCGCGGCCGGGCGGGGTTGTCGGTCCCCGGCCAGCGGTCGACGGGCACCGGCTGCTGGCGCGGGGCCAGGGTCAGGGCATAGCTGTAGGGGACGAGGTCGAGGAAATGGTCGGCGTGCAGGTGCGAGATCGCGACCGCATCGACGTCGACGTAGTCGCGGAAGCGGCGCAATTTCGAGAAGACGCCGTTGCCGCAGTCGATCAGCAGCGCGACCTCTCCGTCCTCGACCAGGTAGCCGCTGCAGGCTCCATCGACGTCCTGCCAGGACGGCGACTTGCCGAGAACTGTGATCCTCACGAGCCGGGCCTTCTCTCCGGGTTACCGGCCCACCTTACCCCCGCCTAGCCAGCGGGGAGACCGATCTAGCTGCCTGCCAGGGCGCTGTCAGCGACGCCGGCCGCCGGCTCGAGGCGGCCGGCCCAGCGCGGGGTGCGCATCAGCAGCACCGGCTGGCGCGGCGGCACCAGGCCCTCGGGCCGGTCGGGGCGGAAGGTGGCGCAGGGCTCGTCGAGGTCGAGCGCGCAGAGCAGATTGCGGTGAAAGAAGCAGTCCTCACAGCTTGCCGCCTTCTTGCCCCGGGCCCGCGCCTTTGCCGTTGCCAATCCAGTTCCTCTCTCGTCTCGATCCCCAACTCGACCTTCGCCCCCCGGCGGAGCCGATCATGCCACGTCGCCTCGAGACCGTCCGGGGGCATTCGCGCAAATCGCTGAGTCTTCCTTTGGGGCTACTATTTTTCGTACAGATGGCCACCGCAGCCCAGACCAGAACCCAGCAGCTTGCGGCTTCGCCGCAGCTCTTCGACAACGCCTTCCTCAACTTCTTCTCCCGGGTGCATCCCTCGATCCCGGCGATCGTCTTCATCCCGGTCGTCGCGGTGACCGAGTGGGTGGGGGCGGACGGCGGCCTCGGCGCCCTGTCGCTGATCGCCCTGACGCTGGGCGGCCTGGGGATCTGGACCCTGACCGAGTACTGGCTGCACCGGCTGCTCTTCCACTGGGAGCCCGACAACGAATTCGGCCGCCGGATGCACTTCATCATCCACGGCGTCCACCACGATCACCCCAACGACCGCATGCGGCTGGTGATGCCGCCGGCGGTCAGCATCCCGCTGGCGGCACTCTTTCTGCTCGCCTTCAGCGCGATCTTCGGCACCCCGGCCGCCTATCCGCTGTTCGCCGGGCTGATCCTCGGCTACCTGGGCTACGACTACATGCATTACCACCAGCACCACCACACCCCGAAGACGAAGCTGGGCAAGCAACTGCGCGAGCAGCACATGCGCCACCACTTCCAGGACCATCGCTTCGGCTACGGCGTCTCCTCGCCGCTCTGGGACATCGTCTTCCGCACCCTGCCGCGCTCACGGCGCCAGTAGCCTCCGGCGCGGCGCCGAGCCGGTCCCGGTTTCGACCCGCTTCCGCGCGGCTGCTGTCACCTAGCCGCCGCGAACCGCACGCCGCGGCGGCCTACATTCCCCGGCCTCGATGCGACCTGATCGGAGCCTGGAAAAGCGCGATCGACGGACCATGCGGCGGCGCCTCCTGGTCATGTTCGTGGCGCTGCCGGTTGTCCTGCTGGGAGCGGCTGCGCCCGCACGGGCCTCAAGCTACGCCGCCCTCGGCGACTCCTATGCCACCGGCGTCGGGACCGGCAGCTACTTCGCCGAGAGCGGCGAGTGCCTACGCGGCCCGCTGGCCTATCCCGTCCTCGCGGCCTCGAGGCTCGGGGCCGAGCTCGAGTTCAGCGCCTGCTCGGGGGCCAGGATCGCTGATCTGCTGGCTGGGCAGCTCGGGACACTGAGCGAGACGACCGGCTACGTGTCGGTATCGATCGGCGGCAACGACGCCGGCTTCGGCTCGGTGATCGGCCGCTGCGCCCTGCCGCTGGCGCCCATCTGCGAGCCGGCGGTCGCCGCAGCCCGCCGCTTCATTCATCGCACCCTCCCGGGCCGGCTCGACGCCGTCTACGCGGCGATCCGCGAGCGCGCCCCGGCCGCGCAGGTCGCCGTGATCGGATACCCGCGGGCCTTCGAGGGTGAGGACTGCGACCCCGTCACCTTCTTCAGCCCGCTCGAGGAGGCGGAGCTCAACCGGACCGCGAACCTGTTGGCGAGGACCGAGCGGGAGCGAGCGCGGGCGTTCGGGTTCGCGTTCGTCGACCCACGCCACGCCTTCAGCACACACGAGATCTGCGCCCCCGACCCCTGGTTGAACGGCCTCTCGACCCCGCTGGTCGAGTCCTTCCACCCGAACGCCGCCGGCCATCGCGCCTACGCCCGCTTGCTCTACCGGGCGTTTCGTTAGAGCCCGAGGGCGGGGGTCCGAGCTAGGGCTGTGGCGTAGTAGGGCCAACTCGGGCCCCCGTCTACCGGGCTCAACAGACCCGGTTCGGGGGCTCGCGCCCCTCGAGCACCGCGATCACGTTCTCGGCGACGGTGCGGGCCATCGCGTCCCGGGCCTTGTAGGTCGCCGAGCCGATGTGCGGGGAGAGCACGGTCCGCGGGGCCTCGAGGATCTCTCGCGGGACCTCGGGCTCGTGTTCGTAGACGTCGAGGCCGGCGGCGCCGAGCCGACCCTCGCGCAGCGCCGCGGCCAGGGCTGCGAGGTCGACCAGCGAGCCACGGGCGGTGTTGACGAGCACCGCCCGCTCGCCCATCGACCGCAGGGCATCGGCGTCGATCAAGTGGCGCGTCTGCGGCGTCGCCGGAGCGTGCACGCTGACCGCGTCGGCGCCCCGAAGCAGATCCTCGAGCTCGACCTTCTTCGCCCCCAGGCGCTCGTCGACCTCGGGCTTCGGCGAGGGCGAGGCATAGACGATCTCGACCCCGAAGCCGCCCAGCAGCTCGGCGTAACGGGAGCCGATCCTTCCCATCCCCACGACGCCGACCGTCGCTCCGCTGAGCTCGAGCCCGCGGTAGGCGGCAGGGTCCCATCCCTTCCACTCCCCGTTGCGCAGGTCCCGCTCCCCTTCGCTGAGCAGGCGCGCGGCGGAAAGGGTGAGCGCCAGTGCCAGCTCGGCTGTGGCATTGGTCAGGACTTCTGGAGTGTTGGTGACCATCACACCTCGGCGTTGACATTCATCGAGGTCGACGTTGTCGTAGCCGACCGCGAAATTGGCGACCAGGCGCAGGTCGTTGCCGGCGGCGTCGAGCAGCGCCGCGTCGACGGCTATCGACGGATCGGCCACCAGTACGGCGGCACCAGGGAGGATCTCCTCGAGGTCGGCGGGCGTCGCATCGAGACCGCCTTCACGCACCTCGGCCCGCTCACGGATCGGCTCCAGTCCGGCCGGCAGCAGCACTCGGGCGACGACGACGATTGCCATTTCCTGACTCACATCCGGCCTACCGGATGTACAAGCGTAACTGTCACACGCTGCCGACGTGGCGAAACACACACACTCACAAACACACTAATCCACTTTCTCCATTACGCTGGTGTGAGGAGACAAAAAACTTTCGGAAGGGATTCGATGCCAACCACCAGCAACGTACTCAACGAGGCCAGGTCACTGGTCGAAAAGCGACTGCGCGAGCTCGATCAGGAGCGCACAAGGCTCGAGCGTGCGCTCGCCGACCTGACCGGCGGTGGCGGCAGCGGACGCCGGGGCCCCGGGCGCCCGCGCGGCTCAGGCGGGAAGCGACGCCGGCGCCGGGGCGGCGGCACCCGCGCCGCCGAGGCGGTGAAGATCGTCGGCTCCAACCCCGGCATCACCGCGTCAGAGATCGCCAAGAAGATGAAGATCAAGCCCAACTATCTCTACCGGGTGATGGGCGACCTGCAGAAGGAAGGCCAGGTCCGCAAGCGCGGCCGCGGCTACCACCCGGCCAAGTGACCTGAGCTGACTACCAGCGCCGCTTGCGGCCGAATAGCTCCTGCCCGTATCCCATCACCGACACCGGTGACATGAAGAGCTGGTATGTGAGCAGGTAGGCCAGGAAGCCGACTCTGTTGCGGCGCACCCGGAGGCCGACCTCGGCAAACGATTTCCGGCTGAGATGGAACATGAGCCCGGAGAGCAAGAGGTTCAACGGCAGGACCGCAAGCGTCATCGGGCCGACGATCGCGAAGTTGCCGAACAACGCAAGGACGATGCCGACCGGGAGGGCGATCGAGTAGGCGAGGTCCAGGTAGGGGAAGCCGAAGTCGACGAGCACGGCGTGGGCAAAGGACTTGCGTTCGGCCAGCAGGGCCCCGCCATGCTCGCGCAGGCCCTCGATCATTCCCCGCGCCCAGCGGCTCCGCTGGCGGGCGAGCCGCCGCATGTCCCGGGGGGCGCCGGTGAAGGCGATCGCCGTCCGCTCGTAGCCAATCCGGCCCCCGCGCCGCATCATCGCCCAGGTGAGGACTATGTCCTCACCGATCCGATCGGGCCATCCGCCGGCTTCCTCCAGGGCCGCGGTGCGGTAGACGCTGAACGCCCCCTGAGCGACCATCGTCCCCTGGAACAGACCCTGTTGCCGCTTCACCGATGCGATGCCGAGGAAGTAATCCCATTCCTGTGCGCGAGTGATGAAATTGTCGCGCGAGTTCCGCACGAAGACGGCGCCGGCGACGGCAACCGTGTCGGGGGGCGAGATCAGCAGCCGGGCGACCGCGCGCCGCAAGGCGAACGGCATCAGCAGCGTGTCCGCGTCGTCGGTGGCGACGAGAGGCGTTTCGACAAAGGCAAGTCCCTGGCTCAGGGCTCGGGCCTTGCCGCCATGAGGCAGCTCGAGGACCGATATGCGCCGGTCGCGTCTGGCTCGCTGCCGGGCCAGCTCCAGGGTGCGATCGGTCGAGCCGTCGTCGGCGACCAGGACGCGCATCTCGGCCGGGTAATCCTGGGCGCAGAGGTAGTCGAGCGTCTCCTCGATGCTCTGCTCCTCGTTGAAGCAAGCGAGGAGGACCGTGATCGCCGGGAACTCGAGGTCGAAACGCAGCGGCGGGGGCCGGTCGAACATCAGCGAGGAGACCAGGTTGGCGTTGAGATAGCCGGGAAGGATCGCGATGCCGCCAATCACCAAGATCGCGCCGGGAAGGGTGATCGAGTGACCAAGCTCGGCGATCCAGGGAAGCGCGAGCCAAATCGAGAGACCCGCCCAGCCGAAACTGCAGAGGGCCACCAGGAACAGCTTCAGATGCAGCCGGATGTAAAGGCGTGGTCGTCGCCGCGGTCCCGCTTTGGCGGTGGAGACCCCGGGCTCCGCAACCGAGAGCGCATCGAGCGCTTTGGGCTCGAATGGAAGGCCCTTGAGATCCCGCTCCGTGGTAGCGGTGCTGCGCGCCTCTCCGGGCCTGGTCGTCGAGAGCGTCTTGGACATCCCCGGTCGCCATCGACAGCTCGCGGCCCGGCTTGACCGTGGGCACCCCGGACCTGCTCAGTAGTTCACCCCCAGCGAGGCCAGCAAGGCACCGCGCTGGATGCGTCGGCTCAGATCAAACCGAGGGAGGAGACGGCGTCGCGCTCTTCCTTCAGCTCTTCGACGCTGGCGTCGATCCGCTGGCGCGAGAAGTCGTCGATCTCGAGGCCTTCGACGATCTTCCATTCGCCGCCGGAGCAGGTGCACGGGAAGCCTGAGATCAGGCCCTGCTCGACCTCGTAGGAGCCGTCGGAGGGGACCGACATCGAGACCCAGTCGTCGGAGGGGGTGCCGAGGACCCAGTCGTGCACGTGGTCGATCGCGGCGTTGGCGGCCGACGCGGCACTGGATGCCCCACGGGCCTCGATCACCTCGGCGCCGCGCTTGGCGACCCGGGGGATGAACTCGTCGGCGATCCAGGCTTCGTCGTCGACCTCGTCCCAGGCGCTCTTCCCATCCACCTTGGCGTGGACCAGGTCCGGGTACTGGGTCGTCGAGTGATTGCCCCAGACGGTCATGTTGGTGACCGCTTCGACCCCGAGGCCGAGCTTGTTGGCGAGCTGGGCGATCGCGCGGTTGTGATCGAGCCGGGTCATCGCGGTGAAGCGCTCGGCCGGCACATCGGGAGCGTGTGACTTCGCGATCAGGCAGTTGGTGTTGGCGGGATTGCCGACCACGAGGACCTTGACGTCATCGGCCGCGCCGCTGTTTATCGCCTCGCCCTGGGGCTTGAAGATGCCGCCGTTGGCCTCCAGCAGGTCGGAGCGCTCCATTCCCTTTCCGCGCGGGCGGGCGCCGATCAGCAGGCCGATGTTGCAGCCCTCGAAGGCGACCTTGGGATCGTCGGAGATCTCGATCTTGCGCAGCAGCGGAAAGGCGCAGTCGTCGAGCTCCATCGCCGTTCCCTCGGCGGCGCCGATCGCGTCGGGGATCTCCAGCAGCCGCAGCTCGACCGGGGTGCCCTCGCCGAGCATCTCGCCGGCCGCGATCCGGAACAGGATCGCGTAGCCGATCTGACCCGCGGCGCCGGTGACGGTGACCTTGACGGGATTGCTCATCGCGGTCCCCCTACCCGCCCTGCATCCGTTCGATCACAGCGTCGCCGAACTCCGAGGTGCCGACGGCGGTGGGATCGTCGCGGCTGGGCTTGAGGTCGTAGGTGACGTCCTTGCCCTCGGCGATCACCGCCGCGATCGCGCCCTCCATGCGGTCGGCGGCGTCGTCCTCGCCGAGGTGGCGAAGCATCAGCACGCCGGACAGCATCAGCGCCGTCGGGTTGACCTTGTTCTGGCCCTTGTACTTGGGGGCCGAGCCGTGGGTGGCCTCGAACATCGCCGCCTCGGTGCCGATGTTGGCGCCCGGCGCCATCCCCAGCCCGCCGATCATCCCCGCGCCCAGGTCGGAGACGATGTCGCCGTAGAGGTTCGGCAGCACGATCACGTCGTATTCCTCCGGGCGCGAGACGAGCTGGTTGCAGAGGTTGTCGATGATCCGGTCCTCGAACTCGATCTCGGAATGGCGTTCGGCGACCTTGCGTGCGGTCTCGAGGAAGAGCCCGTCGGAGAACTTCATGATGTTGGCCTTGTGGGCCGCGGTCACCTTGTGGCGGCCGTTGGACTTCGCGTAGTCGAACGCAGCCTCGACGATCCGCTCACTGCCGAAGACCGAGATCGGCTTGATCGAGATCCCGGAGTGCTCGCGGATCGGGCCGGCGTCGTGGTCGGCGACCCACTTGCGCAGGTCCTCGGCGCCCTCGGAGTCGACCTCGAACTCGATTCCCGCGTAGAGGTCTTCGGTGTTCTCGCGCACGATAACCATGTCGACCTCGTCGAAGTGGGAGCGCACCCCGTCGTAGAGCTTGCAGGGGCGGATACAGGCATAGAGGTCGAGCTCCTTGCGCAGCTGCACGTTGATCGAGCGAAAGCCGGCGCCGACGGGCGTCGTAGTCGGGCCCTTGATCCCGACCTTGGTCCGTTTGATCGACTCCAGGGTGCGGTCGGGGAACGGTGTCCCCTCCTCGGCGTAGACGTCCTCGCCGGCCGGGTGCTCGTCCCATCGGAATTCGACCCCTGTCGCCTCCAGCACCCTCCGGGTTGCGTCGATCAGCTCCGGGCCGGTCCCGTCGCCCGGAATCAAGGTCACCTCGTGCGCCATCGCGGGGCAGACTATTTGACGATGGTCTTCGCCGACCTCGTCGGCTGACCAGGGCCGACTAGTGGTGCCGCGCTTCGGATTCGCGCAGCCGCGCCGCGAGGGTCTGCAGCAGCGGCCAGGCGACCTCGGGATGGCTCTGGACGAAGGGGCGGAACTCCCATGCGGTCATCCCCTGGCAGCGCAGGTCGGTGCCGGCGACGATCGTCGCCGTGCGCTTGCCCTCGTCGATCAGGGCGATCTCCCCGAACCAGTCCCCCGGGCCGAGGGTGCGAATCACCTCGCCGCCAATGCTGACGGTCGCGCTTCCATGCTCGATGACGAAGAAGCCGATTCCGCCCTGGCCCTCCTCGGTGATCGCCTGGCCCTCGGGGAAGGTCCTCTCCGACATCTGCTGGCCGAGCTTTTTCAGCTCCTTGCGCCCCAAACCGGCGAACAAAGGCACCTGGTTGAGGCTGTCCATCGCTTCGGCCATCGGCGCTGCGATCATAATGCGGATCGTGGCAACCGTCGAACGCCGTACCGGCGACACCCATGAGGTGACCAACCAGTCCCTGCCGCTCGAGGACTACAACTCCTTCGAGCAGGACCGGCCGATGGTCGAGGCCCTGCGCCGCGAGGGCGCCGACTGGGCCGAGGGGCGGGCCCGCGACTGGGGCAGCGTCTGCGGCTCGGCGCAGGTGATCCGCTGGGGCTCCGAGGCGAACGAGAAGAAGCCCGTCCTGCGCACTCACGACCGCTTCGGCAACCGCATCGACGAGGTCGACTTCGACAGCTCCTGGCACGAGCTGATGCGGCTCGGGATCGCCGAGGGGCTGCACGCATCGCCCTGGCGCGAGCCCGGCCCCGGCGCCCACGTCGCCCGGGCGGCGCTGTTCATGCAGCTGATGCAGGCCGAGGCCGGGGTCGGCTGTCCGATCTCGATGACCTACTCGGCGATCCCGGCCCTGCGGGCGCAGCCCGAGCTGGCCGAGGAGTGGGAGCCGCGCCTGCTCTCGCTCGACTACGACCAGCGCTTCATCGCTGCCGATCAGAAGCGCGGCGCGCTCTGCGGGATGGCGATGACCGAGAAGCAGGGCGGCTCCGATGTGCGCGCCAACACCACCGTCGCCGAACCGCTCAACGGCGGCGGCCCCGGCGCCGAGTACGAGATCACCGGACACAAGTGGTTCTGCTCGGCGCCGATGTGCGACGCCTTCCTCGTCCTCGCACAGACCGAGGCCGGGATCTCCTGCTTTCTGATGCCGCGCTGGACTCCGGACGGCGAGCGCAACCGCTTCTTCCTCCAGCGGCTCAAGGACAAGCTCGGAAACCGCTCCAACGCCTCCAGCGAGGTCGAATTCCGCGGCGCCTGGGCGCGGCTGATCGGCGAGGAGGGCCGCGGCGTGCCGACGATCATCGAGATGGTCAACCACACCCGGCTCGACTGCGTGATCGGCTCGACCGCCGGGATGCGGGCCGGGGTGGCGCAGGCGACCTGGCACACCGCCCATCGCTCGGCTTTCGGCAAGGTCCTCAACGAGCAGCCGCTGATGCAGAACGTGCTCGCCGACCTCTGCGTCGAATCCGAGGCGGCAACCGTCTCCGCCCTGCGGCTCGCCCGCGCCTACGACGAGGTCGCGGCCGGTGACGAGGGCGGGCGCAACTTCCGCCGCCTCTCCAATGCGGTGCTCAAGTACTGGATCTGCAAGCGCGGCCCGGTGCACGCCGTCGAGGCGCTGGAGTGCCTGGGCGGCAACGGCTACGTCGAGGAGTCTGGAATGCCGCGCCTCTACCGCGAGAGCCCGCTGTCCTCGATCTGGGAGGGCTCGGGCAACGTCCAGTGCCTCGACGTGCTGCGGGCGATGATCCGCCACCCCGAGAGCCTCGAGGCGTTCGCCGCCGAGGTCGGCGAGGGAGCGGCCGCGGAGCCACGGCTGGACGAGTTCGGACGCAAGCTGCGCGACGACCTCAACTCAGACCCGGAGACGCTGGAGACCCGCGCCCGCTCGCTGGTCGAGCGCATGGCGCTCGCCCTTCAGGGCTCGCTGCTGGTCCGCTTCGGCGACCCGGCGGTGGCCGACGCCTTCTGCGCCTCGCGGCTGGCCGGCGATTGGGGCAGGGCGTTCGGGACGCTTCCGCCCGGCGTCGACTTCGAGCGCATCGTCAAGCGCCACACGCCCGCGCTCTGACGCTCGAGCCACACAAATTGCGGCGACCTACGGTCGCCTGACCAGCCAGTGCCGCGACACTTTGTGTCGCGGCCTAACTAGCCGACTACTGCGACGAGCACGGCGACCGCGATCGCGGCCCCGACAAGGCCGCCGACGAGATCGCAGATCAGCAGCCATCGCTGTCCCAGCCGCTCTGCGTCGCCTCTGATTTCGAATACGCCCAGATCCATTTCTACCCCCGACTGATTCGATTGCGCGGCCAAAGATCCTGCGCTTTTGTGAAGAAACGCTAAAACTTGGGCCGCACTATACCCAGCGCTCCTCCAGGCGCCGGATCAGGGCCTCGGCGAGCCGCACGCAGTCGGACAGGGTCTCGAAGTTGACGTTTTCGGCGACGTCGTCATGCCAGTGGTAGTTGCCCGGCTGCTTGTGCTCGGTGCATGAGCACAGCGCGATCGTCGGATAGCCGGCGGCCAGCGCCTCCAGCCCGTCGGTCCCGTTGCGCAGCCTGAGGTTGGGAAACAACCAGATCCCCAGCTCCTCGGCCAGGCCATCGACCAGCGCCAGCGCCGCCGGGGGGTATTCGCGCATGCGCAAAAAGCCCTCGCCCCGCAGCACCATCGCGTGCTCGGCGCCGAGCGTCTCCAGGCAGACGAAGAAGGTCGAGTCGGTCGGCAGCTCCCCGAAGTGGCGCTCGCCGAAGGCCTTCATACCCTCGCTGAAGGACTCCTCCGAGCCGGTCGAGAGCAGGATCACGCGCGTGCCCTCCCCCGTCGGAGATTCCTGCAGCCGCCGGGCGAGCGCCAGCAGCGCCGCCACAGCGGTGCCGTTGTCGTTGGCGCCCGGCACCGCCTCCCGCAGCCCGATATCGGCCATCGCCGCCGCGCTGCCGGCCCCGAACAGAACCCCGAGCCTGGAGAGCAGGCGGCTGCCGGTCAGGGCGCCGATTGCGGCGAGCACCGGGCCGCCGATCACCGGCGCCATCAGCGGCGGGCTGGTGTCGACGCGCTCGAAGACCTGCGGGAACCTGTCGGCGATCGTCTGCGGGATCGCGGGGTGAAACACGATCCCCGGGTGGGCCGCGTCGTGGTGGCCGACCAGGACCACGGTGCGCTCGGCCTCGGCCGGCCCCAGCTCGGCGACGACGTTGTAGGTCCTGCGCCTGGGAAGCAGGCGGCGCAGGCGACGCTGCCCGGGCGGGAAGTCGTCGGCGATCCCCGCGGCCCCCAGCGCCCCGAGCGCGAACCCGAGCCCGCGCCGGCCGCGCAGTGCGGCGATTCCGCCCAGCGCGCCTGCGGCGGCGCCGATGCCCAGCGGCCACCAGTAGGTGCCGTGCGCCGGCTCGACCTCGATCCGGGCCGTGACCCCGAGCTCGGCGAACTGCTCGACCAGCCACTCCGCAGCCTCGCGCTCGCCGTCGGAGGCGGACGGGCGCTGGATCCGCTCCAGCTGCTCGACCCGCGATCGCATCCAGTCGCGGTCCGGATTCCCGAGCCGTTCGGCGATCGCGCTGTTGGACTCGATCGTGCTCATCGAGCGAGCCAGCCTAGCTCGGCGCCCCCTGCGCCTACCATTGCTGGGCAGATGAGTGGCGGCTCGATAACGCTCTTCCATGTCCGCGGAATCCGGATCGCGGCCGATTGGCCGTGGTTCATCGTCCTTTTCGTCTTCATCGTCCTGTTCTCGAGCTCCTACGGAGACCTGCTCGGCGCCCGCGGGTCATTCGACGCCTACGCTCTCGCGGTGGCGACGGCGGTCGGGTTCTTCGGCTCGATCCTGCTGCACGAGCTCGGCCACGCGTTCGTGGCGATTCGCCGCGGGGTCGGAATCTCGTCGATTCAGCTCTGGATCTTCGGCGGCGTGGCGCGGATGGATCGCGACGCCGACTCGCCCAGGGCGGAGTTCGAGATCGCCGCCGCGGGCCCGCTGGTCACCCTGCTGATCGCGATCGCCCTGACCGCCGTCGGCACGGCGGCGGCCGGATGGCACGACTTCAGCGACGCCGCGATCGGCCACACCAACTCCTCGGTCTCGGGCCTCCTCGCGATGGCCGCCTGGCTGGCGGCGATCAACGTCCTGCTGCTCGGCTTCAACCTGCTGCCCGCCTTCCCGATGGACGGCGGCCGCATCGTCCGCGCGATCGCCTGGTGGCGGACCGGCAACCGCAACTCCGCGACCCGCCTCGCGGCGACGCTCGGCCAGGGATTCGCCTATCTGTTCATCGCCGCAGGGATCCTGCTCGTGATCAGCGGCGACACCTTCGACGGCATATGGCTGGGGCTGATCGGGGTGATGATCAACGGCGCCGCCCGGGCGGCCGTCTTCCAGACCGCGATCAGCACCCGGATCGAGGGAGTGCGGGTCGCCGACGTGATGGACAACGAGCCAGTCGCGATTTCGGACGAGCTGAGCGTCGAGCAGGCGATCGACGAGTACTTCCTGCGCTACCGCTGGCCCTGGTTCCCGGTCGTCGACGCGGCGCAGAGGTTCAAGGGACTGCTGATCCGCGAGAGCGCCGACCAGGTCCCCGAGACGAACCGGGCGACCGCCCGGGTCGGCGAGCTGGTCGAGCCGGATCCCGGCTCGCTGCACGTCAACCTCGACGATCCGCTCGA
Source organism: uncultured Solirubrobacterales bacterium (assembly GCA_963781495.1). Taxonomy (GTDB): domain Bacteria; phylum Actinomycetota; class Thermoleophilia; order Solirubrobacterales; family 70-9; genus Mayfieldus. The sequence continues at coordinate 483,486 of CAWAFX010000002.1, forward strand.
GGCGCTGCTCGGCAACGAGGCGCTGCGCCGCCTCGGGGCGCTGATGGCGGTCGACGCCGACGGGCGCCTGCGCGGGGTCGTCACCGCCGAACAGGTTGGCCGCGCGCTGCGGGACGCCACCGGCACCGGTTCGGGCTTCTAGACCACCGTCGGCGCCTGAATCCCGAGCATTTCCTCGGTCTTGCGCTCTATAGGATGGCCGCAGAGTGCCTAGCGGACCCCGACGCCACCTCGCCCACACTCGGGCGGCTGCAAACCGTTCGCGAGCCTGCGTCGTCAGTCGCTCGCGTGCCCGTGGCACGCATCGCTCCCTGCCTCCTCGGCTCGCTCGGTTTTCGCTCGCCCGAGCACGCACGAGGTAGCGCCGGTGCCCGAGCACGACGTACTTGTGATCGGAGCCGGCCTGGCGGGGCAGCGCGCCGCCCTGGCTGCGGCAGAAGAGGGTGTTTCGGTGGGGATCATCAGCAAGGTCCACCCCGTGCGCTCGCATTCCAACGCGGCCCAGGGCGGGATCAACGCGGCGCTGAACCCAGGCGACTCCTGGGAGTCGCACGCCTTCGACACGGTCAAGGGCTCCGACTACCTCGGCGACCAGGACGCGATCGAGATCATGACCCGCGAGGCGCCGGAGGAGATCCTCCACCTCGAGCACCTCGGGGTCACCTTCCACCGCAACGAGGAGGGAAAGCTCGGCACCCGCGCCTTCGGCGGCGCCTCGCAGGCCCGCACCTACTACGTCGCCGACATCACCGGGCAGGCGATCATGCACGTCCTCTACGAGCAGCTGATGAAGTTCTCCGACGCGATCGCCCGCTACGAGGAGTGGTTCTCGACCGCGCTGGCGCTCGACGACGACGGCAACTGCTGCGGCGTGGTGACCCGCAACATCGCCGACGGCACGATGGAGCTGTTCCGCGCCAAGGCGGTGATCCTCGCCACCGGCGGCAACGGCCAGGTCTTCCAGCCGACCACCAACGCGCTGATCTGCACCGGCGACGGGATCGCGATGGCCTACCGCGTCGGGGCGAAGCTGATGGACATGGAGATGGTCCAGTACCACCCGACGACGCTGGCCGGGAAGGGCTTTCTGATCACCGAGGGCGCCCGCGGCGAGGGCGCCCAGCTTCTGAACGCCAACGGCGAGCGCTTCATGGAGAAGTACGCGCCGAACAAGATGGAGCTGGCCTCGCGCGACGTCGTCTCGCGCGCCGAGCAGACCGAGATCAACGAGGGCCGCGGCTTTCCCGACGGCACCGTCGCCCTCGACATCACCGTCGTGCCGCGCAAGCGGATCCACGAGGCGCTGCGCGAGATCGTCCTCGTCGGGCGCGATTTCGCCGGCGTCGACATCACCCGCGAGCCGATCCACATCAAGCCCGGGAACCACTACGTGATGGGCGGCATCAAGACCGATACCGACGGCGCCACCGAGATCCCCGGCCTTTACGCCGCCGGCGAGGTCGCCTGCGTCTCGGTGCACGGCGGCAACCGGCTCGGCGCCAACTCGCTGCTCGACACGCTGATCTTCGGACGCCGCTCGGGCAAGGACGCGGCGGCGCGGGCGAAGCGGATCGAGATCCCGCAGGTTTCAGAGGCGATCCTCGACGACGAGGGAGCCGCGATCGCCGAGATCTCCGGCCGCGAGAAGGGCTCGGGCCAGCGGATCTCGGAGATCCGCCGCGAACTGGGCAAGGTGATGGACGAGCACGTCAGCGTCTTCCGCGACGCCGACGGGATCAAGTTCGCCCTGGAGACGGTCAAGGAGCTCAAGGAGCGTCACCGCAGCGCCTACATCGACGACCGCGGCGCGATCTTCAACCAGGACATCCTCGGCGCGATCGAGCTCGGCTTCATGCTCGACAACGCCGAGTGCATCTGCGTCGGGGCCCTGCACCGCACCGAGAGCCGCGGCGCCCAGTACCGGACCGACTTCCCGGAGCGAAACGACGATGATTGGCTCAAGCACATCGACCTCTCGATGAATGGCGATGGGCCCCAGATCAGCTACTCCGACGTGACGATCACCCAATGGCAGCCTGAGGAGCGCACCTACTGATGGCCGAATACAAGCTGAAGATCCGCCGCTATCAGCCCGAGTCGGGCGCAGGGCCCTACTGGGAGGAGTTCGACGTCGAGCTCGAGGAGTCGCTCTCGGTCCTCGACGGGATCCTGCAGGCCAAGGACCGCGAGGATGGCAGCCTCGCCGTGCGCTGCTCCTGCCGGGCGGCGATCTGCGGCTCCTGCGGCTGCAAGATCAACGGCCAGTCGACGCTGGCCTGCAAGACCCAGCTCGGCGAGGCCCACGCGGCCGCCAACCGCCGCAACGGCGGCACCGTCAGCGACGAGGGAACCCCCGCGAACGGAGACGGCCCGCAACCCATAGTCGTCGAGCCGATGGGCAACATGCCGGTGGTCAAGGACCTCGTGGTCGACATGGAGTCGACCCACTGGACGAAGATCCGCCGCGTCACCCCCTGGCTGCTGCCGGCCGGCGAGCCGCCGGAGCGCGAGTACGTGGTGCCGCCGGAGTCGATGATCGACATCACCCAGTCGATGGCCTGCATCCAGTGCGGCGCCTGCGTCTCGTCCTGCCTCTCGATGGAGGCCGACCCCGACTTCGTCGGGCCCGCCGCACTGGCCAAGGCCTACCGCTTCGTCGGCGACCCGCGCGACGCCGAGACCCGCGAACGGCTCTACGACCTCGCCCAGGACCCGCACGGGATCTACGACTGCACCCACTGCTTCAGCTGCATCGACGCCTGCCCGAAGGGCGTCGCGCCGATGGACCAGATCATGCGCCTGCGCCGCCTCGCGACCCGTGACGAGGAGATCGACGATGTCAACAACGGCCACCGCCACGAGGCCGCGTTCACCAACATCATCGAGAAGAAGGGAACCCTCGACGAGTCGCTGCTGCTGCAGGAGTCCTACGCGCAGGGCATCAAGGGCAAGCTGAAGCCCAGCAAGGGCGCGATCACCGGGCTGCTCGGCTCGATCCCGACCGCCGTGCGCGGAATCCGCAGCGGCAAGATGCGCTCGCTGCCGAAGCTGATCCCCGGCGTGCATTCGAAGCTTCCCGACGGCGCCCAGGACGAGGTCCAGGAGATCTTCGCCCACGCCGAGGAGCACGGCACCGAGCTCAACCTCTACATCAAGGGCGAGGGCGGCGAGGAGGACGAGGGCCAGACGCCCTCACAGGCGCAGGCCGGCGAAGGCGAGCAGCCGACGCCCGAGGCCGATGTCGAACCCGAGCCCGACGAGGAGGGAGACGCATGAAAGTCGCCTACTGGCCGGGCTGTGTCTCGCGCGGCTTCACGCCCGAGCTGCACGGATCGATGGGCCTGGTGGCGGACCAGCTGGGGATCGAGCTGGTCGAGCTGGATCGCGCCAACTGCTGCGGCGCCGGGGTGATCGCCGAGCACAACCAGGAGCTCGCCGACACCCTCAACGCCCGCACCTTCGCCCTCGCCCAGCAGACCGGCCTGCAGATGATGAACATCTGCTCGACCTGCCAGGGCGCCCAGTCCGAGTGCCAGCAGCGGCTCGACGCCGACTCGGCCTACCGCTCGCACATCAACGAAGTGCTCTCCGGCAAGGGGCTGGAGTACGTCAAAGACAAGGACGGCTGGACGAACAAGAACTTCCTCTGGCTGCTGGTCGAGGACTACGGCCTCGATGAGCTGAAGGCGAAGGTCACCCGGCCGCTGACCGGGCTGCGGGTGGGGCCGTTCTACGGCTGCTACATCGTCCGCCCCAAGCACCGGCTCGGCTACGAGGAGCATCCCGAGCGCGATCTCTACCTCGAGCAGCTGATCGAGGCCCTCGGCGGCGAGGTCGTCGACTACGACGGCGCCCGCAAATGCTGCGGCTTCCCGGTCATCACCCTGAACCGCGAGACCTCGCTGCGCCAGGCCGGAACCCACGTCGGCGACGCGCTCGACGCCGGTGCCGACTGCCTCGTCACCCCCTGCCCCCTCTGCCACCTCAACCTCGACATGCAGCAACCCGAGGCGGCCAAGGTCGTAAACCGCGACCTCGGCCTCGCGGTGCTGCACCTGCCGCAGCTGGTCGGCCTGGCTCTGGGCCTGGAGCCCAAGCAGCTCGGGATGCCGAAGCACATCGCCTCGACCGGTTGGGTCGAGGAGCGGCTGAGCCAGCTGACCGCAGCCTGAAGCGGGAGCGGGCGGGCTAGCCGCAGCAGTGCCCGGGTGAGCCCTGCGGCGCCCGGCTCCCATTGCGCCCGGGTCGCACGGCCTTGGAGGACAGGTGACTCCTTTGACCGGCGGCATTCGATGCCGCGCGGGCCAAAGTAGAGGCGGCGTCGGACGAGGCTGGCACCGGGGCACGAAAAAGCGACCGGGGGTGACGGTTGGCCTGTCGCGCGTAGCCTTCGCGCTTACAAAGCTTTCTCGTCACCTGTCGAGATTGGTCACCGCTGGCTTCTGCGGGTTTCCTCTCTCTCCCGGTCGCGGAGGTGAACCTAGCGCCCGTCCCCGAGCCTGTCTAGGGGGCCGCCGAAGGCGTTTCCGCAACGTCCGGGGAAATGCGGCCCCCCTCAGCGCCTGCGGCGGATGCGAACCCGCTTCTGGGCCGAGTCGCAGCCTGGCGCGCTGGCGTGAACGAAGCGCCGGCCCCGGTGCCCGAAGCGCTTGCGGATCCGCGCCTTGCCGAGGGCATTCGTGATCCGGTGCTTGCCGGCGAAGCCGATCCGGACCCCGACCGTGCAGCGGCTGAGCGGAGAGACGACGCGGATCCGGAACAGGGTCCGCTTTCCGGCTCGCGGGTGGCGCGGTCTGACCTTGATCTGCAGCTGCTCGCCGCACCCGGGGCGTGTGAAGACGTCGGATCCGAACGAGCTCAGGCCCGCCTGGGCGGCGTAGCCGAGATAGCCGAGACCGAAGTTGTCCTCGACCCAGCGCAGCATGCTGTAGTGGTTGTAGGGGCGGTTGGAAGCGGTCCCCGGCTGGATGCAGGGCGACAGCGCCACGGCGCCGACCCGCCCGCCGCCCGGGCCGGCGGTCAGGGCGCCGGGATTGGGCGTGTTGGGGCCCGACGGCTCGTTGCAGCAGGCGCTGGCGTCGTCGCTCTCGGACTCGTCGAAGGTGACCAGCAGCATCCCCCGGTCCTCGTAGGCGGGCGAGTTGACGATCCGCGGCACCCACTCGCGCAGGAAGGCCTCGATCCCTGCGTAGCCGCCCGGCGACTTGCCGTCGGCACAGGTCGCGTCGTGGCCGTCGGCGCAGAGGTCGGGGGTGATGAAGGCGTAGTTCGGCATCGTCGCGGCCTGCCTGAGATCGCCGGGGAGCTGGTTGAGATCGACGACGTCGGCGGCGCAGGAGGGCGTGTCGATGATCGAGTGGAAGTAGACAAAGGGGACGTGGCGGGCGGCGTACTGGTCGTTGGCCTTCGCGGTCTGGGTGCCGTCCTGGCTGTTCAGGTTCGGGTGACGGCAGCTGGCTGGCTGCCCCGAGGCGACCGAGTTGGCCATGTCCTGCGCGTAGCCCTTCCAGGTCAGGCCGTCGCTGTCGAGCTGGTTGACGACGGTCTGGGTCTGAGCCGGGTAGACGCAACCCTGGCCGGTGACGATGCCGTCGGAGCCGATCGAGGTCAAAGGGCCAGGCGGGAAGTCGTTGTACGTCTGGCAATCAGACTGCGTTTGGACGTTCGGCGGCTGGCCGCTGATCATCGTGATGTAGTTGTCGAGGCTCTGGTGCCCGGTCGCGTAGTAATGGGTCAGCAGCGCACCGTCGGCGGTCAGCGTCTTGGCGAGGTAGGGCGAGCCCGGGGACGGCCCGAAGGTCGCGCTGTAGGACTCGTTCTCGAGCACGATCACGAACAGGTGGCGGACCGTCGGCACCGCCGCCGAGGCGGGCGCGGCAACGACCCCGAATCCCAACGAGGCGAGAAGCCCGACCAGCAACAGCCGCAATCCCAAACCCTGCGAGCGCCTACCCATCGGCGTCTATCGTCGCAGGAGATCGTTGCTCGCGAGCAGCTCGGCGATCTGGACCGCGTTGGTGGCGGCGCCCTTGCGCAGGTTGTCGCCGACGATCCAGAGGTTGAGGCAGCGATCGCGATCGGGGTCGCGGCGGATTCGCCCGACCAGCACCTCGTCCTGTCCGGCAGCCGCGCTGGCGAGCGGATAGACGGCCTGCTCGGGGCTGTCGACCACGACGACCCCGGGTGCCGAGCTGAGCAGCTCGCGGCAGGCATCGGGCGAGAGGTCCTCGGCGGTCTCGACGTTGACCGACTCCGAGTGCCCAGTGACCACCGGAACCCGTACACAGGTCGCCGAGATCGCCAGCTCCTCACCGGCGCCGAGGATCTTGCGCGTCTCGGCCATCATCTTGCGCTCTTCGGTCGTGTAGTCGTCGCCTTCGCTGAAGGTCTCGACCTGGGGCAGGACGTTGAAGGCGATCCGGTGCGGATAGACGCTCGGCTCGGGCTCCTCCCCCGCCAGCACCGCCCGGGACTGCGCCAGCAGCTCGTCGACCGCGCTCTGCCCGGTGCCGGAGACCGACTGGTAGGTCGAGACGACGATCCTCTCGATGCCGACCGCGCGGTGGATCGGGGCCAGGGCGACAACCATCTGCATCGTCGAGCAGTTGGGGTTGGCGACGATCCCGTGGTGCGAGGCGGCGGCATCGGGGTTGACCTCGGCGACGACCAGCGGCACGTCGTCGTGCATGCGCCAGTAGCTGGTGTTGTCGATCACCACCGCGCCGGCGGCGACGAGCTTCGGCGCCCACTCGGCGCTGATCGCCCCGCCGGCCGAGCTGAGCACGACGTCGAGCCCTTCGATCGAGTCGTCGGCCAGGCGCCGGCACTCGAGCACGGTGCCGTTGTAGGGAAGCTGCTTGCCGGCCGAGCGCTCCGAGGCGTAGGGGACGATCTCGCGAGCCGGGAAGCTGCGCTCTGCGAGGACCTCGAGGATCGTCGAGCCGACCGCGCCGGTGGCGCCGACGACGCCGACCCGGTAGCCGTCAGGCTGCATCCTGCTCGCCCTCCCCGGGCTCGACCCGGGGCCGGTGCTCGCTGCCCATCGGGTCCTCACGCCGGACCGCGTCGGAGCCGAGCTCGAACGTCTCGTGCAGGGCCTTGACCGCGTTGCCGACCTGGTCGGCATCGATCACGCAGGAGATCTTGATCGGCGAGGTGGAGATCATCTCGATGTTGATCCCCTCGCCGCCGAGGATCTGAAAGACCTTCGCGGCGACGCCGGGATGGCTGCGCATGCCGGCGCCGACGATCGAGACCTTGCCGATCCGCTCGTTGGTCTCGATCCCGCTGCTGACGCCGTCGAGGCCGGCAATCACGTCGCGCGCGGTCGCCAGGTCGTCGCGCTCGACCGTGAACGAGAGGTCGGCGAGGTCGTCGGCGGAGACCGGCTCGTTCTGGATGATCATGTCGACGTTGACGTCGCCCTCGGCGAGGGCGCCGAAGATCCGCCCCGCGACCCCTGGCTCGTCGCGCACGCCGGTCAGGGTGACTCGCGCCTCCCCGTCGGAGTGGGTTACGGCTGTGACCATCGGGCGTTCCATCGTCTCGTCCTCGGGCAGGACGAGGGTACCGGGGCCGTCCTCGAACGAACTGCGGCAGTGGATGCGCACACCGTGGTTGCGCGCGTACTCGACCGACCGCAGCTGCAGCACCTTCGCGCCCGAGGCCGACATCTCCAGCATCTCCTCGTAGGAGACCATCGGCAGCTTGCGGGCGTCGGGGGCGATCCGCGGATCGGCGCTGAAGACGCCGGCGACGTCGGTGTAGATCTCGCAGACGCCGGCACCGAGCGCGGCGGCGAGTGCGACCGCGGTCGTGTCGGAGCCGCCCCGCCCCAGCGTCGTCACGTCGTGGCTCTCGGTCGAGACGCCCTGAAAACCCGCGACCAGGACGATCCGGTCCTCCCCCAGCGCCTCGCGGATGCGGTCGGCGCGGATGTCGATGATCCGCGCCTTGGTGTGCGAGGAGTCGGTGACGATCCCGGCCTGCGAGCCGGTCAGTGAGATCGCCTCGTGGCCCATGTCGTGGATCGCCATTGCGCACAGCGCGCAGGAGATCCGCTCACCGGTCGAGAGCAGCATGTCGAGCTCGCGCGGCTTCGGCCGCGGCGAGATCTCGAACGCCATCTGGGTCAGCTCGTCGGTGGTCTTGCCGCGGGCCGAGAGCACCGCCACCACCCTGCTGCCCGCCTCACGCGCGGCGACGATCCGCCCCGCGGCGCGGACGATCTGCTCCGAGCCGGCGACGGAGGTGCCGCCGAACTTCATCACCACGATCTCGCTGCTCGCATCCATGACGGCTGAGGATAAGGACCGCACGGGGCGTGAGGCAGATCACACACGCTGATATATCGCGCCGATACATATATGGAGATGGAACTGAGCCCCACCGCCTACGTGATCCTCGGCCTGCTGCACACCGAGCCGCGATCGGGCTATGAGATCAAGTCGATCGTCGACAACTCGACCCGCTTCTTCTGGGCCGCGAGCTACGGGCAGATCTACCCCGAGCTGCGGCGGCTGGCGGATCAAGGCCTGGTCGAGGGCTCAGACGCCTCGCGTGACGGCCGCAAGCGGACCGTCTACCGGCTCACCGCCGCCGGCCGCAAGGAGCTGCGGGCCTGGCTGCGGCGGCCGCCGACGACCTTCGAAACCCGCGACGAGGGCCTGCTGAAGCTCTTCTTCGCCGGCGCCCTGCCGCCCGAGGATGCGGTGCAGACGCTGCGCGCGATGCGCGAGCGCTCGCAGGAGACGGTCGCGCATCTGCGCGAGGTCGAGCCGATGGCGGTGGCCGCGGGCGGCTATCCGCTGATGGTGCTGCGGGGCGGGATCGAGCTCAACGAGTGGTATTCGGACTGGTGCGAGCGGATGCAGGGGCAGCTGCTCGCCGAGACAGAGGAGAAGGAGGCAAGCTGATGTTCGACGCACTTGCGCGTCTCGCCGATCGCCGCGCGAAGCGAGTCGTGCTCTTCGGAGCGCTGTTCTTTGCCGTCGCCGGGGCGCTGGGCGGCTCGGTAGCAAACCGTCTCGCCCCCTACGGCGCCGACGATCCGGCAACCGAGACGGTCAAGGCGACCAACCTGCTCGAGGACGCCGGCTATCGCAGCACCGCCCTCGTCGTGCTCGTCCAGCACGCAAAGGTCTCCGATCCGGCCACCCGCCGGCGGGTCGAGGGAATCGAGGGCTGGCTTCGCAGGCGGCCGCTCGTCGCCTCGGTCAACGGCTATTACGACAGCGGCTCCCGCGCCTTCGTCTCCCGCGACGGCAACTCGACCTACGTCGCCGTCGCCCTGAAGCCGACCGGCGACAAGGAGCTCCAGGACGCGGCAAAGCAGGTCGACGACCAACTTCAGCTCGAACACCGCACGGGGGTGCTGGTCGGCGGCCCGGCGCTGGCCCAGCAGCAGGTCAACGACCAGGTCGAGAAGGACCTGCGGATCGCCGAGATGCTCGCCTTCCCGCTGCTCTTCCTGCTCTCTTTCTGGTTCTTCCGCAGCGGGGTCGCGGCGCTTCTGCCGCCGCTGATCGGAGCCTTCGCGATCGTCGGCACATTCCTCGTCCTGCGGCTGGCGAGTGAGTTCGTCTCGGTGTCGATCTTTGCCCTCAACCTGACCACCGGGCTCGGGCTCGGGCTGGCGATCGATTACAGCCTCTTTGTCGTCTCCCGCTACCGCGAGGAGATAGCCAAGAGTGGCCCCGGCCTGACCGCCATGCGGGTGACGATGGCAACCGCCGGGCGCACCGTCCTCTTCTCCTCGCTCACCGTCGCCGCCGCGCTCGCCTCGCTGCTCGTCTTCCCGCAGCGCTTCCTCTATTCGATGGGCCTGGGCGGCGCGCTGGTGGCGCTGCTCGCCGCCAGCGTGGCGCTGACGGTGCTGCCCGCCGTGCTGGCGCTGCTCGGCAACCGCGTCAACTCCCTGTCACCGTCGTTCCTCGCCCGCCGGGCCGAGCGCGACGCCCGCCCGGCCAAGGACGGGTTCTGGTACCGGCTCTCGCGCTTCGTGATGCGGCGCCCGATCCCGATCGCCACCGCCAGCGCGGGCCTGCTGCTGGTGCTTGGGATTCCGTTCTACGCGATCAAGTTCACAGAGGTCGACCCCTCGATCCTGCCCAAGGACGCGAGCGCGCGCCAGGTCTACGCGGCGATGCGGACCGATTTTCCGCCCTACCGCGACACCCCGATCCAGGTCGTCGTAGATGGCGGCGGGCCAAAGGCCGCTGCCAAGGTCCGCGCCGAGGTCAGCCGGGTGCCGGGGGTCGGTGCCGCGCTGCCGCCCCAACGCCTCGGCAACGGGGTGACCCTGATCCAGGCGCCGTCGAAGAGTGCCTTTCTGACCGACTCGAGCAAGACCTCGGTTCGCCAGATCAGGGATCAACCGCAACCGGCCGGCAGCCAAGTCCTTGTCACCGGGGCGACAGCCGACTTCGTCGACTTCCAGCACAGCCTCGCGCGCCACCTGCCGATCGCGGTGGCGATCATCGTCGTCGCGACGCTGGTGATCCTCTTCCTGATGACAGGCTCGGTGGTTCTGCCGGTCAAGTCGCTGCTGATGAACGTCCTCAACCTCAGCGCCGTGTTCGGGATCCTCGTCTTCATCTTCCAGGACGGCCGGCTCGAGGGATTGCTCTCCTATAGCGGCCAGGGTGCCCTGGAGCAGACGATGCCGATCCTGCTCTTCGCGGTCGCCTTCGGGCTCTCGACCGACTACGCCGTCTTCCTGCTCTCGCGGATCAAGGAGGCCCGCGACCACGGCGCCCCCGACGGCGAGGCGGTGGCGATCGGCCTCGAACGCACCGGGCGGATAGTCACCGCGGCGGCGCTGCTGTTCGCGGTCGCGATCGGCGCCTTTGCGACCTCGAAGATCATTTTCATCAAGGAGAACGGGGTCGGTACCGCGCTGGCGGTTTTGATCGACGCGTCGATCATCAGGGCGCTCCTGGTCCCATCGCTGATGGAGCTACTCGGCAAGTGGAACTGGTGGGCGCCGAAACCGCTCCGCCGCCTGCACGACCGGCTCGGCTTCACCGAGTCCGAGGATCCGCGGCCGCCCCGGGGCGCTGAACCGGGCGCCGCCTGAGGTGCATCGATGTACAAGGCAATAGCGCGACGCAAGGCCCAGGCCACATTCGACGCTCTCAGCCGCGGCGACTGGGAGTCGGCAGCAAAGGATGTCGCGCCCGACGTCCACCACGTGTTTCCGGGCGACAACGCGATCGGCGGTGAGCGCCACTCCAAGCAGGCGTTGGAGCGCTGGTTCGAACGCCTCTACCGCCTTATCCCCGAACTCCACTTCGAGGTTCGGCGGATCTCCGTCACGGGCTGGCCCTGGGACATGATGGTCGCGGTCGAATGGACCGACCACGGCCATGCCGTCGACGGCGTCGCCTACGAGAACGAGGGCGCCCACTGGATCAGACTCCAGCGCGGCAAGGCAACGTACATCCACGCCTACCTCGACACCGAGAAGTTGACCGCGATCTGCGACCGCCTCGCCGCGGCCGGGGTCGAGGAGGCGGCGGCACCACCGATCAGCTGAAGTGGGTCCGCCCGCTAGCGGCGATGGCGCGCATGGACCCGGACGGTTCCCGGGTTGGTGCCCTGCAGCGAGACGACTATCCGGTACCTGCGCCCTGCCTTTAGCCGCCTCCGCACGGTCAGCTTTCCCTTCGCGTTCGTCTGCCGGCGCAGCAGCTTGCGCCCGAATCGAACGCTGGCACCCTGCACCGGGAGCATTTGCGTGCCCTCCAGGACCCGGGCCCGAATGCGGAAGCGAACCCGGCGGCCGGGCCTCGGATGGCGCGGCTTCACGCTCGCCCGCAGCGACGCCGCGTTGGCGCCGGCGCAAGTGGCGAAGACGTAGCAGCGCAGTGCCGGCTCCTCGTTGACCTCCGGGGCGCCGACAGCATTGACCGGCGACGCGACCGCGATCAGTCCCGGGGCCGATGCGAGCTGCTGCTCGTAGGTGTTCGCCGACAGGGGGTCGACGCCCGGCATCATCGCCTGGGTGCAGACGGTCGGGCTGATCCTGCCCGGTGAGGCGGGGCCGGGGTGGGTGAGCGCGTCGACCGCCAGTGCGTAGGCGACTGGGTCCTCGGTGCCGATTCCGAGGTGCTCGTAGGGATCGGTGGGGCAGACGTCTTGGGTGGCGACATTGGTGATCTGGCCGCCGCCGGTGTGCAGGGCGGCGCTGGCGTGCTGGTTGTCTGTGGCCGGCTGCACGACTTCGTCGTTGTGCGTGTAGACCTCGGTGTAGGAGATTCCCGGGAAGGTCTCGGCGTAGCTGTTGATCGCCTTGATGAAGTTCGAGCCCGCGAACTGCTGCCAGTCGGCGGGCGGGCAGCCGCTGCCGCAACCACCGGGTGACTGCACGGTGGTCCCGTGGTTGGAGCCCGAGAAGCCGATCACGTCGTCGACCATCGAACGGGTGTCGGGCCAGAAGCGAAGCGGCCAGCGCATCGACATGCCGCCCTGGCTGTGGCCCACCACCGCGATCGGGCGCCCCGCCATTGCGTACATCTTGCGGATGTTGAAGACGAGGTACTCGCCCGAGTCCTGGATGTCGCCGAGGGTGTTGGAGGGCGCCGTGTAGGCGCACCAGGGAATCCCCAGCTTGTCGAAGGCCGGCTCGTAGTTCCAGGAATAGTTCTGCTCGGGCGTCACCCCGGTGGCGGGATTGAGCAGGACCGGTTCACGGGAGGCGTTGCGGACTCCTGGGCTGCACTTCAGCGACGCCTCGAGTTGGGCGGCGGGGATGCTGAGCGGAGGCCCGGGCTGGTCGAGCGGTGCATAGGCCGGCTGCGCCAACGCCCCCGGGACGAGCAGCAGGCCGAGGGCGAGCACCGCGACGATCACCGCTGCCAGCCGTCCGCCCCCCAGAAGGCGAATTCTCCTGCGCACGCCTTCACGGTACAACGGCGGCCACCGGAGGGCGGCGGTTCGGGAACGCTCTACCGCAAGCGCCTGATCAGGCGAATGCGTTGGCGGCGCGCCGGCGCAGATCCGAGTTCAGCGCCTGGGTGATCTGGCTCGGCAGGTCGGCGACCGGTATTCCCTGATCGCCGTGCAGGCCCGGGACCCGGAAGGCGTAGAGCGGCGTCTGCACGCCGTAGCCGCGGATCTCGCGCAGCAGGCCGTTGGCGTCGGTGTCGGCGGCCTGCGGTCCGCAGAGAACGATCGCCGTCGGCTCCAGCGCCGACAGGGCCCGCTCGAGGCGGTCGCCACCGAGGTCGCTGGAAAGCGCGAGGACGCGGAAGCCCGCGCGGCGCAGGGCGAGGTCCAGCGCCTGCGCGTGGACCGCCTCGACCCCGGCATCCTCGCCGGTCTCAAGCAGCAGGACTCCAGCCGGGCGCGACGCCGGCGGCGCCAGCCGGCGGGCGCCGTGCAGCCACCCCGTCGCCCAGCGGCAGCCGAACTCCAGCTCCGCCTTGCGGTCGGGCTCGGTCGCGAGCTGGTCCAGGGTCGGAAGCAGAAGCTCTTCGATCGAGCGCTCCAGGGGCCGCAGCGCAAGGCTCTCCTCCATCGCCCGTTCGGCGGCCTCCTCGTCAAAGCTCTCGAGCGCCGCGTGCAGCCCGGAAGAGGTCGCGGGCGCATTCTGGCGCTGACGGGAGAGCTCGATCGCGGTGCTGATGTTGCCGGTCTCGGCCAGCGCATCGCGCAGGGTCTGAAGCTCGACGAGCTCGTACTGGCGGTGGTTGCCGGGGGTCCGCTCGGGCTGCGGAAAGCCGAAGCGCCGTTCCCAGCTACGCAGGGTGTTTGGACTGACGCCGAGTATCTCCGCGGCGGCGTTGGTTCGGATTCCACTACTCATCATCGACCCCCTCAGGTTCAACGTCGGAAGCTCAATTCCCGGCGCATTGCGCAGGTTTACTGCGCTTATCGGCAAACCTGCCGGAATCTGTTAGGGAACTTGCAGGCTGGCTGTCAGCCGTCTTGCAATCCGGCCACCGTCACCGGTTGGCCGGTGGCGCGAGCACGCCACATCGCGGTGTCGGCGGCGTGCAGAAGCTGCGACGGCTCTTCCCCGTGCTCCGGGCAGGCGACGATCCCCGCCGAGACCGTGATCCGCAGCCCGCTGGCCCGTTCGAGCCTGGCGAGAATCTCGGTCAGCCGGCGCGCCATCTGCGCGGCCGACTCGGCGGTCTGGTTGGGCGCCAGCACGTAGAGGCCGTCGCCCTCGGTCTGGAAGGCCTCGTCCATGAGCCGGATGCTGCCGCGGACGGCGTGGGAGAGCACGCCCATCGCCTCGTCCGGGTTCTGGGCACCGGGGCCGTCGAAGTCGAGGACCAGGAGCGCGAACGGCGATCCGTAGCGCTTGGTCAGGGCGACCATCTGCTCGAGACGATGCTCCATCTGGCCGCCGTTGAGAAGGCCGGTCGTCAGGTCGGTGCCGGCGGTCTGCTGGGTCAGGGTCTCGACCGTACGGCCGGTGATCCGGGTGAACAATGCCGCCAGCCGCTCGGCGGCCTCGCCGAAGAGCTCGGGATCGGCGTCGGAGAGCTCCATCCGCAGGGTCGCCAGCAGGGCCGAGTGAAGGTAGGAGATCTCGCGCGTCAGCTGTGCGGGCGAGGTGGAGTTGCCGCGCTCCTCGGCCAGGCGCGATGCGCGCTGGACGGCGGCATCGAGCGCCTTCTCGTCGCTGCCGACCGCGGCGAGGATGTCGCTGATCAGCTGCGGCAGGTCGCTCGTGGCCCAGCCGAGCGGCATCTGCTCGACGTCGGAGAGATCGGAGTTGAGGATCACGTCGACCAGCCAGGCCTTGGCGATCTGCTCGCGCGAACGGTCAACCGTAGTCAGGCGGGCCCGCAGTCCGTTGCCGTTCCCGTTCCCTGTGCCGTTCTCGGTCATCAGGCGACGATGGTAAGCACCGGAGCGGGAAAAGTGCGCAAATTCTCGTACTTCTGCCCGCAATCACCCATTTTCCCTAGACGTCTAATCGATCAGCTCGCGTGCGGCCTGTGGGTCGCCGAAGACGCGGGCGGAGCGGATCCGCCCCTCACCGACCTCCCAGAGCCAGGCGTTGGGGGCGTCGATCACCGCCAGCTCGCGGCGGGCCCGGACCCTGCCGAAGACCACGAGCCGTCCCGTCGAGAGGGGATGAAAGGCGCCCGGCAGCAGCTCGATCTCGTCCCAGAGCTCGGCCACGTCGCGCAGGTACTCCTCGATCCCGGCGTGGCCGCGGTAGGGCTCGTCGCGCCCGGCGACCATGCCGGTCACGGTGTGGATCTCGATCTGGGGATCGGAGATGCCCTTCAGCGCCTCGAGGTCCCGCTCCGAGAAGGCCACATAGGCGCGCCTCACCAGCTCCTCGGGGCTGTCGTCCGGCATCGCTAGAGGGCCTGCCTGCCCGCCAGCGCCTTGCCGAGGGTGACCTCGTCGGCGTGCTCGAGGTCGGCGCCGACCGGCAGCCCGCTGGCCAGCCGGGTGACGGCGACCTCGCCGCGCAGCGCCTCGGCTATGTGCAGCGCTGTCGCTTCCCCGGTCGTCGTCGGGTTGGTGGCGAGCACGACTTCGGTCACGCCGTCGGAGCGCGCGCGCTGCAGCAGCTCGGAGATCTTCAGGTCCTCGGGATCGATCCCGTCGATCGGCGAAAGCGCTCCGCCGAGCACGTGGTAGACGCCGCGGTACTCGTGGGTGCGCTCGATCGGGATCACGTCGGCCGGTTCCTCGACGACGCAGATCATCGTCTCGTCGCGCGAGGCGTCGGCGCAGATCCGGCACTGCGGCCCCTCGGCGAGGTTGAAGCAGGTCTCGCAGAGGCCGACCTTCTCCTTCACCTCGCGGATCGAATCCGCGAGCGCCTCGGCATCGGAGTCCTCGGCCCGCAGGAGGTGGAAGGCGAGCCGCTGCGCGCTGCGCTGGCCGATACCGGGCAGCTTCTGAAGCTCGGCGACCAGACGGCCCAGCGGGGCCGGGCCCTCCGAACTCAAACCCCGGGGAGCCCCCCGCCCCCCGGCCCGGCCATCCCTAGCCCGCCGAGTCCACCGGTGATGCCGCCCATCTTGCTCGTCGCCAGCTCCTGGGCCGAGCGGATTGCCTCGTTGACCGCCGCCATCACCATGTCGGCCAGCATCTCGGCATCCTCGGGATCGATCGCCTCGGGATCGATCTCGATCGACTTGAGGCGCAGATCGCCACTCATCTTCACCTTCACCATCCCGCCGCCGGCGCTGGCCTCGACCTCCTCGGATGCCAGCTGCTCCTGGGCCTTGGCCATGTCCGCCTGCATCTGCTGTGCCTGCTTGAGCAGCGCGTTCATGTCAAAGCCGCCCGGTCCGCCTCCGCGCGCCATCAGGTTTCGCTCCTTGCTTCGACCTCCGGCTCGGGGTGGACCTCCTCGGCGTCGAACTCCGATTTGATCTTCTCCAGCAGCTCCTCTTCGTCGACCGGGCCATCCGCCGTCGGATCGCCGTCGAGCAGGACGTAGACCGGGCGCAGCCGCTCGCCGACGATCGTCCGCAGCGCCTCGGTGAAGCGCTCGCGATGCTCGGCCGCCTCGGCCTTGCGCTTGTTGAAGGTGGAACCGGCCGGGAAGCCGATCCGCAGCACCCCCTCCTCGTTGTCGACCGCGATTGGGCGCGCGCCCTCGAACAGCGCCGAGAGCATCGCCGAGCCCGACTGGCGGACCTGGTCGAGCACCGCCGGCCAGACCCGCAGCACCCGCTCGAGGTCGACCTCCTCGGTCTTCTCCCCGGGCGCTGCGGCCGCCTGCTCGGGCTCGGCCTCGGGCTCAGGGTCGTCGCCGGCTTCGGCTGCGGGCTCGGGCTCGGGCTCCGCCGGCCGGTCGGCGGCCGCCTGCGCCGCGCTCGCATTCTTCGACGCCTTGGGAGCCAGCCCCGCGGCGGGTGCCTCGCCGCCGAACTGGCGCTCCAACCGCTCCAGCCTGCGGATCACGCCTTCGCCGGCCGGGTCGAGGTCGGGGCGGGCCGCCTTCAGCAGCGCCAGCTCGATCGCCATCCGGGCGTCGTCGCCCTCGCGCATCGCGGCGAGGCTGGCGGCCAGCTCGTCGATCGTTCGGACCAGCGACGCGGCGCCGATCTCGGCCGCCTGGGAGCGCAGCCTGCCCGGGTCCGAGGCGGTGACGACGAAGCCGTCGGGGAGCTCTCCCGTGGTCTGGGTCACGAGCAGGTGGCGAAGGTGGGCGAGAAGGTCGCGGGCGAACTGGGCCGGATCGCGGCCCGAGCGGGAGAGGCGGTCGACCGCCTCCAGCGCCGCCTTGGGGTCCTCGGCCGCGACCGCGTCGACAGCCTCGAAGAGAAGGTCGGCATCGGCGGCGCCCAGCAGCTCCAGCACCGCGTCGAGCTCGACCTTCTCGCCGCCGAAGGCGACCAGCTGATCGAGGGTCGCCAGCGCGTCGCGAAAGCTGCCCCCGGCCGAGCGCGAGACCATCGCCACCGCGGAGTCCTCGATCTCGAGCTTCTCGGCCGACGCCACCCGCCTCACGACCTCGGCGATCTGCTCCAGCGAGGGGCGCTGGAAATCGAAGCGCTGGCAGCGGTCGGCGATCGTCGGCATCACCTTGTGCGCCTCGGTCGTGGCGAGGACGAAGGCGGTGTTGGGGGGCGGTTCCTCGAGCGTCTTCAGGAAGGCGTTCCAGGCCTCCTTGGTCAGCATGTGGGCCTCGTCAAGGATGTAGACCTTCCAGTGCCCGGCCGCCGGCGCGTAGGCGACCCGCTCGCGGAGGTCGCGGACGTCGTCGACCGAGCGGTTGGAGGCGGCGTCCATCTCGATCACGTCCATCGAGGTGCCGGCGGCGATCGTCAGGCAGGACTCGCACTTCCCGCAGGGCTTCGTCGTTGGTCCCTGCTCACAGTTCAGCGAGCGGGCGAGGATCTTCGCCATCGAGGTCTTGCCGGTGCCGCGCGAGCCGACGAACAGGTAGGCGTGGTGGACCTTGCCCTGCTCGACCGCGTTTCGCAGCGTGCGCACGACGTGCTGCTGGCCGACGACCTCGTCGAAGGATCCGGGCCGGTGGCGGCGGTACATGGAAGCGGTCTCGGTCACGAGGGCGAGTCTACCCAGGCCTGTGGCCGGTCCAAGGCCGCCGCCCGGCGGTCGCCGCGGCTCTCCGCTGTACCTTGCGCCGGTGCTCCGCAAGCTTCGGCCGCTGGCCCCGATTTCCGCCGTGGCGCTGACGCTGTGGCTGATCTTCCCCTTCGGGTTCCCCAACTACGACACCGTCTACGCACTGGTCTGGGGGGATGAGCTGGCGCACGGATCGAGCCTCGACTACTCGGCGCCGCTGCCCCCGACCCCGCATCCCGTGGCCGATCTCTGGGGGGCGCTGCTCTCGCCCTTCGGAGCCGTCGCCGCCTCCGACCTGACCACCGTCCTCGCCTATCTGGCCCTGGGCGCGGTCGCCTACCTCGTCTACCGCCTCGGCTCGCTGTGGTTCGACCGCCTGATCGGGCTCGTCGCGGCGGCGATCGTGATCACGAGGGCTCCGTTTCTCAGCAACGGCCTGCGCGCCTACGTCGACCTGCCCTACATCGCCCTCGTCCTGGCGGCGCTGGTGATCGAGACCAAGCGTCCTCGCGCCGGCTGGCCGGTGCTGGCGCTGCTCGCCGTCGCCGGGCTGCTGCGGCCCGAGGCTTGGCTGTTCTCCGCCGCCTACTTCGCCTACCTGCTGCTGGAGCCCGACCCCGAACGCGGCCGGCTTGCGGTTCGCCGCCGGCCCGGGCTCGACCGCAACCAGGTTCTGGTCTGGGTCGCCGTCGCGGCCTCGGCCCCCGTCCTCTGGGCCCTCTTCGACCTGATCACGACCAGCGACCCGCTCTATTCCTTTACCGGCACCCGCGACACCGTCGAGACGCTCGACCGCCAGACCGGGCCGGTCGACCTGATCGTCTACGGCCCGCGCCGGCTCGGCGAGGTGATGCAGCTCCCGGGCATTCTCGCCGCGGCCGCGGGGATGGTCCTCGGGCTCGCCTTGATGCGGCGGCGGGCGCTGACCGGGGTGGTCGCGGTGGTGCTGGCGGGGCTTGCCTTCGGCGTCCTCGCCTGCGCCGGCCTGGCGATCATCCCCCGCTACACGATGCTCGCCTCGGCGCTGCTCTGCGTCTTCTGCGCCGTGGCGGTGCTCGGCTGGCGGCTGCTGCCCGCAAAGCACCAATGGCGCCGGCGCTGGCAGGCGATCGCCGTCGTCGTCGCGGTCGCCTTCGCGGCCCAGGCCTACCAGCAGTTCGACTACATAAAGACGGTCCGCAGCGACCTCGATGCCCAGAGCGGAATCGAGTCCGACCTCCACAAGCTCGCCGACTCGGGAGCCTTCAAGGACAGCTGCGTTCCGATCTCGGTCCCCAACCACCGTGCCGTGCCGCGGCTCGCCGCCTGGCTGGGCCTGCGGCCGTCGGAGATCATCAGCTCGACCGAGCAGCGCCAGCCCGATCACGGCTACTTCCTCGATCCCGCCAACTCCTACGTCGTCCACCACTTCGTCCTCGACCCCAACGACCCGCGGCGGCTGACGTCCAACCCGCCGCCGGGATTCACGGTCGTCGCCCGCAACGGCTCCTGGAAGCTCTACGCGCACTGCGGCCGGGGCGGCTGATCGGCGAAGGAACCTTCGCTGACCAGTTGATCGGACATACTGCGCCCCGCACCGTATGGCCGCGACGCGTCAATCCACGACCGCCGGTGAGCAGGCCGCCGGCGAGCCATTGCTTGCCGCGGGAACGGGCTCGCCGCAGGTGGCTGCGTACCGGCAGCGGGTTCGGGAGCTGATCGAGACCTCGGTCTCACCGCTGTTCGACGCGGCCGAAACCGAACGCCGTTTCCCCCGCGAGGCGGTGCAGGCGGTGGGCAAGGCCGGCATCTTCCGCGAACGCTGGGCCTCGGAGCACGGAGACGTCGGCCAAGCGCTGGTCTTCGCCGAGGAGCTGGGCCGGTCGCTCGTCGGGGGCATCGGGGTGGGATTGATGCTCCAGTCCGAGGCCGTGGCTCCGATCCTGCGGCGCTTCGGCGAGAGCCCGGAGGTTGCCGAGTGGCTGCGGGCGGTTCTCGACGGTGCGGCGATCGGCTGCGTGGCCGCGTCCGAGCTCGGCGGCGGCTCCGACCTCGAATCGGTCCAGACCACCGCCAGCCGGGATGGCGCCGAGTGGCGGATCGAGGGTGAGAAGGCCTTCTGCAGCCCCGCCGGGGCCGCTGACTTCTGCATCGTGCTCTGCCGGCTGCAGGGAGACTCGGGGCTGACCGGCTCCAGGCTGGCGCTGGCGCTGGTGGAGAGCTCCCAGTTCGAGGCACGCACACTTCAGACCACCGGCTGCAGGAGCCTGCAGACCTCGCGGCTGACGATCGACGGGCGGATCGGGGACGGGCAGCTGATGGCGTCGCAGGGACTTGGCCTTCACGCCGCGAACTGGGGCCTCTCCTACGAGCGCTTCGCCGCCGCGGCTTTGGCGCTCGGTGGCTCGGACACCGCGGTCCGCCTCGCCACGACCCACCTTCACCGCCGCCACCAGTTCGGGGCTCCGCTCTTCGAGCACCAGGCACTGCGGATGCGCCTGGCTTCGCTGGCCGGCGACCTGCTGCTCGCCCGCAACGGCCTCTACTCGATCGCCGCAGGGTGGAAGAAGCTGGACGGACCGCTGATGCGCGTCGCGGCGGCGGCGAAAGGCAGCGCCGCGCAGCTCAGCGAGCGGGTGCTGAGCGAGTGCGCCCACATGTTCGGCGGGGCGGGATATCTCGAGGACGAGACACCGTTCCCGCGCCTGCTCCGCGACATCAGGGTGGCGCGGCTCGGGGGTGGCACGAGCGAGATCATGTGGGAGCTCTACGCCCAGGGCCTCGACGTCGACGACGAGCTTTACGAGCGGCTGATCTCGACTGCCGCCTCCGCGTGAGCGAGTCGGGCCCGGGCGCAGCCGGCGCCCCGCTGGTCGTCGCCGAGGGTCTCTACAAGCGCTTCCCCACCTCCGACGGCTGGGTCGAGGCGGTTGCCGGGATCGACTTCGAGATCGGCGAGGGCGAGATCTTCGGCCTCCTGGGACCGAACGGCGCCGGCAAGACGACGACGGTCCTGATGCTCGCCACCCTGCTGCTGCCAAGCGCCGGCTCGGCGACGATCGCCGGCCTCGAGGTGGCGTCGGAGCCGGACTCGGTCCGCCTGCTGGTCGGGGCGGCGCTGCAGCAGACCGGGCTGGACGAGCTGGCGACCGGCCGCGAGCTGATCGAGCTTCATGCGCAGCTCTACGGGATGGACCGGGAGGCGGCGCGAGCCCGCTGTCGCGAGCTGCTCGAGCTCTTCGAGCTGCAGGACGTCGGCGACCGGCTGCTGGCGACCTACTCGGCGGGGATGCAGCGACGGCTCGACCTCGCGCTGACCTTCGTCCACAGCCCGCGGCTGATGCTCCTCGACGAGCCGACGACCGGGCTCGACCCGGTCTCGCGGCGAGCCGTATGGGAAGAGATCCGCGCCCTGCGCGACGGCGGGGTGACGATCCTGCTCACCACCCAGTACCTCGAGGAGGCCGACCAGCTCGCCGACCGGGTGGCGATCATCGACGCCGGGTCGATCGTCGTCGAGGGGGCGCCGCGGGAGCTGAAGAGCCGCCTCGGCGGCGACGTCATCGAGATCAGCTTCCGCGACGAGAAGGCAAGCGGCGAGGCCCTCGCGGTGCTGGGCGCCGACGCGGTCGCGGACGGCGACCGGGTGCGGATCAGCGTCGCCGACGGCGCTTCGCGCGTGCCCTCGATCGTGCGCGACCTTCAGCAGCGGGGGATCGAGCCCGAGCGGCTGACGATCACCCCGCCGTCGCTGGACGACGTGTTCCTGGAATTCACCGGACGCCACCTGCCGGCCGGTTTCTTCACGGAGAGCGCCGAGTGAGCCCGGCGGCGATGGAACCCGTCGCGCCGCATGCAGCGGCGGTCTGGCGCCAGACGCTCCTGCTTCTGCGCCGGCTGACCCGGGTGGTGTTCCGCAGCCCGGCGATGCTGGTCATCAACCTCGCCTCGACCACGTTCTTCCTCATCACCTACGACGGGATCCTCGGCGGCAGCACCGGGCTCGCCGCACTGGTCGGCGGCAACTACCAGAACTTCATCCTTCCGGTGGCGCTGCTGTTCGCGGGGCTCGCCGGCGGCAGCTCCGGCTTTCTGCTCCTGCGAGACATTCAGTCGGGCTACTTTCGGCGCCAGCTTTCGATGCCGCTCTCGCGGCTGGCGCTGGTGATCGCTCCGATCATGATTGGAGCCGGCCTGGTCCTCATGCAGTCCGTCGTGGTGATCGCGGTCGGGCTGGTCCTCGGAGCCGACCCGGCCACCGGAGCGCTCGGGCTTCTGGCGCTGATCGGCATCGCGCTGATCTGGGGTCTGGGCCTGTCGGGGTTCTCGGTCGCGGTCGGGCTGCGGACGGGCAACCCGCAGGCGGCGCAGGCGGTCTCGCTGATCAACTTTCCGCTGATCTTCCTTTCGCCGATCTTCGTGCCCAAGGATCAGCTCAAGGACTGGGTGCAGGTGATCGCGACCGTCAACCCCACCACCTACGTGCTCGAGGGCATGCGGGCCCTGACGATCGAGGGATGGAAGCTGGCTCCGATCTTTCACGCCCTGCTGGCCGCGGGGCTGTTCTCGGGGTTGGCGATCGCACTGGCGACCGTCGTCGCCCGGGCGGCGACACGGCGAGGCTGAAGCCGGCTAGAGCGCTTTCAGGTTGACGAGGTCGCCGACTCGCTCCAGCACCCCGGCGGACTCGGGGTCGAGCCGGCAGCCGGCCTGCTCTTCGAGATAAAGGAAGATCTCGGCCACGTCGAGGCTGTCGAGCCCGAGGTCCTCGAAGCGGTCTTCGGCGCCCACAGGCGATCCTCCGTGCCTTTCCCCCAGCACCTCGTTGATCGCCTCGACGGCCTGCTCGACGGTCAGCTCGGCCATCTCACGCCTCCCTGCGACCGAGGCCGGCGATCGCCTCGCCGCCGAATGCGGCGGCGGCCTGGGGTTCGTAGCGGCCGGGGGCGATGATCCCGTTCGGGTCCAGCGCGTCCTTCAACGCCTTGGCCGTGCCCCAGAACGTCGATCCGTCGGGGTCGAGCAGGTCCATGCTTTCGATCGTCGCCCGGTAGGGCGGGTAGCCCTCCTCCAGCAGCAGCTCGCTCAACCCACGGTGCAGCTCCGCCGCCCGCTCGGCCTCATCGGGGTTGTCGCGGTCGAAGGTCAAAAGCGTGGTCACGAAGACCGCCCGGTCGCTGGTGAACGCGATCCGGATCAGGGGCTCGAAGCCGGCGGCCAGCATCTGGCGCTCGATTATCTCGGTGCAGCGGCGAACCTCCGATCCCCTCGCCGGGCATACCGGGGCAAGCCAGTAGAGCCCGCAGCCCTCCCGGGTCGGGTCTTCGCAAAAGCCATCGACCCGGCGCCGCAGCCGCCAGCGCGACACCGAGAGGCCCGCCGAGCTGGGAACGCCGCGGATCGGCTGCATTCCGGCGCGGGCGATCCGCGCCAGCTGCACGAATTGACGCCCGCGATTGATGCCGAGGGCGGCGAGCGGGCGCCAGAGGCGCTCGATCCGCTTCAGCCTCGGCTCTGAAGTGAAGTAGAGCCGGCCCATTCCCCGCAGCGCGTCCCTGGTATCGCGGACCGCCGCCCGGACCTGGCGCTTGGTCCCGTAGAGGGACCCGAACGCGTTCCAGGGCCCGTTGGCGCCCGCCAGCGGGCCGGCCCGCAGCAGCTGGAGCGCCGCCCGCCGCGGCAGGGGGGTCTCGCCGCTCATTTCGTTCCAGGGATAGGTCCGCCGGTTCGCCAGGGCGCGAAAGTCGTTCTCGATGAAGACCGGCGCTTCGAGCGTTCCGTCGAATCGCAATCCCCGCAGGCGGTCGATCGCCTCGGCGAGCTGCTCCGGCCTCTCCATCGTCAAGGTGAATGCGACCACCGAATCCGAGCTCGGCATCAGCCAGACCCCCACTCGCGTCACCACGCCGAGATTCGACTGCGAGAAGAGGCCGTCGAGATGTGGCCCCACCCCCCAGCGGTGGGCGTATCTGCTGCGGGCGTTGCGGTAATGAGCGAGTCCGGTCTCGATCACCGTGCCATCGGCAAGCACGACCTCCATGCCGCAGGCGTGGGCGGCGTGATCTCCGTAGGGAGTCGCTCCGACACCGCGCTCGAGGAGGTTCCCGAGGATGCTGCTGTCCGGCGAGCTGGCCGTGCACGGAAACCAGAGCCGGTGGCCCTTCTGGCTCAGATGGTCGTGCAGCTGAGCCTGGGTTACGCCCGGCTCGACGACCGCATAGGCAAGCTCCGGATCGACCTCGAGAATGCGGTTCATCTCCGAGAGGTCGAGGACGTACTGGCCCGGCCCGACCGGGCAGGCGTCTCCGTAACCCCAGTTCTTTCCCCTGCTAATCGGGTATATCGGCACCCCGCAGCGGTCCGCGACGCGAACGACCTCGACGACCTCGTCCCGGTTGCGGACCTTGATCACGCCCGCCGGCTCGTGGGCGCGGGCCAGGGTCGATCCGGCGTACTCACCGACCTCCCCGGAGCCCGAGAGGACACGATCATCGCCCAGCAGTTGGCGCCAGGCGATTTCGGCCCTGCCGGCATCTCCTTCCCTGACGGTCACCACCGCCGCAGGGTACCTGCCACATAAGTGTTGCCTGCAATCCGCGAATAACTGACCCTCCGTTCAGTCCCGCTGGAGAACGCTGATTCTGCTGTTACGATCGCTCGGCTCGTCGAGCAGTAGCTCGATTCGGTACGCAAGGAGGTAGTAAGTGTTCAAGGACGTTAGCTCCGAGTTGCTGGGTGATCTGATGGATCTCTCGGCCAGCACGCAGGCAGCCGAGGGTGACTTCGGTCCGCCGTCTTGTGCAGGACCGCCGCAATGCTGTCTGTGCTGCTACAGCGGCTGCTGCTAGATCACTCACTTGATCGCGCCCGTGATGGGCGTTTGGCAAGGAGCCCCGAAGAAGGGGTTCCTTTGCTGCGCGGTTTCGGCCCGCCCGGACCGAGAGCCGGTTAGAGCGGATGGAGGCGGGGATGCAGGAAAGCCAACTGGCGAATGAGGCAGGGGGCGGGACGGGGATTCCCGTCCGGCCGTGCCTGAAGCCGTGGTACCGGCTGGCCCGGGGCGACGGGAAGCTGATCTTCGAGTACGGGCAGGCGAAGGTGGTGCTCGAAGGCAGGGCGGTGGAGAAGCTGCTGCCGGTCCTGCTGCCGCTCGCCGACGGCACCCGCACGATCGATGAGATCAGCGCCGGCATCGGCGATGGGATTCGGCCCGCGGTGACCAAGGCGTTCTCGACCCTGGCCGAACGGGGCCTGCTCACCGAAGGCCCGGCCGGCCTTCCCGGAGCGGCAGCCGCGAGCGCCGAGACGGCGCAATTTCTCACCGCGACAGCCGGGGAGGGCCGCACCGTCGCCGAGGCCGGCGAGGTCCTCGAGCGCAGCGCCGCAACGGTGGTCGGAGCCGGGCTGCTGGCCGAGGGGGTCGCAAGAGGGATGCGCAAGGCGGGGCTTACGAGCCTGAGGATGCTCGACTGGGCCGCCGCCGCCGCTGACCTGGAACCGATCCAGCTCGCCGTCGTCGCGCCGGAACCCGGGGAGCTGCCGATGCTGCGCGATTGGAACCGCTTCGCACTCCAGCGGCGGCTGCCGTGGCTTCAGGTGCTGCCCTTCGACGGCCGAACCGCGGTCGTCGGGCCGCTCTACGTGCCCGACGAGACCTGCTGTTATGAATGCTTCCGGCGCCGGCGCCGCGCCAATCTCCGCTGGACGAGCAGCGAAGAGGAGCTGCTCGAGGAAGCGCCGGCCGGCTATCCATCACCACATCCGCTGCAGGACCTGCTCGCGGGCTGCGCGGCGATGGTCGCGATCGACTGGCTCTACAAGCGCTCGGGCGGAGAGCAGGCAACCGCCTGGGCGGCCGCGATGCAGGTCCTGCACTGGGACCGCGGCCTCGAGATCGACCGCCATCACGTCTATCGGGTGCCCCGCTGCCCGGAGTGCTTTCCCGACGACCTCGGGACTGCCTCACCCTGGTACCGGTGAGCGATGTTCCAGCCCGACCCAAGCCTCGACGCGGTTGACGGCCTGGCCCGAATGAAGACCTTCGTCTCCCCTTACAGCGGCGTGGTCAGCCGCCTGCACGAGATCCTCGGCGAGCCCGACGACGCGCGCCTTGCCTATATCGCCTGCGAGATGGCCTCCAGGGAGCCGACCGTCGGAAGCCGCTTCGAGATCGCCGCGGGCGGCGCCCATTACGAGCGCGAGGGGGCGATCGCGGCCGCACTGGGCGAGGCGCTGGAGCGCTACAGCGGCACCTGCGTGCCGCGCGATGCCGTGCTGGCGAGTGCTGCCGAGATCGGTCCCGAGGCGGTGGCTCCGGAGCGGTTTGCCCTCTACAGCGAGGGCCAATACGCCGAGGAGGGGTTCGGCTTTGAGCCGTTTCGCAGCGACACGAAGGTGCGATGGGTGAAGGGAATCTCGCTGCCCGATCGAGCCCCCGCCTACCTGCCGCTGCAGCTCGCCTACATCATGCGGCCGGGCGAGGTGGTGGCGGGCGAAGCGCCGATCGCCCCCGGATCGAGCAACGGGATGGCGCTTGCAACGGGTCCCGACGAGGCGATCCTCGGCGGACTCCTGGAGCTGCTCGAGCGCGATGCGGTGATGCTGACCTGGTCGGGCCGGCTCTCGTTCCCGCGCCTCGACTGGTCCTCGGACCCCGGTCTTCTCGAGCGCGAGCGGCGCCATTTCGCCCCCACCGGCCTGGTCTACGGAGCGGTGGACATGAGCGCCTTCTTCGGCGTCCCGACCGCTCTCGCGCTGCTGCGCGGTCCCGCCGCCGGTCCGGTCCGGTTCGGCATCGGCGCCGCCAGCGCGGTGGACATGCACACCGCCTGCGACAAGGCGCTGCGCGAGTGCTTCCAGATGCAGCCGGCGCTGAAGTCCGATCTCCGCGCCAACCCGGACCGCGGCGTAGAGCCCGGCTTCGGCGACATCGAAGAGCCCGCCGACCATCTCTACTTCTATTCGCGGCCCGAGAACCAGCCCCAGCTCGATTTCCTCGACAGCTCCGAACGGGTCCGCGACATCGCTGACGTCCCCGCGATCGAAGGGTCCGATCCGGGCGCCCAGGTCGAGGCGATCTGCCGCCGGCTCAGCTCCCGCGGCGTCTCCGCCTACGCAGTCGACGTCACCTCGGCCGACGTCCGGGCCGCCGGACTGCGGGTCATGCGGGTCATCAGCCCGGAGCTGCAGCCGATCGACTTTCCCCACCGCGAGCGGTTCCTCGGCGGGCGGCGGCTATACCGGGCCGCCCATGAGCTCGGCCTTCGCGAACGCCCGCTGGAACCGGTGGAGCTGAACCCCTACCCGCACCCGTTCCCATGAAGCCGGTCGAGGAGCGGACGGTCGAACCTACGCGGGTGAGCGGATTTCTCGGCTGGAGCGACGCGGGCCGGCCACCCGACGACGATCCGGCCGAGGCCTTTCACGAGGCCTCGAAGCTGGTCCCGAGCGTGCCCTCCGGCTCGACCGCGGCAGCCCGGATGCTGGAGAGCGATCCCGCTACCCAGACGATGATCACGAGGTCGGTGAAGCGGCATCCCACCCTCCCGGTGGTGGAGCTGCCGGCACCCTCCTACCCGCCGGTCCAGCTCGGGGAGCTTGTCAGCGGCCGCCGCTCGCGCCGTGATTTCGGAGCCGAGCCGGTCTCGGCGGCAGATCTTTCGACCCTGCTCCACGCGGCCTACGGCGTCACCGGGGCGCCGCCGGGCG
Source organism: uncultured Solirubrobacterales bacterium (assembly GCA_963781495.1). Classification (GTDB taxonomy): domain Bacteria; phylum Actinomycetota; class Thermoleophilia; order Solirubrobacterales; family 70-9; genus Mayfieldus. Next base: position 511,194 of record CAWAFX010000002.1, read on the forward strand.
AGGGTGAGTCGGCCCCGCAGCTGCGAAGCGTGCCGTCGGGGGGCGCCCTGTACCCGCTCGAGATCTATCCCGTGATCCGGCACGGGATCGGGATCGCGCCCGGGCTGTATCACTACGACCCGCTGCTGCACCGGTTGGAGGTGCTCTCCGAAAGCGAACCGACCTCTTCGCTGCAGGAGACGATCATCCGCCTCGCCGATCTCCCCGATCTCGCGTCGACCTGCGGGGTCGCGTTCTTCGTCGCCGGCATCTTCTGGCGCACCCGCTTCAAGTACGGGCAGCGCGGCTATCGCTGGGTGCTGATCGAGGCCGGCCACCTGGGACAGAACCTGGTGCTCGCTGCGGAGGCGCTCGGACTCTCGGCCGTCCCCTACGGCGGTGTCTGGGACCGCAAGGTCGACGCCCTGCTCGGCCTCGACGGCGTCAACGAGTCGGTGGTCTACACGCTCTTGGCCGGCTCGCGGGCAAAGGAGCGCGGAAGCGGCTCCGAGGACGGGGTGACCGCCTTCGCGTAGACGCGGTGGCGGATCGCGACCTCGGCACCGACCCGCGCCATCGCCAGGTTCATCGGCTCGTTGTCCTCCCAGCTGAATCCGATCACGATCTCGCGGTACCCCTGCTGCTCCGAGCGCTCCAGGAGCTCGTGCATGAACGCCAGCGCCACGCCGAGGTGCCGGTACTCGGGAAGGATCGCCATGAACGTGTTGCGGGCCCGGTCTATGCGCCGGCGGTAGTGGAGGTACCGCGCCCAGCCGAGCGGGAACAGCCGCCCGTTCATCTGGGCGAAGCACTGGTTGAGGTCGGGAAGCAGGATCGTCGAAGCGATCACCTCCCCGTCGCGCTCGGCCAGCAGGGTGGCCGGGGCCAGCAGGCGACGGCCTCGCTTGAGGCCGACCGAGATCTCGCGCTCGGTCGAGGGCGAGAACCCCCAGCTGCCCTCGAGTGCCGGCGGGATCACGGCAAATGCCTTCTCCAGGTCGGCCACGGCCTGCCCCTTGCGCACCGGCCTGATCGTCACGCCGTGGCGGTCGCGGACGATTCCGGCCCACCTGGCCAGCCGCTCGCGTTCGGCCGCGAGCTGCTCGACGTCGAGCTGGCGCCAGACCGCGTCGATCGCCTTTTCCAGGCCGTAGCCCTCCAGCAGGAGCCGGTAGTAAGGCGGGTGCCAGGGCCCGAAGACGACCGGCGGCACGTCATAGCCGTCGATCAGCAGGCCGGGATCGTCGCGCGTGGACCGCTGCAGCGGCCCGACCATCCGCTCGCAACCGCGGTCGGACAGCCAGCCCTCGGTCGTCTCCAGCAGAGCGCTTGCCGCCTCGGCGTCGTCCTCGCACTCGAAATGACCGAACAGCCCCCAGCTGCTGTCCTGGAAGTCGTTGAGCTGATGGTCGATGTGCGCCATCACCCGGCCGACCAGCCGGCCATCGCGCTCGGCGAGGAAGTACTCGGCGTCGGCGTGCTCGAAGTAGAGGTCGGTCCTGGTGCCCGTCTGGCGCATCTGGGCACCGATCAGGGGCGGGATCCAGCGCGGCTCGTCGGCGTGGAGCCGGTAGGGAAGCTTGACGAACCGCCTGTAGTCCCTGACCGATTCCACGGGCCGGACTCGCAGCGTCATTGGCGGCGATCCTATTGGCCTCATGGCCGCCGGCCGGGCCTCAGATCCGGTCCGCGATGCCGGACGAGATCCGCTTCGAGACCGCGATCACGGTCATCATCGGGTTCACCGCGACCGAGGAGGGAAACAGCGAGGCGTCGGCGACGTAGAGGCCCTCGACACCCTGGACCGCGCCGTCGGGCGAGCAGACACCGGTCGCCGGGTCGGAGCTGATCCGCGCCGTTCCCATCGGGTGGTAGGCCTCTGGATGCAGATCCGCCGCCCTGACCCTCGAGCGCTCGAACTCGGCCAGTTGGGGCGGCTTCAGCACCGTCCCGCCGCGCACGTTTGCGTAGACCTCGGTCGCCCCGGCGGCGAAGTGGACCTCGGCCGCCCGCGCCAGCCCGGACCAGAGGGCGGCGAGGTCGTCCTTGCCGAGCCGGTACCTGACCCGCAGCGAGCCGCCCCGGTCGAGCAGCACCCGGCCGGAGGACTTGTCGGAGAGCTGGACGGCGATCAGGCCGACGCGGTCGAAGTCGAGCATCGCCTGCTGATGACTGCGGCCGGTGCCAGGAAGAAAGCCGGCCGTATAGGGAAGCGGCGCGAAGGTCGCCTCCAGCAGCACCCCCTCGTCCTGCCACTCGTCGATGAAGTAGCTCTGCATGACGCCGTCCCAGCCGCGCACCGGCTCGTCGTAGAGGGCGCCGACCCCGGTTCCCGGGTGGATGTGCAGGTTGCGCCCCACCTGGCCGCCGCCGAGCTTCGAGCGCAGCAGCAGCTCCGGGGTGCGCAGCGCGCCGCAGGCGGCGATCACCGCCCGCCGGGCGCGGACGACGTAGGGCCTGCCCTGCTCGCCATCCGCGGCGCGGGCGACGCATTCGACCCCGACCGCCCGGCCGCCTTCGAGCAGGATTCGCCGTGCCTCGGTCCGCCGTCGCACCCGGGCGCCCGCGGCAACCGCGCGGGGCAGGTAGGAGACGTGCATGCTGCGCCGCGCGTCGAGCGCGCAGCCGAAGGGACAGGAGCTGCACTGCACGCAGTCGCCGGCGTTACGGCTGACCGGCCCGCCGCTGGCGCCGAGCGCCTCCGCGCCCTGCTTCGCCAGCTGCCCGTTGCGGCCCATCCGCTGCGGGTCCAGCTCGGTCACCGACATGAACCTCTCGGCCTCGGCGTATTCGGCGTCGAGGTCGGTGGCCCAATCGAGCCCGTATTCCCGCGCCCAGTGCGAGAGCACCGACGGCGGGGCCCGAAAGCAGGTCCCCGAGTTGATCGTCGTGCTGCCACCGACGGCGCGCGCCGAGAGCAGGGTGATCGCGGGCCTTCCCTGGGTGACGATCGCCCTCGAGCCCATCGCGATCGTCGTCTCGAGCGGATCCTGCGAGTAGCTGTCGCGGTCGTGGTATTCGCCCCCCTCCAGCACCAGCACGTCGAGGCCTGCCTCCGCAAGGACGCTCGCCGCTGGGGCGCCTCCGGCCCCCGAGCCGACGATCACGACGTCGCATTCCTCTCCGTCGCCCTGCGGATCCAGATCTCCGAGGGACCCGGGCGGCTCCGGCGTGGAGCCATCCGCGAGCCGGCAGCTCACCTCGTAGCCGACCCGCTCCCGGACCGCCGGCAGGGCCGCATAGCTGATCGCGTAGACCGTCTTCAGCCCGACCAGGATCTCCCGGAAGGGACGAAAGCGCGAGCCTTCCAGCCGCTCCAGGAAGCGCTCGCGATCCTCAAGGCCGAGGCGGCTGAAGCGGCGCGGAAACGGCAGCCGCTCGAAGGTGCGCAGGATCAGCTTCCAGCGGCCCAGGTCGCGAGCCGGCAGCGTGGCCAGGAAGCGGTCGATCGGCGCCAGCACGTCGGCGTCGCGCCCAGCGGCCGGCAGGCCGTCGTGCCCCGGCGCCATCGCCTCGCAAAACGTGGCGAGCGTCCGCCTGTCCCCGGCCGAGAGACCGACCGCGGCCTCTCCCCTTCGCCTTCCCAGCATCGGGGGCGATCGTATCCCGCCGCCGGCGGGATATCACCCCGCGGCCTGAAGTAATGGACCGTGCGCCCCGCCTTCGAAACGAGGTCTCCGGGCGTGCCCGCCGTGAGCCGGCTCGGGCCAGGCTTGCCTGCGGCACCTGCGGCTTCCGCTTAAGGCTGCTTCCTTCCGGACCTGACCTGGTTCGCGGGCCCACATCGCGCAGGACCTGGCCGTCAGCGCCGCCCCGCGGCGTACTGACCCCGAAGGCCAGCTCCTCAGGTCGGGTTTCGGCCCCGCTATAGCGGATTGCGGGTGAAAGGCACCGCTAGCGCCCCGCCTAGCACGGTCCGTCCGCAAGGCTAGCGCGCGACGTACACTCGCGCCCAATGGCCGAGGAAAAAGACCGCGCCGATCAGGCCAAGGAGGTCGCCAAGCGCGACGATTCGGCACGCGCCACGAACGTTTCGCGGCTGTCGGCGGTGCTGCGGCGGGCTGACCAGGCGCCGAAGCTGCTGCTGGCCGCGAAGCTTGTTCGCGAGCTGCTGCCCGGCGACAGCGGCTACGGCGACCCGCTTTCAACCGCCGGCGGGCAGCCTTCGCAGCAGGTCGGGCGGCGGCTCTCGGCGCTGACCGCCGAGCGCCCGAGCCTGCTCGGCGAGATCGGACTCAGCGCGCTGCAGGTCTGGGACTCGATCTCCGAGGAGGGAGGCGACCAGGGGACCCGCGAGGTGGCGATTCTCTTCACCGATCTGGTCGACTTCTCGGACTGGTCGCTGAAGGCCGGCGACACCGCGGCGATCGACCTGCTGCGCGAGGTCGACGCCGCGATCGAGCCCGCCGTCACCGCCCGCGGAGGGACTGTCGTCAAGCGACTCGGCGACGGCCTGATGGCGGCCTTCGACGATCCGCGCGCCGCGGTGGAGGCCGCGCTCGACGCCTGTGAGGCGACCGCCGAGGTCGACCTCGACGGCTACCGGCCGCAGATGCGGGCCGGGATCCACGTCGGTCACCCGCGGCGGATCGGCGGCGACTACCTGGGCACCGACGTCAACATCGCCGCCCGCGTCGCCGAGGCGGCCTCGGGCAGCGAGGTGCTGGTCTCCCAACCCACCTGCGAGCGCCTCGACCACGATTCGCTGCAGCTCAAGAAACGCCGCTTCCGCGCCAAGGGAACCCCGTCGGGGCTGACCGTCTACCGGGTGCGGCGAGGATGAACGCGGGCCGCGGCATCGTGCCGATGAAGCCGCACTGCCGCCATTGCGGCGCCCAGGTGGAGAGGCTGCGGCGCTGCCCTAAATGCGGAAGGCGGAACTGGCAGATCTTCGGGCTGCGGCCCTGGGTTCACTGAGAGCCTGACGCCGCCGCTCACAGGTCGCCCAGGCTGGCCAGGGTGGCCAGATGACGCCGAAAGCCGATCCCGAAGGGAGTCGGCTTTCCCCTGTAGTTCTCGATCAGGCTCGGGCCTCCGCCGCAGGTCCAGCTTCCCGGCGCGACCGCGTCCCATGTCCAGCCGAGATAGGAGATGCCGTGGCGGTCGGCCCAGGGCATGAAGCGGTCGATGTAGCGGTGCCGGCAATCGGTTTCCCCCAGCTCGCCGACGACGACCGGATCCACCTTGCCCACCTGCAGGATCGCCCGCCTGCAGCGCGGTCCACAGGGGGCCAGGCGGCCGTAGTTGTGCTCGGAGGCGACGAGCTGTCCAGCCGGATCGGCCGGCCGGTGGGCGAGCCATCCGGAAAGGTTGCGCGCGTACCCGCGCCCGCCCGCCAGCAGTGGCTGGGTGGCGCCCGTCGAGCGCACCGCGTCGACCAGCTGCTGCATGCCGGCCGCGCGATAGGCCGGATGGCGCTGTGAGCCCGTTCCCCCCGCCGGCAGCAGGCAGCCGCTCAGCCAGCATTCCCAACCGACATCGTGTGGCTCGTTGTAGAGGTCGAAGGCAAGGGAGTGATTCGCCTCGAAGGTCGCCGCCACCGAGCGCCAGAAGTCGGGCGCGTGGTCGGCGTCGGGCAGCGGGATGATCCCGACCGATCTCTGGGCGCCGGGAGCGGCCACGTGGAGGTCGAGGATCACGTAGAGCCCGGCCCGGTTGAGGCGGCCGACGAATGCCTCGATCGCCGCCCGGTAGGCATCGCCTCCGAACTGGGGCTTGACCCTGTTGATGCCCAGCCAGCAGTCTTCGTTCAGGGGCAGCCGCACCGAGTCGATCCGCCAGCGCTTCATCGCCCGGATGCTGCGCTGCCCGGTCGGCCCGTCGAAGAAGCCGTAGCCCTGGATGCAGGCGTACTCGGCGCCGCTGCGGTTGACGCCGGCGAGGCGAACGGTCTGCCCCGTGCCGTCGACCAGTCGGTTTCCCTGCACCCGGATCTCCAGCGCGGAGGCGGGCGTGGCAGCGATCGACAGCAGGAGAAAGAGCGCCGCCAGAGCCGTCCCGAAGCGGCCGATCCACCCCTGCTGACCGAGCATCGCAGCCAGAGTAGCGCCGCCGCCGACGCCCTCTCGGGACGACGGACGGTCCTATGATTCGCACGGCGGGCGCGTAGCTCAGTGGGAGAGCGCTCCCCTCACACGGGAGAGGTCGCTGGTTCGAGCCCAGCCGCGCCCATCGAGCCGACCCGGACCGCGGCAGGAGAAATTCGCAGCGGCCGCGAATCAATGCAGCGAAAAGGGGTACGGACCCTGCGACCAACCGAGGGGAGACAAGGATGTCCCACGTGCGCTGTCGCAACTGCTCTTTGATCATCGAGGCATCGCCCCGACCGCCCCGATGGCGCTGCCCCAACTGCCTGTCGCTGAATCAGCTCGGGCCGCTGCCGACGGCCCGGCCGCCGAGCGTCGCCCGCTCCGCCTCATGGTTTCAGCATCGCGGCCACTGACCGGAAAGGGATAAAACCCGGGTCGGGTCAGCGCGATGGATGAACTCGGCTCAAGGCGGCGGGCGCGAAGCCGATACCCGTGCCTATGGACACCCGCACCCAGCGCGTCATAGTCGAAACCAGCCGCTTCCGGATCATCGGCGAGGTGCTGCTGCCGACAGAGGGCTTCCGCACCCGGCTCTCCGACGTCCTCAACCGCCAGGACACCGGCTTCATACCCCTGGTAAACGTCGAGCTCTCCCCGATCGAGGGCGGCGAAACCAAGTCGCTCGACTTCCTCGCAGTGGCGCGCAACCAGATCGAAATCGCCTACGAGGCCGGCGGCGAGGCCAAGGAACAAGGTCCCGAATAGTTGCGACGCCCCGCGGGTAGGTTCCACGGGCCGTGGCGCCCAAACGACACAAGAGCGACCACTCGCTATTCGCGACCCTGAAGCGCACCTACACCGAGTTTCAGGACGACAACCTGAGCGACTGGGCGGCGGCGCTGACCTACTACGGACTGCTGTCGCTGTTCCCGATGCTGATCGCGCTGGTCTCGATCGTCGGGTTGTTCGGCGATCCCAGCTCGACGACCCAGACCGTAACCGACATAGTCACCCGGATCGGGCCGCAATCGGGCGCCCAGACCTTCGCCGGGCCGATCAAGTCGATCACCTCGAACCGCGGCTCGGCCGGCGTCTTGTTCGTGCTCGGCCTCGTGACCGCTGTCTGGTCAGCATCGGGCTACATCGGCGCCTTCATCCGCGCCTCCAACGTGATCTACGAATCGCCCGAGGGGCGCCCGTTCTGGAAGCTGCGCCCGCTGCAGCTGGCGGTGACGCTGGTGATGGTGATCCTGGTCGCGATGGTGCTGTTGGCCCTGGTGCTGACCGGCCCGGTGGTGCGGGCGGTGGCCGACCCGATCGGGGTCGGCAACACGGCGGTGACGATCTGGAACTACGCCAAGTGGCCGATCCTCGCCGCGCTTTTCATCTTCACGATCGACCTCCTTTACTACGCCTCGCCGAACGCCAAGCTACGCGGCTTCGCCTGGGTGACCCCCGGGGCGGTGCTGGCGCTGGTGCTCTGGAGCCTCGCCTCGGTGGCATTCGCCTTCTTCGTCGCCAACTTCGGCTCCTACGACAAGACCTACGGCACCCTCGGCGGGGTGGTCGTGCTGCTGGTCTGGATGTGGATCACCAATCTGGCGATCCTGCTCGGCCACGAGCTCAACGCCGAGCGCGAGCGCTCACGCGAGCTGGCGGAGGGGGTTCCGGAGGCCGAGACCGAGCTGCAGCTGGAGCCGCGCCAGGAGCCGGACGAGCCGAACAGCACGTAGGCTTTGCCTCGCCTTGGAGGTGAAGCTCTACTCGATCTCGGTTTCCCACCCGGCGCGCACAGCCGGGTTGATGCTGCGCTACAAGGGCATCGAGCACGAGATCGTCGACGTCCCGCCCGGCACGCAGCGACTGCTTCTGCGTTTCCGCGGCTTCGACGAGCTGACTGTGCCGGCGATGACGATCGACGGCCGCAGGGTGCAGGGCTCGCTCGAGATCTCACGAGAGCTCGAGCAGCTACAGCCCGAGCCGCCGCTGTTCCCCGCCGATCCTGAGCAGCGTGCGGCGGTGGAGGAGGCGGAGCGCTGGGGAGAGGCTGTGCTGCAGCCGATCCCGCGCAATCTCTTTCGATGGGGAGTCTCACACGATGGCGAGCTGCGCCTCGCGCTGGCCGAGGCAACCGGCTGGCCGGCGCCGGCGGTGACGGCGAAGCTCTCCGGTCCGCTCGGCTGGTACTTCGCCAGGATCATCTCCGGTGCGACCGAGGAGTCGATCCGCGCCGACCTCGCGACCCTGCCGTTGCTGCTCGACCACGTCGATGCGCTGATCTCCGATGGGGTGATCGGCGGCGAGCAGCCCAACGCGGCCGACTTTCAGATCGCCACCAGCCTGCGGGTGATGCTCAACTTCCCCCAAATCGCACCGCTGATCGAGGGCCGCCCCGCCGGCGAGCTGGCGATGCGGATAGCGCCCGACTTCGGTCGGGAGATGCCGGTCAAAGTGCCGGCCGAGTGGCTGCCCACGGCCGCCGCCCAGCCCGTCGGCGCATAGGGCATCCGGCCAGAGACGGGGGGTCGGCGACCGTCGTCGCGCCCAAAAGCAGCGGACCAATGTTGCCGCGGACCAACGTTGGATTGCGCGCGCCGCCCCTGACCCCATTGATGGGTAGCGAGGGCAAGGACAGAGCCCAGCCGAATCGCCGACACGGAGGTCATCACAATGGCGGGAAGCCGCAGAAACACAACCCCAAGGCGCGGGGGGCCAAAGCGCGCTGGGCGGACTCTGACGCTGCTCGCCGGAATCGCTTTGCTTCTGGGCCTCTTCGTCGCGGTCGATGCCTCCTTCGCGGCTAAGCGCATCGGAACGAACCGCGCCGACAAGATCTCCGGCACCGCGGGCCCGGACACGATCAAGGGCAAGGGCGGCAAGGACCGGATCAACGGCAGGGGCGGCAAGGACAAGCTCAACGGTGGCAGGGGCCGGGACACGGTCATCGGCGGCCGCGGTGCCGACCGGATGATGGGCGGCCCCGGCAATGACGTCATCAAAGCCGCCGACGGAAAGCGCGACAGGGTGATCAACGGCGGCCCCGGCAAGAACCGCTGCGTCATCGACACCGCGCTGGAGCTTTCGGTCACTCGCAATTGCTCCACGATCGTCTCCGGCACCCCGGGCGGCGCTCCGGGCACCGGCACGGGTGGGGGCGCGGGCACCGGCCTGCAGATCTCATCCGCGACCGGACTCGTCTGCGCCTCACCGCTTCCGGTCTGCGCCTTCACCCTCTCCGGGACCGGAGCCGACGCTCTGGCCGGGACCGTGACCGGCGGCGGCGGCGTTACCGCTGTCGGCGGAGGCGTCACCCCCAGCGGGACCGATTGGACCGCGGGGGGGCTCTACGGATGCACCGGCGACGGGTTCCTGCGGGTCACGATCGGAACCAAGTCCGTCGACGTCCCGGTGGACTGCACGACCTGACATCAAATGCGGGCGCCGGCTGCGTACGGCAGCCGGCGCTCAGTTCATGGACGGGTCTTCGGGCATCCGCGCCAGCAGCGAGTACTCGCCGCCGCGCCGTCCAAGCAGGTAGGCCCAGAGGTCGCCGCCCCGAAACGGGTCCTGGGGCGAGGCGGGCTCGATGATCCAGGCGTCCTGCTCGAGCTCTGACTCGAGCTGGCCCGGGCCCCAGCCGGAATGGCCCGCGTAGACGCGCATCTCCCGCAGTTCGTCACCCGGATCGTCGGGGTCGATCACGCCGAGGTCGCCGACGACGATGCCGGCGGCGGCGCCGGGATCGTCGAAGCGCCCGAGGGCGACCGCGGTGTCCGGCGCAACCGGCCCGCCGATCCAGACCACCTCCTCGTCCTCGGCGTAGGTGGCCAGCGACGGCACCACCTCGGCCACGCTGGTCTCCGAAGGCCGGTTCAGCACCACCCCGAAGGCGCCCACCTCGTTGTGTTCGACCATCAGCACCACTGTGCGACGAAAGAAGTCATCGAGGCTGGGCGCCGCGATCAGCAGCTTGCCGGAGAGGGAGCGGTCCATGGGCTAGGGCGTAAGCACGATCTTCAGTGCCTCGTGTCGGTCATATACCCGGTAGGCCTCGGGAGCATCGTCGAGCTTCATGTGGTGGGTGACCAGGGGCGCCGGGTCGAGCTCGCCGCTGACCAGTCGCTCGAGCACCGGGTCGACGTATCCGATCACGTTCGCCTGCCCGGTCTTCAGGGTCAGGCCCTTGATCCAGACGATCCCCATGTGCAGCTCGATCGGCTCCGCATAGACGCCGGTGGCGGAGACGGTGCCGGCCTTGCGGGTCAGCCGGCAGGCCATCGCGAGGGCGTCGGGGTGGCCGACCGCGTCGATCGCTCCGTCGACCCCCCGACCCTCGGTCGCCTCCTTGACCCGGCCGCGGACATCGTCCTCGGTCAGGTGCAAGGGAATGGCGCCGAAGGACTCGGCCATCTTCAGCCGCTCCTCGACCGTGTCGATCGCGATCACCTGCTCGGCCCCGGCCGTCCTTGCGGACTGCACCGCGCAGAGGCCGACCGGGCCAAGCCCGAGGACCGCCGCCGTGGAGCCGGGCTCGAGGTCGAGCGCCGAGGCGGCGTGATAGCCCGTCCCCATCACGTCGCCGGCGAACAGGGCGACGTCGTCGGAGAGGCCTTCGGGGACCTTGCGCAAGGTCAGGTCGGCGCGCGGGACCAGCAGCTGGTCCGCCTGGGCGCCCTGCAGCGAGCCGAGGGTGGCGCCGTGACCGAAGACGCGGCCCGTGTCGCACTGGTGAAAGTCCCCGCGGCGGCAGAAGAAGCACTCGCCGCAGGCGGTGAGGAAGGTGCCGAGAACGCGGTCGCCCTCGGAGACGGAGCTGACCCCCTCGCCGGTGGCAAGGACGGTGCCGACGTACTCGTGGCCGATCGTGAAGCCGGGCTCGATCTTGACCCGGCCGTGGTAGATGTGGAGGTCGGAGCCGCAGACGCCGGTGGCCTCGACCCGGATCACGGCCTCGTCGGGTGAGCCTACCTCCGGCTCGGGCTTCTCCTCGATCCGGACCTCGCCCGGCGCCTGGTAGGTGACCGCGCGCATCAATCGACCAGCAGCAGGACGCCGGTCAGCAGTCCGAGGGCGATGCCCAAGAGGGCAAGGACGGTAAAGGCTCCGTGCGGCGTCGGTGAGAACTCGCCGCGGGCAGCGGCGTCGTCGACGGCCTTCGAGCGGGCGCTGCCATAGGCGATCAACGAGATTCCGTAGAGCACGAATCCGAGGCCGACGAGCGTGTAGGGCCACTGGGTCGAACGGTGCCCGATGTCGGGGACCAGCTTGCCGATCGCGAGGGCGACGGCGAGCGAAGTGAGGCCGGTGCGCCACCAGGCGAGCTGGGTGCGCTCATTGGCCAAAGAGGTGCGCCGCAAGTCTCCGGAGATCTCGGCCATGCGCCCCAAAATATCCGGGTTAGGCTGGCGGCATCGATCCGACCACAGAGGGAGCAGAGATGGCCGAGCAATCGCCGGCGGTGCTGATCACCGGGTGTTCGTCGGGAATCGGGCGCGAAACCGCCCGCCACCTGGCGCACGAGGGATGGAAGGTCTATGCGACCGCGCGCCGGCCGGAGTCGATCGAGGAGCTGAAGACCGAGGGCTGCGAGACGCTGGCCTGCGACGTCACCGACGAGGCCTCGATGACCGCCTGCGTGGCCGCCGTCGAGGAGGCCGAGGGCGCGGTCGGGGTGCTGGTCAACAACGCCGGCTACAGCCAGAGCGGGGCGATCGAGGAGGTGTCGATCGACGCCGTGCGGCGCCAGTTCGAGACCAACGTCTTCGGCCTGATGCGGATGTGCCAGCTGGTGCTGCCGGCAATGCGCGAACGGGGCTGGGGAAAGATCGTCAACGTCAGCTCGATGGGCGGCAAGCTGGTCTTCCCGGGCGGCGGCGCCTACCACGCGACCAAGCACGCGGTCGAAGCGCTCTCGGACGCGCTGCGGTTCGAGGTCGCGGGCTTCGGGATCGACGTCGTGGTGATCGAGCCGGGGCTGATCAAGACCCGCTTCGCGGAGGCGGCGGTGGGATCGATGGCCGGCGAGCTGCCGACCGAAGGACCGTACGCGGAGTTCAACACCGCGGTCGGGCGCGAGACCGCGAGCGCCTATGAGGGTCCTCTGGCCCGGCTGGGCGGCGGACCGGAGGCGGTCGCGCGCAAGATCGAGCACGCGATCTCTACCCGCCGGCCCCGCACCCGCTACAAGGTCACGGCCTCGGCGGCTCTGGGCATGGGCGCCCGGCGGCTGATGAGCGACCGGATGTGGGACCGGGTCGTGTCGAGCCAGTTCCCGCGGCCGGGGCGGTAGCGGCGAAGAGCGCTAAGCGCCGACCTTGACGTCGCCCGACTTCTTGCCCTTGTCGTGCGAGTGCTTGCCGTTTGAGTCGTGCTGATCGACGCCGATCAGGAAGCCGCCGCCCTCCTCGACAGCGGCGATCCGCTCCTCGAGGGCGAGCTCGAAGTCGAAGTTGGCGTCGACTCCGTGGCGGTACTCGAGGTCCTTGCCCTCGAGGACCTTCTCGACGAAGACGTCGACGAAGTGCGGGTCGAGCTGTGAGCCGGACACGCGTCGCAGCTCCTGGATCGCTTCGAAAGAGGAGACAGGATCGCGGTAGGAGTCGCGGGCGGTCATCACGTCGTAGGTGTCGGCGACGGAGATGATGCGTGAGAGCTTCGGGATCTCCTCGCCCTTGAGGCGCCGCGGGTAACCCTTGCCATCGATCCGCTCGTGGTGGGCGAGGATTATTTCGGCGACCGGGCCATAGCCCTCGACCGATCCGACGACCTTCGCACCCTGAGCGGGATGCATCCGGATCAGGTTCCAGTCGTCGTCGTCGAGCTTCACGTTGGCCTTGAGGATCTTGTCGGGGAGGATGAACTTGCCGATGTCGTGCAGCAGGCCGGCGAGGTGAGCGAGCTCCTGCTCCTCATCCGTGAGACCTGCCTCGACCGCAATCGCACGGCAGTAACGGGCGACGGAAGCGCTGTGGCGGGCCGTCATCTCGTCTCGCAAGTCCAGGGTGCGCAGCAGGGCGCTGAGCATTCCGACCTGAAAGCTCACCAACTGCTTGGTCCGCTGTTCAAGCTCGTCGGCTCGAATCTGAGAAAGCAGCAGCTGACCAAGGAGATGCTGGAACGTGATCAAGACGACGCCGAAGAGCGCGACTCCGGCAAGTCCAACCTGGTGGTAGATGTAGGCGACGCCAACAGCCATGAGCGCCGCGGCGAGTTCGGATGGCAGGATTGGGAAGAGAGCCGTCCGGGCGGATTCCCAAAACCGCTTCCGCTCTATCACAGCATCGTAAGTCGCGATCATCGAAAAATTGATGATTAGGGAAAAAGCGAAGACCCCGAAGACGAGCAGGTAGAAGCCGACGTCATTCGCGGTCAGGCCGGATGCGTTTTTGATTGCGTAGAAGGCTGCCCCGCCAGCGAGAGGAAAGGCCGCGAACGTCAGAACGTTGAGCAAAAGGATCCGCATCGGTCGCCAATCCTTGAGCCATACGAGGCAGACCGTGGTCACGCCGATCAGTGCGGCAGGAGTCCCGTACAGGAACGACATCGCCAACACCAGCGCGAGAAAGCTCCCCGAGATGCTCAGACCTGGACGAATCTCGACGGCCGTCAGGTGACTGATGACCGCGAAGATCAGGAGCATGGCCATCAAGGGCCAGTTCCAGTTGCCATTGGGCGCCTGCCAAATGGCCAAGCCGAGGACGACGGCTAGAGCCGCGATCTGAAATCCCAGTACGTGCTTCGACAAAGGGGTCTCGGCCATAGTGCGTGCTCTCCGACGAGGCGGAGTAGGCACGTTCTTCTTCGGCAGATGCGGCGGATTCCTGCAGTGGCATGCGGGTAATCGCAACAAATGCCACTTCAGTGCAAGCAGGGGCCCGGACGTTCGTCCGATAAGCAGCTCGCGCCCAGGCTGATTTTGGGGGAGGGAACGTGAGCGTTCCCGGGGAATAGGCAAAGAAAAGGGCGCCCATATCGACGCCCCGTCAACCCAAAAACGAAGGGCGCCAGATTCGGCGCCCGTTCGGTCTGAAACCTTCTTACTTGTGATACCCCACGTTGTCCTCCTGTTCAGCTTGCAAGCTTTGGATATCCGTGCACAGCTTTGTAGCAGAACCTCCAGAGAACTTGTGCATCTGCAGGAGAAATTGTGCAAAAACTAGGTAGGGGAACCGACTAGGCGATGGAGACCGAAACGGGCCTTTGGGCCCCTCTTCGACGGGTTGAGTTCCGTCGTCTCGCGCTCTCCTACACGCTCAACGAGCTGGGCGATTGGCTTGGGATCATCGCCCTGGCCATCCTGGTCTTCGACAAGACCGACAGCGCCCTCGCTACGGCAGGTCTGTTTCTGGGAACCCGCTTCGTACCGGCGCTCTTGGGGCCGCATGCTCGTCGCCCGGATCGAGCGGACCCCTCCTCGCTTCGTCCTCTCTGCGCTCTATTGCGTCGAGGCGGCTGCCTTCGGAGTCCTTGCCCTTCTTGTCGACCACTTTTCGCTTCCCTTGGTCCTGCTCGTCGGCACGGTCGACGGCACGCTTGCGCTGGCCGGACGATCCCTGACTCGCGCCGTGGTCGCGGCGCTGCTGAAGCCAGTCGGCGAGCTGCGATCCGGTAATGCGGTTTTGAATCTCGGATTCACCGCGGGCTCGGCCATCGGGCCGGCCGCCGGAGGCCTGATCGTGGCCGGTTTGGGAACTCAAGCTGCGCTGCTGCTTGACGCCGGGTCGTTTCTGACGATCGCCGCGATCATGCTGGCCGGTTCTCTGCCGCATGTGGTACCGGAGGAAGGACGGTGGAAAGACCGCTTTCGGGCCGGTCTTGCATATGTGGCTGCCCGCCTTCCGCTGCGCAGGTTGCTCATGGCTCAGGGCACCGCATTCATCTTCTTCTCGGCGGTAATTCCGATCGAGGTCGATCTACACCAAGAGCACGCTCGGCTCTGGAGACTCGGGCTACGGCGCTTTGCTGGCCGCATGGGGGATCGGCATGGTCCTGGGCGGCATGATCTTCGCGAGGCTACGCGGCACCGGATACCCGCTGCTTCTGCTCTACAGCACTCTGGCCGTCGGAGTCTCGTATCTCGGCCTTGCCGCAGCCCCCACCCTTCTGGCCGCCTGCGGCGTCGCCGTCCTCGGCGGCCTGGGCAACGGCGTTCAGTGGGTGTCGATCGTGAGTGCGATCCAGGAGATGACGCGCGCCAGCATGCAGGCCCGAGTGATGAGCGTGCTCGAATCGATTTCTGAAGCCATGCCGGGGCTGGGCTACCTGATCGGCGGCTTGATTGCCGAAGGCCACAATCCGCGTACAACATTTCTCGTCTCAGGTGTCGGCGTCCTCGTCGTCCTCGCCGTTGCAGTCCGCTCCCTTGCAGGGACTCCATGGACAAGGGGCGAAGGTGCAATAGGACCGTCGGTCCTTGACGAAAATTCGGATAGCGATATGTTGAAAATTGACGATTCGGCAGCATCTCTGGCTCATACGGGGGGGCCGCCGGTCTCGCAGGAGGAGAAAAGGCAGCGATGAGACCCGAGGAGGTCGTGAAGTTGAGGAAGCTAGGGGCAGTTGCGATGGCGCTTGTCGCCACGTTGGTGGTGGCGGCCTGCGGAAGCGGGAGCAGCTCGAGCGGCAAGGAGGGAGGCACGCTCAGCATCCTCACTCCTTCGTTCACGGACTTCGAAGATCCACAGCTCGGCTACGAGGCGACCGGATGGGAGGCGCGTTACAACGTCTACATCCCGCTGCTGACCTACGCCCACGCCGAGGGGAGCGCGGGAACCAAGGTGATCCCGGGCCTCGCCGAGGCGCTGCCGAAGATCACCAACGGTGGCAAGACCTACTCGTTGACCCTCCGCAAGGGCCTCAAGTACTCAGACGGCACGCCCGTCAAGGCCTCCGACGTCAAGTTCGCCTTCGAGCGGATCTTCAAGAGCAACTCGAAGGGCATTCCGCTCTTCACCAACATCGCCGGCGCCGACGCTTTCGAGAGCGGCAAGGCCAGCGATATCTCCGGCATCACGGCCGACGACAAGACCGGCAAGATCACCTTCAACCTGGTCCAGCCCGACGGCTCGTTCATCTTCGTGCTGGGGCTCCAGTTTGGAGCGCCCGTCCCGCAGAACACGCCGGAGAAGTACGACCCGGCGCACCCGATCCCCTCGACCGGGCCCTACATGTTCACCAACATCACTCCGGGCAAGTCCTGGACCCAGGAGCGCAACCCGCAGTGGGACAAGAACAACGCCAAGATCCTGCCCGACCTGCCGGGTGGGCATCTCGACAAGATCACCTCGACGGTCGTCACCAACTACTCGAGCGCGACCACCCAGGTCGAGCAGAACAAGGCGGACGACCTGACCGACCCGCCGCCGACCGACCTGCTCGGTGACGTCGAGTCGCGTTACGCCGACCGCTTCAAGAAGCAGCCGACGGTCAGCACGTATTACTTCTACATGAACACCCAGCAGCCGCCGTTCAACGACGTCAAGGTCCGCCAGGCGGTCAACTACGCGCTCGACCCGGCGGCGCTGCAGAGGATCTACGGCGGCCTGCAGGACCCGACCCAGCAGGTCATCCCGCCGACGATGCAGGGCTACAAGAAGATCGAGCTGTACCCGCACAACCTGGCCAAGGCCAAGCAGCTGATCAAGGAGGCCAACCCGTCGGACAAGGACATCACGGTGTTCACCGACACCGACACGCCGAACGACAAGGCCGGCGAGTACATGCAGTCGGTGCTCAAGCAGATCGGCTTCAACGCCAAGTTGAAGATCGTCAACGGATCCGTCTACTTCGACGTGATCGGCAACCAGAGCACGCCGAACAACGACATCGGCTGGAACGACTGGTTCGAGGATTTCCCGCATCCGACGGATTTCTTCGATCCCCTGCTCAACGGCGAGAACATCGCGAAGACCGCGAACCTCAACACCGGTCTTTACGACAACCCGTCTGTCAACAAGAAGATCGACGAGCTCGCCCAGAAGCCGCTCTCGCAGACCGCGAGCCAGTACGCGGCCCTGGACAAGCAAGTCATGCAGGACGCGCCGTGGGCGCCGTTCGGAACCAGGTCGCTCTCGACGTTCACCTCGGACCGGGTGAACTTCGACAACCTGATCTGGAGCCCGGTGTACCAGGACGACTACTCGAGCTTCCAGCTCACGAAGTGAGCTTGGATTCGAGGATTCGCTTTCCCAGTGGAGGGGCCGCAAGGCCCCTCCACTGCGTAGTAGGTCGGCGCAATTCGTTGGCCACACCGCCACGTTTGCGATGGCAGGCAAGCGGGAACAACTAGGCTGATCCCGGAGGAGAGCTAGCCAGTGGCGTCAGAGCCATATACCGCGCCAACGCTGCAGCCGGGTAGCGGTCCGGCCGCGAAATCGCAGGGGTCGGATGACATTCCGATCGAGGGCCGAAGCCCCTGGTTCCTGGCTTGGCGCCGGCTGCGTCGCAACCGCGTCGCGCTCGGCTTTCTGGCCCTGTTCTTCCTCATCGTCATCTACTGCCTCGCCGCCCCTTACTGGGCAAAGCACGTCGCCCACACGGGTCCTGACCAGGAGCACCTGACCGCCAAGATCACCGTCGACGGGAAGAAGAAGGACGTCGTCAGCCCGACCGGCATTCCGATCGGGCCCCAGTTCTTCAAGGCCGGCGGCAAGTACTTCTTCGGTGCCGACCAGAACGGCCGCGACGTCATGGTCCGGCTCATGTACGGGGGCAGGGTCTCGCTGTTCATCGGCATCGTCTCGGCCCTGGTGACGACGATCCTCGCGATCGTCTTCGGAATGATCTCCGGCTACAACCGCGGCTGGGCGGATGCGGTGATCTCACGCGCCATGGACGTGATCTGGGCTTTTCCGGTCCTACTGCTCGCCATCGGCCTCGGCACAGCGCTGGCGACATCGGGGTCCGGCTTGAAGATCGGGCCGATTTCGATACCCGACAACTCACTTTGGATCCCGATCCTGATCATCGGAATCGTCTACACGCCCTACATGGCGAGGCCGATCCGCGGCGAGGTGCTGGCGCTGCGCGAGAAGGAGTTCGTCGAGGCCTCGATCGCCCAGGGCGCGGGGCCGCTGCGGATCATGTTCGGCGAGCTGCTGCCCAATCTCTGGACGACGATCATCGTCTTCTTCACCCTCAACATCGCCAACAACATGTTGCTCGAGTCGGCGCTCTCGTTCCTCGGTGCCGGCGTTCGCCCGCCGCAGTCCTCCTGGGGCAGCCTCTCCTCCGACGGATTTGAGGTCATCTACAGCGCCCCCCACCTGTGCCTGATCCCAGGCCTGATGATCGTTCTCACCGTGCTCTCGCTGAACGTCTTCGGCGACGGCCTGCGGGACGCGCTCGATCCCCGGGCGAAGATCCGCCTCGAGCAGCGCGGCGGCCGGGCCGAGCCGGAGACCACCACAGCGGCAGCGGAGATCTGATGGGCCGCTTCATCGTCCGCCGTCTGGTCGGGATGATCGCGGTGCTGTTCGCGATCTCGATCATCGTCTTCGTGATCTTCAACGTGCTCCCGTCCGGCGACCCGGCCCACCGGCTGGCCGGTCGTCAGTCCACCCCGGAGCAGATCCGAGAGATCAACAAGACCTGGGGCTTCAACGAGCCGCTCCCAACCCAGTACGTCGACACGATGAAGCAGATCTTCAGCGGCTCGCTGATCTCCTACAGCGACCAGACCAATGTCCTCGACCGGATCAAGCAGGGTCTGCCCGCGACCTTCTCGCTGGCGATAGGGGCCGCGGTGATCTGGATGTCGTTCGCCCTGGTTTTCGGCTACCTCAGCGCAGTCAAGGCCGGAAGATTCACCGACCGCGCCCTGACGATCCTGTCGCTGATCGGGATATCGATGCCGGTCTTCTTGATCGGGGCGGTGCTGCTGTTGTATCTGACCTTCAAGGTGCAGATCTTCCCGGCATCCGGATACGTCGGCCTGACCGTCAATCCCTGGCAATGGTTCACGCACCTGGTCCTGCCCTGGGTAACCCTCGCGGTGCTCTTCATCGGCTTCTACAGCCGGGTGCTGCGCTCCAACATGCTCGACGTGATGAACGAGGACTATGTGCGCACCGCGCGCGCCAAGGGACTGAGCGAGCGCCAGGTCCGGATCCGCCACGTCTTTCGCAACTCGCTGATCCCGGTGATCACCCTCTTCGGGCTCGACTTCGGCGCCGTGATCGGCGGCGGCGCGATCATCACCGAATTCATTTTCAGCCTCAACGGGGTCGGGCAGTACGCGGCCCAGTCGATCAACCAGCAGGATTTGCCGCCGGTGATGGCCGTGGTCATGCTCGGTGCCTTCTTCATCGTCTTCTTCAACACCCTGGTCGACGTGGCCTACGCCTGGCTCGACCCGCGGATCAGGCTCGGGACCTCAGCGGCATGAGCATCGGCTCGAGCGACGGCCGCAGCGTCGGGGGCAGCGGCCCCCTGCTCGTGGTCGAGGACCTCGCCGTCTCCTTCGCGACCGAGGACGGGCTGCTGCGCGCGGTCGACAACGTCTCCTTCTCGGTCACGGCCGGGGAGGTGCTGGCGATCGTCGGCGAATCCGGCAGCGGCAAGAGCGTCACCGCTCAGACGGTCATGGGCCTGACCCGCTCCCCCAACGCCCGGATCGAGGGCAGGGTCGAGTATCAGGGCCGCAACCTGCTCAGCGCCCACGACGAGGACCTGCAGGGAATCCGCGGCGCCGAGGTGGCGATGATCTTCCAGGACCCGATGACCTCGCTGAACCCCGTCTACCGGGTCGGCAATCAAATCGTCGAGGCGATTCAGGCCCACGAAGACATCAGCGACAGGGACGCGATGAATCGGGCTGAGGACCTCCTGCGCTCGGTCGGGATCCCAAACCCGGAGCGGCGGGTGCACGAATACCCGCATGAGTTCTCGGGCGGCATGCGCCAGCGGGCGATGATCGCGATGGGGCTGTCGCTGGAGCCGCAGATCCTGATCGCCGACGAGCCGACCACTGCCCTCGACGTCACGATCCAGGCGCAGATCATCCGCCTGCTCGAGGAGCTGAACCGCGACCGCGGCCTGGCGGTGATCCTGATCACCCACGACCTCGGGGTCGTCGCCGAGATCGCCGACCGCGTCGTCGTCATGTACGGCGGACGGGTCGTCGAGGAGGGGACCCTCGACGAGATCTTCTACGACCCCCAGCACCCATACACCTGGGGCCTGCTCGGCTCGCTGACCCGGCTCGACCGCCCGCGCCCGAAGCGGCTGCCCCAGATCCGGGGCCTGCCGCCGTCGCTGCTGCATCCCCCCGAAGGTTGCCACTTCCGGCCGCGCTGCCCGCACGAGTTCAACAAGTGCACGAAGGTGCCGGAGCTGAAGGCGCGCGTTGAAGAAGCGCCACGGCACTGCGACCGCTGCTGGCTGGATCCGCAGCAAAAGCGCGAGGAGCGCGAGGTCGAGGGCCGGATCGGCCTGGAGGCGCCGGCGTGAGCTCCGACGGCCAGCAGCCGCTCACCCACTCCGACGAGGCGCCGCTTCTGGAGGTGCGCCACCTCGTCAAGCACTTCCCGATCAAATCTGGAGTGCTGATCGACCGCGAGGTCGCAAGCGTCAAGGCGGTCGACGACGTCAGCCTGACGGTCAACCGCGGCGAGACGCTCGGCCTGGTCGGCGAGTCGGGCTGTGGCAAGTCGACCCTCTGCCGCACGATCATGCAGCTCTTGTCGCCGACCTCTGGCTCGGTCAAGTTCGAGGGCAAGGAGATGGCCGGCGCCTCGCGCCGCGCCCTGCGCCCGCTGCGCCGCGAGATGCAGATGATCTTCCAGGACCCCTATGCGTCGCTGAACCCCCGCAAGCGGGTCGGCCAGATCGTCGGCGACCCGCTGAAGCTCCAGGGCGTCGCCTCGGGAGACGACCTCAAAAAGCGCGTTCAGGAGCTTCTCGACCGGGTCGGGCTCAGCGCCGAGCACTACAACCGCTACCCGCACGAGTTCTCCGGCGGTCAGCGGCAGCGGATCGGGATCGCCCGCGCGCTGGCCCTGCGCCCGAAGCTGATCGTCGCCGATGAGCCGGTCTCCGCCCTCGACGTCTCGATCCAGGCCCAGATCATCAACCTCCTCGACGACCTCCAGGACGAGTTCGGCCTCACCTACATCTTCGTCGCCCACGACCTCGGCGTCGTCCGCCATGTCTCCGACCGGATCGCGGTCATGTACCTGGGCAAGGTGGTCGAGACCGCCCCCGCGGACAAGCTCTACACCGACCCCGTCCATCCCTACACGGTGGCGCTGCTGTCGGCAGTGCCGATCCCGGACCCGAAGGAGAACAGGGCCCGCGAGCCGCTGGTCCTCGAGGGCGACGTGCCGAGCCCGATCGACCCCCCTTCGGCCTGCCGCTTTCACACCCGCTGCCCCTACGCGACCGAGGTCTGCAGCGAACAGGAGCCGCCGCTGCGCGACTTCGACGCCGGCCGCATCGCGGCCTGCCACCACCCCCAGAACGTCAGCTCAGCCCAGGCCAGCGGGGCCGAAGTCGTGCCCGAGAGCCCGAAGAGCGCCGGCGAGGCTCCGCTCGGGGCTCCGACACCGGCCTAGCCCGCCCGCTGGTGAGCCTGCGAGTCGCGGTCATCGCGGATACCCACATGCCGCGCGGCGAGCGCCGCCTGCCCCCGAGCTGCGTCGAGGCGATCGCCGAATCGGACCTGCTCCTTCACGCCGGCGACTTCGCGAGCGAGGAGGTCATCGAGGAGCTGGAGCGGATCGGCCCGCCGCTGCAGGCGGTGCACGGCAACGTCGACTCGCCAGAGCTTCAGCGGCGGCTGCCCGCGGAGCTCGAACTCTCACTGGAGGGAGTCGAGCTGGCGATGGTCCACGACGCGGGACCGGCGGCGGGCCGCGTCGAACGCCTGCGGGGACGGTTCCCGGCAGCCGACGCGGTCGTCTTCGGCCACTCCCACCTTCCCCTGCACGAGCGCTCCGGCGGCTTTCAGATCTTCAACCCCGGCAGCCCGACCGAACGGCGGCGGGCGCCGCGCCACACGATGGGGATCGCCGAGCTGGCCGGCGGCGAGATTCGCTTCCGGCACCTGAGGCTGTAAGCGAGCCGCGGCTGTCCTAGGCTGAACGGATGGCCCGCAAGCTGCAGGAGTACCGCTCCAAGCGCGACTTCGAGCGCACCAGCGAGCCGCGCGGCGAGGAGGGGCGGCCGGCCGAGCCGGCGGCAAGCGGCCGCTTCGTCGTCCACCAGCACAACGCCCGCAACCTGCACTGGGACCTGCGGCTGGAGCACGAGGGCGTCCTGCTCTCCTGGGCGCTGCCGCGGGGGGTTCCCCAGCTTCCCGACCGGGCCGCCAACCGCCTCGCGGTCCACACCGAGGACCACCCGCTGCAGTACATCGACTTTCACGGCGAGATCCCGCAGGGCGAGTACGGGGCCGGGGAGATGACGATCTGGGACAGCGGCACCTACGAGGCCGAGAAGCTGCGCTCGGATGAGGTGATCGCGACCTTCGACGGCGAGCGGATGCGGGGTCGGTACGTCCTATTTCAGACCCGTGGCAAGAACTGGATGATCCACCGCATGGACCCGCCCGAGGATCCGGAGCGGGTGCTGATACCCGACGACCTGCGCCCGATGCTCCCGCACCGCGGAGAGCTTCCGGCCGAGCAGGAGCAGTTCGGGTACGAGATCGCCTGGGGCGGGCTGCGGACCATGCTCTGGAGCGAGCCGGGGCACATCCGCAAGGCCGAGGCGCGCGGGCTCGACGACGTGATCGAGCGCTTCCCCGAGCTGCGCGGGATCGCCAGGACTCTGGGCTCGAACGATGCGGTGCTGGACGGGGAGGTCGTCGTCCTCGACCGGGAGGGAAAGCCGAATCCGGAGTCCTTGCGGGAGCGCAAGGCGGCCCGATCGGACTCCGTCGCCCGGCGCCTGGCGCGCCAGAAGCCGGCGACGATGATGCTCTTCGACCTTCCCTTCGTCGACGGCCACCCGCTGCTGGAGCTTCCCTACGAGGAACGGCGCCAACACCTGCAGGAGCTGGAGCTCGAGGCCGAGGCCTGGCAGACGCCGGCCAACCACGTCGGCGAGGGCGACCGGCTGCTCGCCGCCGCTCGCGAGCGGGGACTGGCCGGCCTGGTTGCGAAGCGGCTCGGCTCGCCCTACGAACCCGGGCGGCGCAGCGAGCACTGGATCAAGGTCGAAGCGTGAAGCTGCCGCTGAAGCCGCCGATCAAGCCGCAGCTGGCGCTGACCCGCAAGCAGCTCCCCGAGGGCGAGGAGTGGGTCTACGAGCCGAAGCTGGACGGGTTCCGGGCGATCGTCTTCGTCGACGGCGAGGAGTCCTACATCCAGTCACGCAGCGGCAAGCCGCTGAGCCGCTATTTCCCCGAGCTCCGCTTCCCGCCCGGTCGCTACGTCGTCGACGGCGAGCTGGTGATCCGCGACGACGACGGCAACGTCACCTTCGACGCCCTGCAGATGCGCCTGCACCCCGCCGAGTCGCGGATCAACCTGCTGGCGAAGGAGATCCCGGCGAGCTTCGTCGCCTTCGACCTGCTCGCCGAGGAGAACGAGAAGCTGCTGAAAAAGCCGCTGCGCGAGCGCCGCCAACGGCTCGAGGTGCTGGCCAAGCGCGACGGCATCGTCGAGCTCACCCCGCTGACCGCCGACGCCGCCGAAGCGGAGAAATGGCTGCGCAGCTCCGAGGGCGTGATGGCGAAGCAGCTCGATGCGCAATACATCCCCGGCGAGCGCAAGGGGATGGCGAAGGTAAAGCGCGAGCGCACGATCGACTGCGTGGTGCTGGGCTGGCGGCCCGGCAAGGAGGAGGGGACCGTGGGCTCGCTGATCCTCGGCCTCTACGACGGTGACGAGCTGCGGCCGGTCGGCCACATCTCGGGCTTCAGCGCCAAGGCCAAGCGCGACCTGCGCAAGATGCTTAAGCCGTTGGAGAGCGGTGAGCGCGGCAGTGCCGAGCCGAGCCGCTGGGCGGCCGGGCGCGACCTCGAGTGGGTCGCCCTGCGGCCCGAGCTGGTGATCGAGGTCGGATACGACCACGCCGCGGCGGGCCGGATCCGGCACGGGACCCGCTTCCTGCGCTTCCGCGACGACAAGGAGCCGCGCGAGTGCCGCTTCGAGGACCTGGAGCAGACCTGACGATGGCCGTATCCAGAGTCGACCAGACCCAGCAGCGGGCGCGCTTCGACGTGCCCGACGAGATCGCCTACTTCAACTCCGCCAGCCTGGCCCCGCCCCTGCGCTCGGTGCGTGCCGCCGGCGAGGTGGCCCTGGCGCGCAGCGGCGCTCCCTGGCGGATCTCCAGCCGCGACTGGTTCACCGAGGTCGAGCGGCTGCGGGAGCTGTTCGCGAAGCTGATCGGCGCCGGTCCCGACTCGGTTGCACTGGTGCCCGCCTCGAGCTACGGGCTGGCGATCGCGGCGGCCAACCTCGAGGCCGGGCCCGGCGAGCGGGTGCTGGTGCTCGACGAGGAGTATCCGTCGGGGATCTACACCTGGCGAGCCTTCGTGCGCCGCCGCGGCGTTGAGCTTCACACCGTGCGCCGGGAGCCCGGCCAGGACTGGACCGACGCGATCATCGCGGCGCTGGACGAGCGCACCGCGGTCGTCTCGGTGCCGAATGTCCACTGGACCAACGGCGCCCTGATCGATCTCCCTGCCGTCGCCGACCGGGCCCGCGAGCTCGGCGCGGCACTGGCCATCGACGCCTCGCAGTCGGCCGGCGCGATGCCGATCGACGTCTCCGAGCTGCGGCCCGACTTCCTCGTCTGCGTCGGCTACAAGTGGCTTCTCGGCCCCTACAGCCTCGGCTACCTCTACATCGATGAGCGCCACCACGGCGGCCGGCCGCTGGAGCACAACTGGATCGCCCGCGAGGGGGCGGAGCGCTTCGACCGTCTGGTCGACTACACCGATGAGCTGCAGCCGGGCGCGCGCCGCTTTGACGTCGGCGAGCGGACCAACTTCGTGCTCACGCCGATGGCGATCGCGGCCCTGGAACAGCTCCTCGATTGGTCGGTGCCGGGAATCGCCACCGCCCTGGCAGAGGTGACGGGCGCGATCGAGGCCGGTGCCCAGGCTCGCGACCTGCCCGCGATCTCCGCCGCGCAGCGGGGTCCGCACATGATCGGGATCGAGCTGCCGGCTGCCGAACCGGACCGGATCGTCGCCGGACTGGCCGAGCGCAATGTCTTCGCCGGCCTGCGCTCGTCATGGCTGCGCGTCGCCCCCCACCTCCACACCCGTCCTGCTGACGTGGAACGACTGTTCGCCGCCCTGGACGAACTTCTCTAGAAGAGCGAGCCCTGGCGCTCGTGCCCGCGGGTCCTGTCACGAGGAGGACGCTTTCCGGCCGTGCTCCCCTGTGCGCGCGGTCCGGAAACCGCCCTCCTCGCACCACCCGCGGACCCGCGTCGCCGGTTTCGCCCCCAGCCTTTGACCAGGCTGCCGAGACGTTGGCGCTCCTTGGAGGGGAGATAGGCCCCGCCCGCATAGAGCTGCTCGTAGCGGGGCAGCAGATCGGGGCGCTTCTCCTGCAGCCAGCCGAAGAAGACGTCGCGGACCTCCCCTCGCAGGTGCAGCCCGGTCGAGGCGACGAAGCTGGCGCCGGCCTCGCGCGCCTGTTCGACCAGCGGCTCGACCTGCTCGGGGTCGTCGTTTATGCCCGGCATCAGCGGCATCACCAGGACCCCGGAGTCGATGCCGCGGCGGTTGAGCTCCGCGACCGCCTCCAGCCGCGCCCGCGGATGCGGCGTGTGGGGCTCGGTCTGGCGCCAGACCTTCTCGTCAAGGGTCGGCACCGAGAGGTTCACGGTCGCCCCAGCCGCGGCCGCCATCTCGACGTACTGCTCGATGTCGCGCAGCACCAGCGGCGACTTGGTCAGCACCGATACCGGGGTCCGCGCCCCGTGGAGGTCGGCCAGGACCTCGGGCATCATCCGGTAACGGCTCTCGACCCACTGGTAGGGATCGGTGTTGGTCCCGATCGCGACCAGCTCCCGCCTCCAGCTCGCCCGCGCCAGCTCGGCCCGCAGGACCTCGGGCGCGTTGACCTTGACGATGATCTCGCGCTCGAAGTCGCGGCCGGCATTGAAGTCGAGATAGGTATGGGTCGAGCGGGCGAAGCAATAGGTACAGGCATGCGTGCAGCCTCGGAAGAGGTTGATCGTCCAGTTGAAGCCGAAGCGGCTGTTGGGCACGTGGTTGAGCGCCGACTTGGCGCGGACCTCGTGGAAGCGGATCCCCATCGCTTCCGGCGCGTCGAAGGTGCGGACGGTCTCGACCTCCATCCCCGGCAGCGCGGCTTCGCGCTGCGAAACGACCCTCTGCTCATCCCAGCGCATCGAACGTATGTTCGCAGAGCGACGGGACGGGTTCAGCTTGAACTGGGCTTTGCGCCGCCCTCGGCGATGAACTGATCGAGGCCCTGACGAGCGCGCCGGCGGACGGCCGAGCCGAGCGGCGGCAGGACCGTGATCGCCCAGCCCATCGGCCCCAGCGCCTGGCGCGACCAGCGCCCGAAATCGAAGTCGTCGACGTGATTGGCGATGAGGCCATCCTCGAAGGAAAACGTGGCCCGCACGTCATTCGTGACATGGCGCCCGGTCTGGGTGAAGGTGTAGCGGGCGATCCAGTGGGCGCTGCCGCTGCGCTCGTCGGCTTCGTGCTCGTGCAGCTCGACGTCGAGATCCTCCGCCCGCGAGGTCAGCATCCGCCACATTGCCCCCACCTCGGGGCCGTGCAGCTCGCCGAAGGCGGGATCGCGAAAGCGGGCATCGGTCGCGTAGCAGGCGGCCATCGCATCGCCGTCATGCCCGTCCAGCGCCCCGTAGAGGCGCTCGATCAGCTCGGCGTTGGCGGCGGCCACGATCAGCTCGGCAGACTGCCGTCGATCACGTAGCGCAGGACGTCGACTACCTGCTCGGCGCTGCGCGCGGTGGCCAGCGCCCCGCGGTCGACCTCCTTCAGCGCATGGTCGATGTCCTCGTCGTGCAGGGTGACGATCGGCTTGCCCAGCGCCGCCGCGAAACCGGCGTCGAAGGCGGCGTTCCACTGCTTGTACTTGTCGCCGAAGCGAACGACGACGACGTCGGCGTTGCGGATCAGCGTCTGGGTGCGGATCGCGTTCACGCCAGCACCCTTGTGATCGCGCCAGAAGGCCTCCGGCTCCTCGCCCAGCGTCCCGGTGCCGGCGTCGTCGGATGCGGCGTGGTCGGTGACCGGTGCGCTCAGCTCGACCGGTAGGCCCGCCTGCTCGATTCCGCTGCGGATCCGCTGGCGCCAGTCGGAGTGGATCTCGCCCGAGAGATAGACGTTCCAGGAGCCGTTCTTCACCGGGCCAAGCCTAACGGCCGGCAAAGGGCGTCATCGAGCGAGGCGGGGCTCAGGCAACCGGGCCGGACGTGGGGCCCACGCCGACCGAGGTGTGCCCGTGCTCCTCGACCGTCCTGGTCGAGTAACAGCGCCGGCAGCGCTGGAAGAAACCGTCGCGGGGGCCGATCGCAGTCCTCCAGTCGTGGCCGGAGAACATGCAGCGCAGCTTCTTGGAGATCGGTGCGGTCACCGCCATTGTCTTCGACAATCCCCTTTCAACCCTTTAGTGCCCGATCCAATAGCGCCTAGGCAAATGGTCTAGGCGCGGACGAGCTTGGGTGCGGAGCAGACTACTCGCCCACCCGGCCCCTGCGTCGGCTCACCGCTTCGGCTGCCAGAAGGCGATCTCGGCCCCGGCCGGCGTAGTGACGACACTGCGCCACCCGGCCGGCCCTTCGCGCGGCTCCAGCAGCACCCGCGCGCCCCGCTCGCGGGCCCGCTCGGTGGCGGCTGCGATCTCGTCCACCTCGACGTAGGGAAGCCAGAGCGGGCGCCGCGTCCCGCACTCGACGACTCCGCCCCCGAGCCCGTTTCCCATCTCCAGTGCCAGATAGGAATTCCTTCCGGCTTCGATTCGCTGCGGGCGCCAGCCGCAGGTCTCGGCGTAGAACTCGCAGGCACGGGCAATGTCTCCCGTGTGCAGCTCGAGATGGACGACGGGGTTGCCGGGGGCTCTTGTCACCTTCCTGTTACGACCCCGGCCAGGCCCGGAATTCATCGGTCGCCCCGATGAGTTCGATCTCCGGCGGTCGTCTAGTCTGCTGATTAGTGAGTAGCGCAGCGACAGAGGCGACGGTCGAGCAGCGTGAGCTGCTCGAGGCGGCCCGCAGCGGCGACGAAAACGCCTTCGCGCGGCTCACCGAGCCCTACCGCGGCGAACTGCAGGCGCACTGCTACCGGATGCTCGGCTCGATCCACGACGCCGAGGACGCACTGCAGGAGGCTCTGCTGCGCGCCTGGCGTGGACTGCCCAAGTTCGAAGGCCGCAGCTCGCTGCGCTCCTGGCTCTACCGGATCGCGACCAACAGCTCGCTGGACGCGATCGAGCGCCGCCCCAAGCGCGTGCTGCCGATCGACTACGACCCCGCCGACCCCCATCAGGGTCCAGGCGAGCCGCTGATCGAGTCGGTCTGGGTCGAGCCCTTCGCGGACGAGAAGCTCAGCCTCGAGGACGGCCTCGCCGGTCCCGAGGCCCGCTACGAGCAGCGCGAAAGCGTCGAGCTCGCCTTCATCGCCGCCCTCCAGCACCTGCCCCCGAACCAGCGTGCGGCGCTGATCCTGCGCGAGGTGCTCGGCTTCTCGGCCAAGGAGGCCGCCGCGACGCTGGAGACGACCACGGCTTCGATCAACAGCGCCCTGCAGCGGGCGCGGGCGACGATCGAGGACCGCCTCCCCGAGGAGAGCCAGCAGGCCACCCTGCGCACCCTCGGCGACGAGCGGCTGACCGAGATCGTCGACGGCTACGTCGATGCCTGGCAGCGGGGTGACGTCGACGCGGTCGTCGGGATGCTGACCGAGGATGCCGCCTTCTCGATGCCGCCGCTTCAGACCTGGTTCCGCGGTCGCGAGGACATCGCGATCTTCCTCGCCGGCTGGCCCCTCTCCGGCGACTGGCGCTGGCGCCCGCTGCGCGTGCAGGCCAACGGGCAGCCGGCGCTCGCCTTCTACAGCTGGGATCCCGACGAGGGCTGTTTCATGCCCTTCGCCCTCAACGTGCTGACCCTGCGCGGCGAGCGGATCAGCGAGGTCACCGCCTTCATCACCCGCTCGACCGAGGATCCCGACCGCGAGGTGCTGGCGCGCCTGCCGGAGCAGCCTTTCGAGCCGATCCGCCTCGCGGCCGCCTTCGAGAACTTCGGGCTGCCGAGCCGGCTTGACGACTGATCTCGGCGATCGCGATTAGTTTCGGCGCCGGCACCGGTCTGAAGGCGTGAAATGGGAATCGTCGCCTCGGACATCACGGTCTCGCTTGACGGCTTCGTCGCCGGGCCCAACGACAGCCCCGAGCTGGGCCTCGGCGAGGGCGGCGAGCGCCTTCATGAATGGGTCTACGGCCTGAAGACCTGGCGCGAGCCCCACGGGCTCGAAGGCGGCGAGACCAACCAGGACTCCGAGGTGCTCGACGAGTCCTTCCGCGACGTCGGCGCGATCGTGCTCGGAAAGCGGATGTACGAGAACGCCAAGGGCTGGGGCGAGGATCCGCCCTTCAAGGTGCCGGTCTTCGTCCTCGCGCACGAGGGGCGGGAGAGGATGGTCAAGGGCGAGACGAGCTTCGACTTCGTCAGCGAGGGGATCGAGAGCGCTGTCGAGCAGGCGAGGGCCGCCGCCGGCGAAGGCGACGTCTCGATCGCCGGCGGGGCGAGCACCATCCAGCAGACGATCTCCGCCGGCCTGCTCGAGCAGATCCAGATCCACCTGGTACCGATCCTGCTCGGGGGCGGGGTGCGCCTGTTCGAAGGCCTCGACCCTGAGGCGACCACGCTTGAGCTGACGAGGGTGATCGACTCACCCGGCGTCACCCACCTGCGCTACCGCGTCGGCGCCTAGGAGTCCTTGGCGATCGAGTAGACCAGCTCGACGACCCCGTCGGGGAAGCTCTGCCTTCAGCCCGCGCCGTGGTCGCGCTTGGCCTCTTCCTCCATTCGCTCGAGGCGCGTGTAGTAGTCCGGGAATTCATTCAGATGAGCCAGGGCTATCTTCGCCGTGGTGGTCGGCTCGTCGTCGGTCACGTTGGTCGCCGGATCATGGAGCCCATGTTCGAGCTCCACATCCATGCCCGTGCGGAATTGGTCGACGTCGAACGGCGCCGAATCCCAGTCGATGCCGATCTCCTCGCCGAATCGACGCGCCTCCTCAGCAGTGAAGCTCCGGCGGGCTTCCATCCGGGCTATCGACCCTCGGCTCGCTTGTAGTGATCGCGCCAGATCAGCCGGTGTACGCCGAGGTGCCGCGGCAGGCTGCGAAGGCCGGGGATGAACGGGATGCCGACGAAGGCGACGCTGAGCAGGCCCATCAAGGCGAAGATCAGCGCGTCCGCGTTCTCTGAGCTCTTGAACGGCTCGATCTGGTACCAGAAGGTGTAGAGCCAAAGCCAGACCTGACCTGGATAGCTCCCGGTCTCGTTCATCATTCCCCACTGGTCGCCGAGCAGATTCTGGCCGGAGGCGCGGTCCTCGAAGTAGCTGCCGCCCGAGATGAACAGCAGCGGCTTGGTGTAGTCGGTCTGGTAGAACTGGCGCGACGTCAACAGGGCGCCATCGAGGCCACCGCTTTGGGCGAGGCCCAGGAGGGAGCTCATCATCGGAGCGACGGGCCCGTATGCGCCGGGGGGAAGCTTCGGAAGCCCGCCTGGGAAGCGGGCGTGGTCCAACCCAGAGGTATAGGCGTCGGTCCAGCGCATCCGTTGCGCGGCGGGTGCCGCCTGATATGCGGCCAAGGCGAGGCGAAGGGCACCGTTTCCGGGGATGGTGCGCAGCGGGTTCAGCACGAAGTCGTTGGCGGTGTCGATTGGGATCCGGACTCCCGGCACACACTGCAGGCAGAGGGGGCCGATTTTCTGAGCCGCATCGGGCGTGTGGTTATACGGGGGTCCATAGCCGGCGAGCTCGCTTGATCCATCGAGCTCGCTGACCGCCGTCGCCACGAAGTCGCCGGGGTCGGCGCGGGCCCACTGCTGGATCGTGATCGGCGGGTCATCGGGAGAGGAGAAGAGGATGGCCAGGATCACCGTCAGGGCGGCGACCACCGCCAACGCGATGGCGAATTCCTTGACCAGGTCGTAGCGCACGTACTCTCCCCGCCACTCGCCCGGATCATCGGGTGACCGCGCGGGCGCCTGCCTGGCCGTGGTCACTGCGCCCCCGCTTCGCCGGGCGCAGACGCCTTGGTCGCGGTTGGGGTCCTGGCGGGGTACGGCGGCACGACCCCGTGCCGGCGTACCAGCAGGACGTGCCAGATGACCAGGGCCGCGACAGCGACCGGAAGCAGGATGACGTGCCAGGTGTACATCTGACCGAAGTCCGTGACCCTGAAGTAGGCGCCGATTCCAACCGAGTTGAGCCCGTCCTTGCCTTCGCTGGCGATCCACTGGGCGTCGAAGTTCTGTTGCGAGAGATAGCCCGTGAATGCGGTGCCGATCGCGATCAGGAACACGATCGCCCCGGTGACCCAGGTGCGCGCCCGTCCGCCCCGCCATGCCCCCATGAAGAACTTCCCCCACAGGTGAACGACCATGACGAAGAAGAACAGCTCCACCGCCCACAGATGGATGCTGTTGAAGAACCGCCCGGCGCTCGAGACATGCCACCAGGCGGGGCCCTTGAGGCCGAGGATCATCCCCGACGCGATCACGACGATCAATGCGGCGATCGTCGCCACGCCGAACACGTAGATCCACGAGGCCACATAGGCGGGCTGGCGATCGGGAAGCAGCTTCTCCGGGGGCAGCGCACGGACGGCTCGCTCCCGCACCCACTCCGTCCACATCTTTGACTCCTCGGGGCTCACGGCTCGCGATAGCGGGTCGGGAACGGCAGTGCGATCGCCGCGACGAAGACGACGATCATCAGCACGATCACGATCACGTTCGGCACCGACATCTGGAAAAAGTGCCAGTGCACGTAGTGAGCCGGATTGTTGAGATTGAAGAGCGCTGCCAGCATTCTCAACCCCCTCCCAGGGGCATCCTAGTCGGGCGGCGTCCGCTGAGTCAACGTATTTGAGAAAAGGCTCGGGCTAGCCCGGGGCCGGGAAGACCCCGACCGAGTTGGCCCCACGGTGCAGGCTCGAGGGCGGCACCACCGCGCCCCACCTGGTCCTGCCCCCGAAGCGGAAGGCGCGGCAGGTGGCGACGATGCGACCGTTGATGGCGATCGCGATCACCTTGCCCGCCGCGGAGGACCCGATCGTCCCGTCGACGAAGGCCGGCACCTTTGCCCCGCGCTCCAGCCTGACGTGACCGAAGTCGAGATTGGGATCGAGCGCCACGCCCGCGGCAAGGTGATTCGGGGCGCGCCGGCCGATCAGCCTCGAACGCGGTCCGAGCTGAAACAGGCCTGTGTGGGCTCCGAGTTGCTTGGCCGCACGGCGAAGCACGGCCTGGCGCTGGGCCAGGAACTGGTCAAACGATTCCGAGGCCTCGTTCTTGAGGCCGTTGGCGATCGTGATCGTGCCCCCTGTCGTGTCGTCGGGTATCGGCACCCCCTGGGCCTGATAGGGGAGCTTCAGCCCCAGCGTCTGCGCCGTCGTCGGCACGATGTCGATCGAGTGGGTGTGGATGTCGGAGACCGTGCCCTTGGATTGACCGGGGTACTTGATGAACAGCGGCGGGTTGGCGATGCCGCCGAAGTCATCGGGGATTGCGATGCGGCGAAATGTCGTCGGGTCGAAGCTGATCCCGTGGTCGGCGGTGACGATCACGAGCGCCTGGTTCCAGATCCCGACCTTCTTCAGACGCGCGATCATCTGAGCGGTCAGGGTGTCTGCGTAGCCGGTCTGTATGTAGTGGCGCTGCCAGGTGCTCGCCGTGCCCCCGACTCCGCCGGCCCAGCGCTGCGCGTTTGAGTTGCCGACGTCGGAGATCGGCGTGTAGTTGTAAGAGCGCCCGTCGGGGAGGAAGTGAAACGGCTCGTGGGGCACCTCCATGTGGATGAAGTTGAGGCTGCGAGGGCCGGAGTGGATCCCGCGCAGCCAGTGCTCGAACTCCCCCGGCTTTGGCGGCACGAAGGCGTCCTGGGCGAACTGGCCGGCGCTCAGGCCCTTGCCGGCGGCCGAACCTGAGTGGCCGCCGCAGAGCGACGGCGGGCAGACCTGGGTGACCGGCTCGTGGACGTTGAAGCGGTACTTGCCGCCGAGCAGGCTGAAGATGCTGTTTGGCTGGTCTGCGGCGATCGGCAGGGTTTCGTAACCGGGGTTGATCCCGGTCTCGATCGCCGGCACCGCACGGCCGGTGAAGTCGGCGACGGTGGTGTTGTCGCGATACCAGGTCGAGTGGGCCGCGAGGCGGGCGAAGCCCGGGAAGCGCCTGCGGTCGATACGCGTCCCGGCGGGGTTCATCAAGGTCGCGGTCGGCAACTCGTCGAAGACGACCTCGACCACGGGCGCCCCCTCACTGGGGGCGTTGACGGCGGCCGTCGCGGTGGAGGCGTCGGCCCCCTTGGCCCCGTCACCGCGGGTCAGCCCGTAGACGATCAGCCCGGCGGCGGCGAGCGCGACCACGGCGGTCAGAGCGGCGAGGCGAGAGTTCATTCTCATCAAGGGCCGGCGGAAGATACCCGGCTCCCTAAGCGGAACCTGAACATGGTGGCGCCGGGGCGGGATACTGCGCCCCATGGGCGACGACAACGTCGAGACCCTTCAGGCGGGGACGTCGTCTATGAGGACACGATCCTGCCCGATCACGGGGACGAGGCCTATCACGGCCACGAGGGCCTGATCCGGGCGGCGAAGCGCTGATCGAAGGCTCGGATTTGCTGCGGATCGAGCTGGAGGAGATCAACGACGAGGGCGATCGTCCACTTCAAGTCGTCGAGTCCGGAGGGGACGCCGCAGCTCGACGCGGCCGGATAGCCGCTACTCGTTGTTGCGCACGTCCTCGGCGAAGCCGACGTTCGGCGCGTGAACGTTGAGCAGGCGCAGCTCTCCGTCGCCGGCTTTGCGGAAGCCGTGCTCGACCCCGGTCGGGGCCGAGACCCAGCTGCCCACCGGGGCGCGCAGGACCTCACCGTCGACCGTGAACTCGGCCTCGCCCTCGAGCACGTAGAAGCTGTCGGCGTGATTGCCGTGGCGGTGTGGCGGCACGCCCTCGAAGTCGGGGCCGAACCAGAGCTCGATCACCTCCAGCTCGGGCAGCTCGCAGAGGATGCGGTGGTGGCGGCTGCCGCGAGGGGCGTGTTCGCCGCCTTCTGGGCCGATCGCGACGTTGTCCATCAGCCCATCCTAGGACCAGGTTGCGGACCGCAAAGCCGCACAGGAAAGCGGAGGGGGTGGGATTCGAACCCACGAGGGACCCAAAGGCCCCCAACGGTTTTCGAGACCGCCCCGTTCAACCACTCCGGCACCCCTCCGGGGAAGCCGCCAAGAGGCTAGCGGGGGACAGGACCGGGGAGCGGAGAGGGTGGGATTCGAACCCACGAGGCAGGGTAACCCGCCCACGCGGTTTCCAGCCGCGCTCCTTAAGCCACTCGGACACCTCTCCGGGCGCTGCGCAAAGGGTATCCCTCCCGGTCGAAGAGAATGGAGCCGATGAGTCCCGATTTCAACGACCCAGGCCTGCTCGACGCAGCCCAGGTGTCGCTGCTCAGCGACCTCTACGAACTGACGATGGCGGCCAGTTATCACCGTGAGGACCTCAACCGGCCGGCGGTCTTCGAGCTCTTCTGCCGCCACCTTCCCCCCCACCGCAGCTGGCTGCTTGCGGCGGGCATCGGCCCGGCCCTGCGGCTCGTTTCGGAGCTGCGATTCGGCCCCCCCGAGCTCGACTACCTGCGCGAGCTGGACTTCGAGGAGGGCTTTCTCGACTACCTGGCCGGCTTTCGCTTCAGCGGCGAGGTCGTCGCGATGCCGGAGGGCACGCTGTGCTTCGCCGACGAGCCGCTGCTGCGCGTAACCGGGCCGCGGATCGAAGCCCAGCTGCTGGAGACGCTGCTGCTGAACCAGATCAACTTCCAGACCATGATCGCGACCAAGGCCGCGCGCCTCGTGCTGGCGGCCGGCTGCGGAGAGCCCGGATCCGGCGAGAAGGTGATCGACTTCTCGCCCCGCCGCGACCACGGTCTCGACGCGGCGATGAAGGTCGCCCGCTGCGCCGCGATCGCCGGCTGCGCCGGCACATCCAACGTCGCCGCCGCCCAGCGCTACGGGTTGGAGGCGATGGGCACGATGGCGCACTCCTACGTGCTCTCCTTCCCGTCCGAGCTGGAAGCCTTCCAGGCCTTCCTGCGTGCCTTCCCCGAACGCGGTGTCCTGCTGGTCGACACCTATGACATCGCCGACGGCGTCAGGGCGGCGATCGAGGCGGCGCGGGATTGCGGGACCCAGCTTCGCGGGGTGCGGATCGACTCCGGCGACCTCGAGCGCTGCGCGCGGCGGGCGCGCGAGCTGCTCGACCAGGCCGCGATGACCGGAACCGAGATCGTCGTCAGCGGCGACCTGGAGGAGAACCGGATCGCCGCGCTGGTCGACTCCGGGGCCCCGATCGACCGTTTCGGGGTCGGCACCGACCTCGGGACGAGCCGCGACTCCCCGGTCGTCAACGGGGTCTACAAGCTGGTCGCCGACGCCGAGCCCGGCGGCGGCTGGCGCGGGGTGCGAAAGCTCTCGGCCGACAAGCAGACGCTGCCGGGCCCGAAGCAGGTCTTCCGCCGCCTTCGCGAGGGGGAGATCGACGGCGACGTCGTCGTCCCCGAGGACGAGGAGGTCGATGGCGAGCCGCTTCTCGTGCCGTTCATGCAGGACGGCGAGATCGTGCGCAGCGAGACGCTGGAGCAGGTCCGCGAGCGGGCCGATTCGAGCCTGCGCTCGCTTCCGCAGCGGTTGCGGCCGCCCGAGCCCGCGCAGGACGGCTATCCGGTGGTGATTTCGGCGCGGCTGCGGGCGCCCTAGCGGCTAGCGCCGGGCGGCGAAGAAGTTGGCCAGAAGCGCGGCGCAGCGCTCGCCGAGCACCCCGCCGACGACCCGCGGATGGTGATTCAGGGCCGGCTCGGAGAGGACGTCGAGAACGCTGCCGGCGGCGCCCGCCTTGGGGTCGGGGGCGCCGTAGACGACCCGCTCCACGCGGGCCAGCACGATCGCGCCGGCGCACATAGCGCAGGGCTCGAGGCTGACGTAGATCGTCGCCTCGCCGATCCGCCAGCCGCCGAGCCGCTCGGCGGCCTGGCGCAGCGCCAGGACCTCGGCGTGGGCGGTCGGGTCGCCGCGCAGCTCGCGCTCGTTGCCGGCCGCGCCCAGCTCCTCCTCCCCGCGCACGACGACGGCGCCGATCGGCACGTCGCCGTGCTCGCCAGCCGCCTGCGCGAGCTCGATCGCCCGCTGCATCCAGCTCTCGTCGCTGCTGGGACTTTGCTCGTCCACGCCGGCCAAGATAGAGATCGTCCTCGCACGGCAACTTCGACGCCCGCCGGGTGTTTGCAATCGTGCCGAGGGCCTGAACCAACGCCGGTTCTCAGCACCCTCGCACGGCAATGGACAGACGAGCCCGAAGACTCGCCAGCCTCACTCTGCTCACCGCCGCGACCCTGGCGGTGTCGGTCGCCCCTGCGCCGGCCGCAGCCGCCGCCCCGCCGACCGGCTCGGTGGCTGCACCCGACTTCGCTCCCGGCGAGGTGGTGACCCAGTTCGACGGACAGCGCTTCGGCCGCGCCGTGCGGCTGCCGCCGCGGATCGGCGTCCACGCGGCCGTGCGGGCGCTGCGCTCCAACCCGCACGTCCACTACGCCGTGCCCAACTACATCGCCACCGCTTCGAGCCTCCCCGACGACCCCGGGACCGTCCGGCCCGCACACGGGCAGCGCTCCGGCTGGGCGGCGCTGCAGTGGAACTTCCTGCCCTGCGGCAGCTTCTGCGCCCCCGGCACCGCGGCGCTGCCGGCGCAGTCGGCGGGCGGCATCGACGCGGTCGGAGCCTGGAAGAACCTCAAGCAGGCCGGCCGGCCCGGCGCCAAGGGGGTCACCGTCGCGGTCCTGGACACCGGCATCGCCTATACCGACGACGGCCGCTTCCGCCGCAGCCCCGACTTCGGCCGCCGCCAGTTCGTCCCGGGCTTCGACTTCGTCTCCAACGACGCGGTGCCGCTTGACGTCAACGGGCACGGCACCCACGTCGCCGGGACGATCGGCGAAAAGACCAACAACGGGATCGGCCTCACCGGCCTCGCCTACGACGCGAAGCTGATGCCGGTGCGGGTCCTGAACGCGATCGGCCACGGCAAGTCGGACCGGATCGCGAAGGGGATCCGCTTCGCCGCCCGCCATGGCGCCAAGGTGATCAACATGAGCTTCAACTTCGGCTGCGGCAACCCGGTCCCGCCGGTTGCCCAGGCGATGCGCTACGCCAGCAGCCGCGGCGCGGTCCTCGTCGCCTCGGTCGGCAACGGAGAGCCGCGCGGCTGCGTGACTATGCCGGCCAGCGACGTGCACGCGATCGCGGTCGGCGGCACCACCGAGGGGGGCTGCCTCGGCGCCTACTCGAAGGTCGGGCCGCGGGTCGACCTCGTCGCGCCGGGAGGCGGCGCCCCGGTCCTCGGCTGCCCGAGCAGCGCCAACCGCCCGATCTATCAACTCACCTTCACCGCCGGCAAGCCGAAGCACTTCGAGATCCCCGGCTACTACGAGGGTACGTCGATGTCGGCCTCGCACGTCTCGGGCGTCGCGGCGATGGTGATCGCCTCCGGCGTCCTGGGGCCGAACCCGACACCGGCCCAGGTGCTCGCCCGCCTGCAGGTCACCGCACGCGACCTCGGAACGGCGGGCCGCGACGACGAGTTCGGCGCCGGGCTGATTGACGCGGCAGCGGCTACCCAGCCGTAGCTTGAGCTCCTGAATGACTTGCGGCCGGCTTCGCCGGCCCGACATGCATCAGCCGCTCCATTTCGTTCGCGGGACTAACTCAAGTTGTCTTGACGATCATCACGCTGCAGGGAGCGTGATGGGAAATGTTGTTGGGGACGCTGCCGAGCAAAAAGCGCCGCGCCCCGGTCATCCCCTTGTTGCCGACCACGATCAGGTCTGCCTTGATCTCCTCGGAGACGTCGAGGATCGCCTCGCCGGGATCTCCCTCGCGGGCGTGGGTCTGCACCTCGTCCACCCCGCCCTGCTTGGCCTCGGCAGCGGCCGCCTCGAGGACGAGGTTGACGTCCTCGCGCGGGCCGATCTCGTACTGGACGTCGCCGGGGGCTTCGCGGGCCTCGGAGCGAACCCGGCCCTGGGGCACGGGCTCGAAGGCGCTGACGATGTCGAGCCGCGCCCCGCTGAGCTTTGCGAGCTCGGTCGCCTGGCGAACCGCTCCGCCGGCGGTCTCGGAGCCATCGGTGCCAACCACGATGCGACTGAACATCTCTCTCCTCTCCGTCGGGCGGGGCCATACTAACCCGCGCAACCCGCGCGAGCGGCCGCGCCCTCAGGCCGAGATCAGCTTCACGACGCCGATCACCATCGAGGCGATCAGGCAGACGATGAGGATCGCCATCATCACTTTCCAGCTCGTCGGCATCGGTGCAAACCCTATGCTTGCCCCGTGCCAGAGGTGATGACGCTCTCGCGCCGGCCCTGGGGGCCGACGCTCGGCAAGGTTGCCGAGGACGTCTGGCTGCTGCGCGGCGACATCGAGCACGGGATGAACATCTATTTCCTCGAGGACGGCGACGGAATCGTCCAGTTCGACGCCGCGACCAAGCCGATGACCGCGGCGGTACACGCCGCCGCACGCAAGCTCGGCCCGATCAAGCGCATCGTCCTCGGCCACAGCCACACCGACCATCGCGGCACCGCCCCGGGGGTCGACGCCCCGGTCTACTGCCATCCCGACGAGGTGAGCTATGCCGAGCGCGACGAGTGGCCCGACTACTGGAACATGGAGGCGCTGCCGGTCGCCTGGGTGAAGCGCATCTATCCGATTCTGCACCGCCGCTGGGATGCGGGCGGGGTGAAGATCGCCGGGACTGTCGAGGAGGGCGAGGAGGTTGCCGGCTTCCGCGTCCACCACTTCCCCGGCCATGCCCCGGGCCAGATCGGCCTGTTCCGCGAGTCTGACGGGGTCGCGATCGTCAGCGACACCGTCTACTACGTCGACTCGACGCGGCTCAAGGAGCTGCCCGAGGGCGAGGCGAGCGTCCCGCACCCGGTCTGGGACTGGGAC
This sequence comes from uncultured Solirubrobacterales bacterium, assembly GCA_963781495.1. Taxonomy (GTDB): domain Bacteria; phylum Actinomycetota; class Thermoleophilia; order Solirubrobacterales; family 70-9; genus Mayfieldus. The sequence continues at coordinate 550,398 of CAWAFX010000002.1, forward strand.
CTCGGAGCGGCGAAGGACTCGGTCCGCAAGCTGGCCGCCCTGCAGCCGGCGCGGGTCTTCGCCGGACACGCCGGGCCGCTGGAGGGCCCGGGCGTGCAGGCCGCGCTCGCTGCGGCAGCCGAGAAGTTCTGAAGCCCTAGCGAGCCGAGCCGGCCACGCTGAGACGTCAAGCCGTCGCCGCGGCCTCCCAGCCGGCACGGTGAACCCTGTGCGTCCCGGCCATCCCCTTCAGCTCCAGCTCGCGGCCGCCGTCGAACGAGAGGCCGTCCTCCCCCTCGGTCTGCTCGCGCAGTGCCTCGGAGACGAGGATCTCGGCCCCCCTGGCCTGGGCCGCGATGCGCGCGGCGAGGACGACGTTACGGCCAAAGAAGTCGCCCTCCTCGGCGATCGCGCGGCCGGTGTGAAGTCCCATCCGCACCCGGATCTCCTCCTCCGGGTTCTGCGCCGCGCGCTCGGCCAGCGCCCGCTGGACGTCGATCGCGCAGTGGACGGCGGCAGTCGGGCTCGGGAAGACGAGCATGAAGCCGTCGCCCTGGTTCTTGACCTCGTAGCCGCCGTGCTCGCGCAGGCTCTCGCGGAATACCGCGTTATGGGCCCGCAGCAGCTGCAGCCAGCGCTCGTCGCCGAGTCGCTCGGTGAGGACGGTCGAGTCCTCGATGTCGCTGAACAGAACAGTGACCGTTCCGTCGGGGGCGGCGTAGGCGCGGATGTCGGGCTTCTCGGACTCGACCGCCGCGATCACCTCGTCGATCGAGGTCGTCGCGTCGACGCCGGCGAGGCCCTGGGCCGCAAGCTTCGCCGCCACGGCCTGGTCGGTGACCGCCCTCATCCCCATCTCCTGCGAGGCGGCGAGGCAGCGGTCGAGCAGCTCCAGGGCCCGCTCGCGGTCGCCCGCCGCACCGCGGTCGAGCAGGGTGCGGGCGAGGTTGAGCTGCGTCTGCGCCCTCGCCGGGCGGTCCCCCATCTGCTCCGTGAGGCCGAGCGCCCGCTCGAACTCCTCCACCGCCCGCGTCTGGCTGCCCGCGGTCGCCGAGAGCACGCCGAGGAAGCGGTCAACCGGGCCCCAGCAGGCGGCGGCGCGGCCGGCGACCACGGCCTGACCGGCGTAGGGCTCGATCAGCGTGTGAAGCTGCTCGGCGCGCTCGGGGTCGCCGAGCGCCGCGCAGACCTCGCTCAGGATCGCGTGCGCGGTCAGCCACTGCGGCGCCGCGAAGGGCAGGGCGGCGAACCCGCCGGCGGCGATGCGCTCGAAGTCGGCCCGCGCCTCCTCCAGCTGGCCGAGGTCGGCGTGGGTCAGCGCCGAAGCGATCCGCCAGGCCGCGATGGCCGGATAGCGGCGTGCCATCTCGTCGATCGCCGGGGCGATCTCCTCCAGGCGCCCCTCGAGGCGATAGCGCAGCGAGGCCTGGACGGCGAAGAACTGCTGCGCCAGCGGCTCCTGAGTGCGCTCGCCGCCGGCCCGGGCCTCGACGGCGAAGCGCTCGGCGTCCTCGAAGCGGCCGTCGATCATCGCCCTCATCGCCCGCAGCATCGGCACGTGCCAGAGGTGCTGCGGCTCACGCAGCTCGGCGGCGAGGCGGGCGTAGGAATCGAGGTCGCGGTCAACGGCGGGGATGTCGCCGAGGGCGATGTGGGAGGTCAGCCGCAGCACGTAGGAGCGCAGCTCGAGCTCGCGGTCGCCGCTGCGCCGCGCCAGCTCCAGGACCTCGCTGTTGACCTCGACCCCGCGGCGGGCGGCATCGGGGTCCATCTCCACGAACGCGGCCCGGCTGAGGGTGAAGGCGAGGGTCCGGTCGTCGCCGAGCCGCCGGGCCATCTCGATCGACTCCCGGTGCAGCTCGATGCAGCGCCCCATTGGGTCGACCCAGTAGTACTCCTGCGCGAGCCAGGACAGAAGCAGCGCCCGCTCGACGCCGTCCTCGGGCCCGACCCGGTCCAGTGCCTGCTGCAGAACCTCGACGATCCGCTCGTCGGTGCCGCCCGCCTCCGAGACATATGCCAGCCGCAGCGCCGCCTGGACCAGCAGCTCGGCCTCGTCGAGCTCGCGTGCCGAGTCGGTCGCCGCCTCCAGCGTCCCGCGGGCTGCCTCCATCTTGCCGGCCTTGGTCTGGGCGATGCCAAGGGCGACGAGGACCCGGCACTTGCGCGAGTCGTCGCGCTCGCAGAGCTCGAGCGTCTGCAGAGCGCGCTCGTAGAGCTCGGCCGACTCCTCGTAGCCGAGCTGATCCGAGGCGCTCTCGGCCGCCCGCAGCGCGTAGGCGACCGCCTTCTCGGCGTCGCCCGCAACCGCCCCCTCGAGCAGGTGGTGGGCGACCTCGGCCAGGCGCCGCTTGGCCCGCGCCGGATCGGCAGCGTAGATCCCCTCCAGCGCGCTGCCGATCTTCCAGTGCAGGGCGGGGCGCTGGGTGGGGCCGAGCTCCTCGTAGAGGGTCTCGCGGACCAGCGCGTGGGAGAAGCGGAAGCGCCCGGGCGCGGTCTGGGCCAATAGCTGGGCCGAGACGGCGTCGGCCAGCGCAGTCTCGAGCGCCTCGCCATCGAGGTCCGCAACCTCGGCCAGGATCCGGTCGTCGAAGTCACGGCCGATCGCCGCCCCCACGGTCAGCGCCTCGTTCGCCTCCGCGGAGAGCCGGTCGAGGCGACGGCCGACCACCTCGCGCACGCCCTCGGGGATCACCAGCGCCCCGTCGCCGGCGAGGTCGAGGTTTCCCTCCGAGGCCAGCAGGCGCACGACCTCGCCGAGGAAAAAGGGGTTGCCCTCGGTCTGCTCGTGGACGGTCTCGACCAGCCGCGGCGAAGGCTCGGTGCCGGCGGTCATCTCTATGTAGTCGCCGACGTCAGCAGCGCCGAGGCCGTGCAGCGAAACCCGCTCGGCCGCCGCCACACCTGAGAGCTCGCCGAGAAAATGCGACAGCGGATGGTGGCGCCCGAGCTCGACGTCGCGGTAGGTGCCGATCAGCAGCAGCCTCTGATCGCCCAGCGCCCGGGCCAGGAACTGGAGCAGCAGCAGCGACGGCTCGTCGGCCCAGTGCAGGTCGTCGACCGCGATCACCAGCGGGCGCGAGGTCGAGGCGCTGGCGAGAAAGCCGGAGATCGAGTCGAAGAGCCGGAAGCGCGCCGCCTCGTCGTCCGTCTCGGCCGCCGATCCGGCCTCCCCCACCCGCTCGGCCACCTCGGGCACGACGCGGGCGATGTCGGCGGCTCCGCTTCCCATCTCCCAGGCCAGAGCGACCGGGTCGGCGGCGCGGACGTAGGAGCGGATCGCCTGCACCCAGGGCCAGTAGGCGGGGGCGCCCTCGTCCTCGTGGCAGCGGCCCCAGTGGACGTTGGCCCCGCGCAGCTGCGCGTAGGTGGCGAGCTCCTCGGCGGTGCGGGTCTTGCCGATCCCCGGCTCACCGGCGACCAGGACCAGCCTGCCGCGGCCCGCGAGCGCCTCGTCCGCCGCTCCACGCAACTGGCGCAGCTCGGCCTCGCGGCCGACGAAGACCCTCCCCGCCAACCCCGCGAGCGGATTGTCCGCGCCCGGCTCGGCGTCCTCGGCCGCTTCGGCCTGCGGCGGCGCGTCGCGGATCGCCTCCAGAGCTTCGCGGGCGGCGGCCGCGCTCTGCGGCCGCCCCGCGGGCGTCTTCGCGAGCAGTCTGAGGATCAGTTCGTCGAGCGCCGCCGGCACGGCGTGGTTGTGACGCGACGGCGCGACAGGGTCGGCGCTCAGGTGGCGGCCGATGATCGAGACCGCGTCGCCGCCGGCGAACGGAGGCTGGCCGGCCACCATTTCGTACAGCAGGGCGCCGAGCGAGTAGAGGTCCGAGGAGGGGCCGGAGGGCCGGCCGAGCGCCCGCTCGGGCGGCAGGTAGGCGACGGTGCCGACCAGGGTCCGGGTCGAGTCGCGGCCGCCGCTCTCGGCGAGGCCGAAGTCGCCCAGCCGGGCGCTGCCGTCCTCGGCCAGCCAGACGTTTGCCGGCTTCAGGTCGCGGTGGACGATGCCGCAGCCGTGGGCGTGCTCGAGCGCCCGGCAGACGTCGATTCCGATCGCGATCGCGCGCTCGATCTCCAGCCTGCCCCCCTCGCTTGCGGCCAGCAGCCGCTGTACGTCGCCCCCCGGCATGTAGCGGCTGACGATGTAGGGGCGGCCGTCGATCTCGCCGGTGTCGTGGACGCTGACCAGATGCGGGTGGTCGCCGAGCCTCTCCATCGCGTGCATCTCGCGCCGTGCCCGCGCGAGGGCCGCCTCGCCGAGCCCCTCGGTGTCGAACAGCGCCACCGCGACCTCGCGGTCGAGCTCGGCGTCGTGGGCGAGGTAGACGTCCTTGCGGCCGCCGTGGCCGAGGAAGCCGCGGACCTCGTAGCGGCCGGCGACCGAGTCTGGTGCGTCTTCGGGCGGGGCCGGCGGGGCGTCAGAGCGCGCGCCGGCCAGCTCGGCCGGCCCGCCCTCGCCGGCGCCATCGCCGCTGCCCCCCTCGGGGGCGGGCGCCGCCGCGCCGGACACCAGCTCAAATCCGCAGGAATCGCAAAACCTGGCGCCCTCGCGATTTTCGTTGCCGCAGTTGGGGCACTCCATCGTCAGTCCACTAAGACATAGTTTGCCGCCCTCATGGTCGGCACGTACATCTCGGCGGCTCTGATCTGCGCCGCATCGCTGCTCGTCGGCCGCTCGCTGCTGGCGCTGCTCGGCCACCAGCGCTGGTCCTGGCTCGAACCCGCGGTCGGCCTGGCGGCGCTTTTCACCGTCGCCGGGTTCTTCGCCCGGGTGCCCGGACACGCGACCACGGCGGCGATCTTCATCGTCCTGCTGCTGCTGGCGGCGGCTCTGGCGGCTCGCCGTCCCTACGCCTACGGCGAAGCCCTGCGCAGCGGCTGGCCGGTCCTGCTGGCGATCGCGGTCCTGCTGGCGATCCCGTTCGCGATCAACGGCCGCTTCGGGCTGATCGGGGTCGGCTTCAACAACGACCTCGGGCTTCACCTGCAGTGGGCCGAGTGGCTGAAGAACGGCCTCGGCCCGGCTCCCGACCGCGGCTACCCGCTGGGTCCGCACGGGCTCTGCACGACGATCTCCGCCCTGCCCGGAATCGGACTCGACCAGGCATTCATGGGTCTGGTGATCGCGATCCCGGCGATCACGGGGCTGACGGCGCTGGCGGTGCTCGGCGAGCTGCCGCGGGGGCGCCGCACCCTCGGCGCCGTTCTCGTCGCCCTGCCCTACCTCGCGGTTTCCTACTTCGCCCAGAGCGCCTTCAAGGAGACCGCCGAGGCGCTGTTCGCGCTCACCTTCGCGGCCGCCCTTCCGGCCGCCTGGCCGGTGCCCGCCGACCTGCAGGGAAGGCTGCGGACGCTTGGGCCGCTGTTGGTGCTGGCGGCCGGGATCGTCTTCTCCTACAGCTTCGCCGGCCTCGCCTGGCCGCTCGCGGCGCTGGGGATCTTCGCCCTGACGATCCCCGAGGTGCGCCAGACGCTGCGCCCGCGCCGGCTCTGGCGCGCGGTCAACCGGCCGGCGGTCCTGATCGGGGGGCTGGTGATCGCGGTCGGGGTCGTCGTCCTCGGCCTCGCCGGCCCGTTCGGGTTCGGCCGCAGCTTCGCCGAGGTGGCGGGTGCCAACACCTTCGGCCCCGTCTCGCCGGCGGAGGTGCTCGGCTTCTGGACCTCTGGCAACTACCGCCTCGACACCGCCGGCGGCGCCCACCTGCCCTGGCTGACCAGCGCCATCGCGGCGATCGCGCTGGTCGCCGCGCTCGCCTGGTGGCTGGGCCGGCGCGACTACGCGATCCCGGCCGCGGCCGGGGGCGGGCTGCTGATCTATCTGGCGACGCTGACGCCGCTGAGCGGGGACTACGTGCGCGCCAAGGCGCTGATGATCCTGGCGCCGCTGGTGATGGTGGTGATCGTCCGGGCGCTGCTCTCGGCCCCGCCGCCGAACTGGCGCTTTCCCCGCCTCGCCTGGACGGCGCTGGGGGTCGTCTTCATCGCCGGCGCGGCCTTCTCCAGCCTGCTGGTCCTGCGCGACACCCCGGTGGCCCCGCCCGGCCACGGCGCCCAGCTGCGCGCCTTCGCCCCCCGCGTCGACGGCAAGTCGGTCCTCTACGCGGGCCAGGACCGCTTCGCCTCCTGGGAGCTGCGCGGCAGCGACACCCACATCCCGCTGATCGAGTTCACCGACGATCTGGTCGAGGAGCGCTCGACGAAGCCGTTCGACCTCGGCGTCGCCTACAGCCCGATCGACTTCGATTCCTTCACACCCAGCACCCTCGACCGCTTCGACTTCGTGATCACAACGCGAGCCGCCTACCAGTCAAAGCCGCAGCCCAACTTCCACCCGGTCCAGCAGACACCCGACTACACGCTCTGGCAGCGCCGCGGCCCGACCCCACGCAAGCGGATCACCCTGCTCGAGGGCGGGGACCCGGCGGCGCCGCTGGACTGCACCGCCCCCGAGAACAAGCTGATCGTGTCCCGGCCGGGAAGCGCCTGGATCTACCCGACCCCGGTGATCGGGCCGAAGGAAAACTGGGACAACGGCACCAAGCTCGGCCTTGGCGCGGACTCGAGCCAGACGCTCGATCTGCCCGCCGGGCGCTGGAACCTCTCGCTGCAGTACTTCAGCCCGGTCCCGATCCAGCTGCGGGCCCAGAGCGCCGGCCTCGACGAGCACCTTCCGGCGGCGCTCGACGGCCAGCGGCCGAACCAGCTCAGCCTCTTCAACGACGGCCAGTACTGGCCCGCCGGCACGGTCGACCTCAGCTCGCCGGCGAAGCTGCGCTTCACGGTCGACGTCAACGGGCCCAACGCCCTGCAGCGGCTGACCGGCTTTGCGGGCAAGGCCTTCCTCGGCCAGCTGACCGCGAGGCAGGCGGCGCCCGACCGCCGGGTGGTGCTGAAGCAGGCCTGTGGCTCCTGGGTCGACTTCTACAGCGGTGGCAGCCTGCCCTAGTGGCGGAGCGCCGGCCGGAGATCTGGCTCGCCCGCCATGGCGAAACCGAGTGGAGCCGCAGTGGCCGTCACACCGGGCGCACCGACGTCGAGCTGACCGAAGAAGGACGGCGCCAGGCACGGGCGCTGCGGAGTCCGCTGGCGCAGCGCGACTTTCAACGCGTGATCAGCAGCCCTCTTTCGCGAGCGTTGGAAACCTGCCGGCTGGCCGGCCTCGGCAAGCGGGCCGAGCTCTCCGAAGCGCTTCTGGAGTGGAACTACGGGTCCTACGAGGGCCTGACCTCGGCCCAGATCCGCGAGCGCCGCACGGGCTGGGTGCTGTGGCGCGACGGCTGCCCCGGCGGCGAGAGCCCGGCCGAGGTCGGCGAGCGCGTCGATCCTCTCGTTGCCGAGCTGCTGCAGGCGAAGGGCGACATCGCCCTGTTCGCCCACGGGCACGTCTTGCGCGTCCTCGCCGCACGCTGGCTCGGCCTTCGCCCGGGAGACGGTGCGTTGCTGGCGCTCGACACCGGGACCCTCTCGGTCCTCGGCTGGGAGCACGCCAGCGCCGTGATCCGGCGCTGGAACGCCCCCGTCCCGGTCTAGGTCAGCTGCGCTCGCGCGCCGCGCGGTAGCGGCGGATCAGCTCGTCGGTCGAGCTGTCGTGGCCGAGCTCGGGCTCGGTGGTCGCCTGCAGCTCGGGGACGATCCGCTTGGCCAGCTGCTTTCCGAGCTCGACTCCCCATTGGTCGAAGGAGTCGATCGACCAGATCGTGCCCTGGGTGAAGACGCTGTGCTCGTAGAGCGCGACCAGCGAGCCGAGGACCTCGGGCGTCAGCCGCTCGGCGAAGATCGTGTTCGAGGGCCGGTTGCCCTCGAAGACCCGGTGCGGGACCAGGTCCTCCGGCGTCCCCTCCTGCCGCACCTGCTCCGCCGTCTTGCCGAAGGCCAGCGCCTCGGTCTGCGCGAAGACGTTGGCGACCAGCAGGTCGTGGTGCTCACCGAGCGGGTTCAGGCTCTGGTGAAAGCCGATGAAGTCGCAGGGGATCAGCTTCGTCCCCTGGTGGATCAGCTGGTAGAAGGAGTGCTGGCCGTTGGTCCCCGGCTCGCCCCAGTAGATCGCCCCGGTCTCGTAGTCGACCCGGCGGCCGTCGAGGGTGACGTGCTTGCCGTTGGACTCCATCGTCAGCTGCTGCAGGTAGGCGGGGAAGCGTTTCAGGTACTGGTCGTAGGGCAGCACGGCAATCGTCTGGGCGCCGAAGAAGTCGCCGTACCAGACCGCCAGCAGGCCGTGCAGGAGGGGGAGGTTCTGCGCCGCGGGCGCCTCGCGGAAGTGCTCGTCGACGGCGTGAAAGCCGGCCAGCATCCGGCCGAACTGCTCGCGGCCGATCGCCAGCATCGTCGAGAGGCCGATCGCCGAGTCCATCGAGTAGCGGCCTCCCACCCACTCCCAGAAGCCGAACATGTTCTCGGGCTCGATCCCGAACTTCGTCACCTCCTCGGTGTTGGTGGAGACGGCGACGAAGTGCTTGGCGATCGCCGACTCGTCTCCCAGCCCCGCCGCCACCCAGGCGCGCGCGGTGCGGGCGTTGGTCATCGTCTCCAGGGTCGTGAAGGTCTTCGAGGAGACGACGAACAGCGTCTCCGCCGGATCGAGGTCGCGGGTCGCCTCGGCGAAGTCGGTGCCGTCGACGTTGGAGACGAAGCGGAAGCTCATGTCGCGGCGCGAGTAGTGGCGCAGCGCCTCGTAGGCCATCACCGGCCCGAGGTCGGAGCCGCCGATGCCGATGTTGATCACGTTGCGGATCGGCTTGCCCGTGTGCCCCTTCCAGACCCCGCTTCGCACCCGCTCGCAGAAGGCCGCCATCCGGTCGAGCACCTCGTGCACCTGCTTGACGACGTCGACGCCGTCGACCACGAGCGAGCGCTCGCGCGGCATCCGCAGCGCGACGTGAAGCACGGCGCGGTCCTCGGAGACGTTGATGTGCTCGCCGCGGAACATCGCCTCGCGCCGCTGCGGCAGCCCCGACTCCTCGGCGAGCTGGAACAGCAGGCCCAGGACCTCGTCGTCGACCCGGTTCTTTGAGTAGTCGAGGTAGAGCCCGGCGGCCTCGGCGGTCAGCCGGGTGCCGCGCCCGGGGTCCTCGGCGAAGAGCTCGCGCAGGTGGCTCTTGCCGATCTGGGCGTAGTCGCGCCCCAGCTCCTTCCAGGCGGGCCGCTCGCGCAGAGGCCGGATATCCCCCACGGGTTAGCTCTTCGCCGCCAGCTCAGAGGTCTTGGACTCGATCGTCCCCAGGAGCTCGTTCCACGACTTCACGAACGTCTCCGCGCCTTCCTTCTGCAGGCGCTCGCCGACCTCGTCGGTGTCGATCCCGGCCTCGTTGAACGCCGCCAGCACCTGCTCGGAGTCGCCCCCGTCGGGTGACAGCGGCTCGCGCACCTGGCCGTGGTCGGCGAAGGCGAGCAGGGTCTTGTCGGGCATCGTGTTGATCGTCAGCGGCGCCGCCAGCGCCTCGACGTAGAGCACGTCCGACGCCTTGGGGTCCTTGGTGCCGGTGCTCGCCCAGAGCAGCCGCTGGGGACGCGCGCCCTCGTTCTCGAGCCGCTGCCAGCGCTCGGAGTCGTGCAGCTCGCGGTAGGCGCGGTAGGTGCGCTGGGCGACGGCGATCCCGAGCTTGTCCCGCAGATCGTCGGGCACCTCGTCGCTGACCGCCTTGTCCCAGCGGCTGATGAACAGCGAGGCGACAGAGGGCACGTCGGGATCCTCGCCCTCCTCGATCCGGCGCTCGATCCCGCGCATGTAGGCCTCGGCGGCGGCGACGTAGTGCTCGGTCGAGAAGAGCAGCGTCACGTTGATCGGCACCGCGGCGTGAATCGACTCCTCGATCGCCTTGCCGCCGGCCATCGTGCCGGGGATCTTGATGAAGACGTTGTTGCGCCGCGACTCGATGTGCAGCCGCTGGGCCTGCTCGATGGTCGCCTCGGTGTCGTCGGCGATCGTCGGCGAGACCTCGAGCGAGACCCAGCCGTCGACTCCGTCGGTGCGCTCGTGCACGGCGACGAAGAGGTCGGCGGCCTCGCGCAGGTCCTGCAGCGCCAGCTCGAAGAAGAGGTCCTCGCCACTGCTCCCCTCCTCCTGCAGGCCACGGATCGAGTCGTCGTAGGCCGAGCCGGAGCCGATCGCGGTGTCGAAGATCGTCGGATTCGAGGTCAGCCCGGTGACCGAGAGCTCGTCGATGTAGCCGCGCAGCTTGCCGCTGGTGAGCATCTCGCGGTCGATGTTGTCGATCCAGATGCTCTGGCCGAGGTCGTGCAGTTGCTGAGTCGGTTTTTTCTCGTTCACAGAAGCTCCCTTGCTGCCTTGACGACACCCTCGGGGGTGAAGCCGAACTTGCGCTCCAGTTCCTTCAGCGGCGCCGAGGCGCCGAACGTATCCATGGCGACGATCTTTCCCTGCGGCCCGACGTAGCGGTCCCAGCCCAGCGTCGAGCCCTGCTCGACCGCGACCCGCGCCTGGACGGACTCCGGCAGCACGCTTTCGCGGTACTCCTCGTCCTCGTTGTCGAACAGATACCAGGAGGGCAGGCTGACGACCCGCGCCCGGACGCCGTCGGCGGTCAGCTCCTCGTAAGCGTGGACCGCGAGGTGGACCTCGCTGCCGGTCGCGATCAGGATCACCTGCGGCTCGCCCTCGCAGTCGGCCAGCACATAGCCGCCGCGGGCCAGGCCCTCGGCCGAGGCGTAGCGGTCGCGGTCCAGCACCGGCACGTCCTGGCGCGTCAGCACCAGGCAGGTGGGCTGGTGGCGCTGCTGCAGCATCACCCGCCAGGCCGCGGCGACCTCGTTGCCGTCGCAGGGCCGGATCAGGTTCATCCCCGGCATCGCCCGCAGCGAGGCCAGCTGCTCGACCGGCTGGTGGGTCGGCCCGTCCTCGCCGAGCCCGATCGAGTCATGGGTGAACCAGTGCACGACCGGCAGCTCCATCAGCGACGAGAGGCGGATCGCCGGGCGGGCGTAGTCGGAGAAGATCAGATAGGTCGACCAGACCGGGCGCAGCTTGCAGAGCGCGAGCCCGTTGGAGATCGCCGCCGACTCATGCTCGCGGATCCCGTAGTGGAGGTCGCGGCCGCTGCGGTCCTCGGGGCTGAAGGTGCCGGCGCCCTCGAAGCCGAGCCCGCTCGAGGCGGAGCCGGTGAGGTCGGCCGAGCCGCTGACCAGCCAGGGCAGGCGCGGAGCGATCGCGTTGAGAACCTGGTTCGAGGCCTTGCGGGTCGCCAGCCCCTTCTCGTCGGCTTCGAAGGACGGGATCTCGGCGTCCCAGCCCTCGGGCAGCTCGCGGACCTGCATCTGGTCGATCCCCCTGGCCAGGGTCTCGTGCTCGCGCTCGAAGCCGACCTTCAGCCGCTCCCACTCGCGGTGCAGGCGCTCGCCTCGGGCTCCGATCCCGGACGCGAAGTGCTCGTAGACGCCATCGGGAACCAGGAACTCGGCGTCCTCGGGCCAGCCGTAGAAGCGCTTGGTCTCCCGCACCTCCTCCTCGCCCAGCGGCTCGCCGTGGGCCTCGGCGGTGTCCTGCTTGTGCGGCGAGCCCCAGCCGATGTGGCTGTCGACGATGATCAGCGTCGGCCGCCCCTCCTCCCCCAGGAAGCGCTCGAAGGCCCGCGAGATCAGCTCGAGGTCGTTGGCGTCGCCGACCCTGGTCACGTTCCAGCCGTAACCCATGAAGCGGGCGGCGACGTCGTCGGAGTAGGTGATGTCGGTGTGGCCGTCGATCGAGATGTGGTTGTTGTCGTAGACCCAGCAGAGGTTGTCGAGCTGCTGGTTGCCGGCGAACGAGGCGGCCTCGTGCGAGACCCCTTCCTCCAGGTCCCCGTCGCCGCATACCGCGTAGACGTTGAAGTCGAACATCTCAAAGCCGGGGCGGTTGAAGGTGGCGGCGAGCCACTTGCTCGCCACCGCCATCCCGACGCTGGTCGCGATCCCCTGCCCCAGCGGACCGGTCGTCGTCTCGACCCCCGAGGTGAGGTGGTACTCGGGGTGCCCGGCGGCGTGCGAGTCGAGCTGGCGGAAGCTCTTGATGTCGTCGAGGCTGACGCTGGGCTCGCCGAGGGTCTCGTAGTCGGGGTCGACGGCGCGCGTGCCGGTGAGGTGCAGCAGCGAATACAGAAGCATCGAGGCGTGGCCGACCGAGAGCACGAAGCGGTCGCGGTTGGGCCAGATCGGGTCCAGGGGATCGAAGCGCAGAAAGCGCTGCCAGAGGACGTAGGCCATCGGCGCCAGCGCCATCGGGGTGCCGGGATGGCCGGAATTGGCCTTCTGGATCGCGTCGATCGACAGCGTGCGGATCGTGTTGATGCTCAGCGTGTCGATGTCGGTGCGCGGTTCGGTCGCTGCTTCCATGCCTGACTTCGATACTAGGCCTTTGGCGATTAGATTCCCGGCGACGTGGGCGGCGGGAGCGACAGCGATTCCGAGAAGCGGCTGGCCGCCGAGGCGGCGGCCGAGCTGGTCCAGGACGGGATGACGGTCGGGCTCGGGACCGGTTCGACCGTCGCCCACCTGCTGCCGGCGCTGGCCCGGCGCGGCCTGCAGCTGCGCTGCGTCGCCACCTCGGCCGAGACCGAGGAGCACGCGCGCGAGCTCGGGATCGATGTCGAGGACTTCGACGCCCTGGTCCGGCTCGACATTGCGATCGACGGTGCCGACCAGATCGATCCCGACCGCTGGCTGGTCAAGGGCGGAGGGGGCGCCCACACGCGGGAGAAGATCGTCGCCGCCTCGGCCCAGCGCTTCGTCGTCATCGGCGACTCAAGCAAGCCGACCCCCAAGATCGAGCCGCCGATCCCGCTGGAGCTGTTCGAGTTCGGGCTCTCGGGCACGCTGACGCGCCTGCAGGAGCTCGGCGACGTGCAGCGCCGCGACGTCCCGCCGAGCCCTGACGGGGGTGTGATCGCCGACTTCTACGGTGAGGTCGGCGACCCGGCCGAGCTCGCGATCCGCCTCTCCTCCGAGCCCGGGGTGGTCGACCACGGCCTGTTTCCGGGCTCGATGGTCAGCGAGGTGCTGATCGGGCGCGGCGGCGAGGTCGAACGGGCCTGATCGAGCGCTTGAGGCGCCGCAGGGGGTCGGGAGCTCAGGGTACCCTTGCCAGGCGGTGGAGTTCTTGGGCCGGATCCGCCTTTCGTTCTGGGTCGCCGTCGCCGGCGTGATCGTCCTCTATGTCTTTTTCGTCGCCCTGGCAGGGATCTCGCCTGCTCAGGTGACCGGCGTGACGATCGTGATCGCCGCGCTTGCGGCCGTTTTCCTCTTGCGCAACCTGCGTGTCGCCAGCGAGCTGGCGGATCGCGGCGGCGATCCGCGCCTGCGCCGGTCGATGAACCGGATCCGCGAGCGGCGCGGGTTCTAGCAGCCGGCTGAGAAGGGCCAGCGCCTCGGCGGTCCCGTGGCGCCCGAAGACGACCCGGGCCGCGTACTCCCCCGCTCCCTCGTCGAGCCGGATCGCCTGCCGCAGGCCGATGACGACGAGGATCCGCGCCCGCATCGCCAGCCGGTCCAGGAACCGGCTCAAACGCCCGCCGTTCAGCCGTGCCCCGGCCCAGAGCAGGCAGACGTCGCGGCGCTCATGGGTGAGCTGCGGCCCGGCCCGGCTTCCCACCGCCCGCTCGGCGTAGGAGATCAGCAGCCGCCGGTCGGCGTGGGCGACGCGGTCGTTGAGGCTGCGCAGATAGCCGGCGACGACCCGGCAGACACAGCGCGGGCGGTCGGAGAACTTCTCGCCCGCCAGCATCGAGGCCAGCTCGACCGCGCAGATCCCCTCCCGCGGCGAGGAATGCGAACCGGGCGCAAGGCGCACCGACCCGAGATCGAGCTTCGTCTGCCGCTGGACCGAACGAGCCACTGCCTACGCCTCCGCTACCGAATATTAGGGAGGCGCGCCCCGGAGGGCAAATGGGAGCCGGGAAGGGGTCAGTCCCGCGCGCAGGCCGCCTCGTCGGCGATCACCCGCGAGTCCTCGCAGCGCACGCGGCCGGCCGGGATCTCGGAGTCGCCGGCCAGCAGCCAGCCGAGCGGGTCGCGCTTCTCCTCGCCGGTGATCAGCCAGAAGATCCTCTTCGCCCGCTCCAGCTCGGGGTAGGTGAATGTCATCCGGCGGTGTCCCTGGTACTCGCCGGCGGTCAGCGCCACGCGCCGGTCGGCGACCTCGAGCACCGGGTCGCCGGGAACAAGCGAGGCGGTGTGCCCGTCGGGCCCGATCCCGAGGTGGACGAGGTCGATCCGCTCCGGCAGCTGCTCGGCGTAGCGCTGCGCCGCCGCGTCGAGATCGTCGTCGGTGACCGGCATCGGGCGCACCCTCTCCCGCGCCGGCTCGGGCAGGCTCTCGAGCAGGTGGGTCAGGTTGCGGGCGTCGTCGCCGTCGGGGGCGACCCGCTCGTCGACCTGGAAGATCTCCATCTTCTCCCACTCGATCTGCTGGCCGGCGAGGCGGCGGTACATGTTCCAGGGCTCGGTCCCGCCGCTGGCGGCGAAGGCGAAGCTGCCCTGCTCGGCGATCGCCTCGCGCGCCGACTCGGCGATCAGCTCGGCGCCGTGCTGAGCCGCCTCGTCGGCGCTCGGCAGCACCTCGAGGTCGTTCTCCATCTACTTCTTCTCTTCGTGGCCGCCGAACTGCTTGCGCATCGCCGAGAGGACCTTGTCGGCGAAGTCGTCGAGGCCGCGGGAGGCAAAGCGGGAGTACAGCGCCGAAGTCAGCACCGGCGCCGGCACCCCCTCCTCGATCGCGGCGATCGAGGTCCAGCGGCCCTCGCCGGAGTCCGAAACCCGGCCCTCGAAGTCGGCCAGGTCCGGCGACTCCTGCAGCGAGGCCGCGGTCAGGTCCAGCAGCCAGGAGCCGATCACGCTGCCGCGGCGCCAGACCTCGGCGACCTCGGAGACGTCGATCTCGTAGCGGAAGTAGTCGGGGTTCTCGAGCGGCGCCGTCTCGGCGTCGGATTCGGCCTTGCGGCTGCCGACGTCGGCGTTGTGGAGGATGTTGAGCCCCTCGGCGTAGGCGGCCATGACCCCGTACTCGATCCCGTTGTGGACCATCTTCACGAAGTGTCCGGCGCCGCTCGGCCCGCAGTGCAGGTAGCCCTGCTCGGCCGGCGACGGGTCTCCTTCGCGTCCCGGGGTCCGCTCCGCCGCCTCCACCCCGGGCGCCAGGGTCGCGAAGATCGGCTCGACACGGGCGAAGGCCCCGTCGGGGCCGCCGATCATCAAACAGAACCCGCGCTCGAGGCCGAAGACGCCGCCGCTGGTGCCGCAGTCGAGATAGTCGATCCCCTTCTCGGCCAGGGCCCTGGCGCGGCGGATGTCGTCGTGGTAGTAGGAGTTGCCGCCGTCGATGATCGCGTCGCCGGACTCCATCCGCGAAGCGAGGTCGTCGACCGACTGCTCGGTGATCTCGCCGGCCGGCAGCATCACCCAGGCCGCGCGCGGCTTGGACAGCTTGGCGACGAACTCGTCCAGATCTCCGGCGCCGGTCGCGCCCTCGGCCTCCAGCGCCTTGATCGAGTCCGGGTTGATGTCGTAGACGACGCAGTCGTGGCCGTCGCGCATCAGCCGGCGGACGATGTTGGCGCCCATCCGCCCCAGTCCGACCATCCCCAGCTGCATATCCGCATCCTACGAACTACTGCCGGCCCCTTGAGCTCGACCTTTTCCATGCCCGTCAACGGAAATGTCGAGTTCGGCGATGAAGGGCTGGACGGATGTACTGAGTATGCGTCGATTCCGCCTACTCAAAAGTCATGATTTGAGACCCGCGGCCGAAATTAGCGGAGGAGACAGAAGCAACCCTCTGAAGGAGAGCGCGCCGACTTTGCAGCGGCTCACAGACTTCGAGGACCTCTACCGGGTCCTCGTCGAGACATCGACCGACCTGATCCTCGTCACCGACGCGATGGGAGCGGTCACCTATGCCAACCGCACCGCCCAGGAGCTGCTCGGCTACGAGCCCGAGGAGATCATCGGCGCCCACTTCAGCGCCTTCGTCGCTCCGGAGTTCGAGGCCGAGGCCGCCTCGGTCGCCGAGCGCGCCGCCCGCGGGCGCCCCCAGGCGCAGCGCAACATCCTCGCCCGGCGCCGCGACGGTGAGCTGATCCAGCTGCGGCTCAGCGCCACCCCCGTCACCCGCCCCGACGAAGAGGGCGGCGCGGCGCTGGTCGCCACCGACGTCAGCCAGCAGGAGCAGCGCGAGCGCGAGCTGGCACAGCTGATCCGCGACAACGAGCTGATCCTGCGCTCGGTCGGCGATGGGATCATCCGCCTCGACCCGCGTGGGCTGATCACCTACGCCAACCCGGCGGCGGGCAACATCCTCGGCTGCAGCCACGTCGAGCTGATGGGGCGCGACGCCCACGAGCTGCTTCACCACTCGCGCTCCAACGGCTCCCAGCACCCAGTCGAGGAATGGCCGATCCACGCCTCGCTCGCGGGCGAGGTGGTGCACCGCGGCGACGAGGTCTTCTGGCGCCCCGACGGCACCTCCTTCGCGGTCAAGTACACGAGCGCGCCGATCCGCGAAGAGGGGGCGATCGTCGGCGCGGTCTGCGTCTTCGCCGACATCAGCGACGAGAAGGACCGCGAGCAGGAGCTCCTCTGGGAGCTCGAGTGGCAGCGGCGGATCAGCCGCGCGGTCGAGAGCAATCTGCTGCTCGCCTACAGCCAGCCGATCGTCGACCTCGAGACCGGCGAGAAGCTCCAGGAGGAGCTGCTGGTGCGGATGAAGGGGCGCGGCGAGGACATCGTCCCCCCGGTCGACTTCCTTCCCGTGGCCGAGCGGCTGGACCTGATCTGTGCGATCGACCGCTGGATGCTGGGCAAGGCGCTGGAGCTGCTCGCGCAGGGCCGGGCCGTGGCGGTCAACGTCTCCGCCCGCTCGCTGACCGAGTCGCGCCTGCTCGTCGACGTCGAGCGCTCGCTGACCGAGTCGGGTGCCGACCCCTCGCGGCTGACCTTCGAGATCACCGAGACCGCCGCCTCGGAGAACGGGGAATCGGCGCTGCGCTTCGCCGCCGGGGTGGAAAGGCTGGGATGCCGGCTCGCGCTCGACGACTTCGGCACCGGCTTCGGGGCGATGACCTACCTCAAGAGCCTCCCCGCCCACTTCCTCAAGATCGACATGGACTTCGTCCGCGGCCTGCGCGGCGACGAGGGCAATCAGCGGATCGTGAAGACGATCGTCGACATCGCCCGCCGCCACGGGCAGCGGACGATCGCCGAGGGCGTCGAGGACGCCGAGACCGCGGCGCTGCTGCGTGGCTTCGGGGTCGACTGCGCGCAGGGACATCTCTTCGGCGCTGCCGCCCCGATCGTCTAGTACCCGCGGTCAGCGGTTAGCCTGACAGCGTGAGCGAGAAGGCCGACTGCCTGGTGATCTTCGGAATCACCGGCGACCTGGCGCGGAAGATGACCTTCCGCGCGCTTTACCGGCTCGAACGACGCAAGCGCCTGGACTGTCCGATCATCGGCGTCGGCCGGCGCGGGGACTGGGACCACGAAAGCCTCCGATCCCGGGCCCACGAGTCGATCGAGAAGACGGTCCCCGACCACGACGAGAAGGTCTTCGCCCGCCTGGCGGCGCGAATGAAGTTCCTCAACGGGGACTACAACGACCCGAAGACCTACCAGAAGCTCGCCAAGGCGATCGAGGGACGCAAGAACCCCGTCTTCTACCTCGAGGTCCCGCCCTCGCTTTTCGGAACCGTGGTCGAGGGCCTTTCCGGCGCCGGGCTGACCGAGGGGGCGCACGTCATGGTCGAGAAGCCGTTCGGCCACGACCTCGCCTCGGCGCAGCAGCTCAACCAGGAACTGCATCGCTTCCTCGACGAGCACCAGATCCTTCGCATCGATCACTTCCTCGGCAAGGAGCCGGTGATGGACGTCACCTACCTGCGCTTCGCCAACACCCTGCTGGAGCCGGTCTGGAACCGCCAGTACGTCTCCCACGTGCAGCTGACGATGGCCGAGAACTTCGGGGTCGAGGACCGCGGCAACTTCTATGACCCGGTCGGGGCGCTTCGCGACGTGGTCCAGAACCACATCATGCAGGTGCTGGGGCTGGTCGCGATGGAGCCGCCCTCCGGCAACGCCGAGGACTCGATCCGCGACAAGAAGCTTGAGCTGTTCAAGGCGATGCGGGCTGCGGATCCGAAGCGCTACGTGCGCGGCCAGTACGACGGCTACCGCAAGATCGAGGGCGTCGACCCGAAGTCGAACACCGAGACCTACGCGGCCCTGGAGCTGGAGATCGACAACTGGCGCTGGTCCGGGGTTCCGTTCTTCATCCGCGCCGGCAAGCAGCTGCCGGTGAAGGCGACCGAGGTCAACGTGATCTTCAAGCGCCCGCCGCGGCTCGGGGTCGGTCCGCGATCGCGCCCGGACCCGAATCAGAACACGATTCGCATCGATCCCAAGCCGGGGGCCCGAATTCGGTTCCTGGCCAAGAAGGGCGGCAGGGAAGCCTACGAGCCGGTCGACTTCGTCACCCTCTTCGAGCGCCAGCCCGACGCCGACCCCGGCCCTTACGAGCGCCTGCTCGACGACGCGATGCGCGGCGAGCACGGCCTGTTCACCCGCGAGGACGAGGTCGAGCAGACCTGGCGCATCGTGCAGCCGCTGCTCGACGACCCCCCCAAGGTCGAGCCCTACGAGCCCGGCACCTGGGGCCCGGAGGCGGCGAAAGGTCTCTGCCGCGGGATCTGCGAGTGGTACGAGCCCTGGCTGCCCGAGAACGGCGGGCCACCGGAGCCGCCCTCTTGAACGCCCGGCGGCCTTCCCGCGCCCTGGGGGCCGCCGGCGTCCTCGTCCTCGCCTGCGCCGCTGCCCAGCTGCCGGCCCGGGCGGTCGCCCGCTCCGCGTCCCCGCGCAACCGCTACCCGTGGCCGCAGCGGGTCGCCGCCGCACGCCGCTTCGCCCGCCACCGGATCGGCACCGTCTCCTTCGCGATCGTCGGCGAGCACGGCAACCTGCGCGGCTACCGGGCCCAGCGCCAGTTTCACTCCGCCAGCGTGATCAAGGCGATGCTGCTGGTCAGCTACCTGCGCCGGCCGAGCGTCCGCAACCGGGCGCTCGAGGGGCACGACCGCAGCCTGCTGTGGCCGATGATCACCCGCTCGGACAACACCACCGCGACCGAGGTCTACGACACAGTCGGCAACGCCGGCCTTGACCGCCTCGCCCGCGCCTCGCACATGCGCCGCTTCCGGCCCAACGTCGTCTGGGGCCTGAGCGAGATCACCGCCCGCGACCAGGCGCTCTACTTCTACCGCCTGCGCCGCTACATCCCCGGCCGCCACCGGCGCTACGCGTTTCGCCTTCTCTCGCACATCGTCTCCTTCCAGCGCTGGGGCGTGCCGCCGGCAAAGCCGAAGGGCTGGAAGGTCTTCTTCAAGGGCGGCTTCATCCCCGCAGCCGACGGCTGGCGGATCAACCAGGTGGCGCTGCTGCGGCGGGCCGGACGCAAGCTCGCCCTGGCGGTGCTGACCCACGGCAACCCGAGCGAGAGCTACGGGGCCAAGACCGTGCAGGGCGTCACGGCGCGGCTGCTGCGCGGCTACGACGCGCTGGCCGGCTGAGCCCTCATACAGGCGTCCACCCGGGCTTTTTGGACCACGCCTGGGTAGGCGCAGTTGCTCAGCACGGCGGCCGCGGCGCCGATAGTCACCTCATGCCGCACGAGCGTTCTTGGCTGTGCCCGACCGAGCTCGACCGCATGCGCGTGGTCGAGGCCAGCGACCGCGTGCGCCGGGCCCGGATCGTGATCTGGCTGACGATCGGTGTGACGATCTTCCTCTGTGCCCCCTGGAGCGGCTGGTGGACCCTGCTGCTCTTCGCACCCGCCGGGATCAACATCGCCCTGCTCGATGTGATGATCGGGCGCAGCGAGTACCCGGAGCGCTGGGCGTTCGGCTCGATGACCTTCCTGATGTGCCTGTTCGCGGCGGCGATCCCGCTGACCGGCGGCGCCAGCGGGCCGGCGGTGCCGCTGGTGATCATCCCCGCCGCGGTGGCGCCGATGCGCTTCCGCGGCGTAGTCGTCATCGCCCTCTGCGTCCTCACAGCCCTGGCGCTGCTCGGGATGACATTCGGCTTCGACTTCCACGGCACCGTCGACGACCCGCGCCTGGTCCTGGCGGCGATCGCGCTGCTGATCAGCGTCACCCTCGCCAACTGGTCGCTGGTCGAGGCGGAGATGAAGCAACGCGACGCCGCGGTGCTGGACCCGCTGACCGGCCTGCTCAACCGCAAGGCCCTGGAGGCGAGGGCGCTGGAGCTCGAGCAGCAGGCGCAGCTGACCGGCGGCTCGGTGGCGCTGGTCGCCTGTGACCTCGACAACTTCAAGCACGTCAACGACAGCCACGGCCACGATCGCGGCGATGCGGTGCTGCGCTCCTTCGCCTACCAGATGCGCAAGGCGCTGCGCTCGTTCGAGCTGATCTACCGGCTGGGGGGCGAGGAGTTCCTCATCGTGCTGCCGGCCGCCAATCTCGAGGAGGGCCTGCTGGTCGCCGACCGGCTTCGCCAGACGATCGAGGAGGTCGAGCCGGGGGGCCTGAAGATCACCGCCTCCTTCGGGGTCAGCGCCGGGGCCGGCGAGGAGGTCGACTACGACCGCCTCTTCAAGGCGGCGGACGAGGCCCTTTACGACGCCAAGGCCGCGGGGCGCAACTGCGTGATGCCGGTCGCCGCCGAGGATCCCGCGCCCGCCCAGGCGCCGCGGGCGCTGTCGCCGGCCGGCTGAGCCCGGTGGCGTTCTCCGCCGACTGAATCGCCGTTCGGCTGGCCAGCCGACCCGGGCCCGGCCCGTGCTAGGGTCGAAAAAGTGGCCGCCAGGGACGGCGGGACGTGTGAGGCAAGGAGGATTCGATGAGGCGTTTTGCGATCGCCGTTGCGTTTCTGCTGGCAGTTTCAGCGATCCCCGCAACCGCCTCCGCGAGACACCACCGCCACCACGGCCACGCCGGGCCACCACGGCCATCACCGCGGCTCCGCCAGCGGCGATTACGCCGACACCGCGCTCAACATCATTCCCTCCGGCCAGCAGGGCGGCGTGCCGATCCCGCCCGGAGCCGACACGCAGGCGAAGATGTACGACGCGCTGACGCCGCTCTTCGACCAGGTCACGCCCTCCGACCTGACAACCGACTTCAAATCGGAGCGCTTCGGAATCGACACCGCCGGCCCCGGCACGGACGAGATCGTGCCCCGGGCCGGGCGTCTCGATCGTCCGCGACCGCTTCGACGTCCCCCACGTCCACGCGACGACCCACGACGGGGGCGTCTGGGCCGCCGGCTGGATCGCGGCCGAGGACCGCGGCCTGCTGCTGCAGCAGGCGCGAAACGACGCCCGCGTCGCGGCGATCGACGCCCCCGGGCTCGACGCCGTCAACCTGATCTCGAGCCTGCAGAGCTTCGTGCCCAGCCAGCAGACCGAGGCCGAGGTCGCAAAGCAGACCAAGGTGCTGCTGCGCCATGGACGGCCAGGGTCGCGCGGTCCTGCGCGACATCGACGTCTTCATCTCAGGAATCAACGCCTACCTGGCCGCCCACAGCCCGACGACCCCGCCCTGGACGCGAAACGACATGTACTCGCTCAATGCGCTCAAGGGCCAGTTCGTCGGCGAGGGCGGCGGCGACGAAGCCCGCCGCTCGGAGTTCCTCGGCGGGCTCGAGCAGCGGCTCGGGGTCAGCCATGGGATGAGCGTCTTCAACGACCTGCGCCAATTCAAGAACGCGGGCAGCCCGACCTCGATCGACGGGACCTTCAACTACGGGCACATTCCCGCCAGCGCGCCGGGCAGCGTCGTCCTCGATCCGGGCAGCTTCCAGTCCACGCCGGCGATTCCGGCTTCGCCGACAACCCGGGCGGGCACTGCGCGGCTCGAGCAGCCGCCACACGCGAGCAACACGCTGATGATCACCGCCAACCACTCCAACACCGGGCACCCGCTGATGGTCGGCGGCCCCCAGATCGGCTACTTCTATCCCGGCTTCACCTACGAGATCGACATGCACGCGCGGCGATCTCAACTGGCGCGGCGCCACGTCGGTGCCGTTCCCCGGCTACATGCTGATCGGCCGCGGCCCCGACTTCGCCACCACCCTCACCTCCTCCGACGGCGACATCATCGACCAGTACGCGGAGACCCTCTGCGGCGGCAGCGACCAGAAGTACCTGTTCCGCGGCCACTGC
This sequence comes from uncultured Solirubrobacterales bacterium, assembly GCA_963781495.1. Lineage (GTDB taxonomy): Bacteria > Actinomycetota > Thermoleophilia > Solirubrobacterales > 70-9 > Mayfieldus. The sequence goes on from CAWAFX010000002.1 coordinate 572,527, forward strand.
CTGGCGATGGGCCACTTCGACGCCGGCAGCCTCAACGGCAAGGAGGCGACGTTCCTCACCACCGTGCACGGGCCGGTGATCGGCTACGCGACGGTCAACGGGCGCAAGGTCGCGATCTCGCGCAAGCGCTCCAGCTTCGGGCGCGACACGCTGGATCAGCTCTTCTTCCGCCGCCTCTCCGACGGCAAGGTCCACAGCCCGCGCTCCTTCTTCAAGGCGGCCACGCTGACCCCGCAGACCTTCAACTCGTTCTATATCGACCACAAGCACGTGGCGATGTTCACCTCCGGGCGGCTGCCGATCCGTCCCAGCAACGTCGATCCGGGCCTGCCGACCAAGGGCACCGGCCAGTACGAGTGGCGCGGCTTCCTCTCGCCCCGCCAGCACATGCAGGGCACCGATCCCTCCGACGGGACGATGACCAACTGGAACAACATCGCCGCCCACGGCTTCGGCGCCGCCGACAACAACTGGGGCGGCAACGGGTCCGCGGCCCGCGTCGACCTGCTCGACAAGAACCTGGCCCGGCTGCAGGAGGGCGGCAGGTGGAACCTCGCCTCGGTGGCGTCTGCGATGAACGCCGCCGCGACCCAGGACGTGCGCGCGATCGACACCGTGCCGCTGCTGGCGCAGCTGCTGCAGGGCTCGACGCCGCCGAACCAGCAGTCGGCCCAGATGCTGATGCTGCTGGTCGCCTGGAACCAGCACGGCGGCAGCCGCCTCGACCGCGACCTCGACGGCAAGATCGACGACCCCGGCGCGGCGATCATCGACGCCGCCTGGCCGAAGATCGCCGACGCCTTCATGAAGCCGCAGCTCGGACCGCAGCTGGACGAGCTGAACTCGCTCTTCTCGCGCTTCGACCAGCCGCCGGGGGGCCAGTACAGCGGTTGGTACCAGTACTTCGACCGCGACATCCGCACCCTGCTCGGGCAGCAGGTCGCGCAGCCGCTGGCGAATCACTACTGCGGCAACGGCGACGTCGCGACCTGCCGCAGCGACGTCTGGCAGGCGATCTCGCAGGCCGGAGCGGCGCTGACCGCGTCGCAGGGGACCTCGGACCCGACCAAGTGGCGCGCCGACGCGACCGCGGAGCGGATCCACTTCATCCCCGGCCTGCTGCCGACGACGCTGCGCTACACCAACCGGCCGAGCGGCATCCAGCAGGTCATTTCATTCGACCGCCACCGCTAGGGCGTCAGTAGCGGCGCATCTCGGGTTCCACGGGTCGGGCGCCCTAGTGGCCGTTGGCCGAGAAGTGCTGGTAGTCCTTCGGCCAGTCCCAACGCCCGCCCCACCCCCAGCCGACCGCGGCGAAGGCGCGCACGGTCGGGTCGCCGCCATGGACCATCCCGGCGGCGTGACGTGAGCGGTCCGCATAGGGGCCTCCGGCGGGCGGCGAGACGAAACCCGAACCGGTGACGTAGGGGTTCTCGACCGGGTTGAGGTCGATCGCCTTGCCGTAGGCGTGCTGGGACCAGACCCCGGGCTGGCCGTTGATGAAGCGGCAGTTGAAGGCCGAGGTGTTGTCGGCAGCCATCGAGCGATGGTCGTCGGCACCGTAGGAATCGACGAGGCGCATGCGGCGGATCGGGTAGCGATGGCGAAACAGCGACTGCATCGCCGCGACCACCTGGCCGGCAACCGCCTTGTTGACCACGAGCCGGCCGTTGTGGATCTGGCCGTCGAAGCCCCAGTGGCTGACCCGGACCAGGCGCAGATCCCCGAGCCCGACCGGGCAGCCGCGATGCCAGGAGCTTCCCTTGATCCGCTTCCGGATCCCGGGGCTCAGCGGCGCCGTACTGGCGTGAAATGCATCCTCCATGGCGCGGGGATGCCGCGCCGCCGGTGCTCCCGAGGTCGCGAAGACGCTCAGCGCCGCCGCCAGGAGGGCGGAGGGGCCCATCTCAGGTGCCGACCTCGACCGGCGCCGCAACCGGCAGCCGCAGCTCGCCCGCGCGCCAGGCCGCGCCTGCGGTCGCCAGCAGCATCGCGGCGACGACAAGACAGGGCAGCGCGTCGCCGGTGGCCTCAGCCGCAGCGCCTCCCCCGACCCCACCGCACACCTGTCCCGCCGCCCAGGCCATGTTGGTCAGCCCGGCCGAGAAGCCCTGGTGCAGGCCGGTGGCCGCGGCGGCGTCGCTGAGCATCGCCATCGAGGGAGCGAAGCAGAGACCGGCGCCGAAAGCGACCGTGACCGTGACCGCGAACATCGGTCCCAGCGCCTGCGGAGCCGGAATCGCCGCCACCGTGAAAGCGCAGAGCACCAGCCCGGCCACGTAGGGGCGGATCCGCCCGACGCGGTCGGAGAAGCGCCCGACCAGCGGTGCCAGCACCGCTTCGAGCACCGCCCCGAGCATGAAACCGCCCGCCACCCATCCGGCCCCCCCGCCGAGATCGTGGATCCTCAGCGGCACCAACACCGCGAAGACGCCGAACATCAGCGACGGAGCGGCCAGGTACCAGGTCGCGGTCAGCACCGGCCGGCTGGCGATCGCCGATCCGGCGGCACGCAGGCTCTCGGACTCTTCCGTTTCGCCTTCCGGCATCCGTGATGCGGCAATCGCCAGCGCCCCGGTCACGATCAGCACCGAGCCGAAGACCACCTTGGTGCCGACCCCGGCCGCCAGGGCACCAAGCGCAGGGCCGAGCAGCTCGCCCGCGATCGCGGTGCCGAGAATGTCGCCGATCGCCGAGCCCTTGTGCTCTCGGGGGGTCGCGGCGATCAACCAGGTGAGGGCGCCGGACCAGGTCAGGGCTCCCGCGACTCCCTGGGTGAAGCGGGCGGCGTCGAGCAACAGCAGTTGGTGCGCGAATCCGAACACGAGGCTCGAGACGCCGATCAGAAGCAGGCCCGTGATCAGGGTGCGGCGGGGGCCGACCCGGGCCGCCATCAGGCCTCCGGGCAGAGACGCCGCCAGGGTGCCGGCGGCGTAGGCGGCCGAGAGCACACCCGCCTGGCCCTTGGAGAGGTCGAGCTGGTCGACATAGTGGGGCAGCAACGGTGTGATCGCCGCGTAGAAGACGACGTCGATGAAGACGACCGCGGACGCGAGCAGCAGCAGGCGATTGCGCATCAGGCCATCCTGCCAGCCCCGCGAACCATCGCGGTGGCGGCAGCTCAGGCCTGAAGGCGGCTCAGTCGGCGCTGGGGCGCCGCAGCGCCCACTTGGCGAGCGGACGACCGCGCTTCCAGGCCAGGTACTTGAAGAGGCCGGTGGGATTGGGCGGGAAGATCTGCAGGCGCAGGGTCTCGCGGCAGCGCTCGGTGAAGATCATCTTGTAGTCGTCGGCGTTGCCGCCGAACTCGTAGGTCCGAAGGCCCTGGTCGAAGGCGTAGGCGAGCATGTCCCGGGTCAGCAGCAGTCCGGGTGCAAAGCGCGCGTGGTCTGGATCGAAGCCGATCTTCAGCACGTGAAGAGACTGGCTGTCGATCAGGCAGTAGGCAAAGGCGACGGGCTTGCCCTCGCAGCGCAAGAAGAAGAGCCGCAGGTGGCCCGTCTCGGCGGCCCACTCCGCGACCCGCTCGTAAAAGCGGGTGGTGTTCTCCTCGGCGGCGATCGGGGTCCCGTCGCGGCCCTCCCAGCCGATCTTCTCGACCTCGATTCCCTCCGCGACCAGCTGCGACAGGCGTTTGCTGCCGTCGTGGCACTCGAAGCCGCAGCTGCCGAGCTCCTCGAGCCGGCGCCTGCGCCGGCGCAGGTCGCTGCGCCGCTTGCTGGTCAGCCCGCCCTCGAACCCCTCCCAGTCGCCCTCGAGCTGCACGTAGGGGGAACGCGAGAGGCAGGTGATGACGGCGCGGTCTCCGTCCCTCTCCGCCGCCTCGGAGATCCGCCGCACGACCGGATCCTCCTCGGGCACGAAGCCGATGTCGAGCCGGCCGTCGGCGCGCTCCAGCGCCGCCTCGATCAGGGACTGCTCGACGGCGCGGTCCTCGGCCAGCAGGCCGAACTCCGGCGTGTGCCAGTTGGTCGGCGACCCGAGTCCGTCGCCGTTCCGGGCCAGCGGCAGCAGGCCGGCGAGCCTGCCATCGCGGCGGGCGGCGAGCATCTCCAGCTGGCCCTCGCCGAATGCGTCCCACCAGGCCGAGATCCAGCCCGGACGCAGGAACGGGGTCACCTCGAGCCGATCGCAGAGCGAGTCCCACTCGGCCTCGAAGCTCGAGATCTCCGTTACCGCGGCAACCGAAAGCGGCCCCCCACCCGGTCCGGCCTGCCGTTCGGTGGCCAGGGCCATGTCCCACAGCTTATCCACAGTTTTAGGTAGTGCCGCCACGACCCTCGTATACCCACTCAGCCGCGCCGGCTACCTGACGGGAGGAATACTTGTGCTGTGCCACCCCTGCTCGCCGTCGACGCCCCCTCGATGCTCTTCCGCGCCTACTACGCGCTGCCCAGCTCGATCAAGGGCTCCGGCGGCAGGCCCGTCAACGCCCTGCTCGGCGCCGCAAACCTGATCCTGCGCGAGGTCGCCGCCCACGAGCCGCGCGCGGTGGTCCTCTGCTTCGGTCCCGACGCTGCCCACTACCGGACCGAGCTGTTGCCCGAATACCACGCCGACCGCGAGGAGCTGCCCGACGACCTGGCTCCGCAGTGGGAGGACAGCCGCGATTTCTTCTCCGCCTTCGGGTGGTACGTCGAGAGCCATCCCAACCTCGAGGCCGACGACCTGCTCGGCACCTACGCGCGCCTCGAGTCGAAGGCGAAGGGGCGGGCGCTGCTGATGACCGGCGACCGCGACATGTTCCAGTGCGCCGGCGATCGGGTCACCGTCCTCTACACGCGCACCGGCGGCACCGACGAGGTCGATGCCGCGGGGGTGGTGGAGCGCTACGGGATCGGGCCCGAGCTGGTTCCCGACTTCATCGCCCTGCGCGGCGACCCCTCGGACGGGATCCCCGGCGCCAAGGGCGTGGGGCCGAAGACCGCCGCCGAACTGCTGCGCGAGCACGGCTCTCTGGAGGCGGTGCTCGACGCCGCGGTCCGCGAGACGCGGCCGAAGCTGCGTGGTGCCCTCGTCGAAGGGCGCGAGGACCTGCTCGCCTTCAAGCAGATCGCGACGCTTCAGGACGCCAAGGTCAAGCGCCCGCGCAGCAAGCGCACCGACTGGAAGGGCGCGGCGAAAGCCGCCCGTGAGCGGGGGATGAACCGTCTCGCCGAACGGCTGGACGAAGCCGCCGACCGCGTTTAGCAGCCGGGACCGGATGAGCGTCGGAATTCCGACAACGGTGGGTCGGGGTTCTGACCGGACGGGTTGTGGGCCCGCCCGAGGGAGACGAAAATCGAGCCATGTCCCCCGTCATCATCGGAAGCTTCGCCGCCCTGGACATCGCCCTGATCTCGCAGTTCGCGTACGCCTGGAACGACTACGCGAAACTGGACGAGAGGCGGCGTGCCAGGCACGAATCCAGCCCCCGGCGAGAACACTAGAGGTCGTCTTCGGGCGGCGGTCCATCTGCCGCACGCACCTCGTCGAGTTCGCCGGGCGGCGCGCCCTGGAGCAGCCAGACATCGCCCTCGCGGCGCAACCGGCCGCGCTTGGCGAGCGACGAGAGCGCGGCGGTGACCGTAGGTCGGCTGGCCGCACTGAGATCCGCCAGCAGCGCGTGCGTGAGCGGCAGCGAGAGGGCGACGCCGTCGGCGCGAACGGTCGCCCAGCGTTCGGCAAGCGCCCAGAGCAGCATCTCGACCCGGGTCTCGACCTTCGGGTTGTGGACGATCGCCATCGTCATCGCCAACTGGCGCGAGCGCAGCAGCGGGCGCGTGACTAGGGCACTGACGATCTCGGGGTAGGCCGCGACGCGGGCCGCAAAGCGGCGATCGAGCAGCGCCAGGCGGGTCGGGCGGATGATTTTCCATTCGGCACTGAAGGGCATGATCGAGACCGCTCCGGGCCTGTCCCAAGGACGCAGCAGGTCCCCGGGGCCGAGCAGCTCGGCCCCAAAGCGCCCGTCGCGCCCAACCCTGCGCGTCAGCAGCCCGCTCAAGACCAGCAGCCCCAAGCCCTGCTGGGCCGGCTCGGACTCCGCTCCGGGCTGCCAACTACCTTCGCCGAGGCGGATCGCCTCCGCCAGGCACGCCTGACCGGCTGCCGTCAGACGATCGCGGGGAACGGCCCGCCCGAGGTCGGGATCCTGTTCGAGGACACGCACCCAAGCGGCCATCCCGTCCACGATAGGCGAGAGCCGCCCGGCTGCATCTCGTCGGATCGAGATACTTGAGCCGAGCAGCTATGGCGAAGGGCAAGCGCAAGCGGCGCCAGCGCGAAGCGGCGCCGACCGTCGACTACGAGGACCCGGAGGGCAGCGTCCTGACCCTGCGCCAGGAGCTCAGCTCGGGCACGATCCGCAAGATCGCCAAGGTCTCAGCCCGCGGCGGCGCCTCGATCGAGGACGCCTGGCGCCGGCGCAGCGAGCTGCTCTTCGAACGCCTCGCGGTCCGCTGGGAGATCGAGGGGCTCCCGCTGGACGACCAGAAGATGCTGATCGGCCGCTACCGGATGGCCGACGCGGCAACCCAGGAGTGGGTGCGGCGAACGATCGCCGCCCACGTCGAGCGCTTCATTCCCGAGCTCGCCGAGTAGCGCCCTAACGATCCTGGGGCATCGAGACCCGAACGCCTTCGGACGGCTGCTCGGGCCCTGACCCATGCTGGCCACCCGGTCCGGGGTCAGCCCCGTTGCCGTTTCCGCTCCCGTTCGCCGACCCGACCGCACCGTGGTAGGGACCCGGCTTCGGCCGCACCTGGCCCCCGGGGAAGGCGAGGCGCAGGATCGTCCGCTGGACCATCCCCCACTGCTGGGCAAACGGCCCGCTGTTGTAGGGCAGCCCGTAGCGCTCGCAGATCTCCTTCACCCGCGGGGCGATCTCCGCGTAGCGGGTGCTCGGCATGTCGGGGTAGAGGTGATGTTCGACCTGGTAGCCGAGGTTGCCGCTGATCACGTGGAACAGCGGGCTGCCTTCGATGTTGGCGGCGCCGCAGAGCTGGCGCACGTACCAACCACCCCGCGACTCGTCCTCGACCTCCTGCTGGCTGAAGGTGTAGGTCTGGTCCGGGAAGTGGCCGCAGAAGATGATCGCGTTGGACCAGAAGTTGCGGACGATGTTGGCGGTGAAGTTGGCCTTCGCGGTCGCCTTGTAGGTGCTGCCGCCGCGCTTCAGCGCGAACTGGGCGACCTCGCCCGCTTTCTGGGCGAAGGTGCGGCTGCGCCGGCGGCGCCGCAGGCTGGCCAGCGGCCCGCGGCTCGGCTTCGAGCTGGGGCGAGCGGTTTCGGTGATCGCGGCGACCGCAGCCGCCGCGAGACCGCTGATCAGCGGCCAGGCGATGTAGTCCTTGACGATCTGGTCGCGCGCCTTGCCGGAGATGCCCTTGAGCTCTTTCAGCACCTGCTTGTGCGACTTTTCTCCCGCGCGCATTGCATCGAGGTCGAGGTCGTGGACGGCGACCCCCCATTCGAAGAAGGCCATCAGCAGCACGTTGTAGAGCGGCTGCAGGAGGTAGACCGGGTGCCACTTCTGGTGCGGGTCGATCCGCATGATCTCGTAGCCGAGGTCCTTGTCCTTGCCGCGGATGTTCGTATAGGTGTGGTGGATGTAGTTGTGGGAGTGCTTCCACGCCTCGGCGGTCGAGGCGGTGTCCCAGTCCCAGCTCGAGGAGTGGATCTGGGGGTCGTTCATCCAGTCCCACTGCCCGTGCATGACGTTGTGGCCGATCTCCATGTTCTCGAGGATCTTTGCCATCGAAGTCGTCGCGGTGCCGAGGATCCAGAGCGGCCAGAAGCGCGAGGCGAGCAGCTCGACCCGGCCGAGCACGGCTAGGCGACGGTGCATCTCGATCATGCTGGTGATGTAGCGGCGGTCGCGCTCGCCGAGGTCGTTGTAGATCTCCTCGTGGATCGCGTCGAACTCGCGGCCCAGCTCCTCGATCTGCTCGGCGGTGAGCTTCGCGAGCGGGCTCTCGACTTCGACTTCTGCTGTGGTGGGGTTCACTGAATCTCCTTAACGTTCGATCTCGATTGGTCCTTCGGGAGCGCTGATGCAGGTGCGAATGATTTCGCCTTCGGTGCCGTATATCTCACCATTGCGCATATCGCGCACGCGTCCCGAGCAAAGCTTGCTGGTGCAGGTGTGGCAGATGCCCTCGCGGCAACCGAATGGCATGTCGATGCCGGCTTCCTCGCCGGCGACGAGGATCGGCTTGCCACCCTCGACCTCGACCTCGATCTCGCTCTTGGTGAAGGTGATCTGGCCACCCTCTCCCTCCTCGCCGAGGCCGAGCTTGGGCTGGAAACGCTCCATGTGCAACTGCTCCGAGAGGCCGGCGGCCTCCCAGTGCTCGCTGAAGGTGTCAAGCATCTCGCCGGGCCCGGAAAGGAAGGTCTCGCGCTGGCGCCAGTCGGGGCAGAGCTCGTCGAGGTTCTTGGGCCCGATCCGGCCGCGGTCGCCGGTCATCTGCAGGTGCAGGTCGTAGCCGGGGCTTCGGCGGTCGAGGTCGCGCAGGTAGTCGCCGAAGATCACCCAGTCGTCGCTGCGATCTGAGTGCAGGTGCACGGCGTCGGTCAGCGAGTCGGTGCGGTCGAGGCTGCGCAGCATGCTCATGATCGGGGTGATCCCGCTGCCCGCGCTTATGAAGAGGAGCTTCTCCGGGGCGGGGTCGGGGAGCGTGAACGAGCCCTCGACGCCGCCGAGACGGAGTATCGCCCCCGGCTTGATCTGGCGAAGCAGGTGCGGCGTCACGACCCCCTCTTCGACCAGCTTCGGGGTGATGCCGATCCAGCCGTCGGGGCGGTCGGGGTCCGAGGTCAGCGAGTAGGCGCGCCAGTGATGCTTGCCGTCGACGATCACGCCGACGCGCAGGTACTGGCCCGCAGTGTGCCCCTCCCATTCGTGTCCGGGCTTGATCAGGATCGTCGCCGCGGTTCCTGCCTGCGGCTCGATCCGCTCGATCCGGCCCCGCAGCTCCTGCGTCGACCAGAGCGGGTTGATCAGCTCCAGATAGTCGTCCGGGAGCAGCGGGGTGAAGAGCGACCGCATCCCCGACAGCACCCGGCGCCTGAACTCCGGGACCTTGGGCTTTGCACCGCGTTCAGCCATATCTCCATTAAACCATGTGACATCATTTGATGTCGAATAGGCCACGGCGAGGTCGTGCTCAACTACCGCGGGGCTGGCGCACTGAACCAGCTTCCAACGCCAAAGGACAACCCAAATTTTCGGGTGGTGCTGCGCCCGGGCCGTGATTAGGCTTGCCGCCACTCGATGACCGAGCCTGCCTTCACCCGCCGCACAGCGCTGAAGTCCGCAGCCGGAGCGAGTCTGGCCCTCGGTGCCGCGATGAGTCCCGGGCTGCCGGCCTGGGCGCGCCCCGCCGCCCGCTTCGGTCGCCCCCGCGGTCCCGGCGACCGCCCCTACCCGTTCCTGCCCGAGGGCACGGAGACGATGCGCCAGATCGACCACATCGTCGTCGTGATCATGGAGAACCACTCCTTCGACAACGTCCTCGGCTCGCTGCCCAGACGCCGCGGCCGCCGCATCGACGGCCTGCCGACCTTGCGCGGGCGCCAGCTCTCCTTCAACCCCGATGCGCAGGGAAACAAGGTCTTCTCGACCCCGGCCGACACGCCCTGCCAGCAGTCCGGCCTTCCGACCCAGGCCTGGAACGCCAGCCACCAGTCCTTCGACAACGGCCGCAACGACGGCTTCGTGCGGGCCAGCGGACCGGTCGCGATGCGCTTCTTCGACGGCTCGCACCTCCCCTTCACCTATTCACTCGCCCACCACTTCCCGGTCGGCCAGCGCTTCTTCTGCTCGACCCTCTGCCAGACCTATCCCAACCTGCGCTACTTCATGACCGGCACCAGCAGCGGGGTGATCCGGACCGACAACTCGACCTTCTCGACGCCGGCGGCCAACGGGACGATCTTCGACCGCTTCGACAAGTTCGGCGTCAGCTGGAAGAACTACTACGACAGCCTGCCGGCGCCGCTGATCATCCCCGGGGTCGCGCCGCCGACCCGGGCCGGGAACTTCGTCAAGGGGGTGCAGAACTTCATCAACGACGCCGCCGCCGGCAGGCTGCCGCAGTTCAGCTACGTCAATCCCGACTTCGAGTCGGTCTCCCAGGAGAACCCGCAGGACGTCCAGTTCGGCGACCGGTTCCTCAACAAGCTGACCAACGCGCTGACCCATTCGCCGCTCTGGCGCAACACGGCCCTGTTCGTCACCTACGACGAGCATGGCGGCTACTTCGACCACGTGCCGCCCCCGCGGGCGATCAAGCCCGACGACATCCCACCGCTGCTGCAGCCCGGCGACGTCCCCGGCGCCTTCGACCGCTACGGCTTCCGGGTGCCGCTGATCGTCGTCTCGCCCTGGGCGCGCCGCAACTACGTGTCCAACGTGACCCAGGACCTGACCTCGATCACCCGCTTCATCGAGACGAAGTGGAATTTCGGCGCGATGACGTTCCGTGACGCCAACGCCGCCAACATGACCGACTACTTCAACTTCCATCGCCCCCACTTCCTGCGTCCGCCGGCGCTGGCGCCGCTCGAGGACCCGGCGCCCGGGCTGCAGGCCTGCGCCGCGGACGGCCAGCACCCGCCGCTGCCCCCGACCGGCACCGTCTCACGCCATCCGCGCGTTCTGCCGCGGACCTGAGCGCCGCGAAGCCCTCGCCGCCCGCGCTCGGTAGAGCTAGACCGTGACCGGCGCGCCTTCGATCCGAAAGCGGGGCAGCTCGAAGGCGATCCTGGCCCCGCCGAGCGGCGAGTCGTCGATCCAGATCCGGCCGCCGTGCGCCTCGACGATCGACCTCGCGATCGCCAGGCCGAGACCGCTGCCGCCGGAGCTGCGGTCGCGCGAAGCCTCGACCCGGTGGAAGCGGTCGAATACGCGGTCCCGCTCCGCCGCCGGGATCCCGGCACCGTCGTCGTCGACGAAGATCCTCACCGTCCCCTCCTTCGCCTCCGCGCTGACCCGCACCGTGCCGCCGGCGGCGGTGTGGTCGATCGCGTTGCCGACCAGGTTGCGCACCACCTGGGCCAGTTGATCGGGGTCGGCGCGAACGCGTCCCTGCGGAGCGCCCGAGAATTCGATCCGGCGGTCGGCGGCCTGTGCCGTGTCGACCAGCTCGCGCAGGAAGGCGTCGACCTCGATCTCCACCGGGACCGGCTCCAGCCCCTCGTCCAACCGCGCGAGCGCCAGCAGGTCGTCGACCAACCTCTCCATCCGCGCGATCTCGCGCAGGGTCAGGTACTCGACTTCGCGCACCCGCTGCGGCGATGGATCGGCCTCGCGGGCCAGGACCTCGAGCTGGCCGCGAACCGCGGTCAGCGGGGTCCGCATCTCGTGCGATGCGTCGGAGACGAACCGCCGCTGGCGCGAGAAGGCGTCCTCGAGCCGGTCGAGCATGTGGTCGAAGGACTCGGCGAGCATGCGGACCTCGTCGTCGGGGCCGCTGCTCTGGATCCGATGGGTCAGCTCACCGGCATCGACGGCGGCGGCGATCCGCGCCATGCGCCGCAGCGGTGCGGCGGTGCGCGCGGCGACCAGATAGACGGCGACCAGCGCGAACGCCAGGGTTATCGCGCCGGCGACGAGGAACGTCTGCGCTACCTCGGATTGCGCCCGCTTGACCGACTGCAGCGGCTCGCCGGTGCGGATCGTCGCGCTTCCGGCCGGGGTCCGCACCACCCGGCTCAGCAGCCGCACCTGGCCCGCGTCCTGGAGGTCGAGATCCGAATAGCCGCTCGGGGCATCCTGCAGCTCGGTCGCCTCACGCCGCTCCTCGCGGGCGTCGGCCGCGCGCTCGCCTGGCTCGGCGCGGCCCCCGATCAGCTCCGGCTCGTTGGTGATCGCCGCGCCCCCGGGCGCCGAGACGATCAGCAATCGCGCCGAAGGCCCGAAGGGTTGGGCCTGGATGTAGCGGCGGGCGGCCGAAGCGAGGGCCGCGGCGTTGGGAGCTCGCGCCAGGCGGGCGGCCAGCCCGTCATTCTCGCCGCGCAGGTCGCGGTCGATGCGCGAGCGAAGCTGGGCGCCGGTGGTCTCGTAGACGGCGTAGAAGGTGACCGCGAAGGCGGCGATCACGATCGCCGCGATCGAGAGCGCCAGCCTGCCGCGCAGCCCGATGCGGGGTCGGCTCACGGCTCGGATCCCGCGCGAGCGAACCTGTAGCCGACCGAGCGCAGGGTCTCGATCGGGGCGGGCTCGCCCGAGGCCTCAAGGCGCCGGCGCAGATAGCCGACGTAGACCTGAACGACGTTGGTGCCTGGATCGTGCTGGTAGCCCCACACAGCCGCAAGTATCTGCTCACGCGAAAGGACCTGCCCGGGATGCCGCATCAGGTAGGCGAGCAGATCGAATTCCTTTGCCGAGAGGTGGATCGGGATTCCGCCCCGCTCGACTTCGCGACCCAGCAGGTCCAGGTGAATGTCCCCCACCTCGAGCTCGGTCGCCTGCGCCTGCTCGGGCATCCGCAGGTGGGCGCGAACCCTGGCCGCAAGCTCGTCGAATGCGAAAGGCTTGGTGATGTAGTCGGTTGCCCCCCGGTCGAGGCCCTCGACCCGTTCTTCGATCTCCCCCCGGGCGGTGAGGACGATGACCGGCAGCGAGGGCTTGGCGCGCCTGATCGCCTCCAGTACGTCGAGCCCCTCGAGGCCGGGCAACATGCGGTCGAGGATCACCAGGTCGACCTGCTCGTCGAGTGCTCGCCGCCGCCCCTCCTCTCCGTCGCCCACGCAGGTGACCGAGTAGCCCTCGGCACGAAGTCCGTGCTCGAGAAAGTTGGCGATCGCTGCCTCGTCTTCCACTACCAGGATCTGCATCGAGCCGATGCTAGAGCGGGGGCGATTCTCGGCGGACCCGCCGCCGGACCCTCTAAGAGAACTCTCAGGCCCTGCTTAACGGGGATTTCGCCTCGGAACCGAACCTGTTGAGATGAGCACCGAGGACCGAAAGCGGGTCGCCGCTCTGCGTCTGCGCGCCCGGCGCCATCGCGACGGCGAGCTGCGGCGGCGCGCGATCATTCTCTCGCTGCTGATGTTCGCCATGCTCTGGGCCGCCGTCTTCGCCCAGATGGTCTCCGGGCACGACCCCGTGCTCGGAGCCGGCACCAAGGCCGCTTCAGTGGCCAGGCAGGACCCGCAGCAGACGGCGAAGCGCCAGTCCCAAGCGGCCGGCGACGACGGGGGTGCGAGCGCCGACCCGGAGAACGGATCGGTCGATGGGCCGACGGCTGCTCCGGGCACGGCGACCACCAGCGTTGCCCCCGCGCCGGCGGCGCCAGCCGTGCCGGCGGCACCAGCCGCGCCCGCGCCGGCGGCGCCAGCCCCGGTGATCACCTCGCAGTCGTGAGCGCGGAGCCAAGCCTTCGCTTTGGCTGCTTCGGAGGCGAAGTTTCGCTGCACCTCGGACCCCGAGACGAGGCCGACGACGTCGGGCCGGTCCTTCAACGCGAGCGTGAGCGACTGCTCGCCGTCCATGACGCTCTGTCGCGTTTCCTCGACCACAGCGAGCTGTCGGAACTCAACCGTTCGCAATCGCCGACGCTGCCGGCGAGCCCGCTGATGCGCATGTTCGTGCGCGCCGCCGTCTTCGCCGCTCGCCGCAGCGGCGGCCTGGTCGACCCGACCCTGGTCGGTCAGATCGAACGGGCGGGATATCGGGAGTCCCTCCAGGGCACGGAGACGCTGCCGCTTCGAGATGCGCTTGCCATCGCCGGTCCAGCCCGGCACCCGGCGGCGCCGGATCCGAAGTCGAGCTGGCGGGCGGTCGGATTCGACGACCGCGCCGGCACCGTGTCGCGCCCGCCAGGCACCCGCCTCGACAGCGGCGGGGTCGCCAAGGGCCTCGCCGCCGATCTGATCGCCAGTGGACTGCGTGCCTATCCCACCTTCGCCGTCGACTGCGGCGGCGACATCCGCATCGGCGGGGCCGGCGGGGCCGCGCGGACGGTGAGGGTCGATGACCCATTCGGGGGCCACCCACTGCACGAGTTCGAGGTCCAGGAAGGTGCCGTCGCGACGAGTGGAATCGGCAAGCGCGCGTGGATCGGCCCCGACGGTGCCCCCGCCCATCACCTGCTCGATCCGGCGAGCGGAAAGCCCGCCTTCACGGGGATAGTTCAGGTCAGCGCCCTCGCCCCGACCGCGCAGTTGGCCGAGGTACTGGCCAAGACGGCGCTGCTCGGCGGCCCGGACCGGGCCGCCGCCGAGCTGTCATACGGCGGCTGCGTGGTGCTCGACGACGGTTCGTTCGAGATCGTGGACGGATCGCGCCCGACCGCAGTTCTGCCGCGGCCCGACGAGCCGAGGGCGGTGAGCGCATGACCGCCGGCCACCATCTGTTCTGGATCACCAGCCGTGCCGCCGGGACAGCAGCGCTGATCACGGCCAGCGTCAGCGTCTCGATCGGAATCCTGATGTCGACCCGCCGCTCGGGATCAACCCCCCTCTCGGAGCTGAAACCGGTGCACGAAGCGCTCTCGCTGGCGACCATGGCCCTGATCGCCCTGCATGGCATCGCGCTCCTCGGCGACCGCTTCCTGCGACCCGGCCTGCTCGGAATCGCGATACCGCTGGTCGGCCCGTATCGCCCGGCCTGGACCGCGGTCGGGATCATCGCCGGCTACGGCCTGGCCGCGCTCGGGCTCTCCTATTACTGGCGTGACGCGATCGGCGCCGCCCGCTGGCGGCGCTGGCACCGGTTCACGGCTCTGTTCTGGCTGCTCGGCATCGTGCACACACTCGGCTCGGGAAGCGACCGCGCCGTGGTCTGGTTCCTGGTCCTGATCGGGTCCGCCATCGTGCCCGCCGGGGTGCTGGTGGCCGGCCGCCTCGGGCGTGGCGTGGCCAGTCTGCTCGACCTGCCGCGCTCCGAATCGCCGATGCGCCAGAGCCCTGGCCGCAGCTAGCGACGAACCGCACCAGCGCATAGCCCCGCAGGACACGGTCCCAGCCGTCCCGGAACGAGGCGGATTCGTGGCCGCTCTAGGCGCCGGAGAATCCGTGCCAGGCCGTGATCGTGCCCAGAAGCGCAAGGGCCAATCCAAGGCCGGCGGCGATCGACGCCGCTACGAGCAGGCCACGAATTCCGCTGCCGGGGACCGCCCGGCGGCGGATCGCGCTCCAGTCGCCGGCCAGCGAGCCCAGAACGCGGGGGAGGTAGGCGAGGAAGTGGATTCCGAACACCGCGCCCCAGACGACGAAGACGACCTTGTGCAGGAGCAGGACCTGGTCGGACTTGTGCCCCAAGAGCATCAGCCAGATGCCGGTCCCGAACACCGCGACCGTGCTGAATACGAGAACCGGTGCCATCAGGCGCAGGGCCGGTGCCGGCGGACCCTTTTCGCGATAGCTCGGCGCCCCGGTGTAATAGCGGACGAAGCGGTAGCCGGTGCTCGCCAGCTTCAACAGCACCGGACCGAGCAGGATCAGCCCGATGAACATGTGGGCGTTCAGCAGGCCGCCGATGCGCAGGATCGTGATCCCTTCGGCGATCAGCAGCACGGTCAGCAGCGCGGCGACCGCGCTGGTCAGGATCTCGTTGCCCTCGGTGCCGCCAAGGCGCGGGGCTGCGTCACGACCGGCCGACATCCGCCCGATCTTTCGGCGCCGGCTTGAACCGCCGCTAAGCCAAAGGTGAGAAAGCGCTTACCTTGGCCTCCGGCCCGGGATGGGCAGCGCAGTAGCTTGGAGTGCAAGATGCCCGGTTATCGTCTCCTGCCGGCCTCCGAGGCCCACTGGCGCCCGTCGAACCTGATGGGGGTGCTCAACACGGACCTCGCGCTCCAGCTCGGCGCCGAGACACTGGGGGCGCGGCTCTGGCGCCTGCGGCCCGGCCAGGCATCGACCCGCCACCGCCACCGGCGGACGGTCGAGCTCTACGTCCTGCTCGAGGGCCGTGGCCGGATCCGAGTTGGCGATGAGCTGCTGACTTTGGAGCCCCTGAGTGCCCTTCTGGTCGAGCCCAAGACCGTCCGCCAGCCGTTCAACGACACCGACGCCGACCAGCTCTGGCTCGTGGTCGGCTCTCCGCCGGAACCGGCGAGCTCGACAGAGATGAGCGAGGAGACGCTGGCCTGGATCTATCCCGACGGGCCGAGGGTACTGCCGCCCGAGCTGGCCCCTGAGTGATAGTGCCGCGCGCACAGGGTGAGTAGACGCACACGCTGAACCCCGCCCCAGCCCCGGTCGTAGTCGGATCGAGTCCCCGTCCACGACGCCGCATCGATGCGGCGCACCGTCACTCAGTCCAACCGGGTTTGCAGCAATGCGACAAGCCGCCCAAGTCGTCCGGAGGTACCTCTGGGCCTTCGACAACGACAGCGAGGCATTCAGAGACGTCATCCACCCGCAGATCGAGTGGTTCCCGTTCGAGCAGGGCCACACCCCGGCCTACGGGGTCGAAGACGCGATGCGAGTCCGCGAGTGCTGGCTGGAGACCTGGGAAGAGCACCGGATAGAGGTGCAGGAGGTGATCGAACGGGGCGCCAGCGTCATCGCTTCGATCCACCTCAGGGCCAGGGGCAGGGCGAGCGGGGTCGAGGTCGCCGCCTGCCTACACCTGCATTACAAGCTGCGCGACCGCAAGATCGTCTACGTCTTCGAGCACGAGGACAGGGGCTCGGCGCTGCAAGCGGCCGGATTCGGATAGACAGGATCCGATGATTGGAAGGCCGCGACCCTGCGCTACGCTGGGCCAGCCGCCCGTCGGGTTCTGCCGTCCTCTCTGCCTCTCGCGTGGTCTCGCCGGAGAGAGGACGAGGAAGGGCATTGATGCCCGAGCACCAGATTCCACGCCAGTCGGTTGCGGCCGAGATATCGCGCGGTGCGGTGCAGATCCTGCGCGATTTCACCGGCCGCGGCCCGACCAAGGCCCGAACGATCATCAACGGCGACACGATTGCGATCGTCCTCGCCGACACCCTGACCAAGGGCGAACGACACCTCGTCGAACAGGGCAACGATGCCCTGGTCCTGCAGACGCGGCATCAGTACCAGATGGTCATGCGCGACGACCTAATGAGCCTGGTCGAGGACCAGACCGGACGCAAGGTTCAGGCGATGATGAGCGACAACCACATCGGCCCGGACCTCGGGGTCGAGTTCTTCGTCCTCGAGCCGCTCGCCGAATGAAGCGGCCTATCGCCGCGCGCCGCCGCTAGCCGCGGCGACGGCTCGACGCGCGTGGGCCGCGAGCCTCGGCCTCGGGCATCCCGAGGCGGCTGCGCACCGAAGCGACCGCCGAGACGCTCGATCTGCATGCCTGGGCGATCGCGGCGTTGGGACGCTCGGGATCGCGGGTGACCTCGAACCCGAGGATCGCGTCGCGTCGCAGGTCCGCGCGAACCTTGTGGCTGCTGTCGGCGGGCGCCTCTTCGAGAGCCTGCTCGGCCGCGCGCTCGCGCCGGCAGAGCAGACAGAAGTCTCCCTCCTCGCTGCTGATCCATCCGCTGGGCAGGACGATCTGCTCACCGCTCGTCTGGCTGGCGGACATCCCGCAGCGTTCACAGAGCCAATGCCTGGCGGTCAGCGGCTGGGCGCTCATGCCGTCCCCCGCGTGCGGCTGCGGCGCCTGTGGCTGCGGCGATGACCGTTGCCGGGTTCGGGGCGGCCTCTGTGGCCGTCGAACTCCCTTGCCAGACCGAGGTCGTGGGCAATGCGCCGCATCTCCTTTGTCTGTTCGCCGAGCACGAGGCTCAATCCTGCGCCGGAGCGCCCCGCGCGGCCGGAGCGCCCGACTCGGTGGACGTAGGCATCACGGTCGCCCGGAGCGTCGAAGTTGATCACCTGGGTGATGTCGGCGACGTCGATCCCGCGGGCGGCGACGTCGGTGGCGACGAGCGTGTCGACGTCGCCGCGCTCGAACCGTGCCAGAGCCCGCTCGCGCTGGCCCTGGGACTTGTCGCCGTGCAGGGCAACCGCGTCGATCTCCTTCACCCGCAGCCGCTTGACGAGCCGGTCGGCGCCGCGCTTGGTGCGGACGAATACGAGCGTGCGGGGGCGATTCTCGCCACGCAGCTCCTCGACCAGGTGCCCCAGCTTCTCGCCCGGCGAGTCGACGTGGACGAAGCGGTGCTCGATCTCGGCTCGCCTCTGCCCCGAGGGCTCCTGGGTGTGGCGGCGCGGGTTGCGGGTGTAGGTCGAAGCAAGCTTCCCGGCGGCCCCTTCCAGGGTGGCCGAGAAGAAAAGCGTCTGGCGCTTGGAAGGTGTCTGGGCGACGATCCGGTCGACGGCGGGCTTGAAGCCCATGTCGAGCATCCGGTCGGCCTCGTCGAGGACCAGGGTTCGAACCTGCCGCAGCGAGATCGCATTCCGCTGCAGGAGGTCTTCCAGCCGGCCCGGGGTGGCGACGATCAGCTCGGCCCTGCGGGCGGCGGAGATCTGCGGCCCGAAGCCGACGCCGCCGTAGACGGCGGCGATTCGCAGCCGGCGGGCACGGGCGAGCGATTCGAGCTCGTCGACGATCTGACCCGCGAGCTCGCGGGTCGGGACGAGGACAAGCGCCGCGGCGGATCCGGTGCCGGGTTGAAGAAGGTCGGCCAGCGGAGCCCCGAAGGCGAGGGTCTTGCCCGAGCCTGTCGGCGACTGCACGAGGACGTCGTGGCCGGCGAGCACGTCGCCGATCACCGCCTGCTGGACGGGGAATGGACTGTCTATCCCGCGCTTGGTCAGCGCGCGGACGACAGAATCGGAAATGCCGAGATCGGCAAACGTTGGACTGATGAGTTGCTCCTTTTTGCTGTCTGGGGGAGATCCAGTGGCCCCAAGACGCTCATGAGCGCGCGGAGGAAACGGAACCTCTCGGGTGGCGAAAGGCCAAACCCGACCACAACAGGCTACAGGGTGGCCCCACGGAACCGGGCAGGATCGTGCCCATGGCCGGCGCCGGTGCCCGATCGTCCAGGCGAGCTCAGGCAGCCTTGCCACGCCCGCCCCGAGGGGGTAGGCTCAGGGCGATGAGGAGGGGAAATCGAGGATCCGCGGTGCTGGCGCTTCTGGCGATCCTCGCACTTGCGATCGGGGTCGCCACCGCGAGCGCGTCCGGCGGCGGCGTGGCCACGACCTCCTCGCTGAAGCATTGCCTGAAGAAGGCGAAGAAGAAAAGGACCCACCACAAGCGCAAGAGGGCGCGCAAGCGGTGCCACAAGAAGTACGCGGGCGGAGGAGGTACGACCCAGCCCAGCCCGATGGTCCGCGCGACCCTGACCTGGGACTCGAACCCGCCCAGCGGCGGCAGCATCGACCTCGACCTCTGGGTCTTCGACTCGAACGGCAACAAGGCGCGGGCCGCCGCCGACACGATCCCCAACTCCAGCTTCTCGGCCAACGACGTCAACGCCCCGGGGACCGAGACCTTCACCGATCAGATCTACCAGAACCCCGGTGGGCGAAACTTCAGCTTCGGCGTCTGCTATCAGGACGGCGGCTCACAACACACGATCTTCCACCTCGACTACGTGACCGCCGACGGCGTCCATCACACCGCCTCGCAGGAATACGGCTCCGACGGAGCATCCAGCTCTTTCGACGGCGGGGCACCGATCCCGGCCAACTTCTGCAAGGCCCCCTAGCCGGCCCTGCCGCTCTCTGCGCCCTAGGTCCTCATGCCGCTCTCGCGGCTGGCGCCTGACAGCGTCTGGGCGACGTGCGATTGGGCTGAACGCGGAACCACCAGCACCGGACAGGGAGCGGTGCGGATCACTTCCTCCGAGACCCCGCCCAGCAGGGTCCGCCGCAGCGGGCCGTAGCCGCGCGAGCCGATTACCAACAGGTCGAGCTCGACGCCATGTGTCGCAAGCACTGCCGCGGGATCGCCTTCCTCGAGCACAGCCTCGGCCTCGATTTCCTTGCCGAGCCCGGCCATCGCTTCCTCTTGCAGCTCACGGAAGTGATCGCGGAGCGTCTGCATGTAGGGCGCGCGCAACGGAGAGGGAGCGACCGTCGAGATGACTGTGATCAGGCGCAACCCGCAATCGTGCGCCCGTGCCCAATGGAGCCCCTCTTCCAGCGCCAGCTTTGCCTCCTCGGTGCCGTCGTAACCGACTCCGACCAGACCGATGCCGGCGTGGTCGCGATCTGCGAAGCCGCGCGGCGCCACCGCGACCGCGCAGGGGGCGCCGTGCAGGAGAGCTTCGCCCACGCTGCCGGCCAGGACCCTGCCCACGGTGCCGCGATGGGCCGAGCCGACGACGATCAGGTCGACGGCCTCCTCCTCTGCCAGGTCGTTGAGCGCCCGGGCCGGCGAGTTCCAGGCCAGCTTGCGGGTCTCGAAGTCATGGCCCAGCTGACCCCGGGCCTTGGCGAACAGCTCGCCGAACCATTGCTCCTGGTCCTCGAACAGCTCCAGCGACGGAAAGGGCAGCGGATCGACGGAGAACACCGCCGCCACGATCAGCTCGGCGCCTTCCTCGCGCGCCAGGTTGTCCGCGAGCAACAGCGCATCGCGCGACTGATCGCGGCCATCGAATCCGACCAGGATCTTCTTGATCGTCTTCTCCATTCCCAGCTCAGGTGACTGGGCTCAGGGGGTCGAGGGCCATCGGCTGCTCGTGCCATTCCTGCGGCCAGGCCACCTCGACGTCCACTCCGTGAAGAGATGTCTCGAAGTCGGTCTGCGAGGCGCCACCGCTCAGCCACGCCCCGAGATAGCGGCCCGCGACCTTGCGCGGCGGCCACCAGAGGACGTCGGCCGAGGCCGTTCCCTCGCCGCCCCCTCCGGTCAGATCGTGCTGCATGTGCAGCGAGTCGTCGCCGGTCAAGAGCTTGCCGCGGATCACGGGGCGGAAGGGCCGCGGCTCGATCTCGGCACCGAAGCCGGCGGCGATGTGCTCGGCGGCGGCGTCGGCCTCCTGAGTGCCGATCCCGCCGTGCTTGACCGGGAAATTGGTTCCGTCGCCGGCGGCGTAGACGTCGTCGACGCCGCGGACCCGGGCATGGTCGTCGATCGGCAGAAATCCCTCCGGATCCGACGGCAGGCCCGGCACCGCCGGCCCCTCGAGCACGGGCAGGGCGATCATCTGCCCCAGTTCCAGGCGCTCGTCCCCCGGAACCAGGATCAGATAGCCCGGCTCAGCCTCGCGGACCCGGGTCCCGGTCCTGACCTCGATTCCGCGAGCCGACAGCAGTGAGGAAAGCGCTGCGCTGGCACCTTTGCCGAACAGCAGCAGCGGCTCGGATTCCGGGGTGACTATGCAGCACCGAAGGCTGCGGATGCCGAGCTCGTCCGCCCGGCGCTTGGCCAGCAGCGCCAGCTCGTAGGCCGGCAGCGGCCAGACGCGCTCGCCGGGGATGACGATCGCGAGCAGCTTCGATTCACTGGCCTCGACCTCGCGCAAAAGCGAATCGATCGGCAGCACGGTGCCGTCGGTCCGCAAGGGCACGGCCGCCGGAAAGGCGGCGCGCGGGCGGGCGCCGACGCAGACCACCAGCTTCTCGTAGGACAGCGCGCGCCCGGCGCTGAGCAGCGCCAGGTGCTCTTTTGGGCGGACCTCGCTGAGCGGCTGCTGGATGAAAGCGGCGCCGAACTGCTCGGCGATCGGAGCCAACTCATGCTGCTCGGCGGGCTGCGCGGAGAAGGGCTCTCCGACGATCAGCGGCTTGTAGACGAAGTCGGTATCAGGGGCGACGAGCGTGACGTCGACGCGGCTGCCCGCCTGGTCGCGGAGCGCGATCAGTGTCTCGAGCCCGGCGATCCCGCCGCCGGCGATCACGACATGCGGCTTGTGCGACTCCGTCAAGGCCGCGGCTCCACGACGAGGACGTCACAGGGAGCATTGCTGACCACGCCGCTGGTCACCCGGCCGAGCACCGCCTCCGGCATCACGGCCCGTCCGCGCGAGCCCATGACGATCAGATCGGCGTGGATGTCCTCGGCGGCGCCGATGATGCCCTGGATCGGATCGCCTTCGACGACTCGGGTCACGGCGTGGGTGTCGTCGAGGCGCTCGGCGGCTTCGTCGAGGCTGCTGCGTGCCACCGAGTCCTCGCCCGGCGAGCCGGGGATCGCCCCTTGCAGCGCGTACTGGAGATGTCCCGTCGCCTCGACCAGATGCAACGTCCCACCGGATGCCTGCGCGAGTGAGACGGCCCTCAGCAGCGCCCCCTCGGCGCCCTCACTGCCGTCATAGGCGACAACGATGTTGCGGTACACGGTTCAGACCTCCATCTGGCTTGGCTTCGATCGGATCACGAACCTACGCCCATCGGGGTGCCTGCGTCGTCCGCATTGGCCCGCGCTCTTGATGAGGGTAACTACGGATGCCGGGCCGGCTCCTGGCCGCGACGATTGGTCCCTAGCCATGAGCGTCGAAACGCCAACCCGGGCGACTACGATTCTCCGCGTGCCTGCAGGAGGAAACCCCGACGCCCCAGGCGAGCGGGGGGCGGAGCGGGTCTCGATCGTCCTCGCCGACGACCACACCGTCGTCCGCCGCGCGCTGCGGATGCTGCTCGAGGCCGAGACGGGGTTCGAGGTCCTCGCGGAGGCCTCCGATGCCGATACCGCGGTTCGCTATGTGCTCGGCCACAAGCCCGATGTCCTGATCCTCGACCTCAACATGTCGGGCAAGCCGAGTCTGGAGGCGGTCCCCGAGGTCCACAAGGCCTCACCGCAGACGGCGATAGTGATCCTGACGATGCAGAATGAGACCGCGTTCGCGCGTGAGGCGCTGCAGGCCGGGGTGCTCGGCTATGTGCTCAAGGAGGCCGCCGACACCGAGCTTGTGCAGGCGGTGCGATCGGCCGCCAACGGCGAGACCTACCTGCAGCCGACTCTCGGAGCCCGCCTTGCGGCGGAGCCCGAGGGCGAGGTGGATGACCTCAGCGGCCGCGAGACCGAGGTCCTGCGCCTGATCGCTCTCGGTCATACGAATCCCGAGATCGCCGAGCAGCTGTTTCTCAGCGTGCGGACGGTCGAGAGCCACCGGGCCCACATCCAGCAGAAGCTGCGGCTCAGCACGCGCGCCGAGCTGGTGCGTTACGCGCTCGACCGCCGCTTGATCGAGACCTGATCCGCGGGCGGCCCCTCCGGCCGGCCGGGGCTGGCGCCGGCGTCGGGCGCAGCCAGCGCCACTGGGAGCGCGGCCCGGATCCGGGTTCCGCCCCCGTCCGGCGTTGCGATCTCCAGCCCCCCTCCGGCCAGCTCGACGCGCTCCTTCATCCCAGCGATCCCGAACCCGGAGCTTTCGGCACCGGGGTCGAACCCGGCACCGTCATCGGTGACCTCGATCTCGATCTGGCCCCCGGTTCGCCTCACGGTCAGCTCGACCCGGGTCGCGTCGGCGTGCTTGGTGACATTGGTCAGCGCCTCCTGGGCGACGCGGTAGACAGCGACCTCCAGGTCCGGGTCCAACGCCGCCTCCGCCGCCCCGGATGCGATCGCGACGTCCTCGACGACCTGGATACCGGTGCTGGCCTTGAAGCGCTCGACCAGGCCCTCGAGGGCGGCGGAGAGCCCGATCTCGTCCAGCGTCGCCGGGCGCAGCTCGGTGATCAGCGCCCGCAGGTTCTCGATCTCGGAGGTCATGCCTTCGACCGCCTCGGCCACGGCGCTCGCCAGCTCCTCTCCCCCCTGGCGCAGGGCGGAGGAGAGAACCACGCGGCGGGCCGCGATTCCCTGCAGGGTCTCGTCGTGGAGCTCCCGCGCCCAGCGGCCGCGCTCCTCCTCGGTCGCGCGGATCCGCTGGCGATGGCGCTCCGCGTTGACCGACTGCGCCGTCGCCACGGCGGTCGCCGCGCTGGCGGCGAACGAGGTCAGCAGCCGTTCGTCTTCCTCGTCGAACTCGGGGCCGTGCTCGAGGCGGTCCAGGGCGGAGATCACCCCCAGTGCCCGGCCCTGGAAGCTCAGCGGTACGAGGATCGCCGAGTTGCCCCTGATCCCCAGCTCCCGGGTCGAGATCCGCAGGCGCGTCGCGATGTCGGGCACCCGCTCCGCCGACAGGGTCCGCAGCACCTCGCCGGTCGCCGATCCCTCGCTCGGCATCCGCTTTCCCTGCAGCTCCGCCGCCTGCTCGCCGGCGGCCGCGGTGACGACGAGGTCGCCGTGGTCCTCGAGCAGGATCATCAGCGTCTTGGCCTCGACCAGGGCCCGGCCGCGCTTCGCGACCATGTCGAGGATCGGCTGCAGCTCGGTCTCTGAGCCGATAGCCCGGGCGATGTCGGTCGTGGCCTCCAGCCCGCGCACCGCGCGCTCGAGCTCGCGGCGCCTCTTCTCGGTCCCGCTGTAGAGGCGTGCGTTGTCGATCGCGATCGCCGCCCACTCGGCGAGGATCGTCACCGCCTGCTCGTCGGCGTCGTTGAAGTCGTCCGCCGCCTTCTCGGTCAGATAGAGGTTGCCGAAGGCCTCGCCGCGGATGATGATCGGCACGCCGAGGAAGTTGCGCATCGGCGGATGCCCGGCCGGAAACCCGAACGATTTCGGGTGCTCGCCGACGTCTGAGAGGCGCAGCGGCTTCGGGTCCTCGATCAAGACCCCGAGCACCCCGCGGCCACGCGGCAAATCACCGATCACCGCCCGGGTCTGCTCGTCGATGCCGCGGTAGATGAAGCGCTCGAGCCCGTGGCGGCTCTCGTCGAGGATCCCGACGGCCGCGTAGCGGGCGCCGGTCAGCTCGCGGGCGACCTCGACCACCTCTTGCAGAACCGCCTCCGGGTCGAGCTCGGAGACGAGTCGGCGTCCGACCTCGATCAGGCGCCGCAGTCGATGCTCATCGAGGGCATCGCGGCTCATTCGGCCAACCTAAGAGAGTTCATTGGACCCGATCAGGAAGGTAGCGGCTCCGTAGCGGCTACGCAGCGAATCGCGGGCTTCGCCCCGATGCCCGGATTCGATCTCGTGCCTAGCCTGCTGACTGAATGGCAATGCCCGTCGCAACTGCAAAGAGGACCTCAACGAGAGGCGCCGACCTCGGCTTCGAGTCGATGAAGGCAGCGGTATTCCGCGGTCGCGAGCAGATCGTCCTCGAGGACAAGCCAAGGCCTACCTGCGGGCCCAACGACGCGATCGTCAGGGTGACGCTAACGACGATCTGCGGCACAGACGTCCACATCTGGCGCGAGCAATATCCGGTTGCCCGCGGGCTGACGGTCGGCCACGAGGCGGTCGGGGTGATCGACGAGCTCGGCGAGGCGGTCAGCGGCTATGAGGTCGGTCAGCGGGTGCTGGTTGGCGCAATCACTCCCTGCGGAACCTGCTTCTTCTGCCAGTCACACGACGAGTCGCAGTGCTCCGGCCACGACGACCGTTGGGAGATGGTCGGTGGTTGGCGGCTCGGCAACTCGATCGACGGCACGCAGGCGCAGTACTTCCGGGTCCCCTACGCGCAGGCCAACCTGGCGCCGATCCCCGACGAGCTCACCGACGGCGAGTGCATCCTGCTCACCGACGTCGCCTCGACGGGGATCTCGGCCGCCGAGCGCGCCGACGTACAGGTCGGCCAGACCGTGGCGGTGTTCGCGCAGGGCCCGATCGGCCTCTGCGCGACCGCCGGCGCCCGCCTGCGGGGCGCCTCGCTGATCATCGCCGTCGACTCGATCGAGAAGCGGCTGAAGCTGGCGCGGCGAATGGGCGCCGACGAGATGATCGACTTCAGCCAGGAAGACCCCGTCGCCGCGATCAGGAGGCTGACCGGCGGCCGCGGAGTCGACGTCGCGATCGAGGCGCTGGGAACCCAGCAGACGTTCCAATCCTGTCTCGAGGCGATCCGGCCGGGCGGGATCGTCTCCAGCCTCGGCGTCTACGGCGGCAAGCTCGAGCTGCCGGTCGAGCCCTACGTATATGGGATCGGCGACAAGCAGGTCATGTCGACGCTGTGCCCGGGCGGCAAGGAGCGGATGCGCAAGCTGATGGAGCTGGTGCGCCACGGCCGCATCGACCTGACGCCGCTGATCACCCATCGGTTTGCGCTGACTGAGATCGAGGCCGCCTACGAGCTGTTCGCAAACCAGCGCGACGGCGTGGTCAAGGTGGCGATCGATCCGCGCCGGACGTGAGCGCCTAGAAAGTGGTCCGCGGGCGGGCGAAACGGCGCTTCACCCGTCCCCCGGTCGCTTCCGCCTTGTAACTAGGCTGATGCCCCCAGATGGCGGCGATCCGCACCGAGGGGCTGAGCAAGCGCTACGGCGACACGCTGGCCCTCGACTCGCTCGATCTCTCGGTCCAGGAGGGCGAGGTCTACGGTTACCTGGGACCCAACGGCGCCGGCAAGACGACGACGATCCGGCTCCTGCTCGGCTTGCACCGCCCGAGCGCCGGCAGGGCGGAGCTGTTCGGGATCGACGCCTGGCGTGACCCGGTCTCCGCCCATCGCCGCGTCGCCTATGTCCCGGCGAGCCGTTCCTCTGGCCGGCCCTGACCTCGGCCGAGACCTTCGAGTTCATCGCTCGGCTGCGCGGCGGCACCGACTGCGCCTACCAGGACGAGTTGATCGAGCGTTTCAAGCTCGACACCTCGAAGAAGGTGCGGGCGCTCTCGAAGGGCAACCGGCAGAAGGTCCAGCTGGTGGCGGCACTTGCCAGTCGTGCCGACCTCCTGGTCCTCGACGAGCCGACCAGCGGCGTCGACCCGCTGATGGAGGTGGCATTTCGCGAAAGCGTCCATGAGGCGAAGGAGCGGGGGCAGACGATCTTTCTCTCATCGCACATCCTCAGCGAGGTCGAGGCCCTATGCGATCGCGTCGGCATCCTGCGCGACAGCCGCCTGGTCGACGAGGGCACCCTGGCGGAGTTGCGCCACCTGGGGGCTCAGACGGTGGAGGCGACCTTCGAGGGCGAGCCGCCGCGGCTCAGCCTGCCGGGCGTCAAGGTGATCCCCGCCGGCGCCAGCGCGCTCCGCTTCGAGGTCAGCGGCCCGATCCGCCCGCTTCTGTGGGCCCTCGCCGAGCATCCGGTCGTAGGCCTGACCAGCCGCGAGCCCTCGCTGGAGGAAATCTTCCTCCACCACTACGACTCCCCCGGCGATGGCGACTAGGGCGATCGCCAGGCGCTCGTTCGCCGACTCGCGCATTCGCAACCTCTGCTTCGCGGCCCTCTTCGCGCTCTACGCGGGCGGCCAGGCGGCGGCCTACCGCAGCACCTATCCGAGCCTCTCCGATCGGCTCCAGTTCGCGCGCAGCTTCGGCGACAACAAGGCGATCCGCCTCTTCTATGGAGTGCCGCACGACCTCCTGACCACCGGCGGCTATGCGGCCTGGCGGGTCGGAGGGGTGCTGGCCATCTTCGCCGCGGCCTGGGGATTGCTGGCCGCGGTGAGGGCACTGCGAGCCGAGGAGGACGCCGGCCGGCAGGAGCTTGTGATGGCGGCGCCGGTGGGCCGCCGGCAGGCGTTCCTTGCGGTCCTGCTCGCGATCGGCGCCGGCGGGTCCTGCCTCTGGCTGGCCGAGTTCGCCGGCCTGGCCGCGGCGAAGTTGCCGCTCGGCGAGTCGGCCTTCATGGCGCTGGCGACGGCGTCGGTGGTGCCCGTGTTCGTCGCAGTCGGCGCGCTGACCAGTCAGCTGGCGGGCTCGCGCCGGGTCGCCCTCGAGCTGAGCGGCGGGGTGCTGGCGCTCGCCTTCGCACTGCGGGTGATCGCCGATACCTCGTCTGGTCTGGGGGGCCTCCGCTGGGCGACGCCGCTGGGCTGGGCCGAGGAGATGCGGCCGTTCACCGGGTCGCGGCCGGCGGTGCTGATCCTCCCCCTCCTCGCCAGCGCGCTGCTGCTCGGCGCCGCCGCTCTGATCTACATGCGACGCGACATCGGTCAGGGTCTGATTCGCAGCCGCGAGATCGCCGAGCCGGACATGCGGCTGCTTCGGTCCCCGACCGCGCTGGCCCTGCGAAGCGAGCGCGGCAGCCTCGTCGCCTGGTGCCTCGGGTCCGGGGTCTTCGCGCTGATCGTCGGGGTGATATCGCGGCAGCCTCGTCGCCTGGTGCCTCGGGTCCGGGGTCTTCGCGCTGATCGTCGGGGTGATATCCGACAGCGTCAGCGCGGCGGGGATCTCGAAGAGCCTGGTGCGCCAGCTGCGGGCGCTCGGCGGTGCCTCGATCATCACCCCGACCGGCTACATCAGCCTGACGTTTCTCTTCTTCGTCCTGCTCGTCAGCCTCTTTGCCTGCTCGCAGATCGCCGCCGCTCGCCACGAAGAGACCGATCAGCGCCTCGAGACGCTGTTCGCCTTCCCGATCAAGCGGGCCCGTTGGCTTGCCGGCCGCCTGGCCCTGGCGGCTGCAGGATCAGTGACCCTGGCGCTGCTCGCCGGGGCCATTGCCTGGGCGGGGGCGGCGTCGCAGGGCGCGGACGTCTCGCTCGCGGACACGCTGGCCGCGGGGGCCAACTGCCTGCCGGTGGCGCTCCTGTTCCTGGCCATCGGCTCGCTGGCATTCGCCGTCCTTCCGCGAGCGAGCACCGGGATCGCTTACGGGCTGGTCATAGCGGCGTTTCTCTGGCAGCTGTTCGGCTCCCTGCTCGACGTACCGGCCTGGACGCTCGACCTGTCGCCGTTTCACCGGGGTATAGGGGACGCCGAAAAGCGGACGCGGAATCAAAATTCCGGCGAAACCTCAATATGCGTGAATTCGTGCCTAGATATTCCGAAACCGAATTACTTCTTCGATTGAGCTCGTCCAAACCGGAGCTGACGCGAATCCGATTTCCTCCGTCGTCGGTGCCCAGGGGGAGAGGCGCCTGCCGTCGGAGCCCGTGCCTGCATCATTGATAAGCCAGCCTCAGAAATTCGCACAGGTAATGCGCGTCTTTTCAAAAGCGGGATTGCGCGGATCCGCTTTGACTATTCAGTACCGCTCGCCGTGATTTCTTTCCTGACCTCGTGGTCAGTGCGGTGTCCGCCGCCCTAACTGTTCGCCGACCATGTTGACTCCATCGCGCTGATCGTGTCCACGACAGCCGTAGGGCTATCGGTTTCCGTCCTACGCAGAGGGCAAAAGAGGAGAGAACCATGCAAGGCAAATTTTCACGGAGACGAGCGACGGGGACACTCGCGGTCACTATTTGCATCGCGCTGGTACTGCTGCTCGCCCCCCAAGCCGGAGCATCACAACCGAATGGCGGTGTGAATTACAGCGATTTAAATAACGACCAATGCCAGGCTTGGTCCATCAGCAACCCGTGGGCCGGATATGGCGGTATGGCAACAAGTGCGGGAGTGCTATGTCTCCGTGAGGTTTGGGGCACAGTGGCAACCACTCCATGGACAGTAAAGTCCTGGGACCAAAATCGGGGCACCCTCACTGCCAACCTGAAGCTATGGGGGCACCTCTTCTACGGTGGTTCATGGCACTGGAACTCGGTCACTACCTCGACGCATCTAGCTGGCTGCTTCAACGTGCCGCTGAACATACACATAGGGCCTGTGCACGTCGAAGGAGGCACAGAGTGTGCCGCCAGCCTGTTTACGTTTTGGGGCTCTGCACCACATGGCAGCTATCACGGTGAGCTAGAGGTAAACGGCGGCATGCTCGATGACGCCAACTCCAACAGCATCAACTTTTGAGCGGTCTGGGCTAGAGCCGCTCACGTTGGCTCTTTTCTGCTGAGGGCCTCGAAGCCGCTGTCCCCTACGACCGGCTGGCCGCAGCAATCGCGGACGCCTAATCTGCGACGGGCATCACGATGCCCGGATGCCCTTCGGGAAGACCGAACTTGTCCGGTTGGGCTCCCTCGTAGAACCAATCCGGTAATAGGCCGAAGAACAGCTGGACCTCATCCTCGCTCGAGAACGGCTGGCCCTTGCGATTGATCACCTTGTAGCCGTCGTTGTTCTCGATAGTGCCTCCATATAGCCGCTCCGGCCGATCCCCGCTAGGCCAGCCTCCCCCTGCTCACGGAGCGCGACTCGCCACTCGAGCGCGTCCGCGCCTACGACGGTTCGTTCGGTGGGCCTTGCCGGTTCATGGAGCCAGTCCCATCGGTCCTTGTAATCGGGAATCTGGCTTGGTCGGATGGTTCGCTGCTCAGTGTCCTTCCGAGCCTTCCCAGACTTAGCTGCGGCGAGGGTATTCAAGATCCTCAAGGACCTTGGCATTGAGGGCGAGGAGTCGATCGTCCTGATCGATGCCCGCAGCGACAACAAGCCGTGCTCAGTGACAACGTCTTGGCCGAGATCGTCGATGAATTCGTCGAAGGGGTTCGCTATGCCGAGCTTCTCGCGGAAATATCGGTTAATCCGTGCCCGTTGTCTTCGCTCGTTGGTTTCTCGAGCTTGTTTGAAAGTCTGAATTGATATGCACGGAGCTGCTCGTTCGGGATCGCGTCGGGCAAGACGGCGAACCGGTCGACCATGTCGATGTGGTTGATCCAGGTGTCCTCCCGCCTGAGGATGTCCATCGGGGTCAGGAGCACGTAGTCATCTTCGAGCCGCGGGAGCCAGAACGCCTTGACCGCCCAGGTCTTGGTCTCGTAGTTGAAGTAGGCCCGATCAACGTTGAACTGATCGCAGCGGTCGTCGGCGACGTGCTCGCGAACGAACGTCTCGGTGTAGTCGCAGAGGTAGCCCTTGATCAGGTTGGTGGTGAAGTCGCTGATGCTGTCCTTGCCGACCCCGGGCTTGATCAAGCAGAGCTTCTCTAGGTGCGAACCCTTGGTGATTGTCTCCTTGCCGAAGTCAGCCAGGATGCTTCCGAGGGCCTCATGCAGGGCCTCAGCGAAGTCGGCTCCCAAGCCGTGGCCACCGTTGCCGAAGAACGTGTAGCCGAACCAGTTCTGCTTGACCTCCTCGAAGCAGTAGAGATCCTCGATCTGGGCGGGATCGAGGCCATCGCCGCCAGCCTCGTCGCGTAAGAAGCGCAGGTAACGCAGGATCTCCTCGTGCAGCGCCTGGTAGGTCTCGTTCTCGCTGTTGAAGAGTAGAAACGGGTCCACAAACAGAGGCAGATCGGAGACGACGCTTATGTCCAGGGCGCCGTAGTCCTTCAGCAGGCCGGGATCGATATCGAAGTGATTCGAGAAATAGAGATCCACTGCGATCAAAGGTTAGAAGCGACTGGGCGTCGACCAAGATCGTCGAGATCGCTGCGGCGTGCCGAGATGCGTAGCGTCTGATCGTATGGCCAAGTCGCTGCCCGAAAGAACCGTCGATGCGTTCTTCGCTATGACCGTCGCGAAGCACCTCCCAAATGCAGCGCTATGGGATCCAACAAACACGGCCGACGCGTGGGATCACACATTGCTGGCCGCCGGCAAGACAGTGCTCATCGAGAGCAAGGGCAATGAGGAGGGTCTAAACGACATCCTCATCGATCTCGAGCAGCTCCACAATTACTTGGCCCTAGGCGTCGCGCCACTCGTCTTCTATCTCCTGCCTGATCCGCCCGGATGGAGCGACAGGCGAGAGCCGGTGGCGCCGGGATTTCCCGCCTCGAGATGGCCTGACTTTGACCAATGGGCGTACGTCGTTCCGGCTGGAGGCTTGCGCTAGCCACCGGGCTTGTGGGCCGGACAAGGACCGTTCGTCCACGCGCAGGGACATTTGAAGTCCCGGCCACAAGGGCGGCCGTCCCGTCCATTCGACTTGATCAATTCTTGAGCGAACTGCAGGCGTGCTTCTGGGTCAACCCGCATGGCGGACCCGGTACCTCAGTTGTGCCGGGACGCCCCGGGCCTGAACATTTGGACATGTTGATCGGCGACCGCGAAAGCCTCGCCGATCGAATCCCGCTGGACGAACCTGAGCAATTACGTCCTACGCGCCTCACTGCGGTGGCCCTGCATCTCCCACCGTAGGTCCGTAAAAGGGACCCGAATTTCATTTCTTTTCGAAACCAGTAATTCGGTTTCGGAATATCTAGGCACGAATTCACGCATATTGAGGTTTCGCCGGAATTTTGATTCCGCGTCCGCTTTTCGGCGTCCCCTATACCCCCGTCGCCGTTTCACCATGTCGGGCTGGTGCCCGCCGAGTCGTTCAAGGCCGGCGCCGCAGCCGTGATGCTCGCGACCGCCTTCCTGCTGGCGCTGCTCTCGCTGAGGGCCTTCGCGCACCGCGACCTGGTCGGCGATTGACTCACCCGGCGATCGTCAGGATCGCCAGCAGCGCGACTGATGCCGCGATCAGGGCGAAGGTCACGCCGGTGATCCAGATTCCGGTTGGGCTGAGCGCATACTCGCCCATCACCTGTGGATCGCGGGCGAGGCGGCGCATGAAGGGCAGCAGGACCAGCAGCAGGACCGCGTTCAGCGCCTGCGACAGGAACAGGATCGGGATCAGCGGCGCGCCGGGAATCATCACGATCACTGCGGCGACGAGGACGATCGCCCCGTAGCTGCAATAGAAGAGGCGCGCCTCTCCGAAGCGGTCGTTGATGTCGGCGCGAGCTCCGAACGCCTCGCCGACCGAGTAGGCCGTCGACAGCGGGACGATCGCCGCGGCAAGCAGCGCCGCGCCAAGAAAGCCGAGCCCGAACAGGGTCGAGGCAAGGCTTCCGGCGAGGGGACGCAGGGCCCCGGCGGCATCGCTGGCATCGTTGATCGTCACGCCCTCGACGTGGAGGGTGGCGGCGCAGGCGATGACGACGAAGACGCCGATCACGCCGGTCAGCAGGGCGCCGACGACGACGTCGATGCCCTCGTAGCGCAGGTCCTCGATCTTCAGCTTCTTGTCGACGGCATAGGACTGGATGAAGGCCAGGCCCCAGGGCGCCAGGGTCGTGCCGAGGGTTGCGACGGACACCAGGACCGCTTCACGATGCAGCGGGATGCTGGGAACCACCAGCCCCCTTGCAGTCGCCCCCCAGTCCGGATGGGCGAGGAAGCCGGCGAGGATGTAGGCGACGAACACCCCGCTGAGGGCGAGCAGGACGTGCTCGACGTGGCGAAAGGATCCCCGCAGGACGAGCGCCGAGACTCCGATCGCGGCCAATGGCACGCTGACGTAGCGGCTGATGCCGGCGAGCAGGTCGAGGGCGGCAGAGACACCCGCGAACTCGGCGCAGAGGGTGCCGCCGTTGGCGATCACCAGCGCCGTGAGGACGACCCCCGCCCCGCGAACGCCGTAGTGCTCGCGAACGAGCGTGACCAGGCCCTTCCCGGTGACGACTCCCATCCGCGCGCCGAGAAGGTGAAAGACGACCAGGGCGACGGTCGAGAGCGCGAGGACCCAGAGCAGCTCGTAGCCGTACTTGGCGCCGAGGATCGAATAGGTCGTTATCCCGGCGGGATCGTCGTCAGATAGCCCGGCGAGAACACCCGGGCCGACGACCGCAAGAAGGGCGCCGACGGAGCCGCCTGCCAGCAGGACCGGACGGCGGCGAACGAGCTGCCAATGAAGGTACCGGCCCGGATGGCGATGGACGAAATGATGCTTCTCTTGGTGGGCCTTGCGGGCGCTCATTGATCCCAGACCACGTGGTTTCTACTGATCAGCAGAGCGGGCCCTCACTGATGCCGCCTGCAGGCACGGCTCGTAGATTTGCAGGCATGGCCACCGAAACCACAGCGGCGGCGTTTCGCCGCATCATGGTCGGCTACGACGAGCGGCCCGAAGGCCGGGACGCCCTTCACCTCGGAAAGGTTTTCGCCGAGGCGACTGGAGCGACCCTCCTTCTGGCTTCTGTCTTCCCCTACCACGAGCAGGGAATCGGCAAGCAGGACCTCGAGCAGACCCTGCGTGAGGCCGGAGAGCGCGTCTTCGCCCCCGCCCTCGACGAGCTGGGTGAAGCGGCGGAGACCCGGGCACTGGGAAACCGGTCGGCCACCGATGCGATCAGAGACCTGGCCGCCGAGCAGGACGCGGACCTGATCGTCGTCGGCTCGACCCACCGCGGCTCGTTCGGCCGCGTGCTGCCGGGAAGCACCGCCCTCCGCCTGCTCAGCGAGAGCGGCTGCCCGGTTGCGGTGGCGCCGAGGGGCTTCGCCGGCTCCGCGGCCGACGACACGATGCACGTGATCGCGGTCGCCTATGACGGCAGCGAACAGTCAGATGCGGCCCTGGGCGTGGGCTGCGAACTCGCAGCCGACCAGTCCGCGACGATCCGCTTGATCACCGTCAACCCACCCCCGCACGGCTACACATTCGCCGCTTATGACCCCCGCATGCGCGACAGCTATCGGGCCGCGATGGACGCAGCGGTAACGCGGATTCCGCCGGAGGTGCGTCCGCTCGGGCAGCTGCTCGACGGCGACCCGGCGCGGAAGATCCTCGAGATGACCGAGCTCGGCGTCGACCTGCTTGTAATGGGCTCACACGGTTGGGGGCCATTCGGCCGCATGGCCCTGGGCAGCGTCAGCGCCAAGGTCCTGGCCGAGGCAAGCTGCCCCGTGCTGATGGTCCCGACCCCGGTCGGACGCTCACTGGAGCCCGAGCCGGCCGGCGCGGACCTCACCTCCGCCTAGCTCACCGCCACCCTTCCTGTCGATGCTGATCTTGGTCGCAGCCGGGATAGGCACCGCACTGGCCACCGGCCTGGGCGCCATACCCGTCTGGTTCCTCGGCGAGCGAGCCGAGGTTGTGCGACCGGCTTTGTTGGGTCTGGCCGCCGGAGCGATGACGGTGGCTTCGATCTCCGGCCTGCTGCTGCCCGGATTCGATCAGGGGTCGGGGGCCGC
Source organism: uncultured Solirubrobacterales bacterium (assembly GCA_963781495.1). Lineage (GTDB taxonomy): Bacteria > Actinomycetota > Thermoleophilia > Solirubrobacterales > 70-9 > Mayfieldus. The sequence goes on from CAWAFX010000002.1 coordinate 607,058, forward strand.
CGTTATCGGCGGAGTCATCGCTGGAGTTCTCTTCCTGCTGATCGCCCGCCGACGCCTCGGACAGCGTGCGAACCTTGGCGAAGAGGGATGGTCGGCGGAGAGCAATCGCACCTCGTTGCTGGTCTTCGTTGTCCTCCTGGCTCACAGCCTGCCGGAGGGCCTTGCGATCGGCACCGCGTATGCGTCCGACACCGCGGGTCTCAGCCTGTTCGTAATCGTCGCGATCGCGGTGCAGAACGTCCCCGAGGGCACGAGCATCGCGATCCCGATGGCCGCGACAGGGTTCAGCCGCACCCGGCAGTTCTGGGCCGCGGTTGCGACCAGTGCACCGCAACCGTTCGGTGCCGTCGTCGCCTATTTGCTGGTCAGGGATGTCGAGGGATTGCTCCCGATCTCGTTCGGTTTCGCCGCCGGAGCGATGCTGGCGCTTGTCTTGACCGAACTGCTGCCTCAGTCGCTGCGGAGCAACTGGCGCAGCGGCTGCGCGGGCTTGACCCTGGGAGCCGCGGCGATGCTCGGGCTCAGCGCTGCGCTGGGGGTCTAAGCTGGATCACAGCCAGTGAAGGGATTCTCTTGAGTATCTACACCGCGTCCTTGTTGATCATCTTCGTCCTCGTCATATTGCCGGTCCTTTACTGGATCGGGCTCGGCGTCAGGAATTTGATCCGCCATCTGGGGCGCTAGGCCGTGGACCATGCCCGCGGCCAGGAGCGCCGCGGCGGCGCCGCCTCGATCCGAATCCGGGCGTCGACCGCGACCGCCCCGTCGGTCAGGACCATCACCGGATTCAGGTCGAGCTCGGCGATCTCCTGATGGGCCTCGACCATGGCGCTGGTCCGCAGCAGCAGCTCCCGCAGAGCCCCAAGGTCGGCCTCGGGGGCACCGCGATATCCGGTCAGCAGCGGATAGGTGGTCAGCGAGCGAAGCATCTCCTCGGCGTCGAGCCGGGTCAGCGGGCTGAGCCGGACCGCGACGTCGTTTAGAAGCTCGGCTTCGACACCGCCCGCCCCGCAGGCGATCACCGGGCCGAAGACGTCGTCGCCCACGACTCCGACCAGCATCTCGACACCGTTCTCGACCATCGCCTGGACCAGGAAGGCCTCGCGCTCGAGCCCGGCCCGGCGCAACCCGTCGTCGATGCCGGCCGCGGCGTCGGAGACCTGCTGGCGACCCGACAAACCCAGCCGCACCGCGCCGAGGTCGGTCTTGTGGACGATCTCGGGACCGAGCGCCTTCAGCGCCACACTGCCGCCGATCTCCTGCGCCGCGTCGGCGGCCGCCTGAGGGTCATCGGCGAGCCGCCACTTTGCCAGCTCGATCCCGTAAGCCTCGAGCAGTCGGTGCAGGCGCTCGAAATCGAGCCAGCCCTCCCCTTCCTGAAGTCCCTCGGCGATCGCCGCGGCGGCGACGTCGGGGGAAAGGTCGTCGAAATCCGGCGGGTCCTCGACCGGGCGCCGGCGCCATTCCGCGTGGTGCACGACGCGCGCCAGGGCGTGGGCACCATGCTCGGGATAGAGGTAGGTGGGCACGCCCCCCTTGGCGATCATCGCCGCCTGGTCGCGGGTCGACATGAACACCGCCTGGACCGGGATCGGCCTCGGCAGCTCCCGGACCGCATCGTCCACCGCGGCGGCGACGTCCTCGGCCTTGATCAGCAGCGGCCGCACGAAGATCACGATCAGCGCGTCCAGCTGCTCCCATGCGGCCAGCGCCACGATCGCCTCGCGATACTGCTGCGCAGTCGCGGTGGCGATCATGTCGACCGGGTTGCCGAGCGACGCCTCCGGGGGCAGAAGCTCCCCCAACCGCTTCTGGATCTCGTCGGGTACAGGAGGCAGCTCGAGCCCCGCCGCTTCACAGGCGTCGGCACACATGATTCCGGGCCCGCCGGCATTGGTCAGCACCGCGACGCGGCGGCCCTCCGGTAGCGGCTGGTTGGCAAGCAGGGAGGCCACATCCAACATCTCCGCCAGGCTGTCGGTGCGAATCACGCCGGCCTGCTGGAAGAGCGCGTCGACGGTCACGTCGGATGCGGCGAGCATCGCACCCGTGTGGGAGCTGGTGGCACGAGCCCCGGCCTGCGAGCGTCCGCTCTTGACGACGATCACCGGCTTGCTTCGTCCCACCCTCGGCGCGACGCGGGAAAAGCGGCGCGGATCGCTGAACGACTCGATGTAGAGCAACGCCACGTCGGTGGCGGAGTCCGACTCCCAGTACTCGAGCATGTCGTTGGCGGTGATGTCGGCGCGGTTTCCGACCGAAGCGAACGAGGAGAGGCCGAGGTTGCGATCGCCCGAGAGTTCGATGAACGCGAGGCCGAGGGCGCCGCTCTGGGAGATGAAGCCGACGTTGCCCGCTTCCGGCATCCCGGGCGCGAAGGTCGCGTTCAGCCGTACGTCGCTGGCGCTGTTGAGAACGCCGAGGCAGTTGGGGCCCACCAATCGCATACCCCCTTCGCGGCAGATCTCCAGCAGCTCTCGCTGGCGCTCGGCCCCCTCCCTCCCGACCTCGGCGAACCCGGCCGAGATCACCACCACCGCCGGCACCCCCACCTCCGCACATTTCCTCGCCACCTCGTTCACCGCCGGCGCGGGGACGGCGATCACCGCAAGGTCGATCGACTCCGGGATATCGCCGACGCTCTCGAAGGCCCGCACCGACTGCACGACCTCGGCTTCGCGGTTGACCGGATAGGCGGCGCCTGCGAAGCCCCCCTCGAGCAGGTTGTGAAAGATCTGCCCGCCCACCGTGCCCCGCTCCCGCGACGCTCCGACCACCGCAACCGACTCGGGACTGATGAAGTGACCCATGGCCGCGGCAGCGGCGACCCGATCGCGATCCTCGAAACGCTCCATCGCCTCGGGGCTGAACGAGGTCGGCAGCTCGACCCGAATCGACCCCGGCAGCGAGCGCACCTCGACCGGAAAGCCGCTCTCCCGGAAGACCTCGATCATGCGGTGGTTCTCGGGCAGGACCTCGGCTTCGAAGGTCTCGATGCCGTTGTCCTTCGCCACCTGGGCCAGGTGGGCCAGCATGATCGTGCCGAGCCCCCTTCCCTGTAGCGCGTCGCTGACCGCGAACGCGACCTCGGCGCGGTCCTCAGAGCTGCGGAAGTAGGCGCCGTGGCCGAGCGGCACCGCGTCCTCTCCTCTGGTGGCGACGAGGCCGTAGCGGTCCGCGTAGTCGACGTCGACCGCGAGATCGGCCTGGGCATCGACATTGGCCGCCGCGGTGAAGAACCGAAGCCCGCGCGAGGCGTCGGTCAGAGCAGCGAAGAAGTCTGCAAGCGCCCCCCGGTCCTGGTCGCGAACGGGTCGGACGTGGACGGTCGAACCGTCGCGCAGGATGACGTCGGCCTCGCGGCTTGCCGGATATCCATTGCTCATACGAGATCCCATCTTCCGCCATAGAGTCGCCACGTGGACGTAGGGCTTGCAGTCGCGATCCTGCTCGCCGTCGCCTTCGCGGCAACCAACGGTCTGCACGACGCCTCGAACGCGATCGCGACCCTGGTCGCAACCCGGGCCGCGAGTCCGCTGCAGGCATCCTCCTGGCCTCGGTCTTCAACCTCCTGGGACCGGTGCTGGTCGGCACCGCGGTCGCGGAGACGATCGGCGGCATCGTCACCGTTTCGCCATCGGCGGCCACGGCGGTGATCGGATCCGGGCTCGCGGCGGCGGTGGTCTGGAATCTCGTCACCTGGCGGCTCGGCCTACCGTCGAGCTCCGGACACGCCCTCGTCGGTGGGCTGGTGGGCGCAAGCCTGGTCGAAGGGGGCATCGACGCCGTGCGCTGGGGCGGCCTCGACGGCTGGCATCCGGTCGGGGTCTTCGGCACCCTGATCGCCCTCGCGATCTCGCCGCCGCTGGGGGCGCTGGGGGCACTGGTCGTGATCCGGTCTCTGCGGAGGATCGCGCGCCGCGCGACGCGGCGCTGGGCGCTCGCCGGTTCGCGGTGGCCAGTGGGTGATGTCGGCGGCGCTGGCTTTCAGCCATGGCGCCAACGACGCCCAGAAGTCGGTCGGCGTGGTCGCGGCCCTGCTGCTCGCCAACGGGCGCATCGACTCCCTGGCTGCGCCGACCTGGGTGACGGTGATCTGCGCGGCCGCCCTTACCGCCGGCACGGCGCTGGGCGGTTGGCGGATCATTAGGACCGTGGGCCGCCGCATCTATCGCATCCAGCCGATCGAGGGCTTGAGCAGCCAGACTGCCTCGTCGGCGATCATCCTCGGCGCCTCGTTCGCCGGCGCGCCGACTTCCACGACCCAGGTCGTCGCGTCCTCGGTGGTCGGCATCGGCGCCGGGCGGCGACGCCTGCATCACGTGCGCTGGGCGATCGTCCGCCAGATGGGCCTGGCCTGGCTGGTGACGATGCCGATCACCGCCGCGATCGCGGTCGCCGTTTTCGAACTCGTGGAGTGGTTGACGTGAAGCGCAGCCACTGGTTCCTGCCCAGCTCACCCGATGTGCTCGGACTCCTGCGGCGCCAGATCGCGGTGACCATCGAGGGCGTCGACGCCTTCGCCGCCTGGGCCGCCGGGGACGAAGCCGCGGCCGCGGCCCTGCGCGATGCCGAGCATCGCGGCGACACCGCCAAGTGGGAGCTGCTGGGCGCGCTGCGGGAAGCATTCGTGATTCCGCTGGAGCCCGAGGACCTGTTCGCCCTCTCGCGCGGCATCGACTGGATCCTCAATTACGCCCGCGACCTGGTCAGCGAATCGGAGGTCATGCACTGTCCGCCCGACCCCGGAATCGCCGAGATGGCGGCGCTGCTGGCCGAGACGGTGGTCCACATCGACGAGGCGGTCGCCGAGCTGGGCTCGGAGGGAGGGGATGCCAGCGCGCCGGCCCAAGCGGCGATCCGAGCGGAGCGGCGGCTGGAGGGCGCCTACTACCGTGGCATGGCGACCCTGCTCGAGGTCACCGACATGCGCGAGCGCATCGCCCGCCGCGAGCTCTACCGCCGCTGCTCGCGGATCGGAGAGATCGTGATCGACGTCGCCGAACGGGTGATGTACTCGGTCATAAAGGAGAGCTGAGGTCCGGCGGGCTCAGCCGGTGTTCGGGGCGAGGTCGATGTCGATGCGCACCGAGTTGTCGAACTCGACCTCCAATGGAGGCAGCGCCTCTTCGGCGATCCTCGCCAGGTAGGGAGCGAGAAATCTGCCGGCTACCTTGCCGGGCGGCCACCAGATCGGCTGTGCGCTGGCCAGGAACGCGTCCCCGTGACCGCCGGCGATCTCCGCGCGCATGTACTCCGGCGCCTCCCCGGTCAGCAGCAATCCGCGTAGCACCGGGCGGAAAGGCAACGGCTCCACATCGACGCCGGCGGCCCTGGCGATCTCGGTGGCCACGGTGTCGGCCTGCTGGGCCGCGATCCCGCCCTGCTTGATCGGAAACGCGGTCACGTCTCCCGCCGCATAGACACCGGACCCTTGCCGGACCTGGCAGCGCTCGTCGACCGGCAGAAAGCCTTCGTCGTCCTGCGGCAGACCGGCGAGCTGCGGGCCCATCGGCCGGGGAAGGGTCACCACGCGGTCGGCGGGCAGTCGTCCTTCCGGGACCAGCTTCAGGCCCTCCTCGTCCAGCTCGCTGACATAGGTGTCGCTGAGCAGCCTGATGCCACGGTCGGCAAGCAGCTCGCGCACCGCTTCCGATCCCTGAGGGCCGAACATCTCCAGCGGCGCCGCCTCCGAGGTGACCAGCGTCAGCTCGGCGTCGGTCTTGCCCTCCGCGGCCAGCCAGGTTGCGGTCATCAGCGCCAGCTCGTAAAGCGGCAGCGCCCAACCGGCGCCAGCGGCGAGAACGAAGGCCACCCTGCGCAGCGCGCCGACCTCGAGGCCGGCGAGCAACTGCCGCATCGCGAGGGCGCCGCTGGGGTGACCGAACGTCAGCGCTCCCGGCAGCCATTCGACGTGGCGGGCGCCACAGGCGACCAGCAGGGCGTCGAAGTGGATCTCCTCCCCGGCGTCGTTCAGCGCCACCCGGCCGTCCGCGTCGACGCGGGCGAGCTTTCCGATCTGCAGCTCGGCTCCCTGGTCGGCGGCGATCTGGGCGAGGTCGAAGCGATACACGCGTCCGCGATCGAACGGCTCGGCGATCGCCATCGGCCGGTAGACGAAGTCGGGATCCGGCGTCAGCAGCAGCGGCGAGACCCGCTCCTCAGCGAGCTGATGTAGCACCAGCAGCGCCTCAAGCGCCGCGACCCCGCCGCCGGCGATCAAGACCCTGGACGGGCGGTGCCCGGTCTGGCTCGCTGAAGAGGACATGCCCTCCACCCTAATGACAGCGCGCCGACTCTCCCGGCCCGGTAACGCCTACGATCGGCTCGTGGCACGGATCACCGTCTTCTCTCCGCATCCGCTTCTCTCGATCGCGATCGAGGACCGTGGCAGCGAGGGCGACGACATCCATGTCCATCCCGCGGGCCAGGGGGTTTGGGTGGCCAGGATGGCGGGCGAGCTCGGAGCCGACCCGGTCCTTTGCGGCTTCATCGGCGGCGAGGTGGGCGCCTTGCTGGGGCCGCTGCTCGAAGAGCTTCCGGGCGAACGCCGGATGATCGCGACCAGCGGCAACAGCGGCTGCTACATCCAGGATCGCCGGGGCGGCGAGCGGCGTCTGGTCTCCGAGGCGCACAGCCCACCGCCGTCCCGCCACGAGCTCGACGAGCTCGTCTCCACCACCTGCGCGGTGGCGCTCGACTCAGAGGCTCTGGTGATCTGCAACCCCTTTCCGGCCGACGGCATCCCGCTCGACGTCTACGGGAGCCTGGTCGCCGACGTAGGCGGCAGCGGCACGCCGGTGCTGGTCGACCTCTCCTCGCCGCGGCTCGAGAGCGCGCTTGAGGGCGGGCCCGACCTGGTGAAGATCAACGACTGGGAGCTGGCCGAGTTCGTTTCCGGTCCGGTCGGGACATCCGCCGAACTGCGGGCCGGTGCGGAGCGGCTGCGCGACGCCGGGGCCAAGCTGGTCATCGTCACCAGGGGGGAGAAACCGGCTCTGGTGCTCGACGGCGACCAGGCCTGGACCCTGACCACACCGGGGTTCGAGCGCGGCTTTCGCGAGGGTTGCGGCGACTCGATGATGGGCGCGGTCGCCGCCCGGCTTGCGGCGGGGGACGACTGGCCTGCCGCGGTGAGGATCGGAGCTGCAGCGGGGGCAGCCAACTTCCTCCGCCACGGGCTCGGCAGCAGCTCTGATGCGGTGATCGCCGACCTTGTCGACAAGGTCAGCCTGGTTCCCGCGGGCCCCTAAAGCACCTCGAAAGGGGCTTCCAGCTGCTCGCCTCGCACGATCGCCGCCGGCGCCTGCTCGGCGATCCAATCGAGATGGGGACGAAGCAGCTCGACGCCTTGGAGTACCTCGAGCGCGGCCGAGACACGGACCGGCCTGCCGGCCAGCGAGGAGTGGGCATCACTGCCGAGGACGTGGACCAGGCCGCGTTTCGCCAGCGCCAGGATGCCCGGGGCGATCTCCGCCTGCAGCAGGAAGTCCGCGGTCACCTGGACCAGGGCCCCCTCCTGCACCAGCTCCGCCAGGCGCTCGCCGAGGTCGGCGGAGGGGTGGCGCTCGGGATGGGCGATCAGGGCCCGGTAGCCGCGCTCTCCCAAATGCCGTACCCGCCGCAGCAGCGAATCCGAGAGCGGGCCGGGGGCGGGCTCGAGCAGGACCCAGGCTCCGTCCCCGAGGGTCACCCGGGCCAGCTCCTTGGCCTCCAACCCTTCGACGGCGGTCTCCGCGACCTCGCCTCCCGCGATCACCGAGACCGGTATTCGCTCCCGCTCGAGCTCGGCTTGCAGCTCGGCGGCCCGCGGCTCGATCTCCCCGATGCGGACGTCGTGATCGTGACGGATGTGCGGGGTGGCGCAGATCGCCTCGATCCCGTCCTCGAAAGCCTGCCGTGCCATGCCGACGCTGTCGGAGATCTCGGCCGCCCCGTCGTCGACGCCGGGCAGGATGTGGCAGTGGAGGTCGATCACCTTGCCCCGCGCAGCCTAAGGCGGGTCGGCGAGATCCGTAGCGAGCACGGTCGGGCTGTGGGATTCCGCGGATGAATCGGCCCCCGGCGGCGCCATAGGCTGAGCTCACAGAAGAAACGAGGAATCGCGATGGGTGAGCAGCTGAATGCGCTCGACGCCACCTTCCTGGAACTGGAGGAGGCCGACGTCGGCGCCCATATGCATATCGGCGGGATCATGATCTTCGAGCCGCGGAGTGATGGCACGACTCCCTCGGTCGGCGACCTGGTTGGCCAGATCGAACGGCGTTTGGAGGGCCTGCCGCGCTACAGCCAGCGGCTCTCGGAGCCGACGACCGGCGGGCTTTCCTGGCCCTCATGGCAGGACGACGAACGCTTCCGGGTCGCCAACCAGGTTCGTGCGGCGAGCCTGCCGGCTCCGGGCGGCCGCGCCGAGCTGCTCGAGTGGGCGGGCGAGTTCTACTCGCAGCGCCTCGACCGCACCCGGCCGCTCTGGGAGACGGTCATTATCGACGGCCTCTCCGGCGGGCGCTGGGCGATCGCCAGCAAGACCCACCACTCGATGGTCGACGGGGTCGGATCGGTCGACACGATGCAACTGCTGCTCGATACCGAGCCGAATCCCCCGTCTCCGGCTCGCGCCGCGGCGGCCCCGTCGAGCTCGCCCGAGCCGCCCGGGCGACCGCCGCCCCTGCAGGCGGCGGGCCGGACTGCCTTCAGCCTCGGACGCCTATCTCTCGACCTGGCCCGCATCCCGGTCAACGTCGTGCGGGCGGGCGCCGGTTTGACGAGGGGCACCCTCGGCGCCGCTCGCCACCCCGGGCGGGCAGCGGACGCGCTGAAGCGCTCGCGGGCGCTGGCCGACGTGATCGTGCAGGACGAGCTTTCCGCGGCCCCTCGAACCAGCCTCAACGCCCCGATCGGCGGCAAGCGCCGGCTCGCCGTCGCCTTCGTTCCGCTGGATGACCTGAAGGAGATCAAGCGCGCGCTCGGCGGAACCGTCAACGACGTCGTCCTGGCGGTTGCCACCGGCGCCTTGCGCCGGCTGCTGATCGCCCGCCGCGAGCCGCCACCCGAGGAGGGCCTGCGGGCGATGGTCCCGGTGAACCTGCGCGGAGCAGGCGACGAGCTTGCGCTGGGCAACAAGATCAGCTCGCTGTTCGTCCGGCTGCCGGTCGGCGTCGCAGATCCGGTCGAGCGCTACGTGTCTCAGATGCAGGAGGCCGAGGGGCTCAAGTCCGGCAGCCAGGCGCTTGGGACGACCACGATCATCGACCTCACCACGCACGCCCCACCTGTGATCCACAGCTTCCTCGCCCGCTCGCTCTTCGCGACAAGACTGTTCAACGTCACGATCACCAACGTCCCCGGGCCCCAGCAGCCGCTCTACGGGATGGGCTGCAAGATGACCGACCTCTGGCCCCTGGTCCCGCTGGCCGCCGACCACGCAGTCGGCCTGGCCGTGTTCAGCTATGACGGCAAGATGTTCTTCGGCCTCAACGCCGACCAGGATGCCGTGCCCGACCTCGACCTGCTCGCCGGCGGCATCGAAGAGTCTCTGCAGGAGCTTCAAGAGGCGGCGCGCGCAGCCGGCCGCGCGCTGGCCTGAACCGGCTCCTGGCCCGAGGCCCTTGTTGGCGCTAGTCTCGGCCCGTGGCGGTCACGGTACCCCCGGGGCCGCATCTGCCGGAGGAGACGGGCATGGAAGTCATTGAACGCGAATCGATCGGCGCCCTGATCGAGGCGCTGCGGAAGCGGGGCTACACGGTGGTCGGCCCGACCGTCCGCGACCAGGCGATCGTCTATGACGAGCTTTCGTCCGCCGATGACCTGCCGGCCGGCTGGACTGACGAGCAGGACGGCGGCACCTACCGGCTGCGGCGGCGCGAGGACGAGGCGCTGTTCGGCTACGTGGTCGGACCGCGATCCTGGAAGCACTTCCTGCATCCCCCGAAGCTGACCCTGTTCCGGGCCCGCCGCGGCGACGGCGAAGGCGGGATGGAGATCTCAGAGGCGCCGGACGAGCCGCCGCGCTACGCGTTCCTCGGCGCCCGCTCATGCGACCTGCACGCGATCGCGATCCAGGACCGGGTGCTGATGGACGGGGCGCATCCGGACCCTCACTATGCGGCGCGGCGCGAGGGGGCGTTCATCGTCGCGGTCCAATGCGGCGAGGCGGGCGGCACCTGCTTTTGCGTCTCGATGGAAACCGGGCCGCGGGTGGACGCGGGCTATGACCTGGCACTGACCGAGGTCATCGACGCCGAGGGTCACCGCTTCGTGGTCGAGATCGGCAGCGAGCGCGGCGCCGAGGTGATGGCGGAGATACCGAGCACGACGGCGGGCGAAGCCGAGCGGGGGGCGCCGCAGGCGGCGGCGGAGACGGCGGCGAGCCAGATGGGCCGCGAGATGGAGACCGACGGGATCAAGGAGCTGCTCTACGACAACCTCGAGCATCCGCGCTGGGACGAGGTCTCCGAGCGCTGCCTGACCTGCGGCAACTGCACGATGGTCTGCCCGACCTGCTTCTGCACCACGGTCGAGGACGTCACCGACCTCGCCGGCAGCGAGAGCGAGCGATCCCGGCACTGGGACTCCTGCTTCACGATCGACTTCTCCTACGTGCACGGCGGCAGCGTCCGCTCCAGCCCGCGCTCGCGCTACCGCCAGTGGATGACCCACAAGCTCGCGACCTGGATCGACCAGTTCGGAAGCTCAGGCTGCGTCGGCTGCGGACGCTGCATCACCTGGTGCCCGGTGGCGATCGACATCACCGAGGAGGCGGCGGCGATCAGGGCCACCGACGGGGCGATCCGCGAGGGCGGCGCAGGCGGGAGCGGCGGGTGAGCCAGCACTCGATCGGCGAGGCGCTTGCCGGGGCGGCGGTCTTCGAGGGGATGGGAGAGGACCAGCTCGAGCTGATCGCCGGCTGCGGGCAGATCACCGCCTTCGATGCCGGCGAGCGTCTGTTCCGCGAAGGCGAGGCCTCGAACGTCTTCTATGTCCTGCGTCACGGCCGGGTCGCCCTGGAGCTCTTCATGCCGGCGCAGGGAGAGATGACCGTCTCCACTCATGGCCCGGGCGAGGTCGTCGGCTGGTCCTGGCTCTTTCCCCCCTATCGCTGGCACCTCGACGGCCGCGCCGTCGAGAAGGGCTCGGCGATCGTCTTCGACGGAGAGTGCCTGCGCGGCAAGGCCGAGAGCGACCACGATCTCGGCTACGAGCTGATGAAGCGCTTCTCCGCACAGATGATCGAGCGCCTGCAGGCAACCCGAATCCAACTCCTCGATGTCTATGGCGACCGCACACCGAGCCCGAGCTGAGCGCTCCGAACCCTCGGGGCCGATGGTCCCCGCGGTCTATCGCGTGCGCAGCAAGGTTCAGGAGACCGGCGACACCTGGACCCTGGAGCTGGAGCCGCAGGAGGGCGGTCCCCTCGAGTACGAGCCGGGGCAGTTCAACATGCTCTACGCCTTCGGCGTCGGCGAGGTGCCGATCTCGATCTGCGGCGATCCATCCAGTGGCGGCCCGCTGCTGCACACGGTGCGGGCGGTCGGCTCGGTCACCGAGGCGATCTGCGCGGCGGGCCCGGGCGACCAGCTCGGGGTCCGGGGGCCCTACGGCAGCTCCTGGCCGGTGGGCGAGGCGGAGGGCGGCGACCTGGTGATCATCGCCGGCGGTCTCGGCATGGCGCCGCTGCGACCGGCGCTGCTGGCCGGAACGGGCGCGCGCAAGCGCTTCCGTGAGGTCTTCTTGCTCTACGGCGGACGCGAGCCCGAGCAGCTCCTCTACCGAAGCGAGCTCGAGCGCTGGGGCTCGGACCCAGATCTGCGCTTCGGCCTCACGGTCGACAGCGCCGGTCGCGACTGGTCGGGGGACGTCGGCGTGGTGACGAAGCTGATCGAGCGGGCCGAGTTCGACCCCGAGCGGACCGTCGCCCTGGTCTGCGGGCCGGAGGTGATGATGCGTTTCGCGGTCCGGGCCCTGGCCGCGCGCGGGGTGGGCGGCGACCGCATCCACCTCTCGCTGGAGCGCAACATGAAGTGCGCGCTGACCCAATGCGGACGCTGCGTGTTCGGCCCCACCTACGCCTGCCGCGAGGGGCCGGTGATGCGTTTCTCGGAGATCGAACCGTTCTTCGCCGTCAAGGAGCTGTGATGGCCGAGCCCCCAAAGCCGAAGCTCGCGGTCTGGAAGTTCGCCTCCTGCGACGGCTGCCAGCTGACCGTGCTCGGCTGCGAGGACGAGCTGCTCGGGATCGCCGAGCAGGTCGACATCGCCTACTTCCTCGAGGCCAGGCGGGCAACCGTCGCCGGCCCCTATGACATCTCGCTGGTCGAGGGCTCGATCACCACGGCCGAGGACGCGGAGCGGATCCAGGAGGTGCGCCGCGTCTCCCGGCGCCTGGTGACGATCGGGGCCTGCGCGACCGCCGGCGGGATCCAGGCGCTGCGCAACTTCGCCGACAGCCGAGGAGTTCGTCGCCGCCGTCTACGCCACCCCCGAGTACATCTCGACGCTGGAGACCTCGACCCCGATCAGCGCCCACGTGCCGGTCGACTACGAGCTTCAGGGCTGCCCGATAAACAAGCCCCAGCTGCTGGAGGTCCTGGGCGCCTACCTCAACGAGCGCCGGCCGCAGATTCCCGCCTACAGCGTCTGCATGGAGTGCAAGCGGCGCGGCAACGTCTGCGTCATGGTCGCCCACGGCACGCCCTGCCTGGGGCCGGTGACCCACGCCGGCTGCGGCGCACTCTGCCCCACCTACGACCGTGGCTGCTACGGCTGCTACGGGCCGATGGAGTCGCCCAACACCCGCTCGCTGGCCGGCTGGATGCGCGACAGCCTCGGGTCGAGCGAGCCGGACCTGCTGCGCTCGTTTCGCAACTTCAACGCCGCCAAGCCGGCCTTCCGCGCCGAGAGCGAGGCGCACGAGCCGGGGGACGGCGCCGATGGCGGCTGACGGAAACGGGCAGACGCGGAGGATCCGCACCGAGGCGCTGGCCCGGGTCGAGGGCGAGGGCGCGATGCTGGTGCGGGTGCGCGGCGACGAGGTGCTCGACGTGCAGCTTCAGATCTACGAGGCGCCGCGCCTCTTCGAGGCCCTGCTGCGCGGCCGCTCGTTTCTCGAGGCGCCGGACATCACCTCCCGGATCTGCGGCATCTGCCCGATCGCCTACCAGATGAGCGCCTGCGAGTCGATGGAGGACGCGCTTGGCGTCACGGTCAGCGACCAGGTGCGGGCGCTGCGCCGGCTCGTCTATTGCGGCGAATGGCTGGAGAGCCATGCCCTGCACCTCTACATGCTCCACGCCCCCGACTTCCTCGGCTACGAGAGCGCCTTCACGATGGCCCGCGAGCACGGCGAGATCGTCGAACGCGGCCTGCGGACCAAGAAGACCGGCAACGAGCTGATCGCGGCGATCGGCGGCCGCGAGGTCCACCCGGTCAACGTCCGGGTCGGCGGCTTCTACAAGGCGCTGCGCCCCGAGCAGCTGCGGGCGCCGCGCGAGATGCTGGCGCGGGCGCGCGATGAAGCCCTCGAGACGGTGCGCTGGACGGCCTCGCTTCCCTTTCCGGAGCTGGAGCGCGACTACGAGTTCGTCGCCCTGCGCTCGCCCGCCGAGGAGTACCCGATCGACCGCGGGCGGATCGTCTCCTCGCTGGGAATCGACGTCCCGGCGGCGGAGTTCGACCAGACCTTCGAGGAGATACAGGTCGAGCATTCCAACGCGCTGCAGAGCCGGGTCCGCGGCCGCGGCTCCTACCTGGCCGGTCCGATGGCCCGCTTCAACCTCAACTTCGACCGGCTCTCGCCGCTGGCCCGCGAGGCCGCCGAGGAGGCCGGCCTCGGCGAGGGCTGCCGCAATCCCTTCCAGAGCATCGTCGTCCGGGCGCTGGAGATCCTCTACGCCTGCGACGAGGCAGTGCGCCTGATCGACGCCTACGAGCCCCCCGACCCCGCGGCGGAGGACCTGACGCCGACGGCGTCGGTCGGCCATGGCGTCACCGAGGCGCCGCGGGGGCTGCTCTACCACCGCTACGAGCTGGGCGAGGGCGGCGAGATCGTCTCCGCCCGCATCGTCCCCCCGACCTCGCAGAACCAGCGCGCGATCGAGGAGGACCTCCAGGCCTTCGTGCAGGCAAACATCGGGCTCGACGACGAGGAGCTGACCCTGCGCTGCGAGCAGACGATCCGCAACTACGACCCCTGCATCTCCTGCGCCACCCACTTCCTCCGGCTCGAGGTCGACCGGGTGTGAGGGTGATCGGGATCGGCAACCCGCTGCGCGGTGACGACGCCGCCGGGTTGCTGGTCGCGCGCCGGGTTCGCGAGATCGCGCCTGCGCAGGTGGAGGTGATCGAGCTGGAGGGCGAGCCGGCGCGCCTGATCGACGCCTGGCAGGGGGCGGACATCGCGGTCGTCGTCGACGCGGTGAGCTCCGGGGCCGCTGCGGGCGAGCTGATGCGCTTCGACGCCGGCGAGGATCCGCTGCCGGCCTCGGTCGGCGCCCCCTCGACCCACGCCCTCGGGCTCGGCGACGCGGTCGAGATCGCCCGAGCCCTGGGGCGGCTGCCGCGGCGGCTGATCGTCTTCGGGATCGAGGCAGCGGAATTCACGCCGGGCTCGGCACCGTCGGGCCCGGTCGCTTCCGCTATCGGCCCAGCCGCGGAAGCGGTCCTGCGCGAGCAGGGCGCGGTGCAATCTCCGCCGACCGCGAAATGAGTACGGTTCGGCCCGTGCCCCACTCCTACATCGGTCCGGCGTTCGAGGACGCGAAGGTCTATGACGCGATGCGCGTCGGCATCGTCAGCTGCCAGCCGGAGACCAAGCTCCTGGACGTCGCGCGGATCATGGCCGGCTACGAGATCCACTCGGTCGTCGTCTCGCAGGTCGAGGGCGACGGCGACCCGTGGGGGATCGTCACCAGCCTCGACCTCGCCCGGGCGGCGGACCGGCTCGATTCGCTGACCGCCGGGGAGGCCGCAAGCACCGACCTGGTCACGATCGAGTCCAACCAATCGCTGGCGCGCGCGGCCGAGCTGATGGCCGAGCACCGGGTGACGCACCTGATCGCCGTGCAGCCGGATACCGGGCGGCCCGCCGGGATGATCTCCGCCCGGACGATCGCGGCCGCACTCGCCTACGGGCGCTCCTAGGCGGCGATCAGCTCCTCGATCGCCTGGAAGTACTCGAGCAGGCGGCGGATCTCGAGGAACTTGTCCAGCACCCGCTCGCGGGCGGCGTCCCCGATCTGGTCACGGCGCTTCGGATCAGCAAGCAGGCCGTCGATCGCGGCGCCGACCATCGCCAGATCACGGGGGTCGACCAGGAGCCCACTCTCGCCGTCGACGATCTGGTCCTGGATCCCGCCCACCCGCGCGCCGACTACCGGCCTCCGCTTCCACATCGCCTCGGCGATCGTCAGGCCGAACCCCTCGGCGATGCTCTTCTGCACGACGACGTCGGCGCGCCGCTGCAGAGCATTGACCATCGCCGCGTTCTCCTCCAGGTCGTCCATCGGCAGGCTGACGAGGTGAATCCGGGCGCGGATCGGCTCCGGTGTGGCCTCGCGCGCTGCCCGCACCTCAGCGAGCACCGCGGCGCCCTCGGGATCGTCGTCGACCGCCTCGACGTCGGGGCCGGCGATCACCAGATGCGCCGCCGGATCGCGCAGGTGCTCCGCAAAGCAGGTCAGCAGGCCGACCGGGTCCTTGAGACGGTCCCAGCGCGACACCTGGGCGACGAGCGGAGTCTCGCCCCCGAGGCGCTCCTCCTGGACGATCGCCGCCCTGCGGTTGACCCGCGCCGGCGCCCCGTCGGCGCGGATGAATGTCGGCGGCGGCAAGGTGCCGTCGGGGCCGAGCCCGATCGTGCCGAGCACCGAGGCGACGACCTCCGGCGCCATGTCCTGGTTCTTGGGGGAGAAGGCGTCGATCGTCGGCGCCATGATCCAGATCCGCTTCCCCTCCAGGCCGTCCCAGATGAAGTGCTGGCGCGAGAACACGAACGCGTCGACGTCTTCCAGCTCGGGGCGGAGGAATTCCCAGGCGCCGCGCGCCAGCTCGTTCGGTTCGTCGACCCCGACGTGGCAGCGCCAGATCACCGGCGCACCCAGCTCGTGAAGCGCCCTCGCCATACCGACGGTCTGGGGATCGTGGAGGAAGACGATGTCGCCGCGCCGCACCAGACCGGCCAGCTCCGCTGCCGCCTCCTCGAGGGTTGAGCGGTAGATGCGTGTCTCGGCCTCCCCCAGCTCGCCGCCGTCGCCGGGGTCGCCGTGGAGATGGTTGTGCAGGCGCTTCGTGACCTCGAAGAAGGCGGGGTTGCCGTCCAGGACCATCCAGCGGCCGTCGACTCCCGCACCGCGTACGTAGGCGAGGTAGGAGCGAAGCATCTCGGCCACTCCGCCGCCGCGGGCGGTCGAGCTGATGTGCCATACGACCCGCCCTTCGAGCTCATGCCTCGCGCGGCCGATCGCCGGCTCGAACTCGTCGAAGCGGTCGCCGAGCACCTGCCGAAAGCGCTCCGGGGGCAGGTTGTGCAGGCCAACCTCGGTCAGGCCCATGACGGCAGCCTAGTCCGCTGCGCAGGTTATGTCGGGCCCTGCCTCAGCAGAGTGACGCGAATGCTTCCGTAAGGGGTACGGATCGACCTCAGGATTCGACCCGGATGCGATCGCCCGCGAACGCGGTTAGCGTGGACCATCGAGGACAGGAGGAACGCGATGACGGATCAGACGATGACCTTGACTTTGACGAGGGCCGACGCTGAGGTCCTGCTCGGAGTGATGACCGCGGAGCGTTACAACCCGACGGTGCAGGCGGTGTGTGACCGGCTTGCGAAGCAGATCGAGGAACAGTTCGAAGGCCGCTGATGGCACCGGCGGACAATGAAGAGGTTCTGCGGGCAGCCGAGGGCGACCGCCTCGTAATCCGAGGACACCGGCAGGGCGAGCCGCAGCGCGACGGGGAGATCTTGAAGGTGCTCGGCCCCGACGGAGGGCCGCCCTACCTCGTGCGCTGGGAGGACGGACACGAAGCGGAGGTCTTCCCCGGATCCGACGCCTTCGTCCAGCACTTCGACCACTGACGTAAGCCCTCTATTCGATCCAGCGGCCGCGGCGCATGACCCGCTCGACCCGGCCTTCGTCGTCCAGGAGGATGATGTCCGCGGGTCCGCCCGGTCTGAGTCCCCCCGGGAGCCTGGCCGCCGCCGCCGGGGTCTCGCTTGCGGCCGCGATTGCCTCCGCAAGCGTCGCTTCGGTCATCCCGGCCCAGCGACGCGCCGACTCGTCGAGGCTGATGGCGCCGCCCGCCAGCCGCCCGTCGGCGGTATGCGCAGCGCCCTCCTCGCCGCAGCTGATCTCCACCCCCGCCATCGAGTAGCGACCCGGTGGGGCGCCCGCCGCCGGGGTCGCGTCGGTGACCAGGAAGCAGCGGCCCCCGGCCGCACGGCGGACCAGCTCGAGCACCAGCGGATGCAGGTGAACGCCGTCGGCGATCACACCCACGGCCAGCCGGTCCTCGGTAAGGGCCAGGCCGGCCAGGCCGGGTGCGCGCTGGTGCAGCGGGGCCATCGCGTTGAAGAGGTGGGTGACGAGGCTTGCGCCCGCGTCGACGGCCCGCTCCGCCTCTGCGGCGCCGGCGCCGGTGTGGCCCAAGGCGACCGCGACGCCCCGCTCGCGGAGCTCGGCGATCAGCTCCAGGGCTCCCGGCAGCTCGGGTGCAAGCGTGACCAGGCGGATCGCCGGGGATTCGAAGTAGGCGGGAATCCCATCCGCGGGGGAGCGCAGGCGATCACGCCGATGCATCCCGGCATGGGCCGGATCGAGGAAAGGGCCCTCGAGGTGAACCCCGGTCACCGGCGATGCGGGATCGGCTGCCCGCTCCTCGAGCTCGGCGACGGCCCGCTCAGCCGAAGCCGAGTCGGTGCTGACGATCGTCGGCAGATAGCTCGTCACCCCGCGCGAGAGGAGGAGGCGGTCGATCGCCTCGAGCGCTTGCGGACCGGCCGTCACCTCGTGCCCGGCCGCGCCGTTGACCTGCAGGTCGCAGAGTCCCGGCGCGACGATGCCGTCGTGGCGCAGGTCTGGAGCACGGGGAGGCTCGCCGACCGCGCAGGCGGCGATCTCTTCCCCCTCCAGCTCGACCCAGCCGTCGGCGAGCTCACCATGCAGCGCCAGCCGGCCGGCGACGATGCTGCTCACCCTTGCGTCCAATCCGGCGGAGAGAAGGTGAGCTCCGCGGGTAGCCGCATCTCACTCATCGCCCGCCGTCGTTCTTTCCGCGCCGCCGGAGCTTCGATCAGCTCGTGCCAGAGCATCCGCGGCCAGTCTCCATGCGGAGTGAAGCGGAACGACAGCTGAAGGCCGAAGACGCGGTAGGGGGCGAAGAAATACGGCGCCCGCAGGTGCCAGGCCGAGGTGACCACCGTGACACGAGTGATCTCGCCCAGCGCGCGAATGATCGGCAGCGAACGGGATGCGTTCTCGGCCGTGTCGCGGCCCGCGTCCTCGAGCAGCGCCGGCACCCGACCAGAGGGCCATTCGGCCTCCATCTGCTCGGCCTCGGAGAGGCCATGCACCGTGCGCGTGTAGCCGCTCAGGATCACCGCGCGGGGGGCTTCTCGACGGCACTCGCGCTCCGCCCGCCGCAGACGGGCTCGGGACTCGTTCGAGATCCGGTGCTCGGCGCTCGAACCCGGCTGGCGATGACCGAGGACGACCAGGACGCGATCGCTCGACCAACTCGGGCTGGGCTGCAGGAGACGCGCCGCCGCCGCGTCGCAGACAACCGTCAGCCGGGGATGATCCCGAAGCAGGGAGGCGGGCACGTCGGTGGACTGGTCGTCCTCGAGCATCGCCCGAAGCGCCTCCGCCTTCGCTTCGCCGGACACGAGCATCAGCAGCTCTCGCGCGGAGAGCAGGGTGCGCAGTCCGACCGTCAGCGCCTGCTTCGGCACCCCGTCCAGTCCACCGAAATCCGCTGCAGCGTCGGCGCGGGTGGTCGGGTGCAGATCGACCTTGCGAACCCCGGCGTCGATTCTCGAGCCGGGCTCATCGAAGGCAACGTGACCGTCGCGTCCGAGGCCGAGCACGATCAGGTCGAGTGCCGCCTCGTCCAGCAGCGTCTGGTGACGCTCGCACTCGAGGCCGAGGTCATTCGAGGCGCCATTGAACCCATGGAAGGCTCCGAACTGGATGCCCGCCAGCTCGCGGCGCAGATAGGCGCGGTAGCTGCGCTCATCGTCGGGCGCGACCCCGACGTATTCGTCGAGCTGGAACAGGGTTGCCTGCTGCGCCGGCAGGCTCCCGTCCGCGGCATGAGCCCTCAGGGCGGCATACATCCCACGGGGGGTGTGGCCCGTGGGCAGGATCAGCCGCAGCCGCGGACGGGCTCGGAGCCGGTTCGCGACCAGCTCGCCCGCCAACAGGGCCACACGCATCGGGTGCGAGAGGACTAGCGGAGAGACGGTCGGGCCGGCCAAGTTGTCCTTCGGGATGCAGCCGCTTGCCGGGGCTTTTAGAGTGAAGCGATGCAGACCCTGGGCTACGACGGCAAGCTGTACATCCTCGCATTCGATCACCGCGGGTCATTCACCAAACGCTTCGGGATCGAGGGAGATCCCACGGCCGATGAGCTGCAGAGAATCGCCGACGGCAAGCACCTGATCTTCGAGGGCCTCGAGGCGGCGCTTGCAGGCGGCGCCGATCCATCGGTCACCGGCGGCCTGGTCGACGAGCAATACGGGGGCCCGACGCGGGTCCCGGAGCAGATCAAGGAGCGGGGAATCAAGCTCGCGATGGCGGTGGAGAAGAGCGGCCAGAACGAGTTCGACTTCGAGTACGGCGAGGACTTCGGCGCTCACATCGAGCACTACGACCCCGACTTCTCAAAGGTGCTCGTCCGCTACAACCCCGACGGCGACGCGGAGATGAATGGGCGCCAGACGGAGCGGCTGCGCCGCCTCTCGGACTGGCTGCACGAGCACGATCGCAAGTTCCTCTTCGAGCTGCTGGTGCCCGCAGAGCCGGCACAGCTTGCCGCAGTGGACGGCGATAGCGATCGCTATGACGCCGAGCTGCGCCCCGAGCTGATGCGCCGCGTGATCGCCGAGCTGCAGGAGGCCGGCGTGGAGCCCGACATCTGGAAGATCGAGGGCACGGATGCCCGTGCTGACTGCGAGCGGATCGCCGCCCAGTGCCGCAGCGGGGGGCGCGACGGCGTCGTCTGCGTGGTCCTCGGACGCGGCGCCGACGACGCCAAGGTCGACCATTGGCTGCGCGAGGCAGCCCCCGTGCAGGCATACGTCGGCTTCGCGATCGGCCGCTCGATCTGGGGCGACCCGTTGCAGGGCTTCATCGACGGCAGCCTGTCCCGCGAGGATGCCGCCGCGCAAATCGGCGCCAACTACCTGCGCTTCGTCGAGGTCTACACGTCCGGCGAGGCGACGGCCGTCTAGACCTGGGTCACACTCGCGAGGCCAGATTTGCGGCGATGTCGAGGGACGAGAGCACCCCGATCGGCCGCTCGCCGGACACGACGACCACGTGGGTCACCTCGTGCTCGGCCATCATCTGACTCGCCCGCTCGAGGCTCTCGTCCGGCTGCACCGTGAGCAGCTCGGTCGCCGCCACGTCGCTGGCGGTGCTCCCGTCGACGTCTTCCGGCGCCGGACGCAGAAGGTCGAGGTCACTGACCACTCCCCAGGCGCTCTCACTGACCCCGTCGAGGTTGGTGACGACGACGCAATGGATCCGGTGCTCGGCCATCATCCTCGCGATCACCCGCAGGGGGGTCTCGGCCTGACAGCTGAGCACGCCGTGCCGCATGACGTCGGAGACGCGGGTGCTTGCGACTGTCCCCGACCGCATCAAGCCACGGCCGAGCCCACGCCCTCGCGTGCTTCGACCTTTCCGCGGGGCGCCCGCCCCAGGCGCTCCTCCAGTTCCAGAATCAGCTGCGTCGTCTTCAGGACGGTGTCCGGGTTGAGGCTGATCGAGTCGATCCCGATCTCGACCAGGTACTCGGCCATGTCCGGATAGTCGGAGGGCGCCTGCCCGCAGAGCCCGGAGTGGATTGCGTTGCGCCGGCAGCCCTCGACGGCGAGGCGGATCATCTCCTTGACCCCCTCGTCGCGCTCGTCGTAGTCGAAGGCGACGATCTCGCTGTCGCGGTCAACGCCGAGGGTGAGCTGGGCGAGGTCGTTGGAGCCGATCGAGAAGCCGTCGAAGAGCTCGGCGAAGCGGTCGATCAGCAGCACGTTGTTGGGGATCTCGCACATCGCGTAGACCTTGAGCCCCTCGTCCCCGCGCTTCAGGCCCAGCTCCGCCATCCGCCCCAGCACCCGCTCGGCCTCTTCGACCCGGCGCACGAAGGGGAGCATGAGGATGACGTTGGTCAGGCCCATCTCCTCGCGCACCCGCTTCATCGCCTTGCACTCGAGGGCGAAGCCCTCCGCATAGGCGGGATGCGCGTAGCGCGAGGCGCCACGGAAGCCGATCATCGGGTTCGCCTCGGTGGGCTCGAAGTCGGCACCGCCGAGAAGGCTCGCGTACTCGTTGCTCTTGAAGTCCGACATCCGCACCACGACCGGCTTCGGCCAGAAGGCGGCGGCAATCGTGCCGATGCCCTCCGAGAGGCGCTGGACGAAGAAGCTCTCGCCGTCGTCGTAGCCGCGGGTCAAGCGAGCGACCGCGTCGCGTGCCTCCGGGTCGCCGACCTTCTCCGGGTGCAGCAGGGCCAGCGGATGGGCCTTTATGTACTCGCTGACGATGAACTCCATCCGCGCCAGGCCGACGCCGTCGTTGGGCAGGAACGAGGTCTTGAAGGCGAGGTCCGGGTTGCCGAGGTTGACCATGATCTCGGTAGCCGGCCGCGCCAGGTCCCCGACCTCGGTGCGGTCGACGTGGAAGGGCACCGCGCCGCGGTAGACGCGCCCGGTGTCTCCCTCGGCGCAGGAGACGGTGACCGTCTCACCGCTTGCCAGGGCCGTCGTCGCGTCTCCGGCGCCGACCACGGCCGGGATGCCGAGCTCGCGGGCGATGATCGCCGCGTGGCAGGTGCGCCCGCCGCGATTGGTGACGATCGCTGCGGCGGTCTTCATCACCGGCTCCCAGTCCGGGGTCGTGATGTCGGCGACCAGGACCTCGCCGGGCTTGAAGTCGGAGAGATGGGTGAGCTCCTTGATCGGGTGGGCGTCGCCGGAGGCGATCCTCTCGCCGACCGAGCGGCCTTCGGTTATCACCTCGCCGCTGCCTTCGAGCTCATAGCTCTCGAGCAAGTTGGCCTGGCGCTGCGAGGCCACCGTCTCGGGCCGGGCCTGGACCAGATAGAGCTTTCCGTCGAGCCCGTCCTTGGCCCACTCCATGTCCATCGGCCGGCCATAGTGGCGCTCGATCTTGATCGCGTAGTCGGCAAGCTCGAGGACGTCCTCGTCGCCGATGCAGAACTGCTCGCGGTCCGCTTTCGGTGTCGGGACGTTGCGAACGGTGTGCTTGCTCTCGCCCTCGACGTAGATCATCTTCACCGCCTTGTCGCCGCGGCGGCGGCGCAGAACAGCGCGATGGCCCTCGGCGAAGGTCGGCTTGTGGACGTAGAACTCGTCCGGGTCCACGGCTCCCTGGACGACGTTCTCCCCCAGCCCGTAGGCGCCGGTGATGAAGACGGCGTCGCGGAACCCCGACTCGGTGTCGAGCGAGAAGAAGACGCCGGAAGCGGCGAGGTCGGAGCGGATCATCTTCATCACGCCGATCGACAGCGCGACGTCGAAATGGTCGAAGCCCTGGTCGATCCGGTAGTGGATCGCGCGGTCGGTGAAGAGGCTGGCGAAGCAGCGGCGGCAGGCGTCGAGCAGGCTCTGGTCGCCGTGGACGTTTAGGTAGGTCTCCTGCTGGCCGGCGAAGCTCGCCGTCGGCAGGTCCTCGGCGGTGGCGGAGCTCCGCACCGCAAGGCTCATCTCCTTGCCGTACTCCTCCTGCAGCCTGCCGTAGGCCGTGATGATCTCCGTCGCCAGGGTCTCGGGCAGGCCGGCGCCGTAGACGATCTCTCGGGCAGCCTTGCCGGCTGGAGCGAGACCGGAGACGTCCTCCGGCTGAAGGCCGTCGAGCGCGGCGTGCAGCGGCTCCCAGGCCCCGGCCTGCTCGAGCATGTCGCGGTAGGCCTGGCTGGTGGTCGCGAAGCCGTTCGGGACGCGAACGCCCTCATCGCCGAGCTCGCGATACATCTCGCCGAGCGAGGCGTTCTTGCCGCCGACCAGCGGAACGTCGTCGATGCCGAGCTCCTCGAAGAAGCGGACGTAGCGCAGGTCGCTCATGTGGCTGGTCCCAGCATGCCACGACATCCTCGGCCCTGCCGGCCGCCCGGACATCCGCACTAAACACTGATTCGAGTCCCGTAGTGCTCGCCGATTGACCTTCCCGGCCGCCGGTGGGAAGCTGAATTCATCACCAAGACGGGCAAGAGAGGGGTTTGAGCGAGGTGTTCCGGGTGCGGATCCACGGACGCGGCGGCCAGGGCGTCGTCAGCGCCGCCGAGATGCTCTCGCTCGCCGCCTTTGCCGAGGGACGTCATGCCCAGGCCTTTCCCAGCTTCGGTTCCGAGCGCAGCGGAGCCCCCGTGGTCGCCTTCTGCCGCATCGACGACGAGCCGATTCGGGCCCACGAGCCGATCGCCCACCCCGACGCGCTGATCATCCAGGACCCGACGCTGCTGCACCAGGTCGACGTCTTCAGTGGCCTGCAGCCCGAGGGCTCCATCTTGATCAACTCCTCGCGCAGCTTCGAGGAGCTCGGCCTGGGCGAGCTGGCCACCCGCTTCCGCCCCGAACGCCTGCTCACCGTTCCGGCGACCGAGATAGCCCGCGAAGTGCTCGGTCGTCCGATCCCCAACGTGGTGATGCTGGGGGGCTTTGCCGCGCTCAGCGGCCAGATCTCGATCTCGGCGATCGCCACCGCGGCGCGGGAGAAGTTCCCCGGATCCGTGGGCGACCGCAACGCGGCCGCCGCCGAGGCGGCTTTCGAGTACGTCGAGCGCGAGACCAAGGAGCCGGCCGGTGCTTGAGCAGATGGAGGGATCGCAGGCGGTGGCGAAGTCGGTGGCCCTCTGCCGTCCGGAGGTGATCTGCGCCTATCCGATCTCTCCCCAGACCCACATCGTCGAGGGGCTCTCCGACATGGTCACGACCGCTGAGCTCGATCCCTGCGAGTACCTGATGGTCGAATCCGAGTTCGCGGCGATGTCGGCGGCGATCGGGGCGTCGGCCACCGGGGCGCGTGCCTATACGGCGACCGCCAGCCAGGGCCTGCTCTACATGGTCGAGGCGCTCTACAACGCATCCGGCCTCGGCCTGCCGATCGTGATGACGGTGGCCAACCGGGCGATCGGTGCTCCGATCAACATCTGGAACGACCACTCCGACAGCATGTCGCAGCGCGATTCGGGCTGGATCCAGCTCTACGCCGAGTCGAACCAGGAGGCGCTCGACCTCCACATCCAGGCCTTCAAGCTCGCCGAGCAGCTCTCGCTGCCGGTGATGGTCTGCATGGACGGGTTCATCCTCACCCACGCCTACGAGGAGGTCGAGATGCCGACCCAGGATCAGGTCGACAGCTTCCTGCCGACCTTCGAGCCGCGCCAGATCCTCGACCCCGCCGACCCGGTGACGATCGGGGCCCTGGTCGGCCCCGAGGCCTTCTTCGAGGTCAAGTACCTGATGCACGCGAAGCAGATGCAGGCGCTCGACGCAATCCCGCAGATCGCCGGCGACTTCGGCGAGCAGTTCGGCCGCGAGTCCGGCGGCCTGGTCCGCAGCTATCGCGCCGAGGACGCGGAGACGATCGTCGTCGCGCTCGGTTCGGTGCTGGGCACGATCGAGGACGTGGTCGACGAGCTGCGCGAGCAGGGGATCAAGATCGGGGTCGTCGCGATCAAGTGCTTCCGCCCCTACCCGCTGGAGGAGGTGCGCGAGGCGCTGCGGCATGCGGAGCGAATCGTCGTCCTCGAGAAGGCGTTCGCGGTCGGCGCCGGCGGCATCGTCGGCCAGAACGTGCGGCTTGCGCTGTCGGGGCTCGTCTCCGAGGTCTACGACGTGGTCGCCGGCCTCGGTGGCCGACCGATCACCAAGCCCTCGCTGCATGGGCTGTTCGCCGACCTATTCGCAGGCCGGCTCGACGCCGGCCGCCTGACCTTCCTCGACCTCGACCGCGAGCGGGTCCAGCGCGAGCTCGAGAGGATGGCGAAGGGCGGCCGCACCGGCCCGCATGCCGAGAACATCCTGGAGGAGATGGGCACCGCGGCTGCCCGCTCTCACTGAGATGGCCGAGCCCCGCGAGCAGAAGGTCAAGCTCTACCAGACCGGCACCTTCGCGGTCGGAAACCGGCTCCTGCCTCCGGAGGAGCGCTCGGTGCAGGCGCGGATGGACCGCTCCAACACGCTGACCTCCGGCCATCGCGCCTGCCAGGGCTGCGGCGAGGCGCTGGGCGCCCGCTACGCGCTCGACGCGGCGATGCGCGCCACGGACGGCCGGGTGATCGCCGCCAACGCGACCGGCTGTCTGGAGGTCTTCTCGACCCCGTTTCCCGAATCGTCGTGGCAGCTGCCCTGGATCCACTCGCTGTTCGGCAACGCGCCGGCGGTCGCCAGCGGAATCGCCGCGGCGCTGAAGGTGAAGGGGCACGACGACGTGCGGGTGGTCGGCCAGGGCGGCGACGGCGGCACCCTGGACATCGGCTTCGCCTGCCTCTCGGGGATGTTCGAGCGCAACGACGACGTGCTGTTCATCTGTTACGACAACGAGGCCTACATGAACACCGGCGTCCAGCGCTCCAGCGCCACTCCGCCGGCTGCCCGGACCTCGAACACGAAGCCGCTCGGCGGCCAGGCGGGCAACGTCTTCGGCAAGGGCAAGAACGCACCGCTGATCGCGATGGCGCACGAGATCCCCTACGTCGCCACCGCGACCGTGGCCGAGCTGCGCGACCTGGAGGCCAAGGTCGAGCGGGCGATGGAGTTTCGCGGCGCCCGCTACATCCACATATTCGTCCCCTGCCCGCTGGGCTGGGGCTCGGCCTCCCGCGACACGATCCGGGTCGCCCGCCTGGTCAAGGAGACCGGCCTCTTCCCCGTCTTCGAGGCGGTCGACGGCGACGTGGTCGGGGTTTCGAAGATCCGCCGCCCGGTGCCGGTGACCGAGTATCTGAAGCTGCAGCGCCGCTACGCGCATCTGTTTGGCGACCCTCCGCGCACCGACGTGATCGAGGGAATCCAGGCGATCGCCGACCGCAACATCCGCCGCTTCGGCCTGCTCGCCGATGCCGGAGAGGGCGGCGACCTGCCGGGCGAGGCGACCGATTCCGCCGGCGGCGCTTCCCCGGGCGAGGCCGATCCGGCGGCCACGGCGGAGCGGGAGACCAACCTGATGCGCCTGCTGGCCTCGACACCGCACGGACCGCAGTGATGGAAAAGCCCTTCGCGATCACGCTCGACGTCGGCTCCAGCCTCGCCAACAAGACCGGCAGCTGGCGCACCGAGCGGGCCCAGTACGTCGACCGGCTGCCGCCCTGCAATCACGCCTGCCCGGCGGGGGAGAACATCCAGCAATGGCTCTATGACGCCGAGGAGGGCGAGGAGGGCTACAAGCGGGCGTGGCGCCAGATCATGGAGGACAACCCGTTCCCGGCGATCATGGGACGGGTCTGCTACCACCCATGCGAGTCGTCCTGCAACCGCGGCCAGCTCGACGAATCGGTCGGCATCCACTCGGTCGAGCGCTTTCTCGGCGACGAGGGGATCAAGCGCGGTTGGACGGTCGAGGCGACCGCGGCGGAGAGCGGAAAGCGGGTCCTGATCGTCGGCGCCGGCCCGTCGGGCCTCGCCGCCGCCTACCACCTGACCCGTCTCGGTCACGCGGTGACGATCCGCGACGCCGGCGCGGCCCCCGGCGGCATGATGCGCTACGGGATCCCGCAGTACCGGCTGCCCCGCGACGTGCTCGACGCCGAGGCGGGACGGATCCTCGAGATGGGCGTGAGCCTGGAGTCCGACGCCAAGGTCTCCAACGTTCTGGAGGAGATGCGGGAGGGTGGCTTCGACGCCGCCTTCCTGGCGGTCGGCGCCCATATCGGCAAGCGCGCCTACATCCCGGCCGGCGACAGCGCCCGCATCCTCGACGCGGTCTCGATGCTGCGCGGCGTCGAGGAGGGCGATAAGCCGATGCTCGGACGCCGGGTCGCCGTCTACGGCGGCGGCGACACGGCGATGGACGCGGCGCGGACCGCGAAGCGGCTCGGCGCCAGCGAAGCGGTGGTCGTCTACCGCCGCACCCGTGAGCGCATGCCGGCCCACGACGTCGAGGTCGAGGAGGCGCGCGAGGAGGGAATCGAGATGCGCTGGCTATCGACCGTCAAGCACGCCGACGAAGGCAGGCTGACGATCGAGCGCATGGAGCTCGACGAGAGCGGCTTTCCGCAGCCGACCGGCGAGATCGAGGAGCTGGAGGCAGATTCGCTGGTGCTGGCGCTGGGGCAGGAGGCGGACCTCTCGCTGCTCGAGGGCGTCCCCGGTATCGAATCCACCGATGGCGTGGTGACGGTCGGCCCGGACCTGATGACCGGCCACCCGGGGATCTTCGCCGGCGGCGACATGGTGCCCGCGGAGCGTTCGGTGACGGTCGGGGCCGGACACGGCAAGAAGGCGGCGCGCTGCATCGACGGCTGGCTGCGCGGCGAGACCTACCGGCCGCCTCCCAAGCACGATCTCGCGACCTTCGAGACCCTCAACACCTGGTACTACGCCGACGCCCCGCGCACGGTGCAGCCGCAGCTCGAGGTGGCGCGCCGCGGCAACGGCTTCGAGGAGGTCGTGCATGGCCTCGACGAATCCACGGCCCTATTCGAAGCGCGCCGCTGCATGTCCTGCGGCAGCTGCTTTTCCTGCGACAACTGCTACGGCGTCTGCCCCGACAACGCGGTGATCAAGCTCGGTGATCCCGGGGAGCTCTACGAGATCGACCTCGACTTCTGCAAGGGGTGCGGGATCTGCGTCGCCGAATGCCCCTGCGGCGCGATCGAGATGGTGCCGGAGGAGATCTAGCCCTCCGGGCGGCTCCAGCGGTCGTGCAGCGCAAGTTGTGCGACGCGGGGCGGCGAGACGACGCCCTCTGCGTCGATCTCACCCATCGCCGGCAGCAGCTCTTCCTCAAGGAAGCGCTCGAACTGCTGCTCGGACTCCCAGACGTCAACGAAGCGCATTCCCGCATCCTCGACTGCGGCAATGTGGGTCAGAAGCCCTTGCGGCACTTCCGCAGGGAATCCCATTCGCTCGTTGATCGCCCCGTAGATCTCTGGTGTCATCCCCGGCAACTCGAGGATCAGCACTACCGACATCGGTCCTCCTTTCTCGAGTCGTCCGCCTGTTGGTGGCACACGCTATACGGGCGCCGCCCGCCGGCGATCGTTGCCGGACTCAAGCTTTCGGGACATCGCCTCCGGCCTCGAACACGCCGCTGAGGCGAGTCAGAGCCATGAGGTGCTTCATCCCCTGGTCCAGCGCCGCGAGCTGATCGTGCGCCTTGCCTTCGTTGCGATGCTCGATCTCACGTAGCCAGCCGAGGCGCCGCTGCAGATCGCTGATCGCCGCCGCGGCGCTGGCAAAGCTGGGGTCGATCCGTTCGGCGGCGGGATCCGCCCCCAGGTCGGATCCGAGCTTGCGACGCCATCCATGGCGTCGCGCCACGTACTCGGGCGGGATCACCAGGTTGAGCTGCCCGACGAAGGAAAGCCACTTGAGCGCGCCCTCGTAGTCGCCGAGTTCCGCATCGGCGTCGGCTGCCGCGAGGAGAATTGACACCGCCTGCCGGTGGGCGGCCTCGTCTGCGGCGGGATCGGTCGACGGATCGAGGTCCGCAAACTCCGCAGCGCTGCTCTTGCCCAGGGCGTTGGCCGAATAGGGTCCGAGATACCTGGCGGCCAGCTTGGTGGCGGGCGACCAGAGCTCGTGGCCCACGGCGGCGACGTCCGCCCCAGGGTGAGCTCTCGAGGAGCGCAGGAACGTCGGCGCTCCGCCGGTCACGAGCAATCCACGCAGCACCGGCTGAAAAGCCTCGATCGGTACGTGAGCCCCGGCGCGGACCGCGATCGACTTCGCGGCGACGTCCGCCTGTTGGGCGGCCAGGCCTCCCTGCTTGATCGGAAACCAGGTCGCATCGCCCGCCGCCCAGACGTGCTCGAGTCCGGCTACGTGCATACCCACGTCCGTCTGCACGAACCCGTTCTGGCGCTGGGGCAGCCCTGGCAGCGGCGGAACCTCGAGCGCCGGCAGGGCGACCGCCGCATCGGCGGTGATCGGCTCACCCCCCCTCAGGTGCAGACGGCCGTCCTCGAAACGGTCGACGAGGGCCGAGGCCTGCAGGGAGATCCCGGCCTGCTCGAGCCGGCCGGCGACCAGCTGCGAGGACGCGGGACCGAAGAGGTCCAGCGCTGCCGCCTCGTGGGTGACGAGGATGATCTCGACGCCTTCGAGCCGGCGGGCATCGCGCTCGGCCGCGGTCAGGAGGGCGAGCTCGTAGGCGGCGATCGACCAGGTGGCTGCTTGCGGGACCACGTACGCGATCCGCTTCATCGATCTGCGGCCGAGAGCGCTGAGCAGCTTGGCGAAGTTACGGCGCTCGGCCTGGCCGCTGAACGTCAGCGCCCCTGGCACGGCGTCGACCGGGTTCGCACCAAGCGCGATCAACAGGGCGTCGTACTTGCGCCTATCGCCGGATGCGGTGGTGACGGTCCGAGCCCCCGGGTCGACCGAGACCAGCGCGTCCTTGACGTGGCGGGCTCCGGTGTCACGGGCCACACGTTCGAGCTCGATCCGCAGCACGTCGGCGGCGCCAAACGGCTCGGCAACCAGCATCGGCCTGTAGACGAACTCGTCATTCGGGGTCAGCAGCTCGACCTCGACGAGCTCGCCGGCGAGCTCGGACAGTGCGAGGACTGCCTCGAGTCCGGCGACACCTCCTCCCGCGACCACGACCTGCATCGGCCCTCACTCCTTGCCTGGAACCCCCGATCGGTTGACCGGATCGGGTCTGGCGAGCCTACCGGGGCCGTGAGGGGCGGGAGGGGCGGAGCTAGTCGTCTCTGCCATGGCCGCTGCCATGGCCGCCGCCGCCCGAATCGGTGCTGTCATCGGCGCCACCGTGCGCCGGGGGTGCCTGCGGCGCAGTGAAGGTGGTTGTGGTGGTCGTCGTCGTGACGCCGGGGGAGGGCGCAGGAGCTGTGGCGGAGGGTTGCTGAGCCGGCCGCGGATGATGCGCCGAGTGGCGATGATGCCGTGAGCCGGACCCGGGCCGGGCGAAGGCGGAGGGGGGCGCCAGGTCGCGTCCGGCGGAGATCGGCTCCGAAGCAAGCCCGATGTGCTGGCTCGAGAGCCGGCTGGCGGCGACCGCGACGGCGGCTGCCACCAGGACCCCGAGCAGCGCCAGCCCGATCCAGGTCGCCTTCGAGGAGAGGGCCGAGGGCGGATGGCTGTCGGGCGGCACGCTCATCGCGGGCAACGATAGGCCCTGCGCCTCAAGCCGCGGGCATGGTTGGGCAAACGGCGGGTAAAGCTCATGCCGGTGGCATCGTGACGGCGGCGCGGGCGCCTTGACCTTGACGATTTTCGAGCTCCACTTCGCCGCCCCACTCCCGCGCGAGCTCGCGGGCGATCGGCAGACCAAGGCCGGTGCCGCCCGGACCCCGGCGCCCGGCGCTGCCGCGGTAGAAGCGATCGAACACCGGCTCGTTCGGGGCCAGGCCCGGCCCCTCGTCGAGGACCTCGATCCGACCCGGAGAGCAGTGAAGCTCGACCCGCGCGCCGGGCGGCGAGTAGTGGACCGCGTTTTCGAGCAGCACGTCGAGGATGCGGTCGAGGTCGGCCTTGGCACAAGTTGTCTGGCCAGCGGGCTCTTCGGCGAGCAGCGCCAGGTCGATGTCGTGCCTGCCGGCCGCGTCGTGCCAGCGCTCGACCGCGCGCCGTGCCGTCGCCTCGAGGTCGACCGCCTCCCCTGGCAGCTCGCGCTCCCCGGCCCGGCTCAGCACCAGCAGCTCGTCGACCATCCGCGACAGCCGGTCGATCTCCCCCATCCCGGCGTCCAGCTCGCGGGCTGTCGCGGGATCTGCCTGGTAGCGGTCGCGAAGCGCCTCCAATCGCAGGCGCAGGCCGGTGAGTGGGGTCCGCAGCTGATGCGAGGCATCGGCGACGAAGTCCTGCTGGCCTCGCAGCAGTCGCTTTACCCGGCTGGTCATCTCGTTGAATGTGCCGGCCAGCGATTGCTGCTCGGTGCTTCCCTCCATCGCGACTCGCGCGTCGAGATCGCCGGAGGCCACCCGCCGCGCGGCGGCGTCCAGACGCCGGATCGGCTGCGCCACCCGCTGGGCTACGAGCGCGCCCGCGATCAGGCCGAGGAAGAGGACGACGGCCGCGAGCACCGCCAGGTCGAGAATCGCGGTGCGGACGGCCTTGTGTACCGCGGCGACGCTCTGGGTGATCCGCACCGCGCCGACGATCTGGCGCCCGTGCATGATCGGGACCGCGGTCGCGAGGATGTCCTCACCCAAAGTCTGGCTGTGGCGCTGGATCTGCTCGCCGTGGCCGTTGAGGGCGCCCCGCACCTCCGGCCGGCTGCCGTAGTCGACGCCGGCGGTGGAGCCGCCGGCGCTGTCGGCGACGACCCGCCCCCGGGAGTCGGTGACGATCACCCGCCCGCGCACAGTCCGCCCCGAGACTCTTACGAGGCGCACCAGGCCGCGCTGGTCGGCGGGGCCCAGGAGCTCGGCGGAGGTGGCCGCGACCACGTCGGCCTGGCTGCGGGCCTGGCTGTGGACCTCGGAGTCGACCCGGTCGCGCAGGCTGACCGCGAGCGGGACCCCGAGGGCGATGAGCGCCAGCAGCAGTACGTAGGCCAGCGCCAGGAGGAGGGTGGTTCGAAGGCTTACGGCTCTGCGTCCTGCGCTGAGGCGAAGCGAAAGCCGACGCCCCGCACCGTCTCGATGAACCTGGGCTCGGCAGGGTCATCCCCAAGCTTGCGGCGCAGCCAGCCGATGTGCACGTCGAGCGTCTTGGTCGACCCGAACCAGTTCACGTCCCAGACCCGCGCCATCAACTCCTCGCGCGTCACCACCTTGCCGGGGTGTCGCGCGAGCTCGACCAAAAGGTCGAACTCCTTGCGGCTCAAATCGAGCCGCTCTCCGTCCAGCGTCGCTGTGCGGGCTTCGGCGTCGAGCCGCAGCCCATTTGCTTCGATCAGCGGCGATTCGGGGACGCTGCGCTCGCTGCGCCTCAGCACCGCCCTGATCCGCGAGATGACCTCGCGGGCGCTGAACGGTTTGACGACGTAGTCATCGGCTCCGAGCTCCAGCCCGACGACTCGGTCCATCTCGGTGCCGCGCGCGGTGAGCATCAAGATCGGGACGTCGGAGTGGCGGCGCAGCTCTCGACAGACGTCGCGACCATCGCCGTCGGGCAGCGCAAGGTCGAGCAGGACCAGGTCGGGCTCGAGGCGCTTTGCCATCTCGAGGGCGCCGGCGGCGGTTCGCGTCACCGTGGGCTCGAAACCGGCATTGCGAAGCGCGTTCGCGAACGGCTCGGAGATCGACTCCTCGTCCTCGACGAAGAGGATGCGGGCGCTGCCTGTGGCGGGCTGGGGCATGGCGCCACTGTAACGCCGCTCTCAGCGCGCCCGGCGGAGGTTTTGCCCGCTCTTAACCCTGCCCTGGGGGGCGCTTGGCGGGCGGCTGCGCACAATCGCCGCAATCGACACCTTCGAGGAGGTCAGCCAGTGAACAACGTCAAGACAAAGATCGCCGCCGCTACCGTCGTCGGCCTCGGTGGCCTCGCGGGTGTGGCGCTGAGCTCCAATTCGGGGCAGGGCACCCCATCCGCCGCCAAGCCCCCGAAGCCGAAGGTGCGCACCCAGGTGATCCACCGCACCGTGCGGGTCACTCGCCATGCCAAGCCCAAGGAGGGCTCTGGCGTCGCCGGAGCAGGCCCCAACGGGCGGCCGGCGATCGCCGCGGCCGCCGCGACCCCTGCTCCCGCCCCACCCCCGCCGGCGGCGGTGACGTCGAGCTCCGCCGTCGCGGCCCCCGTCGCGTCGACAGCTCCGGTCGTCACCCACACGAGCGGTGCGGCGCCGAGCCATCAAAGCGCTCCGGTCCACACCTCCAGCAGCGGCGGCGGGTCGGGCTCGGGCGGCGAGGGGGAGCACGAAGGTGGCGACGGCGGTGGACACGATGACTGAGCGTCCCCCTAACTCACCCGAGACGTCCCGGCCCGCGCCACGAAGCGGCCGCCGGCGCCGGCCCGGCCCGGGGGCGGTGATCGCGGCCTCGGCGGCGACCTTCGCGATGCTGTTCGGCTTTCTCACCTATCAGCTTCGCTCCGGAAACGATCCCGCGATCGGCGGCTCGGCCACC
The DNA here is from genome assembly GCA_963781495.1 of uncultured Solirubrobacterales bacterium. GTDB lineage: Bacteria > Actinomycetota > Thermoleophilia > Solirubrobacterales > 70-9 > Mayfieldus. The sequence continues at coordinate 640,483 of CAWAFX010000002.1, forward strand.
GCGGCCTCGGCGGCTCCAAGCAAGGTGTTGGTGCGCCGGGTGATCCGCCGCCGGGTCATCACCACCATCGTCCCCGCGTCTTCTCCGGGCACCGGTGCCACGACATCGAGCGCCAGCTCGAGCCCGGTGATGACCAGCTCTGCCCCGACGACCGCCGCGCCGGCACCGGCGCCGGTGACGACCAGCGCCTCATGAGCGAGTACGACGTCACCTTCGAGGCGATGGGATCGCATGTGCGGCTGCTGATCGGCGAGCCGGGCCCCGGCGCCCTTCCGCCCCCGGCAGCCGCCGAACGGGCACGACGCTTCATCGCCGATTTCGAGCGCGAGCTGTCCCGCTTCCGCGAGGACAGCGAGCTCTGCGCGCTGAACGCCGATCCACGGCGCGAGGTTCCGGCTTCGCCGCTGCTTCGCGAGGGCGTCAAGGCGGGACTCTGGGCCGCGCAGAAAAGCGGCGGCCTGGTCGACCCGACCCTGGTCGATGAGATCGAGGCCGCCGGCTATCGCGGCTCACTCGCGGGGGTCTCTGCAGCCCCGATCGGCGCCGCGCTGGAGGTCGCGCCGCCGCGCCGGCCCGCCGCTCCCAATCCCGACGCTCTCTGGCGCGCGGTCCGAGTCGACGAGGTCCGCGGGACGATCGTCCGCCCCCCAGGAGTCCGCCTCGACAGCGGTGGCGCCGGCAAGGGTCTGGCCGCCGACCTGGTCGCGAAGCAGCTGCGGCGTCATGCCCGATATCTCGTCGACTGCGGAGGCGACATCCGGATCGGCGGCGAGCAGGCATCCTCCTGGCCTTACGAGGTCCAGGTGGAGCACCCGCTGACCGGCGAGCGCGCCCATGTCCTGCACCTGGGCTCGGGCGGCGTCGCGACCTCCGGGATCAACGTGAGGATCTGGCGCCAGGCGGACGGCAGCTATGCCCACCACCTGCTCGACCCGGCCACCGGCAAACCGGCCTGGACCGGACTGGTCGGCGTCACGGCGCTGGGCGAGACCGCGCTCGAGGCCGAGACTCTCTCCAAGGCCGCGCTGCTGGCGGGACCGGACGCCGGCCGCGAGCTCCTGGCAGAGCGCGGAGGCCTTCTGGTCCACGACCGCGGCCGGGTCGAGCTCGTCGGCCCGCTCAGCGTGCGCCCGCGAATCAAGCTGGCCGAGACCATCGAGTGGAGCACGAGGGCGGCCGCGTGACCGGCTCCGCGACTCAGAACGCGCTGGCCCAGCACGGCTGGTGGCTCGCCAGCCGGGCATCGGGTCTCGTCGCGCTTGCCCTGGTCACGGTCTCGGTCGCGATCGGATTGCTGATGGCCGGCAAGGCGGTGCGCCGCCCCGGCCTTGGCCCGAAGCTGGTCGCGATCCACGAGCACACCGCACTGGCAGCGATGGTGGCGATCGGCGTCCACGGCGTCACCCTGCTCGGCGACGCCTGGCTGAGTCCCGGCCTGGCCGGAATCGTGGTCCCCTTCAAGATGGCCTACAAGCCCCTCTGGACTGGCTTCGGCGTGATCGGCGGCTATCTCGCGGCGCTGCTCGGGCTGAGCTTCTACGCCCGCCGGCGGATCGGCGCCAAGCTCTGGCGCAAGGCGCATCGCTTCACCGTCGTCGTCTACGGGCTGGCGGTGATCCATACCCTGGGTGCCGGCACCGACGCATCGACGCCCTGGCTTCGCTGGTGGCTGCTGCTGACGGCTCCGCCGATCGCGCTGCTGTTTGCGATCCGCCTCCTGCATGGCTCGAAGGCGTCGCGCCGCCAGCGCCCGCAAGCCGCCCCCGCACCGCGGCACGAGCAGCTGCGGCCGCGGCCGACGCCGGTGCTGGAGGAGGCCTGATGACCACCTCGGGCGTCGTGATCGTCGGCGGTGGCCTGGCCGCCCAGCGCTGCGCCGAGACGCTGCGAAAGCGCGGCTTCGAGGAACCGATCCGCATCGTCTGCGGCGAAGAGGCGCCGCCCTATGACCGCCCGCCGCTCTCGAAGGAGCTGCTGTCCGGCTCCTTCGACGCGGGCGGGGTCTCCTTCAGGCCTAGTCAGTGGTACGCCGATAACGAGGTCGAGCTCCTGCTCGGTCGTCGCGCCACGGCCCTGGACCCGTCCACCAAGACGGTGGATCTGCAGGACGGAGAACGGCTGCACTACGGCAAGCTGCTGGTCGCGACCGGCAGCCATGCCCGCCGGCTGCCGATGCTCGATCGCTTCGACAACGTGCAGGCGCTGCGCACGTTGGAGGACGCACGCCGGCTGCAAAGGCAGCTGACGCCGGGCTCCAGGCTTGCGGTGGTCGGTGCCGGCTTCATCGGCCAGGAGGTCGCCGCAACCGCTCGCGGCCTCGGGGTCGAGGTGACGATCATCGAGGCGCTCGACGTTCCCCTGGCGCCGATCCTCGGGCCGCGGGTGGGTTCCTGGTTCGCCCAGCTTCACGCCGAGGAAGGGGTTCGTCTGATCCTTTCCGGCCGACTCGAATCCGGACGCGGAAACGGACGCGTCGAGGAGTTGGTGCTCGCGGACGGCCGCCGCATCGAGTGCGACGTGGTCGTCGTCGGGGTGGGTGTGAGCCCGTCGGTCGGCTGGCTTGCCGGGACCGGACTCGAGGAGGGACCGATCGCGACCGACGCGGCCGGCCGCACGATTCTGGAAGACGTCTACGCCGCCGGCGACGTCGCGGCACCATTCGAGCCTCGCCTCGGGCAGCACACCCGGACCGAACACTGGGATTCGGCCGCCCGGCAGGGTGCCGGCGCGGCGCAGGCGATGTTGGGGATCTACCCGGGGACGCCGCCCCTGCCGAGCTTTTGGAGCGATCAGTACGGCCTGCGCATCCAGTACGTGGGTCACGCCGAACGCGCAGACGACGTCCTGATCGAGGGCGATCCGGAAACACGCGACTTTGCCGCGATCTTCTCGCGCGACGCCACCCCGGTGGCCGCCCTCGCGGTCGGCCGTCCGCGCACGGTCGCGCAGATGCGCAGGCGCATCGATGAGGCCTATTGGAACAAGGGAAAGCAACTGGAAGCGAGGGCAGCATGAGCTACTTGCCACAGATCGACCCCAATGCCTGCAGCGCCCATGGCGACTGCGTCGAGATCGCACCCGAGGTGTTCGAGCTCGACGACACCGCCAGGGTGATCGGCGAAGGGCCCGACGACCTGATCCTCAAAGCCGCCGAGGCCTGCCCGGCGCTGGCGATCACGGTGATCGACAGCGAGAGCGGCGAAACGGTGTTTCCCTAGCCGGGACGCCCCCGCGGGCGCCGGCTCAATTCGAGGCCGTGAGGCGGATCACGCGACTCGACGGTGCCTGCCCTGCGTCCAGGCCTCCGATCAGATACCCGGCCGCCCCCGACCTCACCGCGGCCGCATCCGCAACGGCGACCGGAAGCCGGCCCAGGCGCTTGACGCGATCGGTGACCGGATCGAAGGACGTGATCTGGCGGCTGGGCGAACCGGCCACCAGTCCCCCCAGGACGTAGATCCGGTTTCCGAGCCCGACCGCGGCCGCATGGTCGGTTGCGATTGGAAGCGACGCGACGACCTTCGCCCGCCCGCTGGACGGCACGACCTCCTGGATCGCGTCCGTCGCGGCGCCATTTGCCCCCTCACCGCCAAACGCGAAAACCCGTCCCCCGGCTGCCGCCACCGCTGGATAGCGGACCGGTACCGGAAGCCCGGCGATGCGGTGAAAACGACGCCCATCGCCGGTGGCGAGGACGTCCGCGGCAAGCGTCGCACCGTCATAGCCGCCCAGCAGGTAGACGCGCCCGGCGATCGTCGCGGCGCCTAGATCTGATCGCGCGGCGGGGAGGCTGCCGACGAGTCCGGCCTGCCGTCCTGGCGCGAGCTCCTCGACCCCGGAGTAGCTGGTTGCTTCACCGCCTCCGAATACGAATGCGCTGCGGCCGAGGACGGCTCCCGCTGCGTCGTGGGTTGGCTGGGCGAGGCTCCCCTGCGTCCGAACGTCACCGGTCGCCGGGTCGATCGAGACGACCCCGTCGCCGGAGGACCCGCTGGAGTCGAGTCCCCCGATCACCAGCAGTCGCCCTTGACTGGCGAGGGCGACCTCGCCGGTGACCGGCGCCGGCAGCAGCCAGCGCGTCAGCCGGGCCCGTACGACCACCGGCGAGCTGCGCTTGGCCGATGCTCGCTGGGCGGCGCTCGACCCATGGCCGCAGCCTGCGAACGCAAGCGCCACGCCCACGGTCACGGCCGTCATCGGCAGTCGCTTCGACGCCACCGCTACCGGATCAGGTCCAACCCGTCGGGCTTGTCGAGATAGCCGGGGGCCGAGCCGGGCTGATCGAGATGGCCGTACTGCCAGACGATCTTCTTCGAGCTGCGGTCGATCACGACGATGCGCTGCCCGTAGTCGTCGGTCGCCGCGATCAGCCCGTGCGGCAGCGCTACCGCAAGCGAGGGCTTGTTGAGGGCGCCGGGCCCCGACGATGGGCCGTAGCTCCAGATCGTCCGGCCCCGCTTGTCGAGGACGTAGATGCGGCCGGGGTTGTCGAATCCCGCCACGAGCACGTTGCCGTCCGGAAGCAGCTGGGCGTCGGAGGGGTAGCTGGTGGGGGTGCTGATCGTCCACGTCAGCCGGCCATGGCGATCGAAGCGGTCGATCCAGCCGCCGATCTCGGTCACCAGGACGCCGCCGTCGGGCAGGGGCGTATCGCCGTTGGGCTGCGAGAGCGAGGTCGGAGGATCGTGGACGCAATTGCCGGCCTCACCGATCGAGCGGGCGATGCCGTGGCCGGGGCGGATGAAGAGGACGCGGCAGTTGATGATGTCGGCGACGCTGATCAGACCGTTTCGCAGCTTGTAGGCGTCATCGGGATGAGAGAGATAGCCCGGCCCGCTGCCCGGTACGTCGTTTCGTCCGTACTCGAAGCCGAGTCGCGGATGCCGGCCGAGGTGGATCAGGGCGAGGGTGTCCGAGAACTCCTCGTTGGTGATGATGCTGCGACCACCGGGAGTGAGGAACGCATCGTCGGGCCCGGCGAACGCCTGCCCGCTGCGCAGATCACCGGGCGAGGGGAAGCGCCAGACGATCCGCTTGCTCGGAGAGACGACGATCAGGCGGTTGTTGTCGCGGTCGGCGATCAGCATGTATCCGGGCAGCGGTGAATTGGCGGGTAGCGCCGGCAGACCCATCAGCCGCCTCGTCACCGAGCCCTGGCCGCCGGCCTTTGCCGTCTGGCTCGAGGCCTGCCGCCCGGAGCCCTTCGAGGCAGACCCCCCGCAGCACGCGATCGACACCGCCAATCCAACCGCGGTCGTGATCGCAAGCGCAAGTCGCACCGGCCGAACCTAGGAAGGCCGCATAAAGGCCGCCTACGCGCCCCATAAGAGAGCTCTCATGAACGCGTGAGACGCCGCTTAGGTGCTCGGTCGAAAGTCTCGGTTGGGTGAGCGATCTTCTCGAAACCCCGATCGCCGAGGCGCCACGGCGGCCGCGCGAGCGGCGGCCGCGAGGCCAGCAGCCGCCATTGTTCGGCAGCTCGATCTCCCCCGCCATGGCACTCCTCCCGCTGCGGCTCTTTCTCGGCCTGACCTTCGTCTATGCCGGTATGCAGAAGCTCAGCGACCCCGGCTTCCTGCACCAAGGGGCCCCGACCTACATCGGCACCCAGCTGCACGGCTTCGCCAGCCATACGCCGGGCGGATTCGTCCTTCGAACCTTCGCGATCCCCCACGCGGAGCTGGCCGGGGTGGGCGTTGCGATCGTCGAGATCACGATCGGCCTGCTGGTGACCTTCGGGCTGCTGACGAGGCTCGCCGCCGCCGCCGGGTTGGGGCTCAACCTGCTCCTCTTCCTGACCGCCAGCTGGCACACCTCGCCCTATTTCCTCGGCCCCGACATCGTCTTCACCTTCGCCTGGCTTCCCTTCGTTCTCGCGGGGGCAAGCGGTCAGCCGGCCCTCGACAACTTGCCGCAGCGCCGGTCGCAGGCGCTGGCACGGGATACGGGGGGGCGCTTCCCGGCCGCCAACGGCGGCGGGGTCGATGCATTGACCCGTCGCACCCTGCTGGCGGAGATCGGCGCCGGCGCCCTGGCGTTGGCCGGGCTGGCAGCACTCTTCAAGGGCTCGTACAAGGGCACGAACCTCAAGGGCCAGACACTTGCCGGCAAACCCGGGGCCGGCGCGGGGCAATCGGGCGGCGCCCAGGCGGCGCAGTCGGGAGCCGGGGGAGCGCCGCAGTCGGGAGCCGGGGGTGCGGGGGCAAGCCCGCTGCCGGCCAATGCGATCAAGCTCGGCCCCTCCAACCGGATCGCCAGCGGGCAGGCCGCCGAGTATCAGGATCCATCAGATGGATCCCCCGACATCCTGATCCGCGAATCCGACGGCAGCCTGAAGTCGTTCAGCGCCGTCTGCACCCACGCCGGCTGCACGGTCGGCTACTCGGGCGGCGAGATCATCTGCCCCTGTCACGGCGGCGTCTACAGCGCCCAGACGGGAGCGGTGGTGGGCGGTCCACCCCCCTCGGGGCTCGCCCAGAAGCAGGTCCTCGAGCACGGCGGCCAGATCTACGCCGTGCCCAGCTGAGCCGGACCGCGGCTCCACCCGCCGCCACGAGGACGGCGGGTGGATCGACTGGCGCCGGCGGCTAGATCCTGCCGTCGCCGTCGCTGGGACCACCGTTGTTGTCGCTGTCGTGGTCCCCACCGTTGTGCTGCGGGATCGCACGGTGATGGTGGTGCGAATGCCCGGCGGCCGCCATCGAGGCGCCCCCGGCTCCGCCGAGAACGATCACCGTCAGGAGCACCGCAAACCGGCGAGCTGCTGTCGTGAACATCGTTGTCTCCTTCCTTGTTTCGTCGTCTGCAAGTTGGGGTCAGGTCGTGAAGCTCTCCACGGCCCTGCGCAGCACCGGCGCGAGCGCCGACCAGCGGCTTCGCAGCGCGCTGCCGACGACGACCGTCGTCCGCTGCCCGGCGACGATGCAGGCGAGCTCGCGGTAGCGGGTGCCGGTGGAGCTCGTGTAGCCGTCGATTACGCAGGAGGCCATCCCGCTGCCGAAGCGCAGGCCGCGGGCCGCGGCCAGCGCCACCACGTCGACGTCGCCTTCTTCGCGGTTGTGGGCGGGGCGGAAGCGGGGCCAGTTGACCAGCGTCTCGGTGCCGCCCTGCGGGGTGGCGTTCAGATAGCCGACGATCCGGCCGTTGGCGCGCCGGGCGGCGGAGGCCGTCCCGGGGTCTCCGGCGAGCGGCCGCCAGCTTGCGGGATAGGCGAGCGTGGCCGGGGATCCCGGCAGCAGAATCCGCTGCCAGGAGCGAGGGGCGGGGCCGACATCCAGCTGCAGCCCGTGTGTCGGCGGCCGGGCGGCCGCCGACCCCGCGTCCGATGAGGCGAGGACGTAGGCGAAGGTGAAGGCGATCAGCGACGCCGCGAGCGCGGCGGCCGTCCACTGGCGGGACATGGCTGCTCCTTGTCCGGCAGGCGCGCCGGCGCCTGCGACTCAATCGTGTTCGAGGACTCCCGACGGCGTGCCCGTTTGGCTGACTGCCGTCTCGAAGTGGTCTACGAGGATCGGGTCAACGGCGTTCAGCTGGAGGCCGGAGAAACGTCACACACCGCGCCCGTCGCGGTAGCTGCGGAAGTCCGGTGCTGCGAGACTCGGAGTCTCTGGACGAGGTGACGACAGCTGACGGCCGCAGGTTTCGCGTCGAGCCGATCGAGCAGACGGTGGGGGTCTCGATGCCGGACGAGTTCGAGCCCCGCAGGCTCGCCCGGCGGACGCTGCAGATCTGCGCGGTCCTGGGCGTCGTCGGCCTGGCGCTGCTGCTCGCCCCCGGGCTCGGTCAGGTCCGTCACCTGCTGGCCGAGGCGCGGCCCGAGTGGGTGGCGCTGGCGGTTGCCTTCGAGGCCTTGTCGTGCGTGTCCTACGTCTTGATGTTCCGGCCGATCTTCTGCCAGAGCATGCCCTGGCGCACCAGCTGGGAGATCGGCCTCGCGGAGCTCGCCGCCGGCTCGATCGTGCCCGCCAGCGGGGCCGGCGGCCTTGCCCTCGGTGCCTGGATCCTGCGTTCCGGGGGCATGCCTGCGGAGCGGATCGCCAGCCGCTCGGTGGCTTTCTTCCTGATCAAGAGCTCGGTCAACTTCGTCGCCGTGGCGGTGCTCGGCGCGGCCTTGGCGCTGGGCCTGTTCGGGCCCGACCTGTCGCTCTGGCTGACGGCGGTGCCGGCGGCCGGCGCCCTGCTGGTGATCGCCGCGGTGCTGGTGGTGCCACGGCTCGGGGTCGGCGACCCCGCCCCGGCCGACGCGGGACGGGCGCGCAGGGCGACGCAGGCGGTGCGCAAGGCGCTGGTCGGCGGCACGAGCGAGGCGGTGCAGATAGTGCGGTCGCGCAACCTGCTCGTGATCTCCGGCGCGGTCGGCTACTGGGCCTGGGACAACGCGGCCCTTTGGGCGACCTTTCACGCCTTCGGCTTCTCGCCTCCGATCACCGTGATCCTGCTCGGCTACCTGATCGGGCAGCTTGGCGGTCTGCTGCCGCTGCCGGGCGGCCTCGGTGGGATCGACGGCGGCCTGATCGGGACCCTGATCGTCTACGGCACCCCGGCGGCCGCCACCACGGCCGCGGTTCTGGTCTATCGCGTGATCCTCTTCTGGCTGCCCCTGCTCGTCGGCGCGGTGGCGTTCATCTCGCTGCGGCGGGCCCTGAACAGCCCCGACCGGCCCGAGCTCTGCGTCGTGCCGGCGGCGACCTGAGACCGGGGGTCCGGGCCGGCCCGCCCTAGAGGTCTCCGAGGGCGTTGAGGGCAGCGCTGCCGAGGACAATCTCGAGCGCCACGCCCGCGACACCGACCAGAAGCCCGGCGATCACGACAATCGGATCCTCCAGCAGCACTCCCAGCGACAGCAGCACAACCCCCAGCGCCGGCAGGGTGTCAAGCCCCGTGAACGGCGGCGCCAGGAAGGCACCGGCGGTCCCGCCGACCACGAGCAGGCCAAAGACGATGTTGCTCAAGCGATGGTCGAACAGGAAGCGAAAGTGGGGGCGGGAGTGGCGCTCGAGTCGGCGGACCATCTTCAGCAGCCCGGTCAGGAAGCGCTGCTGCTTTTCGCCCGCCAGGTCGAGCTTGCGCCAGCGTTGCGGCAGCCAGATCTGCTTGCGGCCGATGATCAGCTGCAGCGCCAGCAGGACGGCAATGAGCTCGAAAACGTGTGTGAAGCCGCCGGTCGGCAGCGGCAGCGCCGGCACGCCGAGCAGCAGCACGAAGAGGATCGCGAAACTCTTCTCTTCGAAGAGGTCGATGAGGCTGCCCACCGTCTTCTCGCCATCGATCCGCAGCCATCGTTCGAGCTGCTCGCTGACCTTTTCGGGATCCGCGCGCGCCTGAGTGGTGCCAACTCCCGAACCTGACGCAGGGGGCTGCGAGGGCTGCCGCATCTCCGGGGGACGATAGTCAGGTCCCGCCCGCCCAATGACTGTCTGGCTGAGCGTCAGATGAGCCGAGCCATAGAAGACTCCAACCGCCGCATGCTGCGCGCCCGCGACGCGATGGACCGCGATTACGCGAAGCCGCTGGACATCCCGGCGCTGGCACGGATCGCTTTTTTCCGGTCGGTCGGGCGGATACAACAGGTGCTAGGGCTAGTCGCCGCGGCCTTGACCGAAGCGCGCCCACTAGGCGCGAAGCTCGACGTCCTGCTCCCAGGTGAACGACTCGAAGTCGCCCTCACCCGTGGCGTGGATAACGCCCGTAGCCCGAGCGGGGCCCTTCTTGAACTTCCTGTTGGAGCGCGACGGCTGCACGCTCAACATCCATTCGTCCTCATCCTTCTCGAAGCTGGGGGGTGAGCTTGCCGCCCCGGAAACCTTCTCGCCCTTCTGCGTGATCGTGACCGAGACAGTCGCCTCGGTCTCTCCCGCCGCCCAGTCGAGCTCCCCACAAGCCTCGACGACGCCATCTTTGAGCTTCAGCGGCGAATCGAATTTGGAGTGCATCCTTGACCTCCTCAGGCTTTCGTCAAACTTCCCACACCGGCACCCGGATGTCCAACGACGACCGGGCACGTCCGACGCCGACCGTGTTGCCCTTGCGCGTGTAGAGCGCGATCGCGCCGGCGACCGACTCCTCCGCGGCCTTCGTCTTCCCACCCATCCTCAGCACCTGGGCCTGCGAAACCAGGGCGTCGGCATGATCGGTAAGCCAGTCCGTTCGCCCCGCCAGGGACACGGCCTCGGCGCTCATTTCCTCTGCATCCGCGATCTCGCCAAGCCGGGCGAGGAGCCGAGCACGCACGGTGCGCCAGATGATCTGCGCCGATAGGTCATCGGCCGCCGCAGCGTCCTCCGCCGCCTCCGTGAACGGCCAGGCCTCATCGAAGCGCCCCTGTTCGTAGATGACCTGCGCGAGCATCGCCGCGGTGGTGGCAAGCAGCGCCTTCTCGCCCATTTCCCCCAGGCGCTCGTATCCAGTTCGCAGCATCGCCTCTGCTCCGGCTGCGTCGCCGGAGACCAGCGCCACGTAGGCCTCGTGGTGAGATACCGCGGTGTCCATCGTCGTCCCTAGTTCGCCCAAGACGGCGTTGCTGTCGGCCAGCAGGCCGCGCGCCGCCTCGAACTCTCCGCGCATCGCACGAAGCCCGGCGAGCGGATGCAGAACCAGAGCCTGGGAGCGGCGATGGCCTCTCAGTTGTCGGTGGATGCTCTCGCAGCGCGCGATCCCTTCGTCCACCGGCGCCGGCCCGATGTAGGCCGAAGACGCCAGCCAGCTCAGCGCCTCCGACCATCCGCGCTCGTCGCCTGCGCGTTCGGCATGCTCGGCGGCGCGTTCCCATGCGGTGTCGGCTTCCGTCGCGCGGGCCTCTATCCAATGGACAAGAGCCCGCAACCGCCACAGGCGTCCCAATCCGAGGTCCACACTGCCACGTTCGAAGGTTGAGAGCAGCGAGTCAAAGCGCTCCCGCACCTCGCGCGCGCCGGCGTCGGTGTCGACCTGGATCCGGGCGGATAGCCGGGCGACTTCGGCCTGTGCGTGAGCCGCACCGTCGCCGGCTGACGCCGGGCGCGTAAGTGCGCGGTCGAGGATCCGCTCGGCCTCGGACAGGCGGCCGGCCTCGGTCAATGCCATTCCGAGCTCGGGCATGAGCTCACCAAGATCGGTGTCGTCCCCGGGCAGCAATGCCGTCGCGCGCTGGAGAAGGTTGATCGCCGCAGGCAGGTCATCGCGCGCGAGTGCCCCGCGCCCGGCAGCACCCAGATGGTGCCCGCCGCTCGTCGCCAGTGACCTGTAGCTCTCCCGCGCCCCCGGCTCGACCGCTACCCGGCAGAGGAAGGCCTGCTCGAAGTGATACCCGGCCAGCTCCGCGTGCTCTCCGAGATCGCGGTCGGCGCGCCGTTCGAGCCAGCCCGCATGGCGCTCGTGCAGTTCGGCGCGCAGGTGCTTGGGAAGGAGGCTGTACGTCGCGTCCCTGATCAGGATGTGGTCGAACCGGTAGGCCTCCTCGTTCTCGAAATCTGCCCTTCCGGGCCGGATCAGACCGCGGCGAACGAGCTCCGCGAGGTTCGCATCGAGGTCCTGATCCATGTTGTCTGGGAGCAGATCGGCGAGAGAACCGCGGTGAAATGTGCGTCCCTCGATGGATCCGCGCTCGATGACAGCTCGCTCCCCAGACGGGAGGCGGTCGATGCGCGCCGTCAGTACTGCTTGGATGGTCGGCGGCACCGCGCCCGCTTCATCGCGTGCCTCCGCTCGCACCGCGACCATCTGCTGGAGGAAGAACGGATTTCCTTCGGCAGCGGCGAGCAATTGCGCACCTTCTTCAGTCGGCAGGTCAGTCCCACGGACGAGTTGGTCGAACAGCTCGCCGGCTTCGCGGGACGAGAGTGGGTCGAGTGCCACCGTCGTGGAACGCTCGCCGCCCACGGCGGCCCAGGAAGGCCGCTCGTCGAGAAGTTCGGGACGGGCAAGGCAGACCACCATTACCGGGACCGCCGCCATCAGGGTCACAAGGTCCTCGAGCAGATCGAGGAAGGAGGGCTCGGCCCAGTGGATGTCCTCGAACACAACGACCACAGGTCCGCCGTGTGCAAGGCCCTCGAGCAGTTTCCGCGTCGCCCACTGGGCCTCCTCGACGGGAACGGTCCCGGCCGTAAAGTCGCCGACGCGACCCAGGCGGCTGGCGATCAGCTCGGCTTGGTCCTTGTCGGCACCGACCGCGGCGAGCGCGGCAACCGCCGTCTCGGTGCCGGCTCCCGTCAGCTCTCGCACGATCTCCGCGAGCGGCCAGTAGGTGATCCCATCGCCGTAGGGGATACAGCGGCCGACAACCGCGGTCGCTTCAGGCGGGAGGCTGGCCAGAAATGTGCTCGCCAGGCTGGATTTGCCGATGCCTGGGGCCCCAAGCAGGGTGACGAGCCGCGGAGTATCCGCCGTCGCGACCGCGTCGAATGTTCGCCGCAGGCGATTCAGCTCGGCTTCGCGGCCGACGAACGGTGTCTCGGCCCGATCGGGTACAGCGGTGAATTCCGAGATCACCGAGACCAGCTGCCATGCGGCGACCGGCGCTGCCTTGCCCTTCAGCTCCAGTGGCTCGACCGGTTCGAGGCCCGCTGCTGCGCCGAGCAGCCGCGCCGTCTGCTCCCCAATGAGCACCTGGCCGGGCGGCGCTGACGATTCGAGCCGCTGGGCGACGTTGACCGCGTCCCCGACCGTGGACATCTCACCACCGGGAGCCCTGCCGATGACCACCTCTCCAGTGTTGAGCCCCGTGCGCACGCCGAGCCGCACCCCCCAGCGCTGCGTCAGCTCCTGATTGAGATCGACCAGAGCATCGCGCATCTCCAGCGCCGCGCGGGCCGCCCGAAGCGCGTCGTCTTCGTGCACGACGGGGACGCCGAAGACCGCCATCACCGCGTCGCCGATGAATTTCTCAACCGTGCCCCCGTGGCGAGCGATGACGCGATGGGCGTCTCCAAACCAGCGCCCCACGAGCTGCTGCAACGACTCTGCGTCGAGCCGCTCGCCCAGCGCCGTAAAGCCGGTCACGTCGGCGAATAGGATGGTGACGACCTTGCGAGCGGCAGCGGGGACGGGCGAGTCACCCGAAACCGGAGCGCCGCATTGCGAGCAAAACCTCGCTTCATCGGGATTCGCCTGGCCGCACCTAGCGCACGCCGGCATGAGCCCAGTCTAGGCCTGAGAGCCGTCCACGGAGCTTCTGGAGGGAGAACTTTGGTCGCGCTCGAACCTGGTTCCTTACCATCGAGCACATGACAATCCAGCGGATGGACAACGTTCTCATCGTTGTCGAGGACCTCGAGGCTGCTAAAGCGTTCTTCGCCGAACTCGGTATGGAGCTGGAAAGCGAAACGCAGGTCGAGGGGGGTTGGGCGGGCAGCGTCATCGGGCTCGACGACGTCCGTGCCGACATCGCCATGATGCGGACGCCGGACGGCCACGGCCGGGTTGAGCTGTCGAGGTTCCACACGCCGCCGGCGGTCAGAGCCGAGCCGGAGAGCGCGCCGGCGAACGCGCTGGGCATACGCCGCATCATGTTCGCGGTCGACGACATCGACGACGTAGTTGCCCGCCTGCGCAGCCACGGTGCCGAGCTCGTCGGCGAGATCGCGCAGTACAAGGACATCTACCGACTCTGCTTCCTGCGTGGCCCTGAGGGCATCATCATCGGGCTGGCCGAGCGGATCGGCTGACCGCCAACCGGTAGGAAAGCAACGCGCCCGACAGGATTCGAACCTGTGACCTTCGGTTTCGTAGACCGAAGAGCGTCCGCCGGATTCGGCTCTGGACTGGGGAATGCCGAAGCCATGAGACCAGGATGAGACATGACATGTTCGGCGAATTTGGCCGAAGGTCAAGCAGCGATAGCGGCCCTCCGGGCTAGAACAGCTTGGCCCGCAAAACCCTGCCGCTGCTGTCAAACGTGAGGTTCAAACTGAGTGGGTCGGCCAAACCCTGGCCGACGACCTAGCTCCATCCGCTGGAAGTCGACACCCGCCGCTGGGGCGGGCCTAGCAAGCGACGAACCTCTGCTCGACGCCGGCCGATCAGGGCCTTGCACTCGACCAGTCCCTTGGCCTGCTCTGTACGCGGACCATTGCGAAATCGCTTCTTACCTCGTTGCGAATGCCAGGCTCTTGCGTCGAATTGAAAGTGATCGCAATCAACCTTGCTTCGCTGACCGCCGGTCACTCCACAACCGAGACCAACAACCATGCAGACGACGGCCGCGGAAATTGCCGCAATGCCCAAGATTGAAATGCGCGCGCGAGCCATGGCCGAAGGTCAAGCCCTCGGACCTACCGCCTCGACTCGGCGAGCCGTTCGGCGGCAGCACGGGCCTCGTCGATGTCGGGGTGGGTCGACAATCGCACGAGGAGGCCTTCGGCCGACCAGCAGATGGCCCATCCCTCCCGCTGATGGACTTGAGCATCGACGCCGACCGGCCGACCCTCTTGTTTGACCACCGCAAGCACGACCCCGCCGTCGAGGACGATGAACTCTTCGACTTCATAGCGAAGCTCGGCGTAGGACCCGAACCACTCCTCCAAGAAGCCACGAATTGCCGCTCGGCCTTCGTAAAGGCCGTCCAACAGCCGCCCGTCAAGGACCGCATCGGGAGCGAAGAAGCTCATTGCCGCGTCGATGTCACGCCGATTCACAGCCTCAAACGCCCGCCGCGTGAGCTCAGCCGGGTCGGGTGTCGTGGACTGCTCGGGCATCGTTGCGGGAGTATTGCGCCCGCCGACGGGTGACGCCTATGCAGCGAGCGGTGCGACTCGCGCTCGGTTACTCCCGCAGCCCGGCGGCTTCGAGGGCTTCGGCGCGGTCGCTGAATACCCTCACGCGCGACAGCTTCCGGCCTTCCAGCTCATAGAGATTCGTGAGGGCCTGGGTCTGTTGGTAACCGCGCTCGGACTCGATTTGCAACGTCAGGTAGCCGAGAACACGGTTGTCGTCGAGCGGCCGAAGCCGCTCTACCTCCAATTCGAATCTGGTCGTCCCCTCATCGATGCCCTGGAAAAAGTTCCGGATCCCCTTTTCTCCGCGGTTGGGCCCGTCGATAACCGTCAGCTGGTTGGTCATCTCGAAGTCGGTGTGACACAGCGCCAGATAGGCGTCGACGTCCCGCTCGTTGATGGCGGCAATAGCCCGGCTCACGATCTCGACGTTCTCCTCTGGCATCGGCCGCACAGTATCTCGCCCTCCCGCGGGACAACCAATGCCGGAAGCCGAGTCGGTACCTCTAGCGGCCTAGCCACTGCCTGCGTCTGGTGCTGCTAACCGGATCCCCCTCTCGCGTGAAAAGCGGCAGCGGCGTGCTGCCCGTGGGCCGATTTTTGGAAAACGACGACCTGGCCAGAGAAATGAGACCAGGATGAGACCACGACCTCGCGGAAATCTCCGGACGGGCGCGGAAAGCGCCGGAACGCCGGATTCGGACTCGGTCCCCGCATTCGGCTCTGCAATGGGAAGAACGCGGCGTCGCTAGGAGAAGAGCGGAACGCGCCCGACAGGATTCGAACCTGTGACCTTCGGTTTCGTAGACCGACGCTCTATCCAACTGAGCTACGGGCGCGGGTGACCGGCACCTTGCCGGGGGCCCGATTCTAGGCGCTCGGTCCGCACCGACATCCCCAGCACGCAGGCGGCGCCGACCGCGCTCAACAGGTCCTGGGGCGAGGAATCGCCGATCCGAAGCGGCATCGCCGGCGCGGGGGCAAACTCCGAGGCGAGGCGGCTGAGCATCCTCCCCGGTCCGACCTCGAGCAGCAGGTCGGCCCCCGTCGCCGCCTCCTGCACCGCCTCCAGGAATCGCACCGGCTCGGTCATCTGGCGGGCCAGCAGCGCCGGCAGGTCCTCGCCGGCGCCCAGCTCGGCTCCCGTTATCGTCGAGTGGACCGGCCGCGCCGGGGCGCCGAAGGTCTCCTCGGCCAGATAGCTCTCGAAGGGCGGCACGGTCTCCCGCATCAGCGGCGAGTGAAAGGCGCCGATCACCTGCAGCGGGAGCGCCCGGGCCCCGTCTGCGGCGCGGGCACGGGCGACTGCCTGCTCGACGGCCTGCACCGGACCGGAGACGACCCGGTTCAGCGGCGAGTTGAAGCAGGCGACGGTCACGTCGAGCCCGTCGGTGATGGCGGCGAAGACGTCCTCCTCGGCCTCGATGTTGGCCATCGTCCCCTCGGCGCTCGCGTGCTCGGTCATCAACTCGCCGCGGCGGCGGGCGATCCGAAGCAGCGTCGGCTCGTCGAGCGCTCCGGCCCAGTGCAGCGCGGTCAGCTCGCCGACACTGTGACCGACGGCGAAATCGGCTTCGATCCCCAGCGCCGCCATCGCCCGCAGGCCGGCGACCGAAGCGGTCACGACCGCCAGCTGGACCAGCTGGTCGGGCACCTCGTCGGAGCCCTGAAGTCCGTCGGCCTGGTCATAGACTCCCGCGGCCTCGGGAAGCAGCTCCTCGAGAAAGCCCGGACCCGAATGCACCGGCGCCCCCTGGCCGGGGAACAGAAAGCCGAGCCGCGGACGTTCGCGGGCGGTGCCGAGGACAAGGCCACGACCGAGGCGCAGCCCCTCCGGCGCCCGCTCGCTGAGCCAGCCGTCAAGCGTCTCCAGACGCCGCACCAGCTGCTCGGAGTCCGCGAAGACGATCGCCGCCCGCAGCGGACCCTCGCCGGCGGATATCCCCCACTCGCCGCCCTCCAGGAGCTCCACCACCCGGGCCGAGAGCGATTCCTCGTCCGCGGCGGCGAGGCAGATCAAGCGGGCGGCGCTCACAAGGGAAGCTCGAAGGAGGTCAGCGCGTCGGCGCTGGTCTGGTCCATGAAGCGCGCGTAGAGCTCCTGCTCGAACTCGGCCACGGTCGTGCCGTCGTCACGGTGCAGTCGCGCCGCCATCTCGACCGTCGCCTTGCGTGGCGGGCTCTCGCCGCCGAAGATCTGCTCGACGTCGCTGATCAGGCTCGTCTCGGCGTGGATCGTGCCCGTGGCGGGTTCGCCTTGCTTGAACCGCGCTCTCGTCGTAAAGCAGACCGCGACCAGGCCGCGCCGCGTCGCGTAGGGCCAGACTTCGTCGCAGGCCAGAACCCCGCATGCCACGTCGGCCAGCGTGAACAGAGACCCGTCCTGGTGTCGGCCGTCGGGCCCGAGCAGCTCCTGCTTGGCGAGCAGGCTGATTGCCGCGGTCCCCGACGGGTCGCGCTCGAAGACGATTCCGAGCTGACGGTGCATCTGCAGGTCGCGGAGCCCGTAGAAGGCCCTGCGGGCTCGGTCGAGGACCTCGTAGGGATCGGTTATCTGCGGCATGAGAATGGCTGTACAGCGGCCCCTGGAAGCATGCGCACCCCGCATGCTAGGGCCGCCTCAGGTGGTGAGGACGAGGACCGCGTTGTGGCCGCCGAAGGCGAACGAGTTCGAGAGCGCAACCAGACGCCCGTTGCCATTGCGCGGCTCCAGCGCCTTGGCCTCCCGCGGCACGTAGTCGAGGTCGAGCCCCTCCTCGGGCTGCTCGAGGCCGAGGGTCGGCGGGGCGGTCTTGCCGCGCAGCGAAAGGATCGTCGCCACCGCCTCGACCGCGCCGGCGGCGCCGATCGAATGGCCGATCGCAGACTTCGTCGAGGAGACGGGGATCTGGTTCGCATGCTCGCCGAGGGCCTTCTTCAGCGCTTTGGTCTCGGAGCGGTCGTTGTCCGGCGTCGAGGTGCCATGGGCGTTGACGTAGTCGACGTCTTCGGGCCCCAGCCCGGCGTCCTGGAGCGCGTTGCGGATCGCCGTCGCGCAGACCTCCCCGCTGGGCTCGGACGCGGTCAGGTGGTAGCCGTCGGTGGTCGAGGCATAGCCGGCGACATAGCCGAGATCTCGGCCGCGCGGCGCTCGGCATCCTCGGGGCGTTCGAGGACAAGCACCCCGGCCCCCTCGCCCATCACGAAGCCGTCGCGGCGGCGATCGAAGGGCCGGCTGATGCCGGTGCGCGAGAGGGCGCCGGCGTTGCGGAACAGGGCCAGCCCGTACTCGTTCAGGCATGCCTCGGCGCCGCCTACGACCACCGCGTCGGCGGCGCCGATGCGCAGCAGCCGGACCGCGTGGCCGATCGCCTGGGCGCTCGAGGAGCAGGCGGTGGCGATGTTCGCCGTCTCGCCGCGAAACCCCTTGCGCATCGCCAGCAGTGCCGGCAGAGCATTGGGCATCGAAACCGGCACCGTGAGCACCCAGACCGCGTCGGCGCCGTCGGAATCCATTCGCGTGTGCTGGCCGTGCAGGGTCTCCAGGCCTCCGAGCGCAACCCCCGAAATGGCTGCGATCCGCGCGGGATCGTAGGGAGGGTCGTCTCCCCACGCCGCCTGCAGGGCCTCGTCTGCGGCCATCAGCCCGAGCTGGGCGAAGCGCTCGGTGCGCCGCGCCTCCTTCTTCGAAAGCAGCTCGTCGGTGTCGAACTCCTTGCAGGATGCGACGCCGTTCTCGATCCCGACCTTGCCGGCCGCCCAGTTGTCGAAAAGTGCCGCGGCCCCGATGCCGAGGGGCGTCACCGCCCCGACCCCGGTGATCGCGATCGGTTCGCCGCTCACCGCAAGTAGCTCAACATCGCCTGCTGCGCGTCGCCCAGGGTCTTGACCCCTTCGAAGTCAGCAGGCTCGACCTCGATTGCGAACTCCTGGTGCAGGATCTGCCCCAGCTCGAAGAGGTCGAGTGAATCGATGCCCAGCTCCTCCAGGGTCGCTTCGGGTCGCATCTGCTCGGGCTCGGTGCCGAAATCGACCAGAGCCTCGTAGATGCGCATTGCGACCTTTTCCTGCGTCGGTGCGGCGGTCGGCTCCATCAGATGCACCCTCCGCCGTGCCTGAGCCTGTCGAACATCTGGTTCACCGGGCTTTCATCGGCCGCGCAGGCGCGAATCTCAAGTCCTGATCGCGGCCTGCAGGTCCGCTCCCCCTCAATGCTTTGGCTTTCTTGAGCGGTTTCAGGGCCCTTGCGGGTCCCTGGGCGCAACCTGCCAGAGGACGCTCATCGTCGTCACCGGATGGCCATCCTCGTCTCGCAGCGTGACCGCGGTCGGCAGCTGGGTCTCCTCGCCCTCGGCGGCCCGCGAGAGCAGCGACTCCCAGTCGCCGCAGCCGGGTTCGGCGATCGCCGTTATCGCCCCGGTCGCCGCCTTCTCGTAGACCACCTCGCTGTCGATCAGCCGCAGCCCCAGAGGACCGGCCGACTGGCCCAGCGCCGCCACCACCATCGCCCGTGAGGCGGCGTAGCCGACCGCAAACAACGCCCCGGCGTGGCGGGTCCCGACGTGGTTGTCCAGCTCGCCGCTCGAACGCTGCTCGGCGACCGCGTGGCTGGAGTCGGCCTCGAGGACGCTGGAGCTGCCGAAGGAGGCGAACGGGTCCTGGTTCATCCCCCAGCTTTCGCTGGCCCGGGACCGCTCCCTGCCGCGCACCCCGCCTGCACGCGGTCGCTCAGGAGCGGACGAAGACCGGCGTCCCCAGCGGCACGCGGCGAAACAGCGTCCGCATCGTCTCGTCGGTGGCGCGGATGCAGCCGTGCGAGGCGGCGAACCCGACCGGGCCCGGGGTGCCGTGGATCGCGATCCGGTCGCCGCCCAGCCAGCCGACCGGCAGGTGCTCCTGGTGGCCGGAGAGGGCAAGCGCGCAACAGCCGTAGTAGGGGCTCTGGTCGAAGGTCAAGGCGTCGGTGATCGCGAAGCGCCCCAGCGGGGTGGTGCTGCCGGTGGCGCCGACCGTGACCGTGTAGGTGCCCATCAGCCGCCGTCCGTAGCGCAGCTGCATCTGGCGTTTGGCGAGCAGGATCCGCAGCGAGTAGCGGGTCCAGTAGAGCTTCATCTTGGCGACGTCGAAGCTCACCCATCCGAGCCTGCCGTCTGGCCGCAACGACGTGCTCACCCCCAGCCAGGAGCCGCGCCGGCGCACCACGCCGAGCACCCGCGGCGACCCGAACTCGGTCCTGGCGCTGAGCTCCTGGACCACCTTTCCCCCCGGGCTCGCGTAGAGCGGCAGCCGGGCGCCGGTCAGCAGCTGGACGATCGGGAAGTACGGGCCCTGCGACGGCTGGCGCGCCAGGCTCGGGGTCGGACCGGAGGCCCGGTGGACGACGGCCTTGCGCGCGACTGTCGCCGTGCCGGCGGCCGGATCGCCGCCGCCCCCGCAACCGGCGGCGGCAATCGCCACGGTCGCGAGGATCGTCGCGCTTGCTGTCAGGGCTCGTGGCTTCATCCAGGCCTGCCTCCCGGGACCGGTTGCTCAGCGGAGAGGGAGGGATTCGAACCCTCGAGAGAGCTTGCGCCCCCTACTCGCTTAGCAGGCGAGTGCCTTCAGCCACTCGGCCACCTCTCCGGGCGCAGGGCGATTTTAGGTGCCGGGCGCGGCGTTGGCCGCCGCAACACGGAGATAGGCTCGCCCCGTGCCCGTATCTGAGCAGTCCCACGCCCGCTATGAGGAGATCTTTGCCGAGGTCGAGGCTCCGTTTGCCTTCGTCGACCTCGACGCGATGTGGTCCAACGCCGGGGACATGCTGCGGCGGGCGGGTGGAAAGCCGATCCGGATCGCCACCAAGTCGATCCGCTGCCGGGCGCTGATCGAGCGCATCCTCGCCCGCGACGAGCTCTTCAGCGGCCTGCTGACCTTCACCCTGCCGGAGACCCTGTGGCTCGCCGACCACGGCTTCGAGGACCTCGTCCTCGCCTATCCGACCGCCGACACCGATGCCCTGGCCCAGCTCGCCGTGCAGAGCGCCGCCAACCCCGAGGCGGCGCCGGTGCTGATGGTCGACTGCCGTGAGCACCTCGACCTGATCGATTCGGTGCTCGGCAGCGGCGCCGCGCCGGTCCGGGTCTGCATGGACGTCGACGCCGGCTGGTGGCCGATGCGGGGCAGGCTCAAGGTCGGCCCCAAGCGCTCGCCGGTGCACAGCGTCGAGCAGGCGGTCGAGCTGGCGCGCGAGATCCAGCGCCGCCCGCAGCTGGAGCTGGTCGGGATCATGGCCTATGAGGGCCAGATCGCCGGCGTCGGCGACCGCCCGCCCGGGCGCCGCCTGCGCGGCGCCCTGCTGCGCTTCATGCAGCGGCGCTCGATCAAGGAGCTGCTGCTGCGCCGGGGGCGGATCGTGGTCGCGGTCCACGAGTCGGCACGGCTGGAGTTCGTCAACGGCGGCGGCACCGGCAGCCTCGAGGAGACCGCCTCGGACCCCTCGGTTACCGAGCTGGCCGCGGGCTCTGGCTTCTACGCCCCGACCCTGTTCGACAACTACTCGAGCTTCAGCCTCACCCCGGCGGCCGGGTTCGCGCTGCCGGTGGTGCGAAAGCCGGCGGCCGGGGTCGCGACGGCGCTGGGCGGCGGCTATCTCGCCTCCGGGCCCGGTGACGAGGCCCGCCTGCCGCGGCCCTGGCTTCCGGCCGGCCTGCGGCTCGACCCCGAGGAGGGGGCGGGCGAGGTGCAGACGCCGCTGCTCGGAGACCCGGCGGCCGAGCTGGGGATCGGCGACCGGGTCTACATGCGCCACAGCAAGGCGGGCGAGCTCTGCGAGCGCTTCTCCTCCCTTCACCTGGTGCAGGACGGGGAGATCGTCGACGAGGTGCCGACCTATCGCGGCGAGGGCCGGACTTTCCTTTAGCTAGGCGCCGAGGACGCGATCGGTGTACGCGTTGCGGAAAGTGCGGTCGGGGTCGAGCCGGTCGCGAGTGGCGGCGAATTCGGCCCAGCGCGGGTAACGCCGGGCCAGGGTCTCGTGGGTCTGGGAGTGACGCTTTCCCCAGTGCGGGCGCCCCTCGCAGGAGTCCATGATCTCCTCCACCGCCTCGAAGTAGGGGCGCCACTCCATCCCCCGGTACTGGTGCACCGCCACGTAGGCGGTCGGCCGTTCGTACGCCGGGCTGAGCAGGGCGTCGTCGGGGGCCACGACCCGGCACTCGATCGGCATCGCCACCTCGAAGCGGCGCCTGCGGATCAACTCGAGCACCCGCCGCACGACCTCGGGCCCGCGGTCGCGGGGCAGCGCGTACTCCATCTCGGTGAAGCGGATGCGGCGCTCGTTGGCGAAGATCCGGTAGCTGCGGTCGAGGCGCTCGCCCTGCGACATCATCCTCGCCGCGCCCGCCGAGAGGTGCGGTATCAGCGCCGGGCGGCGGCGGGTCAGCCGCAGCGCCAGGTCGCCGACCGTGTTCTCGATCACCACGTCGCTGACCCAGGCGCTGACCCGTCCCCGCGGGCGCGGCGGCTGCTCGGAGCGGTTGCGCTCGATCGTCAGCGCGGTCTCGGTGTAGGGAAAGACGAAGAACTCGAAGTGGTCGTTTGCCCGCGCCAGCTCCTCGAAGCGCCCCAGCACCTCGCCGAGCGGCCGCGGGGTGTCGGCCCGGTGCAGGGTGAAGGCTGGGACGGTGCGCAGGGTCAGCGAGTAGATCGCCCCCAGCGCTCCGAGCCCGACCCGCGCCGCGAGCAGCTGGTCGGGGTCCTGCTCGCGGCTCAGGATTCGCAGCTGGCCGTCGGCGGTCACCAGCTCGATCGCCTCGACCTGGGCCGAGAGGTTGGGCAGCTCCGAGCCGGTGCCGTGGGTCGCGGTTGAGACCGCTCCGGCCAGGGTCTGGCGGTCGATGTCGCCGAGGTTCTCGAGCGCCAGCCCGTGCTCCTGCAGGCGCTCGTTGAGGTCGGCGAGCACGATCCCGGCCTCCACCTTGACCAATCCGCTCGCCACGTCGACCTCGAGCACCCGGTTCAGGGCCTCCAGCCGCAGCATCACGCCGTCGGTCAGCGCCGCCTCGGTGAAGGAGTGCCCGCTGCCGGCCGCCCGCACCGTCTGGCCGCCGGCGGCGGCGCGCACCACACAGTCGACCAGCTGCTCCCGGCTCCGCGGGCGCTCGATCGCCGCCGGACTGCAGCTCTGGTCGCCGGTCCAGTTGCGCCACACCTGGGTGCCCGCGGTGGCCGGCCGGGTCGCAGTTCGCTCCATCGCCCAAGCCTAGCCCCGGCGTACGGGGACGCGACTAGGGCCCGGTGTTCAGGGTCCAGCTCAGATCGACCCGGTAGACCTGCCGGTGAGCGAGTTGCTGCGCGGTCCCCGGGGCCGCGAGCCGCAGGCTCGAGCTCGAGAACCCGGTGGTGGCGAAGGTGCCCATCCCCCGGCCCGCGCCGGCGGCGACGATCTTGCTGGGAGCCTTCGGAGGCGCGTCGACGAAGCAGCCGCTGTTGCACTGCTGGGCGGGTGCCGAGCCGCTGCTGCTGCCGACCGGAGTGAACCCGGCACCGCGGCTGTCGAGCATCAGCGAGTCGGCCGGCAGGGTGGAGCCCCCGGGCACGAACGCCGGGCCGCTCAGCGAGCCGCAGCTGGCCAGCGGGCAGTACTGGCGCAGGACCGGGCTGTGCCCCGGGCTGTCGTCGCCGCTCACCGTCAGGCCCCATCCCTCGGCGGTGCCGCTGGCGTCGGTGACGGCGAAGTTGGTCATCTTGCTGCTTATCGCCTGCGACTCGCCGTTGAGGGTCAGCGACGGGACGTCGGTCACGCCGGGCGGCTTGCCGAAGCCGATCGGGCCGGGGATGACCGAGAACTGGGTCGTGTCGCCGCTGGTCTCGGCCCCGGCCGAAGCGGGCATCGCCGCGAGGGCAAGCAGGGCAGCGGCGACGAGCACGCGGGCGCCGCGCCTGCGTCGTGGCAAGACGTTTCGATGCATCACTTACCTGTATCGGCGCCTACGCAGGCAGGAGACGCCGGCTGGACGCATCGGTGACGAAAACAGCGGAGGCAGATGCCCGAAATCGACGCAGACGGGCGAAGGGGGCCCTACGGACCGCTGTTCAGGCTCCAGACCAGGTCGACGTGGTACTGCTCGTTGGCCGGCAGGATCCGCAGGGTCGTCGGGGTTCCGAGTGAGAGGCTCGAGGCACCGAAGCCGGTCGTACTCCAGAGTCCTCTGCCCTGGCCGCTGACCGCGGAGGCGATCTTGGTCGCCGTGGCGTGGTCGACGAAGCAGCCGCTGTTGCAGCTGAAGGTCGGAGCGGTGCCGGCGCCGCCGGTCCAACTGGCACCGGTGCTGTTCAGGGTCAGCGAGTTGGCGACCAGCGTTCGCCCACCGCTGACGTAGCCGGCCGGGTCCGAGCCGCAGGTCGTCTGGGTGCAGTACTGCTTGAAGACGGCGCTCTTGCCGGCGGTCGAGTCGCCGAGCACGGTCACGTTCCAGCCCGCGGGACTGGCGGTGGTGTCGTTGACGCCGAAGTTGTTCATCTGCTTGGTCGTCGTCTGCGAGCGTCCGTTGAGGGTCAGGCCGGGCAGGTCGGGGACGTCGGGGGCGGGGTCGAAGTCGAAGGCGTTTCCGACCGTCAGCGTGGCCGGGACGATGCCGCGCGTCTGCGTGGGATCGGTGCTCAGGGTCGCGACCAGCTGCACGTTGTATGAGCCCGGGGTCGTGTTGGCCGGCACGGTGACGGTGACGTTGACGTTGTTGTCGCTGTCGGCCGCCGGGGTGAGGGTGCTCTGCGAGGGTGTCGCGGTGCCGCCGGGGACGTTGGTCGTCGCCGAGAGGTTGAAGGTTCCCGATGGCAGCGCCGCGCCCTTGTAGTTGGCGTCGAAGGTCACGCTGCCGCTGCCGCCGGCGTGGGCGGTGCCGTTGACCGTCGGCAGCACGCCGAGGTCGCGGGTGTTCTGGGAGAGGTCGGTGGCGATCGTCGCGGCAGTCGGGTCGTCGGCGCAGACCCCGTTCTCGTCAACGGAGCCGTTGCTGTCGTTGTCGATGCCGTCGCTGTACTGGGTCGTGATCGAGGTGCCGCAGGTCCAGGCGCGCGAGGAGTCGTCGCCCGGCACGCTCTGGTTCACGGCCCGCCAGCCGACGATCGGCCGGTAGAGCACTGGCCCCTGAAAGGCGACGACGCCGAAACCCTGGTTGAGGGCGAACTGGGGCTGGACCGTTACGTACTGACAACCGGATGTCGCGTAGGTCTGCGCGGTCGAGGAATAGGCGACCCATTTCTTCCCCGAGCCGGCTGGCGAGAGCGCCTGGATCGCGCTCGCGAGGGTCGGGGTTTCGGTGAAGACGATGCCGCCGCCGCAGGCCGTGGTCGGGGGGTTGGAGGTGTTGACGCTGGTGAAGCTGGACGGCTGCAAGGTGCCGCTCGACACCCGATAGGCGAGCGTCAACTGATAGTTCCCTGGGACGGCATCGCCGTTGACGTTGCCGCCCTTGGTGGGGCCCTGGCAGGCCGTGTCCGCGGGGACATAGCCGGTGTTGTTGGAGTTGGTGTCGCCGGCGCAGATCGTCGTCGTGACCTGGACCTTGCCGATCGTGTTCAGCTGCGTCGAGCTGACGCTCTTGATCAGCGCGCAGCCGCTCATCGCGGCGGCGATGATCGCGGCGCCGAGTGCTGCTAGGACAAAGCGCCGGAGGCGGCGTCCGCGGTCATCGCGGATGCTGCGAACCGTCATGTCCGGAGACGGCATGGGCTTCCGTGCCATTCGCCCTCACCTCGCTTTGACCAGCCTGCCCGTTGGCGGCGCCGCTGCCGTTGCCGGCATGGCCATTGGCGTGTCCGTTCGCCGGCGTTGCGGCAACCGGTGCCGGGGCAACCGCCGCGGCGGCCTCCAGCAGCTCGTCGGCGCTGCTGTGCGCGGCGCTGGTCACCGGGATAACGGCCGGGTTGCCGCCGCTGCGGGCAAGATGTCGCTTGATCTCCGCCGCCAGCACCTCGCCCGCGTCGGGCGTGGTGTCGGGCGCGATAACCAGCATCGCGGCGCCGTTGGCGCGGAAGAGCGTGTCCTTGGGGCGCAGGCAGGAGCGGACTCCCGAGGCATCGCGGGAGGTGGCGTCGCCGACCAGGATCACGCTCAGCTCCTCGCCGTTGGCGCGGGCGCGGTTGATCGCCCGCTCGAGCGCCGGGCGCACCGAGCGGCCACCGGGGCCGCGGCGGCGTCGCATCGTCTCCAGGGCGGCCAGGACAGCCGCGGCGCCGATCACGATCAGCAGGATCAGCAGCCAGTTGCTTCCACCCTTGCCGTCGTTTACCTGCGGTCCGCCGTAGGCCTGCTGGCGCTTGGCGGCGATCTGGCCGAAGGTCACCGTCTTGTTGATCTGCGCGCTGCCGCCCTTGTACTTCATGACGGCCTGGACCTTGAAGGTCGCGCCCTCGTCGGGATGCAGGCTGGGGACGAGCAGCGGGTAGGCGATCGAGGTCCCGGTCACGAAGGTGCCCGGTCCGAGCTTGCGGGTGGTGAGCGTCCCGTCGCCGTCGCTGACCGTCGCCGAGCCGTGGACGTTCTGCAGGATCACGTTGCCGCTGTTGCGGCCGAGGATCGAGAAGGTCACGCCTGCCGGCTCGCGGGTCAGCTTGACCCCGGTCAGGTTGATCTTCGGGTGGCGCGGGCCGGGCAGCATCGTCTCGACGCCGACCGCGTAGCGCTGGATGCTGGAGACGCCGAGGTTGCCCTTGGTCTGGGTGTCGGCCCCCTGTACGGCCTGGACGCCGATCCCGGCCAGAAAGTCGCCGGGCTTGGCACTCGAGGGAACCTGGACCGAGACCGGCACGCTGGCCGTGCCGTTCGGCCCCATGACGACCGTGCGCTGGCCGACCACCACCCAGTCCGCCGGGCCGGTGGTCTTGGTCCCCCGCAGGCCGTAGGCGGAGCCGAGGGTGCTCGCGGTGAGGCCGTTGACGGGATCGAGGTGAACGGTGACCTGGTGGCTGGTCGGGTTGCGCAGCACGATCGTGCCCGCGCTCGCCGTCTGCCCCGGGCCCGCGTTGACGACGAAGTAGTTGCCGGTCCCGGACTTCGAATGGACTGTGACCGTCATCGGCGGCGGGGCGACCGCGGCAGCCGTCGACGCCCAAAGCAGGGCGCCGGCGGCGATCGCCGGCAGGATCAGGGAGATGAGGCTGAGTCGTCGCATGGGAATCGGGCGAAGCGGGGCTTCGGCGCTCATCTACCTATCGACGCGGGACGCCTGACGGTTGAGCGTCGGCCAAATCGGACTTAGGGGCCCCTATCCCCGCAGTGGCCGCTTTTTGACCGGCCGGGGGCTCCTACTGGACGGATTTCCGAACCGAGGCCGGAATTCCTGCCCCTAGGGGCCGCTGTTCAGCGACCAGACCACGTCGACGTGGTACTGCTCGCCGCTGCTCAGGGCTCGCATCGTCGTCGGCGCGGCGAGCGAGAGACTCGAGGCGCCGAAGCCGCTGCTGCTCCAGAGGCCGGTTCCGCCGCCGCTCGCCGCCGAGGCGATCTTGATCGCCGCTGCTCGGTCGACCGAGCAGCCGGCGTTGCAGGAGAAGGTCGGCGTCGCGCCGCCCCCCCCGGTCCAGCTGGCGCCGGTGGTGTTGAGGGTCAGCGAGTTCGCGGCCAGGGTCTTGCCTCCCGTCGCGTAGGTGCCGGCGGAGACGCTGCCGCAGGCACTTGGGCCGGGGCAGTACTCCTTGAAGACGGCGCTCTTGCCGGCGCTGGCGTCGCCGAGCACGGTCACGTTCCAGCCGCTGGTCCCGTTGGTGTCGTTGACGGCGAAGTTGCCCATCTGCGCGGTCTTGGTCTGCGCCTGGCCGTTCAGCGTCACGGTCGGCAGCGACGGCAGCGAGGGCGAGGTCTCGAAGCAGAAGCAGGTCCCGACGGTGACCGTGTTGGTCTGCTGGCGGATCTGGCCGTTGCCGAGGTCGGCCTTGAGGGTGACGTTGTAGGTCCCGGCGGAGGTCCCGGCGGGCACGGGGACGCTGACCGTCATCGCCTGGGTGCCGTTCGCCGACGGCGTATAGCTGGTCTGCGAGGGAGTCGCCGTGGTGCTCGGCACCGTCGTCGTCGCCGAGATCGTGAACGGGCCCGCGCCTGCGGCGCCCGAGTACTTGACCGTGAACGGGACCGTCGCCGTGGTCGCCGCGTGGACCGACTGCGCCGAGCCGGCGACGATGCCGAGGTCGCGGGTGGCCTGGGAGAGGTCGGTGGCGAGGGTGGCTGAGCTCGGATCGTCGACACAGACGCCAAGCTCGTCCGGGTTTCCGTCGGCATTGGTGTCGGCGCCGTCGCGGCTGATGTTGAAGGCGTTGCTGCCGCAGCTGACGCTCCGCGCCGAGGTGCTGCCGGGTTGGCTCTCGTTGGTGTCGCGATAGCCGACCAGGACGCGGTAGTTGAACGGCCCTTGAAACGGGGAGCCGTCGGACCCCTGCGGCAGGGAGAAGGTCGGCGCGACCGTGAAGTACTGGCCGGCGGAGGTCGTGTAGCTCTGCACAGTCGAGATGTATCCGGCCCACTGCTTGCCGGAGCCGGCCGGGCTCGCGCTCTCGAGCTGGCTCGAATAGCTGGAGCTCTGGCTGAAGGTGATGGCGCTGCCCCCGCTCGGCTCTGTCGTTGTGATCGTGCTCGGTCCCGTGATGCCGCTGGGGAGACGGTAGGCGAGCATCAACTGCAATGAGGAATCGTTGCTCGCGTCAGCGCCAGTGTTCCCACCGGCGTTCGCGTTGCCCCCGGAGACGTTCTTTTGACAGGTCGGGTCGCCCGGCGGATTGGCGGGATAGCCGGTGTTGTTGGGCGGACTGCTGGTGTCCGAGGCGCAGAAGCGGGTCGTGATCTGGACCGCGCCGATCGTGTTCAGCTGCGCGGAGCTGTTGGATTTGATGATCACGCAGCCACTCATAGCTACCGCCAAGGCGGCAGCCGCCAGGGCGGCCAGCAGGAAGCGGCGGCGGCGCTCAGCGCGAGGAGCGGGCACCCTGGCCTCCTGCGACAGCGGCCGCCGGGCTGACGGGACCCGGCTGTGCCTGGGGCTGGTTCGGCGCCTCGCCGATCAGGCTCGCGGCGGCGGTGAGGATCTCGCCGGCGCTGCTCTCGCCTGCGCCGGTGATCGGGACCACGGTCAGCTGCCGTCCGCCGGCGTCGCGCACTTGACGGCGGACCTCGGCCGCCAGCGCCTCGCCCGCCTGGGCGCCGCGATCGGGCGAGACGACGATCAGCGAGGACGCTCCGAAGCGGAAGAGGCGGTCGCCGCGGCGGATGCAGGAGCGCACGCCGCGGCGCAGCCGGCGGCGGCTCCCGCCGGCGTCGGCGATGACGAGGAGCACGCTCAGCGGCTCGCGGCGGGCGCGGGCGGCCGCGATCTCGCGTTCGAGGCTGCGCCGCAGCGCCGCTTCACCCGAGCGCATGCGGCGGATCTCCAGCGCCAGGGCGCCGGCGACCACCGTCGCGATCAGCCAGAACAGGAGCAGCTTCTTGCCGCCACCGCCGCCGCTGACCTTCGGGCCGCCGTAGGCCTGCTGGCGCATGGCGTCGATCGCCCCGAAGCTGACGACCTTGTCGATCCGGGCGCTGCCTCCCGGATAGACCAGGTGGGCGCGGACCCGGTAGCTGGCGCCCTCCTCGGGCTGCAGCTTGGGGAAGAGCAGCGGATAGGCGATCGAGGTGCCGGTGACGAAAGTGCCGGGGCCGAGCGGGCGGCGGGCGAGCACTTGGTCGCCGTCGCTGACGGTCGCCGAGCCGTGCACGTTCTGCAGGATCACGTTGCCGTCGTTTCGCCCGCGGATCGAGAAGGTCACCGCCGAGGGCTGGCGCGAGAGCCGCACCCCGGTTAGCGCGATGTGCGGGTGGCGCGGACCGGGAACCCGGATCTCGACTCCGATCGCATAGCGCTGGACGCTGGACACGGCCACGTTCCCCTGCAGCTGAACGTCGCCGGAATCGGCCGCGGACTCGACGCTGACCCCGGCCAGGTAGTCGCCGGGGCGCGCACCGGAGCCCAGCTGCACCGAAACGGGGACACGCGCCTTGGCGTGCGGTGCAAGGGTCACGCGGCGCCGGCCGATCGCGACCCAGCTCGCGGCACCGGTCGGCTTGCCGCCACGCTGCTCGTAGGCGGAGCCGAGGGTGCTCGCCGTGAGCCCGCCGACCGGGTCGAGCAGCACGGTCACCGGCTGCTCGGTCGGGTTGCGCAGCTTCAGCGAGCCGGCGGGCACGATCTGGTCCGGCCGGGCCGAGACCTGGAAGTAGCTCTGGGCAGAGCCCGAGGCGGAGGCGACGCTGACAGTCATCGGCGGCGGCGCCACCGCCGCCGCGGTGGCCGGACAAGCGATCGTGCCGGCCACGAGGGCCGGCACGATCGTCGCAATCAGGTTTCTAATTCGCATCAGGTGGGCCTTGGAGGTGGTTCGACCCAGCCTCCCCGCACCCTCCCGTGCCTATTACGGTCCGCTGCTGAGCGTCCAGAGCAGATCGACGTGGTACTTCTCGCCGTTGGTCAGGACCTTGAGGTTCGAGGGAGTCGAAAGCGCAAGGCTCGAGGCCGAGAAGCTGTTCGCCTGCCAGGTACCCATGCCGGCACTTGCAGCCGCCGAAGCGACCTTGACCGGGCTTGCAGTGGCAGCGTCGACGAAGCAGCCCGACGCGCACTGATGCGTCGGCGCGGTGCCGGTGGTGCCGTTGACGCCGCTGAACGTCGCTCCGCCGGCGCTGGAAAGCGTCAGCGAGTTGGCGGGCAGCGTTGCCCCGCCGGAGACGTAGGTCTGGCCGGCATCGGCGCCGCAGGCGCCGACGGTCGGGCAGTACTGCTTGAACACCGGGCTGAGGCCTGCCCCGGTGTTGCCCGAGACGGTGAGGTTCCAGCCCGAAGCCGAGCCGGTGCCGTCCTGGACCGTGTAGTTGGACATCGTCGAGTTGGTCGTCTGCGCCTGACCGTTGAGGGTGACGGCGGTCAGGTCGTCGGCGACGTTGGGAGCACTCTGGAAGTTGAGCGTTCCTGGGTTGACCTGGAACTGGGTTGTGTCGTTTGCTGTGACTCCCAGCGCAGTTGCCGGCAGGACACAAACTGCAAGCGCGCTCGCGGCGGCGGCAATGCCAATCCGCAAACGTCGCGCCGAGG
This sequence comes from uncultured Solirubrobacterales bacterium, assembly GCA_963781495.1. Classification (GTDB taxonomy): domain Bacteria; phylum Actinomycetota; class Thermoleophilia; order Solirubrobacterales; family 70-9; genus Mayfieldus. Next base: position 671,245 of record CAWAFX010000002.1, read on the forward strand.
CTGAGGTGATTCGCTTATTCCGCATGCCCTGGTCTTCGGCCCGCGGATAGGCCGACTTGACATCGCTATTTGGTAGGCGAAGCCCGTTTGGACGGACGTCCCCAAGCCGGCTACCGACTATTCCCGCGCTCCAGGCACGGAATGCCCGGTTAGGCTCCGTCGTGTCGCCTCACGGAGGGGTGGCAGAGCGGTCGAATGCGGCGGTCTTGAAAACCGCTGACCGGGGTCTCCCCGGTCCGGGGGTTCGAATCCCTCCCCCTCCGCTCCAGCCGCGAGCCCCTCGCAGGACCGATGGGGCGAAATTCCCACGGATGCTCAGATCCAGGCGTCAGCAGCCGATGAAATGGGCATGACGGAAACGGCCCACGGACGGGAGCAGCCGGCATGCGGATCTGGCTCATAGGCCTGCTCTCGGTCTTCGCGATCGCCGCCGCCGTGCTGTTCGCCTCGGAGACCCAGCGCCACGCGGCGCAGGTGAACTTCTCCGAGGCCGAGACCGCAAACGACCTGCTGGTCGACATGTACGAGCAGAACCAGCGGGTCAGCGATTACCTGGCCGGGCGGCGGGCTCACTTCGCAACCAGCTTCCTTCTCCAGCGGAAGAGCCTGCTTGCCGACTTTCGCAAAGCGCGCGAGCTCTCGAGCGACGACCGCATAGAGCTGGCGGCGCTTGACCGCCAACAGACCGCAGCCGCCCGTTGGCATCGAATTGCCGTACGCGACATCGCCAAGGCGAGGGCCAAGAGGGTCACCGTCGCTGGCCTCAGCCTCGAACAGCGAGACCGGATCCTGGACCGATACGTGCGCGCAAACCAGACTTACCGGGACCGCCTCGCGACCGTGCGCCAGCGTGAGGAACACTCGGCTGCCCTGGTGCCCGTCTACCTGGTCATCGGCCTCAGCCTCGTCTTCGGGTCGATTGCCTTCGGGCTGATGAGGCGGGGGCGCCGGATCGAGACCGAGCGGCACCTGGCGGACGCCGAGCGCACCAACGCCGAGGTCGATTTCATCAAGTCTCAGACCAGGTTCGGCGAGGCGCTGCAGTTTGCCCAGGACCAGACCGAGGCGCACCAGATGCTGAAGCTGCACCTCGAGGACCGGATACCGAACAGCTCGGCGGTGATCCTGAACCGCAACAACAGCGCCAACCGCCTCGAGGCGTCGGAGAAGCTTCCCCCGATCACCCGCTCAGCGAGCCGCTGCAGCACGCCGAGCCGCGTTCCTGCGTCGCCGTCCGCCTCAGCCGTCATTACGACCGCGGCGGCAGCGAGCGCGAGATCCTTCCCTGCGAGGTGTGCGAGTCGCTGACCTCATGCTCGACCTGCCAGCCGCTTCTGGTCGGCGGCGAAGTGATCGGCTCGGTCCTGCTCGCTCACGAGCAGGCGCTCGACCCGAGCCAGGAGCGCCAGTTCGACGAGTCGGTCACCCAGGCGGCCCCGGTGCTCGCCAACCTGCGCAACCTCGCGATCGCCGAGACCCGGGCAGCCACCGATTCGCTCACTGGGCTGCCGAACCAGCGAGCTCTCGACGATGCCTTCAAGCGGCTGCTCGCGCTCGCCGGCCGCAACCTCGCCCCGCTTTCGGTCGTGATGCTGGACATCGATCGGTTCAAGCAGATCAACGACAACTTCGGCCACGAGCGCGGCGACGAGGTGCTGGCCGCCTTCGGGGTCCTGCTCCGCGCCCAGCTGCGAGCCGGAGACTTCCCGGCCCGTCTCGGCGGCGACGAGTTCCTCGCCGTGCTTCCGAACACCGACCGCAGCGGAGCCATGAAGCTCGCCGAGGGGCTGCGCCGTGCGGTTCACGGAATGAAGATCGGTGGACTCGAGCATCCGCTGACGGTCAGCCTCGGGGTCTCGACCTACCCCGACGATTCGACCGATCCCGATCACCTGCTGCGGACCGCCGACCGCGCTCTCTACGCCGCCAAGCAGGCCGGCCGCGACCGCGTGGAGACGATTTCAGGCAGCGAACGCGCCGACTCGCCTGACGCGGAGGCGGGGAACGGCGGACCGCAGCGCTTCGGACGGGCGCCCACCAAGCCGTGACCGCCCCGGGCCGCGACCGGCGCCTTGGGGTCGCCGGTCTGCTGCTGCTCGCCGGCGCCGCGATCACCCTCTCGCTGCACGCCGCCGGCGCCCCCGAGGCGCTGCTCGGCTTCCTCTACGACAAGCTGCTCTCGGGGCTCGACGTGCCGCCCGACCCCTCGGCGACGGCGAAGGACGTCGTCGGCTACTTCTCGCTGGTCGGCGGCGTCGTCGAGCTCGTCGCCGGGCTGGTGCTCGTCGGCGTCTATCTGGCCCGCAGCCGCGGCGCTAGCCGGCCAGCTCGACTCGCTCGATGACCTGCTGCTCGATCGGCCGGTCGGAGGGATCGGTGTCGGTCGACTCGATCGCGTCGACCGCCTCCATCCCCTCGCTGACCCGGCCGAAGACGGTGTGCTTGCCGTCCAGCCACGGCGCCGCCTCGGTGGTGACGATGAAGAACTGCGAGCCGTTGGTGTTCGGGCCGGCGTTGGCCATCGCCAGCGCCCCGCGGACGATCTTGTTCTGGTTGAACTCGTCCTCGAACGTGTAGCCGGGGCCGCCGGTGCCGGTGCCCTCCGGGCAGCCGCCCTGGATCATGAAGTCGGGGATCACGCGGTGGAAGATCAGCCCGTCGTAGAAGCCATCGCCGGCCAGCTTGCGGAAGTTCTCGACCGTCTTCGGCGCATCCTCGTCGAAGAACTCGACCGCGATCGGCCCGGCGCTGGTGTGAAGGGTTGCCGACGACATCGCGCCCCAGCCTATATGGGAGCCTTCTTGCAGGCCGCCGCGCGGGCGTCCCTAAGTTGCGAGCTGCGCAACGCCGAGCCTGGAGCCGTGTTGCGGTCAATTGTGGAAGCACCCGGCGCCAATGGGCATCGACGCACGCGTATGCGCCTCGGCTTTGCCGCGGTCGTCGCCGCGATCGCGCTGGCGACCGCCGCAAGCGCCTCCGGCGACCTGCTCGGCCCGCCCAAGGGCAAGGTCTTCTTCGGGGTCACAGACACCGGCCAGCTGAGCGACTTCCAGGCCTTCGCCGACAGCGTCGGCAAGCACCCCTCGGTGATCGAGACCTTCCATCCCTGGGGCAACAGCCTTCACTACGCGATCCCGCGCTGGGGCGAGTCTCAGGCGCGGCCGATGCTGCACATCTCCACCGTCGACCCCAACACGCTGGCCCAGATCATCACCCCGCAGGGGATCGCACAGGGGACCGGCGACGACTACCTGCTGCGGCTGAACTCGAGCTTCGCCACACGCGGAATCCACGCCTACGTCCGCCCGCTCGGGGAGATGAACCGCTGCCTCAACGCCTGGGCGGCATACGACTGCGAGGGCAACAGCCGCGGTCCGGCCTACTCGCCCTTCCAGTACAAGCAGGCCTTCCGGCGCATCGCGATCATCGTCCGCGGCGGCGGCACCCTGGCCGACATCAACTCCCGCCTCGCGGCGACCGGCCTGCCGCCGGTCAACCGCCAAGCGGGCAACGGACTCGAGCCCGACAACCTGCCCGCGGCGCCGGTGTCGATGGTCTGGAGCCCGCTGCCGGGCGGCTCACCGGTGACGAAGCGCAACCTGCCGGGCCACTTCTATCCCGGCTCGTCCTACGTCGACTGGGTCGGCACCGACCTCTACTCGCGCTATCCGGTCTGGAAGACGCTGAACCGCTTCTACAAGGTGCGCAAGTACCGCCGCAAGCCCTTCGCACTCACCGAATGGGGTGTCTCGGCCGGCGACGACCCCAAGTTCGTGAAGCGGGTCTTCACATGGGTCCGGCGCCACAAGCGGACCAAGATGTTCATCTACTACCAGGACTTCGGCACCAGCAATCCCTACCGGATCCAGAACTACCCCAAGAGCCGGGCGGTGATCGCCCGCAACCTGCGCCAGCATCGCTATCCGGCGCTGCCACCCGATCCGCCGCCTCCCCCGGCCCCGACGACGCCGACCGATCCCAACGAGCCGCCAGCGCCACCGACCGGCGGCACCGGCGGCTAGCCGGGCCGAGCCCAGAGTCACCCTCTGCGACAATAGCCAGGACGTCCGGGAAGCCCCGGGCGTCGTTCTCGCTATGACTGCCATAAGCCAGGAAGAGATAACCGAGAAGCTGCGGGCCGTGATCGACCCCGAGCTGCGGCGTTCGATCGTCGAGCTGGGGATGGTGCGCTCGATCGACATAAAGGAGGGCGGCCACGTCGACGTCGTCGTCTCGCTGACGACTCCCGGCTGCCCGATCCGCTCCCACTTCCAGCAGGCCGTCGTGCAGCAGGTCGGCTCGGTGGCCGGCGTGACCGCGGTCGAGGTCGGCTTCGACGTCCTCTCCGACGACGAGAAGGGCGAGCTGCAGCAGACCCTCGGTCGAGGCAAGCTGCCCGAGGGTGCGCTGGCGAAGGTCAAGAACGTGGTCTGCATCGCCTCCGGCAAGGGCGGGGTCGGCAAGTCGACGATGACCGCCAACCTCGCCGCCGCGCTGCAGGCCGAGGGCCACCCCTCGGGAGCGCTGGACTGCGACGTCTACGGCTACTCGATCCCGCGCATGCTCGGTGTCAACCGCAAGCCCGAGGTCTCGGCCGAGCGCAAGATCCTGCCGCTGACCTCGCCCAGCGGCGTCAAGGTGATGTCGATCGGCTTCTTCGTCGAGGAGAACGCGCCGGTCGTCTGGCGCGGGCCGATGCTCCACAAGGCGATCCAGCAGTTCCTCGAGGACGTCGCCTGGGATGAGCTGGAGTTCCTGCTGCTCGACCTGCCCCCGGGGACCGGCGACGTCTCGATGACGCTGGCCCAACTTCTGCCGCAGGCCAAGTTCGTCGTCGTCACCACGCCGCAGCCGGCCGCCCAATCGGTGGCCAGCCGCGCGGCGCAGATGGCGGCCAAGGTCGACCTCGAGATGCTCGGGGTGATCGAGAACATGTCCGGCTTCACCACCCCCGACGGCGAGCGCTTCACGATCTTCGGCGAGGGCGGCGGCCAGCTGCTCGCCGACCAGCTCGACGTACCGCTGCTCGGCAAGATCCCGCTGTCCGAAGACCTACGCGAGCACGCCGACTCCGGCGAGCCGCTGGTGATCGCCAATCCCGACGCCCCGGCGTCGCAGGCGATTCGCGAGGCGGCGCGGGGCATCCTCGCCTCGACCCCGCAGGAGCTCCCCGTCATGCAGGCGCCGCCCCCGGTGGCCGCCGCGCCGGCGGTCAGCGGCCGCGAGCTCCCAGTCGTCCAGTAGCGGTCGATAAACCGCGGGCCCGGCGTATGACCGCGTGCCCCGCGGCCATACGCCAGTGACCCCCGGCCGTCAGCAGGTGACCTGGAGGTGGAAGTTGCCGTCCACCGCGGCGCCGGTGTCGTCGCGCGTGTGCACCTCGACGACAGTGGGCTGGCCGTTGACGCCGTTGACCTCGGCGAACCCGGCCGGCTCGGTGCCACCGCCCGGCAGGCCGCGGGTCGCGGTCCAGGCGCACTTGCTGACGTCGCGCCCGAAGTTGACCTGCACGGCGCCGCCGCTCTCGGCGACGGTGGTGTTGTTCTGACCCGCGCGTGCGAGCGCGGCATTGCCGGGGGCGGCGGGGTTCGTGACGACCGCCCACAACACGTCGTTGGACTGGTCCGCGCTGGGCACGGGGCCGAGCGTGGACTCCTTGATGTCCTGGCCGCGAAGGTTGTTGTCGCGGACGTCGAGGCTCTTGATCGCCCCGTTCTTTATGTCCTGGCCGTTGACGCTGTTTCGTCCCGGCAGCGCGATCGCGGTGCCGGTTATCGCCAGGACCAATGCGATGACTGCGATCAGATGGGCACTGCCCACTCTGCCGCGCATACGGCTGAGCATCGTCCCTCCTTCGTATCTGGACTCGTCGAAGCGCGGCCCCTGATCAGACTCCCCGGGGACGAGATTCGACCCTGCCGGCCGGCGGCGCTTGCCGCGCGGCCACTATTTACAACTGGGGCGGGAGGGAGAAGTTGCGGTCCCGCAAGCGGGCCGCGCTAGGCCTTGGACTTGTAGTAGTCGGCGTTGATCTGGATGTACTTCGTCCACTCGTCCGGAAGCTGGTCTTCGGCGAAGCACGCGTCGACGGGGCAGGCCTCGACGCAGGCATCACAGTCGATGCACTCGTCGGGGTCGATGTAGAGCATCTCGACGGCTTCGTAGTCCGGCTCGTCCGGCGTCGGGTGGATGCAGTCAACCGGACAGACTTCGACGCACGAGTTGTCCTTCTGACCGATACAGGGTTCGGCGATCACGTAGGTCATACGACTGGGTTATCTCCTGAGGTCGTGTCGTGTACGGGAACGCCTGGCCGCACACAAGCCCGGCGGTCCGCCATTTTAGGGCCAAAGCGAGACTGACTAGGGTTCTCGGCGGCCGCGAGATGAAGGCAAGTCAAGTGACAACCGGCACGACATGCTGCTGCTGACCGGGGCCACCGGGGCGGTCGGGTCGCAGCTGCTGCCGCTGATTCTCGAGTCCGGGCAGCCTGTCCGCTGCCTGGTTCGCGAGCCACGCAGGCTCGGCGAGCGACGGGTCAGCGTCCAGATCACCCTCGGCGATCTGGCCGAGCTCTCCGACCCCTACCTGATGCGCCAGGCCCTGCGCGGAGTCGACACGGTAGTCCACCTGGCGGCGACGATCCGCGACCAGCCACCGCACCGGATCGAGGAGCTCAACGGCCTCGCCACCGTGCGCCTGCTGCGCGCCGCCGAGCGCTTCGGCGTCAAGCGCTTCGTCTTCTTCTCCGCCCTCGACGCGACCCCGACCCAGCGCACCCGCTTCTTTCGCGCCAAGGCGCTGGCCGAGCGCGCCGTCGTCGAGTCGCCGATCGACTCCACCGTCTTCGCCCCCTCGATCGTCTACGACCATTCCGACCCCTGGATCACGCTGCTGCGGCGCTTCTCGTTCCTTCCCGTGCTGCCGGTGGCGGGGTCCGGCAAGGCCCGCTACCAGCCGATCTGGGCCCGCGACGTCGCCGCCTGCGTCGTCTCCGCCCTCGGGCGAGCGGAGTCCGGCCGCTACGAGCTGGCGGGCCCGGAGACGCTGAGCTACGACGAGATCTCCGACCTGGTCAGCCGCGCCAGCGGCAGGCCGCGGCCGCTGCTGCACGTCCCGCTGCCGCTGGTGCGCTCGGGGCTGATCGCGCTGCGCAAGGTCTTCGGCGAGGCCGTCTTCGCGACCTGGGAGGAGGCCGAGCTGATGGAGGTGCCGATGGTCACTCCCCGCGGCACCGCCGACGCCGAGGCGCTGGGGGTTTCGCCCCAGCGGATGGCCGAGGTCTTGGCGCAATAGGAAGGCCCGGCGCTACCCGGGCCTTCGAAGTCACTCGCCTGTTGGGGGCGAGACTAGCGTCCTAAACGCGGCCCATCACCCCACGTAGTCCACATGCCACCACTCGTAGGGGCCGTGGACCTTGGTCCAACCGTAGTTGGCGCCGATCTGGTCGACGACCCAGCGCATCTCCGGGGTCGCGAGGTCGACCGCGGTGCCGAGCTCGTGCGAGGAGCTGCCGGGCGGGTCGGCCGGCGCCCCCTGGCCGGCGAGATAGAGGTTGTAGAGGTAGGCCTGCTGGTCATAGGTGCGGTAGGCGGAGTAGCTGCCGCCGGGATAGAGGTCCTGGCCGTAGAGGCTCAGCGACTCCTCGCGCATCGCGTTCCAGGCGCTTGCGGCGGCGGCGGTCAGATAGAGGGTCCCGTAGGGGGACCAGATCGGGGCCAGGCCCGAAACCGGGCTCGAGCTCACCGGCGCCGTCGAGCTGGTCGTGGCGGCGGTCGCCGTCGAGGCGTCATATGCCGGGCTGCCTGCCAGCGCCGCCGCCCCCTCGGCCACGGTCGGGACCTCGATCGTCTGCCCGGCGACGAGCTGGGCGTCCTCGGAGATGCCGTTGTAGGCGGCCACGGTCCTCGTGGTCAGATTGTTGGCGGCTGAGATCGACCAAAGGGTCTCTCCCGGCGCCACCACGTGTGGGGCCGCTGCGAAAGCGGTCGAACCGACGGCCATCGCGACCGCCAGCCCTGCGAGCAGCAATGCCCCTATGCCTCTGCTTCGCAAGTAGTGCCTCCAGGTATTTGCCTTTGAGGCTCCTTTCCGGGCCCCGGCCGGGCTCCTGCGGCGCGGGGCGGTCTTATGTCACGTGAAGAGGGGCTTGCAGAACCGCTACCGCGGAGCCGGCGGGTCGCGCCACATCGTCGCCACGGTGTGCTCGCCGTCCGGGGTCGTGAATTCCCCCACCTGCCTGTATCCCAGGCGCTCGTAGCGCTGGCCGTTGGCCGGGTTGCTCGACTCCAGAAAAGAGGGCATGCCCTCGGCATCGATGCGTTCGAGGTTCGCGGCCAGCAGGCCCATGCCCAAACCCTCGCCTCGGTGCCGCGGATGGACGCCGAGCAGGCTCAGGTAGTAGTGGGGCTGGCGGCGTGGGTGTGAGCCCTCGAACCGCTCCCAAAGCTCGAGCAGATCCCCGGCTCTGGGACCCGCCAGCTCGGAGATCAGGTCCTCCACCCGGCCCTCTTCCTCTTCGGTCAGCTCGCTTCCATCAGGCCGTCGAGGTCCGACGCCGTCGCGGTCCTCGCCTCGGTGCTCTGCCGGGCCATCGGACGCAGTATCTCCCTCCCCCCAGGGCGGCGGGGGGCCGATGGGGGCACGAAAAAGGGCCCGGCAGTTGCCGGGCCCTTTCTCAAAACCGCAGTCGCGGTCGGCTACATCATCCCGCCCATGTCGGGCATGCCACCGCCGCCGGCCATCGCCGGCTCGCCCTCGGGCGGCTCGGCGACGATCGCCTCGGTGGTGAGGATGTTCTTGGCGATCGAGGCCGCGTTCTGCAGCGCAGAGCGCGTGACCATGGTCGGGTCGATGACCCCGGCCGCGACCAGGTCCCCGTACTCGCCGTCATCCGCGTTGAGACCCTCGCCGGGCTTCATGTCACGGACCTTGTTGACCACGACCGATCCCTCCAGGCCGGAGTTCTCGGCGATCTGACGAACCGGCTCCTCCAGCGAGCGCTGGATGATGATGGCGCCGGTGCGCTCGTCCGGATCGTCGAAGGAGTCGAGGTCGATCGCGTCCTGGGCGTTCAGCAGCGCGACGCCGCCTCCCGGGACGATCCCTTCCTCGAGCGCCGCCCGGGTCGCCTGCAGGGCGTCCTCGACACGGTGCTTCTTCTCCTTCATCTCGGTCTCGGTCGCGGCTCCGACCTTGACCACCGCGACACCGCCGGCCAGCTTTGCGAGACGCTCCTGGAGCTTCTCGCGATCGAAGTCGGAGTCGGTGTTCTCGATCTCCTGCTTGATCTGCTTGATCCGGCCCTTGATGTCATCCGACTCACCACCGCCGTCGATGATCGTGGTGGTGTCCTTGGAGACGACGACGCGGCGCGCCTTGCCGAGCTGGTCGACGGTCGTGTTCTCCAGCTTCAGGCCCATCTCCTCGGTGATCACCTCGCCGCCGCTGAGGATCGCGATGTCCTCGAGCATCCGCTTGCGGCGGTCGCCGAAACCGGGGGCCTTGACCGCGACGCCGGTGAAGGTGCCGCGGAGCTTGTTGACCACCAGGGTCGCGAGGGCCTCGCCCTCGACGTCCTCGGCGACGATGACCAGCGGCTTGCCACCCTGCATCACGGCCTCCAGGACCGGCAGCAGGTCCCGGACCGAGCCGATCTTCTGGTTGGCGATCAGGATGTAGGGCTCGTCGAGCACCGCCTCCATGCGGTCCTGGTCGGTGACCATGTAGGGCGAGATGTAGCCCTTGTCGAACTGCATGCCCTCGGTGAACTCGAGCTCCATGCCGAAGGTCTGGCCTTCCTCGACGTTGACCACGCCGTCCTTGCCGACCTTCTCGATCGCGTCGGCGATGATGTTGCCGATCTCGTCGTCGGCGGCCGAAATCGCCGCCACACGAGCGATCTGCTCCTTGCCGGAGATCTCCTTCGACTGCTTCTCACGCAGGTTGTCGACCACCTGGTCGACCGCCTGCTCGATCCCGCGGCGAAGCGCCAGCGGGTTGGCGCCGGCGGCCACGTTCTTGAGGCCGTGGCGAACGATCGTCTGCGCCAGCAGCGTCGCGGTGGTGGTTCCGTCGCCGGCCACGTCGTTGGTGGCGGTGGCGACCTCCCGCACCAGCTGCGCGCCCTGGTTCTGGAACACGTCCTCGACCTCGATCTCACGTGCGATCGTGACGCCGTCGTTGGTGATCGTCGGGGCGCCGAACTTCTTGTCCAGCACCACGTAGCGGCCCTTGGGGCCAAGGGTCACCTTGACCGCGTTGGCCACGGCGTCGACGCCGCCCTGTAGGGCAGATCGCGCCTCCTCGTCGTACTTCAGCTCCTTGTGAGCCATCTCTTCAGTTCCTCCTTGTCCTTCTCTAAGTCCGGTTGCCTACTCGACCTTCGCGAGCACGTCTGACTCGCGCAGGACCAGCAGCTCGTCGTTCTCGACCGTGATCTCGGTGCCCCCGTACTTCGAATAGAGCACCTCGTCGCCCTCGCCGACATCGAGGGGCCGGCGACTGCCGTCCTCCTTGATCTCGCCGTCGCCGACTGCCATGACCTTGCCCTTCTGGGGCTTCTCCTTGGCGGTGTCGGGCAGGACGATCCCACTTGCGGTCGTTTCCTCCTCCTCTACCGGCTTGACGATCAGCCGGTCACCGAGGGGCTTCAGTTTCATCCGTGCTACCTCCGTAAGTTCGGGACTTCTTACCTGTCCTTGGCACTCTACACATGAGAGTGCCAGGGCGTACGAGGAGAGGATAGCCGACCCCAGATCTAAGTCTGGGCGACTGAGGTCGAGAGGGGAATATCCCTTTGATGCAAATATGTGCTAGACTCCTGAGTCATGGAGCGTCCTTCTTTTCCCCTTTGTCACGGGCTTTCTTGGCTTCCTTACGCGCTTCCTGACGGACCTCAGTCGGGAACAAACGGCGCAAAGCCTCCTTATCCGTCATCTCGCGCGGCGTCTTTTTACGCCTAGGCATGCCTAACTCCACCCGCAAACGCCCACGCACCCTCGATCTGCCAACGATGATCGAGCGATACGGCACCGAAGAGAAGTGCCGAGACTTTCTCGAGGAATTGCGCTGGCCCCAGGGCGCTGAGTGCCCGCGCTGCTCTTCCCGCGATGCCGCGAAGATCAAGGGCCGCAAGCAGCTGCGCTGTCGCTCTTGCGATTACCGCTTTTCGGTCACGGTCGGCACCGTCTTTGCCGACTCGCACCTGCCCCTGTGGAAGTGGTTTCTCGCCACCTATCTGATCGCTGAGTCCAAGAAGGGGATCAGCGCCAAGCAGTTGCAGCGAACGCTCGGCGTGACTTATAAAACCGCCTGGTATCTCGGACATCGCATTCGCTCGGCCATGGAAGAGGCTTCGCCCGTTCCACTCTCGGGGATCGTGGAGATTGACGAAACCTTCCTCGGCGGCTTCTCGCCGACCTTCCCGGTGGCGGTGGTCCTCACGCCAACAAGACGATGGTCATGGGCGCCGTTCAGCGCGGCGGCGAGATTCGCCTTCGGGTCCAAGGTGGAGCTGGGCGAGCATCGCGGACAGCTCGACGGAAGTTCATCGACAAAACCGTTGCCGACGAAGCCAAGGCGATCTACACCGACGCGGCTCCCGCGTGGGGTGACCTCTCCGACGACGACACCCAGCACAAGGTGGTCAACCACCACAACGAGGAATGGGTGCGAGCGCAGGTCCATACGAACACCGTGGAGGGCGTGTGGTCGCTTCTGAAGCGCAGCGTGGCCGGGACCTATCACCAACTCTCGACCAAGCACCTGCCCGCCTACCTCGACGAGATTTCGTTCCGCTTCAACAACCGCGACAACCCCTACTTGTTCAGGGACACACTGGTCCGGCTGATCGACGGCGAAACACTGCCACTGAAGGAGCTTGTTAACGGCAAATAGCGAGCGGTCGCCGTCCGAGCCCTTCTGGAAGATGAAAAGAAAAAGCTCGCTGGTTGCAGCCAGCGAGCCCGCCCGAAACTTCCGAAGCGCGTTGGGGTCTGAGACCGAGCAAGCAGATCTTGACGCGGCGCTCGGACGTGTTCCGAGGAGACCGCGATGCACCCCAAACGAAAAGCGAACCCCAATGCCAAGCGACCACGTGTCAGCGATAAGGACCACGACGGGCTCATTAAGAAAGCCTGGAAGGCTGGTTGGTGGGCCAGGCAGACAGGCAAGGGCAAGGTCATGTGCTACCCGCCGCCTGGTCAAGGATCGGGCGTCTTGGTGCCGAACACCCCGAGCGACCCGCGCTCCATGCGGAACCTTCGCAGCCTGTTCGGGCGCCGCAAGCTCAAGGTCTGAGGCGCAGCGCCCGATTCCTCCGGTGGTGAGATGATGCGCATCCTGGCGTTTGGCAACCCGTTGAGCCGCCTCTTTGGAGGCAGCGAGCCTCGTATGGAATTTCAGGTCATCGTTCATCTGCAGGCCGACGAGCCGATGGATCAGGACGTCCTCGAAGAGGAAACCGAAAAGGCTCTCGATTGCTTGCTTGAACACGCCGCCGACACCGCGCTCGGTGCAGCAGTCGGGTTCGACGGCGATCAGATCGAGATCGAGTTCACAGTCGAGGCATCCTCGATCAGCGAAGTCCATAACCAGGTTGGACACGTCCTCCAGCTCCTGGAAGAGCGAGGCGGATTCGAGTTCAACGACAGCACAACGTCGCGAGTCGCTCCGAACCGGCGAGACCCGGTACTTGCCTGAGCCCCTAAACGGTGGTCCCCCATGCCAGTGGTTCTCGCAGGCTGGCCGGCTCACGATTCTTCCTCATCGCCTAGGTGCATCTGATTCCAAGGCGGCCGGTTTTCGTCTGGGACAGTCAGCCCCTCCAAACGCTCGATTGAGAACGACAGCCCTACCTCAGCGACTTCCAACGCCGCGATAGCCGTTCCTAGGTCGTCCTGTTCCTGAACTGGTCGACTTCGAAAACGCACCGATGTAGCCAGTCGCTCGACATGGTCGAAGGCCTCCAAGAGATCGCCATACAGCCCGTCAAGCCGCGCCCACGGGTTGGTCGCAATCTGATCCTTGTGCTTCTTCCATTCCCGGTACTCGGGAGCGCCAGTAAGACCCCAAGTCTTTCGTGTCTCCTCCGCGCGTCGAATGATCCTTAGTGCTTCCCGCGCATCAACTCGGAGTGCGTGGTAGATCGGCAAGAACTGAAGAGGGTCACCGAACTTCTCTTCAAGCAAATCACCGACCTGCTGTTGCAGGGCCTCCACTCTTGCGTCAAGGGCATTGATCTGAACCACCATCGCCCGGTGGGGAGCGGTGAAGAACGCCCATATGAAGATCAGGACAAGCGGGACGAGCGCACCCGCAAGTACGAGACCGATCACCAGAACCACCGAAGGGTTCTTGACTTGCGAGGCCACCACCGCCGCAACCGCCGTCGTGATGGCAGACGCAACGTAAAAGAGAATCGTCTGGAACGCGCCCCGGGTAATGAACAACCCGAACTGAGCTTTTCCGACCTGCTCTCTAAACCAGTGAAACCTCTCGGCGTCCTCCACGACCGAGAGGGTATCGAGGTCCGTGCATCAACGGGATAACCCCCGGTCGAGAGAGAGCTAGCCGCTGGCGATCATGCGGCAGCCGAGCAGCTCCGCGATCCCCTCGCCGCCGCGGGCCATGACCCAGTTGTGATTCCAGGCGAAGACGGGGCGGGCGACCGGGGCCAGCAGGTTCATCCAGGGCCGGGTTGTGCGGACGTTCCACTCATAAAGCGCCGCGGTGGCGCCGCCCTGCTCGTAGAGGCGCCAGGTGCCGCCGCCGGCCAGCTCGCCGTCGACCTCGCCGGCCAGCAGGTGCGGACGCTCGACCCGAGTCGTGTGGCTCTCGAAGACGAGGTCGTAGGGCAGGAAGCTGCGCCAGGTCATCCGCGAGCGCAAGCCGAGCGCGTTCTCGTCGCCGGGCTCCAGCTCGACCACCTCCTCGACCCCGCGCCACCACCCCGGCCACGACTTCTGGTCGTGGATCGCGTCCCAGACCCGCTCGCGCTCGCATTCGAGCAGCCAGGTGGTGAGGAACCTGTACTCGGTCATCGGGGTGAGAGGTGTCTCAGTTGCGCGACGGCGTCTCGCCGTTGCCGAAGTGGCTGCCAGGTCTTTCGACGATCTGCGAGAAACGGATCACCGTGACCATGTCCTCCTCGCTGACCGGCCGGCCGTAGATCTGCTCGAGGAAGTTGACGGTCTCGTCGAGGCGCCGGAACTCGGGGTTGTCGTGCTCGATGTCGCGCGGCGAGAGGTCGGCGACCTTCTTGATCTCGACGTCATCGATGACGGCAGAGAAGATCTTCTCGCGCGGGCTGTGCCTGAAGCCGACGGTCACCCAGACCACCTGCCCGCGCTCGTACTTGCCGCTCTTGTCGCCGAGCCTGATCGTCGCCGTCTTGCGGCCGCGCTTCAGTTGATCGACGAAAACCGCCGAATAGAAGTTCAGGACGTAGATGCCGCCATTCCTCATCTCGCCGCGAGCGTATCTGAGATTCGCGCCCCCGACCGGATGGGCCGTGACGCTCGCTTAGCGCCGCCTAGCCCCCAAAACCCTCGGCTCCGATCAGGGGAACGAAGCGGCAGGGCCCGATCGCCACGGTGGCGATCTCGTCTCCCCGGCGGCGGTACTGGGTCAGCATGTCCGAGCCGCGGGCCGCGACCGGCACGACCAGGCGCCCGCCGTCGGCGAGCTGGTCGATCAGGCTCATAGGCACGGCGGGGGCGGTGGCGTGGACGGCGATTGCCTCGAACGGCGCCCGCTCGGGCAGCCCACGACTGCCGTCGCCGACGATCGGCTCCACGTTTTCGATCCCGAGCCCGCGGATCCGCGCCCCGGCCTCCTCGGCCAACTCGGCGTGGCGCTCGATCGTGATCACCTCGGCGGCCAGCCGCGCCAGCACCGCGGCCGAGTAGCCGGAGCCGGTGCCGATCTCGAGCACGCGCTCGGAGCCCCCGAGCTCCAGCGCCTGGCAGATCGCGGCAACGATCCAGGGCTGGGAGATCGTCTGGCCGCTGCCGATCGGCAGCGCCGAGTCCGCGTAGGCGCGGCGGCGCTGCTCCTCGGGGACGAAGAGCTCGCGCGGCACCTCGCGCATCGCGTCGAGGACGCGCTGGTCGGAGATGCCCCGCCGCCGCAGCTGGCGCTCGACCATCGCGCCGCGCTGCTCCTCGAAGCCCTCCCCCTCGGTCGGTTCTCGGCCTGCAGGGTTCAGAAGATGTAGTTGCGCAGCTTCGCCGGCTCCACGACCGTGACCCTGCCGCGGCCGCAGCGCACCACGTGGGCCCGTTCCAGGTCGGCGAGGAAGCGGCTGACGCTCTCGCGCGAGGTACCCGCGAGCTGCGCGAGGTCAGCCTGGTTCATGCGGATCGTTATCCCGTCGGCGTCCTGCATCGGCGTCTCCTCGGCGACCAGCTGCAGCAGGACCCCGGCGACCCGGCTCGGGACCGTCTGGAAGGACTGGCGTGAGATCCGCTCGTTCGCCGCCCGCAGCCTGCGCACCAGGGCGGCGACCAGCTTGACCGTGATCTCGGGGTGGCGCGAGAGCAGCGCCCTGACGTCGGCCCCGGGCAGGGCCAGCAGCTCGCCGTCGTCGAGCGCCTCGACGCTGGCCGAGCGGACCTCGCCGTCGAGCATCGCCAGCTCGCCGAAGATGTCGCCGACGCCGAGGTTGGCGAGCGTGATCGCCCGCCCGTCCGGGTGCTCGCGGGTGACCCGGAAGCTGCCGCTGCGGACGATGTAGCAGGCGTCGGAGTGATCGCCCTCGTGAAAGACCCGGGTGCCGCTGGGAAAGGAACGCGGAACGGCGACGCGCGAGAAGCGCTCCAGCTCGTCGCCCTCCAGCTGGGCGAACAGTGGAACCCTCCCGAGCAACTCCAGGGCACTCTCCTGCTTCACCACCACGCAACGATTATCGCGAAGTCCCGTCCCTGGACGTGCGTCGGTTCTTTGCGCCCATGCGAAAGGGCGGGCGGGATGCAGCCGATAGAGGTTCGATGGCGGTTCCCGTGGCAACGACGATGGCCGGCGCCGGCAGCGCTTCGGGCGCCGAAGCCGTCTCCCGAGCGACCGCCGCGGCGGTCGAATCGCTCGGCGGCGACGTCGGTCTGCTGGTCGCCTTCACGGCCGGCCAGGAGGACTCGCGCCGGGCAGCGGCCGAGCTGCACGAGGCCGCCGGGGGCGCCCCGTCGGTCGGGATGACCGGCAAGGGCGTCTTCGCCGCCAACGAGCCGATCGACAGCGGCTGCGCCGCGGTTGCCTTCGGGCAGTCGATCCAGTGCGGGATCGGCGTCGGCCGCGACGCCGGGCAGGACTTTCGCGGCGCCGGGCTTACAGCCGCCCGCGAGGCGCTTGACCGGGTCTCCGGCGAGCCCTCGCTGCTGATGCTGCTGGTCGACGTCCGCGCCGGCGACCTCGCCGACGCGATCGCCGGCGCCTACGAGGCCGCCGGGCCCGAGATTCCACTTGCCGGCGGCGCCGCCAGCGGCTCCGAACCGTCCCATTACGCAAACGGCGAGGCGGTCGAGAACGCGGTCGTCGCCGTCGCCCTGCGCTCGGAGCGGGCGATCGGGCTCGGAAACGCGCACTCCTGCAGCGTCGTCGGCGAGGCCTCGGTGGTGACCCGCAGCGACGGGACCGAGATCTCCGAGATCGACGGCCGTCCCGCCGAGGAGGTCTACATCGAGCGCGTCGGCGGCCGCGGCGGACGGCTCAGCGACGAGGCCTTCGAGGCGATGGCGATCACCCATCCACTTGCCCAGCCCGAGGCGCACGGCAACAGGCGCCTGCGCCACATCCTCGGCCGCTGCGGCGACCGCGGGCTCCTCTGCTCGACGAACATCCCCGCCGGAGCCGAAGTCGAGTTCACGGTCCTCAGCCTCAACGAGCTGGTCAGCTCGGGCTGGGACTCGGTCAACGCCTCGCTGGCCTCGCTCGGCAATGACTGCCCGAAGGCGGCCCTGGTCTTCGACTGCGCCGGGCGCCGGCGTGTGCTCGGGCACGGCCAGGCGGAGGAGGTCACCGGCATAACCAAGGCCTTCGGCGAGGCGCCGCCCTTCGCCGGCCTCTACACCGACGGCGAGGTGGCCCGGATCAGGGGCGCCATGGGCGACCACAACCACGCCGTGGTCACCGTCACCTTCGCCTGAGCCGCTCGCGAGCCTAGGACTGACAGGACGGGCACCAGTAGGTGGCCCGGTTGTCGTCGCCCTGGCCGCGCGAGCGCAGCGGGGTTCCGCAGCGCGGGCAGGGTTCGCCGGCGCGGCGGTAGACCTGTCGCGGTTGGCGGCCGCTCTCGACCGCTTCGCGCATCAGCTCGCGGGTGCTGCGGACGACGTGCGCGAGCTCGTCGTCCTCGAGCTCCCCGAGCCAGTGCCAGGGGCTGATCGCGGCCGCGAAGCAGCCCTCGCTCTTGAAGATGTTGCCGACCCCGGCCAGCAGGCGCTGGTCGAGCAGCGCCTCGCCGAGGCCGAGGGTTCGGTCGCCGCGGCGCAGCGACTCGACCCCGTCGGCGACGGTGAAGTCGTCGGCCAGGATGTCGGGCCCGAGCCGGCTCAGGGTCGGATCGAGCTTCAGCTTCGAGGCGTCGAGCAGGCGTAGCGTCGGGCCGCCGAACTGGGCCGCCTCGGTGCCGTCGGCGCTCAGCACCACCCAGGCCGTGCTCGCCGGCTTGCGCCAGCGGGTCTCGTTGCCGTAGACGTGCCAGGCGCCGTTCATCCCCAGGTGGCTGTGCAGGACGAGGTCGCCCTCGAAGTGGAGCAGCAGGTGCTTGCCACGCGACTCGACCCGTTCGACGCGCTTGCCGGCGAGCTTCTCGACCCCGGTCGCCTGGCCGCGCGGGTTGGGAGCGCGCACATCGACCTGCCGCCCCGCCAACGCGGCGTCGAGACGGCGGGCGGTGCGCTGGATCGTGTCCCCCTCGGCCATCCTGAACCTACGCCGATTTCACCAGTTTTCGCGGGCCGCGGCTGAACCCGGCCGCGATCAGCGCTTCTTCGGTCCCCGAGCCGAGGACCTCCTCGCCGTCGACGCGCTCGATCCCCAGCTTCGGGATCGTCCCCGCGGCGACCGCGTCGGCGATCGCCGCCATCGACTCGCCGAGCTCCGCTTCGTCGAGCTCGCGCAGGCGCAGGATTCCTCTGCCGCCGCGCTCGAGGTAGACCTGCGGCTCGCCGTCGCGCAGCAGCACGAAGGCTCCGGGCGCCCGGGCGGGACGGCGCGAGCCCTCGAGCTTGGGCCAGGGAAGCGAGGCGCCGTAGGGGTTGGCGGGGTCGGTCGCGGCGAGGACGAGGAAGCCGCCGTCGGGGGCGGGCAGCGAGCGCAGCCGCTCGACCGCGCCGGGCAGCGCGAACTGGGCTCCGCCCATGCCCTCGACGAAGTAGCCGCGGCGGGCGGTCCCCAGCAGCTCGAGATTGCCGAGCTCCCCGTAGAGGGTCGAGAAGCCCCCCGGCACCCCTTCGGCCAGCACGCTCTCGCGGGTGACGATTCCGTAGCGCTCCAGCATCAGCTCGGCCTGGGCCCGCAGCCGCGGCCCGGCCGGCGGCGCGCCCTCGAAGAGCGGCGCGGTCAGCGACCAGCGTCCCTGGACCGCCTGCCCGGCGGCGGCGCGGCGGCGCGAGAAGCGGCGCCCGCGGGGCTCCGAGGCGCGGACGGCGCGCAGCCGCGGGGCGCGCAGCGGCGCGAAGGCGTCGTTGGTCACCTCGCCCGCCCAGGCGAGGTCCCAGAGCGCCTCGTGAAGCTCCTGCGGAGACCCCTCGAGGTCGGCGACCAGGTCGAGCCAGAAGCTGGGCCCGGCCAGCAGGCGCTCGCGGATCGCGTCCTGAAGCTCGCCCTCGGGGCGCTCGAGCTTGGCGTTGGCCGGCGGCGGCCCGGCCAGCCGCACGTCCTCGCGGAAGTACATCGCGACGCGGCCGTCGCTGCGCCCCAGCGACCCGGCGCCGATCCAGACCAGCTCGCCGCTGGTGCAGATCTCGTCCAGCCAGGCGGGGCTGTAGGCGCCGAGCCGGCGCGGCAGGACGTCGCGCTCCCAGACCGCCGGCGTCAGCGCCACCCCCTGGAGCGGGATCAGCGCCTCGCGCAGGCGGTCGCTGCCGGCGCCGGAGGCGCGGTGGACGTCGACGTTCTGCCAGCTGGGAAGGAAGCGCGCCAGCTCGCGCTGGTCGGCGGCCTCGACCTCGCGCCGCAGGTGGGCGAGGCTGTTGCGCCGCACCCGCCGCAGGACGTCGGAGTCGCACCACTCGCGCTCCGTGCCACCGGGCAGAAGCTCGCCGCGGACCAGCTCGCCGGAGCGCTCGAGCTCGCGCAGGGGCGAGGAGAGATCGACGCCGTAGCGGTTGGAGAGCTGGCCGGTTGGAAACGGGCCGTGGGTTCGCGCGTAACGACGAACCAGGGTCGCGAGCGGGTCGTCGGGGCTCTCGAGGAAGGAGTCGGGCAGCCCGCCCGGCGGCGGGACCCCGAGCGCGTCGCGGTAGAGGCCGGCGTCCTCGGCGGCGATGTAGCGCTGCTCGCCCCCGACCCGGATCTCGGTCGCGCGGCGCTCGTCGACCAGCTTGGAGAGCATCGACTCGGCCGAGTAGCCCTCGCTGGCCCGCTGCTCGCACTCGGCCAGGGTCAGGTCGCCGAGGTCGCGCAGGACCTGCTGCAGGGCGTCGCGGTCGCGGGCCTGGCCGGCCTCGGTCAGGTGCTGGAGCTGGGCCTCGACCTCCTCCAGCGCCTCGGGGTCGATCAGCTCGCGCAGCTCCTCCTGTCCGAGCAGCTCGCGCAGCAGGTCGCGGTCCAGCGCCAGCGCCGCCGCCCGCCGCTCGGCGTTGGGGGTATCGCCCTCGTACATGTAGGTGGCGACGTAGTCGAAGAGCAGCGAGGAGGCGAAGGGCGAAGCGGTCTGGGTCTCGACCTCGACCAGGGTCAGGCGGCGCGAGTGCAGGTTCCGCAGCAGCTCGTCGAGCGCCGGCAGGTCGAGGACGTCGCGCAGGCACTCGCGGTAGGTCTCGAGGATGACCGGGAAGCGGGGGAAGTCGCGCGCGACCTCGAGCAGGTTCTGCGACTTCAGCCGCTGCTGCCAGAGCGGCGTGCGCTTGCCGGGGTAGGCGCGCGGGAGCAGCAGCGAGCGGGCGGCGTTCTCGCGGAAGCGGGCCCCGAACAGGGCCGATCCCGCGAGCTCGGAGACGACCAGGTCCTCGAGCTCGTCGGGCTCGATCAGGACCATGTCCGGCGACGGCGCCTCGTCGGCGTCGGGGAGGTGGATGACGATCCCGTCGTCGGACCAGATCGCGTCGACTTCGAGCTCGCGCTCGGCGCGGATCTTCGCCGACAGCGCCAGCCCCCAGGCGGCGTGGACGCGGCCGCCGTAGGGCGAGAGGACGCAGATCCGCCAGTCGCCGATCTCGTCGCGGAAGCGCTCGACGACGATCGCCTCGTCGGAGGGGACGACGCGGGTCGCCGCCTGCTGCTCCTGCAGGTAGGCGACGAGGTTCTGGGCCGCGCGGTCGTCGAGGTCGTAGTCGGCGGCCAGGGTCGCCGGGTCGGCCGAGACCGCCTCGCGGGCGAAGGCGCCGATCGCCTTGCCGAGCTCGGCCGGGCGGCCGATCCCGTCGCCGCGCCAGAACGGCACCGCGCCAGGGACTCCGGGGGCCGGGGTGACGATGACGCGGTCGCGGGTGATGTCCTCGATCCGCCAGGTCGTCGCCCCGAGCAGGAAGGTCTGGCCGGGCCGGGCCTCGTAGACCATCTCCTCGTCGAGCTCGCCGACCCGGCGGCCATCGGGCAGGTGGACGCCGTAGAGGCCGCGGTCGGGGATCGTGCCGGCGTTGGTAACCACGAGCTGGCGGGCCCCCTTGCGGCCGCGCATCGTGCCCGCGGTGCGGTCCCAGACGATCCGCGGCCGCAGCTCGGCGAAGCGCTCGGAGGGATAGCGGCCGTCGAGCATGTCGAGGACGTTCTCCAGCTGCTCGCGCGAGAGCTCGGCGAACGGCTGCGCCGAGGTGACCAGCTGCTCGACCTCGTCGACCTCCCACTCGTCCAGCGCCGCCATCGAGACCAGGTGCTGGGCGAGGACGTCGAGCGGGTTCTGCGGGATCACCGTCTCCTCGATCTCGCCCGACCGCATCCGCTTCGCGACCACCGCGCACTCGAGCAGGTCGGCGCGGAACTTGGGGAAGATGCGGCCCTTGGAGACCTCGCCGAGCCCGTGCCCGGCGCGGCCGATCCGCTGCAGCCCGCGGGTCACCGACTTCGGCGACTCGACCTGGATCACGAGGTCCAGGGCGCCCATGTCGATCCCCAGCTCCAGCGAGGAGGTGGCGACGAGGCAGGGCAGCTTGCCGGACTTCAGAAGCTCCTCGACGTGGGCGCGCTCCTCGTGCGAGAGCGAGCCGTGGTGGGCCCGCGCGACCAGGTCTTCCTCCGGGATCTCGTCGAAGATCGGCTTGCCGTTGCCGGCGTGCTCGGTCGCCGGCAGCTCCCCCATCGACTGCTCGGCCGCGAGCTCGTTGAGGCGCTTGGCCAGCCGCTCGGCGCCGCGGCGGTTGTTGACGAAGATGATCGTCGACGTGTGCTCCTGGACCAATCGCAGCAGCTCGGGGTAGATCGCCGGCCAGATCGACCTGGCGTTCGTCGCCGGATCGAGGGAGGCCTCGATAGGCCCGGGATCGATGCGCTCCGGAGAGGGCTCGGCGTCTTCGGCCGCGGGTCCTGTCGCGGCGGACCCGCTTTCGGCCGGTGCTCGCGGAGCTGCGCGCCAAGCCGAAACCGGCTCCGTCGCACCACCCGCGGACGAAGCGTCTCCACCCTGGGAGGCGGCCCCGGGTTCAGTCATGTCCTCAACGGGCACATGGATCTTGAGATCGAGCTTCTTCGAGCGACCGGCGTCCACGATCGTGCACTCCCGGTTCGGTCCCACAAGGAAGCTGCCGATCCGTTCCAAAGGACGCTGCGTAGCCGAAAGGCCGATTCTCTGCAGGGTGGCGTCGGGGTTCTCGCGCTTGGCGAGCTGCTCGAGCCGCTCCAGGGTCAGGGCGAGGTGCGAGCCGCGCTTCGATTGGGCGACGGCGTGGATCTCGTCGACGATCACCGCCTCGATCGAGCCCAGCATCTCGCGCGCCCCCGAGGAAAGGATCAGGTACAGCGACTCCGGGGTCGTGATCAGGATGTCGGGCGGGTTGCGCCGCATCGCCTGGCGCTCCTTCTGCGGCGTGTCGCCGGTCCGCAGGCCGACCGAGATCTCGGCCCCGATACCAGCCAGCGGCGCCCGCAGGTTGCGCTCGATGTCGTAGGAGAGCGCCTTCAGGGGCGAGACGTAGACGATCCGGGTGCCCTCGCCGCGCTCGGGACGGCTGGCTAGGCTGTCGATCCCCCAGAGAAACGCCGCCAGCGTCTTTCCGGAGCCGGTCGGGGCGCAGATCAGGGTGTTGGAGCCGCTCGAGATCGCCGGCCAGCCGCCTGCCTGCGCAGGCGTGGGGGCGTCGAAGGAGCGCTCGAACCACTCACGCACGGGCGCCGAGAACGGCGCCAGGGGGTCTTTCGCACTCGTATTTCGCTCGGAGGCCAACCGATTGATCTTACGCAGGTGCCCAAACCGCCCACGCCGGATGGATTGCCGCGCCCGGTAGCGTTCCCGCGGTGACAGGCGAGGCCCCGGAACCCATCACCCCCACCTACCGCCTCGCGATGGCGGTCTGCCGTCCGCTCGCCTGGTGGGGACGGATGCGGGTCGAGGGGCTGGAGGCGCTGCCGCGCGGCGGCCCGGTACTGCTGGCGGCGAACCACGACTCCTACTTCGATCCGATCGCGATTGGCATGGCGGCGAGCCGCAGGCGACAGATCCGTGCCCTCGCCAAAGCGGCGCTGTGGGACGTGCGCGGGCTCAGCCCGATCCTCAACGGCATGCGCCAGGTGCCGATCGAGCGCGCCAGCGGCGACAGCGGCGCCCTCGACAGCGCGATCGCCGCGCTCCGCGACGGCGCCTGCATCGGCGTCTTTCTGGAGGGGACGATCTCCGTCGGGCGCGAGATGCGCGCCAAGAGCGGCTTCGGGCGGCTGGCCGTCGAGGTGCCCGAGGCGCGGCTGGTCTGCGCGACGGTCGAGGGAACCCCCGACTACGCGCGCTTCCCGAAGCGCCCCGCGGCGCGGGTGCGCTTCTTCGAGCCCGCATCCGGCCAGACACGCCCGGACGAGAGCCCGGCCGAGCTGTCGGCGCGGCTGCTGGCCGAGATCAGGGCCCTGGCACCGCCGGTGGACGCTGGCCGCGATCCGGTGGCGACCCGCGCCAAGTGGGAAGCCAAGGCCGAGGCACTGGACGCAAAGCGGCGCGAGCGTACCGGCGCGAACTAGAACGGCAGCGAGTCCCGCACCTCGGCCAGGCGCGGCGCGGTCTTGTCGCGATCGGAGAGCAGCGGCTCGGCGACAGGCCACTCGACCCCGATGTCGGGGTCGTCCCAGGCGATCCCCGCCTCGGCATCTGGGTCGTAGTAGCTGGAGAGCTGGTAGTCGACGTCGGCTTCCTCGCTGAGGACGCAGAAGCCGTGGCCGAAGCCGATCGGGATGAACATCTGGCGGTGATTGGAGTCGTCGAGCTCGTAGCCCTCCCACTGGCCGAAGGTCGGCGAGTTGCGGCGCAGGTCGACCGCGACGTCGAAGATCCGCCCCGCCGAGCAGCGGACCAGCTTCGCCTGCCCGGGCTGGAGCTGGAAGTGCAGCCCCCGCAGGGTTCCCCGGGCCGAGCGCGAGTGGTTGTGCTGGACGAAGTCGAGGTTGACTCCCATCTCGCGCCAGACGTCCTTGCGGTAGGTCTCGACCAGGAAGCCGCGGTCGTCGCCGAAGGCCGGCGGCTCGATCACCACCAGGCCGTCGAGCCGGCTCTCGACCCTGCCGGTCATCAGCCCAGCGCGCGGCCGTACTGGCGCTCGTAGTACTCGCGGTATTCGCCCGAGCGCAGCGGCGCCCACCAGGCCTCGTTGTCGCGGTACCAGCCGACCGTGCGCTCGATCCCCTCCGCGAAGGAGACCTGCGCCTTCCAGCCCAGCGCCTCGAGCTTGGTCGAGGCCAGCGAGTAGCGGCGGTCGTGGCCGGGCCGGTCTTGGACGTGCTCGATCAGCGACTCGTCGCGGCCGGTCAGCTCCAGCACCCGGCGCACGACGTCGATGTTGGGCAGCTCGTCGGGGCCGCCGACGTTGTAGGCCTGGCCCGGCTCGCCGCGCTCCAGGACCGCATCGATCGCAGACGCGAAGTCATCGACGAAGAGCCAGTTGCGGACCTGGCCGCCGTCGCCGTAGACCGGCACCGGGTCGCCGGCGAGACAGTTGAGGATCGTCAGCGGGATCAGCTTCTCGGGGTGCTGGTGGGGGCCGTAGTTGTTCGAGGCGCGGATGATCAGGGCCTCGGCGCCGTAGGTGTGGGCAAAGGCGGAGACGATCAGATCGCCGCCGGCCTTCGAGGCCGAGTAGGGCGAGGAGGGATCCAGCGGCGAGGTCTCGGTGAACGAGCCCTCCTCGATCGAGCCGTAGACCTCGTCGGTTGAGATCTGCAGGTGGCGGATGCCGGCGTCGCGGGCCGCCTCCAGCAGGACGAAGGTGCCGAAGACGTCGGTCTCGATGAACTCTCCCGGCGAGTGGATCGAGCGGTCGACGTGCGACTCGGCGGCGAAGTTGACGATCGCGTCGCAGCCCTCTACCGCCGCCCGGGCCGCGTCGCGCTCGCAGATGTCGGCGACCACAAGCTCGAGGCGGTCCTCGAGCCCCTCGAGGTTCTCGCGCCGACCGGCATAGGTCAGCTTGTCGAGCACCCGCACCGCGTCGTCAGGGTGGGCCTCGATCCGGCGCCGCACGTAGTTGGAGCCGATGAAGCCGGCCCCGCCTGCCACCAGCAGCCTCATGCGACGGCCTCGCGCTCGGTCTGGCGCTGGGCCAGATAGCCGGCCAGCCCGTCGCGCCAGGAGGGCAGCAGGATCGCGGCGTCGCGCTGGGTGTCCAGCGCCGAGTAGGCGGGGCGCGGCGCCGGTCGCGCCAGCATGTCGGTCGTCGCCGAGAGCACGTTGCACTCGACCTTCGCCTGGTCGAAGATCTCGCGCGCGAAGTCGTACCAGGAGCAGGCGCCCTCGGCGGCCATGTGGTGGATCCCGTAGGCGGTCCCCTCGATCAGGCGCACGATCCCCGAGGCCAGATGCCAGGTGTAGGTCGGCGAGCCGATCTGGTCGCGGACCACCAGCACCTCGCCGTGGTCGGCGGCGAGCTGCAGCATCGTCTCGACGAAGTTGCGGCCGCCGATCCCGAACAGCCAGGAAGAGCGGACGATGTACTGGCGCCTGTTGGCGGCAGTGGTCGCCTCCTCCCCGGCCAGCTTGGTGCGGCCGTAGGCCGACTGCGGGGCGGGCTGGTCGACCTCGACGTAGGGCGAATCGGTCTGGCCGTCGAAGACGTAGTCGGTCGAGACGTAGACGACCTTGGCGCCGACCGCGGCGGCCGCGGCGGCGACGTTGCCGGCCCCGGTGCCGTTGACCGCCATCGCCTGATCCTCGGCCGCCTCGGCGCCGTCGACGTCGGTCCAGGCGGCGCAGTTGATCACCACGTCGGGGCGGTCGCGCTCGAGGCGCGCCGCGACCGCGGCGGCGTCGGTGACGTCGAGGTCGATGTGGCCCAGGGCGGAGACGATGTGGCCGGCGTTGGTCGCCGCCAGCACCACGTCGCGCCCCAGCATTCCCCCCGCGCCTGTGATCAGGAGCTTCAAATCAGCTCGATCTCGGAGTTGTCGCCGACCATCATCCGCAGAGTCTTCGGCATCCCGTCGCTGCGCGACAGGCTGACGTTGCGGCCCAGCAGGCTGGCCTCCAGGCGCGCCGCGAGGTCGGTCACCTTGGCGCCGGCGAGCAGGATCGAGTTCTCGATCTCCGAGCGGGTCACCTCGCACTCGGCGCCGATCGAGGTGTAGGGACCGATGAAGGCGTCGGCGATCCGGGCCCCGGTGCCGATCACCGCCGGTCCGCGCACGACCGAGCCCGAGATCACGGCCCCGGCCGCGACCGAGACCCGCCCCTCGACCCGCGAGTCCTCGGAGACCTCGCCGTCGATCTGGCCGTCGAGCTCCTCGAGCACGAGCCGGTTGGCCTCCAGCATGTCGGCCAGCTGGCCGGTGTCCTTCCACCAGCCGCTGACGATCTCCGACTCGACCCGCTGGCCGCCCTCGATCAGGCGGTCGATCGCCTCGGTGATCTCCAGCTCGCCGCGCCAGGAGGGCTCCAGCGAGCGTGCCGCCTCGAAGATCGTCGGGCCGAAGAGATAGACCCCGACCAGGGCCAGGTCGGAGGGAGGGTCCTTCGGCTTCTCGACCAGGCGCACGACCCGGTCGCCGTCGAGCTCGGCGACCCCGTAGGAGCTCGGGTCGTCGACCTTGGTCAGCAGGATCAGAGCGTCGGGCCCCGACTCGCGGAAGGTCGAGACCAGCCCGGTGATCCCCTCGGCGAGCAGGTTGTCGCCCAGGTACATGACGAACGGGGAGCTGCCGATGAATTCCTCCGCGGTCAGCACTGCGTGCGCCAGGCCGGCAGGCTTGTCCTGGGTGATGTAGGTGATCGTCGCCCCGAAGCCGGTGCCGTCGCCGACCGCGGTGCGGATCTCGTCGCCGGTCTCGGGCGCGATCACGATCCCGATCTCGGTCACCCCGGCCTCGACCAGCGCCTCGATGCCGTAGAAGAGCACCGGCTTGTTGGCGACCGGCACCAGCTGCTTGGCCGAGGTGTGGGTGATCGGGCGCAGCCGCGTGCCGGCGCCGCCCGAGAGGATCAGGCCCTTGAGGTCTTGCATCGGTTCCGCAGGCTAGTAGGTACCGCCGAGTTTCCGGTGGTCCCAGGTGGCGGTGCGAAGCGCCTGGAAACGAACCGCGACCCGCTTCGCGGCCTGCGCCTTCAGCGCCTCGCGAGCGTCGCCCTCGAGCGAGTCGATGCCGTCGGCGTAGCGCAGGGTGAGCTGCTCGGCGAGCGGGAACACGGTCTCGATGTCACCGTGGATCTCGGCCTCGGATTCGATCATCAACCCCCGCAGCTCGGCGTACTCGTGCCCGGTCTCGATCAGCACCGTGGCCCGCGGGTCGCGCTCGAGGTTGCGGACCTTCTGCGATTTGGCGTAGGTGTAGATCCAGATCTCACCTTCGCGCGGCACGTACCAGAGCGGCATCAGGTGCGGCCAGCCACGCGGCCCGAAGCTGCCGACGACGGCGATCCGCTCGGACTCGATCAGCTCGCGCTGCTCGGCCTCGTCGAGGGTGATCTGGTCGCGGCGGCTCAAGAACGACCGTGGCCCGCGTACTCGGCTTCGCGTCCGTCGCGGGCAGGCTCGAGGCTGAGCTTCTGCCACGGGCCCTCGCCGGCCATCGGCTGGGTGCGGCCCCAGAGCCAGTCCTCCTGCAGGTCGTCGTAGTGGGGGCTGCCGGGATGACCCGACTGGCCGGTGAACATCTGCCAGCGCGAGGAGTCGGGATCGGTCGGGTCGGCGACCATGCGCCAGCTCGGCGCCCAGACGGCGCGGAAGGGGTCGTTGGGGTCATAGGCAATCTGGCTCACCGTCTCCTGGGCGCCGCCGGTCGGCAGGCGGCGGTTGAGCAGCCGGCGCAGCAGCGGGTTTGCCGACCCGAGGGCGTGCGGGAACTCCATCTCGTGGACACGGCCCCAGCGCCAGCCCTCGGGGTCGGGCCCGAAGCGTTCCTCGAGGTCGTCCAGCGCGCCGCGCAGCGCGTCGAGCACGAGTGCATCCCAGGGCCGGCCGATCAGCTCCGCGTCGGCCTGCGCCCAGAGAGCCAGCAGGTGCGACTGCCAGCGCCAGGGTGCGGTGACGTGACTGGTGAAGCCGTTGTCGGAGCGGTCCAGGTAGCGCTCGGCGAGGTCGCGGTCGCGCAGCACGGCGCGCGCGAACTCGCGCCCGAGCCGCAGCGTGAAGGCCTGATAGATCGTCGCCGCAACCGAGCTCGGGGCCATCGAGCCGTCCCAGCTGCGCAGGCGCTCGATCGCCCGCGTCTCGCGCTGCCCGGGCGCATGCAGGCGGCCCAGCCGCCGCGCCGTCTCCAGCCCGGGGATCGAGTGGACGTCGGTCTGCATGCGCTCGAAGCCGTCGATGTCGTGCTCGTCGCTTGCCCGCAGCATGGCCTCGATCCGGCGGGCGCGGAAGCCGTCGAGGTATTCGCTCGAGATGTGGTGGGGGAAGTCGTCGCCGACGATGCGGTTGTTGGCGGTGACCAGATAGCCGCTGTCGGGGTCGACCAGCTCCGGCAGCTCGTCGTAGGGCACCGTGCCCTCCCACTCGTACTCGCCGCTCCAGCCCGGCTTCGGCAGGTCGGGGCAGTCGCCGCGCCGGAGCGGCAGCCGGCCGACCAGCTTGTAGCCGATCGATCCCTGGCGGTCGGCCCAGATCAGGTTCGAGACCGGGGTCGAGTGGCCGCGCATCAGCTCGACCAGCTCCGGGCCCGAGGTGACGTCGAGGATGTGGACGTTGGCGGCGCTCAGGGTCGGCTCGTCGAGGCTGAGCCAGCGCAGCGCCAGCGGCTGCCCGGGGTCGGCGCGCAGGGGCTCGTTGACGATCGGGCCGTGGTGGGTGCGCCGCACCTCCAGCGTCTCGGCCCCGCGGCCCTTGACCGCGATCTCCTCCTGCTCGATCTCCAGCGGCAGCCACTCGCCCTCGAACTCGTAGCGGTCGCCGTCGATCCGCTCGACGAAGAGGTCCTGGACGTCGGCCATCACGTTGGTGAAGGTCCAGGCGACGTCGTCGTTCTGACCCATGTATATGCCGGGCAGGCCGGCCATCGAAGCGCCGCGGGCGGTGCGACCGTCGAGCTGCAGGCCGACCTGGAACCAGATCCCGGGCATGCTCGGGGGCAGGTGCGGATCGCCGGCGATCAGCGGCCTACCGCTGGCGGTCAGGTCGCCGCTGACGGCCCAGTTGTTGGAGCCGCTGGCGCCGACCGGCTGGCCCATCGACTCGCGGATCTGGGCGATCTGCCCGGCGATCGCCATCCCGTCGCCGCTCCACTGCTCCTGCATGACGATCGGGTTGCCGGCCGGGTAGGTCGGGTCGAGGCGGGCCGCCAGCTCGGGGCCGAGCTCGCGCAGCATGTCGGCGCGCAGCAGCTCGTGCTCCCAGTTGGTCGAGAGGCCAAAGGCGAGCAGCTTTCCGATCGCCAGCATGTCGGCCGGCCGCCAGCCCTCGAAGTCGAGCCGCAGCAGCTGCATCTCGAAGGGCAGCGCCCGCGCCGAGTCGACCGCGGCGCCGACCCCGGCGCAGTAGGAATCCAGCAGCGCCCGCAGGCCGGGCTCCAGCTCGGCCTCCTCCCGCTCGGCGATCCGCCGCAGGCCGAGGGTCCGCATCAGGCGGTCGACCGGCAGCCCCTCGGGTCCGGCGAACTCGGCCAGCCTCCCCGCCGTGACCCGGCGGTAGAAGTCCATCTGCCAGAGGCGCTCGCGGGCGTGGCAGAAGCCCTGGCCGAACCAGAGGTCCTCGGCCGTCCGGGCGCGCACCGTCGGCACCCCCCAGCGGTCGCTGACGATCTCGATCGGGGCCGAGATCCCGGCCAGGCGGATCTCGCCCCACCACTTCGGCAGCGGCCGGCGCAGGAGCCGGTACCAGAGCGCCCCCAGCACGGCGCCCCCCAGGGCTGCCCCGGCGACGCCGGCGATCGCCCCCGAGATCGCGAGACGGCGGGGCAGCGAGCTGCCGCGGCCGAACGGGAGCGGGTTCGCGAGCACCCGACCTAGATATCAGGAATCGGGGTCTTCGACCGGATCCCGGGCGAGGAAGGCCTCGAGGTCGCGCAGCCCCTCGGGCGAGCCGGCCTCGTAGAAGCGCTCGCCGACCTCGAGCCCGGCCAGCTCGCCGGCAAGGCTGAGATCGCGCAGCAGCCCGGCGAGATCGGCGACCTCGCCGGGCTCGCACCGATCGGCAACGATCTCGCGCCGCAGGACCGAGAGCCCGTAGTCGATCCAGTGCATCTCGGCGACCCGGTCGGCGGGGCGGGACTTGTCGTAGAGGACGACGCGGCCGTCGCGCAGGATCGCGTTGCTGGCGTCCCAGCGGTCGTCGTTGCGAAACAGGGTCATCAGCGCCGGCGCCTCGGCGGCCTCCCAGGCGCGCTCGACCTCCCCCATGTCGGTCGGCAGGTAGGAGTCGCCGTAGAGGACGAAGAAGGCCGGCTCCAGCTCCCCGAGGTCCTGCGCGAGGCGAAGAGCCCCTGCCGTCCCGCGCAGATGCTCGCCCTCGTCGACGTAGGTCACCCGCAGCCCCCAGCGACTGCCGTCGCCGACGTGGTCGCGGATCATCTCGCCGCGGTAGCCGACGCTGTAGAGGACCCGCTCGACCCCCTGGGAGGAGAGGTGGCGCAGCTGCCAGTCCGCGAACGGGCGCCCGGCGACCGGCAGCAGCGCCTTCGGCATCTGCTCGGTCTGCGGGCGCAGCCGGGTCCCCAGCCCCCCGGCCAGGATCACGCACTGCAGCATCAGTCGCGAACGATCAGCCGGGAACCGTCGTAGTCGAAGGAGAAGCGGACCTCGCCCAGTCCCAGCTCGCTCATCGCCGCCCGCACCGGAGCCGGATCCTCGGCGTAGAAGAGCAGAAAGCCCCCGGCACCGGCGCCGACCAGCTTCCCGCCCAGCGCCCCGGCTTCGCGCCCGGCCTCGTACCAGCGGTCGACGTCATCGCTCGACATCCCCTTGCTGCGGCGGCGCTTGTTCTGCCAGTGCTCGTCCATCAGCTCGCCGAAGCGGCGCGTGTCGCCGGCCTCCAGCGCGGCCTTGGTCCGGGCGCCGAGCTCGGCGACGGTGTCGAGGTTGGCGATCATCTCCGCGTCATCTGACTCGGAGCGCTTGCGCTGGTCCTCGAGCATCGAGTCGGCGTCGCGGGCGTAGCCGGTGAAGAACAGCAGCAGCCGCTCCTCGAGCTCGTGCAGGGTCTCCTGGCTGATCATCAGCGGCGAGACGTGGACCCGGCCATCGGTCTCGAATTCGAAGTTGGTCAGGCCCCCGAAGGCGGCGATGTACTGGTCCTGCTTGCCGACCGGGCGCCCGAGGCGGTCGATCTCGATGTTGCAGGCCTCCTCGGCCAGGCCGCCGGTCGCGACGTGCTCGCGCTTCAGCGCGTAGAGGGTCCGCAGCACCCCGACCGTGAAGGCGCCCGAGGAGCCGAGCCCGGTTCCGGAGGGGATGTCGGCGAGGCTGACGAGCTCGATCGCCGGCCCGACCGGGTGCATCTTCAGCGCCTCGCGGATGATCGGGTGGCGGATCTCCTCCACCTCGGAGGCGCGCTCGAGCTCGGAGTACTTGATGAAGTAGTCGTCGGTGAAGGTGCGGTTGACGGCGACGTAGATGTACTTGTCGATCGCCGCCGAGAGCACGGCGCCGCCGCGGCGTCCGTAGTAGGAGGGCAGGTCGGTGCCGCCGCCGCCGAGCGTGATCCGAAGCGGGGTTCGGGTGATGATCACGGCGCTATCGAATCAGCCGCACGGCCGAGACGTCCTGGCGGGGGAAGAAGTCGAGATAGAGGTGGCGGCCGCGATAGCCGTGCCACTGGGCGCAGTTGTCGACCGGGACGATGTAGCGGCGGCCCTTTCCGGCCATCGTCTTGAAGGTGATCTCGCGCTGCGGCGAGGGACGGCTCTGGCGGTCATAGAGCGCGACGTCACCGTCTCTGAAGCCCTTCGGCCCGGCGTCGAGCTCTAGCCAGCGGTAATCGGTCCAGCGCGTTCCGGCCGGAGGCGAGACCTCCATCTGCGGCGGACGGACGCGCTGGTTGATCTGCCCGTAGACGGCGCTGGGCGTGATCGCAACGGAGCGGCCGCCGACCTGCACCTCCCCTTTGGCCGGCGTTCCGCCCTGCGGGACGAGCTCTGTGAGCTCGCCGCCGGAACGGGAGACGCCGTAGACGTGCAGGCCGCCGGGCGACCCCAGCTTCGCCGCCGGGATCTGGATCGAGAAGCCGCTGCGTTCGAAGCCGGAGGGAAGGCCGTAGGCGACGACGTCAGGGCGGTCGATGTGGGGCCTGGCTCGCCCGACCACCCTGCCGCCGTCGACAGCGATCACCTCCCGTGCCGGCAGCTTCGCCTTCGGGTCGCCGGCCCAGCCGACGATCGTCAGGGTCGGCCGCCCCGGTGGGCGCGCCCGGGCGCCGGCGCCCTTCGCTCCTGGTGAAGGCTCGCCCGGGCCGCTGAGGAAATTCGGCGCCTTTCCCCAGTTGCACTGCTGGGTCTGGAACGGCAGCCCGTGGACGATCGGCTTCAGCTCCAGCTTCGGATTGACCTTGGCGAGTGGTGGCATGTCGCGGCGCACGTAGATCGTGTGCGAGTGGGTTGTAAGAAGGGGCCGGTAGTGGTCGAGGATCCACCGGCTCATCAGGTAGTTGCGGACCATGGTCGGGATCCCGTCCCAATTGGAGAGGCCGATCACGATCGTGTCGTCATAGATGATCATCTTCGGCCGGGCGCGTTTGAGTTCGTCGATCGCGTTTTGCTGCAGCTCCGCATTCAGCTCGAGGCTGGCGTGGAAGTAGCGGATCGCCGGGTCGCGGTCGATCAGGTAGAAGAAGAGCGCCGGCTCGTTGCTGAAGTCGTAGAGGCGGTCGCCCGGCTTCAGGTAGGCGTCGATGACGTGGTGCAGGTCGCGGTACATCGACATGTCGAAGTAGGCCGAGTAGCCCAGACGCGCGAACTTCGGCTCCCCCCAGCTCTTCCCGCGGAAGCTGGCGGGAGCATCGGAGACCCGGTCGCTGAGCGAGGACCAGGCCAGCACCGTGACCAGAATCACCAGCACGAGGGAGAGCGGGTGGGCGGTCGGCCAGGGTATGCGGCGCCTCGCCACCCAGCGGCTCAGCATCTGCTCCAGCGGGTCGATCAGCCGGTAGGCGACATAGAGGACCAAGGGCAGCGCCACGCCGTAGGTCTGGAACAGGTGCCCCCCATCCATCCGGTAGAGGAACTTCGGGTAGTAGAAGAAGAGAAAGATCGCGACCGCGCCCATGACCCACTCGTCGGTGCGAAAGCCGCGCCGCTGCCGCAGTCGCACCACCGCATAGGCGACGCAGATCAGCATCGACACCAGGGGCGCGATCGCGGCGAAGTAGAAGAGCAGGCCCAGGTAGCCGTACGGGGTGACCGGCAGGCTGCTGGCGAGCGAGTGCTCCGCCAGCAGCTGGCGGTTGACGTAGACGAAGTCGTCGAGGGCGCCATTTGCGGCCAGGTAGCCGAGGAACGCGGCAGCGAGGGCGAGCGACGCGAGGTAGAACCAGATCGTGCGCTGAAACGTGACGGTCACCGGATCCCCGGGCCGGCGCCCGTACCACTCGTAGAGCACCACCACGACGCCAACCGCGATCAGGGCCGGCGCCGCCTCCGGGACGAGGATCGTCTGGCCGACGCTCGCCAGGCCCAGCCCCGCCGCCCGCGAAGCCGAGGGATGGTCAAGCGTGGCCGCGAGGAAGATCAGGATCAGCGGCCAGAATATGAAGCGGAAGTCGACCGCCGCCAGTGCCTCCTGTTCGGGGCCGAGCAGGGTTCCCACCGAGAGCAGCCCGATCAGCAGCAGGAACAGCCAGTTGCGCCCGAACAGGTAGACGCAGAGCAGGTAGACCGAGACCAGGTAGAGCGGGTGTAGCAGCACGGTCACGCCCATGACCGCACCCCAGCGGCTGTGCTCGAAGATCGCGAACCCGGGCAGTGGGTTGAAGGCGTCCGAGAGCAGGCCATGGGTGAGGACGACATCGCGCCAGGGAAACCAGCCATCGCTGATCAGCCGCGATCCGACCAGCTGCTCGCCGCTGTGGAACGTGTCGACCCCCGGCGGCGGCCCATAGAAATGACTGACGAGCAGGAAGATCGCAAGCGGCGCCGTCAGCAGCAGCAGGCTGCCGCGCTCGAGTGCCTGCGCGGCACCAAGTGACTCGGTCCTGCGCCCCGCCCGGACCACGAACCCGCCTGCGACCGCCGCCAGCGGCAGCCCGAGCCAGGCCGGAAACCAGTGGTAGTGATGGATCGTCGAGTCCTTCACGACCTCGACCTGGGTTGTGGCCGACACGGCCACCAGGCCGGCCACAGCGAGCGGCCCCCCGACTGAGTTCGCGAGCGCCAACCGCGCCTCGAAGCCGCGGCCCCCGCCGCCCCATCGGCCCAGCGCCGCCGCAGCCAGCAGCACCGCGGCAGCGTAGATCGCGGTCCCGAGCGGCAGCCAGAGCCAGATCGAATCGGCGACGATCCCGACCTCGAGGCCGAGCAGCAGGCCGGCGAAGCCGATCCGGGCCGCGGCGATCGCCCGCCGCTTGGCGCTTGACGCATTGGCCAGCGGCGCAGCGGCCAGCGCCGGGCCCTGCGCCGGCGCCGGGGTGACGGCACGCAACGGCCCCTGGGGCGGCGGCGGCGCGAGGCCGAGCCGGGGGCCGATCCGGGTCAGCCCGAGGAAGATCAGCAGCGCCGCGAGGGGGAAGAACCCGACCGCCAGGTAGTAGCCGCGGATCCAGTTCTCGATGTTGAAAGCCGCCCAGGCGTTGTAACCGACGATGTCGGTGCGCTGGTCGAAGGGGCCCCAGAGCTGCCAGATCGCCAGCGCCGTCAGGACTGCCGCCAGGGCCACGGAGGCCCCGACGCGGATCGCGGCGCTGCGTCGAAGCTCGCTCAGAGCGTGAAGGACGCCGATTGGGCCGACTGGTGAAACATCTTCACGGTGTCGAGCGAGAACTCGTCGAGGTCCTTGCCCAGGGTCGGCAGCTTCGCGAGCACGTCGTGGGTCACGGTGATGATGTGACAGCCGATCTCGTCCGCCTGGACGACGTTGAGCAGCTCGCGCGGGCTGGCCCAGAGAAGCTCGACGTCGGGATGGTCAGAGAGGTCATCGAGCGCCTCGCGCATCAGCGGGATCGGGTCACGGCCGGTGTCGGCGACCCGGCCGGCGAAGATCGAGATGATGCTCGGCGGACCCCCTTCGAGGCAGTCGGCGACCTCGGCCGACTGCGCCGGGGTCATCAGCGCCGTCACGTTCAGCTTCACCCCGTCGGCGGCGAGCTTGCGGATCAGCTCGGCCGAGCTCTCACCGCGGGTGTTGGTGACCGGGACCTTGGTGTAGATGTTGTCGGCCCAGGAGGAGATCAGCCGCGCCTGGCGCTCCATGTCGCCGAACTCGTCCGAGAAGACCTCGAAGGAGACCGCCTTGCCGTCGACCGCCTCCAGCACCTGGTTGGCGAACTCCTCGTAGACCATCGAGCCGTTGGCCTTCGCCATCAGGGTCGGGTTGGTCGTGAAGCCCTTGATCAGCGGGTCCTTGGCCAGCCGCGCGATCCCCTCGAGGTCGGCGCCGTCGGCGAAGATCTTGATCTTCAGGTCATCGACTGTGGGCATGTCAGGCTCGTCCCTTCAGTGACTGTTCGAGAATCCACGGCACGGCCTCGCCGAGGCTGCGCACGGTCAGATCGGGCGCCTCGGGAGGGCGTTCAGGATAACCCGCGTCGAGGAAGACAGTCGCGCAGTTGGCGCGTTTTCCGGCCTCTATGTCACGCCGGCGATCGCCGACCATGACGCTGCGCGCGAGATCGATCCCGAGCTCCGCGGCGGCGTCGAGCAGCATCCCCGGCGCCGGCTTGCGGCAGGCGCAGGCGTCGTCGTCGTCGTGGGGGCAGACGCGGACCTGATCGAGCGGCAGCAGGCGCCGGAGCTCGTCGTTGATCGCCTCGACCGCCGCGATCGTCTGGGTGCCGCGGGCGACGTCGGGCTGGTTGGAGACGACGACCAGCGCCAGCCCAGCCTCGTGCAGCGCCCGGCACGCCTCCTCGACCCCGGGCAGAAGCTCCAGCTCGGCGACCGAGTCCGGCGGCCGCGGGATGCCGTCGACCAGAAGCGAGCGGTTCAGCACCCCGTCGCGATCGAGGAAGGCGGCCGGCCTCACAGACGACCGGCGCGGGCCTCGGGCAGCATCGCCAGCATCGAGTCGCGCAGCGCCTCGCGCGAGCCCATCTCGTTGCTCCAGCCCAGGGCGCGGATCCGCGCGGTGTCAATCCGGACCACCGGGACGTCGCCCTTCCAGCCGCGGTCGCCGCCGCTGTACTCGTACTCGACGCTCCCCGGGTCCAGCTCCAGGCACTCGGCCGCGAGGTCGGCGATCTCGGTCACGGTGATGTAGTCGCCGGTGGCGACGTTGTAGCTGCGAAACGGCTCCTCGGTCCGCTCGCCGGCGAGCAGCACCGCCTCGATCACGTCGCGCTGGTGGATGTAGGACTTGCTCTGGCTGCCGTCGCCGAGGATCGGAAGCCGCGAGGGCTCGGCGAGCAGCCGGCGGACGAAGTCGAATCCGACCCCGTGGGTCTGGCGGGCGCCGACCACGTTGCCGAAGCGAAAGGCGCAGCCGCGCAGGCCGAACATGTGGCAGTAGGAGGAGATCAGCGCCTCGCCGGCCAGCTTGCTGGCGCCGTAGGTCGAGATCGGCTCCAGGGGGCCGAAGTCCTCGCCCGCCTCGGTCTCGCCGATGTCGCCGTAGACGCCGCTTCCCGACGCGTAGAGGATCCGCGGCGTGGCGCTGGTCCGCATTGCCTCGACGACGTGGTGGGTGAGCAGCGTCCCCTCGTCGAAGTCGATCGCCGGCTCGGTCGCGGCGCGGGCGATGTCGGGGTTGGAGGCGAGGTGGATCACGACCTCGTGCCCGGCCATCGCCTCGGTCAGCGCCCCCAGCTCCTTGACGTCGCCGCGCACGATCGCCAGCCGCTCGTCGCCGGCGTGCTGCTCGAGGTGCCACTCGCGCCCGGAGCTGAAGTTGTCGTAGACCGTCACCTCGTCGCCGCCGGCGAGCAGGCGGTCGACGAAGTGGCTGCCGATGAAGCCGGCGCCGCCGACGATGAAGTAGCGGCTCACGCCCCGGCCCGGAGCGTCACTGCAGCGACTCCCACTTGGTGGCGCTGCGCTGCAGCGAGGGATGGCTGACGAGCAGGTGCCAGACCACCGCGCACAGCCCCTCGGTGTGGGGAGTTATCCGCTCCTCGGCGAGCGGCGGGATGACGACGCAGGCGTCGGCCTCGCGGGCGGTGTGGCCGCCGTCGCGCCCGACCACTCCGAACACCGCGGCGCCGGTCTCGCGTGCGAGGTCGATCGCCTGCACGAGGTTGGCCGAGACGCCGCGCTCGGCGTCGCCGCCGCCGACCGAGAAGACCAGCAGGCCGTCCTCGGCCCGCAGCCGCGAGCCCTGCAGCCAGGCGGCGAAGGTCGTGTCCCAGCCCTCGTCGTTGGTGCGGGCGGTCAGCTCGGAGACGTTGTCGGTCGGCGCGTAAGCCTCGAACCCGCAGAGCTTGCGGAAGTCGTTGACCGCGTGGCTGGCGTGGCCGGCCGAGCCGCCGACCCCCAAGATGAAGAGCCGCCCGCCGCGCTCGCGCACCGCGGCCAGCCCCGCGGCCATGCTCTCGACCGCCTCGGTGTCCAGCGCCGCGAGGATCTCGTTCGACTCCCGCAGGTAGTCCTCGGCGAAGCTCATGCGCCGCCCCCCGGCAGCCGGCAGGCGGCGAAGGTGTTGAGGCCGAACTTGTGCCGGCGGCAGCGGATCCCGCTGGGCGGAAAGCCCGCCTGGACGAGCATCGGCCAGAGGTCGCGGGGGTCGTAGTAGCGCTTGTGGTCGTCCATCTCCTCGGCCGGGCTGAGCCCGAAGCGGAAGGCCGAGAGCTCGAGCAAGGCCTTCCCCCTCCAGCTGGGGACGTTTATCAGCGCCGCCCCGCCCGGCGCCAGCAGGCGCCGGATCTCGTCCAACATCCGCTGCGGCTCGGAGAGGTGCTCGAGGACCGAGAGGCAGAGGACGACGTCGAGCGAGCCGTCCGCGAGCTCGGCCAACGCGCCGGGCAGCTCGCCCTCGACCGCTCGCACCTTGGGGTGGCGGCGGAGGTCATCGGCGAGGGCGATGTCGACCAGGACCGCCTCGCGGACCTGATCCAGCGCCGTGCGCATGAAGGCGGCCTGATAGCCGCAGCCAAGGTCGCCGACCGCCTTGCCGCGCAGGTCGGCGTGGCGGCGCACCGCGCGGCCGCTGAGCCAGACGCCGAAGCGGTCGACCACGGTCGGCTCGCGGTGCTGGCCATAGGCGCCCGAGCGCCCGGACTTCTGCGCGGTCGCCATCAGCGCTTGACGACGATCCCGTGGCCGTTGAGGTTGTGCAGCACGAGGCGGTCCTCGCGTCCGCGCTGCTCGTCGACGAACCTGGTCACCCCCGGACAGGCCGGGAAGCCGTAGTCGTCGAAGACCGCGACCCCGCCGCTCGAAAGCCGCGGCCAGGCCCAGTCGAAGACGTCCTTGGCCGACTGGTAGACGTCGACGTCGACGTGACAGAGCCGCAGCGCCCGGTCGCCGACCGCGTCCGCGGTCTGCTCGGGGAAGATCCCCTGCAGCAGCTCGACGTTGTCAAGCCCCAGCTTCTGGACCAGCTTCTGCACCGTCTCGCGCGAGGTGTCGTCGTGCTTTCCGTCGCGGTAGTAGGTGTCGAGCTCGCCGGTCTTGACCACGCCCTCCCAGGTGTCGCAGAGGAAGACCGGGTCGGAGATCCCCAGCGCCTTCGCGCGGGCGGCCATGATCGCCCCGCTGCCGCCGCGCCAGACGCCGACCTCGACGATCGCGCCGGGAACATCGGCCAGCTCGCCGACCAGGCTCCAGAGCTCGAAGCAGCGCCAGACGTCGACCAGGGTCTGCTTGCGCACCTCGCTGTAAAGGCGGCTGAACTCCTCGTCGGCCTGCCAGGGGGCGTAGGAGGAGATCGGGTAGGCCATCGCGTGCGCCCCCGACTGAACCGCCTCGCGGCGCACGAAAGGCAGCGCCATGCCCTTCGCCACCGAGTAGCCGGAGTCGCGGATCAGGCGCCCGTAGTACCTAGCGTATGAAGTCCGTCTTTCGCTCATCGTCGGCCGTCGAGCGGGGGCGGCTCTCGGTCGCCGCCACCGTCCCGTGCAGCAGCAGGGTAAAGACGAACAGCTGCACGCCGCTGATCATCGCCGCCAGCCCGGTCACCGCAAGGTGGTTCTTGCCGCTGTCGGCGGTGTTGAGCTCGAGGCCGTGGTGAAAGTAGCTGAGCAGCAGCGGGATCGCCAGGCAGACGCCGGCGATCACGAGGCCGAAGGCGATCAGGGCGCTGCGCGTGTAGGGAAACGCCCGCAGCCAGCGGCGCCGGTAGCGGCCGGTGTAGTCGAAGAGGATCTGGCCGATGCAGCCGAGGAAGAAGGCCTGCAGCCCGACGACCAGGACCATCACGCCGAGGAACTGCCAGTTCAGCGACAGGGTGACCGGCCCGACGTCGAGGTCGCCGAAGCTGACCGGGAGCACGATCAGCAGCCCCAGCAGGGCGAGGAATATGCCGGGCCAGAAGACGAAGAAGTCGGAGCCGTAGACGAACATCGCCCGCAGATTGATCCAGGCCGCCTTGAAGGGCGAGAGCCAGCCCTCGCGCTTGTGGTGGCTCTCGCGCCCCTCCGGATCCTTGAGGAAGCGGACCGGCACCTCGGCCGTCTGCAGCCGCATGTGGACCGACTTCAGCACCATCTCCGAGGCGTACTCCCAGGACTGCGACTGCAGGTCCATGCGCTCCAGCGCGTCGCGGGTGATTCCCCGCATCCCGCAGTGGATGTCGGAGAACTCGCTCGAGTAGAGGAGGTTGAGGATCCAGGTCGTGAGCGGGGTCCCGATCCGGCGGTGGTGCCAGGGCATCGAGCCGGGCTCGATGTAGCCCTTCCAGCGCGAGCCCATCACGAACTCGTAGCCTTCGCGCATCCGCTCGACGAACGGGGCCAGCTCGCGGAAGTCGTAGGTGCAGTCGGCGTCGCCCATCAGC
The DNA here is from genome assembly GCA_963781495.1 of uncultured Solirubrobacterales bacterium. GTDB lineage: Bacteria > Actinomycetota > Thermoleophilia > Solirubrobacterales > 70-9 > Mayfieldus. The sequence goes on from CAWAFX010000002.1 coordinate 711,026, forward strand.
ACGTAGCGGCCACGGATGAAGGGCAGGGCGTCGATGTAGGCGCGCCCGAGACCGCGCTTGGGCGACTTCAGCACCCGGGCCCCGCGCTCGAGCGCGATCTCCGCCGTGCGGTCGGCGGAGCTGTCGACGATCAGGATCTCGCCCGCGACCCCGGCCCGCCGCAGCCCCTCCCGGCACCAGTCGACGAACTCGGCGATCGTGATCTCCTCGTCGAGGGCGGGGATGACGATCGAGAGCTCCGGATCGCTGACGTCCTGCTCCGGGACAAGCAGCTCCAGCTTGGGATCCGGGCTGGACGGCGACGTTCTGGCTGCCTGCACGCTCACCGGCATACCCAAGCTAGAGCTCTTCGGCGATCCGGGGCGCCTCGCGGTTGAACACCCAGACGGCCAGCCCGCAGATGATCACGAAAGCGGCGACCGAGATCCCGAACTTCAACCAGCCTCCGGCGGCGGAGACGGCCCCGGGCGCGCTGGGGTCGATGATCCACTTACGGGCTTGGCTGAAGATCGGGGTCAGGGGGTTGAGGCTGATGACCGCGAGGAAGCGCTGTGGCACGACCCCCTCCTGCAGCGGGTAGAGAACGGGGGTTCCGTAGAAGAGCGCCGTCGACAGCACTCCCCAGATGATCGCCATGTCGCGGTAGCGCACGTAGAGGGAGGAAAGGATCGCTGCAACCGCCGACGTGATCGCGAGCAGCGGCAGCAGCAATAGCGGCAGCAGCAGCCAGGTCCAGAAGGGGCCGACGCCGAGAATGAGGATGAGGATGAAGACGGCGATCATGTTCAGCCCCAGGTCCAGAACGCCGGTGAGTACCGAGGCGAGGGGGATGACCAGGCGCGGGAACTGGGTCTTGCGAACGATGCCCTCGTTGACGACGACCGAAGTGACCGCCTGAGAGGTCGCCTCGGAGAAGAAGGTGAACAGCATCACGTTGAAGAGCAGCAGGGCGGGGTAGTGCTCGACCTGCCCGCCGAAGCGGATCACCTGCGTGAAGATGAACAGCAGCACCCCGAAGAGCAGCAGCGGGCGGACCAGCGACCAGACGTAGCCGAGCGCCGTGCCGACGAAGCTCGTCTTGAACTCGTTGATGGCGATCAGCCAGAGGAGATCGAAGAAGCGTCGCCGACCGCCACCCACGGCCGAAGGGCCGTGGATCTCCCGCAGCTCGGTGCTGGGCGCGGCGGCCTCCATCGCGAGGCTACGATTATCCGCGATGAGTCCTGGCGCGTCTTCCCCGGAGCCGGACGAGGCGTCCGGAGAGCCTCGCCGCGAGCCCGATGCCGCCATGGAGCGGCGGCTCGTCGCCCAGCGTGAGGCGTTTCACCGTGAGTCGATGCGCAAGGCGTTTCGCATAGCCGACCTCGAGCAGCGCATCGAGGAGATCGTCCGCAGCTATGAGGGCAGCCTGAGCTGGAAGCTGACCGCGCCGCTGCGGATCGGCAAGCGCCTGCTGCGGCGCCGATGAGCGCCGCCGTGGCCCCTGGCCCGGCCACGGGGCCGCTGATCTCGGTCGTGCTGCCGGCCTACCGGACGCCGCGCCGCTACCTGCGGGCGGCGATCGCCTCGGTGCGGCGCCAGACCTATCCCCACTGGGAGCTCTGCATCGTCGACGACGGCTCCGGCCAGCCGTCGCTGCGGCGCACGATCGGGGGCTACGCGCGCCGCGACGGGCGCATCAAGGCCGACTTCCTGCCCCGCAACGGCGGCATCTCGGCGGCGTCCAACCGGGCCCTGGAGTTCTGCGACGGCGAGCTGGTCGCCTTCCTCGACCACGACGACGTCCTCGCCCCCAGCGCGCTGCAGCGCGTCGCGGAGGAGTTCGGGCGCCGCGAGCTCGACGCCGTCTACACCGACCAGGACAAGATCAGCCCCCGCGGCCGCCACTCCGACCCCTTCCACAAGCCCGACTGGTCCCCGGCGCACGTGCTCGGCGTCATGTACGTCGGCCACCTGCTGGTCGTGCGGCGGGCGCTGGTCGAGGAGACGGGCGGCTTCGACCCCGAGTTCGACGGGATCCAGGACTTCGAGCTGCTGCTGCGGATCTCCGAGCGCAGTGAGCGGATCGGCCACGTCGACGAGATCCTCTACCACTGGCGCGCGATCCCGGGCAGCATCGCCGCCGGCGAGGGCCAGAAGGCGGGGATCGAGGAGTTGCAGGCGAAGGCGGTCAACGCCCACCTGGCCCGCCTCGGGGCGGCCGCGCGGGCGCGCCCCCATCCCTCGCTGCCGCACCGGCTGCGGCTCGCCCCGGACCCCGACCCGGCGCCGCCGCGGGTCAGCCTGCTGATCGCCTCCACCGAGGGCGGCCGGGCCGAACGCCTGCTCGAGCAGACCGAGTACCCGAACCTGGAGCCGGTCGTGATCGAGGCAGCCGAGCTCGCCACCGGCCGGGCGCGGGCGCTGAACCGCGCCGCCGGTGCGGCGGGCGGCGAGTACCTCCTCATCTCTGCTGACACGGTCGAGCCCGCGGGGCCGGACTGGATCCAGCGGCTGCTGCTCTACGCGCGGCTTCCGGGGGTCGGCGCCGCCGGCCCGCTGCTGCTGCGGCCCGACGGCCACGTCGCCGCCGCGGGGCTGGCGCTGGGGCTCGAGGACCCGGCGCTGCCGGTGCTGGAGGGGCGCAGCGCCGACGGCGACGGCTACTACGGTTCGCTGCCCTGCCCGCGCGAGGTCTCGGCGGTCAGCGGCGACTGCATGCTGGTCAGCCGGGCGGCGTTCGAGCGCGGCGGCGGCTTCGACGAGGTCTACGAGAGCGGCTACGAGGACGTCGATCTCTGCCAGCGGCTGATCGCGCAAGGGCTGCGGGTCGTCTACGCCCCCGAGCCGGCGATGGTCGACCACCGCCGCACCGCATCGCGCCAGGCGGCCTTCGACGTCCTCGACCGGGCCCTGTTCGTCGACCTCTGGTACGACGAGCTGACCCGCGGCGACCCCTACTACAACGCCAACTTCTCGCCCGAGGACGCCAACTACTCGCCCCCGCGCGCCAACGGCTCGCGCGATTGGGACCGCCATGCGAGGCCGCTGCGATGAGGGTCCTGTTCCTGCTCTACGGGCCTTTCGACTCCAACAGCGCGATCCAGGCGCTGCACTTCGGCAACGAGATGACCGAGCTGGGCTGCGAGGTGACGCTCTGCGCCACCGGCAGCCCGGAAGAGATCGCCGGCGTCGGCGAGCCGCGCTTCGAGTGCATCCGCTACGGCGAGCTGTCGCGCTGGCGGCGCGACTACGAGCGCCGGCCCGGCGAGACGATGGTCTGCGCCTGGACCCCGCGCGAGCGGGTGCGCGTGCACGCCCAAATCCTCTGCGGCCATCTCCGGCTGCCCTACGTCGTCCACCTCGAGGACAACGAGGACTACCTGCTCTCGAGCTTCGACATGCTGCCCAAGGGCGAGCTGCGGCGGATGCCGGTGCGCGAATACGACCGCCCCGACGCGATCGACATGTCCGACCCCGAGCGCTACCCGGAGTTCCTGCGCGCGGCGGACGGGATCACGGTGATCACCGAGGAGCTGAATGAGTTCAACCGGGCCGGGCGCCCGCACCACCTCGCTCGCCCGGGGATCGACAGCGAGCGTTTCCGGCCCGACCTGGCGCCGCCGCTTTCGCGGCGCCAGCTGGGGCTGCGCGAGGACGAGTTCGTCCTCGTCTACCACGGCACGATGCACTTCGCCAACCAGCACGAGATGCTCAGCCTCTACCTGGCCGTGAAGCTGCTGCAGCGCCGCGGGCTGCCGGTGCGGCTGGTGCGGCTCGGGGTGACCAACCTCGGCGGCGTCGACCCGCGCGCCTTCGGCGCCCTGACGGACGGCGTGGTCGAGCTCGGGCAGGTGCCGTGGCGCGAGATCCCCAGCCACCTCGCCCTCGCCGACGCCTACGTGCAGCCGGGAGCCCCGGACGATTTCAACCGCTACCGCCTTCCCTCGAAGCTGCCCGAGTTCCTGGCCATGGGCCGCCCGGTCGTGCTTCCGCACTGCAATATCGGCAACGACCTCACTGATGGCGAGAACGTGCTGCTGCTGGAACGCGGCACGGCGCCGGAGATCGCCGACCGGGTCGAGGAGCTGGTCCGCGACCCCGCCCTCGCCGCCCGGCTGGCGGCCGGCGCGAGGGAGTTCGCCCTGCGGGAGCTGAATTGGCACGATAACGCCGTGGGCCTGCTCGACTTCTACCGCCGGCTGGTCGCCGAGCACGGCTCCCGGGCGGCAGCCGCGTGAGCACTCCGCTTCGGGAGCGGCTCGGTGGGCTGCGGCAGCGGCTGCGCGAACAGGCCGCGCCCGGCGGGGCACCGGCCGGCGCCAACGACTCGGCGAAGCTGATCGCCGACGAGCGGCTCTGGGAGCTGCGCGAGCGCTACCAGGGCAGCTTCGCGGTCCCGCCGCTCTCCTACGGAACCGCCGGCGACTTCGCCGACAGCAGCGACAACCTCGCCGGCCTCGCGCGCTACAGCAACGACATGAAGGACCTGCAGCGCTGCTGGACCCTGAAGGCGGTGCTCGGCAACGTCGCCCCAGGCGGACGGCTGGCCGAGATCGGCGCCGGTGAGCCGCTGGTCGCCGGATTGCTGTCGCGCCTCGGCTACCCGGTCACCGTCGTCGACCCATACGACGGCAGCGGCAACGGCCCACGCGAGTACGAGCAGTTCCGCGCCGCCTATCCGGACCTCGACTTCGTGCGCGACCAGTTCACGACCGCGACAGCGCTCGAGGGCCCTTTCGACTGCGTGTACTCGATCTCGGTCCTCGAGCATGTGCCGCTGGAGGCGATCGATGACGTGCTTGAGGCCGCGCGTGACGCCACCCAGGATTCCGGCGGCTGCCAGATCCATGCGATCGACCACGTCGTCGCCGGCTGGGGCGCCGAGGAGCATCTGGAGCGGCTGCGGCGGATCGTCGCGCGCTCAGGTGTTGCGGACGAGCTCGACGCCACGATCGCCGAGATGGAGGGCGATCCCGAGGCCTATTTCGTCTCCACAGAGGCACACGACCGCTGGCGCGGCTCGCTCGACTACGCGGACTACCCGATGCGGCGGATCGGGTCGATCCAGCTCCTGCCCAGCGGCTGAACCGCGCCGCCGCCGCTCAGGAGTCCGAGCCGCCCTCCGGAACAGCCCGCACGTCGTCGACGAGGGTCGCGACCCCGGGCGTCCAATCGGGGCCGAAGACGACGAAGTCGAGGACCTGCGGCACCTGCAGAACGACGTCGCCCTGGGTCTGGTTGCGATGCACCCAACACTTGACGATGTAGCGACCGGGTGCGAGGCGGTTGTCGATCCTGCCGCTGACGTGCATGCGCCTGCCGCCGCTGATCCTGTCCGAGGTCTCATCGGCCGGCGCCAGTCCCTTGGCGAAGCCGCAGACGTCAACTCCACCCCCGTTGGTGAACATGAAGCCACAGCTGGGTCCGCTGACGTCGCGCTGGGCCTCGAAGACGGCGTGAAAGCTCACCGCCGCTCCCTGCTCGACGTTGGCCACCCGATCGCCGTCGCCGTCCTCCAACCAGGCGTCGAGGAGTTGGATGTCGGCGCCCTCGGGCTGGTCGCCGTCCTGGCGTTCGCCGTCGACCGGTGCTCGCTCGAAGTTGAGCTTCATGTAACCGCTCGCGACATCGTCCGGATCGCCGATCGATTCCAGCTCGCCGTGGTTCAGCAGCATCGCCCGGTGGCAGTAGCGCTCCACCGCCCCCATGTCGTGGGTGACCAGGATCACCGTCCGCGGCGAGGCGCGGATCTCGCTGAACACGTCGGCGCACTTCTGCTGGAAGGCCGCATCGCCGACCGCCAGCACCTCGTCGATCAACAGGATGTCGGCGTCGGACTGGATCATGACCGAGAAGGCGAGCCGGACCAGCATCCCGGAGGAGTAGTTCTTCAGCTTCATGTCGACGAAGTCCTCGAGCTCGGCGAACTCGAGGACCGCGTCGAGCCGACCTCTCGCATCCTGCCTGGTCAGCCCCATCATCACCCCGTTGAGCTCGACGTTCTCGCGCGCCGTCAGCTCCATGTTGAAACCGACTCCGAGCTCGATGAACGGGGCCGGGATCCCCGCCATGCGAACGTGTCCCGCGTCGGCCCCATAGATGCTCGCCATGATCTTCAGGAGAGTGCTCTTGCCCGAGCCATTGCGCCCGACGACACCGAAGAACTCCCCGCGCTTGATGTCGAAGGAGATTCCGCGCAGCGCCCGCAGCTCCCTCTTCTCGCGCATCGAGAACGGATGGAGCGCCCGCTCCTTCAGCCGCGTCACCCGGTGGGCCGGGATACGGAAGGTCTTCTCGAGGTCCTGGACCTCGACCGCAATCTCTTCCATCTCAGCGATCGCCCCGCGACACCGGCCGCGCCGGGATCCCGAGGACCAGCGCCCCCGGCTCGACGTCGGAGGTCACCACGGCGCCGGAGCCGACGATCGCCTCGCGCCCGACCGTGACCCCGGGCAGCAGCGAGGCGCCGGCGCCGATCATCGCCCCGTCCTCGATCGTTGGCCCCACGACCCGAGCTTCGCTGTCGCTCTCACGGCCCATGCTGTTGTCGTTGGTGCTCGCGACCAGGGTCGAGATGAAGACGTCGCGACCGACCCGCATCAGCCCGGTGATATGCGCCTTGTCCATGATCTTCGTCCCGTCGCCGATCTCCGCTTCGCGGTCGAGGGTGACGCCGCGCCCGATTACGCAGCGCGACCCGACCCGGCAGAGCTCACGGATCGATGCCCCGTCACCGATCAGCGTCTCGGGGCCGACCTCGATGTCGTAGTAGAGGACCGCGTTGGTGCCGATCGAGCAGCGTGGCCCGATCACCAGCTTGCGCTCGTAGGTGGGCGTGCGCGAGACCGATCCGATCGCCTTCGGCGCCCGGCCGAGATGGCTGCCGGGCAGGACCTCGGTCTCCGCGCCAACCTCGACTCCTTCCTCGACCACGGCATGGGGATGGATCACGGCTCCGTCGCCGATTACGGCTCGCTCGCGCACGACGGCGAACTCGCCGATCCTGACACCGGCGCCGACCTCGGTCGCCGCGACCGCGGCGCTGGGATGGATTGGCTCGCCGGGCATAGGTTGCGGCGATTATGCCCGCAGGGAGGCTGGGAGGCCCGGTGCTAGGCTGCCGCCCTCGTGAGCGTCGAGGACTGCAAGCTCATCAAGCTGCCCGTCATCCACGCTCCCGAGGGCAACCTCACGTTCGTCGAGCAGGAGCGGCACGTCCCGTTTCCGATCGCCCGCGTGTACTACCTCTATGACGTGCCCGGGGGGGCGACCCGAGGCGGTCATGCTCACCGCGAGCTGGAGCAGCTGATCATTGCGATGAGCGGAAGCTTCGAGGTGGCCCTCGACGATGGATCCGAGCGCAGAACCGTGATCCTCAACCGCTCCTACTCCGGCCTTTACATGCCACCGATGATCTGGCGTGAGCTGGTCAACTTCTCCTCCGGCTCGGTCTGCATGGTGCTCGCCTCGGCCTACTACGACGAGGCCGACTATTTCCGCGACTACGACGAGTTCCGGGCCGCGGCAGGGGGCTAGCTCACTCGGCCTCCGGCACGACGGCGGCCTTCCACTCGGCCACCGAGCCGCGCCGCGTCTCGTGCTTGTCGACGACCACCTGGCCGATCATCGACGTCCGCACCCCGATGGCCAGCATCCGCCGGCACAACGACCAGTCGCTTGGCTCGTCGTAGAGGGCATCCATACGCTCCATGCCCATGAACCCGAGACCGGCGTGATAGATCGCCGCCTGCAGCCCCCAGAACGCTTCCCGGGGTGGAAACTCGCCGAGATTCATCGTGTCGCCGTCCGGGAAGTGCACCTGCTGGAGTCCATAGCAGTGCTCGAAGCGACCCTCCCGGACCGCATGCAGCAGGAGCTCGGTGTGATCGGGCCGCACCGAGTCGTCGTCTCCGAGGCCGGCAATCCAGCGGCCCTGCGCCATGGCGACACCGTCGTTGTACGGAGGCCCCGCGATCACCCGCCAGCGGCTGCGCGGGTCATCCGGGTACGGCCCGCGGTAGGTGCGGTTGAAATAGCGGACGCGTGAGTCACCGATCGCGGCGACGGCTGCGCCGGTCTCTGGCGGCGAACCGTCGCCGACGACGATCACCTCAAGGTTCTTGTACGTCTGGGCGAGGATCGAAGGCAGCGCGACCTCAGACAGTGTCGACACCCGATCGTAGGTCGGGACGATGAACGAGACCAGGGGCTCGGACTCGGTGAACGCGAGCTCGTACTCCTCGCTCTCGCGCAGCGCATAGAGGCGGCGTCGGTTGGCGGCCTCCTCGTCATAGACATAGCGCAGGGCCTCGCGGGTGCGGTCGAGGTCGCGCTGGACGTCGCGCAGCGTTGCGTAGAGGAGGTCATGGCGCTCGAAGACCTCGGCCAGGAAGGGCCGTGCGATCCGCCGCGCCCAGGCGCGCAGCCGCAGACGCCAGGCCGCCTCAGGCATGCGAGGGGACCGGATCCGCGGACTTGACGCCGACGAAGACCGAGATCACCCGCTCCTCGATCGTCCTGTTCGCGACCACGTCGCCGAGCCAGTCGAACTGCTCGAAGACGGTCGGAAAACCAGCCTCGATCATGGTCTGCAGCAGGTTCCGGCGCTCGAGCCAGAACGAGCGCTCGTTGCCGACCGAGCTCCAGGGACCGCCAGGCTCGCCGTACCAGCGGCCGAGCTTGCCCTCGTGCTCACTGAGGTCAGTCGAAAGAGTCGCCGAGTCCGGACCCAGCTCGCGCCCTTCTTCGGTCGCGTAGTTGGTCGAGACGATCAGCAGCTTGCGGGTGACATCTCCGAGCAGGTTGAGGAAGGAGACCGGGTTGTCGAGGTGGTAGAGCAGCCCGGCGCAGAGGATCGCGTCGAACTCGCCGTGCTGGCGGACGTTGCGTACGTCGTCCTGCACGAAGCGCAGGTTCGGCAGATCGACCTGCTCGCCCACCCACTGACAGGTGGCGAAATTGCCGGCCTGGCCCTCGATCCCCAGCACCTCGTAGCCGGCGCGGGCGAACTCGACCGCATAGCCGCCCTCGAGGCAGCCGAGGTCGGCGACCCGCGCCGGAGGAGGGCAGAAGAGCTGCAGGGTCCGCAGATAGGACACCGATGTCGGCTCGGCACCGAGCAGCGGCTCGCCTGACAGCGTCTCGGTGCCGTCCGCGAGCCTGATGTTGTGAGCGGTGAACTTCGGACCGCGCGACCGTCGCAGCAGCTTCATGGCCGGGATCCTGACAGTCCTGGTCTCAGCCGGCGCCCAGCGTCGCCAGCACCGCTTCAGCGACCCGTTCAGCGCTCTCGGGGGCGAGCTGCGGATACAGCGGCAGGCTCAATGAGGTGTCGGCGAGCCGCTCGGAGATCGGAAAGCTCCCCCGCTCCCAGCCGCGCCCGGCATATGCCGGCGAGAGGTGGGGCAGGACCGGATAATGGATCAGGGTCTCGATCCCCTCGGCCTTCAGGGTCGAACGGCAGGCGTCTCGATCGGGGTGTCCGATCGCAAACAGATGCCAGACCGGCTCGGCCCAGTCGCGAACGGAGGGCAACCGCACTCCATCCGCCACCTCCAGGGCTTTGACGTATCTGCTGGCGAGGGCGCGGCGAGCAGCGTTCCAGTCCTCCAGGTGGGGCAGCTTCGCCCGCAGCACCGCGGCCTGGAGCTCGGCCAGGCGCGAGTTGACCCCCGCGGTCTCGATCTCGTAACGGTTGCGGGTGCCGTAGTTGCGCAGCAGGCGCAGGCGGTCGGCGAGGGCGTCGTCGTCGGTGGTGATCGCGCCGCCGTCGCCGAAGGCGCCGAGGTTCTTGGCGGGGTAGAAGCTGAAGCCGGCCGCGTCCCCGAGGCTGCCCGCGCGCTGGTCGCGGCAGCGGGCGCCGTGGGCCTGGGCCGCGTCCTCGAGCACGAACAGCCCCCGCTCTGCAGCGATCCCGCGGACCGCCTCCATGTCGGCCGGCTGGCCGAAGAGGTGCACCGGCAGGATCGCCGCCGTGCGCGAGCTGATCGCCGCCTCGGCCGCCTGCGGATCGAGGTTGTAGGTATCCGGCTCGCTTTCGACCGGCACCGGCTCGGCCCCGGTCGCGGTCACCGCGATCCAGGTGGCAACCCAGGTGTAGGCGGGGACGATCACCTCGTCGCCGGGACCGATCCCCGCCGCCTTCAGGGTCAGTTCCAGGGCAGCCAGGCCGCTGCCGACGCCGACGCAGTGGCGGACGCCGCAGTACTCGGCGAACTCCGCCTCGAACGCCTCCAGCTCGGGACCCAGCAGGTACCAACCCGAATCGACGACACGGGACACGGCCTGCTCGATCTCCCCGCCCAGCTCGGCGTTGGCGGCTCGCAGGTCGATGAACGGGATTCGGAACGGCATCGGCGCCTATTCTCCCCGCATCGAACGGCGGCAAAGGAACCCGGCGAGTGACCCGGCGGCCATCGTGTTCGGAGTCCTCGTCGTCGCTTCGGGGGCGCTGCTGCTGGTCCTCGGCTCGAAGCTGACCTTCCTGCTCGACGACTGGGAGTTCCTGCTCGCCCGGCAGAGCTGGAGCGCGCACGCGATCCTTAGCCCGCACGGCGAGCACATCACCGTGCTGCCGATCCTGATCTACAAGACCCTGTTCGAGACCGTCGGCATGAGCTCGGCCCTGCCCTACCGGGTCGTCTCGACGGCCGCCTTTTTGATCGGCGCGGTGCTGCTCTTCGCCTACCTGCGGGGGGCGGTCGGCGAGTGGCTGGCCCTGTTGGCGACGGCGCCGATCCTCTTCCTCGGCGCCGCCTGGGAGGACCTGCTGTGGCCGTTTCAGATCGCCTACTTCGGCTCGCTGGCCTGCGGGCTGGGGATGCTGCTGGCGCTGCGCCGCGAGGACCGCAGCGGCGACCGCCTCGCCTGCCTTCTGCTCGTCGTCTCGATCGCCTTCACCGACCTCGGGCTCCCGTTCGCGATCGGGGCCGCGGTCGACGTCTGGCAGCGGCGCGAGTCATGGCGCAGCCGGGCCTACGTCGTCGTCGTTCCGCTCGCCCTCTACGCGCTCTGGTGGCTCGGCTGGGGCCATACCGGACAAAGCGCCCTCTCCGCCCACAACGTGCTCGTCTCGCCGCGCTACCTCGTGCAGGCGGTCTCGGCGGCGCTTTTCTCGCTCCTCGGCCGGGCGCCGGACTCCTTCGCAGCGCCCCCTTCCGCGCTCGGCTGGCGCTCGCTGGTACTGCTGGCTGTTCTGGCGCTCGCGGTCTGGCGCCTGCGCAGCCTGCCGCGGGTTCCGCGCGGATTCTGGATCGTGCTCGCGATCGGGCTCTCGTTCTGGCTTTTGGCCGCCTTCAACGTCAAGGTCGGGCGCGGCCCGGTCTCGAGCCGCTACCAGCTGCCGGGAGCGGTCTTCTTGCTGCTGATGGCGGCTGAGCTGCTGCGCGGCGTCCGCGTCGGCCCCCGGGCCCTGACGCTGGTCGCGGTCGCGGCGGCGCTCTCGATCGCCGGCAACCTCGCCGACCTTCATGACGGCTATGACTTCTACAAGTCCCAGACCGACCTCGTGCGCGCCGACCTCGGCGCGGTCGAGATCGCGCGCGGACGCGAGAGTCCCGCCTTCTTCCTCACCCCCGAGGTCGCCGATACGCAATTCGTCGGCATCCAGGCCGGGCCCTACCTGTCGGCCGCCGCGGAGCACGGCTCGCCGGCCGACAGCGAGGCCGAGCTCACGGAGGCTCCGGAGCCCGCCCGCGCCGCCGCCGACAGGGTCCTGGCCACCGGCCTCGGGATCGGGTTGATGCCGGTGCACGGCGGCCCCGGCCCGGGCGCCGCTCCCGGGCCGCGCCTGATCGGGCCCGCGTCGGCGCTCGCGGCCCGCCAGCGCGGCTGCCTCTCCTTGCGGGCCCGCGGCAACGACCCGCCGTTGCTCGAGCTGCCGCCGGGCGGAGCGACCGTCAGCTCCAGCGGCCGCGGCCGCTTCGAGGTGCGGCTGCGCCGCTTCGCGACCAGCGAGCTTGCGGTCGACCTCGGTCCCCTGCCGCCGCAGACGACGAGACAGATCGCGATCCCCGCCGACCGCTCCCTGCGCAGCTGGAAGCTGAGCCTCGACGGCTCCGGGCCGGTGACCGTCTGCGGGCTCGGCCCCGGCTAGTCGGTCAGCCCGCCGACCGGGTGCCCGTCGGCCTCGAGCTTGTCGAGGTGGGCCTGCATCACCGCCGCCGCGGCCGGGCGCAGCTGCGCGGGGACGTCGTCCCAGACCTCGGCCAGCAGCGCCGCCCGCGAGCGCTCGCCGCGCTCCAGCGCCGCCAGCAGGCGGCGCTCGCGCATCATCCGGTGCTCGACGTATTCGTCCAGCTTGGCCGCCGGGTCGGTGACCCAGGGGCCGTGGCCGGGACAGATCAGCTCCAGGTCCAGCTCCTGCAGTCGCCGCAGCGAGTCCAGGTAGGCGCGCAGTGCGCCGGCATCGGGCGGGACGATCGTCGAACCCTCGCCCAGCACCAGGTCGCCGCTGAAGCAAACAACCGCCGGCTCCTCTGCGTCTCGCGTCCGGGGACGGCGGGGCCGCTGACGAAGCAGAGATGGTCGCTGGAGTGGCCGGGCGTCGCCAGCGCGGTCAGCGGGCCATAGGCCTGGCCGTCCTCGAGGCGCACCTCACCCGCCCCCAGCTGCTCGACCCCGTCGTTGTGGTCGCCGTGACCGTGGGTGACCAGCACCGCGCCGATCCCGCCTCGCTCGGCCGCCGCCTGCCTGACCGCCGCGATGTGTGACTCGTCCGCCGGGCCGGGGTCGATCACCAGGCAGGGATCGGAGCCGTAGAGGTAGGTGTTGGTCCCCTCCAGCGTCATCGGGCCGGGGTTGGGGGCGACGATCCGGGCGATCTCCGGGTGCCCGGGGGCGAGCTCTGAGCCGGCTATTTAGGCGACCTCTTTGCGGATCGCCTCGCGCGCCTCGTCGGGCTCCAGCACGACGAGGTCGCCGGCACCGCGGAGGATCTCGCGCACCAGCCATGAGGTGCCCGCGTAGGGAAGCTCGACCACGACCGCTCCATCCGCCAGCTCCTCGACGACGGTGCGCTCCTCACGCAGCCAGCGGGCGCGGTCGGGCGAGACCCAGACCCGGGCCACGCTCGCGGTCGGCACCTCACCGTCGGCCATCCAGCCCTCGACCCCGGCGATCTCCTCGACCTCGGGGCGCGGCTCGAAGCCGGCTCCGGTCAGCTTTGCCTCCTTGATGCGGTCGAGCTTGAAGTGGCGGACCGCTTCGCGCCGCAGGTCGAAGCACTCGACGTACCAGCCCTCCTTGCCGTTCTCGAGCCGGTAGGGCTCGACCTCGCGCTCGGTGAACTGGTCCTCGTTTTCCTTGTAGTACTGAAGCTCGAGCACCTTGCGCTCGGCGATCGCCTCGTTGACCGTACGCGCGACGTCGGAGTCGCCGCCGCCGCTGGAGGCGATCTCCAGCCCCTCCTCGGAGGGGTCGTGGCCGAGCGCGCGGACGATCTTCTGCCGCGCCGTCTGCAGGCCGGCCTGCGGCAGGTGGTCGCCGAAGAGGTCGATCGCCGCCACCAGCGCCTTGGCCTCCAGCGGCAGCAGGCGGGCGGGGCGGGCGAAGCTGTCGCCGTAGGGCTCGGAGTCGACCTCGATCTCGTCGCCCTGGATCTCGGCGTAGAGCACGTAGGTGCCGCCGCCGAAGTTGACGACGTTGAGGACCTCGATGTCCTCGCGCAGCTCCTCGGGGCTGAGCTTCAGCCGCTTGCAGACGTCGTCGACCGAGAGCCGCTTGCCCACCTTGGAGGACTCGATCAGCAGCCCGGCGAGGGTGATCAGGCGGGCGAAGCGCTCGGGCCGGATCGTCGCCTCGCCACGGCCGTTGGAGCGGCTGCGGCGGCCGTTGGCGCGCAGCGGGCGGTCGACTGTGGCGGCAGCGTCGAAGCCGTTGGCGTGGCGGTCGCGCAGCAGGCGGACCCGCTGCTCGGCCTCCTTGCGCAGGCCGGCGGGCTCGAGCACCTGGGCGTTGTTGCGCCAGCGCAGCACCCAGGAGATCAGCTCGCGCTCGGACGCGTAGGGGGTCTCGAAGACCACCCCCTTGCCGGGCGCCTTGTCGGCCTTGCGGGCCGGGCGAAACTCGCCGTACTCGCCGAAGTCTCGCTGGACCAGCCAGGCGATGCGCTCGCGGAAGAAGAGCTTCGCGGTGCCCTCGAGGTCGCCGAGCTGCCAGTCGGCGCGGCTCCCGTAGTCACGGCGGTCGAAGTTCTCCGGCGGCGAGAAGTCGTGCTCGGCCTTCGACGCGTAGCCCACCTTGCCCTGGATCCGCGAGAGACGGAAGACGCGGGCCTCGTCGCGCTCGTGCGAGAAGCCGATCAGATAGAACTGGCCGCCGCGGTAGACAAGGTGGTAGGGGTTGACCTTGCGCTTCTCGGTCTCGTCGCGTTCCATCGTGTAGTAGGTGAACTCGATCGTCTTGCGGCGCGAGATCGCGGTCTCGATCTTCGACAGCCGCTGGGCAAGGTCGCGCCCGCCCGCCGAGGCGGTGACCGCCATCTCGACCGGGGCCGGCTCTCCCTCGGTGACCGGGTTCGGATGCCCCCAGGCGACCTGCTGCAGCGCCAGCCGCAGCGGCTCGGCGTAGGCGAAGCCGCCGTCGGCGAGCAGGGTCAGGGCGGTCCGCAGCGCCCCCAGCTCGTCCTCGGAGAACTCGATCGCCTCCAGGTAGTAGTTCTCCGGCGGCAGCGAATAGAGCTCGGCCTCGAAGAACCCCTCGCCCGGCTTTTCGACCTGCAGCTGGATCCCGAGGCTCTCGAGTTCGGCGCGGTCGGCGTAGAAGCGGCGCGCGAAGGCGTCGTCGTTCATGTCGCTGTAGCCCTCGACCTCGCGCTTGATCTCCAGGGCAGACACCGGCCTGCCCTGGGCCATCAGGAACGAGATCAGGGATAGCTGACGGATCAGCTTCTCTGTGTCCTTGGCCATCCGCGGTCAGGATAGTCAGCGCGCCGCGCGCGTCTGACGGTCAATGACGCAATTTGCGCTTCCATGGCGGCGGGTCCAGCGCCGGCTCAACGTCTCGCTGCGCCAGACGGCGCCCCACCGCGCCTAGGCGGCGCGGGCGCCGAAGAAGGCCGAGCCCTCCAGCGCGCGGTCGAAGCTCGACCAGGCCTCGCCGTCGGGGAGCTCGCGCTCGAGGCGGTCGAAGCTGCCCAGGGTGCCGCCGAGCTTGTCGATCGCGTGCACCAGCGCCGCCTCGCGGGTGCAGGGGACGACCGGCGAGCCGTGGGCGAGGGTGCCGTGGTGGGAGAGGATGATGTGCAGCACGGCCTGCGCCAGCGCCGGCTCGAAGCCGGGGATCTCCTCGATCTGGCGGCGGACCTTGTAGTAGCCGAGCGGGATCTCCCCCTGCAGGCGGCCGAGGTCGGTGAGCTCGATCGCCAGCGGGTCGTCGTTGTAGGCCTCGGTCTTGCCGATGTCGTGCAGCAGGCCGCCGGTGACCGCGATGTCGCGGTCGATGCCGGGAAACAGGGCCGCGGCGGCGCTCACCGCCTGGGCGACAGAGACCGTGTGCTCGAGCAGCCCGCTGGGGTAGGCCTGGTGGTAGATCTTCGCCGCCGGAGCGTCGCGGAAGCGCCGCCAGGCGTCGCTGCCGTCGCCGAAGAAGCACTCCAGCAGCTGGCGCAGCTGCGGGCGCTGGATCGTCTCGATCAGATCCCGCAGGTCGGCCTCGAGCCGGTCGACGGACAGCTCGGGTCCGGCGGCGAGGTCCTCGGCGCTGTACTCGTCGGCCCGCGCCGGGCGCAGCTCCGCGACCTTGATCTTCGCCCCCCACTTGTCGCTCTGTTCGAAGGTCCCGGTTACGTGCAGGGCACTGCCCGGCTCGGCGACCCCGTAGCGCGACTCGGCCTCCTCCCAGGAGACGGCCTCGATCGAGCCGCTGCTGTCGCCCAGGACCAGGCGCAGGAACGGCTCGCCGTTGCGCTTCTGGCGCAGGTCGCGCTCGCGAACGCAGAACACGGCGGTCACCCGCTGGCCCGCCTCGAGCTCGCGGATCGCCGCCCGGCCGTTGGCCGCATCGCCGTTTCCGTTCTGGGCGCTTGCGCTGTCGCCGTTGAGGTGCTGCTCGACCCCGAATGTCTGTTGTTCCGCCATCTCGATTCACCGTAGAAAAGGGGTCGGACGGCGCCCGCTCTCCCCGGCGCCTGCCTTTAGCCTCCGCGGCGATGAGATCGAGGCCGGCCGAGTTCGAAGTCAGCAGCCTGATCCCCGCCCCGCCGCAGCGGGTCTGGGAGCGGGTCATCACCCCGGCCGGCATCAACCACGAGCTGCGGCCCTGGATGATGATGACCGTCCCGCGCGGCTTCGAGCGCCTCGACCCCGAGACGGTCGAGCTGGGAAGGCCGCTGGGGCGCAGCTGGGTGCTGCTGTTCGGGCTGCTGCCGTTCGAATACGACGACATCACCCTGGTCGAGCTCGAGCCGGGGCGCCGCTTCCTCGAGCGCTCGCCGATGCTGAGCCAGCGCAGCTGGCAGCACGAGCGGATCGTCGAGGCGGCCGCGGGCGGCTCCCGAGTCACCGACCGGATTCGCATGGAGCCGCGGCTGGGACTGCCGGCGGCGCCGCTGCGTCCGCTGTTCCGGGCCGTCTTCCGCCACCGCCACCGGCGCCTGCGGGCCTGGTTTCGACATTGAACCCTGCGCGCCTGGACGAAATTCTTCAACTAATCCCAATGCACGGCGGACGGCGAGTCCGTAGCGTCCCTGCCTGGCACGGGAGTCGGAAATGGGCAGCTCGGATCGCTTCAGCATCAGCAGCGCCTCCATCGGGCGCATCCTCGGGATCGCGCTTGCCGCATGCCTGGCCCTGGCCGCGTTCGGCAGCGCCGCCGCCGCCGCGGCGACGGTCAGCAAGAGCGGCACGACGCTGACCTACAACGCCGCCAACAACGAGACCAACCAGACCATCGTCTCGCTCTCGGGGGCCAACTACAGCTTCTCCGACAGCGGCGCCACCGTCGCGGTCGGCTCTGGCTGCTCCTCGACCGGCGCCCACACCGCCACCTGCGCCGCCGCCGGGATCACCGGGATCACGATCAACTCCGGCAACCTCAACGACCTCGCCTGGGAGACCGCCGCCACCCCGGCGACGATCTTCGGAGGCGACGGCGACGACACCATGATCGGCGGCAACGGCAACGACGTCCTGATCGGCTGCCTGGGCAACGACACCTACAACGGGGGCGGCGGGGCCGACACCATGGTCGACGGGGCCTTCTGCAGCGGTGGCGGCAAAGACACGGTCACCTACGCGAATCGCCCCGCCACGGACTCGATCTTCGTCAGCCTCAACGGGGTCGCCGATGACGGCACGGCGACGGAAGGTGACAACGTCGGCAGCGACATCGAGAACATCACCGGCGGCCCCGGAAACGACGACCTGACTGGAAACGGCGCCGCAAACATCATCAACGGAGGCGCCGGCGAAGACTGGATCGACGGTGCCGGCGGTAACGACATCCTGCTCGGCGGCAACGACAATGACGAGCTGATCGGCGGCTCGGGCGCCGACACCATCGATACCGGCTCCGGCGACAACGACGTCGAAGCGGCCGACGGTGAGGTGGACCAGATCACCTGCGGCAGCGGCTTCGACACCGGCACCGCCGATCCCAACGACGTGCTCAATCCCAGCTGCGACGCGGTCGACACCTCGGGCGACAGCGGCGACTTCGGCGACGGGGGCGACTTCGGCGGCGACTTCGGCGACGGGGGCGACTTCATCGACCAGACGGCGGGCGGCATCTGCTCACAGGTCCAGATCGCCCAGCACCCGGTGACCCTGCACCGCGGCGTAGTCGGGATCCGCCTCAGTCTGCCGCTCGCCCGTGGCCACGCCTGCCGCGGGACCCTGAAGCTCGTCGACCTGGCCCCGAGCCCGCGCCCGAAGAAGGGCGCCCCGACCACCAAGCTCGGTAGTGCCTCGTTCTCGGTCCGCGGCAACAAGTCGAAGCGGGTCAAGGTTCAGATCACGCACGACGGACGGCGTCAGATCGTCCACGCCGGCCACCTCTCGGCACTGGTCAAGATCGTGCCAAAGGCAAAGGGAAGCTCCAAGCCGGCCCCGGCGCTGATCACGATCAAGACGCCCTGAGGATGGCGACCTACGTGCTGATCCATGGCGCTGGCGACAGCGCCTTCCATTGGCACCTGCTCGAGCCCGAGCTCCGCGACCGCGGACACGAGGTGGTCGCGATGGACCTTCCCTGCGAGGATGAGTCGGCCGGCCTCTCCGACTACGCCGACGCAGTGGTCGCCGCGGTCGGCGATCGCGAGGACCTCGTTCTCGTTGCGCAGTCGCTGGGTGCGTTCACGGGACCGCTCGTCTGCACACGGGTGCCGGTCAGGCTGATGGCGCTCGTCGCGGGGATGATTCCCTTGCCGGGCGAGAGAGGCGATGACTGGCCCGCAAACACCGGCTACCCCGGCCCTGCCGGACGGGATGAGATCGAGATCTTCTACCAGGACGTTCCGCCCGAGCTCGCAACCGAGGCGGCGAGCAGAGGCCGAAAGCAGGCGGACGCGGTGGGCCGGGAACCTTGGCCGCTGGACTCCTGGCCCGATGTGCCGACGAGGTATCTGATCTGTCTTGACGATCGGATGTTTCCGGCCGACTGGATGCGCGAGGTCGTCCGAGGGCGGCTCAGTGTTGAACCGGACGCGATCGACAGCGGCCACTGCCCAGCTCTCAGTCGTCCGGTCGAACTGGCCGAGCGTCTGGAGGCCTACCGGGAGGAACTCGGGATCCCGTGAGTGCGAAGCCTGCTTGTGATTGAGAGCCTCCTGGGGGCCGATCGCGGGATACTGCGCGGTCGATGTCGCAGGAGAACGTGGAAATCGTGCGGCGGGCTTACATCGCCCTGAGCAGCGGGGACAAAGATGTCCTTACCGAGCTTGCCAGCCCCGACCTCGTCACGGACTTTTCGCGCCGGCTCGTGGACCCATTCGTCCTCCGTGGTCGCGACGAAATGATCGCCTTCGTGGATACGGCCAACGAAACATGGGACGGATGGCCCGCGTGGGAACCGCAGGAGCTGATCGACGCAGGAGATCAGGTTCTCGCATTCATCCGCTTCAGCGCGAAGGGGAGGACGAGCGGTGCCGATGTCGAGACATATGTCGCGAACCTGTGGACGCTCGGCGACGATGGCAAGCTGGTCGAGGTCAAGTACTTTGGCGACGACCGGGAAGGTGCCCTCGAAGCCGCCGGCCTATCGGAGTAGGCCTACTGGGATGGCGAGGGGCAGAATCGAACTGCCGACACCACGATTTTCAGTCGTGTGCTCTACCAACTGAGCTACCTCGCCTGGTAGCTGCGGTCAGAGATCGACCGCGCGGGGCAGAAGGTTAACTTGAGCGCATGGGCAGGTCTCGCGCCCTCTGCCTGCTGCTCGGCGCGGCCGTCGCCTGCGTCCTGGTCTCCGGCGCCTCCGGGGCCGACCCGCACACGCCGCCGGCGCTGAGTGGGCATCCGGCCCCCTTCCTCGGCACGGCCGTGATCGGCGACGGCGGCCTGCTTGGCGCCGTTGACTCCTACGGCGACATCGTCGACCTGCGCTCCCCCGGTCCGGCCGGCCGGGCGCAGATTGACGATCCCTTCGCCCGCCAGGCCGCGGGCAGCGTCCCCGCCGACACCGGCATCGTCGCCGCCGCTTCGGCCGGCCGCCGGCCTCCGCTTGCGCTCTGGCGAGCGAGCCGGCTGCGGCAGCACTACCTGCCGCGGACCAACGTGTTGATCACCCGCGCCAGGGTCGGCGG
Source organism: uncultured Solirubrobacterales bacterium (assembly GCA_963781495.1). Lineage (GTDB taxonomy): Bacteria > Actinomycetota > Thermoleophilia > Solirubrobacterales > 70-9 > Mayfieldus. Next base: position 730,746 of record CAWAFX010000002.1, read on the forward strand.
AGCGTCGCTGCGGATCACCGACGCGGTGAGCGGAGAGCAGCTGGCGCGCAGATTCGTCGTCCGGGGTCGCCCGGGTCAGCGGCTTGCCCTGCGGATCGGGATCAACCTCGAACCCACGGCCGCGGTCCGTTGCCGGCCCCAGCGGCCCATCGGGGCCCTGACCTGGCATGGGCGCGGGGTGCTGCGGGCCGGGCTGGCCTGCGCCTTCTCGGGCCGGCCGCAGGCGCCGGGGCGCCTGATCTCCGCCGCAGCGGCCGCCGACCGCCGCTGGACCGCGCGGCGCAGCCCGCTGGGGTCCGAGGCTCCTCGCTGGGCGCGGCGGATGTACCTGCGCTCGCTGCTGGTCCTGCGCGCCCTCGCCGATCGCCGCAGCGGCGCCGTCGCCGCCGGCGCCCGCGACCGCTGGGCATACGTCTGGCCGCGCGACGCCGGTAGCGCCGCGATCGCTCTGGCCGCATCCGGCTACCGGCCGCTGGCGCGCCGGGTCGCCGGCTTCCTCGAAGGCCTCGACCTCGGCTCCGGCGCGCGCTTCCGCGGCGACCGCTCGCCGGTCAGCGACGGGCGGGCGCTGCCCGGCGACTCCGCCGGCTGGGTCGCCGCCGCGACGCGGGCGGCAGGCCTGCAGGCGCCCCCGCCGGCGCCCGGAGCCTGGCGTGACCGCGGCGATTACGGCGAGCGCGACGGAGACCGCGGCGATTATCTCGCCAACGCGATCGCCTCCGGCGCCGGGGCGGCGCTGATCCGGCGGTCGTTCGGCACCGCGTCGGGGCTCGAGCGGCGGGCGGGCGACGCCGCCTCGGGGCTCGATTTCGCCGCGGCCTGGGCGGTGCGCCCGTTTCCGCGTCCGGCCCTGTTCGGACTCGTGCGCCGGACTCTGGGCCGGCTCAGCGCCGAGCGGGGCCGCTACGGGAGCAACCCCTCCCAGGACTGGCCCGGCAGGCAGGCCTGGACCGCTCCGGCCGCCTGGAGCGCCTGGAGCCTGGCGGTGCTGGGCGAACGGTCGGCGGCGCTGCGCTCGCTCGCCGTCCTGCGCCGTGCCTCGACCCCGGTCGGAACGATCCCCGAGCGCGTCAACCCGGCCGACGGGCTGCCGCGTTCGACGACGCCGCTGGGCTGGACGCACTCCTTCGCCGTGCTGGCGCTGCGCAGCCTCTATCCGCGCCGCTAGACCCGGCGCAGTTATTCGCTCATCCCGATCAGTCAAGCTGCCTGGTGATGCGCGCCAAGGAGGCTTCGATCGTCCTCGCGATCCTGCTCGCCCTTTTGATCGCCGGCTGCGGCGAGACCGGGACCGAAGCGATCGGTCGATGCGCGGACCGAGGCGCTGCGCTTCTTCGCCGTCGACGCACCGGTGGTGGCGGTCCTGCGGACAAATCCCTGGGCTTCGGTTCTGGCGCTCAACGATGCCGCGACGGGCATCCCCGCCTGGATGGACCTGCGCGAACGGGTGCTCGGTCCGCTTCTCGCAGCCGGGATCAGCCCGACGGAGCTGGGGAAGCTGCTGCAGAGCGGGCAGGACGTCGCGGGAACCACCCCTGCGGCAATCGCGCTCGGCGCCGCGACCCCTGCCGACCTCGCCGCGGGCCGGGGACTGCTGGTCCTGGCGACGGACCAGTCGCAGCTTTCGAGCCTGCTGCGGGCGGAGGCGAAGTCGGGGACGCTGAAGCCGGCGGGCCAGCTCGACGAGGCGCAGCTATATCGCCGCGGGGCGACCGGCTTCGCGGTCCGCGACGGGGTCCTGGTCTCGGCGCCGCGGCTGGCCGACGTTCGGACGGCGATCGAGCGCCGCGACGGCGACACCGACCGTCAGCTCGACGAGGACGTCGTCAACTCGCTGTTCGACGACCTCAGCTCGCAGGGACCGCTGCTCGTCTATGCGAACCTCGCCGACGTGCGCGACGGCGACCCCGGCATGAGGCAGCTCGCCGAACAGGCCCCCTGGACCGCGAAGCTCGGCCCGACCGCGGCCACCGCCGAGGCCGAGAACGGCGTCGTCAAGATCGAGGACTTCTCGAAGACCAGCGGCAGCAACTTCAGCTCCGGCGAGCTGCCGCTCGGCAGCCGTCCTTCGCGATTTCAGATCGACGCCACAGCCGCCGCCAGCCTGATTCCGATGCCGGGGCCGGTGCGAAACCTGCTCTCCGGGCTGGGAGGTGTCGACGGCGAGGCCACAGCCTCTTCCGACGAGGTCCAGGTGCGGGTCACCGCCGGCGGCTAGCCGGCGACGCGCCTGACCGAATCGCTGTGTCCACCGATCGGTGGACACGAACTCTGGCCGTTAGAGGGACAGACAGGGCGCCTTTCCGCGCATAGCCTCACTACACGCAGTTCCAAGCAGTCAAAGGAGGTCGTCGTGGCAGAGACGCTTACGTTGAGGGGGGCTTTGGGTTGGCGGGGTCGTTCGAGGGTTAGCCGGATGCTGGCCGTCGGCCTGATTGCGGCATCCGCGGCCCTGCTGCCGGCCCTGGGATCGTTCGTGCCCCGGGCGACTGGGATCGGGATCTTCGGAGGCACCGCGCATGCGGCGTGCAAGTGGGACGGCAAGCCCGGGCCGGGCGGTGTCCCCAACATCTACGACCATTGGTATTTCAAGGCACAGGTCGTGTCGAACTTCTGCTACGACGGCAACCACGTGATCAGCCGCAATTCGGTCCCGAGCGGCAACGTGACCAGCCCGCTCGGCGTCCTCGCGGGCTACTTCCTCACCGAAACACATTGGGCTCTGAGCCAGTGCTACACGATCAACCACGTCTTCAACAGCAACTGCCTCACCCACCGCGAGTACAACATTTTCGATGGGCACGACGGTAGTCACCGCTCGATTTGCATCGAGACCCGCATCTACGGCAACGGCTATCACCGCCGGCGCATAACCGAGACCGAGATCGACGCGTGCGGCGACGGCAACAGGCAGCCCTGGTGGTGGCTCTAGCCAGGGCCTGAACGGGCCGAGCTAGGACGACTCCAGCGCCGCGGCCACCGCTGCGGCGCTCGAGTCGACCGCTTCGACGCCCGGCATCGCCGCCATCTCCCCCTCGCCCCGCGCGGTCCAGCTGCGCAGGGTGACCACCGGGCGGCCGAGCCGCCGCGCGAAGCCGATCTCGGCCAGCGTCCCCCAGGCGCCGCCGATCGCGATCACCGCTGCGCCGCTCGCCACCACCGCCAGGTTGCGGGCCTGGCCGATCCCGGTGGCGACGACGTGGGTGCAGTGCGGGTTCGCGTCGGCCGGCGAGTCGGTGGGGACGATCCCGATCACCGTGCCGCCGGCCTTCGCGGCCCCGCGCGAAGCGGCCTCCATCACCCCGCCCATGCCGCCGCAGACCAGCACCGCGCCGGCTTCGGCGAGCCCGCGTCCGACCTCCTCGGCCAGGGCCGCCAGCTCGGAATCCTGGGCGCAGTCACCGGAGCCGATCACCGAGACCTGGCGGGCGGTCATCCCCGCATCTGCCCCATCAGCTCCAGCGCCCCTTCCTTGTGCAGCGGCTCGTTGAGGTTTCCGCACTTGGGGCTCTGCACGCAGGAGGGACAGCCGTCGGCGCAGGGACATTCACCGATCAGCCGCGCCGCGTCGCCGAGCAGGCGCTCGAACTCCTCGTAGCCACGCTCGGCGATCCCGACCCCACCGGGGTGGCCGTCGTAGACGAAGATCGTCGGGCTGCCGGTCTGCAGGTGGACGTTGGTCGAGAGCCCGCCGATGTCCCAGCGGTCGCACATCGCGATCAGCGGCAGGACCGCGATCTGGCCGTGCTCGGTCGCGTGCAGGGCGCCGAGCAGCACCTCGGGCGGCACCGAGTTGGCGACCCGGTCCGGCAGCACATACCAGAGCGCCTGGGTGAGGAAGTTCTGCTCCGGCAGCTCCAGGGAGACGATGTCGATCGGCTCGTGGTCGGTGAGGCTGACCCGCTGGAATGCGATCACCTGCTCGGTGACGGAGACGATCCCGAACGAGAGCTCGACGCCGCTTGCTGTCGCGGCTCTGGCGTGGACCCGCTCGATGAATATCTCGGTCTCCTTCTTCGGCCGCGTGTAGAAGTCGCCGTCGAAGGGCACGACGACCGCGCGGCGGGCGTCGACGTCGAGGCGCTCGACCTCGTAGGAGCGGCCGAGGTGCAGGTAGACCGCGCCCGGGGTGGATCGTCGTGAAGGCGCGCTCGGCCTCGACCAGGCCCAGCAGCTCGCCCGACTCGCGCTCGATCACCGCGATGCTGTCGGCCGAGGCCGAGCGCAGCGGGATCCGCGAAGCGGGAAAGCCGCTGCGGCGGGGCAAGAAGCGGCGCCCGCTGGCGCGCAGCTCACCGGCGGAGACGAGCCGCTCGGCTCGGCCGCGCCACTCGGGACCGAAGACGTCGTCGTCGGCCTCGGAGAGCGGCATCTCGTAGGCGGCGGCGATCAGGTGCTGTCCGAAGATCTGCTCGTTTTGCGTGGTCGAGGATCGCCGCCTCGACCGGGCGCTGGAGGAAATCCTCCGGGTGGCGGCAGAAGAACTGGTCGAGCGCGTCCTGGCCGGCGACGTAGAGGGCAAGCCCGCGGCTGCGCCGCCCCGCCCGGCCCCACATCTGGCGCAGGCTGGCAACCGTGCCCGGGAAGGTGACGCAGATCGCCGCGTCGAGCTCGCCGACGTCGATCCCGAGCTCGAGCGCGTCGGTGGCGACTACCGCCAGCAGCTCGCCGGCCGCCAGATCGGCCTCGATCCGGCGCCGCTGCTGCGGCGTGTAGCCGGCCCGGTAGGGGGCGATCCGCTGCGCCAGCTCGCCCTTGCCGTCGGCGGTGAGGCGGTCGCGGGTGAATCGCTGGATCAGCTCGATCCCGCGCCGGCTGCGCAGAAAGCAGATCGTCCGCACGCCGTGAGAGACGAGGTCGGCGAGCAGGTCGGCGGCCTCGGAGAGCGCCGAGCGCCGGGTCCCCGCCGCCTCGTCGATCAGCGGCGGGTTCCAGAGCGCGATGTCGCGACCGGCTCGCGGGGCGCCGTCGTCGTCGATCAGCAGGAACTGCTCGCCGGTCAGCCGCCCGGCCAGCTCGCGCGGGATTGGCGATCGTCGCCGAGGCCATCAGGAAGCGCGGCTCGGCGCCGTAGGCGCGGGCGGCGCGCCGCAGCCGCCGCAGCACGTTGGCGACGTGGGAGCCGAAGACGCCGCGGTAGGTGTGTGCCTCGTCGACCACGACCCAGCCGAGATTGGCGAGGAAGTCGCCCCACTGCTTGTGATGAGGCAGCAGGCCGACGTGGAGCATGTCGGGGTTGGTGAGGACGAGGTTGTTGCGGCGCCGGATCGCCGGCCGCTCCTCGCGCGGGGTGTCGCCGTCGTAGATCGCCTCGCGCAGGCCCGGGGGCCGCAGCTCGGCCAGCTTGCGGGCCTGGTCCTGGGCCAGGGCCTTGGTCGGGTACAGGTAGAGCGCCCGCTGCTTGGGATCGCGGGCGATGCCGTCGAGGACCGGCAGGTTGAAGGCCAGCGACTTGCCCGAAGCGGTGCCGCTGGTGATGATCAGGTTCGACTCCGCCGAGGCCCGCAGCGCCTCGGCCTGATGCGAGTAGAGGCGCTCGATCCCGGCCGTTCGCAGCGCCTCGGCGAAGCCGGGGTCCAGGGAGGCGGGTAGCTTGGCGTGGCGGGCCCGGGTCGCGGTCTCGGCGCTCTCGGCGACCAACCGGCCGTCGCGGCGGCCGGGGTCCAGCGCGATCGCCCAGGAGGGGCCGAGAAGGCTCTTAGCCGGCGTCGCCGCTGCCCTCACCCCCCGCGATCCGGGCGGCGACGCGGACCGCCTGCAGGGCGCTGGCGTCGTGCAGGCGCAGCAGGTCGGCGCCCCCGGCTACTGCCAGCGCCACCGCGGCGGCGGTCGCCCACTCGCGCTCGGAGGCCGGGGCCCGCCCCTCCCAGGAGCCGGCCAGCACGGCGCCGAGAAAGTCCTTGCGCGACAGCGACACGTACAGCGGCCGCCCGAGCGCCCGCAGCTCGCCGAGACGGGCGAGGACCGCGAGGTCGTCCTCGAGGCCGAGGTCGAAGTCGAGCCCGGGGTCGATCGCCATCTGCCCGGGGTCGACCCCACGCGCGACCGCCGCCTCGATGCGATCGGCGAACCAGGCCTGCAGGTGTGCGATGGGGTCGCCGTATCGGGGTACCGGGCGGTCCTGCCGCGGGGGTCCTTCGATGTGCATCAGCACCAGCCCGCATCCGCTCTCGGCGACGAGGTCGAACATCTGCGCCGAGCCGCCGCCGATGTCGTTGATCGCCACCGCCCCGGCCTCCAGCGCCCGCCGCGCGACCTCGGGGTTGAAGGTGTCGGCCGATACGGGGACGCCGGACCCCGCCAGTCCCTGGATCGTGGGGATCAGGGCGCCGGCCTCGACCTCGGCCGGCACCGGCGGCCCGCTCCGGGCTGCCACCGCCCCGACGTCCAACATCTCGAACCCGTCCCGCACCAGTGAATGGCCATCCTCAATGCCCTGTTGGGAAGTGCCACTGCGTGACCCTTCCCACATCGAATCGCTGGTCACGTTGACGATCCCGACCGCGATCGGCTCGCTCCGATCCAGCGTCTGATCTTTAAGCCGCCAGCGCCACGACCGCGGGTGGTGCGGCGAGTCCGGTTCCCGCTCCGCGCGCACAGGGGAGCACGGGCGGGGAGCGGACTCGCCGTGACAGGACCCGCGGCCGGGGAGGTTGGAGGCACGTGAGGACAAGGCCTGGCTACCGTAGCGAGCGGCGATGGCCCTCAAGTGCGTGTACACCGATTTGGATGGGACCCTCTTGGGTCCCGGAGGGGGCCTGTTCCGGGGACCGGAGGGCGAGTTCTCGCTGATGCAGGCGCGGGCGCTGGAGGCCTGCCACCGGGCCGGGGTCGAGGTCGTGATCATGTCCGGGCGCCGCGAGGCGCAGGTGATGGAGGACGCGCGGCTGATCGGCCAGAGCAGCTACATCCACGAGGCCGGCTGCGCGGTCGTGATCGACGGCGAGACGACGCTTCTGACCGGCGAGATGGTCGTCGACGACGCGGGGACGCCCTACGAGAAGATCGCCGCGCGCGGGGTCCCGCAGCTCCTCTTCGACCACTTCGAACAGCTCGAGGACCACGCCCCCTGGCACAGCGGCCGCATCTACTCGCATCTGTTCCGGGGCGAGGTGGACGTCGCCGAGGCCAATCGCCTGCTGGAAGACAGGGGCCACGGCGACCTGCGGCTGCTCGACAACGGCGCGATCAACACCAGGATGCCGGGGATCGAGATCGCCCACGCCTACCACCTGGTCCCGAGGCAGGTCAGCAAGGCGGGCGCGGTCGCCGCCCACATGCGGGCCCATGGCCATGCGCCCGCGGAGTGCATCGGAGTCGGCGACTCGCTCGAGGACCTCGAGGTCGCGACGGCGGTCGGCCGCTTCTTTCTCGTCGCCAACGGGCTGCAGCGCGACCCGGCGATGCGCGAGGCGCTACCGGCCTACGAGAACGTCACCGTCACCGAGGGAAGCATGGGCGACGGCTTCTACGAGGCGGTCGTCTCGACCCTGGCCCGGCGCGAGTAGAGGCTCAGGACTCGACCGGCTCCGCCACCCCGACCCGCGCCTCGTGGGGCTGGCGAATCAGGGTCGCCGCCATCACCGCGCCGATGACGCAGACGATCGCGCCGACGGTGAAGGCGAGCTGGTAGCCGTCGGTCAGAGCCGGCAGGTGGCCGGCGCCGGAGGCGATCTCCGAGTTGGTGTGCGAGGTGGCGAGGGTCGTCAGGGCCGCGAGGCCGAGCGCGCCCCCGGTCAGGCGCGAGGTGTTGATCAGCCCCGAGGCCAGCCCGCTCTGGGCCGGCGGCACCCCTTGGACGGCGACGATGGTCCCCGGCACCAGCGAGGTGCCCATTCCGATCCCGGCCAGCACCCCGCCCGGCAGGACCTGGCCGAGGTAGTTGCCGTCGGGTTGGATCCCGGTCAGCAGCGCCAGGCCGGCGGCGGCGGTCAGCATCCCGGCGGTCAGCACCGCCCGCGGCCCGAAGCGCTGCACGAGGCCCGGTGCCCGGGTCGCGCTGATCGCGACCGCGAGGGTCATCGGCAGGAAGGCGATCCCGGTCTCCAGCGCGTCGTGATGAAGCGCCTCGTGCAGGTAGAGGGCGAGGAAGAACCACATCGCGAAGACGGCGCCGTAGAGCAGCATCACGATCAGGTTCGCGTAGCGCAGCAGCGGCAGGCGGAAGATGCGGAGCGGCATCAAGGGGACGCTCGCCAGTTTGCCCTCGACCAGCGCGAACAGCCCCAGCAGGGCGACGCCGCCCAGCAGCGGGACAAGGACGCCGAGCGAGCCCCACCCAAGCACGTCCGAACGCACGATGCCGAAGGTGAGGGCGACCATTCCCCCGGTGACGAGCAGTGCCCCGGAGAGGTCGAAGTGGCGGTGGGTCGTATCGCTGGCGCCCTCGGGGATCAGCCTCCGCCCCGAGGCGATGACGCCGACCCCGATCGGGATGTTGACGAGGAAGATCGCCCGCCAGCCGAGGCTTTGGGTCAGGATCCCGCCGAGCAGCACGCCCGAGGTGCCGCCGAGCCCAGCCATCGCTCCCCAGATCCCGAGGGCGCGGTTTCGCACCGACCCCTCGGCGAAGGAGGTGGTGAGGATGGCCAGCCCGGCGGCCGAGATGATCGCGCCGCCGACGCCCTGGACGGCGCGGGCGCTGATCAGGACCGTCGGCGAGGTCGCCAGGGCGCAGATCAGCGAGGCGGCGGAGAAGAGCATCGCGCCGCTGATGAACACCCGCCGGCGGCCGAGCAGGTCGGTGGCGCGACCGCCGAGCAGCAGGAAGCCGGCGAATGTGAGGGTGTAGGCGTTGACGACCCACTGCAGGCCGTCGGTCGAGAAGCCGAGGCCGTCGCGGATCGTCGGCAGGGCGACGTTGACGATCGAGACGTCGAGGATGACCATGAACTGCGCCAGGCAGATCATCAGCAAGAGCGAGTTCTGGCGCAGGAATGCGCGCGAGTCGCGAACCGGGCTCATCGCCTCATCAGGTCGAGCAGATACGCGGCCTCGACGACCGCCGCGCGACGGTCGTCGCTCCAGGCGATCGCGGCGCCGGCGCCGCTCGTGCTCTTGGCTGTGGTCTTGGGATTCATTCGCTTACCTGGATACAACGTCGGGGGCTTGCAGTCCGTGACATTCGTTAAGTTGGGTGCTACGATGATCATCGTACCATAAGTTCGAAGCTCGTCGTATCATCGAACCATGACCCTTCACCACCCGGCAAAATCGGAGCTCGAGATGGCCGCCGTGCTGCACGCGCTCAGCGACCCCCATCGACTCAAGATCGTCCGCCGCCTCGCCGCCGAGTCCGAGCCCTGCCGCTGCGGCAACTTCGACCTCGACGTCACCAAGTCGACGCTCACCCACCACTTCCGCGTCCTGCGAGAGGCTGGGGTGATCGAGCAGCGTCAGGTCGGCACCGCGAGGATGAACTCGCTGCGCCGCGAGGATCTCGATCAGCGCTTCCCCGGCCTGCTTGACGCTGTCCTCGAATCGGTACCCGCCTAGCGAGCCCGCCTGCGCGGCGTCCTAGCCGTGGCCGTGGCCATTGCCGCCGCCGTTGCCGTTGCCATTGCCATCGGCGGGGGGCGGCGGGCTTGTGGGCCCGGCAGCGGCCGGATCCGCGGCGCCCTGGGGGGCGCCGGTCGCCGGCGTGACCGGAGGCTGCTTGGAAGGCTTCGGCGGCTTGGGGGGCTTCGGCGGCTTCGGGGTGCCGGTCTCGCCCGCGCTCTTCGCGTCGGTGCTCTTGGTGTGACCGGGGCTCGCGGACGAGGAACCATGCGAGGAGCTCGACTTGCCGGAGCTCGCCTTGCCTGTGCTGGCCTGATCCGGGGCGGCGATCGAGGCGCCCTTCTTCGAAGACTTGCCGTGCGAGGCGCTGGACGTCGCTCCATCGCTTGCCGTCGAGCTGGAGCTGTCCTTGGCGGCCTTGTCGTGGCCCTTCGCCTTGCCGTTGGAGGTCGACCCGACGCCCTTGGCCTTGCCGTTGGCGCTGTCCGGGTTGGCCTTGGCATTGCCGTGATCGGATTTCGCCTTGCCCTTCGGCTCCCCGTTGCCGGACTGGCCTGAGGTCTCGCTCGAGGCGGCGCCCGCGCTCGCGGCCGTGACGGCGGCGGCGCTGCCGGCCGGCGGTCCACCACCGGGCAGGGCGGCCGACGCCGACGGTGGGACCGTCAGCGGGCCGGTCGCCGAGGCGGCCAGGCCGAGGCCAAGCTTGGTCGAGAGCCGCTCGCCGGGGGCGGCGGCAGTCTGGGACAGGCTGGCCGAAGCCGGCACGGTCGCGGCGGTCGAGAAGCCAGGTGCGAGACCGGCAGGATCACCGGCGACCGCCGCCGGGACGTGGGCCGGCGGGCCCTTCGGCTCAGGCATCCAGCCGCTGCGGGCGAAGGCCGATCCGCAGGCACCGACGCTGACGACCAGCAGCAGGGCAAAGAGCCTGCGAGCCCGGGTGGCAGTCGGTCGGAAGCCGTTGCTGGTCCGGCGCACCTCGAGCGAAAGCGACTCCAGGGCCTCGACGACCTCGGGATCGAACTGGGTGCCGGCACAGGACCGGATCTCGGCCAGTGCCTCGGCCGCCGGACGACCGGGGCGGTAGGCGCGGTCGGAGCGGATCGCGTGGAAGGCATCGGCGCAAAAGACGATCCGGCTCCCGATCGGGATCTCCTCGCCGGCGAGCCCGTCGGGATATCCGCGCCCGTCCCAGCGCTCGTGCGAGTGCCTGACCAGTCGCGCCGCTCCGCGCAGCTCCGGCACCGCGAGAAGGATCTGCTCGCCGACGATGGTGTGGCGGTGGATCGTCGCCCATTCATGGTCGTCCAGAGGGCCGGGCTTGTCGATCAGCTCGATCGGCACGCCGAGCTTGCCGATGTCGTGCAGGCGCGCCGCGACCATCAGGTCCTCGAGCTGCCGGGCGGAGAGCCCGAGCCGGCGCCCGATGCTTTCGGAGATCACGTCCACGTCGTCGGAGTGGTCGGCCGTCTCCAGCGAGCTCGACCGCAGGGTCGCCAGCGCAATGTCGACGGCCGCCCTGCGGGCGGCGCTTCGGGGATGCTCGTCCGCGAGCAGGCGGTGTTCGGTCGCGGCGGCGGCGATCGTGCCGCCCATGCGGGCGACGACGACATCCTCATCTATCAGGTCGGGCGGCGAACCCGTGGCCAGCCCGGGGGCGGACTCAAGGTTGAGCGGTGGCATGAACCTTGCGTCGGCGCCTGCGTGCGCCGCTCAATACCCGGAAACGATGAAAAGTCCCCGACAGCGGGCTATTGGGGCCGGATCCTGGACGCATGTAGGGCAATCCCGAGCCCAAACCGTCTCCGGCGCCAGCGTCTACCATCGGCGGGCCACCCGTCCACCCGTCCAGGAAGGTCCCCTTGGTCAACGAACAGGCAACAGTCGCCGAAGAGGAGTACCTGCAGATCATGTACTGGCTGATGGAGGCCGGGCTGCCGATCACCGGCGCCAACATCGCCCGCGCGATGCAGCTCTCGGCCCCGACCGTGCACGAGATGCTCGGACGCCTGGAGCGCGACGGCTACGTCAAGCGGGCCGACGACCGTTCGGTCGAGTTCACCGACCAGGGGCGCGGCGAGGCCGAGGCGATGGTCCGCCGCCACCGCATGATCGAGCGCTTTCTCACCGACGTCCTCGGAATCCCCTGGGACGAGGTCCATGAGGAGGCCGAGCGGATCGAGCACGCGATGTCGCCGGTGCTGGAGGAACGGATGACGGCCGCGATCGGCGACGCCAAGACCTGCCCCCACGGCCACCCGATCGTCGAGGGTGCGCGCGAGGAGGGGGTGCTGCTGGCCGACGTCGAGGAGGGAGCCAAGGTCCACGTGCTGCGGTTCGAGAACGAGGCCGAAGACCTTCTGCACTACTTGAAGCGGGCGGGCTTGAACCCGGGGCTCGAAGGGACCCTCGCGGCCTCCGAGCCCGAGCGCGTGATCGTCGCCTCCGACGACGGGCGGCACGAGGTGTCGCGCAGCGTCGCCGAGACGGTTTCTGTGCGGGCCGACCCCTCACCGGAGCCGCGGGCACCGCTGCCCGAGCAGCTGGAGCTCTCCAGCGACCGCTACGGAAGGTGAGTTTGCCGCGAAACGAAGTGGAGCGGCAGGTGCATGTCAGGCGGCCGTAGGCCGCCGCAGGTAATTCAGGAGGCTCGCCGCGGCCTGGGCTAGTCCCCGCAGATCTGCCGCAGGCGCCGGTACAGATGGTCGTCCGGCGCCCGTAGGCCCACCGGCTTGGACCGCAGTTTCTGTTCGTGTTCGCGGATCGCCGCCGCCAGGTCGATGAGGCGGCGCTGCGCGTGGTCGCGTTCCCGCGCCAAGCGCGTCTCCTGACGATCGCTGCCATCCACAAGTGTCATTGGGCTCATCGCTCTCCACCTCACTCGACCCGGTCTCGTCCGGTCACCGGTCCGCTTGGATTTACTCCGACCGCATTCCGTGGCCCGATGCTATGCGCCACTACTCAATCGGCGGTAAAGGATCGGTAACTATTGCCCCAAATTCGGCGATCGTTCGATGCCGAGGGCCCCGTCAGCGCAGTTTGGGCCTGAAAAGCTGCTAAGCGGGACTGGCGGTCCGGGTCCGCTCCAGCGCCCGCGCGATCCGCCCCACGCCCTCGCCGATCCGATCCGGGGGGACGCTGGCGAACGAAAGCCGAAGGCTCGAGTGGCCGCCTTCGAGCATGAAGTCGGGCCCGGCGATGAAGCCGACTCCCTCCTCCTGCGCCGCCGCCTGCAGCTCGACCGTGTCGACGTCGTCGCCGAGCGTCAGCCAGAGGAAGTAGCCCCCGCCCGGGGGCACGAACTCGGCCTCGGGAAGCTGCTCCTCGAGCGCCGCGATCAGGGTGTCGCGTCGCTCCTGCAGGGCGCCGCGCACGAATTGGATGTTGCGGTCCAGCCCACCCGAGCGGCAGAGCTCCCAGACGATCGACTCGGCCAGCATGTTGGGGGAGATATAGATCTCGTTCGCGCGCTTGATCAGCTTGCGGATCTGTTCCTCGGGGCCGGCCAGATAGCCGACGCGGACGCCGGGGCTGACGGTCTTCGAGAACGATGACGCGTGGATCACGTTGCTCGAGCCGCAGTTGCAGAGCATCGTCTGTGGCGGCGCGTGCTCGAACGGCAGCTCGCGGTAAGGGTCGTCCTCGAAGACCCAGAAGCCGTGCTGCTCGGCGAGCTCGAGGATCCGCTCGCGCTTCGACGCCGAGAGGGTGCAGCCGGCCGGGTTGTGGAAATTGGGGATCAGGTGGGCGAGCTTGACCGGGCCCTCGCCCAGCGCCGTCTCCATCGCCTCGACGTCGATGCCGTCGGCCTCCAGCGGCACCGGCACCCGCTCGACCCCCAGCCGCTCGAGCAGCAAGAGCGTGCGGTCGTAGGAGGGCTGCTCGACGATCACCCGGTCGCCGGGCTCGAGCATGTGCTCGAAGAGCATCGCCCCGGCCTCCAGCGAGCCGTTGGTGACCATCACCTTCTCGGCTCCGATCCCGTGCCGCTCGGCGATCCATTCGATGAGCCCGGGATGGCCCTCTCCCTTGCCGTAAGACAGGGCGCGCTCCCAGTCGTCGGCGAGCGCCTTGGTCGCCGCCTCGCGCACCGCCTCGACGGGCAGGATGTCGGTCGAGGGGGCGCCGCGGGCGAAGCTGATCAGCTCGGAGGCCACGTGGCCGAGGCTAGCAACCGCGGCCGCGGCCGGCTAGGCGCGGGCGCCGAGGGTTTCGACCGCGAGCCGGGCGGTCTCGGTCGGGCTGCGGCCAACCGAGACACCCTTCGCCTCCAGCGCCTCCTTCTTGGCCTCGGCGGTGCCGGAGGAGCCGGAGATGATCGCGCCGGCATGGCCCATCTGCTTGCCGGGCGGTGCGGTGAAGCCGGCGATGTAGGCGACGACCGGCTTGGAGACGCTCTCGGCGATGTAGTCGGCGGCCCGCTCCTCCGCGTCGCCGCCGATCTCCCCCACCATCACGATCAGCTCGGTCTCGGGGTCGGCCTCGAACATCTCCAGGACGTCGATGAAGTCCGAGCCGACGATCGGGTCGCCGCCGATCCCGACGATGCTCGAGTTGCCGAGCCCGGCCTGGGCCAGCTCGTTGCCGATCTGGTAGGTCAGGGTGCCCGACTTGGAGACCACCCCGATCGAGCCGGCCTCGAAGAAATGGGCCGGGATGATCCCGACGTTGGCCTTGCCGGGCGAGAGCACCCCGGGGCAGTTGGGGCCGATCAGCCGCACGCCGGCCTCCTGCGCCTGCCAGTAGACGCGCAGCATGTCGAGGACCGGGATCCCCTCGGTGATCGCGATCACCGTCTCGACCCCGGCCTCGATCGCCTCGTTGATCGCCGCGGCGGCGAAGCGGGCCGGGACGAAGACCATCGAGGTGTTGGCGCCGTGGGAGACCGCCTCGGCGATCGTGTCGTAGACGGGCACCCCTTCGACCTCCTGGCCGCCCTTGCCCGGCGTCACCCCGGCGACCAGGTCGGTGCCGTATTCGCGGTTGCGAAGCCCGTGGAAGCTTCCCTCGCGGCCGGTCAGCCCGGAGACCACCAGCTTCGTCTCGTTGTCGACGATGATGCTCATGCCTTCGAGAGCTCGACGACCTTCTCGGCCGCGCCGAGCATCGTCTCCTCGACCGTCAGGTTCGGGATCCCGGCCTCGGCCAGCAGCCTCAGGCCCTCCTCGGAGTTGGTCCCGTCCAGCCGTACGACCAGCGGCACCTTGATGTCGATCTGCCTCGAGGCCTCGATGATCCCCTTCGCGACCTCGTCGCAGCGGGTGATGCCGCCGAAGATGTTGAACAGCACCGCGGTGACGTTGGGATCGGAGGTGATCACGGTCAGCGCGTCGACGATCGCGTCCGCCTTCGAGCCGCCGCCCGCATCGAGGAAGTTGGCCGGCTCGCCGCCCGCCTGGGCCACGACGTCGAGGGTCGACATGCAAAGGCCGGCGCCGTTGCCGAGAATCCCCACGTTGCCGCCCAGCTTCACGTAGGTGAGCCCCTTCTCCTTCGCCATCTTCTCCTGCGGGTCCTGGGCCGAGCTGTCCTCCATCTCGGCCAGGTCCTCGTGGCGGAAGAGGGCGTTGTTGTCGATCGTCATCTTCGAGTCCAGGGCGATGACCCGGCGATCCTCGGTGGCGATCAGCGGGTTGACCTCGATCAGGGTCGCGTCCTCGGCCAGCACCACCTCGTGCAGCTCCATCAGCAGCTTGGCCACCTGGTCCTGGACGTCCTCGTCGATCTTGGCGTCGGCGGCGAGCTGTCCGGCGCGCTCGGGGCCGAAATCCTCGCCGGGCTCGATGTGGCGCTGTACCAGCGCGTCGGGATCGGTCTCGGCCATCTCCTCTACGTCCATGCCCCCCATCGCCGAGAGCATCGCCAGCAGCTTCTTCTCCGAGCGGTCGAGGATGATCGAGGCGTAGTACTCCGAGGCGATCTCGGAAGCCTGCTCGACCCAGAGGTCGTAGACGGTGAAGCCGCGGATGTCCATGCCGAGGATCGCCTCCGCGTGCTCGCGGGCCTCGGCCGCGTCCTTGGCGATCTTGATCCCGCCCGCCTTGCCGCGCTTGCCGATCGCCACCTGAGCCTTGATAACGCAGGGAAAGCCGATCTCGTCCGCCGCCGCAACCGCGTCGTCGACGGTCGCCGCGTGGCGCCCCTCCGGCACCGGCACGTCGTGCTTGGCGAAGAGCTGCTTTCCCTGATACTCGAGCAGGTCCATAAGAGCCGCGCGAGGTTATCCCAAGGGCGGCTGGGCGGAGCCTGTCGGGCCCGAAAGCGAACGCTTGCGATAATGCCGCGCTCGCGCAAACGCGAATCGCCTGCAGATGCCGCTTCCAAGCCTAAAAACAATCAACTGGGTGACCACCGACTGCTACGGGACCCTGATCGACTGGGAGAAGGGAATCCTGGATGCGTTCAGGGCCGAGGCCGAGAAGGACGGCTTCAGCTTCGAGGAGAAGCCGTTCATGGACCGCTTCTTCGAGGTCCAGGCCGAGATCATGGCCGGCTCATACGAGCTCTACGCCGAGGTCCTGCGCCGCACCGCGGTCAAGGTCGCCGGTGAGATCGGCTGGGAGCTCGAGCCCTCCCGGGCCCAGTTCCTGCCCGACAGCGTCGAGCGCTGGCCTGCCTTCCGCGAGGCCAACGCGGCCATGGACAGACTGAAGAAGAAGTACGACATCGGGATCATCACCAACACCGACGACAAGCTGCTCGGGATCTCGCGCCGTCATCTGCGCACCGAGCTCGACCTCGTCGTCACCGCCCAGCAGGTGCGCAGCTACAAACCCGACAACACCCATTTCCGCGAGGGCGCGCGCCGGATCGGCGGCAAGAAGGGCTGGCTCCACATCGGTTCCGGCTACGAGAACGAGGTCGCCCCCTGCCTGAAGATGAACGTGCCGGTGATCTGGGTCAACCGCCACGGCGAGAAGCTCGAGGGGCGCAAGGCCCCGACGGCGACGGTCAAGAACCTGCGCGAAGCGGCGAAGAAGCTCGGCGCCGGCGGCTAGGGCCCACCTACAGCCAACAGGTCAAGTACAGGTTGCGCCCGCCCTCGAAGCGATGGGCGACCACGCTGGAGAAGCCGAGCGACTCATAGAGGCCGATCGCGTTCTGGTTGTTCTCGTTCGCGTCGAGCTGGATGCGCCTGCAGCCGCGCTCGCGGGCGCGGCCGAGGCAGGCTTCCGTCAGGGACCGCCCGATGCCCGCCCCGCGCTCGTCCTCGGCCACGTAGAGGTCCTCCAGCCAGGCGTCGTCGGTACCGGTCCAGACCGACGGCCGGAAGCGCAGCTGCGCGAAGCCGACCGCGGGACGCCCGGCCAGCAGGAACTCGGTGCGCGGGTCGTCGATCAGCTCGGCGACGACCCGGGAGATCTGCGAATCGCTCGGCTGGTCCTCGGCGTAGAAGTCCCTGAAGCCGGCGAACATGGTGCTGACCTCGTCCTCGTCGCCAGGGCAGGCGAGGCGGATCTCGGGAGCCTTGCTCACGGGCCCAGCGGCGCCAGCCGCAGTGCCGGCCCACTGCCGCGCACGGCGTAGATCTGGACCCTGTTGGCGCCCTGGCGCAGAAAGCGCGGCGGCGCCAGCAGCGAGAAGGTGTCGGTGCCGGCCGAGGCGTAGCTGCGTCCGACCGCGGCGATACGGCCGTCGAGGGCGGCGGCGAGCGCCTCGCCGGGCCTGCCGCCGTCGATCGTGCCGCGCAGCAGCGAGGCCAGCACCACCGGAGCGCCGGGGTCGACCTTGCGCAGGCGCTGGGGATCGTCGAGGCTCGCCGTTTCGCTCCCACCCGCGGCCCTCGGCAGCGTCCCCACCGCGCGTCCGATCAGGTCCGCGTTGGGCGCAAAGCGCAGCACCGGCCCCCAGCCGGCGTCGGTTCCGAACATGCGGCCGATGCGGTCGACGTAGGCGTCGCGCAGCCGCTCGACCCGCCCGAGTGGCAGGCTCGAGGCGCCGCTGGGGCTGTTGGCGACCGTCACCCGCCCGGCCGGGCAGGGGTAGCGCGGCCAGGGATAGCGGATGCCGAGCAGGCGGGCCTCGGTCGGCAGGATGTCGGTCGTGCAGACGTGGCGGTCGTCGATCCTGCCGCGCCGCTGCCCGGGGGCCTTGATGAACAGCGGCACCGGGGCGATCTGGCCGAGGTTGGCGTGGGTCGGGTTACGGCGCGGCTGGTGGGGGATGACCGCGTTGCCGTGATCGGCTGTGACGACGACCAGGGCCCGGTTCCAGAGCCCGCTGCGGCGCAGCTTGGCGATCACCTCGCCCAGCAGGTGGTCGGTGAAGCCGACCTCGAGCAGGTGGCGCTGCAGGGCGAGGTCGGTGAGCGATTTCGGCCCCAGCCACCTCGAGTCCTCGGCCAACACGTCCTTGAACTCGCTCGAGAGGTCGGAGTACTTGCGCCCGTCGGGGAAGTGGGTCCAGGGGTAGTGCGGCTTCATCAGGTGGATCAGGTTCAGCGTCCGGCCGCCGCGCAGCCCGGCGAGGAAGTCGGCCATCCGCCCCGACTCGTCGCCCTTTATCCCCTGCCGGATCGCGACCGCGAGCTGGTCGGCGTTGTCGGGCGCGGAGCGCACCCGCGGCGCCTGGCTTCCGACCTGGTTGGCGAAGTTGCCGAAAGTGGTGTCGATTGCGGGCAGGTGCTGGCGGATCCCGTTCGGCAGCAGCAGGTGCTCGGAGACCACCCGCAGGTCGGAGAACAGCGAATCGAGACTGCTGTCCGATGCCGGGCGGTCCTCGTCGCCGCAGAGGCTGACCGGGCAGATGCTGGTCGCCTCCTCCATGACGTGCATCCGGTACGTGCCTCCGAGCAGGGTGAAGACGCTACGCGGCTGGTCGGCCGAGGTCGGCAGCTCATCCTCCCCCGGGAGGGTCCCGGTGAGGATCGCCGGCACCGCGCGAGGGGTGAAGCCCGAAACCGTGGTCATCCCCCGGTACCAGGTCGAGTGGCGAGCGAGCTCGGCGAAGGCCGGGTAGCGCCTGGCGTCGATGCGCCCGGCGCGGTCCATCAGCGAGCCGACCGGGAACTCGTCGAAGACGATCTGCACGACCGGTGTCCGGGAGCGGATCGTGATCGCCGCCGCCTTTGCCTCGCTCTGCGGCAGGACGAGCTTCGAGACGTCGCTGAACAGCAGGAAGATCGCCAGCACGATCAGCGGCGCCGGAATCAGCACGTCGGCGATGCCGCGCAAAAAGCGGGTCCGCGCGTAGCCCGCCGCCGCCAGGACCCCGGTCAGAAGCGCGGCGGCGATCAGCAGCCCGCCCGGCCCGTCGACCGGCCGCTTTAACATCTGCAGCGCGATCGCGGCCACCAGCACGGCCACGAGGCCGAGGTGAAGCCCCCAACGCAGCCGGGGGCTCAGCCGCTCGGCGATCGCCTCGACGGCGAGCATCGCAAGCGGCGGGACGAGGGTGAAGGCGAAGGAGAAGACGAGGATGTCGGCCGAGCCGTTGCCGCGGGCGACGAAGAAGTCGGCATTTCGTCCAAGCAGGTCGAAAAGCGGCTCGGCGAAGGCAAGCGCCCACAGCGCCGCCAGATGCCCCGAGCCGACCAGCAATGAGGGGCGCCCGGGCACAGAATTCCGGCCGCCCGCGTTCGGTCGGCGACTCACCGCAGGGATGTTAGGCAGCGCTGCCACCTTCCTGCGCGACCGCTACCCTTCCGCAACTTGGGCGGGGGTGTGCGGTTGTTTTCTCCGACTGCGCGCTTCGCCGAGCCGCACCCTTAACGATGACGCTGCCGAGGTCCATGCACCCGACCTTCCGTGCCCTCGCCGCCCTGCTGGCGCTCGGCGGTGCGATCGCGGCCGGACTGCTGCTGCGGCCGCAGGGGGCCCCGGCGGCGGCGCGGCCCAACATCGTCGTCATCCAGACCGACGACCAGACGCTCGCCGACCTCTACGCCACCTACACCAGCCCGACCACGGGGCAGGTCTTCGCAGTGATGCCGAACATGCTGACGATGCTCGCCGGCCAGGGAATGACCTTCAACCGCTACTACGTCTCCAATCCCCTTTGCTGCCCTTCGCGGACCACGCTTCTGACCGGAACCTACTCGCACAACAACGGGGTCCTGACCAACTTCTTCCCCAGCGGCGGCTTCTACAAGTTCGATCTCCAGAACAACCTCGCCGTCTGGCTTCACAACGCCGGCTACAGGACCAGCCACGACGGCAAGTTCCTCAACCAGTACGGCGACAACGACCCGACCCAGGTGCCCCCCGGCTGGGACGACTGGCACACGGTGATCGGCGACGCGCGGCTGTTCTACGGCTACAAGACCAACGACAACGGCACCGTCTCCGCCCCGCATGGGGACTTCGACGAGACCGACAAAACCTATCCCCAGCGCGACGCCCCCGGCTGTCCCGACAACCCGCCGCCGCTTCAGCAGTGCAACTACCTCACCGACGTGATCAACCGGGACGCGCTGGACGCGATCGACAAGTACGCCGCCAGCCCCTTCTATTTGCAGGTCGACTACACGACGCCGCATGGCGACATCGTCACCCCGGGCGGACCCGAGCCGGCGCCGCGATACGCCGGCAGCTTCGCCGGGGCGCGGGCGCCGCGGCCGCCCAACTTCAACGAGCGCGACATGTCCGACAAGCCGGCCTTCGTGCGCCGGAACCCCCGCCTCGGCTTCGGCAAGATCGACTACATCGACCGCCGCTATGAGAACCGGATCGAGGCGCTGCGCTCGGTCGACGACGGGGTCGGCGAGATCGTCAACCGGCTGGCTTCCGACAACGTCCTCGGCGACACCTACATCGTATTAATCTCCGACAACGGCTTCTTCCAGGGCGAGCACCGCTTCGACTCGGCCAAGTTCCTCGCTTACGAGCCTTCGACCCACCTGCCGCTGTTGATCCGCGGCCCCGGCATCCCGCCGAACACGAAGAGCGGGGCCCTGGTCGGCAACGTCGACCTGGCGCCGACCTTCCTGCAGTGGACCGGTGCCAGCCCGACGATCTCGATGGACGGGCGCTCGCTGGTCCCCTTCACTCAGGACCCCGCCAAGCGCAACCGGACTCCGATCCTGCTCGAGGGCTTCACCGGCAAGGGCGAGGAGGGTGCCAACATGCGCCCGCAGGCGCGGCGGCATGGGCACCACGCGACGATCTCGGTCAAGGCCTCGCCGCGCGACTACGAGGGGGTGCGGATCGGCCGCTACAAGTACATCCGCTACCGCAGCGGCTCGAAGGAGCTCTACGACCTCAAGCTCGACCGCTACGAGCTTCACTCGCGCCACCTCGATCCCCGCTACCGGATCGTCAAGCACTGGTTGGCAAAGTTGCTGCGGCGCCTGGAGGTCTGCTCGGGGGTGAGCTGCCGCAAGCCGGTCAAGGGCAGGATCCCCAACCCGCTGCCCAGGCACAAGCCGAAACCCAAGCACCATCACGGCCAGCCCCGGGCCGGCTGAGCGCGGCGGTGCGATGCGACGTCTAGGCGCGACCGCCGCGGTCGCGCTGGCGCTGGCGGGCCTGGCAGCACCGCCGCCCGCCGCCGCCGCGGCGCGCCCGAACGTCGTCCTGATCCAGACCGACGACCAGAACATGAGCGAGCTCTACGCGCGCAAGACCGCGCCCGGCGGGGCGACCGAGTACGCGATGCCCAACACCCTGGCGCTGATCGCCGGCGGCGGGATCACCTTCAGCCGCTACTACGTCTCCGACCCGCTCTGCTGTCCCTCCCGCGCCACCCTGCTCAGCGGCCAGTACGCGCACAACGACGGCGTGCTCGGCAACGGCCCCGGCCCCTTCGGCGGCTATGCGGCGCTGAACAAGCAGAACAACCTCGCCCCCTGGCTGCAGGGCGGGGGCTACCACACGATCCACATCGGCAAGTTCCTCAACTACTACGGCCAGCCTCCGGTCTCAAATCCCTCCGAGGTGCCTCCCGGCTGGAGCGACTGGGAGTCGCTGGTCGGCGAGGACTCGACCCATTACTACTACGGCTACCGGCTCGACGACAACGGCGCGGTCCAGGGCCCGTTCGGCGACGTCACCTACGCCCGCCGCGATCCGCCCGGCTGCCCGGACGCCCCGCCGGCCGGCGGCAGCTGCGACTACCAGACCGACCTCCTCACCCGGCGCGCCGTTCAGCAGATCGATGCCTCCGCCGGCGGCGGGCCGTTCTACCTCGAGCTCGACTACACGGCCCCGCACGGCGACCTGCGCCCTCCCTGGGGCCCGGAGCCGGCGCCGCGCCACTACGACAGCTGGTCCTCGGTACCGCTGCCGCGGCTGCCGGGCTTCAATGAGCGCGACGTCTCCGACAAGCCGCGCTTCATCCGTGCCCTGCCGCGGCTCAACCTGGTCAAGATCGCCGACGCGCGGCAGGAGTGGCAGAAGGAGGTCGAGTCGCTGCGGGCAGTCGACGACGGGGTCGGGAAGATCATCGGCGCCCTGGCCGCCAGCGGCCAGCTGGCCGACACCTATGTCCTCTTCACGACCGACAACGGGTTCTTTCAGGGCGAGCACCGGATCCGGCGCTCGAAGTTCCTGCCCTACGAGCCCTCGGCCCATGTCCCGTTTCTGATCCGGGGGCCGGGGATCGCGCCCGGGACCAGCAGCGGCGAGCTGGTCTCCAACGTCGACATCGCCCCCACCGTCCTCGCGGCGAGCGGCGCCCATCCCAGCGTCGCCGAGGATGGCCGCTCGCTGCTGCCCTTCGCCCGCCACCCGGCCCGGCGCAGCCGGCGCCCAATCCTGCTCGAGGGCTTCACCCGCGCGGTCCAGGGCTCGACCTCACGGCCCGCCGCTTCGGCCTCGAGCCTGGAGGCGCCGATCCGCGACTACGGCGGAATCCGGATCGGGCCCTACAAGTACGTGCGCTACGCCGGCGGCCCGCGCGAGCTCTACGACCTCGCCGACGACCCCTCCGAGCTTCACTCGCGCGCCGCCGACCCGCGCTATCGCGCCGTCCGCGTCTTCCTCGGCCGAGCGCTGCGCCACCTGCGGCGCTGCGCCGGCGCCGCCTGCAGCCGGCCGCTGCGGGCGAAGATCCCGCAGCCCAGAAGGCGCTAGTTCCCGCCCAGCGGGGTCAGGCTGCCACCGGGCCCGATCGAGTAGATCCCGATCGAGTTCCGCCCCTGACGCAGGGTCTGCGGCGGGACCACTGCGCCCGCCCAGGTGTCGCCGTTGAAGAGGAATGAGCGGCTGGTCGCGGCGACGCGCCCGTTGACCGCGATCGCGATCAGGCTGTTGCCCTTCACCCCCTCCAGCTTGGCCGCGACGAAGGCGGGGATCTTGTGGTCGCCGCGGAGCTTGACGTCGTCCCAAAGGCTCTCGTCGTCGAGGCTGGCGCTGACTGATCCTGCGGCGCCGCTGAGCGGCGGCACCGGCTTGCCGAGCAGATCCGAGGCCGGGCCGAGCTGCCAGAGGCCGGTGTTGCGCCCGAAGCGCAGGCTGTTGCGGAACAGGATCTCCCGGCGCTCGGCCAGCATCTTTTGAAACGGCTCGTGGACCGTGCTCTTGAGCCCGTTCTTGATCACCACCGGGCCGCCGGCCGTCGCCTCGGAGATCGGCTTGCCGAGCGGCTTGTAGGGCACCTTGACCCCGAGCTGCTGGGCGATCGTCGGCACGATGTCGACCGTGTGGGTGTGCAAGTCGGAGACCTCGCCCTTGCGCTGGTTCGGGTACTTGATGAAAAGCGGCGAATTGGCGATGCCACCGAAGTCGCCCGGGGAGGCGATGCGCCGGTATGTCGTCGGGTCGAAGTCGATCCCGTGGTCGGCGGTGACGACGACCATCGCCTTGTTCCAGATTCCCCGCCGCTTGAGGTCATGGATCAGCAGGCTGGTGAGGTGGTCCGCGTAGCCGGTCTGGATGAAGTGGCGCTGCTGGGTGGTCGCGACCCCGCCCTCGCCGGCGGCCCACTTCTGGGCGTTGGGGCCGGCGACGTCGGAGATCTGGCTGAAGTTGTACGAGCGCCCGTTGGGCAGGAAGTGGAAGGGCTCGTGCGGCAGCTCCATGTGGATGAAGTTGAAGCTGCGGTCGGCGTTGGTTGGGATCTTGGCGGCCCAGTTCTGGAACTCGCCCGGGCTCGGGGGCACGAAGAGGTCCTGGGCGAAGTTGCCGGCCGTCTGCCCGTTGCCGCCGTTGTTGCCGAAATTGCCGAAGGTGGCGCTGACGTCGGGTTGCTTGTTGGCCAGCGCCGGCGGCAGGATCAGCTTCTTCTGCACGATCCAGAGGTCGTCGACGAGGCTATTCAGCCGGTCCTTCTGGCGCTCCGGCGGTTTGCCACCGCCCCCGTTCGGGCACAGCGACGGCGGGCAGACGTCGGTCACCGGCTCGACGACGTTGAACTTGTACTGCCCGCCGAGCAGGCTGAAGATGCTGTTCGGCTGGTCGGATGAGATCGGCAGCGTCGACCAGTCGGGGTTGTTTCCGGTCTCGATCGCCGGCACCGCCCGGCCGGTGAAGTCGGCGACGGTCGAGTTGTCGCGGTACCAGGTCGAGCCCCGTGCCAGCTCAGCGAAGCCCGGGAAGCGCTTGCCGTCGATGGCGCTGCCGGAGGCGTTCATGATCGTCGCGGTCGGGAACTCGTCGAAGACGACCTCGATCACCGGCGTCTTGCTCGGCACCTTGACCCCGAGGGCGCTGGCGTTCTTGGCCGGGAAGATCAGCTTGTGGGTGTTGCTGAAGAAGATGAAGAGGACCAGGAAGACGATCGGCGCCGGGGTCAGCACGTCGAGCAGCTGCTTGACGAAGCCGCGCTTGTAGAGCCCGTAGGCGAAAAGCGCCCCGAGCGCCAGAGCGATCAGGATCATCAGCCCGGCCGGGCTCTGGTAGATCCGCTTCTCGATCTGGACGACGAAGACGGCGAACAGCACCGCGACCAGGACCAGGTGCAGGATCCGGTACGCGGCGTCGCTGAACAGCTTCACCACCGCTTCCACAAGCAGTGCGATCAGCGGCGGCAGCAGCGTGAAGCCGATCGAGAAGATGAGGATGTCGCCGGCGGTGTTGGAGCGGGCGACCCAGAAGTCGGCGTTCTTGCCCAGCAGGTCGAGCAGCGGCTGCACGAAGGCGAACGCCCACAGCGCCCCCAGGTGCGCCCCGCCGAGCAGCAGCTCGCCGAGCGAAGCGCCGCTGAAGGTTCGCTTCACCCTCCCGGGCTGTGCCCGGGAGTCCCGCGGCGCGCTTTCGGCCCCTGCCTCCGCCACTTCAGGCCCGCGGCCGGACCAGGTACAGCACCCTCGAGCCCGAGGGGAGCTGCTCCTGGCGGTCGACGTCGAAGCGCTCTCCCAGCAGACGCTCGAAGGTCTCCAGTTCGTAGTCGGCGTTCGACCCGTCGCGCTTGCCCGAGAGCAGGCGCCTGACCATCGGGTCGTCGCGCTTCGGGAACTCGATCACCATCGTTGCCCCGAGACCGCGCAGCCAGTCGAGAAACTCGGCCAGGGGCACGTTGGCGGTGATCGAGACGTGATGGACGAGGGCCAGCGCCAGGACAAGGTCAGGGGTGCCGCGGTCCTCGAGCGTGCGCCGCTCGAGGCCGCGCCAGCCGAGCCCCGGGGAGGGATCGGCGAGGTTGGAGACCAGGGGCAGGATCCGGCGCTCGTCCTCCGTGCTCAATGAGCGGTAAAGCGCCTCGACCGTGGCCGCGTCGTAGTCGAAGGCGACCACGTCTCCGGAGTGCTCGACGGCGATCCTCGAGTAGGCGCCGTCGTTGCAGCCCATGTCCCAGGTCAGATTCGGCTTCGCGGCCGCGGCTGCCTCGCGTACGAACGTGGCCTTGCGCTCGGCGTCGGCGTCGGAGTAGGTGTTCTCCTGGCGGTAGTTGGTCCAGGCGGTGTCGCCGGTCTTCCAGGAGAGCTTGCCGACCAGCTTGCGCAGGCGGGCGACATTGGCCTTGATCAGCTCCGGCTTGAAGCCGGCCTTCCTTACCTCCTCCTTGACCTCGCCGCTCTCGCGCTCCTCATAGCGGCGCTCGAGCCGGGCGTGCAGCCAGACGTTGGTCAGGACGCCGCGGCGGAAGCGGTCGCGAAAGCTGAAGAAGCGTGCCGCCTCACGCGGGGTGATGCCGTCGATCGAGCCCCGCAGCCAGGGCTGGAAGGGAATGTCCTTGTAGGCCTGCATCAAGAGGGGAAAGAGGAAGAGCATGCAGAACTGGCGATAGCCTGCCCAGGGCTCGCCCTCGCGCAGGCGCTCGAAGGAGCCGACGTCGATGAAGACCGGCCGCGAGCCCTCGAACTGGACGTTGTAGGGCGTCGCGTCCTTGAGGGTCAGCCCCTCCTCGAGGCAGGCGAGCTCGAGGTCGAGGGTAAGAAGGGCCGCATCGCGCAGCATCGAGAAGGTCCACTCGTAGGGGTAGGAGACAAAGGGGATGCGGGTGTGGCGCAGAACCGTCTCCGGCGCCTGGGGCAGGACCTCGGAGGCGACAGCGCCGAGCGCCTCGACCCCGACCTCCTCGGTGCCGATCAGCGAGCCGTCAGTGCTCAGCCGCTCGAGCAGCGGCGAGTCGGCGAGCGCACGCCAGTCCTCGGCGCCGGTGCCGCTGAGGACGCGGTAGACCGCGTCGGGAGCGACGACGACGCGACTGTCGCGATCGCGGAACGAGCCAGGCTCTACCCGGGCCGCCTCGACCACGATTCTGCTCCGACCGGGCTCGAAAGCCCAATCGGTCCTAGACCGGCTCCTTCTCTGTCTCGCGCTGGGCGGTCGAGGCCGCCTCGGTGCCCTTCACCGGCTCCTCGTCGTCGTGCTTGCGCCAGAACGTCAAGGTGCGGAAGACGCGCTTGCCGAACATCTTGATCGAGACCAGAACAGCTGCAAATCCGCCAAGAATGGTCTGCAGGATCATGCTGCTGCTGCCTGGGTCGAGGTACGCGAAGACTCTCATCGGGTGGGCTCCTTATCCATCGGAACGCCGTCGGGAGAACGGCGGATTGCTGCTCGCCAGGCCGCCTCCCTAGGGCGGCAAGACCGGGCAGGGTAGCAATTCATCTTAAGCACAGTTAGGCGATCGCTTGCCTACTTGATCACCGCGATCACGTCGCCAGAGGACACCGAAGCCCCGTCGGAGACCTTGAGCTCCTCGACCTTTCCGGCCCGGTGGGCGGTGATCTCGTTCTCCATCTTCATCGCCTCGATCACGCATACCAGCGCCCCCTCCTCGACCTCCGCTCCCTGTTCGACGGCGACCCGCAGCACCGTCCCCTGCAGCGGCGAGACCAGCTCCTCGCCCGAGGCACCGCCTCCGCCGCCGGCCTTGCGCTCGCGCTTCGGGGGCCGCCTGCCCCCGGCCGCCGCCGGGGCTGGGCCTGCCCCGGGCTGGCCGTAGACGCGGACGTCGAAGAGCTTGCCGCCGACCTCGACCTTGTAGTCGCGCGGCACAATCTCCCCCGCCGCCTCCTCGGCTTCGCGTCCGGTGGCGGCGGGGTTCGAGGCGGGATCAGGTTCCAGGGACTTAAGCCACTTGGGGTCTTCGATCAGGTCACGGCAGGTCTCGCCGTTTGCCCACTGCTCGGTGGCGAGGATCGCGCGATGAAATGGGATCAGCGTCGTCAGGCCTTCGACCTCGTACTCCCCCAGTGCCCGCAGCATCCGCCGGGTCGCGAGCTCGCGGTCGCTGTCCCAGACGATCAGCTTGGCGACCATCGGGTCGTACATCGGCGTCACCTCGGAGCCGACCTCGACCCCGGAATCGACCCGCACACCCGGCCCGGCCGGCTCGCGGTAGCCGCTGATCGTGCCGGGCGCGGGGGCGAACTTCTTGTGCGCGGCCTCGGCGTTGATCCTGCACTCGATCGCGTGGCCCCGGATCTCCAGCTCCTCCTGGGAGATCGAGATCGGCTCCCCGGCCGCGATCCGGATCTGCTCGCGGACGATGTCGATGCCGGTGACCATCTCGGTCACGCAGTGCTCGACCTGAACCCGCGTGTTCATCTCGAGGAAGAAGTACTCCTCGCCGACCTGCAGCCCCTCGACCGTGCCGGCGGAGCGGTAGCCGACCGCCCGCGCGGCCTCGGTGGCGATGGCGCCGATCCGATCCCGCATCTCCTCGTCGACGTGCGGTGCCGGCGCCTCCTCGATCAGCTTCTGGTGTCGCCGCTGCAGCGAGCAGTCGCGCTCGCCGAGGTGGATCACGTTGCCCTGCGAGTCGGCCAGCACCTGGACCTCGACGTGTCGCGGGTCCTCGAGATAGCGCTCGATGTAGACCCTGGAGTCGGAGAAGAACTTCTCGCCCTCCCGCGCCGCACCCTCGAACGCCTCCTCCAGCTCGTCGGGGCTCTGGGCGACCCGGAATCCCTTGCCGCCGCCGCCCCCTGCCGCCTTGGCGGCGACCGGATAACCGGCCTCCTCGGCCTGCTTGCCCGCGGCCTCGACGTCCGCGGCCGGCTCGGTCGCGCCGGGCACGATCGGGACTCCTGCCTCGGACATGATCTCCCGCGCCCGCGTCTTCGACCCCATCGCCTCGATCGCCTCGGCCGGCGGTCCGATGAAGGTCACCTCTGCCTCGACGCAGGCGCGGGCGAAGTCGGCGTTCTCGGCCAGAAACCCGTACCCCGGATGGATCGCCGCTGCGCCCGCCTTCTCGGCCGCCTCGATGATCTTCGGGATCGCCAGATAGCTCTCGCTCGCGACCGCGGGCCCGAGCAGGTAGGCCTCGTCGGCCTCGCGCACGTGGGGCGATTCGCGGTCGGCCTCCGAGTAGACGCCGACGGCGCCGATCCCCATCTCCTTCAGGGTCCGCATCACGCGGACGGCGATCTCACCGCGGTTGGCGACCAGGACCTTCTCGAACACGGCGGCGGAGTCTATGCGTGCCGTCGGCAATATCCTCCCGCGCCGTGATCGAGTTGCAATCCCACTCGACCGTCTCCGACGGCCAGCTCGAACCCGCGGGTGTGGTCGCGGCGGCGGCGGAGGCCGGGGTGACGACGCTGGCACTGACCGACCACGACGCGGTCGCCGGCGTGCCGGAGGCGGCCCGGGCGGCCGAGGCGTCCCCTCTCCAGCTCGTCCCCGCGGCGGAGATGTCGTGCGTGCACGAGTACGCCGACGACCTCCACATGCTCGGCTACTGGATCGATCTCGAGGCGATCGCACCCGCCTGCGAGCGGGCCCAGCAGGAGCGGGTGAGCCGGGCCGGGGAGATCGTCGAGCGGCTGCGCTCGTTCGGATTCGAGCTCACGCTCGAGGACGCGATCGCGGAGTCCGGCGACGCGCTATCGATCGGGCGCCCTCACATCGCCCGCGCCGCGGGGGCCAGGCCCGAGCAGATGAACGAGTTCTTCAGGGAGTACCTGGTCCCCGGGGCCAAGGCCTTCGTCCCCCGCAGCTGGCCCACCGCCGAGCAGGCGGCGCAGCTGATTCACGATGCCGGCGGGGTCGCCGTCGTCGCCCACCCCTACTGGGACGTCAAGGACCCCGAACAGGTGCAGACGCTGATCGAGGCCCTCGACGTCGAAGGGGTCGAGGCCTTCTATCCCGACCACAACCGCGAGCAGACCGAGCATCTGCTGCGGATCTGCTCCGAGCGCGGCCTGGTGCCGACCGGATCGTCGGACTTCCACGGCCCCACCCACAAGACGTTCTCGCGCTTCGGCGCCTACCAGACCTTCGGGCTGGGAGAACCGCAGGTCCCCGCACAACCCTGAGCGCCGCCAGGGGCAGCGGCGCTCAGGGTCGGTGTGTGCGGAGAGCAGCTCTAGGCGGGCTGCTCGAGCGGGCTCGTGGGTGAGCCCAGCTCGATGTGGGCGCGACTGTCGCGGTTGCGGATCAGCACCAGCGTCGCGGCCAGCCCGAGGATCGCGATCCCCGCTCCGCCCAGGAAGGCCGACTGGAAGCCGTCGGTCAGCGCCGCCGGCGTATGGGCACTGCCGGTGACCGAGTTGGCGATCGTCGACAGCACGGCCAACCCGAGCGCGCCGCCGACCTGCTGCGAGGTGTTGATCAGCCCGCTCGCCAGGCCGGCCTCGCGGTCCGGGACCCCGGAGACCGCGGCGATCGTGTCCGAGACGAAGACCAGCCCGAGTCCGGCCGCCGCCAGAAGGGACGGCCCGAGGATGTCGGCGAGAAAGCTGCCGCCCACCGACACCTGCGAGAACCAGAGCAGGCCGGCTCCGATGAACACCATCCCGGTCGCCAGCACCGGCTTGAAGCCGATCCGCGTCGTCAGCTGCGAGGCGATCCCGGCCGCGACGATGATCGTCAGCGCCAGCGGCAGGTAGGAGAGCCCGGCGTGGATCGCGCTGTAGCCGAGCACCTGCTGCATGTAGAGGGAGATGAAGAAGAACATCGAGAACAAAGAGGCTCCGATCAGAAGCCCGGCGACGTTGGCGCCGGTGATCGTCCGCGAGCGGAAGATCGAGAACGGCACCACCGGATCCTTGGAGCGCAGCTCGATCACCACGAAGGAGACCAGCAGCACTGCCGCCAGGGCGAGCAGCCCGATCGTCTGGGTCGAGCCCCAGCCGGCGTTGTTGGCGTCGACCAGTGCGTAGACGAGGACCGAGAGCCCGCCGGTGACGCTGACTGCGCCGGCGACGTCGAAGGTCCGGTTTTCGCCCTCGGCCCGGCTCTCGCCGAGCAGGGTCGGGGCAAGCGCGGCGGCGGCGAGACCGATCGGCACGTTCACCCAGAGGACCCACTCCCAGCCGAGGCCGCTGGTCAGGATGCCGCCAAGCAGCACCCCGGCGGCTCCGCCGCTGCCGGCCACGGCGCCCCAGACACCGAGCGCCTTATTGCGCTCGGCGCCGTCACGGAAGGTCGTGGTGACGATCGAGAGCGCGGCGGGCGAAAGAATCGCGGCGCCGAGGCCCTGGACTGCACGGGCGGCGATCAGCTGTGTGTCATTGGTCGCCAGGCCGCCGGCCAGCGAAGCAAGCGCGAAGAGGATCAGGCCGCCCATGAAGACGCGTCGGCGCCCGAGAAGGTCGGCCATCCGCCCCCCGAGCAGCAGGAAGCCGCCGAAGGTCAGCACGTAAGCGTTGACGACCCAGGAGAGGTTGTCCTGGGAGAAATGCAGAGAGGTTCCGATCGTCGGCAGCGCGACGTTGACGATCGAGGCGTCGAGGACGACCATGAACTGGGCCACGCAGAGCAGGGCCAGGGCGATCCATCGGCGGCGATCAAGTGCTTGTGCTTCTGTCATTTGCAACCTCCTGCTTTGCGTATAATCGGAACCTGAGTTCCTGTTCCGACTGGGACCATAGCGGAATCTTGCCTCCGTTTGTCCACTGAGATTGTGAATCCGGTCACACAAAAGCCCCGCTCCGACCAGGCCCCCGAGGTGGCGGCGCCCGCGATGCGCGCCGACGCCCGCCGCAACCGGGCGAAGATCGTCAAGGCGGCCAAGGCCTGCCTCGCACGAGACGGCCTCGACGCCCAGATCGACGACATCGCCCACCGCGCCAAGGTCGGTGTGGGCACCGTCTACCGCCACTTCCCGACCAAGGACGACCTCGTCGTGGCCCTCTGCGCCGACCGCTTCGAGCGCCTCGCCGAGCTGGCCCAAAAGGCGCTCGAGGACCCCGATCCCTGGCACGGCTTCTGCGAGTTCGTGCGCGCCTCGGCAGGGATCCAGGTCGCCGACCGGGCTCTGTCGGAGGTGATGCTCGACCGCTCCGACGTGATGCGCGAGCACGCCGAGCGAGTGGACCTTCTGGGGCTCGTGGGCGAGCTGATGAAGCGCGCCAAGAAGACCGGGGACCTGCGCAAGGACGCCGAACCCGAGGACGTACCGATGCTGATCTGCGCTCTCGGAGGGGCGGCCGAGATGAAGATGATGGACTGGGAGCGCTACCTCGGGATCGCAATCGACGGCCTGCGCGCCCCCGGCACGTCGCGGCTGCCCAAGCGCCCGAGCTGACTGTCGGCGTGGAACAGCGGCTCAGCCTCGTCACCCTCGGGGTCCGCGACCTGGCCCGGTCGCGCGCCTTCTACGAAGGTCTGGGCTGGACGACCCGCGCCGAACCCGATGACGACGTCGTCTTCTTCCAGGCCGGGGGGATGATCGTCGCCCTCTGGGATCGCGAGCGGCTGGCCGCGGACTCAGAGGTCAGCGACAGCGGCGGCTGGGGAGGGGTCACCTTCGCCTACAACACCCGCAGCGACGAGGAAGTCGACGCGGTGATCGAGGAGGCTCGAAAGGCCGGAGCGACGATCGCGCGCGAGCCGGGCGAGGCATTCTGGGGCGGCCACACGGCGATCTTCATCGACCCCGACGGGCACCCCTGGGAGGTCGCCCACAACCCGCGCTGGGAAATCGACGACGACGGCAGCGTGAAGCTGCCGGGCTAGACCGCCGCCAGCTCGCCGGCGGAGGGGATGAGCTTCCGCTCTTCGAGGTAGGCGATGATCTGGGCCGCCGACTCCTCCGGCTCCTGCGCCTCGGTGTCGACGATGATCTCGGCGTGCTCGGGGATCTCGTAGGGGTCGCTGACGCCGGTGAACTCCTTGATCTCGCCGGAGAAGGCCTTCTCGTAGAGCCCCTTGACGTCGCGCTCGGCGCAGGTCTCCACCGAGGCCTTCACAAAGACCTCGATGAAGCGATCGCCCATCAGCTTGCGGGCCTCGCGGCGGGTCTCTCGGTAGGGGGAGATCGCGGCGGTGATCACCGGCACCCCGTTGCGCGACAGCAGATCAGCGACGAAGGCGATGCGGCGGATGTTGGTGTCGCGGTCCTCCTTCGAGAACCCGAGTCCCTTGGAGAGGTTCTCGCGCACGACGTCGCCGTCGAGGATCTCCAGGCGCTGGCGCCGCTCGCGCAGAACCCCCTCGATCCCCTTCGAGATCGTCGTCTTGCCGGCCCCTGACAGGCCCGTGAACCAAAGCGTGAAGCCGTTGTCGGTCGTGCTCGGCACGTAGCTAGTGTCGCCAGCCATCGGGTCTTAGTCCTCCTTGTAAGCGTCGATCAGGATCTCGGCAACCTCGTCGCGCGAGAACTCGTGCGGGGGCTTCTCCCCCCGGCTCAGCATCTCCCGCACCTTGGTGCCGGAGAGGAAGAGGTGCGCATCGTCGTCGTGGGGGCAGGTCTTGCCGGAGGCCATTCCCTCGCACTCGTTGCACCAGAAGGTGTGCTCGAAGAACAGCGGCTCGATGCCGAGCTCCTCGATGTCGATCTCGTCGAAGATCTTTTGGGCGTCGTAGGTGCCGTAGTAGTCGCCGACCCCGGCATGGTCGCGGCCGACGATGAAGTGGGTGCAGCCGTAGTTGCGGCGGATCAGCGCGTGCAGCACGGCCTCGCGGGGTCCGGCGTAGTGCATCTTCGACGGGTTGACGCCGAGGATCACCCGGCCCTGCGGGTAGTACTTGTCCATCAGCACCTCGTAGCAGCGCATCCGCACGTCGGCGGGGATGTCGCCGGCCTTGGTCTTGCCGATCAGCGGGTGGATGAAGAGGCCGTCGCAGGTCTCGAGCGCGGCCTTGGTCAGGTACTCGTGGGCGCGGTGGATCGGGTTGCGGGTCTGAAAGGCGACGATCCGCTTCCAGCCGCGCTCCTCGAAGGCCTTGCGCGATTCCTCGGGGGTGAGGTAGCGGCGCTGGAAGGCCTCCTCGTGATCGGGAAGCTCGTCGACCTCGATCGGGCCGGCGACGCAGCGCTCGCCCTCCTCGAAGATCGCAGCGACCCCGGGGTGCTCGGTGTCGGTGGTCCTGTAGACCTGCTCGGCCTCGTGGCGGGTGTCGCGCTCGAAGATCTCCTCCACGGTCAGGCGGCCGAGGTGCTTGCCGTCGTCGGCGCGCAGCTCCACCCGGTCGCCCTCGGAGCAGTCGAGGTCGGTGGCGAGGGTGATCGGGATCGACCAGTAGTCGCCTGAGGCGAGGCGCATCTCGTCGCAGACCCGGCGCCAATCCTCCGAGCCCAGGAAGCCGCGCAGCGGCGCGAAGCCGCCATTGGCGATCATCTCGAAGTCGGCGGTGTGGCGCTCGGAGAGCGTCAGTGACAGTTCGGTGGACGTTTCAGGCATCGCTTTGCTCCTTCTTCCCCTACCGGCGGCGACCGGCCACTAGTTGAGGAAGCCGGTCAAGATAGCGGTTCGGTGGTCGGGCCGGTCGAAGCGGGCTCAGTTGATCCCGCACTCGGTCTTCGAGGCGCCGGCCCAGCGCCCCGCCCGCGAATCCTCGCCGGGCTGAACCGGCTTGGTGCAATGGGTGCAGCCGATCGAAGGATAGTTCTGGTCGTGAAGCGGGTTGTAGGGGACCCGGTTCTCGCGGATATAGCTCCAGACGTCCTCCTGTGACCAGTCGGCGATCGGGTTCAGCTTCCAGAGCCCGAAGCGGCGGTCGAAGGCGAACTTGGGCGCCTTGGCGCGGTGCTGGGAGTCCTCGCGGCGGATCCCCGAGACCCAGGCGTCGACGCCGGACAGCGCGTCGCGCATCGGCTCCACCTTGCGGATCCCGCAGCAGGAGTCGGGGTCGCGCTTCCAGAGCTCGTCGCCGTACTGGCGCGCCTGCTGATCGAGGCTCAGGTTGTGGTAGCGCTCGAACTCGATCCCGTAGTGCTCGGCGAGCCGGTCCCGGGTCTCGTAGGTCTCCGGGAACAGCACGTCCGTGTCGAGGTAGAAGAAGCGCGCGTCGGGGGCGATCTTGGTCGCCAGGTCGATCACCACCGAGCTGGTCTTCTGAAACGAGCAGGCGATGTAGAGGCTCGGGTGGAAGGTCTCGAAGGCCCACTCGAGCGACTCGCGGGCGCTCTTCGGCTCCAGCTCTGCTGCAACCGCGTCGGCGTCTATGTCGAAGGCTGTTTGGGGCACGGGATCGGCCAGTGTGGCAAGAGGTTTCATCTCAGACTGCGCATTCCCCTTCACCGCGCTCCACCTTGTAAGGCTCAGAGCGGCTCCAGTCGACGAACTGCAGCATGTTTTCGAGGCTGAATTCGGCCGGCATTGAGAGATCCTTGACCAGCTCCTCGAACTTCTCGGTCCCGATCCGCTCGACGAATGCGGTGAAATACTCGCCGTCGTTGCGGTCTGATTCGTAGAAGCGCAGCCAGCGCTCGATCGCGTCGGGGACCCGCTTCGCGGGCAGGCGCGACTTGAGTCGCTTTCCGAACTTCGCCCCGGCGTGCGACTGGCCTCCGAGGTGGGGGATGTAGGCGGGCATCTGGCGGCCGCCGACCTTCAACGAAGCGCCGTAGAAGCCGATGTTGCCGATGTGGTGCTGGGCGCAGCCGTTCGGGCAGCCGCTCATCTTGATGTGGACCTGGCGGGTCAGCGGGTCGTCGATTTGCATCTCCTCGACCCGCTCCTGGATCGCCGTGTTCAGCCCCATCGAGCTGGTGATGCCGAGCTTGCAGCTGTCGGTGCCGGGGCAGCTGACGACGTCGGTGATCTCCTGCGCGCCGGCGTCGCCGAGGCCGAGCTCGGAGATCCCCAGCCAGAGGTCGTAGAGCGCCTCGTCGCGGACCCAGCGCAGGACGAAGTTCTGCTCGACGCTGGTGCGGGCATAGCCGCCGCTGAAATCGCGCATGATCGAGGCCAGCCCGCGCAGCTGCTCGGGCGAGAGGTCGCCCCGGGTCACCTTCACCTCGACCGCAGAGAAGCCCTGCTGGCGCTGGGGGGTCACGTTGCCGTCGAGAAAGCGCTCGAACTGGGAGCGGTCGCCGTTGGGGCTGGACGGGGACTCGGGCACGGCGGGGGCGTTGGCCTGCTCGTCGTCGTCGAAGCGGCCCCGTTCGAGGGCCCCGGGGAAGTCGCGGTCCAGCAGCCAGTCGCCCTCTAGCTCGGCCTCGATGCGGCGGTTGAACTCCTCGATCCCGATCTTGTCGACCAGAACCTTGATCCGGGCCCGGGCGCGGTTGACGCGCAGCCAGTCCTGGCGGTCGAAGATTCGCAGCGCCGCCTCGGAGACCTTCAGGTAGTCGCCGTTCTCGGCCTCGGCGAACTCGGTGATCGTCTCCGCGATCCGCGGCATGATCGAGGTCCCGCCCCCGACCACGATCTTGAACCCGCGCACGCCGTCGCGGACGCGGGGGATGAAGCCGAGGTCGTGGATCGGGGTGATCGCGCGGTCGGCGTCAGAGGCGGTGAAGGCGGTTTTCCACTTGCGCGGCATCAGCTGCGTGGTCGGATGGCGGACGAAGTAGCGCACGTAGGCGGCCGCGTAGGGGGTGGGGTCGAAGATCTCGTCCTCGCAGATCCCGGCGTAGGGGTCGCCGGTGACGTTGCGGACCGTGTTGCCGCAGCCTTCCCGCGACGACAGCCCGGCGTCGCCGAGCTCGCGGATCGCCTTCGCCGCGTCGGCGAGCGGGACGTGGTGGATCTGGATGTTCTGGCGCGTCGTGATGTGGCCCTTGCGCAGCGGCGCGTAGGCCTCGATCACGTTCGCGAAGGCCTCCATATGCTCCGGGCTGACGCCGCCGTAGGGCAGCTTGACTCGGATCATCTGCACCCCCGGCTGGCGCTGCCCGTAGACACCCTGCTTGAGGCGGAAGCCGATGAACTCGTCCTCCGTCAGCTGGCCCTCGAGGAACTTGCCCGCCTCGGTGTCGAAGTCGTCGAACTCGCGCTCGAGGATCGGGATCACGTTGCCGGGGACGTCGTCGAACGTCTCCGGGTTGGCCAGCGAGCCGACGCGGCCTTTGCCGCGCTGCTCCTTGCCGAGATCCTCGTCCAGTTCGGGCTTTTTCGCCGGGGCCGAAACCGGTTCCAATGCCAATCCTCTCGCTGTTGCGGGCACGAACGTCGCCTGACTCAGGCACGCGGTCGGGGAATAGTACTAAACCCGACAGAAATTCAAGTATTTTTGCGGCGGGCCTCGAGAACGGCCGCCGCCAGGCCCGATTCGGCCACGTAGCCGTCCTCGGGATCCAGCGGCCGCCCCCCCTCGGCCCAGGCCGAAATCCCGCCGGCCAGGGCATGGGCGTCGAAGCCGCCGGCACTGAGACCCTCGGCCGCCAGCTCCGAGCGCGAGCCCGAACGGCAGTAGAGGACGACCGGGAGCTCGCGGTCCAGGCGCTCGGACTCGGCGGGCAGATCGTTGACCTCGACCCGGCGCGCACCGGGGATGCGGCCGGCCTCCCACTCGTGCTCGCGGCGCACGTCGATCAAGTCGACCTGGCCCTGCTCGAGCATCTCGGCCAGCCGCTCTGGCGGCAGCTCGCCGCCGTGCTCGGTGCCCTCGGTGTCGATCCGCTCCTCTGCCACAGGCAGGGAGCGTAGAGAACTATCTGCGCGAGTTAGTCGACCTCGGTTCCCTCGATAAGGAAGGCGACGCGGACGTGGGCTCTGTACTCGTCCAGGTTCTCGCCGCGGATCCCCGTCGAGACGATGTCGATGGCACGGATGTTTCGCAGCGAGGACTGGGCATGGCTCAGAGCCTGCTTGGCCGCGTCGTCGGTCGATGTCGAAGAGCTTCCGACCAGCTCGATGATCTTGACTACTGCCACTCGTTCTCCCCTCTCTCTTGGTTCCGCCTTGTTGGCGGCTCAACCATTTCTATCCCTAATCGGAGGAGGCGGCAAGTCGCCGACCGCGGCGGCGCCGTGCTTCGCCCCTCCACGCAGGCCGTCGCGCCGGTAATCGCCGCGGCTCAGGGTGTGCTCGAGCCAGACGTAGAGGACGATGAACATGTAGCGGCTGCCCATCTCGCGCAGCGCCAGCTTCGGCGTCCCCGCGGTCCGGTTGCGCCAGGAAATCGGCACCACCCGGTAACTGTGCCCGCGCACGATCGCCTTCAGCGGCATCTCGACGGTGAGGTTGAAGTGGTTGGAGAGCAGCGGGCTGATCGTCTCGATGACCTCGCGCCGGTAGGCCTTGAAGGCGTTGGTGGTGTCGTTGTAGCGATGGCGGAAGAGGATGCGGATGAACCAGTTGGCGATGCGGTTCATCAGCAGCTTCGCGCGCGGATAGTCGTGCACATGGGCGCCGTCGATGAAGCGCGAGCCAAAGGCGCAGTCCCAGCCCTCGGACAGGAGCCGGTGGTAGCGGACCAGGTCCTCGGGGTCGTCGGAGGCGTCGGCCATCAGGATCGCCACCGCGTCGCCGGAGAACTCGTCGAGGCCGGCGCGGACCGCGAAGCCGAAGCCGCGCTCGTAGTGGGAAGGGTGGCAGCGGACGCGGGGATTCGAGGCGCCGATCCGGTCCACCACCTCGCGGGTGGAGTCGCGACTGCCGTCGTCGACCACGATCACCTCGTAGTCGATCTCCTCGCGGGCAAGGACGTCGACGACCCCGGCGACCGTGGCCTCGATCGACTCGGCCTCGTCCTGCGCCGGGATCACGACCGAGAGCTTCATGCCGCGGCGCCGGTCCAGCGCTCGACGTTCTGCTCGTACATCTCCTGCAGGATCTCGTCGATTCCGTAGCGCAGCGACCAGTCCGGGTAGTCGGCCTCGAACAGCGCCAGGTCGGAGATCCACCAGCGGTGGTCGCCGATCCGGTTCTCGTCGCTGAGCTCCCAGTCCAGCTCGCGGCCGGCGATTCGCTGGCAGGCCTCGATCGCCTCCAGCATCGAGCAGTGCGAGAACCGCCCGCCGCCCATGTTGTAGACCGCCGCCGGCTTGGGGTCGCGCTGGTAGGCGAGAAAGGCGGCGACGAGGTCGGCGCTGTGGATATTGTCGCGCACCTGCTTGCCGCCGTAGCCGAAGACGGTGTAGTGCTCGCCGGTGACCGTGCACTTCATCAGGTAGGCGAGGAAGCCGTGTAGCTGGGCGCCGGCGTGCTGGGGGCCGGTCAGACAGCCGCCGCGGAAGCAGACGGTCGGCATCCCGAAGTAGCGGCCGTACTCCTGGACCAGCAGGTCGGCCGCCGCCTTGGAGACCCCGAACAGCGAATGGGTGGAGCCGTCGATCGACATCGAGGTGTCGATGCCGCTGTAGTAGGGGTGGTCCTCGGGCAGCTCGAGCCGGGTCTCGAGCTCCAGCAGCGGCAGCCGGTTGGGGGTGTCGCCGTAAACCTTGTTGGTCGAACAGAAGACGAACGGCGCCGCGGGGCAGTGGGCGCGTGCGGCCTCGAGCAGGTTCAGGGTCCCGTTGGCGTTGATCGCGAAGTCGGTCTGCGGCTCGCGGGCCGCCCAGTCGTGGGAGGGCTGGGCGGCGGTGTGGATGACCAGCTCCAGCCCGGCGGCGTTGTCGGCGAAGACACGGTCCACGGCCTCGGCGTCGCGGATGTCGACGTCGAGCGAGCGAAACCCCTCGTAGCGCTCGACCAGCCCGCGGGTCACGTGCGAGGTCGAGGCCTCGGGGCCGAAGAAGCGCGCCCGCATGTCGTTTTCCAGCCCGACCACGCCCCAGCCGGCCTCGACCAGGTGACGGACCGACTCGGAGCCGATCAGCCCGCCGGAGCCGGTGACGACCGCGGTCGCCATCAGTTGCGCGCCCCCGCGACGCCGAGCGCCTCCGGCAGCGCGGCCTCGTTGTCGGCGATCCAGGCGTGGATGTCGGCCAGCGTCTGCTCGGCGCTGCGCGAGGGGCGCCAGCCGGTGTGCGCGTAGAGCCGGGCGCAGTCGGAGACATAGATCGGGACGTCACCCGGGCGCTCGTCGGCGACCGCTTCGATCTCGACCTCGTTGCCGGTCAGTTGGCGGCAGATCTCGGTCGTCTCGACCAGCGAGAGGCTGCGCTCCGGGCCGCCGCCGACGTTGACCGTCAGCCCGTCCCAATGCTCCAGCTCGGAGAGCTGGGCGTGGACGAGCTCGATCAGGTCGTCGATGTGGATCAGGTCGCGCACCTGCTTGCCGGTGCCCCCGTAGCCGATGTAGCGCAGCGGCTGGCCGAAGTGATGGCTCAGGAGCCAGTGGGTGAATACCCCCTGATCGACCTTACCCATCTGCCAGGGGCCGGCGATCACGCCGCAGCGGTCGATCGCGCAGCGCAGCCCGAAGCTCTCGCGGTACTCGTCGATCAGCAGCTCGGCGGCGTACTTGGTGGTCCCGTAGAGGGTGCGGGCGCCGCGCATCCGCATCCGTTCCGAGATCCCGGCCGGCGAGACGCCCTCCAGCTCCTGCTCGGGGGCGATCGCGAAGCGGGTCGGCTGCTCCTCGAGGCGGATCGAGCCCAGAGCGGCGAGCGGGTAGACGCGGCTGGTCGAGAGGAAGACCATCCCGGCGCCGTCGCGGCGCGCCAGCTCGAGGCAGTTGTAGGCGCCCGTCAGGTTGGTCTGGACGAGGTAGGAGGTGTCGCCGGCGGCGCCGCTCATCACCGATGGCTCGGCCGAGCATTCGACGATCGCGTCGAGACGGGGCAGGCGGCCGAGCTCGTCGGGGTCGCGCACGTCGCCGCGCACGAACTGGACCCCGGCCGCCGCGAGCCGCGGCAGATTGAGCTCGGAGCCCTGGCGGTGCAGGTTGTCGAAGGCGATCACCTCGCTCTCGCCGCCGGCCAGCGCGATCGCAAGGTTGGAGCCCACGAACCCGGCTCCGCCGGTGATCAGCAGCCGCTCCATCAGCGCTCCGCCATGACCAGGAACTGCTTGCCGAGCAGCCGCCAGGCCGGACGCATCTGCAGGTAGGCGGCCGTGAGCCGGGGCGAGGGGGGCAGGACACCGCGGAAGGAGTAGGGCAGAAAGCGCGGGTGGGTGCGCACCGGCTGCAGCCCGGCCATGTAGAGGTGCTCTTCGACCGCGACGTGGGTCAGCCCGAGCTCATGGTCGGCGCAGTCCCAGTACTCGTCGGCGCAATAGCGGATGTTCGGGCCCATCACCGCGATCTTCCCCCCGACCCGCAGGCACTCGCGCATCTTGACCAGGAAGCGGTAGACGGCCTCCGGTGTCGGCAGGTGCTCGAGGAAGTTGGAGACGAAGACGGCGTCGAAGTGCGACTGCGGCAGCTCGGCTTCCATCACGTCGGCGATGATCATCCGCGTGTCGGGCCGGGCGCGGGCCTCATCGTAGTCGGCCATGTCCACCCCCCAGCGCTCCTGCGACGGCAGCGCGTTGAGGAACTCGCAGCGGCCGGCGGCCGGATCGAGGACCTTGGCGGGGCGATCGAGCTGCTCGTAGAGGAATTGCGCGATTGGCTTCCAGACGGCGGCTCGGGCGCCCTGGTCGACGTCGCGGAAGCGGTATTCGTAGAGGCGCTGGAAGTCCACGGCGTCAGGGAGCGCCCCAGCGGACCGCCCGCGGCTGGCGCTCGACGCCCTCCAGCAGCGCCGCCCGCAGCCAGCGGCTCTGCTGCGCCGGCGCCGGCTCGGCCGCGGTCTCGGCCAGGTACTGCTCCAGCGCGGCGACGATCGCCGCTCCTTCCTCCCCGGAAGGGCTGCCGGCCAGCATCTCGATCCGCGGCCGGGGAGGCCTGCGACTGCCGTTGCCGTTCACGCAGCGGACTCTAGGTGATTCAAAGCGCTGAGCAGAGCGGGTGAAGCCCGCGATTGCGAAGCGACAGGCTGGTGGCTGTTGGGTATTTGCTTGACCGGCGTGATCAGGCTCAGGCGTCAGACTGGGACCGTGATCCCGGTGATCTCCCGCCAGGCCGTCCTGGCCGCGGTCAGCCCCGGCGAGGCGATCGAGCGCACCCGCGAGGCCTTCGTGCACCACGCCCGCGGCGAGTGGCAGATGCCGGCCAAGATCTACCTCGACAGCCCCCCGGGCGACTTCCGCGCGATGCCGGCGCGCGGGGACGGGGTGGCGCTCTTGAAGTGGGTGACCTCCTACCCGCAGAACCCCGGGCGGGGGCTGCCGGTGGTGACCGGGGTGATCGTCCTCTCCGACGCCGACAGCGGCGAGGAGCTGGCGATCCTCGACGCCCGCTCGGTGACCTGGCTGCGGACCGGCGCGGCGGCCGCCGTCTCGGCCCGGACCCTGGCGCGGGAATGGGCGAGCAGCGTTGCGGTGATCGGCTGCGGGATCAACGGCGCCTGGGCGGCGCGCTGCCTCGCGGCCGCCGGCTACGGGCCGGGGATCTGCTGCGACCGCGACTCCGAGGCGGCCGAGAAGCTGGCCGCCGAGCTCGGCTGGCGGGCCGCCAGCCGCGAGGAGGCGGTCTTCGCCGACGTGCTCGTGACCTGCACTCCCGGCGATGCGCCGCTGCTCTTCGCGACCGACGTCCGTCCGGGGCAGCACATCGCAGCCCTCGGCGCCGACGCCCACGGCAAGGCAGAGCTCGAGCGCGACGCCCTGCGCCGCTGCCATCTCTTCTGCGACGACTGGGAGCAGGCCAGCGGCGGCGGCGAGCTCTCCGGCGCCGCGGCGGCAGGCGAGGTCAGCCGCGGCCAGGTGACCGAGCTCGGCCAGGTGCTGACCGGCGCCGCCAAGGGGCGCGAGTCCGACGACGAGACGACCCTCTTCGACTCCACCGGGCTGGCGATCCAGGACCTGGGGATCGCGCTCGCGGTCCTCGACGCCCTACGCGATGGAGAGATCGAGGCGCAGCAGGTCGATCTGACCTAGACGACGCCAAATCCGGGGAATCGATTCCATATGGTGGCGCTCGATGGCAGGAGCCCGGATCACGGTTGGCCGCTGGCTCGCGATCCCGGCGGTCGTCGCGGCGGTCGTCGCGCTGGTCGCCTGGATCCCCTACTACGGGGACTTTCCCGGCTTCGACATGGGTCTGCTGCTGGTCGTCGTTCACGGCTGGCTCGACGGCTTGGCCCCCTACAAGGACCTGTTCTTCGAGCGCGGGCCGATCGACTACATCTTTCTCGCCGGCCCCGAGGCGATCGCGCCGCGCTCGGTGTTCGTGCTCCGCATCGCCTTCATCATCCTCGTCGTCGTCTCCGCCGCACTGCTCGCGGCGCTGGTTCAGCGACACTCGAACCGCCGCCTCGGCTGGGTCACCGCGGTGGTCTACTCGCTCGCTGCTTCGAGCCCCCTGTGGCTGCTCCAGGAGGCCAATACCGAGCAGATCGGGCTTCCGTTCACGATCGCCGCGGTCGACCTCGCCGACCGCTACTCGCTCTCGGGCCGCTGGTGGCAGGCCCTCGGCGCCGGTGCCACGGTCGGGGCCGCTTTCTGGGCCAAGCCGTCGGTCGCCTTCGTCGGCGTGGTGGTGCTGGCCCTGCTGCTTTCGCGGCGGGAGGGACGGGTCAGGGCGGTCCTGCTCGCCGCGGCGGGGGGACTGGCCGCCAGCGCGCTGATCGTGACCCCGACCGCTCTCCAGGGAGCGACCGCGGGCCTCCACTGGACGATGTCCGGATACGAGCGCCACTACGTGGACATCGGGTTCGAGAACTTCTCCCACCGTTCGTTCGTGGAGAAGGTCGCCTGGGTGTTCAACGCCCCCGGATCGGGTTTCTTCGCCCTCGCCCTGGGCCTCGGCGCGATGTCCTGGATCCTCGGGCGCCACCGTCGGCTGGTCGCGATCGGCGGCTCCTGGATGGTGCTCGAGTACGCCGGCGCCAAGTTCGGGGTGCGCGACTTTCCCCACTACTTCGCCCCCCTGATCCCCGGCAGCGTGGTGCTGATCTGCATCGGGGCCGACGCCGTCGCCGAGCATCTGAGTGGGCTCGAGGACCGAATGAAGACCGGGCTGGCGGCAGTCGCCCTGCTCTCGCTCGCCACCCCTCTGGTCATCACCCCCGGGATCCAGCGCCTTTCCCAGGGAAGCCTTCAGGACGACTCCCTCAACGAGCAGGTGGCGTCGGTCGTAAAGAAGGTGACCCCTAAGGGAAACCGGATATTCGTCGCCACCTACATCGGCGGCTACCAGACCTACCTCTTCTCCGACCGCGATCCGTCGATCCGATTCTTCTTCCCGGAGATCATGGGGGGCTCGCCGTACCAGTACGACCGCAGATACGTCAAGGATGCCCGCAACGCGCTGCGGCGGCGCCCGCCGGCGACGATCGTCGTCTGGCCCGACTCGCTGGTGGTCACCGCCAGCAACAACTATGTGGAACCCGCGATCAAACGTGGTGGCCTGCACCAGGTTGCCGACATCCAAGGGGTGGTGATCTACGCGAAGAGGGCGCTTCCCCGCAGCTGAGCGCGAGTGTTCTAGAGCGGGATGTTGCCGTGCTTGCGCTTCGGCTGCTCGACCCGCTTGGTCTGCAGCGTGCGCAGCGCCCGGATCAGCTTCGGGCGCGTCTCGTGGGGGACGATCACGTCGTCGATGTAGCCGCGCTCGGCGGCGGAGTACGGGTTGGCGAAGTGTGCCTTGTAGTCGC
The DNA here is from genome assembly GCA_963781495.1 of uncultured Solirubrobacterales bacterium. Lineage (GTDB taxonomy): Bacteria > Actinomycetota > Thermoleophilia > Solirubrobacterales > 70-9 > Mayfieldus. Next base: position 774,213 of record CAWAFX010000002.1, read on the forward strand.
CGATCAGCTTCGCGCGGCGCTCGTCGGGGGTCGGCGAGTCGGCGATGTCGCGGCGGTAGATGATGTTGACCGCGCCCTCGGGACCCATCACCGCGACCTCGGCGGTCGGCCAGGCGAAGTTGAAGTCGGCCAGCATGTGCTTGGAGTTCATGACGTCGTAGGCGCCGCCGTAGGCCTTGCGGGTGACGACCGTCAGCTTCGGGACCGTGGCCTCGGTGAAGGCGTAGAGCAGCTTGGCGCCGTGGCGGATGATCCCGCCCCATTCCTGCGAGGTGCCGGGAAGGAAGCCGGGCACGTCGGTGAAGGTCAGAAGCGGGATGTTGAAGGCGTCGCATGTGCGCACGAAGCGCGCCGCCTTCTCCGATGACTCGATGTCCAGGACCCCGGCCAGGTGCGCGGGCTGGTTGCCGACGACGCCGACCGGATAGCCGTCGAGGCGCGAGAACCCGATGATGATGTTGCGGGCGAAGTGCTCCTGGACCTCGAAGAACTCGCCGTCGTCGACGATCAGCGAGACGACCTCGCGCATGTCGTAGGGCTTCGAGGCGTCGTCGGGGACGATCGAGTCCAGCGCCTCGTCCTGGCGCTCGGGATCGTCATAGGGCTCGACCCGTGGCGGCGGCTCGAGATTGTTCAGCGGCAGGAACGACATCAGGTAGCGGACGTCCTCGAGGCAGCTCTCCTCGTCGTCGGCGGCGAAGTGGGCGACGCCCGACTTGGTGTTGTGGCTCATCGCCCCGCCGAGCTCCTCGAAGCTGGTCTCCTCGCCGGTCACCGTCTTGATCACCTCGGGCCCGGTGATGAACATGTGCGAGGTCTCCTTGACCATGAAGATGAAGTCGGTCATCGCCGGCGAGTAGACGGCGCCGCCGGCGCAGGGGCCCATGATCAGGCTGATCTGCGGGATCACGCCGGAGCACTGCACGTTGCGGACGAAGACGTCGCCGTAGGCGCCGAGCGAGACGACCCCCTCCTGGATCCGGGCCCCGCCGGAGTCGTTGATGCCGATCACCGGTGCCCCGACCTTGGCCGCCAGGTCCATCACCTTGCACATCTTCTCCGCCATCACCTCGCCCAGCGAGCCGCCGAAAACGGTGAAGTCCTGCGAGAAGACGAAGACCGTCCGTCCCTCGATCGTCCCGTAGCCGGTCACGACGGCGTCGCCGTAGGGGCGGCGCTTCTGCATCTCGAAGTCGTATGTGCGGTGGCGGACGAAGGTGTCGAGCTCCTCGAAGGAGCCGGGGTCGAGCAGCTTCTCGATCCGCTCGCGGGCGGTCAGCTTGCCCTTCTCGTGCTGCTTTTCGACCGCCTCCTCGGAGGCCGAATGGATCGCCGCCTCGCGCAGCTCGCTCAGGTAGGCGAGCTTTTCCTCATGGGTCTCGGGGAACTTCTCGCGCATCGGCGGCAGTCTATGCCGCTCCCAGGGGCGGGCTGATCGCCGCCCGCCTAAGCTGTCCGCCATGGAACGGACCGGGCAGGCTTCCGCGGCCGCGGAGCAGAACAGGGAATTCTTCGCCCGCGAGCAATACGGTCGCCACACCGCGACGCTCGACGGGTACCGCAACCTCTATCGGGCGATCACCTCGGAGGTCGAAGGGACCGAGACGCTGCTGGATGTCGGCAACGGTGGAGTCTTCGAGTACGACACCTCGACCGTCGGCTCGATCGTCGCCGTCGACCTCTTCCTCGAGGACATGCCCGAGTCGCATTTCCCCGCCAATGCGACGGCCCGAACCGGCGACGCGCTGGCGCTCTCCGAGCCGGAGAACCACTACGACGCCGCCCTCCACGCCTTCCTCTACCACCACCTGGTGGGCGAGCACTCCGGGGACATGATCGTCAACGCTCGCAAGGCGATTGCCGAGGCCGAGCGGGCGATCAAGCCGGGAGGCCGGCTGATCGTCGCCGAGTCGTGTGTGCCGAGATGGTTCTACCGGGTCGAACAGGCGGCGTTCGGGCCGCTGAAGCTGGCCGCCCGCACCCGGCTGCTCGGTGGGCACCCACCGACCTTTCAACTCACCCGTGAGCTGCTGCTCGAGGTGATCTCCGAACGAATGCAGGTCGAGCGCTACTACGAGGTCCCGCTCGGTCGCTGGATCACCCAGTTCGGGCGCCGCTGGCCGACCGCTCTCACCCCGGTGCGGGCCTACATGGTGATCGCCCGCAAGCCCGCCTAGGCCGACCGTGCAGGAGGAGCTGTACCGCCTCATGTACGAGGTCGAAGACCACCACTGGTGGTTTCGCGGCCGCGCGGCCGTGGTCGGCGCCCTGTTCAAGCGCCTTCGCCTTGAGCCGCAGCCGCGGATCCTCGACGCCGGCTGCGGCACCGGGCGCAACCTCCAGCGCTACCGCGAGCTCGGCCCCTTGCAGGGCATCGAGCCCTCGGCCGACGCGGTCCAGTTCTGCCGCGAGCGGGGCCTGGACACCGTGCAGCAGGGCACGCTCGAGGAGCTGCCCTTCGGGCCCGACAGCTTCGACCTCCTGGTGGCGACCGACGTGATCGAGCACGTCGACGACGACGCCCTGGCGCTGCGCGAGCTGCGCCGGGTGGCGGCGCCGGGGGCGGCGCTGGTGATCACCGTGCCCGCCTTTCGCTGGCTCTGGAGCGAGGAGGACGACCGCCTGCAGCACCGGCGCCGCTACACGCGCAGGCAGCTTCGGCTGGTCGCCGGCCAGAACGGCTGGGTGCCGCAGTTCGCCACCTACTTCAACACCCTGCTGCTGCCGCCGATCGCGCTGGCGCGGCGCTTCCGCGATCGCCGCGACGCGGGCAAGGGAGACGCCGCCGGGCGCTCGGAGCTCAAGCTGACGCCGGGCTGGCTCAACGGCCCGCTGTCGATGCCGATGCGTGGGGAGGCGGGGCTGATCGGCGCCGGCATCCCCCTACCGGTCGGGGTCTCGGTCGGGATCGCCTGCCGGCGAGACGGCTGAGCCGGGGCCGACCGCTCAGACGGCGCTGGAACGCTCCGGGACGCCCTTCGAGCGGGGGCGGCGGCGAGACCGCGCGGTGATCCGCACGACGTCGAGCAACATGCGCGGGGAGGCGGTCATCATGCGTACCCGCGAGCCGGGATCGTGGCGGTAGGTGACCGGCACCTCGGCGATCCGCAGCCCCCTGGACTTCGCCCGGACAAGCAGCTCCACGTCGAAGGCGAACCCCTCGCTGACCTGCTCGTCGGTCAGCGCCCGGCCAACCGGAGTCGGCATCAGCTTGAAGCCGTTCTGGGTGTCGCGCAGGTCGAGGCCGGTGAGGGCGCGAACGAAGGCGTTGAACATCCGCCCGCCCTGGCGCCGCCGGCGCGGGGCCTCGACGTTCGCGCCATCGACGGCGCGCGAGCCGATCACCACGTCGGCGCCGGCCTGCAGCGGCTGCTGGAGCCGCGCGAGGTCGCTGAGCGGAGTCGAGAGGTCGACGTCAGCCAGCAGCGCGTAATCGCCCTGCGCCGCGCGCAGCCCCGCCGCGACGGCAGCGCCCTTGCCGCGATGCTCGGCGAAGACCGGGTGCACGAATTGGTCGCCGGCCGCAGCCTCGCGCAGCAGCTCCGCCGTGGCGTCGGAGCTGCCGTCGTCGACGATCACCGCCTCGGCCAGCTCGAAGCCGCCGGCAGCGATCGTCTCGGCCGCGGTCGTGCGCAGCTCCTCGAGCAGGCGCGGCAGCCTCGCCTCCTCGTCGAAGGCGGGGATCACGATCGAGAGGCTGGGTCGGGAATCGCTCAGGAGAACGCCCCGCCCATGTACTGACCCTTCTCGCACATCGGCGCGCAGTTTACGTCGCCGCCTGGCGGTAGCGGTCGAGCAGCTCCCTGTCGGAGCGCAGCCAGGCGATCGTCGCCTCCACCCCCCGCTCGAGGTCGTGGCTTGGCTTCCATCCCAGCCGCTCGGAGATCAGGCTCGGATCGGCGACCCAGACGGCGGTGTCCCAGCTGCGGTCGTCCATCGAGCCCCATTGCGGCTCGGCCTCGATTGCCAGCAGCCGGCGGGCGGCATCGACAGCCTCGCGGATCGTCGTCTGGATTCCGGTGCCGACGTTGTAGATCGAACCCCGGTGGGGGTCCTCGGTCTGGGCCGAGAGCAGGTACGCCTCGACGACGTCATCGACGTAGACGAAGTCGCGCGCGACCTCGGGGTTGACGAGCGGCGGCAGCTCGCCCTCGATCGCCCGCGAGAGCAGGACCGGGATGAAGCGGCTCGGCTCCTCCCAGGGGCCGTAGGCCGAGTAAAGGCGCAGAGTGACGACGTGCGCCCCGTGCGCGCGGGCGCTCTGGGCGCAGTACATCGAGGCCGCCGCCTTGGCGACCGCGTAGTCGCTGTTCGGATCCAGCACCTCGGTCTCGGCCGGGGCGTGGTCCTTGTAGCCGTACTCCGACGAGGAGCCGGAGTTGACGAAGGCCTCGAAGCCCGTCCTCAACGCCGCTTCGAGCAGGTTCACCGTGCCGCCGAAGGTGGTGTCGTAGATCCGCGCCACATCGGTCTGCGACGAGTAGGCGCCGTGAGTCGCGAGGTGAAAGACCCAGTCCGGCTTGGCGGCGAAAACCAGGTCGGCGGCGTCCGCGCGGGCGCGCAGGTCGGCCTCGTGCAGCGTCAGCTGTCCGTCGAGGTCGCGCAGGCGCCAGGCGTCTGAGCCCGGCCGGATCACCGCCTCGACCCGGTGCCCCTCGCTGAGCAGGCGGCGGACCAGGTTGGCGCCGACGAAGCCGGCGGCCCCGGTGACCAGTGCTGTCTTCTGGGCGCCGATCGCCGCCCCCGCGCCGCTAGGCCGCGGCCGGGGTCAGCTCGCCGCGCAGGAAGCCCTCGTAGCCGAGCACCTCGAGGTACTGGAACGCCCGCGCCGCGACCTCGTCACGCTCGGGCTCGGTCAGCTCCTCAGCGGTGGCCAGGTTCTGCTCCGGCGTGGCGCGGCGGATCGTCCCCCAGGGGTAGACCTCGGTCAGCTCTGCGCCGTTCCAGCTCGGCCCGGCCAGCGAGTCGTCGGCGTCGAGGCCGAGCGCCTCGCAGACCGGCGCCAGGGCCGAGACCGAGTCTGCCATCACGTCCTCGGCGCGGACGAGGTGGAAGCGGTCCTCGAAGCGGCTCTTGGCGATCAGCGCGTAGTGCTGGTTGAGGGTCCAGCCGAGCATGTAGTCCTCGAGCGCCAGCGGCACCGGCCGCTTCTTGGTGTCGGCGTAGGCCGACCAGGGATTGCGGACGACGTGGAGGAAGTGGGCCTTCGGCATCTCGCTGAGGATCTTCTCCGCGTCGACGGTGATGATCGGGCTGTAGCCGACGTGGACCGACTCGCGGCCACTGGAGTTGTGGTCCTTCCAAGCTTCGAAGGTCGCCTGAAAGAAAGCGGCGACGTTGTTGACCCGGCTGCGTCCGGTCCGCTGCACGTGCGAGAGGTAGATGTCGCGGCGCTCGTCGTCGTCGAGGTCGAAGGGGTAGTCGCGGAACTTGCTCACGTTCGGGGTGCGGGCCCGGACCTTGCCCTCCTCGTCGATGATCGCGTGGTAATCCTGAGCCGGGGTCGCGTCGAGATCGAAGACGGGCCAGCGGTACTTGACCGGGAAGGTTGAGCTCAGCAGGTCGTTGACCTTGCGGGTCCCGAGCTGGGACTCGAACGGGTAGACGAAGAGGCCGGGGTGGCCGTCAAGATGGCGGTGGGTCGTGTTGCCGCCGTTCTCGTACATGGCGCCGATCATCAGCAGTCGGAAGTCTTCGCTCATCTCTTTCCCTTTCGACTCGATGATTGGCTGAAGCCGTAGAAGAGGGCCTTGATCCGCTCCGGCTGGCGGCGCCCTCCGCGGGAGAACGGGAAGCCTAGGCTAAACCCGCGCGGCACAAGCTCGAGCGAGAAGATCTGGTTGCCCTGCGGCCATTGGATCGAGCCCAGCGTCTCGCCGCTGCGGGTGTCGATCGCGTGGACCGCGCAGACGCTTCGCTCGACCTCGAGGCCGGGGGCGTAATTGCGAAAGCGGGGGATCACCCGCGAGGTGGCGACGAACGCGGACCCCTTCGAGAAAGCGAGGCCGCGGGTCCAGCCCGGGAGCCGGGCCAGCGGCTCGAACGCCCCGTCCGAGATCACGCCGGCCTCGCCGTAGCCGCTGTTGTCGACCCAGACCCGGTTGCGGTGCAGGCGGGCGGAATGGGGCCGGGTCAGCCCGTGGGCGATCGGCTCGCGCGTTGCACCGGAGAAGACGACACCGGTTCCGTCGACCGGGAAGTTGCGATGGCCGGGGCGGCGGCTGGAGATCCGGTCCGCCGAGGCGGAGAAGTAGGAGGCGCGGATCGTCTTGCCGGCGGCGATCGAGTTGAGCTGCAGGTAGTTGCGGTCGAAGGCGGGGCCGCCGGCCCGCTCGATGCAGCGCGGCCACCAGACACGCTCGAAGGAGCCGTCGGCCCGGAGCCGCACGACGGCGTTCTCGCCGACCGCGTTGGCGTGCAGCCGGCCGCTGACCATCGCCAGGTCGTGGATGTAGAGGGCGCCGGGCAGAAAGGTCGAGCGGCGCGGGACCAGCGGCCGCCCCGGCGGCGCCTCGGTGTCGCTGTCGCCGCGGTTGAGCATCCGCGTGACCGGCGTGAAGTCGTAGATCTGGTTCGGGTTGCGGGTGCTGGCGACGTGAAGCGAGCCGGCGTCGGCGTCGTAAGCGAGGCCGGAGGGATGCGGCAGGCGCATGAAGCTGACCTGGGGCTCGCCCTCGCTGACGCAGAGGGCGACCAGCAGGTGCTCGTACTCGCGCGAGACGAAGAGCGTCTGCCCGCTCTGCTCCAGGGCCTCCCACCAGTCGCCGCGGACGCTGTGGCGCAACATTCCCGGGTCGGTCTCCGAGGCCTGCTCCCAGTGGCTCGCGACCTGGGCCGGGTCGCGCCAGCTTCGGTCGTGCTCGGCCCAGTCGCCGTCGCCGGCCGCGGTCATCGACGGTTGAGCTGCGAGCGCAGCTGCACGGCGCCCCAGTACATGCGCACCGCCGAGCGCAGGTTGGTGGTCGAGCGGCCTCCGTGGCGCTGGGTGATCAGCAGCGGCACCTCGATCACCGGATAGTCGTTGAGGCCGCAGACAGCGAGTAACTCGGCGTCGATCAGGTCGTCGTCGCGCTGCAGGGTCAGCAGGGCCTCGAAGCGGCGGGGGAAGATCTTCGGGGTGCCGTTGATGTCCCAGCTCGCGAGGTCGAGCAGGGCCCGGCATTCCATGTTGTAGAGGACCGAGCCCATGCGGCGGGTGAGGCTGTCGCGGATGCGGCGGTTGGCCTTCAGCACCACACCGTCGTAGGCAAGCGAGTAGGCGATCATCAGGGTCAGGATCTCGGCCGAGGTGCGGGCGGAGTTCGTGTAGCACAGGGTCTCGCCCCCGGCCCGGGCGAGACCGGCCTTGACGGCGCGCCCCCAACCGCCCTCGGCGATCGGCAGCGAGCGGACACGCTCCTCGGCCCCCTCGAGCCGGGCGCACACCGCCTCGGTCTCGTCGCGGCAGTTGTTCGGGACCAGGAGCAGCTCGTAGTCGCCGGGCAGCGGCTCCAGCGCGTCGAGATAGGCCCCCACCACGTCCTCGACGTGGTCCGCCTGGTTGTGGACAGGCAGGACGATCGATGTCAGCGCCATCAGCCGGAGACCAGGGAGAGCTCGCGCACGGCCCGCTCCACCAGGCGCTCGGCGGAAAGGCCGAAGACGTCGTTGAGGTAGGCCTCGCTGCCGCTGACCCCGTGCGGCATCCGGTCGACGCCGCAGCGCACGACCTTGCAGCCGAGCCCGCGGCCGCTGACCAGCTCGGCTACCGAGGAGCCGAGACCGCCGGTCCGGTAGCCGGACTCGACGGTCACCGCGAGCGGGACCCGGGCCAGCAGCTCGACCAGGGTGGGATCGGCCTCGGCGCGCAGGGTCGAGGCGACGGCGACGGTGGCGTCGAGGCCGAGCGCCGCCAGCATCTCGGCCGCCTCGGTCGCCTGCCGGGCCGAGGCCCCGAGGGCGATCAGCGCCAGGTCGTCGCCGCTGCCGATCAGCTCCGACTCGCCGAGCCGGAAGCGCCCCTCGAGCCCCGGCACCGCATCGCCCCCCTTGCCGAGCCGTAGGTAGACCGGCCCGGGGTGATCCCAGGACGACTGCAGCGCCGCGGTCGCCTGCTCGCGGTCGGCGGGGCAGATCACCGTCATCTCCGGCTGGGCGCGCATCAGCGCCACGTCCTCGAGCGCGTAGTGGGTGATCCCGTTGGGACCGTAGTCGAAGGCGGTCCCGATGCCGACGATCCGCACCGGCAGGCGGTGAAGCAGGGCGCCGTTGCGGATGAACTCGTAGGGGCGCATCGAGGCGAAGGTCGCGATCGAGTAGGCGAATGGGACGAAGCCGGCCTCGGCCAGACCGGTCGCGATTCCGACCATGTTCTGCTCCGCGACCCCGGCGTTGAAGAAGCGCTCGGGAAAGCGCTCGGCAAAGTCCTCGAAGACGTTGAAACCGAGATCGCCGGTCAGCAGGACGACCGGCTCGTCGCGCTCCGCCAGCTCGCAGAGCCCTTGGGCGAAGGCGTTTCTCAAGCCCCGCCCCCGGCCCCGGATTCGAGCTCGGACAGCGCCTGCGCGTACTGCTCGTCGGTCATCGGCAGGTAGTGCCACTCGATCTTGCCCTCCATATAGGAGACGCCCTTGCCGAAGATGGTGTCGGCGATCAGCAGGTGCGGGCTCTCGTCGTCGAGCCCGGCGATCGTGGCGGCGATCGCCTCTGGATCGTGGCCATCCACCTCATGCACGTCCCAGCCGAAGGCGCGCCAGCGGCCGGGCATGTCGTGCAGGTGCATGACCTGGTCGGTGTAACCGAGCGCCTGCTGGCCGTTGAGGTCGAGGATCGCGACCAGGTTCCCGAGCCTGTGGTGGGCGGAGAACATCACCGCCTCCCAGAGCGATCCCTCGTTGCACTCGGCGTCGCTGATCAGCACGAAGGCGCGCCGCCCGGAGCCCTGCATCCGCGCCGCCAGCGCCGCCCCGGCACCGAGCGAGAGGCCGTGGCCGAGCGAACCGGTGGCGAAATCGATTCCCTGCAGGGGGGGCTCCGGGTGGGCGGCGAGCCTCGTTCCGTCGCTGCAGTAGGTCTCCAGCTCCTGCTGGGAGATCAGCCCGCTCGCTGCCAGCGCGGCGTAGAGGGCGAGCGCGGCGTGGCCCTTGGAGAGCACGAAGCGGTCGCGGTCGGGGTCGTCGTGGGCGGGGATCCGCAGCGCCTCGCCGTAGAGCGCGGCGACGATGTCGGCGATCGACAACGAGGAGCCGATGTGGCCCACGTTTGCCCGCTTCGACTGCTCGATGACGATCCGGCGGATGCTGTCCGCCAACTGACCCGTACTGATGCTCAATTCGGTTCCTCCTCGGCCCCCCAGGGGTCGGGAATTCTGCCAGTTTCGGCGGCCCCCACGCCAGGCCCGATCAGAAGTCCAGCTGCCATCAGCCGCCGGGCATGCCGCCGACCGCCGGGGCGGTTGGGGCGGAGGGCGATCGGCGAAGGCCGAGGAAGAGGGCGGTCAGCAGCAGCACCGCGCCGAGCTGTGCCAGGTACATGCCGGTCGTCGTCCAGATGCCCGAGCTGAGGAAGTAGCGCTGGGCCGGGAATGCGTGAAGCGAGGAGCCGTCGAACTTGCCGATCGGAAGCCATACCCGCGAGAGCAGGATCGAAGCGGTGGCAAAGCCGCCGAGGAACCAGCGCCGGCCCGTGAGGTCCCCCAGCTCCAGCACCGCGAAGAGGACGACGAAGGGATAGATGAGGACCAGCTTGCGCGGTTCGGTGGCCAGCGCGGTGAGGATGACGAGGGCCATCGCGAGCGTCGCCCCCGGGCCGAAGGCATGCAGCCGGCGGCAGACCCCCGGCCAGCGCAGCGCGACCAGCAGCAGCAGGGGGCCGAAGAAGCCGATTGCGGCAACCAGAAACAGGCCCGGGTCCAGGGCGCTGTAGAAGAACGAGGACCGAATCAGCTCGCCCTGATCGATGACGCTCGGGCGCTCCGTGATCGCCGACTGTGTGAGCAGCACCGCCGCAACCAGGGCCGCCACCAAAAGGGTCGGGTAGCCGAGCATCGAGCGCCCAATCTCGCGCAGGCCCCTGCCGTCAATCTCCGGCAAGAGCCAGTAGAGCGCCGCGAAGACGAGCAATGCCGCGGCGACCGCGGCGACGGCGAAGGCGCCCCCGGGCGTGATCCCGGATTGCGGGTGGTAATCGTCGATCCGCAGGTAGACGAGATATCCGAGCAGGGCCAGGGAGATCATCCCCGCCACGCCGGCGCGGATCGCGGCCGCCGCGCCCCGACCCCCGGGGGCGCTGCGCAGCGGCAGGCGGCGGGGCGGGAAGAGCAGCAGCAGGGCACCGAACGGGAGCTGGGTCGGCCAGGCAAAGGCGCCGAGGAAGGTGACGGCCGCCAGCGCCACGCGCCTGTTCGCAAGCCAGAGATATACGGCCGCAGCGCCGAAGGCGAAGGCGAAGGCATCGGTCGCCACCGGCCAGTAGAAGAACGACTTCAGCACCGCGAAGTTGACCAGCAACCCGATCAGGCCCAGCAGCTTTCCCGGCCGGGTGATCCCGAGCAGGTCGGCGGTCATGCACCAGAGCAGGGCCACCAGGGAGACGGCTACGGCATCCCAGACCGCAAAGGCGATCACGACGTTGTGCGGCGTGCGGTCGATCGAAAGCCCGGAGAGGGTGAAATAGACGACCGCCGAGGGAAGGATGCGGCGCACGTAGTAGCCGTCGATGCCGTGTGGCTTGGGCCCGTGGAAGGCGCCGTAGCCCGGGGTCGCAACTCCCTCGTCCCCGAACACCGCCCCCGGGAAATGCTCGGCGAGATCGCCGTAGGTGCGGCCGTCGAATCCGAACCCCTGCGACCAGCCGGTCCGGTCTCCTGTCGCCACCAGTCCCAGGCAGACCAGGAGCGTCACTGCCGCCACGGTGAGGTTCAGGCGAGGGTCGCTGGATGCGTTCGGTGATCGCGCCATCTATGTGGGACAAGCGATAACAGGCGTTCTGGCGGTGATCAGCGCCCGCCACGGGCGGCGCGAGCGGTCGCCCCGGATCGCCACGGTCGCGGGACCGTAGACCGCGGGCGGGGTGAAGGAGAAGCCGTCGCCGAAGCGCCCGAGCGAGACCTTGACCTGGGTGTCGCGGGCCACCCCGTAGCGAAACCCACCCCGGGGCAGCAGCAGAGAGACCTTGCCTGCCACGCCCGGCGCCGGACGCAGGAGGCTGCAGCGCCCCTGGCGCCGGACAGTCATGTTCACCGCCGCCGGTCCCGGTCGTACCGCGCCGCTCGCGGCGGACCTCGTGGGGCCGGCCGCCGGGGTCGCCGCGAGGGCCAGCGCCCTGCCGAGCAGCTGGTCGGCGGACGCGCGTTGGGGGGCGCCGGCAGCGGCCAGCTCTGCGGTCGAGTCGGCGGGCGAGCCAAAGCGATCGGTGGCGTCGAAGTACTGGCCCGCGGTGAAGATCATGTCGCCATGCGGGAGCAGTGCCGTCGAGCCCTGCTCGACCAGGAAGTCGGGAGAGACGCGGCCCCGGACCAGCTCCAGCGCCGCCAGCTCGGCGCGGTTGTAGCTACCCTCGGCGCGGAAGTAGCCGCCGCCGACCCGCATCTCGTCGACGTTGGCGACCAGCGACACCGCCAGCACCGCGGCGACGGCGATCGCGATGCCCCGCGTCGGCCGCAGCCCGGCGACCAGCTCCGCCGCCAGCAGCAGGACGACGATCGCGCCGGGATAGACGTAGCGGCTGGCCAGCGGCGAGCGTGCGGGGCCGATCGTCAGCGCCAGCAGGGTCCAGAGCGCCAGCAGGCCGACCAGCAATGCCCAGGCCCGCGGCGTCGGCGGCGGGCCGCTGCGCAGCCGCCAGACCAGAAGCGCCGCCAGCGCAAGCGCCAGCGGCACCCCGATCCCGATCGCGATCCCGAGGTCGGGTGCGCTGGCAACCTGCGGCCCGGGGCTGCGAAAGACGCCGAAGATCGAGGCGGCATCAGCGGCGGCTCCGTTGACGACCGCGGTCGGCGAGGGGCCGATGTTGGTCGCCGCGAGCTGGTTCTGGTGGAACTGGCTGGCCCAGACCAGCCAGGCCCCGTAGAGCAGACCCGGTGCCAGATAGAGCCAGGACTCGCGCAGGCCGCGGCCCGGGCGCTGGAGCATCTCGACCGCGGCGATCAGCCCGAAGACGATCCCGAGGCTGAAGCTGGCGAGCGAGACGACAAGCAGCAGGCAGGCGCCGAGGTCACCGCGGGCGTCGCGCCGGTCGAGGCAGAGCAGCATCCCGAGCCCGGCGCTGATCGAGATCAGCGGCCCGAGCGTGAAGGCCTCGAAGATCTCCTCCCAGCCGGCGCCGAAGAAGAGGATCAGCAGCGCCGGCGCGAGGGCGAGCAGGGTGCCGACCCGGCGCCGGACAAGGAGGTAGAGCAAGACGCCGTTGAGGAGGTCGAAGAAGAGGACCGTGAGCCGGAACGGCAGCGCGCTGCCGGCGCCGAAGATCGCCAGCAGGGTCTTGAAGATGACCAGCGGCAGCAGGACGAGGTGGCCGTTGGCGGGCAGCAGCAGGGTGTGCGGCGACCAGGAGCGGCGGCCGACGATGTAGGTCCAGTCGTCGGCGTAGAAGGTCGCGCCGCGGCTCCAGTAGAGGATCGCCAGCGCCGAGAGGGCCAGCGCCGCGAGCAGTACCCCGGCCGCGATCCGCCCTTGGCGAGCCTCGTCCATGGGCGGCAGCCTAGTTTCGTCCGAGGCGGGCCGTCCGCGCCGGTCCACCGGGCTCCGGCGGCGGCATTTTCAAGCCGTAGGTAACCGGATGGTCAGTCAGCCCCTCTTGGATCTGCGGACCCCCGCTGATATGCACGGGCCTGCAATCGACTTGCTCGAGTGTGGCTGGGCGGTCGGGACTCGAATCAAGGAGGAGAGCAATGACCGCAGTAACGGGCGAGGGCAAAGGCCACGGCCTTGCCGCCGCGGGGATGGCAACCGTCGCTCTGACCGCGTCGGCCCTGGCGGCTGAGCCTGCCGACGCCGCCACCTACACGAAGGGGTACTGCACCGGGAACACTCTTTGCGAGTTCTCTCAGGGCGGGTTCGCAAACAACTTCGCCCGCTGGGTCATGTCGGGAAATCCTGTGCCGATCCAGAACTACAGCGACTGGAAATACGAGGTGACGTCGCTGGATAGCGAGAAGAGCCTCAACGACTCGATCTCCTCGATCTGGAACAACACGAACCGCTGGGTGGTTCTGTTCCAGAACAACACCTACGGAGGACACCGCATCTGCTTCCCGCCCGGCACCGCGGTTCGCGACCTGCACCAGGTCCAGATGAAGGCCGGCTGGCTCATCGGCGGCGGCGGGGAGAGCTGGGGCAACCGGATCAGCAGCCACTGGGTTTACGGGAGCTCGGCACCATCGGACTGCAACGGCGGCTCCGCGGGCTCGACGCTCGTCCCGGCAAACCAGCAGGGCTGCTCGATGTAGCCCTCGGGCTCGGCGGCTAGAAGAAAGCGCCGCCGCGGTACTCGCCGAAGACGTCGCGCATCGCGCCGCAGACCTCGCCGATCGAGCCGCCCGCCTTCAAGGCGTCGCGGATCGGGTGCAGGAGGTTGCCCTCGCCGCGGGCGACGTCGCGCAAGGCGTCAAGGCTGCGCTCCAGATTCTCCGTGTCGCGCGCCTGCTTGAACTGCTCCAGGCGCTTGAGCTGGCGCTGCTCGGACTCCGGATCGACCTTGAGGATCTCGACGTCGTCGACCTGGTCGGTGACGTACTTGTTGACCCCGACGATGATGTCCTGGCCGGTGCGGTAGCGCTCCTGGTAGGAGGCCGCCGACTCCTCGATCTCGCGCTGGATGAACTCCAGCGCATGCACCGAGCCGCCAAGCTCCTCGACCTTGTCCATCAGCTCCCATGAGCGCTGTTCGATCTCGTCGGTCAGCGACTCGATGAAGTAGGAGCCGGCGAAGGGATCGACGGTGTCGGCGCTGCCCGACTCGTGCGCCAGCACCTGCTGGGTGCGCAGCGCGATCCGCGCCGAGCGCTCGGTCGGCAGCGCCAGCGCCTCGTCGAAGCCGTTGGTGTGCAGCGACTGGGTCCCGCCGCAGACCGCCGCGAAGCCCTGCAGGGCGACGCGGATGATGTTGACCTCCGGCTGCTGGGCCTGCAGGGTGACGCCGCCGGTCTGGGTGTGGAAGCGGATCCTCTGCGCGTCGGCGTCTGAGGAGCCGAAGCGCTCGCTCATGATCTTCGCCCACATCCGCCGCGCGGCCCTGAACTTGGCGACCTCCTGGAAGACGTTGTTGTGGCAGTTGAAGAAGAAGGCGAGGCGCTTGCCGAAGCGGTCGATCTCCAGCCCGGCGTCGAGGCCGGCCTGCACGTAGGCGATCGCGTTGGCAAGGGTGAAGGCGACCTCCTGCACCGCCGAGCAGCCCTTCTCGCGCATGTGGTAGCCGGAGATCGAGATCGTGTTCCACTTCGGAACGTGCTCGTCGCAGTAGGCGAAGATGTCGGTGGTCAGCCGCATCGTCGGCTCCGGCGGGTAGATGTAGTTGCCGCGCGACACGTACTCCTTGAGGACGTCGTTCTGGACCGTTCCGCGCAGCTGGTCGGAGGCGATGCCGTTCTCCTCGCCGACCAGCTGGTAGAGCAGCAGCAGGATCGCCGCCGGGGCGTTGATCGTCATCGAGGTCGAGACCGAGTCGAGTGGGATCTGGTCGAAGCAGATCCGCATGTCCTCGATCGTGTCGATCGCGACCCCGGTGCGGCCGACCTCGCCGCGGCAGAGGGGGTCGTCCGAATCCCGCCCGAGCTGGGTCGGCAGGTCGAAGGCCATCGAGAGGCCGGTCGAGCCGTGCTCGATCAGGTAGCGATAGCGGGTGTTGGTCTCCTCGGCGGTCGCGTAGCCCGCGTACTGGCGCATCGTCCAGAGCCGGTCGCGGTACATTCCGGGATGGATCCCGCGGGTGAAGGGATAGGAGCCGGGCTCGCCGAGGCGCTCCTCGAGGCCCGGCGCGACGTCGGACTCGTCGTAGAGACGGTCGATCTCGATCCCGGAGTCGGTGAAGACGCGCTCGTCGTCGGGGCCGACCAGCGGCGCGATCGTGCGGTCGTCGTTCTCGGCCGCGGCCTTCTGGCGCGGAGGATCTGAAGGTCGCGTAGCCATGGGGAAAGGATATGCGGCGTGCGTAGCCGCTAGCGGGTGCCCTGGACCAGGGACGCCGGCCCGGCCGCGATCAGCGACTTGGTCAGGCCGGCGAAGCGCTCGCGCACGATCACCGCGTCGGGAAACAGCTCCCGCAGCTCATCGGCACTCAAAAGCTCGATCGGCTCGTACTCGGTGCGCGGCATCCCCAGCCCCCAGAGGCGCCGCCGCGCCCGCTCGGGCAGGAACTGAAAGCCGGGCAGCAGCACGTGGGGCTCGACAGGGAAGTAGCGGTTCGGGGTCTGGACCCAGTAGCGGCGGGCGACGCGGCGGACCTCGGAGGCGAAGCGGCCGCGGTCGCCGGGGTGCAGGTGCTCGACCAGCGAGTTGGAGTAGGCGATGTCGAAAGAGCCGTCCTCGAAGGGCAGCGCCCGGGCGTCGCCGCGGACGAAACGCCGCCCCGGATAGGCGGGTCGCTCGGCGGCGTCGAGTCCGGTGATGTCGGCGTCGGGCTCGAAGCCGGCCAGCCCCTCGGTGCCGCAGCCGATGTCGACGATCGTCTCGCCGGGCTGCGGCGCCATCACCGCGCGGTAGAGGTCGTGGCGCCCCTCGCGCGCCCGGCGGGCCAGCGGCTCGGCGATCCGCGCCAGCGCCCCCCTATGGGCCGAGGCGTAGACCTGGCCGCCCTCTGGTGCCTCAGAACCGTTCAAGCAAGCCAAGATAGCCGCACCGCGGCTAGCGCCAACCGAGCCGGGCGCTCGCGGTCAGACGGCGTTGAAGGGGCGCCGCTGGGGCTCGGCGAGCTCGTCGAGGACCTCATCGAGGACCCTCTTGCGCAGCCCATCCGCGCCTTCGGCCCAGATCGTGACCTGGGTCCCGAAGCCCTTCTCGGCCAGCGTCACCTCGACCGTCGCCGTGCGGGCGCCGTCGATCTTCCAGGCAAGAAGGGAGCCGCGGTCGCGCTCGACCACTTCGACGTGCTCGCCGCCCTTGCATAGGCGGGCCGACCAGCCGCGCAGCTGAAGCTCGTCGTCGAGCAGCTCCCAGAGCTCGGGCGCCGACTTGACGAGGGTGCGTGATGTCTTGATCTCCATCCGGCGCGGTCTTCTGGCGCGGGGCGTCGCCTCCTTCCGTGTTTACATGCCTGGGATGAACCCTTCAGACGACCCCGAGCTGCATCTGCGGGTCGAGTCCGAGCTGCCGGCCTGGATCGAGGTCGGGCGCGGCAACCTGCTGCTGCTGCACGGCTGGTGCTTTCACGCCCGCCAGCCGGTGCGACGGCTGGAAGCGCTGATCGACGGCGAGGCGCAGCCCCTGATCGCCCAGGGGATGCCGCGGCCCGACGTCGCCGGCCGGCTCGGGAGCTCGGGCGGCGGGGCGCGAAAGCGCATACCGAAGCGGTTTCTGGGGCCTTCTGAAGCTGCGCGGGGTCGAGGCTCCGCGCCGGGCAGAGATCGGCCTCGCCGCCAGGCTCCGCAACGGCGAGACGGCGCAGAAAACGGTCGGTGAGGTCGAGCTGACCCCCGGCCCGGGGACCGAATGGGCACCCGCGAACGGCGGCCGGCCGCGGGTTGCGATCTGCATGGCGACCTTCAACCCCCCGCCGGAGCTCTTCCGGCGCCAGATCGAGTCGATCCGCGGGCAGAGTTATGAGCACTGGACCTGCCTGATCAGCGACGACGACTCGCGCCCGGAGTCCTTCGAGATGATCGAGCAGACGGTCGGCGACGACCCCCGTTTCGAACTCCGCCGCGGGCCCCGGCTCGGCGTCTACCGCAACTTCGAGCGCGCCCTCGCCGCGGTCCCCGCCGAGGCGGCGCTGGTCGCGCTCGCCGACCAGGACGACCGCTGGGAGCCCGACAAGCTGGAAACGCTGGTCGCCCGGATCGGCGAGGGGACGACGCTGGCCTACAGCGACATGCGGATCACCGACGCCGCCGGCCAGACGCTCTCGCCGACCTTCTGGACCGTGCGCGAGAACAACCCCGACGACCTCGGAGCCGAGGTGATCGTCAACTCGGTCACCGGCGGCGCCTCGCTTTTCCGCAGCCGGCTGCTCGAGTACCTGCTCCCCTTCCCCGAGCAGGCCGAGGGCTCGTTGCACGACCACTGGATCGGGATGGTGGCGATGGCACTGGGCGGGCTCGGCTTCGTCGACCGCCCGCTCTATGACTACGTCCAGCACGGCGAGGCGGCGCTGGGCCACGAGCGCTCTGTCCAGCGCCAGGGCCGGGGACGCGCCCGGGGGCTGCTGCGCTCGCTGCGCGACCGCTCGGCCCTGCGGCTGGCGCTGATCGAGCGGCTCTCGGCCGCACGCCGCAACTACGCCCAGGTGCTGAGCGTGCGTGCGCACGCCGAGCTGCTGCTGCTGCGGGGCGGGCGGGCGATCCCGCGGCGCAAGCGCCGGATCCTGCGCCGGGCGGCGCGCCTGGAGCGCTCGCCCGCCGGCTGGGCCTGGCTGCTGGCGCTGATGCTGCGCGCCCGGGCCGGCCGGGCGCGGACCCTGCGCAGCGAGCGGCTGCTGCTCAGCGGCGCGCTCTGGCGTGCGACGCTGGCTGCAGTCAAGGCGCTGCGGCTGCCTCCCGTCGATCCGCGTCGGCAGACTCTGACCACGATGCTGAAGCTCCCCCTCGCCTCCGAGCCCGCCGGCGCCGCCCATCTGCAGAAGCTGATCGAGCCGCTGCGCCTCGACGTCACCTCCTCGGCGCCGCCGCGGATCAACGTCGTCGTGCCGACGATCGACCTCGGCCACTTCTTCGGCGGCTACATCGCCAAGTTCAACCTCGCCCGCAAGCTGGCCGAGGCCGGCCGCCAGGTGCGGGTCGTGGTGGTCGACGAGCCCTTCTACCTCCCCGCCGACTGGCGGCAGCAGATCGAGCGCTTCGAGGGGCTGGCCGGGATCGGCGATCTGATCGAGATCGAGCTCGCCCATGACCGCGGGGAGGCGCTGCAGGTCAACCCTGAGGACCGCTTCATCGCCACCACCTGGTGGACCGCCCACGTCGCCCACCGCGCCGCCCGCGAGCTCGGCGGGCGCCGCTTCCTCTACCTGATCCAGGAGTGCGAGCCGCTGACGATGCCGATGGGAAGCGAGGCGGCGCTGGCCCGCCAGACCTACGACTTCCCCCACCTCGCCCTCTTCTCGACCGAGCTTCTGCGCGATTACTTCCGCGCCCAGGGAATGGGCGTCTTCGCCGGCCCCGACGGCGACGCCGACTCGGCCGCGTTTCAGAACGCGATCACGCCGGTGCGCCCGGCGACCGCGGAGGAGATGCGCGACTCCGAGCGGCGGCTGCTCTTCTACGCCCGGCCCGAGCTGCACGCCGAGCGCAACATGTTCGAGCTCGGGATGCTCGCCCTCGCCCAGGCCCGCGAGGAGGGGACGCTGGAGGGCTGGGAGCTGCACGGGATCGGCGCCCAGCAACCGGGCGAGATCCGCTACGGATCAGACCTGCGGCTGCAGCTGCTCGAGCGCCAGCCGCAGGGCACCTACGGCGACCTGCTGCGCGGGCACGCGGTCGGGCTGTCGTTGATGCTGACCCCGCATCCGAGCCTGGTGCCGCTGGAGATGGCGGCGGCCGGGATGCCGGTCGTGACCAACACCTTCGAGAACAAGACCCGCAAGGCGCTGGCCGAGATCTCCGGGAACCTGATCGCGGTCGAGCCGACGATCGAGGCGATCAAGGAGGGGATCCGCGAGGCGGTGGCGGCCTCGGCCGACCACGAGCGCAGGCTGCGCGGTGCCGAGGTCCACTGGAGCCGCAGCTGGGAGGACTCGTTCGACCCGCAGCTGATCGAGCGCGTCAACTCCTTCCTCGACCGAGCGTGAGCGACCCCGACGCCTACCCGCTGGACTGGCGGGCGCGCAGCAAGCTGCGCCGGCGGCTGCGCCGCAGCCTCCCCGGCCGCGCGGCCGGGCGGCTCGCCGACCTGGGGCTGAACGCGCGCCAGCGGGCGCTGGGGGTCGGGCGCGAGCTCGACGTCCTGGCCGCCGAGGGCCCGCGGCGCGAGGTCCTGGTGCTCGGCATCTACGGCGGCGACGGCGTCCAGCTTGCGGCGGCGCTGCGCGAGATCCGCGAGTCGGTCCACAACGTCCGCGTCGTCCTCGGCGCGATGGACGCGGCGGCACCGGAACTGGCCGGCGAGACGACGCTGACCGACCTTTCCGGCGGCAAGTTCGCCAACCTCAACCGCGTCGCCGAGACCGCCGGCCCGCTGGCCGCCGACTGGGTGCTGATCGTCGACGACGACATCGGGATCGGTCGCCACTTCCTCGACCGGCTGCTGGTCGTCGCCGAGCGCTTCCGTCTCAGCCTCGCCCAGCCGGCGCTGAGCCGCGCCAGCTACGGCTGGTGGAACGTCAACCGCCGCCGCCCGGCCCTGGTCCGCGAGACCCGCTTCGTCGAGATCGGCCCGGCGCTGCTGATGCACCGCGACGCCTTCCGCGAGCTGACCCCGTTTCCGGAAGAGGGGATGGGCTGGGGGCTCTGCCTTCACTGGGGGGCGCTGGCCCGGCAGAAGGGCTGGAAGCTGGGGGTGATCGACGCCGTCCCGGTGCGCCACGAGTCGCGCCCGACCGCCTCCGCGGTCGACGTCGACCGCGCCAGGGCGGCCGCGGAGCGGCTGCTCGGCAGCCGCGAGCACCTCACCTACGCCGAGGCCGAGAGCCAGCTCGCCCGCCACACCGACATCGCATGAGCGGCGGCGATCCGGCCCGGGTGCTGATCCTGCACAACCGCTACCGCGCCGCGGGCGGCGAGGAGCGGGCGGCCGAGGAGCAGGCGCAGCTGCTCGAGCAGCGCGGCCACACCGTGCGGCTCATGCAGCGAAGCAGCCGCGATCTGTCGGGCCCCCGCGGCCGGTTCATGGCCGGGGCCGGAGTGGTCGCCGGCGGCCTCGATCCCGACTCGGTCGCCGCCGCGGTGCGGGAGATCGGCGCCGAGGTCGTCCACGTCCACAACCCAACGCCACTGTTCGGGCCGCGAGCGCTGGAGGCGGCCCGCGAGGCGGGGGCGTCGGTCGTCATGCACCTGCATAACTACCGCCTCGTCTGCGCGATCGGGATCTCCTACCGCGACGGGTCGCCCTGCGCCCGCTGCCAGGGCCGCCGCACGACGCCGGGGATCCGGCTGCGCTGCCGCGGCAACCTGCCGGAGGCGCTTGCCTACGGGGTCGGCATCCGGCGCAGCCAGCCGCGCTTCGAGGCCGCCGTCGACCGCTTCGTCTTCACGACCGAGGGCTCGCGGCGGCGGATGGCGGAGCTGGGGTTGTCGCTGCCCGACGACGAGGTGATCCCCAACTTCCTCCCCGATACGGCCTTCGCCGCGACCTCGCAGGCCGGCGACGGCGAGTACGCCCTCTACGCCGGACGGCTGGCCGAGGAGAAGGGCGTCGACACGGCGATCGAGGCGGCGGGGCGGGGCGGGGTGCCGCTGGTGATCGCCGGCTCCGGGCCGGACGAGGAGCGGCTGCGCGGGCTCGCCGCGGACAGCGGGACGGAGATTCGCTTCCTCGGCCACGTCGATCCGGCCGAGATGGCGGCGGTGCGGAAGGCCGCCGCGTTCGCCGTTGCTCCGTCGCGCTGGCACGAGCCGCAGCCCTATGCGGTCTCGGAGGCGATGGCCGCGGGGCTGCCGGTCCTCGCCTCCGATATCGGCGGCCTGCCGGAGATGGTCGGCCTCGGCTCGACGGTCGCCCCCGGCGACCTCGGCGCCTGGACCGAGGCGATGCAGGAGCTGTGGGTCGACCGCGACGTGCGCCGCGTCCGCGGCGAGGAGGCCTTGGTCCGCGCCCGCGAGCTCTTCGGCGCCGACGTCTATTACGAGCGGCTGATGGCCTGCCACCGCGGCGTGCGCTCGGTCGGATGATCGGACCGCCGGCGACACGCGAGCTGCAGGGGGTCGATTTCGCGCTCACCGACTACGAGGGGGCGCTGGCCCGGATCGAGGCGATGGTCGCCGGGGACGAGCGCGGCTATCTCTGCCTGACCTCGGTCCACGGGCTGATGGAGAGCCGCCGCGACCCCGAGCTGGCGGCGGCACTCAATGGCGCGGCCCTGAACCTGCCCGACGGGATGCCGATCGTCTGGGCGCTGAACCTGCTCAGCCAGGGAAAGCCGCTGCACGACCGGGTCTATGGCCCGACGCTGATGCAGATGGCCTGTGAGCGAGCCGCCGCCAACGGCACGCCGATCTACCTATATGGAGGCCACGACGAGGGAGCGCTGCGGGAGCTGAAGACCGGCCTGCGCCGCGGCTCGCCGGCGCTCGAGATCGCCGGCGCCTGGAGCCCGCCGCACCGCGATCTGACCGAGGCCGAGCGCAGCGAGGTCGCGCAGCGGATCGACGAGTCGGGAGCGAAGATCGTCTGGTGCGGGATCTCGACCCCGCGCCAGGAGAAGTGGGTCGCCGGGATGCGGCCGCTGGTCCAGGCCCCGGTCCTGGCCAGCGTCGGCGCCGCCTTCGACTTCCTCGCCGGCCGCGCCTCGCAGGCGCCGTCCTGGATGCAGAGCCGGGGGCTGGAGTGGGCCTACCGCCTGGCGCGTGAGCCGCGCCGCCTCGGGCCTCGCTATCTGCGCAGCAACCCGGCTTTCGTCGCCGCGGTGGCCCGCCAGTGGCGCGAGCAGCGGCGCGGCGCCTAGCTACTCGCAGCCGACCCCGTCGTGGTCGGAGCCGTCGAGCCCGAAGTGGTCGGGGCCGACGATCACCACCGGGCCGGTGACGAACTTGGGGCCGTCGCCGCCCCCGCCCTTGCAGTCGTAGTCGCTGGCGTTGGGGTCGAGGCAGACGTTGGCGTAGCTCTGGTCGCAGCCCGTGGACGCGTCTGGCGTCGTGGTCGGGCCGACGATCGCGCCGTTGGTCGAGGTCGGGGTCGTGCTGGTCGGATTCGTCGTCGCGGTGGCCGTCTGCGGGGTCTGGATCTTGGTCACCGTCGTCGTCTGGGTGGTGGTGCGGGCCTTGGCCTGCGCGGTCTTGGTCGCCGTGTGGGCGACTGTCTTCGTGCCGCCGCCGTCGTTGGCGGCAGCGCCGATCGCCGCGCCGAGGATGAAGACGAAAGCACCGGCGATCACCGCGCGGCGGTTCTGCCGCCACCAGCCCGTTTGCTGCTCGGACTTCTGCTGCTGCGGCGTCGGCTCCGGGCCCCCGGCGCGGACCCGGTGGGTCCACTCGCCGCCGTCCCAGTAGCGCTCGCCCTCGCCCTCGATCGGGTCCGGGTACCAGCCCGGCGGGGCCTGGTCCTCGACCCTGGTCCAGTCGCCCTTCGCCTGCTCCTGGGGCTGGATGACGGTCGCGGCGGTGGCCGCCTGCTGGACCTCGGTCGCCGCCGGCTCGGGCTCCTGATCGTCGGGCGGCTCGACCTCTGAGTCGGCCTCCTCGACCCGGGCCTCGATCGCGTCGCCGAGCTGGTCGAGCAGGTCCACCAGCTCGGGCTCCTGCAGCGTCGCGGTGCCGCTGTCCTCACCGACGACCCGCAGGTCGGTGCCGTGCGGGCTCTCGCGGACCTCGATCTCGACCCTCGCCTCGGAGTCGGTCTGGTCGGAGACCGCGGTGCAGACGATTCGGTTGCCGCTCAGCGATTGGATCTGCCAGCCGAGCGAGTGCACGGCATCCGCGCACAGCGACAGCGCGCTGGGCAGCGCAAGGTCAGTTTGAAATTCCCCCGACAGCCTCGTCATCGATCCCCCGCAGTTGCTTCCGAATAACCCGAAATGGGACGTTAGGCATAGGCGCCCGGAGTCGCAACCGACAACCGTCCCCGCGACGCTGCTTCAGAACGTCATTTGCAGGGAGATCGTTGGGACACCGCGTCGGTCGGCGCAGCAGCGCGATACTGCGGCCGCGATGTCAGAGGAGAACGTCAAAAAGGCCCGCGACTTCGTCGACGCCTACAACCGGCGCGACTTCGTCGACGCCATGCGGTGGTTCGACCCCGACATCGACTGGGTACTTCCGGCCCGCCAGAGCTCGGACTCCGGCAAGGGGCATGACGATGTGTTGAGGTTCTGGAACGAGATTGAGGAGACCTTCGACGACCTGCGGCTGGAGCCGCAGGAGTGGGTCGACGCCGGCGACCGGGTCGCGACCCGGCTCCGCCACCACGGGCGCGGCAAGAGCGGGATCGAGATCAACACCGAGCTCTACCACCAGGTCGCGACCTTCCGCGACGGCTGGATCGTGCGAATGGAGTACTTCGGAAGCTGGGACGAGGCGCTGGAAGCGGCGGGTTAGTCGCGCCTGGCCACGCCGCGCTCGATCATCGACTCGCCTTCGGCACGGGTCACGGTGAGCCGGTCGCCCGTCTTGTGGGCCGTCGAGACGATCGAGCCGCGGTCGCCCTTGTGCTGAACCAACGGTGTCGTCACGACGACGTCCATCGGCTGCGATGAGCGCAGATACTCCGCCTGATGGCGGGCGAGCTTCTGGGCTCCGGGGCTGTTGCGGTCGAATGGAAAGCGGTCGGGCATGCTCTGATTGTCGCAGCCCGCACGAACTGCCGGGGGCTAGCCCTTCTTGATCAGCTTGACGCGCTTGGGAACCGTATTCGGCTGCCCGCCGGTCGGCGTGTAAGTCACGTTGACCTTCAACTTCGCCTTGCCCGTCTTCTTCAGCTTGCGCTTGGCCT
This sequence comes from uncultured Solirubrobacterales bacterium, assembly GCA_963781495.1. GTDB lineage: Bacteria > Actinomycetota > Thermoleophilia > Solirubrobacterales > 70-9 > Mayfieldus. Next base: position 797,918 of record CAWAFX010000002.1, read on the forward strand.
TGCCCTTCGCCTTGATCGGCAGGGTGACGGTGCCGGCCGCGCTGACCGCTCGGGCGGCGGTGATTCGCTCACCGCTCCGCGGCCGCTGGGCCTTTACGCCCTTGCCGCCCAACGTCAAGGTTCCCGGGCCCGGGACATCGAGAGAGAGCGACGCCGTTCCCTTGTGCTTGTGCTTCTTCAGCTTGCCGAAGGCGAACTGGTTCGACGGGCTGACCTGCAGGCTCCAGCCACCCGAGATCGATCCACTGATGTCTTGGGAGTCGTTGACGAAGAGGCTCCAGACGCCAGCGGGGCTGGTCCCGTTGAAGTCGGCCAGCTTGGTCCCGTTAGGCGGGTCGTCGGCCGGGTTCGGGTAATTGTCGTTGGTCTGCGGGTTGTTACAGGTCGGGGTGTCGTTGTCGAGCGGCTGGTAGGTGCCGGAGGCCAGCGCGACGCCGCCCGGGAGCGGTCCTGCCGCCGCGTCGTCAAAAGTGAGCGTCACATTGGAGGCGCCCATCTGGCAGGCGGGACTCGAACCGGTCGATCCGCTGGGAAGGTCAGACATCAGCACCACGCTCTGACCCTGGGGGCCGACCAGCTGCACATCGAGAGCGGACGGCGTTGCCATGCTCAGGCCATGCAGGGTCACGTTGACGTCGGCGACGTCAGCCACCCCGGCGACCGACACGGTCGACGGATAGGGAGTCGCCGCCGAGGCGATGAAGGACATCGTGATCGGCGCCGGGTTCGAGAACGTCGCCGCCTGCGCCGAGCCCAGCGGAACGAGGAACGCCACCAGCGCCGCCAACGTGATCGCCGATCGAAGTCGGTTCTTCCCTCCCACGAGCCAGCGACCCTACGTGGCGATGCAGCCGCCGTCAATCGTCGTTTTTCGGGCTTGGGCGCGGATTTGCGCCGTTCCGGCGTTGAGATCAGAGAACGAACGTGGCTCGACTGCGGCGCGTGACGCGGTCCGGCACGTGGAGGGAGAAAATGTCCAGCAATCTCTCCGCATCGTCTTTGGTGCCTGCCCAGATGAGCAATGGACCGGCATCGAGTGACAGACGGACCCCCCAATTTCGGGGCAGCGGCAAAGCGCCCCGAATCAGTTCAGCAGCGTGGATCTCGGTCCACTCCACGTGCATTGCCGGGACCCGCAAGGAGTGCAAGAGCGACGCGAAACGCACCGACGATGGCGCGACGGTGAGCCCCGTGGCATCGATGGCGAAAATGACTAGCGGCCAGGTTGCATTGACCCGCTTCCACCTCGCCCCGCCTAGAAATATGAAGGCGCTTGGTGCTTCCTCGTGCGCGGCATCTTCATTAACCAAATCGGCTCTCCAAATCCCGCAATGAAGAGCCAAGCCCGCTGCGCCTCCAGGACGAGTCGAACGACCTCTGGGCCTCCCGCATCGGCTCGAGGGCACGCGAATCGCCGAGTTTGACTAGAGCATGGCCCGACATCATGCGGACTGTCTTGCTCGGGTCCTTCAAGAGGCTGAGCAGCGGGAGAGTCGCTCGCTGGTCGCCGATTTCCCCCAGTGCCCAGGCAGCTCCGGCTCGCAAGCCAGGCCTTGGACTTTGTAGACACCGGCAGAGACGCTCCACGCTGTCTCGATCCTTGAGTCGCCCAAGGCCCCGCGGGGCCCATTCGGTGGTTGGCCCATCGGTGTCGTCGAGGGCTGCCCTCAGTGCGGGGAGTGCCCTTGGGTCGTCGAACCCGGCTAGCGCCATAGCCGCGTAACGGCGAACACTCGGCTTCGGGTCGTGCATCAGCACCTCGCACAGCTTGGGCACAGCCGCCGGATCTTCAAGCTGGACCAATTGGCGGACTACTTGACCGCGCTTTCTGGCGGAACGAGCCACATCGGGCTGATCAAATGCCCGGATAAGTGCGGCGGCCTCCGAGTGGTTGGGGATGAGCATGGCTTGCCCTACATCGCCCTCGATTCGAAAGGCCGTTCCAGCCGCGCCGGATCTTGGACGAACCGACGAGTCGGGCGCTAGTAAGCGCCCTTGCGGCGCAGGACCGCGGGCACGGTCTTGAGCAGGATCACCAGGTCGAGCAGAACCGACCAGCGCTCCAGATAAAGGAAGTCGAGGCGGACCATGTCGTCGAAGTCGAGGTCCGAGCGGCCCGAGACCTGCCAGAGGCCGGTGATGCCGGGCAGGACCAGATAGCGGCGGCGGTGCCACTCGGCGAGCAGCTCGTCGTCGCGCAGCGGCAGCGGCCGCGGACCGACCAGGCTCATCTCGCCGCGCAAGACGTTGATCAGCTGCGGCAGCTCGTCGAGCGAGTAGCGGCGCAGGATCTTGCCGACGCCGGTCACGCGGGGGTCGTCGCGGATCTTGAACAGGGCGCCGGTCTTCTCGTTCAGGCCCTCGAGCTCGTCCTGGCGGTCCTCGGCGTCCTCGTACATGGTGCGGAACTTCAGGCAGTCGAAGGCGACGCCGCCGATCCCCGGCCGCGGGCTGCGGTGAAAGACCGGGCCGCGGCTGGTCAGCCGGATCAGCAGCGCGATCAGCCCCATCAACGGTGCCGCGGCGACCAGCAGCAGGGCCGCGCCGAGGAAGTCAAAGCTGCGCTTGACCGCGAAGTCGAAGCCCTCGAAGACCGGCGGCTTTACCTCCAGCAGCGGAACGCCCTCGCCGGGGACCAGCTCGGTGCGGCGGGTCAGCACCTCCATCGTCGTCGGCGCGACCCAGACGCGGACGCCCTGGGTGCGGCAGCGGTCGACCAGCTCGACTGCGCGGTCCTGGGGGAAGTCGGGGTCGACGATGATCAGCTCCTCGATCGAGTGCTGGTCGATTTGCTCGCGCAGCTTGTCCAGCTCGCCGAGGTTTGGAAGCCCGTCGTGGGGCTTGCCGTCGAGGGCGAAGAAGCCGATCGGGTCCAGGCGGTCGTGGGAGTCCTCCAGCGCGTGGGCGACCTCGGTGATCCGGTGCCCGGTCCCGACCAGCACCGCGCGGCGGTGATAGCCGAGGGCGTCGAGCATGCGCCCGGTCGCGCGCTCGTAGAGGTAGCGCAGGCTGGAGATGTAGATCGCGCCGAAGAAGAGGCTGCCGTAGAAGATCCAGTAGCTGTTGAACTGGGTGCCGTTGATCAGCCCGAAGATCAGCGAGATCACCGTGACCTGGAAGAGGGTCGCGATCACCCGCGCCAGGCCGGGCCGGGTCTCGCGCGAGCCATAGAGGCCGGCGCGGGCGAACAGCAGCACCATCACCAGGTAGGCGAAGGAGAGGAACTCGGTCGCGTCGGAGAAGACCGCGTGGGCGTGGTAGTCGCTGCGCAGGATCGCCTTGAAGGCGAGCGCGGTCCAGATCGCCCCGAACAGCCCGAGCAGGTCGAGCCCGAGCAGGGCGAAGACGCGGCCTACCTTGCGATAGGTGGCGCTCGCGGTGAGCGTCTGCACGAACCAGGGGCGGCGGGCACGGATGTCGCGGCCCCCCTCCAGCAGCGCGAGAAGATCGGTTGTGCGGCGCGTAGCCTCTTGGCTGCTTGCTTCGGGTGCTGTTTTGACGGGGGGACTGCTCGGCACGTGTACCCCTAGCGCTTGCTCAAGAGTGGCAGATGGCGGAAAAGTTGCGCTCGTTGCATGAGGGCCCGTTTAAGCGGACACGCCGCCAGCCGGACGGATGGCGGAACCCCATGACCCCAATCCAGACCAGTTTAGTGGCAAAGAGCGGACAACCAACCGCTAAAAAGCCCGCTCAGAGCGGCTATTCGGCAGCGCCGGCGAGCGGCTCGATTCCTGCAAGCGATGACCTGCCCCAAGCGACCGCTATTGCAGGCAGAGCACCCAGGACTGGATGGTGACCGTGCTCGTGTCGCCCCCCAACCCATTGACCCAGTCGCCGGACACCCCCTGGGCGGTCTGACCATTTTGCACCCCAGTGTGGTCCGCGTGCTCGGGTTGGAAGGCGTTCATGACGACATCGGGCGAATTGGACACATTCGACTCGGTACCGCCACCGAGCATCTTCTCGCCGCCATTGCAGTCAGCACTCGCGATCCGGTTGACGCCGTCGGCCACGGACACGCTAGGGCCGCGCCTGACGACGATGCTGCCGAGTTGACTCGCACCGATCGAACCCGAAGCGATCGCCCCAGCCGGCACGGCACCGAAATGCAGCTTGGCCTGGGTCACCGCCCCCTTGTGGATGTCCGAGGTCTTCACCGCTCCCTTGGCGATGTTCTTGGACTTGACCGAGTTCTTGCCGAGGGTGAAGGCGACGGCGCTGCCGCCGAGGGCAAGAAAGACGCCCAGCGTCGCCATCAGGTTGGCGTAGGTCAGGTGCTTACGGATCGATTGCAATTCAGCCTCCCTAGTTGGTGGGCCCGGGCTGCCACGCGGACGAGCGTTCCAGTAAACGCAATCTAGGGCCCACGATGCGGCCCGCACAATCCCGTTATTCGGACTTCCCTATTCGGCAGCGCCGGCGAGCTGCTCGACTCCGGCAAGCTCGATCGTGCGGCGCAGGCCGTCGTTCAGGCCGACTTTCGGCTCCCAGCCGAGCAGGTCGCGGGCGCGGGTGATGTCGGGCTGGCGCACCTTGGGGTCGTCGACCGGCAGCGCTTCGAAGACGATCTCCGAGCGCGAGCCCGAGACCTCGACCACGGCCTTGGCCAGCTCCAGCAGCGAGTACTCGTCCGGGTTACCGATGTTGACCGGCAGATGGACGTCGGACTCGGCCAGGGAGATCAGGCCGCGGATCTCGTCCTCGACGTAACAGAAGGAGCGCGTCTGGCTGCCGTCGCCGAAGACGGTCAGTGGCTTGTCCTGCAGCGCCTGGCGCAGGAAGGTCGGGATCGCGCGGCCGTCGTGGGGTCTCATTCGAGGCCCATACGTATTAAAAATTCTTGCGATGCAGGTGTCGACGCCCTGCTGGCGGTGGTAGGCCATCGTCAGCGCCTCGGCGTAGCGCTTGGCCTCGTCATAGACGCCGCGGGGGCCGATCGGGTTGACGTTTCCCCAGTAGTCCTCGGTCTGGGGATGGATCTCGGGGTCGCCGTAGACCTCCGAGGTCGAGGAGATCAGAAAGCGGGCGCGCTTGAACTTCGCCACCCCGAGCATGTGGTGGGTGCCCTGGGAGCCGACCTTGAGCGTGTGCAGGGGCAGGCGCGCGTAGTCGATCGGGCTCGCCGGCGAGGCGAGGTGATAGACGAAGTCGACCGGCTCGGAGACCTCGACGAACTCGGTGATGTCGTGGTTGACGAAGACGAAGTCGTCGTCGCGGATGTGCTCGATGTTGGCCAGCGAGCCGGTCTCGAGGTTGTCGATGCAGATCACCCGGTGGCCGCGGTCGAGCAGCGCGTCGCACATGTGCGAGCCGAGAAAGCCGGCGCCTCCGGTGACGACGCAGGTGCTCATCGGGTTGTGGGGCCGCGGTCGGTCATGGTCGGGTGATGGTAGTCAGGTCTTCGGCACCGGCGCTCGTGGGCTGGACGACCGCAACGGCGGTCGCAAAGAGCGCTGATCCAGGCTGGAGGCCTCCGTATTTCTCGCATTTTGCAAACAGTCTGTGGGGAGAGGGGTCCCGGTCCGGACCCTTAGCGGCAAGGATCACACCTACGGGGGAGGGGGTGTCTTGGCGACGTCCCCTTAGCAAGAGGACAGTCGGATATGGGAGATAGGGAGTCGATTCGGGCCGTCGACGTCGGCCTTCGGGCGAACATTTCGCTCGGCGCCCGCAAGCGCGCCGCGGTCGAACTGATCCGCCGCCACGAACGCACCCTGCGTCGAACCGCTCGCCGCTACTCGCTCTGCAAGGACGATGCCGAGGACGCGCTGCAGCGAGCGCTGGAGATCCTGCTTCACAAGGCGCCCACCTCCGACCAGCGTGAGCTGATCCGCTGGATGCAGACGGTCACCAAGCACGAGGCCCTCGCGGTACGGCGGACTCGCGAGCGAAACCTCGGGACGCCCACCGCGTCGTCGCGTGAAGCCGACAGCGACTGGATCCAGCTGATCCCTTCGGAAAAGGTGGGGCCGGCAGACGCCGCTGAACGCCAAGAACGCATTGCCAGGGTCAGGGAGGCGCTCCAGGCGCTGAAGCCGCAGGAGCTGAGAGCCCTGACCCTGCTCGCGCAGGGCTACTCGTACGCCGAGATCTGCGAGATCACAAATTGGACCTATACGAAGGTCAACCGATGCCTGGCGGAAGGTCGGCAGCGATTTCGTGCAGTGCTCAGCAGTATTGAGGAGGGCCGCCGTTGCGAGGAGCTCGGGCCGACGCTGTCGGCATTCGTGGATGGCGAAGCGAACGACCGCACCGAGCCCCAGCTGCTGGCCCACCTCAAGGAGTGCGGACATTGCCGGGCCAAGGTGCGTGCTTTTCGGGCCGCGCCTCGCGCAGCCGCGGCACTTGCTCCGGCGATCCCGAGCGGCCGCAGCGGCTGGGGGCGGGCGACCGACATGCTCGGTGCCCTGCAGTCGAAGCTTCCCGGCCGCGGCGGAACCGCAGAGGCCGCCGTCAATCAGCTCGCCGCGACCGGTGGCGGCAAGGGCGGGGGGATGGCCCTCGCCGCGAAGCTGCTCACCGCCTGCGTCGGGACCGCCGGTGGTGCAGCGGCATGCGTAGCGGCAGGTGTCGTACCACCAGCTCACCTTGGCGCCGATCATCACTCGCCGGTCCGAGTTCAGCGCGCAGCTGCTCACGAGGCATCAGATCCGACCGACGCTGAGCAAACCGTTGTCGATCAGGGGCCTGAACCTTCGCCCCAGGTCCCTCCCCCAGCGCCACCACCCCCGGACCCGCAACCAACCGCGACGCCCGCCGCCCCTCCTCCGGACACCGTGGTCGAGTTCAGCCCTGAGGCGTCTGCTCCCAGCGCGGGAGTTGCGACGAGCAGCGCCGAGTTCGGCGGCTCGCCGAGTGGCGGCTCGGCTGGAGGGGGCGGGTCGGCTGGGGCGCCCGCCCGGGAGTTCGGACCATGAGGCGAATCGCGGCCAGACCAAGGCGGGTCAGACGCACGATTGCACTTGGTGCCGTGGGGGCGGTGCTGCTGCTGGCCGGACCTCTCGCGGCCAAGAGCTCCGCCGGGACGTATGCGGCCAGCGAGTGCGCAGGGTGGAACACCAGCTCGGCGGCGCTATACGGCGAGGTCGGCCACCACATGCTCGGGACTACCCGGGACTGCGCCAGCGGAGGGGACGGTCTGCGCATAGCTCTCCCTCAGGCTTACTGGAGCGCCTACGGCAGCGAGGCCCGATTTCAACTCGATGCTCCTGCGGGCACCCACTTCACCCACATCTCCCTGAACCAGAAGGGCTACAACGCCGACGGCTGGTTCCAGAACCTGATCGCCTGCTCGGCCGGCGGCTGCGAAGACATGTATCCGCTGTCCGGCGCCGGCTGGCAGGGGCGAGGGACGTTCGGCAACGGGAGCTTTACGACCTGGATCTCGAGGCTCTATTGCCTCAACGGCAGTGGCTGCTACGGAAGCCCGCAGGCCGGGCTCGACGTCAGGGACGTGAGCATGGCCGTCTTCGACGACGTGCCCCCCTCGGTGACCGAAGGCGGTCAGCTGCTCAACGGAGAGATCCAGCGGGGCGCCGGACGGATCGACGTGGCGGCCAACGACGTCGGCGGTGGCCTGACTGCCGCCTGGGTCGTGGTGAACGGGGTCGAGGTCGCCCGGCAGAGCTACTCCTGCAACGGCCCAACCCTGAGTCCCTGTCCGTCGAATGGCGGCAATCTCGGCCTTGGCGTGGACACACAGAGCTCGCCGTTTCATGATGGGGAGAACAGCGTCCAGGCATGTGCGGCCGACTACGGAGCACCGCCGAACGTCACCTGCTCAGCGGAGCGAGCACTCAATGTCGACAACTCCTGCGCCGCTTCGAGAGTGCCGGGCGGTACCGGCCTGAGCGCGCTCTTCGCCCGCAACAAGAGGGACAGGGTCAACGTCAAGGCTGGGCAGGGAGCACTGTTGACCGGGCAACTCACCGACAGCTCCGGCGATCCTGTCTCAGACGCGACCCTTTGCGTGAGCGAGGGTGTGGCCGGCCGCGGGCCCGACGATCAGGGGACGGTGAAGACCAATTCGGAAGGGCGCTACCGATACGGCGTCTCACCCGGCCCGAACCGCAATCTGACCGTCGGCTACCGCTTCAATCGAAGGCAGATCGACCGTAACGCCCGCTTCTTCTCGGACGCCAGGCCGAAGCTGAGACTGTCCCCGAAGCGCAAGACCGGCAACGGAAGGGCGCTGCAGCTCTACGGGTCGATACCGGGGCCCTCGAACAACGGGAGAGTTGTGATCCTGCAGGCCGGCTATCCGCACAGCAAGAAGTGGAAGACGTTTGCGAAGGCAAAGACCGACGGCAACGGCCAGTACGCCGCCCGCTACAAGTTCACTTCGACTTTCGTGACGACCAGGTACCGGATGCGCGCGGTCGTGCCGGAGCAGAACGGCTACCCGTACAAGGGCGGCGCCTCGCGGGTGAAGCGGATCAAGGTCCTGGGTCGAAACCCCGGTTAGGTCCGCCTCAACGAAGACAGTGGGCGAAGAGCATGCCCGGCGAAGCGCCACCGGTGTCAGTGGATATCTCTCCGACCCAGGTCGAGGCGTTGCTGCTGCTGGGGAAGGTGGATTGGATGAAGGCCTTGTGGAAGTCGCTGGTTCGGATGGAGATGCCGCCGTCTAAGAGCCGGGCATCCGCAGGACAGGCCGCAGTTGCGGTCATCGAGGTTGTCCAATGGGAGTCTTCGATCGGATCGGAATCCGGGATCTGGGCCGGGACCTGGAAGGTCCCGGCGAGGTTGGGTCCTCGGACGACGTCGGGCTGGATCATCCGGCCGGTGATCATCCGACTTCCGAGGGCATCGTCGGTCACCGCGTGTCCGGCCAATTTGGATTTCGTAACGGCACCGGGCGCGAGGTTCTTGGCGGTCACCGCCCCCTTTGCAAAGTCGTCCCTCTTTACCCGCTTCTGTCCCGAGAGGGCGATCGCCTGGCCGCCCAGAATGACGAATAGAGCGATCAGATTGATCACCAATGGCGCGGTGGGTCTGTAGCTCTTCAGCCGCTTCATCTGGTTGACCTGGCTAGAGGAGGCAGACGGCATAGACCTGACCCGGCGATGCCCCCCCGTGTTAGTGGAGATCTCTGCCTTCCCAGCGATCGCCGTTCGGCGCTGAACGTTTGGACGAAGGCCCGTGGAAGGTGCTCGTGGAGTATGGAGACCCCACCCCCAGCAAAACCAGTTCGCAGGACAGACGGCCACGACAGTCGGCGAGGTCGTCCAGTTGAGATCGTGACTACTGCGTCGAGGTCTGGGATCGGCGCCGAGACTGTCGTCGTGTCACCCAGCGCGAATGCCCCGATCGAGGAAGCGGCGAGACTTCGCTTGGTCACCGCGTGATTCGCGAGCTTGGCGCTGGTGACCGCCTTCTTTCGGATCGCTCGAGCCTTCACAGAGCCCCTTGCGAGATCACGGGCAGTAACCGCCCCTTTTGCGATGTCGCCCTTCTCGACCAAGTTGCGTCCAGGCAATGCGACAGCGGTGGTGCTGAGAGCGATGAACAAGGTGAACAGGCTCAGAACCAGGGACGGTGAGGGCCGCGCCCAGCCGCGCTGCTTCATTTGGTCTCCCTTCAGGTCGAGATTCGACTCCCCGACGAATCTAACCCGCCCGCACCCGCGTCGTTGCTAAGTCGTCCGACGACCTGGACTCATTTGCTGTCTCCCCCCTCGCCAGTCCGCGGCCTATGCTTGGCGCCAGGCGCGGAATGATCATCTGCTGAGCCAAGGAGGCGCGTGGGCAAGGTCATCGCGATCGAGCATCTGACCCTCGATGGGGTGATGCAAGGTCCGGGGCATCCCGAGGAGGATCCCCGTGACGGTTTCCGGCATGGCGGCTGGGGGGAACGCGGCCAAGACCCGGCGATGCAGGAAGCGATGGCGGCACACATGTCGAGCGGCTGGGCCCTGCTGGCCGGCCGAGTCACCTATGAGCGCTTCGCGGACTACTGGCCCACGCAGGAACCGAACCCGTTCACCGAGTCGCTCAACAAGGTGCAGAAGTACGTCGCTTCGACAACCCTGACCGAGCCGCTGCCCTGGCAGAACTCGAGCCTGCTCGAGGGCGACGTCACCGATGCCGTGGCCAGGCTCAAGGCGGAGGCCGACGAAAACCTGATCGTGTTCGGCAGCGGCGTTCTGGTCAGATCGCTGATGCCGGCCAACCTGATCGACGAATTCCTCCTTTTGATCCACCCACTGATCCTGGGCTCAGGCCGGCGGCTGTTCTCGGACTCCGGCTCGGAGCTGTCTGCCTTTGACCTGCTCGGCTCCTCGACCACCGGCACCGGGGTGATCATCGCCAGCTACCAGCCCGCTGCTAGTTGATCGGGGTCCGCCCCACAAGCTCAACCCCTACAAAGACCAACCGGGCCACTAGGGCCCGGTTGGCGAGGGAGGAGAGGTACTTCTCTGCCGGCGGGGTGGCGCCGACAGCTCTCACCGGGTCCGCCGCCTCTCCGCGGCGTCCCGGGCTAAGTGCCTAGATCAGGGCGTTGATCTGATCCGAGACCGAGCCGACCAGGTCCTGGGCGCCCGACTGGAAGTCGGACTGGACCTTCTCGGCCTGCCGTGAGGCCTTGCGCAGCTGCGTCTCGGCCTGACGGCGGTTGCGCCGCAGCTGAGTCTCCAGCTTGCGCCGGTTCTGGCGCAGCGTGGTGGTCGCCTTGCGCTGGCGCTTGCGCGCCTCACGCTCGACCTTGCGCACCTGGCGAACGGCGGTGGTCCGCGTCCGCTTGGCCTGGGTGTTGGCCTGGCGGCGGGCGGTCGCGCCGCGGCGACCCGGAGCGGTTGATGGTGCGGGTCAGCTGCGTGCGGTAGCTGCGCAGCTCGCGCTCCGCGGTGCCCCGGCTGGTCCACGGCTCGAAGAGCTCCTGGACCCGCTCGGCGACCCGAAGGGCGGCGCCGACGGGGACGTCGACGACGGTCTCGGCAACACGCTGCACCTGGCTCTTGGAAGCGGTGGTGGTTGTCTTGGCGGTGGTCTTGGTCTGACGCGCCGTGCGGCGAGCTTGGCCCTTGGCCGTGCTCGTGCGTCGCTTGGCGCTATTGGTTGTGCTGGGGGTGGCCATGACTGCTGTGAACCCTCCTCGGTGGTGGTTCTAGCTTTGAACTTGCTCTAGTTACTTATCTCTAAGCATGTCCGAGAATAACAACTAACCCGAACACATGTTCTTAAACCCCTATTCCGAGTCGGTTACGGCGCGGCCCCAGAGAAGCTTCTGCTCGCCGAGCGTCAAAGCACGCCAGTCATCGGCCTTCGGATCCCAGACATAGACCCGCAGATCGACCGTGCTGCGGGTGTCGCCGAGGACCTTCAGCGTCTCGCGAGCGCCTTCCCCTTCCGAGAGGACCTGGCCGCTCATCACGTCGACGACCTTGAAGCGGCGCGGCAGGCGCGGCTTCGGCGCCTCCTGCTTGACGGCGGGCTTGGGCCGGCGACGGTAGACCCGCAGCGAGGGAGTCGAGTCCTTCTGGGTCGCCGAGCGCTTTCGCTCCAGCACCTTTTCGAGCGGAATCATCTCCGCCCCGGTGCCCTTGGTGTCGGTGTCCAGAACCCATCTCTTGGCCATGTGAATGAGGATAGGTCGGCGGTTTGGGAAGCTTCGCGGGATGCGGCCGGTCGAGCGGACCTCTGTCCTGATCACCGGCGCCACCGACGGGCTCGGGCGTGGGGTCGCCGAGCGGCTCGCGGCCGGTGGCGCCGATCTGCACCTGCACGGACGCGACGCCGGGCGCCTTACCTCCACGGTCGAGGAGCTGCGCGCGGCGAGCGGCAACCGGCGCATCCACGGCCACCGCGCCGACCTCTCCTCCCTGCACGAGGTGCGGGCGCTCGCCGACGAAGTCGCGGGCTCGACCGAGCAGCTTCACCTGCTTGATCAGCAACGCCGGCATCGGCGGCGGCCGGCCGGACAAGCCGACCCGGCAGCAGAGCCGCGACGGCTTCGAGCTTCGCTTCGCGGTCAACTACCTCGCCGGCTTCCTGCTCACCCTGCGGCTGCTGGAGCTGCTTCGCCGCTCGGCCCCGGCGCGGGTGGTCAACGTCTCCTCGCTGGGCCAGATGCCGCTCGACTTCGACGACGTGATGCTCGAGCACGACTACGACGGCACCCGCGCCTACTGCCAGAGCAAGCTGGCCCAGGTCACCTCGGCCAATTTCCTCGCCGCGCGGATCCCGGCTGACCAGGTCAGCTTCAACAGCCTCCATCCCGCGACCCACATGCCGACCAAGATCGTCGAGCACCGGGATCCGGGTGACGACAGCCTCGAGACCGGAATCGAGGCGGTGCTGCAGTTGGCGACCGGCGAGGAGCTCGAAGGTGTCGACCGGCACCTTCTGGGACCGCAGCTCCGAATCGGCGGCGCAGGCGCAGGCCTACGACCCGGACGCCCAGCGCCGGCTCTGGGAACTGAGCCTGGAGCTGACCGGCGAGCCGGACCCGCTCGCCGCCGCGGCCTAGGGGGCGCCGCCCTCTGAAAGCCCGGCGGCTTCCAGCGCCTGTTCGCGGGTGTAGTAGGCCTCGACGCGGTTGATCAGGTCACCGTCGAAGCTGACCAGCTGCACCAACGGCAGCTCGTCCTCGATCCCGCTCGAGCGAAACTTCATCCGCAGGCGGCTGGCGGTCAGCAACCGGTTCTCGTCGAGCTCCTCGACCGAGTCGAAGTGCAGGCTCCACTCCGCGGCGATCTCGTCGGTGAAATCGATCCACTCCTGGATGCCCTTGCGCCCCGGCGACGGCTGCCATGGACCGTCGGGCAGGTTTCGGATCTGGACGTCCTCGGTGTAGAACTGCCACGCGACCTCGCCGCTGCTGTTCCATTGCTCGATCGCCTGCCGGGCGATCTCGGCTTTGCTCTCGCCCATCTAGGCGACCCGGGCCAGCCAGCGGCCCGGATGCTCGAGCTCGGAGGGGCGCGGCAGGGTCGCCGGCTCGGCCCAGACCCTGTTCAGGGTCTCGATCCCGCGCCGCTCGGCGACCTCGTCGCAGAACTGCTTGCCGAGCCGGTACTGGCGCAGCTTCATCTCCATCCCCAGCAGGCGGCTGAGCAGCGCCTCCAGCCAGCCGCGCTGGTCGCGGCCGCGGTCGAAGCGCTCGCGCAGATCGGCGAACGGCTCGTCGAGGTCGGCGACCAGGGCGTCCATCACGTGCTCGGAGTAGCCCTCGACGACCGTCATCGTCGCCTGCAGGTTGCGCAGCAGCTGCGCCCGGCGCCGGCCGATGAACGGCGACTGCCAGTCGCCCGCCCGCAGCGCCCGGACCAGGCGGCGCGGATCGGGGTTGAGCAGGCGGCGGGCCGAGCGGGCGAGCTCGGAGACGCTGACCGAGTTGAAGGCGCCGCTGAGGATCTCCTCGGTGCTGGACCCGATGTGGTCCCGCAGCCAGGGCACGGAGCCGAACTGGACCACGTGGGTCGCCTCGTGAAGCGCGACCCAGCGCAGGAACGGCTCGCGCTGGGCGCCGAGCCGCTTCTGGGCGTCGGCGAGGTTGGGGGCGACGAACAGAAGCCGGGCCGGACGCGAGGGCCCGATCAGGGCGACGTCGTACTGGCCCAGGACCCGCTGCGCCAGATAGGCGCTGATCAGCCCCAGCTCGACCGCGGCGGCGACGCCGACGGCGCCGCGCAGGCCCGAGCCCAGCGGCCCCGGCAGATCCAGCGAGGCGAGGTTCTGCTCGATCCCCCCCGACATCGAACGCAGCGAGTCGATGTTGGCGCCGATCCACTCGCGGCGGTCGACGACCTCGGCCGCCGGCAGCCGACCCTTGGGCTGCAGGCCGGTGTAGTCGCGGACCATGCCGACGCTGCCGCGCGAGGCGCGGCGGAGGTCGGTCTGGCGCACCGAGCGCTTGCCGGATCCGTTGCCGGCCAGGGTGCGGGCGATCCGCTCCGCCAGCCCCCAGTCGATGACCTGCGGCTGCTCGCTCACTCGCGCACCTTGCGCTGGGCGGCGGCGAGGATCTCGCTGCCCTGCGGGTTGCAGGCTGCGGCGACCTGGTAGCGCTCCTCGATCCCCAGCCGCACCGGGTCCAGCTCACCGCCGCCGAAAACCACCGTCGCCCCGGCCTCGCTCGCGATCAGCTGAGCCGCGGCGACGTCGACCGAGCGCGAGGGGCGCAGGCTCAGCATCCCGTCCAGCCGGGCGGCGGCGACGTAGGAGATCGTGATCGCCAGCGAGCCGACGATCCGCAGCCGGTAGACGTCGTCGCCCAGCGCCTCGACGACCGGCGCCATGATCGCCGGCTTGGCGCCCTCGAAGCCGACCAGCTCCAGCGGCCGGTCGCTCTGCGGCGGCTCGGCGCGAAGCGGCTCGCCGTCGAGCGTCGCCCCCTCGCCGCGGCGGGCCATGAACTCCTCCCCGGCGCCGAAGTCGTAGACGTAGCCGAACTCGACCTGCTCCATCGAGTTGCCGGAGGCGACGGCGAGCGAGAAGCTGTGCGAGGGCATGGTGCGGCGGACGTTGAGCGAGCCGTCGATCGGATCGACGACGACGCGGGCCTCGGCATCCGGCTGCCCGAAGCCGACCTCACCGCGCTCCTCCGAGACGGCGCAGAAGGAGGCGCCGGCCGCGGCGAGCCCCTCGAGCTCGGCAAAGACGACGTCCTCACAGCGGCGGTCGAGGACCAGCGACCAGTCGCCGCCCTCGCCGCGGCCCTCGTACTGGGTCCGCGCGGCGCTGCCCCGCACCTGCTCGAAGAGCTCGCGCTGGGCGGCGACGATGCGGCGGCAGATAGCCGTCCAATCGGCTTCGATCGGATCGGCCGCGGAGGCCGGCGCCGCCTCCGGACCGGGCTGGGAGGACATGGGTCCATGCTACGGGCTGCCCGAGCCTGCGGATCGCTCATCCGCGACCGCTAGCTTGTTGGTTGATGGCCGAGAACAGGCAGGATTTCCCCTTGCCGGAGGGAGCGCCGCCCGCGCTGGCGGCTGAGCTCGAGCTCAGCGAGCCTCAGGAGGCGGCGATCGCCCACGACGAGGGGCCGCTGCTGGTCCTCGGCGCTGCCGGCACCGGCAAGAGCGAGGCGCTGGCCCGCCGCCTGGCGCGGCTGGCGGCCGAGGGAACCGGGCCCGAGCGGGTCCTGGTCCTCGCCTCGACCCATGCCGCCGCGAACCACCTGCGCGAGCGCGCCGAGCTGCTGCTCGACCAGCCCTACGAGGAGCTCTGGATCGGCACCTGGGAGGCCAACTGCGAGCGGCTGCTGCGCGACCACTCGGCCGAGGCCGGGCTGGACCCCTTCTTCGAGACCTTCGGCCCGGCCGAGCGGCTGGCGATGCTGCTCGACCGCGTCGACGAGCTGCCGCTGCGCCACCACGAGATCCGCGGCAACCCGGCCGGGCTGCTGGCCCGGCTGCTGCGCCGCATCGACCGCCTCAAGGCCGAGGCGATCGCTCCCCAGACGCTCGCCGACTGGGCGGCCGAGCGCGGGCGCGGCGCCCGCGACGAGGCCTCGCGCGAGTCGGCGCGGCGCGAGCGCGAGTTCGCGGCCCTCTATGCCGAGCACGACCGCATCCTCGCCGCCGCCGGCGGCCTCGACTCCGGCGACGTCGTCCTCGCCCTGCGCCGGCTTCTGGCCGAGCGCGCCGACGTGCGCCGGGCGATCGCCGAGCGCTTCCGCTTCCTGATGGTCGACGAGCTCGAGGACGCGAGCCTTGCCCGCTGGGCGGTGCTGGCCGAGCTCGGCGCCGATACCGCCAACGTCGTCTGCATGCTCGACGACGACGCCGCGACACGCGGCCCCGGCCCCCGCGCCGCGGCCTGGTTTCGCGACCTCTACCCCGACGCCGACGCGCTGGTGCTGGAGACCGGCTTCCGCGGCGGCCAGGACATCGCCGACGCCTCACGGGCGGTGGTGGCCGGAATCGCCGACCGCCTCGACAAGCCGGTTCGGGCCGGCGAGGAAGACGTGCCGGTGCGCTTCTGGCGCTGCCGAAACGAGCGCGCGCAGGCACAAGCCGTTGCCCGCGAGGTCGAGCACCTGATCGCCGGCGGGGTCGGCGCCGAGCGGATCTGCGTCGTCGTCGACCAGCCCGAGCGCCACGGCAGCGCCGTCGCCGCGGCGATGGAGGAGCGAAGCGTCCCCTTCCGGGTCGCCGGACCGGCGGCGCTCTTCCGCCGCCCCGAGGTCCGGGACGCGGTCGCCTGGCTGCGGCTGCTCGCCGACCCCGACGACTCCGCCGCCGCGGCGCGGGTCTTCACCCGCCCCCCGGTCGAGCTTCGCTCCGTCGACCTGGCGCGGTTGACGACGATCGCCCGCCGCCGCAAGCTCGACATGGTCTCGGCCGCCGAAGCGGCGCTGGAGAGCCCCCAGGTCCCGCCCGACGCCCGCGAGCACCTGCAGGACTTCCTCAAGCTCTACCGCCCGGCCTCGGCGGCGATGGAGGAGCGCCGCGCCGACGTCTTCGTGCTGCGGCTGGTCGAGCGGGTCGGCCTGCGCCGCCAGCGCCTCTTCGCGGCCCAGCCGGAGACCGCCGAGCGGCTGCTCAGCCTCTCGCGCCTGGCGGAGCTGGCGGCGGCCTGGACCCGGCGCGAGCCCCAGGGCTCGACCCGCGACTTCGTCCGCTACCTCAGCGCCGTCGCCGACTCCGGGGTCGGGATCAGCGCCGACGAGGAGGAGCTCGCCTCCGCCGACGCGGTGCAGGTGATCGCCCTGGAGGAGGTCAAGGGGCTGGAGTTCGAGCACGTCTACCTGCTCGGCCTCGACCGGGCGGCGATGCCCGGCACCGCCCCGGCCGGCGCCCCCCAGGTTCCGGTCGAGCTGCTGGGCGAGCTGGACTCAACGCCGGCGCCCGACGCCTGGCTGTGCCAGCGGCGGCGGGCGATGTACGTGGCGATGAACCGGGCCCGCTCCGGGCTGGCCCTGTCGTGGGTCGAGCGCGGGCGCAGCGGCAACAAGCGCCCCTCGCCCTTCTACGACGAAGCGCGGACCGTGCTCGGCGCCGCCGAGGAGATCCACGACGAGGAGCTTTTCGGCCCCGCCGAAGGCGTCCACGCCACCTACCGGATGCTGCGCGACGACGTCCTCGAGGCCTCCTGGAAAGCGGGCCGCGAGCTCTCGGAGCTTCGCCTCGACACCGCGATCGACGTCAACCGCGCGATCGCCCGCTACCTGGAGCTGCTGAAGCTGGCGGCGCTGGCCCAGCGGCAGGGAGAAGAGGCCTCCGCCGACGTGATCGACGCGATCAACGGCCTGCTGCGCCAGGTCGCGACCCCCGAGCAGCAGGCCGAGCTCGAGGCATCGGCGCTCGACGACTACCTGCTCGACGAGGAGCGCGAGCGCGGCCGCCGGCGCGAGCTGATCGCCGCCCGTGAGGAGCCCTCCCTGCATGCCTTCCTGCCCAAGCGCGGCGACGGGCTGGCGCTCTCGGCCTCCGACCTCGACCTCTACCGGACCTGCCCGTTGAAGTACAAGTTCGCGCGCGTCTTCGGCATCCCCCAGGAGCCGACGATCAACCAGCGCTTCGGGATCCTGATCCACCGCGTGCTTGAGAACTTCCACAAGGAGCGCGAGGGGAATGACTGGGAGGACGAGGACGGGCTGCGGCGGCTGATGCAGCTCTTCGAGGCCGGCTGGCGGCGCGGCGGCTTCGGCTCCTCCGACGACGAGCTTCAGTACCGCGACCGCGCCCGCCAGGCGCTGCGCCGCTACTGGGAGCAGGAGGAGGCCTCCGGGACCGAGCCGGTCTGGATCGAGCGCAAGTTCGACTTCAGCATCGGCCCCCACCACCTGCGCGGCCGCGTCGACCGCGTCGACCGGCTGGCCGACGGCGGCTTCGAGCTGATCGACTACAAGACCGGGGAGCGCAAGTCAGAGGCCGAGCTGGCCGACGACCTGCAGCTGGCGCTCTACCGGGTCGCCGCTCGTGAGGCCTGGGACCTCGAGGCCGAGCTCGGCAGCTACTACTACGTGCTCGACGCCGAGAAGGTCGCCGTCGGCGCCGCGCCAGACGAGACCGAGCGGGTCGAGCGCACGGTGCTGCAGGTCGGCGAGGGGATCCTCGGCCAGGACTTCGAGCCGCGGCCCTCGCCGCGGGTCTGCTCCTGGTGCGACTACCGGCTGATCTGCCCCGCGGCCGAGGCCTAGCGGACGCCGCTGAGGCAGACGTCGTCGCGGTAGTACTGGATCGCGCCGGTGCGCTCCAGGTCCTCGAGCCGGATCGCCTCGGCATCGAGCACGAGGTGGATCTGGTCGCCGACCACTACGCCGCCGGCCGGGATCTCGTCCTGCCAGGAGACGCCGAAGTCGTGGCGGTTGACCACAGCACGGGCCTCGAAGCCGACCCGGCGCATCAGCCCCTTGTTCTCGCTGCCCTCCCAGAACGGTGTCTCCCACTCGCCCAGGTAGACGGCGTGCATCGGCACCGTGCGGGTATTGCCGCGGATCGTCACCTCGGCCTCGGCCCTGAAGGCCGTGGCGCCGTCGCGCTCGAGGAAGCGGCCGTCGAAGGTGATCTCGGGATGGTGCTCGACGTCGAAGAAGTCGGCGCTTCGCAGGTGCTCGTCACGCTCGGGCTCGCCGGTCCAGATCCTCGTCGCATCGATGCGGCCGCGGAAGGTCGACTCCAGGCAGCTGTCCCAATCGAAGTCGAGCTCGCCGTGGACGTCCTTGAACAGGCCCCGGACCCAGGTCACCATCATGTGGCGGGCCTTGAAGCCGACCTCTGTGTGACCTGGCTCGAAGATCCAGCGGGTCACTGCGACGAGAGCACGAACATGGCCTCGTCGAGGTAGCAGTAGCTCCAATCCTCGCCGGGCTCGGCGGAACGGATCAGCGGGTGGCCGGCCTCGTGGAAGTGAGCGGTGGCGTGGCGGTTTGGCGAGTTGTCACAGCAGCCGATCTTTCCGCAGACCATGCACTCGCGCAGGTGCACCCACGTGTCGCCGGTCTTCAGGCACTCCTCGCAGCCGTCGATCCGGTCCGGCAGATCGACGATCTGGATCTGGTCCAGGTGTGTGCAGACGTCAGGCACTGCGGTCGATTCTGCCAGAGCCCGCTCGCCGGCTAGTTCTGGTCGTCGCCGCGCTGGCGCAGGAAGCGCTGAAACTCGCGCGCGATCGTGTCGGCCGACGGCAGCTCCTCGCCCTCCTCGGTGAGCTGCTCGGCCTGCTGCTCCTCGATCCGCTTCACCAGCTCCTCGATCTCCGGGTTGGCGGCGACGGCGCGGCCGACCTGCTCCTCATAGCTGCCGGTCTCCTCCTCCAGCTCGGAGGCGTCGACGGCGATCCCGGTCAGGCCCTCGAGCCGGCGCAGTAGCGCCAGCGCCGCCTTCGGGTTGGGCACCGCGGCGACGTAGTGGGGCACAGCGGCCCAGAGCGAGGCCGAGGTCATCCCGCGCTGGCGGCAGGTGTCGTGGACAACGCCGACGATCCCGGTCGGCCCCTCGTAGGTGGAGCGCGAGAGATCGAGCTCCTCGACCAGGTCCTCGTCGGAGGCGAGGCCGGTGATCGGGACCGGCAGCGTGTGGGCCACCTCCGCCAGCAGCGCCCCGAGGGTGATCACCATCTCCACCCCCATGCGCTCGGCGGCGCCGGCGACAGCCTCGCTGAAGCCGCGCCAGCGCAGGTTGGGCTCGGTGCCGTCGAGCAGGACCAGGTCGCGTTCGGCGGCCGGGGCCTGGGCGGCGATCAGGCTGTTGGCGGGCCATTCGATGTGCCGGGTCAGCCCCTCGTCGAGGCTGATCATCGGCCGGTTGGCCTGAAAGTCGAAGTACTCCTCCGGGTCGACCGAGGCGACCAGCTCCGAATCCAGCGAGGCGGCGACGGTCGCCAGCGCGGTCGATGCGGCGCCGGCGGCGTCGTTCCAGCCCCGGAACGAGCAGACGAGGATCGGCGCCCGCAGCTCCGGCGGCTCGGCTTCCCAGATCAGAGATTCCACGAAATTCAGACTACGCGAAGCCGCTCGCCAGCCTGGGCTGCGTCCGACCCCAAGCTCATCATCGAAGGCATGGAAGCGGCAGCACAGCTGAGGCCGGTCGAGGCCGGTGACGGGGGTCCGCAGATCGCCGAGCTGACCCCGGGAATGGCCTTCTCGGGCAGCTATGCCTGCGTGCGCAAGGATCGCCAGCTGGCCCGCAACGGCTCCGCCTACCTGTCGCTGGAGCTGCGCGACCGCAGCGGCTCGATCGCGGCGCGGATCTTCCGCGACGCCGACCGGATCGGCGCCCGCTTCGAGCGCGGCGACGCGGTCCAGGTGCGCGGCCGCGCGCAGCGCTTTCGCGGCAAGCTGGTCGCCGAGCTCGACGACGTGCATCCGCTCGACGATGGGGCCGACCCGGAGCAGTTCCTGCCCGCCGCCTACCGCGACCGCGACGAGCTGGAGGGCTTTCTCGAGCACCTGGCGCGCGAGGTCTATGACCCGGCGCTGGCCGCGGTCGTCAACCGGATGCTGTTCTCAGAGCCGCTGGCGGCCGAGTTTCGCCGCGCCCCCTGCTCGCGGGCCGGCCACCACGCCTATCTCGGCGGCCTGCTCGAGCACACGGTGGCGGTCGGGACGCTGGTCGGCGAGCTCTGCACCCTGCATCCGCGCCTCGACTCCGACCTGCTGATGGCGGCGGCGCTGCTGCACGACGTCGGCAAGACGCAGGAGTTCACCTACGGGGCCGAGATCGGGCTCAGCGACCGCGGCCGCCAGCTCGGCCACTTGCAGATCGGCTCCGAGCTGGTCGGCGGCGCGGCCGGCGGGCTCTCCGAGGAGCGGCGCACCGCGCTTCTGTCCTGCATCCTCTGCCACCACGGCCCCGACGCGCTGCGGATGCGGTCGTTCCCCTCCGCTGAGGCGATCGCGCTCTACCGGCTCAACGCCCTCGACGCCGGGGTCAAGGGCGCGCTCGAGCACGGGCTGGACTAGCTCTCGACGTCCGGGCGGCGGCGGGTGCGCTTGCGCTGGGAGGCGCGGCGTTTGTCCTCCAGGCGCCGCTCCTTCGCGGCGCGGCTGGGCCTGGTCGGCTGGCGCGGCTTCTCCTGCCGCAGCCCTTCGGCCAGCTTCGCGGCAAGGCGCTGCAGGGCCAGCTCGCGGTTGCGGGCCTGGCCGCGCGCGTCCTGGGCCACCGCGGTGGCGCGGGGGCCGATCCGCTCCAGCAGCCGCCGGCGCTGTGCATCGCTGAGCGACGCCGAGGCCTCGACGTCGAAGACCGCCTCGACCCGCGATGCGGTGACGTTGGCGTGCTGGCCCCCGGGACCGGAGGAGCGGCTGGCTCGCAGCTCGATCTCGGCCAGCGGGATCTCGAGCCCGCCGTTGATCCGCAGGCCGTCGCTCATCGCTCGCGCGCGGAGGGGCTCGTCGCTGGCTCGGGCGGCGCCGTCAGCCCGCGGCGGGCGAGCCGAGCCGCCATGAACAGCGCCAGGGCCGCGAAGCTGAGCTGCAGGGCGCGTTCGGGCACCGCGTTGGAGACCACGACCCCGATCCCGACCCCGAGCGGCGACAGCACCCCGACCAGGGCGGCGTCGCGGACGTTGACGTTGCCGTAACCCTTCTGGCGGATCGCTCCGACAGCGGCGACGATCGCGATCATCAGCAGCGAGGTCGACTCGGCCTGAACCTGGGAGAGGTCGAGGAAGATCGTCAGCGCCGGCACGAAGAGAATCCCGCCGCCGACCCCGACCAGGCCGCCGATCAGCCCCCCGGCGAGCGCGATCAGCGCCGCGAGGACCT
This sequence comes from uncultured Solirubrobacterales bacterium, assembly GCA_963781495.1. Lineage (GTDB taxonomy): Bacteria > Actinomycetota > Thermoleophilia > Solirubrobacterales > 70-9 > Mayfieldus. The sequence continues at coordinate 819,572 of CAWAFX010000002.1, forward strand.
CGTTCACTTGAGGATCAGCTCCACGGCGACCGCCAGCAGCAGGGCCGCGAACAGCAGCGAGATCGCCCGTTCCGGCAGCCGCTGCTGAAGCGCGGTGCCGGCGATCACCCCGGCGACGGCGGGAATCGCCAGCAGCAGGCCCTTGACGACCTTGACGTTTCCGTAGGCGCCGCCCTGCAGCCCCGCGGCGAGCAGGGCGATGATCACGATCGCCGCCAGGCTGGTCCCGGTCGCCGTCCGCTCGCCGTAGCCGAACCAGAGGATCAGCAGCGGCACGATCACGGTCCCGCCGCCGACTCCGAACAGGCCGCTGAAGGCTCCTGCCACGGTCCCAACCGCCGCGAGGCGCAGAAGGTCGGCTCGTCGCGAGGGGTCGGCGCGCGCTTCGGGCACGAGGCGCGATACTAGAGAGAGCAACGCAGGGTGAGCGTGGGGACACCCCGCCGACCGCCCGTGGAGCTGATCGACGATGCCGCCCGCCGCGACGGAACAAAGCCTCAACTCGCTGATCGCTCCGCTTCTGGAGCATCCCGAATCCTCGGCCGTGCTGACCGACATCGACGGCACCCTTGCCCCGATCGCCGAGCAGCCCGACCTGGCGGCGGTCCCCGATGGTGCCCGTGCGGCGCTGGCCGAGCTCAGCGGCCGCTATGCGGTCGTCGGCTGCATCTCGGGCCGGCGCGCGATCGAGGCCCGCGAGCTGGTCGGGGTCGAAGGAATCGCCTACGCCGGCAACCACGGCCTCGAGCTGCTGCTGCCCGGCGACGACGAGCCCCAGCTCGACCCCTCGCTGCGCGATCGCGAGGACGCGGCCGTGACCTTCCTCAGCGGAATCGACGGCGGCGGTCTGACCACTGCCGGCCTGCGGGTCGAGGACAAGGGCCCGATCCAGGCTTTGCACTGGCGCGGCGCCGACGACGAGCGGGCGGCCGAGAGCCGGGCCCGCGAGCTGGCCGCCGAAGCCGGGCGCGTTGGGCTGGAGCCGCGCTGGGGCCGCAAGGTCCTGGAGCTGCGGCCGGCCGGAGGCGGCGGCAAGGAGGCGGCGGTCGGTGCGCTGCTGGCCGAGGACGGAATCAGCGCCGCGATCTACGGCGGCGACGACCGCACCGACGTCGACGCCTTCCGGCGCCTGCGCGATCTGCTCGAGAAGGGGCGCCTGCAGACCGCCGTCTGCGTCGGGGTGGCCTCGGCCGAGGCACCCGCCGAGCTCGCCGAGATGGCCGACCTGACGGTCGACGGGCCGGCGGGCTGGCTGGCGGTGCTGCGCGCGCTGGCCGGCTGAGCCGATGCCCTTCACCGACCTGCTGCGCCTGACCGTCTTTCTGACCGGCGGCGAGGCGACGGCACTGGCGACCGTCACAGTCCTCTCCGCGGGCGGCAAGGACGACACCCTGACCCTGCTCGTCGCCGCCGCCTGGTGGCCGATCGCCTTCGTGATCGGCCTCTACCTCGGACGCCGAAGCCGCGCCGCCGACGGCGTCCGCGACGTGCTCTCGGCGGCCCGGACGGCGACCAGCCTGCCGAACGAGCCCCCGGGCCGGATCGCGGTCGAGCGCCTCTGGCCGATCGCCCTGACGGCGATCATCGCCGGCGTGCTCGGCTTCTTCTTTCCCGGCGTGACCGCGATCGGGGCCGGCTACGCGCTGCTCGTCGCGCTGGCCTGGCGCACCCGCGAGGCCGCGGTGCTAGGGATCGAGGACCGCGACGGGGTCAAGTTCTTCGTCGAGCCGACCTCGGTCCTGCAGCCGGTGAAGCTGGTTCGGACGCCCGGCCTGGGAACCGAGCCGGTCAAGCCCGGCCACCCGCCGCCTCCGCCGCCGGCGATCTAAGGTCGCCGAGCTACGCCGAGAATGTGGGGAGCAACCGGCGCGACCAACAGCGATGGTCGGAACAGGAAGCCACGCGACTGCTCGATGACAAACCCAGCCTGCTCGATCGCTGCTTTCGTATCTCTGTCGGCGTGACAGCCTCCGGCGAACTGACGCCATACCGGTGTGATCGCGTGCTGGAAACGTGCCAGGCCCGGAGATTCTGAGATCACATGCTCATAGAAGCGCAACTCGCCACCGGGGCGGATTACTCGGCGCAGTTCGGCTAAGGCAGCGGCTTGGCTGGGGACGCCGCATAAGACCAGTGAGGCCACGCCGGCGTCGCACGAGGCGTCCTCTGCCGGCAGCGCATCGGCGAGACCGTCAACCACTTTGACGTTCACCGCCGCCTGAGCCGCCGCTTGCAGGGCTTTCCGCCGCAGGTAGTCCTCCGGCTCGACTGCGATCACCTCGGTGACGGTTGCCGGATAGTGGGCGAAGTTGAGTCCATGACCTGCTCCGACCTCGATCACCCGGCCCTCGAGACCTGCCAGTAGCTCCTCACGGTGCTCTGCCGCGCCCTGCTCCTGCTCCTTGGCCGAGAGGCGCTCGAAGACCCGGGCAAAGACCGGATGACGAACCTCTTTACTCATCTGACGCTCCCCCCTTGCGGCGGCCGGGCCGGCGCGAGGGCTTGCGCAGGCGCCCGAACTGGCGCCAGTTGCGCGTGTTGGCAACCTGCTCGGGGCCGAGCCAGGCGCGGCGCGCGGTCGCGACCGCGTACCGCATGTTGTCGAGGGTCCGGATCCGGTGGGCGTCGGTGTTGAGGACGATCATCACCCCCGCCTCCGCCGCCAGCCGCGCGTGACGGTCGGAGAGGTCGCGGCGGTTGGGGTTGCCGTTGATCTCCAGCATCGTCCCGGTCCGCGCCGCCGCCTCGGCGACCGCTTCGACGTCGACCGGGTAGGGCTCGCGGCGGCCGAGCATCCGCCCGGTCAGATGGCCGATGCAGTCGACGAGCGGGTTCTCGATCGCCTCCAGGATGCGCCCGGTCATGAACTTCTCGTCGTCGGAGAAGCGGGTGTGGACGCTGGCGACGACCCAGTCGAGCTCGTCCACCAGCTCGTCGGGGTAGTCGAGGCTGCCGTCGAGCCCGATGTTGATCTCCGAGCCCGAGAGGAGATGAAAGCGCGGCAGCTTGGCGTCGAGGTTGCGCACCTCCTCGATCCGCTCCCACAGCCGCTCGGCGCTGACGTCGTCGCCGAACCCGTGGGTCGCCGAGTGGTCGGTTACCGCGAGGTAGGCGTAGCCGCGATCCCGCGCCGCCTCCGCCATCTCCTCGAGCGAGTTGTGGCCGTCGGAGAGGGTCGTGTGGCTGTGCAGGTCGCCGCGGATGTCGCCGATCTCGACCAGCTCGGGAAGCTCGCCCTCGCGGGCCGCGCGCAGCTCGCCATTGCCCTCGCGCAGCTCCGGCTCGATGTAGGAATAGCCGAGCAGCTCGTAGACCTTCTCCTCGCTGGCGCAGCGGTGGACCTCCCCGTTCTCGGTCTCGGTGACTCCGTGCTCGGAGACCGAGAAGCCGCGGCTGACCGCGTCCTCGCGCAGCTGCACGTTGTGGGTCGCCGAGCCGGTGAAGTGCTGCATCAGGTTGCCGAAGGCGTCCGGGGCGACGATCCGCAGGTCGACCGGGATCCCGTTGTGGGTCAGCGCCCGGGTTCCGTTCTTGCCGGGGGAGCCGGCGGCGGAGATCAGCGGGTGCTCGGCGAGGCTCTCGGCCAGCGCCTTGGGGTCGTCGGCGGTCGCGATCAAGTCGATGTCCTTGCAGGTGTCGGCCCAGCGGCGGGCCGAGCCGGCGACCTCGACCCGGTCGGCCGCCGGGTGCTCGCGCAGCGCCGCCGCCAGCTCCTCGGCGACCGGCAGCACGTCGGAGAGCAGCAGCCGCCCGGCCGCGTCCTCGTCGACGTCCTTCATCCGCTCCAGCGAGGCGAGGATGTTCTCCTCGTTGCGCGGCCCCATCCCCTTCAGCTCGCGGATCCGCCCGCCTTCGGCGGCCTCGCGGAGATCGTCGAGCGAGGCGATCCCCAGCTCGTCGAACAGCCGCCGCGCAGTCTTGGCGCCGAGGCCCGGGACCCGGGTGACCGCGATCAGGGTCGGCGGGAACTTCTCCCGCATCCTGATCGCCGACGGCGTGTCGCCGGTGTCGGCGAGGGTGATGATCTTCTGCTCCAGCGTCTTGCCGATCCCCGGCAGCTCGACCGCGCGGCCGGCCCGGGCCAGCTCCTCGACCGAGACCGGGCACTCGCGGATCGCCTTGGCGGCGTCTCGATAGGCGTTGACGCGGAAGCGGATCGCGCCGTCGAGCTCGTAGAGGATCGCCAGCTCGTCCATCGCCGCGGCTATCTCGGCGTTGCGCATCCATGCAACTTAGCTGCGCTTAGAGCTCCTCAATAGCATGGCCATGTGGCTGCCGAGCCGGCCTCCGTCTGGCTGATCATCCCCACCTACGACGAGGCCGAGAACGTCGAGGCGATCGTCGCCGCTGCCCGCGAGCATCTGCCGCAGCCGCGCCGGATCCTGATCGTCGACGACTCCTCGCCCGACGGCACGGGGAAGATCGCCGACCGCCTGGCCGCCGAGCATGACGACGTCGAGGTGCTGCACCGCGAGAGCAAGGAGGGGCTCGGGCCCGCCTACGTAGCCGGGTTTCGCCGCGCGCTGGAGGGCGGAGCCGAGCTGGTGCTGCAGATGGACGCCGACTTCTCCCACGATCCGGCCGACCTGCCGCGGCTGCTGGCTGCGGCTGAAGACGCCGACCTGGTGCTCGGCTCGCGCTACGTCCCCGGAGGCGGTGTGAGCGAATGGGGACCCTTGCGGCGGGCGATCAGCCGCGGTGGCAGCGCCTATGCCCGGGTCGTGCTCGGGGCGCGGGTGCAGGATCTCACCGGGGGCTTCAAATGCATCCGCCGCCGGGTCCTGGAGACGATCGACCTCGACGCGGTCACATCGCGCGGCTATGCCTTTCAGATCGAGATCACCTACGCCGCGATTCGGGGCGGATTTCGTGTCGTCGAGGTGCCGATCGTGTTTCACGACCGCCGAGTCGGGAACTCGAAGATGAGCGGGCCGATCGTCGCCGAAGCGATCTGGCGGGTCCCCGCGTTACGGTTCCATAGACGCCGAAGGGCCGGTTGACCCGACGCTATACTTTTTATAGTGCTGAGACGCAAACGACGGCAGGAGAAAGACCCAAAGTGACAGGCAAGCTGAACGACGTGACCGACGCGACCTTTCAGTCCGAGGTCCTGGAAGCAGAGGGCGCTGTCCTCGTCGACTTCTGGGCCCCTTGGTGCGGTCCCTGCCGTGTCGTGCATCCGATCCTCGAGGAGATCGACGCCGAGCGGGAAGACCTGACGATCCTCAGCCTCAACACGGACGAGAACCAGCAGACGACCGCTCAGTACGAGGTGCTCTCGATCCCGACCCTGATCCTGTTCAAGGACGGGGCGATCGCCAAGAAGGTGATCGGGGCGATGCCGAAGCGGCGCCTCGAGGCCGAGCTCGAGCCGGCGCTGGCGTAAACTTCGCCGCGAATTTCTTAGGTACCTCCTACCGCGCCTCCCTCTCCGGGGGGCGCGGTTTTTTGTAGGGTCGAAGCGATGCCTTTCGTGCAGATCCACTGGTTCGAGGGCCGCGATGAGGAGCAGAAGGCCGCAGTCGCAAAGCGCGTCACCGAAGCGCTGGCCGAGGTCGGCAAGGCGAAGCCCGAGGACGTCTGGGTCAAGTTCGAGGACGGAGCTCCCGCCGACTGGTACTTCGGCGGCGAGCGCAAGCGCTGAGCGGTGATCGAGTCTCTCGACTTCATCGGGGTGCCGTCGCAGGACGCCGAGCGCTCACGCGAGTTCTACGTCGAGACCCTCGGACTGCGGGCCGACGAGAAGGCCCGCTTCGAGTTCTGGGTCGGCGAGACCTGCTTCGGGATCTGGGAGCCGGAGAAGATGGGCATGCCGTTCACGCCCCAAAAGGGCGCGGCGCCCGCGCTACACGTAGACGACGTGGAGGCGCAGCGGGCCGAGCTGGAGGCGAAGGGCGTCGAGTTCGCGGGCGAGACCTTCGACACCGGGGTCTGCCACATAGCGATGTTCACCGACCCCGACGGCAACGAGCTGATCTTGCACCACCGCTACGCGTCCCGCGACTAGGCGCTCGGCCGACCTAGCCGCTGCGGCGCTCGGCCGAGACCGAGTAGGCCCGCGGGCGGTATGCGAGGACGCGGTCGTCCGAGGCCTCGATGCCGCCGGTGAGGCGCATCGGGTCGAAGACGACGAGCCCGCCGTCCGCCTCGGGACCCGGATCGAGCTCGGTGATCTCCAGTGTGCCGGCGATCAACCGCTGGCGGTCCTTGGGCCAGTGCTTGCGCGGATCGTCGGTCCGGTCGCCGGGGGCCGCAATCTGCAGTTGCAGCTGCATCCGCGCGGGCCGGCGCTGAAGGCGCTGCCGCATCTCCTCCTGCAGGTAGTCCGCGCCGCGCTTTTTCGCCTCGCCCATGGAGATCGTCTCCTCGCCCTCCTCGGGCAGCCAGGTGTATCTGACGTGGCGCTCCGCGCCTTCGGCGTTTACCCACTTGAAGGCGTGGATCGCGTAGTAGCGGCGGGTCGCGTAGCTTGCCGGCGGTTTCAACGCCGCCAGGTTGGCCGGCAGGCCCGGAATCGCGTCGGGGTGCTTGGCGAGGAAGGCCGGGAAGCGCCAGAGGCGGGCGGCGCCGGCGACGTTGGCGTGAACGAGCTCGACGAAGGCGGTCGGGTTGTCGATCGGGAAGTTCGGCGCCGTCTGGGCGAGGACGTCGGTCCGCGACCCGTCGGGAAGCTCGAAGCTGACTGCCAGCCCGCGGACGTCGGGCTCGTAGTCGCGCGAATCGGGCTCGCCGGCGCCGTTGGAGAGCCGGACCATCGCGGGCACCGGAGCCTGCATGTGCGCGGCGCGCGTAAGGGCCGCGGCTTCCACGGCCGGCGTGAAGGTCGCCTTGTAGAAGGCCCCCTTGGCGTGGAGCGCCCGATATCCGGGGTGGCGGCCGTAACGCTCGTTGACTCCGTCGACGACCTGCTCCGGCGTGATCTCGAACCCGTCGCCCACGCGCCGACCGTATCCGATCAGCCGCTGCGGGCGACGCCGATGCCGAGCTCGCGGCCGTCGATCGTCGCCGCGATCGCGTCCGGGCCGGCGCCGTCGTACTCGACTCCCGTCGCCAGGGTCTCGCCGGCGATGTAGGCCTGGTGCTCGCGCGAGACCTCGATCAGCTCCTCATCGCCGCCGAGTCGCAGCTCGATCCGGTCCGACACCTCCAGGCCGGCGCCCTTGCGAGCGTTCTGGATCGCGTGCACGATCTCGCGCGCAAGGCCCTCGCGGCGAAGCTCCTCGTCGAGCTCGAGCTGCAGGGCGACGGCGTGGCCCGCCTCGGCTTCGACCTGGTAGCCCTCCAGCTGCTCCATGACCAGCGAGATCTCCACCGGCGCCAGTGTGTGGTCCTTGCCGTCGACGCTGATGCCGACCTCGCGCCCCTGCTCGATCGCCGCCGCCACGTGCTCCGCGTCCAACGCCTCGACCGCCGCCGCAACCTGTGGCATCAGCTTGCCGAAGCGCGGGCCGAGCTTGCGGTAGTCGGGGCGGACCCGGTAGGAGACCAGTTCTGACTGCTCGCTGACGAAGTCGAGCTCCTTCACGTTGAGCTCCGCGGTCACCAGATCGGACTGGGCCTCGATCGCCTTCCGCTCGGCGTCGTTGGCGACGATCACCGCCCGCCGCAGCGGCTGTCGCACCTTGACCTTGGCCTGGGCGCGGGCGGCGCGGCCGAGCTCGACGGTGAGGCGGACCGCCTCCATCGCCGCCTCCAGCTCGGTGTCGATCAGCGACGGCTGGGCCTGCGGGAAATCGCAGAGATGGACCGAGTCCGGCGAATCGCCGAAGTCCCAGTCCTCGCCGCCGACCAGGTTCGCGTAGAGCTCGTCGGCCAGGAAGGGCGTGAACGGGGCCAGCAGCTTCGCGGTCTCGACGAGGCAGAAGCGCAGGGTCGCGAAGGCGTTGCGGTCGCCCTCCCAGAAGCGGCGCCGCGAAAGCCGCACGTACCAGTTGGAGAGCTCCTCGACGTAGGCGGCGATCGCCTGGCCCGATGTCGTGGCGTCGAAGTCGTCGAGGCGCTCGCGCACGACTTCGATCGTGCCCTGCAGCCGCGAGACCGCCCAGCGGTCCAGCGCCGTCGCGTGCCCGGCGTGAACCTCGCCGTGGGGGTGTGCGGGGCGATGGAAGTCACCGGGCGCGAGCCCCTCGGCCTTCGCGTAGAGGATCCAGAACGAGTAGCTGTTCCAGAGCGTGAGCAGGAACTGGCGCACGGCCTCGCCGACGGTGTCGGCGCTGAACCGGTAGCCGGTCCAGGGCTGCTGGGAGGTGAAGTAGTACCAGCGGAAAGCGTCGGCGCCGTGGCGGTCGATCACGTCCCCGGGCTCGACCACGTTGCCGCGGCTCTTCGACATCTTCTGGCCCTCGGGGTCGAGGATCAGGCCGAGGCAGACGCAGTTGAGGTAGCTGGGCCCGTCGAACAGCAGGGCCGAGATCGCGTGCAGGGTGTAGAACCAGCCGCGGGTCTGGTCGATCGCCTCGCAGATGAAGTCGGCCGGGTAGCGCTGCTCGAACTCGTCCGTCTTCTCGAATGGGTGGTGGAACTGGGCAAACGGCATCGAGCCGGAGTCGAACCAGGCATCGATGACCGCAGCCACGCGCCGCATCGTGCCCTCGCAGCCCTCGGCCTCGCAGGCCCAGGACACCTCGTCGATGTAGGGCCGGTGCAGGTCCTCGGGAGGCTCGACGCCACGCTCGCGCAGGTCGGCGAGCGAGCCGGCGCAGAAGGACTCCTCACAGCCCGCCTGGTCGCAGCGCCAGATCGGCAGCGGCGTGCCCCAGTAGCGGTCGCGCGAGAGCGCCCAGTCGACGTTGTTCTCCAGCCAGCGGCCAAACCGGCCATGCTTGATGTGCTCCGGGTGCCAGCCGATGCGCTCGTTGGCGGCCAGCATCGTCTCGCGGACGTCGGTGGTGCGGATGTACCAGCTCGACTTCGCGTAGTACAGAAGCGGGGTCCCGCAGCGCCAGCAGTGCGGATAGGAGTGCAGGTAGGTCTCGGCCCGCAGCAGCCGCCCCCTATGCTCCAGCGCGGCGACGATGTCAGGGTCGGCTTCCTTGACGAAGCGGCCGGCGAAGTCGCTGATCCGCTCGTCGAAGCGGCCCCGCAGGTCGACCGGGTTCTGGAGCTTGATCCCGTACTGCTGGCCGAGCCGGAAGTCGTCCTCGCCGAAGGCGATCGCCGTGTGCACCAGCCCGGTGCCCTCCTCGGTGGAGACGAAGTCGGCCAGCAGCACGGTATGGCCGCGGGGCCCGTAGTCGGTGACGTAGTCGAACGGCGGCTCATACGCGGTCCCGGCCAGCGCCTCGCCGGGGAAGTGGGCCAGTAGTTCGGCCTCCTCTCCGAGCACCTTCTCGACCAGCGAGGTGGCCATCACCAGCACCTCGCCACCGAAGGCGACGCGGCCGTACTCGATCTCGGCCCCGGCGGCGACGGCGGCGTTGGAGATCAGCGTCCAGGGCGTCGTCGTCCAGACCAGCAGCTGGTCGCCCGGCTCCAGCGGGCTCTCGGGGATCTGGTCGCTCGGCGCAGGCTCGCGGACCGGCAGCTTGACGTAGACGCTGGGGTCCTCAACGTCCTCGTATCCCTGTGCGACCTCGTGTGAGGAGAGCGCCGTACCGTCGCGGGGGCAGTAGGGGACGACCTTGTCGCTCTCGTAAAGGCGCCCGTCGTCCCAGATCCGCCGCAGCGCCCACCAGACCGACTCGATGTAGTCGTTGTCCAGCGTCACGTAGGCGTCGTCGAGGTCGATCCAGAAGCCGATCCGCTCGGTCAGCGCCTTCCAGTCCTCGACGTAGCGGAAGACCGACTCGCGGCAGCGCTGGTTGAACTCGGCGATCCCGAAGGCCTCGATCTCGTCCTTGGAGGAGATCCCGAGCTCGCGCTCGACCTCGAGCTCGACCGGGAGCCCGTGGGTGTCCCAACCCCCCTTGCGCGGCACCCGGTAGCCGCACATCGTCTTGTAACGGGGATAGATGTCCTTGAAGACCCGGGCCAGGACGTGGTGGGACCCGGGGCGGCCGTTGGCGGTCGGCGGCCCCTCGTAAAAGCTCCAGGTCTCGGCCCCCTCGCGGTTGGCGAGCGAGCGGGCGAAGACGTCGCCCTCGCGCCAGCGCTGCATGACCCCGAGCTCGAGCTCGGGAAACGACTGCTTCGGGTCGACGGGACGAAAGCCGGGCATGAACCGAAAGCTAAGGGTTGAGCACCTCGCGCAGCGCTCCGTGCAGCCGCAGCGGGTGTTTGGGCTCAAGATGCGGAGGGAAATGCCGGCCGGCGCGATCACATCCGGGCGCCTGCGGATCGCCGCCGCGGCGGCGATCGCGGCGGTGCTGATGCTTGTCCCGGCGGCGGCCGCGGCGCCCGCCCCCGTCTATCACTTCGTCTACCGGCCGGGGAAGATCGTCCGGCTGGGGGCGGCGATTCCCCATGCCGAGGGGGCGATGGTCGACCGCCGCATCGTCCCCGACCTGCGCTACCTGGCGGCCAAGTATCCGATCTACGTGCTCGAGGGCTACGCAGGTCCGCTGGCCGGGGTCGGGCAGGTCGGCTGCCGCAAGTGCCACGTCCAGCACTCCGACCACTACAACGGGCTCGCCGCCGACATCGTTCCGATCAAATGGGACGGTCTGGGCTGCGACCGCAGCTGGCGACCGATCACCCGCCTCGCCCACTGGGCCGAGCCGCGCCAGAACCATCCCCGGCTGCCCTTCCGCTGGGTCGGCTACAACGGCGACTACAACCACGGCTGCGGAAACCACCTCCACCTGTCGTGGGACCACGCGCCGGCGAAGCGCTTCAGGCTCGCCGACTGGGTCTCGGTCTTCGACGTCCCCCCGCAGACGGTGCCGAACGAGCCGCCACCGCCGCCCATCGAGCCGGTACCGCCGCCGACGGTCCCCGAGGGCCGCGAGACCGCGGCGCCCTAGCATGGGTGGGGTGCGCCGGATCGCGCCCCTCGTCCTGATCGTTCTACTGCCCCTGGCCCTCGTGGCCTGTGGGTCCTCGTCGGAGGAGAGCAAGACCCCGGACGCCTGCCTCAGCGGAGGCACGAAGTTCTATTACTCGGCGCTTCAAAACGGCTTGGTCAATGACCCGACCTTCTCGGGATACCCGCTGGTCAGCGATTGCCTGGTGAAGAACCAGAGCGCGGGCGACCTCGCGAACGTCGGCGGAACCCTCTTGCGGGTCGCGACCCAGCTCAACGCCAGGGCGCGACGCACCGCCGCGGCGGCACCGACGGTCCAGCTCGGCTTTCTCGTCGGAGCCGTCGCGCGCGGCGCCGCCGATACGGGCGGGATCCACTCCGAGCTGCAGCGCCGAATCGAGGCCGCCGCCCTCTACAGCCCGGCGGGAAAGCCGCCTCCGGAGCCCTTCGACCACCGATATGAGAAGGGATACGCTGCCGGAAAGGACCATGGCTAGCGCAGAAACCGAAGAGCAGCTCTGGGGGCCGGAGACGACCAAAGCGGTCGAGAACTTCCCCGTATCGGGTCAGCCGATCCCGCCGCCGGTGGTCCACTGGCTCGGCCGGCTGAAGGCCGCCGCGGCGCGGGCCAACGCCGAGCTCGGCGAGCTCGACGGCGAGATCGCCGAGCGGATCGCCGAGGCAGGAGACGCGATCGCCGCCGGCGAGCACGACGACCAGTTCCCGGTCGACGTCTTCCAGACCGGTTCCGGCACCTCCTCGCACACCAACACCAACGAGGTGATCGCCGCGCTGGCCGGCGAAGGCGTGCATCCCTCAGACCACGTCAACCGCGGCCAGTCCTCCAACGACGTCTTTCCCTCCGCGGTACACCTCGCCGCGCTGGAGGAGGTCAGCCGCGACCTGCTGCCCGCTCTCGACGGCCTCGCCGAGGCGCTGGCCCGCAAGGCGAGGGAATTCGACGACGTCGTCAAGGCCGGCCGCACCCACCTGATGGACGCGGTGCCGGTGACGCTGGGCCAGGAGTTCGGTGGCTATGCCGCCCAGGCGCGTCTCGGCGCCGACCGGATCCGCGACACCCTTGGCCGGGTCGGTCAGATCCCGCTCGGCGGTACCGCCACGGGGACCGGCCTGAACGCGCACCCCGAGCTGGCCGAGAAAGTACGGCGGACCCTCGCCGAGGACACCGGCCTGGAGATCTCCGCCCCGGCCGACGCCTTCGAGGCGCAGGGGAACCGCGACGCGCTGGTCGAGCTCTCCGGCGCGCTGAAGGTCGTAGCGGTCTCGCTGATCAAGATCGCCAACGACCTGGCGCTGATGGGCTCCGGTCCGCGGACCGGGCTGGCCGAGATCAAGCTGCCGGCGCTTCAGAAGGGCTCCTCGATCATGCCCGGCAAGGTCAACCCGGTGATCTGCGAGGTGACGATCCAGGTCGGCGACCAGGTGATCGGAAACGACGCGGCGATCACGATGGCGGGCAGCCAGGGGCAGTTCGAGCTCAACGTGCGGGTGCCGGTGATCGCCCGCAACCTGCTCGACTCGATCAAGCTGCTGGCCGCCGCCTCGCGGCTGCTGGACGAGAAGTGCGTCGCGGGGATCGAGGCCGACCGCGAGGTCAACGAGCGCCACGCCGAGGCGACCCTCGCCACGGCGACGGCGCTCAATCCCCACATCGGCTATGACCGCGGGACCGAGATCGTCCAGGCCGCGCACGAGTCCGGGCGCCCGATTCGTGAGGTCGCGCGGGAGATGGGGGTCTCGGAGGAGATCCTCGAAGAAGCGCTGGATCACGCCCGCATGGCCAAGCCACACGAGTAACGGCCGGACGACACACAATTTGCGGCGGCCTTCGGCCGCCTGACATGCACCTGCCGCTCCACTTCGTCTTGCGGCCTTAAATCAATGCAGTGGGTTACGGACCAGCAGCTCGACGTTGCGGTCCTTCGCCGCGCCCTCCCCGCAGGGGTTCGGCGAGCAGGCGCGGGCGCCCACCTGGGGGTCGTTGTAGGAGAGGGTGCGGCCTATCGAGGCGAGCTGGTACGGGTCCGGGTTGGAGAGGTTTGAGATCGCGCTCGGCGCGGTCGCGTTGCTTGCGTGGTCGAGGATGGTCCCGAAGATCGAAAGCGTGCCGTCGTGGTTGTCGAAGATCTGCAGCAGACGGCTCTGCTGGGGCCAGTCGGCTTCGGCCGCGGTGCGGATCATCCAGAAGCCGCCCCCGCTGCCGTCGGGGTAGGGGGTGACGTCGTTGACGTGGCTGTGCCCGGCGACCCAGGCGATCACGTTCGGGTACTGGTGCAGCAGCGCGGTCGCGTCGGCGCCGAGGTGGATCGGCGAGGAATTGCGTGGGTCGACGTCGCAGCCTGGGTTGGTGTCATGGCCGTGCGAGTCGGGGCCGAGGCATGGCGGCGCCGCCTCGTCGGGCACGTTGCAGGTCAGGCTCTGAATCGCGTGGTGGCTGAAGAGGACCACCAGCTTGCCTGCCGACTGCGCCGCCGCCAGCTGGCCCTTCAGCCACTGGAACTGCGGATCGTCGATGTTGCCGTCGGCCGCGGGGCCGGCTATTCCGCCGTCGCATGTCGTGTCGAGGCCGATGAAGCGCATGCCCGGGACCGGGTTCCAGGCGTAGTAGCCGGCGGCACCGCCGGAGGCGGTGTTCTGAGCCGGGTCAACGAAGCCGAAGCCGTGGCCGTCGGACTGGCTGCCGGACTTGAAGACCGCCTTGTATTGAGCCTTGGAGACGAAGCGGCGGTTTGGATCCGGCGGCACGAGCATGCGGTCGTTGGGCGCCAGGCTTTGCAGGGCGGCGGGTGTGAGGCTCGCCAGCGCGTCGGCGATGCTCGGCCCCACCGACCCGCTGAGCGGCTTTATGCAGCCGGTCGCGACCTGCTCGAAGCCCTGGTTGGCGGCCTGGTTGCCCTGCACCAGCGCGTCGTGATTTCCGAAGACGACGTAGCTGGGGACGTTCAGGCCGACGGCAGAGAACGGCCGCTGGGCAGCGTCCATCATTCCCGTGTACTTGGGCCAGTCGCTCCACTGACCGGTCGGCTGGTCGGGATCGTAGAACTGCGGATCGGGCCCCTCGACGTAGTCGTTGTAGTCCTGGACGCCCGTGTACTTGGCGGGGTTGTTGGCGTCGACGATCGCCGGCTTCAGCACGGCGCAGGCGGGGTTGCCTGAGGTCGCGGGATCGACGCCGCTGCCGGGGTTGAGGTTCCCGCCCTCCAGCAGGGTCCTCACCCAGCGGGTCTCGTTCAACTGCTGATTGTCCGCCGAGTCGCCGGTGTCGAGAGTGAAGTTCATGTGGCTGCGACTGCCGTTGCCGTTGGCGATCGGGCTCGCCCCGGCGAAGGCGTCGATCTGGCGGATCATCGCGTTGTCGATCTGCGGCTCCTCCGCCTCCCACGGTCGCCAGGCCGCGTCGACCGGCGGTCCCGCGGGATCGACGAACTCGACCCGGGCCGGGCTCTCCTCGTCGGCGAGCTGGAAGTCGGAGAGCTGGCCGAAATAGGCGAGCGAGGTCCGTCGCGCCGCGCGGCCGGCCTTGGCGACGCCAACACCCTCCTGGCGCACCGTGTACCCCTCCCCGGGGCCGAGCTTGAGCTGGCGGAAGCCGGGGTCGTTGGAGGCCGGGACGATGCGCTCGGTCACCGTCGTCTTGCTGAGCGGATTGTGCGCCCAGGCCAGCGAGCAGACGACCGCGAGCAGCAGGGCACTCGAGAGGCAGGCGACCCCGATGGCCAGCCGCCTCTTCGACCGCGCGTTCCCTTGCGCTGTGCTGCGCTCCCTAACTCCCATACCCCGCGGGCGAACCTAGCCGATCGGCGCCGAAGCGGCGCCGGTTCCCAATCGAGGCGGTCGGCGGGCTAGCCCTGGAAGGTGACCAGGCGCTCTTCGGTCAGCTCGCGGACCGTGTAGGCGGGACCCTCGCGGGTGTTGCCCGAGTCCTTGACGCCGCCATAGGGCATCTGGTCGGCGCGGAAGGTCGGCACCTCGTTGATCAACACGCCGCCGAACTCCAGCGTCTCGCCGGCCTTGATCCCGTTGCCCATGTCGCGGGTGAAGACGCCGGCCTGAAGACCGAACTTGGAGTCGTTGGCCATCGCCAGCGCCTGCTCGAAGTCGGAGAAGCGGGTCACGGTGGCGACCGGGCCGAAGATCTCCTCGCACCAGACCTTGGCCTCGGTCGGCGGGTTGGCGATCACGGTCGGTGCCAGGCAGCGGTCCTCGTCGACCAGCTCGCCGCCGGTCAGCACCTCGGCTCCGGCCGCGGCCGCCTCGTCGATCCACTCCTTGACCCGGTCGCGGTCGTCGGGCGAGATCAGCGGCCCGACGTCGGTCTCGGGGTCGAGCGGATCGCCGACCGTGAGCGACTCGGTGTTGGCGACGAAGCGCTTGACGAAGTCGTCGGCGACGGCCTCGTGGAGAAGGATGCGCTGGATCGAGATGCAGCTCTGGCCGGCGTGCGAGAAGGCGTGAAGCTGGGCCTTGTCGGCGGCGGTCTCCCAGTCGCCGTCCTCGTTGACGATCAGCGGCGCGTTCGATCCCAGCTCGAGGTTGACCTTCTTGTGGGGGACCGAGGCGCGCAGCTTCCACCCCACCTCGGCCGATCCGGTGAACGAGAGGGCGCGGGTGTACTCGTGCTCGACGATCGCGTTGCCGACCTCGCTGCCCGGTCCGCAGATCACGTTGAGCCAGCCGTCGGGCACCCCCGCTTCGAGCAGGATCTCGGCCAGCTTGATCGCCGAGATCGGCGTCTGGCCGGCCGGCTTCAGGACCACCGCGTTGCCGGCGGCGAGCGCCGGCCCGATCTTGTGGGCGACGAGGTTGAGGGGGAAGTTGAAGGGGCTGATCGCGCCGACCACCCCGTAGGGGACCCGCATCACGATCCCGAGCTTGCCGGCGCCGGTCGAAGAGGCGTCCATCGGCACCGTCTCGCCGCTCAGCTTGCGCGCCTCGACGGCGGAGAAGGTGAGGGTGTCGACGCAGCGGGCCGCCTCGACCTTGGCCGTCTTCAGCGGCTTGCCGGCCTCGGCGGCGATCGCCAGCGCGAGCTCGTCGCCGCGTTCGGAGACGATCCGCGCGGCGCGATCGAGGGCGGCGGCGCGATCGGGCCGGATGAACTCGCCGGCCTCGAAGGCCTCCTGGGCGATCCGCGCTGCGCGGTCGACCAGCTCGGCATCGCCGGTCGGGACGCGGCCGACGACGGTGCCGTCGTAGGGGCTCGCGACCTCCGACCACTCGCCGGTCTCGACCCGCTCGCCACCGACGATCAGCTTGTGATCGGTCGCTTCGACGGTCTCGGTCGCCATAGCTCCAGGGTAGTAGACGCCGGTCGTCATCTCCCAGCCGGAGGCGCCGCGATACTTAGCCGCCCCGAGCTTGTTGGGTGCAGGGATGAAGGCGCTGATCGACAGGGGACTGAGGAAGGCGGCCGCGATTCTCGCCGGCGCCGCGCTGCTCGCCTGGGCGCCCCCCGCAGGGGCGGCGGCGGGGACCACCTGGACGGTCACCGGGCACGGCTTCGGGCATGGGGTCGGGATGAGCCAGTACGGGGCCTACGGCTACGCCCTGCACGGTCGCGACTACAGCTTCATCCTCGCCCACTACTACCAGGGGACGACCCTCGGCAGCGCGCCGCCGGGACGGGTCCGGGTGCTGCTGACGACGACCGGCGGCGCGGTCAGCTTCAAGAAGGCGACCTCGGCCTGCGGGCGGACCCTGAACCCGACCCGGCTCTACCGCGGGCGGCGCAGCGGCGCGGGCGTGCAGCTGCTCTCCGACGCCGGCAAGGTGCTTGCGAACTGCGGCCGCAAGCTGCGGGCGAGAGGCAAGGGGCGGGTGCGGATCCGCGGCAACGGCTCCTACCGCGGCGCCCTGGTGGTCGTGCCGGCGAACGGCAGCGGCCTCAACGTCGTCAACGCGCTCAACATCGACAAGTACGTGCGCGGCGTGGTCGCCGGGGAGATGCCCTCCTCGTGGCCGCCGGCCGCGCTGGAGGCGCAGGCCGTCGCCGCCCGCTCCTACGCGCTGACCGGCAGCGTCGCGGGCAGGGGCTACAACCTCTACGACGACACCCGCAGCCAGGTCTACCGCGGGATCGCCGGCGAGACCGCGGCCACCAACAAGGCGGTGACGGCGACCAAGGGGCAGGTGGTCATGTACGGGGGGCAGATCGCCCGCACCTATTACTCGGCCAGCTCCGGTGGCCAGACCGAGAGCGTCGAGTTCGGCTTCCCCGGCTCGGCGCCGGTCCCCTACCTGACGTCGGTCGACGATCCCTACGACACGACCTCGCCCCTGCACGACTGGAAGCGCGTCTACTCGCAGTCGGAGATCGAGGCGAAGCTGGGACGGCTGCTGAAGGGCAACCTGCAGGACATCCAGGTCACCAAGACCGGCGTCTCGCCGCGGATCGTCTCCGCCAACGTGGTCGGCTCCGATGGAACGACCAAGGTCAGCGGCTCAGACCTCGAGTCGGCGCTCGGCCTCTACTCAACCTGGATGAGCTTCAGCAAGAGCGGCTGAGGCTCAGCTGAACGTGGCCGGGCTGGCGCCCTGCCCCGAGGAGCCGCCGATCAGCTCGCGACCCGCATAGGCGGCGGCGCCGACCACGGCGACGACGACCAGCACCTTGCGCAGCCGATGGCTCTTCTTCGGCGGCTCGCCGCGAAACCTCATTGTCGCGTCGCGCAGCGATTCGCCGGCGCGCTGTGCGCTCTGCTTGAACTTGCGGTCGCCCAGCAGCCGCGAAGGCTTGCGCTTCTTTGCCTCGGCCCTGCCGTAGGTGCTCCGCAGCGCCTTCGCCAGCTCGCGCAGGTCGTGCTGGAGGTCGCGGTCGTCGATCAGACGGTTGACGTAGATCTCGGCTTTGTCGCTGACAGCCACAATGTCTCCTCTCGTAGCGGGTCACTCGGCTTCGGGGGCTTCCTCGCCCGGCCAGGTCCCGGTGGCGCGGGCAAATGCTCGCCGCGCCCCATGGTCTGTCAGGCCCTTGACGAGGCGGAAGATCGCCCCCTCGAAGATCAGGGCAAAGACCAGCTTGACGAAGCTGATCTCCCGGTGCTTGGCGTCGGGCGGCTCTTGGTCGTCGATCAGGCCCCAGACCTGCTCGAAGATCTTCTTGGCGACGAGTCCCGCCAGCAGCCCGAGCACGATGCTCAGGGGGGTGAACACAAGCTTCATACCCTTCCTCCGGCCGTTGCCATCTCGACTGCCTCCTGCAGCTCTGCCTTGTTCATCTTCGAGCGCCCCTTGATGTCCAGCCGCGCGGCCTCCTTGTAGAGCTGGTCGCGCGTTCGCGGCTCGCGCCTGGGCGGCGGCGCGGCCGCTGCTCGGGACCCGGCGTCGCCGTGGGCCTCGATCTGATCCAGCAGGCGCCGGATCAGCATTCCGACCAGCGCCGCGACGGCGCCGGCGAGAGGGATCTTCAGCAGTCGGTGCATGGACTCACCCTACGGATCCGCCTCAGCGGCTGAGGGTCCAGCCCTGATGCCCGTTCGGGTCGCCCCCGAAACCTCAGACCTTCCAGAGCGAGGCAGTCGGCGAAGCTCAACCGTCGGGATACGGCTGCAGCGGGATGCCGTGGTCGGTCTCCCGCATCCCGAACTCATACGCCCCGCCGCCGCCCAGGCTGAGCCGCCGGGTCGGCCGGCCCTTGCGCTCGACGATCAGCTCGAGGTCGGCGATCGAGCAGTTGACGACGTTGTGCTCGGGCCCGTTGGGATCGGCGTAGACCCAGGCGACGAAGTCCTTGGCGGGGGCGGCGATCCAGCCCCGCACCTCGATCTCGTCTCCGGGCAGGACGAACTCGCAATGGGTCGAGGTCTCGGAGATCTTCGAGGAGCGGATGCGCCCGAGCCCGCCCAGCCGGTGGGTCTCGCCGTCGAGCATCAGCGACCCGGCGCCGAGCCAGGGGGTGCGCAGGGGGCCGATCTTGACCCGCGCCGCGCCGGCGTCGAAGTAGGTCTCGCCGTCGCCCTCGAAACCGGTGCCCTCGAGCCAGACCCAGCGCTCGGCGTGTTCGCTGCCCCAGTTGTGGCCGATCATCCCCGGCCAGGCGTCGAGCTCGATCTCCTCACCGTCGACCTGCAGCCGGCCGCTGAAGCGCGCGTCCGGGTAAGGGGCCTCGAACTTGGTCCGCGGGATCTTCGCGTCATAGAGCCAGTCGGCGGGCAGATAGCGGCAGGGCTCGGCCGAGCCGCTGAAGGCGAGCTCCCAGGAGGCAGCGAAGGCGTCGGTCTCGATCGAGCCCTGGGCCTTCCCGGGGCCGATCTCGGCCTCGGCGACCTTGATCCAGGAGCCCTGCGGCGAGCTGAGGCGGTCGGCGTCGACGGTCAGCTTGGTGGCCCGGGGGGCGGCAGCCTCGGCGTCGAAGAGCGTGAACCAGACCGAGCCCCTGGGGGACGCGCCGGGACGCTTGTGGACCGTGTGGCGGATCCAGATCCCACGCCCACCGCCTGGGCGGCAGGCCTTTATGTAGAAGCTCTCATAGTGACCGCCCTTGGCCGGGACCTTGGGAAATCTGGCCTCCTCCACGGCCCGCAACCTAACAGCGGCGACCCGCGATCAGGTCTTGATCGTCACGACCTCGCCGTCCTCGACGACGTAGCCGCGGCCCTCGACCCGCAGCAGGCCCTGCTGCTGGGCGCCGACATAGCCGCCGGCCTCGACCAGCTGCTGCCAGCCGATCACCTCGGCCTTGATGAAGTCGCGCTCGAAGTCGGTGTGGACCTTGCCGGCGGCGGCGAGGACGGTGCTCCCGCGGCGCAGGCTGCGCGCCGTCGCCTCCTTGCCGCGGTCGGCGGTGAAGAAGGTGATCAGGTCGAGCAGCTCATAGGCGGCCCGAACGACCCGCCGCAACCCCGGCTCTCCGATTCCGAGCTCGCCCCGCATCTCCTCGGCCTCTGATTCGTCGAGCTCTGACAGCTCGCCCTCGACCCGGGCGCTGACCGCCACCGCGTTTGCGTCGGCACCGGCGGCGTGGGAAGCGACCGATTCGGGGACCTCGGTCTCCCCCTCGTCGACGTTGGCAACATAGAGCACCGGCTTCGAGGTCAGCGCCGCGAGCTTGCGGGGCGCGTCGGCCGCGGCCTCGGGGACAGGCACCGAGCGGGCCGGGCGGCCGGCGGCGAGGGCGTCGCGGACCGCGGCCAGCCAATCGCGCTCGGCGATCGCCGCCTTGTCTCCCGAGCGAGCCTGCTTGGTCACCCGCTCCAGCCGCCGCTCGGCCTGCTCGAAGTCGGCCAGCAGGAGCTCGGTCTCGACCGTCTCGATGTCGGCGCCGGGATCAATCTGGCCGTCGGGATGGGGGACGCCGCTGGCGCCGTGGGCGCGGACGACGTGGCAGATCGCGTCGGTCTCGCGAATCGCGGCGAGGAACCGGTTGCCGAGGCCCTCTCCCTCCGAGGCCCCGCGGACGAGGCCGGCGATGTCGTCGAACTCGATCGTCTCCGGCACGATCGATGAGCTGCCGAGCTCGGCGGCGAGCTTGTCCAGGCGCTCGTCGGGGACGGCGGTGATGGCGACGTTGGGCTCGACCGTCGTGAAGGGATAGTCACCGGTCTGCGCCCCGGCTCGGGTGAGGGCGTTGAAGAGGGTCGATTTGCCGGCGTTGGGCAGGCCGACGATCCCGACCTTCACGCTGAACGAACCGGCATCTGCTCCGCTTCGCGTCCGCGATGCAGGGTGTCCAATCCGGGCACGAGCTTGCCGAGCAGGGTGCCCAGCAGCGCGCCGGCGAGGACGTCGCTCGGGTGGTGCATGCCGAGGTAGGGCCGGGTCAGCCCCATGACGACGGCGCCTGCGTAGAGGACGGGAGCGCGGCGGGGGGCGATCCGCGACATCGCCGTCGCTGCCGCGAAGGAGGCGGTCGCGTGGGCCGAGGGGAACGAGAGCGAGGTCGGGGCACCGCCCAGCGGCGGCAGCCCGTCGAGCTGCGGCCGGCGGCGGCGCGCCGCCAGCTTGACCGCGAAGTTGATCCCGATCGCGGCCGGAGCCAGGGCGGCGGCGGTCAGCCAGCGGCCGCGCCGGGGAGGGTCGAAGGCGGCGGCAGTCAGGCCGGCGGCGGCCCAGATCGCCCCGTACTCGCCGCTGGCGGCGATCGCCTTCGCGGTCCGCTCGGCGGCGGGCGAGTGCCCGCGGGTGCGCATGAAGCGCAGCAGTGCCAGATCGGGGTTCGGCATGGCGAGGCAGGATAGGCGAGGCGTTGACTCGCGCAGCCGCGCTGTGGTACGGATATGAGAGGGAGGGGGTCGGTTTGAAAGAGCGAGGACTCCCACAAGCGGTCAGCAAGCTTCGGAAGAGAAGCTTGCCTGCTGCGCTGCTCGCAGCCGCGGCGCTTTTCCTGGTTGCCGCCGCTCCGGCCGCGGCGCGGGTCCTGCTGGTATCCCAGCACCACGGCCGGGGCGACCGCGCCCGCTGGCATCGCGACGACTTTCACTTCGACACGATCCAGTCCGCGGTCGATGCTGCCCACCCTGGGGATTGGATCCTGATCTTCCCCGGCGACTACCACGAGCGCGGCGACTACACGACCCACAAGCCCAGCGACGAGGCGGGTGCCGGCGTCCTCATCACGACCCCCGGTCTCCACCTTCGCGGCCTTGATCGCAACGGCGTCGTCGTCGACGGCACCAAGCGGGGCTCGCCACGATGCTCCTCGGCGGCAGCCGACCAGGACCTCGGTCCGGCCGGCCCCGGCGGCACCCCGCTGGGCCGCAACGGCGTCGAGGTATTCAAGGCGAGCGGGGTGTCGGTCGAGAACCTCACCGCCTGCAACTTCCTCACCGGGTCCGGCGAGGGCGGCAACCAGATCTGGTTCAACGGCGGCGACGGCAGCGGCCAGATCGGCATGGGGTCGTTCCGCGGCGATTACCTGTCGGCGACCACGAGCTTCGGCGGCAACGGGAGCGGGTCCGGCAGCTACGGGATCTTCACCTCGAACTCGAGGGGCCCGGGGCTGATCGACCACTCCTACGCGAGCAACATGAACGACGCCAGCTTCTACATCGGCGCCTGCCCCGACTGCAATCAGGTGCTGACCCACTCGCACGCGCAGAACAGCGCCCTCGGCTACTCGGGCACAAATTCCGGGGGGCACTTGGTCATCGAGCACTCCGAGTGGGACCGCAACAACACCGGCATCGTCACCAACTCGCAGAACAACGACGACGCCCCCTCGCCGCAGGTCGGCCTCTGTCCCGGCTCCACGACACGTTCCTGCACGGTCTTCCGCGACAACTGGATCCACGACAACAACAACCCAAACGTGCCCAGCGCCGGCAGCGCGTCGCTGGGCCCGCCCGGAGCCGGCATGGTGGTCTCGGGCGGCCGCTTCGACACCGTCTCGCACAACCTCGTCACCCACAACGGGTCCTGGGGGATCCTGCTGGCGCCCTTCCCGGACGCGACCGAGAACCCGCTCGACACGGCGTCACACTGTCAGGGCGGGCAGCTCAACTTCGTCACCCCCTGCTACTACGACGACTGGGGCAACGAAGTCGCCAACAACGTGATGGGCGGCAACGGGTTCTTCGGCAACCCGACCAATGGCGACCTGGCCGAGATCTCCAACCCGGAGAATCCGGGCAACTGCTGGCACGGAAACCGGGAGAGTGGCGGCGGCACTGTGACCAGCGCCCCCGCGAACCTTCAGGTCACCCACGCCAGCTGCGGCGTCCCCAACCAGGGCGCCTCCCTCGGCGATCCGTTGACCGCGCAGGTCATTTGCGCCACCCAGGCGTTCGGGCCGTGCCCGCCGGCGCCGGGCATGAGCTATCCGCGGCAGACGAAGGTGCAACTGCTGCCGCTGCCGCGTCAGCGCTCGATGCCCGACCCGTTGCGCGGCGTCCCGCTCGGGTGTCGGTGGTGCCACGGGCACGGGCACTCCGGCGACCACGGTCGCCACCACCGCTCCCGGCGCTAGCCGGGACCCGGCCCTGGTCGCGATAATCGGGCCATGGAGTCCGCGACCCAGCCGCGCATGGTCCCCGGCTACCGGCACCTGCCGGGCAACCACTGCGGCTCGACGGCGCTGCGAAACCTGCTCGGCCACCACGGAATCGAGCTCAGCGAGGAGATGGCGTTCGGGCTCGGGGCCGGCGCCTGCTTCTACTACCTGGTGAACCTGGAGAGCTCGCCGAGCCACTGGTTCAACGGCCGCACGGCGCAGCTCGAGCAGAGCTTTCTCGAGCTGGCCGGGGCGCCGCTGCGGGTCGACACCTTCGATGACGCCGACGCTTCCTGGGAGGCCGCGCGGACCAGCGTCGACGACGAGCGGCCGCCGCTGCTGATCACCGACCTCTATTACCTCGACCACTACGGCAACTCGGCCCACTTCCCGGGCCATGCCGTTGTGCTGGCAGGCTACGACGACGAGTTGGTCTATCTCTCCGACACCGCCTTCGAGGAGCTGCAGGAGTGCCGGATCGAGAGCCTTCGCAAGGCCCGCCATGGTGCCAGCGCGGCGTTCGAGATGAAGGGGCACATGTACACCGTCTCCGGAGAGGCGTCGCCCGATGATCTGATCGCCGCGGCGCCGGCCGCGATCGCCCGCGCGGCGCAGGAGATGATCGAGCCGCAATTCGGCGAGTTCGCCGGCCTGCCGGCGCTGCGGCGGCTGGCCGCCGACGCCGAGCGCTGGCCGGCACTGGCAGAGGACTGCCAGTGGTGCGCCCGCTTCGCCTACCAGGTGATCGAACGCCGGGGGACCGGCGGCGGCAACTTCCGGCTCATGTACTCGCGCTTCCTCGACGAGGCCGGTTACGGGGAGGGATCGAAGCTGGCGGCCGACTCCGCCGAGCGCTGGACCGCGCTCGCCACCGCCTTCCGCGAGGCGAGCGAGCAGGAAACTGCCGAGGCTGCCGTCTGGAGCCGCGTCGGCGAGCTGACGGGCGAGGTCCTCGGCGCTGAGGAGCGGCTCTGGAGCCGGCTCGCTGAGGCCGCCCAGCTACCCGAAAACTGACCTACTCAAGCCGAGAATTGCCCTTGTGCGGCTGCCGGCTGGCGACTACCTTGCTTCGGTCCAACCCAGGCTCGTCAAACAAGGAGACAGATGAAGCGCTTCCTAAGCGTCACGCTTGCCATCGTCGGCGTCGTTGCATTGACCGCATCGATCGCACTGGCCGGCAAGTCCTATAAGACCAAGACCACCCTGACGGTCGGAGCCGATTCGGTCACCGGCAAGGTCACCTCCCCCAAGGCGGCCTGTTACAAGCACCGCAAGCTTGCCATGGAGTACGGGACGGTAGGGGCCCACATCCCCTATGCGACGCACACCGATAACAGCGGCAAGTGGGAGATCCCCTTCTCAGCCGGCACGGGGCACTACAAACTCGTGATCTCGGTGGCGAAGAAGTCCTTGGGCCACGGCAAGTCCTGCAAGGCGGCGGGCAAGAGCAAGATCAATTGACAGCGGCCGGGGCGTCGGCCGGTTGTTCGGCGGCGAAGCGCGCGAAGTAGCCGAACCAATTGCCTGAGCGCTCCTGCAGGCTCAGCGCGGCGTCTCCGCACTGGGTCTGCAGCGAGCCGAAGGTCGTGAAGTGCGGGTCGCCGAACAGCTCGCCGACGACCAGCCGCCCGCCGGACCGCAGCACGCGCTCGATCTGGCGCAGTGCGGCGGCGCGGTCGGGGATCTCGCCCAGGACCGCAGTCAGCACGACCGCGTCGAAGGAGTAGTCCTCGAACGGCAGCTCGGTCGCGTCGCCCTGGGTCGCGACGACGTTGGATAGGCCGCTCTGCCGCGCCCGCTCCATCGTGTGGTCGAGGAACTCCTGCTGGAGGTCGAAGATCTCGACCCTCCCCTGCGGTCCGACCCACTCCGCCATCTCGAGGGTGTAGTAGCCGGTGCCCGGACCGATCTCGAGGATCCGCTCGCCGGGGCTCGGCGCCAGCACCTCGCGCAGCCGCTGGCGGGTGATGATCGGGTGCGGGGCCTCGACCCAGAACTTCTGGCCGTAGGGACAGGCTGACGGGTTGCGGCGCCACCACAGCGCCGCCGCCAGCGTCCCGCCGCCGGCCGCCAGCAGAAGTGTCCGGGGACGCATCAGGACTCGGTGCTGAAGCCGACCCGGTGCTCGCCCGAGTCGAGACGCACGTAGGCGATCTTCGCCAGGTCCACCGCCACCCGGCCGTCCTCGGTGTCGAGGTCGTGCCAGCCCGGATCGCGCGAAAGCGCCTGCCGGAGCCCGTTCAGAGAGTCCTCGGCCAAGCGCAGGCTGAGGATCTGACCGCCGACGAAGCCGATGTCGACTCGCAGCGCCGCCATCAGTGGGCGGGCTCGACGAGCTCGGTGAGCACGTTTCCGGTCGAACGGGGATGGAGGAAGGCGACGCGGCTGCCGCGGATCCCGACCCGGGCCTCGGAGTCGATCAGCTCGACCCCGGAGTCGCGCAGCGAAGCGAGGACGGCGTCGATGTCGCCGACCGCGTAGGCGACGTGATGCAGGCCCGGCCCGCGCTTGGAGAGGAACTTGCCGACCGCGGTGTCCGGTCCCAGCGGGCGCAGCAGCTCGACGTGGCCCTCGCCGACGTCGAGAAGGACTGCCTCCACGCCCTGCTCCTCAACCGTCTCGCGGTGGGCGAGCTGCATCTCGAAGTCGCGTTCGTAGAGGGTGATCGCCTGATCGAGGTCCTCGACGGCGACTCCCACGTGGTCGATGCGGTCGAACATCGCCCCACAACTTAATCGCTAGGAGAGCGCTTCGGCCGCCGCCTCGAGGCGGTGCTGCTCCAGCTCGCCGGCCTGGCGCTCGGCGCGGCGCGCGAGTTGCTCGAAGTCGAAGCCGTGCGCCTGCTGGCCGAGAGTCCTTCCGAGGGCCTGCCACATGTCGAGCTTGCCGTTGACGCCAAGGTGGAGGCCCTCGAGCTCGACCAGGCGGCTGAGCGGCGAGTAGCCGGTGAGGCGGCCGTTGAGCTTCAGACGCCCGATCTTCTCGCCGACCCAAGCGGCATGGCTCTTGACGTGGTCGCGCTTGACCCCGAGCTCGTCCATCAGCCGCTGCAGCGTCTCGCGGTCCTCCTCGATCTCCCGCGTCAGCCCGGCCAGCCAATCGCCCAGCGGAGTGCCCTCGTTCTGCGAGCTCGCCCGCCTCGCCAGCTCGACGCCGACGGTCGATCCGGCGAGATGGTCGTTGAGGTAGATCGAGAGCAGCTTGCCGGCCATGTCAGCTCCCGGCCGCGTTCTCGACCCGCAGGATCTCGGCCAGCGCGGCGACCCCGACCTCGAGCTGCTGCGGGGTCGGCTCGCGGGTCGCGATCAGGCGCTGGATCTCGTGTCCCGGCGTGTGGAAGGCGCGGGCCAGCGCCGTGTCGGCGTGGCGGTCACTCCAGGCGAACATCTCGACCGCGATCCCGGCCCCGCCGAGGCCGACGCCGGCGCGGGCGATTGGGCCGGGCTTGTCGACCAGCCGCTCCAGCAGGACCGTGCCGCCGGCCGAGAGGACGACCATCGGGGCGATCAGGTTCGAACCACAGCGGCGATGCTCCTTCGGGGTCCCGGCCGGGTCGTCGCTTCCCTGCTCATAGGCACCGATCGCCTTGTGCTCGACGCCGTGGTAGGCGGCGAGGTCGTGGTCGCGAAGCGCGACCATCGCGGGTATTACGCCGATCGCCTGCAGGATTCCCTCCCGCAGCGCGGTGGCCGGCAGGCGGCGGCGCATTATCGAGCTGGCGGCGAGGGTGGCGACGATCGCGGCGATCACCTTGCGGTCCTCGAACGGCAGCCGGGCGGCCGGCAGCCGGCGGCGCACCAGCGGCACCACCGCCATCGCCTCGGCGAGCCTGACCGGGCCCCGCAGCAGCGGCACCTTGCCGGTCAGCCGCGGCGCCAGGGTCGGCTTCGTCTCCGAGGCGACCTCGATCGCGCCCTCGGGGTTGCGCACCGCCGCAGCCCAGTGGGTCGGGCCGTGGATCAGCAGGCCGTTGCGCAGCGCCATGCCGCCGAGGCGGATCGGCTCGCGCTGCTCCTCAGCCACCGAGAAGCCTCCGCGGAAGGTCGTGGAAGAAGCTCGCCATCAGCTCGACGTCGGCGACCGCGACGCGCTCGTCGGCGCCGTGGACGAGGGGGACGGCCTCGGCGAAGCTCATCGCCCGCTGGGGGCAGAAGCCGAAGACGGTCGCACCGAAGGCCTTGCGAAACCAGTGGCTGTCGCTGAACCCGGGCATCACCAGCGGCAGCACCGTGGCGTCGGGCTCGATCTCCGCCACCCAGCCCTCGACCGCCTCGGCAAGCGGGCCGTCGAAGTCGGAGCGGTTTCCGACCACGGTCTCGATGAAATCGACCTCGTAGTCGCCCTCGCCGACGACCGATGCGATGCGCTCGCGGACCAGGTCCTCGCCGAGGCCGGGCGGCACCCGGCAGTCGACCAGGATCTCGGCGCGGGCAGGGACGACGTTCTCTTTCTCCGAGGCGCTGGCCTTGGTCGGGGTCAGGGTGACGCCGAGCATCGGCTCGCCGA
The DNA here is from genome assembly GCA_963781495.1 of uncultured Solirubrobacterales bacterium. Taxonomy (GTDB): domain Bacteria; phylum Actinomycetota; class Thermoleophilia; order Solirubrobacterales; family 70-9; genus Mayfieldus. The sequence continues at coordinate 846,925 of CAWAFX010000002.1, forward strand.
GCAGCACCGCGAGCAGTGGATCGTCGGCGCGGACCCGCTCGACGGCGGCGTCGAGGTCGGCCGGCTTTTCGCCCAGCAGCCGCTCGAGGAAGAGCTCGGTGTCCGCGGTCGTCTCGCGCGGGGGCTGGTTGCGCAGCCGCTCCAGCAGCGGCGCCAGCTTCAGCAGGGCGTTGTCGCCGACGCCCGGCAGCGAGGCGTGGCCGGCGACGCCGTGGGTGCGGAGGTTGAAGCGAAAGACGCCCTTCTCCCCCACCGCGAGGGTGTAGAAGCGCTTGCCCTCGAAGTCGATCGCCAGCCCGGCTCCTTCGTTGACCACGTAATCGCAACGGACCTTCTCGGCCTGTTCTGTGCACAGCCACTGGGCGCCGGCGTGGGCGCCGGTCTCCTCGTCGGCCGAGACGACCAGCAGCAGGTCGCCGCGGGCGGGCCGCCAGCCGTCGCGGGCAAGGCGCAGGCAGGCTGCGGTCTCGGTCGCCACCTGGTCCTTCATGTCGAGTGCGCCGCGGCCCCAGACGTAGTCGTCGTGCAGGTCGCCGCCCCAGGGGTCGCGGCTCCAGTCGCCGGGGTCGGCGGGGACCGTATCGACGTGGGAGATCATCGCCAGCGTCGGGCCCTCCGACTCGCCGCGCAGCCGGGCGACGAGGTTGGTCCGGCCCTCGTCGCGGGCCAGCAGATCGCACTCCCAGCCGGCCTCGCTGAGCATGTCGCGCAGGAAGACCTGCGCCTGCTCCTCGTTGCCGGGCGGGTTGACGGTGTTGAAGCGGATCAGCTGCTGGAGCAACTCGACCGCTTCGTTGCCGAGCCCCTCGGGAGCCGGTATCTGGGCCGTTCTCTCCATTCGGCCACCTTAGCTGGGCGCCTCTTCATACTCAGACGAGCGATGGAAGAGCGCCTGTTCGAGACCGATGAGCGCGCCGAGCGCCGCACCAGCGTCCCGCTCGAGGAGGCACCGCTGGCGGTGCGGATGCGCCCGCGCGACCTCGACGAGCTGGTCGGGCAGGAGCATCTGCTGGGCGAGGGATCGGCGCTGCGGACCGCGCTCGAGTCCGGGCACCCGCACAGCGCGATCCTCTACGGGCCCCCCGGCAGCGGCAAGACGACCCTGGCGCGGATCGCCGCCAATCGCACCGCCGCCGCCTTCGAGGAGGAGTCGGCGGTCAACGCCGGCCGGGCCGAGATCCGGGCGGTGATCGGGCGCGCCGAGGAGCGGCGGCGCGCCTCTGACAAGGCGACGGTGCTTTTCCTGGACGAGATCCATCGCTTCAACAAGGCCCAGCAGGACGCACTGCTGCCGGCGGTCGAGGAGGGGCTGCTGACGCTGATCGGAGCGACGACCGAGAACCCCTACTTCGAGGTCAACTCGGCGCTTCTGTCGCGGGCCCAGATCTACGAGCTGCGGCCGCTCGACGCCGGCGACGTCGAGGCGCTGCTGCGACGGGCGCTGGAGGACGAGCGCGGGATCCCAGAGCACCCGCCGATCGACGACGCCGCCCTGCGGATGCTCGCCGAGCGCAGTGGCGGCGATGCCCGGGTCGCGCTGGCGGCGCTGGAGCGGGCAGTCGAGCGAGCCTCGCGCGGCGGCGGCTCGATCGACATCGAGGCAGCGCAGGACGCGCTGCAGCGCAAGGCGCTGGACTACGACCGCGAGGGCGACCGCCATTACGACTACATCTCGGCCTTCATCAAGGCGACCCGCGGCTCCGACCCCGACGCGGCGCTCTACTACCTGGCGGTGATGCTCGAGGGCGGCGAGGATCCGCGCTTCATCGCCCGCCGAATGGTGATCCTCGCCTCCGAGGACATCGGCAACGCCGACCCCCAGGCGCTGCTGGTCGCGACCGCCGCCGGCCAGGCCGTTGACCGGGTCGGGCTGCCGGAGTGCACCCTCAACCTCGCCCAGGCCGCGACCTACCTCGCGCTGGCGCCGAAGTCCAACGCCTCGACGACGGCGATCGGGGCGGCGATCGCCGAGGTCCGCGAGCACGGCGCCAAGCCGCCGCCCGACTATCTGCGCGATGCCCACTATCCGGGCGCCCGGAAGCTCGGGCGCGGGGAGGGTTACGTCTATCCCCACGACGAGCCGGGCGGACTCGCCGGCCAGCCGCTGCTGCCGGAGGAGTTGCGCGAGCACAGCTTCTACGAGCCTGTCGATCGCGGCTTCGAAGCCGAGCTGCGGCGGCGCCTGGAGGCGATCCGCAAGCGGATCTCCCAGTAGCGGCCGATCAGTCACCCGCAACTCCCTGCCTGAGCGCGTGTTTTTTGAATCGCTCTCATCAAGCAGGGCCAGGGAGGTTGATGCAGCGCGGCCGTGAGTCCCGGACTGGGGGGACTCCGGTCGCCCGCACGTAGACTGCGGCCGAACCCGATCTGAGGAGTGCAGATGGAATCGGCCACCGCCACGACGACCGAGACGAGCAGCCGCCAGAGCAAGCAGCTGGAGTCCTTCAACCCCGCCAGCGGGGAGCTGGTCGGCTCGGTGGAGACGATCACCCCGGCCAAGGTGCAGGCAGTGGTCGACGACGTCGCCCGCGTGCAGCCGGCCTGGGCCGAGCTGACCCTCGAGGACCGCGCCGGCTACATGCGCCGGGCCGCCGACGTGATCCTCGACGAGATCGACGAGATCGCCGAACTGCTCTCCAGCGAGCAGGGAAAGCCGCGGGCCGAGTCCTACACGATGGAGCTGCTGCCGACGATCGACCTCCTGCACTGGTGCGCCGACAACGGACCGAAGATCCTCGCCGACGAGAAGATCAAGAACGCCCAGCTCTTCCTGCTCTCCAAGCGCAGCCACTTCTCCTATGAGCCGATCGGCGTCGTCGGCGTTATCGCGCCCTGGAACTACCCCTGGTCGATCCCCTTCGGCGAGGTCGCCATCGCCCTGACGGCCGGAAACGGCGTCGTGCTGAAGCCGGCCAGCCTGACGCCGCTGCTCGGGGAGCGGATCCAGGCCGTGTTCGAGAAGGCCGGGCTTCCCGAGGGACTGGTGCAGACGGTGCACGGAGGCGGTCGGATCGGCGACGCGCTCGCCAAGTCCTCGGCCGGAAAGATCTTCTTCACAGGCTCGGTCGAGGTCGGCCGCAAGGTAGGCGAGGTCTGCGCCCGCAACATGAAGGGCTCGGTGCTGGAGCTCGGGGGCAAGGATCCGATGATCGTCTGCGCTGACGCCAAGCTCGACAACGCGATTCCCGGCGCCGTCTGGGGCGGCTTCGCCAACGCCGGCCAGACCTGCTCGGGGATCGAGCGCGTCTACGTGCACCGCGACGTCGCCGAGCGCTTCACCACCGGCGTCGCCGAGAAGGCGAAGGCGCTGCGACTCGGCAACCCGCTCAACTGGGAGACCGAGATCGGCCCGATGACCTCCGAGGATCAGTACGAGCAGGTCATCGAGCTGGTCGAGGACGCGGTCCAGAACGGCGCCGAGCAGCTCTGCGGCGGCGCGACCGAGGTACCGGGCCTGCCGGGCAAGTACATCGCCCCGATCGTGCTGACCCGGGTCACGCACGAGATGCGGATCATGAATGAGGAGGTCTTCGGCCCGGTGCTGCCGATCGTCGTCGTCGATTCAGACGATCAGGCGGTCGAGTTGGCCAACGACTCCGAGTTCGGGCTCGGGGCCTCGGTCTGGACCAGCAACCGCCAGAAGGGGGAGCGGATGGCGCGGCGGATCGAGTCGGGGATGGTCTGGATCAACGACCACTCCTACAGTCACGGTGCCTGCCAGTGCTCATGGGGCGGGGTCAAGAACTCCGGCCTCGGGCGCTCGCACTCGAAGTTCGGCTTCTACGAGTGCGTGAACATCAAGCTGAATGCGTGGGAGCCGGGCCTGGCGCGTGACTTCTGGTGGCACCCGTACGACGAGACGCTGGGCGAGGCGGTGCGCTCCTCGGCGCGGCTGATCTACGGCCACGGCCGCAACGGCCACCGGCTCGCGGCGCTGAAGGAGGGCCTGACGCCGCTGATGAAGGTCGGGGCGCGGACGCTGCGGCGCAACGGCAACTCCTAGCCGACAGTAATCAGTGGCGAGAAATCCACCGCGAGGCGGTTTAGTCGCGCTACCCGCGAGGAAAGCGCCTCACCCCGAGACGATGGGGCTCCCGCCGCCGATGCCTCCGCCCAGCTCGGCTTCGATGAAACGCGCCTTTGCCGCGATGTACTCGTCTGGTTCGGCGCCGGTCTGGCCGCGCTTGAAGGCGTTGAAGCGCTGCCGCAGTTCCGGGTCGCCGCGCAGGCGGTCGCGCCACTCGGTGAACAGCTTCTCGTCGCGGCTTCCGAGGACCACGAGCTGGACCCCGACCGGAACTGCACCAGACGGCAGCTGCTCGAAGCTGGCGAACCGCGGGCTCCAGTTCCCGGGCTGGTTGACCGCGTAGCGCCGGCGCAACGCCACGACCGCCGCTTCGAAGTCGCCGGGTGCGACGCTGACCATGAGGTCGAGGTCGCCCTTGGTCAGCGCGCCCGGGACCGCGGTCGCGCCGATGTGCTCGATCCGGGCACCAGGAAGCAGCGGCGAGATCGCCTCGCGATGCTCCTCGAAGGCGGCGGCGACCGCCTCGCGGTTCTCCTCTTCGGGTCGAAACTGCACGGATAGGGACGCTAGTCGCAGCCACCAGGCGCGACAATCTCCCCATGAGCACCGCGATCGAGCTGCGCGGCCTGCGCCGCGACTTCGGCGAGCGGGCGGCGCTGGCCGGAGTCAGCCTCGAGCTCGAGGCGCATCAGACCCTGCTGGTCCTGGGGCCGAACGGGGCCGGCAAGACGACCCTGTTGCGCGTCCTGGCGACGCTTCTGCGCCCGAGCGGGGGCGGGGCGCAGGTGCTCGGCTGCTCGCTGCCCGACGAGGCCTACAAGCTGCGAGGACGGGTCGGCTACCTCGGCCACGAGCCGCTGCTCTACCGCGACCTCTCCGGGCGCGAGAACCTGCGCTTCAACGCCAGCCTGCACGGGATCGGCGCCGAGGCGGCCGAGGAGCGGATCGACGTCCTGCTGGAGTCGATCGGCATGGAGCAGCGCGCCAACGAGCGCGTCGACGGGCTCTCGGCCGGGATGCGGCAGCGGCTGGCGATCGCCCGCTGCGTCCTGCACGACCCCGAGCTGCTGCTGCTCGACGAGCCCGACTCCCACCTCGACGCCGAGGGGCGCGAGCTGGCCCGGGAGCTGATCGGCCGCGGCCGCACCCGGGTCCTGGTCAGCCACGATCCCGAGCGGGCGCTGCCCGAATCCGACCGCGTCCTGGTCCTCGAGGGGGGCGGCCGGGTCGCCCACTTCGGCGCCGCCTCCTCGCTCGACCCGGAGCAGGCCCGCCGGCTTGCGGGGGCGGCGGCATGACCCCCTGGCGCGACGCCTTCGCGGCGATCCTGGTCAAGGACCTGCGCTCGGAGCTGCGGACCCTGCGCTCGCTGCCGGCGATGGTCCTGTTCGCCGTCACGACCTTCGTCATCTTCCACTTCGGCCTCGACCGCTCCAGCCTCTCGGGCAGCCTCGCCGGCGGGGTGCTGTGGGCGACGCTGCTTTTCGCCGCCGTGCTGGGGATCAACCGCCTCTTCGTCGCCGAGCGCGACGAGGGCGGCTTCGAGGCGATCCGCCTCGCCCCGATCGACCGCACCGCGCTTCTGGCGGCCAAGTCGGCGGCGCTGCTGGTCTACCTCCTGGTCCTGGAGCTGATCACGGTGCCGGTCTTCGCCCTCTTCTTCCTCGACTCGGCGGCGGCGCTGGGCCCGCTCTGCCTGGTCCTGCTGCTCGCAGATGTCGGACTCGCGGCGACCGGTGCACTGGTCTCCTCGATGGCGGTCAACTCTCGCGCCCGCGACCTGCTGGTCCCGCTGCTGCTGCTGCCGCTGGTCGTTCCGCTGATGATCGCCGCCACCGGCGCCTCGCAGCATCTGCTCGACGCGGGAGGACCCGGCTATGACCGCTACGGAAGCTGGCTGGCGGTGCTCGGTCTATACGATTTGGTCTTCCTGTTGATCGGATACGCGGTCTTCGACTTCCTGCTGGAGGACTGAGGCGGCGCCGCGGCCGCGGGCGCCGGATCAGACAGCGATGTACGGCAAAGGACTTCGGGCACTCTCGATCGCGACCGTGGCGATGATCGCCGTGGCGCTGTCGCTCGTCTTCTTCTACGCGCCGCTGGACGCCGACCAGGGCTTCATCCAGAAGATCTTCTACCTCCACGTCCCCCTGGCGATCACGGCTCTGGTCGGATTCGTGGTCGGCGGCTTCTGGGCGATCCGCCACCTCCAGACCGGCGACCCCCGCTACGACATGCGCTCCTACGTCTCGATCCACCTCTCGGTGATCTTCGGGGTCGCGGTGCTGCTGACCGGCTCGATCTGGGCCAAGGCGTCGTGGGGCCACTGGTGGGTCTGGGACGAGCCGACCCTGGTCAGCTTTCTGATCGTCTTTCTGCTCTACGCGACCTACTACCCCTTCCGCTACGCGATCGAGGACCGCGACCGCCAGGCCCGCTACGCCTCGGTCTTCGCGATCACCGCGGGCGCCTTCGTGCCGCTCAACTTCCTCGCCGTGCGGATGGCGCAGAGCCTCGTGCACCCGCGTGTCTTCGCGGTCGCCAACGGCGGGCTGCCGGGCAAGATGTGGGTCACCTTCCTCGCCTCGATGGCGGCGATGGCGCTGCTCTGGATCACCCTGGTGAAGTTCGAGATGACAGCCAAGAACGCCTCCGGCCAGCTCTCGCGCCTGCGCCGCGCGCTGCAGGGCCGGCCGTCGCCGAGCAGCTCCCGGATCGCCCCCGGGGTGGTGACCGAAAGCCGCTGATGCTCCTGCTCGCCGAAGCCCCCGCGCTGCCGCTGCACGAAGCGGGCAAGTACGTCGCCGGGGCCTACATCGTCTTCGTGCTGCTGATCCTCATCTACGTCGCGATCATGGCGGCGAAGCTGCAGCGGATCGAACGCGAGCTGACCGAGCTCGCCCGCTTCGCCGAGCAGCGGGCCGATGCAAGCGCCGAGTCCGAACCGGAGCGGGAGCCCGCGAATGTCTGAGATCCTCGCCCTCGGCGTCTCCCACCGCACTGCCCCGCTGGAGCTGCGCGAGCGGCTGGCGCTGCCCGAGGGGCGCGCGACCGGGGTGGTGAACGAGCTCCGCGCCGGCGAGCAGGTGCAGGAGGCGGCGGCGCTCTCGACCTGCAACCGGACCGAGCTCTACCTCGTCGTCACCGACCCGGTCGAGGCCGAGTCGGCGGCGCTGAGCGTGCTCGCGCGCCAGGCCGACACCCGCCCCACCGAGCTGGTCGGCCACCTCTACTCGCTGCGCGGCCCCGAGGCCGCCCGGCACCTGTTCCGGGTCACCGCGGGGCTCGACTCGATGATTCTCGGCGAGGCCGAGATCCAGGGCCAGGTCAAGCGCGCCTACGAGCTGGCCCTGGTCGAAGGGGCGACCGGCCCGGTCCTCAACCGGCTCTTCCGCGGCGCCTTGGCGGCGGGCAAGCGCGCCCGCACCGAGACCGCGGTCAGCGAGAAGGGCGTCTCGATCTCTTCGGTCGCGGTCGAGCTGGCCCAGCGCACGCTCGGCGACCTCGCCCAGCGCCGGGTGCTGGTCATCGGCGCCGGCGAGACCGCGGAGCTGACGGCGCGGGCCTTGATGGCGCGGGGGGTGCAGACGGTCTTCATCGCCAACCGCCGCTATGACCGCGCGATCGGGCTCGCCCAGCGCTTCGGCGGCCAGGCGGTGCGCTTCGACGCGCTGCCCGAGCAGCTCGAGCAGGCCGACATCGTCGTCTCGGCGACCAACTCGCCCCACCACATCGTCGAGCCGGACGAGCTTCGAAACGTGATGGCGGGCCGCGAGGGACGGCCGCTTCTGATCATCGACCTCGCCGTACCCCGTGACGTCGACCCGGCCTGCCGTGCAATCCCGACCGTGACCCTGCACGACGTCGACGACGTGCAGGGGATCGTCGAGCGCAACGCCAGCGGGCGCGAAGTCGAGGCGCGGCGGGCCGAATCGGTGCTCGACAGCGAGCTCGCTGCCTTCGAGCGCTGGCTCGGCTCGCTCGAGGTCCTGCCGACGATCGCCGCGATGCGCGAGCGCGCCGACGAGATCGTGCGCCGGGTCCTGGCCGAGAACGATCGCCGCTGGGAGAGCCTCAGCGAGGCCGACCGGGCGCGGCTGGAGAAGATGGCGGCCGCGATCGCGTCACGGATACTGCACGAGCCGACCCTGCGGATGAAGCGCTCGGTCGATGACGAGGACGCCTACGTCAACGTCAACGCTCTGCGGGAGCTGTTCGGCCTCGACGTCGAGACGGCGCCCGCGGAGGAGCGCGACGCCAGCGTCACGCCTCTGCGCCGCCAGGACCGCAAGCAGGGCTGACTCGCACGATGGCGCTGCGCCTCGCGACCAGGGGCAGCAAGCTGGCGCTCGCCCAGGCGGGCGCCGTGGCCGAGCTGCTCGGGGGCGCCGAACTGGTCGAGGCGACTTCCGACGGCGAGCCCGGCGACAAGTCGCGCTTCGTGCGCGGGGTCGAACGCGAGCTGCTGGAGGGGCGGGCGGAGATCGGGGTCCACTCGGCCAAAGACCTGCCGGCCCAGCTGCCCGGGGGCCTGCTGATCGCCGGCGTGCCGCCGCGCGAGGAGCCCGCCGACGCCTGGATCGGAGGCGGCGATTCGCTCGACGACGTGGCGCAGGGGGCCAGGGTCGGCACCTCGAGCCTGCGGCGGCGCTCGCAGCTGCTCGCCGCGCGGCCCGACCTCGAGCTGGTCGAGCTGCACGGCAACGTCGACACGCGGCTGCGCAAGCTGGCCGAGGGCGAGCTCGACGCGATCGTCCTCGCCGCCGCCGGCCTGCGGCGCCTCGGACGCGAGCGGGAGATCACCTTCCTGCTCGACTTCGAGTTGATGACTCCGGCCGCGGGTCAGGGGGCGCTGGCGCTGCAGACGCGCGCCGACGACAGCGAGGCCCGCGAAGCCGCGGCGGAGTTGAGCGACGGCGCCGCGCTGGCCGAGCTGACCGCCGAGCGCGCCGTCGTCGCGGCGCTGGACGCGAGCTGCAACACCCCGATCGGGATCCACGCGAGGCTGTCCGGCGACCGCCTGCGGATCGACGGCTATGCGGGGCTGGCGGACGGCGGCGAATGGGTCCGCGAGCGGATCGAGGGCGAGGCCCTCGACCCGGCCGCCCAGGGCGAGGCGCTGGCGCGGGGCCTGCTCGGGTCCGGCGCCGGCGAGATCCTCGAGCGGGCGGAGGCCCAGGTCGGGGGGCAGACGTGAACGCCCGCGCCGGAGTCGTCTATCTGGTCGGCGCCGGTCCGGGCGACCCCGGGCTGGTCACGGCCCGGGCGCTGGAGCTGGTCGCCGCCGCTGATGTGATCTTCCACGACCGCCTGATCCCGGCGGGGATCCTCGACGGTGCCCGGCCCGGCGCCGAGCTGGTCTACGTCGGCAAGCGGCCCGGCGAGGCCGCCGTCGAGCAGGGCGAGATCGAGCGGCGGATGATCGAGGCGGCGAAGCAGGGACGCGGCGTCGTGCGGCTGAAGGGCGGCGACCCCTTCGTCTTCGGCCGCGGCGGCGAGGAGGCCGAGGCGCTGGCGGCGGCGGGAGTCGAGTTCGAGGTCGTGCCGGGGGTGACGGCCGGGGTCGCGGCGCCGGCCTACGCGGGGATCCCGGTCACCCATCGCGACGACGCTTCTGCGGTCGCCTTCGTCACCGGCCACGAGGACCCGGCCAAGCCCGAGTCGGCGCTGGACTGGGAGGCGCTGGCCCGCTTTCCCGGCACTCTGGTCCTCTACATGGGCGTCAAGCGCCTGACCGACAATGCCGCGGCGTTGATCGCCGGCGGCCGCAACCCCGAAGAGCCCGCGGCCGTGGTCGAGCGCGGAACGCTCCCGGGCCAGCGCACCGTCACCGCGCCACTGGGCGAGATCGCCGCCGCTGCCGAACGCGAGGGAATCGGCGCCCCGGCGGTAGTCGTGATCGGGCCAGTAAGCGGTCGCCGGGAGGCGCTGGCCTGGCTCGAGCGGCGGCCGCTGTTCGGGCGCCGCGTCGTCGTCACCAGGGCCCGGGCGCAGGCGAGCGGGCTGTCGGCGCGCCTGCGTTCGCTCGGCGCCGAGGTGGTCGAGCTGCCGGCGATCCGGATCGAGCCGCGGATCGAAACCGAGGCGGTGCAGAAGGCGGTCAACGACCTGCACTCCTACGCGCTGGTCTGCCTGACCAGCGCGAACGGGGTACGGCTGCTGTTCGAGGCGCTGGCCGAGGCGGGCCTCGACGCGCGGGCGCTCGCCAATGCGACGGTGGCGGCGATCGGGCCGGGCACCGCCGCCGAGCTCGAGGCCCACGGCATTCGCGCCGACGTGGTGCCGGAGCGCTTCGTCGCCGAGGCGCTGGTCGAGGCCCTGGCCGGGGTGCCGGTGCAGGGCAAGCCGGTGCTGGTCGCCCGCGCCGCCGAAGCCCGCGACGTGCTGCCCGACGCGCTGCGCGAGCGCGGAGCAGAGGTCGACGTGGTTGCCCTCTACGAGACGGTCGCCGAGCCGCCCGATCCGGCGGCGGTGGAGGCAGCGCAGGGAGCCGACTACCTCACCTTCACCTCCTCCTCGACGGTGCGGAATCTGGTCGCCGCGCTCGACGGCCGGCTTCCGAACGCCGCGCGGGTGGTCTCGATCGGCCCGGTGACCAGCGAGGCCGCCCGCGAGGCCGGTCTCGCCGTCGACGTCGAGGCGCAGCGTCACGACGTCGAGGGGCTGCTGGAGGCCCTGCTCGCCGACGCGGCTACCGAATAGCGGGATTGCCCCGCGCCATTGGCGGGCCTATGGTCGTCGCATGCGACGCCCGCTGCCTCTCGTCCTGCTGCTCTCCCTGCTGGGCACGACCGCCGTCCTCCTCGGGCCGGGGGCCTCGGCGGCGCAGTTCGTCGGCCTGACCTGCAGCTACGTGGAAGCCGGTCCTCCGGGGCCGGCGGGCAACGTGCTGCGCATCGACGGCTCGCAGGCAGAGGAGGACGCGCTGGCGCTGCGCCGGGCAGGGGATGAGATCGAAGTCGTCGACATCTCGCGGCTGGAGACCACCAAGCTGACGAGCGAGGGGACGCCGTTGAAGTGCAGCGGCGCCACCCCGACCGTGACGAACGTGGACTCGATCCAGTACGCGGCCGGGGTCAACGTCGGCCCCAGCGTCCAGCTCGACGAGCGCGGCGGCGCGTTCGCGCCGGGAGCAAGCGACGAAGGCGACGGCAGCTCGGAGATCGAGATCAGCTTCGACCGCCTCTCGAGCATGATCGTCGCCGGCACGCCGGGCAACGACGACATCACCGTCGGCCGCGACGGACCGCGAACGGGGCTGAACCTCGACGCCGCCGAGTCAAAGCCTGACCTGGACCTGCAGATACCGCGCCGCTTCGAGTCACTCGCCGTGCTCGGCCTCGGCGGCGCCGACCGGATCAGCCTCGCGGCCGTCCACAAGCGCTTCAAGGGAGGCGCCCCGCACGTCGGCGGTGATGGCCTCGTGATCGCTGGCGAAGCGGGTGCCGACGTGCTGATCGGCAGCGCCGGCGACGAGGGCCTGGCGGGGGGGCCGGGGGCGGACCTGCTGCGGGCAGGCAGCGGTGACGACATCCTCGAGCTCGGCGGCGGTCGCGACCGCGCCTTCGGCGGCGGCGGCACCGACTTCATCTACGCCATGGACGGCCGGCGCGACCGCGTCAACTGCGGCCGCTCGCTCGACTTCGCCCACGTCGACGCCCGCGACCGGCTCAAGGGCTGCGAGGACTTCCCGCCGCGCCGGCCGGCGACCTGAGGCCGGGCGTAGGGTGGCGACATGAATTGCCACCCGCGCCGGCTCTGGATCGCGCCCTGCCTGATCGCCCTGACCGCGTTGGCGTCCTGCGGCGGCGGCGGCAACTCAAGCTCCACCTCGGCCTCGACGAGCACCGCGACGACCGAGACTTCCAGCGGCAAGTCGCCCACCGCCACCACGAGCTCGGCGCCGACCCGCTGCGCCCCGGCCGGGCTTCGGATCAGCGCCGGCCCCGGCAGCATCGCCACCGGCCATGTCGAGAGCCCGTTCCTGATCCGCAACACCTCCGGGCGCAGCTGCACGCTGCGCGGGTATCCCGGCGTCACCGCGCTCGGCAAGGGGGGCCAACCGCTGGCGGTGAAGGTGAAACCGGTCGCGGTCGACTTCTTCTCCTCGATCCCGAAGCGCAAGATCACGCTGCCGGCCGGCGGTCTGGCCTCGTTTCGGCTCGTCACCACCAACGGCGGCCAGAGCGTCAGCGGCTGCCCGCGGGCGCGCCAGGTGCGGGTCGCCCTGCCGCCCGATCCCGCGGTCCAGACCCTGCCCTTCGCCGCGATCGTCTGCCCCGGCACGGTGACGGTCTCCGCGATCGCGGCGGGCAGGTCGGCTTACCAGGGGGGCTGATGACCCGCCCGATCACCTTCCTCTCCGACTACGGCTACGGCGACGAGTTCGCCGGCGTCTGCCGGGCCGTGATCGCCCGCATCGCCCCCGACGCGCGCCTGATCGACATCACCCACGGCCTCCCGCGCCACGCGGTGCGCCAGGGCGCGGTCCTGCTCGCCCACTCGCTGCCCTTCGCACCGCCCGGAATCCACCTTGCGGTCGTCGACCCCGGGGTCGGCGGCGAGCGTCGCCCGGTCGCGATCCGGGTCGCCGAGGACGACCGGCTGCTGGTCGGGCCCGACAACGGCGTCCTGACGCTCGCCTGCGAGCGGCTCGGCGGCGCCGTCGAGGCCGTCGACCTGACCTCCTCCCCGCACCGCCTCGAGCCGGTCACCTCGACCTTCCACGGCCGCGACCTCTTCGCCCCCGTCGCGGCCCAGCTGGCCTGCGGTGCTGCGCTCTCCGAGGCTGGCGAGCCGATCGACCCCGCGAGAATGGCCCAGGTCGAGCTGCCCGAGCCGCGGCTCTACAGCGACCGGGTCGTCGCCCACGTCCTCTACGTGGACGGGTTCGGAAACGCGACCCTGAACCTAGGCCATACCCAGCTTCACTCGACCTTCCTGCGTCTCGGCGAGCGGGTCGAGGTCGCGGCCGGCACCTCGCGGATCACGGTCCCCTTCGGCCGCACCTTCGCCGACGTCGGCCCGGGTCAGGGAATCGTCTATGAAGACTCCTCGCGCAACCTTGCCCTGGCGGTCAACCGCGAAAGCGCCGCCGAGCTGCTCGGGGTCGGCCCCGACGACGAGATCGTCCTCACCCCGGCAGCATGAGCTTCGGCCAACCCCTCATCCACTACATGGTCTGCGGCTCGACCAACGAGGAGGCGCGCAAGCTCGCCGCGACCGGCTTTCCCTCCGGCACCGTGGTCACCGCCGACGACCAGCGGGCAGGGCGCGGGCGCAAGGGCCGCAAATGGGTCTCCAAGCCGGGGACGACGCTGCTCTATTCGGCGATTCTGCGGCCGCTGGAGCCGGAGCACGCGCTGCTGCCGCTCGCGGTCCCGGTCGCCGTCGCCGAGGCGGCGGAGGCGATTGCCCCGGTCAAGTGCCGGCTCAAGTGGCCCAACGACGTCTGGATCGAGGAGCGCAAGTGCGCCGGGGTCCTGATCGAGGCTCGCCCGGAGGACGGATGGGCGGTGATCGGGGTCGGGCTCAACGTCAGCACCGAGCGCAAGGACTTCCCGGCAGCGCTGCGCAAGACGGCGATCTCGCTCGGCCCCGAGGTCGAGGTCGAGGCCGCGCGCGATGCCCTGAACGAGCGGCTCTCACACTGGGTGCAGGCATCGGAGCCGGAGGTGCTCTCGGCCTTCGAGGAGCGCGATGCGCTGCGGGGACGCGAAATCGCCTGGGGTGAGGGTGAGGGAACGGCGGAGGGCATCGACGAGGCGGGCCACCTGCTCGTCGCGACGGCCGGCGGCGAGACGGTCCACCTCGGCGCCGGCGAGGTTCAGCTGGCGCCGCTCAGCGGCTCCTGATCGCGATCCCGGCGACGACCGCGCCGCAGACCATCGCCCCGAGCGCGAGGCGGGTCACGTCGACGGCCGGGCGCCAGCGCGCCTTTCCGTCGCGGATCACGTAGGCGCCCAGCGGCCTCGCCCGGAAGCCGAAGCCGAGCCCACCGGCGCTGCGGGCCGCCCCGGACTCGCCGCCGCTCCCCTCACCGGCGCTGCCGCCGCCACCCCCGGACAGCGTTGCGACCGGGATCACGGTCACGCCACCGCTCTTGACCGGCTTTCCGAAAACGTCGCGGGCGCGCAGCGCCCGGCGCAGGACCCCGTAAGGCCTCGCTGGTCCCATCCCGCTTCCCTTCGACCCGGGCAGCGGTTTCCCTACCTGGAGGGGGTCGTCAGGCCTCGTCCGCCGAGGCCTCGGAAGCGGCCTCGGCCTCGTCCGGCCCCTCGTCGGGCTCGGCGCCGTTGCCGCCCCGTGAGGCGGCCTTCGGCTCGCCGTTCGGCTCCGCGGCCTGATTTCCGTTGCTGCGCTTGCGCCGCCGCCTGCGGCGTCCGCCCTTGGGGAAGTTCTTCAGCAGCTCGCGGGCCACGGCCGACGGCTTGCGGGCCATCCGCATCCGCGCCCCCCGCAGCACCTCCTCGCCCTCCGGGGTGTGGGCCACCGCGGCCGCCAGCAGCGCCACCGCGAGGCGGCGGTCCTGCTTGCGGGCGGCGTGGACGAGACGGCGGGCGTTGCGCCCGTGGGCGCGGCCCGATGAGTTGACCAGCAGCCCCAGCAGGCGCTTGGTCTCGGCCCAGCGCTGGACCGCGTACTCCTCGTGCAGGTCGCGGGTGTAGGAGGAGAGCCTCCAGACCCAGGCCTGAGCCTGGTCGCGGCGGCCGATCCGCCGGTCGACCAGCGCCTGCAGCAGGACCTTGACCCCTCCCCGCTTCTCGTCGCGGCTCCAGGTGCCGACGATGTCGACCGCGTCGTCGAAGGCCTCGGGGTCGCGCAGGGCGGCGATCTCGCCCAGCGCCTTGAGCCGCAGCTGGGCGTTGCGGTTGCGCTGCACGCAGGTCAGCAGGTAGCGGCGCCGCAGCTCCTTCGACTCGTCGTGCTGCAGCATCGCCTTCGCGCGCCGCCAGCCCGAAGCATTGACGCGGGCTCCGGCGAGGGCGGCCCAGACGTGCTGTTCGGAGTAGTCGAGATTTTCGACCGCGATCCGCCAGAGCTCGCGCTCGAGGATCTCGAGACGGCGCTGGGAATCGTCGGAAACGGGGACGATGCGGCGCTCGACCCGCACCCGGCGGCCGCGGCCGCGGCGCACCGGCCCGACGACGATCGCACCGCCGCGGTAGACGTCGCGGTCGAGCAGGCTGTGCAGGGTGACGATCGTCTCGTCGTGGGTGGTGGCGGGATGGACGAAGTCGAGAACCAGGCCCGACTCCTTGCCGGGGGCGCGGCGGGTGACGCGGCCGACCCGCTGCTGGTAGACGCGGCGCGAGGCGGTCGGCGCCAGGTGCATGCAGATCGTCGCCCGGGGCGAGTTCCAGCCCTCGGCCAGCAGCATCGCGTTGCAGAGCACGTCGACGTCGCCGCGCTCGAATCCGGCCAGGATCTCGGCCAGCTCGCGTTTCGGCGTCTCGCCGGAGACGGCGCGGGCGTTGATCCCGGCATCCTGGAAGGCGGCGGCGACGTTGCGCGCATGGCGGACCCCGGCCGTGTAGACGACACCGGGAATCTTGCGGAAGCGGGATCGGTAGAGGTCGGCGATCGCGACGTTGAAGGGCGCCTGGTCGAGCAGCTTCGCCAACTCCTCCTGGTCGAAGTCCTGGTCCACCTCGCCCTTGCGCAATGGCACCTTGGCGATCGTCCGCACCCCGGGCCCGGGCGGGATGCGGATGCAGCGCAGGGGCGAGATCACCCCGCGCCGTGCCGCCTGGGCGAGGTCGAAGCGCGAGGTCTGAGTCGGGAAAAGGTCGGCGACGTGGCGGGCGATCAGGGCGCCGGTCGCGGTCATGCCGATGAAGACCGGCCCCGGCCAGCTGCGGATGCAGGCGCTGGTCTTCTCGCCCAGCGCCGTATGGGCCTCGTCGCAGATCACGATCGTGTAGGCGTCGGAGACCCGGCCGGCGTTGCGGACGAACCACTGGTAGGTCTCGACCGTCACCGGGCCGTAGGCGTTGTCCTTGCCTTCGAGCAGCGGCGGCGAGAGCCGATCGGCGTAGCCGCGGTCGGAGATCTCGCCGATGAACTGGTCGACCAGGTTGCGGCGGTGGGTGAGGATCAGCACCCCGCCGGTCTGCGAGGCCTCGATGAAGCCGACCGCGGCGACGGTCTTGCCGGCCCCGGTCGCGTGCTCGAACCAGAACCGCCGCGCCGCGCCGGGATCCTCGGGTGCCTCGGTGACCGCGTCCGGGTCCGGCTCGTCCTCGAAGTCCTGCGGCTCCTCGTCGGGCGCCAGCTCGGCCGGCTCGTCCTCGATCTCCAGCTCCTCACCCGCGTCCTCGCCATCGCCGTTGGCGCTCGCCTCCTCCGCGGCCTCCTCATCGGTCTCGGGTGCGGGGGTCGCGGGGCGGGCTGCGGCGACGCCGTTGCTGCGCCCGTTGGTGCTCTCCGCCTCGGCGATCAGCTCCGCCAGCGTTCCCGAGAGCGCGTCGAGCTGGTGAGCCGAGAGCTCGGCACCGTCCTTGAGCTTCGGCGGTTCGTCGGCCAGCAGCCGCTCCAGCCCCAGCAGCAGCGAGTAGTTGCGCCGCCACTCGATCGAGGGCTCCTCGGCGCCGGCCTCGATCTCGGCCAGGGCGGCGTCCAGAGCGCGCCGGCGAGCGGTCCCGGGGGCCAGCGCCTCAGGGCCTTCGCCTTCGAGCAGGAAGGATTCGCGGGCAAACTTGACAGCCCGCTCGATTTCGGAGCCGGTAGGCACCGCCGCTTTCGCGGCAACTTCACTGGTATTGGCCATGAAGGCTTTAGTTGCCCTCGCCGGAACGAGAAACTCGTGACGAGGAGAGAGGTGAGTGGAAATTCCCGCGAGGAAAGGCTTCCTTAAAACCTCTCCCCGATGATCTTCGCGGCCCGCACATGGACGAACCGACCAATCAGTCGTGACGTATTTAATCACTGCGATGCGCCGAAACGCCCTCAAACGGTCTTTTTGCAGCGCTGTGGTCGCGATCTCGTGCCTGAGCGGGCTTGTCGCGTGCGGCAGCAAGGGGACCGGCTACGGCGACAAACCGCCCGACTACAAGACAGCCCTGGCCGGCGCCCCGGCGCCCCTGGCGGCGCTCTACGCCCAGCCGAACCGCCTCCTGGGCGGCGGCAGCGATGCGTTTCAGAAGCGGATCGCGGCCCTGCGCGGCCACCCGGTGGTCGTCAACCAGTGGGCGTCGTGGTGCGGTCCCTGCCGGGAGGAGTTCCCCTGGCTGCAGCAGGCCTCGGCGCGCTACGGCAAGCGGGTCGCCTTCATCGGCGTCGACTCGCAGGACTCAGCCGACGCCGCGAACACGTTCCTGGGCGAGTTTCCGCTCCCCTATCCCAGCTACAGCGATCCCGACCAGAAGATCGGTCAGCTGCTGCAGGCCGCGCGCGGCCTTCCCGACACGAGCTTCTACGGCGCCAACGGCAAGCTCGTCTACACCAGGCAGGGCGCCTACGCGAACCAGGCGGCACTGATTGCCGACATCCGCCGCTACGCGCTCGGCGCCTGAGCTGGCCGCGGCGCCAAGCCCGAGTCCCGGCGAGCGGATAATGAATCCGTGAGCGCTCGCGCCCCGCGAATCGTCGCCTGGGCGGCCGTCGCGGCCGTGGCTCTGACGCTGCTGGCCGCGGGCAGGGGCGGGGCCCAGGGGGACGGCCGCTTCGCCTACTCGCTCGAGCTCAGCGGCGACATCAGCCCCGCCACCGCCTCCTGGGTCAAGCACGCGCTGAACGACGCCGCGGACCAGAAGGCGAGCGTGGCGATCATCCGCCTCGACACCCCGGGCGGGCTCGACTCGAGCCTGCGCGACATCGTCAAGGACATCCTCGGGGCGCCGATGCCGGTGATCGTCTACGTGAGCCCGAACGGCGCCCGCGCCGCCTCGGCCGGCGTCTACATCACCGAGGCCGCCGACGTCGCAGCGATGGCGCCGGAGACCAACATCGGCTCCGCGACACCGATCTCGATCGGCCCCGGCGGCGCCTCCGACGTCCTCGACCGCAAGATCACCAACGACGCCGCCGCCTACATCCGCGCCCTGGCATCCGGCCACGGCCGCAACCCGGCCCTGGCCGAGCGGATGGTCCGCCACGCGGTCAACGTCACCGCCGCCGAGGCCAAGCGGGCGGGGCTGATCGACGTCATCGCCACCAGCGAGCGGGCGCTGCTGGACAAGGTCGACGGCTTCCGGACCCAGGGGCCGAAGGCGCAGGTGCTGCACACCGCCGGGCTGCGGATCTCGGAGCACGACATGCCGCTGCAGTACGAGATCCTGCAGATCCTCGTCAACCCGACGATCGCCTTTCTGCTGCTCACGGTCGGGCTGATCGGGCTCGGGATCGAGATCTTCAGCCCGGGCGCGATCGTCCCCGGCACGCTGGGGGTGATCTCGTTCCTGCTCGGCCTCTATGGCACCGCGCAGCTGCCGGTGACTGCGGTTGGAATCCTGCTGCTGGTCGTCGCGATGGCGCTCTTCGTCGCCGAGGCGCACCTGCAGTCGCATGGCGTCCTCGGGCTGGGGGGAGTTGTCGCCCTGGTCTTCTCCGGGCTGCTGCTGTTCAACACCAACGGTGGCTTCGGCGTCTCGGTTCCGGTCGTGATCGGCGCCGGGGTGGTGCTCGGGGCCCTGTTCGCTTTCACGATCCAGCGCGTCGTGCGAGCCAGCCATACGCCGGTGAAGAGCGGCCACGAGGAGCTGATCGGTGAGTCCGGAGAGGTCCGGGTCCCGCTCACGCCCGAGGGCCAGGTGTTCACCCAGGGGGCCCTATGGAGGGCGCGCACGGTCAACGGGGCGGAGAGAATTCGCGCGGGAGATAGAGTCAGAGTGGATTCGGTTGACGGCCTGACGCTGCTGGTCCGGCCCGAGCCGCGCGAAGCGGAGAACGAGCAAGGAGAAAGCTGATGGGAATTGCATTGGCGGTCATCGCCGTCGTTCTGATCTTCGTGCTGATCCTGTTCGCCTCGGCGGTGAAGATCCTCCGCGAGTACGAGCGCGGAGTGATCTTCCGGCTCGGCCGCCTGATCGCGACCAAGGGCCCGGGGTTGATCCTGCTGATCCCGTTCGTCGACCGCATGGTCCGGGTCGACCTGCGGACGGTGACCCTGAACATCCCCCCGCAGGAGGTGATCACCCGCGACAACGTGCCGGCCCGGGTCAACGCCGTCTGTTACTTCCGCGTCATCGACCCCAACAACGCGATCGTCGAGGTCGAGAACTTCCTCCTCGCCACCTCGCAGATCGCGCAGACGACGCTGCGCTCGGTGCTGGGCAAGGCCGAGCTGGACCAGCTTCTGGCCGAGCGCGAGCGCCTCAACGAGGACCTGCAGACGATCATCGACGAGCAGACCGAGCCCTGGGGCGTGAAGGTGACCACGGTCGAGATCAAGGACGTCGAGATCCCCGACCAGATGCAGCGGGCGATGGCGCGCCAGGCCGAGGCCGAGCGCGAGCGCCGCGCCAAGATCATCAACTCCGAGGGCGAGTACCAGGCGGCGCAGAAGCTCGCCGACGCCGCCGACATCATCAGCACCAACCCGGCGACCCTGCAACTGCGCTATCTGCAGACGCTGATCGAGATGGGCGTGAACCAGAACACGACGATCGTCTTCCCGCTGCCGATGGACGTGATCACACCCTTCGTCGACATGGCGAGGGGGGAAACGGGCCGGGGGCCGCGAAAGCCTCCGCCCCCACCACCTCCACCGCCCCCTGATCCGGAGCCGGAGGGCGACCTGCCGCCCTCCCGGACCTAGCGCGCTTGGCGGGGGACGCGCTCGAAGTTCGCCTCGCGCGCGACGAAGCCGAGATCGAGGCGGCAAAGCGGCTGCGCCTGCGTGTGTTCGCACAGGAGCAGGGGTTCTCGCCTGAGGCCGACGTCGACGGGCTCGATCCGGCGGCGACCCATCTGGTGGTCCTGCGGCGGGACGCCGTCGTCGCCACATGCCGGCTGCGCTTCCCCCCCGGCAAGTGCAAGCTGGAGCGAATGGTCGTCGAGCAGAACCTGCGCCGGACCGGGATCGGGCGCGAGCTGCTCGCCGAGGCCGAGTCTGAGGCCGAGCGCCAGGGAGCGACCCAGGTGGTCCTGCACGCCCAGCGCGAGGCCGAGGGCTTCTACGCCGCCTGCGGCTACCGGACCGAGGGCGACCCCTTCCTCGAGGAGGGACGGCCGCACGTGCAGATGCGCAAGCGGCTGAGCGGAGACGGCGCTTGAGCGGCCCCGAGATCCGCATCGACCAGCTGACCGGCGAGCGGCGGATCCTCGCGGCCCAGCGTGCCGACCGCCCCGGCTCCTTCCGGGTCGCCGAGCGCCCGCCCCCCAGCCCCGAGAACTGTCCCTTCTGCGAGGTGCACGAGGAGCTGACACCGCCCGAGGTCTGGGCCAACCGCCCCAGCGGCGAGCCGGACAGCCGCGGCTGGCGCCAGCGCGCGGTCCCCAACCTCTACCCGGCGCTCTCGAACGAGGGCTCCGAGGACGGCGCCGGAGAAGGAGCGGGCAGCGCCTTCGCCAGCCCCGCCGACCCGCTTCGCAGCTCGGCGCGGATCCGCGAGCCCGACCTCTTCTCCTCGCGGCCGGCGGTCGGCGCCCACGAGGTGATCATCCACGTTCCCCGTCACGCAAGGGCGTTGGCCGAGCTCGACGAGACCGAGCTGGCAGAGGCGGTGGCGGCCTGGCGGACGCGGATGCGGGCCCACCCCGACGCCGCCTGCGTGCAGCTGATCGTCAACGAGGGGCCGGGGGCCGGCGCCTCGCGCGAGCACAGCCATGCCCAGCTCTACGCCCTTCCCTTCGTGCCGCCGGCGATCGCCCGTGAGCGCGAACGCGCGGCCTCATACGGAGAGCGCACCGGCGGCGCCGGGCTGCTGACCGACATCCTCTCCGAGGAGGTGCGCCGCCGCGAGCGCCTGGTCGCGATCGACGACGAGGCGGCGCTGATCTGCCCCTGGGCTTCGGGGTCCCCCTATGAGCTGCGGATTGTCCCCCGCGCCGCCTCGGCGCATTTCGAGCAGGACTCGAGCGGCGCCGCGATGCTGGGCACGGCAGTGCGGGCCCTGACCCGGCACTTCGGCGAATCGCCGGAGCTCAACCTCTGGGTCCGCACGGCTCCCCGGGGCACCGATGCCTTTCACTGGCACATCGACCTGGTGCCGCGGCTGACCGTCCACGCGGGCTTCGAGATGGCGACAGGGGTCGACATCAACGTCTACCCCCCCGAGCGCGCCGCCGCCGACCTGCGGGCGGCACTGGGCGAATAGGGTCCGCCTCAGCTTGGCACCGAATCCGCGCCCGATCCCCCGCTTCATCGCCGACAACTCCCAGGAGGGGATCCCCTACGGGCGCTGGGCCGAGCGCCTGGCGGAGAGCTTTCGCGGCGCCTGCGAGGGGATCGAGGAGCTTCCCGCCGGAACCCCGCCGCCGCAGGAGATCGACTGGTTCGCCGAGCGCACCTGGGGCGGGCGCACCTGGATCCCGGCGACGGCGCGGGTCGAGGGCGAGTCGGGGCCGCTGGAGCTCTTCGGCCACGTCTCCTACGTGCGGCCCGAGCAGGGCGACCCCGATGACCTGCGCGCCAAGGCCGACTTCACCGACGTCTTCGCCGAGGACAACCCGGACTGGAAGCTCGACCTCAACGACGACGTGATCGGGCGCTGGCGCGGCGAGGCCGGCATGGCGGGGGACGTGACCCTGGTCTGGGGCCGGCCGCTGGTGCCGGGCGCGGCCGCGGCGACGGCCGAGCTCGACGCCGAGACGGTCGACCAGGAACCGGTCTCCAACGAGCGCTTCACCCTCCTCGCCCTCGACGCGATGGTCGGCTACGGCGACGAGATCTACATGACCGTGAAGCTGTGGAGCAAGCGCGCCGCCGAACTGGCCGCCGAGAGCCTCTACGACTAGTCGCCCGGCCTCTCAGGGGCGATACTGGGCGGGATGTCGGAACAGAACATCGACCTCGTCCGGCGCTCGATCGAGGCCTACAACAAGAGTGACTTCGACGCCCTCGAACTGATCAACGACCCTGACGTCGAGCTGGATTGGTCGGCGTCGCGGGGCCTGCAGGCCGGCGTCTATCGCGGCTGGGAAGAGGTGAGGGGCTTCTACGACAACTACCTCGGTACCTTCGAGAACGTGAAGCTCGAGCCGGAGCGGTTCATCGAAGCCGGCAACTCGGTCGTGGTCCCCAACTCGGCCCAGGTCCGGGGGCGGGACGGGATCGAGACAACCGCCCACAGCGCCCTCGTTTTCGAGGTTCGGGGCGGCCGAATCGCCCGCATCTGCCTCTACCAGGAAACGGGCGAAGCCCTCGCGGCCGCCGGGGTCCGGGAGTAAGCGATGTCGGAGCAGAACATCGAGCTGGTCAGAGGCCTGCAGCCGACTGACGTCGACCTGGTCCAGCTCTTCGGGGCCGAGTCGGCCGTTGATGCGTTGCTGGCCGACGCCGACGCAGGCGCCATGAGTCCCGACGCGGTGATCGACTTCGTCGCCACCGGGCGTGGCCTGGGGACCCGCGAGCTGCGGGGTGTGGAAGGGCTCGTCGAGGGTTGGCGCGACTGGCTCGAGGGTTGGGACAGCTACGTGCTGCAGCTGGAGGAGATCCTCGATGCCGGCGAGCACGTGGTCACCCTGGTGAGGATCAGGGGGCGAACGACCCGGGACGGGGTCGAGGTCGAGCACACCCCCGCCGCCGTCTGGAAGATCGAGGACGGAATCGTGGTTGCGCTGACGTTCTACCTCGACCGCGACCAGGCCTTCGAAGCCGCAGGACTGTCGGATCAGAAGAACGATTCGGGTTGAGGGGCGGCAATGGGGCGTTCCTGCCCAATCGCTAAGCGAACCGTAGTGGCGAGTCGATATCGAGGGCATGGAGCTCCTCGATATCTTCTATCTCCTGATCGTGCTGGCGATCCTGGTCGCCGTGTACCGGATTACGCGTCGTCTAAGCGTTTGGCGGATCGAGAGGCGGGTCGGCAGCGCCCGGGGCACAGGGGAGACCGAACGGACCGACACCCTGCGCAAGCTTGGGAGGCTTCGAGATTCCGGATCACTGTCGGAGGAAGATTTCGACGCCGCAGAAGAGCGCGTCCGTCGGAAGTGACACGCGCCGGCCGTCTTTCGGCCTTCCGTTAGAGAACCCGCCGAAGCCCTGCGGCAACGCTTGGCGAGATACTGCGGCGGATGTCAGAGCAGAACGTCGAGACCGTGCGGGTCGCCTTCGAGGCCTTCAACCGAGGCGATCAAGAACGGATGGCAGAGCTCGTCGATCCCGAGGTCGAGTTCCACGGCACCGTCGGCGGCCTCGAAGAGGGCCGCGTCGCCCGCGGTCAGTCTCAGATCGACGAGACCTTCGAGGCAGAGGACCTCGAGGCGTGGGAAGAGCGCCGCCTGGAGCCAGAAGAGTTCATCGACGCAGGCGACAGCGTCGTCGTGCTCGTGCACGAGTACCGGCGCGGCCGGGGCAGCGGTGTCGAACTGGAGTCCGATACGGCAATCGTCATCGGGCTACGCGATGGACGGGTGGTGCGAATCCAGGGCTATATGGACCGGGCGGCGGCCCTCGAAGCCGCCGGGCTGCGGGATTAGGCGATGGCCGAGTCAACCGGGAAGCCGCGCCGGCGAGCCGTACCCTTCAACCCGGCCCCGATAGCTCAGCTGGACAGAGCGACTCCCTCCTAAGGAGTAGGCCGCAGGTTCGAATCCTGCTCGGGGCGCTCTTGATTTGCAGGTGGTTTGTGACGTCTGGCCAAACCCGGACGCTGGGAAAGGTACGAGACGGCACACGTAAGGCACCACGTTGCCCAGTTGGTGGGTTGGCCGACCCGCAGCGGCGGCTCTATCCGGCCAATCCCTTAGAACAGAGCAGATGCGAGAAGCAGAGATCGCCCACATTGAGCAGGGGGCCGTGATCTTCGAGCGCCGTGCCTCACAGCTCGAGCGGTCTCCGAGGCGAAAGATCTCGGCAGATGAACGCCAGCAGGATTTCTGGGTCGGCCAGACCTTTGAGGAGATCGACCGGGAAAGGATTGCGAAACTGCGTTCGCTTGCGCACGCTCACAGGCGCGTGACGCAGGCCGTGCGCGTTGAGCGCCAGCGGGACTCTGCCACCTAACTGCGCGCGCTTCCCTACCTGAGATCGTTGAAGATCGAAACGGCAAGGTCGGCCCGATGTCAGCTCGTGCGGGCAGACTCTGGGACGCCATTGCCTCGCCACTCCGCTCGGGCCGTGCTTGGCAGAAGGTGTTGCACGCTCGACGCCGACAGCTTCAACAAAAGGGGGACGTTGAAGGTCTTATCCGGATGGTCGAGCCTGATTGCAAGGGTTGAACGTCTACCTAAAGGAACACGCCAGATCATCCCGGGGGCGGATCCGATGGATCGGCATTGACACTCCTGGCGCGCCTATCGGGTGGCTGCTCCGGCCACCGAAGCCTGCTCAAACATATGTCTGCTTGCGATCGCCCATGGCTAGGCGGTGTGCGGTGGGCGCTAGACCCTGACCCTCCAGCGCTGAGGCCTGTGTGCCGATGCAGTCCAGGTGCAGACGCAGCTGATCACCGACATATCCCAAATACCGCCCATCGAGGATGAATGGAGACGCCTGGCGGAGTCGCGGTGGAATGCCTTTGTGTCGCCGGAATGGTTTCGTAGCTGGTGGTCGCACAACAGCGAGACAAGCGAGCCGCTGATCGTCGCCGTTCACCGCGATGACGACTCCCTCGCTGGGGTAATGCCGCTGGTCATGGACACCACCAGCCGCCCGCACGCAATCCGTTTTGCCGGCGGCTTCCTCGGCGACCGCTTCCATCCGGCCGCCGAGCGGGAGGACGGTCCCGCGGTGGCCGCGGAGGCGATGCATGCCCTCGAGCGCGAGGGCCTTGAGCGGAACTTGCTGCTGCTCGAAAACATCGACCTTGAGCTTGAATTCTGGCGTCGCATGCAGACCTCGCCCGGAAGCCGCACCGCGACGACGGAGATACAGCGTGAACCGGTCCACTTCATCGACCTGCGGGGCCTGGACTGGGAGGGCTATCTCTCGCAGCGGCGGGGCAAGTTTCGATCCGAGCTGCGCCGGCGTGAGCGCGTGCTGCGTCGTGATCACGAAGTGACGATGCGGCTCGCGACCGCGGAGACACTGGAAGACGACCTCGGAGAGCTCTTTCGGCTTCACGAGCTGCGCTGGAATGGTCGCTCCTCGCTGAGTGGCCAGGCGGCGAGGGAAACGCTCGGCGAGTTCGCGGTTCTGGCGCAGCAGCGAGGCTGGCTTCGCCTTGGCGTGCTGGAGGTCGACGGAAAGGCCGTGGCCGCATCGCTCGGCTGGCGAGTCGGGGACGGCTTCGCCGGCTACCAGGGGGGCTTCGATCCAAAGTGGCGCAATCGCAGCGTCGGGATAGTCCTTGTTGCCTTCATGATCCGCTCGGCGATCGAGGAGGGTGTCGCAGAATTCGACTTCCTGCTCGGCGGGGAGAATTACAAGCGCGGCTTCACATCGAGTGAGCGCGCGTCCACCACCCTTGCCCTCACTCCCTCGATGGGGCTGGTCAGGGCAGTGGTCGCGTGCGACGTGCGGGCCCGTCGCATCGGGCGGCGCCTGCGCGATAGCCGGAGGGTTGGCAAGATCGTGGAGCCGCTGGGCACACTGCTGCCCACCCGCCGCGACTGATCCACCCGACCGATCTGCTTGGCGCCAGGGACTCGCGGCCTACCAGTGCCACCCAGCGTGTCTGAATTCGAATAGCGGGGGCAGGATTCGAACCTGCGACCTTCGGGTTATGAGCCCAGGAACCGCGTCACCGCTACGCACCGCGAGGTACAAAACGGGTACATCGGAGGCGCTCGAAGGGTGCCAGGTGAGCCCTCCTAAGGAGTGCGCCGCAGGTTCGAATCCTGGTCGTAGCGTCGGGCACGGCGCCATCTGACCCGGAGTCAGGAGAAAAAGGGCCTGCCTGCCCTACCGACTACTCGGATTGCGTCCCGCACGGGCTTGCCGGGCGGCGGCGCCGGACCATAACGTCGGCGGACTTCGTTTGGCCCCGGACTGGCCCAGGTCGCCGAGGCCAAAGACGCCGTCAAGACCGGGCAGCAGCAGATCACTGCCTCCTCCTGCCGCTACCAGCAGCTCGACGCGATCGAGAGCGGCGACCCGGCGCAAATCGACGCCGCCGATCGGGTATGCGCCGCTGCCACCAGCGGCGCTGCCCGCTAGGCCCCGCCGAACCTCAGGGGTAGGCGAGGATGGTGCGGTCGCGCCCCTGGCGCTTGGCCTCGTAAAGCGCGGCGTCGATTCGCCCCATCAGCTCCTCGGCACTCTCGACGCTGTTCCAGACCGCGATCCCGGCCGAGCAGCTCTGCCCGGCAGGAGTCGCGGCGCGCAGGCGCTCGAGCACCTCGGACGCGTTACCCGGTGGGCACTCGGGGAACAGCACCCCGAACTCCTCGCCGCCGATGCGGGCGACGAAGTCGGTCAAGCGGATCGCAATCCTCCAAGAGGCCGACGCCTCGCGCAGCAACTCGTCGCCGGCCAGATGCCCGCGGGCGTCGTTGTAATCCTTGAAGCGATCGAGGTCGACGATCGCGACCGTGAGCGAGTTCCCGTGCCGGCGCGAGCGCGCCAGCTCCCGGCGCAGCTCCTCGTCCCAGGCCCGGCGATTCGGCAGCCCGGTCAGCTGATCGGTTCGGGCCATCGCCCGTTCGCGGTCGAGCAGATCCTCGCGCTTCGCCGCCCGCCCCTTACGTTCGGTGATGTCCTTGGCGACCGAGTAGATGCGCCTGCCGTCCGATCGTGAGCTCCAGAGCAGCCAGTGCCAGGACCCGTCCTTGGCCCGGTAGCGGTTCTCGAAGTCCACGACCTCGCTGCGGTCCTCGGTCAGCCCGGCCGCCACCTCCACTGTCTTTTCGACGTCGCGTGGGTGGACGAAGTCGATGAACGGGCGCGCCCTCAGCTCCTCCCTGGTCCAGCCCAGGGTTCGCTGCCACTGGTCGTTGAGTTCGAGGAAGAATCCGTCGAAGCTGACCTCGCAGAGCATGTCGTTGGACATCTCGAACCAGCGCCGGCGCCCGTGCGCCTCGCGCGCGAGGCGCCTGCCGACCAGCACGATCGCAATGCAGGTGGCGCAGAAGACTGCGATTCGACCCGTGTAGTCGGCGAGCTGAAGGTCGGGCCTGTCGAGCAGGGCCCAGGCTCCGAACAACAGCAGGCTCGCCACGAGGCCGAGGCCGCCGCCGAGAAAGCCGAACTCCAGCGCCAGCAGCGAGATCGGAATCGTGTAGAGGAGCGGGATCGGCACCGCCGGATCGCTGAAGACGAAGCGCAGCACCGTGATCGCGGCGAGCATCGCCACCGCGATCGTCGTGATCCGCAGAACGTGGGCCGGCTGGAGTCTTTCGAGTGCGTGCAGGGGCTTCATGCGCCCTCCAGGGCGCGGACGCACTAGGTATCGGGCCAGAGCCTGAAGGCCTTGAGATTCGGCTACGGAGCGGCGACCGGCACTTCGGCTTCCTGCCCCGCCTCGGGGGTGACGAGAATCGCCCCCTCGCCGCTGGCGTAGGCCTCCTCGCCGTGATGGATCACGTCCATCCCGAGGGCTTCCTCGCGCTCGGGGCCGCGCAGGGGCATCAGCATCCCGATCAGCCGCAAGAGCACGTAGGTGCCGCCAAAGGCGTAGGCGGGCGCCGCCAGCGCCGCCAGCACCTGGTCCAGAAGCTGGCCGGCGTTGCCGTAGAAGAGACCGTCTGAGACACCGTTCCAGCCGATCTGGGCGACAAAGCCGATGAAGAGGATGCCGCTGAAGCCGGCAATCCCGTGCGCGGCGAGCACGTCGAGGGTCTCGTCGACGCGGGTGCGGGGACGCCAGACGATCACCGCGTAGCAGGGCAGCGCGACCAGGGCACCGAGCGCCATCGCCCAGCCCGGGCTGACGTAGCCGCCGGCGGGGGTGATCCCGACACAGCCGACGATGATCGCCGTTGCCGCCCCGATCGCCGTCACCTGGCGGCCGCGGATCGCGTCGAGCGCGAACCAGACGACCAGCGTGCAGGCCGGGCAGAGCAGGGTGTTGGTGAAGGCGAGGACGCTCGGGTTGCCGGTCGAGAAGCCGCTGCCGCCGTTGAAGCCGAACCAACCGAACCACAGCAGCCCGGCGCCGAGCAGCACGTAGACGGCGTTGTGGGGCAAGAGCGCCTGGCGCCCGTAGTCCTTTCGCGCCCCAACCACCAGCGCCGCCGCCAGGGCAGAGAAGCCCGACCCCATCTCGACCGGGACCCCGCCCGCGAAGTCGAGGGTTCCGCGGCTGAACAGCCAGCCGCCGCCGAAGGCCCAGTGCGCGAGCACCGAATAGATCAGCACCGACCACAGCGCCGCGAAGAGCAGGAACGGCCCGAAGCGCATCCGCTCCACCACCGCGCCGGAGACCAGCGCCGTCGTGATGATGCAGAAGGTCGCCTGGAAGGCGAAGAAGACCAGGGCCGGGATCGTCGTCCCCTCTCGCGGCGCGAACCCGACCCCGTGCAGGGCGACGTTGCCAAGGCCACCGAGCAGATCTCCGCTGCCGTCGAAGGCGAGCGAGTAACCGACCAGGGCCCAGGTCACGGTCGCGACGGCGATCGCGCCGATCGACATCATGAAGGTGTTGAGCGTGTTCTTGGAGCGCACCAGCCCGGCGTAGAAGAGGCCGAGGGCCGGGGTCATCATCAGCACCAGCGCGGTGGCCGCCAGCATCCAGGCGGTGTCGCCGCTGTCGACCCGCCCGGCTACGGCGAGGATCGGCTCCGGGCTCATTTGCCCACCGGCGTGACCGCTTGGTCGTCGGTCTCGCCGGTCCGGATCCGCACCACCCGCTCGACCGGGAGGACGAAGATCTTGCCGTCGCCGACCTCGCCCGTGCGGGCCCCCTCGCAGAGGGCGTCGATCGTCGCCTGCACGAACGGGTCCGAGACGGCGATCTCGAAGCGGACCTTGTCGGCCAGCCCGACCTGCACGGTGGTGCCGCGATAGGTCTCGACCCGGTCGAGCTCGCCTCCGTGGCCCTGCACCTTGCTCATCGAGACCCCGCGCACCTCGGCGCGGTAGAGAGCCTCGAGCACGTCGTTGGCCTGTTCCGGCCGCACGATGCCGATCACCAGCTTCACGGTTCTTTCCCCTCTCCTGGACAGAGCCGTCATTCGGCCTGGGAGCCGGGCGGGACTATGTCTGGCGGTCCGGACGCTGCGGGTAGAGCTCGTCGATCGTCACCAGGGCTCTGTAGGGAGCGCCCCCGGCGGCCTCGCTGATCGAGTCGCCGCCGCCAGCGAGACGGTCGACGACGCTCAGCACGCCGGCCACCTCGAACCGCTCCTCGCGCACCCGTTCGATCGCCTTCACAGTGCTGCCGCCGGTGGTGACGACGTCTTCGACGATCAGACAGGCGCTGCCCGGCTCGAGCATCGGCCCCTCGATCCAGCGCTGCAGGCCGTGCTCCTTGCGCTCCTTGCGGACGAAGAACGCGCGCAGGGCACCCCCGGCCTGGGCCGCAAGCGCCGCACAGGCGATCGGGTCCGCCCCCATCGTCAGACCGCCGACCGCCGAGGCGCCCCGCGCGGCGGCCTCCGCGGCCACCAGCTCTCCGAGGGCGCGAAAGCAGCGCGGCAGCAGCAGCGCCCGCTTGGCGTCGACGTAATAGCTCGCCTTCTGGCCGCTCGAGAGGGTCACCTCGCCGATCACCAGCGCGTGCTCGCGCAGCTCGGCGAGCAGGGTCTCGCGGGCGGGGTCGAGCCCGTCGCTCATCTCGCCAGCGCCTCGCTGAATCCCTGGCGCCAGCTCGGGTGCGCGGGCTGCCAGCCGAGCTCGCGCTTTGCCTTCGCGTTGGAGGCGCCGCGCAGGCTGGTGCTCATCGCCGCCGCCGCCTTGCCGCCGACCAGCCGTGCCAGCAGGACCGGCACCCGCAGCGGCCGCTTGGCACCGATCTGCATCGCATAGACCGGCAGCCAGTCGCGGATCGGGGCCGGGTCGTCGTCGACGACGTTGTAGACGCCCGCCGGTCCGCGCTCCACGGCGGCGACCGTGGCGTCGGCGGCATCGTCGACGTGGATGAAGGAGAAGACGCCGTCGCCCCTGCCGACGATCGGAAAGCGCCGCTTGCGGACCTGCTTGGCGATGCTGCCATCGTGGTCGAAGTAGGTGTCGGGACCGTAGAACTGCCCGTAGCGCAGGACCAGCCCCTCCATTCCCTCGGCGGCCACGGCCTCGCGCTCGCTGGTCAGGGTCGCGACCAGCCCGGGTGCGAAACGGCCCGGAGGGTCGACGTAGGTCGGAGCCTCCTCGTCCTTGACCCAGTCGCCCTGCGGGTCATAGACGAAGGCGATGCTCTGGCTGATGAAGCGGCGGGCCCCGACCTTGCGGCCGGCCGAGATCAGGTGCCGTCCCCCCTCGACCCGGAGGCGGTTGGTCGGCTCGTAGTCGATCGTCCGCAGGTCGTAGTCGGTGGGCAGGCTGGTCAGCTCGGAGACGATCGCCTCCGGGTTGGCCTCGATCACGGCGTCCTCGACCGCGGCGGGGTCGAGCGCATCGCAGATCGCCGCCTCGGCACCGGCGGCACGGATCTCGTCCGCACCGCCCTGCTTGCGGCTGATGCCGGTGACCTCGTGCCCGGCGGCGACCAGCCTCGGGACCAGGGAGCGGCCGATCACGCCGCTGGCTCCGGCGACGAAGACCCTCACCGCTGGGTCTCGTCTTGCTCTTGCATCCGCTGCGCCACCAGCGCCAGGTAGGCGGAGCCGACGCCGCCGAGTGCGAGCAGGGCCGTGTCGGTGATGCCGCGGGCGTCGCTCTTTGCCTCGCCGATGTCGAAGACGTGGTTGAGCGCGTGAAGGCCGAACCAGGCGGCGCCGACCCAGAGCAGCGGGACGCGCCAGCTCGGTGTCCAGATCGCGATCAGCACCCCGATCCCGGCTGCCGCCGTGAAGGCACCGACGTCGCCGACGTAGTGGCTGTTCTCGACCCCGTACTTGCCGATCTGGTCAAAGAACGTGCCTGGAGCGACGAGCGCCATCACGCCGGTGATCAGCAGGTATGCCGCCGGGAAGACCAGCGCCCAGCGAAACTCGCGCTCGCTCATCGTCACGGCCGCCCAGCCTATGACCTCAGCGCGGCCGGCGGCCGCTAGTAGACGAAGATGTCCTCGCCGAGCGAGACCGAGTTGTAGATGTGCAGGGCGTCGGGGATCGGCACCCGCACGCAACCGTGGCTGGCGGGGTAGGTCGGCGGCACCGAGGCGTAGCCGTGGACCGCGTAGCCGCCGTGGAAGTAGGTCGAGAAGTACATGCCCTCGGAGTTGTAGCCGGGCTGGCGCAGGTAGAACTGGAACTTGCCGCGCACGGTGGGGGTCGAGGTCTTGCCGGTCGAGACGGGATAGGTTTGAACCGGCTTGCCCCCGTGGGCGATCACCAGGACCTGGCGCTCGATCGAGACCTCGACGTGGTCGCCGTCGTCGCGGTGCTTGAGGTGGAAGGCGCCGTGACCGCTGAAGACGCGCTTGACGATCCCGCGGCCGGCATGGCTGTTGTGGGCAGTGCCGTTGACCTTGCGGTAGGCGAGCACCGCGCGGCCGTCCTGGTCGTTCATGCAGGAGCCGCCGCTTGGCACGTAGCCCATCTGGTGCAGGCTTTTCTTGAAGGCGCGGACGACGCGCCCGCACTTGCCGCTGCCGAGGTTCGGGTAGCTGACGCCGAACTTGCGGCGCGGACTCGCCGCCGCCGCCTGCCCGATGGTCGCCGCGTGCACCGCCTGGACCGCGAAGCGGCCGCCGCGGCGGACCAGGAAGCGGACCTTGAAGCTGCCCTTGCCGCCGGCACCATGGACGGCGACGTTCTGGGTCCCGACCTGATGGCCGTTGCGGAAGAACAGCAGCTGAACCTGCTGGCCGGGCACGAAGGGCGCCAGCTTGCCGCTGATCGGGATCCGGCTGAGGATCTGGGCCTTGCCGCCGCGCAGG
This sequence comes from uncultured Solirubrobacterales bacterium, assembly GCA_963781495.1. Taxonomy (GTDB): domain Bacteria; phylum Actinomycetota; class Thermoleophilia; order Solirubrobacterales; family 70-9; genus Mayfieldus. The sequence goes on from CAWAFX010000002.1 coordinate 878,914, forward strand.
TGGCCGACCTGGATGCTGATCCCGGCGGCCGATGTCGCCGACGCGGTCGCGTCGGCCGCCATCGCGCTGGCGGGTAGCGCGAAAACGGCAGCCACGACGACTCCTGCGGCGAACGTGCGGCGACTCACGCGCGGCATCTTAGCTGGCGCTAAGGCGGGGCCAGGTGGCGAAGCCCGCCGCAGATGGTGCGTCTCAGGCGACCAGCCGCCGGCGCACCGCGCGGACCGGGATCGCGAAGAGGGCGACGCTGATCGCCAGCAGGATCCCCAGGTGCACGAGCACGATCGGCCCCGGCCCGGTCGCCAGCCCCCGGGTCACCTGGACCAGGTGGTAGAGCGGCGTGAACCAGGCGACGACCTCGACCCAGCCGGGCAGCCGGTTGAAGGGAAAGAAGATCCCCGAGAAGAGGAACATCGGCGTGATCCCGAGGGTGAAGTAGTAGCTGTAGAGGTCGATGCGCGGGATCAGCGCCGTGAAGGTGTAGGCGAGAGTCGAGAACGCCAGGCCGCCGATCAGCACCGCCGCCGGGATCGCGAGCGCCCACCAGGAGTCGATCAGCCCGAAGGCGGTGACGACGCTGAGAAAGACGGTCCCGTAGATCACCGAGCGGATCGCGCTCCAGGCGAGATCGCCGGCGACCAGGTCCTGGACCTCGACCGGGGTCGAGAGAACCGCGTCGTAGAGGTGGTACTCGCGCATCCGTATGTAGACGTTGTAGGTGCACTCGAATGAGGCCGACCACATCACCGAGGAGGCGATCAGCCCGGGGGCGATGAAGTCGCGGTAAGGGACGCCGTTGATCGAGGAGATGTAGGTCCCGAGCCCGTAGCCCATCGCCACCAGGTAGAAGAGCGGGTCGATGAACTGGGGCGCCAGCGAGCCCTTCCAGAGGCGCGAGAAGACGCGCGCGTTGCGCCCGGTGACGCTGGCCGCGTAGCGCGGCGAGGGAACCAGCTCGGAGCGCAGCGACTCAGTCCTCACGCAGATGCCTTCCGGTCAGGTCGAGGAAGACCTCCTCCAGGTTGTGGGCCTGGTGCTCGCGGATCAGCTCCCCGGGGTCGCCCTCGGCGACGATCCGGCCCAGATCCATGATCACGAGCCGGTCGCAGAGCCGCGACGCCTCCTCCATGTAGTGGGTGGTCAGCAGCAGGGTGACGCCCTCGTCCTTGAGCTCCTCCAGTGCGCGCCAGACAGCGAGGCGGGCCTGCGGGTCCAGACCGGTCGTCGGCTCGTCGAGGACGACGATCCGGGGCTCGTTGATCAGCGCCCGCGCGACCAGCAGCCGCCGCTTCATGCCGCCGGAGAGCGTCTCGATGCGCTCGTCGGCGCGCTCGGCGAGCTGGGTGAACTCGAGCAGCCGCCGGGCCCGGGGCTCGGCGTCGGCGCGGGGGATCCCGAAGTAGGAGGCCTGCACGAGCAGGTTGTCGAGGACGGTGAACTCGCCGTCGAGGTTGGTCTCCTGCGGGACGACGCCGAGCTGGGCCTTGACCTCGCGCCGCTGCATCGCGACGTCCATCCCCAGCACCCGCAGCTCGCCGCCGCCGACCGTGGCCAGGCCGTAGATCATCTTCATCGTCGTCGTCTTGCCCGCCCCGTTGGGGCCGAGGAACCCGAAGCAGGTGCCGGCCGGCACCGTGAACTCGATCCCGTCGACCGCGACGCGGCCGTCATAGCTCTTGCGCAGCTCGCGCCCCTCGACCGCGGCATCGGCGCCCCCGCTCACGCTCACTGGGCGAGCAGGCCGATGCTGTTGTTGAGGACGTGCAGCAGCATCCCGGGAATGATCGAGCCCGTCTTCTCGTAGAGCAGCGCCAGGATCGCCCCGAAGGCGATCAGCTGCGGCACGACGCCGATCCCGCCCGGAGCGTGCAGGGCCCCGAACAGGGCGCCACTGATCAGCGCCGCCGCGAGCGCCGGCAGGCGGCGGCGCAGCCCGCCGAACAGGAAGCCGCGGAAGGAGAGCTCCTCGGAGACCGGCGCCGCGATCGCGACCATCAGGACCTGCAGCGGCCACGGCCCGAAGTCCTGGCGCGATGTCGCTCCTGGTGCGGATTGATGACCACGAAACAGATCGTCGCGATCACCAGGTAGGCGAAGACCGCGAGCGCCATCCAGCCGAAGGCCGAGGGTTTGAAGCCGCGAGCGCCGAGACGGTCGAGAGCGTCGCGCATCGAGGATGGACGCGCGGGCCATAGATCGACGAGGGCGAGGTCGATAGCGCGATCGCCAGAGGCACCGCGATCAGGGCGGCGGTCTGGATCAGCTGCGCGATCGTGTTGGCGGCGACGCTGGCGTCGTTGGTGCCGATGTTGGGGTCGGCGATCGCGATCGGGATCGAGAGCATGGCCGCCGCCCGCAACGCGGCAGGAGACGCCGAACGCCTGCCCGGGGCCCCAGCTCACCCGGGACGCGGATCAAGCCCTCCTGCCGGGGCCGGGATGGCGCCACGGCCGGCTGCGGCGCCCGGGCGGCCGGCTGAGGCCGGTGGAGCACCGCCCCCCGTCGCATCGGGGTGAAGCGCCGGCGGCCGGATGCCGGCCCAGCGCCTCGGTCGCGTCGCCGAAGATCTCGGCCGCGGTCGGCGCGGGTGCGGGCGGCGGAGCGGATTCCGCCGGGCTCTCGAACGGGCCGGCGGCGGCCTGCTCGGCCGGCTGCTCGCGGACGACGATCGTCTCCGCAACCCCGTCGCCAAGCCGTTGGCGGCGTGGCGAGCTGCGCACGATTAGATAGTCGGCCCCGACCATCGCCAGCGGCAGGTCGACGAGGCGCAGCAGGTTGCGCCACGCGGCTGGTTCCAGGTCAGGTCCGACCCGTCGAGCGAGACGACACGGATGCCGGTCACGTTCTTGCCGATCGTCTGGCCCCAGCGCTTCTCGCAGAAGCTGGAAATAAGCCGAGAGGACGATGATCGATGACCGCCACGGCGTCAAAACCCCGACGGCCCGAAGCAGCCAAGAAGGAGGCCGATGATCAGGACCAGGCTGTCAAGCAGCGCCGCCCCGAGGCGGCGGCTGAAGCTCGCGTATTCGACCGGCCGCTCGCCTGCGGCAGCCGGAGCGGTGAACTCGTCCGGGGTCACAGCTTCCCCGCCACCTCCCCGAGGCTGGCGACGTCGCCGCCGCCATCACGATCCAGCAGCAGCGCCCTGATCCCGGCCGCCTCGGCGCCGGCGACGTCCTCCTCGCGGGTGTCGCCGACGTGGACCGCCTCCGGCGCCCCGACGCCGGCAAATTGCAGCGCCGCCTCGAAGATCGCCGGCTCTGGCTTCCGCGCCCGCGCCTCGGCCGAGGAGACGGCGCCGTCGAGGTGAGCGGCGAGCCCGCAGCGCTCCAGCACCTCGCCCAGCGAGCAGTCCCAATTGGAGACGCAGACGAGCTTGCGGCCATCCTCCCGCAGCTGCTCGAGCGCCGGCACCGCGTCGGGATAGGGCGCGAAGCGAATCGAGTCGACCAGGGTCTCGACCTCGACCTCGACCCCAAGCTCGCGCGAGAGCAACTCGGCGCAGCGCCGTCGCAGGTCGGCCAGCGACTCGGCGTCGCGGCCCTCGTGGCTGTGGGCCTTGTAGTAGGCCATCTCGGCGCGGACGGCCGGCACCAGGCGGGCGTCGTCGACGGCGTCGCCGAGCGCCTGGCGCAGCCCCACCCAGGGGGGCTCGAGCTCGACAAGGGTGCCGAGCGCATCGAGGAATACGGCCTTGGTCAGGGTCACGGCGGGCGATTGTCGCAGCAGCGCCGCTGCATGAAAGGATCGGCGCGATGGCGCTCCCCCTGGCCGACAACGGGTCCTTCTGGCATCAGCATGGCGACGAGGTCTCGGCCGCGATCACGATCCTGGTCGCGATCGTGGTCGCCTTCCTAGTCGACCGGCTGGTGATCGGGCGCGGCACCAGCGTCGCCCAGAAATTCACCGACGGCGGCGTCTCGCGCGCGGCTCAGACCCGATTGCGGCTGGTGCGGCGGCTGGTCTTCGTGCTGATCCTCGTGATCGGCGTCGCCCTGGCGCTGAGCCAGTTCGGGCAGATCAGGCGCCTGGCGACCGGGATCCTCGCCTCCAGCGCCGTGCTGGGGCTGGTCGTCGGGCTCGCCGCCCGGCAGTCGATCGGGAACATGGTCGCCGGCGTCGTGCTGGCGGTGACGCAGCCGATCCGGATCGGCGACCGGGTCACCTTCGAGGACACAACCGGCCGCGTCGACGACATCAGCCTGACCTACACATACATCGACCCCGGCGACGGGCGCCTGGTCGTGGTTCCGAACGAGGCGATCGTCGGCGGCACGATCTCCAACCACTCGACCGGCGACCGCGCGGCGCCGGTCACGGTCTCGGCCTGGGTGCCGGTGGGCGCAGACCTGGAGCGGGCAGAGGAAGCGCTGAAGGCGGCCGGAGCCGACACGATGCGGGTCGCCGAATGGACCCACGAGGGACTGCGGCTGGAAGTCAAGGTCTCCAGCGACGCCGCCCGAACCAGGGTCGGAGACGAGGAGGCAGTCCTGCGCGAGCGGGCGCAAACCGCATTGCAGCGCGCCGGCCTGCTGGCCTAGACGGCGAGCCCAGGCCCTGCGCCGGGTACCCTTTTTGGCGATGACGCAGCGGCAACGCAGGCGTCACCGTCGCAGCAGGAAGCGCTCGCGGCTGGCGGTGGCCCTGTTCGTGATCTTCTCGGTGATCGTCGTGGCGTTCCTCGCCGCCGCTTCGTGGGTGGTCGGGATCGCCGACGAGACCCCTTCCCTGGACAGCCTCAAGCCCGTCCACAAGGGCCAGAACTCGATCATCTACGCGGGCGACGGAAGCCGCCTCGGCTACATCCAGTCAGACCAGTCGCGCAAGGTCGTCGGGATCGACCGGATCCCGCACTCGCTGCAGTACGCGACGGTGGCGATCGAAGACCAGCGCTTCTACCAGCACGGCGGCGTCGACCTCGAGGGCATCGCCCGTGCGGCGGTCAAGAACCTCGACGCCGGCAAGATCGAGCAGGGCGGCTCGACGATCGACCAGCAGCTGGTCCGAAACCTCTATCTCTCCAATCACAAGCGCGACCTGCAGCGCAAGATCCAGGAGGCAAAGCTGGCCCAGGAGCTCGACGACGAGCACTCGAAGCGCTGGATCCTCGGCCACTACCTCAACACCGCCTCCTACGGGACGATCGACGGCCGCACGGCGGTCGGCGTCCAGGCCGCGGCGCAGACCTACTTCTCGAAGCCGGTCTGGAAGCTGACCCTCGAGCAGGCGGCGCTGCTCGCCGGCCTGCCGCAGGCGCCCTCCGAATACAACCCGTTCCTCAACCCGGTCGGGGCCAAGGAGCGCCGCAACGAGGTGCTGCAGAAGATGGCCAAGCTCGGCTACATCTCCCAGCAGCGCGCGATCGAGGGCTACCAGCGGCCGTTGCAGCTTCACCGTTCCAACGCCTACAGCAGCATCCGCGAGCCCTACTTCTTCGACTACGTCCAGAACCAGCTGATCTCCGACTACGGCGTCAACACCGTCCGCAAGGGCGGGCTGAAGATCTACACGACGCTGAGCCCGAAGCTGCAGGCCGCCGGGCGGCAGGCGATCGACGGCCAGCTGCCCTATACGACCGACCCAGCGTCGGCGGTGGTCTCGATCGATCCCCACAACGGCGACATCCTCGCGATGGCCTCCAGCGGCTCCTACAAGCACAACCAGTACAACCTCGCCGCCCAGGGACACCGCCAGCCTGGCTCCTCTTTCAAGACCTTCGTCCTCACCGACGCGATCAACCGCGGCGTCAACCCATACAGCACCTACTACAACTCACACCACCTCGAGCTCGACCTGCCGAAGTACGGCCACTGGAGCGTCTCCACGGCTGAGAACAGCTACGCCGGCACGATCAGCCTCGCCCAGGCGACGGTGCTCTCGGACAACACCGTCTTCGCCCAGCTCGACCTCGACATGGGCCCGAGCTCGGTGACCCAGATGGCGCACAAGATGGGCATCACCTCGCACCTGGATTCGATCCCCGCCGAGGGGATCGGTGGCCTGCGGATCGGCGTCTCGCCGCTGGAGATGGCCGACGCCTACGCGACCCTTGCCTCCGGCGGCATACATCACGCGCCGATCGCGATCCGCAAGGTGGTCTTCCCCGACGGGCACACCGACCACCCCGAGAAGCCCGACGCCAACCGCGTGATCTCGCCCGCGGTCGCCTACGAGGTGACCAAGATCCTGCACGAGAACGTCCTCGGCGGGACCGGGACCGCGGCGAACACCGGCTGTGGCGGCCAGGCCGGCAAGACCGGGACGACCGACAACTTCACCGATGCCTGGTTCGTCGGCTACCAGCCCAACCTGGCGACCTCGGTCTGGGTCGGATATCCGACCGCGACCACCTCGATGACCAGCGTGCACGGGATCACCGTCTTCGGCGGCACCTTCCCGGCTCAGATCTGGCACGACTTCTACATCGACGCAGGGGTGCCCTGCGAGGAGGTCACGCCCCCGACGACGCCGATCTCGTGGTCGCCGTTCTTCGGCCACTTCGCGGTCTCGTCCTCGACCGGCGGCTCCTCGCTCAACACCAAGCCCAACACCAGCGGCAAGAAGGGCTATGACCCATCGCTCTACGCTCCGGGCGCCGGCCAGAAGCCGGCCAAGGCGCCGAAGCCGACCCCGCCGCCGAAGCCGACCCCGCCGCCGAAGCCGCCGAAGCCGACGCCGGCACCCCCACCGGCGCCGACGACCACGACGCCGGCCCCACCGCCACCCCCGACCGGTGGGGTTGGGCAGTAGTAATTCGAGGCCCCGAAACGAAGTGGAGCGGCAGTGGCATGTCAGGCGGCCGTAGGCCGCCGCAAGTGCCTAGGTCTCGCGGGCGATCGCCTGCGACTCGGCCCGCATGTCTTCGGCGAGCTCGTGCCGGTTCTCGGTCCAATGCTCGTGGCGGCCGAGCACGGTGACGGCGCCGACGTAAAGGACCTCGATCACGGTCAGCACGGCGCGAACGGCGATCGCGATCACCGCGCCGACCGCGAAGCTGTTGCTGGGCAGCGCCGCCTTCACGGCCCAGGCAAAGGCGGCGTCGCGAATCCCGAGCCCCGCCGGGGCGACCAGGGTGACGAGCGCGGCCACGTAGCCGAAGGCCTGCGCCGATCCGACCGCCGCCAGCTCGCTCAACGGGATCTCGTGCACCGAGCGGGCGACGAAGAAGACCCCGACTCCGGCGACCGCCCAGGTCATCGCGTAGTAGAGGAGCATCGCCAGCACGCCCCAGAGCGGGATCGTCGCCGGCAGCGGGTCACGCCCGAAGGCGCCGAGGACCCGGTTGGAGAGCGGACCGAAGACGCGCGGGTGCAGGAGCACGATCGCCAGCGGCACCACGACGAGGATCCCCCAGCGCCAGGCGTGGCCCTGGAGGTCGGGGTGGTTGATGATGAAGTAGCTGGCGACGCCGGTCGCCGAGGCGGCGGAGAGCGCCTGCTCGTAGACGATGCTGGCCAGGGTCAGCCGCCGCGGCACCCCCGAGCGCTCCGACAGGACCAGCCGCGCCAGCACGTAGAGGATGCTTCCGGGGACGTAGCGGGCGAGCAGCGGCTGGCCCCAGACGACCTGGGCGCGGACCGGGTTGAGGCGGTGGCCCAGCAGCCGCAGCAGCAGGTCCCAGCCGATGGCGCTGAGCACGTAGAAGGCGATCAGGACCCCGAACGCCGGCAGCAGCCAGATGAAATCGAAGCGGACCCCCTTGTCCTGCAGCTCGCCCCACTGCTGGGCGACCGTGAGGACGAGAAAGCCGAAGATCAGCACGCCGAGGCCGGCCTGAAGCGCGAGGCGCACCGCGCGACGCCGCGGCGGGCGCCTGCCGATCGTCGCTCCGGCCTCCCCGATTCGGTGCAGGAGTGGGGTCGGGCGGTCCAAGGTCCGGGGCGAGGATAGTCGCGGCCGGGGCACAATGTCCGGCATCGGGGAATTCGAGCTCATAGCCGCCCTCCGCGAACGGCTGCAGGCGCCGTCGCCACCGCTGCTGCTCGGGGTCGGCGACGACGCCGCGGTCAGCCAGCCGGAGGGCGTCACCGCGACCTCGGTCGACGCAATCGTCGATGGGGTCCACTTCCGCCGCCCGGCGACGCCGCCCGAGGCGATCGGCCGCAAGGCGCTGGCGACCGCGCTCTCCGATCTGGCGGCGATGGGAGCCGCTGCGGGCGAGGCCTACGTCGTCCTCGGCGTCCCCCCCGACCTCGACCAGGAGGGCGCCCTGCAGTTGCTGTCGGGCGTCGAGCAGGTCGCGGCTCGCACCGGCACGGCGCTGGCCGGCGGCGACGTCAGCCGCTCGGCGGTGCTCTTCGTCGCCACGACCGTCGTCGGCCACGCCGCCGCCGCGGCCGAGCTCGTCACCCGCGGCGGCGCGCGTCCCGGAGACCTGGTCGCGGTGACCGGCGAGCTCGGCGGGGCTGCGGCCGGCCTGCGGCTGCTCGAGGGTGAGGTGGCGGCCGGCCTGCCGCACGAGGTCTCCGACGCTCTGCGCTCGCGCCAGCTCGACCCCCAGCCGCGGCTGGACGAGGGCAGGGCGCTGGCAGCGGCCGGGGCGACGGCGATGATCGACGTCAGCGACGGGCTCGGCGCCGACGCTGGACATCTGGCTGAGGAAAGCGGGCTGCGAATCGAGATCGACCTCGACCGGCTGCCGCTCGCGGCGGGGGTCCGCGAGATCGCCGCGGCGGCGGGAGTGGACCCGCTGGAGCTGGCCGCCGGCGAGGGCGAGGACTACGAGCTCCTGGCCTGCCTGCCCGAGGGCTCCGCCGATTCCGCCCGTGCGGCGGTCAAAGCCGCGGGGGGCACCCTCACCGTCATTGGGTGCTGCGTTCCCGGTGAAGGGGTGAAGCTCAGCTCTGCAAGCGGCCGCGAGCTCCCAGCAAGGGGCTACGACCAACTGTCCTGACCCCCTCGCCCTCGCGGGCGAAGAAGGCGCGGACCCCCGGGCGCTCCAACATGGCCTCGGCGACCAGTGCCGGTTCCATCCTGTAGTGGCCGGTCTGGATAAGAGCTTTGAGCTGTCGGGGCGACATTCTCCGTGTCATTCCGTCTGCGAATTCCCTTCCGCTTGCCTACCGAGGGGACTATCGGCAAGGCCCCATGGGGTCATAAGTTCTCGGTACTAGAACTTGTGTCCAGGCACGGCGGTCGACGGCGGACCGCCGAGGGCTCCGGGCCCCGGATGGCGCCCGATCCGGGGCGCGATCGGGGGCCGGCTGGGGGCGTGCTGGCGGCCCCGTACCGCGAGTTCGGCGATCGCCAGAAGACAGCCGCCCAGCACGCACATCGCCAGCGCCTCCGCGAGACCGAAGTGACCGCCGGTGAACATCAGCAGCAGCTGCCAGGGCGCCTGCCAGCCGACCCCGAGGCTGGCACCGAGCCAGCCGACGGCGACCAGCGGCACCACGGTGCCGAGCACGAGCAGCGCGGCGACGAGCGGGACCCGCCCGCGCAGGTCCGGCAGCGCGGCCCCGAGCCAGAGGTGGGCGGTCGGGACCAGCAGCAGGGCGAGGAAGGGGTCGGCCAGCCAGACCACCGCGCAGGCGGCGAAGATCAGCAGGCCGATCGAGGGCGTCAACGCATCGTCGCCGCCCGCCGGTGGCCGCAGCCGCAGCATCACCACGACGCTGAGCACGAAGCCGGCCAGCAGGGCGACCAGCGCCACGGCCCCGCCGACCCCGAGCGAATGGCTCCGGGGATCGAATGGGAAGGCGGGGTCGGGGATAAGCCCCAGCCTCGACATCAGCAGCGCGAGGACGAGCACGGCGAGGAACGGAAGCGCCGCCGCCAGCGTCCAGAGCAGGGTCCGCAGCACCGGCTCGTTGGCGCGCGACGCGGCGGCCAGGCCGTCGACGCAGATCAGCGCCACCGGAAGTAGCAGCGCCGCCGCCAGCAGCGCCAGCGCCCAGCCGGGGATCAGCTTTCCAGCCAGCGGCAGATAGGAGTCAGGGCCGTGCTCGAGCGGGCTCGGAAGCGCGTCGAGTGCGAAGACCAGTGAGAGGCCGGCGCGGCCGAAGCTGCCGAGGCGGGAGGCGTCCAGCGACCCCAGCCGGTCCTCGGAGGCAGGCAGCGGCGTGGCACCGGCGGACGAAAGGCCGATCGCGTCCACTCCGCGATCGATCAGTACCGCCTGCTCGCCGAGCCCAGCCGGGATCGCGAGGTGAAAGAGGCTGGCGAAGGTCCCGAGCTTGAGTGGGTCGCCGCCGATCTCCGAGCCGACGGCCGCCTCGGCGCTCTCCAGCAGCTGGATCGAGGCGCTCTGGGGGCCCGCCGACCAGGGCACGACGAATGGCCGCCGGTCGAGCCCCGAGCCCGGCTGCGAGAGCACGACCACGGCCTCCGGGGGCGAATCGGAGAAGCTGGAGGCGAGCGCCTTGGCGCCCGCGGCGCCGGCCACCGAGCCGTCGGTTGAGACGAAGACCAGCGTCTTCCGGTGCCGGGCACCGTCGAAGGTGTCGGCGAGCTCCAGCAGCGCCCCGGTCGCGGCGCCGCTCGAAGCGGCGCAGGGGCCGCCGTCGCAGTCGCGCGGCGCGACGACGACGATGCGGCGATCGGAGAGGCCCGGCAGCACCAGGCTGATGTTGCGCATCGACACCTGGTTGCCGTCGAAGCCGGCGCTGAAGCGCTGCTCGGAGACCTGCCCGCCCTGCACGGCGCGGAATCGCTGGGCGACGAACCTCGCCGCCGCGTCGTCGCCCTTGCTGCCCGGCTGGCGATCGCGGGCGACCGAGATCAGCTGGCGGTCGAGCGCCGTTGCCCGGCCGCCGTCGAAGGCGTCGGGGGCGGCGTCGCTGCGCAGGGTCGGGGGCCGCGAGACGACTGAGAACATCAGCACGACTGCGGCGACCAGGGCCAGGAGCAGGCCCGCTCTGTAGAGGCGGAGCTCGAGCATCAAGCACTTGCGGCGGCTTCGCCGCCTGACCAGCCAGTGCCGCCCCACTTCTTTTCGCGGCCCATCACACCCAGCAGGGAAGCAAAAAGCGCCCGTCGGGCGCGGCCCGCCGTCCCCGCCTGGTCGCCGGCATTCCTGCCTCAGCGTGCTCCCGCTCTACCCTCTGTGCATGCCCGATGGCTCGGCGCGAATCCTGCTCGTCGACGACGAACAGTCGGTGCAGACACTGCTCACCTATCCGCTTCGCAGAGACGGATATGAGGTGATTGCGGCCCACGACGGGCAGGAGGCGCTGCGGCGTTTTGCCGAGCAGCGCTTCGATCTCGTCGTCCTCGACCTGATGCTGCCGAAGCTCGATGGGGTCGAGGTCTGCCGCCGGATGCGCTCCCGCAGCCAGGTGCCGATCATCATGCTGACTGCGAAGGGCGACGAGATCGACAAGGTGGTCGGCCTCGAGATGGGGGCTGACGACTACATCACCAAGCCCTTCTCGATGCGTGAGTTCCGCAGCCGCGTCAAGGCGGCGCTGCGGCGCTCGCGGATGCCGGGGGCCCAGGAGGCGGTGGCGGAGCCGATCCGCAGCGGCGACCTGCACATCGACTTCGAGCGCCGCACCGTCACCGTCCGCGGCGAGCCGGTGCGGCTGACCTACGTCGAGTTCGAGATCCTCGCTGCCCTGTCCCGGGCGCCCGGGCGCGTGCTCTCGCGCGAGACCCTGCTCGAGCACGTCTGGGGAGACTCCGACTACCGCGACCCACGCACGGTCGACGTCCACATCCGCCATCTGCGGGAGAAGATCGAGACCGAGTCACGCAGCCCCGAGTTCCTGCTCACGGTGCGCGGGGTCGGATATCGCTTCCGCGAGGAGGCCTAGTGCAGCGCTTCAACACGGTTCGCAACCGGCTGCTGATGCTCTTCTTCGCGATCACCGCAGCGGCGATCGGCTTCGTCTATCTGTACGTCGTCCCCCAGCTTCAGTCGAGTCTCACCTCGGAGAAGCTCTCGCGCCTGGAGGACCGCAGCACCAAACAGAGTGGGCGCCTGCTGCGAGCGATGCACCAGGGCGCCTCCCAGCAGCAGCTGGAGGCCCTGCTCCGCCGCCTCGCGCAGACCACCGACTCACGGGTGACGCTGCTCGGGGTCCGAAATGCCGGCGCCGGTCCCGCCCCGACCTTCGTGATCAGCGACTCACAGCCGCAATCGGGCCCGGTCACCGCGCGCTATCGGATCGCAAGCGAGGCAGCGGACGGCCAGGCCCGTGGCGGCACCGAGGTGATCTCGGGCACCCGCAGCGCCGAGGTCGCGGTGCCGATCCCGGGCGCGCATCCGGTCTGGATCGCGGTCTTCTCGCAGTCGCTGGGCGAGGTCAGCGACAACGTCGCCCTGATCCGCCGCCAGATCCTGATCGCCGGCGCGATCGCGCTCGCCCTCTCGATGGCGGCAGGGTTTTGGGCGGCGCGGGCGCTCTCGCGTCGGCTCAGCCGCCTCGACCGCGCTGCGCAGCGGGTCGCGCGCGGCGACTTCGTTCCGATCCCGGTCGATTCCTCCGACGAGCTGGGCCAGCTGGCCCGCACCTTCAACGACATGCAGCGCCGCCTCGCCGAGCTCGACCAGGCCCGCAAGCAGTTCATCGCCAACGCCTCGCACGAGCTGCGCACGCCGATCTTCTCGCTCGGCGGATTCGTCGAGCTGCTCGACGAGGACGAGCCCGACCCCGAGGCGCGGGCCGAGTTCGTGCGCACGATGCGCGAGCAGATCACCCGCCTGACCAAGCTGACCACCGACCTGCTCGACCTCTCGAAGCTCGACGCTGGTGCGATGGATCTGATGACCGGGAGCGTCGATCTGAACGAGCTTGCGCGCGAGGTCGCGCGCGAGTTCGGCCCCACCGCCGACCGCCACCACTCGCGGTTGGAGATCCGCACACCGGAGCGGCGCTCGCTTGCCGACGCCGACCCTGAACGGGTGCGCCAGATCATCCGTATCCTCCTCGACAACGCCCTCGGGCACACCCCCGAGGGCGTCAAAGTGACCGTGACCACCACGCAGGACAGCCACAGCGCGGAGCTGATCGTCTCCGACGAGGGCGGCCCCGGCATCGGGGCCCGCTCCCAGGCACGGATCTTCGAGCGCTTCTACACCGGCGACTCGGCCAGCGGCTCGGGTCTCGGGCTTGCGATCGCGCGCGAGATCGCCGAGCGCATGCGAGGGCGCCTCAACGTCGTTTCCAGCCGCGGCTTCACCGCCTTCATCCTCGAGCTGCCGCTGGCCCGGTCGGCTCCTGCGCCGCCACCCCCGAAACCGGACGAGGCGCCGAGCGGGGCCACGGCGTGAGTCGAAAAATCGCAGGCAGGGGATGGCTCGCACGAGCCGCGGTGGCCGCGCTCGCGGTCGCCTCGCTGCTTCTCGCCGCCTGTGGCGGCGGGGGCGGGGGCGGGGCCACGACCTCGGGGGCGGCGACCACCAACGCCGCTCCGGCGCCGCAGGTCGTCGTCCAGACGGCCGGCGAGCAGTTCAACGCGGCGCAGATCTACCAGCAGGCGTCGCCCGGCGTGGTCACGGTGCTGTCGGTGTTCGGCAGCAGCGGCGGACTTCTGGGCGGGGCCACCGCCGGCCAGGGCTCGGGCTTCGTGCTCGACAAGGACGGTGACATAGTCACCAACGGCCACGTGGTCAGCGAAGGCGAGGGCTCGGCGCTGACCAAGGCCAAGCAGGTCTTCGTCGAGTTCGCCGACCGCAACCGCGTCCCGGCGAAGATCATCGGCGTCGATCCCTTCGCCGACGTCGCCATGATCAAGATCAACCCCGACGGGCTCGACATGCAGCCGCTGCAGCTCGGCGACGACGCCAAGCTCGCGGTCGGCGATCCGGTCGCCGCGATCGGCAGCCCCTTCGGGGAGCAGCAGTCGCTCTCGGTCGGGGTCGTCTCGGCCAAGGACCGCTCGGTCAAGTCGCTGACCCAGTTTCAGATCGAGAACTCGATCCAGACCGACGCCGCGATCAACCCCGGCAACTCCGGCGGCCCGCTGCTCAACGCCAAGGCGGAGGTGGTCGGCATCAACCAGCAGATCGAGACCCGCTCCAACACCAACGCCGGGGTCGGCTTCGCGGTCCCGATCTCGGCGATCAAGCGCTCGATCGCCCAGCTGCGCCAGAACGGCCAGGTCTCATACCCCTACATCGGCGTCTCCAGCCAGGCGCTCTATCCCCAGCTCGCCCAGAAGCTCGGCCTCGACACCGACTACGGCGGCCTGGTCGCCAAGGTCGTCCCCGGCGGCCCCGCCGACGATGCCGGGATCAAGGGCTCCGACCACACGATCCGCTTCCAGGCTTCGCGCGTCGACGCCGGCGGCGACGTGATCCTGGCCGTCAACGGCCGCAAGATCGTCGGACCCAGCGACCTCTCCAACTTCATCCTCAAGTACAGCCCCGGCGACAAGGTGACCCTGCAGATCCTCCGCGACAACCAGCGCAAGGACGTCCAGGTCACCCTCGGCACCCGTCCCACCAGCCAGACCGGTCCTTGAGCGACCGCTCGCTGCGGTCACTTTGCACTGAGCTCGCCGCAACCCTGCGGGATGAGCTGCACGCCGAGCTCGGCGGCCACCACGGCCGCGATCACGTCGGCGACGACGACGGCCGCGGCGAGGGCGGGGACGTCACCTTCGCGATCGACGAGCGCGCCGAATCGCTGATGGAGGCCTTCCTCGCCGAGCGCGCCCCCGACGTCGCCTTCTACTCCGAGGACCGCGGCATGGTCCAGCCCGCCGGCCAGGAACCGGCCTGGGTGCTGATCGTCGACCCGATCGACGGCACCCGCCCGGCGCTGGCCGGGTTCGAGTCGGCCTGCGTCTCGGTCGCCGCGGCACCGCTGGATGGCGAGCCGACGATCGCCGACGTGCAGGTCGGCGTCATCGTCGAGATCAAGAGCGGGGCCGGCTTCGTCGCCGAGCGCGGCGCCGGGCTCGAGCCCGGGCCCCGGCTGTCGGCCAACGACCGCCTCGAGCGGATGTTCTGGACCTACGGGCTGCGAGGGCGTCCCGCCCGGCAGACGATCGAGGTGCTGGCGGAGCTGATCGACGCCTCCTCGGTCGGCGGCGCGACCTTCGACCTCGGCTCGGCGACCTACGACATGACCAGGGTCGCCACCGGCCAGCTCGACGCCTACGTGGAGCCCGGGCCGCGGATGGTCGACGACCTTCCGGGGATGCGGGCCGAGTTCGAGCGGGTCGGCGGCGGCGCGGTGCTCAACAACTCGCCCTACGACCTCGCGGCGGCGGTGATCTGCCTCGAGGAGGCCGGGGCGGTGGTCAGCGACGCCTACGGGCAGCCGATCGGGCCGCGCCGGCTGCTCGGGTCCGGGGCCGATTTTCAGATCTCCTGCATCACCGCCGCCAACCCCGCGCTTCATGCGAAGATCTGCGCCGCCGTGGACGCCGGAATCGAACGTCTGGCGGGGCGTTCAGGCTCCGGGGAAAATCGCAACTGAAACGGGGATTCGGTCTTGCTGCAAGAAGTCGCGCTTGGTGACAAGAAGCTGGCCGACTACACGCACCTGGTCGGCCGCGATCTGATCGAACGGGTGCGGGAGCTGGCGGGGCCGCTGGAGGGCCAGCGCGTCCTTCACATCAGCGCCACCGCCTTCGGCGGCGGCGTCTCGGAGATCCTCTACACGCTGGTGCCGCTGATGCGCGACGCCGGCCTCGATGCCCACTGGCAGGTGATCCTCGGGCGGGAGGAGTTCTTCAACGCCACCAAGCTGCTTCACAACTCGCTGCAGGGCGACGAGACGACGCTGACCGACGAGGAGTGGGAGCTGTTCTTCGAGGTCAACAAGCAGAACGCGGAGGCAATGGATGAGGAGTGGGACGTGATCATCGTCCACGACCCGCAGCCGATCGGCATCCGCTCGATCGTCCCCCAGTGCGCGAAGCACTGGATTTGGCGCTGCCACATCGACCTCTCCGAGCCCAACCCGGCGCCGATCGAGCGCCTGCGGCCGTTGATGGGCGACTACGACGCGACCGTCTGGCACATGCAGCAGTACGTCCCCGCCGGGCTCGAGGGCGAGATCGGACGCGACATCCGCCTCATCCCCCCCGCGATCGATCCGCTGTCGCCGAAGAACATGGCCCTCTCGCCCGAGGACGCGTCCTTCGTCTGCGGGCAGTTCGGGATCGACATCGACCGGCCTTTGATGTGTCAGGTGTCGCGCTTCGACCCCTGGAAGGACCCGATCGGCGTCATCGACGCCTACCGCGAGGTGACCAAGGAGATGCCCGACGTGCAGCTGGCCCTGGTCGGCTCGATGGCGACCGACGACCCCGAGGGCTGGGAGTTCTTCCAGAAGACCTTCGAGTACGCCGACTCCGACCCCGACATCAAGATCCTCAACAACCTCAACAACGTCGGCGCGATCGAGGTCAACGCCTTCCAGTCGCAATCCGACGTGCTGCTGCAGAAGTCGATCCGGGAGGGCTTCGGGCTGACCGTCACCGAGGGCCTCTGGAAGGTGCGGCCGGTAGTCGCCGGCAACGTCGGCGGGATCCCGATGCAGATCACCGACGGCGAGAGCGGCTATCTGGTCAATACGCCGCACGAGGCCGCTGAGCGCAGCCTCGAGATCCTCCGCGACCCCTCGCTGGGCAAGTTCCTCGGCCGCAAGGGCAAGGAGCACACCCGGGCCCATTTCCTCACCCCGCGGCTACTCCGCGACTGGCTGGTCCTGTTCACCGATTTGAAGGCCTGATGACCGCTCGGGGTACCCTGACCCCATGCCGGACATCCCCAACCTGACGATCGTCTCCAACCGCGGCCCAGCCCAGTTCGAGCGCGACGAGGAGGGTGAGAGGATTGTCAGCCGCGGGGGCGGCGGCCTGGTCACGGCGCTCTCCGGGCTGGTCTCGCACCGCGACGCGCTCTGGATCGCCTCGGCGATGACCGACGAGGACGTCGAGGTCTCGAAGGAGTCCGAGGGGAGGCCGATCGAGCTCGAGATCGACGGCGTCGACTACAGCCTCTGCTTCGTCGAGAGCGAAGGCGAGGCCTACGACCGCTTCTACAACGTGATCGCCAACCCGATCCTCTGGTTCATCCAGCACTACCTCTGGGACCTTTCCAACGCCCCCGACATCCGCGAGGAGGAGCTGGACGCGTGGGAGTTCGGCTACAAGGCGGTCAACGAGGACATCGCCCGCGAGGTCATCAAGCAGATCGCAGGCGAGGACGAGCCGCTGGTGATGCTGCACGACTACCACCTCTACACGGCGCCGGCCCTGATCCGCGCCGAGCGGCCGGACGCATTCCTGCACCACTTCGTCCACATCCCCTGGTCCGAGCCCGACAGCTGGCGGGTGCTTCCGGGGCGCTGGCGCGAGGAGATCTACCGCGGCATGCTGGCCAACGACATCATCGGCTTTCACACCGGCGCCTACTGCCGCAACTTCCTGCGCTGCTGCCAGGAGCTGCTCGAGCTCGACGTGAACTATGGCGAGCTCAAGGTCAGCCATCCCGGCGGCGAGACCTGGGTCCGCGCCTATCCGCTCGCCGTCGACGCCGAGCGGCTGAAGCGCGCGGCGGAGTCGGAGGAGGTGGCCGAGGCCGAGCGCGAGGTGCTCGAGCGACGGCGGGAGTACCTGATCATCCGCGTCGACCGCGCCGACCTCTCGAAGAACGTGCTGCGCGGCTTCACGGCCTTCGACACCTTTCTCGCCCAGCATCCCGAGTTCCGCGAGAAGGTGACCTTCGTCGCCCACCTGCAGCCGTCGCGCCAGGACGTGCCCGAGTACCAGGAGTACCTGGAGCGGATCGAGGCCCTGGTCGCGGTCGTAAACCACCGCCACGGCACCACCGACTGGATGCCGATCGACCTCCGCATCTACGAGAACTTCAACGACGCCGTCGCCCGCTACAAGCACTGCGACCTGCTGATGGTCAACCCGATCTTCGACGGCATGAACCTGGTCGCCAAGGAGGCTCCGGTCGTCAACCAGCGCGACGGGGTGCTGATGCTCTCCGAGAACACCGGCTCGCACCAGGAGCTCGCCGACTGCGCGCTCTCGGTCAACCCGTTCGACATCCAGGAGCAGGCGGACACGATCTACCGCGCCCTGACCATGGACCCGGAGGAGAAGCGGGTGCGGGCCGAGAGGCTGCGGGAGATCATCGTCTCGCGCGATCCGGGCGACTGGGTCGACGAGCAGCTGGCCGACATCCGCCTCAAGCGCGCCCAGCGGGCGCCGGTCGCCTGAGCGGCGCCCAGCGGCAGCGTATGGCTAGAGGCCGAACTCCGGCGGAGGGTGGGGCAGCGGCCCCGGTGATGGCAGTGGTGGGAGCACGGGCACTGGCGCGGAACCGGAATCGGGGGGCGACGGTGACTGCGTGTAATGCCGATCGGGGTGATGCCGGTGGTGGTCGGCTGCGGCCGCGTGTTGCGGCCGATGACGCTTGTTGGGCCGCATCTGCGACCTCTCCGGCAATCCCCGGCGCCGGGCCCGCGGTCGCTCGCGCTGGCGGTGGGGCCTTGCGCGATGGGTTGGGGGTGGCGCCGGCGACCTCGTCGCTGCGGCGCCTCTGCCGCGCCCAATGCCGGGCAGCCCGACGTCAGGGGCGAGCGGGGGCGGGTCGGGAGCCCTGAGCAGGCCGGGCAGGAGCGCCGCGATCGCCAGGCAGGCTGCCGCGGCGGCGCCCAGGCGCCCGGCGCGCTGCCAGCGGATCCGCCTCCACACGGCTCGCTAATGCCGATTCGCCGCCGGCTTCTCCCCGCATGCGGTGGCTTCACCCCGCATCACTTGCGGCCGGCTTCGCCGGCCTGACATGCCCGTGCCGCGACACCTTGTGTCGCGGCATTGTCATACTGGGCGCCCGCCATGCCTGTAGAACCACGCGAATACGAAATCGTCCTGATGCTCGATCCGGGGCTCGAGGACGCCGCCCGCGACAAGATCGTCGACGACGTTCGCAACCGAATCGGGGGCTCCGGCGAGCTCAAGCACGAGGACAGCTGGGGCATCCGCAAGCTCGCCTACGAGATCGAACAGCGGACCGAGGCCGACTACCGCTGGCTGCGCTTCACCGCGCCCCCGGCGCTGCTCGAGGAGCTGGACCACAGCCTCAAGATCGCCGACGGCGTGCTTCGCTTCCGACTCTTCCGGGTCGACCCGGAAGCGCCGATCACGGCCCCGCCGGCCTCCGGCGCCCCCGCGCCGCCGCCGAAGCGGGAGCCGGCAGCCTCCTGAGCAGGGTCTCGTGCGTGCCCATTGAGGCCCGCACGTTGCGGCGTTTTCACCCCTGCGGGGGAGGGAACAGCCGGGCCTCGACTTAGACTGCTGATTCGAACAAATCGAAGAGGAGCGAAGACTTTTGGCCGCCACCAACATCAACACCGTCGTCATCACGGGGAACCTGACCCGCGACCCCGAGCTGCGCAGCACCCCCGGCGGCACCGCTGTCTGCAAGCTGCGCGTAGCCGTCAACAGCCGCCGCAAGGACGGCCAGAGCGGCGAGTGGATCGACAAGCCCAACTATTTCGACGTCACCGTCTGGGGCGCCCAGGGCGAGAACTGCGCCAACTACCTCTCCAAGGGCCGGCCGGTCGCGGTCGAGGGAAGGCTCGACTGGCGCGAGTGGGAGTCCCAGGACGGAGGCAAGCGCCAGGCGGTCGAGATCATCGCCAACTCGGTCCAGTTCCTCGGCTCGCGTGACGGCGGCGGCAACGGCAACGGCTTCCAGGCCCAGTCCGACGTCCCAGCCGACACCTCCGACTTCGAGGGCGCCGGCGTCGGAGGCGGCAAGGAAGACGACATCCCTTTCTAGCCGGGGGTCCGACTCCCGGCCGATCGACTTACGAGGGCCCCAGGCGGGGCTCTCGTAGGTTTCGGGCACCCGCTAGCATTGGCGCGCTTGGTTCGCCCGGCACACGCCGGGCGTCTTTGCGCTCAGACCAATGGCAAAACAGCGAGGCGACACAGGACCCAGGCGACGGCGCGGCCCGTCGGACCGCATGCGTCCGCGCAAGTACACGCGGATCAACGTCGAGGAGATCGATTACAAGGACCTGGCGCTGCTTCGCCGCTTCATCTCCGACAAGGGCAAGTCGCGCTCGCGGCGTGTGACCGGTCTCTCCCGCAAGCACCAGAAGCAACTCGCGCTGGCCGTCAAGCGGGCCCGCGAGATCGCGCTTCTGCCCTACGTCGGCGAGCGCTGATGGCGCAGGCGATCCTGCTGCAGGATGTCGAGAACCTCGGCAGCCGCGGTGAGGCCGTAGACGTCTCCCCGGGGTACCTGCGCAACTACCTGCTGCCGCGAAAGCTCGCCCAGCCGGCGACCAAGGGAGCGCTCGAGGAGGCCCAGCGCCGCCTCGAGGTCCAGGAGCGGGCCGAGCGCGAGAGCGCCGAGCGCGCCCAGGAGACCGCGGCGCTGCTCTCGAAGACGGTGCTGACCCTCCACCACCGCGCCGGCGAGGACGGCAAGCTGTTCGGCTCGGTGACCTCGAAGGAGATCGCCGACGGGATCCGCGACGCCCGCGACCTGAAGATCGACCCGCGCAAGATCAACCTCGAGCAGCCGATCCACGAGACCGGCACCTACATGGTCGAGGTCGAGGTGGCGGGCGGGGTCACCGCCAGCGTCAAGACGATCGTCGCCGAAGAGAAGTAAGCGGCGCCGAAGGCGCCACAGGTAATTATTTTCGCCCCGTTTGCTGGAAGGCGGCGCACGCCTGACCCCTGCCTGTGGTTGTTTTGAGACCCGGGCGCAGGGCGGGATGAATCCGCCGCCGCGCGGCCTTTACTGAACAGATGGCCCAGGCGCAGTCCGCAAACGTCCCACCCCAGAATCTCGAGGCCGAGCGCTCGGTCCTGGGCGCGATGCTGGTCTCCGAGTCGGCGCTGTCGCCGGTCATCGACGAGGTGAAGCTCAAGGCCGAGGACTTCTACCTCGACCGCCATCGCACGATCTTCGCCTGCCTGCGCGACCTCTACGCGAAGTCCAACCCGACCGACGAGCTCTCGGTGATCGAGGCCCTGAAGGGCCACGGCGAGCTCGAGAAGGCGGGCGACCGCCACTACGTCTCCGAACTCGCGGCCAGCGTCGCCGCGGTCGGCAACGCCGCCCACCACGCCCGCATCGTGCAGGAGAACTCGCTGCTGCGACGGCTGCTCGGCGCCGGCCAGCGGATCCAGGAATGGGTGCGGGAGCGGGACGGCGAGCCGCGGCGCCTGGCCGAGGACGCCGAGCGGCTGCTGTTCGAGGTCGCCCACGAGGAGCAGGCCGGGGACTTCCGGCGCATCAACGAGATCCTCCACGACGAGGTCGACCGGCTGGAGAAGCTCTCGACCGGCGAGGCGGAGCTGACCGGGACGCCGTCGGGCTTTCGCGACATCGACGGCATCACCGGCGGCTTTCAGCCCGGCAACCTGATCGTGATCGCCGCCCGCCCGGCGATGGGCAAGAGCGCCTGGGTCGCGAACATCGCCGAGAACGTCAGCGTCAAGCAGAAGAAGGCGGTCGCCTTCTTCTCGCTGGAGATGTCGGAGGTCGAGCTGGCGCAGCGCTTCATCGCCTGCCGGGCGCGGATCGCCGGCGACCGCCTGCGCAAGGGAAAGGTCGGCCAGAAGGACTGGCCGCGGGTGATCCGGGCAGCCAACGAGCTCGAGGACGCCCCGCTCTGGTTCGACGACTCCTCCGACCTCGGCATCCTCGACCTCCGCGCGAAGGCCCGGCGGCTCCATGCCCAGACCCAGGCCCAGGGCGGTCTGGGGCTGGTGATCGTCGACTACCTGCAGCTGATGCGCGCCGACGACCCGCGCGCCAACCGCGTCGACCAGGTCGGGCAGATGAGCCGCGGGCTGAAGATCCTCGCCCGCGAGCTCAACGTGCCGGTGATCGCGATCTCACAGCTCTCGCGCGCGCCCGAGCAGCGCCATCCCCCCCGCCCCCAGCTCTCCGACCTGCGCGAGTCGGGCCAGATCGAGCAGGACGCCGACCTGGTCGCCTTCCTTTACCGCGAGGATGCCTACGGCCAGCGCGACCCCGACTACGAGCCGACCGGCCTCGCCGAGGTGATCATCGCCAAGCACCGCAACGGCCCGGTCGGCAACCGCAGCCTCGTCTTCCTCGACCGCTTCCCCAAGTTCGCCGACTACACCGGCCAGGACCAGCCGATCGAGCAACCGGCCGGCGACGAGCAGCCGCAGGAAGAGGAGAGCGCGGCGATGGAGGGTCCCGCGTTCTAGATGGCCTTCGCCGCCGACCTGAAGACCGAATCCGAACGCGCCTGCCCGCTGGGGGTCTGCGACGGCTCGGGCTGGATCCTCGGCCCCGAGGACGTCGCCCGGCCGTGCGACTGCCGCGGCGAGCGCCTGCGCCGGGCCCGCAGCCGCGGAATCGCATCGGTGATCCCGGCCAAGTACCGCGGCGTCTCCTTCGAGCGCCCGCCGGTGACCGAGATCGAGGCGATGGTGGTGCGGGTGGTGCGCTCGTTCACCGAGGACCTCGACGCCAACCTCGAATCCGGGCGCGGACTCTGGCTGATGGGCGACACCGGGACCGGCAAGACGACGCTGGCGATGCTGGTCTCCAAGACGGCCCTGGCGGCCGGGCACTCGGTCGCCATCTACTCGCTGCCCAAGCTGCTGGCCCGGATCCGCCGCACCTATGACTCCGAGGCCGGGCAGGACTCATACCTGGCCCTTTTCGAGCAGCTGACATCGGTCGACCTGCTGCACATCGACGACCTCGGGGCCGAGAAGCGCAGCGACTGGGTGCTGGAGCAGCTCTACGCGCTGATCAACGAGCGCTACGAGACCCAGCGTTCGATCCTGGTTACGACCAACCTCGACGAGGCGGCGCTGGAGGAGCAGATCGGCCCCCGCACCGTGTCACGCCTGGTCGAGATCTGCGGCGACCCGCTACCCCTATTCGGCGTCGACCGCCGCATCGAGCTCGGCGGCTCCTAGCCTCCCCGAAGCTCATTTGTGCTTCGGCGGCTTCAGCTTCGCGCTGCGCGAGGCGACCGCCGGGGTGCCGCCGGGCGCCGTCAGGCTGACCGAGATCTTCGCCTTCAGCTTGCCCTTGCTGCGCAACGCATTCGACGCCTTGCGGGTCAGCTTCACCTTCACCACCTTCGACTTGCCGGCGGCGACCGAGAGCTTGGACTTGCCCAGCTTCTTCGGCAACTTGGAGACGGCGGCCAGGCGCCCGCTCCCGCCGCCGCGAGTCACCGCTGCACCGCCGCTGCAGGCGTCGCCGCCGGCGGGGCAAGCGGCATCGATACCCGTGATCACGGTGAGGCGGCCATGGCGTCGGCCCTTGACCCTGACCTTGCCGTTGACCGCGGCGCTGGCGCGCTTGAGCGGATCGCAGGCTCCCGCCAGCGGCCCGCTGTCGTCGAGCGCCGCCACCTCGGCCGGTGTCAGTTCTCCTGAGTAGATGCGGATCCGCGCAACCGCTCCAGCGGAGTTCTCGGTTGTCACGCCGCCGCTGTCGTTGTCCTTGAAGAAGCGCATGGTCGACGCAGCAAAGGCATCCGTGTCGGTGCCGTCCGCGGTTGCCTTCGAGCCGTTGAAGTAGGCCGTAACGACCGTACCCTTGTCAGCGGGAACGGTGAGCGCCACCTCCGCATAAGTGTTCGCCTGCAGCAGCGTGGTGGGGCTGAGGTATGGGTTCCCGGCAGGGTTTGTGGAGTCGTAGATGGCCAGCCTGCCGTCCCGCCCGTAAAGGCCGTTGTCGCTGCCGAAGGCAAAGCCGGGGCCTCCGGCGGCAAAGATCCGACGGTAACCAGATAGATCCGAGAGCCGGAACAGCGCGACAACCGAGTAACCGTCGGTCCCAGGGCTGGGATTGACCAGCTGCAGCCCGCTGCCTCTCGGGAAGCTCAGGACCTTGGTCTGATTGCAGCCAACGGTCTCGGTGACGAAGCTGTTGCCGTTACCGACGTTCTGGATATCTCCCGGGGTGCCGACGGAGGAGCCAAGCTTGTCCTGGAATTGGTAGTCGGCCACCAGGGTGGCGGCCGACGCCGGCTGCGCGAAGAGCGCAGTCAGGACGAGCGCGCCGAGCGCACAAAGGACGATCCTCCCTCTCACCGGGGCCAAGCTAGTGAACAAGAGGAGCGGCGGCAAACGAAAAGTCGAACTTTCGCCCCACCCCCTGCGTGCGCACGCCGTCCGCGGGATCCTCATAATTCCCCCGCCATGCCAGGTCTCGTCATAGTCGGCGCCCAGTGGGGCGACGAGGGCAAGGGGAAGGTCACCGACCTCCTCGCCGAGCGCGCGCAGCTGATCGTCCGCTTTCAGGGCGGCAACAACGCCGGCCACACGATCATCCGCGACGGCGAGACGTTCAAGTTCCACCTCATCCCCTCGGGGATCCTCTACCCGGACAAGCTCTGCGCGATCGGCAACGGCGTAGTCCTCGACCCGCGGGTCCTCTGGCAGGAGCTCGACGAGCTGCGCCGCCGCCGGGTCGACGTCAGCGGGCTGCGGATATCCGCCAACGCGCACCTGATCATGCCCTACCACGTGATGCTCGACACAGCCGGCGAGGCGAAGCTGGGCAAGCTCTCGATCGGTACCACGCGGCGCGGGATCGGCCCCTGCTACGCCGACAAGGCGGCGCGGCTGGGAATCCGGGTCCAGGACCTGCTCGACGAGAAGATCCTGCGCAAGAAGATCATGGCCGCTATGGAGCCGAAGCGGCTCTCGCTGCGCCCGCACGAGAAGGACCCGAGCCTCGACCTGCACACGATGACCGAGGAGTACAGCGCCTACGGGCACCGGCTGGAGCCCTACATCGCCGACACCGCCCACCTCTGCTGGCAGGCCCTGGATGGGGGCCAGACGGTGATCCTCGAGGGCGCCCAGGGGACCCTGCTCGACCTCGATCACGGCACCTATCCCTTCGTCACCTCCTCGAACCCGATCGCCGGCGCGGCCTGCGTCGGCGCCGGGATAGGCCCCGCCGACATCGACGAGGTCTGGGGGGTCGCCAAGGCCTACGCGACCCGGGTCGGCGCCGGGCCGTTCCCGACCGAGCTCGAGGACGAGACCGGGCGGCTGATGCTGGAGCGCGGGCACGAGTTCGGGACCACGACCGGCCGCGAGCGCCGCTGCGGCTGGCTCGACCTGGTCGCGCTGCGCTACGCGGTGCGGCTGAACACGATGACCGCGCTGGCGGTCACCAAGCTCGACGTGCTCTCCGGCTTCGACCGCCTGCGGGTCGCCGTCCGCTACCGCTCCAGCGAGGGGGCGGCGCTGGAGGAGTTCCCCTACCACCAGTCGATCCTGCACGGCGCCGAGGCCGAGTACGAGGAGCTGCCCGGCTTTGAGGGCGAGATCGGCGAGTGCCGCAGCGAGACCGACCTGCCGCCGCAGGCGCGCGACTACCTGAGCTTCGTGAGCGAGTTCGTCGGCGTGCCGATCAAGCTCGTCGGCGTCGGGCCGGACCGCGAGCAGGTCGTCTGGATGGGTGAGCGCCCGGCGCTCAAGGCCGCCTGAGTCAGGAGCTGGCGTGCGGCGGCATGCCCTTGGGGATCGCCCCCCGCGCCTCCTGGTGGCGCTCGCCGCGCTGCAGCATCCGCATCCCGAGGATCGCCGAGCCGAGGATCGCGCTCACCCCGAGGCTGAGCTGGACGCTGAGCAGGCCCTGGCGGGTCCAATAGACGTCGCGCAGGTCGAGTAGCAGCGCCGCCTCGTCGAAGGTCAGCCCCATGCCGATCCCCATCGGGATCGCGAGCTTGTCCTCGATGTCCTCGTTGTCGGTGATCAGCGCCACCGTTCCGGAGGCGAACGAGATCAGGATCCCGGGCACGAAATGGTGGATGTGTGCGCCGCCGACGCTGGTATTGCCGAGCGGCCACCAGCCGCCGCGGATCCCGTAGGTAGAGAGGCGCACGAAGCCGAAGGCTCCGAGGAAGCCGGCCAGCAGGTTGAAGAGCACGGTCTCCGAGCGCGGCGCCGACGTGTAGCCCTCCAGCGCCACCCCGACCGTATCGGCGGCCGCCACCGGAGCCGCCTCGATGCCGGCCCCGGGGTGGTCCACCCGGCCGGCACGGCGGCGCCACATGCGGATGAACTGGCCGCCGAGCACCGTCCCGGCGCTGGCGAACGAGGCCGCCGC
The DNA here is from genome assembly GCA_963781495.1 of uncultured Solirubrobacterales bacterium. Lineage (GTDB taxonomy): Bacteria > Actinomycetota > Thermoleophilia > Solirubrobacterales > 70-9 > Mayfieldus. Next base: position 904,910 of record CAWAFX010000002.1, read on the forward strand.
CAGCCCGGCCGTGATCTGCTCCGAGCGGCGCCAGCGCCAGCGGGCCCGCGCCCGGGCGCGGCGGCTGATCCGCTTCCGCAGTCGCCCCGCGGTCGCCAAGCTAGAGCCGCACCAGGTTCTCGGCCGAGATGTCGCGGGTGACGCCGCGGAAGTCGACCACGAGCTGGGCGTCGGCGACGAGCTTGCGGTAGTCGATGTCGGGATGCGCGGTGACGATCGCGACCAGGTCGGCCGCGGCCACCTCGCCCTCGAGCGGGACCGACTGCAGCTCGAAGTCGCGCAGCTCGGGCACGTGGGGGTCGTGGTAGGCGAGGTCGGCCCCGAGCTCGCGCAGCAGCTTCATGATCTTCAGCCCCGGCGCCTCGCGCACGTCCCCCACCCCCGCCTTGTAGCTGGCGCCGAGCACCAGGATGCGGGAGTCCTTGACCGGCTTGCCGGCCCCGTTGAGCGCCCTCTCGATCTTCTCGACGCAGAACAGGGGCTGGCTCTGGTTGATCTTCCCGGCCAGCTCGATGAACTCGGGGTAGAAGTCATGCTCGCGGGCCTTGTAGCCGAGGTAGAAGGGATCGATCGGCAGGCAGTGACCGCCCATGCCCGGGCCGGGGTCGAAGCGCATGAAGCCGAACGGCTTCGTCGCCGCGGCGTCGACCACCTCCCAGACGTCGATGTCGAGGCGGTCGCAGAGCTGCGCCAGCTCGTTGACCAGGGCGATGTTGACGGAGCGGAAGATGTTCTCCAGCAGCTTCGAGAGCTCCGCCGCCTCCGGGGTCGAGACCGGCACGACGTCATCGCAGATCTGGCTGTAGAGCTCGACCGCCCGCTCGGAGCACTTCTCGGTCAGCCCGCCGACCAGCTTCGGGGTGGTGCGGATCGTGTAGTCGGTGCGGCCCGGGTCGATCCGCTCGGGCGAGAAGGCGAGGTAGAAGTCGCGTCCGGCGGCCAGGCCCGATTCCTCCAGCAGCGGCCGCAGGCGCTCCCGGGTCGTACCGGGGTAGGTGGTCGACTCGAGCACCACCAGCTGCTCGGGCTGCAGCACCGAGCCCAGCGAGCGGGCCGCGTCGACCATGTGCGAGAGATCGGGCTCGCGCGAGCTGGTCAGGGGCGTCGGCACGCAGATGATCACCGCGTGGCAGGAGGCGAGGTCGGCGTAGCGGCTGCTGGCCACCAGCCGCTCCCCGGCCGCCTCGATCGCCGTCGAGGGGACGTCTTCGATGTAGCTGCTCCCGGCGCCCAGGCTCTCGATCTTGCGCGGGTCGGCATCGAGGCCGATCACCTCGTGTCCGGCCTCCGCGAAAGCGACCGCCAGCGGCAGCCCGACGTATCCGAGTCCGATTATTCCCACCTTCATTGGGCGAAAGTCTAAGGCGGTCATCGGTTCAGAAGTTCGGAAAATGGGTAGATCAACGGCGTGTCACTTCCGGGCCCGAAAATAGAATTTGGCTCGATGAGGGTGATCTTCAAGCCGACTCTGGTCGGCGTCAACGCGGCTCGGCATCTGGTCTGGTACCTCAACTTCCAGATCTCGAGCCGCGAGCAGGCCCGTTAGGCAGCGGGAGCTCGGCAGGCCAATCGCGGGGCGGGACGTGGGAGAGATCGCCGCCGATGGCGTGAAAGCCGCCGTCGACGTGCAGGATCTCGCCGGTCACGGCGGCCGAGAGGTCGGAGAGCAAGAACGCCGCCGCCTGGCCGACCGGGCGCGGATCGTGGACGTCCCAGCCCAGCGGCGCCTTGCGGACCCAGTCCTCGACCAGGGTCGGAAAGCTCTTCACCTTGCTCGAGGCGAGGGTTCGCAACGGGCCGGCGGCTATCAGGTTCACGCGCACGCCCTGGGGGCCGAGGTCGCGGGCCAGATAGCGGGCCACCGATTCCAGCGCCGCTTTCGAGACCCCCATCCAGTCATACGACGGCCAGGCGAGCTGGGCGTCGAAGTCGAGGGCCAGAAGGCTGCCGCGGCCGGCGGCCTCGAACAGCGGCAGAAGCGCCTCGGCCAGGGCCTTGAGCGAAAAGGCGCTGATCTCGAACGCCTGCGTCGCGCTCTGCAGCGGGGTGGTCATGAAGTTGCCGTCGATCGCGTCGGGCGGCGCGTAGGCGATCGCGTGAAGGGCCGCATCGACGCGCCCCCAACGCCGCTCGAGCTCATCGCGCAGGGCGTCGAAGTCCTCTGGCCTGGTGACGTCCAGCTCCAGCACATCGGGCGGATCGGGAAGCTCGGCGGCGGCGCGCTCGGTCAGGCGGCGGGCGCGGCCGAAGCTGGTCAGCAGGACCTCGGCCCCCTGCCGCTGCGCCTCTTCGGCGATCGAGAAGGCGATGCTGCGGTGATCGATGACTCCGGTGACCAGGACGCGCTTGCCGTCGAGGATCACGGCAGGCTCACCGATCCGCGGGCCGCCTCGATTTCGATCTCGAAATGCCGGCGCAGCGCCGCGGAGACCTCGTCGGCCATCAGCGCGTGCCCGCGGGTCGAGGGGTGAAGCCCGTCGGAGGCGAAGTTCGTCGGATCGCGCAGCCCCGGATGCTCTGACCAGCGCATCGCCGGTATGCCGCGCTCGCCGGCGTTGAGCATGATCGTCCGATTCAGCGTCCGCAGTCCGTTGACCACGTGGGCCTTGGTCAGCGGCCGCAAGGGGCGCGGGAAGATCAGGTTGCCGGGTGCGGTCGCGGTCAGGATCGCCGCGCCCGGGAGCTTCGCCTGCAGGCGGTCGAAGATCGCCGCCAGGCTGGCGGCGAATCCGTCGGGGTCGAGGCGGACCGACTTCAGGACGTCGTTCATCCCGCAGACCACGGTCACCAGGTCGGGCTCGATTCCCAGCGCGACGTCGGTCTGCTCGGTCACGCCGGCGCTGGTCGCGCCGTTGACGGCGAGGTTTCGGTAGCGCAACGCCGGGTTGGACGCCCGCAGCCGCGAGGCAACAAGGTCGGCCCAGATCGTTCCCGGCGGGTCCTCGTCCAGCCCGGCGGTGAAGCTGTCGCCGAGGGCGACGAAGGTCTCGATGACGCGGCCCTTCATCGTCCTGCTCCGGCGCTCAGGGCCCAGGCGAGCCGGTCGCGGGTCTCGGCCGGATCGATCACCTCGTCGACGAACCCGGTGGCCGCGGCCACGTCGGCGGCGAGGTGCTCCTGGGCGTAGGCGGCGCTGAGGGCGGAATGCAGCGCGTCGTGCCCGGCGGCGACCTGAAGCCGGCGCCGGTCGACGATTCGCACCGCCTCCGAGGCGGCCATGATCCCGATCTCGGCCCCCGGCCAGGCGAAGACGACGTCGGCGCCGAGGTCCTTGGAGTTCATCGTGATCACGGCGCCTCCGTAGGCCTTGCGGATCACGACCGTGAGCTTGAGCACCGAGGCGCTGGCAAAGGCGCGCAGAAGCGCCGCGCCGTGGCGGATCACCCCCGCCTCCTCCTGGCGGCGGCCCGGCATGAACCCCGGGGTGTCGACCAGGGCCAGCAGCGGCAGGCCGAAGCGGTTGCAGGTGTTGACGAACCAGGCCGCCTTCTCGGCCGCGGCGGCGTCGATGACCCCGGCCAGATGCCGGGGCTGATTGGCGACCACCGCGACGGGCTGGCCCTCGATCCGGGCCAGGGCGGTGACCATGTTGCGCGCCCAGTGCGAGCCGAGCTCGAGCACGCTGTCGGTATCGGCGAGCCCGCGGATCACGTCGCGCATGTCATAGACGCGGCGCTGCTCGTCGGGGACCAGCGCCGAGGGGTCGCGGAGCGGAGCCCGGATCGGGTACTCGAGCGGGACCCGGTCGCCGACCGCCGCCGGCAGAAAGCCGAGCAGGGCGCGGGTGCGGCGGATCGCGTCGACGTCGTCCTCGGCGACGATCTGACAGACGCCGTTTCGCTCCTGCACTCGCGGGCCGCCGAGCTCCTCCATCGAGACCTCCTCGCCCAGCGCCGCCCGCACCACCCGCGGCCCGGTGAGGAACATCCGCGCCTCCTCTGTCATCAGCACGAAGTCGGTCAGGCCCGGCGCGTAGGCGGCGCCGCCGGCGGAGATCCCGGAGACGATCGAGATCTGGGGAATCCGCCGCGAGTGCTTGACGCTGGTCCTGAAGATCCGCCCGTAGCCGGCCAGCGCCGCGTGTCCTTCCTGAAGCCGCGCGCCCCCCGACTCGACGAAGCCGATGATCGGCGTCCCGGCGCTTCCGGCCAGCTCGAGGGCGCGGACGATCGAGTCGGCGTGGGCCTCACCGAGCGAACCCCCCATGAAGCTCGGGTCCTCCGCGTAGCAGACGACAGGCCGGCCGTTGACCTGGCCGGCACCTACCGTGACCCCGTCGCCGGGCTGTCCCTTGACCGTGCGCGAGACGACGCCGGAGCGCAGGGCGCGGAAGCTTCCGGAGTCGCAGAGCAGCTCCAGCCGCTCGCGCGGATCGGCCAGCGAATGCGGCACGCCGGATCCCAGCCGGGTAACGGTGCCCGGGCCGCGTTCGCCGCCGCCGGTTGTGAGATCGGATGCCATGACCGCTGTTTCGCCACCCTCATGCTCGGCACCTCGTGAAGTTCCTTGAGCCGTGCCCGGCCACGCACGGGCAATCGCAGCGCCCCAGGCACGAAATCGGGCCTAGGCGGAGTGCTCGGCGCGGTCCAGCGCCCGGCGGGTGGAATCCGCCAGGCCGGCGTCGCCGAGGTCGACGCCCGGCGGAAGCTCGACGTGAAGGTCCTCGGAGGGATCGATCCGGACGCGAATACGCCGCGGGGTGCAGCTGAGGACGTGGCCGCCGCGACGGCGGTCCTCGCTGATGAAGTGCAGGTGATAGCCGCCGAGCTCGAGCCCGGCGGCGTAGTCGGGGAAGCGGAAGCCGACCATCGTCCCGGCGGCGTCATGGAAGTCGAAGACCCGCTGCTCGGCGACGACCTCGGTCAGCGGCCGGTAGGGAGGAAGCTGACGCGGCACCGAACGCGCATGGACGAGCTCGAACTCGCCTTCGATCCTCAGTGCACAGGAGGCGGTGCCGAAAGGAATGCGGGCATCGAGGGCGGCGCGAAAGTCGTCGTCGCCGAGCGGCGCGGCGAGCTCGAACTCGAGTGAAGGCGAAAACCAGGCCATGACCGCGAACGGCGTCCGTTCGGCCGGGTCGACCTCGTGGATCGCTCCCTCGACGTCGGCGCGCCAGAAGCGGCCGTCGAGGGCGATCATCTCGCCGTCGAGACCGTTCAGCGTCCCGAGGCCGAGGTCGCCGTGCTCGGCCAGCTCGGCGAAGCTGACGTCGCCCTCGTAGGCGCCGTCCAGAAGAGCCCCGACGGTCGAGGCCTGAAAGAGGACGTGGGGCTGGTGCTCGGCGTGAAGCTCGCTGCGCCGCAGCTCCTGCACGTGCAGCGCCCTGATCATCCGCTCGTCGAGCACCGCCGGAGTCTGTCAGGGCAACCGAGCTAGGCTCTGCGAATGACCGAGAAGCCGACCCTGTACGTCTGCCACGGGGACGACGGAGGCCCGAGGATTCATCCCTGCCGCCGGGTCCAGGAGGCGTTGCGCGGCGCCGGCATCGAGTACGACAAGGTGATCGCGGCCCATGGCAACCCGATCCCGTTCCTGCGCAAGGGCTCGCGCGACGAGCTCGAGCAGTCAACAGGATCGAAGAAGCTGCCGGCCCTGAAGCTGGCCGACGGCACCGTCCTCAACCACTCGCGCGCGATCCTCGCCTGGATCCGCGAGCAGCCTCAGGCCGGCTAGCCGGCGCTCAGCCGTGGTGGTGGTGGTGGTGCTTGTGGTGGTGGTGGTGGTGCGGCGCCGGCTGCGCCGGATCGAGGGTGCCCGGCAAGACGTGGTCTGAGGTCGTGTCGATGCCGAAGTAGCCGTACTCGCCGGGCCAGCCATCGTTGGCGGTCAGCTTGCCGCCGCAGCCGCTGCGGATGTCCTCGCAGTCGAAGGGCTTGCGACCCTTGGCGACGAGATGGCGGCCGCGGTGCGCGAGGCGGCGGCCGCGGTGCACCCGGCCCTTGCGCTTGAGCCGCTTGCCGCGCGCGACGAGACGCTTTCCGCGCGCGACCATCCGCTGCCCGGCGAAGGTGTGAATCTCGAGCCTGGACGGGTGGTAGAAGGAGAAGGTGTTGCCGTCGTGTCCCGGGTCGACGGCGGCCTCCTGGGCGTCGCTGCGCCAGCGGTTGGTGAGCAGGCGGGCATCGGCCTTCGGGTTGTGTTTGAGGTACTTGTCGAACCAGGCGGTCGTGTACCAGGCGATCTCGTCGGCGCCGCGCAGGGTGGCGCCGAAGGCCTGGTTGGGAATGAAGCTGAAGTCGAGGTGCGAGCCGCCGCGGATCACGATCTCGCCGCTGTCGATCCCGTGCTTGGAGTACTCGACCGAGGCCAGCGACTTGCAGGTCTGGGCGTCGTTCATCGACGGCTGGACGCCCTTCTCGAAGGCCTGCTCGACCCCGGGGCAGATGCTCTGGTCGGGGTATGAGGTATTCGGAGTCGGCGGCAGGAAATAGTCGGCCGACATCCCCAGCGCCGGCTTTCCGTGTCCCTTGGCCAGCTGCGGGGTCATGTCGGTGCGATCGCCGGGGTGCGCGGGGCAGCCCGCCTCACCGGGGGGAAAGCTGCCGTTGTTGGTCCCCGGCGAGGCCTGACTGAGGTTGTCCCAGGCGACGATCGCGTCGACGCGCGGATCCCACTGGCCGATGTAGGAGACCCCGGCGGCGCCGTAGGAGTGGCCGGCGAGGCCGACGTTGCGATGGTCGAAGAGCTGCCAGAAGGGGTTGTAGCCGGCATCGAGCCCGGCGGCGACCCGGCGGCTCTGCTTCGCGGCGTGGCTGGTCCCGGTCGAACAGGAGCTCTCGGGGACGTAGGGCTGCTGCGGGGTGGAGAAGAAGAAGTTCAGCGCGTCCTCGGTGCCGTCGAAGAACGGCCGCCCGTCGGACTGGGCCGGGAAGCCCTCGCTGCGATCGCCGCCCTCGCCGAAGGTGTCGGACTGGCCCTGGCCCTGGGGGTCGAAGGTCAGGACCACGTAGCCGGCCTTGGCCAGGGTCTGGGCCGCGTACCAGTACATCTGCTCGTCGGCCTGGACCGAGCCGTTGGTGATCACGATGCCCGGCCGCTGCGCCGGGCCGGACCGGGTCGCCCAGACATGGCCCGAGAGGGTGGCTCCGTCACGAGCGGTGAAGAGCACCGGCTTGACGATCCCGTACCCCTTCGGGCCCCAGTCGTTGAGGCGGATGTCGCCGGCGCAGCCGTTGCCGAGGTTCCAGCAGAGGTCGCTCATGAACTCGCGCTCAGGGTCCTGGGCCTCGGTCTGGATCGCCTGCGCCTGCGACTGCAGGCTGTCGGCGGCCAGCTGCGCCTGGTACTGCGGCGTGTCGTAGATCGCCTGGCGCTCCTGCGTCTTCGAGTAATTGCTGGCCTCGACCGCGGGGTCGAGCGCCGGCGCGGCGCTGGCGCTGCCGGACGCCAGAGCCAGCGCAAGCGTCGCCAGCGTCATCCCAACAACGCTCGCGATCGGCTGCGTTTTCCGGCGCTCTCCCACGCGTAAGGCCCCTGTCGGAGCCGGCTGCAATCCCGCGATTGCGCCTCGACTCCAAGCGCGGACTTTAGATGCGCCGGATCGGCCGATCAACCACCAAGTGACGAATTTGGCGGGCGATCGCTGTGCATCCGCACAAAGCCCGGGGAGCTGCCCTCAGCCGGAGGTGTTGTGGGCCACGGCGGCGCGAACCAGCGCCTTCAGCGCCTTCTCGTCGATCTTCTCGCCCTCGTGGATATCGATCGCCCGCCTGGTGTTGCCCTCGAGGCTGGAGTTGAAGAGGCCCGAGGGATCATCCAGCGAGGCTCCCTTGGCGAAGGTCATCTTGACTCGGCTCTTGTAGACCTCGCCGGTGCAGATGATTCCGTCGTGCGACCAGACGGGGACGCCGGCCGGAGAAGAGGGCTTTCTCCACTTCACCTCCTCGACCACTTCGGGGTCGGCCTGCTTGATCACAGCCCGCACCCGAGCGAGGGTCTCGCCGCGCCAATCACCCAGCTCCCTGATCCGCGCGTCGATCAGCTGAGCAGGGGGGTCACTGTTCTTCTGCGTCATGGTCGTTGCCCGCCCGTCACTTGAATAGCCAGTCTTTCACCAGAGATACGATCATCGCATCGGAGCTGTCTCGTCCAAGGACATACCCTTGGTCACCTTCTGCCTGATGCACGGGAACTGGCACGACGCGTCGTCGTGGGATCCACTGCTCGGGCCGCTGCAGGAGCGCGGCCACGAGGCTTTGGCGCCGGAGCTGCTCCTCCACGATTCCGATGCGAGCTTCGAGGAGCGTGTCCAGCCGGCGCTCGACGCTCTCGAAGGCGTCAGCGGCCCTGTCGTCATCGTCGGGCATTCGGGGTGCTCGGGCTACGCGGCGTTTGCGGCCCACGAGAATCCCGGCACCCTGCTCGTGCACCTGTGCCCGCGGCTCGCCCAATTCGCGCCACAAGGCGCCCCGAAGCCCTTCCGCGACGGCTTCCCCTTCCCGCCCACCGCAGAGGACGGTTCGATGACCTGGGAACCGGAGGCGGCGATCGACGCGATGTACAGCCGTTTACCTCCGGAGACCGCCCGCGCGCTGGCCGACCGGCTGCTGCCCGGCGCCGCGGCGGCCACCTACCCGCTCGACGGGCATCCCGACGTCCCGACCGCGCTCATCTATGCCAGCGAGGACGAGTTCTTCGAGCCGGAGTTCGAGCGCTACATGGCCCACGAAGTGCTCGGCATCGAGCCGATCGAGATCCAAACCGGCCACTTCCCGATGGTCGAGGACCCCGACGGGCTCGCGGAGGTGCTCGATCGCCTCGCCCGCGAGCACTCCGCTGATAACTGAAATGGGCCGTGAAGGACTCGAACCTTCAACCTTGAGATTAAGAGTCTCCTGCTCTGCCAGTTGAGCTAACGGCCCTGATAGCAGCGGCCCCGGGGTGCCGAGGCCGGGTCGAAGTATAGGAATCGCGGCCGGGCTCGATCAGCCGACGGGCACCGGCTTGCCGACCTAGAAACCTTCGCGCAGGCGGTAGCCGATGCCCGGCTCGGTGATCAGGTAGCGGGGCCGCGAGGGCTCGGGCTCGAGCTTGCGGCGGATGTGGGCGAAGTGGACCCGCAGGTAGTGGGTCTCGTCCTCGTAGCCCGGTCCCCAGACCTCGTGCAGGAGCTGGCGCTGGGTGACGAGCTTGCCGCGGTGCACGGCCAGCGCCCGCAGCAGATCGAACTCGATCGGGGTCAGGTGGACCTCATCCCCCCCTCGGCGCACGCTGCGGCCCGCGAGGTCGATCTCCAGCTCGCCGATCGTCAGCGTCGGCTCGGCGCCGTCGTCGCCGCCACGCCGCATCACCGCCCGCAGCCGGGCCAGCAGTTCCTCGGTCCCGAACGGCTTGGTGACGTAGTCGTCGGCGCCGGCGTCGAGCGCCTTGACCTTCTCGCGCTCGTCGCCGACCGCCGAGAGGACGAGGATCGGCAGCTGGCTCCACTTGCGCAGCTCGCGGCAGACCTCGACCCCACTACCGTCGGGCAGCACCAGGTCGAGGACCAGCGCCTCGGGCGGCCGCGACGAAAGCACCGCCAGCGCACCCTCCTTGTCGGCCGCCGTCTCGACCTCGTAGCCGGCATCGCGAAGGATCACCTTCAGGCCGCGGACGATCTGCGGCTCGTCGTCGACGACCAGCACCCGGCTCATGCGGTCGGCGCCGGCTGCGGCTCGAGCGGGAACGAGAGCGCGAACGAGGTCCCGTCCATGGTCCCGCTCTGCAGCCTGATCGCACCTCCATTGGCCTCGACGAGACCGCGGCAGATCGCCAGCCCCAGGCCCGACCCCCCGTGACCGCCGTCGCCGGTGACGAAGGGCTCGAAGATCTCTGCCTGCCGTCGCGGGGGTATCCCATCGCCGCGGTCGGTCACCCGCACGATCACCTTCCCCCCGCCGCTGCCGCCGCTGATCCGCACCGGCTCGTCCTCGGGCGAGTAGCGGATCGCGTTCTCGATCAGGTTCGAGAAGACGCGCTCCAGCTGCGCCGGGTCGGCCTTGACCAGCGGCAGGTCGGGTGGCAGTTCGAAATCGATTTGACGCTCGCCGAGCCGGGCCCTGATCCCGGCGGCGGCGTTCGCCGCCACCTCGGCGATGTCGCACCAGTCGGTGCGCGGGTTCACCGCTCCAGCCTGGATCCGCGAGACGTCGAGCAGGTCGTCGACCAGCCGCGCCAGGCGATCGGACTGGTCGTCGATCACCGAGAGCAGCTCGCGCCGGTCCTGCTCGGAGATCGTCCCCGCGCGCAACCCTCCGGCGGCAGTCGTGATCGCGGTCAGCGGCGAGCGCAGATCGTGCGAGATCGCGTGCAGCAGCGCCGTCTTCGCGGCATCGGCCCGTCGCGTCGCCTCACTCTCGGCGAACTGGCTGCTGATCCGCTCGTGCTCGTGGGCGACGTCGATCAGCCGGCCGAGCGGATCCGCCATCCGCTGCAGGTCCTCCCGCTCCCAGCCCGCATCGCCGGCGGCGAGGATCCATCCGGGGCGCCGCCTCGATGAGAGCGGCACCACCGAGGCCTCACCCTGCGGCGGGGCGGAGCTGAGCTCGATCCGCAGCTCGCCACCGGTCGACTCGGCGACGCTGCGGCCCAGGTTCTCCAGCTGGGCGTCGAGATCGCCGCCGGCCAGCACCGCCGAGGCCGCTTCGGCCAGCACCGCGGCCTCCCGCTCGCGCGCCGCCGCGTGCGTCGCCCGGCGCTCGGCCTCCCGCGCCCGCTCACGCGAGGTCGCGGCGAGGCGGCCAATCACGATCGCGGCGATCAGCAGGACCGCGAGCGCGACGACGTTCTCGGAGTCGGAGATCGTCAGCCGGTGGCGCGGCTCGATGAAGAAGTAGTTCAGCGCGATCACGCTCAGCACCGCAGTGGCGAGGGCGGCAAGCTCGCCGCGGCGGACGGCGATCGCCAGCACCGCGAGCATGTAGACGACGCCGAGGCCGGTGATCGGAGCGACCTGGTCCAGCAGCGCCACCAGGCCGGTCGCGACGGCCACCGAGAGCAGGACTTCGACACTCAGAAGCGCGACCCGGCGCCGGCTCAACGCGGCTTCCCTGGCTGGGAGCGACACGATCCAAGTGTAGGTCCCGCCGCTGCAACGGCAGTGGGGGTGCGACTAGGGGGAGGTACCGAGGCTGCCCCCGCCGGAGAGGCCGCCGAGCGGGTTCTGCAGCGCCTGCTTGCCGGCGCCGCCCTTGTGGAACTTGGTCGAGGCCTTGATCTGCTTCTGGATCTGCTCGCCCTGCTTGCTGTACTGGGCCACCGCCTGCTTGACGGCATTGCGCTGCGTCGACGGCGCCGCCTTGACCGCCTTCGCGGCGGCCTCGTCGCCGCCCTGCGTGTCGCCGGAGAAGTAGCGGTAGCGGGCCAGGGTCAGGTACGAGTTCAGGCTCGGCTTGGCGTCGGCGAAGACCTGCTGGGCATTCGCAGCCGCGGTGATCTTCGCCTTGAACTCGAGCGCCGGTGCGGTCGCGGCCGAGTACAGCAGCGCGGTGGCCGCCAGCTGGGCGACGTTGGGGTCCGGCTTGGGTCGCACCTTGAGGTAGCGAAGCCATGCGTCGCCGGACTTGCCGAAGTCGTTGACCGCACCCTGTGTGAGGCCGGTCGGGGCGCCGGTCGCGGGGTCGAACTGGATCTGGCCGTTGCCGGCCGTGTAGCGCGCCCTTACGTCAGCCGCCAGAAGCTTCGGGTTGCGGGGGTCCTTGGCCAGCTTGACCTCGACCTGCTTGGCCTGGTCGTCGAAGTTGGTGCTGCTGCCGCTTGAGTTGTTGAACAGCGAGTCGAGGTTGACCGGGCCGACGACGAAGAAGAGACTTGTCGTCATCAACAGCGCCAGCAGCGCGTAGACGACCTGCACCAGCCGCTTGCGCTTGCCACGCAGGTCAAAGACCATTCTGTGCTCGCCGCTGTCGGCCACGATCTACTCCTGGGTCGAGGGCTCGGGCAATCGCCGCTCCGCCTGCCCGCCGAAGAGCCGGGCCAGGACGATACTCAACTCGTAGAGCACGATCAGGGGCACCATCTCGATCAGCATCGTTATCGGGTCCACCCCGGGCAGCGCCGCGGCGACGATCGAGATGATCAGATAGGCGTAGCGGCGGTTCTTCGAGAGCTGCTTCGGGGTCACGATCCCGAGCTTGGTCGCGGCGAGGATCCCGATTGGCACCTGGAAGATCACCCCGACCGCGAGCAGGGTGGTGGCGAAGAACGAGTAGTAGTCGCGGGCCCGGACCTGAACGTTGAATTGGTTGTCGTTGAAGTTGAGCAGGAACTTGACCGCCGTGGGCATGACGATGAAGTAAGCGAAGACGATCCCGGCCACGAACAGCAGCGGGATCATGAACAGCAGCGGCGTCACGACCCGGCGCTCGGCGTCGCTGAAGGCCGGCAGGACGAAGGCGTAGAGCTGGTAGAGGACGATCGGCAGCGAGAGGATGATCGCCCCGTAGGCAGAGATCGTGAAGGTGCTCATGAACGGCTCGGTGACCCCGAAGGTGAGCAGCTTGTCGTGGTTGGAGGGCAGCGGGCCCCTGGCGATGTCGAGCAGCAGGTGGTTCTGCCAGAAGCACAGCGCCAGGGCAACGCAGAAGACGGCGACCGAGACGATGAGACGAGTGCGCAGCTCGTCGAGGTGCTCGACGAGGGTCAGGCGGTCCTCATGCCTGGCCGCCTTGAGGCGGGCCATCGAGACGCGGCCTCCTAGGCCCGTTTCTCGGTGACTACCTCGCCCTCGACGGGCTCGACCGCTTCAGCCTCGGCCGCGGCCTTCGACTGCTGCAGCTCGCGCATCTGCTTGTCGTCCTCGTCCTCGTCGTCGCCGCTCATTGCGCCCTTGAACTCGTTTATCCCCTTGCCCAACGACTTGCCAAGCTCCGGCAGCCGTTTGGGGCCGAAGACGATCAGGGCGATCACCAGCACGACGAGGATTTCGGGCAATCCGATATTCGGAATCACAGACCGAATGCTACCGGCGCGCGGGCATCGGCCCCCTGCAGCGCCCCTTTATGACTTTTCCCGCCCGCCGTCGGCTTCGAAGTTGAGGTGGTAGCGGCTGGGCGTCGGCTCGGCCTGGCCCTGGTACTTGCTGCCCGCCTCACGCGAGCCATAGGGGCTCTCGACCGGCCCGTCCATGCGCATGAACGAGATCTGGCCGATCGGCATCCGATGGTAGATCGTGATCGGCAGGTTGGCGACGTTGGAGAGCTCGAGCGTCAGGTTGCCCTCGAAGCCCGCATCGACGAAGCCGGCGGTCGAGTGGATCAGCAGGCCGAGCCGACCGAGCGAGCTCTTGCCCTCGAGCCGGGCGACGAGGTCGTCGGGCAGGCGCACTCGCTCCAGGGTCTGGCCGAGCACGAACTCGCCCGGATGAAGGATGAAGGGATCCTCCTCCCCGATCTCGACCAGCTCGGTGAGGTCGTCCATCGGCTGGCGCACGTCGATGAACGGATAGCGGCCGTTGTGAAAGACGCGGAACTTCCCGTCGACTCGTACGTCGACGCTCGATGGCTGCACCATCGTCGCGTCGTAGGGCTCGAAGGCGAGGCGCCCGGCCTCGATCTCGGCCCGGATCGTGCGGTCGCTCAGAACCATCGCCGGTCTGAAAACAGGGGTCCGTGCATGGGCAAATCCAGTCTATTGACGAGGCACCCGTACCCGTTAATGGGGCTTTTCCCGAAGTCACCAAAAAGTGGGGTCAACTCGCGATAGGCATTCCCCGATATGGCGCTCAACATGGCAACGGGAAACAGCCAAACGCCGACCAGCAAGGTCCAGACCAAGGTCGAGCTGCACGTCTGCCCTGACTGCACCTCGAAGCTGGTCCAGCCAGTCGCCTGGGAGCAGGTTGCAAGCAGCAACGAGTGGCGTCTCTGGCGCCGCTGCCCCGAATGCGAGTGGAACGGCGACGACATCCATCTCGAGTCGACGATCGACGATTACGACGAGCAGCTGGACTTCGGCACCCGTGAGCTGGCCGAGGAACTGCGTGCCCTGCAGCAGTCGAACATGGAAGAGGCGATCGACCGCTTCGTCTCCGCCCTGCAGGCCGACCAGATCCTGCCCGAAGACTTTTAGCCCTAGGCGTAGCGCTCGACCACGCCGTCGGCGACCATCTCCAGCAGCTCGCGCTGCTCGGCGTCGAAGACCGGTGCGGCGAGGCTGCGCTTGGCTTCGGCAACCATCCGCAGCGCCTCTTCGCGCACTTCCTCCAACGCGCCGGTGGCGGCGATACGGTCGCAGACCCGCTCCGCCCCCGCCTGATCGAGGCCGCGAAGCTCGACCTCGGCCAGGGCCGGGTCGCGTCGCATTGCGGTGATCAGAGGCAGCGTCACGGTGCCGTCGAGCAGGTCCGTCCCCCGCGCCTTGCCGGTGCGCTCCGGCGGGCCGCTGACGTCGAGGACGTCGTCGAGGAGCTGGAAGGCGAGCCCGATCTCGGAGCCGAAGGAACGCAGCTGCTCTTCGCCGCCGCCTCCGTTGGCGCCGCGGCGCGCGGTCCAGCCCATCAGGCAGGCGCACTCGAACAGGCGCGCGGTCTTCAGCCGGCAGCGCTCCATGTAGCGCTCGGCGCTGATCGCGGTGTCGTACTCGTCGCGGCGCTGGGCCAGCTCCCCGCGGGCCAGGGCCACCGAGGCCTGGCTGAGCAGCCCCACCTGGCCGCCGTCCCCGGCCTCCGCGAGCAGCGCGAAGGCGCGCGAAAAGAGCAGGTCGCCCGCCGCCGTCGCCGGAGCCCGGCCCGAGGTCGCGGCGATCGTGGGCCGGCCGCGGCGCAGCGGCGCGGCGTCGAGGACGTCGTCGTGGACCAGGGTCGCCATGTGCACGAGCTCGACCGCGGTCGCCGATCGCACCGCCGCCTCGCCTCCGGTGGCGCCGCCGCAGAGCAGCACCAGCAGCGGCCGCAGCCTCTTGCCGCCGGCGAGTAGCGTCGCCGTGGCGTCGCGCTGCAGACGCGGCCCGTGGCCCTCGGCGGCGTCCCGCAGCTTCGTCTCCACGGCTCCGAGCCGGGTCGGCAGCCAGGCGCTTGCCGCGTCGAGGACGGCGGTGACCGGCGGCGGCACCGCGGAGTGGCGCGGGCTCACGGACCTGGCTCCCCGTCCGCCTGCGGTCGGCGGCCGCTGTGGATCGCGATGATCCCGCCGGCCAGGACGGTGACCCGGATCGCCTCCAGGCCGGCCGCGTCCATCCGCTCAGCCAGCCCCTGCGGCGATGGGAAGCTGCGCACCGACTCCGGCAGGTAGCTGTAGGCGTCGCGGTCGCCGGCCAGGGTCCCCAGCAGCGGCACCAGGCGGTCGAACCAGAGCGAGTAGAAGCTCGACAGAGGCGGCCGCCGGGGCTGGGTGATCTCGAGGATCACCAGGCGTCCGCCGGGGCGCAGGACCCGCGCCATCTCCACCAGCCCGCGGTCGAGGTCGGAGAGGTTGCGGACCCCGAAGCCGACCGTGACGGCGTCGAAGGACGCGTCCTCGTAGGGCAGCTGCAGCGCATCGGCCCACTCGAAGCGCACCGTGCCCGCCCCGCGCTCGGCGGCCTTGGCGCGGGCGAGCTCGAGCATCGGCTCGGAGAAATCGCAGCCGGTCACGCTCCCGGCCGGTCCGACCCGCGCCGCCATCTCCAGCGCCAGGTCACCGGTCCCGCAGCAGACGTCGAGCGCCGCGTCACCGGGTCCGAGCTCGGTGCGGTCGGTCGCGCGCCGGCGCCAGCGGTGGTGCAGGCCGGCGGTCATGACCGAGTTCATCGCGTCGTAATGGGCCGCGATGCGGTCGAACATGCGGTTGACCTGGGTCGAGAACTGCTCCGACCCACGGCTGGGGCGTCCGGTGGAGCTCAAGCTGGGCATCGTCGCGCGAACTGCGACGCTTTGCCGTGCGCTCAGTCGCGCGAGGCGAGGAAGTCCGCCAGCGCGTTGAGCTTCTTCGGCGGCAGATCCTTGAACGAGGGCATGATGCCGGGGCCGATCTCGAGCGAGCGGACGATCGCCGCGCGCGGGATCCGGGCTCCGATGTGGGTCAGGTCTGGCCCCGGGCCGTTGTTGCCGTTCTCGCCGATGGTGTGGCAGGCGCCGCAGCCGGACTGCGCCGCAACCTCCTCACCGGCCTTGTATTGGGGCGGCACGGCGAGGGCGATCTCGTTCGGCGAGCCGGTGGTGGCGCCGGCGAGGGTCAAATAGGCCATCGCGAGGATGACCATGATCCCGGCGGTGGTCGCGATCGGCCGGTGCTCGGGCCGGCGCTCCGGGCCGCGGTCGTAGAACGGCAGCAGGATCATCGCCACCATCGCGATCGTCGGGATGATCACCGTCGCCAGCGGGGTGTAGATGGGGTGGTTTCGGAACACCCGCAGCAGCTCGAAGAGGAAATAGAAGTACCAGTCGGGCCGCGGCACGTAGGTCGTCGTCGTCGGGTCCACGCTGGGTCCCTGGGCCGCGCCGAGGACCAGCGACAGAACGATCACCACGATGGCGACGACCAGCATCATCGTCGAGTCCTTCAGCACCGCGTAGGGAAAGAACGGCTTGCCCTTCTTCTTCTGCACCTCGTAGTCGCGGAGGTACTGCTCCTTGTCGCTGTTCTTCATCGGCCGGCGCTCATTCCTCGGAGGCCTCGATCCGGGGCGCGGCGCCGTTGCCGCTGCCGTTCGCGCCCGCGGTCACCTGTTCGACCGGCAGCGCCGCCTGCGGCGGGTCGGCCTTGAGCCAGGGCGGCGCCGTCGTGCCCAGCTTCACCACCAGGTAGAGGTGGGCGCCGATCAGGGCAATGATCGCTCCCGGTATCAGCAGCATGTGGATCGCGTAGAAGCGCGACAGCGTCGTGGCCCCGAACTCCGGGCCGGCGCGTAAGAAGTCGGCCAGGTAGGGCCCGAGGACGGGCCCCGTCGCGGTGATGTTGTTGGCCACCGTCGTGGCCCAGAAGGACTGCTGGTCGAAGGGCAGCAGGTATCCGGTCAGCCCCATCACCATCGTCAGGATCAGCAGCACGGCGCCGATCACCCAGTTGAGCTCGCGCGGGTACTTGTAGGCGCCGAAGAAGAAGACCCGCCCCATGTGGAGGAAGATCAGGATGATCATCACGCTGGCGCCCCACTTGTGCAGCCCGTGAACGAATTCGCCGAGCGGCACGTCGTTGTTGATGTGGGTGATCGAGCCGTAGGCCTCGGTCGGCGACGGCGTGTAGAACATCGCCAGGAAGACCCCGGTGATCGCCTGGATCACGAAGGCGAACAGGGTCGCCGAGCCGAGCGTGTAGTACCAGTTGGTCCCCTTCGGGACCTTGCGGTAGAGCATCCCGGTGAGAAAGCCCGAGCCGCCAGTGCGCTGGTCGACCCAGCCGAGGACGTCCTTGCCTGCCTCGGCCGTTCCGGCCACCAGGCGGTCGGTGTCGCTGGGGGGCGGCGCCGGCTCCTTGGTCAGGTCGGCCGGGGCCTGGCCGTTGCCATGGCCGTTGGCGCCCGGCTTGGCGGGCTTGCGCAGCGCGGCTGGTAGCGGAAGCTTCATCGCTCAGATCAGGGTGGCGGGAAGGTCGAGGGACGCGGGGGATAGAGGTAGTTCCAGATCCCGCCCACGAACTCGCCCGGGTCACGGGCGCGCACCGGCTCCAGCTGCGAGGTGACGCTGTAGCGCGGGCCGACCTCGACCTTGCCGGCGCGGATCCGGGTCTGGAAGCGGTCAAGGGGGCGCACCGGCGGGCCGCCGATCCGCTTGCCCTCGAAGTCGTAGACGCCGCCGTGGCAGGGGCAGATGAAATTGCCCGCAGCCTGGACGAAGCTGACCGGGCAGCCGACGTGGGCGCAGCGGGAGGAGATCGCGATGTAGGTCTTCGGGTCCTCGTGCAGGTCGGTCGAGCCCTTGCGAACGTAGGCGATCGTCTTGCCGGCCTCGCCGATCCCCTGCACCAACGTGAAGGCGACCTCGCGGTAGGTGTCGGAGCTGAAGTCGCTGACCGGTCCGACCGCTTCCCAGCGCTCCTTGCCGCGGTGGAACATCGGCGCCACCGCGAAGCCGATCGCGGGCAGCGCCACGGCGCCGACGGCGACTCCGCCGATCGCCTGCACGGCGACCGTGAAGGCCCGCCTGCGGGTCATCGACTCGCCGGGGAAATAGCCGGGTGGATCGGGCTTTGCCGGCTCCTTGCCCGCGAAGGGCCCCGCCTCTCGCTGTTCGCGTTCGTCAGCCACTGTCTGCCGGTCTCGGAATCGCGAAGTCTATTGACTCGGCGGCGCGGTCCAGATCGTTCTCGATGCCGGCAGCGGCCGCTTTCTCGGACGCCGCCTCGAGCAGCGCCCGGCCCGCGGCGGGGTCGATCGCCCGGGCCGCCGCCTTGGCTGCGCGGTGAGCCGCGCCGGAGCCACAGCCGACCGCGACGCAGGCGGCCAGCCAGAGCGGCGGCACCGCGCCCTCGGCGCCCTCGGCGTGTGAGGCGGCGCAGATGCTGATCAGGTCGGAGAGCTCAGCCACCGCCTCACCATCGCCCAGCATCGCCAGCCGTTCGAGGCCCAGCGCGTAGAGGTAGTCGCCGGCGAGCAGGGCCATGTCCTCGTCCTGGCCGGAGAGGATGCGGGGGCTTCCGTAGTGCAGCTCATAGCCCTCGCGGATCGCCTCCACGACCATGGAGTACTCCCCCGCATCAGCCGCAGTCCGGGGTCCGGCGGCCGCCAGCGGGCCGAGTGCCGGCTCTGCCCGCGGCTCGACCACGTGGGACGAGATCACCGTGTCCTCATGCCGCAGCTGCTCGGCGAGCAGCACCAGCGCCTCTTCGGGTCCAGGCGTCAACGACCGCGAGATTACGCCAGCGCAGCGGCCAGCGACTCGCCTGCGGCCTTCACCGTGCGCTCGATCGCGGCCTCATCGTGGGCGAGGGAGACGAACCAGGCCTCGAACTGCGAGGGCGGCGGGTAGATGCCGCGGTCGAGCATCGCGCGGCAGAAGCGTGCGTGAGCGCCGAGGTCGCTGGCCGACGCAGCTGCGAAGTCCCGCACCGGCTCAGGGCTGAAGAAGAGGGTCAGCAGGCCGGGAACGGCGGCGATCTGCAGCGGCAGTCCGGCGGCAGCCTGGCGCAGCCCGGCCGCGAGCAGATCGGTCAGCTCGCCGAGCCGCGCATAGGCCGGGGCGTCGAGCTGGCGCAGGGTGGCGAGGCCCGCCGCAACCGCAAGCGGGTTGCCCGACAGCGTCCCGGCCACGTAGACGTCGCCGGCCGGGGCGATCCGCTCCATCAGCTCGCGGCCGCCGCCGAAGGCCGCCGCCGGCAGCCCTCCTCCGAGCACCTTGCCCAGCACCGTCAGGTCGGGCTCGACCCCGTAGAGCTCCTGGGCGCCCCCGCGGCTGACCCGAAAGCCCGTGATCACCTCGTCGAAGACGAGCAGGGCGCCGTGCTCGCTCGTCGCCTGGCGCAGGAACTGCAGAAAGCCGTCGGCGGGCGGGACAACGCCCATGTTGGCCGCCACCGGTTCGGCCAGCAGCGCCGCGACCTCGTGCCGCTGCAGCGCCTCGGTCACAGCATCACGGTCGTTCCATGGCACCACCACCGTGCCCGCCGCCTGGGCTGCGGTGACCCCCGGAGAGGCCGGCACGCCGAGGGTCGCCATTCCGGAGCCGGCGTCGACCAGCAGCCCGTCCGAGTGGCCGTGGTAGGCGCCGGCAAACTTGACCACCACCTCGCGACCGGTCGCGGCCCGGGCCAGGCGCACGGCGCTCATCGCCGCCTCTGTCCCGGAGCTGGTCATCCGCAGCATCTGCACCGACGGGATCCGCGCCGCGACCTCGGCCGCCAGCTCGACCTCGCCCGCGGTGGCGGCGCCGTAGCTCGTCCCCCGCCCGGCCGCCTCGCGCACCGCTTCGACGACCGCCGGGTGGGCGTGGCCGAGGATCAGCGGGCCCCAGGAGCCGACCCAGTCGAGGTAGCGGTTGCCGTCGACGTCGGTGATCTCGCAGCCCTCCCCGGCGGCGATGAAGATCGGGTCGCAGCCGATCTGGCGCATCGCCCGCACCGGGGAGTTGACTCCCCCGGGAAGCAGCTGCAGGGCTCGGGCGTAGAGCTCGGCTGAGCTGTCGCTCAACCGTGCTCGGCTTCCCACTCGGCGTAGTCCGGCGTGAAGTAGTGCAGGCGGATCTTCTTGTACTCGGTCGAGGAGTAGAGGGTGGCCCGGTCCTGCTCTCCGATCTCGCACTCGCGGGCGATCGAATCGAGGACCGCGTCGCACTCCTCCTTCGAGCGTCCGTGGGCCATCGTGAAGACGCTGTAGGGCCAGTCGGGATAGGTCGGGCGCTGGTAGCAGTGCGAGATTCCGCGGAAGGCGGCCATACGGCGGCCGGTGCTGGCGATCTCGTCCTCGGGCACGCGCCAGACCCCCATCCCGTTGGCCGAGAAGCCGGCCCTGCGGTGAAAGAGGATCGCCGCCACCCGCCGCAGGATCTTGCGATCGACCATTCCCTGCAGGTGGGCGAGGAAGTCGCCGGGGCTCATCCCCACCTGCTCGGCGGCGGCGTCGTAGGGGCGGTCGACGACCTGCATCGGGCCCTGGAGGGCGCGGATCACCGCGATGTCGGTCTCGTCGTAGGGCTGGGCCTCGAGCTCGCGCGGGGGCGCCATGTCGACGGCTGCGGCGAGCTTGTCGGTGCCGCCCTCCATCTCCAGGTTCATGTTGATCTTGAAGAGGGTCAGGGTCGGCAGCTCGCGCATCGACTCGGCCCCGGTCTCGCGCATCAGCGCCTCCAGCGTCCCCGGCAGGCCGAGCTCGGAGTCGGGCGGGGTCGCGATCGTGAACCAGAGGTTGAAGTCGTGGGTGCGCAGGTAGTTGTGCGAGACGCCGGGGTGGGAGTTGACGATCTTGGCCGCCCGCTGCGGGTTTTCGGAATCGACCTTTGCGGCGACGAGCATCGAGCTGTAGCCGAGCGCCCGGGTGTCGAAGATCGGCGTGATCTCGCGGATGATCCGCTGCTCGAGCAGGCGCTGGGTGCGGGCCTTGAGCTCTTCGACCTCCAGCTCGGCCTCCGGTGCGAGCAAGGTGAACGGCTCCCTTTGCAGGGGAAAACTCGACTGCAACAGGTTCATCACCCGCCTGTCGACGTCGTCCAGCGGCACCGCCGCTCCGCCGGCCCGCGAGCGCAGCTTCGGCTGCGGAGCCCTCACTCCAGCCACCCCGCCACCTCCTTGGCGTGGTAGGTGATGACGACGTCGGCGCCGGCGCGGCGGATCGCGGTCAGCGTCTCCAGCACCGCAGCCCGCTCGTCGATCCAGCCGTTGGCGGCCGCCGCCTTCAGCATCGAGTACTCGCCGGAGACGTGGTAGGCGGCGAGCGGCGCATCGGTCTCCCGCTTGACGCGGGCGATCACGTCCAGGTAGGGGACCGCAGGCTTGACCATGATCATGTCGGCGCCCTCCTCGAGGTCCAGCTTGGCCTCGCGCACCGCCTCGGCGGCGTTGGCGGGGTCCATCTGGTAGCCGCGGCGGTCGCCGAACTCCGGCGTCGACTCGGCGGCCTCGCGGAACGGCCCGTAGAAGGCCGAGGCGTATTTGGCGCTGTAGGCGAGGATCGGGATCTTCGAGTGGCCCTCCTCGTCGAGCTGGGCGCGGATCGCCGCCACCTGGCCGTCGGCCATCGCGCTCGGGGCCACCGCGTCGGCGCCGGCCTCGGCCTGCGAGATCGCGGTCTTGGCCAGCAGCTCGATGGTGATGTCGTTGTCGACCTCGTCATCGCGGACGAAACCGCAGTGACCGTGCGAGGTGTACTCGCAGAGGCAGACGTCGGTGATCACGACCAGGTCCGGGTGGGCCTCCTTCAGGGCCCGCACCGCCATCTGCACCACCCCCTCGTCGTCGAAGGCGCCGGAGCCCTGCTCGTCCTTGAGCGCGGGGATCCCGAACAGCAGCACGGCGCGGATCCCGGCGGCGGCGATCTCGCCGGCTTCCTCGACGAGCTCGGAGATCGAGAGGCGTTCGATCCCCGGCATCGAGGGGACCTCCTCGCGGAGCCCCTCGCCGGAGACGACGAAGAGCGGCTGCACGAGATGAGCCGGGCGCAGCTCGCTCTCGCGGACCAGGTCGCGCAGCGCCCCGGTGCGGCGCAGGCGGCGCAGGCGTGTGCCGGGATAAGCCATGCCGGCGATTTTAGGGTTCCACCTCAAACGGCCGTGAAACGGCGCAGCGCAAAGCGGGCGAGGACTGCGTAGACGACGGTCAGCACCGCGAGGTGGATCAGCGCCGTGCCCATGCTCGGCCCGGAGGCGTCGAGCGCCCGCTCCATCGCGTGCAGGGCCGGCTTGAAGGGGAACAGCCCGGTCAGCACCCCGATCACGTCGAACAGCCCTGGGCTGACCGAGCCGGACGGGACCAGCGAGAGGAAGGCGATCGGCAGCGAGACCATGAAGGCGAGCAAAGAAGCCGCCCGCACCTCGCGGGTGGCGGCGCCGAGCGCGGCACCCGCGGCGGCGAAGCCGGCGCCGCCGGCAAGGATGGCGATCAACCAGAGGCCGATCCGGCTCCATTGCAGCGAGAGGAAGATCTCCAGCCCGGCCAGCATCAGCAGCGTCACCACCAGCGCCAGCAGCATCCCGAGGCCGATCTTCTCGGCCAGCAGGGCGGCCCTGGAGACCAGCCCGCGGGTCAGGCGGGCGAAGGCGTTCTCCTCGCGCTCGAGCGCCAGCGAGCCGGCCACCAGCAGCACGGTGACGAACATCAGCGTCACCGTCGCCGCGACGGCGACCGCGAAGACGTCGAGCGGCGGCGTCTTGCCCGATATCACCTCCTTGTCGACCTTGATCGGCTGCGCGACCGAGGACAGGAGCGGGTTGGCGAGGTCGAGGTTCTGGTTCGCCAGGGCGGCGAAGCGGATCACCTTCGCCAGCGCCAGCCGCTCGGCCGGGTCGCTGATGCTCGGCTCCAGGGCGCGCAGGATGCGCTCGGTGTTGGCGAGGCCGAGGACCGGGAACGACTGACCGAGCAGGTTGAAATTCCCGCCGCGCTGGATCAGGCCCAGATACCGGGTCGAGATCCGCGCCACCTCGCGGGCGATCTTCAGGTTGGCCTCGCTGAGCAGCGAGGTGATGCGGTCGTTGACCAGCCGCTCCTTGACCGGGTCCTCCTGATTGACGATCACCTGCACGGTCGGCTGCTCGGGATTGAGCCCCGAGAGCGACTGCAGCTTGGTCACCAGGTCGCTGGGCAGGATCAGGGCGCCGAGCACGTCGCCGCTCTTGACCTTGTCGAGCGCCTGCTGGCGGCTGTGCACCCGCACGCACTCGATCCGCTCGCAGAGCGTCGACCGGGCGCCGACGATGTCGACCGACTTGTTGCCGATCTTGAAGGGGGTGTTCTGCGGGACCTCATTGAGGAAGGCGACCCGCGGCTTGCCGGGGCTGCGCGAGATCGCGAATCCGACCAGCAGCGCGATCACGACCGGGTAGACGATCAGCAGCACCGCCTGCAGCGGCGAGCGGCGCAGGATCTGCAGGTCCTTGAGCAGCAGCCAGCGCATCAGTGCCCCCGGTGGTGCAGGTAGGCGACGAAGGCGCTCTCGAAGTCGGCCCCGGCGGCCTCCGGGGCCTCGATGCGAACCGCGTTTCGCAGCTCGTCGGCGCTGCCGTCGAAGAGCCGCTCACCGTCGGCGATCAGAAGCAGCCGCTGTCCGTAGCGCTCGGCCTCCTGGATGTTGTGGGTCGAGAAGATCACCGTCGTTCCCGCGGCGGCGAGCCCGGAGACGAACTCCCAGAGGCGGGCCCGCTGGCGCGGGTCCAGCCCGGCGCTGGGCTCGTCGAGCAGCAGCACCATCGGCTCGGCCAGGAGGCCGATCGCGATGTTGATCCGCTGCTGATTGCCGCCCGAGAGCCGCGCGACCTGATCGTGGCGGCGGTCGCCGAGCGCGGTCTGCTCGAGCATCTGCTCGACGCTCGCCTCGACGTCGGGGCGCCGCTCGAGCCGGGCGAAGAGGCGCAGGTTCTCCTCCACGGTGAGGCGGCGGTAGAGCGCCGCCTGCTGTGGCACCCAGCCGACCTCGCCGCGGGGCAGGTGGACCTCGCCCTCGTCGGCGCGCACGATCCCGGCGAGGATCGAGAGCAGCGTCGTCTTGCCGGCCCCGTTGGGGCCGATCACCGCCAGCAGCTCGCCGGGGTGCGCCGCGAAGTCGACTCCGCGCAGCGCCGGCTGGCGGCCGTAGCGCTTGACGATCCCGCGCGCCTCCAGCGCCGCCCCCGGGCCGGCCCCGCCGCTCGCCGGGTTATTCCCGGCTCCCGTGGCATCCATCGCGCAAAAAGCTAGCGGCACGGGGGTACGCTCCGCGCCGTGCGCGCGTTGTTCATCGGAGACGTGGTCGGCAGCCCCGGGCGCCGGGGCCTGGCGACGGCAATGCCGGAGCTGCGCGATCGCCACTCCCCCGACCTGGTGATCGTCAACGGCGAGAACTCGGCCGGCGGGCTGGGAATCACCGAGAAGACGGCGAACGAGATGTTCGCCGCCGGGGCCGACGTGATCACGACCGGCAACCACGTCTACCGCCACCGCGAGGCCTACAGCTACCTCGACCGCGCCGAGCGCGTGGTCCGGCCCGCCAACTACCCGATCGGCAACCCCGGGCGCGGACACACCGTGGTCGAGATCGGCGGGCAGCGGGTCGCGGTCGTCAACCTCAGCGGCGCCGTGCAGCTGAAGGTCGCGCGCTCACCCTTCGCCGAGGTCGACGCGATCCTCGAGCGGCTGCAGGGCGATGCCGATGTCGTGATCGTCGACTTCCACGCCGAGGTGACGAGCGAGAAGGTGGCGATGGGCTGGCATCTGGATGGCCGCGTCGCCGCGGTCTTCGGCACCCACACCCACGTGCCGACCGCCGACGGGCGCGTCCTCCCGGGCGGGACGGCCTACCTGACCGACGCCGGGATGACCGGGTCGCGGGCGGGGGTGATCGGCGTCAAGCGCGAGCAGGCGCTGGAGGCCTTCCTCACGCAGATGCCGGTTCGCTTCGAGACGGCCGAGGACGACGTGTGGGTGATGGGAGCGGTGGTCGAGATTGGTCCCAACGGGCTCGCCGACTCGATCGAACAGGTACTGGTGCCGGCTCCGGACTGAGCGCCCCCAGCGCGACCAGCGTCAGGGGGAAGAACCAGACCAGATAGAGGTAGAACCAGTGCTGGGCGATCAGCTGGGTGCCGATCAGAAGCGCCGCCCCCAGCGCCGCCACCTGGACCGCCGACTTGCGCCGCGGGCGGAAGGCGACCAGCAGCGCCAGCAGGCCGACCGCCGCCATCACGGCGATCCGCAGCGGCTCCAGCGACGGCACCTGCCCCCAGACGCTGAACGGGGATTGGCGGTCGATCTGGCTGGCGATCGTGCGCTGCCAGAAGGTCGAGATCCCGGGCGAGATCAGGGTCGGCAGCATCACCAGCGCCGCGACCACGACGAAGCCGAGCCCGAAGATCGCCGCCTCGCGGCGGCGGCCGCGGCCGCCGAACGCCCGCGCATAGGGATCGGCCTGGTGGGTGGCCAGCAGCGGGGCGAGGATGAAGGGCGAGAACTTGGTCAGCCCGGCTAGCGCCAGAGCGGCGCCGCGCGCCGCGGGTCTGGCCAGCAGCAGCAGGGTCACGACCAGCAGCAGGGCGACGAGACTGTCGTTGGCGTTGGACTCGAGCACGAAGGCCGCGTAGGGGTAGGCCGCCCAGCCGAAGCCGAGCACGGCGCCAAGCCGCCGACCCTCGGCGCCCGGGCGCAGGCGGCGGCCCAGCAGGACAAGGCCGGCGAAGGTCGCGAGGTCGAAGAAGATCGCGGCCGCGTGTGCGGCAGGAAGGTCGTCCCAGCTGCCGCTCCAGGGAAAGACCTGCTCGAAGGGGACGTAGGCGTAGTAGTTGACCGGGCCGTAGGTGTCGCCGAAGCTGACGTCGTCGGGGAAGGCCCCCTGCCCGTAGATCGCCTTGCCGTCGGCGACCCGGTCGGCGCCGACCACCCCGGCGTAGCCAACGTCGATCACCCCCGAGTCGGCGACGTTCAGCCCGCCGCGGAAGCCGAGCAAGAAAAGCGCCGCGATCAGCAACCAGGCGCTCGGCCAGACCGGCCGCAGACCCTCGCCGCGGCCGCGGAAGCCGATCCAGAGCATGCGCGCCATCAGATACAGAAGCGGCGGGTACTGCAGCGGCACCGAGAGGCCGATGTCGGCGCGGTTGAAGAAGAACTGCGAGGCGCCGAAGGAGAGCAGGACCAGCAGGTCGAGGTTGGCGATCCGCAACGGCCGGCGCCAGTCCAGCAGCCCGATCAGGAACAGGGCGCAGAGCGGCAGCCAGACGTAGGGGGCGTTGAGGCGATGGCCGAAGGCCCCCGAATAGCCGCGCGCCATCCTCCAGGCGACCTGGTACCCGCTCCAGGACTCGCGCACCAGGCCGGTGGTCGAGTCGACGGTCACCTGGACCAGGTCCTTGTCCTGGGCGAAGTAGTCGACCTGCCAGGCCCCGCCGACCAGCGAGGCGCTTGGGGTCAGCCCCGGGTGCTCGGCGCGCTCGGCGACGACCTTGGGGTCGCGGTTGGCAACCGCGATCGCCTGCTGCTTGCCGACCGGGGTCGTCGCGGCGCCGGCACTCGGCGCCAGCAGCAGGACCAGCAGCAGGACCACGGCGCCGGCCGCAAGCCTTCTCATGTCGGCCCCATCGCCGCAGCCAGGTCGCGCCCCGGTTCGGCGTCGCCGTCGAGCCCGAAGTGCTCACAGACGACGGCGGCGACGTCGCGCAGCGACCACTGCTCGCGCTCGGCGGCGTTCTGCGGGCCGCAGCCGCAGAAGAGCAGGGGGCCGAGCGAGTCGCCGCGGTGCAGCGATCCGTGGCTGCCGCCGCCGACGTGCGAGGTGCCGCCCCAGTCGACGCACTCATAACCGGGGGTGGCGGATATGAGCAGCTCTCCGGCGTGGGGCGCGCAGAGCGCCGACCACAGCCGCCCCAGCGCGTCCGGGTAGCTCTCGCTGCGCAGCCGGCCGCCGGAGACCTCGAGGTCGAGGGCGGCGGGGTCGCCCCGCAGCTCCCAGCCGCCGTCGCGGAGATCGGTCAAGGCCTCGCCGGGCCGGAAGCGAACCTCGGCCCCCCCGCGGCGCGCCACGGCCTCGGCGCCGGCCGGCGGCGGTCCCGGCGTCTCGCGCACCAACGCCGTGCCGTCGACCTCGATCCAGGCGACCACGTCGACGCCGTCCATCTCCTCCAGCGCCACCCGGACCTGATCGTGGCCGGGCTGCTCAGGTCCCGGCAGCAGGTAGACGTTGGCGGCGCGGGCGGTCGGGCTGACCGCGATTTGGGCGTCCTCGGGCCGGTCCTCGGAGGGCTGCAGCACATGCCAGCGCTCGCCGAGCTGGGCCGTGATCGGCAGCTCCCGGTGGACCGATGTCTGGGCGTGGTCGGCCATCAGGATCAGCGCGTAGTCGGTGAGGAACCCGTCCAGCCCCCCAGCGGCCTCGATCAGCTTCGCGAAGGCCCCGTCGGCGTGGGCGATCGACTCCACCATCTCGTCGGGCCCGTGGCGGTGCGAGTAGTTGTCGTTGTCGGGGAGCGAGAGCAGCAGGAAGTCGAACAGCCGCTGGCCGGCGAGCTCGGCCGCGCAGCAGGCCGAGTACTCGTCGACCGTCCCGGGCCGAGAGGTCGGCCGGCAGGGGACGCGGCGGCTGGCATAGAGGTCGCCGTAGAAGAGCTCGGTCGGTCCCCAGGTCGCGTGCCGGAACTTGGTACCGCTGACGTCGACCGCGCGCCGCAGCAGTCCCTCGAGCGAGACCTGGTGGCGATGGCGTCCGCGATAGATCAGAAACGGGGTGCAGGCGGTGCGCAGCCCGGCGTCGTCGAGGCGCTCGAAGATCGTCGACACCTCGGGGCTGAGGTGGGCGAGATTCATGTTGTAGACGAGGTCGTAGAGGGCCCGGAAGAGGCCGAAGGCGCGGGTCGCCTCGAACGAAGACCCGTACTCGACATAGCGGCGCTCGAGCCGGTGGTACCAGTTCATGGCGCTGATCCAGTGGCGATCGGCGGCGACCCCGGTGGCGATCTCGGCGCTGGCGACCGGAGTCACCGAGGGAAAGCTGGATACGCATTCGCGCACCAGCACCCCCCGCTTCAGCAGCTTCGCGAAGGTCGGCGCGCGGCCCTCGCTCGCGGCCAGCTCGAGCATGTCGGTTCGCATCGAATCGACATAGGCGAGGACCAGGCCCTTGGTCATCTCAAAATACGCAGGCCCTCGTACTTGCGGTCGGCTCGGCGCCGGCGGGCGACCATCAGCCAGCCGAGGGCCAGCACGGCCAGCAGCGAGATCGGTGGCAGCAGGATCGAGAGGCCGGCCAGCAGCAGCGCGACGACGACGACGATCAGCACGATCGACCCGAAGCCTCCGGCGCGCCTGACGGCGCCGACGACGACGCCGGAGATCACCCGCGCCCCCAGCCAGCCTCCGGCTGCGCCGGCGACGATGCCGGCGACTATCGACTGGTCGTCAGTGGAGATCGAGAGCGCCCCGGCGACGGCGCCGATCACCGCCGCGCCCCAGACGAGCAACGACGCGCTCTCGCCCCTGGGAACGACGGCGCCGATCAGCACCCCGACCGCGAGGCCGATCCCCAACGCCTGGCAGATGGCAAGAAAGAAGTCCATTTAGTCCCGCCCGGGGAGGCTACCGAGCGCCCTCCCCGCGACCGATCACTTGCCTTCGCCGGCCTTGGTCTTCCGGCGGCCACCACTTCCGCCACACTTAGGCGGTGACCGAGATGCCGGGGCCGCCGCACCGCCGCCGCGCCCACACCACCGCCCACGACCTCGAGCGCTACGCGGGTCTGTTTGCCAAGCGCACCCAGGCGATGCGCTCCTCGGCGATGCGCGACCTGATGGCGATAACCGCCCGACCCGAGGTGATCTCGCTTGCCGGCGGGCTGCCCGACACCTCGACCTTCCCGCCCGCCAGCTTCGCCGCCCAGATGACCAAGATCGCCCAGGAGTCGGCGGCCGAGGCGCTGCAGTACGGCCCCACCGAGGGCTTCGAGGAGACAAAGGACTGCATCCTCGAGGTGATGGGCGCAGAGGGGATGCTGCCCGACCACGAGGACCTGATCGTCACCACCGGCGGCCAGCAGGCGATCGATCTGATCTGCAAGACGCTGGTCGATCCCGGCGACCCGGTGATCTGCGAGGCGCCGACCTACCCCGGTGCGGTGCCGGTCTTCTGCAGCTACCAAGCCGACGTGGTCCAGATCGAATGCGACGGGCAGGGGATGAAGATCGACGAGCTGGAGGCGGTGCTGGGACGGCTGGCGACCGAAGGGCGGCGGCCGAAGTTCATCTACTCGGTCCCAAGCTTCCAGAACCCGGCCGGCGTGACGATGTCGATCGAGCGGCGCCGGCGCCTGATCGAGCTGGCGCGCAGCAAGGAGGTCCTGATCGTCGAGGACAACCCGTATGGGCTGCTGCGCTACGAGGGCGAACCGCTGCCGCCCCTCTACCAGCTCGAGGGCGGCGATTACGTGATCTATATCGGCACCCTCTCGAAGATCCTCTCGCCGGGGATCCGGCTCGGCTGGGCCGTCGCGCCGCCGCCGGTGATGGAGAAGATCGTCCTCGGCAAGCAGGCAGCCGACCTCTGCACCTCGACCCTGACCCAGTACTTCGTGCGCGAGTACTTCGCCGAGGGCCATTGGCGGGATTACGTCGAGAGCCTGATCGAGCTGTACCGCTCGCGCCGCGACGCGATGCTCGAGGCATTGCGCCGCCACTTCCCGCCGCAGGCGCACTGGACGCAACCCGCCGGCGGCCTCTTCATCTGGGCGACGTTGCCGGACTACATCGACACCACCGACCTGCTGGCCAAGGCGCTGCGCGAGAACGTCGCCTTCGTCCCCGGGCAGGCCGCCTACGTCGACGGCCGCGGCGGCAGCTCGATGCGGCTCAACTTCTCGGCCTCCGGCGAGTCGGAGATCGACGAGGGCATCCGCCGCATCGGACAGGTCGTCTGGGAGCAGGTCGAGCTCTACGAGACCCTGACCGGCGAGCTGCCGACCGAGCACCGCTCGCCGAGCACCGAGCGCCCCGAGCAGCCAGGCGCCGACGTCTTGCCACTCCGGAAGCGGGCCAGCGGCGGCTCCTGATGAAAGTCGCCGTCCTCAAGGGGGGCCGTTCGCTGGAGCGCGGGGTTTCGCTGCGCTCCGGGGCCAGGGTCGAGGACGCGCTGAGCCGGCTCGGCCATGAGCCGCTGCCGCTCGACGCCGGCGCCGAGCTGGTCGAGAGATTGGTCGCCGAGCGGCCCGATGCCGCCTTCGTCGCCCTGCACGGACCCGGCGGCGAGGACGGCACCGTGCAGGAGCTGCTGGAGATTCTCGATCTCCCCTACACCGGGCCCGGGGTCGCGGCCTGCATGCGCTGCATGGACAAGACGCTGGCCAAGCACGAGCTGCGCGAGGCGGGGATTGCGACTCCGGACTGGTTCGCCTTCAACGCCACCGCCTTCCGCGAGCTGGGAGCTGCCGACACCCTGGAGCAGATCGAGGCCCGGCTCGGCTTCCCGCTGGTCGTCAAGCCGGCCCGCGGCGGCTCGGCGCTTGGGGTGAAGCTGGTCGCTGGGCGCGAGGAGGTGCCGCAGGCGCTGCTCGCCGCCTTCAGCTACGACGACAGGGTGCTGCTGGAGCGCTACGTGGAGGGCCGCGAGCTGGCGGTCAGCGTGCTCGGGGCCCAGGCGCTGCCGATCGTCGAAGCGATCCCGCGCCGGGGCGACGCCTATGACTTCGAGGCCCGCTACGAGATCGGGCGCACCGAGTTCGTCTGTCCGGCCGAGCTCGATCCGGACGCCGCAGCCGCGGTCACCGGCGAGGCGCTGCGCGCCTTCGAGACCCTCGGCTGCTCGGGCTTCGCGCGCGTTGACCTGATGCTCGGCAGTGGCGGGCCGCAGGTGCTGGAGGTCAACGCGATCCCCGGCCTCACCGACACGAGCCTGCTGCCGCAGGCAGCCGAGGCGGCGGGGCTGAGCTTCGAGCAGCTGGTCGAGCGGGCTCTGGAGTTGGCGCTCGAACGCGGGCCCAGCTCCGCGGTGACGCTTTAGTCAGACTCCCCAGGGCCGGATGTCCCGCACACCGGACGTACGGGGATCGTCCGGCGTCGGAGGCCGCTCGTCGGCCCGCACCTCGGCCCCGGTGACCTCCTCGTCGCTCGGGGCCAAGCCGATCTTCGCCACGCGCCAATCGCCGTCCGGCCCCTCGGTCGGGACCCAGCGATGCGTGTGGCGCTCGGGGCTCTCGGCGGCCAACCTCTTGCACTCCGCTTCCGCTTCGGCCCGCGTCATCGGCACCGCTCACTCCTCGCCGGCGGCGAAGTCCTCCGGGGAGACGGTGTCGAGGAAGTCCTTGAACTTCTCCACCACCTCCTCCGGGTCCTCGACCTCCTGCTCGAACTCGATCGCCGACTCCTCGATCACGTCCTCGGCAGCGAAGATCGGTGCCGAGACCCTGACCGCGAGGGCGAGCGCGTCGGAGGGCCGGGAGTCGATCTCCACCTCGGAGCCGTTGACCGAGATCGTGATCGAGGCGTAGAAGGTGTTGTCGCGCAGCTCGGTCACCGAGACGCGCTCGCACTTGGCCTCCATCTGGTCGAGGAGGTCGGAGAGCAGGTCGTGGGTCATCGGGCGCGGGGTCGACGCGCCCTGCAGCTTCATCAGGATCGCCGCCGCCTCGGGGTGGCCGATCCAGATCGGCAGGAACTTGTTCCCGTCCACGGTCTTCAGCAACACGATCGGCTGCTTGCCGACCATGTCGAAGCTGACTCCGTAGATCTGCATCTGCTGCAAGGGAACGTCTCCCATTGGGACCGCGGGCCTGAAACGCCATTATAAGTGCGGCCCCTCGTACGCCTGAGCGGGCGTAGGCCCGCCTTTCCTCTCTCCTATCGAGCCGGCGAGGGGTGCGATGTCGGCGGCAGCGGAGACGCTGCGGGCATCGGCGACGCGGCCGGAATCGGAGACGCTGCCGGCATCGGCGATGCGCTGGGAAGAGGGAGAGATCGAGGCATAGTGATCAGAGCACAGTGTACTCTAATTTCATGAATAGCAATTCCGGAACTCAGCCGAAGAACCCCTCAGCGGCAGTGCCCGGTGGCTGGGACTTCCTCACCAACCACGCCCATGTCCTGCTCTGCGTCGCCAACGACCCGGGCATCCGCCTGCGCGACATAGCCGAGGCGGTGGGGATCACCGAACGCAGTGCGCACAAGATCCTCTCCGAGCTGGTCGACGAGGGCTACGTCCTGCGAGAGCGCCATGGCCGGCGAAACCGATACCAGATCAAGCCCGAGCTGCCGCTGCGGCATCCGCTCGTCCACGACCGAGAAGTCGGCGAGCTGCTCGAGGTCCTGCTGAGACCCGAAAGGCGGGCAAGACGGGGCCGAAAGCGCAGCGCCGCCGGAGTAGGCAAAGCCGCCGGCTAGGGCAAGGCTGCATCCGCCCGCCCGCCGGTCCGCAGCGGCGCGGGCATCAGGGCGGCGCCCGCGATGACGAGGCCAAAGGCAACCGCGCGCGCGGTGATGGCCAGCGGCCCGGTGCCGACCGGATCGCGAAAGACCAGGATCCCGCCGACGATCGCGACCAGGTTGGCCGCGACCGAGGTGAAGGCGATGACTTCGATGCCCGGGTCGAGCTGCAAACCTCGGGCGGAAGCATAGAAAGCGGTCACCGAAGCAGCCAGGGCCGCGACGGACCAGGGACTGAGCAGCTCCAGCACGCCACCGCCAACGGCATTGGTCAAGTACTTGAGCGCGATGTCGGAGACGCCGAACAGCGCCCCGGCGCATGCGCCGAGCAGCATGCCCTGTCTGATTGGCGTCAGTCCGAGGCGATGGGAAGCCAGGGCGAGCCCGGTGGCAAGGGCGAGGATCGTCGTTTCCACGACGATCAAGGCGGCCAGCGCGTAGCCCGGAGCGTCGCCCCCCTGGCGGCCCGACGTAAGCCCGACCACCGCGAGCCCGACCGCCGTGATCAGCAGGCCGACCCATTGCCGGCGTCCGAGCTGATAGCCGAAAAAGCGCTCGGCGAGCACGGCGAGGAAGACCAGCCCACCGGCCAGAACGGCTTGCACGATCGACAGCGGCGCCAGCGCCAAGGCGCCGACGTGAAGCCCCCAGGCCCCAACGGCCACGATCCAGCCCAAGCTGAACCATCGGGAGCGAAATAGGCCGGCGGCGCTCCGCAACGGGTGCGAAACGCGTACCGGTGGCGCCAGGAGCGCCCCGCGCTGCTTGAAGAGGAAGGCGACGTTGGTGCCCAGCGCACTAGCAAGGGCGAGAGCGAGTCCGACCAACACGACTGGCCATTCTCCCCGGCCGCATCACGGCAAGGCATCACCCTAGCCAGGGACCGGGCTAATCCTCCGACGACTGTCCGGGGCCGCGCTCCGTCTCCTCACGCTCCTGCCTCGCAACCCTGCGGTCATCCTCCCGCTTGCGTTTGTACTCGAGGTAACTGTCGCGCCCCCGCCGCTTGCGAATGAGGTTCCCGGCTTTACGCAGTTCGTTTCCCAGACCCATCCTTCCTCCTCATTCATGCCGGGGCGGCGAGCCGCTTGCGGGCCTTGACGACCGCCCCAACAGAGGTGTGCACGGCGTTGGCGATCTGGGAGTTGGAACGGTCGGGGTTGCGCTTGACCTCGAACTCGACGATGCTCGAGGAGCGGCGCCGGGCCCGCTCAGCCAGGGATAGGCCCACGGTGCCAACAGCGGCTTCCGCCACCAGCTCACGGCGGCAGTGGAGGCAGACCGGACCGCGCACGTTCTCGATCCAGTCGGCGGGAAGCCCGCGGCGCTCGTGGCTGTCCATCAAGCGCACCTCGACGCCGCACTCGCCACAGGTCCACCGCTGCGGTGCTTGCGGTGGACCTTGCTCACTCATGGGCGGCGGCAGTCGCCCCTGCTGGGTCGCGGCGGGCGGAAGGTGGGAGGTGCCCGTGCAGCGCCACGGCGATCTTGTCCAGGACGTCGGGACGGCGTTGGAACTTGCGCTCGTATAGCCGCGTCTTCTGCAGCTTCGCTGTGTCGGCTCCTTCGAGGCCGGCGAGGATTTCCGCGACGCTGAGGTTGTCGTAGTCCTGAAGGGGCTCTGGCCCGCGCAGGTAGCGGAGCTTGTGAAAGACAGGGGTTCGGTTCTTGTGCGTCCTCTCGTAGGTATCGATCGCCGCCAGCTCGGCCTGCGAGTGCTTGGAGAGCTCTGCGATCAGGTGCTTGTTGCTGATCTTGTCGTAGCCGGGGATCGGAAGGCGGTCCTCGCCATCTCGGTTGGTCTCCGCGGCGCCCACCTGCCCGCCATTGCCTGAAGCGCGCTTTTGCAGCAAGTTGAACTTGGACATTTCGTCTCCGATCGCTGGCGATCTGGCCGCGGTCCGGCCAATGCCTGTTGAAACACAGTGTACGCACTTTTCCTGAATGAAATTTCAAGAAAACAACCGCAGCAGCCTGGCGAAGGAGATCCGCGACGCATTCGTTTGTCAGCAGCCACGACCGCGATACCGATGTGGCGACCGAGGTCTTCCCCCTGGAGCCATCACTTCAGAGAGGGCGGTCGCGCACTGCCGCTACATAGGCGCGGGCGGGTTTCAGGTCCGGCAAAAGTGGGCGATCCTGGACTCGAACCAGGGACCTCTTCCTTATCAGGCGCGATCGGAGAGACGGCGAGAGGGGGCCGAAAACCCCATTCCCAAGCGGAATGATCCACCTGCCACCGCCATTCTGAGCGGCGGCCGTACTGCCGCAGATTGCGGGCGTTGGTCGGCTATTTGGGCACTGATGCCCATTGCCTTGTGGTTGTCGGCGTGTGCCGACACGCCCGAAGGATCAGTCGTGACAGATGGGCCATGAGGCCGACCTGCGATGGCCGCAGGTACCGCGCCGTCCGCCCAGCCGCGCTCGCCGGTCGAGCCACTAGCCTGCCTCGCGATGCGGGAGCTCTCAGCGCATCAATCCTCGCGGTGCCCGCCGCTCTTGACGTTGCTCTTGGTTGTCCTGCTCGCTTCCCCGGCCGGGGCGTCGGCCAATTACCTATGGGTCTCCCCGCGTGGCTCTGACGCCAACCGCGGCACCAAGGCGGCTCCGTTCGCCACATTGGGGCGAGCGCAGAAGGCAGTCCGGCAATCGCTTCGTCATCAGCCGAACGCAGATGTCGTCGTCATCCTGCGGGGTGGCGTCTATAGGTTGAAGGGACCCCTGAAGCTCAGCGCCCGCGACTCGGCGGGCCGTGGTCACGAGGTGGTCTTCCGCTCGTACAAGGGCGAACGGCCGCTGATATCGGGAGCCCTGCGCGTCCCCGGAACCGCCTGGTCTCTCTTCGACAGGGGAGCCAACATCTGGCGCGCTCGGGTTGGCAGGATCAAGACCCGCGAGCTGTACGTCAACGGTCAAAGGGAGAGTCTCGCTTCGACCGGCGCTTACCCGGCCGGCTTCTTGCCCAGCTGGAACAGCGGCGGGACCAACACCGGCATCGAGTACCTACCGAGCATCCAACCGAGCGGGCTCAACCCTGCCTCATGGGGCGATCCGACCAAGTGGACCAATGTCAGCGACATCGAGGCCGTGATCTTGACCCAGTGGAAGACGATGACCGTTCCGCTGCGCTCGATCACACCCGCCGTGGGATTGACCCCGGGCCTGCTGCAGATGGCCGAACCGGCCTGGAAGAACGCCAATCTCTTCCTTGGCTCCAACGGTCAACCAGGGATATGGAGCTTCTGGCAGGTGACCCGCTTCGAGAACGCCTACCAGTTTCTGGACTCGCCGGGTGAGTGGTATCTGGATCGACGTCGCGGCTGGCTTTACTACATGCCTTTCCGCTGGCAGAACCTGAGGACCGCCGACGTCGAGGTACCCGTCCTCCAGTCCCTGATCCAGGGTCGAGGCAGCGCCAAGAAGCCGATTGCCAACGTCCAGTTCCGTGGGCTGACCTTCTCCTACGCGACCTGGCTGCAGCCGAGCGGCAAGAACGGCTACGTCTCCGACCAGGCGGGCTTCCATCTGGTGGGGAAGAACCATGAGCCGAACACGATCGGCCACGATCCCGACGACTCCGCCACTCCCGGCAATGTCTCGTTCCGTTTCGCCCACGGCGTCCGGTTCGTCGACGACTCCTTCCGGCACCTCGGGGCCGTCGGACTGGCATTCGGCACCGGCAGCCACCACACGCTCGTCAAGGGCAGCACCTTCACCGACGTCGGCTCCTCGGCGATCCAGCTCGGCGGGATCACGGCTGCTGATCACGACCCCAGGAACCGGGCACAGACGAGCCTCGCAAACACCCTCTCCGGAAACCTGATCTCCCACGTCGCCTGGGAATATCCGGACGCGCCGGGCATCTTCGTCGGCTTTTCCAGCGGCACTAGAGTCATTCGCAACACGATCGAGGATGTTCCGTGGAGTGGGATCGCCCTCGGCTGGGGCTGGGGGCTGCTGGACCCGGGCGGCTTCCCGGGATTGCCGGGAGCCAGCCGCTACCAGTGGGGCAACTGGGAGGCGCCAACGCCGAACCGCAACAGCGTGGTCGCTGGCAACACGATTCGAGATTTCCTCGGCCTGCTCTGGGACGGGGGAGCCATCTACACCACCGGCTTCCAGGGGACCGGCCCTGAAAACGGCCTGCTCATCGAGGGCAACACCGCCTATGACAAACGCCCCAGCGCCGGCGGCAATACGTTCTATACCGACGGCGGCAGCCGCTACATCACGATTTTGGGAAACGTCTCCTACGACGACCCGATCGGAACGACGAACTTCGGCCCACCGCCCCACAGCGGCGATCCCCTTCCCTATCCGAAGGCGCCCAGCGAAGGCAACGGACTACCGTACGGCTCCGACATCGGCGGCTGCGTCACCTATGGGGATATCGGATATGTGGGCAACTCCTGGTTCGAACCGCCGATGCAGTCCGACATGCAATTAAGCAACGACCTCTACGAGCTGATCTCCGGCGGCAAGCTCAAGCCCTATTCACCAGAGGGCTTCTTCGATATCTGCCCCTACACCGATCAGGGCATCAGCTACCCGACCAACCTGTCCTTCTCGGGAAATACCGTCCAGCCGGACACGCCCTGAGCATCGCGAACTACGCGAGCTATATCCGCGTAATCACGGCAGGTGAGAGAACGGGAGCGAAGGGACTCGAACCCTCGGCCGCCGGCTTGACAGGAGCGCTGAGAAGGGTGGCAGAGAGGGACCGTTCTCCCCATTACCAAGCGTCGAGGGCTCTGATTGGGCACTATTGGGCACTGGAGCCGATATCAGGCTTCCAGAGGCCGGAGATGGGCGATCCTGGACTCGAACCAGGGACCTCTTCCTTATCAGAGAAGCGCTCTGACCGACTGAGCTAATCGCCCGGGCGACGGCCGATCATAGCGGCGGTCCGAGGGCGGATCAGGCCGCGCGGCGGCGCTTCAGCCGCCGCGCCATCGCGAGCAGCTCGTCGAGGTCGTCGAAGCGGATCTCGGCCCGGATCTGGGTCCCGCGCACGCCGATCTTGACCGCCTGCCCGAGCTCCGCCTCGAGCTGGTCCTCGGCCTCCTGCAGCGCTTCCCGCAGCTCGGGCTCGAGCGCGGTGCGGGCTCGTTTGGAGGGGCCTCCCCTTCCCGGCTGGCTGGCCAGCTTGGCCCGGTTCTCGGTCTCGCGGACCGACCATCCGCCCGCCGCCGCGTCGCGGGCCAGCTGCCGCCGCGAGTCGTTGCCCCGCAGCTGCAGGATTGCCCGCCCGTGGCCCTCGCTGAGCTCGCCGCGGCGCAGCATCTCGAGCGCCTCATCGGGCAGGTCGAGCAGCCGGATCAGGTTCGAGATCGCAGAGCGGCTGCGGCCGACCCGGCGCCCGACCTCCTCCTTCGAGAGTCCGAGCTCTTCGACCAGCGCCGCGCAGGCCTGCGCCTCCTCGACCGGGTTGAGGTCCTCGCGGACCATGTTCTCGACCAGCGCCGTCTGCAGGCGCTCGGCCTCGTCGGACTCCCGCACCACCGCCGGCACGCGGTCCAGCCCGACCTGCTGCGCCGCCCGCCAGCGGCGCTCGCCGGCGATCAGCTCGTAGCTGCCGTCGGCGAGGGGGCGGACCAGCAGCGGCTGGATCAGGCCGCTGGCGTTGATCGAGGCGACGAGGACGTCCATCGACTCGGGATCGAAGCGGCGCCGCGGCTGGTTGGGGTTGGGCTTGATCAGCTCGATCGGCAGCTCGCGCAGCTCGTCCTCGCTCGCCGGCGCATCGGGGAGGATCGCCGCCAGCCCGCGGCCGATGCCGCGCCGCTCGCTCACGCCGCCTCCTCGACCGCTGCCGCGTCGCGTCCCCGTTCCCGGGCGACGATCTCCGCCGCCAGGGCGCGGTAGGCCAGCGCGCCGCGCGACTCCGGGGCGTGGACGATCACCGGCTCGCCGTAGCTCGGCGCCTCGGCCAGCTTGACGCTGCGGGGAATGACGGTTTCGAACACCAGCTCTCCGAAGTGATCGCGCAGCTCCCGCTCGACGTCGACCGAGAGGCGAGTGCGCTCGTCGTGCATGGTGATGATCAGACCCGACAGCTCCAGGGACGGGTTCAGCTGCCGCCGCACCAGACCCAGGGTGTCGAGGAACTGGACCAGTCCCTCGAGCGCCAGGTACTCGGCCTGAACCGGGACGATCACGCGGTCGGCGGCGGCAAGCGCGTTGACGGCCACCGGGCCCAGCGAGGGAGGGCAGTCGAGCAGGGTGAAGCGGAAGCGCTCGCGGACCGGGCCCAGCCGCTCGCGCAGCGAGGTCTCGGAGCGCTCGATTCGCGGCAGCTCCACCGCCGCCCCGGCGAGGTCGGCGCTGGCCGGGACCAGCCAGAGGTTGTCGGGACCGGCAGGGCGCGCCGCCTCGGCGACCGAGACCTCGCCGCAGAGGCAGTCATAGGAGGAGGGACTTGCGTTGCGGTCGATCCCCAGGGCGACGGTCGCGTTGCACTGCTGGTCGAGGTCGACGAGCAGGGTCTGGGCGCCGCCGTCGGCGGCGCAGGCGGCGAGGTTGATCGCCGTGGTCGTCTTGCCGACCCCGCCCTTCTGATTCGAGATCGCGTAGACGGCACCCATCCGGACCCAGCCTAGCCAGCGGCTCGGCGACCGCCGAAGGGGCGCTTCTTCGCCATTCCCGCTCGCCGCGGCAAATCCTCCGGCGTCGGGCCGGACTTGCGCATTACGTGCAGGTGGCGGTGGCGACTGCCGGCGTAGGGGCCGACCTCCAGCACCGCCTCGGGGCGCATCGTCAGCCGCTCGGCCGCTGCCGCCAGCTCCTCTTCCTCCTGCGGATCGCGGCGCCCCTTCCAGGCGACCAGGACTCCTCCGTCGCGCAGCAGCGGCGCCGCCAGCTCGGCCAGGGTCGACAGGCGCCCGACGGCGCGGGCGGTGACCGCGTCGTAGGCCTCCCGGCCGCCCTGCGGCGGCGCCTCGGCGGACCAGCTCTCGGCGCGCTCGTTGACCGCCCTTGCGTTCGCGAGTTCGGCGGCGGCGATCGCGCGGCGGATGAAGTCGGCCTTGCGAGCCACCGACTCGATCAGGTCGAGCTGGGCGGCGGGCAGCGCCGCGGCGAGCACCAGACCGGGAAAGCCGGCCCCGGCGCCGACGTCGGCGATCCTGGTGGCGGCGGCGAGGCCGGGGACGACCAGGCCGCTGAGGCTGTCGGCGACATGGACCCTCCAGGCACGCTGCGGCTCGGTGACCGAGCTGACCGAGCTGCGCTCGGCCTGGAGCAGATCAAGGACCTGCTTGACCGCCTCGCGCGCCTCCGGATCGAGCTCGAGCCGCCGCGCCGGCCCCGGCGCCGCCTGCTCTCCGTTCACTCCGCGAGCAGCGGCGCGACGACGACAAAGCGATTGGGCTCGGTGCCCTCGCTGTAGGTCTCGACCTCGGGGCGCTCCTTGAGCCGCTCGTGCACGACGCGGCGCTCGGGAGAGCTCATCGCGTCGAGCTCCACCGGGTGCGACGTGCTCAGCGCTTCCTCGGCGGCCCGGTCGGCCCGCCCCTCCAGCGCCTCTCGCCGGCGCTCGCGGTAGCCGGCGGCGTCGACCATCACCCGCTTGCGCTCCAGGATGCCGCGAAAGGCGGCCTGGTAGCAGAGCAGTTGCAGGGCGTCGATCGTCTGCCCGCGGCGGCCGATCAGCAGTCCATAGTCGTCGTCGCCGTCGACAACGGCGAGGATCTCGTCATCGTCCTCGCGGATCTCCACCTCGCCCTCGATGTCGAGCTCGTCAAGTACCCGTTCGAGGACCAAGCGCACGCGCTCGGCGGGCTGGTCGGGCATCGACTCCGGGCTCACGGGCGCAGTCTAATAACGCGGGCCCGCTGGGCTAGCGGCGCTTCTTGCGCTTGCGCGGCGGTGGTGGCGGCGGTTTCGCCGCCTTCGCTTCGGCCGGGGTCGGAACCGGCGGCGCGGGCACGATCCTCTGAATCACCATCGACTGGCCGATCGTCCAGACGTTGGTCGTGATCCAGTAGAGGATCAGCCCGGCCGGGAAGCCGATGATGATCGGGACGAAGATCAACGGCAGGATGAACATCATCGCCCGCTGCTGGGTGTCGGCGGTCACCATCATCACCAGCGACGAGCCCAACATCGTCGCGATGTAGAGCGCGAGCAGCACGATCAGCACGCTGCCGGTCGCCTTCGCGGTGAGGTCGGGGATGAACCAGAACGACGCCTGGCTGCCGCAGTGCCCGGCCTGGCAGCCGATGTCGGACGGCAGCTCGTGGCGCAGCACATAGAAGAGGGTGATGAAGACCGGCAGCTGCGCGATCAGCGGGATGCAGGAGGCGAAGGGGTTGACCTTGTTCTCCTGGTAGAAGCGCATCATCTCCTGCTGCATGCGCTGGCGGTCGTTCTTGTACTTCGCCTGCAGCTCCTTGAGCTCCGGCTGCAGCGCCTGCAGCGCCCGCATCCCCTTCAGCTGCTTGTAGGTGAGCGGGATCAGCACCGCCCGGGTGGCGAAGGTCAGCGCGATGATCGAGAAACCCCAGCTCAACCCCACGTTGTCGTGGAAGAACTGCAGGACCGAGTTGGCGACGTCGATCAGCGGCTGGAGGATGTTCGCCTCGGGGATCAAGTGCTTGCCTCACCGTGGTATACGGACGGATCGAGCGGCCGGTTGCGCAGGGTGAAGCGCTGCGGGACCGGATCGAACCCCCCGTGGCTGAACGGGTTGCAGCGCAGCAGCCGCCAGGCGGCGAGGATCGCGCCCCGCAGGGGGCCAAAGCGGCGGATCGCGGTCACCGCGTAGGCCGAGCAGGTGGGCTCATAGCGGCAGCGGCGACCGAAGGCAGGCGAGATCCGGCGCTGATATCCGCGCAGCAGGAAGAGCAGCGACCGTTTCACGTCAAACGGTCCTTCTCGGGGCTGAGATCCAGCGCCTCGCGCAGCGAGTGCTCGACGCCCTTCGTGCCATCGCGCTCCCAGAGGGAGGAGATCTCGGCCCTGGCGACGAGCACGAAGTCGTGGCCCTGCGGCAGCTCGGATTCGAGGCTCCAGAAGGCCTCCCGCAGGGCTCGCTTTATGCGGTTGCGATCCACGGCGCCGCCGACCTTGCGCCCGACCGAGACCCCGAGCCGGGGCTCGCCCCTCTGCTCCTCGGAGCGCGGGAAGTTGTAGACGACGAGGAAGCGGTTGGCCTGCGAGGACCCCTCGCGGTAGACGCGGTCGAACTCGCCGCTGCGCGACAGGCGGCGCCGCTTGCGCGCGCCTGCGTCCCCGGAGGCCATGTTCAGGGCGTGAGGCGCTTTCGGCCCTTGCGGCGCCGGCGCTTCAGGATCGAGCGTCCACCGCGCGTGCGCATCCGGGCTCGGAATCCGTGGGTCCGGGCGCGCTTGCGCTTCTTTGGCTGGTAGGTCCGCTTCATGGCCTCGGTCCGGCGCCAGTATACGGTCCGCTCCGTCGCGGTCGCCGGGGGCGGTCGGGGGCGATTCCGGGCGCCGCGACGTTTTCAGCGCGAATTGCGAAGGACCGTCTTGCAGGCGCTTGGGCGTCGGCGTAACGTGCGCGCCGCTCCGCGGTGGCAGCGGCAGTGCCCGCACCGGTGCCGCAGCCATCAACCGCCCATGAGAGGGGTCGACTCGAGGTGCCGCAAGTTCCAGATCAGCCGACCTCCAAGCAGCTGGGTGACGACCACACCCCCGGCGCCGTCGAGGGGGACCTCGGCTCGATCTGGCAGGCCGTCAGCGAGCGCCTGCGGGCCTCGGTTCCCGACGCCACCTTCAGGCTCTGGCTCGAGCCCCTGCAGCCGGCCAGGACGCAGGCCCAGACCCTCTACATAAAGGCGCCGGCGGGAATCCGCACCTGGGTGGAGCGCCGCTACGCGGGGCTGATCAGCCAGGCCGTGAGCCAGGTCGCGCCCGGCCTGCGCGAGGTCAGCTTCGGCGCTCCAGAGCCAGATCTGGGCTCCGCCGTCGGCCCTGCCCTAACCCTGAACCCCAGCTATACCTTCGAGCGCTTCGTGATCGGCGAGGGCAACCGCCTCGCCCACGCCGCCGCCCTCTCGGTCGCCGAAGCCCCGGCTGAGGCCTACAACCCCCTCTTCCTGCACGGCCCGCCCGGGCTCGGCAAGACCCACCTGCTGGCGGCGATCGCCAACTACCTGCGCAGCACCGACGCCGGTCTCGAGGTCCGCTACACGACCGCGGAGGCGTTCACGACCGAGTTCGTGACCGCGCTGCACGCCTCCGGCTCAGAGACCTTCAAGCACCGCTACCGCGACATCGACGTGCTGCTGATCGACGACGTCCAGTTCCTCGAGGGCAAGCGCCACACCGAAGAGGAGTTCTTCCACACCTTCAACGCGCTCTATGAGTCCGGCAGCCAGCTGGTTCTCTCCGCCGATCGGATCCCCAGCGAGCTGTCGACCCTCGCCGAGCGCCTCCGCGACCGCTTCGAGTGGGGCCTGACCGTCGCCGTCGAGCCCCCAAACCTGGCGACACGGCTGATCGTCCTGCGGCGCCTGGTCCGTGAGGCCGGGGTCGAGGTTGCGGACGCCGAGGCGCTAGGGGAGCTGGCGCGGCGTATCGACGCCAACATCCGCCAGCTCCACGGCGCCCTGACCCGGGTCATCGCCCACGCCTCGCTGCGGGCGCGCCCGTTGACCTCCGATCTGGTCGAGGAAGTGATTCCGCGTCGGGCTGCGCCGCAGCCGACCAAGATCGAGTCGATCCAAAACGCCGTCGCCGGCCGCTTCGATCTCGACCTCTCCTCACTCACCGGACCGAGTCGCGCCGCGGAGCCATTGCGGGCGCGCCAGCTGGCGATCTACCTCTGCCGCGAGATGACCGACCTCTCGCTGCCGCAGATCGGGCGCGAGTTCGGCGGTCGCGATCACGCTACGGTGCTGAACGCGATCCGCCGCGTCGAGGAACGCGAACGGGCCGGGGATTCCGAGACCTGCCGCCGGCTCGAGGAGCTGCGGAAAGAAATCCACAGCTCCCATCCCGCGGC
This sequence comes from uncultured Solirubrobacterales bacterium, assembly GCA_963781495.1. Taxonomy (GTDB): domain Bacteria; phylum Actinomycetota; class Thermoleophilia; order Solirubrobacterales; family 70-9; genus Mayfieldus. The sequence goes on from CAWAFX010000002.1 coordinate 948,276, forward strand.
CGCTTGACGGCCGTCGCCGTTGTAAGAATCCATCCCCCGCCCACAGCTTCCCTTTCCCATTCCAAAGCGCAAAACCAGCGTCATCCACAGAATCCACAGCCATAAACACCACTAAAAGAACTTCATTTTGAAAGTCAGTACTCAAAGGCAAGAGCTCGTCAACCGACTTCAGGTCGTCGGCAGAGCTGTCTCCACCCGGGCGACGACACAAGCGCTGGGCGGCATCCTGATCACCAGTCAGGGCAGCAAGCTCACGCTTCGCGCCACCGACCTCGAGATGGGCCTGCAGACCGAGCTCGACGGCGAGGTCGACGGCGACGGGACCGTGCTGCTGCCCGGCCGGCAGCTGGTCGAGGTGGCGCGCTCGCTCGGGGTCGACGACGTAACGCTGGAGACTCGCGACGCCGAGCGCGACGTCGAGCTGCGCTCCGGCAGCGCTGTCTTTCACCTCCGCACCCTGCCCAGCGAGGACTTTCCCTCCTTCCCGGTGTCGAGCAGCGAGCCGCTGCGGATTCCCGCCGACGTCTTTTCCTCGACGATCGACATCGTCGCCCGCGCTGCCTCGCGCGACGACATGCGGCCGGTCTTGACCGGCACCCTGGTCAAAGCCGCCGACCGCGAGATGACGATGGTGGCGACCGACTCCTACCGGCTCAGTGTCAAGCGCACCGAGCTCGAGGCCGAGGTCGGGGGCGAGCTGGAAGCCAACGTCCCGGCCCGGGCGCTGCGCGAGCTGGCCCGGATCCTGGTCGGCGAGGAGGCGGAGACGGTGGAGATCTCGCTGCTGCCCAACCAGGCGGTGTTCGCGAGCGGCCGGGTGGTGCTGACGACCCGCCTGATCGAGGGCCAGTTCCCCAACCACGAGCAGCTGCTGCCGGAGTCCTTCGAGCACGACGTGCGCCTGCCGCGCGAGGAGTTCCTCGAGGTCACGCGGCGGGTCAGCCAGCTTGCTCAGCGCAACGCCCCGCTGCGGCTGTCCTTCAAGCCGGGGGAGCTGACCGTGGCGGCCGAGACGCCGGAGATCGGCGACGCGACCGAGACGATGCCGGCCGCCTTCGAGGGCGAGCCGCTGGAGATCGGCTTCAACCCCGAGTTCCTCAAGGACGGGATCGACAGCGTCCAGGGCGACGAGCTGCTGCTGCGCTTGATCTCGCCGCTGCGGCCCGGGCTCCTGCAGCCGGGGGAGGGCGAGGACTTCCGCTACCTGGTGATGCCGATCAGGCTCAACGTCTAGCTGAGGCTAATGTTGGAGGTCAGAGGGCTGCAGCTGCGCGACTTTCGCAGCCTCGAGCGGCTGCAGGTCGAGATCGCCCCCGGCATCACCTCGGTGGTCGGCGCCAACGGCGCCGGCAAGACGAACCTGCTGGAGGCGGTCTACTTCGCCCTCAGCGGCCGCTCCTTCCGCACCCGCGACCGCCGCGAGCTGATCCGCTTCGGCGAGTCGGTTGCCCGTGCCGAGCTCGAGGTGCTGCCCGACGAGCGCAGCTCGCACACCCTGCTGGCCTCGGTATCGCGCGCGGAGGGGCGCCGTCACCTGCTCGACGGCCAGGCCGCCGGGCCGGAGGCGATCGCCCGTCATCGCCCCCATCTGGTCGTCTTCAGCCCCGACCGCCTGGTTCTGGTCAAGGGGCCTCCGGCGGAGCGGCGCGCCCACCTGGACCGCTTCATCGCGGCCCGCTGGCCTGCTCGCGCGAACCTGCGCCAGGACTATGGCAGGGCGCTGGCGCAGCGCAACGCGCTGCTGCGGCGAGTCGCGGCCGGGCTCTCCCCGGAGTCCGAGCTGGAGGCCTGGGACGGAACCCTGGCCAGGGCGGCGACGCCGTTGATCGAGGCCCGCGAAGAGGCCGCCGCCGAGCTCGCGCCGCGCTTCGCCGGCGCCGCCGCCGAGCTTGGCATCGAGCCCGCGGAGCTGCGCTACGCACCCCGCAGCGAGGGCGATCCGGAGGCCCTGCTGGCAGCGCTCGCCGAGCAGCGCGAGTCAGACCTCGGCCGGGCTCGCACCTCGGCCGGGCCGCACCTCGACGAGCTGCGGATCTCGCTGCGCGAGCGTTCGCTGCGCCGCTACGGCTCGCAGGGAGAGCAGCGCGCCGGCCTGCTGGCGCTGCTGTTTGCGGAGCGCGAGACGCTGATCGCCGGCGGCGCCCCGGCACCGCTGCTGCTGCTCGACGACGTCATGAGCGAGCTCGACCCCGCCCATCGCGATCTGCTCTCGACCCGGATCGCCGCCGCCGGGCAGACCCTGGTCAGCGCCGCCGATGAGCAGACGCTGCCGGAGGCCGCGCGGCAGCGGCTGCTGAGGATGCCGGCCGGGACCGCCGCCGGGCTGAAGGCGGTCGCCTGATGGGCCGCCGCTCCCCCCGCCCGGCCGCGATCGCCCTCCGGGAGGCCCTGCAGCGGGGAGCACCGCGGACCGGCCTGGCGGCGGTGCAGACGGTCTGGCCGCAAGTCGTCGGAGAGGCGATCGCCGCCGCCGCCGAACCGGTCTCGGAGCGCGAAGGGGTGCTCACCGTGGCCTGCGAGAGCGCGACCTGGGCGCAGGAGCTGAGCCTGATGGAGACCGAGCTGCTGGCGCGCCTCCGGGAGCAGCTCGGAGAGGGGTCTCCACGGTCCCTGAAGGTGCTGGCTGGCTGACCAGCCGAGGGGATCGGGAGCCGACCGCCGCAGGCCCGGGCGCCAAACCCGCGGTTCAGCTGAGCCCCCGCTCAGATTTATTGCGTGTTTTGCAGGGATTTTATGCGATTTGTCCGGTATTTCCGGGGGCCGAAACTGGTATCCTTATGTCAACTTGATCGTTTGCCCCGACGCTGGTTCTGAGGCCGATCTGTGGCCGCTGGCGATCGGGGTTTTCTGTGGGCGACGAAAGGATTTTCTTGGCTGAAGCAAAGGCGCGTTCGAAGGCCTCCTCAGGCGGCAAGAGCGCCAAGGGTAAGGGGGCAGGTGCCTCGTACGACGCCAAGGACATCACCGTCCTCGAGGGGCTGGAGGCGGTTCGCAAGCGCCCCGGCATGTACATCGGCTCGACCGGTCCAAGAGGCCTGCACCATCTCGTCTACGAGGTGGTCGACAACTCGGTCGACGAGGCGATTGCCGGCTACTGCGACAGCGTCCGCGTCACCCTTCACCCCGACAACAGCTGCACAGTCGCCGACGACGGGCGCGGGATCCCGGTCGACATGCACCAGAAGGAGAAGCGCCCTGCGGCCGAGGTCGTGCTGACGACCCTGCACGCCGGCGGCAAGTTCGGCGACGGCGGCGGATACAAGGTCTCCGGAGGCCTGCACGGCGTCGGCGTCTCGGTCGTCAACGCGCTCTCCGAGCGCCTGCACCTCGAGATCAGCCGCGACGGCTACGTCTGGACCCAGGAGTACGAGCGCGGCAAGCCGAGGGCCGACTTCAAGAAGGGCGCGAAGACCAAGTCGACCGGAACCACGATCACCTTCATGCCCGACTCCGAGGTCTTCGAGGAGATCGACTTCGACTTCGACACCCTGTCCGAGCGCCTGCGCGAGACCGCCTTCTTGACCCGCGGCCTGAAGATCGAGCTGGTCGACGAGCGCGGCGAGGGCGAGACCGTGAGCTTCCAGTACGACGGCGGGATCCAGGACTTCGTCAAGCATCTGAACGAGAACAAAGACGAGCTGCACCGCAAGGCCGTCTACTTCGAGAGCGAGAACGACGACGGCCAGGTCGAGGTGGCGATGCAGTGGAACACCTCCTACCAGGAGTCCCTGTTCAGCTTCGCCAACAACATCAACACCCACGAGGGCGGCACCCATCTGTCCGGCTTCCGCTCGGCGCTGACCCGGACCCTGAACGCCTACGCGCGCAACCGCGGGCTGCTGAAGGAAAAGGACGAGAACCTTGCCGGCGAGGACGTCCGCGAGGGGCTGACGGCGGTGATCTCGGTCAAGCTGCACGACCCCCAGTTCGAGGGCCAGACCAAGACCAAGCTCGGCAACCCGCCGATCGAGGGCCTGGTCAAGGAGGCGGTCAACCGCAAGCTGGGCGAGTTCTTCGAGGAGAACCCCGGCGATGCGCGGAGGATCATCACCAAGGCGATCGAGGCCTCCCGGGCCCGCGACGCGGCCCGCAAGGCGCGCGACCTGACCCGCCGCAAGTCGGCGCTGGAGAACTCGACCCTGCCGGGCAAGCTCGCCGATTGCACTGTCAAGGATCCGCGCGACGCGGAGCTTTTCATCGTCGAGGGCGACTCGGCGGGCGGCTCGGCAAAGCAGGGGCGGGACCGCAATACCCAGGCGGTGCTGCCGCTGCGCGGCAAGATCATCAACGCGGAGAAGAGCCGCATCGACAAGGTCCTCTCCAACACCGAGATCCAGGCGCTGATCACGGCGATCGGGACCGGCGTCCACGACGAGTTCAACCTCGGCGAGGCGCGGTACCACAAGGTCGTCCTGATGACCGACGCCGACGTCGACGGCGCCCACATCCGCACCCTGGTGCTGACCTTCCTCTATCGCCAGATGCCGGAGCTCTTCGACGCCGGCTACGTCTACATCGCCAAGCCGCCCTTGTACGGGGTCAAGAACGGCAGCTCGATGACCTACGTCGAGCGCGAGTCCGAGCTCGAGGAGCTGCTGCTGCGCGACAAGATCGAGGACTTCGAGCTTGCCGATGCCAACGGCCGTTCGAAGAAGCTGACCAAGAGCCGCTGGCAGAGCTATGTGCGACGCTCGAAGGAGTACGAGGGCTGGGGCTCGTCGCTGCAGGCCGAGTTCGGCCACGACCTGGTTCGCTTCCTCGAGGAGTCGCAGCTGCTCGACGAAGAGGTGGCAACCCTGGCCGGGGCCCGCAAGGTGCTGGCGGCGAAGACGCCCGAGAAGGAGCCCTATGAGACCGAGGTGGTCAAGGACGGCAAGGACGAGCTGGTGGTCAAGGCGATCCACCGCAAGTCCGGCCTCGCCCGCACCCACACGCTCCCCGATTCGCTGTTCAAGCACCACGATTACCGCAAGTTCGTCGAGGTGCACGCGACGCTGCTGAAGCAGGTCGGGCGGCCCCCGTTCGACGTCACCCTGGGCGCGCGAAGCGAAGAGGCGGTCTCGTTCGGCGACCTGCACCGGGCCGTGATGGAGCTCGCCAAGCACGGGATCAACTTCAGCCGCTACAAGGGCCTGGGGGAGATGAACGCGGACGAGCTGCGCGAGACGACGATGGACCCGGCGACCCGCACCCTGCAGCGGGTGACGATGGACGACGCCACGACCGCCGACCGCATCTTCTCGATGTTGATGGGCGATCAGGTGGAGCCGAGGCGGGCGTTCATCGAGCGCAATGCCAAGGAAGTGACGAACCTCGATGTCTAGCGCCCGTTCGGTGGACCGGCTTGCGGTTGACGAGGTGATCGCGTAAATGGCGCTTGAAGCCCTTACCGGGCGCATCGAAGAACGTGAACTAGAGAAGGAGATGCGCTCGTCGTATCTCGATTACGCGATGAGCGTGATCGTTGGGCGGGCACTGCCGGACGTGCGCGACGGGCTCAAGCCGGTGCACCGCCGGGTCCTCTACGCGATGCATGACCTCGGCCTGCAGCCGACCCGGCCCTATCGCAAGTCGGCCTTCGTGGTCGGCGAGGTGATGGGCACCTACCACCCGCACGGCGACCAGGCGATCTACGACACCCTGGTCCGGATGGCGCAGGAGTTCTCCCTGCGCTACCCACTGGTCGACGGGCAGGGCAACTTCGGCTCGATCGACGACGACCCGGCGGCCGCGATGCGCTACACCGAGGCCCGGCTCGAGCGCCTGGCGACGGAGATGCTGCGCGACATCGACGCCGACACGGTCGAGTTCGGTCCCAACTACGACGAATCTCAGCGCGAGCCGCTCGTCCTGCCTTCCCGTTTCCCGAACCTGCTTGTCAACGGCGCGGCGGGGATTGCGGTCGGGATGGCGACCAACATCCCGCCTCACAACCTGCGCGAGGTGATCGCCGCGACGACCGCCTACATCGAGGACCCGGAGATCGACCTCGCGGGCCTGATGGAGCACATCAAGGGCCCCGACTTCCCCGGCGGCGGGCTGATGAGCGCGGCGGGGATACGCGACGCTTACGCCTCGGGTCGCGGCAGCGTCAAGATCCGCGCCCGCGCCCATGTCGAGCCCCTGAAGGGCGGCAAGGAGGCGATCATCGTCACCGAGCTGCCGTTCATGGTCAAGAAGGGCGGCGACAACGGCCTGATCACCAAGATCGCCGACCTCGTGCGCGAGAAGAAGCTGGTTGGGATCTCCGACCTGCGTGACGAGTCCGACCGCAGCGGCATGCGGCTGGTGATCGAGCTCAAGCGCGGCGGCCCGCCCGCCAAGGTCGTTCTCAACAACCTCTACAAGAAGACGGCGATGCAGTCGTCGTTCGGCGTCAACATGGTGGCGCTGGTCGACAACGTCCCGCGCACCCTCGGCCTGCGGGAGCTGATCCAGCACTACGTCGACCACCAGCGCGAGGTGGTCACACGGCGCACCCAGTACGAGCTGCGCCGCGCCGAGGCCCGGGCCCACATCCTCGAGGGGCTGCTGATCGCGCTCGACCACCTCGATGCGGTGATCAAGCTGATCCGCGCCTCGGAGGATCCCGACGCCGCCCGCGACGGCCTGATCGATAAGTTCGAGCTCTCGCGCGAGCAGGCGCAGGCGATCCTCGACATGCGCCTGCAGCGCCTCACCGCCCTGGAGTCCGACAAGGTCCGCTCCGAGCACGCCGATCTGATGGAGCGGATCGGCGAGCTGCGGGCGATCCTCGCCGACGAGGCGAGGGTGCTGGGGCTGGTCAAGGAGGAGCTGAGCGAGGTCGTCGAGTCCTACGGCGACGAGCGGCGAACCGAGATCACCCACTTCGAGGGCGACATGGGCATCGAGGACATGATCGCCGACCAGCAGATGGTCGTATCGCTGACCGCGTCCGGCTACGTCAAGCGGCTGCCCCTTGCCACCTACCGCCAGCAGCATCGCGGCGGCCGCGGGGTGATGGGGATGAACATGAAGGAGGGCGACTACATCGAACACCTGCACATCTGCTCGACCCACGACTTCATGCTCTTCTTCACCAACCTCGGCAAGGTCTATCGCAGCAAGGTCTACGAGCTTCCCGAGGGGTCGCGGACCTCGAAGGGCAGCGCCCTGGTCAACGTCCTGCCGCTCGCCGAGGGCGAGAAGGTCATGGCGGTGATCCCGACCCGCGACTTCAAGGAGGAGAAGTACCTCGTCTGCGCGACCGCCAAGGGGCAGGTCAAGAAGACCGAGTTCATCGCCTACAACACTCCGATCCGCGCCGACGGGATCATCGCGATCAAGATCCGCAAGGGCGATGAGCTGGTCCAGGTGCGGCTGACCAGCGGCAAGAACGATCTGCTGCTGGTCTCCAAGTCCGGCCATGCCTCCCGCTTCCGCGAGGAGCTGGTGCGGCCGATGGGACGCGGCGCTGGCGGAGTCAAGGGCATGAACGTCGCCGACAAGGGCAACCGGGTGTTGGCGATGGACGTCGTCCATGACGACACCGAGCTCTTCGTCGTGACCGAAAACGGCTACGGCAAGCGGACGCCGGTCGCCGATTATCCGGTCAAGGGGCGCGGCACCAAGGGCGTGCTGACGATCAAGCTGACCGAGAAGAAGGGCGGCCTGGCCGGGGCGCTGATCGTGCGCGAGCACCAGGAGCTGCTGTTCATCTCCCAGACCGGGATGGTGCAGCGCAACGCCGCCGCCGGGATCTCGCTGATGGGCCGGGCGACCCAGGGCGTGCGGGTGATGAACATGAAGTCCGACGACCGGGTCAGCGCCGTGGCGCTGGTTGTCGAGTCAAGCGAGGGCGAGGCGAGCGACGGCGACGCGGGAGCCGGCGATACGACGGTCGACGCCTCCGTTGACGAAGCTTCGAGTGACGGTGCCTCGAGCGACGGCGCGAGCGCCTCGACCGAATAGCGTCGTCGAATAGGCTCCCGCCGTGGAGCAGCTGCGCGGCCGCAATGCCCTTTTGACCGGTGCTGCCGGCGGCATCGGCGGCTACATCGCGCGCGCCCTGGCCGCCGAGGAGGTCAACCTTGTCCTCTCCGATCTGCCGGAGGCGCCGCTCGACGACCTCCTGACCGAGCTGCGCGACTCCGGCGTTACGGTCGAGGTCGGTTCCGGCGAACCTCGGCGATCGCGACGAGGCCGATGGCCTGATTGCCCGGGCCGAGGAGTCGCTGGGCCCGATCGACATCCTCGTCAACAATGCCGGGCTGGAGTTCGGGGGGCCCTACCTGGAGCGGTCCAGTGAGGAGATCACCGCTCTGATCGAGGTCAACCTGATCGCGACGATGCTGCTGACCCGCGCGGCAATGCCGGGGATGCTCGAGCGCGGCCGCGGCCACGTCGTCAACCTCGCCTCCGTAGCCGGCAAGTTGCCGGCCCGCTCGCTGGCCGCTTACGCGGCCTCCAAGCACGGCGTGATCGGCTTCACCCACACCCTGCGGGCCGAGTACGGCGACACCCCCGTCGGCTTCTCCTCGATCTGCCCCGGCTTCGTGGCCAGAGTCGGGATGTACGGCCGGATCAGCCAGGGGGCCGATCCGCCGCCGCCGCTGCGGCCGGTCCAGCCCGAGCAGGTCGCCACCGCGGTGGTCAGGGCGATTCGCGAGGACCGGGCCCAGACGATCGTCAACGGGCGCGGGATCTGGCCGCTGGTCGTGCTCGCGGCGACCGCCCCGGGGCTGCTGGCGAAGCTGAGCCGCAACCGCCGCGCCGACCGGTTCTCAGAGGACTTCAGCCGCGCCAAGGAGGCGGCTCCGGAGACGATCGCGGAGCAGCGGGTTCACGCGCCTGACTGAGCCGTTTGCTTCAATGGGATCACCGGAGAAAGGAGGTGGTCCTAACTTGAATCACATGTTTTCTGGGACGCTGGAGGTGCAGGGCCGCTAGGCCGTACTGACCGGCGCTGTGGCGCCGGTGCAGGCAGACCAAACGGCTGACGCCGTCCGGTCTGTGCGGGTGGCCCGGCGGAATTCAACCCGGGCACCGGCGACGATGGGAGCTTGGGAGCACGTCCCGCCCGATCGCATTTCCCTGACCCGCTCTTGTCCCGCACCTTGCGAAGGGCCGCCCTAAACCGGCGGCCCTTCGTCGTTGAAGGTGAACTCGACAGGCAGGCTAGGCAGGCGCCAGATAGGGCTGCCAGGCGCGGGGGATCGTCGGGCTGGCGATGCGGATGAAAACCGTCGGCCCCGGGGCGCGGGGCTTGGTCCGCGGGTGCATCTTGATCTCGCGCGGCAGGTGGCTTCCCTTGCGGCGGTTGCAGGTCGCGCAGGAGGCGACGATGTTGTCCCAGACCGACTTGCCACCACGGCTGCGCGGGATCACGTGGTCGACAGTCAGACCCGGCTTGCGCGAGCCGCAGTACTGGCAGGTCCAGGCGTCGCGGGCGAGCACCGCCTTGCGGGTGATCTTGCGCCCGTGGGCGTCGCGGGGGATCCTCACGAAGCTGATCAGCCGGATCACCGTCGGGCGGTCGAGGTTGAGCCGCTCAGAACGAAGCGGGCGCTCGGCCCGCTCCATCAAGACCGCCTTTTCCTTCAGCACAAGTACAGCCGCGCGACGGACGGTGCAGACGTTGATCGGTTCGAAGGTCGCGTTGAGGACCAGGACCCGCCCCTTGCCGGGGAGGCTGGGCCGGTGTCCGTTGCCAGACCCGTTGCCGTTCGCGCTTGCACCGTTATCGGGGGGGCCTCCGTTGGCGGCCCGCCTGCCGGCAGCCAAGGCGCGATGACTAGCCATGGTGGCGCCGGATTCTAGAGGGTGGCGGCGCTCAGCCCGTCGGGTAGGAGCCGAGCAGGCGGACCGACTCGGCCTTTTCCCGCAGGCCCTCGATCGCCTCCGCGACATGAGCATCGCTTGCGCGCCCCTCGAGGTCGATGAAGAACATGTAGCGGCCGAGGCCGAGGCGGCGCGGCCGCGACTCGATCCGGGTCAGGTTGATCTCGCGGCGCGAGAACTCGAGCAGGGCCTCGACCAGCGCTCCCGGGTGGTCCTCGCCGAGCTCGGAGAAGACCAGCGAGGTGCGCCAGGGCCCCTGCCCCTCGGGCTCGGTGCCGTGCGGAGCGATCCAGACGAAGCGGGTGACGTTCTCGTCTGAGTCCTCGACCCCTTCGCGAAGGACCACGCAGCCGTAGAGCTCGGCCGCGGCCTGGGCGCCGAGCGCCGCCCAGGGCTCCTCGCTCTCGCTGATCGTCCGCACCGCCTCGGCGGTGCTGGGGGCCGCCCGCACCTCGGCCCCGGACAGCTCGCGGCGCAGAAAACCCGTGCACTGGGCGGCCGCCTGGGGATGCGAGAGGACGGTGCTGATCTCGGAGGTGGCCAGCTCGCGGCGGCCGATCAGGCTGATCCGGATCGGATAGTCGAACTCGCCCACGATCGTCACCGACTCCGCCTCCAGCGCCAGGGTGTCGAGGGTGGTGCGGACCGCACCCTCGATCGAGTTCTCGAACGGCACCAGCGCCCGGTCGGCCTCGCCGCGCTCGACGGCGAGGATCGCGTCATGGATCGTCCCGGTCGCCAGGGGCTCGAACTCGGCCCCCCGGCTCGCCCGTGCCAGCGCGTCCTCGGTGAAGGTCCCGGCCGGCCCCAGATATGCGATCCGCGGGCTCATCGCCGGAACCGCCCGCCCACGCTCATTTGCGCATCGCGGCTTCCAGCGCCTCCTTCTCCTCCGGCGAGAGATCGAATTCGGACTGGCCGCCGTCGATCGGCTTCACGTAGAGCCGAGCCTGCTCGCGGTGCAGGATCGAAGAGAGGATGACCCCGGTGCCATGCGAGTCCAGCAGCGCCACCGAGCTCGACTGGCGACCGGTCATCTCTCCCATCGCGTCGTAGCGGACGACGCCGAGTTGGGTGATCGCACCCTGCAGGCGACGGTCGAGGTCGGCGTCGGTGCCCTGAAGGCTGGTGACCGAACTGCTGACCTCCTGTCCGAGGGTGCCGAGTCGTCGCTCGAGGTCGGTCGCGTGCTCGAGCAGGGTGCGCTGGCCGCTCTCGCCGCCGATCGTCTGCTGGGCGGTGCGCAGCCGCCGCAGCCGCCGCGCGAGCACGGCGCAGATCAACAGCGCGACGGCTGCCAGCGCCGCCGCGCCTATCGCGATCGCAGCTGCCGTGTCGGAGCTCACGGCGGGCAGGATAGTCCCGCCGGCTAACCGAAGGTGACGGTGTAGCTGGCCTTGTTGTTGTCGGTGACCTGCTCCCCGGCCACCGGCTTAACCTCGACCTTGAGGGTCGCCTGTCCCTTCGGGGCGGGGGTGATCGGGATCTTCACCGTCTGCGTCTCGCCGGCTCCGATCGAGGAGATCGACTGGTCGATCGGCTGGCCGCCGTCGACGGTGACCGAGACCGTGACCCCGGTCTCGGTGCTGTCGCCCTGGTTCTGAACCTGGACGTCGAGCTCGGGGCTGCCGCCGGCCGAGACGGTGACCGGGGAGCTGGTGGAGAGCGTCTGTCCGGCGAGGCTGGTCTGGATCAGGCCAAGCCCGTGGATGCCGGGCGTGGCGCTGGTCGACGAGGAGCCGCTGACCTGGGATATGGAGTCATCGATCTTGGTCGGGTCGAGCCAGCTGTCGTCGGGCAGGAACTTGCTGTCCGGGATCTTGACGTCGTTGATCCCGTTCGCCTTCAGGGCGTCCTGCATCTCGGGCTGGGCGACCTGGCGATAGAGGACGTCACTCGCCAGCATCGCCTTCATCTGGAAGGCGATCTTGTTCAACGCCTGCTGGCGCCCCTCGTTGCCGAGCGCGGTGGAGATCGAGTTGGAGACGTTGGTCAGCGCGTTGCGGCGCAACTGGATGACCAGCTTGAAGCTCTGCTGCGCCGAGCCCATGTCGCCGGGGGTGTCCAGCGCTTTGGTGCGCTGGAGGAGGCTTTCCAGCGCGCTGCGGTCGGCGGCGATGTCGTTGGTGTACTCGGTGACGCTCAGCGAGCCCGGGTTCTCCAGCTGCTTGAAGAAGGAGGTGCTGGTCTGCTGGCTGGCGTCGACGATCTCGGTCACGTTGCGGGCGTAGTCCTTCAGCGCCCGCTCCTTGCGCGCGTTGAGGCAGCCCTTGACACCGAGGACGAGGAGGACCAGCAGCAGCAGCCCGCCCGCCGCGGCGAGCGCCCGCCGCAACATGATCTGCTGGCGCTGCGGTCGCGGAGGTCGTCGACCGCGGCGGCTTCGCGGGGGGTCTGGCGGGGTTCTGTGAGTTGTGGTCGGGGCCGGAGGATCCTCGTCGAAGAACTCCAAGCGCGAATCTCCCAAGTCGGTTGGCTGGCGAGAGTATGGCGCCCCGGCCCGGCGGCACGCAGGAAACGTTGCGCGCGCCGGCTCGATCGCGCCGCAAGTGCAGGATCGACGACCGGGGCCCCGAAGGCAAAGAAGCGGTGGTGGGCGCACTGGTACTGAACCGATTTCGGATCCGCGGTCAACTCGGCAGCGGCGGATTCGGCGTGGTCTACCGGGCCTGGGACGAGCGCCTCGAGCGCGACGTCGCGGTGAAGGTGATCGATCTCGGCGGCCAGTCGGTCGAGCGCGTGCTGCGCGAAGCGCAGGCGGTCGCCCGCCTCAACCACCCCAGCATCGTCACCCTCTACGAGCTGGGGGAGGACGGCCAGCGCGCCTACCTGGTCAGCGAGTTGGTCGAGGGCGGGACCCTGGCCGCACGCCAGCGCCAGGGCGAGCTCTCCGACCGCGACGTCGGCGATCTCGCCGGCGACCTCTGCGATGCGCTCCGCCACGCCCACTCGCGTGGGGTGGTGCACCGCGACATAAAGCCCCACAACGTGCTCCTGGCCGAGACCGAGGGGAGGGCGAAGCTGATGGACTTCGGCATCGCCCGGGTCCTCGACGGCTCGTCGATCACCGCCCCCGGCGACGTCGTCGGCACCCTCTCCTACATGGCGCCCGAGCAGGCCGAGGGCGAGGAGTCCGGCCCGCCCGCCGACGTCTACTCGCTGGCGCTGACCCTCTATGAGGCCTGGAGCGGCGAGAACCCCGTCGCCCGCGCGACCCCAGCCGCGACCGCGCGGGCGATCGGCGAGCCCCTGCCGCCGCTCGACGCCGTCCGCGCCGACCTGCCGCTCGACCTCTGTCAGACGATCGACGACTGTCTGGCCCCGGACCCGCAGCAGCGCCCGGCGCTGGAGGATCTGGCGGATTCGATCGAGGAGTCGCTGCCCCAGCTGGGCGCCGATCAGAGCGTTCCCCGCCCGCGTCAGCGGTGGCCCTTCGCCGCAACCGTCGCCACGCTGGTTGCCCGCGAGCCCTCCGAGCTGGCCGCGGCCGGCGCCGTCGCGGCCCTGAGCGGCGTCGTGATGGCCCTCACTCCGGCCTCCGGGCCGGGCTGGGGCTACCTGCTTCCGCTCGCCGCCGGATTGCTGACCCTGCTCTGGTCGCGGATCGGCTTCCTCGCCGGCACCGTCGCCCTCGCCGCCTGGCTGGCCGGTCCGGCCAACCGTCCCGGATCGGCGCTGCTGCTCGCCGTGCTGGCGCTGCCGCCGGGGTTGCTGCTGAGCAGCGCCCCAGCCCTCTCGCTGCCCGCCGTCTCGCCGCTGCTCGGCCTGCTCAGCCTGGCACCCGTCTATCCGGCGCTGGCCGGCCTGGCCTCGCGGGCCCGCGACCGGCTGCTGCTCGGCGCCGCCGGATACGCCTGGCTCGCGGTCGCCGAGTCGGCGCTGGACCGCAAGCTCCTGTTCGGACCCCGGGAGGCGGCGCCGGCGGGCTGGCAGCACTCGGCGGGGGCGACCGCCCGCCATCTGCTGCTGCCCCTGCTCGCCGACCCCGCGTTTCTGTTCGGGATCACCCTCTGGTCGCTGGGGGCGCTAGCGCTGGGGCTGGTCGTGCGCGGCCGCAACCCGGCCCTCGACCTGCTCGGAGCCCTGCTCTGGGCGGCGGCGCTGATCGCGGCGCTGCAGCTGCGCAGCGGCGCCGCCGGCCCGGCGCCCGGGGTGCTGGCCGCGGCCGTGCTGGCCGTGGTCGCGACGGCAATCGCCCTGCGTGCCCGCAACGCCGCTCGCCAGCAGGGGCATCTGCTGGCGCCGGGACCGCTGCAGGACGCGGGTCAAGAGGCCACACTTTCGTAGGATTTCGTCCCGGCGTCCGCGTGCCCAGCGGCCGCAAGACCCCTGCCAAGGAGCCTGCAATCAGCGTCCTGCGCAATCTCGAAGCACGGATCGAAGGCCTCGTCGAGGGCGTTTTCAGCCGCGCATTCTCATCCGAGGTGCAGCCGGTCGAGCTCGCCCGCAAGCTGGCGAAGGAGATGGATGCCCACAAGACGGCCTCTGTCTCGCGGATCTACGTGCCCAACGAGTACACGGTCTTCCTCTCCCAGCAGGACCGTTCCAAGCTCGAGGGATACGAGCGTTCCCTGGAGCAGGAGCTCTCCGGCTATCTGCTCGAGCACGCGCGGCGGCGCAGCTATGACCTGCTGACCCGGCCGGCAGTCAACTTCCAGACCGACGAGCGGCTGCGGCTGGGTGAGTTCGGGATCCAGACCAGGCTCGTCAAGCCCCCCTCGCACGAGGGCGAGGCGCCGAGCCAGGGAGAGGAGGGCCACACGATGGTCTACTCGGCGGTCCGCGAGCGCGAGAAGGAGAAGTCGCAAAAGCGTCCCGAGGCGGGGCTGGTGCAGACGCGGGCGATCGTCTCGCTCGGCGACCGCCGCTACGTGCTCGACGGCCCCAAGGCCGTGATCGGCCGCTCCAAGGACTGTGACTGCGTCGTGCGCGACCCCAACGTCTCGCGACGCCACGCCGAGCTGCGACGGGCCGAGACCGGGGACTGGCATATCGCCGACCTCGGATCGACCAACGGCGTCAAGGTCAACGGGCGCCAGGTGTCCTCGTCGCGGCTGCGCCCGGGGGACGAAGTCAGCCTCGGCACCTCATCTTTTAGCTTCGACATCGAGCAGTAAAAAGGACACGTGGATTACGAGCCGATCGCCGTGGGGCTCAAGTTCGGCTTCATCGCCGTGCTGTACCTGTTCCTGCTCTGGATCGCCCGCAGCGCGCTCAAGGACCTGCGCCAGACCGCGGCCCCGGCCCCCGACGCCACCGGGCTGCACGGGGCCGTGCTCGGCGCCGACTCGGGCTCATCCGAGGACGCCTGGCTGATCGTCGAGCGCGGCGGCGGCCTCAAGCAGGGCTCGCGGTTCGACCTCTTCGGCGGCCTCTCGATCGGGCGCTCCGGCGACGCCGACGTCCAGATCGAGGACCGCTATGCCTCCGGCCTGCACGCGAGGATCTACTCGCATGGCGGGCATTTCTACGTCGAGGACCTCAAATCGACTAACGGAACCCTGCTCAACGACCAGGCCCTGGGCGGAGAGTCGGAGCTGATGGAGGGGGACATGATCAGGATCGGGGACACCGAATTTCGGTTCGAGCCGGGTAGGTAGCCGCCCCCGATGCTCAGAGTCGCCGAACAGGCTTACCGGACTGACACCGGACGCCAGCGCCGCGCCAACGAGGACGCCTACTACGTGCGGGCGCCGATCTTCGTCGTCGCCGACGGGATGGGCGGCGCCCAGGCCGGGGAGGTCGCCTCGCGGATGGCCGCCGAGACGTTCGACCGCGACCTCGGGTCGGGTCCGCCGGAAAAGCTCTTGGCCTCGGCCTTCGTCACCGCCAACAGCGAGATCCACGAGCACGCGGGGCGCGACTCCAGCCGCGCGGGGATGGGGACGACGCTGACGGCGGTGATCGTCGATTCGGAGAACGACGAGGTTGCGATCGGCCACGTCGGCGACAGCCGCGCCTACCGCCTGCGCGGACGCAAGCTCGAGCGCCTGACACAAGACCACTCGCTGGTCGAGGAGCTGCGCCGCAAGGGCCAGCTCACCGACGCCGAGGCCGAGGAGCATCCGCAGCGCTCGATCATCACCCGGGCGCTGGGGCCCGAAGCCGAGGTCGAGCCCGACATCGCAACCATCTCGGCCCGGCCCGGGGACGTCTTTCTGATCTGCTCCGACGGCCTGACGACGATGCTGGGGGAGGAGCGGATCGGGCAGCTGCTCAGCGGCGCGACCAGCCTCGAGGCCGGGGTGCGGGCGCTGATCGCCGAGGCGAACCGTGCCGGCGGGCGGGACAACATCACAGCCGTGGCGTTCCGGCTCGAGGAGGTCGGCGCGCCGGCGCCGCAGGCCGACCAGCCCACCCTGATCGGCCCCTCCGCCGAAGCCGAGGGGCTGCGGGCGGAGGAGGTCAGGGCGGCCGCGCGCGAGCCGCGGGCGCCAAAGAGCCCGCGCCGGGCCCTGAGGACGATCGCCAAGGTCCTGGCGGCGCTGCTGATCCTCGGAGCGCTCGGCTTCGGCGCCTGGTACGGCAACCGCCAGATCTGGTTCCTGGGAACCGACGGCGCGGGCCGGATGGCTCTCTACCGCGGCCTGCCTTACGACCTTCCGCTCGGCGTCCACCTCTACGAGGAGCGCTACGCGAGCCCGATCCAGACCACCTCGGTGCCAGCCGGCCGCCGCGACTCGGTCACCGGCCACAAGCTGCGTTCGCGCAGCGACGCGGTCTCGCTGATCGAGGACCTGGAGCGGACCCAGGCAGCCCTCCCGCCACGATGAGAAGCGCCCGCAACCGCGAGCTGATCGCGCTGGTCCCGGTGGCGCTGCTTCTGACCGCCGGCTTCACCGCCGTCTTCATCCAGGAGGGCAGCAACCAGCTCGGCAACCTCAGCCTCGTCTACGGCGGCTATTTCCTGGCGATCTGCCTCGCCACCCACCTCTATCTGCGCGTCCGCCTGCCCTATGCCGACCCCTACCTGTTCCCGCTGATGGCGCTGTTGGCCGCCTTCGGGCTGGTGATCATCTACCGGATCGACGACACCCTGGCCCGCGACCAGGCGAACTGGTTCGTCCTCGGGCTGCTGCTGTTCGCGCTGACGATCCACTTCCTGCGCGACTACGAGGTGCTGGAGCGCTACCGCTACCTGATCGCGACGCTGGGGATCGCGCTGCTGCTGGCGCCGCGGCTGCCGGGGGTCGGCCAGCAGGTGAACGGCGCCTACCTGGGGGTGCAGGTCGGCTCGATCTCCTTCCAGCCGGCCGAGTTCTCGAAGATCTGCCTGGTCATCTTCCTGGCCAGCTACCTGCGCGAGCACCGCGAGGTGCTGGTCGTCGGGGCGCGGCGGGTCGCGGGGGTGACGCTGCCGCCGCTCAAGCACATGGGCCCGCTGCTGGTCGTCTGGGGGGCCTCGATGTTCATGCTCGTCTACATCCGCGACCTCGGCAGCTCGCTGATGTTCTTCGCCGCATTCCTGGCCCTGCTCTACGTCGCCACCGCCCGCTTCTCCTTCGTCGTCATTGGGATGGCGATGTTCCTGGTCGGGGCCGTCTTCTTCGCCCACACCGTGCCTCACGTCCACGATCGCGTCGACGTTTGGCTGGACCCCTACCAGCACCCGCAGGCGGACGGCTACCAGGTCCTGCAGTCGATCTTCGCCCAGGCCGACGGAGGGCTCTTCGGCCAGGGCTTCGGCCAGTCGCTGCTCAACATTCCGGGCAGCAACCCGCCGGTGGCACTGCTGCCGGCGGCCCAGACCGACACGATCTACTCCCTGATCGTCGATGAGCTCGGGCTCTTCGGCGCCGCCGCGGTCTGCCTGACCTACCTGCTGATCGCGGCCCGCGGCTTCAAGACGGCGATCGTCGCCAGCGACGGGTTCTCGAAGCTGCTCGCCACCGGACTGACCGCCGTCTTCGCGATCCAGGCGTTCGTGATCATCGGCGGCGTGACGCGGGTGATCCCGCTGACCGGGGTCACGCTGCCCCTGATCAGCTACGGCGGCAGCTCGATCCTCGCCAACTTCGTGCTGCTGGCGCTGCTGCTCTTGATCTCCGACCGTGCCCGCCGCCAGCTGGCCGGGGTCGAGCCGGTGGTGACGGCGTGAATGCCCAGGTCGCAAAGCTCTACGGGCTGATCGTGCTGATGTTCGCGGTGCTGATCGGCTTCACGTCCTACTGGTCGGTCTTCGATGCCCAGGCGCTGAAGGACAAGCGGGTCAACCGCCGACCGCTGCTGGAGGAGCTTCAGGTGCGGCGGGGGACGATCAAGGCCGACGACGGAACGGTGCTGGCGAAGTCGACCAAGCAGGGTCAGGGCTCGAGCCACTTCTACACCCGCCACTACCCGCAGGGCAGCCTCTTCGGCCATCCGATCGGCTACAGCTTCCTCGACCGCGGTCAGGCCGGCTTCGAGCGCTTCCACAACGACGATCTGGTCGGCAACAAGTCCGAGTTCAGCTCGATCCTCGACCAGCTGCAAGGCAGACAACAAGAGGGTGAGGACATCGTCACCTCGCTCGACCCGGCGGCGCAGCGGGCGGCGCTGGACGGACTCGCGGGCCGCGCCGGGGCGGTGGTCGCGATCGAGCCCAAGACCGGCAAGGTGCGCGCACTGGTCAGCGAGCCGCCTTATGACCCCAACCAGATCCCGAACCGCTTCTCGCAGCTCAACAAGGACTCCTCGGCCCCGCTGCTGGACCGCGCGACCCAGAGCGGCTACGCACCCG
Organism: uncultured Solirubrobacterales bacterium; assembly: GCA_963781495.1. Lineage (GTDB taxonomy): Bacteria > Actinomycetota > Thermoleophilia > Solirubrobacterales > 70-9 > Mayfieldus. The sequence continues at coordinate 966,796 of CAWAFX010000002.1, forward strand.
GCTCGACCTTCAAGGTCGTGACCGCGACGGCGGCGATCGACAGCGGCCAGTACACCCCCGACTCGGTGATCGACGGCCACTCGCCGATCAACGTCCAGGGCATCCCGCTCTCCAACGCAGGCGGCGAGCAGTTCGGCCCGATCACGCTCACCGACGCGCTGACCAACTCGGTCAACACCGTCTTCGCCCAGGTGGGGGAGAAGGTCGGCACGGCGACGATGTACCAGTACATGGACCGCTTCGGCTTCAACGCGAAGCCGCAGATCGACCTGCCGAGCGACGAGCTGGCGATCAGCGGCGACTACGACAACGGCCATCTGCTCGGCCCCGGCGACCCGATCGACATCGGCCGGGTCGCGATCGGGCAGGAGCGGCTGTTCGTCACCCCGCTGCAGATGGCGGAGGTCGCGGCGACCGTCGCCAACGGCGGCGAGCTGATGCGCCCGCAGATCTGGGACCGGGTGGTCGACCCGGACGGCCGCACGGTGAAGCGGATGAACCCGACCGTGCAGTCGCAGGTGATGAAGCCCGAGACCGCGACCGAGCTCAACACGATGATGCAGAACGTGGTCAACGACGGCACCGCCGCCGGCGTCTTTCCCTCCTCGCTCCATGTCGCCGGCAAGACCGGGACCGCCGAGCTCGGCACCGGCAGGCAGGGGTGCTCGCTCCCCAACCAGGCCTGGTTCATCGGCTTCGCGCCAGCCGACAACCCCAAGATCGCGGTCGCGTCGACGATCGAGTGCACCTCGAGCTTCGGGGCCGAGGTCGCGGGGCCGATCACCCGCTCGGTGATGGAGACGATCCTCGGTGAGGGCGGCTGAGCATGCCCGACGTGGCCGAGAACCAGGTCGTCGACAACCGCTACCGGGTGCTCGGCCGGCTCGGCTCCGGCGGCATGGCCGACGTCTGGTGCGCCGAGGACACCCACCTGCAGCGCAAGGTGGCGCTGAAGGTCCTGCACCACCGCTTCGCGCAGGACACCGAGTTCGTCGAGCGCTTCCGCCGCGAGGCCGAGGCGGCGGCAGGGCTCCAGCACCCCAACGTGGTCGGCGTCTTCGACCGCGGCGCGGTCGACGGCACCTACTACATCGCGATGGAGTACCTGGAGGGCCGCTCGCTGAAGGAGCTGATCGACGCTGGGCTGCCGCAGGCGACCACCCTCTCGATCGTGCGCCAGATCCTCGAGGCGGCCCGCTTCGCCCACCGCCACGGAATCGTCCACCGCGACCTCAAGCCGCAGAACGTAATCGTCGACAACGAGGGCCATACGACGGTGACCGACTTCGGGATCGCCCGCGCCGGCGTCTCGGAGATCACCCAGACCGGATCGGTGATGGGGACCGCCCACTACCTCTCGCCGGAACAGGCCCAGGGGCTGGAGGTGACCCCTTCCTCGGACCTCTACTCGATCGGGGTGATCCTCTACGAGGCGCTGACCGGCCGAGTCCCGTTCGAGGGAGAGAGCACCGTGGCGGTGGCGCTGAAGCAGGTCTCACAGACTCCGCAGCGGCCCAGCGCGCTGAACCCCGAGATCTCGCCGGCACTCGACGCGGTGGTGATGCGGGCGCTGGCCAAGGAGCCGGCCCAGCGCTTCGCCGACGCGGAGGCGTTCCTGGCCGCGCTCGACGCCGCCGAGCGCGATCCCGCCTCGGCTCCGCCGGGGTCGACCGCGACCTTCGCCCCGCTGCCTCCGGCCGAGGCGCCGCCACCGCCTCCGGTAGCCGGCGACGGCATCCCGCCCGAGGAGCGCGAGCGCAACATCTGGCCCTGGGTCCTGGGGGCGGTCGTGCTGGGATTGATCATCGGGCTGCTGCTCAGCCAGCGCAGCGCCCCCAAGGCCGACATCCCCAACGTCACCGGCCAGGACGTCTCCGACGCCGAGACGGTGCTGCAGGTGCGCGGCTTCCAGGTGGAGACCGAAACAGTGCACCGGCTCGGCCCCAAGAACGTGGTCCTCGAGCAGGACCCGCCCGCGGGGCGCGCCGACCAGAGCTGTGACTTCCTCAAGCTCTCCTGTACCAAGCCCGACGTCACCCTGACCGTCAACGCAGGCCCCGGGCAGGCGAAGGTGCCGTCGGTGACCGGGCTCGATCAGGCCGCCGCCGAGGCGAAGCTCAAAGGGGCCCATTTCGTGCCCGTCGTCCAGCGCACCCCGTCGCAGTCGGTGCCCGCGGGGAGCGTGATCAGCAGCGATCCGTCCGGCGGCGACAACGCGCGCCAGGGATCGGAGGTGACGCTGAACGTCTCCAGCGGCCCGAAGACGGTCTCGGTCCCGCTCGTGGTCGGCGAGACGCAGGCGGTGGCGACGGCCGAGATCCGCAGTCGCGGCCTGACCGCCAAGGTCGTGAAGCGAAAGAGCGACACGGCGGCGGGCCAGGTCATCTCCCAGGCCCCCGACGCCGGCAGCCAGGTCGACCAGGGCTCGGCGGTGACGATCGAGGTCTCCTCCGGCAGCGCCAAGGTCGCGGTCCCGAACGTGATCGGCCAGACGCGTTCCGGCGCTGCGTCGCTGCTGCACGCCAAGGGCTTCGCGGTCTCGGTCAAGGAACAGAGCGTCGGCGTCGCCGCCCAGGACGGCCGCGTCGTGGACCAGTTCCCCTCCCCGAACAGCTCCGAGACGAAGGGCAGCACGGTGACGATCTTCGTCGGCAGCTTCAGCGCCCCGACACCGCCGGCGACCACGACGACGCCGACCACCACGACGACGCCGACGCCGCGGAGAGGCTGAGTGAAGGTCGCGGTCCTGTCAGGCGGCCGCTCCAGCGAGCACGAGGTCTCGCTGCGCTCCGGCGCCTCGGTCGCCGAGGGACTGCGCCAGGCGGGCCACGAGGTGCTGGCGGTTCAGATCGGCCGCGACGGCGCCTGGTCCTGCGATGGTGACCCGGTTCAGCTGTCGCCCGGCGGCGGTCTGCTCGACTGCGAGGCCGCCTTTCCTGTCCTTCACGGCCCCTTCGGCGAGGACGGCACGGTGCAGGGGCTTCTCGAGTGCCTCGACGTCGCCTACGTCGGTGCCGACGTGCTGGCCTCGGCGCTCTGCATGGACAAGCTGACCTTCAAGCGCCTGCTCGCCTTCCACGGCGTTCCCCAGGTCGAGTTCACCCAGGCCGGGGAAGAGGGATGGCGCCAGCGCGCCGCCTCCTTCGGGCTGCCGCTCTGGGTCAAGCCCTCGCGGCTCGGCTCCAGCGTCGGTATCAGCAAGGTGACGTCGCCCGAGCGGGAGCTCGACGAGGCGGTCGAGGTCGCGGCGCGCCACGACCCGCGGGTGATCGTCGAGGCTTCGGCCGGCGGCCGCGAGGTCGAATGCTCGGTGCTCGGAAACGAGCAGCCCGAGACCTCGCTGCCGGGCGAGATCGTCGCCCACGCCGACTGGTACGACTACGAGGCCAAGTACTCCGAGGGTGGGATGGAGCTGCTGGTCCCGGCGCCGATCGAGGACTCGGCCCTGGCCCGCGTGCGCGAGCTCGCGGCGCTGGTCTTCACGCTCACCGGCTGCAGCGGCATGGCTCGCTGTGACTTCTTCGTCAGCGAGGACGGGGAGGTGCTGGTGAACGAGATCAACACGATCCCCGGCTTCACCGAGACCAGCGTCTACGCGAAGCTGTTCGAGGCCACCGGGCGCGGCTACCCCGAGCTCTGCGAGCGCCTGCTGCAGCTCGGCGTCGAGCGCCACCGGCGCTCGCGGACGTACGACTTCTAATCACTTGCGGCGGCTTCGCCGCCTGACCTGCCTCTGCCGCGACACTTTGTGTCGCGGCCCGGCTCAACTTGTCAGCTTGATGTCGCTGATCGCGACCTGGTAGCGGCCGGGCTGGTCCTTGGCCGGCGCCGCCTTGGTGAACCAGAGCAGGTAGGCGCCCTTGTCCCCGGCCGGGCGCAGCTTGATCAGCTGCTGCGACTTCGCGTCGGCGACGGTGCCGATCGGCTGTCCCCAGTCCGACAGCACGTCCGGAGGCGAGCCGGCGACGGCATAGACGCTGGCGTCCCAGCCCGGGGTGGTGGTCCGGACCTCCATCCTGCGCGCCGCGGCGGGCTTGGAGGTCTCGACGTAGATCCCGACCCCGGACTTGATTCCACCCCAGTCGGGGGTGTCGTAATGGTCGGTCGTCCACGAGGTCGAGGTCGGGTTGCCGTCCTTGACCAGATTGACCTGGCTCGGGTCCTCCGAGAGGTCCCCCTCGGGGTCGAAGTCGGTCGCGGAGCTGATCGCGATCGGCTTGCCGCCGGGGCCGCCACCGCCACCGCCGACGTTGCCGCTGGAGATCAGGACCACGGCGACGACGACGGCCGCCGCGATCACCAGCACCGCCAGAGCTCCGAGCAGCGAACGCCGGCTGGCGCCGCGCAGCCAGCGGCGCCGCGGCTTGACCGCCTTCAGCACCGTCGTCGCCTCGCCCTCGGTGCCGCCGGCCCGCGCCGCCTCCACCTGCAGCGCCGTCTCGAGGTCCTCGATCATCTGCTCGATGCTCGCGTAGCGCTTGCTGAGGTCCTTGGTCGTCGCGCGCTCGATCGTCAGCGCCGCCGCCGCCGAGATCCCGGGCCGGCGCCGCTGCACGTCGGGCAACTCCTCGTTGACGTGCTTCATCGCCACCCCGACCTGGGTGTCGGCGCTGAACGGGACCTCACCGGTCAGCATCTCGTAGAGCACGACGCCAAGCGAGTAGACGTCGGAGCGCGGGTCGACCCCCTGGCCCATCGCCTGCTCCGGGGAGACGTAGTCGGTCGTCCCCAGCACCCGGCCGGTGTCGGTGACGCCCTGCTGCTCGAGCTGGCGGGCGATACCGAAATCGGTCACCTTGGCCCGGCCCTCGGCGTCGATCAGCACGTTCTGCGGCTTGACGTCGCGGTGGACCAGGCTGCGCTTGTGGGCCACGGTCAGGCCGCGGCCGATCTCGATCGCGTAGGCCAGCGCCTCCTGCGGCTCCAGCGGTCCGAGCCGCTTGATCCGCTGCTTGAGGTTCTCGCCCTCGACGTACTCGAAGACGATGTAGGGGTGGCCGCCGTCCTCGCCGGCGTCGATCACGGCGACGATGTTGGGGTGCGAGAGCTTTGCCACCGCCCGCGCCTCGCGCCGAAAGCGCTCCAGCTGGTCGGGCTGCTCTGACATCTCCCGGTGCATGACCTTGACCGCGACCTGGCGGTCGAGCGTGGTGTCGCGGGCCAGATAGACGGTCGACATGCCGCCGCTTCCCAGCTTCGCCTCGAGGCGGTAGCGGCCGGAGAGCACGGTGCCGATCATCTGGGCGCTTGTCGAGCGGGCTTCCATCGAAGTCTCAGTAGGGAGGTTTACGCATCTGACACGTATTCTCGGCAACTCCGTGCCCGTCGAGGTCCGCTACATGTCCGATCCCGTCTGCACCTGGTCCTGGGGCAGCGAGCCGAAGCTGCGCAAGTTGGATTGGGAGTTCGAGGCCGAGCTCGAGTTCGTCTGGGTGATGGGCGGCCTGGCGCGTACATACGGGGCCGACTATCGCGACTTCCAATCCCGCCCCGGCGCCGGCCCCGACTGCTTCGCCGACCTGATCTCGCACTGGCTCGACGTCGCCGAGCAGACGGGGATGCCGGTCGACCCGCGAATCTGGACCGAGAACCCGATCAAGAGCAGCTATCCGGCCTGCATGGCGGTCAAGGCAGCGGCCGAGCAGGGCTCCGAGGCGGCCGGGCGCTACCTGCGGCGGATTCGCGAGGGACTGATGATCGAGCGCCGGCGCCTCGATCACGCCGATGCGCTGGTCGCCGAGGCCGGACCGGCCGGACTCGACATCGAGCGCTTCCGGATCGATCTCGGCTCGCACGCGATCACCGAGAAGTTCGCGGCCGACCTCGACGAGGTGCGTGCGGTGACGCAGGCCGCTCGCGACGCCGACGCGGTGGGGGACACCGAGGGCAAGGAGCGGGTCTCGTTTCCTTCCCTGGTCTTCATCGGCAGCGACGGCGAGCGGCACGGGGTCTGGGGCTGGCAGCCGTACGAGGCCTATCGCGAAGCGGCCCTGGCCGCCGGGGCGTCGAGGCGCAACGAAGGCCCGCTGGAGCCGCTGGACGCGGTGGGGCGGTTCGGCCGCCTGGCGACGATCGAGGCCCAGGTGCTGGCCGACCGGCCCCGGCCGCCGGTCGAGGCGGAGCTCTGGCGGCTGGCGACCGAATGGAAGCTGAAGCCTGTGCAGGTCCTCACCGGGACGATGTGGGATAAGGCCTAGGAGTCGCCGGCATAGCGGCGGACCGCCTCGACGACCGCGTCCGGCGCCTTGGCCGGGGAGCCGGCGTCGTGCGGCGGCTGCGGGTCGTATTCGATCGCCAGCTGCACCGCCTGCGACGCCTCGGGTCCGATCTCGTCGTCGACGATCCGCAGCGCCATGTCGATCCCCGCGGAAACACCGGCGGCGGTGACCAGCTTGCCCTCCTTGACGACCCGCTCCGAGGTCGGTTCGGCGCCGTAGCGGCGCAGCTGGTCGAGGAACATCCAGTGGCTGGTCGCCCGCTTTCCCTCCAGCAGCCCGGCGGCGCCGAGGACCAGCGAGCCGGTGCAGACCGAGGTCGTCCAGCGGCTGCCGGCGTCGATCTCGCGCAGCCAGCCGAGCACGCGCTCGTCCTCGAGCAGCGGCCGGTTGCCCTCGCCGCCGCCGACCAGCACCATGTCGGCCTCGCCGACGTCGTCGATCGAGTGGTCGGCGACCAGTCCGAGGGCGCCGCTGTCGGCGCGCACCGTTCCGGCTTCGGGGGCGACGAAGCGGACCTCCCAGCCGGGGACCGAGCGCAGCACCTCGTAGGGCCCGATCACGTCGAGGACCGTCAGCCGGTCGAAGATCAGGATCGCGATCTGCATCGTGGCGACGGTATCAGCGCGCCTTGGCCGTGCCGCCGCGATCAGCCGCCGTGCAGCTCGCGCGGGCCCTCGACCGCGGCGCCGATCCGCCTCGCGGCGGGGTAGTGGCGGCGCAGCGCCTCCAGCGCAGCCCCCTCGCCGGCGGTGGCGACGACGCAGCAGAACCCGCAGCCGAGGTTGAAGACCTGCGCCATCTCCTCGTCGGAGACCTCGGCCCGCTCCTGGATCAATCCGAAGATCGGCGGCGCCTGAAGCGGTTCGTCGATCCGGTAGCCGACCTCGGCCCGCATCCGCAGCAGGTTGCCGAGGCCGCCAGAGGTGATGTGGGCCAGCCCCCGGACCTCCGCCGGCGAGGCCAGCAGGTCCATGACCGCCCGCACGTAGATCTCGGTCGGGCGCAGCAGCAGGTCCCCCAGCGGCTCGCCGAGGCGGTCGTCGTCGAGCGGGATTCCGTCCAACGCCCGCCGCGCCAGCGTGTAGCCGTTGGAGTGCAGCCCGGAGGAGGGAAGGCCGATCACCGGGTCGCCGGGCTCGATCGCGCCGCCGTCGATCACGGCGTCGAGCCCGACGACGCCGAAGCAGGCCCCAGCGAGGTCGAAGCCGCGCACCAGCCCACCCAGCTGCGCCAGCTCGCCGCCGGGGATCTCGACCCCGGCGACCTGGGCGCCGCGGGCGAGCCCGACCCCGATCTGGCGGCAGACCTCGACGTCGGCCTGCTCGATCGCGACGTAGTCGAGCATCGCCAGCGGCTCGGCCCCGACGCAGATCACGTCGTTGACGTTCATCGCCACGCAGTCGATGCCGACGCTGTCGTAGCGCTTCAGCTGTTCGGCGATCGCGAGCTTGGTGCCGACGCCGTCGGTCGAGAGCGCGATCCCGATCCGCTCGTCGAGGCGGATCACGCTCGCGTAGTGCCCCGGCAGCGGGACCTGGCGCGAGGGGCGGCCGAGCTCGATTGCGCCCAGCGAGGCGACCAACGCCGCGACCGCGGAGTCGGCTGCGCTCTGGTCGACCCCGGCACGGGCGTAGGCGCCGGTGTCGCTCATGCGACCGGCCGATCCGCGCCCACGGTGCTCACGCTGCTCTCGGTCGCCGTTGCTGGATGCTCAGATTGAATCTCGGCCGGCGGTCGCCTTCGCAGCCGCACCAGGACGGCGGCGGCAAGGGCGGCGCGGTAGGCGGCGTAGGGCCAGAGCGCCCGGTCGCGCTCGACCTGGCGGATCAGCCCCTGGGAGGCGAGCGTCGATGCGAAGGAAGCGGCAATGCCGATCCCCATTGCCCGCCGCAGCGAGGGGTCGGTCCGCCTCGAGGCGAGCCGGGCGCCCTTGAGGATCGTCGCCCCGACGATGATCGGCAGCGCCACCGTGCGCGAGAGCAGGTTCGCGTGCTCGCGCGAGAAGCCGCGCCAGCGGGCGGCGGCGAGGGTGGCGCCGTTGCGCGACACGCCCGGTGCGAGGGCCGCCGCCTGGGCCAGCCCGAGCGCCAGCCCGTCGGCCGGGCCGGCTTCTCCACGCCCCCGCCGCTGCGGACGGCGGTCGCTGACGACCATCGCCGCCGCCCCGGCGAGAAGCCCGAAGGCCGTCGCCCGCGGCCCGCCGAGCCGGCGCTCGATCGGCCGCTCGAGGGTGTACCCGACCAGCGCCGCCGGGGCGAAGGAGAGCAGCAGCACCGCGGCCCGGCGGGCATCGAAGGAGCGAAGCTCCTCGGCGATCACCCGCCGCTGGCCGATCAGCAGCGCCGCCGCCGCCCCGGCATGAAGCGCGACTTCGAAGCTCTTGCGCAGCTCGGGGTCGAGGCCCTCCCAGTCCCAGCCGGCGAGCCATGGCACCAGCACCAGGTGGGCCGAGCTGGAGACCGGCAGCAGCTCCGCCGGTCCCTGGATCAGACCCAGCGCCGCCGCCCGGCCCGCCGGGATCGCCGACTCTGCCGTGTTGGGGGGACCGCTGCCGTCTGGCCCCGCCGCGCTCAACTGCCGCCGGCGCTCGCGGGTTCGGGTTGGCGCTTGTCCTCGCGGGGGCCTCCGCCGCCGCCTCGCCGCCACCTGATCAGCAGGTAGACGATCCCGGCGACGACCGCCAGCGTGGCGGCGTAGTCGAGGTACTGGAGGTGGTCGCGCCACCTGTCCCAGTTGTTGCCGACCGCATCGCCGAGCACCGCGAGGCCGAGGATCCAGGGAAGCGATCCCAGTGCGGTCAGCCAGCTGAAGCGCCAGAGCGGCATCTCCGCCATCCCCGCCGGCAGCGAGATCAGCGCCCGCACGACCGGCACCATCCGGGTCCAGAAGACGGCGGCATCGCCGTGGCGCTCGAACCAGCGGTCGGTCGCCTTCAGCGCATCGGAGCTGACGTGGATGAGCCGGTTCTTCTCCAGCAACTCGGTGCGGCCGTAGTAGCCGACCGCGTAGATCAGCCAGGAGCCGACCAGCTGCCCGGCCATCCCGGCGGCGACGATCCCGATCATCGACTGGTCGCCCTTGGAGACGCCGAAGCCGGCAAACAGCATCACCGCCTCGCTCGGCACCGGAAGGCAGGCGGCGTGCAGGAACATGAGGAAGAAGACACCGGCCAATCCGGTGTCATCGATGACGTTGACGCAGAAGTCAACGATCGGCCCGCTGAGGCTTGCCACGGGGCCAGCGTGAAGTGCGAGGTCGGTCATGCTGGCGGGGGCGACATGCTACGGCAGGTTCCTTGCCGGGATGCCCCGCAGACCGCCTTGGGGCGGGGATGCCCTCTAAAATCGCCGAGCCGATGCATCGCTTGAACCACCCCGTCTACCGGGGCCGAACGCTTCAGGTGCTCGCGGACGTGGTGCTTTGCGCGCTGGCCTTCCTGCTCGCCTTCCGCCTCCGCTTCCTCGACGAGCCGCGCGGGATCCCGGACCGCTACTGGACGCTTTTCCTGCAGTCGGTCGCCTTCGTCGCCGTCGGCAAGGTGATCGTCTTCGCCGGCTTCGGCCTCTACCAGAAGTGGTGGCGTTACGTGGGCCTGCGCGACTTCGCCGGGATCGTCCGCGCGGTCGCGGTCTCGAGCCTGCTGCTGATCGTCGTCTTCACGGTGGTCAAGCCGTTCGACGACAACCTCCCGCGCTCGGTCGCGGTGATGGACTTCATGTTCACTCTCGGGCTGGTCGCCGGGGCGCGGCTGCTGGTGCGCCTCGTCGTCGAGCGCCCGGGACGCGGGACGAGGATCGCGCGCGGGCGCGACGTGCTTGTCGTCGGGGCGGGCTCGGGCGGTCAGATGGTGGTGCGCGAGCTGCAGCTGAACCCGAACCTGGGCTCGGTCGCGATCGGCTTCCTAGACGACGACCCCCGCAAGCGTGGGATGCGGATGCTGGGCCTGAAAGTGCTCGGCACCACCTCGGAGATCACGCGGATCCTCGACGAGACCGAGCCCGACGAGGTCGTGATCGCGATCCCCTCGGCGCCGGGCACCCTGCGGGCCCAGGTCGTCGCCGCCTGCCGCGAGCGCGAGATCCAGGTGCGGACGCTGCCGACCGTGTTCGAGCTGCTGCGTGGCGGCGTGCAGCTGACCAGGCAGCTGCGCGAGGTCCAGGTCGAGGACGTGCTCGGCCGTGAGCCGGTCCACGTCGAGCTCGACACGCGTCGGCGCCTACCTCGAGGACCGCAAGGTCCTGGTGACCGGCGCCGGCGGCTCGATCGGCTCCGAGCTGTGCCGCCAGATCGCCCGCGTGCGACCGCGGCTGCTGGTGATGCTCGACCAGGCCGAGAGCAACCTCTTCTCGATCGACCGCGAGATGGTCGAGGAGCGCCATTTCACGAACGTCGAGTCGGTGCTCGCCGACTGCAAGGAGCCGGCCCGGATGCTCGAGGTGATGCAGCGCTTCAAGCCAGACGTGGTCTTTCATGCCGCCGCCTACAAGCACGTACCGCTGATGGAGGCCAACCCGCTCGAGGCGGTGCGCAACAACGCGATCGCGACCCGGATCACGGCCGAGACCGCAGCCGCCTCGCAGGTCGAGCGCTTCGTCCTCATCTCGACCGACAAGGCGGTCAACCCGCGCACCGTGATGGGCGCCTCGAAGGCGATGGCCGAGTGGATCGTCGAGGTTGCGGGCGAGAAGCACCCCCACACGAGCTTCGTCAGCGTCCGCTTCGGCAACGTCCTCGCCTCCTCGGGAAGCGTGGTGCCGATATTCCGCCGTCAGATCGAGCGCGGTGGGCCGGTCACCGTCACCCATCCCGAGATGGAGCGCTACTTCATGACGATTCCCGAAGCGGTGCAGCTGGTGATCAGCGCCGCCGACATCGGTCCCGGCAAGGGCGAGGTCTTCGTGCTCGACATGGGCGATCCGGTGCGGATCGTCGATCTGGCCCACAACATGATCCGCCTCGCCGGTTATGAGCCGGAGACCGACATAGCGGTCGAGTTCACCGGCATCCGCCCGGGCGAGAAGCTGAGCGAGGAGCTCTTCGGCGACAACGAGCGGGCCAAGCCGACGGCGGCGAAGCGGATCCTGCGCGCGGTTCGAGAGACGCCCACTCGACATCGACTGGGCGCTTGCGACGCTCGACCGCATGGAGCAGCTCGTGCTCGCCGGCGACGAAGCAAATCTGGCCGACCGGGTGGTCGAGCTGGTCGCCTCTCCCGGCGGGGGCGAGACGGCAGTCGTCTACGACAAGTAGCCTCCGCGGCTGGCAGCCGTGGCGCAAGCGATCCGGGACATCGGGGCGTTCGCGGGCCTGGGGGCATTCCTCGGCCTGGCGATTCTCTCGTTGCTCTACATCTCCCAGGCCCGCGATGTCCGCCGCCTGCGCGAGTGGGCCGGGCGGGCGCCGGAGCGCGACGCGCAGGAGGTCGAGGCGACCTCGGACCTTGCGGCCGAGCGGGCGGAGGAGCTGCGCAAGGTCGAGGAGGAGCGCGCCCGCCGCGAGCAGACGGTCGCGGCCGAGCGCCAAGTGGCCGAGCACCGCGAGGTGCGGCGCCAGCGCCGCGAGGCGGGACTGCCAGAGGAGACCCGCTGGGAACGGATCCGGGGCCGCTTCAGCCGCACCCCCTCGAGCTCGACGCGGCGGCTGCCCGAGCCGCGCTACATCGCCGTCATCGTGGCGGCGGTGATAGTGCTCGGCGCCGGGGTCGCGGTCGCGGCGACCCAGCTGATCGGCAGCAACGGGGACGGCAAGAGCTCCAAGAACGCGGTCCTGAAGCCGAGCCAGATCCAGGTCGACGTCCTCAACGGGACCAATCCACCGGTCAACGGGCTCGCCGGCCTGTTCAGCGACAAGCTCGAGTCGGCCGGGTACCACACGGGCCATGTCGGAAACAGCCACAACTCGTTCGCAACCAGCGAGGTGATGTTCAAACGCGGTTTTCGTCCCGAGGCGGCGCGCCTGGCCAGGAAGCTGAAGATCCACCAGGTCCGCCTGCTGAGCAACGACATCCGCAGCGACACCAAGACCGGCAACCCTGTTGCGGTGGTGGTCGGCCAGGACAAGGCCAACTTCAGCGGCTGAGCCGCAAGTAATGTGGCCGGTCGTGCCTGACCGGAATCGGATCCTCGCGCCCGCGATCTTCGCCCTCCTGGTCCTGGCCACGGTCGCCGCCTTCGCGGTCGCACAGCGCCAGAAGCGCAAGCCGCTGGTGCTCGACAAGGTGACCTTCGCGCCCCTGGTCGGCGGCCAGACGGTGATCACCCCCAACGGCGACGGCCGCTCCGATCTGGCCCATGTCCGCTTCCGGCTTACCCGCTCGGACCACGGGGTCGTGCAGCTGATCGACCGCAACGACCGCCCGGTGCGGACCTTCACGGTCAAGATCATCAGCATGCGGGGCCGGGTGACCGCGCGCCTGGCCCCGGGGGCGGTGCTTCCCGCCTACAAGACCTTCGGGCTGCGCTGGAACGGGCGCACCAAGGGCGGCCGGCCGGTGCCGACGGGTCCCTACCGGCTGCGGGTGAAGCTGCTCGGCGAGGACCGAACGCTGATTCCCGGCGGGCGGATCCGGGTCCACACCCTGCAGCAGGTGCCGAAGCCCGGGCAGGGGGGCTGATGGGCGACTTCCTCGCCGGGGCGGGGCTGTTCATGGCCACCTTCGGCGCCGTCACCGCGCTGCTTCTGCCGCCTTCGCCGCGCCGCTCGGCGGCGATGCTGGTGGCGCTGGTCCTGATCCCGGTCCTGATCCTCGGCGACCAGTGGCACTCGGCCGAGGTCACCGACCTGCGCCACCATGCCGCGCGCCTGGCGGCGCTTGCGATCGCTGCCGGAGTCGCGGTGGCGGTGCTGACGGTCGTCTTCCGCCGCCGCCCCTTTCTGCTTCCGCTGGGGGTGATCGCGGCGGTCCCGTTCCGGATCCCGATCCACGCAGGCGGCAATGAAGCCAACCTCCTCATCCCCCTCTATCTCGTGATTGGAGGCGGAGTGTTGGCGGCAGTCTGGGGGCATCTGGTTGGAGAGGGGGAAGTGAGTTCCGGTAGCTCTGCGGGTGGCGCGGCGGGGCCGTCCTCCGCCCGCGCGCACCGGGGAGCACGGGTGGGGGGCGGTCCCGCCGTGACAGGACCCGCAGCCGCTGCCGGCCATCACAGGACCCGCCGCCGGGAGCTGCTGCCGATGGTCCTGGCCGGGGTCCTGGTTCTGTACGCCATCCAGTCCGTCTACTCGGAAGACTTCTCCCGCGCCCTGCAAAACGTCGCCTTCTTCTACGTCCCCTTCGCCCTCGCCTTCGCCCTGCTCGCCGACTGGCCCTGGGATCGGCGGCTGCTGGTCCTCGGGCTCGGCGTGGTCGCTGCCGAGGCGCTGCTGTTCGTCCTCTTCGGGTTCTGGGAGTACGAGGCGCGACACCTGATCTGGAACCAAGAGGTGATCCGGTCGAACGACTTTCACACCTACTTCCGCGTCAACTCGCTGTTCTGGGACCCCAACGTCTTCGGGCGCTACCTGGCGCTGACGGCCATCGCCATCGTCGGGGCGCTGATGTGGGCCCGCAACCCGCGACTGCTGGCCTGGCTCGGCGTCCTCGTCGCAGTCCTCTGGCTCGGCCTGGTGACGACCTTCTCGCAGTCCAGCTACGCCGCGCTGCTCGCCGGCCTTGCGGTTCTGGCGGCGCTGCGCTGGAGCCTGCGCTGGACGCTCGCCGCCTGCGCCGCCGCCGCCATCGCCGCCGCCGTCTTCGTGCTCGCGGCCGCGGGGTCGCTGAAGATCGACCTCTCGACCCAGCAGAAGCTCAACAAGGACACCAGCGGGCGGGCGAACCTGGTCAGCGAGGGGATCGCCCTGTTTCGCAGCCGGCCGCTTTGGGGATACGGGTCGGGGTCCTTCTCGACGGCCTACCGCAAGCACCGCGCCGGCGGCAGCGGCCAGCTCAACGTCTCCCACACCGAGCCGGTGACCGTCGCCGCCGAGCAGGGTCTGATCGGCTTCGCCGCCTACCTCGCCCTGCTCGCCGCCGCCCTCCTCACCCTGGCCAGGGGGATGCAGTGGTGTCATGCCCGGGCTCCGGGCACCACCGTCTGCGGGTGGCGGGGGCGACGCGGCGGCCCCGCTGCGCGGGCACCGGGGAGCCCCGCCGCGCGGAGGGCTGCGTCCGGCCGTGACGGCGACCCGCGGGCGAGAGGAGGTCTCGACGGCTGCCCGGGCGGTGATCCTCGCCTGCTTCATCGCCCTGGTCGCCCACACCATGGCCTACGCCGGCTTCCTCGAGGATCCGCTCACCTGGGTCCTGCTCGCGATCGGCGGCTCGCTGGCCGCCGCGCCACACCGAGCCGCCGAGGCGAACCGGGCGGGCGGCGAGGACGATCCGGCGCCGGCCTCTCCGGCGCCCGCTTCCGCCTAGGCGGCGACCGGCCGATGTCCCAGTACCTCCGCCGCCTCGCCACGACCGGCGCCGCCTACACCGCGGCCAGCATCCTCTCGAAGCTGATCGCGGTCGCGCTGCTGCCGCTCTATACGCGCTACCTGACCCCGGCCGATTACGGCGCCGCCGAGGTGCTGTTCGCGGCCGTGGTCTCGGCCAGCATCGTCGTGCGGCTGGGCGCGATCGAGGCGCTGCTGCGCTTCTACTACCAGGCCGGTGAGGATCCCGACGCCGTCGTCAAGACCTCCTTCGCGACGATGTTCTGGACCGCCAGCGCCGGGGCGCTGGTCCTGCTCCCGTTCGCCGGTCCGATCTCCGACGCGCTGCTGAAGACCCACGATCCGGGCTTGGTGCGGATCGCGATCGGCGGCCTCTGGGTGCTGACCCTTTTCGAGTACCTGCTGACCCTGTTCCGGCTCGAGGAGCGCGCACGCGCCTACTTCCTGACCACGATGGCCAACGTGTTGACCACGATCCCGCTGACCGTCATCCTCGTCGTCGGGGCAGACGAGGGGGCCCGCGGGCTGCTGATCGGCAGCTACGCGTCGGGGGCGGCCTTCGTCGCCATCCTCGCCGCGATCCACCGGCGCCGCTTGAGCCTGCGCATCGACCGCCCCCTCTTCGGGCGCCTGATGCGCTTCGGGCTGCCGACGATGCCGGCCGAGCTCTCGCTCTACTCACTCAACTTCATCGACCGCGTGATCCTCGTCCGCTACGCGGGCCTGGCCGAGGCCGGCCTCTACTCGCTGGCGGTCAAGTTCGCGCAGGCGGTCAACGTCCTCGTGCGGGGGTTCCAGCTCGCCTGGCCTCCGCTCGCCTACTCGATCAGCGACGACGACGAGGCGCGCCGCGTCTACGCGGTGATCGTGACCTGGTTCGTGCTCTGCTGCACCTTCGTGGTCACCGGGATGTGGCTGCTCTCGCGCTGGATCGTCAGGGCATTGGCCGCGCCGGAGTTCTTCGGCTCCTACAAGGCGATCGGCCTGATCACCACCGGGGTGACCCTCTACGCGCTCTACATGGTCCTGGTGGTGATCCTCGGCCGTACCGGGAGGACCGGCTTCAATTTCCCCGCCACCGCTGTGGCAACGGTCGTCAACATCGCGCTGAACCTCGCCCTGGTGCCGCCGCTCGGCATCGTCGGCGCCGGTCTGGCGCTGGTCGCCTCCTATCTGGTCGTGCTGGCTCTGATGTACGTCTTCACCCAGCGCCTCTTCGCGGTCCCCTACGAGTGGGGGCGGCTGGCGCGGATCGTTCTCGCGTCAGCGGCACTGGTGGGAGCCGGCGAGCTGCTGCTGCCGACCTCCGGGCTGGCGGGACTCGCCGGCCGTGTCGCCCTCTGGCTCGCCTTTCCGGCGCTGCTCTGGGCGAGCGGCTTCCTGACCCCGGCGGAGCGCCGTTCGCTGTCGATCCTCGGCCGCCCGCGCGAGCTGGCGGCGAGGCTGGTCGAGCTGCGCGAGGCGCCGGCCGGCGCCGCCGCCGGCGCGATACCCGAGGTCTACGAGGCCGAGGCCGCCGACGAGGACACCCTGCGCTAGTGGTCGAGTCCGCAAGTACGGCACTCACTCTGCCGACTGCAAACCCTCGTCTGGCTGTGTCCTCGGTCGCCCCAATAGCTCTGACTATTGGGGCTCCCTGCGTCCTTGCCAGTCTCGGTTTTCGTTCGGCAGAGGACCGCCGTTCTCACGGACGCGACCACTGACTTTTTCGCGCAGGCTCTCGCCGCGGGCGGGGAACAGGGCCTGCCGCGCGTGGGCCCAGTAGACGCGGGCCGGGTGGCGGGGCAGGAAGATCGCGGCCAGCGCCCGCAGCGCGTAGGCCCAGGCGGTCAGCAGGCGCACCGCCAAGGCCTCCGCGGCCGAGCCGTGCTTGTGCAGGAAGAGGTCGCGGTTGCGGTGAAACTCGACGATCCGCGGCAGCCCGGCGCCGAGGTCGGTCGCGAGCTGGTCGTGATGCACGGCCCGGGCGCCGGGAACGTAGAGCGCGCGCCAGCCGGCCTCGTCGAGGCGCTTGCAGAAGTCGCACTCGTCGTAGTAGACGAAGAAGTCCGGGTCGAGGTAGCCGACCTGTGCCGCCGCCTCGCGGCGCACGAGCATCGCGCTCGACTGCACCCAGTCGACCCGTCGCACCTCGCTGCCCTTGCTCTGAACCGTGAATAGCCGGTGCAGGAAGAGCGCCCCGGCGAGCGCGGTCGCAAGGCCGGGAAAGCGCCAGGCGCAGGGCACCTCGCCGCCCTCGGAGTCGAGCAGCTGGGCGCCCGCGACCGCGGCCTCTGGGTCCGTCTCCAGCGCCGCGACCAGCGCCTCGACCGCCCGCGGGCAGAGCTCGGAGTCCTCGTTCAGCAGCAGGCAGTAGCGGCCGCGCGCCTCGCCGAGCAGCTCCGAGTCATTTGCCGCCTTGCCGGCCGGCCGCTCGAGCTCGATCAGGCGGATCTCGCGGCCGAGGTCGCGCACCGCCTGCGCCGAGCCGTCGTCGGAGGCGTTGTCGAGGACCAGGACCTCGCGCTCCAGGCCCGGCGGCGCGGTTCGCTCGATCGCATCCAGGCAGGCGAGCAGGAACTCGCGGCCGTTCGTGTTCACGACGCAGTAGGAGAGGGTCGGCTCCATGGCTCGCTCACGATAATCGCCCGATGCGGGTCCAGATCGTCGACCCATCGGCCTTCACGCCGCCCTACGACCACGCCCTGGCGGCGGCGCTGGCCCGCGCCGGGACCGAGGTCGAGCTGCTGACCAGCCACTTCCTCTACGGGCCGGTCCCCGAGCCCGAGGGCTACGAGGCGAGCGAGCTCTTCTACCGCCGCAGCGCCGCGCGAGGGCTCGAGGCGCCGGGCAGGCGGCTCTTCAAGCTCGCGGAGCACCTGCCCGACATGCTGCGGCTGCGGCACCGCACCGACGCCGACGTCGTCCATTACCAGTGGCTGACCGTGCCCGGCCTCGACGCCCTGCTGTTGCCCCCCGCGCGCCCGCGACTGATCACCGCCCACTACATCGCTCCGCCGCGGCCGAGCCGGCGCCAGCTCGGCGTCGCCCGGCGCCTGTTCGGCCGCATGGACGCGGTCGTCGCCCACTCCGAGCACGGCGCCCGGCGGCTGCGCGACGAGGTCGGCATCGACCCCGTCCGGGTCGAGGTCATCAACCACGGCGCCTTCGACTACCTGACCCGGCTGCCCGACGAGCTTCCGCTGCCCGACGAGCTGCACGACGCCGAGGGGCCGGTGGTGCTGTTCTTCGGCCTCCTGCGCCCCTACAAGGGGATCGACACCCTGCTGCAGGCATTCCGCTCCGTGCAGGGGGCCGAGCTCTGGATCGTCGGCAACCCGCGGATGCCGCTCGAGCCGCTGCGGCGGCTGGCCGAGGAGGTGCCGGGCCGGGTCCGCTTCGTGCCCCGCTTCGTCACCGATCGCGAGATCCCGGCCTTCTTCCGCCGCGCCGACCTCATCGTCCTGCCCTATCGCGACGTCGAGCACTCCGGGGTCGTCTATACGGCGCTGGCCTTCGCCAAGCCGATGCTTCTGACCGCGGTCGGCGGCTTCCCGGAGGTCGCCGAGCAGGGCGCGGCTCGGATCGTCCCGCCCGGCGACCCGGCCGCGCTCGGGGCGGCGATATCGGAGCTGATCGGCGACGAAGCCGCCCGCGGCGAGCTGGCGCAGGCGGCCCGGCGGGCGGCCGAGGGCCCCTACTCCTGGGATGCGGTCGCGGCCCGGACCACAGACCTCTACCAGCGGCTGCTCGGCTCCGAGCGCCGATAATCGAGCCGTGCAAGCCGTCTTCTGGATCTCGGTCGCGCTGATCGTCTACACCCACGCCGGCTATCCGCTCCTACTCTGGCTGCTGGCCAAACTGCGCCGCCATCCCACCCTCGAGCGCCCGCGGACGCAGGGCGAGCTGCCGCGGGTCTCGCTGATCGTCGCCGCCCATGACGAGGCCGAGGTGATCGCGGCCAAGGTCGCCAACGCGCTCGCGCTCGACTACCCGCGCGAGCGCCTGCAGTTGATCGTCGCCTCGGACGGCTCGCGCGACGGGACCGCCGCCGTAGCCCGCGACGCCGGCGCCGACCTGGTCCTGGAGTTGCCGCGCGGCGGCAAGATCGTCGCCCAGAACGCCGCCGTCGAGCAGGCTTCCGGCGAGCTGCTGGCCTTCTCCGACGCCAACAGCTTCTGGCGCCCCGATGCGCTGCTGCGGCTGGTCGAGCCGTTCGCCGACCCGGCGGTCGGCTACGTCTGCGGCCAGCTGCGCCTGACCGGCGACGACGGCGACAACCAGGAGGACCGCTACTGGCGCTACGAGATGGCGGTCCGCGAGCTCGAATCGGGACTGGGCGGGATCACGGCCGGAAACGGGGGCATCTACGGGGTTCGGGCCGACGCCTACATGCCGCTGCCGGCAGCGGCCAGCCACGACCTCTCGCTGCCGTTCGAGCTCGCCAAGCAGGGGCGGCGGGCGCTCTATGCGCCCTGGGCGGTCGCCGAGGAGCGGATGGTCCCCACCCTCGAGGGCGAGTTCGCGCGCAAGCGGCGGATGATGGTCGGGCTCTGGGACATCGTCGTCCGCGAGGGGATGATCTCGCCCCGCGGCTACCGGCCCTTGTTCGCGTTCCAGATCGCCTCGCATCGCCTGCTGCGCTACCTGACCCCGCTGCTGCACCTCATCGCCCTGGCGGCCAACGTCGTCCTGCTCGGCGACGGCTGGGTCTACACGGCGACGCTGGTGGTCCAGTTGGCGATCATCGCCGCGGCGCTGCTCGGACGCTTCTGGCCTTTGCCACCGCTGCGGCTGGCGCGCTACTACGTGCTCACCACCGCTTCGATCGCGGCCGGACTCTGGGACCGCGCCCGCCACGGCAGCCCGGGAAGCTGGGAGAAGGCGCCGGGAACCCGTTGACGCGGATCCTCGACCTCGTCGTCGCCTCGCTGGCGCTGCTGCTGTCGGCACCGCTGCTGGCCCTGGCGGCGCTCGCGATCCGTCTCGGGGGCGGCGGCCCGGTGATCTACCGCCAGCAGCGGGTCGGCCGCGACGGGCATCTCTTCGAGCTCTTCAAGCTGCGGACGATGGTCGCGGGCTCGGATCCGGTCGGGGTCGGCACCGTCGTCGCCCGCGACGACCCCAGGGTGACGCGGGTCGGGCGGCTGCTGCGCCGCTTCTCGCTCGACGAGATCCCCAACCTGGTCAACGTGCTGCGGGGCGAGATGTCGATCGTCGGACCGCGGCCGACGATCGAGGCCCAGGTTGTGGCTTACAACCCGTTCCAGCGCCGGCGGCTCGAGGTCAAGCCGGGGATCACGGGTTGGGCCCAGGTCAAGGGCCGGGCGGGGATCCCCTGGGAGGAGCGGATCGAGCTCGACGTCTGGTACGTGGATCACCGCTCGCTGGCCCTTGACCTGAAGATCCTCGCCAACACTGTCGTGCTGCTGGTCAGCGGCCGCGGGCTGGCGCCGGACTAGAACGCAGAACGAGAACGGCCGGCGAAAGATCGCCGGCCGCTCCCGTTGGCGTTGATTGTCTTCGGGAGAAGACTTAGCCGCGTCGTTCGACCCGGCTGACCCTGTCGTGACGCGAGCGGAACGCGCGGTCCCTTCCGGAGCCGCCGTTGACGCGATCACGCCGCGGGCCGCCGGAGAGGCGGTCGTTCGACGCCCCTCCACCGACCTTGTCGGAGCCGGGGCCGCCCCTGACGCGGTCACGGCCGGCGAGGCCCGCGAGGACGTCCTTGCTGCCGGCACCATTGAGGCGGTCGCTACCGCTGCCGCCGTCGATGATGTCGTGGCCGCCGCCACCGTTGATCCGGTCGTTGCCTCCCAGACCACAGATGACGTCGTTGCCCTTCGAACCCCGGATGTGGTCGGCGCGCTGGGTGCCGATGATCGTGCAGTCCTTGCGCGGGACCACGCTGCCACCGGGCAGCCTGCCCCGGTTGGCGCTCCAATCGATCCTGGCGGCGAGCCTCTTCCAGGCCCGCAGGCTGAGCGGGTCATGTACGAACTGGACGCCATTCGAGCCCGAGGCGCCGTCAGGTCCGGCGTTTCGGAGCTCGACGCCGACGTTGTCGAACGTCACCGTCGCGGTACCGGTCAGACCGGCGCGCGCGGTGTCGGTCGTCGTCGTCGAGCGCAGCTCGAGGTGATAGTCGTGGCCGAGCACCAGGGTGCCCGCCGGAACGACCTCGGTCTGCGTCGCGAATGGCACCGACGCGTCGTTGAGCGTCTGCGAGCCACCGTCGATGGTCTCGCTGCCCAGCGACCTCTCCTTGTGCGTGGTCTCGTCGACCAGCACCGGCTGGACCGTCGCCTTCGGCTGCAGCGCCGCGAGGCCGCTGACCGTGAGCGACCGGTCGTAGCTCAGGCTGCCGCCGCCGATCGTGGTCGCCGTGAACGTCGGCGACTTCCAGGCGGCGTGGCCGGTGAAGACGGCACCGGCGTTGAGTACGACCTCGGTCTGTGAGGCGATCGACCCCGGGGGGTTGCCCGTCCCGCCGGAGAAGAAGTTGCTCTCCGTGCACAGGCCGGCGATCGCCGGGTCGCAGGTGGCCGAGACTCCGGACCAACCCTGCGCGTCGGTGTCGAATCCATTCCCACCCGACTGCGGGTAGGTGACGGCGCCTGCAGACGGCACGGCGACCATGCCGACCGCGGCGGCAAGCGCAATTCCCCTGCGAAGCGCGCGTGCGATCCCAAAACGGGAGCGTGCGTGCGCAAACTGCGAACTCATACTGCACCTCCAAATAGACAATTCCGCGCCATCCGACCGCCGCTAGTGCAATTCCTTGGCGGGAGGAGAAGCGCCTCCGATGAGCACACTGCCCTTTCGTCGGCCTCGCGAAAAGCGGTCTAGACGTTTGTCCGGCATTCCGGCCTGGACGCCTGTCCGGCTTCGTGCCTGGGTGGCGGGCGCATATCTTTCGCGGCGATGAGCGCCGAGGCCCCAACCGTCCAGTTGCGCCGCTTCGAGCCCGGCGACGCCATGGCCGTGCACCGCTGGTTCAACGACAGCACCGCGACGGCGACCCTGATGGAGCAGCGCGACGCCTTCTCCGAGCACGACGCCGAGGGCTGGGTGCAGCGGGCGATGGACGACTCGGGCGAGGACCGCAAGTACGCGATCCTGGTCGAGGGGTACGCCGAACCGGTCGGCTTCACGGCGCTCTACGGGCTCTTCCGCCAGACCGCGCCCGAGCTGGGGGCGCTGATCGGCGATGACGTGCGCGGCAAGGGTGTCGGGCGCCGGGCCGAGGCGCTGACGATCGCCAAGGCCTTCGACGAGTTCGGCGCCCACCGCGTCTACGGCAGGATCCCGGCCTACAACGAGGCCGCCAAGCGCGTCGTCACCAGCCTCGGCTGGCGCCACGAGGGCACGATGCGCTCGCACCTGCGGCGCGATGACGGCCTCGCCGACTGCGAGGTCTGGGGCGTGCTGCCGGACGAGTTCCGCACCGCCGCGGCGGATTTGCTGTGACGTCGAGCAGAGGGGGCGCAGCCCCCGATTGCGAGGCGACTGGCTGGTGGGTTTCTTGAGTGTGACGCTGATCGCCGAGCTGCTCGACGACGCCGGCGCCGCCGTCGCCGGGACGGAGTTCTTCCGCTCGGCCGAGTTCATGGCCGCGGAGGGGGTCACGCACACGCTGCGGATCTCGGGCGGCGGCTCCGAGATCCTGGCGCCGTTGCTGGTCGCCGAGATCGAGGGCGCCGACGCGATCGACGCCGTCTCGCCCTACGGCTATCCAGGCCTCGTCGCCGGCCCCGGCACCGAGATCGACGCGGGCGAGGTCGACTGGTCGGCGACAGGTCTGGTAAGCGTCTTCCTGCGTCACCGGCTCGGGGCCGAGCCGCCGCTGCGCGGGGCCAGCGAGCGCAACCAGGTCCAGATCGCCGATCCCGCGCTACCGCGCAAGAGCCGCCCCAGCGACCGCCAGCAGATCCGCCGCAACCTCGAGCGCGGCTACGAGGTCCGGGCCACCCCCGGGCCGCGGATCTCCGAATCTGAGCGGGCCGCCTTTCTCGCCGCCTACGAGCAGACGATGCGCCGCACGGAGGCCGCCGAGCGCTACTTCTTCGGCGACGGGTACTTCGCCCGCGTCCTCGGTTTCGAGGCGAGCTGGCTGTTCTGCGCGATCGAACCCGGAGGCGAGCTCGCGGCGGCGTCGATCGTGGTCCGGAGCGACGCGATGCTGCACTACTACCTCAGCGGCACCGCCGACCGCTTCATCTCCGACTCGCCGATGAAGAACGTCGTCGGGGCGATCGTCGAGCAGGCCGAGGAGATGGAGCTGCCGCTCAACCTCGGCGGCGGCATCGCCGCCGGTGACCGGCTGGAGGAGTTCAAGCGCGGCTTCGGCAACCGCAGCGAGCCGTTTCGGACCTCGGAGGTCGTCGCCGACCCCGGCACCTACGAGCGGCTGGCCCAGGGGCGTCCGAGGGGTGGGTTCTTTCCCGCCTACCGGGCCTAGCTACTGCGAAGGAGTGGCCGGCGTCGGACCGGTGAACGGGAACGCGGTCACGGACTCGTTTCCGAACTGGCCCCAGGTCGCCTTGCCGAAGTCGCGCACCGCGTCGAGGGTGATCGAGCCCTTGTACTTCGGGCAGCCGAGCATGTTGGTCCAGGTCACGGCGGCGACGTCGTAGGGCATCTGCTTCTCGGGGAACAGCAGCGTGCCTCCGTAGAGGGTGTCGTAGAGGCCGCGCAGCGCCAGCTGATCCTTGTTCGCGAGCTTGGGGCTGTACTCGATCTCGAGCCGGCCGTGCTCGATCGAGTGCACGAAGTCGATCAGCTTCGGCTCCTTCAGATAGGCGCCGTCGGCCTGCTGGAAGGGCGGCTCGACGTGGTTGCCCGAAGTCGGGGGATTGGTCTTGTAGTGCGGGGTCGGGGCGTCGGGGGCGATGTGGGTCTGGCCCTCGTCGCGAAGGCCGAGCCGCAGCACGCAGCCCGCCTTCTGGGCCGCCTGCTTGAGGTCCGCGACCTTGACCGGCGCCGGCGCGATTCCCTTGCGATCGTCGGGCGTCACGCCGTTGGTCGAGCCGCTGTTGGTGTTGATGTGCGCCTCGCCGCTCGCGCCGGCACTGCCGCCGCCCTTGAGCAGGACGATGACGATCCCGACCACGACGACGGCGCTGAGCATCCCCGCGACCGCATAGCCGAGGATCAGCTTGCGCCGCTGTTCGCCCGACTCGCGCTTCTCCGCTTCCTCGCGGAGCCGGCGCAGGCGCTCCTTCTCTTCCCGCCTCGACGCCAAGCTAGGCCCCCCGCGCCATCCTCTGCTTGCGCTCCGGCACCCTCTGCTCGTCTGCCTGGGCCCAGACCGCGTCCAGGAAGGCGCAGAGCTCGGCGTTGAGGCGCTCCGGCCGGGTGCGCCATTCGAAGAGTGAGTTGGCGTCGAGCGCCTGCGCGTTGGGCAGCTCGCGGGTCAGCATCCCGGCATCGCTGAACGGGTGCAGGGGATCGTTGGGATGGCCGACGATCAGCGCCGGCTGCTCGATCCCGCGCCGCTCGAGGCTGCGCGGCGAGGTCTCGCCGGCCAGCAGTCCCTCGAGGACCGCGAGCGACGGCCCGGGGCGCTGGCGCACCCAGTCGAGGCCGAGGTCGAGGAGGAAGTTGGTGCGGGGGATCATCGAGGTGAAGCTGGAGAGCCCCTCGAAGACGGGGCGGCCGAAGCGCAGGCCGAGCAGGATCGGGGCGAAGATCGCCGCCACGGCGGCGAGCGCGTTGTCGAGCACCGGCATCTCGATGAACAGCGCCTGCACACGGTCGGGAAAGCGGACCGCCGTCTCGAGGCCGACGTTGGCCCCGAGCGAGGTGCCGCCGACCACCGCCGAGTCGAGCTCGAGGTGGTCGAGCAGGGCGTTGACCTGATAGCCGAACAGCGGCATCGAGTAGCGCTGCATGTCCTCGGGCCGGTCCGAGCGGCCGTGCCCGAGCAGGTCGAGCGCGATCACCCGGTTGCCGCGCTCGGCCAGCGCCGGGCCGAGGCGCTCGAACATGCGCCGGCTCATCAGCAGGCCGTGGATCAGGACGATCGGCCGGTCCCCGGCCCCGTACTCGTCGTATGAGAGCCGGTAGCCCTCGTAGGTGAACTCGCCCATCGGACGCGCCAGTGTAGATGAGCGGGTCGGTCGCCTCAGGGGTTCTCAGGCGCGGCTGGCGGCCGGCTGGTGCCCGCTGCGCTCCCACGGCCGGGCGGCCCGCAGGGCGCCCAGCACCGCCCGGGTCGCGGGCGCCTTGTTGAGGGCGTAGAAGTGGATTCCGGGGGCGCCGCCGAGCAGCAGGTCGGTGCACTGCTGGGCGGCGTAGGCGACGCCGAGCTCGAACTCCGCCGCCTCGTCGCCCCCGAGGGCCGCGAAGGCCTGCTCGAGCGGCTCGGGGATCGAGGCGTCGCAGAGGCTGCAGATCTTCTTCGTCTGCGCATAGCTTGCGATCGGGATCACGCCGGCGAGGATCGGGACCTCGATGCCCTTCGCCCGCGCAGCCTCGACGAAGTCGAAGTAGAGCCGGTTGTCGAAGAACAGCTGCGTGATCAGAAAGCTGGCGCCGTTGTCGACCTTCGACTTCAGGTAGGTGAGGTCGGAGTCGAGGTCGGTGGCCTCGGGATGGACCTCGGGAAAGCAGGCGCCGCCGATCGCAAAGCCGTAGTTGTCGGCGATGAAGCCGGTCAGCTCGGCGGCGCTGCCGAGCCCCCCTTCAGGTTGGACGAAGTCGGTCTGGCCCCGCGGTGGGTCTCCACGCAGCGCCAGCACGTTCTCGACCCCGGCCTCGCGGACGCTGTCGAGGACCGAGCGCAGGCCCTCTGCGGTCTCGCCGACGCAGCTCAGGTGCGCCATCGTCTCCAGGCCGAGCTCGTTCTGGAGCAGGTCGACGGTTGCGACGGTGCCCTCGCGGGTCGAGCCGCCGGCCCCGTAGGTGACCGAGGCGTACTCCAGCTCCAGCTCGGCGAGCTGGCGCGCGGTGTCGAGCAGCTGGTCGCGCCCCGCATCGGTCTTCGGGGGGAAGAACTCGACCGAGAAGCAGGGGCGCTTCGACTCGATGATGGCGTCGATTCGCATCCGGGGCAGGGTAGAGGAGGGCTTCGGCAGGGGCGGCGATTGGCCTGCATCGCCTCGACGGCAGGGGGCGACTATGGTCGGCCGGTGGCCGACGCCCGCAGCGCCGAGATCCTCCGCCTGGTGCGGTCGGTCCCGCCCGGGCATGTGACGACCTACGGCGACCTCTGCCCGGGGGCGCCCCGCTTCGCCGGCGCCGTGCTGGCGGCCTGCGACGACCCCGGCGTTCCCTGGCAGCGGGTCGTGCGGGCCGACGGGTCGCTGGCCAAGGGCGACCGCCAGCGGGCGCTGCTGGCCCGCGAGGGGGTCCCGCTGCGTGGCCGCCGCGTCGACATGCGGGCGGCATGGGTGGACGTCGCGGCCCTGGGCGAGCCCGCCGCACGGCGCTAGGCTGGCCGCCGATGGGAGCAGTCGACGTCAACGCCCTGCTCGGCCGGGTCGGGCTTCCAGAGCCGGTCACCGAGCTCGCCGCCCGCGACTGGGACGCGGTGATCGTCGGCGGCGGCCACAACGGGCTGACCGCCGCCGCCTACCTCGCCGGCGCCGGCCAGCGGGTGCTGGTGCTCGAACGCCGCGAACAGCTCGGCGGCGCCTGCACGCTCGAGCAGCCGTTCGAGGACCAGCGCTACCTGGTCAGCCCCTGCGCCTACGTCGTCGGGCTCCTCGACGATCTCGTGGTCTCCGAGCTCGGCCTGGCCGACTACGGGTACCGCGTCTTTCCGGCCGACCCGAACCTCTGGTGCCCGTTTGCGGACGGCAGTTCGTTCGCCGAGTTCCTCGACGACGAAGCGACCGCCGGCCACATGCGCGCCAACGGCTTCTCGGAGGACGACATCAAGGGCCTGTTCGCCTACGAGGAGCTCTTCGACCGGATCCGCCTGCGCCTGCGCCACGGCGACGCCGGCGACACCTGGCTCGGCTCCTCGCCGAGCCGCGAGCGGCTGGAGGAGATCCTCGGCGACGAGGAGATGATCGCGGTCGTCTTCGAGGAGTCGATCGTCGCGACGATCGACCGCTACGTCGGCGACGAGCGGTTGCGCCATGCTCTCTTCGGGCAGGGGATCATCGGCGCCTCGGTCGGCCCCGAGGATCCGGGCACCGCCTCGGTGAAGCTGATGCACCATCAGGGCGACCTGCTGGGCCTGGGCTCGGTCTGGGGCTACGTCGAGGGTGGCATGGGGCGGATCTCGTTCGCGATCGCCGCGGCCGCGCAGGATGCCGGAGCCGTGCTGGCCGCCGGTGTACCGGTGGCGGCGATCGTGCCCGGGGAGGGGGTCGAGCTGGAGAGCGGCGAGCTGATCCGGGCCCGCAGCGTGATCTGCAACGCCGACCCGAAGCGGGCGCTGGCGATGCTCTCCGCCGCCGAGCTGCCGCCGCCGTTCCGCGCCCGGCTCGAGGAGTGGCGGGTCAGCTCTCCGGTGGTCAAGCTCAACGCCGGCCTGAAGAGGATGCCTACCTTCGAGGCCGCCGGCGATCTCGACCCGGGGCGGGCGATGGTGACGATCGCCCAGGGTCCGGAGGCGGGCCAGGAGGCCTTCGCGGCCTTCCAGCGCGGCGAGCCGGCGCCGGGCTTCGCCGAGCTCTACTTCCAGTCCGCCTATGACCCCTCGGTCGCGCCCCCGGGCGGCCAGACGATGAGCGTCTTCGCCCAGTACGCGCCCTACGAGCTCGCCGAGGGCGACTGGGACTCGCGCCGCGACGAGATCGGCGCCGCGGTCCTCGACTCGATCGCCGCCTACGCGCCCGACGTGCACGAGTGCATCGAGCACCTCCAGGTTCTGGGCCCGCCAGACATCGAGGCGCGGATCGGGCTCAGCGGCGGCAACATCTTCCAGGGCGAGATCCTCCCCGACCAGATGTGGGACCGCCGCCTCGATCACCGCACCCCGGTCGAGGGCCTCTATCTATGCGGCGCCGCGACCCACCCGGCCGGGTCGGTGATCGGCCTCAACGGGCGCAACGCCGCCGCCGCCGCGCTCGAGGACGCCGGGCTGCCGGCGCCGGCCTCGCGGCGGCGGTCCGAGGTGGCGCGGTGATGATGGATGGGAAATCGGGCCTGGTCACCGGCGCGGCGAGCGGGATCGGCCGGGCCTGCGCGATCCGCTTCGCGGCCGAGGGCGCGGCGGTGATCGTCGCCGACCTCGAGAGCTCGCGAGACGGGGGGCAGGAGACGGTGAAGAAGATCACCGACGCCGGCGGGCGGGCCGAGTTCTTCGCCTGCGACGTCTCCAGCTCGAGCGACAACCGGGCCCTGGTCGAGCGCACCGTCGAGGCCTTCGGGCGCCTCGACTTCGCCCACAACAACGCCGGGATCGGGGTTCACAAGCTGCTGCACGAGACCCCGGACGAGGACTTCGACCGCGTGATCGCGGTCAACCTCCGCGGCACCTTCCTGGGGATGAAGCACCAGATCCGCCAGATGCTGGAGGGCGGCGGCGGCACGATCGTCAACACCTCCTCCAACGCCGGCCTGCGCGCGGTGACCCTGCTCAGCGCCTACACCGCCAGCAAGCACGGCATCCTCGGGCTGACCAAGAACGCCGCCGTCGAGTACGCCAACGACGGAATCCGCGTCAACGCGGTCTG
Source organism: uncultured Solirubrobacterales bacterium (assembly GCA_963781495.1). Taxonomy (GTDB): domain Bacteria; phylum Actinomycetota; class Thermoleophilia; order Solirubrobacterales; family 70-9; genus Mayfieldus. The sequence continues at coordinate 995,036 of CAWAFX010000002.1, forward strand.
CCCGGGGGCGATCATGACCCCGCTGATGTCGAACGAGCCGCCCGAGCGCCAGCGGGAGATCCTCGCGCCGCAGGCGATGACCCGCTTCGGCGAGCCGGCAGAGGTGGCGGCGGCGGTCGTCTGGCTCTGCTCGGAGCAGTCCTCCTTCGTCACCGGGGTCGCGCTGCCGGTCGACGCCGGCTCGGTGGCCTGGGTATCGGCCCACCGCGCCGATGAGGGCTAGCGGCCAAGGCTAGAGTTGGGCACCCGATGGCCGAGCTAGACCCGTCCTCCCTGGTCGCGATCGACGTCCACACCCACGTGCACAGCTCGGTGCGCGGCGGGACGATCTCCGCCGACTCGCCGGAGGCGGCGGTCGGCGAGGTCTTCGGCACCGACGCCCTGCTCAGCGTCCCCGAGCTCGCCGCCTACTATCGCGAGCGCGAGATGGCGGCCGTCTGCTTCATGGTCGACTCGGTCGACTGGCACGGCGCCGTCTCCAACGAGGAGCTGCTCGAGCTGGCTTCCCAGGAGCGCGACGTGCTGATCCCCTTCGTCAGCATCGACCCCAACCGCGGCGCCGAGGGGGTCGAGGCGGCGCGGCGGCTGATCGACGAGCACGACGTGCGCGGCTTCAAGTTCCACCCCAGCCTGCAGGCATTCTGGCCGGACGACAAGCTCGCCTACCCGCTCTACGAGGTGATCGCCGAGCACCAGCTGCCGGCCGTCTTTCACACCGGCCAGACCGCGGTCGGCTCCGGTCAGCGAGGCGGCGGCGGGATCCTGCTCAAGTACTCCAACCCGCTCTGCCTCGACCAGGTCGCGGCCGACTTCCCGGAGATGCCGATCATCATGGCCCACCCCTCGGTGCCCTGGCAGGACGAGGCCCTGTCGGTCGCGGTCCACAAGCCGCAGGTCTACATCGACCTCTCGGGCTGGTCGCCGAAGTACTTCCCCCCGCAGCTGGTCCAGTACGCGAACACGCTGCTGAAGGACAAGGTCCTGTTCGGCACCGACTACCCGGCGCTGACCCCCGAGCGCTGGCTGGCCGACTTCTCCAAGCTCGAGATCAAGGACGAGGTGCGGCCGCGGATCCTCAAGGACAACGCGGTCGAGCTGCTCGGCCTCGGCGCCTAGGCCCGCCCCAGAGCTGCCAGCGCCGCGGCGCGGACCTCGTCGGCGGCGGGGAGGTAGGCGTCCTCGAGCGGCGGGCTCAGCGGGACCGGCGTAAACGGCGCCCCGACCCGCTCGACCGGCGCGTCGAGGTGGTCGAAGGCCGCCCCCTGCACGGCGGCGGCGACCTCGGCCCCGAAGCCGCCCTGGAGCACCGCCTCGTGGGCGACGACGAGCCGGTTGGTCTTCCGCACCGAGGCGACGATGGCCTCGAGGTCGAGCGGGACCAGGGTGCGGGGGTCGATCACCTCGGCCTCGACGCCCTCCTCGGCGAGGCGGTCGGCGGCCGCCAACGCGTCGGCGACCATCCGCGACAGCGCGACGATCGTGACGTCGGAGCCCTCGCGCCGCAGCCTGGCGCTGCCGATCGGAACCGGCTCGGCTTCGGCGGCCAGCTCGTGGCGCTTGAAGTAGAGGGCCTTGTTCTCGATGAAGACGACCGGGTTGGGGTCGGCGACCGCGCTGCGCAGCAACCCGGCCGCGTCGGCGGCGTCGCTCGGCATCACCACCTTCAGCCCCGGCACGTGGCAGAGCCAGCTCTCGAGGCTCTGCGAGTGCTGGGCGGCCCCGCGCTGCCCGGCACCCCCCTGGGTGCGGATCACCAGCGGCATCCGCAGCTGGCCGCCTGACATCAGATGCGCCTTCGCGGCCTGGTTGACGATCTGGTCCAGGGCCAGGGTGATGAAGTCGATGAACATCACTTCGACCACCGGTCGCATCCCCGACTGGGCGGCGCCGACCGCGACCCCGCAGACGCTGGCCTCGCTGATCGGGGTGTTGATCACCCGCTCGGTGCCGAACTCGTCGGCCAGTCCGGCGGTGGTCCCGTAGGGGCCCCCCTCGGCGACGTCCTCGCCGAGCACGATCACCGCGGCGTCCTCGCGCATCGCCTCGGCCATCGCCCCGTTGATCGCCTTCAGGTAGGTGGTCTCGGTCACTTCGCGTAGACCAGCTCGGCGAGCCGCTGCGGCGGCGGGAAGGGGCTCTGGCGGGCGAACTCGACCGCCTCGGCGACGGCGCCGGCCGCCTGGCGCTCGATCGACTCGGCCTCGGCGGCGTCGAACCAGCCGGCCTCGATGCCGCGCCGCTGCAGGCGCAGGATCGGGTCCACCCGCTGCCACTCCTCCTCGGCCAGCGCCTCGCGGTACTTGCCGGGATCGCCCTCGTAGTGGCCGCGCAGCCGGTGGGTCAGGCACTCGAGCAGGATCGGCCCCTCGCCGCGGCGGGCCGCCGCCAGGAATCCCCCGAACGCGTCCCAGACCGCGCCGGCACTGTTTCCGTCCACGGTCTCCCGGGTCATCATGTAGGGGGCGACGACGTCGCTGACCCGTTCGACCTTGGTGTGGGCCGAGCGCGGGGTGAACTCGGCGAAGCCGTTGTTCTCGCAGACGAAGATCAGCGGCAGCTCCCACAGCGTCGCCAGGTTGACCGACTCGCTGAAGTAGCCGGCCTGCACGGCGCCGTCGCCGAAGAAGACGACGGTGACCGCGTCTGAGCCCTGCAGCCGCTTGGCCAGCGCGGTCCCGAGCGCCAGCGGGACGTTGCCGCCGACCACTCCGGTCGCCCCCATCAGCCCGTGCTCGGCGTCGACCACGTGCATCGACCCGCCGAGCCCGTGGCAGAGGCCCTCGTCGCGACCCATCAACTCGGCCATCAGGGGGCCGAGGGGTGCGCCCTTGGCGATCGCGTGCCCGTGCGCCCGGTGGCCGCTGTAGACGGCGTCGTCGTCGCGAAGCTGCGAACAGACCGCCCCGGCGACGCCCTCCTGGCCGACGCTGAGGTGGATCAGGCCGTAGACCTCGTCGGCGCGCTTAAGCTGCCCGACCCGCTCCTCGAAGAGGCGGATCCGCCACATCGTGGCGAGCAGGCTCGGGGCCGTCTCGGCGTCGAGCCGGTCGCCGGCCACTAGGCGGGTGCCGAGGCCTTGTGAAACTGCGAGATGCTCGTCTCGTAGGCGCGATCGAAGATCTGCTCGATCGGCAGCTCGCGAAGCTCGTTCGAGAGCACCTCGACTCCCCAGGGGCCGTCGAAACCCATGTCCTGGGCGACCTCGATGTAGCCGGGGATGTCGAACTCGCCCTCGCCCGGCAGCCTGCGGTGCTGGGTCGTCTCCTCGATCAGGTCCTCCATGTTCTGTTTCTGCCCGTCGCTGAGCTCGACCCAGGTCAGGTACTGGAGCGGGATCTGGCGCAGGTCCTCAGGCGCGATCCCCAGCTTCGACATGTGCCAGGTGTCGATCGCGACCCCGGCGTTGTCGGTCTCTGCGGCCTGCACCACCCGCAGCGCGGTCTCGATGTCGTGCACGTTGACGTCGAAGGGCATGAACTCGTAGACGATCTTCGCCGAGTGGTGCTCGGCGGCGTCGGCGCAGAGCTCGGCGAAGCGCTCGGCGATCTGCGGGATCTCGGCCGGGGTGCCGGGGATGTTCCCGACCTTGACGTGATGGGCGTCGAGCGCAGCCGCCGCGTCCCAGAGCAGCTTTCGGGTCTCGTCGGAGGCCCGGCGCTCCTCGCTGCCGGGGTCGAGGAACCAGTCGTTGATGAACTCGAGCTCGAGGTGGCGCAGCCCGTTGTCGTCGAGGATCGCCTTGATCTCCTCGAGGCTGCGGCTCTCGAGCTGGTGCTCGACGTCGGCGTGCCAGAGGCCGATCCCGCTCATCCCGACCCGCGCCGCCTGCTGACAGCGGTCGCGGAAGTCGAACAGGCTCCATTCCCGGCCCTCGTGCACCTCAACCGGGCCGGACACCGTCCAATACAAACCGAGCAGTTCGGGGTCCATGCAGGGCTCCTTCCGAGCTTGGCGCGATTGTATACAGCGAGCCGACGGCGGCGCCGCTCTGGCGTCCAGACCGCGCCCGGGCGGGGGAGGTTGCGGCGCGACAGGCGATCTGTTTGTATGCAATGGCGATGCGCAACCGGCTCGCAACGCCCGATCGATGGTCCCGATGCGCGCTGCGCTGACCCAGTCTCCCGGCACGATCGAGGTCGTCGACCTTCCCGACCCGCCGCCTCCCGGCCCCGGCGAGGTCCTCGTCGGCTCGATGGCGGTCGGCATCTGCGGCTCCGATTACCACTTCCTCTCCGGCCACCTGACCGATGCCGCCGGGGGCGGCGAGTCGGCGTTCCCCAAGGTCCAGGGCCACGAGGTGGCGGGGATGATCGAGGCGGTCGGCCCGGATTGCCGGCCGGGGCTCGAGGCGGGCCAGAAGGTCGCGATGTGGCCGCTTCAGTCCTGCGGGCGCTGCTATCCGTGCACGGTCGGCCGCTCCAACGTCTGCGACAACTTCGAGCTGATCGGGATCCACGTCCACGGGGGGCTGCAGGAGAGGCTTCGTGTCCCTCAACAGCAGGTGTTCGCGACCAGCATCGAGAGCGCTCCGGTGGCGGCGATGGCGGAGCCGGTCTCGATCGCGGTCAGAGCCGTCGACCGGGCCGGGATCGAGGCGGCGGAGCGGGTCGTCGTCCTCGGCGCCGGCCCGATCGGCCAGTCGGTCTGCCTGGTCGCCGGCGAGCGCGGCGCCTCGGTGCTGGTCGTCGACCCGCAGCAGGGCCGCCTCTCGCTGAGCGGCGAGATGGGCGCCGAGACCCTGCTCTGGAGCGATCGCGATCAGGTCGTCGCCGACGCCCGCGAGTGGTCCGGCGGCGAAGGCCCGCCGGTCGTCATCGACGCCACCGGCGTGCCGGATGCGGTGCGGGCGATGGTCGACATGGCGGCTTCGGCCGGCCGGGTGGTCCAGGTCGGCATGTCGGGGGAGGAGGTGCCGCTGCGGGTCGGCAGCTTCACCGAGAAGGAGCTCGACATGCGCGGCGTCTGCTGCTGCAACAGCGGCGAGTTCGAGCGCGCCGTCGAGGTGGTGGAGCGAAACGACGAGACCGTCGCGCGGATGATCAGCCACGAGTTCCCGCTCGAGCGCGCCCCCGAGGCGATGGAGTTCGCGATGTCCAACCCGTCCGAGGTGATGAAGGTGGTGATCCGCGATGACTGAGGCCCGCAGCTATGACTACGTGATCGTCGGCGCCGGCTCGGCCGGCTGCGTGCTCGCGGCGCGGCTCAGCGAGGATCCCGAGGTCACGGTCGCGGTGCTGGAGGCCGGGGGCCCCGACAGCGCCCAGGAGATCCACACCCCCGCCGCCTTCCCGGCGACCTTCAAGTCCGGGCTGGACTGGGACCTCTTCGGCGAGGAGGAGCCCGGCCTCGGCGGCAAGCGGCTCTACATGCCGCGCGGCCGCGTGCTCGGGGGCTCGAGCTCGATCAACGCGATGATCTACATCCGCGGCAACCGGGCCGACTACGACGGCTGGGCCGAGGCGGGCTGCGAGGGCTGGAGCTATGACGAGGTGCTGCCCTACTTCAAGCGCTCGGAGGACAACGAGCGCGGCGAGGACGCCTTTCACGCGACCGGCGGCCCGCTCAGCGTCTCCGAGAGCCGCTCGATGCACCCGCTGGTCGAGACGATGATCGAGGCGACCAAGCAGGCCGGTCACGAGCACAACCCCGACCTCAACGGCGCCCGCCAGGAGGGGGTCGGCCGCTTCCAGCTCACCCAGCGCAACGGCCTGCGCGAGAGCTGCGCGACCGCCTTCCTGCATCCGGCCGAGGGTCGCGACAACCTCGACGTGATCACCGGCGCGATGGCGACGCGGATCCTCTTCGACGGCCCTCGGGCGAGCGGGGTGGAGATCTCGCGCACCGGCGAGCTCGCCGAGCTGCGCGCCGAGCGCGAGGTGATCGTCTCCGCCGGCAGCTACCAGTCGCCGGTGCTGCTGATGCTCTCCGGGATCGGCCCGGCCGAGGACCTCGAGCCGCTGGCGATCGAGGTGCGCGAGGACCTCCCGGTCGGCCACAACCTGCAGGACCACTGCATGGCGCAGGTCAACTACTTCACCGACGAGGAGTCGCTTTTCACCGCGGTGACGCCGGAGAACATCGCCCTGCTGGAGAGCGAGGGACGCGGCGCCCTGACCTCGAACATCCCCGAGGCGGGTGGGTTCTTCCGCACCCGCCCCGGGCTCGACGCCCCCGACATCGAGTTCCACTACGCGCCCTCGATGTTCTACGACCAGGGGCTGACCGCCCCCGCCGACCACGGCTACTGCTTCGGGCCGGTGGTGGTCAAGCCGTCGAGCCGCGGCCACGTGCGGCTGCGGGCGCCGCTGCCCGACTCCAAGCCGTTGGTCCTCTCCAACTTTCTCACCACCGAGGAGGACCGCGAGAGCATGATCGCCGGGGTGCGGATGGCGATGGAGATCGCTGAGCAGCCGGCGCTGAAGGCGGTCGAGCGGGCGCCGTTCAGCGTCCCGGCATCCGACTCGGACGAGGACATCATGGAATTCGTCAAGCGGGCGGCGCAGACCGTCTATCACCCGACCTCGACCTGCGCGATGGGCGCGGTCGTCGATCCGGAGCTGCGAGTGCTCGGGGTCGAGGGCCTGCGGGTCGTCGACGCCTCGGTGATGCCGACGATCACCCGCGGCAACACCAACGCGCCGACGATCATGATCGCCGAAAAGGCGGCCGACCTGATCAGAGAGCGGAGACCGGCCGAGGCCGCAAGCGCGGCGTGAGCAGGATTCGAAAGGAGCGGTACCGATGAGCACGACGACAGAGAAGCCCGCGGCAGCCGAGGCTCAGAACGGCGAGCTGCTGGTCGAGCAGGATTGGAGCGGGAAGATCTTCAGCGACGGCTGGGTCGACGCGCCGCAGACGCTGGACGTCACCGAGCCGGCCACCGGCGAGGTGCTGGGGACGGCCGGCGCCGCCGATGCCGCCGCGGTCGCGCGGGCCTGCGAGTCGGCCGCCGCCGCGCAGCGCGAATGGGCGGCGACCCCGTTCAGCGAGCGGATCGCGATCGTGCGCAAGGCCGGCCAGGCTTTGGACCGCCACCGCGAGGAGATCATCGGCTGGATGGTGCGCGAGAGCGGCTGCATCCAGCCCAAGGCCGACGTCGAGATCAACGCCTCGATCGGGCAGCTGGAGATGGCGGCGGCGCTGATCTCGCATCCGCTCGGGCACACGCTTCCGTCGCTGACCCCCGGACGGACGAGCATGGCGCGGCGGATCCCGCTCGGCGTCGTCGGCGTGATCTGCCCCTGGAATTTCCCGATCGTGCTGGCGATGCGCTCGGTCGGACCGGCACTGGCGCTGGGCAACGCGGTGGTGCTGAAGGCCGACCACAACACGCCGCTGACCGGCGGGGTGCTGAACGCCCGCGTCTTCGAGGAGGCCGGGCTTCCGGAGGGCGTCCTGCACGTGCTGCCCGGGGACGGCGAGATCGGCGCCGCCCTGGTCGAGGACCCGAACGTACGCATGGTCTCCTTCACCGGCTCGACGGCAACCGGGCGCAAGGTCGGCGAGGCGGCCGGCCGCAACCTGAAGCGGATGGTGCTCGAGATGGGCGGCAACAGCCCGCTCGTCGTCCTCGACGACGCCGACATCGAGGCCGCGTCGTCGGCGGGGGCGTGGGGATCGTTCCTGCACCAGGGGCAGATCTGCCTCGCCGCCAGCCGTCACATCGTCCACGAGAGCATCGCCGAGGAATACCTTGCGGCGCTGGTCGAGCGGGCTCAGCGGCTGCCGGTCGGAAATCCGGCCACCGAGGAAGTCGCGCTGGGGCCGATGATCAACGAGAAGCAGGTCAAGCGGCTCGAAAGCATCGTCGACGACACGGTCTCGGCCGGCGCACAGGCGCTGGCGGGCGGAAGCCACGAGGGCCTCTTCTACGAGCCAACCGTGCTCGGCGCGGTGAGCCCCGATATGCGGGCCTTCAAGGAGGAGCTGTTCGGGCCGGTGGCGCCGGTGACGACCTTCTCCGACGACGCCGAGGCGGTCGAGCTGGCCAACGCCACCGAGTACGGGCTCGCCGCGGCGGTGCAGTCGGGCTCAGCCCAGCGCGCGGCGGCGATCGCCGAGCAGCTCCACGCCGGCATGGTCCACGTCAACGACCAGACGGTCAACGAGGAGCCGCCGGCGCCGTTCGGCGGCGTCGGCGCCTCCAGCAACGGCGGCCATTTCGGCGGCGTCTCCAACCTCGAGCTGTGGACCGAGTGGCAGTGGATGACGAGTAGGGAGAAGGCAGAACCGTTCCCGTTTTAGCTGCGACCAAAACAACTTCTGCCGCTGGATTCAACGGCAGAAGCTGTCTGATCCAGGCGCTGGAGATCTACTTGGCGAACACCCGGTTCGGCACCGCTTCGTCGCTGAGCGTGTCAAACGCGACGAGCTTGCCCTCGGCGTTGTAGGTGAGGACGTCGGCGCCCTCGATCGACTCGCCCTCGAGGCGGACCGTAGTCAGGGCGATGACCTTGTCGCCTTCGGCGACGAAGTCGTGCGGCTTGTTGGTGAAGTCCCTGCTCATGAACTTTCCCCACAGCTCGCCGACTTCTTGCTTGCCGTTGTAGGTGCCGGTCAGCTCATTGTCGCCGCGCACCGTCCACTCGATCGAGTCATCGATGTCGCGCATTGCGCCATCCGCGTCGCCGCTGTTGAACGCCGCATATGCGTCTTGTGCTGCTTGTTTGTTCTCTTGTGCTGCCATTGGCAGTCCCTTCATTGGGGGTTTCTTGACGTCGCTGTCAAGTCAAGTCTTTTAAGTGGGCGCGATTAAGCCCGCCGTGCCGGCGTGCTGCCTGATGGGACAGCTTGCTGCGGTCAGGTCGACCTGTTGCCTTCCGTGCCCTCTTTAGCGGGTCGCACGAAAGGAAGAGGAAAGCCAAGCGGGCGAGTGAGTCGGCCGGACCGCCGGTTGATGTCGCCGCGGTGCCAGCGCAACCACTGTACTCCCACTACCTAAGTTTCGTGCGGCCGGCCGGCAGGTGATCGTCGTCGCACTGGCGAAGCCCTGCAAGTGGCTTCGGTCTACCTGCTCCGCTGCGCCGATGAATCCCTGTACTGCGGGTGGACGACCGATATTCAGCGCCGGCTGGCGGCACACCGTTCGGGCACCGCCAGCCGTTACACGCGCAGCCGCAGACCGGTTGAGCTCGCGCTGGTGATCTCGGTTGCCGATCGATCGGCCGCGCTGCGCGAAGAAGCCCGGATCAAGAAGCTTCCGCGCGCGGCCAAGCTGCGGCTCATCGAGGCCTCGTCCGACGCCGCGGCGTAGCTCCTCCTTCGCAGCACGTTTCACCAATGGCCCGGCGCCCACCGGGGCCCGTGTTTTCCCCCCGAATCCCCGATGGGCGATTAATTCACGTGAGAGGCTAGGTCTATATCTCCATGAGCGATAGAAAAGTGATTCTCAAGATGGTCATGTCCCTCGATGGCTTTGCCACCAGCCCCGACGGGACCCATGAATGGATGTTCGAGTGGTTCGGCGACGACGGGAGGGAGTGGACCCTCCGCGCGCTCGAGGAGGCCGGCGTTCACGCGATGGGCCGCCGCAGCTACGAGACCATGGGCCCGCATTGGGCCGCGTCCGAGGGGCCGATCGCGACCGCGATGAACGAGAAGCCGAAGGCGGTCTTCTCCCACACCCTGGAGAAGGCGGAATGGGGACCGGCAGAGATCTTCGGCGACCTGAGCGCGGGGATTGCGGACCTGAAGGCCCGGGATGACGAAGGGACGGTCCTGGTCCACGGCGGCCCCGACTTCGCCAAGTCGCTGACCCGCCTGGGCCTCGTCGACGAATACCAGCTGACGACGGTCCCTATCGCGATCGGCGCGGGCCACAGCCCATTCGCCGAGCTGGATGAGCACCTGAAGCTGGACGTCGTCGAAGAGGAGCGCTTCCGAAGCGGAGCCCTCGCGCAGATCCTGGTGCCGAAGCGATGAGCGACCGGCTCACACCTGCTTTCGCGTGACGTTGATCTCGACCCGCACCCCGTTCGGGTCCTCAACGAAGAGCTGGCGCAGGCCGGCCGCGGGGATCGCGTTCTCGACCGCCTCGATCCCGGCCCGCCGTAGCCGCGCCACGATCTCCTCGTAGTCGTCGGCGGCGAAGGCGACGTGGTCGATCGCCCCGCCGCCTGCCGCGTTCGTGACCTCGAGCCCCAGGGTCGAGGCATGGGCCGCGTAGGCGGCACGGTCGGCGACGTGGAGGCAGGGCTCGTCGCCGAGATAGAGCCAGAAGCCCGGGAACTCGAGCGGCGGCCGCTCGCCCTCGCGCATCCCCAGGACATCGCGGTAGAAGTCGCGCGTCGCCTCGATGTCGTCGCTCAGCACCAGCAGGTGCTGGAGGCCGGTCAGCGGCACCGGCGGGCGGACTAGCTCGACGCCGCGGCGGGCGACCCGGCGGTCAGCCGTTTCGCGGCCTCGACGACCTTCTCGACCGTCGGCGAGATGAAGGCCTCCTGCGGCTGGCTGTTGGAGACCGGCGCGTCGGCCCGCGCCACCCGCGCCACCGGGGCCTTCAGCGAGTCGAAGCCGTGCTCGCTCACGGTGGCGGCGATCTCCGAGGCCACGCCGGCCCGCAGCCGTCCCTCGTCGGCGATGATCAGGCGGCCGGTCTTCTCGACCGAGGCGAGGATGGTGTCCTCGTCGAGCGGGACCAGGGTCCGGAGGTCGATCACCTCGGCCTCGATCCCCTCGCCGGCAAGCTGTTCGGCGGCCTGCATCGCCAGCGAGACCATCATCGAGCAGCCGACGATCGTCACGTCGCCGCCCTTGCGCTTGACGTCGGCCTCGCCGAAGGGAATCTCGTAGTCCTCGTCGGGGACGTCGTCCTCGGCCCCGTAGATGAACGCGTGGGTGATCACCATCGTCGGGTTCTCGCTCTTGAAGGCCGTCCGCAGCAGCCCCTTGACCTCGCGGGCGCCGGAGGGGACGGCGATCTCGATCCCGGGGATGTTCCAGTAGGTCGAGAGCGGGCTCTCGGAGTGCTGGGCGCCGCCGCCGTGCAGCAGCCCGTGGCTGATGTGCAGGACGACGGGGACCTTGATCCTGCCGCCCGAGGAGAGATGCGCCGGCGCGATCTCGTTGGCGATCGAGGAGAAGGCCGGGTAGCTGAACGAGGCCAGGCCGAGGTGGGTGAAGATCTGCTGCCCGCACATCGCCGCTCCGGCCGCCAGCGCCGCGAAGGCGGCCTCAGAGCAGGGCGGGAAGTAGCAGCGGTCCCCATAGCGCTCCTGAAAGGGGGCGAACTGCGGCGCCTCGGGGCCGATCCCGAGGACCTCGTTGCCCATCACCGCGAAGGTCGGGTCCTCTTCCATCAGCGTCCCGAGGACGTCGAGCATCGCGTCGGCGTAGTTCTTGGTCGGCATCTCGCTCCTCCTCAGACGAAGACGTTGTCGAGGGCGGTCTCGGCTGCGGGCATCGGGCTGGAGAGCGCGAACTCGCGCGCCTTTTCGAGCCGTTCGCTGACCCGCCTGTCCATCGCCGCCAGCTCGTCCTGGTCGATGTCACCGTCGCCGAGCATGCGCCGGGCGTAGATCATCACCGGGTCGTGCCCCTGGTACCAGCCCTGGTGCTCGCCCTCCATCCGCGACTCGTCCCAGCCCATCGCGATGTCGGTCTGGCCGGTCGGCAGGTCCGGCCACAGCTGCTGGCTGCCGGCGTAGCGGTCGGTGAGGGCGTGGATGAAGAAGGGCCCCTCACGGCGGCGGCAGTGGTCCACCGCCTTGGCGGCGACCTCGTAGACCGCGTCGACGTCGCGGCCGTCCACGGTCTCGACCGGAATCCCGAAGGTCTTCGGGATCGTGGTCAGCTCCTTGACCGAGGAGACCGAGGTCGGAAAGCCGCCGCCGGCCGAGCCCAGCGCGCCGGGGCTGTTGTTCTCGCAGACGTAGACGACCGGCAGCGACCACAGCGCGGCGAAGTTCAGCGTCTCGTAGGAGACCCCCTCCTCCAGCGCGCCGTCGCCGAACAGCGCGACCGACACCGCGTCGCCTCCCTGCTGGCGCAGCGCGAAGCCGGCCCCGGTTGCGAGCGAGATGCTGCCGCCGACGATCGACGAGGTCGAGAGGAAGCCGCGGTCGGGGTCGCTCATGTGAAGGGTGCCGCCCTGGCCACCGTTGAGGCCCGTCTCGCGGCCGAGGATCTCGGCGATCGCGGCGCCCGGGTCGGCGCCGCGGGCGACGATGTGGCCATGGTTGCGGTGGTGGGTGGCGATCCTGTCATCAGGCCCGAGCGCCTCCATCACCGCGACGCCGGTCGCCTCCTGGCCGATGTAGAGGTGGTAGTGGGCCATGAACGCCTGCTCCTGGAAGAGGCGGACGATCGTCTCCTCGAAGCGGCGGATCGTCAGCATCGACTCCAGCACCCGCTGCTTGTGCTCCTTGTCCCAGCTCTCAGCCATCTGCCTCCTCCTTGCTTCCGTTCGGCCCTGGGCTACCGCGCAGCAGGTAGGCGGACTGCAAAAGCTCCGGCTTTTCCTGCAGCTCGCTCGCCTGGCCGGAGAAGCGCAGGGTCCCGCCCTCCATGATGTGGACGCCGTTCGCGAGCCCGAGGGCGACGGTCGCGAACTGCTCGATCAGCAGCACTCCGACCCCGGAGTCGGCGACGGCGCGGATTCGGGGGATCAGCCGCTGCACGATCACCGGTGCCAGCCCCAGCGAGAGCTCGTCGATCAGGAGGAAGCGCGGCTGCGAAACCAGGGCCTGCGCGAGCACGAGCATCTGCTGCTCGCCTCCCGACAGCGACCGGGCGCGCGTCCGGAGCCGCGGCTCCAGCTCCGGGAACATCTCCAGCGCCTGGCTCATCGCGGTCTGTCGTTCGGCCCGGGCCAGCGGGTAGGTGGCGACGTCGAGGTTGTCGCGGACGCTGAGCTCGGCGAGCAGCCGGCGCCCCTCCGGGACCACCGCGACACCGGCGCTGCGGATCTTCTCCGGCCGGCGGCCGCCCAGCTGGAGCCCCTCGAGGTCGATCGAGCCCGAGTCAGGTTTCAGAGTCCCGGAGACGGCGAGCACGAGGCTCGACTTGCCGGCGCCGTTCGGACCCAGCAGTGCAGTCACCTCGCCGGCCGGGATGCTCAGCGAGACGTCGCGCACCACCGCGCGACCGGCGCGCGAGACCGTCAGCCCCTCGAGCTTGAGAACCTCCGCCGGCTGCTTGGCGGCAGTCGCTTCCTCGGTCGCGTTCATTCCGTTCCCTCGCCGTTGCCGGCCTCGGTGCCGAGGTAGGCCTGGATCACCTGCTCGTTGCGCAGCACGTCCGCCGTCGGGCCGGCCGCGATCAGCTTTCCGAAGTCCAGCACCGCGGTGACCTCACAGCAGGAGGAGACCAGGCTCATGTCGTGGTCGACCAGGACCACCAGCGCCCCACGCTCCTTCGGGATCCGCTGGATCACCGCCGCCAGGTGCTCGGTCTCCTCGTCGGGGAGCCCCGCCGCCGGCTCGTCGAGCAGGACCACCCGTGGCTCGCCGACGACCGCTCGCGCGACCGAGACGAGGCGCCGCTCGCGGGCGCCCAGGGTGCCGACCTTGGTTTCCGGGTCTTTCTCGAGGCCGACGAACTCGATCGCCCCGAGCACCTCCTGCTCCCGGGTGGCTCGCTTTCCCTTCGTGTGCTCGTGCAGCATCGCCACGTTGTCGTAAACCGAAAGCTCGACGATCACCTGCTCGGTCTGGAAGGTCCGCCGCAGCCCCCAGCGGGTGCGCCGGAAGTCGGTCATCCGCAGCAGGTCCTCATCGAATGCGCGCACGCTGCCGCTCGCCGGCTTGACGAAGCCGCTGAGGACGTTGAAGAACGTCGTCTTGCCGGCTCCGTTGGGGCCGATCAGGCCACAGGTCCCGCCCGGGAAGGTGACGGTCATGCCGTCGATCGGCGTCACGCCGCCGAACTGCACCTTGAGGTTCTCGACCTCGATCATGGCGGCTTCGCCGCGTCGGCGGTGCGGCTGCCCCCGCGTCCGATCGTGCGCCAGATCAGCCGCCCCAGCCTGGCCAAGTCCTTCGGGAGCTGCTCGACGATTCCCGCCGGCGCGGTCAGCAGCACCTGCAGGATGCCGATCCCGAAGATGATCGTCAGCAGGTCGGGGGGCAGGCCCCAGTTGTCGAGCAGCGCCGGCAGCAGCTTGAAGAAGATCCCCGCGACCAGTGCGCCCCAGAGGCTGTAGATCCCGCCCATCAGGCAGACGGCGAGCAGGCTGATGTTGTCCTGGGTCGGGAACTGGAGGTTGAAGAGCTTGCCGACGTCGCTGGCCAGCAGCGCGCCGGCGACGCCGGTCATGAACGAGGCCAGGGCCAGGGCCCAGAGCTTGTAGACGGTGACGTTGATCCCCGCCGCCAGCGCCGCCGGCTCGCTCTGGCGGATCGCCGCCCAGGCGCGGCCCGGCTTGCCGCGCACGTGGACCAGGGCGAGTAAGAACATCAGCGCCATCACCACGACCGTGTAGCGGTAGAAGCCTGCGACGCTGTGGCCGAGTGCCGGCCGCCGGGCCGAGATGCCGCCGGAGGCGGCCTCGGTGTGGCCGAGGAAGCCGCCGCCCCCGTTGGGGAAGTCGGTCGCCGCGATGACGACGGTGATCGCGCCCGCCAGCATCAGGGTGATCAGCGCCAGGTCGAGGCCGCTGAGGCGCAGCGCCGGCAGGCCGATGATCGTCCCGATCACCATCGTGAGCAGCCCGGTCAGCAGCAGGACGACGGGAAACGGCAGCCCGGTCGCGAACAGCAGCCGCGCCCCGATCCAGCCCCCGATCGCCAGCAGGGCGATCTGGCCCAGCGAGACGAGGCCGACCCGTCCCATCAGCACGCAGAGCCCGAGCGCGACCATCGTGTAGATCGCGACGTTGGTCAAGACGTCGGTCCAGTAGTCGCTCAACATCGCCGGCAGCGCCAGCACCGCGAAGGCGAGCAGGCCGGCGATCACCCCGGCGCGCACGCGGTCGCCGCCGTCGAGGCGCGGTAGCGAGAGCCCTGCCCGGCCTCGTTCTCTCAGCTCAGCCGCGTCCACCGGCGAGTCCTTCCGCGCCGGAGAACGTGATCACGCGCCGACGCGAGAGGACGAGCAGGGCGGCGATCGCGAGCACGAACGGCGTCATGCCGCGGTATTCGGTCAGCGAGAGGATCGGAGTCAGAAGCGCGTTGACCAATCCGACCACGATCGCCGCGAAGAAGGTCACCACCAGCGAGCGCAGCCGCGCGATCAGCGCCGCAGCGAGCGAGGAGATGACGAGGAAGGTCAGTGAGACTGCGTCGAGGCCGACGAGGTTGGACAGCAGCAGTCCTGCCGCCCCGGAGAGCAGGCCGGAGACCAGCCAGGCGAGCGCCTCGACGCGCCGCACCGGGATCCCGAGGGTGGCGGCGATCTCGCGGTCGGCGGCCAGGGCCCGCATCGCCGTCCCCAGCTTCGTCCAGCGTAAGAAGGCGGCGGTCCCGAAGGTGACGACGATCCCGAACAGCAACCCGATCAGCTGCGTCTGGGTGACGGCGATGTTGCTGACCTCGAAGTGGTGCTCGGAAGTCGGCAGGATCAGCGAGCGCGCCTTGTCGCTCCAGATCCACGACATCGCGCCGAGCAGGATCAGCAGCAAGCCAAGCGTGGCCACGGCCTTGACGAGCGGGTCCCGCCCGGCCAGCGGCGGCCCGAAGAGGACGCCGTAGGCGAAGGTGATCGCTCCCCCGATCAGGACGCAGACCGCGAAGGCCGGCCACTGTGACCAGCCGTGGTTGTTGATCAGCTCCCAGGCGACCAGGGCCCCGAAGGCGCCGACGGCGCCGAAGGCCAGGTTCAGCACCCCCGTCGTCCGGTAGAGGACGACCATCCCGACCCCGGAGAGGGCGTAGACCCCGCCCAAGCGCCAGGCCGGTGACGATGAACGGCTTGAACGTCTCCCAGGTGGGGAGCCCCAAGAAGGCGACGACCGTCGGCTGAATTGCCTGCCAGATGGTCATCGGCTTCCTGGGGCTATCTCACCTTTACTTGCCGATCAGGCTCGGGTCCGCGGCCTCGATCTGGCGGACCTTCGCGATGTCCGGGTCGACGTCGGAGATCTTGAAGCAACCTTCCTTGATCACCATCTTGCCGCCCTGCGGAGTGGTCGTCCAGTCGGTGTTGTTCGGGATGTGCAGCGGCGCCTTGCCGTAGTACCAGGGCTGGCAGAGGATGTCGGTCTTGAAATCACTGATGTTGCGGACCGCATCGTTGTAGGTCTTGACCGTGTACTGGCCGCCCTTGATGTTGAGCAGCGCCTGGGTCGAGATCCGTCCCATCAGGTAGCCCATCTGGCTGAAGCTGCCCAGCCCACCGGTGACGTCCTTGCCGTACTTGGCCATGACGTCGCGGTAGAGCGTGCTGTCGGGACCCTTGAAATCGGTCACGTTGAGCTCCGCGTTGACGCCGAGCTTGCCGTCCCACACCGATCCCAGCGCCTGGGCCAGGAAGTCGGTGTTGCAGGGAGTCGAGCAGCCCCAGGCCTTGACCTGGTCGGTGAGGCCCTGCTGCTCGGCTGCCTGGAGGATCTTCAGCGCCTCGGGAGGCGTGAAGTTCAGCACCACGGCGCCGTTCGAGCCGGCTTCCTGCACCAGCTTCAGGGCGACCGAGTTGGCGTCCTGGATCGGCACGTTCTCGGTCGATTGGGTGATCGGCACCTTGGCCGCGTCGGCGACCAGCTTCGGACCGGCGGCGATGTAGCCGGTGCCGGGGACGTTGGACTGGTCGAAGGCGATCTTGTCGACCTTCTGACCGATCACGTACTGCGTCGCCCCGTCGGAGCTGTACCGCGGCCCCATGTTGACCGGGGCGCTGTTCGGCGTCGACCAGCACTCGGGGGCGATGCCGGCGTTGAGGACGTAGAAGCCGTGCTGCTCGTAGTAGGAGTGGTTGATCGAGCACTCGATGAGGCTGAAGCCTCCGGTGAAGCCGATCACCTTGTCGGACTCGGCCAGCTTGCGGACCAGCGAAGCGTCCTGGGCCGGATCGGTCTGCTCGGTCTGCTCGTAGTACTTGATCGGGTGGCCGTTGATGCCACCGTTGTCGTTGACGCAATCGAAGTAGGCCTTGGCGGCGTTGAGCCCGTCAGTGAAATCGGTGCCGGGCTGTTTGGTCGCGATTCCACCGAGCTTGATCGGCGTTCCCGTGGCCTTCTTGCCGTTGCCGAGCCCGCACTTGATCGGGCCGCTCTGGCCGACAGCGTTACTCGCCGTGGTCGACGAGCTGCTGCTCGACGATCCGCAGGCGGCCAAAAAGACGGCCAAACCTGTGGCCGTCGCCAACAAAATCAACAGGGATCGGAACCGCTTTGAGTCCAATCGAGTCTCCACCACTCCTCCTTCGATCACCGGGTCTCGGCTGCGGCGCGATCCTATATGACTTTCTGCATACAGAGCAAGGGCTGTCAACTGATCGACCTCTTCCGGAGGCGCGATCTCAGGCCCGGAGTCGGGCAGGGGGCGCAAATCGCCGGGCCAGTGGTCCCCTTGTTGCATACAATCGCTCCGCGCGCCCAGCGAGTGGGCGCCGTCGAGGAGGTCAAGTTGAGCGTCAAGCCCGACCGCAACTCACAGTCGATGCAGGCGCTTCTACGCCTGCGCGAGCTGATCATCAACGGCGAGTTCCCTCCCGGAAGCCGGATGTCGGAGCTGCCCCTGGTCGACCGGCTCGGCGTCTCGCGCACGCCGCTGCGGCTGGCGCTCGCCAACCTCGAGCACGAGGGCCTGCTCGAGCCGCTTCCCGCGGGGGGCTACGCGGTGCGCGAGTTCACCCAGTCAGACATCGACGAGGCGATCGAGCTGCGCGGCGTGCTCGAGGGCACGGCGGTGAGATTTGCCGCCCAGCGCGGCGTCTCCGATGCCGAGCTGAAGGCGATGCATGCCCTGATCGAGGAGATCGAGCCCGTCGTGCACAAGGCCGACTACGAGAGCTTCGAGCGCTACGTCGGGCTCAACGACCAGCTTCACGCCCTCTTCCTGAGCGCCGCCGGGAGTCCGGTCATCGAGCGGGCCCTCGAGCAGGCGATGGCGCTGCCGTTCGCCGCCCCCGGGGCGATGGTTCTGGCCCAGGCCGAGCTGCCCGAGTCGCGCGAGATCCTGGTCATCGCCCAGAGCCATCACCGTGCGATCCTCGACGCGCTGGAGCGCCGCGACGGCACCCGAGCCGAGGGGGTGGCGCGCGAGCACGCGCGCATCGCCCGCCGCAACCTCGAGATCGCGGTCGCCAACCGCGATGCCCTCGACCGGATCCCCGGTGCCTCGCTGATTCGCCTGGCGGGTGCCGAGGGGGAGGATGGACATGAGGATCTCAAAGCGTCCGAGGCCGACAAGGCCTCGACCTGAGCGAAAGAGAGAGGAGCTGAATGTCTGAGAACGGCTATCACTGCGAGGTCGTCGGCAGCCTGCTGCGCCACGACGAGCTGAAGGGGGCGATGGAGCGCGAGGAGCGGGGCGAGATCGACGCCGACGAGGTCAACCGGCTCCAGGAGGAGGAGGGCAAGCGCAACATCGCCCTGCAGGAGGAGTGCGGGATCGAGGTGCTGACCGACGGTGAGGTGCGGCGCCGCTTCTGGTTCGATCCTCTGACCGCCAGCCTCTCCGGCTACAACCCCGAGGTTCCGGCGCCGGTGATGTTCCACGGCACCGACGCCGAGCACACCGGACCGCCGCCGAAGCTCCCCGCGGTGACCGAGAAGCTCGGGATCCGCAAGAACCTGCCGCTGCAGGAGTACGAGTTCGTCAAGGCCAACTCCGAGCGCCCGGCGAAGGCGACGCTGGCGGGGATGACCTACGCCAGCGTGCTTTGGGTGCCGGGCTACTCGGACGAGGTCTATCCCGACCGCGAGGCCTATATGGACGAGGTCATCGAGCTGATGAGCCAGATCGTCCGCGAGACCGCCGACGCCGGCTGCGACTACTTCCAGCTCGACTCGCCGCGCTACACGCACCTCGTAAGCGAGGAGGGCCAGGAGAACCTCCGCAACCTCGGGCTGGACACCGAGACCTGGCTCGGGCAGATGATCGCCCGCGACAACCAGCTGATCGAAAAGTTCCCGAACTGCACCTGGGCGGTCCACCTATGCCGCGGCAACCACCGCTCGATGTGGTCGGTCGAGGGCGGCTACGACGCGATCGCCGAGCAGCTGTTCAACGACCTCGCCTGCGACCGCATCTTCGCCGAGTACGACTCGCCCCGGGCCGGCAACTTCGAGCCGCTGCGCTTCGTTCCCGAGGACAAGACCGTGGTCCTGGGCCTGATCACCACCAAGCAGCCCGAGCTCGAGGACGCCGATCAGCTCAAGGCCCGGATCGAGGAGGCGTCGCAGTTCATCCCGCTCGATCGGCTCGCCCTCAGCCCGCAGTGCGGCTTCGCCTCGACCCTGCCGGGGAACATGGTCACCTTCGACGACCAGCGGGCGAAGCTGGAACTGCTGGGCAAGGTCGCGGACGAGGTCTGGGGCTGACCCGGGTAGCCGTCCTAGGGCTCGGCGAGGCAGGCTCGCTGATCGCCTCCGACCTCGCGGCGGCGGGGATCGAGGTCTGCGGCTTCGACCCCGCGGCGCCTTCCGAGCCGGCGGGGGTCGAGTCGGCCGCGTCCGCGGCCGAAGCGGCGCGCGGCTGCGACGCGGTGCTGAGCCTCAACTCAGCTGCAGCCGCGGCGGCGGCTGCGGAGTCGGTCGCCGGCGAGATCTCCGGCGCGCTGTTCGCCGACCTCAACACCGCCGCGCCCGCGCGCAAGCGCGAGGTTGGCGCGCTCGTAGCCGGCGCCGGCGCCGAGTTCGCCGACGTCGGGTTGATCGGGCCGGTGCCGGGCAACGGCCTGCGCACGCCGGCGCTGGTCTCCGGTCCCGGCGCGCGAGCGCTTCGAGGGCCTGTTCGGCGAGCTGGGGATGCCGGTCACCGTGGTCGGTCCCGAGCCCGGCGAGGCGTCGGCGCGCAAGCTCGCGCGCAGCGTCTTCGCCAAGGGGCTCGCCGCCTCGGTGGGCGAATCTCTGGCCGCCGCCGAGCGGCTCGGCTGCGAGCCCTGGCTGCACGCCGAGCTGGAGCGGACCCTGGCCGAGGCCGACGCCGCGCTGCTGAAGCGGCTGATCGAGGGCAGCCGCGCCCACGCCGTTCGCCGCGTCGGGGAGATGGAGGCGGCGGCCCAGATGCTGACCGAGCTCGAGGTCGAGCCGCGGATCGCCTGCGCCTCGCGCGACTGGCTGGCGGAGCTGGCCGCGGAGGGCGGGCGGTGAGCGACCCGAAGCCCAGCGCCGAGGCACGCGAGTTGGTCCGCGGCGGCTTCGACCCCCACGTCCACATATCCCCCGACGTGGTCGAGCGCCGCATCGACGACATCGGGCTGGCCCGCCGCTTCCTGGAGCTGGGCCTGCGCGGCTTCATCCTCAAGTCCCACTACACGTCGACCGCCGAGCGGGCCGCGGTGGTCAGCGCCGCAGTGCCGGGGATCGCCGTCAAGGGAGCCCTGGTACTCAACAACGCGATCGGCGGCATCAACCCGCTGGCGGTCGACATCGCCGGTCGCGAGGGGGCGCGGATCGTCTGGATGCCGACCGTCGACGCTCCGAACGAGACCGCCGGGCGCACCAAGCCGAAGCCCGGCGACAAGGTCCCGGTCTGGGCGGCGCTGCAGCACGAGCTGCTCGAGCGGGGGCTCGAGTTCGACCCGGTGCTCGCGGTCGCCGAGGATGGCAGCGTGCCCGAGCGGACGCGCGACGTGCTGAGGACGATCGCCCGCTACGAGATGGTGCTGGCGACCGGGCACCTCGCCGAGCCGGAGACCTTCGCGATCGTCGACGCGGCACTGGAGGAGGGGGTCCGCGACGTCGTCGTCACCCATCCCGACTTCCCGGCCCAGGACATAAAGATCGAACAGCAGGTCGAGCTGGCCGACCGCGGGGCGCTGGTCGAGCGCTGCTTCACCACCCCCTACACCGGCAAGTGCAGCTGGGAGCAGTGGCTGGAGGGGACCAGGGCGGTCGGCGCCGAGCGCACCGTGATCTCGACCGACCTCGGCCAGGTCGCCAACCCGCCGGTCGAGGACGGGCTGGCGCTGATGGCCGATCGGCTGCTCGAGGCCGGCTTCAGCGGCGACGAGATCCGCACCATGGCGGTCACAAACACGCGCGCGGCTGGCCGGAGAGGAGCCGAGGTGAGCCGGCACCTGCTCTCGATCGGCGCCCACGCCGCCGACTTCGTCTGGCGCTCGGGCGGGGCGCTGGCGGTCGCGGCGGCGAACGGAGGCCGGGCCAGCGTGATCGCTCTCTCCTATGGAGAGCGCGGCGAGTCGGGCGAGCTCTGGAAGCAGGAGGGCCAGACCGTCGACGGCGGTGAAGGAGATCCGCCACGGCGAGGCCGAGCGCGCGGCCGCCGCGGTCGGGGCCGAGTTCCGCTGCCTCGACCTCGGCGACTACCCGCTCGAGGTCAGGGCGAGGCGCTGGAGAAGCTGGTCGACGCGATCCGCGAGCTCGCCCCGGACGCGATCGTCACCCACACCGGCCGCGACCCCTTCAATCCCGACCACCCGGCCGCCTCGCGGGCGGTCGACCGGGCGCGGGCCCTGGCCGCCGGCGCCGGGGTGCAGAGCGCCTTCAAGACGATCTCGCCGCCCGATCTCTTCCTCTTCGAGCCGCACCAGCCCGAGCTCTGCGACTTCATGCCCGACACCTTCGTCGACATCACAGCGGTGATCGACCGCAAGCGCGCGGCGATGGCGGAGATGAAGTCGCAGAAGTACCTGCAGACCTACTACGACCAGCGCGCCGAACAGCGCGGCAACCACGCGCGGCGGGCAGCGGCAACCAGGAGATCCGCTACGCCGAGGCCTTCCAGCGGATGATCCCGCAGGCGGTGACCGAGCTGTGAGCGCCGAGCACGCCGAGTTGGCGCGCCTGGGCTCGGCGACCGTCTACGAGGCGGCGGGTCGCGAGGGCCTGATCGACGCCGACCTGATCCAGCTCCTGCCCGGTTCGCGGGCCTGCGGCCCCGCCCGCACGGTGCGCTGCGGCCAGGGGGACAACCTGATGGTCCACGCGGCGATGGCCGAAACCGAGCCTGGCGAGGTGCTTGTACTGACGATGCCCGAGCCGGCGCCGGTCGCCCTGGTCGGCGAGCTGCTCGCGACCCAGGCGCACGAGCGCGGGGCGGCGGCGCTGCTGGTCGACGCCTCGGTTCGCGACAGCGCCGACCTGGTCAAGCTGGGGCTGCCGATCTGGGCCCGCTGGCTGCGGGTGCGCGGGCGCCGAGAAGGCCGCTGTCGGCTCGATCGGGCAGCCGGTCGAGGTCGGCGGAGCGAGGATCCGCAGCGGCGACGCCGTCGTCCTCGACGGCGACGGCGCAGTGGTGGTGGCGTCGGCGCGCGTCAGTCAGGTGCTGGCCGCCTCGCGCGAGCGCGCCAGGCGCGAGAGCGAGAAGCGGGCCAAGCTCGAGGCCGGAGCGCTCTCCTACGATCTCGACGGGCTGCGCGAGATCGTCGAGGGTGGCTAGCGCATTGGCTGGCCCCGGCGGCGATCTGGCCCACATCGGCCACGCCGAGCTTCTGACCCCCGAACCGGAGGCGAGCCTGCGCTTCTTCTCCGAGGTGATGGGAATGGAGGAGGAGGCGCGAGAGGGGGAGTCGGTCTTCCTGCGCGGCTACGGCGACTACCAGCGCTACAGCCTCAAGCTGACCGAGTCCGATCAGGCCGGACTCGGTCACATGGCATTGCGGGCCGCCGGCCCGGAGGCGCTGCAGCGGCGCGCCGAGGCGATCGAGGCGGCGGGACTCGGGCTCGGCTGGATCGACGGCGACCTCGGCCACGGTCCCGCCTACCGCTTCACCGATCCCGACGGGCACCCGATGGAGATCTACTTCGAGACCGAGAAGTACGTCGCCCCCGACCACCTGCGGCCGGCGCTGCGAAACCAGCCCCAGCGCTACGTCGGGCGGGGCGCCGCCGTCAAGCGACTCGATCACGTCAATCTGCTGGCGGCCGACGTCAGGCCCAGCCGCGTCTTTGCCGAGGACGTGCTCGGCTTCCGCCTCTACGAGCGGATCGAGCTCGACGACGGAGTCGAGTCGGGAGCCTGGCTGAGCCTGACGATCGCGGCCCACGAGCTGATCTACGTCGCCGATGCCTACGGCGCCCGCGGGCGGCTGCACCACCTCGCCTTCTGGGTCGACACCCGCGAGGAGGTGCTGCGGGCCGCCGACATCTTCCTCGACTCCGACGACGTCGAGATCGAGTTCGCTCCTTCCAAGCACGCGATCGCGCAGGGCTTCTTCCTCTACGGGCTCGAGCCCGGGGGCAACCGGATCGAGGTGACGACCGGCGGCTACTTCGTCTACGACCCCGACCCGGAGGCCGTCGTGTGGAGCGAGGCCGAGCGGGCTCGCGGCCAGGCCTGGGGGGTGGAGACGGTGCGGAGCTTTCACACTTACGGCACCCCGGCCGTCGACGAATAACTTGCGGCGGCTTCGCCGCCTGACATGCATCTGCGGCTCCACTTCGTTTCGCCGCTTTGAATAACTAGAAGACGACCGTCCGGTTCTCGTAGGGGATCACGCGGTCGGCGAGGTGCAGCTTGACGGCCCGGGCGAGGACCGCGCGCTCGATCTCCTCGCCGACCCGGGTCAGCTCCTCGACGCTCTGGTCGTGGCTGACGCGCTGGACGTTCTGCTCGATGATCGGCCCCTGGTCGAGCTCCTCGGTCACGTAGTGGGCGGTGGCGCCGATGATCTTGACCCCGCGGCGATGCGCCTGGCGGTAGGGGTCCTGGCCGACGAAGGCGGGCAGGAACGAATGGTGGATGTTGATCAGCGGCACCCCGACCCGGTCGAGGAAGTCGCCGGAGAGGATCTGCATGAAGCGGGCCAGCACCACAACGTCCACCGCGCCGTGCAGCAGCTGCAGCAACTGCGCCTCCGCCTCCGCCTTCGATCCGCCCTCCATCGGGACGTGGTGGTAGGGGATGCCGAACCCCTCGACGTCGGCGGCGAGGTCGGGATGGTTGGAGGCGACCATGACCACGTCGGCGTCGAGCTCGCGCCGCCGCCAGCGCCAGAGCAGGTCGAGCAGGCAGTGCTCCGGGCGCGAGACGAGGATCGCCATCCGTTTGCGCTGATCGGAATGGGCGATCCGCCAGCTCATCCCGAAGACCTCGGCGACCTCGCTGCCGAACTCGGCCGCCAGCTGCTCGCGACCGAGGTCGAGACCGGCTTCGGAGTACTCCATCCGCATGAAGAAGCGACCGCCCGTGGGATCGGTCGAGTACTGGTCGGAGGAGAGGATGTTGGCGCCGTGCCGGAAGAGGAATCCGGAGACGGCGGCGACGATCCCGGCCCGGTCGGGGCAGGAGATCAGCAGCCGGCCGGTGCGATCCGCGGAGACCGGTTCGGTCACCGCGGAATCGTCGCAGGCGCCCCCGGCGCGACGGCGTCCGCCGGGCGGCGAAGTGCCGCGATCTGCTCGGGAGTCACCCCGCAGCAGCCGCCGACGATCCGCGCCCCGGCGGCGATCCAGGATTCGCCCAGGCGCGCGAACTCGTCCGGGCCGACCTTCTCGTCGAACTCCCAGCGGGAGCCGCCGCTGTGGCCGAGGTTCGGATAGCAGCCGATCGGCAGCTCGGTCTGCGAGCGCAGCGACTCCAGGGTCTCGGGCATCTGCGCGGCCGGCACGCAGTTGACCAGGATCGCCCGCGCTCCGACGTCGGCGAGGCCCTGCAGCGCCGCCCCGAAGGCGTCGGGGTCGGGGTCCGGAACCGCCTCGCCGTCGATGCTGGACATCCCCTCCGCCCGGCGGCGGAAGGAGACCCAGACCGGGAGCCCGGTCTCGACCACCATCTCCACCGTCCGCAACGCGGCGTCGTCGGGGATCGTCTCCACCGTCTCCAGGATCACCAGGTCCGGCGGCTCCTCGTTCCAGGTCCAGGACAGGAGCTCGAGCCGGCCCTGGGCCCGCTCGTCGATCAGGCTCGAGTTGATGCAGAACGCGGCCGCCACCTCGCCCTCGCGACCGGCGGCCGCGATCGCCTGTCGCGCGAGCCTGGTGCCGAGCCGGGCGGCGTCGAGCCAGAGTGGGTTTCGCCGCAGCGAGCCGGGCCTGTGGCTGGACTCCTCGGCCGCCTCGAGGACCGACCAGGTGTTGGTCGAGATCACGTCGCAGCCCGCGGCGACGTAGCGCGAGTGGACCTCGAGCACCTCCATCGGCCCCCGGAACAGCGCCCAGGTCCCCCAGGGCTCGCTGCCCCGGGCCGCCTCCTCGGAGCGCACGCGCTGCAGCTCGGTTGCGATGCCGCCGTCGAGCAGCACGCAGCCGCCGCCGCCGAGCAGGCCGTCGACCCGGGCGTAGGCGGGCGATATCGGCAGCTCGCCGAGATAGTGGCCGCCGGGCATCAGCTAGGCGCCCTGATCGATGCGGTTCCCCCGTGCCCGGCACCTGGCGAAGCAATGCGCGAGGTCCGGGGTGGAGGAGGAGTCACCCGATCAGACCTCGCGCGCCGGATCCGGCTCAGGGCAGAACATGTATGCCGAACCCGAAGTGGTTGTATACAGGCCAGCTGGCCCGTTGGGGTCCCCGGACGCACCGCTTTGCCTGATCGAGGAGACGGGGAGCCTGGGGAGAGAATTCGGCATCGCCCTTTGTATACAACCTGAGGATCTTGCATGCAAGGGCTGGAGCGAGGTACGGTGTGCCCCGTGAAGGCCGCCCGCGCGCTCGTCGAGCTGTTGCGCAGCGAGGGCGTCGATCATGTCTTCGGCAACCCGGGTACGACCGAGCTGCCGTTCATGAACGCGCTCGCCGATGCGCCGGACCTGCGCTACATGCTCGGCCTGCACGAGTCGGCCGCGGTCTCGATGGCCGACGGCTGGGCACGCGCAGCCGGCCGCACCGCGTTCGTGAACCTGCACATCGCCGCCGGGCTGGCGAACGGGCTCAGCATGGTGCTCAACGCCCGTCGCGCCCGCACGCCGATGGTCGTCACTGCCGGCCAGCAGGACCGCCGCCACCTGCTCTCCGACCCGATGCTCGGCGGCGACCTGATCGCCCTCGCCCAGGGCGCCTTCAAGGAGGCGGTCGAGGTGACCGCCGTCGAGGAGCTGCCGCTGCTGATCCGCCGCGCCTTCATGCACGCGGTCTCCGAGCCGCGGGGCCCGGTCTTCGTCTCGATCCCGGTCGACGTGCTCGAGGAGGATCTGCCCGGCCCGCTGCCGGAGCGCTCGCAGCTGGGCGCGCTCGGCCCCGCCGAGGGAATCGACGCCGCGGCCCAGATGCTGCTCGGCGCCGCCGCTCCGGCGATCGTCGCCGGCGACGGCGTCGCCCGCGACGGTGCGTTCGAGGAGCTGGTCCGCCTCGCGGAGGCGATCGGCGCCAGCGTCCACCACGAGCCGATGTACGACGCCGCCGACTTCCCCGCCACCCATCCGCTCTCGGCCGGGATGCCGCCGCCGGTCAACGCCGAGATCCGCAAGGCGCTGGAGCCCCACGACGTGATCTTTTTGGTCGGAAGCCACGCCTTCTCGGCCCACTACTACACGCCGGTGGGCGCGATCCCCGAGTCGGCGACGGTGCTGCAGCTCGACTCCGACCCGGCCGAGATCGGCCGCAACTACCCGGTCGCCCTCGGTCTGCAGGGCGGGGTGCGGGCAACCCTGGCCGAGCTCGCGGGGCGCCTCGAGGGCCGCAGCCCGCAGGCGGCCGAGCGCCTGGAGGCCGCCCGCGCGGGCCAGCGCGAGCGCGATGCCGGTGCCTCCAAGGCCGGCGGC
The DNA here is from genome assembly GCA_963781495.1 of uncultured Solirubrobacterales bacterium. Classification (GTDB taxonomy): domain Bacteria; phylum Actinomycetota; class Thermoleophilia; order Solirubrobacterales; family 70-9; genus Mayfieldus. The sequence continues at coordinate 1,021,733 of CAWAFX010000002.1, forward strand.
GCCGACGCGCCGGCCGTCGCCGCGGCGCTGACCGCCGCCCTTCCCGACGATGCCGTCCTGATCGAGGAGGGCATCACGACCGGCGTGCACGTTCGGCGGGCCTTCGCCGCCGACCGCCCGGGCTCGTTTCACCACAGCGTCGGCGGGGCGCTGGGCTGGGGGATCGGAGCCGGGATCGGGGTCAAGCTCGCCCGCCCCGAGGCGCCGGTCGTCGCGGCGATCGGCGACGGCTGCGCGATGTTCGGGATCCAGGGACTCTGGTCGGCCGCGCGCTACGAGGTCCCCGTCGTCTTCGTCGTCCTCAACAACCGCGAGTACCGCGCCTGCAAGCAGGGGATGGGCAGCGTCGTCGCCGGCGAGCCCGCCGGCTATGTCGGAATGGACCTGGCGCCGCCGGCGATCGACTTCGTCGGCCTCGCGGCTGCCGTCGGCGTCCCCGGGCGCCGGGCCGACAGCCCGGCGGCTATCGCGGAGGCGATCGGCGAGGCCCTCGGTTCGGGGCGCCCGGCGCTGGTCGAGATCCCCGTCAACGGCTTCGAGCAGGGCGCCCGCGCCGCCACCGATGAGGCGGTCGAGCATGTCGGCTGACCTTCTCGGCGAACGCCGCGAGGCGCTGGAAAAGCTCTGCGAGACGATCGTTCCGGGCTCGGCCCGGGTCGGGCCGACGGTCTATATAGAGGCGCTGCTGGCGCGGATGCCCGAGCCCGAGCGCGAGGCGATGCTGGCGGCGGTCGACTCGCTGGCCGAGGTCGCCGACGGCGGCGCCGAGGCGCTGCGCGAGCGCGCTGCGACCCCCGAGTTCATGATGGTGCGGGCGCTGGCGGTCGAGGCCTTCTACAGCGACTTCGTCGCCCCGGGTGCCGCGGGGCCCGGGGCCTGGAAGGAGATCGACTTCAACTCGCCGCTGGCGACCCGGCTCGAGAAGGACTGGTCCTACCTGGGGATCGGCGCGTGAGCGAGCGCTTCGACGTCGCCGTGGTCGGCTCCGGCGCAGGGGGTGGGGTGATCGCCGGCGAGCTCGCCCAGCGTGGGCGCAAGGTGGTGCTGCTGGAAGCCGGCCCGCACCGGACCGCCGCCAACTTCACCCGCTGGGAGGCCGAGGCGACCCACAACATCTGGTGGCCGTTTCGCCAGGCGATGATCGACGGCGGCGCCGGCGGCGCGATCGGGATCATCGCCGGGCGCTGCGTCGGCGGCACGACGACGATCAACACCAAGGTGGCGCTGCGCGCCCACGAGCGCGACCTCGCCAAGTGGGAGCCGGCCGGCGGCCTCCGATTCGGGCTCGACGAGCTGGCGCCGCACTACGATCGCGTCGAGCGCGCACTCGGCGTCCGCGAGCGCCGCGACTGGCAGCGCTGCGTCCACACCCTCGAGCCGGGCTTCCGGGCGCTGGACGCCGAGCTGGAGCCGGTGCACTCCTACACCGACCACAACTGCATGCGCTGCGGCTCCTGCCTGCAGGGCTGTCCGACCAACGCCGGCAAGTCGACGATGACGACCTGGATCCACCCGGCCTGGGCCGAGGGCCGGCTCGACCTGCGGGCGGGCTCGCCGGTAGAGCGGGTGCTGATCTCCGACCGCGGCGACGGCCCCGAGGCGACCGGGGTCGAGTACGTCGACGCCGCGGGAGAGCGGCGGACGATCGACGCCGGTGCAGTGGTCGTCGCCGGCGGCGCCCTCAACACGCCCCAGATCCTGATCCGCTCCGGGGTCGAGAACCCGCAGCTCGGCCGCAACGTCGGCTGGCACCCGGTCCGCCTCGTCTACGGGCTCTTCGACGAGCCCCAGGACGCGCACATGGTCTACCCGATCACCTCGCACTGCATGAAGCACCAGCACGACGAGGACGGTGGCTTCGTGATCGAGGCGGCGACGGTTCAGGACCCGATCGGCTTCGCGATCACCCTCGAGGACGAGGACGGGCCGATGTGGGGCGAGCCGCTGGTCGAGGCCGCGCGCTCCTACCGGCACTGGAGCGGGGTGCTGGCGATGGCCAACGACGAGAACAACGGCAGCGTCGTCGTCACCGAGGACGGCGGCGAGCGCTTCGACGCCCACTTCGAGCCCAGCGAGCGGAAGCGCCTCGACGACGCGCTGGACTTCAGCCGCCGGGCACTGGAGGCGGCGGGGGCGAAGCGGGTGCTCTGGAGCGGGCTCGCCAGCACCCACGTTCAGGGCTCCTGCCGGATGGGCAGCGAGCGCCAGAGCTCGGTGGTCGACCAGCACGGCGAGTCACACGACGTCAAGCGCCTCTTCGTCGGCGACAGCTCGGTGATCCCGCGCACCCTCTCTGTCAACCCCTCGCTGACGATCATGGCTCTGGCCGACCGGCTCGCCCAGCACCTCGCCGACGACCCGAAGGGCTATCTGGAGAGTGGCGCGACCGGGGCGGCGGTGGCGTCATGAAGGCGGCGCTGCTGGCCGAGTACGACCAGCCGCTGCAGCTCGTCGACCGGCCCCAACCCGAGCCGCGGAAGGCGAACGACGTCCTGGTCAAGATCCTCGGCGCCGGCGTCTGCGCCACCGACCTGCACGCCATCGAGGGCCTGATGGAGCCGGCGGGCCTGAAGCCGCCGGTCGTCCTCGGGCACGAGAACGCCGGCCGGGTCGAGGCGGTCGGCGACGAGGTCCTGAACGTCAAGCCCGGCGACGAGGTGCTGATCTATCCGCCGCACAGCTGCGGCGTCTGCGTCGCCTGCCGGCGCGCCAATGACATGCACTGCGAGCGCCACCAGTTCGTCGGCCTGACCGTCGACGGCGGCTTTGCCGAGTACGTCGTCGTCGAGGAGCGCTCGATCGTCAAGCTTCCCGAGGGCGTCGACCCGGTCGCCACGGCGCCCCACGCCGACGCCGGCATCACCGCCTACCACGCGGTCAAGAAGGTCGAGTCGCAGCTCCTTCCCGGCAGCACCGCGGTCGTCGTCGGGGTCGGCGGGGTCGGCCACATCGCGATCCAGCTGCTGCGCGAGATGGGCACGGCCGACGTGATCGCGGTCGACCCCAAGACCGACCGCCAGCGGCTCGCGACCGAGCTCGGCGCCGACGACGCGGTCGGCGCCGACGCTGCCGCCGACTCGATCCGCGAGCTGACCGACGGGCGCGGCGCCGAAGTCGTCCTCGACTTCGTCGGCAACGACGAGACCCACGCCGGCGGGATCGAGATGCTCGCCCGCGGCGGGACCTACGCGATCGTCGGCTACGGCGGCACCCTCAGCGTGCCCTCGGCGGCGATGGTCGGCCAGGAGCTGGCCGCCTGCGCGAGCCTGGTCGGCAGCTGGATCGACCTCTGGGAAATCGTCCAGCTCCACGCCCGCGGACGCATCATCCTGAAGTCGGAGACCCATCCGCTGGACGACGTCAACGAGGTGCTCGACCGGCTGCGCGAGGGTGACGTCCTCGGCCGCGCGGTGCTGGTGCCCGACGGCGGCTAGGGAGAAGGGAGGAGAGATGGCAAGGCTGGTGATGGTGCACGGCGCCTTCGGCGGCGCCTGGTGGTGGGATCGCGTGGTCGAGCCGCTCGAAGCGGCCGGCCACACCGTGGAGCGCTTCGACCTACCCGGCTCCGGCGACGACGAGACGCCGGTGGCCGACGTCACCCTCGATGCCTACGTCGCGCGGGTCGCCGCGCAGCTCGCCGAAAGCGACGAGCCCGCCGTCCTGGTCGGCCACAGCATGGGCGGGGTGGTCGTCACCCAGACCGCGGCCCGAAATCCCGACCGGGTCGAGAAGGTCGTCTATGTGTGCGCCTTTGTCCCCGGCGACGGGCAGAGCCTGATCGACTTGACCCAGCTCCCCGAGGGCGAGGGTGACGAGATCCAGGCGAACATGGTCGTCGAGGGCGACCCCCCGGCGGCGCGGATGCCGGAGGATGCCGCCCGTACCGCAGAGTTCGGGGAGTGCAGCGAGGAGGCGTACATGTGGGCCGTGAAGCGGCAGGGCGCGCAGCCGGTGGTGCCGTTCACGCAGCCGGTGATGATCCCCGACGGCGTCTTCGACGCGATCCCGCGTCGCTACATCTTCTGCACTCGCGACCACTCGATCCCACCGCCGCTGCAGCGGCGAATGGCCGAGGCGGCCGGGATCACCGAGACCGCTGAGCTCGACACCGACCACTCGCCGTCGTTCTCGCGCACCGAGGAGCTGGTCGAGGCGATCGACAGATTGGCCTCGTGAGACGGCGAGCGCCGACCGGCTCGTCAACCCGCGCCCGGTCGAGGTGCTGGGCGACCTCTTCGCGAGCGTCTGGCAGCTCTGCTGGGTGACCTCTGACTTCGATCGCGGCGCCGAGCAGATGCGCGAGCAGCTCGGGGTCGAGAACTTCACCGAGCTGCCGACCGAGGGCGCGACCTTCCTGAAGGGGGACGAGCCGGTCGAGTGGGAGGTGCGGGTCGGGATGGGCTCCCGAGGCGGGCTGATCGCGGAGCTGATCGAGCCGGTCGCGGGCGAGATCGATTACTACAAGCGGGCGCTCCCGGCTGACGGCGGGCTCGGCTTCCATCACATCGCCTCGCGGGTCCCGCTCGGCGACGACGTCTGGGAATCGCTGCGCGAGCTGCTCGCCTCGCACGGCCTGCGCTTCGACTACACGGTCCTGATCCCCGACCGGGTCCGGGCCGGCTACGTCGACATGACCGCCGAGCTCGGCCACTTCGTCGAGATCTGCCAGCTTCAGCCCGACGACGTCGAGTTCTTCAGCGGACTTCTGACCGACTAGGCCGAGGCGGCGGCCTGGCGGCGCCGCTCCGAGTAGTCGGCGAACGCGGCCAGCGCTCCGGGATCGACCAGCGCGTCGCGGCTCGCGACCGTGTCGGCGTCGGCTCCGAGCAGGATCCGCTTCACCGGCACCTCGAGCTTCTTCTGGGTCATCGTGCGCGGGATCGCCGGCACCGCCTCGATCGTGTCGGGCACGTGGCGGGGCGAAAGCTCGCGCGCGCAGCTCCCCAGCCAGGCGTGCCCGCAGCTCGTCGTCGAGTTCGACCCCTTCGCCGAGCTGTACGAAGAGGATCAGCTCGCCAGGCCCGCCCTCGGGGTCCTCGAGGTGGACGACGAGGCTGTCGAGCACCTCGTCGAGCGACTCGACCACCGCGTAGAGCTCGCCGGTGCCGAGCCGCACTCCGCCGCGGTTCAGCGTCGCGTCGGAGCGGCCGGTCAGCTCGCAGCTTCCCCGCTCGGTGAAGCGGATCCAGTCGCCGAAGCGCAGCACGCCGGGGTACTGCTCGAAATAGGAGGCGCGGTAGCGGGAGCCGTCCTCGTCGCCCCAGAAGCCGAGCGGCATCGACGGCATCGGCTCGCGGATCACCAGCTCGCCGAGCTCGCCGACGACCGGCTCGCCCGCCTCGTCGTAGGCGGCGCTGTCGACGCCGAGGCAGCGGCCCGCGATCTCGCCGCGGTAGACGGGAAGCATCGGCCCGCCCTGGACGAGCCCGGTGCAGACGTCGGTGCCGCCGCTGCCGACGTTCAGCAGCACGTCGGGGCCGAGCTGCTCGTAGACCCAGTCATAGCCCTCCGGGGGCAGGGGCGAGCCGGCGGCGCAGAGCTGGCGGATGCTGGAGAGGTCGAAGTCGCGCAGGTTGACACCGGCCTTGCGGCAGCCCATCAGGAAGGCGGGGACGGCGCCCATCAGGGTCGGGCGCAGCTCCTCGGCGAGCCGCCACTGCGAGGACAGGTCCGGGTACAGCGGGTTGCCGTCCAGCATCACGATCGAGGCCCGGAACAGCAGCGTCGAGACCAGCGCGTTCCACATCATCCAGGCGGTGGTCGTGAACCACATCAGCCGGTCCCCCGGCTGCAGGTCCCAGCTCAGCCCCTGGTTCTTGAGGTGCTCGAGCAGGATGCCGCCGTGGCGGTGGATGATCGCCTTCGGCTTGCCGGTGGTGCCGGAGGAGAACAGCACGCAGAGCGGGTGGTCGAAGGGGACGGGCTCGAACTCCAGCGGCCCGTTCTCGGCCAGCAGCTCCTCCCAGCCGAGCGAATCGGGCAGGGCGTCGTCGGCGCCGCCGGCGTAAGGGACGTGGATCACGTGCTCGAGGCCCGGCATCTCGGCCCGCACCTCGGCGACCTCGGGCCGGCGGTCGATCGGCTTTTCGCCGTAGGTGTAGCCGGCGATCGCCAGCAGCAGCTTCGGCTCCAGGTCGGCGAAGCGGTCGATCACGCTGCGCGGCCCGAACTCGGTCGCGCACGATGCCCAGATCGCGCCGAGGCTGGCCGTGGCGAGGAAGGCGACGAGCGTCTCGGGGACGTTGGGCAGATAGGCGACGACGCGGTCGCCCCTGCCGATCCCGAGCCGCTGCAGGCCCGCGCGGGCCCGGGCCACCTGCTCGCGCAGCTCGCCCCAGGTCAGCTCGAAGGGATCGCGGGTCTGCGAGCGGGCGATCACCGCGACCTTGCCGAGCTCCTCCTCGGCGCCGACCATGTGCTCGGCGTAGTTGAGGGTGGCACCTGGAAACCACTCGGCGCCGGGCATCTGCCGCGAGCCGAGCACCTGCTCATAGGGCGAGTGGGCCTTGACCGCGTAGAAGTCCCAGATCCCCGCCCAGAAGCCCTCGAGGTCGGAGACCGACCAGCGCCACAGCTCCTCGAAGCCGCCGAAGTCGTGCCCCCGCTCGTCGCGCAGGAAGTCGAGGAAGCGGCCGAGCTCGGTCGTCTCCCGCACGTCGGCGGGCGGCGTCCAGAGAACCTCTCCGACCTCACTCATCCCTGCATGCAGGCTAACTGCTGGCGGCTGGCGTATTGTCGAATGCAGGGAGAAACGATGGCGACGATCCAAGCAGCGCAGAGCTTCGACGAGCAATGGGCCGCGACCGCCGAGGCGATCGCCGAGCAGGGGGATGAGGCACGCGAGCGCTTTCTTCGCTCCCACGCGGAGGAGCTCTACGCGCGGCTGACCGAGGAGTGGACGCGGCCGCTGCGCGACACCGAGCTGGTCTTCGCGGCCGCCGAGCGCTTCCCCGGCCTCGCCCCGACCCGCGGGGAGATGGCTGCGGAGCTGGCCCGGCCGCTGGCCGAGAAGGAGGGCATCGAGATCGCCCAGGGGCTGCTGCTCGCCTCCGTGCTCTCCTCGCCGGCGGCCGGCGGCCACCTCGTCCACACGATGCTGCGCCCGACCGCGGAGGCGCTGGAGCGGATCGAGGAGTTCCGCTCCACCGGATTGGCCGACCTCGGCACGGTGGAGGTTCGGCGCGAGGGCAAGGCCGGGATCCTGGAGCTGCGCAACCCTCGCCATCTCAACGCGGAGGACGAGAACACCCTGCCGGCGAGCGAGGTCGCCGTCGACCTGATCCTGCTCGATCCCGAGATCGAGGTCGGGGTGCTGCGCGGCGGCGTCGTCGAGCACCCCCGCTATGAGGGGCGGCGGATCTTCGGCGCCGGGCTCAACCTGACCCGCCTCTACCAGGGCTCGCTGCCGTTCATGTTCTTCGTCACCCGCGACCTCGGATACGTCAACAAGATCTACCGTGGGCTGAGCGCCCCCGAGTTCCGCCCCGCCGAGCCGGAGCAGACGACCGAGAAGCTCTGGATCGCCTGCGCCGAGACCTACGCGATCGGCGGCGCCTGCCAGTTGCTTCACGTCGTCGACCACGTGATCGCCGAGCGCGGCTGCCGGCTCTATTTGCCGGCCCGCAAGGAGGGGATCATCCCCGGCGCTTCGAACCTGCGCTTGCCGCGCTTCGTCGGCGACCGGCTGGCCCGGCAGGCGATTGTCTCCGGGCTGGAGTTCGAGGCCGGGGTCGAGCCGGCCCAGCTGCTCTGCGACGAGACGGTCGAGCCGGGCGAGGTCGACGCGACGCTGGCGGCGCGGATCGAGGCGCTGACCAGCTCCGGGCTCGTCAACGCGGCGGCGAACCGGCGGGCGCTGCGAATCGGGGAGGAGCCGATCGAGGTCTTCCGCCAGTACATGGCCACCTTCGCCAAGGAGCAGGCCTACTGCCACCTCAGCCCGGCGCTGGTCGCCAACCTCGAGGAGCACTGGAATGCCCACCAGCGCAGCATCTGAGGCGGTCCGCGACCCGGTCGAGGCGGCGCCGCGCGAGCAGTTGCGCGAGATCCAACTGCAGCGGCTACGGGCGACCGTCGCGCGGGTGCTGGCGGCGCAGCCGGTCGGAACGGCGCGGCTGCGCGAGGCAGGGATCGAGGCCGCCGCCGATCTCGCTTCTCTGCAGGACCTGAGCCGGATCCCGTTCAGCTTCAAGGACGATCTGCGCGAGCACTACCCATACGGCCTGCTGGCGGTTCCACGCGAGGAGGTGGTGCGGCTGCACGCGTCGAGCGGCACAGGCGGCAAGCCGACCGTCGTCGCCTACACGCGTGCCGACCTCGATAACTGGGCCGAGGTGATGGCGCGCAACATGACGATGGCCGGCGTGCGGCCTGGGATGGTCGTTCACAACGCCAACGGCTACGGCCTGTTCACCGGGGGGCTCGGCTTTCACGATGGGGCGGAGCGGCTCGGCGCCACCGTGGTGCCGGTCTCGGGGGGAAGGACGGCACGCCAGGCGATGCTGCTCGAAGACCTCGGCGGCCAGGTGCTGGTCTCGACCCCGAGCTACGCACTGGTGATTGCGCAGGGGCTGCGCGACGCGGGGCTGGAGCCGGGGGAGCTGGCCCTGCAGATCGGGCTGTTCGGCGGCGAGCCCTGGACCGGGGCGATGCGCGAGCAGATCGAGAGCGAGCTGGGGATCGTCGCGATCAACAACTACGGGCTCTCGGAGATGTGCGGGCCCGGGGTCGCGGCCGAGTGCCGGGAGCAGGACGGGCTGCACGTCCAGGAGGACCACTTCCTGGCCGAGGTCGTCGACCCGGAGAGCGGTGAGCCGCTGGACGAGGGCGAGGTGGGGGAGCTGGTCTTCACCAGCCTGACCAAGGAGGCGCTGCCGCTGATCCGCTACCGGACCCGCGACCTCGGCTCGCTGACGGTCGAGCCGTGCGCCTGCGGCCGCACGATTGCCCGCATCGCCCAGCTACGCGGCCGCGTCGACGACATGCTGATCATCCGCGGCGTCAACCTCTTCCCGTCCCAGGTCGAGCAGCTCCTGCTCGGCGTCGATGAGGTCGCCCCCCACTACCAGCTGCTGGTCGAGCGCCCGGGAACGATGGACGAGCTGAGCGTGCGATGTGAGCCCGCCGGCGCCGGCGTCGACCGAGCGACGCTGACCGCCCGCCTGGAAACGCTGCTTCAGGAGCAGACCGGGGTCAGGATCGCCGTCGAGGTCGCCGACCCCGGCTCCCTCCCGCGCAGCGAGGGCAAAGCGGTGCGGGTGGTCGACCGGCGGGGCGAAGGCTGAGGCTGGCGCACTCCGGTACGCGCATGATCAGGTCGCCGGACCGTCGGGTGCGGCTGAGATCGCTCAGCCGCCGGGCCGGGTGGGCGCGCTCGCTTCGAGCGATTGCGCGCAGGCGGCGAGGGCGCGGCGCAGGAGCTTGGTGTCGGATGCGGGCAGATCGGCGAGCATGTCGGCTTCGATCGTGTCCATCGACGCTTCGCAGCGGTCGAGGACCTTGCGGCCGCGTGACGTCACCGAGGCTTCGAGGACCCGCCGGTGGGCCGCTGACTCCCTGCGCTTGATCAGGCCACGGCGCTCGAGGTTGGAGATGACGAGGTTCATCGCCTGCGGGGTGACGAAGGCCCAGCGTGCGAGCTGGGCGCTCGACATCCCGTCGTGGTTTCGGAGGACGCTGAGCGTCACGTACTCGGTCACGCTGACGTCGTGGGCGGCCATCGCCTGGTCGAGCCGGAAGCGCAGGCGTCGCTCGAGCCGGTAGACCAGATAGCCGACTCGGGACTCGACCTTCTCTGTGATCGGGTCGGCGGGCGCCGCCTCGCGGGTCGTTGCGTCCACCGGGACAACGGTAGTCGACGAGCACCCGAGCCGACCGGATATCAAGTCACTTGACATAGGCCTCCCGGATTGCAATGCTGGCAACTAGTTGATTTTGGGTAGTCCCCGAGGGTTGAGGAGAGCTGATGACTTCGCACCGATCGATCGCCCGCGTCTGTCTGCTGCTCGGTTTCGTCATCTCCCTGGTCGCGAGTGCTCCGGCATCCGCGGCGACCGACTCGCAGCAGCAGGGGGTCCTTGCCGACGGCGCGGTCTGGGAATCCGATCTGCCCTCGAACTGGAACGGGACGCTTCTTCTCTACAGCCACGGCTACGGCCCGTTGACGCCGCAGGACTCGCCCGATCAGACGACCGGGCAGCACCTGCTCGACGCCGGCTACGCGCTCGCCGGTTCCTCCTATGACCCGAAGGGCTCGATGTGGGCGCTGAACAGCGCCGTCAGGGATCAGTTCCAGACCCTTGCCGCGGTCAAGCGCCAGGTGCTGCCCTCGCGGCCGAAGCGCGTCATCGCAGTCGGCACGTCGATGGGCGGGCTGATCAGCGCGCTCGAGGACCAGGGCTCCAACGGAAGGCTCGACGGTGCCCTGACCACCTGCGGACTGGTCGGCGGAGGGATCAATCTCGAGAACTACCAGCTCGACGGCAGCTACGCGATCAGCAAGCTTCTGGCCCCGGGGCAGCCGATTCAGCTGGTCGGCTACCAGACGCCCGCGCAGGCCGCCCTGGCCGCCACCCAGCTTCAGCAGGCGGCGCAGTCGGCGCAGAACACGCCGCAGGGACGAGCGCGCCTGGCCCTCGCGTCGGCGTTCTACAACGTCGCCACCTGGATGTCCACCGCTTACGGCCCGTACGGCCCGGCCGACTTCGGACAGCAGGAGATCGAGCAGTACAACATCCAATACGCGCCCGGGACCATCACCCTTCCGTTCATCCAGACCGGGCGCTTCTCGATCGAGCAGTCCGCCGGCGGGCAGCCGGCCTGGAATGCGGGCATCGACTATGCCGATCTGCTGCGCGATTCCTCCTACCGGCCGGAAGTCGCCGCGCTCTACAAGCAGGCGGGACTGGATCTGAAGGCCGATCTCTCCGCCCTCACCAAGGGAGCGAACATCAAGGCCGATACCGCCGCGGTGAAAAAGCTGACCTCGACTTCGGTCGCGACCGGCAGGCTGCAGGTCCCGGAGCTCAACATCCACACGATCTCCGACCAGCTGATCCCCGTCCAGCAGGAGGACTTCTACCGGCGACAGGTGGCCGCGGCGGGGTCTTCAGCGCTGCTCCGCCAGGCCTACGTCTTCCGCCAGGGCCACTGCAACTTCACCCCGCCGGAGATCATCGCTTCGCTGCACGCCCTCGAGCACCGGATCAACAGCGGCCGCTGGGGCAAGGCCGCCAGCCCCGGCTCGCTGCAGGCCGCAGCGCAGGCGCTGAACGAGGGAGACAGTGCCTTCGTGCCCTATACGCCGGCACGCCTCACTGCGAGCCACGGACGGTTCGATCCGAGGACGCAGGGCACCAGCTCAGGCATCCTCGGCCTGCGGCGCTGAGGTTTCGGCCAAGCCGGAGGCAATGGCTGCCCCGTCGGGGCGGTGGGCACGGCTGCGGCTTGCGAGTATCGGCGGAGAGATGAACGCGCCGAGCCCGCCCGCAACCGACCCGGCTGACCTCGGGCTGCTCGAAGCTGCGGCATTGCTGCGCTCGCGTGAGCTGTCCGCCGCTGAGCTGCTCGCCGCCTGCGAGGGGCGCATCGAGGCGGTGAACGGGGGTCCGCCCAGCTTCGACGGCGCTCCGGATTCGATCAACGCCTGGGCCCGCCTCTACCCGGAGATCGCCGCCGAGCACGCCGCCGCCGCCGACGAACGTCTGGAGCGCGAAGGCGCTGAGGCTCCGCTTCTTTGCGGGATCCCAGTCGCGGTCAAGGACCTCTATGGCGTCGCCGGGCTGCCGGTGACCGCCTCCAGCCGCGTCCTCGAAGGAAACGTCGCCGCTGCGGACGCCACCGCCTGGGCCCGCCTGCGCGAAGAGGGGATGGTGCTGGTCGGCCACACCCACACGCACGAGTTCGCCGCCGGCGGCACCACCGACCAGGTCGGCAACCCTTGGGATCTCGACCGTGTCGCCGGCGGATCAAGCGGCGGCTCGGCGGCGGCGCTGGCGGCCCGGATGGTTCCGGCCGCGCTCGGCACCGACACGCTCGGCTCGCTGCGGATACCCGCCGCACTCTCGGGGGTCAGCTCGATCAAGGCGAGCCACGGGCGTGTCCCGATCGACGGGATCGTCCCGCTCGCCCACACCCTCGACCACGCGGGGCCGATGGCCCGCTCGCTCGCCGACTGCAGCGCGATCCTCTCCGCGATGGCCGCCGGCGGCGCCGAGGTCTCGCCGCTGCTGCCGCCCCCGGCCCCGACCGGGGAGCTGCCGCTGGAGGCCCGGCCCGGACCACGCCCGCTCGAGGGTCTCACGATCGCGCTGACCGACCGACCGGCCCGCCAGCCCCTCGACGACGACGTCGGCGACGGGCTCAGCGCCGCCCGGGCGGCCTGCGAGCGGCTCGGCGCCGGCTTCGTCGAGCTGCCCGCACCGAGGGAGCTGCCGGCCGCGCAGATGAGCACGATCTTCCTCGCCGAGATGTGGGCCCAGCACCGCGACTACGTCGATCGCGTCGACCTCTACCGGCCCAGCATCGGCCAGATGCTCGAGGCAGCGCAGACCCTCGACGCCGCTTCCGCTTACATCGCCGCCCAGCAGGAGCGCGCTGCGTTCACCGCCGAGTGGGAGGCCTGGTTCGACCGGCACGGGGTCGACTTCGTGCTGGAGCCGACGGTGCCGATCGTCGCCTTCGAGCGTGGGCCGGGTTATGACCTGGGGCATGGCGGCGGCGAAGGCGACCCGCTGATAGCGCTGACCGCGACCTGGGACCTGACCGGCTTCCCTGCCGCGGCGCTGCCGGCGGGGCTCGGCTCGCGCAGCGGCCTGCCGGTCGGCATCTCGCTGATTGCGCCGCGCGGGGGCGAGACGCCGCTGCTGCAGGCGGCGATCGACCTCCAGGAGCACGAGCTGGAATCGGCCAGCCTGCCCTAGTAGCTTGAAAGAGAGCACAGGCGAGGTAAGGAGAGAGGGTTGGCAACAGCAGCGGAAGCGACGAGCAAGAAGATGTACATCGGCGGATCCTGGGAGCAGGCCTCCGGCGGCGGGACCTTCGAGACCCTCGACCCGGCGACCGGGGAGACGATCGCCACCGTCCCCGAGGCGACCGAGGCCGACGTCGACGCCGCGGTCGACGCCGCCCGCGCCGCCTTCGAGTCCGACGAGTGGGCGGGGATGACCCCGGCCGCCCGCGGCGCGCTTCTGTGGCGCGCCGGCGACCTGATCGAGCAGAACCTCGTCGAGCTGGCCGAGCTGGAGACCCTCGACCAGGGCAAGCCGATCGGGCTGGCGAAGATGGTCATCGCCGGGGCGGCGGAGCACTTCCGCTACTACGCCGGCTGGGCGACCAAGATCGAAGGCGAGACGCCGAAGCTCTCGATCCCCGGCGTCTTTCACTACACGCTGCGCGAGCCGGTCGGCGTCTGCGGGCTGATCACCCCCTGGAACTTCCCGACCACGATCGCGAGCTGGAAGATCGCCCCGGCGCTTGCCTGCGGCAACACCGCGGTCGTGAAGCCGGCCGAGCAGACTCCGCTCACCACGCTGCGCCTGGCGGAGCTGATCGAGGAGGCGGGGATCCCGGCCGGGGTGCTCAACGTCGTCACCGGCGGGCCAAAGGTCGGCGCCGCACTCGCCGGGCACGACGGGATCGAGAAGGTCTCCTTCACCGGCTCGACCGAGGTCGGGCGCCAGATCGTCCACGCCGCGGCCGGGAACCTGAAGCGGGTCAGCCTCGAGCTCGGCGGCAAGGCCCCGAGCGTGATCCTCGACGACGCCGACATCGACGCCGCGGTCGGGGGGAATCTGCGCGGCGCGATGATGAACGCCGGCCAGGTCTGCGTCGCCTACTCGCGCTTCTACGTCGACAGCAAGCGGATCGACGAGTTCGCAACCAAGGCCGGCGGCGCCGCCGAGGCGATGAAGATCGGCCCCGGCAGCGACGAGTCGACCGAGCTCGGGCCGCTGGTCTCGCAGGAGCATCTGGAGAACGTCGACCGCTACGTGCGGACCGGCGAGAAGGAGGGCGCGCAGCTGGTTGCCGGCGGCGGCCCGGCCGAGCTCGGCGGCGGCTACTTCTACAAGCCGACGGTCTTCAGCGGCGTCGGCCAGGAGATGACGATCGCCCGCGAGGAGATCTTCGGCCCGGTTATGTCGGTGATCCCCTACGAGGGCGAGGAGGAGCTGGTGGCGCGGGCCAACGACACCGAGTACGGCCTCGGCGCCTCGATCTGGACCCGCGACGTCGCCCGCGCGCACCGGATCGCCGCCGCGATCCGGGCCGGCACGATCTGGATCAACATGCCGAATCCTGTCGACGCCGCGGCGCCCTGGGGCGGCTTCAAATCGAGCGGCTGGGGCCGCGAGATGGGCAAGGACGCGATCGACCTCTACACCGAGAAGAAGAGCGTCTGGACCTCGCTCGCCTGAGCCTGAGGCTCAGGCGCTCTGTGCCGCGGCCAGCGGGGCCCGGGTGATCGCGCTGAGGTCCTCGTCGACGTCGAAGTAGTTGACCTCGATGTCGCTTATGCCCTCGTGGCTGCCGAGGGCCGGCTTCATCGGCCCGTCGCCCCAGGCGCGGGCGTGCTCCTCGCTGTCGAACAGGTAGATGCTCGCCGCCGTCTGCGCCTCGTCGTCGTAGGACCAGAGCTTCCAGACCAGCCCCGGAACCCCGGCGATCTTCTCGGCTGAGGCGGTGAACTCGCGCGCCTGCTCGGGATCCTCGTGTCCGCGCCGGCGTCCGTACCTGACCACGAGCAACTTCATCTTTCACCTTCCTGGTTGGACTGTCGCGAGCCTACCCGGCCCAAGATGAAAGGGGAAACGAACGCCTTGCTCGGCGCTGCTCAGGCCGGCCCGGCGACGCCGATCAAATGACCTTCGGGATCAGTGAAGTGGCCGATCGCGAGACCTGCTCCCTCGTTCACCTCGGGACCCACCTCACGCCTCCCACCCAGGCTCTCGGCCCGCTGGAGCGCGGCCTCCACGTCGGGGACACCGACGTAGAAGATGACGTGGCCGTCGTACCCCGGGCCTCCGCCGACCCCACCCGGGATCCCGGTCCCGTC
Organism: uncultured Solirubrobacterales bacterium; assembly: GCA_963781495.1. GTDB lineage: Bacteria > Actinomycetota > Thermoleophilia > Solirubrobacterales > 70-9 > Mayfieldus. Next base: position 1,036,785 of record CAWAFX010000002.1, read on the forward strand.
ACTGGTCGTATTGCGGTCGACGAAGCCGTAGTTACCCGGCTCGGAGATCGCCGCAGCAACGGGAGCGCTGGTGTCGAACTCCCACTCGAACAGACCGCCGTAGAAGCCCCGCAGCTTGTCCGGATCGTTCCCGGTGATTTCGAAATGCACGACCGGATTTCCCATCGGTTTCGTCCTTTCCGCGGCGGCTTTGCCGATCCAATGTAGCCGCATGTCCGTTGGGCGAAACGAAGCGTGGTGCTCAGGTGACGAGGATCGACTTGGTCACCTGGGCCGCGGCAAGCTGGCGGTCTGCTTGGTGCAGATCGGCTGAGACGAAGGCGAGCCGGCGCGAGATCCCTGATGTGGGATCGGCCTCATCCAGGGCGTCATCGCAAGAAATTCAGGCAACGGCCCGGCCAGCGCAAGGGCCGCACGCCGACGGATCTCACCATCGCTCATCGCGGGCCCTGCACCTGCGCCCGTGCCACCAGGCCCGCGTAGACGACGGCAAGAGCTTCGCCGAGCAGCTCCGGGCCAACCGATCCTGGCTCGATCAGCTCATCGACGGCGAGGCCACCGATGATGCTCATCACGATGCGAGCGAGCTCCTCCGCCGGCATCGGGAGATCGGGCAACCCGAGGTGGCGCGCCCGAGCCTCCATCGCGGCGGCCAGCTCGCGGCGAAGCTCCGTTTGGCGCTCGGCGTAGCGGGCGCGCAGCTCGGGATCGCGGATCGCGAGGCTCCAGTACTCGCGCTCGAGCAACAGGGCCTCGCGCTCCCCGTCCAGCTGCTGGGCGAACGCCCGCGTCGCCTCCACCGACATGTCGCGCTCGGGCGGTGCCGAGGCGAGCAGCGCGAAGCGCTCGCGCATCGGCGTGTCGATGCGCTCCTCGAGCAGGCTGAGGAGGAGATCCTCCTTGCCCGAGAAGTGCCAGTAGAGCGCCCCCTTCGAGTAGCCCGCCTCGGCGACGATCTCGTCGACGCCGGCCTCCCGGTAGCCGCGGCGTGCGAAGACCCGCAGCGCTGCACTCAGCAGCTCGCCGCGAGCCTCGCGGCCCTCCGCCCGGGCGGCGCGGGTGCGCCGATCGAGACGTTTCGTGTCTTGGGCCATCGTGGTAGAGTACCGACTGACCGGTCGGTATGTACACCCTCTACGTCATTCCCGGCTCGCACGCATGCCGTTCGGCGATGCTGATGCTCGAGCACAAGCAAGTGCCTTACCGGCGCGTCGACCTCATCACCCTCATGCACCCGCTGGTCGTCCGGCTGCACGGATTCGACGCGGGCGGACAGACGCGCACCGCTGGCGGACGGCGCACGTTTGGGCTGCGCATGGGCGACCGCCTCGGCACGGTGCCGGCGCTCGACGCCGACGGGCACCGGACCTCGACCAACCACGGGATCGCCCGCTTCCTGGATCAGCGCCACCCCGGGCCGCCGCTGCTCCCAGCCGACCCCGAGCAGCGGGCGGCGGTCGAGGAGGCGGAGCGCTGGGCGAATGAGAAGCTGCAGATGTCCGCCCGCCGGATCCTCGGGGCGGCGGTGATCCGCGACCCGGAGACGCTCAGCCGCTTGTCCGGAGACGGGCGGCTCGGGTATCTCCTCTACAAGCGGAGGCCGTTGCGGCGCCTGATCACCCCGAGGATCCTCGCCGGGGTCTTCGCCACCAGCCCGAGGGCAGAGCGCGACCCCGTGGCCGAGCTCCCCGCGATCCTCGACCGAGTCGATGCCTGGATCGCCGACGGGGTAGTCGGCGGGGCGCAGCCGAACGCCGCCGACTTCATGGTCGCGCCCAGCCTCGCGCTGATCCTCTATCGGCCCGACGTTCAGCCCCTGTTCGAGGGCCGACCCGCCCTCGAGCTCGTCGACCGGCTGCTGCCGGTGCCGGGGCCCAGCTACACAGTGCCCTCGAAGGTGACCTGATCCTGCTCCGAAGAGATTCGCTCGACGCTGCCGGAGAAGAAGTACTTGGCCAGTGGTTCGGCACCCGAGAGCTCGACCTCACCCCGGGGCGCCAGCTTCAGCCGGGTCCGGCCCTGCTCCAGCGGCGTTGCCTCGAGCAGCCAGTCCCGGCACTCGGCCTGCGCCGGCTCCCGCTCCTTGGCAGCCTTCCGCAGCCGGTCGAGTTCCGGCTGGCAGCGGAACGGAGGCTGGAAGTGCGGTTGTTGGCGAACGAGTCCGACGCCTGAATCGTATGACGCGCCTAGCTGGACCGGAACCCGGTGTCGATCGTGATCGCGCCGCCGACCGCGCGCGAGACGCAGGTGATGATCGTCTTGCCCTCCTCCTTCTGCTCGTCGCTGAGGAAGACGTCGCGGTGGTCGAGCTCGCCCTCGACCTCCAGGACCTCGGCGGCGCAGAGACCGCACTCGCCGCGCAGGCAGTCCCACATCATCTCCACCTCGTGGTCCTTGAGCGCGTCGAGAAGGGTGCGGTTGCTGCGGACAGTCACCTCGCGGTCCTGGTCGCGAATCCGGGCGACGAACTCCTCCGGCGCGAAGCGCCCGCCTGAGGCGAAGGTCTCGAAGCGCAGCCGGTCGGCCCGGCGTCCCTTCTGCTTCCAGGCGTGCTGGGCCGCGTCGCGCAGGCGCAGCGGCCCGCAGAGGTAGAGCTCGCCGTCGGGGTGCAGGCGCTCGATCTCCGCCTCGATGTCGAGCCGCTCGCCCTCGGCCGAGACGAAGACCTCGAGCTGGTCTCCGAGCAGTTCGGACAGCTCCTCCAGGAAGGCCAGCTGCTCGCGCTCGCGTACCGCGTACAGCAGCCGGAAGGGCCGCCCGTGCCGCTGCAGCGCGTGGGCCATGCCGAGGATCGGCGTGATCCCGATTCCGCCCGCGACCAGCAGGTACTCGGGGTGGCCGTACTGGAGCTCGAAGTGGCTCTTGGGCTCGGAGACGTCGACCGCCGTGCCGGGCTGCAGCGCCCGCACGAAGACCGAGCCGCCGCGGCTGTCGGGGATCTCCTTGACCGCGATCCGGTAGGCGCTGTCGACCGGCTGCTCGCCGACCAGCGAGTAGGAGCGAAGGTCGGGCAGCTCGTCGATCTCGACCGCGATGTCGAGGTGGCTGCCGCTGGGATAGCTGTGGACCGGGACCGAGGGCTCGATCTCGATCATCCGCACGTCGCAGGCGACGTCGCGGACGGCCCGCACCCGGGCCGGGGCGAAGTGGGCTTCCCCCTCGCTCAACTAACCCCGAGGCGCTCGGCGTCCGCTTCTGTGGCCTCGACCTTGGTCGAGGTGCCCTGATCCCGCACCGCCTCGTCGGCAGAGCGCTGGTAGCGGTCGTCCTCGCCTTCCTCGGCGATCATCTTGTCGATCAGCCGCCGCGCCCACATCGCGCCGCCGTCGATGTTGAGGTTGTAGAACTGCTTGTCGGGATGGTCGGTGACGCCCCGCTGCTGGGCCGCCAGCACCACCTCGTCCTCGCCGAAGACGCCGGAGACGCCCTCGCGGATCAGGGTCGTGATCCGCTGGTCGTCGAGGTTGTAGTTGCGCACGAAGGCCCAGAAGTAGTGACAGGTGTCGTCGGTCTCCGGGGTCATCGTGTTGAGGACGAAGCCGTTGACGCCCTCGGAGCGGTCGCCATCCGGAGCCCCGCTCCCGGCCGGCGCGACGCCGACGTCGATCGCGATCGTGCTCGGGGCCTCGAAATGGATGATCTGCCAGCGGTCGACCTTCTCGGTCGGCTCGCCGCGCTTCCACTCCAGCTGCATCTTCCAGAACGGCGGCGGCTCGACGTCGCGCATCCAGCGGGTGACGGTCGCCGTGTCGATGCCGTGGGTGACCTCGAACGGGACCTCGGTGATCGAGCGTTGCCCGATGCTCGCCCCGTGGACGAAGGTCTCGTGGGTGAGGTCCATCAGGTTGTCGACGATCAGCTTGTAGCCGCACTCGAGGTGAATCAGCTTGCCGTCGCCGGCCCACTCGGGGTCGTCGTTCCAGTGCAGGTCGGGGATCTTGCTCTCGTCGGCCAGCGCCGGGTCGCCGGTCCAGACCCAGACGAAGCGGTGGCGCTCGGCGACCGGGTAGCTGCGCACGCGGGCGGCCGGGTTGATCGTCTTCTGCGAGGGCATGAAGACGCAGCGGCCCTCCGAGTTGTATACAAGTCCGTGATAGCCGCAGGCGACGTTGTCGCCTTCGATTTTGCCTTCCGAGAGCGGCATCAGGCGGTGCCAGCAGGCGTTTTCCAGCGCCACGGGCACTCCGTCCTCGCGGCGGTACATGACCAGGCTGTGGCCGCCGATCCGGCGCCCGAGCAGCTGGCGCTTCAGCTCGACGTCATAAGCCGCTGCATACCAGCAGTTTTTGGGCCAATCGGAGAGCTTGAAGGTTTCTGGGACCGCTTCGATGTCGCCGTTCGAACGTCCGTTGCTGTTAGCCATTTTTCCCTCCGCAGAGCCAAAAGCTCGCTTGTATACAACTCCTCCTATACAGCCTACCCCTCCTCGGCGCGGATATCCGCTCGGTTCAGAGCCAGGGGAGGATCTCGGCGACCCCGTCGACGACCGCGCCGGGCCGCTTGGGCTCCGGCACCGCGTCGAGCTCGACCTTGCCGCTGAGGCCGCTGCGGACGAGGATCGTCCGCGATCCGCCGAGCAGCCCGAGGCCGATGTCCATCTCGAGGTCGTCGCCGATCACCGCAACCCGCTCGCTCGGGACCCCGAGCCGCTCGCGGACCTCCTGCACCGCTACCTCGGACGGCTTGCCGACGACGATCGGCTCGACCTCGCTGACCTTGGCGATCGCCGCGGTCACCATCGCGCCCTTGCTGAAGATGATCCCGCTGGTCCCCCAGTAGCCGGGGCCGTAATTGGCGGTCAGCAGCGGGGCCCCGGCGATCACCGCCCGGGCCGCGTCCTCGGCGGCGTCGAGGTCGACCTGCTCGACGTGGGTGACGAAGACCGCCCCGGCGTCGGGCTCCGAGGTCAGCGCCACCCCCTCGCCCGCCATCCGCTCCCTTGTCGCCTCCGAGCCGAAGACCATCACCGCCTGCCCCGGGTGCTTCTCGCGCAGGTAGGAGAGCGCGCAGCAGACCGGGGTCAGGACCTCATTGGCGCTGACCGCGAGCCCGTCCTCGCTCAGCCCGTCGGCGAACTGCGCCGGCGTCATGTGGCTGCCGTTGGTGAACAGGACAAGCGGCCGGCCGGAAGCGCGGATCGCTTCCAGCACCTCGACCGCGCCGGGCAGCGGCTGGGAGCGGAAGTCGGCGCCGCGGTGGACCAGCGAGCCGTCGATGTCGAAGACGAAGCCCTCGACGTCGTCAAGCCGCACGGCGCCACACCACCAGGTCGTCGTCGGTCTGCAGCCGCATGTAGCCGACCGACTCGCGCTTGGCGACCTCGCGCAGCAGCCAGACCAGCGGGTCCTCGCCCGGACGCGCGCCGGCGAGCGGCTTTGCCTCCCCGGCCCCGGAGACCATCGCGTCGACCTGCTCGGCCGGCATCGTCAGCCGCAGCAGCAGCTCCTCCTCGGAGATCCGCTGCCCGTAGCGCTCGCGGGCGCCCTCGAGGCCCAGCGGCTCGAGGTCGCGCAGCTCCGCGGCCCGCGGCAGCGACAGCACCTTGTCGCGGATCTCCGGGTCCAGTGGCGCTGCCGGCTCGTAGAAGTGGCCGAGGAAGTAGCGGACCATCTCGTCGGAGAGCTTCGACCAGCGCTCGCCGGAGATCAGGTTCATCACCGCCTGGGTGGCGACGAACTGGGAGACCGGCGTGACCATGATCGGGTAACCCATCTCGGCCCGGACCTGGGTCACCTCCTCCAGCACCGCGTCGAAGAGCTCGGGGCGGCCGATCTCCTCCAGCTGGCGCCGGGTCGTGGTCACCATGCCGCCCGGCATCTGGTGGCGGTAGTAGGCGGCGTCATATCCAGCCGGGGCGCCGGGCGGCAGATCCTTCGCCCGCGCCAGTTCGCCGAAGTGCTCGCCCACCTGCTCCAGCGCCCCGAGGTCGAGCCGGTGCGAGAAGCCCTCGGCCTCGAGGTTTCGCAGCGTCGCCCAGACCGGCGGGTTGGAGGTCCCGTCGCCGAGCGGCGGCACCGCCGTGTGCAGGACTCGCACCCCAGCTTTCAGTCCCTCCATGTAGGCCAGCGGGCCGAGCCCGATCGTGCAGTGGCTGTGCAGCTCGACCGGCCGCGGCGAGACCGCGGCGATGAATCCCGGCACCAGCTCCCGGACCGCGTCCGGCGTCAGCAGGCCGCCGGGATCCTTGAGGTAGAGACGGTCGATGTGCTCGGAAGCCGAGACCGCCGCCGCCCGCTCGAGGTAGTAGGCATGGGTGTGGACGGGGCTGATCGAGTAGGTGAGTCCGACCACGACCTCCTCGATTCCCTCCTCGCTGGCCATCCGCGCCAGCCGCACCAGCGAGTCGGGATCGTTGGAGGGGTCGGCGATCTGCATCCGCCGGATCCCGTTGCGGGCGACGAGCCGGAAGGAGAGCCGGATCACGTCCTCGCCCGCCGGTGTCCAGGAGATGAATCGCATCCCGGTGGTGATGAAGCTCAGCTTGGTCTCCGGCATCGCCTCGCTGACCAGCCGGAAGCGCTCCCATGGGTCCTCGCGGTGAAAGCGCACCGAGACCGCCATGTGGGTGCTGGAGGAGAAGTCGAGGGCACCAAAGCCGACCCGGTCCATCGTCGGCGCGATCGAGAGCACGTCGGGGGTCGTCAGACCGGTCGCGCTCCAGAGGCTCTGGTTGCCGTCCCGGGTCGTCGTGTCGACGATCTCGACCCGCTCGCTCATCCGACCTCGACCCTGAACAGGGGCTGGCCCTCCTTGACCAGCTCGGCGTTCTCGGCGCAGACCTCGACCACCGTCCCCGCGACCCCGGCGCGGACCGAGTTCATCATCTTCATCACCTCGATGATCGCGACCACGGTGTCCGGCTCGACCCGGTCCCCGACCTCGACGAAGGGCTCGGAGTTGGGGCCGTCGGCGGCGTAGAAGGACCCCAGCATCGGCGCCGCGATCGTCTCGGTGCGACCGTCGGAGGCCGGCCGCGGCGGCGGTTTGGAAGCTTCCTGCGCCGCTGCGGGCGCTGCCGGAGCCGGCTCCTCCTCGGCCTGCGGCGCGGAGCCGCGCCGCACGTGAAGCTTGAAGTCGGGCCGCTCGATCCGCAGCTCGTCGAGCTCGGATTCGTCGATCAGGCGCAGGATCTCGCGCACGTCGTCCTCGCTAAGCGCCATCGGGCTCCTTGCCGCGGCCGGCGTCGGCGCCGAAGGTGCTCATGACCATCGCGATCGCCGACTTGCGGCCCTTCCCGGGCGCCGGCTTGGGCGCCGTCGTCACCGGGCGCGACTGCAGAAGCAGCGGTCCGCCGCCGCCGGCGATCGCCCACTCGACGTCCTGGTGGGCGCCGAAGTGCTCCTCGACCCGCTTCGCCAGCTCGAGCAGGGTCCGCAGCTGCTCTTCGTCGAGGCAGGCCCGGCCCTGGCGCTCGGCGTCGACCTCGCGCCGCACCATTCCCGCCCCGCCGGGGTCGGGGCGGTACTCGATTGCCTTCGGGCCGATGCTCGAGTCGAGGATCTCGCCGGTGACCTTGCTGAGCCGGTACTCGTCCGGCGTCACCTCGCCCCCGACCACCGCCAGCCCGAGGCCCCAGCTGGCGTTGATCGCCGCCGTGCTGGGGTCGCCGCTGACCGGGTTGCAGGTGAACATCACCCCGGAGATCTCGGCATCGACCATCTCCTGTACCGCGACCCCCATCGCCGGCGGCTCGCCTTCGGCGGCCATCTTCGCCCGGTAGCCGATCGCCTCGGCGCTGAAGAGGCTGGCCCAGCAGTCGCGCACGGCCTCGCGGACGCCCGCGGCCCCGCGCACCCAGAGGAAGGTCTCCTGCTGGCCGGCGAATGTCGCCTCCACGCTGTCCTCTCCGACCGCGCTCGAGCGCACCGCCACCGGCGGCTCGTCTTCGCCCAGCTCCGCGTAGCGCCGGTCCAGCTCCGCCCCGACCTGATCCGGCAGCGGCGCCGCCCGCAGCCGCTCGCCGATCTGGCCGGCTGCCGCGCGCAGCGCCCCGACGTCGGCGGCGTCTAGGCCCGCCAAGGCGGCTTCGATCTCATCTGCCAGCCCCGCCTCCGCGAGGAAGGCCTCGAAGGCCGAGGCCGAGAGCGCGAAGCCGGGCGGGACCGGGATCCCGGCCGCGATCAGCTCGCCGAGGCTTGCGCTCTTGCCGCCGAAGCGCGGCTCGTCAGCGCGGCGCAGCGCTTCGAGCGGGCGCGTGTGCTCGCTCATCGGGTCGCCCGCCCCTGGCTAGCCGGCGCCGTCGCCGTCGATGATCGTCACCACCCCGGTCGAGCCGTCGACCCGCAGCTGCTGGCCGGTGCGGATCCGCGAGGTCGCGGTGCCGGTTCCGACGACGGCCGGCAGCCCGTACTCGCGCGAGACGATCGCCGCGTGCGACATCACCCCGCCGATGTCGGTGACCGTGGCGGTGATCTTGGAGAAGATCGGCGCCCACGCCGGCGAGGTGATGCTGCAGACGAGGATCTCGCCGTCGCGCACGTCGCCGATCTCGTCGACCGTCCGAACCACCCGCGCCGGACCCTCGATCTCACCCGGCGAGGCCGCGGCTCCGGTCAGCTCGGCGCCGCCGTCGCGCTGGCGGGCCCATTCCTGGACCCGCTGCGTGGTCACTCCCCAAAGCATGATCGTCATCGGGTCGGTGACCGCCTCCGGGGTGACGCCGAGCGCCGGCGGCGGACTCCACTCGCCCAGCTTGGCCAGCAGCTCCTTGCGGCGGGCGGCGATCGGCGGCCAGTGCTTGGGGCCGAGGGCCTCGCCGCCGGTCGCCCAGGTCAGGACCAGCTCGTCGATCGCGCTCGCGACCTCGTGGCGGCTGAGCTGGAAGATGTCCTCGGGGTCGTCGAGGAAGCGGTGCTCGGCGAGCAGGGCGCCGAACTCGCGCAGCTTGTTCCACCAGCGGGTCAGAAACCAGTAGTCGCAGAAGAACTTGTGCTCCTCGACGTAGGGAAAGACGGTTCGGGAGAGGCCGAGCAGCTCTTCGAAGCCCGCCCGCGACTCCTCGTCGAGCAGGGCGCCGTACTGCTCGGCGAGGCGGTCGCGCTCGCGGCGGATCTCCTCGGTAGGGCGGTCGATCTGCTCGCCCGCCCGCAGGGCGCTGACGTGGCCGATCAGCGAGGCGTAGGGGATGCTCGGGTCGTCGAACCAGCTGCGGTAGTAGTGATAGAGGCCGTCGCCGGTCGCCATGTTGAACCAGGGGTCCTTGACCTTCTCCAGCTCGGCCAGCCACCCCTTGCCTTCCGCGGTCTTCGCCAGCTCTTCGTCGATCTGCTGCGGCGAGCGCCCTTCGGCGAAGGCCGAGTCGACGCCGCTGTCGATCGCCAGCTGCGCGAGCCGCCGCAGCTCGGCATCGGGGCGGAACAGGGCGACGTCGATGCCGGCGACCATCTGGGCGATGTGCTGGTCGGGGATGTCGGGCAGCTGTGCCTTGCAGAAGTCGGCGAAGGTCGAGTAGGCCCCGTAGCCGAGCAGCAGGAACTCGAAGTGGTGCTGCCACATCAGGTCGGCGCAGCGCAGCGTTCGCTGGTAGGCGTCGAGCAGCTCGTAGAAGGCGGTGTTGCGCTCGTCGGAGTGCATCACCTCCTCGGGCTCGTACTCGGGCAGCTGCGGCACCTCGAGCTCGGTGATCTCGGCGATCAGCGCCTCCATCTTCTGCCGCCAGCGGCCGTAGAGCTCGTCCCAGTTGGCGAAGTAGTAGCCGGCGCGCTGCTGGAAGAACTCGGCTCGCTCGGCGATCTTGTCGGGGTCGGTGACCGGATTGCCGGAGATGTAGACGTAGCCGTTGACGATCCGGTAGTCGATGCCCATCGCCGGCGGCACGGCGAAGACCCGGTTCTGCCAGGCGCCGACGGCCTGGTAGGGGCTGTCGATCGCATGCACGTCGAAGGCCGGCATCGGAAGCGGGAAATGCATCGAGTTCCAGAACCAGAAACGGTTCTCGTCGCGCTCGCGGCGCCGCTCGTCGAACAGCGCGTAGTAGGGGTACATCTCCTCCCAGCCCTCGCAGCCGGGCGGCGTCTCGATCGAGTAGGGGCTGGCAAATGCTCCCGCGTCCCCGCTCGACGTCGCCATCTGCTCTCTCCTCCTCGTCGGTGGCCCCGCCGTTCGGCGCCAACGTTGACGCACCTTGTATACAGCCAGGCGAGACAATGTCAAACCGGCGATGCGAGTAGCCGAGGTAGTCGAGTTCGGGGGCCCCGAGGTTCTGCGGGCCGCCGAGCGGCCCGAGCCCGAGCCCGGACCGGGCGAGGCGCTGGTGCGGATCCATGCCGCCACGGTCAACCCCACCGACCTCGCCTCGCGCTCCGGGCAGGCGCGGCGGCGGATGCCGGATCTGGTGCCGCCATTCGTGCCGGGCTGGGACCTCGCCGGCGAGATCGTCTCGGCCCCCGGCGACTCGGGCTTCGCCGCCGGCGAGCGGGTGCTGGGGATGATCCCGTGGGTCCGGATCGGCGGCCGGGTCGGCGCCTACGCCGAGGTTGCCGAGGTCGAGCCGGACTGGCTCGCCCCGCTGGCCGACGGAGTCGACTTCGCCACCGCGGCGACGCTTCCGCTCAACGCGCTGACCGCGGCCCAGGGGCTGGACCTGATCGCCGCGACGCCTGGCTCGCGCCTGCTGGTCACCGGCGCCAGCGGCGCGGTCGGCGGCTACGCGACCCAGCTTGCGACCCGCTCCGGCCTGCGGGTGACCGCCGTCGCCTCCGACGGCGACGAGGACTGGGTCGCCGGCCTTGGCGCCGAGCGGGTACTGCCCCGCTCCGCAGACCTGGCGAGCCTGGACCCGGTCGACGCCGTCTTCGACGCCGTCCCGATCGGCCCCGATGCGACGGCGCCGCTGCGCGACGGCGGGGTGGTGCTGTTCACCCGCTCGCCACCGCAGTTCGAGCGCGCGGGTGCGCTGCGGGTCGAGACGCTGCTGGCCAGGACGGACCCCGGCGTGCTGCGCGCGCTCGCCGCCGACCTCGGGGCGGGGCGGCTGCAAACAAGGGTCGCGCGGACCATCGACCTGGCCGAGGCGGCCGAGGCGCACCGGCTGGTCGAGGCGGGGGGCCTGCGGGGCAAGGTCGTGCTGACGAGCTGAGCCGGCCCCGGCGCTTCTGTATACAAGAGCGATACGCTGGATCGCAGGCACATCGAGGGAACGGAGAGCAGATGGCGACGGCGCAGCTTGAGCAGCAGCAACTCCTGATCGGCGGCGAATGGGTCGACGCCAAATCAGGCAATGTCTTCGAGAAGACCGACCCCTACACCGACGAGGCTGCGGGCGTGTCCGCGGCCGCCGGGCGCGAGGACGCAAAGGCAGCCGCCGACGCGGCGGGCGCCGCCTTCGCCGAGTGGTCGAGCACCCCGCCCTCGGCGCGCCGCGAGCTGCTGCAGAAGGCCGCCGGGCTGCTGATGGAGCGGGCGCCGGATATCGCCGCGATCGTCACCGAGGAGACCGGCGGGACCTTCGGCTGGGGGATGTTCAACTGCAGCCTCGCCGCCGGGATGCTCGGCGAGGCGGCGGCTCAGACGACCTCGGTGACCGGCGACGTGATCCCCTCCGACGTCCCGGGGCTGACCGCGCTGGGCGTCCGCGTCCCGGCCGGCGTCGTCGTCGGGATCGCCCCCTGGAATGCCCCCGTGATCCTCGGCACCCGCGCCGTTGCCACGCCGCTCGCCTTCGGCAACACGGTGGTGCTGAAGGCGTCGGAGCTCTGCCCCCGCACCCACGGCGCGATCGCGGCGGCGATCCACGACGCCGGCGTTCCCCCGGGGGTGATCAACCTGATCACCCACGAGGCCGACGCCGCCCCCGACGTCGTCGACGAGCTGATCGCCCACCCCGCGGTGCGGCGGATCAACTTCACCGGCTCGAGCAAGGTCGGCCGGCTGATCGCCGAGAACGCGGGCCGGCACCTGAAGCGGGTGCTGCTAGAGCTCGGCGGCAAGGCGCCGATGATCGTCCTCACCGACGCCGACCTCGACGAGGCGGCGGCGGCGGCGAACTTCGGCTCCTTCATGCACACCGGCCAGATCTGCATGGCGACCGAGCGCCTCATCGTTGACAAGTCGGTCGCCGACGAGTTCACCGACAAACTCGCCGGGCGCGCGGCGGCACTGAAGGTCGGCGACCCGCACGATCCCGAGACCCAGATCGGCCCGCTGGTCAACGAGGCGGCGCTGAAGCGGGTCACGGAGCTGATCGACGACGCTACCTCGCAGGGCGCCGAGGCGGTCACCGGCGGCAAGCCGGACGGCAAGCTCTACCCGCCGACGGTGCTGAAGGGTGTGACCCCGGAGATGCGGCTCTACTACGAGGAGTCGTTCGGACCGGTCGTCCCGGTGATCCCGGTGGACGGGGCCGAGGAGGCGATCAAGGTCGCCAACGACACCGAGTACGGGCTCTCGGCGGCGGTCTTCGGCAAGCACGTCCCGACGGCGCTCGACGTCGCGCGCCAGATCGAGAGCGGGATTTGCCACGTCAACGGCGCCACCGTCCACGACGAGGCCCAGATGCCGTTCGGCGGCGTCAAGGCGAGCGGCTACGGTCGCTTCGGCGGCAAAGCGGCGATCGAGGAGTTCACCGAGCTGCGCTGGATCACGATCCAGGACGGCTCGCGCCACTACCCGATCTAGGTTCTGAAAGGCCGCGAAACGAAGTGGAGCGGCAGATGCATGTCAGGCGGCCGTAGGCCGCCGCAAGTTATTCCTCGTCTTCCAGAACGGCTTGCGCGACCTTGAAGGCCGCGTTGGCGGCCGGCACGCCGCAGTAGATCGCCGACTGCAGCAGCACTTCCTTGATCTCGTCGTCGCTGAGCCCGTTGCGCTTGGCGGCGCGAACGTGCATCGCCAGCTCCTCGAGATGGTTGCCGGCGACCAGCGCCGTCAGGGTGATCGCGCTGCGCGTCCGGCGGTCGAGCCCGGGCCGGTCCCAGATCTCGCCCCAGGCATAGCGGGTGATCAGGTCCTGGAAGTCCTCGGTGAAGGCGCTCTTGCGCGCCTCCGCCTCGTCGACGTGCTCGTCGCCGAGCACCTCGCGGCGGTTGCGCATGCCGCGCTCGTGTGCCTCGTCGCTCATTGGCTCATATCCACGAAGAGATGCTTGAACAGTGCCCGGTTGACGTCGTCGGGACGCTCGACGTTGGCGAGGTGTCGGGCCGGGGACAGCATCACGCATTCGGCCCCTTCGATCGCGGCGGCGATCTGGCGGCCGTGCTCGGGCGGCGTCGAGAGGTCGTCCTCGCCGGTGATAACCAGGGTCGGCACCGCGATCTCGGAGATCCGGTCGCGGAGGTCGGTCTCGGCCAGTGCGTCGCAGCAGGCGGCGTAGCCCTCGGGGTCGAGCCCGCGCAGGGTCGCCTCAAGCTCGGCGACCCGCTGCGGCCGGCGCTGGCGCAGCGCCGGCGTGAACCAGAGCTCCAACGAGCGCTCGACCACGGCATCGACCCCCTTCGCCCGCACCAGCTCCGCCCGCTCGGTCCAGCGCTCGCGGGGCGGGATGTGGGCCGAGGTGCAGCAGAGCGCCAGACGCTCGATCCGCTCCGGGGCGTTGATCGCCAGCCACATCCCGGTCATCCCCCCCATCGAGGCGCCGAGAAAGCTGACCCGCTCGAACTCGAGCCGATCCATCAAGGCCAGGGCGTCGGCGCCGAGCTCGTCGATCGAGTAGGGCCCGGGCGGGGCGGGGGAGCGCCCGTGGCCGCGCTGGTCGTAGCGCAGGACCCGGAAGCGCTCGCGCAGCGCCGGCAGCTGGTCCTCCCACATGTTCAGCGCCGTGCCGAGCGAGTTGGAGAGCATCAGCGGCGCCGCCCCCTCGGGCCCTTCGAGCTCGTAGTGGACCTCGACCGTCACTGCGACTCGCCCCATGCCGCCAGCGCCCGGTCGACGAAGTCCGAGGCCGAGCCGAGGTAGGCATCGGGATCCAGCGCCCGGTCGATCTGCTCGGGGGAGAGGTGGGCGCTGATCTGCGGGTCGACGAGCAGCTCGTCGCGCAGCGGGCGGCCGGACTCGCCCGCCCGCCCCGCCGCCGCCGCGACCAGGTCCTTCGCTTCGGAGCGGCCGACCTCGGGCGCCAGCGCCATGCTCACCGACTCGGTCATGACCAGCTCGCCGCCGGACTCGAGGTTGCTGCGCATCCTGTCCGCGTCGACCTCGAGGTTCTCGAGCACGGCGCGGATCGCCGCCGCGGCGCCGCCGCAGTAGGCGAGCGCGTCGCTGAGCGCCGGCCACTCCGCCTGCCAGGCGCCGGCGGCGCGCTCCTGCTCCTGCGCCATCGCGGCGAGCAGGATCGAGGCCTCGCCGCGGACCCGGCGCGCGCAGGCGATCCCCAGCGCCGAGCCGGCGGGGTTGCGCTTCTGCGGCAGCGTCGACGAGCCTCCGGCGTCGCCCTCCGCCACTTCGCCGACCTCGGTCTGGGAGAGCAGCTTGACGTCGAGCCCGATCTTCTCCAGCGCCCCCGCGGCCAGCGCCAGCGCCGCCCCGAGCTCGGCCACCGTGGCCCTGGCCGTGTGCCAGGGCAGAACCGGCTCCTCCAGCCCCAGCCGCTGCGCCAGCAATGACAGCACCTGCGGCCCCTGCTCGCCGAGCGAGGCCAGGGTTCCCGCGGCACCACCGAGCTGGGCCGGCAGCGGGATCGCCGCCAGCCGCTCGCGGGCCTCGATCACCGCGACCAGCCAGCCCGCCGCCTTGAGCCCGAAGCTGGTCGGCAGCGCCTGCTGGAGCAGGGTGCGCGCGACCATCGTCGTCTCGCGATGGCTCTCGGCCAGGGCGGCGGAGGCGGCGGCGACCGCGGCCAGCTCGGTGTCGATCAGGGCCAGCGTGCGGCGCGAGACCAGCATCGCGGCGCAGTCGAGCGCGTCCTGGCTGGTCGCGCCCCAGTGAACGTAGCCTGCCGCCTCGCCCTCGGTCGCCTCGGTCAGGGCGCTGACAAGCGGCGCGGCCGGGTTCGCGAAGGCGCGCCCGGCGCGCCCCAGCTCGGCGGGGTCGTAGCGGTCGGCGTCGGCGGCGGCCGCGATCGCCTCGGCGGCGGCGGCGGGAATCACCTCGGCCTCGGCCTCGGCGGCGGCCAGGGCCGACTCGAACTCGAGCATCCCCGCGACCCAGGCGCGGCCCGACGTCCCGGCCCGGATCCCCTCGGGGACGAAGAGCTCGCCGAATAGGTCTTCAGACGTCAAAGAAGGCTGTTTCGCGGTCGCCCTGGAGGTGGATGTCGAAACGGTATACGCCGTCCTCCTCGGTCGCCAGCAGCGTCGATCGCCGGTCGGGATCCTCGATCAGCGCCAGCACCGGGTCCTCGCGGTTGGCCTGCTCCTCGCCGGGGAAGTAGATCCGGGTCGCGACCCGCTTCAGCAGTCCCCGGGCGAAAACCGAGACCTCGATGTGGGGCGCCTGCATGGCGCCGTTGGGCCCCGGCACCCGGCCCGGCTTGACGGTGACGAAGCCGTAGTGGCCCAGGTCGTCGGTCTCGCAGCGGCCGAAGCCGGCGAAGCCGTCCTGCAGCGGAAGCTCCTCGCGGGAGTCCGCCGGATGCGCGTAGCGGCCGGCCTCGTTGGCCTGCCAGATCTCGATCAGGGCGTCGTTGACCGGCGTTCCCTCACCGTCGCTGACCATCCCCTCGATCCGGATCGCGCCGTGGCTGCCGGGCGCGACCAGCTCGCGGCCGCCGTTGCTGCTCAGCCCGATGTGAAAGAAGGGCCCGACGGTCTGGGAGGGAGTGGGGCGGGTCATCGGTCTTCCTCGATCGGTGTCGCTTCGCGGCCGCGGAGGACGATGTCGAACTCGTAGGCGAGCGCCCACTCGGGGATCGTCTCGGAGAGGTCGAAGGAGGAGATCATCCGCTCGCGCGCCTTCGGGTCCTGGACGGCGTTGAAGATCGGGTCCTGGAAGAAGAGCGGGTCGCCGGGGAAGTACATCTGGGTGACCAGCCGGGTCGCGAATGCCGGGCCGAATAGCGAGATGTGGATGTGCTGGGCGCGCCAGGCGTTGTCGTGGTTGCGCCACGGATAGGGACCCGGCTTGATGGTGATGAAGCGGTAGCGGCCCTCGTCGTCGGTCAGGGCGCGGCCGGCGCCGGTGAAGTTGGGGTCGATCGGCGCCGGGTGGACGTCGACCTGATGGCGGTAGCGGCCGCCGGCGTTGGCCTGCCAGAGCTCGACCAGGGTGTTGCGAACCGGCCGCCCGTCGCCGTCGAGGACCCTGCCGTGCAGGATCATCCGCTCGCCGATCGGCTCGCCCTCGTGCTGGCGGGTGAGGTCGTTGTCGAGCTCGTCCACCGCATCGTGTCCGAAGGCCGGGCCGGTCAGCTCCGAGAGGGTCTGCGGGATCACGATCATCGGCTTGCGCGGCGCCCGGGTCTGGGTCGCCTGGTAGTCGGGCCAGTCGTAGGGCGGGTCGTCGTTCTCGCGCCGGTAACCCCTCAGATCGTCCAGTTTCGCGTCCATCAGCTCTCCACCCTTTCCACCGTTGCCTTCAGCCTGCGCAGAATCTCCAGCTCGCGCTCGCTCGGGGCCTGCGACTCGACGATCTCGTCGCTGACCTGCAGCTCCCAGCCGGTCGCCTCGCGCGCCTGCTCGACGCTGACACCGGGATGAAGCTGGGTCATCGTCAGCTCGCGGCTCTGCGGGTCGGGGCGCAGGACCCCGAGGTCGGTGATCACCACCGTCGGCCCGCTGCCGGGCAGCTTCAGCCGCTCGCGGTCTCCGGGGCCGTCGCCGAAGCCGATCGAGGAGCGGAAGTCGAGCTTCTCGACGAAGGTCCGGGTCGACTGGCGGATGATCACGATCACCTGGCCGGCCATCGCCGCGATCTCCGGCGCCCCGCCGCCGCCGGGCAGCCGTACCTTCGGCTTGCGGTAGTCGCCGATCACGGTGCTGTTGAGGTTGGCGAAGCGGTCGATCTGGGCGGCGCCGAGAAAGCCGACGTCGATCCGCTCGCCCTGCAGCCAGTAGTTGAAGATCTCCGGCACCGGAACCACCGAGTCGGCGGTCTCGGCCAGCTCGCCGTCGCCGATCGACAGCGGCAGGGTCGGAGGCTTGGAGCCGATTGTCCCCGACTCGTAGACCAGGACCACCTTCGGCGCGTGGTTGAGGCGGGCCAGGTTCGCGGCGGTGCTCGGGAGCCCGATGCCGACGAAGCAGACGGCTCCGTCGGAGAGCTCGCGCGCCGCGGCGACCGACATCATCTCGTCGGGGCTGTATTCAGCCAAGAAACCCACCAGCCTCTCGCCTCGCAATCGGCTTCGCCTCTGCTCGACGCCACATCACCCGATGTGCTCCCTGACCCATTCGGTGAAGCTGTCGCGATCGCGGCTGATCTCGTCCCAGTCCTGGTAGAAGCCGTTGTCACGGGCGTAGTAGTCGTGCGCGTATGAGGGGTGGGCGCCGCGCGGCGCTTCCGCCACCGCGGTCAGCGCCCAGCTCGGCAGCACCACGGCGCCGGGCTGCGGCTCCAGCTCGTCCACCACTTCCTCGACCGTGACCAGCGATCGGGCCGAGGCGAGCGCGATCTCCTTCTGCACCCCGACGATCCCCCACAGCTGCACGTTGCCCTCGCGGTCGGCGCGCTGGGCGTGGACGATGCCGACGTCGGGCCGGATCGAGGGGACCGCGGTCAGCTTCTCGCCCGTGAAGGGGCACTCGATCGTCGCCACCTCGGTGCGCTCCATCAGCTCGGTGCCGACATAGCCGCGCAGCACCGCGAAGGGCAGGTTCGACGCCCCGGCGGCATAGCGGTTGGCCATCCCGGCGTGGCTGTGCTCCTCCAGCTCCAGCGGCTGCGGCCAGTCGTTCTCGACCGCGTCGCGAAATCGGTGCAGCGAGCCGACGCCGGGGTTGCCGCCCCAGGAGAAGACCATCTTGCGCGCGCAGCCGATCCCGATCAGCTGGTCGTAGATCAAGTCCGGGGTCATCCGGATCAGGGTCAGGTCGCGCTTGCGCTGGCGGATCACCTCGTGACCGGCGGCGAACGGGATCAGATGCGTGAAGCCCTCCATGGCGACGCTGTCGCCGTCGTTGACCAGCTCGCGAACCGCCTCCTCGAGCGCCAGCAGCTCAGCCACCGGCCACCCCCTCGCTCACCGTCGCGGCGGCGCCGACGTGAGGCAGGCCGACGTAGTTCTCGGCCAGCGTCTTCGCCGCCGCCTCCGAGGAGCAGACGTACTCCAGCTGGGCGCGCGAGAGCTTGGCCTGGAAGCCGTCGGTGTCGTCGGGGAAGAGATGAAGCATCCAGGTCATCCACCAGGAGAAGTGCTGGACGCGCCAGACCCGGCGCAGGCAGGTGTCCGAATAGGCATCCAGCAGCGACTCGTCGCCGTCCTCGAACCAGCGCCCCAGCGCCTCGGCGAGGACGCGGACGTCGGAGACCGCGAGGTTGAGGCCCTTGGCGCCGGTCGGGGGCACGATGTGGACCGCGTCGCCGGCAAGGAAGAGGCGCCGGTACTGCATCGGCTCGGCGACGAAGCTGCGCATCGGCGTGATCCCCTTCTCGACCAGCGGCCCCTCGGTCAGCGACCAGTCGTCCTCGCGGGCGAGGCGGAGATGCAGCTCCTCCCAGATCCGGTCGTCGGGCCAGTCCTCGAGCCTTTCGTCCGGGTCGCACTGAAAATAGAGGCGGCTTAGGGTCGGCGAGCGCATGCTGTGCAGCGCGAAGCCGCGCTCGCTGGAGCAATAGATCAGCTCCTCGGTCGAGGGCGGCGCCTCCGCGAGCACCCCGAACCAGGCGAACGGGTACTCGCGGGTGAGGATCTGGAGGGCCCGGTCGGGAACGCTGTCGCGGCAGATCCCATGCGAGCCGTCGCAGCCGGCGACCGCGTCGCAGCGCAGCTCCCGCTGCTCGCCGTCGTGGCGGAAGCGGATCGCAGGCTGGTCTGTGTCGATGTCGGCGAGCTCGACGTCGGAGACCTCGAACAGCAGCGGGGCCCCGGCGTCGAGGCGGGCCGCGATCAGGTCCTTGACCACCTCCTGCTGGCCGTAGATCGTGATCCCGCGGCCGTCGGTGAGCTCGTCGAAGGCGATGTGGTGGTCACGGCGGTCGAATCGCAGGTGGATCCCGTGATGGATCAGTCCCTGGTCGACCATCCGGTCCCCGACCCCCATCTCGATCATCAGGTCGACCGTCCCCTGCTCCAGCACCCCGGCCCGGACCCGCTTCTCGACGTACTCGCGGTCGCGCGCCTCGAGGATCACCGTCTCGATTCCCTGCATGTGCAGGAGCTGCCCGAGGACGAGCCCGGCAGGCCCTGCTCCGACGATTGCGACCTGGGTACGAGTGGTGCCCTCTGCTGCCAACCCTCCTCCTGCAGCCGGATCGGATACTTGTATACAGGCCGCAGCCTACTTGGCTGCGGCCCAGCGACAAAACCTCATTACTTCCCTGGACCGGGCTCCACCATCTCGCTCCCTGCATACAACGAACGCCCGGACACGCTCGGCGGCCGCGGAAGGTGGGCCCTGGTCACGGGCATGGCGATGGTCGTCGCCGGCGCCCTGCCCGGCTTCCTTACCGCCAGCCTGGCACCGCGGATCCGCGGCGACTTCGCCTTCGGAGATTCCTCGCTCGGCCTCGCGGTGGCGATCTTCTACGCCGTCTGCGCGATCGTCTCGACTCCCTGTGGTCGCCTGGTCGAGCGGATCGGCGCCGATGCGGGGATCAGGGTCGGCGCCGCGACGACGGTGGCCTGCGGTCTCGGGGTCGCCGCTCTGGCCAATTCGACCCCGGAGCTGATCGCGCTGCTGCTGATCGGCGGAATCGGAAACGCCCTCGCCGGCCCGGCGGTCAGCGCCCTGTTGCGGCGCGAGGTCGCCGGCCATCGGCATGGCCTCGCCTTCGGCGCCCAGCAGTCCGGGGCGCCGCTCGGGGCGCTGCTGGCGGGGCTGGCGCTGCCGGCGATCGCGATCCCGTTCGGCTGGCGCTGGGCCTACGTGGCTGTCTCGGCGCTGGCCCTGGTCGTCTCCGTCTCGGCGCCGACCGCGGCCCGCGAGCCGGCCGCCGCCGGCGCCCCCGAGACGCATGCCCGGGGCCTGACGGCCGTGCACGCTCTTGCCCTCGCCGCGGCTCTGGCCAGCGCCGCCGGCGTCGGGCTGGTCTCGTTCCTGGTCACCTATTCGGTCGACAACGGGATCAGCGAGGGCGGCGCCGGGCTGCTGCTCGGCGCGGTGAGCCTCGCGGCGACGATCAGCCGGATCGCGCTCGGCGTCTACGCCGACCGCCGTGGACAGGACGCGCTCCGCCCGGTGCCGGCGATGCTGGCGCTCAGCGTCGGCGGCTTCGTCCTCATGGTCTCCGGCCAGCCGGCCCTGATCGCGGTCGCGGCGCTGGTCGCGGGAAGCGTCGGCTGGGCCTGGCCGGGGGCCCTGACCCTGGCCGTCGTCCAGCGCAGCCCCGGGGCGCCCGCCTGGGCGGTCGGAGTGATGATGTCGGGCCTGTTCTCCGGCGCCGTGGTCGGCCCGCTGCTGGTCGGGGTGCTGGCCGACAACGGCGCCTTCACCGAAGCCTGGGTGACCTGCGGTGGGTTCGCCCTCGCGGCCGCGGTGACCGTTGCACTGACGCGACGGGTGGGGGAGTCGCACACCTGGGCCGCCCGTGCTTAGCCCCGGTCGGCGGCGTCGCAAAGCCAAGGCCGGGGAAATCGTCGAGTATGGAGCTAGCCGGACTCGAACCGGCGACCTCCTGGGTGCGATCCAGGCGCTCTTCCAACTGAGCTATAGCCCCAGAATTGTGGAGGCCAAGCGAAGTTAGGGCCCCCAACTCGCTGCAAGAATACGCTGTCCCCCTTGGCATGAGCTTTCGTAGGCGGCTATCCATAACTGTGCTTCTGATCGTGATCGTCCCGGTCCTGGCGATCCTGATCCTCTTCGTGCCGCTCTCCTCCGAATCGCGGACCGGCAAGGCGGACGCCCGCGTGGCCGGAGCCCTGACGCCGACGATCAACTCCTACGACTCCGACGTCGCGTCCGCCCGCCACCAGGCCCGCCTGATCGCCAACGATCCGGTGCTCGGGGCGGCGATACCAGCCGGCCCGTCACCTGGCCTCGACACGCGCGTCAAGCAACTTGCCCTGCGGCTCGGGCTGACCCGCCTCGATGTCCTCCGTGGCAGCTCACAGATCGCCCGCTTCGAGCTCGGGCAGCCGGTCGCGAACGTGAAGCTGCAGCTGCGCGGCGCTTCCGGCCCGGTCGGGACGCTGGTCGTCTCGACCACCGACGCCACCGACTTCGCCCATCAGGTCAACAAGGTCACCGGGCTGCCGTTCGTCGTCTCGGCCGGCGGCGCGACGATCGCCACCGGGGCTGCAGGGGCGAGCACCCTGGATCTGAACGGCGAACCGCGGACCGCCAACGTGAGCCTTCCTTCGGGCGACTACCGGGCCCGCCTCTTCAGCCTCCCCGACGCCGCTGGCCCGGTTCGCGCCGCGCTGCTGGGCCCGCGCGGCTCGGCCGTGCTCTCCGGCAGCCGGATCCTGGTCGGCGCGATCCTCGTCGCCCTGATCCTCCTCGCCTTCGCCCTCATCGTCCCCCTGATCCGCGACCTGCGCCAGCAGCACGAGCGGGCCGAGGAGGAGGCGATAACCGACGGCTTGACCGGGCTCTCCAACCAGCGCCGCTTCCGCCAGATCCTCGGCAAGGAGGTCGAGCGCGCGAAGCGCTTCGACCGCCCGCTCTCGGTGGTGATGCTCGACCTCGACGACTTCAAGGCGATCAACGACAACCATGGGCACCTGCAGGGAGATCGGATCCTGCGCGAGGTGGGGCGGGTCCTGCGCTCGGAGTCGCGCGAGGTCGACGAGCCGGCGCGCTACGGAGGCGAGGAGTTCGCGATCGTCCTGCCGGAGACGCGAATCGACGGCGCGATGGAGGTCGGCGAGCGGGTGCGGAGGCGGCTCGACGCGATGCGCCTGCCGCTCGACGGGACCGGCGAGGAGCTGACGATCCGGGCCAGCATCGGCGTCTCCGGCAGCCCCGAGCAGACGCTCGACGTCAACACCCTGATCAAGTCCGCCGACCAGGCGCTCTACCGCGCCAAGCAGCAGGGCAAGAACCGCACCGCCCGCGCCGCAGGCCGCCGCGACAGCGGCCGCGCAGAGCCAATTCCGCGCTAGGCGCAAGCCCGTCTCGGTAGCCGCGATAGTGGGCGGACTGTCCCGCGCGCGCCGACCCAAAGCGCCTACTCTTTACGCCCAGACAGGACCTGAGCATGGGCATTTTCGACGAGGCAATCCGCGAACACCTGGACCTGAAGCGCAAGCACGGGGCCGCCGACACCGAGCTGGAACAGCTCGAGGACGAGGCGTTCGGTCCCGCGGAGCGCCCGGGCGAGCCGGCCATCGCCGAGGCGCCGCCGATCCCCGACCAGGTCGCCGAGGCGCCGACGACGATCGCCGAGCCCGCATTGCCGCCGTCCGAACCTGCGGTGCCGCCGGCCGAGTCCGGGGAGCCGCTGCCGGAGCCGGCCGCCGAGGAGCCCGCGGCCGAGCATCGCGCCGCGCCCGCTGCGGATTCCGAGACCGTCGCCGCCGAGACCGAGGAGCATCCGCCTCCGGAGCCGCCGGACGAGCCCGCCGAGGCGACCGTCGATCAGCCGACCGAGCTCTACGAAGTCGGCTCCGAGCCCGAGGCCGGGGAGCCACCGGCCGAGCAGCCCCTGCCCGAGCCCGCAGCCGAGGAGCCGCTGGTCGAGGACGAGTTCTTCTCCGAGCAGTCGCTTTCCGACGAGCTCGACCAGGCGCTTGACGCGCCCGAAGCCGAGCCGGCCCTCGAACCCGAGCCCGCCGTCGAGGCAGAGCCCGCGGTCGAGCCCGAGCCGGCCCCCGAACCCGAGCCCGAGTCCGACGAGCACGGCGTCGCCGAGGAAGGCGAGCCGGAGGGCGACGGGGAAGAGGGCGAGGACGTGCTCGAGGAGACGCCCGAATTCCTCCAGGACACGCCCGAGCACGACCGCCTCTGGTTCGAGCAGAAGCCGCCCAAGGACTTCGACTTCGACGACTAGTCGAAAGACGACGTAGCAGAACAGGAAAACCCCGCTCTAGGCGGGGTTTCCTGTTGGCGTTCTTGCCTTCCCTGGCAAGTGATTTGTAGGCAGTCGGATCCGGTTCTTGACCGGTACGTGGTCATCGGTCCGAAGCGCGAGTACTTGAGCGGGTTATGCAGGGAATTCGAACAGGCGTCCAGGCACGATCCGCGCCTGGGTGGGCTAGCTGACGTAGCCGCGGATGCGGGCGGCTTCGACGACGCGCTCGATGCCGACCGCGTAGGCGGCCTCGCGCAGGGGGATCTTCTCCTCCTTGGCGCGAGCGGAGACCTCGCGGTAGGCGCGCCGCATGACCGTGCTCAGCTTGTCGTTGACCTCGCGCTCCTCCCAGCGGAAGTGCTGCAGGTTCTGAACCCACTCGAAGTAGGAGACGACGACGCCGCCGGCGTTGGCCATCACGTCGGGGACGATGTAGACACCCCTCTCGTTGAGGATCTGGTCGGCCTTCGGGGTGGTCGGCGAGTTGGCGCCCTCGATAAGCATCTTGCAGCTCAGCCGCTCGGCGTTTCCCTCGTGGATCATCCCGCCGAGCGCCGCCGGGATCAGGACGTCGCATTCGACTGCGACCAGGTCCTCGGCGTCGATCTCCTCGGCGCCCTCGAACTCGGCCAGCGTGCCGCCGCCGTCGATGAAGGAGCGAAGCTCGTTCGGATCGATGCCGGCGTCGTTGCGGATCGCGCCGCCGGCGTCGGAGACGGCGACCATTCGGCAGCCGAGCTGGTGCATCAGCCGCGCCGCCCAGGAGCCGACGTTGCCGAAGCCCTGGACGGCGAAGGTGACGTCGGCGGGGCTGAGGCCGAGGTGGGGCGCCGCCTCGCGGAACATGTAGACGCAGCCGCGCCCGGTCGCCGCCTCGCGGCCATGTGAGCCCTCGAGCGCGATCGGCTTGCCGGTGCAGATCGCCGGCGTGTGGCCGTGAAGCTTTCCGTACTCGTCCATGAACCAGGCCATCACCTGGGCGTTGGTGCCGACGTCGGGGGCTGGGATGTCGCGGGTCGGCCCGAGGACCTTCTCGACCTTGTCCATGAACGAGCGCGCGATCCGCTGCAGCTCGTCGGGGGCCAGTTCGGAGGCGGGACAGTTGATGCCGCCCTTGGCGCCGCCGAATGGGACTCCGGCGACCGCCGTCTTCCAGCTCATCAGCGAGGCGAGCGCGCGCACCTCGTCGATGTCGACCTCGGGATGGAAGCGGACGCCGCCCTTGTACGGCCCCCGGGCGCCGTTGTGCTGGATCCGGTAGCCGGAGTAGACGTGGACCTTGCCGTCGGCCTGCTTGACCGGGATCTGGACGCTGACCTCGCGGTAGGGGCTCCAGAAGACGGGGCGCAGGTCGTCGCGGAGCTCGATCCGGTCGCAGGCGCCGTCGAAGTAGTGGCGGACGATCTCCAGGTTGGAGACCTCGGCCCGCTGGCCCGGCTTGCGCTCACCGACCCTGTCGGCCTCCTCCTTGGCGCGGTCGCTGGCCTCGGGGTGCTTGTCGGTCTCCTCGCGCTCGCCGACCGACTCTGCGGTCTCGGTCTTGGCCATCTCTCTGGTTCCCTCCTGTGCCTGCGTGGCCAGTCTCTCACACGGGTGCCGGAGCTCGTGCGGGCTTGATGCTCTGGCCGCTTTCTGCCGACCTACACTGCAGTCGAGGGGCCATAGCTCAGTTGGAAGAGCGTTCGGTTTGCATCCGAAAGGTCGCGGGTTCGAGTCCCGCTGGCTCCACTCCTACCCGGCCAGCCCCGCTGCCTCGAGCGCCAGCCGGCGGTCGCCGTAGTCCTTGTATCTGAAGAGCCTGCCGTCGCGGAACTCGAAGATCGCCCCGACGACGATCTCGGTCTCGATCCCGCTTTCCTGGCCGCGGAGACGGAGGACGCCGATCCCGAGCAGGCGATCGTCGTCGAGGTCCCGGATCTCGCTCAGCTCGACCTGAAAGAGCGCGAAGCTCTCCCGCGTGTCCGCGATCCACTCGTGGATCCCCTCGAGGCCGCTATAGGCGCCGTGGATCGACGCCCGGTGCGGCTCGAAGACGATCTCGGGGTCGAAGATCTGCGCCCAGGTCTCGAAGTCGCCGCGGTTCAGGGCGACGATGCTCTCGCGCAGCCGGGCTTCGTTCTCGCTCGCCATCGGGCGCAAAGGTAGCCCCTCCGCCCTGGACGCCTGTCCCTAAACGCTTGTTCGGCTTTGCGCGGGCTCGCTTCTGTCGCCGCGGCCCCGGCTCGATCCGATCAGTGTGCGCCGCCTGGTCCTGACCACAGCCACTGCCGCGATGCTTCTGCTGCCGTCGACTGCACTCGCAGAAGTCGGGAGCAGTTCCGTTGTCGGCGAGCATCCCGCGACGGCCCCGACCCTTGGCACCGGGCCGGCTGCCGGGCATCCGGGTCTGGCCCTGCTGCGGATCTGCCACCGGGCGGTTCACAACCCCAACCTCAGCCCGGCTCAGCAGGCGGCGGTCGCCGACGCCTGCGCCCAGCTGCGCTCCGACCTGCACGCGGCGGCGTCGCGGCTGGCCGACGCGATCAACTCTGCCCGCGACCAGGTGCGGCCGGCGATCCAGGCCGCGATCGCGGCCTGCGGCAACGGGCAGTTCGACAGCGACGCCTGCCGTCAGGCTCGCGCCGCCGCCGGGCAGGCGAAGAGGCAGGCGATCCAGGACCTGGTCACCGCCCACCGCCAGTTCCTCCACGACGTCCATACGGCGGTCGAGAGCTTCAAGAGCAGCCTCCAGTCGCTGCGCAACGGCAGCGGCTGATCGGCTCCCGGCTCAGCCGGATTCGGCCCGGGCTCCTGCTTTCAGCAGCTGCGGCACCTGCCTGAACGGGTCCGGGGTGCGCAGCAGGACGACGCCGAGGTAGTGGCCGCCGACGTGGGCGGTTACCACGTAGCAGCGCCCGGCCGCGTTGGTGAGCCCGGTCTTGACCCCGGTCACGCCGGGCTGGCCGACGAAGGGGTTGATGTTGAAGAGGTCGAGGACGCCGCCCTTGATCGGGAACCGCATCCGCACCCGCCGCGTGCCGACGATCCGCCCGACGACCCGATTCGCCAGGTCCATCCGCGCCAGGGTCGCCAGGTCGACGGCGCAGGAGTGGTTGCCCTGGTCGCGGATCCCGCTCGGGGTCGAGAAGCGCGAGCAGGTGAGGCCGAGTTGCGCGGCGCGCAGGTTCATCCGCCGCACGAACCCGCTCACGGTATGGGCGTCGTGCTGGGCCAGCGCGATCGCGGCGTCGTTGCCGGAGACCATCAGCAGCCCGTCGAGCAGGGCGCCCAGCTTGACCTGCTTGCCGCGCGGCAGCACGCCGACTCCCGATCCCGCGTAGCGCAGCACCCGCGGCGTGATCAGCACCCGCTCTCGCAGATGGTGGCGCTGGGCGATGATCAGCGCCGTCAGCATCTTGGTCAGGCTGGCGATCGGCAGCTGGCGGCGCGGGTGCAGCTGCCAGAGCACGCGGCCGCTGCGGACGTCGAACAGCAGCCCGGAGCTCGGCGGCTGCTTGAGGTGGACCCGGGCCGCGTCCGGGGCGCTGGTCGCGTCGACGGTGAAGCGGTTGTGGACCGGCGCCCGAGTCCCGGCGTCGGCGGTCAGCGGACTCGGCAGGCCGGCGGTCGCCGCGACCCGCTCGGTGGTGTGCTCGCCGCGGTGGTGCATCGGGTCGGCAAGGACCACCGCCGCCGCGCAGGCGGCGATCACGATCGCGGCGCCGAGGATCAGGCGAGCGCGCCGCATCAGCGGGCCGCCGCCGTCAGACCGGGTGGATAGCGGGCGAACACCTTCACCAGCGCCAGCCCGAAGATGAAGCCGCCGACGTGGGCGAAGTAGGCGACGCCTCCCTGGCCGCCGATGTCAGGCACGGCGACCTGGCCCACCGCGGGGATGAACTGGAGCGCGAACCAGACCCCCAGCATCACGTAGGCCGGGATCTCGATCACGGTGACGAAGAAGATCAGGATCACCAGCGTCAGGACGCGGGCGCGCGGTAAGAGCACCGCGTAGGCGCCGAGGACTCCGGCGATCGCGCCGCTGGCGCCGATGCTGGGCAGGGTCCCGCTGGGATCGATGATCGACTGCGAGTAGACCGCGACGATCCCGGCCAGCAGATAGAAGGCCAGATAGCCGAGCCGGCCCATCGCCTCCTCGACGTTGCTGCCGAAGATCCATAAGAAGAGCATGTTGAAGCCGATGTGCAGGATGCCGCCGTGCATGAACATCGAGGTGAAGACGGTCAGCAGCCAGAACGGGTTCGGGTAGCGGTCGAACGGCGCCCCCTGGGTTCGGTGAAGGCTCTGGGCCTGGGCATAGTGCTTGGTCCCCTCGCAGACGACGTCGGCCTCGCCGCCGGAATCCCTGGTCAGCCCGAAGGCGCAGTCCTTGCCAGGGTGCAGGACGCGGTAGGGGATCGCGCCGTACTCGACCGTGTTCTCATCCCGCTCGCTGATCCCCAGCCGGCTCAGCTCGGAGCTCGAGGCGCTGCTGTCGGAGAAGGTCAGCTGCCAGACGAAAACCCCGATGTTGATCACGATCAGCAGCACCGTGATCAGCGGGAAGCGCCCGGTCGGGACGTTGTCCTTGAGCGGGATCAAGCCGCCGCGAGCCTACAGACGGCGGCGGGCCGAGCTAGGCAGCAGCGCGGTCCGGCAGCTGCTCGTCGGCGTGGTAGGAGCTGCGCACCAGCGGCCCCGCCGCCACCGACTCGAATCCGAGCTCGTAGGCGGCCCGCTCCAGGGCGGCGAACTCGTCCGGGTGCCAGTAGCGGACCACCGGCAGGTGCTTCTCGGTCGGGCGCAGGTACTGGCCCACGGTCAGCACCTGGACCCGGTGCTCGCGCAGCATCCCGAAGGTCTCGATCATCTCCTCGAAGCTCTCCCCGAGCCCGACCATCAGCCCCGACTTGGTAATGACCTCCTCGCCGCCCATCTCCTTCGCCATCCGCAGGACCCGCGCCGAGCGCATGAAGTCCGAGCCGCGGCGGGCCAGCGGGTAGAGGCGGGGGACGGTCTCGACGTTGTGGTTGAAGACGTCGGGCCGCTCGTGGATGACCTTGGCCAGCGGCATCTCCTGGCCGCGGAAGTCGGGGGTCAGGACCTCGACCTTGCAGCCGGGCGCCTGCATGCGGATCGAGCGGATCACGCCGACGAAGGCGCCGGCGCCGTAGTCGGGCAGGTCGTCGCGGTCGACCGAGGTGATCACCGCGTGCCGCAGGCCCATCTTGCGGACCTGGTTTGCGACCCGCAGCGGCTCCAGGGGGTCGTTCCAGGTCGGCTTTCCGGTCTGCACGTTGCAGAAGCCGCAGCGCCGTGTGCAGACGTCGCCGAGAATCATGAAGGTCGCCGTCCCGCGTTCCCAGCACTCGCCGACGTTGGGGCAGTTGGCCTCCTGGCAGACGGTGTGCAGCCCGTCCTCGGCGATCGCCTTGCTGAGCTTGCGGTAGACCGGCCCACCGGGCGCCGGCACCTTCAGCCAGGGCGGCTTGCGCTCGCGGAAGGGGCGCCCGTTGGTGGTCGCCGCGCCGCCGGGATTGGCGCGCGAGCGGGTGACGTGGATGCGCTCTGCCGTCTCCGCCATAGGCCTTAAGGTAGCGCCGCCTGCAGCCCGGCAAGAGCCTCGATTCCCGCGACCCCCCGCGCCAGGTCCCGAGCCTCGACCTGCTGCGGGCGCCGCTCATAGATCGCGGCGAAGCGGGCTCCGAGCCGGTCGGCGAACCGGGCCATGTCCTGCTCGGCGCCGAGCTCGCGCGCGACCGAGGTCATCCGCACCCCCTCGATCCCGCAGGGAACGATCCACTCGAACGGCTGCAGGTCGTTGTTGACGTTGATCGCCAGCCCGTGGGTGGTGACGCCGCGGCTGATGTGGATCCCGATCGAGCCGATCTTGCGGCCGCCGCTCCAGACGCCGGTCAGTCCCTCGATCGTCTCGGCGTCGATCCCGCTCTCGCCCAGGGTCTCGATCACGACCCGCTCCAACCTCCTCACGTACTCATGGACACTCATGCGCGCGGCGTCCTCCGCTTCGCGTCCGGGCGCCGCGCGGTTCCCGTAGTCCTCGAGCGAGACGACCGGATAGCCGACCAGCTGGCCGGGGCCGTGGTAGGTGACGGCGCCGCCGCGGTCGCTGTCGCAGATCTCGATCCCCTGCGCCCGGTACCAGTCCTCGCCCATCGGCAGCTCCTCCGGCTTGCTGCGCCGCCCGCGCGTATAGACCGGCGGGTGCTCGAGCAGCAGCAGCAGGTCCGGGATCTGGTCCGCCTGGCGCGCGGCGGCGAGGCGCCGCTGGGCCTCGAACGCGGCCTCGTAGGGGACGAGTCCGCAGCGGGTCACCCATAGCGGTGCGCTCATGGCTGAAGTCTCGCAGGGCTATGCGGCATGGACGGCGGGTGCGGCCTGCAGTCGGCGCCGGGCAAGCCCGCGGGCGGACTGCAGCGGCGTCGTCCCCGCCTCGTCTGCCTCTTCGAGGATCCGCTCGATCGTCTCGCCGATCGAATCGACGAGCTCATCGACCGCTTCGTCCTCGTGCCCGCGCAGCTCGGCGTAGACGTGGATCAGCCCGCCGGCGTTGGCGATGAAGTCCGGGGCGTAGACGATCCCGTCCGCCCGCAGCCGCCCGGCCAGCGACTCGTCGGCGAGCACGTTGTTCGCCGCCCCGCAGAGGATCCGGCAGCGCAGCTGCCCGGCGTTCGCGGCATCGATGGTGCCGCCGAGGGCGCATGGGGCCAGCACCTCGCAGTCCCGCAGGACCGCCGAGTCCGGCTCGGCCCATTGCGCGCCCAGCTGCTCGGCGGCCTGCCGGCAGGCCGGGTCGATGTCGGAGACCACCAGCTCGGCTCCGGCCGCCGTCAGCCTGCGGGCGAGCTTGGCGCCGACGTGTCCGAGCCCGACGATGCAGACCCGGATCCCGTCGAGCTCGTCGCTGCCGAAGCGGTGCCGGCAGCAGGCACGGATCGCGCGCTCGACGCCGCGCGCGGTCAGCGGGCTCGGATCGCCGCGCCCGCCGAGCGCTGGCGGCAGCCCGACGACGTGCCCGGTCGCCTCCGCGATCACCGCCATGTCGGCGGCGCCGCTGCCGACATCCTCGGCGGTGATGTAGCGCCCCTGCAGCGACTCGACGGCGTCGGCGAAGTCGAGCAGCACGGCACGGCGCCGCTCGGCCGAGACCGGGCCTGCGGGGAGGCAGATGACTCCCTTGCCGCCGCCCAGCTCGAGCCCGGCGGCGGCCGCCTTGAGGGTCATCGCCCCGGCCAGCCTGCGCACGTCCTCGACCCCGTCCTCGGGGTGCTCGTAACGCCAGATCCGGCAGCCGCCGAGGGCCGGTCCGAGGGCGTTCGAGTCGACGGCGATCGCGATCGGGATCCCGCTGCGCTCGCCGGTTCGGGTCAGCAGCTGCTCCTGGGCGCTCATTCGAGCTCCCCGCCCTGCAGTCGCTCCCGCACCGAGCCCAGGAACCGCGCCGCGACGGCACCGTCGAGGGCGCGATGGTCCCAGGACATGCAGAGGTAGCTCATCGGCCTGATCGCGATCGTGTCGGTGCCCTCGGCCTCGATCACCACCGGCCGCTTGACCACCGCCTCGAGGTCGAGGATCGCGACCTGGGGCTGGTTGATGATCGGCGTCGCCAGCACGGCGCCGAACTGACCCGGGTTGGTGATCGTGAAGGTGCCCCCATGAACGTCGTCCGGGTGCAGCTCGCCCCGGCGCGCCCGTCCGGCGAGGTCGTCGATCGCCGCCGCGGTGCCCTCGAGGCTGAGCCGCTGCGCCTGCTGGATCACCGGCACGATCAGCCCGTCCTCGAGCGCGACCGCGATCCCGAGGTTGACGTCGTCGTGGTAGACGATCTCCTCGCCCTCGATCGAGGCGTTGAGGATCGGATGCTCGGCCAGCGCCAGCACCGTGGCCCGGGCGACGAAGGCGAGGTAGGTGAGCTTGACCCCGCGCCGCTGCATCGAGTCGCGAAGCTCGGTCCGGCGCGCGGCGACGCGCGAGAAGTCGGCCTCGACGATCGTCGTGCAGTGGGCCGCGGTGCGCCGGCTCTCGACCATGTGGCGGGCGATCTGCTGGCGCATCGGCGACATCGGCTCACGGTGTTCGGCAATCGCAGGGTCGCCGTTCCCGTTCGCGACCGGCTCGGGCTTGTAGGGAGACTCGGTGTGCAGCGGCCGCCCCTCGGGCTGCTGTGGCCCCTGATCGATGAACGCGAGCACATCAGTCTTCCGCACTCGGCCACCGACGCCGGTGCCCTCGATCTCGCTGAGGTCGATCCGATGCTCATCCGCGATCCGCCGCACGACCGGCGAATAGAAACGAGAACGATCGAGCTCAGACGCATCATCCGCGACAGGACCCGCGGAGGAGCGATTGGAATCTTCTTCGGGATGTGCCTCTCCCGGTCGTGCGCCCGGATCGATCTCGGCCATCACCTCACCGACCGCGAGCGTCTGACCCGGCTCGGCGAGCAGCCGCTCGACCCTGCCGCTGGCCGGCGACGGGATCTCGACGTCGACCTTGTCGGTCGTCACCTCGCAGATCACCTCGTCGGCGTCGACCCAGTCCCCGGGCCGCTTGCGCCACTCGATGATCGTCCCCTCGGCGACCGAGATCCCCATCTGCGGCATCGACACGGCGACCAATCCGGCCGCGGACGGATTAGTGCTCTCAGTAGGCGAGGAGCTCACGGCAGGCCTCCTTGAAGTCGTCGAGTCCGGGCAGGACCCGCTGCTCGAGCGGGGGGCTGAACGGGATCGGGACGTCGGGCGCGGTCAGGCGCGCGATCGGCGCGTCGAGATCCTCGAAGGCGCCCTCGGCGACGATCGCCGCCACCTCGGCGCCGACCCCGCAGGAGCGGGTCGCCTCGTGGGCGATCAGGACCTTGCCCGTCTTGCGGACACTGCCCAGCACGGCCTCGGTGTCGAGCGGGCACAGGGTCCGCAGGTCGAGCACCTCGATCTCCTCGTCCAGCTCCTCGGCCGCCTGCAGCGCCAGGTGCACCGCCGAGCCGTAGGCGATCAGGGTCATCTCGGCTCCTTCGCGGGCCACCCGGGCCTGGCCGAGCGGAACCGTGTGCTCGCCCTCCGGCACCTCGTCTCGGATCCTGCGGTAGAGGCCCTTGTGCTCGAGGAAGCAGACCGGGTTCGGGTCGCGGATCGCGCTGATCAGCAGACCCTTCGCGTCCGCCGCCGTCGCCGGCGCCACCACCTTCAGCCCCGGGGCCTGTAGGAACCACGCCTCGGGGTTCTGGGAATGGAAAGGTCCGCCGGAGAAGCCGCCGCCGGAGGGCAGCCGGACGACGATCGGCACCGCGATTCCCTGCCTGTAATGGAGCTTTGCGGCGACGTTGACCAGCTGGTCGAAGCCGCAGGCGATGAAGTCGGAGAACTGCATCTCGCAGACCGGCTTCAGTCCCTCGACCGCGGCGCCGACGGCGGCGCCGATGATCGTGTTCTCGGCCAGCGGCGTGTCGAGCACCCGCTCGGCGCCGAACTCCTCCGCGAAGCCGTCGGTGACCTTGAAGGCGCCGCCGAAGGCTCCGATGTCCTCGCCGAGGCAGAAGACATCGGGGTCGCGGCGCATCTCGGTCCGCAGGGCGTCCGAGATCGCCTCCAGATAGGTGAGCTCGCGGACAGCGGACCCCGTCTTCGGGCCCGCCCCGCCGACGGTAGGCGCCACAGTGCTCATGCCGCCCTCCCGTTTCCGTTTGTCGCCCACCTCGACCAGGGCGCCTGCCCGTCGCCCAGCTCCTCGAAGCCGGAGGCGAAGACCCCCTCCATCGCCTGCTCGGGCTCGGGCATCGGCGAGGCGAGCGCCTTATCGGCGCACTCGTCGACGTAGGCGTGGACGTCCTCGAGGATCGCGGCGACCTCCTCGCGCGTGAACCCGTAGTCGCAGACCAGGCGCTCGCCGTAGCCGTCGATCGGGTCGCGGGCGCGCCAGGCCTCGAACAGCTCCGGCGGTACGTAGCTCATGTCGTCATGGGCGCCGTGGCCGTGCATCCGCATCGTCTCGCACTCGATCAGGGTTGGCCCGCAGCCCTGGCGGGCACGCTCGGCGGCGCTGCTGGCGGCCTCGAAGACCGCCTCGACGTCGTTGCCGTCGACTTTCACGCCCTCGAAGCCGTAGCCGCCCGCGCGCTGGACCGGATCGACCGCGAACTCGAGTTGGTTCGGCGTCGAGTAGGCGAACTGGTTGTTCTCGAGCACGAAGACGACCGGCAGCCGGTGGATGCCGGCGAAGTTCATCGCCTCGTGCCACTGCCCGTTGGCGGTCGAGCCCTCGCCGAAGAAGGTCATCGCGACGCGCGGCTCCCGGCGCATCTTGAACGCCAGCGCCATCCCGACCGCCGGCTGCGCCATGTCGGGCAGCATCGAGACCATCCCGACGCAGCCGAGCCGCGGGTCGCCGAAGTGCATGTTGCCGTCCTTGCCGCCGGTCACCCCGTCGGTGCGGCCCATGTAGTTCGCCAGATAGCGGTCCGGGGTCACCCCACGAACGAAATGAGCCCCGAGGTCGCGGTGCAGGATGCACATGCGGTCGCGGGGCCCGAGGGCGTAAGCGGCGCCGACCGATACGGCCTCCTGGCCGCAGCCGTCGTAGAAGGAGCCGGGAACCTTGCCCTGCTTGTAGAGGGCCAGGCCGCGCTCCTCGGCGGCGCGCATCATCGCCATGAAGCGGAGAAGGCGCCCCCGGTCGTCACGGGTGAGCTGACCACCTCGCGTCTCAGGCCTGGCGTCCTTGACCACGCCCATCTGGCTGAGCGTCATATGAGCCGTCCCTTCGGATCTGGCCTGGCTTCGGGATCTCCTCCACCGGGCCGGTTCGTCGCGACGCCGGGATCTCCGGGCTGTCGCGCCTGTGGACGCAGGAGGCGAGGGATCTTCCCCTCCTCCCTATGTGCGTATCGCTACAGCGATGTTACCCCCGCTGGCGGTCCTTTCAACCTCGAATCGACAACTGGGCCGAAAACGGCCGCAACCTTGCCCAATCTGCGTGTTGAGAGACTCTGGACCCGACGAATTGGCGGTCGGGCTGGGAGATGACGACGATTCTCTGGCG
The DNA here is from genome assembly GCA_963781495.1 of uncultured Solirubrobacterales bacterium. Classification (GTDB taxonomy): domain Bacteria; phylum Actinomycetota; class Thermoleophilia; order Solirubrobacterales; family 70-9; genus Mayfieldus. The sequence goes on from CAWAFX010000002.1 coordinate 1,070,802, forward strand.
AGAACTGCGAGGACGCGCGCGCATCGCCGCGGGCGCCGGCCTGCTGTGCCTGCTCGCCCTCGGGCTGCTGCTCGGCCCCGGGCAGGGCTCGGGCAGGGCGGCCACCGCCGACCCCGCCGACCTCTCGGTCAGCCTCTCCGACGGCCCCGACCCGGTCGCGACCGGGGCAACCCTCACCTACGCGGTCAAGGTCCACAACGCCGGGCCCGATCCGGCGACCAACACGGTCGTGACCGACGCCCTTCCGGGCGGCGTCACCTTCGCCTCGGCGACGACCGGGAACGGCACCTGCACCCGGACTGGGAGCAAGGTCGTCTGCGACCTCGGCACGGTGACGACCACCGCCGACCGCACGATCACGATCAAGGTGACGGTGACCAAGAAGAGCGGCACGCTCTCCAGCTCGGCCTCGGTGACCAGTGACGTAAGCGACCCCACCCAGGGCAACAACCTCGACACCGAGACGACGACGATCGCCAAGCCGCCGAAGCCGCCGAAGCCGGTGACCTGCGCGGGCCAGACGGCGACGGTCGTCGGCACCGCCGGCCCCGACCGCCTGGTCGGAACGCGAGGCAACGACGTCTTCAACGCCGGGGGAGGCGATGACGTGATCTTCGGTTTCCGCGGCGGCGACCTGATCTGCGCCGGAACCGGCAGCGACGTGATCATCGGCGGCGCCGGCAACGACCTCGTCCACGCCGGACACGGCTCGGACCGGATCAAGGGCCGCCGCGGCGACGACCGCCTGCACGGCGGTGCCGGGCGCGACCGGATCCGCGGCGGAAGTGGCGACGACCTGATCGACGGCGGCCCAGGCTTCGATCGCTGTCACGGCGGCCGCGGTATCGACCGCCTGCACAGCTGCGGGCGCCGCTAGAGCGCCAGGTTCGCCGGCTCTTCCAGCAGCTCGCGGATCCGGGCCAGGAAGATGGCGCCGTCGGCGCCGTAGAGGATGCGGTGATCGCAGGCCAGCGTCACCGCCATCAGGTGCGCGGTCGTTATCTCACCGTCGCGGACCACCGGCCGCTCGTTGATCGCGCCGACGGCGAGGATTCCCGCCTGCGGGGGATTGATCACCGCGGCGAAGCTGTCGATCCCGTACATCCCCAGATTCGAGACCGTGAAGGTCCCGCCGGAGAGCTCGGGCGGGGTGATCGATGCGTCGCGGACCTTGGCCGCCAGCTCGCGGGTCTGGGTTGCGATCTCCCGCAGCCCCTTGCGGTCGGCGTCGAAGATCGTCGCCACGGTGAGCGCGTCCTGGCCGGCGATCGCGACCCCGACGTTGATCCGCGAATAGAGCTCCAGCCGCCCGTCGCGATAGGCGCCGTTGGCCCGCGGGTGCTCGCCGAGCGCGATCGCGCAGGCCTTGACCACCATGTCGTTGAAGGAGGGGACGACGCCGCCCTCGGGGGCCGAGGCCTTCATCCGCGACCTTGCCTCGACGGCCCGGCTCATGTCGATCTCGGCCGAGAGGTAGAAGTGCGGCGCGGTGGCCTTCGACTCGGCCATCCGCCGCGCAACCGTCTGCTGCAGCCGGCTCAGCTCCTGGACCGAGACGTCGCCCTTTGCCGTCTGCACGTCCCCGGGCGCGGCCGATGGCGCCGCCGGCGCCGCGGGCCGCGCTTCGGCCTTCTCGACGTCGGCCTTGACGATCCGCCCGCCCGGGCCGGAGCCCTCGATCGCCGCCAGGTCGAGCCCACGCTCGGCGGCGATCCGGCGCGCGATCGGCGAGGCCTTGATGCGGCCGTCGCCGGAGCCCCCGTCGGCGACGGGAGCCGGGGCGGGCGCGGCGACGGCGGCCTCCTGCTCGGCGCCGGAGTCGGAGTCGGCGGTCGTTTCAGCCTTCTCGGCCTTGCGCTCCTTCTTCGACTTCTTCTTCCCGGCCCCGTTGCCGCCGGCCTCGCTCGCCTCGCCGACCCGCGCGATCACGTCGCCGATCGCCTTCGTCTCTCCCTCGCCGGCGACGATCTCGACCAGCGTGCCCTCGGCGTCGGACTCGTAGACCATGTTCGCCTTGTCGGTTTCGATCTCGACCAGCTCGTCGCCGACCGCGACCTCGTCGCCCTCCGACTTCAGCCAACGCAGGACCGTTCCCTCCTCCATCGAGTCCGACAGCCGCGGCATCACGATCTCGGCAGCCATCAGGCCCCTTCCACCGTCGCCATCGCGGCCTTGATCACGTGCTCCTCGTGCGGGATCGCCGCCTGCTCGAGGCGCTTGGAGTACGGCATCGGGACGTCGGCGCCGACGACCCGCTGGACCGGCGCGTCGAGGTAGTCGAAGGCCTGTTCCTGGATCAGCGCCGCGACGTTGGCTCCGACCCCGCCGTGCGGCCAGCCCTCCTCGACGATCACGGCGCGGTTCGTCTTCCGCACCGACTCCAGGATCGTGTCGAGGTCGAGCGGGCGCAGGGTCCTCGGGTCGATCACCTCGGCCTCGACTCCGTGCTCGCTCGAGAGCTGCTTGGCTGCATTCTCGGCAACCTGGGCCATCTTCAGGATCCCTATCACGGTCACGTCGGAGCCCTCGCGGCGCACCGCCGCCTCGCCGAAGCGCAGCAGCTCGTCGCCGTTCTCGGGCACCTCTCCGCGAACGCCGTAGAGGGTTTCGTGCTCGATGAAGATCACCGGGTTGTCGTCGCGGATAGCCGTCTTCAGCAGCGCCTTGCCGTCGGCCGGGGTCGAGGGGCAGGCGACCAGCAGCCCGGGAACGTGCAGGAACATGGCCTCGAAGCTGTGGGAGTGGGTGGGGCCTAGCTGGTGGCCGCCGCCGCCCGGCATCCGGATCACCATCGGCACCCGCACCGCGCCGCCGAACATGTAGGGGATCGCAGCCGCGTGGTTAATGATCTGGTCGGCGGCCAGCAGCGAGAAGTTGACGGTCATCATCTCGACCACCGGCCGCAGCCCCGCCATCGCCGCTCCGACGCCGGCGCCGACGATCGTGTTCTCGGAGATCGGCGTGTCGCGGACCCGCTTCTCGCCGAACGTGTCCAGCAGCCCTTCGGTGACCTTGAACGCACCCTGGAAGACGCCGACGTCCTCGCCCATGATGAAGACCGACTCGTCGCGCTCCATCTCCTCGCGCAGGGCGGCGTTGAGCGCCTCGCGCATCCGCATAGTCGCCACTACTCGACGTCCTCCTCGGGCTCGCCCTCTTCGGGGTCCTCGCCCTGCTCGCGGCCCTGTGATTCGGCCCCTTCTCTGGCATCGCCCTGCTCGGCCGGGTTGATCCGGGGCCCGCTCGGCAGGCCGGCATAGGCGGCGCCCGCCTCGGCGAGCTCCTTCGCTCGTTCCGAGGCCTCGGCCTCGTGCTCGCCGCGGTGCGGATCGGGGCTGCGCTCGTCGACCGCATACCAGCCCATCGTCTCGCTGACCACGTAGAGGTGGTTGTAGAGGCTGTCCAGCGGCGGCTCCGGCGAGGCGTCGGCGAAGCGCACCGACTCGTTGACGATCCGGTCGGCGTCCTCGCGAACCTTCTCGACGTCCTCGCGGCTCAGCCGGCCGGCTTCGATCGCGCGGGCGGCGAATGTCTCGATCGGGTCCTTCGCCTGCCACTCCTCGACCTCGTCCTTGGAGCGGTAGACCTCCGGGTCGGCGGCCGAATGGCCGCGGAAGCGGTAGGTGAAGGCCTCGACCAGGGTCGGGCGGCGGTCCTCGCGCGCGAGGCGGATGTGTTCGGCTACCGCCTCGCGCACCGCCATTACGTCCATCCCGTCGATCCGCTCGCCGGTCACCCCGTAGCCCTCGGCCTTGCGCGAGAGGTCGGTCTGGGCCGAGTGGCGCTCGACCGCGGTGCCCATCCCGTAGAGGTTGTTCTCGACCAGAAAGAAGACCGGCAGCTCCCAGAGCGCCGCCAGGTTCATCGTCTCGCCGAAGTTGCCGGCATTCGACGCCCCGTCGCCGAACATGCAGACGGTGACCGCGTCCTCGCCCTTGTAGTCGGAGGCCAGCGCCAGCCCGGCGGCCAGCGGCAGGTTGCCGCCGACGATCCCGTAACCGCCCATGAAGCGGTGTTCGAGGTCGAAGATGTGCATCGAGCCGCCGCGCCCGCCGCTGGTCCCGTCGACGCGGCCGAACAGCTCCGCCATCACCTTGCGCGGGTCGGTGCCGCGGGCGATCGCGTGGCCGTGGGTGCGGTAGGTGCCGATCAGGTAGTCCTGCGGCTCCATCACCGAGGTCGTCCCGACGATCGTCGCCTCTTCGCCGATCGCCAAGTGCAGGAAGCCCCCGGCCTTGGCGCGCTGGTACTGGCGCCCGGCCTCCTCCTCGAAGCGGCGGATCAGCGCCATCGTCGCCAAGAGCTCGCGGCAGGTCTCGGCGTCGGGAAGCTCGCGCCGCGCGCCCGCCACGCCGTCGCCCGAGGTCACGCGCTGGGCCTCTTCTCCAGTTGCGGTGCTCGGATTGTCAGTCAAATCCCGTCCCTTCCGCCCACCTTACTAAGGGGCCTGGCCGGGTGAACGGGGCCGAAACGACGCCTAGCCGGCCGCCGCTTCGAGCGCTTCGGCCAGCCGGTCGTCGCCCCAGAAGACCTCTTCGCCGACCAACAGCGACGGCACCCCGCGGACGCCGGCATCGCCGGCGGCGTCGGTCGCCTCCCGCAGCGCCGACTTCACCGAGTCCGTCTCGATCGCCTTGGTGACCGCGTTCGGGTGCAGCTCGCAGGCGGCGGCCGCGATCAGGACGTTCCCGAGATCGGAGAGGTCGCGGCCGGCGGCGAAGGCCTGGCGGAAGGCGGCGAGGGTGAAGGCGACGGTGCGGCCCGCCTGCTTGGCGTAGGTCGCGGCGCGCATCGCGGCCAGGGTGTTGCCGGGGAACGGCTCCGGCCAGCGGATCGCGGGCAGGCCGTACTCGGCGGCGCGCCGCTCGACCTCGGCGATCCCCGCGTCGCGCTCCGGGGTCAGCCCCCAGGAGCCGCGGTCGAAGCGCTTGAACAACCCGCCCAGCAGGATCGGCTGCCACTCCGGCTGCTCGACCCCGCGCTCGGCGAACAGGCCGCTGATGCGCTCCGCCGCCAGGTAGGCGTAGGGCGAGCCGAGGTCGAAGTAGAAGGTGGCCTTCAGGCGTGGATCGCCCAGCCGTCGACGGCCCGGGCGGCGTCGAGGATCGCCTCGGACATCGTCGGATGGGGGTGCACGATCCGGGCCAGCTCCTGGTAGCCGCCCTCCAGCGCCATCGTGTCGACGAGCTCGGCGATCATGTCGCAGGCCCGGTTGCCGACCACATGGGCGCCGAGGATCTCGCCGTACTCGGCATCGGCGACGATCTTCACCAGACCCTCGCGGTCGTCGTAGACCACCGATGCGCCGGCGCCGCCGAGCTTGAACTTGCCGACCTTGATCTCCTTGCCGGTCTCCTTCGCCTGCTCCTCGGTCAGGCCGACGCTCGCCACCTGGGGCTCGCAGAAGGTCGCCCCGGCGACCAGCTTGACGTCGAGCGGATGGGTCTCGGCGCCGGCGATCCGCTCGGCGGCGATCACACCTTCCTCAGAGGCCTTGTGGGCCAGCGCCGGCCCCCGCACCAGGTCGCCGATCGCGTAGACCTTCTCGTTCGAGGTCCGCTGGTACTCGTCGATCTCGATCCGGCCGCCGTCCCCGGTCTTGACCCCGGCCGCCTCGATGTCGAGCGCCTCGGTGTCGGGCGCGCGCCCGCCGGCGATGCAGAGGTAGTCGACCTCGATCGACTGGTCGCCGAAGCCGACTTTGACCGAGTCGCTTCCGGCCTCGACCTTTTCGACCGCGGCGCCGGTGGAGATCGTGATCCCCTGCTTCTTGAAGTGGCGCTCGACGACCCGCGCCATGTCCTTGTCCTCGGCGGGGAGGATCTGGTCGAGCATCTCGATCAGCGTCACCTCGGTGCCGAAGCGGGCGTAGGCGGAGGCGATCTCGGCCCCCGAGGCGCCGGCGCCGACGACGGCGATCCTGCCCGGCTGCTCGGGAAGCGACCAGGCGCCCCAGGTGTCGACGACGCGGCCGCCGAACTCGACCCCGGGAATCGGCATCGCAACCGAGCCGGTGGCCAGGATCACCGCGCTCGCCTCATAGGTGGTCTCGCCGACCTTGACGTCGGCGTCGGGGGTCAGCGACCCCTTGCCCGCGATCATCTCGATCTTGTTCTTGTCCCAGAGCATCTTCACGCCGCCGGCCAGCGTCTCGGAGACCTTGGTGCGGCGCTTGCCCAGCGCCTCCCAATCGAGGCTTGCGTCCGCGGCCACGACTCCGAGCTCGGCGCCGTTGCGGGCGTGGTCGTAGATCTCCGCCGTGTGCAGCATCGTCTTCGCCGGGATGCAGGCGTAGTTGAGGCAGCGGCCGCCGGGCTTGTCCATCTCCACGACCGCCGTCTTCTGTCCCAGCTGGGCGGCCCGAATCGCGGCGACGTAGCCGCCGGGCCCGCCGCCGATCACGATCAAGTCGTACTTATCGGCCATGAATCGAGCCTATAGGACGGCGCTTTCTATCTCGGGAGGCGGTCCGGCATCTGAATCCGGGCCATCGCCTTGACCATGAAGATGAAGAAGGCGAGGCAGACGCCGACCAGCAGCACGGTGCCGATCGCCTGCGGCACGGTGGTGGCGCTGACCAGTCCCAGGACCCCGGCGAGCAGGAAAATCACCAGCACCATCTGGAAGCCGAGCACCGCCCAGTAGCGCGCCTTCCACATCCCCACGGCCATCGCCGTGAGCACGGCAGCGATCAGCGCCAGCTGCACCGGGTGCGGCTGGCGGCCGTTGACGGTCGCGTCGGAGAAGGTCGCGATCACCGCCGAGACCCAGAAGATCAGCGCGATAACGCCCGAGAAGGCGGCCCCGATCGTGACCACGAGCGGCCGCTCGCCCTCGTACAGCGGGTGCAGCGCCTCGCGCGCCTCCTGGTTGCGCTGCTCGGCGCGCGAGTAGCCGCGCTCGATCGGGCTCTGTGGCTTCGCCTCGACCCCGGCTGCAGCGGCGCTGGTGGCGATGCCCTTGCCCTGCTCGGCCTCGGGGGCGGGGGTTGGAGGAGGGGTGGCGCGCGACTTGCGCTTGCGCAGCTCGGCCCGCTTGCGCTCGCGACTACCCACCCGGTGCCTCCTCGCCGGCCTCGGCGAAGGCATGCCGCAGCTGCGTAGCGGCGGCGGCCGGGTCGTCGGCATCGCGGATCGCCCGCACCACCGCCAGCCGCCGCGCCCCGGCCCCGACCACCTCAGCGGCGTTGCCGGGGTCGATGCCGCCGACCGCATAGAAGGGCAGCGCCGAGTGCTGCGCCGCGTAGGAGACCAGCTCCAGGCCGACCGCCGGCCGCCCTTCCTTGGTCGGTGTCTCCCAGACCGGGCCGACGCTTATGTAGTCGGCGCCCGACTCCTGCGCGGCGTCGATCTGCTCCCGCGAGTGGGTCGAGAGGCCGATCAGCGCCTCGGGCCCGAGGGTCGAGCGCGCCTCCAGCACCGTGACGTCCTCCTGGCCGACGTGGACCCCGTCGGCGCGGCAGCTGCGCGCCAGGGCGGGATCGTCGTTGATGATGAACAGGGCGCTGTTGGTGTCGCAGAGGCGGCGGAAAGTGGCGCCGGAGACCTCGATCTCGCGCCGTCCGAGCTCCTTCTCGCGCAGCTGCAAGATGTCGACGCCGCCGGTCAGCGCCGCCCGCACCAGTGGCTCGGGATCGCTGCCCCGCGGCCGCGCCTCGCAGACGAAGTAGAGGCGCGCGGTGCGCAGGCGCTCGCGGCGCAGCGGACCGGCGGCGTCGGGGGCGGCGAGGCTCATCGGGCCCGAGACGGATTCGGAAGCGAAGTCACCCCACGATTATCGCCCGCCCGCGATCGCGGCAGGGGGAGGAGTACGATCGGAAGCACAACGGGAGCCTTCAAGCCAAGGGCTGAGAGGGCGGCTAGGGCGCCGCCGACCGTCTGAACCTGATCCGGGTAATGCCGGCGCAGGGAGGTGGTGCGGCGCCCTCCAAAGCGAGAGACCTCGTGCCAGACAAGCAAAGCAAGAGCTTCGATGTGATCGTCGTCGGCGCCGGCGTGATCGGCCTCGCCTGCGCCTGGCGAGCGGCCCAGCGCGGCCTCGAGGTGCTGATCGTCGACCGCGAGGCCCCGGCCGCCGGGGCGACCGGGGTCGCCGCCGGGATGCTGGCCCCGATCGGTGAGCTCGCCTTCGGCGAGCGGCGGCTGCTGGAGATGACCGTCGCCTCGGCCGAGCTCTATCCGGACTTCGTCGCCGAGCTCGAGCGGGCGAGCGGACTGGCGACCCGCTACCGGCGCTGCGGGGCGCTGCATGTCGCGCTGGACCGCGACGAGGCGGCCGAGCTGCGCCGCCGCCACGAGTTGCAGCTCTCGCTTTCGCTGCAGGCCGAGTGGCTGACGCCGAGCGCCTGCCGGGCTTTGGAGCCCGGACTGGCACCCTCGATCGCCGGCGGCGTCCACGCGCCCGGCGAGGCGTCGATCGACCCGCGGTCCCTCTGCGCGGCGCTGCTCGCGGCCCTGGAGGGCGAGGGGGTCGAGGTCCGCGGCGGCACCGAGGTGACCGAGGCACTGATCGAGGGCGAGCGGATCGTCGGCGTCCGAACGGCCGCCGGGGAGGAGCTTCTCGCGCCCCAGGTCGTCCTCGCCAGCGGCTGCTGGTCGGGCAGCGCCGATTGGCTTCCCGCCGCAGCCCGGCCCGAGGTGCGGCCGGTCAAGGGCCAGATCGTCACCCTCCGGGGCCCGGCCACCGAGCCGGTCTGCGAGCGGATCGTCGCCTCCGAGCGCGTCTACCTCGTCCCCCGCGACGACGGGCGCCTGATCGTCGGCGCCACGGTCGAAGATCAGGGCTTCGACACCACGGTCACCGCGGGCGGTGTCCACGAGCTGCTGCGCGAGGCTTACAGGCTGCTGCCCGAGATCGCCGAGCTGGAGCTGCTCAACGCCGCCGCTGGACTGCGGCCCGCCAGCGCCGACAACCTGCCCCTGGTCGGCCGCGGCGCGTTGGAGGGCCTCGTCCTCGCAACCGGCCACTACCGCAACGGGGTCCTGCTGGCGCCCCTGACCGCGCAACAGGTGGCCGAGACCCTCTTCGCGGCGGAGGTGGCGGCATGAGGGTGGAGCTGAACGGCGAGCCGCGCGAGCTCGACGAGGGCGCGACGGTTGCCGACGCGGTGCGCGCCGCCGGCGGCGATCCCGAGGCCAGAGGCTTCGCGGTCGCCGTCGGGGGCGAGGTGGTGCCGCGCGGCGAGTGGACCCGCCCCCTGGCCGAGGGCGAGAAGGTCGAGGTCCTGGCTGCGATCCAGGGCGGCGCCGACGAGGGCTGGCGGATCGCCGACCGCGATCTGAGCTCGCGCCTGATCGTCGGTACCGGTGGCTTTCGCTCCCTGCGCGACGCCGAGCAGGCGATCGCCGCCTCGGGGACCGAGATCGTCACCGTCGCCCTGCGCCGGGTCGATCCCGAGGCCAAGGGCTCGATCCTCGACCTGGTCCGGGGCCTCGGTGTCTTCGTGCTGCCCAACACCGCCGGCTGCTACACGGCCCGCGACGCCGTGCGCACGGCTCGGCTCGCCCGCGAGGCGTTCGGCAGCGAATGGATAAAGCTCGAGGTGATCGGCGACGACCGCACCCTGTTCCCCGACGCGGTCGAGCTCGTCGCCGCCGCCGAGACCCTGGTCGACGAGGGATTCACGGTGCTTCCCTACACCAACGACGATCCGATCCTCGCCCGCCGCCTCGAGGAGGCCGGCTGCGCCGCGGTGATGCCGCTCGGCTCGCCGATCGGCTCCGGGGCGGGGATCCGCAACCCCTACAACATCGCGATCATCGTCGAGCAGGCGAGCGTGCCGGTGATCCTCGACGCCGGCATCGGCACCGCCTCCGATGCGGCGCTGGCGATGGAGCTCGGCTGCGACGGCGTCCTGCTCGCGAGCTCGGTCTCGCGGGCCGAGGACCCGGTGACGATGGCGGTGGCGATGCGGCGCGCGGTCGAGGCCGGCTACGCGGCTCGCCAGGCGGGACGCATCCCGCGCAAGCTCCACGCCGAGGCCTCAACCCCCGAGCAGGGCCTGCCCGAGCTCAACTAGTCGAAGTCACGCCTGCTGCTGGTTTTTCACCTCGAACGCGAGCTCGTTCGGCGGTCCGCTGAACGAGTCCGAGGCGTTCTCCAGCCCGGGGCCCAGTGTCTGGTCGCGGAAGTTTTCCCAGGAGACCTTGTCCTCGTGGATTGCGACGACGATCCAGCCACCGTCCTCGGTCGCCCCCGCGAAGTGGAGCACCTGTCCCGAGGGCAGGCTCTCCCCGCCATCGGGGTGAACGACCTTCACGGTGTTCTCGTACTGCTCCTGCGTCCCGCTGGGGAAGTGATGCACGATCGCGTAAGCCATGGCCAAGCTCCTTGGGGTTGGATGCAGCGACCCTATCCGGCTCGTGTGAGGCGTGGTTAAAGCGCGGCTACTATCGCTGCGGGCCTCTAAGTCAACGGGTTAGACGTCCGGCCTTTTAAGCCGGCAGACTGGGTTCGAGTCCCAGGGGGCCCACTCGGTCTGTTCAAGCTTTGGGTTCAAGGACTGAATGTGAACCGAGAAGTGAGGTGGCGAAGTGGTTCGGTGCGCCTCCGTGGTCATCTGAAGCAGATTGGCGCGTTGCGCGTTCCTTGCTAGCTGCGGATACGAAAGCGCCCACCGTCAAACGGGCCTTAGGGCCCACAGCAACGTCCTACTCGTCGACCTAGGCGCCAAGCAGCCGTCTTAGCCCTGAGCGGCGGAGGCCCAAGGGTGACTGACGGTCATTGAGCCGGCGCTTCAATCCGCTGGCGATGAGAACCTCAGGACCCGCCGAAAACCAAGCTAGATGCAGCCCAAATCGATGGGCTCTTTCCAATGAATCAAAACCAGAACAGAGCACCTTTTGCGCGAGACGAGCCGGTTGACCTTGGCCGGGACGCGTTTGGCCACGCAGATTACGTTCGAACTCTGGCCAGCATCGTGACCGACGAGACGGCGCCATCCACGCTCGGAGTCTTTGGGCCCTGGGGTGTCGGCAAGTCGACGATTGTCGAGGCACTTCCCGATCAATTGCCCAGAGACACGGCCTTCGTCCACTTCGACGCTTGGCGATATGACGCAGGCGACTCGCTTAGACGGCAATTCCTGAAGGACGTTGCGGCTGATCTCAAAGCAGAAAACCAACTGCTCGGCTTCGACCCCGAAAAGGACCTCAAGGATCTCGACGTCGACACGCAGACGAACACCGAGGCGCTGAGATGGGAGTGGGCTCGCGCCGGTAAAGCCGCCATCGTAGGAGGGGTCCTGGGTCTGATCATCTTCGTGATCCTTCAGACGAGCACCGGGGACTTCCTAAAGACCGACAAGGTAGGGCAGCGGATTGCTGCCGGGGTCGTGGCCGCACTCGTTGCAGCCGCGGCAAGCCTTCTGAACCAAGTCTTGGTGATCAAGGAAACGGTGTTTGCGAGGCGCAGTCTCCAGGACCCGGACCGATTTGCGGATCGGTTCGCGGCGCTCCTCGCATCCGTCAAGGCAAGGCGCTTGGTGATCGTCGTAGACAACCTCGATCGATGCGCTCCCGACAAGGCAGTCGAGATGCTCAGCACGATCAAGACGTACCTCGAGCCGACGGTGCAGAGGGATCATCGCCCGGCATCACGCTCGCAGCGAACTGTCCAAAAGGAAGTCGTCTTTGTCGTTGCGCTCGACGACCAAGCTCTTCGGCGCCATCTGATAGCCCAAGAAGCAGGCCCGTCCGCGAACGAGCACGAGCGTCGTCAGGCTGAGACGTACGTCGATGAGTATCTAGCGAAATTCTTCGGGGCCCGACTACCGATTCGCCCGATCCTCCGTGGCGACATTCGGACATACATCGAAGAACACCTTGACCCGCTGATCAAGGCCCGTGGCTATGAGGAGCAGCGGCAGCAGCTCGTGCAATTGGTCAGTGCCGCCTTGCGTCGAAACCCGCGGCATGTCAAGCAATTCATGAACGATCTGGAAACGCGGATCCGGTTGCTCCAGGAACGCGAAACCGCCCCGAAAGATGGCCAGCCCGGCATCGCGTCGCCGATCAGCGGCGACATCATGATGATTGCCAAGCTCTCACTGCTCGAGTCCGAGTGGCCGCGGGCATTTGCGATGTTCCAGCGCGAGCCGGGGGTGCTCAAGGACTGGCACCGCCAAGCTGAATCGAATCGGGAAGTCTGGTTCGACGGCCAGGAAGACGACACTCCTGAAGGCCACGCGGCGGCACAAGCGTTCGCGGCTTTCCTTCAGGCCTCCCGAACGACCAGCTCGATTCATCTCCGGGCGTTCGTAAACCTCAAACAATCCAAGGTTGAAGCAGGCCTTCCAGGTTTTGCTGAATTCCATGAAGCGGTGGTCAACGAAGACCGTGCAGAGGTGGAGAAGATCCTGGACGACCTAACTGCTGAGGAGCGGAAGAAGTTCGCCGAGAACATGCCCGAGCTGGTGCAAGATGAGCTTGAGGATGGCTTTGACGCTGGGGCACGTGCCGGTGTCGGAATGATGGTTTCGGTCGAAGGCCTCTCCCAGTATGAAAAGCCGCGGACAGAGGTCTTGAAAGTCGCGGTCGATAACGCTGGTCTGCTGGTTCAGCTAGACGTCCTTGATCCCGAGCCGCTGATAGAGGCCAGCAGGTCGCTTAGCGTCACGGACCGTCACAAGGTGTTCGATCGTGTGGTTGAGCGCTTTGCCGGCGAGAACAAGACAGATGCCGAACGGGGCTCGGCATCTGATGCTTTGTCCCTAGTGGCAACCGAGCTGCGACCTGGGGCTAGAAGCCGGATTTCGAACACTCTGACTGCTGAGCTTGCCGGAAAGTTCGAACTGTTTGCGCGCCTCGTCGAGGCCGATCCGACCTTGCTGTCAACGCCGGTGATTCAGGCTGCTCTCGAAGCGTTGGACCAGCCAGATCCAGACGGACTCACTTCACTCGTGGGCCGAGATGCAGCCTTTGCGGTAGCCAAGGCTGGGGCTGCCGAGCTGCAGGATCCTGCGGTTGCCGAGGGAGCCGTGGATCTGGTGATTCGAACCCTCGCCGGCACCCAGGGGAATCCTGAAGCGTTGTCGATCACCGCCAAGCGGGCCCTGGAGCTGATCGGTCCCATAGAAGCGATGCAAGATAACCAATGGGTCCGACTCGCACAGGAGATGCCGCAGCAGTGGGGGAACTATCCGGCTGAAGCGCGTGCAGAGATTTTGCGCTTGTGGCAGATGGCGGTGCAACGAGGAGAAGAATCAGCCAGCGACAGCCTGGCCGCAGCATTGTCAGGAACGATTTTCGCGGACCCCAATGAAGCTGTCCGCCTCCTACTGGAACTGGAAGCTGACGGCCTTGTCAGGCAGCTCGTCGGTCCAGTCGTCGAGCAGTTAACAAACGTCGCCCGCCAGCACGCGGCTGAAAGAGTCCTAGCAACTGAGCTCGTGATCCGTCTGGCACCGGATGAGGCTCCTCAACGCCTAAGTCAGATCCTGCTTGGTGCTGTCGAGCAAGGTCAGGCAGAAGCCGCGCTTGAACTCGCGAATCAGCACAAAGAGCTTGTGCGTGCAGAGGGGGTAGCAATTGCTGAGGAGGTGCTTGGTTGGTGTGAGCAGCAACCAGCGGAGACCGCCCTCCCTTATCCGCTGCTGAGTCGTCTCTCCGAGTACATGGATCAATCACAGCAGGAGCGCTTCGGGCAACTGATCGCGTCTCGGATCGAGGGCGGCGACGATTCCGCTGCAAACGCTCTGGCGAACCTCGGACCCTCGGATGAGGCATTTGGGTTAGCTCTTTCCAAGGCGGTTGAGGTGACATTGGCTCATCCGGAGTCCAGCGGGCGCGGCCAGCACCTCCTCGCAGCAATCGCTCCCAACGTCGGGGAGCTCTCGGATGACGATCAGCTGAGATTGGTGAATCACTTGCGGACGTGGCTGCTGGCCGCCGCGCCTCCGGAGCACGCCGGCATTGCCTCCGAAATCCGCAAGATGACCGGCCTGCGGGCGAAGGCTGCTGAGCCATTGGTCATGGCAGGGATCGATGTCGTTCGGCCATTGCCACCGGCGACCCAGGAGAACCTTCTCGTCGCCGTTGGCTCTGTAAGCGGTGGACGAAACACAAGGGCATCGAGACGGCTTTACGCCTATCTCCAAGACGAGCTTGGAGAGCAGAGCGAGGAACATGAGCAGATGGCCGCTCGAGTGATCCAGGCCATCGGCGGCCCATAGCCCGTTTTCGGCACCAGGGATTGAGGGGCACGGCTGTGTGCGTGCGCGTCCGATCTCGGGTATCAGCCACTGCCCGTCGAATCGCCATGCGTAGCTGTCGCGTATTGATGATTTCTTGGCGCACCACCGCCGGGCTGATCTGAGCGAGTCCGGCCGCTGGTAGGGTCGGTTTGAGTTCCTCCATCGAACAACAATGAGGCGCGCACGCTGAATCCTGCAGCCGCTTATGGACCCGTCGACCGAGCTGACACTTCTCACCTTCCGCGACAAATCCACCTACCACGCATTCATCCACGAGCTGGTGGATGAGAGTCCGACGCCGAGTGGGTCTGGGGACTCCCCTGAGGCAGCTCGGGACGACTTCTACAGCTCCGTGAAACGGTTGAAGCCTGCGCTGGACGACGTCCAGGACAGATCGATTAGCGCCAAGAGCGCTCTTAACACCACGATCCTGGTTGGCAAGAGCGAGACCGAGGTCGAAGAGCTAACCCTTTCGGAGCTGTATCGGCGAGCAGGAGCTTGAAGCTGTGAAGGGCAAAACCCGCTGAGTGCGGAGATTCAGATACTCAGCGGCCGTTCGGAATCGCGGTCCTGAAGCCACTTCTCGCATTTTTTGAACACGCCCATCCGATGAAGCTCCGATCGGCAGGATTGGCGGCGCTGCTGGCCGCGCTGGCGGGCTGCGGCGGCGGGTCCGCGAATCAGGGCAGCGACGCCGACGCGGTGTCGAACGCGCTCGTCCATTCGGCCTTCGTCGACCGCGCCGACCGGATCTGCACCGAAGGCCGCAAGCGGCTGATCCTCAGCGGCAATCGCTACTTCGGCGAACTTGCGCCCGAGCAGAAGCCCAGCGTCGCGGCGGTCACGGCCTTTGCGCACCGCGAGGCGATCCCGATCCTGCGCCACCAGTACTCGAAGCTGCGTGGACTGACTCCCCCGCCGGGAGACGGCAAGACGATCGCCCGCATCCTCGACCTCGCCGACCAGGGAATCGGGCAGCTGCGGGCCGATCCGACGTTGCTGAATCGCGGCAGCGGCATACCGCCGGCTCTGGAGCAGGCCCGCCAGCGTGCCTTCCTCTACGGCCTCGGGGCCTGCGGGGCGCAGATCCAGCGCCCGGCCGGCCGCGGCTAGTCCGAATCGACGGCGGCGGTGAAGGTCGCCGCCATGTCCTCGTCGCCGTGGCCGAGCTCGACCGCCCGCTGCATCTGCTCGCGGACCGCCGCCAGCAGCGGCAGCGAGTCCGCGTCGCCGGCCGCCTCGAGGATCAGACGCGCGTCCTTTGCCGCAAGCTCGAGCGGGAACGAGGGCGGAAAGTCGCCCTCGATCATCATCTTGCCCTTCAGCTGCGCGTAGGCGGAATCCAGCGGGCCGCCCTCGATCAGCTCCAGGAAGCGTCGCCGCTCGACCCCGAGCCGGTGGGCCACCGCGATCGTCTCCGCGATCACCTCGACGAGCCCGAGCACCCAGCTGTTGACGACCATCTTCAGCCGCTGCCCGTCGCCGGGATTCGGCATCCAGACCGTCTTGGCGCCGATCGCGTCGAAGACCGGGTCGCAACTTTCGCGCAGCTCCTCGGGCCCCGCGGCGAGCACGGTCAACTTGCCCTGCTCGGCCGGCTGCTTGGTGCCCAGCACCGGGCAGTCGACGTAGCGCAGGCCGCCCCCCTCTGCGAGCCCCGCGAGCTCATCCGCCGCCTCGAGCCCGACCGTGCTCATCTGGGCCCAGATCGTGCCCTCCGCGGCGGCGTCGAGGATCCCGCTCCCGGTCATCGCCGAGCGCACCGCTTCACCGTCGCTGAGCATCGTCAGCACCATCTCGGCACCGTCCACGGCTCCGGCCGCCTCCTCGGCCACCTCTACCCCGTGCTCGCGCAGCGGCTCGGCGCGCTCAGGGGTGCGGTTCCAGGCGCTTACCCCGATTCCCGCCGCGGCGAGGTTCCGGGCGATCGGGAAGCCCATGATCCCGGTTCCGATCACTGCTACTCGCATGCCTGCCGCCTACCCCGCGACCGGAGCCGGAAACGGGCGCTGATGCTTAGGCGCCGCCACGCGGGTAACACTTGGCTCGATGGGAAACCGAGACCCAGGCGAGGGCATTGTCGACCACGGCCCGGTCGGCCGTGGCTTCAGCAGCTCCGTTCGCGGCAACAGCACCGCCTTCGGCTTCTCGATCATGATCACCGCCTCGTTCGGGGTGCTCGATTCGCTGCAGCCGACCAAGTCGCTCGGCGACGTCCTCTTTTTCGGAATCGCGGCGGCCCTTTCGGTCGGCCTGCTCGAGGGCATCGTCACGCGTGGGTTCCGGCTCCGCGTCACCAAGGTCCCCTCCGAGGTCGCGCTGCTCGGCACGGCGCTCAACTTCGCCTCCGTCGCCGCCGGCGTCGGCACCGCGATCGCGGTCGGAGAGGCGATCGACGCCCCAGTCGCCTGGCCGGTGGCGGGATTCGCGGCGCCGCTCGTCTACATCGTCGCCGAGGCGGCGGAGATCATGGTCGCCGAACGGCTGCAGCAGCTCCGCGGCGATCCCCACGCCGGCGAGGAGGAGCCGGACTAGCTCAGTGGCGGAAGTGGCGGTGCTTGGTGAAGACCATCGCCACGCCGGCCTGCTCGCAGGCCTCGATCACCTCGGCGTCGCGCTTCGAGCCCCCGGGCTGGATCACCGCCGTCGCTCCGGCCTCGATCGCCGCCTGCGGTCCGTCGGCGAAGGGGAAGAACGCATCCGAGGCCAGGACCGAGCCCTTGAGCAGTCCCTCGGCCTCGTCACCGCGCGCCTCGCGGCACTTCTCGATCGCCAGTCGCACCGAGTCGACCCGGCTCATCTGCCCGGCGCCGATGCCGAGCGTCGCCGCGTCGCGGGCGAGCACGATCGCGTTCGAGCGCACGTGTCGGACGACCACCCAGGCGAACAGCAGGTCGCGCCACTGCTCCTCGGTGGGCTCGATCTTGGTCACCACCTCCATCAGCTCGCGCGGCTCGGGGTCGCCGTCGCGATCCTGGACCAGCATCCCGCCGCGAACCCGGCGCAGGTCACGCTCGGTCGGCGGCGGCGAGCGCCGCTCCTCGTCGGCGAGGATCCGGATCGCCTCCTTCTGCTGCAGGGCGTCGAGCGCCGCCTGCTCGTAGATCGGCGCGACCAGGACCTCGACGAAGTTCTCGTGCAGGCGCTGGCCGAGCTCGGCCTTGACCTCGCGGTTGATCGCGATCACGCCGCCGAAGGCCGACATCGGGTCGCAGGCCAGGGCCCGCTCGTAGGAATCCAGCCCGTCCTCCCCCAATGCCACTCCGCAGGGGTTGTTGTGCTTGACGATCACGCAGGCCGGATCCTCGAAGTCGGCCAGCAGCCGCTGGGCCGAGTCGAGGTCGAGGACGTTGTTGAACGAGAGTGCCCGGCCGTGCAGCTTCGAGACCCGCGAGAGCACGTTGGAGCGCGCGCCGACCTCGCTGTAGAGCGCCGCCCGCTGGTGCGGGTTCTCGCCGTAGGAGAGGTCGAAGAGCTTCTCGAAGCTGACCGCGAGGTGCTCGGGGAAGTCCTCGTAGGCACTGCCGAACCAGTTGCTGATCGCGGCGTCGTAGCGGGCGGTCTGGGCGAAGGCCTCGTTGGCGAGCCAGTGGCGGGTGCTCTCGGAGATCTCGCCGTCGGACTCCTGCAGCTCAGCCAGCACCGCGTCATAGGACTCGGGCTTGACGACGACGGCGACGCCGTGATGGTTCTTGGCCGCGGCGCGGATCATCGTCGGGCCGCCGACGTCGATGTTCTCGATCGCCTCGTCGGGGTCGACGTCGCGGCCGGCGATCACGCGCTCGAACGGATAGAGGTTCACGCAGACGAGATCGATCGGCTCGATCTCCTCGCGGGCCAGGGTCGACATGTGATCGGGATCGTCGCGGCGGGCCAGCAGCGCCGCGTGCAGGCGCGGATGGAGGGTCTTCACGCGGCCGTCGAGGATCTCCGGGCTGCCGGTGAATGCCGAGACCTCCTGCGTCTCGACGCCGGCCTCGCGCAGGGCGCTGGCGGTCCCACCGGTGGAGAGGATCTCGACCCCGAGCTCGGCCAGGCCCCTGGCGAAGTCGGGAAGCCCGGTCTTGTCGGAGACCGAGATCAGCGCCCGGCGGATCTTCAGCCCGCCCGAGTCACGGGCGCGGCCCTCCTCGGCGCGGGAGATCGCGCTGTCGACGATGCTCTGGGCGGTTGGCTGGGATTCGGTCAATCGATCAGGACCAGACGCGGATTCGAGGGGTCGATCCTAACCCGGCCGCGGGCTATCAACTCGATTGCCTGCGGATAGAGCGCATGCTCGGTCGAATGGATCGCCTCGGCGAGCGCGGCGGGGTCACGGTCAGGGGGCACCGGCACCGGCCGCTGGACGATTATCGGCCCCGAATCGACGCCCTCGTCGACGAAGTGCACGGTCACCCCGGTCACCCTGACCCCGTGCTGGAGCGCCTGCTCGATCGCGTCGAGGCCCGGGAAGGAGGGCAGCAGCGCGGGGTGGATGTTGATGATCCGGTTGCGAAAGCGGGCCACGAAGGAGGGGGAGAGAAGCTGCATGTAGCCGGCGAGGACGACCAGGTCGGCGTCGCGGCCCTCGATCCAATCGCCGATCGCGGTGTCGCGCGCCTCGCGGTCGGGGTAATCGGCGCCGGCGAAGGTCGCGGTCTCGATCCCGGCCGCGGCCGCGCGCTCCAGGGCCTTCGCGTCCGGCTTGTCCGAGGCCACTCCGGCGACGTCGATCCCGTCGGAGCCGTGGAGGGCGTCGATGATCGCCTGCAGGTTGGTCCCGGCCCCCGAGGCGAGCACGCAGAGCTTGAACTCGGCCACGGCGGCGACCCTACCTGCAGGTGGGGAGCAACTTCGGCTAGCGGCTGACCGGCACGACCTCGATCTCCTCCAACGCCCACTTGCCGTTGGCGGAGTCGGGGTCGCCGTCGATCGGATAGCGGCCGGTGAAGCAGGCGTCGCAGTGTGTCTCTGGGCCGCTGCCCACCGCCTCGTAGACGCCCTCCATCGAGAGGTAGGCGAGCGAGTTGGCGCCCAGCTCGGTGGCCACCTCGTCGATCGTGCGACCGTGAGCCACCATCTCCTCGCGGGTCGACATGTCGATCCCGTAGTGGCAGGGGTGGCGAATCGGCGGCGCCGAGATTCGCAGGTGGACCTCGAGCGCGCCGGCGTCGCGCAGCATGCCGACGATCTGGCGGGTCGTGTTGCCGCGCACGATCGAGTCGTCGACGACGACCACCCGTTTGCCTTCGATGATCTCGGGCAGGGGGTTGAACTTCAGCCGCAGCCCGTGCTTGCGCAGCTCCTGCCCGGGCTGGATGAAGGTGCGGGCGACATAGCGGTTCTTGATCAGGCCGTCGTCCTGGGGGATCCCGGAGGCGCGCGCGAAGCCGTTGGCCGCCGGGTTGCCCGAGTCGGGGACCGAGATCACCAGGTCGGCGTCGACCGGCGCCTCGCGCCAGAGGATCTCGCCCATCCGGCCCCGCACCTGCTGGACGACGGAACCGTCGAGCCGGGAGTCCGGGCGCGAGAAGTAGATCTGCTCGAAGACGCAGAGGGCCGGGCGATCGGAGCGCACGACCTGGCGCACCTCGAGCCCGCGCTCTGAGAGCGAGACCATCTCGCCCGGATGCACCTCGCGCAGCAGCTCGGCGCCGATGATGTCGAAGGCGCAGCTTTCCGAGGCGACGACGAAGCGGTCGCCGAGCTTGCCCAGCGACAGCGGCCGCACCCCATAGGGGTCGCGGAAGGCGACGATCGCGTGCTTGGTCATCGCCACGGTCGAGTAGGCGCCCTGCAGCCGCGGGATCACATCGGCGACGGCGTCCTCGATGTAGCGGCCGTCGTTGGAGGACAGAAGCGCCGCCATGATCTCGGAGTCCGAGGTGCCGCGGAACTCGAGTCCCTTCTCGCGCATCTCGTTGTAGAGCTCGACCGCGTTGGTCAGGTTGCCGTTGTGGGCGAGGGCGAGCTCGCGCCCGTCGTCGCGCCAGACCGGCTGCGCGTTCTCCCACGAGCCACCACCGGTGGTCGAGTAGCGGACGTGGCCGATCGCCATGTCGCCCTCCAGCGCCCGCAGCTTCTCCTCGTCGAAGACCTGGGAGACGAGGCCGGCGTCGCGCAGGGTCGTGATGTGCCCGCCCTCGCAGGTGGCGATCCCGGCTGACTCCTGGCCGCGATGCTGGAGCGCGTAGAGGGCGAAGTAGGCGAGGCGGGCGACATCGTGGCCAGGCGCGTAGACGCCGAAGACGCCACACTCGTCGCGGGGACCCTCGCGTTCTAGATGCAGCCGCTCAGTAGCGGTCAAAAGGGCGCGCTCGCCTCGCTGATAGAGGATTTGGACGCGCAGGCAGAGTGCCTACCCCGGCAGGGTAGCAACGGGCTCGGATCCGGCCCGGGAATTCCCTCGCGGCTAGGATCGTCACAGCATGGGCCTGGAACGGCTGCAACCGCTGGTCGGCGAGTGGAGCCTCGAGGCCGGCCCGCCGGGAGGACCGCCCTGGCCCGGGGAGGCCGGCGCCAGCTTCGAATGGTTCGAGGGGCGAACTTTCCTGGTCCAGCGCCAGACGGTCGAGCTGCCCGAGGCGCCGGACGGGATCATGCTCATCGGCTCCGGCGACGAGCCCGAGAGCCTGCGCCAGCACTACTTCGACTCCCGCGGCGTGCACCGGATCTACGAGATGACCTTCGCCGACGGCCTCTGGAGGCTCTGGCGCGACGACCCGGACCCGTTCCCGCAGCGCTTCAGCGGCAAGTTCAGCGAGGACGGCGAGACGATCGATGGCCGCTGGGAGAAGGCCGAGGACGGGTCGAACTGGGAGATCGACTTCGACCTGACTACGGAAAACCGCCGGGCCGGCTGGGCCTCGGCGCGTCTCCGCGAGCGAGTGCCAGGCGGCCTCGGCGTCGGCGAGCGAGACCGAGAGCGACTGCTCAGCGGCCTCGATCTCGACCGCATCGCCGCCGACCTCGCCGATCAGAAGCAGCGAGAGCGGCGTCGGACGCTGAGCCGCTCCAGCGCCCCGCGGTCGCCGCTGACCAGGAACCCGCCCGGCCCCTCGCCGAACAAAGCCGTCTCGCCCGAGGCGCCCCGTTCCTCGACCAGCGGGTCGAGGTCGACGCGGCAGCCGATTCCGCCCCCGATCGCGCACTCCGCGAGCGCGCAGGCGAGGCCGCCGTCGCTAATGTCGTGCGCGGAGGCGACCGCGCCCGAGCGCACCGCTTCGCGCAGCGCGGCGATCGCGGTCGTGACGGCATCCAAGTCGGCGCCGGGCAGCCCGAGGTCGAGCTCGCCGCGCAGCTTCGCCAGCTCCGAGCCGGCCAGCGACGGCGCGAAAGGGCCCGCCAGCGCGATCGCGTCGCCTTCGCGGGCAAAGCCGCTGCCGGCTGCGCGCTCGGGGTCGGGCAGCTCGCCGACCATGCCGATCACCGGGGTCGGATAGATCGGTCCCTCCGGACCCTCGTTGTAGAGGGAGACGTTGCCGCCGACCACCGGGGCGCCAAGAGCCTCGCAGGCGGCGGCGAGCCCGTCGACGGCGCCCTCGAGCTGGAACGCCGGCACCGGCTTCTCGGGGTTTCCGAAGTTGAGGCAGTTGGTGACCCCGAGCGGCTCGGCACCGACGCAGGCGAGGTTGGCGGCGCACTCCAGCGCCGCCTCGATCGTGCCGCGGTAGGGATCGCAGGCGACCCGGCGCCCGTTGCCGTCGATCGAGACCGCGATCGCCGCCTCGGACTCGGGCACCATCAGTACCGCCGCATCGGCCGACTCGGGGCGGCGCGCCGTCCGCGAGCCGACGATCGGGTCGTACTGCTCGAAGGCCCAGCGCTTCGAGGCGATGCTCGGTGAAGCCAGCAGGGCAGCCAGCACGGCGCCGGCATCGGCGCCGGGGTCGAGGGTCGCGCGGTTGCCGTAGGCCCAGGAATCCGGCTCGCCGGGCTCGAGGTCGTAGAGCGGGCAGCCGTCGACCAGCGCCGCGACCGGCATGTCGCCGACGACCTCATCGCCATGCAGGACGCGGATCTGGCCCGTGTCGGTGACTGCGCCGATCGCCGCCGAGCCCGTCTGCCACTTCTCGCAGACCGCCAGCACAGCCTCGAGATTCGCAGGCGTCACCACGGCCAACATTCGTTCCTGGGACTCGGAGACCATGATCTCGAACGGCTCCATGTCGGCCTCGCGCAGCGGCACCCGGCCGACGTCGATGTCGATCCCGACCCCGCCCGCCGAGGCCATCTCGCCGGCCGAGGAGGTCAGCCCGGCGGCGCCGAGGTCCTGCAGCGAGACCAGCAGTCCCTTGGCGAGGAGCTCGAGGCAGCACTCGAGCAGCTTCGACTCCTCGAAAGGGTCTCCGATCTGCACGCTCGGCCGCTTCTCCTCGCCCTCGTCGAGCTCGGCCGAGGCGAGCACCGAGGCGCCGCCGATCCCGTCACGTCCGGTCGAGGCGCCCATCAGCACCACCAGGTTGCCGGGGCCGCTGGCCGCCGCGCGGACCATCTCGTCGGCGCGGGCGAGGCCGACGCACATCGCGTTCACCAGGCAGTTGTGCTCGTACGGCGCTTCGAAGTAGATCTCGCCGCCGACCGTCGGCACCCCGATCGAGTTGCCGTAGTGGCCGATCCCGCGCACGGCGCCGTCGAGCAGGTAGCGCGAGCGCTCCGAGTCGAGCTCGCCGAAGCGCAGCGAGTCGAGCACCGCGATCGGCCGCGCGCCGAGCGCGAAAACGTCGCGGAGGATCCCGCCGACCCCGGTCGCGGCCCCCTGGAACGGCTCCACTGCGCTGGGGTGGTTGTGCGACTCGACCTTGAAGGCGACCGCGTACCCGTTTGCGAGTGAGACCGCGCCGGCGTTCTCGCCCGGCCCCATCAGCACCCGCTCGCCCTCGGTCGGCAGCCGCCGCAGCAGCTTTCGCGAGTGCTTGTAGGCGCAGTGCTCGGACCACAGCAGCGAGAACATCGCCAGCTCGACGCCGTTCGGCTCGCGCTCGAGCAGCTCGCAGATCCGCGCGTACTCGTCGTCGGTGAGGCCGAGCTCTCGATGTGGAGCGGTGGCGGTCACGGCCCCGCCGCTCACGCCGCCGCCCCGGCGACGGCCTCGAACAGCCGCAGCCCGTCCGCCGACCCGGTCCGCGGGTCGACCGCGTGCTCGGGGTGCGGCATCAGGCCGAGCACGTTGCCGGCCTCGTTGGTGACCCCGGCGACGTTGCGGACCGAGCCGTTGGGGTTCTGGCCAGGCGCGTAGCGCAGCGCCACCTGGCCGGCCTCCTCGAGCTCGTCGAGCAGCTCATCGGGGGCGAAGTAGCGGCCCTCGCCGTGCTTGACCGGGACCGAAAGCGACTCGCCGACCTCCAGCCCCGCGGTGAACGGGGAGCGGTTGCTCTCCACGACCAGCTCGACCTGGCGGCAGACGAAGCGCAGCCGCTCGTTGACGAGCAGCGCGCCGGGCAGCAGGCCGGCCTCGCAAAGCACCTGAAAGCCGTTGCAGATTCCCAGCACCGGACCGCCGCCGGCGGCGAACTCGCCGATCGCCTCCATCATCGGCGAGAAGCGGGCGATCGCCCCGGCCCTCAGGTAGTCGCCGTAGGAGAAACCGCCGGGGACGACGATCGCGTCGACGCCGCCGAGGTCGGAGTCGCCGTGCCAGAGCAGCCGCGCCTCGCCGCTCCGCGCGCAGGCGGCGACCGCATCCCGCTCGTCGCATGAACCGGGGAACTGGACCACGCCCCAGTTCACTCGATCGTCTCTATCTCGAAGTCCTCGATCAGCGGGTTGGCGAGCAGCTTCTCGCAGAGGGCGGCGATCTCCTCGGTGCTGGCGGCCTCGAGCTCGACCATCCGACCGACCCGCACGTGGGCCACGTCCTCGAAGCCGAGCGCGGGCAGCGCTCGCTCCACCGCCTTGCCCTGCGGATCGAGGATGCCCTCCTTGGGTCGGATCAGAACTCGTGCCTTCACGGGCCTCACATTAAGGCCTCGACGTGATGCCCCGATCGCGACGTGGCCGTGCGCTCCGCCGGCCTTGACCCGGCGGAGCGCACGGCACTTCATCGCCGGTCGGCTACCTGAGCAGCGGGTACGCGCAGTGGTACTTGGATGCCGTCAAGGTCGAGGTCGCGAGGACGCCTCCGTTGTTGAAGACGATGACGGTCATGTTGCCGGAACTTATGACCGAGTCCGTATACGAGGACTCGGGGGCCGGCCCGTTGCCGAGGTCGATCTGGCCCCTCGCGGAGCGCAGCATCAAGGTCGTCGGCAGAAAGCCACCCACGCTGGCGCAGTCATCGGAGGCTGCGAAGACGCCCGCTGCCGGGCCACGGGCCGCGATGTCGAAGCAATACCCCCCGATCAGGGTGGTTCCGGCGGGACAGTCGGCAGCGTGACCATTGACCTTCTTCGCGCCGGCCACCGACAAGTTTGGCGCCCGTGCGGTGATCCGCTTGTCCGCGATCTTGCGCGCCCTCTTGTTGGCGATCTTGCGGATCAGCTTGCGGACCTGCTTCTTCTCGCCGTGGCTGAGGCCGCTGATCGTCGCTCCGCCTTCCGCGACCGCTGTGCCGCCGACCGCTGCGACCAGCGCGACGATCGCGAGCAGCAGGGCCGGCGAAGGGCGTGGCCACCTGGTGCGTCGTGTCATGAATGCTTCCCTTCCCCCTTGCCTTCTGCCGCCCCGCGGCGCTCGCCGCGTCCTGACCGCGTTGCGGACTGTGGCTATCTGAACGTCAACGGTCGCTCAGCGCCGAGCGATTGTCAAGCTGACGGCAGTGGCCCTGGGGCTCAGAAGCTGAGGCCGGTGATTCGCTCGTAGGCCTCGACGTACTTGCCGCGGGTCTGCTCGACCACGTCGGCGGGGATCTCGGGTCCCGGCGCCGAGTGGTCCCAGCCGATCTCATCCGACCAGTCGCGGACGAACTGCTTGTCGAAGGAGGGCTGGGTGCGGCCCGGCTCGTACTCGTCGACGGGCCAGAAGCGCGAGGAGTCGGGGGTCAGGACCTCGTCGGCGAGGACGATCTCGGCTCCGGCCGAGCGGCCCAGCTCGAACTTGGTGTCGGCGAGGATGATCCCGCGCTGGGCGGCGTGGTCGGCGCCGCGCTGGTAGACCTCGATCGAGATCCGCCGCAGCTCCTCCATCAGCGCCCGGTCGCCGACGATCTCGGCGGCCCGGTCGAAGTCGACGTTCTCGTCGTGGTCGCCGATCTCGGCCTTGGTCGCCGGGGTGAAGATCGGCTCCGGGAGCTTGTCGGACTCGCTCAGCCCCTCCGGCAGCTCGATCCCGCAGACCGAGCCGCTCTCCCTGTACTCGCGCCACCCCGACCCGGACAGGTAGCCGCGGACCACGCACTCGATTGGGTACATCTCCAGGCGCTTGACCCGCATCGCCCGGTCGGTGACCTCCTCGGGAACGTCCTCGGAGATGAAGTGGTTGGGAACGATGTCGGAGGTCAGCTGGAACCAGAACAGGGACATCTGGTTCAGCACCTTGCCCTTGTCGGGGATCGGCGTCGGCAGCACGACGTCGTAGACCGAGATGCGGTCCGAGGCGACCATCAGCAGGTCGTCCTCGAGCTCGTAGATCTCCCGGACCTTGCCGGTCGAGTGATGCTTGAGGTCGGCGATGGCGACGGACACGGGACCGGGTCGATGCTAACAACGGGCTCGGCGCGGGCTGCGCGCCGGAGCGATCCCACAGAGGCGTAATCCGCAATGTGTGATCCTTTCCTTCCCGATGACCCTGCCGCCGGAGCTCCAGATGCGGCCCGCCACCCAGACGGTGCGCTGGTTCTTTCGCCCGATCGAGTTCATGGACGAGGCCAGCCGCCGCCACGGCGAGACCTTCGGGATCAAGTTCGTCGGCTTCAAGACCCCGCTCTATCTCACCTCCGACCCGGCGGCGACCAAGGCCGTCTACTCGAACCGCGCCAACAAGATGCCCCCCGGCCGGGCGACGACGCTGGAGCCGGTGATGGGGCCGCGCTCGATCCTGCTGCTGGAGGGCGCCGAGCACATGGCCCGCCGCAAGCTGATGCTTCCCCCGTTCCACGGCGAGCGAATGCGCGCCTACGAGGCGGTGATCACCGAGGCCGTGGGCCGCGAGATCGACTCCTGGCCCCTGCGGCAGGACTTCCGCATCCACCCGCGGATGCAGAGCGTCACCCTGGAGGTGATCCTGCGGGCGGTGTTCGGAGTCACCGACGCCGGGCGCCAGCTGCGCATGCGCGCCGCGCTGGCGGTCCTGCTGCGCCAGACCAGCTCCTCGCTGCGGCAGCTGATCGGCCTCAGCACCCAGCGCTTCGGGCCGCTGGGCCCGTGGCGCAGCTTCCAGAAGACGCTCGATGCCGTGGATGCGCTGATCTACGAGGAGATCACCGCCCGCCGTCAGGACCCCGAGCTCGAGTCGCGCGAGGACATTCTCTCGATGCTGATCGCGGCCCGATTCGAGGACGGCGAGCAGATGAGCGACGCCGAGCTGCGCGACCAGCTGGTCACCCTGCTGCTGGCCGGGCACGAGACAACCGCAACGGCGCTGGCCTGGACCTTCGACCTGCTGCTGCGCAATCCCGAGACGCTGGAGCGGCTGCAGACCGAGATCGCCGACGGGGGCGAGGACTACATGCGGGCGACGATCACCGAGTCGCTGCGGCTTCGCCCGGTGATCCCGATCGCCGGCCGGCGGCTGGCCGAGCCGCTCGAGATCGACGGCTACACGCTGCCTGCCGGCAGCGACGTCAGCCCGGCGATCTATCTCGCCCACATGCGCCCGGACATCTATCCCGAGCCGCGCAGTTTCAAGCCCGAGCGCTTCCTCGACGGTGGGCCGGACACCTACGCCTGGATCCCGTTCGGCGGCGGCGTCCGCCGCTGCCTCGGGGCGAGCTTTGCCGAGTTCGAGATGCGGATCGTGCTGCGCGAGGTCCTCGGCCGCTGCCGGCTGCGGGCGGCCAGCCCCAAGCCGGAGGGCCTGACCCGCCGCAACATCACCTTCTCCCCCAAGCGCGGAACCCCGGTCGTCCTGACCGAGCGCCGCGCCGCGGCTGCGGCGATGGCGGCCGCCTAAGCGGCTACTTCTTCAGCTTCACCCGCGAGGACGGGATCGCCGCCTGTCCGCGCAGCTTGACCTTCGCCCAGACCTTGGCGCTGTGGCGGCCGCGCAGCAATCGCTTGCCGGCCCCGCTCAGCGGCACTTTCACGGTCTTCTTCTTGCCGGCCGGGATTTTGAACTTGCGCTTGCCGAAGGACTTCAGCTTTGCCCTCGCCGCCGCGCCCTGTGCCGGATTGATCTCCGGGATCAGCTGCGCCAGGCGGGCGTTCTGGTTTTGCAGCTGCACGTTGCCCTTGCAGACCGTGGTCAGGTTGCAGACCAGGCTCAGCAGCGCCTTGTTGCCCTGCACCTTGGCGATGCGGGCGATCTCGACCAGATCGCCGCCGGTGCCCGGTGCATCGCCTGCCCGCCAGTCGGCGTTGAAGAGGATCATCGCCCCCTGGGTCCCATAGATGCCGGCCCGCTCCTGGCCCACCTGCCAGGCGGGGAACCAGAGGCCGTCGCTGGCGTTGTTGTCGAGGTTGGCCGGGATCGGCACGTTCGGGTCCAGGACCGAGAGCGAGAGGTGGTCGTCGACGAAGTAGCCGCTCGCCTCCGGCTCGAGGTCCTGGCGGACCGGCAGGTTGACGTTGACCGGGGTGGTCGCGTTGGCCGCCGGCGTAAAGACCGGGCTCGCGTTGATCGCTTTGCAGCAGGCGTAGGTCGGATGGCCTGGGTCGGAGGGGTTGTCCTGGCGCAGCGCTTCCTCGACCACTATCTGCATCGGACCGGTGGTCGGGCCGACCCGGACCCTGACCTGGGTCACGACGCCGGTCCCGCCCGGGGGGAAGTTCGACTCTCCGGTACCCAGGTCGATCGATTCCGAAGAGCAGGTCGCCGGTTGCGGGGGAAAGAGGAACTGACCGCAGACGCTGGTGTTGTTGGGCACCCGGTTGAGGTTGGTGCCGAAGGAATCGGACTTCGCCGGGGCCGGGACGAGCAGGGCGAGCAGTCCCGCACCGAGTGCCGCGAGCAGGCCGGCCAGTCGTGAGTGCCGACGCGAGAGCCGCATCAGATGCGAACGGTAGCCCCGGCGGAGGCCGGAAAATCGCTCAGCCGCGCAGCGCTGCGAGGCGCTCGAAGACGGCCGGCACCGCGCCGAGGAAGGCGTTGTAGTCGAAGATCGCGTCGAGGTCGAGGTTCGGCGCCTCGGCGGCGAGCAGGTCGCGGAAGGGGATTCCCTCGTCGAAGGCGCGCTGGGCCGCGCGCTGGACCAGCTGGTAGGCGTCGTCGCGGCTCATCCCCGACTCGACCAGCGCCGTCAGGGCCCGCTGGCTGAACAGGGCACCGTGGGTCAGCTCGAGGTTGGCCCCCATGCGGCCGGCGTCGACTGTCATCTCGTCGACGATCCGGGCCGCGACGTGCTGCATGTAGTCGAGCAGGATCGTCGCGTCGGGGAGTACCACCCGCTCGGCGCCGGAGTGGGAGATGTCGCGCTCGTGCCAGAGGGCGACGTTCTCGAACCCGGTCTGGGCGTAGCCCCGCAGCACCCGCGCCAATCCGGTCAGCCGCTCGGAGAGGATCGGGTTTCGCTTGTGCGGCATCGCCGAGGAACCCTTCTGCCCGGCGCCGAAGGGCTCCTGTACCTCGCGGACCTCGGTCCGCTGCAGGTTTCGCACCTCGGTGGCGAAGCGCTCCAGCCCGGCACCGGCGAGGGCGATCGCCGCCAGCAGCTCGGCGTGGCGGTCGCGCGGGACGACCTGGGTCGAGACGTCCTCGCGGCGCAGCCCGAGCGACTGCATCACACGCTCCTCGACCGAGGGCGGCACCGAGGCGTAGGTGCCCACCGCCCCCGAGAGCTTGCCGACCGCGGCGCCCTCGATCGCCCGGCCCAGCCGCTTCAGGTTGCGGTCGGCCTCGAAGGCGAAGCCGGCCAGCCGCAGCCCGAAGGTGGTCGGCTCGGCGTGGACCCCGTGGGTTCGGCCGACGCAAAGGGTGTCGCGGTGCTCGAAGGCGCGCCGCACCAGCGCGTCGCGGTAGGCGGTGGCGCCGTGAAGGAGGATCAGCCCCGCCTCGGAGATCTGCAGCCCGAGGGCGGTGTCGAGTACGTCGGAGGAGGTGAGCCCGTAGTGGATCCAGCGCCCCTGCTCGCCGACCGAGGCAGCGACGACGTCGACGAAGGCGGCGACGTCGTGGCCGGTCACCGCCTCGCGCTCCTCGACTGCCTCGACGGTGAAGCTCGCCTGAGAGGAGCAGGCGTCGGCGGCCTCGCGCGGCACCACACCCTCCTGGGCCCAGGCGGCGGTCGCCGCCAGCTCGACGGTCAGCCACGACTCCATGCGGCGCTGGGGGGTCCAGACCGCCCCCATCTGCTGGCGCGTGTAGCGGGGAATCACGCGTTGATTATCCGCACCGCGAGCAGCCCGGCGTTCTTTGCCCCGTCGACGGCGACGCAGGCGACGGGCACACCGGGCGGCATCTGCACGGCCGAGAGCAGGGCGTCGAGCCCGCCCAGGTTCTTGCCCCCGATCGGCACCCCGACCACCGGCAGATCCGAGTGCGCGGCGGCGACTCCGGGCAGCGCCGCCGACATCCCGGCGCCGGCGATGATCACCTTCAGCCCCCGCATGCGGGCGTTGAGGCAGTAGTCGCGGACCTTCTCGGGGTCGCGGTGGGCGCTCATCACCCGGACCTCGTAGCGGATGCCGGCGTCCTGCAGTGCCTGCCCCGCGGGCTGCATCTTCGCCTTGTCGTTGGCCGACCCCATGATGATCCCGACCAGCGGCGCGTCGACCTCGATCTCCTCGAAGGCCTGCTCCACCTCGGGCATCGTCGCTGTGGCGGGGGTCCCCGTCTCGGCGACGCCCCTCTGCTCGGGACCGACCTCGGGCTCCTGTATCTCCATCGGGCTACTCCCTCTCTAGCTTTGGGTGGTGACGCGGTCGACCGCCCGCGCCGCGATGTCCGAGCGCATCTGCATGCCGTCGAAGCTGATCCGGCGCGCCGCATCGTACGCCCGCTCACGGGCGGCGCCCGGGCTCGGGCCGAGCGCCGTCACGTTCAGTACCCGGCCGCCGGCGGTGACGAACTCGCCGTCGCGCCGCGCCGTCCCGGCGTGCAGGACCTCCGCCTCGGAGGCCGCCGCGTCGAGGCCCGAGATCACGTCGCCCTTCGACGAGGACTGCGGGTAGCCGGCCGACGCGAGCACCAGGGTCACCGCCCAGTCCTCGACGAACTCGGCCTCCAGTCCGGCCAGCCCACCCGGCTCGCGGGCGGCGAGGCAGAGCGCCAGCAGGTCCGATCGCAGCCGTGGCAGCACCGCCTGGGTCTCGGGGTCGCCGAAGCGAACGTTGAACTCGAGCACCCGGGGACCAGCCTCGGTCAGCATCAGCCCGGCGTACAGCACGCCGTGAAACGGAGTTCCGCGCCGCGCCATCAGGTCGACGATCGGGCGGTGGACCGAGTCGGCGATCTGATCCACCGTCGCCGCGTCGAAGCCCGGCACCGGCGAGTAGCTGCCCATGCCGCCCGTGTTCGGGCCCTGGTCGCCGTCGAAGATCCGCTTGTAGTCCTGGGCCGGCGCCAGCGGGATCACGTTCTCGCCGTCGCAGAGAGCCAGCAGCGACAGCTCCTCGCCATCGAGGAACTCCTCCAGCACCACCTCGGTGTGGCCGAAGCGCTGCTCGGTGAAGAAGACCTCCGCCGCCTCCCGGGCCTCGCGCTCGCCGGCGCAGATGATCACGCCCTTGCCCGCCGCGAGCCCGTCGGCCTTCAGCACCGCGGGGTAGGAGGCGCAGGCGAGCTGGGCCAGCGCCTCATCGCGGTCGCGCAGCACCGTATGCGAGGCGGTCGGGACTCCGGCCTCGGCCATCAGCTGCTTGGCGTACGCCTTCGATCCCTCCAGCTGCGCCGCCGCGACGGAGGGGCCGAAGGTGGCGATCCCGGCCTTCTCGAGCGCGTCGGCCGCGCCCGCGACCAGCGCCACCTCCGGCCCGACCACCACCAGGTCCACCGCCTCGGCGCGGGCGGCGGCGACGATCGCCTCGACGTCATCGGCGCCGACCTGCGACAGGCAGGTCGCGTCGGCGGCGATCCCGGCATTGCCGGGGGCGCAGAGCAGGTCCGGCGACTGCGGCGAGCGCCGCAGCGCGCGAACGATCGCGTGCTCGCGACCGCCTCCGCCGACTACCAGGACCCGCAAGAGCCGCCTAAAGCGCCGAGGCCAGCTCGTCGGAGGGCATCGCCGCCATCGTCTCGCTGGTCATCGTGCCGCGCGAGCCGAGCTCGACCGAGACCTTCGCCATCGTCTTCTCGTCGGCCGCTTCGACCACGGTCACGAAGTCGTAGCGACCGAGGGTCGCGTACTGCGCGACGACCTTGGCGCCGATCTGCTCGACCTCCTTGTTCACCTCTCCGACCCGGTTCGGGTTTGCCTTCAGGGTCTTGACTCCGTCCGGCGTCAGGTTGGTCAGCATTACGAAAAGGGCCATT
The DNA here is from genome assembly GCA_963781495.1 of uncultured Solirubrobacterales bacterium. Classification (GTDB taxonomy): domain Bacteria; phylum Actinomycetota; class Thermoleophilia; order Solirubrobacterales; family 70-9; genus Mayfieldus. Next base: position 1,102,474 of record CAWAFX010000002.1, read on the forward strand.
TCTCTCCTCTCGGCGGGTAACCGTCAGGGCAACGTCTCTTCACGTTATGCGAGGGGTCGCCGCTCGTGTCGGCGCGCCCGCCAGGGTGCGGTTTTTTCGGGGTACCCTCGAAGCATGACCGGGAGGACGAATCTGGTCTTCAAGGCCTGGATGCTGCCGCTCGTCGTGATCGCGCTCGTGGTGCCGGGCTCGGTCGGCTTCATCGTCGCCGGCCCCGGCCTCGGACTGGCGATCGGGGCGCTTGCCGCGGGATCCGTGCTGGTCTTCGCGGCGACCCGGCGGCCCGACGTGCCGATCGAGGTCGCCAGCGCCGGCGACCATGTGCGCCGCCTGCTGCTGGTCGCGCTGCAGCCGGTCGACCAGCCGGCGGCGGTGGAGAGCCTGCGCACGGCGGCGTTCGCCGGGCCGCAAGCGGATGCCGAGGTGCTCGTCCTCGCGCCGGCGCTCAACACCCCGCTTTCCCATTGGGCCTCGGACGTCGGGCGCTCGCGCCTCGACGCCCAGCGAAAGCTCGTGCTCACGATCGGCGCCCTGGCCGCGGCCGAGGTCGATGCCCGGGGCGCGGTCGGCGACCCCGATCCGCTGCAGGCGATCGAGGACACATTGCGCCAGTTCGCCGCCGACGAGGTGATCGTCGGGCTGCCCGAAGGCAAGGAGAACGGCGAGACCCGGGAGCTGGTCGGGGAGCTACGGCGCCGGCTCGACGTGCCGGTCTACCCGCTCTCCGGCGACTCGGCGCTGCGCAGCAGCCGCTAGCGGCCTAGTTGCCGCCGGGCGAGAAGTGCTCGGGATCGACAGCGCCGAGCGTGTTTCGCAGCGGGTTGCCGAGCTGGGCCATCGCGGCCGCGAAACCGGGCGGGTCGCTGACGTCGACGGCTCCGTTGCCACTGCCGTAGGTGAGTCCGGCGCAGCCTTCGTGGTTGGACTCGCCGGGCTTGGCGGAGAAGACACCGGAGGCGTGGATCGCGACCTGCTCGGCGTAGGTCCGGTAGCCGGAGACGACCTGGCCCTGCCAGCCCGCCTGGCGCGCGGCGTCGAGGATCGGGACCATGTAGCTGCAGACCTCCTTGCCGTCGAAGACCGTCGTGTCCCAGGGGGTGAGCTGGCCCGGCACCAGGGCGCCCATGCTGCCGATCGACGATTGCGGCATCGAGATCGACCAGGTCGCGAAGCCGGTTGCCGGCGTGCACTTGCCGGAGACCTGATCGGCCTCGGCGAGGACCTGCTGCACGTACCACTCGGCCTGGTTGTGGAGGAAGATCCCCGAGCGCAGGTCGCCCTGGGACCAGAATTCGCGCGCCAGGGTCGCCGCCGAGTCGTAGATGTCGGCGTGGTCGATGCGTCCGTTGCCGTCGCCGTCGACCTCGAAGCGATTCCACTCGTCGCGGTCGAGCCCCAGCGGGCCGACGCTGACCAGTTGGCCGGCGTCCATCCCGCGGCCGTAGTTGGACTCCAGCCGGGCCACTGCGGCGAGCGCCCAGATTCCGCGCTGGCCGAGGTCGTAGCGGGTGGCGGCGTCCTCGAAGGCCGACATGTAGACCTCGGGGATGTGGCTGCCCTGGGCCGGCTGGCAGCTGGCCGCGGCGGCGGTGAGCGGCGACGCCAGGCCTCTGGCGCTGCCGTAGCAGGCGGCGCTGGCGAGCACCTCCTGCACGTACCAGTCGGCGTGGTTGTAGGAGAAGATCGCGCTCGGCGTGTTGACCGGCATCCCGGCCGCCTGCAGGTACCTGGCGGCGGCGAAGATCGCGTCCTGGGGATCGTTGGGGTCGGCCTTGCCGTCGCCGTTGGCGTCGACTCCGTAGACAGCCCAGGTCGAGGGCATGAACTGCATCCAGCCCTCGGCCCCGGCCGATGAGGGACCGAGGTTGGCGCCGAAGCCGCTCTCGATGCCGTTGATCGCTGCCAGGACACTGGGGCCCTGCGGCCCGAGGCCGTAGGTGTTCGAGGCCTGCTCGTAGATCGGCATCAGCGCCGCCGGCGGGCTGATCCCGACCCCACAGGAGGGTCCCGGGACCAGGGGACCGAGGTTGTTCGGAACCCCGGGTGCAAGCGGCGCTCCGGCATCGACGCCGGCCGAGTTGCCCTTCTTGCCCTGCTTGGAGGCCTGGCCCTGGGTCTGGTCCGGCTTCTTGCCGCCGTCGGCACCCTGGTTGGCGTTGCCGTTATCGGTGTTCGGGTGCTTGGGGTGACGGGGCGGAGCGACCGGGGTCGGGCTGACGGTGACGCCGGTCGTCGGGGCCAGGGTGGTCGTCGTGGTGGACGGCGTCGTGGTCGTCGTTGTCGAAGGCGTCGTCGTTGTCGTGGTCGACGGCGTCGTCGTCGTCGTGGCCGGAGCGCCGGCGCTGGAAGTCGTGGTCGTGCCGGAGGCCTTGGTGGTCGTGCCGGAGGTCGAAGCGGCAACCGCGTGCTGGGCCGTCAGGGCGCCGCCGAGGACGACGGTCGCGACGACGAGCCGGAGGCGTCTCAACCTCGCACCTCGCTGACAGCCCAGGTCCCGTGACGCTGGGTGAGGGTGAGGCGCAGCTCGCTGAGGGCCCCGAGTCGCAGCAGCGAGACGCTGGCCTCGATCTGGCGGCCGTTGTCCTGTGGCGCCGAGAGGACGATGTTCTGGACCTTTGCCTCGGGCACCTTGACCGACCCCGGCTGGCGGGGCGGGCGGGCCTTCAGCGCCTTGGCGAGGGCGGGTGTCGCGGTGGCGGCGAAGGTCCGCTTGACCTTCGGGTTGGTGCGGCCGACCTCGTAGAGGACGAAGGCACCGGCGAAGTCGCGGGCGGTGCTCATCGCCGCCGTCTCATCCGCGGGTCCGGTCGGGATCGCGGAAGGCTTGGAGTTGGTGGCGGCGGTCGGCGAGGTCTGGGTCTGCGCCTGCGCGTTCGACTGCGCCGGGGCCTGCAGGTTGGCCTGCGCCTCGGACTTGGTCACCTTCGAAGCCGACTGGAAGTTCGGTGCCGCGCCGTGCAGCGTGTTGGCCTTCGCGCTCTGCTGCTTGGGGGCAGGGGCGGCGGGAGGCGAGGGGGTGGCGGCGATGCGGGGAGTGCTGACCGAGGTCGAGCCAGAGCCGCCGCCGCCGAAGCCGGCGACCAGCGCCGCGACGCCGATCCCGATCACGGCGGCGGCGCCGACGGTCGCAAACGCGACCCGGAGGTCGGGGCGCCGCTTCCTCGGCTTCGCTTCGACGCCGGCCCCGGACGGCGCGGCGTGCTCGCCGCGGCCGCGGAGCGCGTCGGCGACCGGCCAGAAGACCTTCTCCTCGAGCCACCAGACGAACTTGCGCAGAGGCCACGTGGCGCGTTCGAACACGTCCTGCATTCTCACGCCAGCGTCGCCACTTTGTATTCGCGCCACCAACTCGGTCATTTCGTCATCTGCTCAGATTTGCCAGGGGAAGGGTTTGCCGCAGGGCCGCTATTACATCTTCGTGCCTGAGGCGCCGGACCTTTAGCCCGAACCTTTCGGCTTTCCGCCCCCGCTTCCTGCGCAATCTGACCTAGCTTTGGAAACGATTCGTTAACGGTGCGTTGCGGGGCCGATTGTGCAGCAGCTTTCGGACCCTATTCGCCGTCGCCGTGCCTGGCAACCCCGATCGGCGGCAAACGGCCCCCCAGGGCCGTTTCTGAACCCTGGGACAGGCCGAAATCGAACCCTCGACCGGGCTCATCTAGGCTGAAGCTGAGCTAGAGGCTTAGCTAGCCGGCGGCCTGCGCGGGGACCGGCGCGCCGACCTTCTCGAAGACCAGCTCGCCGTCGGCCGCGTCGGCGCGCACGGTGTCGCCCTCGCCGAAGTCGCCCTCGAGGATCCGCAGTGCCAGCCGGTCGACCAGCTGCTTCTGGATCACCCGCTTCAGCGGCCGGGCGCCATAGGTGGGGTCGTAGCCGAGGTTGGCGAGCAGGGTGCGGGCGTCCTCGGTCAACTCGACCTCGATCCCGCGCTCGCGGACCCGTCCGACCAGCTGCTGGACCTGGAGCTCGACGATCCGGGCGATATCACTGCGCGAGAGCCGGTGGAAGATCACCACGTCGTCGATCCGGTTCAGGAACTCGGGCTTGAAGGTGGCGGCGAGGATTTCCTCGATCCGCTCCCGCATCCGCTCGTCGACAGATTCGCCGGCGATCTCCGCCGAGCCGACGTTGGAGGTCATGATCAAGACCGTGTTGGTGAAGTCGACGGTCCGGCCCTGTCCATCGGTCAGGCGCCCGTCGTCCATCAGCTGCAACAGGGTGTTGAAGACGTCGGGGTGCGCCTTCTCGATCTCGTCCAGGAGCAGGACCGCGTAGGGGCGGCGCCGGACCGCCTCGGTCAGCTGGCCGCCCTCCTCGTATCCGACGTATCCCGGCGGCGCGCCGATCAGCCGCGCCACCGAGTGTTTCTCCATGTACTCCGACATGTCGATCCGGACCATTGCCTGCTCGGAGTCGAACATGAACTCCGCCAGGGCCCGGGCCAGCTCGGTCTTGCCGACTCCGGTTGGACCGAGGAAGAGGAAGGAGCCGATCGGCCGATGGGGGTCGGAGAGGCCGGCCCGCGAGCGGCGCAGCGCGTTGGAGACGGCCTCGACAGCTTCGTCCTGGCCGATCACCCGCTCGTGCAGACGCTCCTCCATGTGGATCAGCTTCTCGACCTCGCCCTCGAGCAGACGCGAAACCGGGATCCCGGTCCATTTGCCGACCACCTCGGCGACGTCCTCGTCGGTGACTTCCTCGGTCAGCATCGAGCCGCCCTCGCGGTGCAGCTCGGCTAGCTTTGACTCCTGCTCGGCGACGGTTCGCTCCAGCTCCGGGATCTCTCCGTAGCGGAGCTCCGCGGCGCGTTCGAGGTTGGCGTCTCGCTCTGCCCGCTCGAGCTCGCGGTTGGCCTCCTCGAGCTGCGACTTCGCCGACTTGATCGCCTCGATCGCTCCCTTCTCGTTCTGCCAGCGGGCCTTCATCTCGGCCGAGCGCTCGCCCAGCTCCGCCAGCTCGGCCTCGATCGCCTCCCGGCGTCCGACCGATGCGTCGTCGCGCTCCTTCTTCAGGGCCTCGCGCTCGATCTCGAGCTGCTGGATGCGGCGCTCGACCTCGTCGATCTCGGTCGGCATCGAGTCGATCTCGATCTTCAGCCGCGAGGCGGCCTCGTCGATCAGGTCGATCGCCTTGTCGGGAAGGAAGCGGTCGGCGATGTAGCGCGAGGACAGCGTCGCGGCGGCGATGATCGCCGAGTCGGCGATTCGCACTCCGTGGTGGACCTCGTAGCGCTCCTTCAGCCCGCGCAGGATCGCGATCGTGTCGGCGACGTCGGGCTCGTCGACGAAGACCGGTTGGAAGCGCCGTTCCAGGGCGGCGTCCTTCTCGATGTGCTTGCGGTACTCGTCCAGGGTGGTCGCCCCGACGGCGCGCAGCTCGCCGCGCGCCAGCATCGGCTTCAGCAGGTTGGCGGCGTCGACTGCGCCCTCGGCCGCACCGGCGCCGACGATCGTGTGCAGCTCGTCGATGAAGAGGACAATCTGTCCCTCGGCGGCCTGGACCTCCTTGAGGACGGCCTTCAGGCGCTCCTCGAACTCCCCCCTGTATTTAGAGCCGGCGAGCAGCGAGCCGATGTCGAGCGCGATGACGCGGCGGTCGCGGAGGCTTTCGGGGATGTCGCCGGAGACGATTCGCTGCGCCAGGCCCTCGACGATCGCCGTCTTTCCGACCCCCGGATCGCCGATCAGGACCGGGTTGTTCTTGGTCCGGCGCGAGAGCACCTGGATCACGCGGCGGATCTCCTCGTCGCGCCCGATCACCGGGTCGAGGCGGCCCTGCTCGGCCTCGGCGGTGAGGTCGCGGCCGAACTTCTCCAGCGCCTGCATCTCGTTCTCCGGCGTCGGCGAGGTGACGCGGTGGGGGCCCCGGACCTCGGCGATCGCCTTGTTCAGCGAGTCGCGGTCCGGCAGCACGTCGGCGACGCCGGAGGCGGCGTCGGTGAGGGCGAGCAGGATGTGCTCGGTCGAGATGTACTCGTCGCCGAGCGCGGCCATCTCCTTCTCGGCCCGCTGGAGTGTCTTGACCAGAGCCGAGGAGGGGCGGACGTCGGCCTCCGCTTCGCCGCTGAGGGTGGGCAGCGAAGCGACCGCGTCGCGGGCCCGGGCGGTGATCGCTGCCACGTCGGCGCCGAGCTTCTGCAGCACCGGCACCACCAGTCCGTCCTCCTGCTGCAGCAGCGCGAGCAGAAGATGCGCCGGCGCCGCCTCGCTGTTGCGGTGCTCGGAAGCGAGCCGCTGCGCCATCGCAACGGCCTCCTGGGACTTCAACGTAAATCGGTCTGGCTGCACCTAAGAAAGGTTAGCGGGTCATGTGCCTAATGTAAAGAAATCTAAGTGCCTATAACTTAAATCTGAAACGGCCGTTTAGGCACGGATTCCCTGCCGCCTGCCTTGATCAACCGGCGGTCTCGGCCCGCCGCAGGCCGGTCCAGGCCCAGAACATCAGCACTCCGGCCAGCGCGGCGGCCACCGCAAAGGCCAGCCCGGTCGTGGTCGGTTCATTGGAGATGAAGCCGCGTCCCGCTTCGAGCAGGACGGTGACCGGGTTGACCGAGGCGACCGCGTGGATCCAGCCGTCAAGCAGGTCGAGTGGCACGTAGACCGGAGCCAGGAAGAGGATCGTGAAGACCGGCAGCTGCATCAGCGGACCGCCCTGGATCGAGCGCACCCGCAGCGCGATCCCCGTCGCCCACATCGTCGCCGCGAGGTTGACCAGCACGGCAAGGCCGTAGAGCCCGAATATGTCGATCCGGTCGCCGTCGACGTTCATCCCGACGACGAGCGCCACTGCGGTCAGGATCGCCCAGGTCAAAGCGGCCCGGATCAGGGCAGCGAGCGCGTAGCCGGCGACGATCCCGTTGCGGTTCGGCGCCGCGAGCATCAGCCGCTGGCCGAAGCCCATCTCGAAGTCGCGGGCGATCCCGAAGCCGGTGAAGACGCCGCCGAAAGCGGCCGACTGCAGCAGCACGAAGACGAACTGGAAGGCCGTGTAACCGGTCGGGAAGTCGAAGCCTGGGACATTGCTGATCGTCGCCAGCCCGCCGGCGAAGGCGGTGAAGAAGAAGAGCGGGAAGAGCAACGCCGGCACGAAGAGGTTCGGGTTGCTGACGAAATTATGGGCGCTGCGCCAGGCGACAGCCAGGGCGACGCTGCGGAAGCTGCTGGCGCTGTCGCTCATGTCCGCGCCAGCCTCGTCCGCAGGGCCATCGTCGCGGCGATCATTCCCAGCACCGCGATGGCGATCGCGAAGCCGAAGCCGAGCGCCAGCGCCTCGCCGTCCCAGCCCGTGATCAGCAGCGAGCGGATCGCCTCGATCAGATAGGAGACCGGGTTGTAGGTGGCGATGGTCCGGTACCAGTCGGTCTGGATCAAGTTGCGCGGCAGCACCATCGAGGAGAGGAAGAGGAAGACGAAGAAGACCGGGAACAGACCCTGCACCGCCTCGCCGGAGCCCGTCCGCAGCGCCACGAAGAGCCCCAGGGTGCCGAAGCCGATCGTCAGCAGGACCGAGAAGAAGATGATCACCAGCACCCCCGGGGCGCCGGCGGCGACTCCGGCGCCGGCGATCAGGCCGACAGTTATGTAGGTCACGCCCTGGATCAGGCCCAGCGCGGCGACTCCCGCGAGCAGGCCGCTGAGCAGGGCAGCGCCGCGCAGCGGGGTCAGCGCGAGGCGGTTGAGAAAGCCGGTCTCGACGTCGCGGGCGAGGTCGGTGCCGGCGTTCATGACCGAGAACAGCGCCCCCTGCATGAAGGGGACGGCGAGCAGGAAGGTGATGTAGGAGTCGGTGGGAAAGCCGGGAAGCTTGGTCGCGCTGGCGAGCCCGCCGGAGTTCACGGCCAGAAGGAAGAGGGGAAAGATCAGCGCCGGCACGACCTGCGCCGGCTGGCGCATCGTGCGCAGCACCGAGCGCCGGGCCAGCTCGCCGACCTGCTCGCGCAGGGTGGAGCTCATGCCCTCGCGGCCTCTGGTTCGGAGACGATCTCGTGCTGGCCGGTGTCCTCGTCGCCCGCGCCCTCCAAGGAGCGCCCGGTCTTGGCCAGGAAGACGTCGTTGAGCGAGGGGGCGTGCAGCTGCAGGTGCTGGACCGCGATCCCCTCGCTGTCGAGCGCCCGCACCACAGCCGCCAGCTCCGAGTCGCCGCCGCTCAGCAGCACCGCGGCGCCGTTGGGGACGGCCTCGGCCGGCTCGCCGAAGCGGGCCAGAACCTCGGCCAACCGCCCGCGCTCGGAGAGCTCGGCCGGGATCACCTCCACGGTCGGCTTGCCGATCTGCGCCTTCAGCTCCGACGGAGTTCCCTCGGCGACGATCCGCCCGTGATCGATGATCCCGACCCGGTTAGCGAGCGCGTCTGCTTCCTCCAGGTACTGGGTGGTGAGAAAGACGGTCACCCCGTCCTCGCCGGCGAGCCGCGCCACCTCGTCCCAGAGCGCGGTGCGGCTCTGGATGTCGAGGCCGGTGGTCGGCTCGTCGAGGAAGAGGATCCGCGGCCGGTGAACGAGCGCCAGGGCGAGGTCGAGGCGCCGCTTCATCCCTCCCGAGTAGCCACCGACCTTGCGGTCCGCGGCGTCGCGGAGCCCGACCCGGTGCAGCAGCTCGTCACCGCGCTCGCGGCGCTCCTGCTTGGGCAGCCCGTGCATCGCGGTCTGCAGGCGCATGTGCTCGCGCCCGGTCAGGATCGGATCGAGTGCCGCCTCCTGAAGTGCGGCGCCGATCGCTCGCCGTACGTCTGGGCCCTGCTTGACGATGTCGTAGCCGGCGACCCGCGCGGTGCCGGCGGTCGGCGGCAGGAGCGTCGTCAGCATCAGCACCGTGGTCGATTTGCCGGCCCCGTTGGGGCCGAGGAATCCGTAGATCTCGCCGGCATCGACCTCGAGGTCGATGCCGTCGACGGCCCGCGGTCCGTTCTTGAACTCGCGCACCAATCCCTCGACTTCGATGCCCGCCGGCGCTGAGGTATTGCTCTCGTTTGGCATAGATCGTGACTCTAGCAAACTATTCTCTTCTATAACTATCTGCCGCCGCAGCAGTCGGCCTGCCACCGGTCACGGTAGCGGCGTGCCGATCGCGGCCGAGGGTCTAGTCGCCGCGCCGCAGCGGGCGCTGGACCGGAATCCGGATCGACCGCGAGGTCTCGGTGGGAATCACGTCATAGGCGCCGTAGGGGACGATCTCGGCCCGCAGCGAGCGCCTCACCTGCTCGACCTCGGCTTCGATCCGCTGCTCCATCTCGGCTGTTCGCTGCCGCATCCGCGCCAGCTCGGACCGCATGCGGTCGACGGTTCGCTCGAGCTCGAGCACGATCTCCACTCCAGCCAGGTTGAGGCCTTCTTCGCTGGTCATCTGCTGGATCCGGCGCAGGCGGTCGACGTCGCGCTGGGAGTAGAGGCGAGTGTTCTTCGGCGAGCGCTGCGGATTGATCAGCCCTCGCGCCTCATACATCCGCAGCGTCTGGGGATGCATCTCGGCCAGCTCGGCCGCGACAGAGATCATGAACACGCCCCGGGTCTCGTCGACGCGTCCCTGGCCGTCACCACGGCCGCCACGGCCCTGCCTGTTCTGCCGTCCGTCCGCCATCAGCCTCGCCTACTCGTCAACCTTGCCCGAAGCCGCGGACGCGTCACGGATCAGCCGCTCGCGTGGATTGGAGCCGTTGAAGGCCTCGGCCATCGCCTCCACGGCCTGCTTCTGCTCGCGGTCGAGGTCGCGCGGTACATCGATCGCGAGCCGGTAGCGGATATCGCCGCGACCGCGCGCGCCGGTGCGTGGCGGGCCCTCGCCGCGAAGCCGCTGGACCGTTCCGTGCTCGGTCCCTGCTGGGATCCGAATCCGCTTGGTGCCGTTGAGGGTCGGGACCTCGACCGTGCCGCCGCTGATCGCCTCGGCGATCGTGATCGGCACCGTGACCTCGAGATTGCCGTCGGAAAGCTGCTTGAAGACGGGCGACGGGATGACGCGGGTGGTCACGTACAGGTCGCCGTGCGGACCGCCCCGCGGACCGGCTTCGCCCTTGCCGGCGAGCCTGATCCGGGTGCCGTCCTGTACTCCGGCCGGGATGTTGACCCGGTAGCGCTTTGTCTGCCGGGTCAGGCCCGAGCCGCCGCAGGTCTCGCAGGGATGCTCGATCACCTCGCCGCTGCCGCCGCACTGCGGACAGGGCTGGCTGATCGAGAAGAACCCCTGGCTCTGGGCGTCGATTCCGCGCCCGCCGCAGCGCGGGCAGACGCTGGGGCTGGTTCCAGGCTTGGCCCCCGATCCGTGGCAGGTCGCGCAGCGTTCGGCCTTCGGTACCGCGACCGAGAGCTGGGTCCCCTTCACCGCCTGGTCGAAGGTCAGCTGGACCTCGGTCTCGAGATCGTTGCCGCGAACCGTCCGCGGCTCGCCGCGGCCGCGCCCGAAGATGCTCGAGAACATGTCGCCGAGGTCGGCGGTGAAGCCGCCGCCCTGGCCGCCACCGCCGCCGAACGGGTTGCGGCCGCCCATCCCGGAGAACATCCCGCCGGCGTCGTACTGCTTCCGCTTCTCGGCGTCCGAGAGCGTGTCGTATGCCTGCTGGATCGTCTTGAAGCGGTCCTCGGCGCCGGGATCGTCGGGGTTGCGATCGGGGTGGTTCTCGCGGGCCAGCTTGCGGTACGCCTTCTTGATCTCGTCCGCCGAGGCATCCCGGGCGACCCCGAGCGTCTTGTAGAAGTCCTCTGCCATCGGCGCCTACTCGCTGACCACGACTCGGGCTGCCCTGATCACCTGGCCGTCGAGCCGGTATCCCTTCTGCGCCACGTCGAGCACGGTTCCGGGCCCGACGCCGGGCTCGGACCGGGTCGAGAGCGCCTCGTGCCACTGCGGGTCGAACTTCTCTCCCGCTGGGTCGTAGGCCTCGACCCCGGCTCGGAGCAGGGTCTCGTACAGGTCGCGATAGGTGAGGACGACGCCCTGCTCGAGGGCGCCCTGAGCCGAGACCTCGCCCTTCAACGCTGCCTCGGGGTCGATGTCCACCGCGGCGAGCGCCCGCTCGAGGTTGTCGAGCACCGCCACCAGCTCGGCGGCGAGCTCGGCCTTGCCGCGCCGCCGCGCCGCCTCGGTTTCGCCGGCTACGCGCTTGCGGTAGTTCTCGAAGTCGGCCTTGGTCCGCTGCGCCAGCGCCAGGTATTCGTCGCGCTCGCGCTTGGTCTCCTCCAGCGCCTCGAGGTCGCGTTCGACCTCCTGCGCCGCCAGCTCGGACCCGGCATGATCTTCGGCCGCGGTGGCCTGCGGGCGCTCCTGGTCTGGAGCGCCCGCCGGTCCGCGGGGCTCGTGCTGCTCGCTCATCGGCCTCCCCTAGGACTCGTCGACGACTTCGGCGTCGACGACCTCCTCTTCGGCTTCACCGGCACCGTTGTCCGATGCGCCGTCGCCTGAGGCCGTCGCCTGTTCCTGGGCCGACTGGTAGACCTGCTCGGAGACCTTGTGGAAGGCCGCCTGCAGGGCGTCGGTCTTGGCCTTGAGCTGCTCGGCATCCCCTGACTCGAGGTTGTCGCGGACGTCCTTGATCGCCGCCTCGATCTCCGACTTGGAGCTCGCGTCGACCTTGTCGCCCAGCTCCTCGAGCTGTCGCTCGGCCTGATAGGCGGCGTTCTCGGCCACGTTTCGGGCCTCGGCCAGCTCGCGCTGGCGACGGTCGTCGTCGGCGTGCGTCTCGGCGTCCTTGATCATCTGTTCGACCTCGGACTCGTCGAGCCCGGAGCCGCCCTTGATCTCGATCTTCTGCTCCTTACCGGTGCCGAGATCCTTGGCCGAGACGTGCAGGATGCCGTTGGCGTCGATGTCGAACGTGACTTCGATCTGCGGCAGCCCGCGCGGGGCGGGTGGGATGCCGGTGAGCTGGAACTTGCCCAGGCTCTTGTTGTAACCGGCCATCTCGCGCTCGCCCTGCAGGACATGGATCTCGACCGAGGGCTGGTTGTCCTCGGCGGTCGAGAAGATCTCCGACTTGCGGGTCGGGATCGTAGTGTTGCGCTCGATCAGCTTCGTCATCACGCCGCCCTTGGTCTCGATGCCGAGGGTGAGCGGGGTGACGTCGAGCAGCAGCACGTCCTTGACGTCGCCGGCCAGCACGCCGGCCTGGATCGCGGCTCCGATCGCGACCACCTCGTCGGGGTTGACCCCTTGGTGCGGGTCGGTGCCGGTCAGGTCCTTGACCTTGTCGCGCACCGCCGGCATCCGGGTCATCCCGCCGACCAGGACCACGTGGTCGATGTCGGCGCCCGAATCCGACAGCGCCTGCTTGACCGGTCCCACGATCCGCTCCAGCAGATCGGAGGTCAGCTCGTTGAGCTTCGCCCGGCCCAGCTTGATGTCGAGGTGCTTGGGGCCCGCGTCGGTGGCGGTGATGAAGGGCAGGTTGATCTGCGTCTCCTGGGTGGTGGAGAGCTCGATCTTGGCCTTCTCGGCCGCCTCGTAGAGGCGCTGCAGGGAGTTCTTGTCGGCCGAGAGGTCGACGCCCTGGTCGCGCTTGAACTCCGAGACCAGCCACTCGACGATCGCCTTGTCCCAGTTGTCGCCGCCGAGGTGGTTGTCGCCGGCGGTCGCCTTGACCTCGAAGACGCCGTCGCCGATCTCCAGTACCGAGACGTCGAACGTCCCGCCGCCGAGGTCGAAGACGAGGATCGTCTGGTCGGCCTCCTTGTCGAGCCCGTAGGCGAGCGATGCCGCCGTCGGCTCGTTGATGATCCGCTTCACGTCGAGGCCGGCGACCTTGCCGGCGTCCTTGGTCGCCTGGCGCTGATCGTCGTTGAAGTAGGCCGGAACGGTGATCACGGCCGAGTCGACGGTCTCGCCGAGCTTTGCCTCGGCGTCAGCCTTCAGCTTCTGCAGGATCATCGCCGAGATCTCCGGAGGGGAGTACTGCTGGCCGTTGGCCTCGATGCGAACGTCGCCGTTCGGCCCCGCGACCACCTGGTAGGGGACCATCGTCTCCTCTTCCTTTACCTCCGACTCCTTGCGGCCCATGAAGCGCTTGATCGAGAAGATCGTCCGCTCGGGGTTCATCACCGCCTGGCGCTTGGCCACGGTTCCGACCAACCGCTCCCCCGATTCGGTGAAGGCGACGACCGACGGTGTGGTGCGTCCGCCCTCGGCGTTCTCCAGCACGGTCGGCTCTCCGCCCTCGAGTACTGCTACGCACGAATTCGTCGTGCCGAGGTCGATGCCTATCGTCTTACCCACGTTTTCCAATCCTCCAAGTTTCGTCTTTGTTGCCTAATAAATCTAAGTGAGAGTATGGCAGATGCCTGCCTGAACTCGACCCGTCGGGGCGAAGACGCCGCGGCAGGCGGTTAGGGCCCGCGCGGCACGGGCCCTGACCGCAAGGGGTACCCGCCTAGCGGAACAGCCTCAGGCTGCTGAACAGGCCGGCGTGGTCGGAGTCCCAGAAGCCGTTGTGCATCCGGCGCCCGGTGACCTCGGATCGCTGCAGCCTCACCAGCTTCGGCGAGCTGGTCATGATGTGGTCGACCTTGTGGTTGAACTCGGCCGCGGTTCCGGTCATCAGGGTCGGCGAGGACTCGATGCAGCAGCTGAGCGGGTTGCTGGTGCTGCGCTCGACGAACCCGGCGTCGAGCAGGGTCTGGTACGCCTGTGCGTCGCCGGGCTTGACCTCGGTCGCGACGTCGGAGTTGAGGTCTCCGACAAGGATCACCGGCAGGGTGCTGCGAGCTGGGCCCGCCGCGAGCTCGGCCGCCTGCTGGGCGCGGATGCTGGGGTGCTGGGTCTCGTCGTCGAACGACTCCAGATGGGTGTCGACGAAGTGGAACGGCCGGCTGTGGCCGACGACCGCGTCGACCGAGGTCCAGCCGCGGGTGACCGCGATCGGGATCCCGGACACGGTGACGTTGAGCAGGTGGCTGTAATGGCCGCCGAGGGGGTTGGTTGTCGCGGTCGTGTTGCGGGCCAGGATCACGTCGCGCATCGTCAGCCGGCCGTTGATCTCAGTGTCCTTCAGCAGCCCGCCCGTGGCGGCGTCAGGGCCGTCGTTCGGCTTGCCGTTCTCATCCGCCGGTGCCTCGAAGTCGAACTCCGGCTCGACCATCACCGCTCGGTAGAGGCCGGGGTGGTGGCGGTTGAGCTGGTCCAGCAGCAGCTGCAGGAAGTCGTAGCGGACATGGGTCGCGGCCGGAGTGTTGTTGAGCACCGGTGCCAGCGAGGGCGCAGCGGTACGCCAGAGCGCCACCTCCTGCAGCCCGACGAGGTCGGGGTGCTCCTGCTTGATCTCGTCGGCCAGGCCCTTGGCGCGGACCGGGAAGTTGGTCTGCGTGACCTGGCGCAGGATCGCGCCGTTGGCGGCAAAGAACTGGGCCGGAGTGGTGGACGCCAGCGCAGGCCCCAGATCGGCACCGAGGAAGAGATTGCGCGTCATCACGCGGACGCGGTCGCTTCGCTTCTGCCCGTGGTGGCCGTGGTGCCCGTGGCCCCAGGCGAGGGCGGCGCTCGGCGCCACGCAGAGCGCCAGCGCCGCGATCGCGGCCAAGAGGCCCAGTCGCATCCGTCCCATCAATGCTCTCATCCGACTCCTCCTCGCACGACCGCTGCGGCCGAGAGCGCGGTCATCCGGACCACGCGCATAACTCGTAAACCCGACTCTATATAAGGGGCGGTTACTTGCCGGCTATGGGGCGGTTACTTGCCGGCTTCGCGGGCGACGAACTCGGCCACCTGGTCGGCCTGCTCGCCGGCGATGACACCGGCCGGCATCCGGCCCGGGGTCGTCGAGTCGACGCCGTTCTCGATCGCGTTCAGCACCCGCTGCTTGGTCGCGTTGATCGTCGACTTCGAGGTCGCCTGTCCGGTCGGAGCGAGCAGGTCGTCGAGGTTGGGGGCGAAATTGCCGTCGGTCCCCGCCGCGTAGAGGGTGTGGCAGGTGCCGCAGTTGACGTCGAACAGGTGCTTGCCGGTCTGCAGGCTGGCGGGAACCTCGCGGGAGCCGGTCTTGGAGTCGGCGTTGGAGAGATAGGCCCAGAGCGGGATCAGGCCCGCCAGGCAGAGGGCGATGACTGCGGAGATTACGAAGGGTCGCTTGCTCATTGCGGCCGGGCGTGACGGCGCCGAGATACTACCTTTCGCCCTCCGACCTCCTGGCCCGGTACCAGGGGCACATGCGCCGCAGGTCGCAGCGCTCGCAGCGCGGCACTGGGCGGCAGATCTCGCGTCCGTGCCGGATCAGGTTCATGTGCAGCTCGTATGCGTCCTCGAGATCGGCGATCGCGAGCATCTCGTCGTGGGCCCGTTCCAGCGAGGCCTTGGGCGGGAAGAGGCCGAGCCGACCGCCGACTCTGTAGACGTGGGTGTCGACCGGGATCTCGGGCAGGTCGAAGGAGAAGATCTGAACGCAGGCCGCGGTCTTGCGCCCCACTCCGGGCAGCGCGGTCAAATACTCGACCGCCTCCGCCCGCCGGGCCTCGGCGAGCCAGTCGAGGTCGATCGGATCGCCGATCCGGCGCAGCACCTCCTGGATCCGCGGGCCCTTCTGCTGTGCGAGGCCGCCGGGCCGGATCGCCTCGATCACCTCCGCGGCGGGCGCGTCGCGGACCGCCTCCCAACTCGGAAAGCGATCGGTCAGCCGCTCATAGGCGACGTCGCGGTTGCGGTCGTTGGTGTTCTGGGAGAGCACCGTCCGCACCAGCTCGGCGACCGGGTCGCGATGGGGATCGTTGCGGGGGCGCCCGTACATCTGCCGCAGACGGTCGCGGATCGCCCGCACCCGGCGCTTGCTCGGGCGCTTCCAGCCGTCGGCCTTGGCGGCGCGCTGCCCCCTGGTCGCGGCCCTGGCCGGACTCAAACCTGGGCACCCCAGCCGGTGCAGGCATGGGCGCCGGCCTCGACCGCGACGGCCAGCGCCTCGCCGCCGCGCTCGAGGTCCCAGTCGACCTGTGCCAGGCCGGCCGCCAGGGCGCCCATGAAGGCGTCGCCGGCCCCCATCGGCGAGACCACCTCGACCCGGGGCGAGACGGCCTCGGCGCTGGCGGCGCCCCGCATAACTGCTCCCTGGCGCCCGATCGTCACCACCCCGAGCTCGGCCCCCAGCCCGCAGAGGGCCTGCGCCGCCGCGGCGGGGTCTGTCTCCCCGGTCAGCTCCTTGGCTTCCCACTGGTTGGCCCGCACGACCATGGTGCCGTCGATCATCTCCCGGCAAAGCCGGACCGCGCGGCCGAGGTCGCGCCAGCGGTTGGGACGCAGGTTGGGATCGAAGAGCACCCGCGAGCCGCCGTCGCGAGCGGCCCGCCGCGCCCGCAGCGTCAACTCGCGCTCGGGCTCGCCGACCAGGGTGTTGGAGCCGAAGACGAGCGCCTCGGCGGCGGCGAGCGCCTCGCCCAAATGGGGCCCGGCGGCGCGCATCGCCTGCCCGATCCCCTCGCCGTAGATCGCGAACGAGGGCTCCCGCTCCCAGTCGAAGGTGACGAAGGCGACGGGGGTCGGGGCGTCCTCGATCGTCGCCATCCAGCGCACGTCGACGCCCGTGCGCCAGAGCCGCTCGCGCAGCCAGCTGCCCCAGGCGTCATCGCCGACCCCGCCGAGCAGGGCGGCCTCGGAGCCGGCTCGCTTCACGGCTACGGCGACGTTGGCCAGCGCCCCGCCGGGATGGGGGACGAACTGGTCGGCCTCGCCGGGCTCGGCGAGCTCGCGTTCGCAGATCAGATCGACGATCGCTTCTCCGAGGCAAACGATCACGGGCCGAGAATAGGCGTGGCTTCGGCGCGCGATGAGAGAGGCGTCACGGCTACCGCTTAACCGCCCCTTTACAATTCCCCCCGTGCGCCTCGCCGTCGACCGCATCGGGGGCAAGTTGCCCAAGGGTTGGGGTGACCTGTTCCGCCAGCTTGGACTCTTCCTCCTGGCCGATCTCGCCTACGACGTCGTCCGCGGCGTCGCCGACGGCGAGCATCAGGTCGCCTACGCCCACGGCCAGGACATCATCAACTTCGAGCGCTCGACCCATACCTTCTTCGAGCCCCACCTGCAGTCGTTGATCCTGCCTGCGCACTTCGTCATCGACGCCGCCAATCAGGTCTACATGAACAGCCAGTTCGCGATCACGATCTCGTTCCTGGCCTGTCTCTACCTGTTCCGCAACGAGTACTTCTACTTCGTGCGCAACATGTTCATGGCCTCGATGGTCTTCGCGCTGATCGGCTACGCCTTCTATCCCACCGCCCCGCCGCGGCTCTACCCCCAGTACGGGTTCGTCGACACCTTGACCGACTTCTCCGGGGTCAACCACGACTCGGCTCTGGTCAAGGTCTTCGTCAACCCCTACGCGGCGATGCCGAGCATGCACTGCGCGTTCGCACTGATGATCGGCGGCACCGGGATCGTCGCCGCGCGCCACTACGTGACCAAGGTCTTCTGGGCGCTGTGGCCGCTGCTGGTCATGTTCGTCGTCGTGGTCACCGCCAACCACTACTGGATCGACGCCGCCGCCGGGGCTCTGGTCGCGGTCGGCTCGGCGGTGATCGCGATGCAGCTGGCGAAGGTGCGGCCCGAGGCCTGGGCGTTTCGTACCGCGCCGAGCGAAGCTCAGGCGTAGGGTCCACATCCATGCCTGACGCTCCGGCGCCCCCGAGGGCCCCGCGGGGCCCTCGCAACGGGCGCCAGATGAGGTCCGCGCAGGAGTTTCGCTCCTTCGCGCGCGACCGCCTGATCGAGTCGCGGCTGACGCCGAACGCGATCTCGAGCGCCGGCTTCGTCCTTAACCTCCTCGCCGCCTTTCTCGTCACCCAGCGACTCTTCTTCTGCGCCGGCCTCGCCTTCATCGTCGGCTCGGTGATGGACACGCTCGACGGCCGCTACTCGCGGATGTCGGGCAAGGGGACCCTCTTCGGCGCCTTTCTCGACTCGACCCTGGACCGGGTCGAGGAGGGAGTGGTGCTGGCCGCCGTCGCCGGCTACTTCGCTGCGCGCGGAAACGACTTCGCCGCCGCGATGTGCGTCGTCGCCGTGCTCAGCTCGCTGATGGTCTCCTATACGCGGGCCCGGGCCGAAGCACTGGGAGTCGAGTGCAAGGTCGGCCTGGCGACGCGGCCGGTCCGGGTGGTGGTGCTGTCGATCGGCCTGGTCTTCGCCCGCGGTGCCTCGCTGGGTGACTTCCAGCTGCTGGCGCCATCGATCTACGTCCTTGCCGCGCTGGCGACCTTCACCGTCATCCAGCGGGTCTGGCACGTGCGTGGCGTCCTCGCCAGGGAGGGGACGAGCGGCGATGGGGATGTAACGTGAAGGCAGCTCGGGTGTGATCTAGCACTCCCAGGGCCACCGAGGAGGAATTGAGCAGCGATGACAGAGAGCAACGGAGCAAGCGGTAACGGGGCCGGCCGCTCGGACGACAAGATCCGGGTCGCGATCGTCGGCGTCGGCAACTGCGCCAACTCGTTCATCCAGGGGGTCCAGTACTACAAGGACGCCGACCCCGCCGAGCAGGTCCCCGGCCTCATGCACGTCGACCTCGGCGGCTATCACGTGCGCGACATCGAATTCGTTGCCGCCTTCGACATCGACGTCGAGAAGGTCGGCAAGGATCTCTCCGAGGCGATCTGGTCGGGCCAGAACGACACCTTCAAGTTCGCCGACGTGCCGCCGCTGGGGGTCGAGGTCAAGCGGGGCATGACCCACGACGGCCTCGGCAAGTACCTGAAGGAGAAGATCACCAAGGCCCCCGGTCCGACCGCCGACATCGTCGGCGAGCTGAAGCGAACCAAGGCGGACGTGGTGGTCTGCTACCTGCCGGTCGGCTCAGAACTGGCGACCAAGTGGTACGTCGAGCAGGCGCTCAACGCCGGCGTTGGCTTCGTCAACTGCCTGCCGGTGTTCATCGCCCGCGAGGACTACTGGGACAAGCGTTTCACCGATGCCGGACTGCCGATCATCGGCGACGACATCAAGTCCCAGGTCGGGGCGACGATCGTCCACCGCCAGCTGGCGCGGCTGTTCGCCGACCGTGGCGTGCGCCTGGAGCGCACCTCGCAGCTCAACGTCGGGGGCAACATGGACTTCTACAACATGCTCGAGCGCGAGCGGCTGGCCTCGAAGAAGGAGTCGAAGACCAACGCCGTGACCTCGATCATGGGCCACGAGCTGCCCGAGGAGGACGTCCACGTCGGTCCCTCCGACTACGTCGCCTGGCTGACCGACCGCAAGTGGGCCCACATCCGCCTCGAGGGGCGCTCGTTCGGCGATGTGCCGCTGAACCTGGAGCTCAAGCTCGAGGTCTGGGACTCGCCCAACTCGGCCGGGGTCGTGATCGACGCGGTCCGGATCATCAAGCTGGCCCTCAACGACGGCGTCGCCGGGCAACTCGACGGTCCCTCCAGCTACCTGATGAAGTCGCCACACAGCCAGCGGCCCGACGATCAGGCGCGCGAGCAGACCGAGGAGTTCATCGCCGAGCACGCACGCGACCGGGCCTCCGCGGCAAAGCACGCCGAGGCCGCGGCCGAGGCGCAGGAAAGCCGCACCTAGCCGCTGGGCGCTGGACTTATGCTGGCGGCGTGCCCGAGCCGCTGACGATCCTCCAGGTCACGCCCCATTCCTGGGACAGCCGCCACGAGGTCAACGAATTCGTACGCCGCAGCTCCGACGAGTTGGCCGGGCGTGGCCACCGGGTTCTGATCGCGGCACCGGCGGCGACCCGGCGCGCGGCCCGCGAGTCCCGGGCCGCAATCGAGGCCGCCGCCTCGCGACCCTCGGCCCTGCTGCGCTCCGCCGTCCCGAGGGTGCTCGAGGTCGGCGGGCGGGTCGCGCTTCCGAAAGGACCACGGCCGCGGCCGGCCCCGATCGCCATCGACGCCAGCCGCTCACTGGAGACGCTGCTGGGCCGGGTGCCGATCGACGTCGTCCACGTGCACGAGCCCTTCGCGCCGAGCCTCTCCTCAACCGCGCTGCGGCTCTCCAACTCGCTCAACGTCGGCAGCTTTCACGAGCCGTCGGAGCGGATGCTCTCGACTCAGGTCGCGCGGCCGCTGGTCGAGATCTTCTTCGGCCGCCTCGACGCCCGCACCGTGAGCAGCGCCGAGACGGCGGAGCTGCTGGACCGCTACTTCCCCGGACCCCATGAGCTGATCCGGCCCGGAGCCGACGCCGAGCCGCGGCGCGGCGACCGGGCAGGCGGGCCGTTGCGGATCCTCTTCTGCCTCGAGGAGGAGCGCGGGGCACTGCGCTTCTTCCTCCGCGCCCTGCGCCGGCTGCCGGCTGAAATGGACTGGGAGGCGACCGTGTTGACCCAGTCGCCCTCGGAGACGCCGCTGCGCATCGCCCGCCCGCTGCGCGAGCGGATCAAGCTGGTCGGACCGCGGGCGGACTCGACCGAATCGCTGATCGCCGACGCCGACGTTCTCTGCGCCGCCTCGGGCGGCCCGTCGCCGGCCCCGCAGCTGATCCGCGCCGCGCTGGCAGGCGGGGCGGTGCCGGTCGTCTCGCGGCTGCCGCTGTACCAGGAGCTGGTCGGGGACGGGCGCCTGGGGCTGATGTTCGTCCCCGGCGACACCGAGACGATGGCCGGGCAGATCGCCAGGCTCGGCCAGGACCGCGACCTGCTCTCCGAGCTCCGCGGGCGGGCCCGCGGGGAGATCCCGGGCTGGGGGGAGGTGGCGGACCAGCTGGAAGGCCTCTACGGGCGGATCGCGGCCCGCCGCCACCCGCCCGGCGGCGACGGCCAGGCACGGCGCCAGATCTCGCGCCGGCGGCTGATCGACGTCGACCTGCACATGCACACCGATCACTCGCCCGACTGCGCGACGCCGGTCGAGGTGCTGCTCGAGACCGCCCGCGACAGGGGGCTGGGAGCGATCGCGATAACCGACCACAACGAGGTCTCCGGGGCGCTGGAGGCGCGCGAGATGGCAAAGGACTTCGACGGCCTGCAGGTGATCGTCGCCGAGGAGGTCAAGACCGCCGAGCAGGGCGAGGTGATCGGCCTCTTCCTCGAGGAGAAGATCCCGCGCGGGATGACGATGGCCGAGACGATCGCCGAGATCCGGCGCCAGGGCGGGCTCGTCTACGTCCCGCACCCCTTCGACCGCCTGCACTCGGTCCCCGACTACGAGCACCTGCTGGGGATCGTCGAGCAGATCGACATCCTCGAGGTCTTCAACCCCCGCGTGGCGCTGACCGCCTTCAACGAGGAGGCCGAGCGCTTTGCCCGCAAGTACCGGATCGTCCCCGGGGCAGGCTCCGACAGCCATGTCGCCCAGGGGCTGGGCAGCGTCCGGGTCCGGATCCATGACTTCGACGGGCCGCGGGAGTTCCTCGAGGCGATGCGCGACGCCGACATCACCCGCAAGCACAAGAACCTGATCTACGTGCAGGCGCTGAAGTTCCTGCAGACGACGGGCCGGCCGAAGGCGCCGAAGCGCAAGGTCGCCAACCCGCAGCCGGTGCGGGGCGGCAAGCCGCGGCGCCCGGTGCGGGCGCGCTCGAGGCGTCCCCAGCGCCCCCGGGGCGGCGGCAAGAGCTGATGCATGCAAGCAGCGGAAAAGGAGCGACGCGCAGACCGTCAAAGAGATCGAGGCCAATGCCGGCGACCGACGACGAGATCCAGGAGAAGTACCTCGAGCGCGCGATCCGCGAGCTCAACCAGCTGACGCGCGAGCTCCAGGAGTGCGACCAGTGCCCGCGCGGCAAGCTGATGCCGGTGCTCGGCTCCGGGCATCCGCAGGCCGACATCTTCATGGTCAAGTACGCGGCCACCGGGGCCGAGGTCGAGGAGGGGGTCGCCTTCTACGGCCGCGCCGGCAACGCGCTGGTCAAGAGCTTCAAGCGCCTCGGCGTCGATCCACTGGTCGTCTACGGGACCCTCTGCATCAAGTGCCCGACCGCCGATCCCGAGCTGGCGGGCGAGGAATGCATCCGCCGGCTGATCGAGGAGATCGCGATCGTGCAGCCGCGGATCATCGTCGTCATGGGTTCGCAGGCGCTCGGCGTCCTCAACGATCTCGAGATCCCGCTCTCGCGGGCGGTCGAGGAAAGGGAGGGCGAGATCCAGGCGTTCACGCCCACGGTCGACGCCCTCTACGTGCCCGACATCGATGCCTCGCTCGACGAGGAGGGTGCCAAGCAGCGCTTCTGGCGCGCCTTCAAGATGCTCGGCAGCTGGTACGACGAGCTGCCGCCCTACTAGGGCGGTCCCTAGGCCGGAGCAGCGGCTTCGGCGAGCGCGGTCATCGCTTCGACATTGGCGCTGGCGAGGCCGCGGACCACGACCACGTCGAGGGCGTCGTACTCGGCCAGCTGCCGCTGAGCCCCATCGCGGTCGGGGGCGACCACCCCGACCGTGCCCTGGGGCTCGTCGATGCGGTCGAAGTGGCTGCTGTAGCCCTGGTGGAGGTTGCGGTAGAAGGACTCCTCCTTGTCTAGTCGCTCGCCGGCGTCCTCGCCGACCGCGGTCCGGACATAGCCGAGCACCGGCGGCGGCTCGCGCCCCGCCTCCGCGGCCCCGGCGTGAATCCGTTCGCGGGCGAGCCCGGCCGACTGCGGCGTCATCCAATTCGTGAACACGCCGTCGAAGCTGGCGCCGCCGAAGGCCGACATCTTCGGTCCCATTGCCGCCAGGGCAAGCTTGATGCCGGGCAGCGCCTCGCGCAGCTCGGGCAGGGCCTCGCGCATCCGGCTCAGGGGCCGCTCCGAGAAGCCGGCCCCGACTCCGATCCAGAGCCGTTCGCGGTCGAGCCCGATCTCCTCGACCTTGGCTGCGATCGAGGCGGGGCTGTGGCGGTCCAGGGCCATCACCGCGACCCCGAGCTCGACCTCGGGCGCCGCTTCGGCGAAGACCGCCAGCGTCTCCAGCCCGAGTGCCTGCGGATGGTCGTTGGACCAGAGCGAGGCGTAGCCGAGCTCGGCGCAGCGCCCGGCGAGCGGACGGGCGACGTCCGGGTCGAGGCCGGCGGCGACACCGAAGCCGCGGCTCAAGTGCTCAGCCCTTCTCCAGCAGCGCCACGCATTCGATGTGCGGGGTGTGCGGAAACATGTCGACCGGCCTCACGCGGCGCAGCCTATAGCCGGCTCCGTGCAGCTGGGCGGCGTTGGGGGCGAGCGTGGTCGGGTTGCAGGAGACGTAGACGATCCGCGGCGCGTCGCACTCGATCACCCGCCTGACGATCTTCTGCGAGAGCCCGGCGCGGGGCGGGTCGAGGACGACGACGTCGGGCCGCCCTGCCTCCTCGACCAGGGGCCGGATGCCGGTGCGCGCGTTGGCGGCCATGAAGCGGGCGTTCTCGATCCCGTTCGCGGCGGCGTTTCGGGCCGCGTCCTGCACCGCCTCGGGGACGATCTCCAGTCCCCAGACCTCGCCCGCGCCTCCCGCCATCACCAGGGCCAGGGTTCCGATCCCGCAGTAGAGATCGAAGACCCGCTCGCTGCCGCCGAGGCCGGCGTAGTCGCGCGCCACCGAGTAGAGGCGCTCCGCCATCTCGGTGTTGGTCTGAAAGAAGGCCGAGTGCGAGATCTCGAAGTCGAGGCCGCAGAGCTGCTCGTGCAGGCGCTCGGAGCCGAGGACGCCGGTCGGGCCGTCGGTACCGCCTGACGGCCCCTCGATCATCGTGTGCAGGTCGACCGGAGGACGGGGAATCTCGGCCGGGGAGGTGACGAGCCTGGTCTGCAGCTCTCCGCTGCGGCGGCCCTCGCGGACTACCAGGTTGCGCAGCAGGCCGAGCTGGGTGCGGCGGTCGTAGGCGTCGAGCCCGCTCGCGAGGGCCCAGTCGCGAACCCGGTTGCGGGCCGCGTTGCCCGGCTCCGAGGCGAGCATGCAGTCCTCGACTCCGACCACGCGGTCCCAGCGCCCGCGGGCGTGGAAGCCGAGCACCAGCTCGTCGCCTTCCTCGCCGAAGGAGTACTCGAGCTTGTTGCGGTAGCGCCAGGTCTCGTCGGCGGGCTCGATCGGCTCCAGCTCGAAGCCCTCCAGCTCGCCGATCCGGCGCAGCGCCTCGTCGACCTGTTGCTGCTTGGTCTGCAGCTGGCGCTCGTATGCGAGCCCCTGCCAGGGCGCGCCGGGGCAGGGCTCGCCGCCGTGGATGCAGCGGTCGGGGACCCGGTCGGCGGCCGGGCGCAACAGCTCCACAGTGCGCGCCTCGGCGAACTGGCGCTTGGCCTTGGTCACCTCGGCCCGGACCTGGTCGCCGGGCAGGGCGCCGGCGACGAAGACGACGTAGCCGTCCTGGCGCGCCACTCCGCGGCCCCCATAGGCCAGCGACTCGACCTCGAGGGTCAGAAGCTCGTTTCGCTGCGCGGGCTTTGTCGCGGTGCTCTCGCTCACCCGCCTATTGTGGCGAGCGGGCTAGCCGAGCCTGCTGTCGATGTCGTTGAGGACGCCCTTGCGCTGCTGGTTTCGGTTCTCGTAGGTGCGTACCTTGCGCAGCTCGGCCTTGCTGAGGTCGCCGAGACGGGACTTGATCTGGGCCGCCGTCAGCTGGTCGTAGGCGGTGATCGGAAACCCGGTCGGGAGCGGCGCGCGGCGCCGCAGGCGGTCGGCCCCGGCCAGCGGCTTGTCGGCGGCATCACGGGCTACGCGCCCAGCCCGTCGTGCGGCCTGGCTGGCCTGGCGCCGCGCCGGTGTGGTTCTGGAGCGGGCCGACTTGCGGGCCTGTTCGGCGACTCGCTCGAGATCCTGCAGCAGCGAGCCGGTCTGGCGGCGTCCGCGGCTGACCAGGTCGGAGACCATCTTCTCGGCGTCGCGGCGCTGCAGGCGCCCGCGCCGCACCGCGTCGTCGACGACCTCCTGCAGGCGGTCGCGGCTGATCGTCAGGCTGCGCTCGAGGCTGTCGCGGAAGTTCTCGATGCTCTTGTCGAGGCCGGCGGTCGGGGTGCTGCTGCGCGAGGCGCTCGAGCTCGATTTGCGACTCGAAGCGCTCGAGCGGCTTGCCCTCGAGCTCGACGTGCGCCGCTTGCCGCCGCCGCTGCTCTTGCTGGCGGCCCGCTTGCCGCTGCCCTTCCTGCTGCTCCCGCCCGTGGCGGCCATGCGATCTCCTTCCGTCAGAACTTGCCCCGCCACTATCTCACCTCGTGGGCCATATGCCCACTACGCGCCCAGCTCGTACTCCGCCGCGACCGGCAGGTGGTCGGAGAGGCGGATCCGGCGCCCGGCTTCGCGGCGCCAGAGCCCGGCCGGCCCGTGGAAGTCGGGAGGGCGGGAGACCTCGACCGGCTCCAGCGGCACCGGCGGCTCGACGGTCTCGAGGTCGCGGGCGAGCAGGTGGTCGATCGCGTGCGGGGCGGTCGGGCGCTGCAGGCCGAGCTCGCGCAGCTGCTCGTAGACCTCGGGCTGCTCGGCCGGGCGCAGGTTGAGGTCGCCGCCGAAGAGCAGCGGCGCTCCCGCCGCCCACTCGATCGCGATCTCGGCCGCCCGCACCACCTCCGGTCCGGCGAGCTCGGGGCGGTCGTTGGTCGCGTGCAGGTTGGCGACGCAGAGCCCGGAGCCGGTGTGGGTGAAGGCCATCATCCGCCGCTCCGGGCGGCCCGCGTGGATGACCAGCTCGCGGCGCTCGGTGACCGGCTCGTCGGCCTCCAATAGCGCCCCGCGCAGCAGGGTCAGGTTCGAGCCGCCGTCCCAGGAGGCGATCAGGTCGGGGCTGAGGTCGGCC
This sequence comes from uncultured Solirubrobacterales bacterium, assembly GCA_963781495.1. Taxonomy (GTDB): domain Bacteria; phylum Actinomycetota; class Thermoleophilia; order Solirubrobacterales; family 70-9; genus Mayfieldus. The sequence continues at coordinate 1,128,062 of CAWAFX010000002.1, forward strand.
GCCCAGCCGCTCAGCGGCGCCAGCTGGTTGCGCGAGGTCAGCACGAGATGTGACTCAGCGCCGAGCGCCTCGACCAGCCGCGGCGCCCAGCGCGGCGGGGTCTCCTGCAGCAGCGCCACGTCCCAGCGCAGCGCGCTCAAGGCGGTCGCGAAGTCGGCGAAGAGGCTGCGGTTGACCTGCGCGTACTCGGGGCCGCGCTCGGTGATCTTCAGCAGCCGCGATCGCCAGGTGAACAGCGCCGGGTCCGGCGGCTTATCGCGGCCGTGGAAGAGATTCCAGCTGACGGCGTCGATGCGCACGCGCGTAGTATCCGCGTCTTGAAGGGGCATTTTCTGACCGGCGAGGAGCTGAGCGGCGATGATCTGGCCGCGCTGCTGGACCGCGCCGAGGAATTGAAGCGGGGGCGCGAGAAGGGCGAAGGCAGCGAGGAGCTGGCGGGCCGCAGCGTCGCTCTGGTCTTCGAGAAGCCTTCGACCCGGACCCGGATCAGCTTCGAGGTCGGCGCCGCCGAGCTCGGGGCGACGCCGCTGGTGCTGCGCGGCGACGAGCTGCAGCTGGCCCGCGGCGAGTCGGTCGCCGACACGGCGCGGGTGCTGTCGCGCTACGTGCACGCGATCGTGATCCGCTCCGGCTCGCACACGATCGTCTCCGAGCTGGCCGAGTCGGCAGCGGTTCCGGTCATCAACGCGCTGACCCCGGCCCACCATCCCTGCCAGGCGCTCGCCGACCTGCTGACCCTGAAGGAGCGCTTCGGCGAGCTTTCGGAACTGCGCCTCGGCTACGTCGGCGACGGCAACAACGTCGCCCGCTCGCTGGCGATCCTCGGCAGCCTGGCCGGGGTCGAGGTGCGAATTGCCTCGCCGCCGGGCTTTCAGCTCTCAGACGGGCACGGCGCGATGTTGACCGACGACCCGCGGGCGGCCGTCGAGGGCGCCGACGCCGTCTACACCGACGTCTGGGTCAGCATGGGCGACGAGGACGATGCCGAGCAGCGCCGCGCAGCGCTGACTCCCTACCGGCTCGACGCCGAGCTGCTGGAGGCCGCTTCGGAGCGGGTGATCGTGCTGCACTGCCTGCCCGCGCATCCGGGCGAGGAGATCAGCGAGGACCTGCTCTACGGCGAGCGCTCCGCGGTCTGGGATCAGGCCGAGAACCGGCTGCACGCCCAGAAGGCGCTGCTGGAATGGCTGTTGGACTGAGCTCCGGCAGGCCTGCCTAGACTTGTTGCCCGAGGCCCCGTCGTCTAACGGTTAGGACTCCAGGTTTTCAACCTGGCAGCGGGGGTTCGACTCCCCCCGGGGCCACTTACAGATGTATCCCGACCTCCACATCGGTCCCGCCACGATCCACACCTTCGGGTTGATGTTCGCGCTCGCCTTCCTCGCCGCGGGGGCGGTGGTCGGGCGGCGGCTGCCCGAGCTGGACAAGCCGGTCGACTGGGCCTACGAGCTGATCTTCGCGGGCTTGGTCGGCGGCGTGGTCGGCTCGCGGGTCTACTACGTGATCCAGAACCACGCCTACGACTCCGGCCAGCTTCTGTCCGGTTCGGGCCTGGTCTGGTACGGCGGCGCGATCGGCGGCGCGATCGGGGTCCTCGCCTGGGCCTGGTATCGCGACTTCCTCGGCCTCGCCCTGCTCGACCTCTGCGCCCCGGCGCTGGCGCTCGGATACGCGATCGGGCGCATCGGCTGCCAGCTCTCCGGCGACGGCGATTACGGCAAGTCCTGGCACGGCCCCTGGGCGATGGCCTATCCGGACGGGACGCTTCCTACCACCCGCACCGTCCACCCGACCCCGATCTACGAGACCCTGGCGATGGGGATCGGAGCGCTGATCCTCTGGAAGTTGCGCGACCGCTTCCGCGCCGGGGTCCTGTTCGCGATATATCTGCTCTACGCGGGGACCGAGCGCTTCCTGGTCGAGTTCATCCGCCGCAACGACCACGTCTTCGCCGGCCTCACGGCGGCGCAGCTGGAGAGCCTGGGAATGATGGTCGCGGGGACGGTGTGGCTTGCGGTCGCCTCGCGCCGTGGCGGCTTGCGGCCGGCTCCGGCCCCGGCCTAGATCGCCCGCACCATCCCGCCGTCGAGCGGGATAACGGCCCCGGTCAGGTAGGCGGCGCGCTCGGAGCAGAGGAAGGCGACCAGGTCGCCGTATTCGCCCGGTTCCCCCAGCCGCCCGACCGGGATCTCCCGCTGCGCGTATTCCTGCGCGTCGTCGAGCGAGCCGCGCGTATCGGCGAGCCGTTCGGTGGCGAACATGCCGGTCGCCACCGTGTTGACGGTGATGCGATCGCCGGCCAGCTCGCCGGCAAGCGTCTTGAAGAAGGCGACCGCCGCGGCACGGTGCACGTTGGAGAGGTTGAGCTCGGGGATCGGCTGGCGCGTCGAGCTGGAGCCGACGTTGACGATCCGCCCCCAGCGGCGGGAGCGCATGCCGGGAGCCACGGCGCCGACCAGCACCCGCGGCGCGAGGACCAGCGAGTTGTAGGCCTCCTGCCACTGGCTGAGGTCGTTGTCGAGCGGACCGCCGGGCGGGGGGCCGCCGGTGTTGGTGACGAGGATCTCGATCGGGCCGAGCTGCTTCTCGACCTCGGCCGGGACGCCCGCCAGGTGGTCGAGATGGCCGGTCTCGGCCCCGAAGGGCCGCACATCGCCGTCGATCTCGGACGCGGTCTTGGCCAGCGCCTCGGTGTTGCGGCTGGCGATCGCGACCTTTGCGCCCTCGCGGGCCAGCGATTCGGCGATCCCGCGGCCGATGCCGCGGCTGGCGCCCAGCACAAGCGCCGTCCTGCCGCTCAGCCCGAGGTCCATCCCGCCACCCTAGTGCGATCGGAAAGCCGCGCGCACCAGAGCGCGAAGAGGCCGACGGCGACGACGACACCGAGCCAGTGCAGGCCGAGCAGGACCGCCGGCACGCTGACCAGCCCCGCCACGGCGGCGCCGAGCAGAGCCGGGCCGGGGGGAAGGTGGAGCAGGCGGGCTGTGAGCGCCGCGCAGACGATCCAGGCGCCGGGACCTGCGACCCAGCCCCAGTCATCGAAGAAGCTGTGGGGCAGCGCCAGCGCGAGGGCGATCGAGAGGACGGCCACGGCGACCACCTGCAGCACGGCGGCGCGCCAGAGGACCGATGCGTTCATTGGCCGGCAGGGCTAATCGACCGGCTGGCCGTTGACGGTCAGCGTGTGGTCGATGTTGCCGCGAGTGGCGTTGGAGTAGGGACAGACCTTGTCGGCCGCGCGGACGATCTTGGCTGCCTGCTCAGGATCGTCCACGGACGGCAGCGAGACGTCGAGCTCGACCGCGACGTCGAAGCCCTTTTCCCGGTTCGGAACCAGCATCACCTTGGAGTCGATCTCGACGTCTCCGACCTCGGACTTCAGGCGCCGGCCGGTGACCGCGATCGCGCTCTCGAAACAGGCGGCGTAACCGACCGCAAAGAGCTGCTCGGGGTTCGTGCCGCCTCCCTCGCCGCCGAGCTCGGTGGGGATGCGGATGTCGACCTCGAGCGCGCCGTCGCTGGTCCGGCCGTGGCCCTTCAGACGCCCGCCAGTTACCTTGGCCTCGGCGGTGTAGACGACTTTTGCCATCTCTTCGAGCATAGGGGGTCGATGCGGGTCCGAGAGCACGTATCGCGGCGCCGGCGACGGGAAGGGAGCAGTCAGATGGCAACCAGCAGAGCCAAACTGGGAATGAGCGGCCTGGAGGTCTCGCGCATCTGCTTCGGCACCTGGCAGCTGGGCGGGGACTGGGGCAGCTTCGAGGAGCGCCAGGCGTTCGAGGCGATCCACCGCGCCCGCGAGCTCGGCATCAACTTCTTCGACAGCGCCCAGGGCTACGGCTGGGGCGAGTCGGAGCGGTTGCTGGGCCGCGCGCTGGCCGACGAGCTGGGCTCGCACCGCGAGGACCTGGTCATCGCCACCAAGGGCGGCCTGCGGATGGAGGGCGACGAGCAGCTACAGGATTCGAGCCCGGGCTGGCTGCGAGAGGGGGTCGACCGCAGTCTCGATGCCCTCGGTGTCGACTACATCGACATCTACCAGGTCCACTGGCCCGACTTCGACACCCCGCTCGCGGAGACTGCCGCGGCTTTGCAGGAGCTCGTCGAGGAGGGAAAGATCCGCCATGTCGGTGTCTCCAACTTCGACCCCTCCCAGATGGCCGAATTCGCGCAAACCCGTCCGGTGGAGACGCTGCAGCCGCCCTACCACCTGTTCCGCCGCGAGGCCGAGGACGAGATTCTGCCCTTCTGCGCCGAGCACGACATCGGCGTCCTCGTCTACGGCCCCCTCGGCCATGGCCTGCTGAGCGGGACGATCGATGAGAAGACGAGATTTCCCGACGGCGACTGGCGCGCCGACAGCGAGCTGTTCCAGGGAGAGAACCTGAAGCGCAACCTGGAGGCGGTTCGGCGCCTCGAGGAGCTCGCCGAGGAAGGCGGCTACCGCGTCAGTCAGCTTGCGATCGCCTGGACGCTCGCCAACCCGGGGGTCCAGGTCGCCATCGTCGGCACCCTCAACGCCGATCACGTCGCCGAGAGCGCGGCGGCGGCGGAAATCGAGCTGGGCTCCGATCAGCTGCGGCGAATCGAGGAGATCATGGCCGACGCGGTCCAGGTCGACGGGCCGGGCCCGTATGGCGCCTGAGGCGACGTGAGCCTCGCGGCAGCGCAGGCAGTGACGCCATAATCACGCCGCCAGGGCGGTTAGCTCAGTTGGGAGAGCGCCTGCCTTACAAGCAGGAGGTCGCTGGTTCGAGCCCGGCACCGCCCATCCCAGGCAATGATCCTGGCCGCCAGTCAAGATCCACTCGTTGTTCGAGCTCCGCTTCTGCGCGATGGGGACCGAGATCCGGGTGTTGGTCGGCGCCCGAATCAACGATGCGGATCCCGACCCGGAGGTGATCGCGTCCTCTGTCGAGGAGCAGTTGGCGGAGTTCGACTGCCGGCTGTCCCGCTTCCGCCCCGACAGCGAGCTCTCGCGCCTCAACCAGGATCCTCGCGAAGAGGTTCCCGCCTCCGCGCTGCTGCGGGCAGCCGTGGGCGCAGGGTTGTGGGCGGCCCGGCGCACCGGGGGGCTGGTCGACCCAACCCTCCTGCCCCAGCTTGAGGCAGCGGGCTACGCGACCTCACGCAGCGGAACCGCCTCCGCGCCGCTCGAACCCGCCCTCGCCACGGCCCCGCCGCGGCGACCGGCCCGCCCCGAGTCGGGGGCGACATGGCGCTCGATCCAGGTGCTCGAAGACGCCGGAGTGATCCGCCGGCCCCCCGGGGTGAAACTCGACAGTGGCGGCATCGGCAAGGGACTGGCTGCCGACCTGGTCGCCAGGCGCCTGGCAGGCTACGCGCGCTACGCCATCGATTGCGGCGGGGATGTCCGGGTGGGTGGCAGGATTCCGGACAGCGAGCCGGTCGAGCTGGAGATCCGCCATCCGCTCAGCGGCACCGCCGCAGAGTCCTTCAATCTCCGGCACGGCGCTGTCGCCACCTCGGGGCTGGACGCTCGTCTCTGGCGGCACCCGGACGGCAGCCACGCTCACCACCTGATCGACCCGGCCGGCGGCAAGCCCGCCTGGACAGGCCTGATCTGCGCGGCCGCACGCGCTCCGACCGCGCTGGAGGCCGATGTGCTCGCGAAGGCCGCGCTGCTGAGCGGGCCCGATCGCGCCCATGAGTTCCTCGCCGAGCACGGCGGCCTGATCGTCAAGGACGACGGCGGGGTCGAGCGAATCGGCCCGCTGCGGGACCCCCCGCGCATTCGGGTACCGCCGCCGTCCTGACGCGGCCCCGCCGCTGCTGTCCAGTCGTCACACCGCGGTCAACTACTGACTCTTTCGTGGGTCGAATGCCGATGTCGAAGCTCATGGCCGGTTCTACGGTTCAGCGATGGTCGTTCGGACCTCGAGTACAGCCAGGTGACGAGCATGAGTGACGGCATCGTGATCGCCGGTGGCGGCCTTGCCGCTCAGCGGTGTTGTGAGACGCTGCGCCGGCAGGGATTCGATGGCCGCATCCGCATCGTTTGCGAAGAGGAGCGCGCGCCCTACGATCGGCCCCCATTGTCCAAAGGCGTGCTCTCCGGCGATCGCGATCCGGCGACTCTCAAATTCCGGCCGCTCGAGTGGTACCGCGAGAACGACGTAGAGCTGCTGCTTGGAGAGAGAGCGGTCGCTCTCGACCCCGGCATCAACACCCTCACGCTCGGCTCGGGCCCGACCCTTCGATACGAAGCCGCCGTCATCGCGACGGGTAGCCGCCCCCGAAGGCTTCCCGGCACGGAGCAGTTCCAGAACGCCCACACGCTCCGCACCGCCGAGGACGCCATGCGGCTCCGCGACGCCCTAAGGCCGGGAAGCCGGCTGGTCGTCGTCGGCGCGGGTTTCATCGGACTTGAGGTTGCGGCCACCGCGCGGCAGCTGGGAGTCGAAGTAACGGTCCTCGAAGCCGCTCCGGCTCCGCTGTTGCGGGTACTGGGTCCGAGCCTCGCGGATTGGTTCGTGAAGCTGCATCGTGCCGAGGGAGTCGAGGTCATGCTCTCCGCTCACGTGGCGAGGTTCGGCGAAGGTCCCGGCGGCGCCGAGTGGGTCCAGCTCACCGATGGACGGCAGATCGAATGCGACGATTTGGTGATCGGCATCGGGATTGCTCCGGCCACCGATTGGCTGGAGGGAAGCGGACTCGACCCCAAAGGCGTGAAGTCCGACCCCTGCGGGCGGACCGAAGCCTCTGGTGTCTATGCCGCCGGTGATGCGGCTCGGCCTGTCAACCTGGCGACCGGCAACCCTGAGCGCAGCGAACACTGGGAGGCGGCGGCCCGCCAGGGCACCCAGGTGGCCCGCGCGATCGTCGGCCTCGAGCCGACCAAGCCCGCCCTGCCGTCCTTCTGGACCGACCAGTACGGACTCCGAGTCCAGCTCGTCGGCGACGCCCGCGAAGCCGACCAGATCGAGATCGACGGCGACCCCGATGCCCGGGACTTCACTGCATTGATGATCCGCGACGGGACGCCGATTGCGGGCATGGCCGTGGGCCGGCCGCGGGCGTTGCCTGCGCTGCGCGAACAGATCGAGACAGCCACCACCTCCACGGAGAGGAGCGACGATGAAGTACGCACCGCAAGTCGATGAGAACGTCTGCGCTGCCCACGGCGATTGCGTCGAGGTCGCGCCGACGGTTTTTGCCCTCAATGACACGGCGCATGTGATCGGCGACGGGCCCCCGGAGCTGATCATGGAAGCGGCCGAGATCTGCCCGTCGGTTGCGATCATCGTGATCGACGAAGAAACGGGCGAACAGGTCTATCCGTAGCCGCTCCGATGACTCCCCCACGCTCGCTCACGATCGTCGCCACAGGCTCGGCGGCGCTTGCTCTGCTCGCCGGTTGCGGCGGCGATGTCCGCCGGGGAGAGAGCGAAGGAGCCGCACAGAATGCGACGACCCAAACGTCCTCCACACCGACGCAGACCTCAACGCCTGTACCCGTCACCCCGGTTAGGAATCCGGCACGGCGCGCCTACGTTGCGCGGGTCGACCGCGTCTGCAGCGGTCTCGATCCGGAGCGAAACTCGGCGCGAGAGCGGGTCGGCTCTTCAGCCGATGCCCAGGAGGCCGCAAAGGCCTACGACGACGACATCGCCTCGGGCGAGACCGAGCTACGACAGATCGAGGCGATCCCGGTGCCGCCCGGAGAGAAACAGCTGGTTCGCACCAACGTCTTCGACGTGATCCGGCGCCAGCTGGCGCTGCGTCGCCAGATTCGCGACGCTCTGGCCGCCGTGGACGTGCCCAGGCTGCGCAGCCTGCGGCGTCAGCTCGACGACCTGAGCAGGACTTTGACCGGGTTTGCCGCGGGCTACGGATTCAAGGTGTGCGGAGGGAACTAGTGCGGGATAGATGACCGAAGCACCTGAAAGACCGGCCGAGCAACCCTCCGACGGGGCGCCATCTGCACCGCGGCCACCGGCGCCAAGGCCGCAGCGCCGGCCGCTGCCGGGCCCGCTGGCCGTGATAACGGCGACCTTGGGGATGTTCTTCATCGTCCTTACTTTGCTGGCGATTCAGGTCCGCAACGGCAGGGACCCGGCGCTCGGCCCCGGGCCGGCGGTTTCCAGCCCGAGCCAGCCGCTCGCCAAGGGTGCACAGACCCAGCAGGCGACGAAGATCGTCAGCCGCAGCTCCCCCGTGCCGCCATGAGCCCGACCGCCGCCACGCAGAGCGCCGCCCCCGCCGCGGGGACGAGCCTGAGATTGCGCATCGCCGCCGTCGCCGTCGTCTTCGCCCTCGCCGGACTCGCCTACTACGCGATGTTCAGCGGCCCGACCAAGGTAGGGGTCCAGGGGCCCTCGGCGGCATCGCCGTCAAAGAGCGTGCCGGCCCCGGGTGAGCGCGAACCCGAGGGCGGTGGAGGAGAACGCGGTGACTGAGCCCGATCCAGCCAACTATCCCTGGTGGCTTGCCTCACGGGCGGCCGGGATCGTGGCGTTTCTGCTGATTGCGAGCGCGGTCATCCTTGGCCTGTTCATGGCCAGCAACATCTCCCGCCGTCCCGGCCTCAAACGCAATCTCGTCAGGATCCACCAACAGATCACCCTCGCCGCCCTCACAGCGATCGGCGCCCATGGCGTCCTGCTGCTGGGCGACTCCTACCTGAACCCCGGCATAACCGGGATCAGCGTCCCGTTCACGCTCACATACCGCCCCTTGTGGACCGGGCTTGGGATCCTCGCCGGATACCTCGCGCTCGTGCTGGGGCCAACCTTCTACTTGCGCAAGCGAATCGGGCCCCGTCGCTGGCGCCAACTCCACCGCGCGACAGTGCTCGTCTACCTCTTGGCGGTGCTGCACTCGTTCGGATCGGGGACTGACGGAGCGAGTCGCTGGTTCAGCGTCATGGTCGTCCTTAGCGCGGTGCCGATCGTCGTCTTGCTCGCGATCCGCTACGGGCGGACGCGGGCGCGGCCGACCCGCCCCGCCGCCCCTCGCCCCGCGTCATCGCCCGCCCCCGCGGGGGCGGGCAGGCCGGGCTGAGATCCACCTTTCCGATCGGAGGGCGGGCCGCCAAGCTTTGCCACCCCTTTGCCGCCGCTTGGCCGGCGGATGGGAGGTGGCGATCGACAATGGGTCGGTCATTACCCGCAACGAAGCGAGACCAAGATGGGAAAGGCCAAGAGAAGAATTGCCGCGGTCGCGACGGTCGCGGCGCTCGGAGGACTCGGCGGCATCGCCCTGGAGTCCAACCCCGGCCATCAAACCGCGGGGTCGGCAGCGCTTGCCTCCGGCTCCGGCCGGCCGATCGTGACCAGCTCGAGCGGCTCGACGAGCAGCCTGGCGGCGGTTCGTAGCGCCGGTGCTCCGTCGTCCTCCACCCACCGGCCCGTCGTCACACGGACCAGCGGCGGAGGCCGTCCGGGCGAGTTCGAGGACGACTAGCGGCACTCGGCTCGCCGCGGGATAACCTCCCCGTGTGAGCCGGGTCGAGAAACAGCAGGGCTCGCTGCTGATCAAGTCGATTGCAGCCCTGCTCGCGCTTGGCGCCGGCTTTGGGCTGGCGGCGGCGATCGCCCTCGGCGGAGCCGGATCGACAGAGGTGGGCCAGACCACCAACGCGCCTGTGTTCGGGGTTCAGACTCCGGTCGTTCCTGTCTCGACGGTCCCGGGTACTCCCTCCTATGAGACGCCCGATGGCGTGCTCACGAGCTGGAGGTTTCACAGCAGCACCGATGCCGCCGCCGGAGAGGTGCGGTTGAAGATCTTTCGCTACACGGGGACCGGCCTGGCATACAAGGTGGTCGCCGACAGTGCGACCAAGACCCTCGCTCCGGACACCGGCTACGAGTTCAAGGAGCGGATCCCGGTCGCCAAGGGCGATCTCGTCGGCCTGACAGCCTTCGACAGCGCCGAGGTGGGGATGACTGTGCCCAACACGCCCGGCAACCAGCTGGGCCAGTTCGGCGGTGGCGACATCAACGTCGGCGACACGGGGACAGCCACTATCGCCGTGCCAAGTCTGCGCGTCTCGGTCGCCGCGACGGTCGAGCCCGACGCCGACAAGGATGGCTACGGCGACGAGAGCCAGGACCGGTGCCCGGTCGATCCAAAGACCCAGGACCTCTGCAACCTCGGCTTCGGGGCCCTGAGGCGAAACAAGCAGAAGGGCACCGCGATCCTCCCTGTCACCGTCCCCGGGTCGGGGACACTCTCGCTGAACGGCAAGGGCGTGGTTGGCCAGCGCGGGGCCAGGACCGCGCCGACCAGGGTCGGCAGGGAAAGGCCGGTGGCCGGCGCCGGCGTCGTGAAGCTGCTGGTCAAGGCGAAGGGCAAGGCAAAGCGCAGGCTCAAGCGGCGCGGTCATGCGAAGGTGAGGCCGGTCGTGACCTATGCGCCGACCGGCGGGCCGCCGGTCGCCAAGGCAAAGCGCCTGAAGCTCGTCAGGAAAGGCTAGGCCTCAGCCCGCCAGGCTGCGCACCCGCGCCAGCTGCGGCTCGACGGTCGGGGTGCGGCGCTCCTCGCCGAAGAGGTTCTGCATCCAGCCAGGCAGCCACCAGATCCGGTCACCGGCCAGGCGCATCGCCGCCGGCAGCAGGATCAGCCGCACGACGGTCGCGTCGAGCAGCACCGCCACCGTCAGCCCGAGCCCCAGCTCGCGCATGCTGGTGATCGGCGACAGCGCGAAGGCGACGAAGACGCCGGTCATGATCAAGGCGGCGCCGGTGACGACGCCGGCGGTGCGGCGAAGGCCGTATGCGATCGCCTCGTCGGTGTCGCCGCTGCGCAGATAGCCCTCGCGCATCCGCGCCAGCAGGAATACCTCGTAGTCGATCGAGAGCGCGAAGACGACGGCGAAGATCGAGGTCCGCATGATGTCGTCGATGAAGCCGGGGCCGCCGAGCGGGGCGCTGCCGGTGAAGCAGAGGGTGAGGATGCCGAAGGCCGCTACCACGGTCAGCACGTTGAGGGCGACTGCGATCAGCGGCAGCAGCAGCGAGCGCAGCAGCGGCACCAGGACCAGGAAGGTCACCGCACAGAGCAGCGCGACCATCAGCGGGAAGCGGTTCGAGACCGCGGTGTCGAAGTCCTGAAGGTCCGGAGCCGGGCCGCCGACCCCGACCTCGGTGTGGGTGCGGCGCCCCAGTGCCGCAGCTTCGGCGTCGAGCTTCTTGCGCAGCGGGTCGCCGGCGCGGTCCGAGGCGCCGTGCTCGACGACGAGGATGCGGGCGGCGGTGCCGCCGTTCTCCAGGTTCACCGCCTGCGAGGCGGCGGAGCGGGTCGTCGAGTCGGAGGTGTCGACCGCGGCCAGAGTTGCGTAGCCGGAGCCCAGCACCTTGCCCAGCTTGCCGGTCTTGGCCAGCTGCTTGCCGGCCTGCGCGGTGCGGGCCTCGAAGGTGACGACGCCGCGCTTCAGCCGCTGCACGCCGGAGACGAGCTTGCCGGTCCGCTGCTCGCCGCTTGCCAGGCCGCCGGCGAGGCTACGGGCGCCACTCTGCAGCCGGCCGACCCCGGCCGCGAGGCTGCCCGCTCCGCCCTGCAGCCGCGCCAGCCCGGAGCTCAGGCTGCCAGCACCCTGGACGGCCTGGCGGCCGCCGTTGCGCAGGCGGTTGGCGCCGGCGCTGATCCGCTGCAGCGCCTGGCGCAGGTTGCCGCTGCCGCGGGTCAGGCGCTTGGTCCCGTTGATCAGCTTCACGGTCCGGGTGTGGATGCGGGAGACGGCATTCGCCGCCTGGTCTGCTCCGTCGCTGGCGCCGGCCAGCGCGGCGTCGAGCCCGTCGTAGCCGGGGCTGACCTTCTGCCCGGTGAGGGGATCGGTGCCGGAGATCGCCGCCTTGGCGGCGTCAACGGCCTTGTAGACCTGGAAGTACTGGGGATCGCTCTTGGCCGGGCCGCCCATCCTGTCCAGCGCCGCCAGCGCCTGGTCGAGGTTGTCGTTGGCGACGCCGACCGGCTGGCGCAGGTCGGTCAAGCCCTGCTTCGCGCTCAACAGCTCGCTGCGCAGCTGCTTGACCTTCGGCAGCCCGTGGGCCGCCCCGTGGCGGATCTGCAGGATTCCCGCCCGCAGCCGGCCGGCGCCGCTGCGGGCCTGACCCGACCCGCTGGCGAGCTTCGCCAGGCCCGGAGAGCTGCGGTCCAGCCCGCTCTGCAGCAGGTCCGCCCCGTGCTGGGCGGAGGCGAGGCCGTCCTGGATCTGCAGCGCGCCGGCCTGGCCCTGGTCGCTTCCCGAGGCGATCCTCTGGGCGCCGGCGCTGGCGGTCGAGAGTCCGCTGCGCAGCTGCGCCGTCCCCTTCGCGGCCCGGCTCAGCCCGTGATCGAGCCGGCTCAGCGCCCGCTTGCTGTGCGAGAGCTGCTTGCGGCCCTTGACCAGCTGCTTGGAGGCATCGGCGAGCGGCGCCGTCTGGGTGGCGATCACGCCGGGACCGAAGACGGCCTGCACCCTCTTGTCGGAGGCGAGGTGGTTCTGGAAGCTCTGGATCTCGCGCAGCCGCTGCGGCGTGGTGACGGCGCCGTCGGGGGAGGCGACCGTGATCTCGTACGGCGCTCCCCAACCGTCGCCGAGGGTCTGGGTGATCGCGTCGAAGTCGCGGCGCTCGGGGGCGCTCTTGGGCAGGATGCGCGGGTCCGGGGGGCCGGTCTCGATCGCCAGCGCCGGCGCCGCGAGCGCGACCATCAGGATCAGGACCAGCCCGCCGGCCAGGGCGGGCCTGCGCAGAATCCCCAGCGCGGTGCCGGCCAGTCCGGCGCGCTCGGCCGAGCCGGTCCCGAAGCGGTAGGCGTTGATGCGCTCGCCGAGCAGCATCAGCGTCGCCGGCAGCGCGACGCTGGCGCTGATCACGCTGAGGACCGCAGCGACCAGCACCCCGACGACGCTGGAGAGCATGATCGTGCCCGGGGCGACGAAGAGCGCCGCCAGCATCGCCACGCCGAGCGCCAGCCCGGCGAAGCGGACTGTCTGTCCGGCGCTGGAGACCGCCGTCTGGGCGGCGAAGCGGACGTCCTGGCCGGTCGCCAGCTCTTCGCGGAAGCGCGAGACGAGTAAGAGCGAGTAGTCCACCCCCAGCGCCAGACCCATCATCGAGGCGAGGTTGAAGGCGACGACGTCGAGGTCGGTGACGCGGTTGATCAGGTCCAGCACGCCGCCCGCCGCCCCGACCGTGGTCAGGCCGAGCAGCAGCGGCACCGCCGCCGCAACCGGGCTGCGGAAGACAAGCAGCAGGATGATGATCAGCAGCGGCGCCGCGATCATCTCCGCCCGCTCGATCGCTTTCACGGTGCCGCTGTAGACGGCGTTGGCGATGTCGGGATATCCGGTCATGTGGGCCACAACGGGAGCCCTGACGTCGCGGGCCAGCAGCTCGCGGATCCGCGGCACCGCATCCTTGCTCGTGGTCTCGAAGGAGTCCTGGACCCGCAGCAGCAGAACCGCTTCGTCGGGCCGTTTGCGCAGCGCCCGCCCCATGCCCCCGGTCCAGGGGCTGGCGACCGATACCCGGGGCTCGCGGTCGAGGTCGCGGGCCAGCCGCGGACCCTCCTGGTCCAGAGCCGAGGAGGGGCCCTTGAGCAGGACCATCAGGCCCCAGCTGTCGCCGAAGCGCGACTTCTGCAGCGCCTCGGCCCGCCCCGACTTGGTGCCGGGGATGAGGATGTTGGTCCGGTGCAGGCGATTGCCGACCCCGATCCCCAGCAGCGCCAGGACACCGATGATCGCGCCCCAGACGGCAAGCGTGCGGCGAGGCTGGCTCAGTGCGTGGCGAATCATCAGAATCTCATCGGTGCCGCAGGCATCGTTCCTGAGGCGCGCAGCGCCCCACGCACGAATAAATGCCTGCGAGGCGCCCGAAAAGCGGGGTTATGCTGCCCGCCGATGGCGCGCCGGCCGACCTTCCTGCTGATCGCGATCGCGGCGGCGCTGCTGCTCGCCTCCTGCGGTGGCGGGGGCGACGGCACGACCGTGATCCAGAAGACGGTCACCGAGCAGCCCCCGGCCCAGCCGAGCACGACCAGCGGGCAGAGCACGAGCACGACCGGGTCCCCGACGACGCCCGCGCCGGCGGCACCGGCCCGTCAGCTGACCGCCTTTCAGCTGCCCTCGCGCAACATCGGCTGCTACATCTCGACCCAGTTCGGAGGCAACGCCCGCTGCGACATCCGCGAGAAGACGTGGACTCCGCCGCCGAAGCCGGCCCGCTGCGACCTCGACTGGGGCGGCGGGCTAGAGGTCAGCGGCAAGGGCCCGGCGATGGTCGTCTGCGCCGGCGACACGACCCTGAGCCAGGGGCCGGTGCTCGCATACGGCCAGCGCGCGCAGGCCGGTCCGATCGTCTGTCAGAGCAGCCAGGCCGGTGTGACCTGCAGCAAGAGCGGCAGCCGTCACGGCTTCTTTTTGTCGCGGCAGTCCTACCGCTTGTTCTGAGGCCCGCGAGCCCGACTACCTTCCGCGGGTCAGTGCGTCACGGTGAAGGTGCGCGTCGCCGGGGTCGGATCGACGTTGCCGGCCGCGTCTATCGCCCGCACCCGGAAGGTGTGGCTTCCGAAGGAAAGGTTGGAAAGCGTCTTCGGTGAGCTGCAGGCGCTGAAGGCGGCGCCATCGAGGCTGCACTGGAACCGGGCGCCGCTTGGCTCGCTGGAGACGAACCGGAAGCTCTGGTTGCGGTCGCGGGTGCTGCCGGAGGGCCCGGACGTGATCGTCGTATCGGGCGCATGGGTGTCGACCGTGAAGGTCCTGCCGGCGGGAGTCTGGTCGGTGTTGCCCGCCGCGTCGATCGCCCGCACCTGGAAAGTGTGGGCACCATCGGAGAGTGCCGCTGTCGTGTGGCTCGCCCCTGGCCCACTGCAGGGCGTAAACGCGGCGGAGTCGGTGCGACATTGAAAATGCGAACCGGGTTCTGACGATGAAAAGCGGAAGGTCGGGGTCGAGTCGCTGGTCGGACCCGACGGACCGGAGGAGATCGTCGTGTTGGGAGCGTGCGTGTCGACGATGAACAGACGGTTGGCGGGGCTGCGGTCGGTGTTGCCCGCCGGGTCTGTGGCGCGCACGCGGAACACGTGCAGGCCATCCGCCAGGGCATGGGCCGGGGTGTGAGTTGCGCCCGGGCCACTGCAGGGCCCGAAAGCCGCGAGGTCGATGCTGCAGCGGAAGGTCGAGCTGGCCTCGTTGGATGCGAAGCCGAACGTCGGGGTCGAGTCGTTGGTCACCGCCGGCCCTGACGTAATCGTCGTCTCGGGCGGCGTCGTGTCCACGCTGCTGACTCCGAAGTTCCAGGTGCTGGCTTGCGAGGTCCGCACCGTCAGCGCGATGCCGTTGGCGGTCGCCGCCCGTCCGGCGACGCAGGGATCCGGAGTTGCGCTTGTGCCGGCGCCGGCATCGCAGTCGGGCATCACGGTCCCATCCCGGAACACCTGCACATTTGTCTGGTTTGCCCCCGGCGGAAGCAGCGAGGCGTCGATGCGGAACTGAATGACCAGCGGACTCTCGACGGTCTCGGTCGGCGCGGTGATCTGCACCTCCTGGCCGAGCAGCGTGAAGCCGGTCGGATCCGGCATGGTGGTGGCACCTTCGTCGATCGTGACGTTGCCCCCGGTGGGAGTCGTGATCGAGGTGCCGAGCGGGTCGGCCGAGCTGGTCGCCGAATTGGTCGAGACCGTGCCGCCGGCAACCGCGTGACCGTCAACCGAATCGATCGGGGGCGGCGTTTCGCCGAGCTCATGCAGGAAGACATCAGCCTGACCATTGGCATCCCCGGAGACCAGGTTGGTCGCTCCGGAGCCAAAAGCTACATAGTGGCCGTCGGCGCTCAGGGCGGGATTATCGGCCGATGAGTCGGGCGGGTTCCCAGCGCTGTCTACGTCGACCCGCTGAGTGGCCCCGGTCTGGCGATCGTGGACGAAGACGTCCCAGGTTCCGGGCGCGGTGTCGTCGGGGACGAGGTGGGGAACCTGCGCCTTGAAGGCGACGTAGCGACCGTCGGCGCTCATCGACACGTACTGCAGGTGGCCGAACCCGGCCGGCTGGTTCCCGGCGCTGTCGACGCTAACCCGCTCGGTGGTGCCGGTCTGGCGGTCGCGGACGAAGGCGTCTTCGTCATTGGTGTCGCCGGGAACGAGATTGCTGGCACGTGACCAGAAGGCGACATAGCGGTTGTCGGCGCTGAACGCGCCGACGTCGCAGCCGGTGCCGACGCCTCCGCAGAAATTCCCTGGAGTGCCGTCGCTGCTCTGATCGAGCAGATCCGTGGCACCGGTCTGGCGGTCGTGGATGAAGACGTGTCCACTACCGTTGTTGTTGCCTTCGGGAGTCAGGTTTGACGCCAGCGACCCAAAGCCCACGTAGCGTCCGTCGGGGCTGATCACCGGATCGACGCTGGAGCTGTCCCCCTCGTTTCCTGCTCCGTCGACGCTAACCCGCTCGGTCGTTCCGGTCTGGCGGTCGTGGACGAAGGCGTCTGATTGTCCGTTGGTATCGCCGCTGACGAGATTGTCAGCGTCGGACCAGAAGGTGACAAAACGGCCGTCGGCGCTGATAAACGCCGGAACCTGCGAGGTAAAGCTGTGATTGTCGCCCTCGTTGCCGGCGTTGTCGACGCTGACCCGCTCCGTGGTGCCTGCTTGGCGGTCTCGGACGAAGACGTCGAGTGCGCCATTGACGTCTCCGGAGACCATGTTCGATGCAAAGGATTCGAACGCGACGTAGCGTCCGTCGGCGCTGATCGACGGCTGGCCGTTGAATCCGTCTGTCTCGTTGCCGGCGCTGTCGACGCTGACCCGCTCGGTGGTGCCGGTCTGGCGGTCGCGGACGAAGACGTCACTCTGTCCGTTCGTGTCCCCGGGAACGAGATTGTCGGCGCTGGAGGCGAAGGCAACGTAGCGGCCGTCGGCGCTCAGCGCCGGGCCACCGCTGCTTCCGTTGCCCTGGTTACCGGCGTTGTCGACGCTTACCAGCGAGGTGTCGCCGGGACTGGCGAAGGCGGTAAGGGCAGCTGCCAGCGAGACGAGGACGGCCAGAAGCAGGGCGGGCGCTGCTTTGCGGACGAGTCGACGCGAATGGGCAACCTGCGACGCGTTTGAGCGGAACGAGTGGGACAAGACCGACTCCTTTGCTCCCCCTAGTGAGCAAGCTTGCCCCGACCCTATGGCCGAAGCGCGGTAAGTCCATCCCCATTAGTGGAGGTATTCAGCGAGGCGCTTCGGGCTCGTCCGGCGGCGAGCTCAGGTGCGGAATCGGCGCCTCGGTCTCGCCGCCGAGCAGGTGCTCGTCAGGCAACAGCGCCGTGTTGAGACGGTGGGCGGCGAAGATGTCGTCGAGGTCCTCGCGGGTGAGCGTCTCGCGCTCGAGTGCGTTGGTGGCGAGGTTGTTGAGGCACTCCCGGTTCAGCGACAGCAGCTGGCGGGCCCGGCTGTAGGCCATCTCCGCCAGCGCCTGGGCGTTGAGGTCGACGTCGCGCCGGGTCTGGTCGGAGCGGGAGTAGTCGGCGATCGGCAGTGCCAGCGGCGTCCCCTCCAGGGGCTCGGTGGCGACGGACATCCCGAACTCGGTCACCATCTGGACGCAGATCTTGTGCACCCGCGAGAGGTCGTCGGCGGCCCCCGAATAGGCCTCGCCGAATATCTCCTCCTCTGCCGCCCGCCCGCCGAGCGCGCAGACGACTTCGGAGAGAAGCTGCTGGCGCGAATGCAGGTAGCGGTCCTCGCTGGGCGAGTGGGCGACGAAGCCGAGCGCGGGGCCGCGGGGGACGATGCTCAAGATCTCCGGCGGGTCGAGTCCGACCAGCCTGCGGCAGAGCGCGTGCCCGGCCTCGTGGTAGGCGACGATGCGGCGCTCCTCCTCGGTCAGCCTGCGGGCCTGCTGGGAGCCGACCGACTGCCGCAGCAGAGCCTCATCGAGGTCGTCGCGGGCGATCGCCTTGCGGCCGATGCGGCCGGCGATGATCGCCGCCTCGTTGAGCGCGTTGGCGAGCTGGGCGCCGGTCATCCCGGTCGTCTTGCGGGCGACGTCTCTGAGGTCGAGGTCCGGGCCCAGCGGCTTGTTGTGGGCGTGTGAGCGCAGGATCGCCTCGCGGCCGTCGCGGTCCGGCGGCGCGACCAGGACCTGGCGGTCGAAGCGGCCCGGCCGCAGCAGGGCGGGGTCGAGCTTTTCGACGTTGTTGGAGGCGGCGAGGACGATCACCGTGCCGGGGTCGCGCTCGAAGCCGTCGAGCTCGACCAGCAGCTGGTTCAGCGCCTGCTCGCGTTCGCTGGTTCCTCCGTCGCCGCCGCCGGTGCCGCGGTGGCCGCCGACGGCGTCGATCTCGTCGATGAAGATCACTGCCCGCCCGGCCTTGCGCGCCTCCTTGAACAGGCGCCGGATCCGGGCGGCGCCGCGGCCGACGAACATCTCGACGAAGCTGGAGCCCGAGGCGGAGAAGAAGTCGACCTTCGCCTGGGCGGCGACGGCGCGGGCGAGCATCGTCTTGCCGGTGCCGGGTGGCCCGTAGAGCAGCACACCGCGGGGTGCGGTGGCGCCGAGGGTCTCGAAGCGGGCGGGGTCCTTGAGCCATTCGGTGACGTCGATCAGCTCCGCCTTGGCGGCGTCGACGCCCTGCACCTCGTCCCAGAGCACCGGCGCGGTGCGGTTGGCCTTGACCGTCTCGGGTTTGGTCGCGCCGAGGGTGCCGCGGTAGATCGCGATGAAGACCGCCAACAGGGCGGCCATGAAAAGGACCCCGAAGACGGGATACCAATCGGTGAAAAATGCCCGCAGCGACTCGCTGGTCACGGCTTGTATGAAGAGCGTCCCTGAGATCATCCGACTGCCAATTTCTCCCCTGAGCGAGTCTGGCATAGGGACGCCGATCCGCCCCCCGGATATATGGCCAATGGTCCGTCTTTTGCGTAGATCCGAATCCCCAAAATGAGGCACCCGTCGCGACGTTTGCGGCCATTTGCCCTCGCCGCCGGGGCGGTGGCGCTGATCGCGACTCTTCTGGCGCCCTCTACGGCAGCGGCGGCAGGAGTGCTGGTGGTCGGCGACAGCCTCGAGGTCGGGACCTCTCCCTACCTGCGCGGGCTGCTGCAGGGAACCCCGCTGACCGTCGACGCACAGACCAGCCGCCCCAGCTCGACCGGGGTCGAGATCCTGCGCTCGAAGCTGCAGAGCTCAGACGAGGTCGTCGTCTTCGACCTCGGCACCAACGACGATCCGGCCCAGCCTCAGGCCCTGGCCTCCGACCTGGCGTCTGTGCGCTCGATCGCCGGCAACCGCTGCGTCGTCGTCGCCACCCTCAACCGCCCGCCCTACAACGGTGTCTCGATCGATGGGCTCAACCAGGCCGTGCGCAACTTCGCCGCCGGCTCCCAGCCGGCACAGCTGGTCGACTGGCATGCCGCCGCGCTCGCCAACCCCGGCCTGCTCGGCTCCGACGGCGTCCACGCGACCGCAAGCGGCTACGCGACCCGCGCGCAGCTGATCGCGCAGGGGATCCAGAGCTGTCTCTCCGGGGCCGGGCCCAGCGCCGCCGCTCCGGCTCCCGGCGCCGGAGCGGCCCAGCCCTCGCCCCCGGTCAAGCGCCCTCCTCGGCCCGGGGCGGTCGGCGGCCTCGGGCTCGACCCGACCCTGATCGCCGCCGCGGTGACCCTGCAGCTGCCCCGGTTGGGGCCGATCGGGGTCGTGCTCAGCGCTTCGCTCGCCGTCGCGCGCAGCGCCTGACCTCGCGCGCGATCGCCCGCGCCCGCACCTTGTAGCCGTTGCCGTCGGGGTGCACCCCGTCAGCCGAGAGGGCGAGCGAGCGCCGGCGCACGATTCGCGTCCACTTGACCACCCGCAGGTTGCGGTGGCGGCGATTCTCCTGCGCGAGGACGCGGTTGAAGCCGGCGTAGCTGGAACCGCCGACTGGCGGGCGGACGATGTTCGGCCAGACCACGCAGTGGCGCCGCCCGGCGATGTGGATCGTCGAGCGCACGGCGGCGCGAAAGTCGCCCACCGCACCCGGGTCGTCGTTGGTGCCGAGGCTCATCACGACCACGCGGGGGACCCTGCCCAGCCGACGCAGCAGCGCCACGCCCTGCTGGGCATGGCGCGAGATCGAGGCCGACTGGCGGACGTTGAAGCCGTGCAGGTCTCCGGGCAGATAAGGCCTGGTTCCGACGGCCAGCGAGTCGCCGTCGACGAAGACGAGCGGCCGGCCGCGGCGGTGATGCGCGGTCGAGGCGTCCGGCACCAGGACCAGGGGGAGGACGGTGAAGACGGCGATTGCGACGAGGCGGACTCGGATCGTGCCATTGAACACCTGCGACGCGTGCCCAGGCTGCAATCGGGCGACCAGATCCACGAATTCGATGAGACATCCGGCCAGATCGCTGTGAGGTACGCGCGCTTGCACCGATCCGGTCCGGGTGAGGCAGGACGGGCAACGAGCGAACTGGTCTTCCCGGCCCGGCACAGCAGCCATCTCGGTGGCACTGCTGTTGCTGGCCGGGCTGATGCTGCTGCCGAGCGCGGCGGGTGCCGCGACACGGGCGCCGCTCGGCGCCGAGTCGACCCTGCAGGTCCCGGCTGCGACCGATCCCTTCCCCGACACCCTGATCCATCCGTCCCGGCGCATGGACCGCTCCCTGATCGGCATCCCCAGCGAGAAGGCCTTCCCGGTGATCGGCGGCGAGCAGGTGAAGATGTCATCCACCTACTACGACGACGCCGACATGCAGAGCATCGCCGACGTCCTCGGCGGCCTGGTCCACGGCGAGGAGATGAACTCACTCTCGGTCTACGTGGCCTCGCCCGACGAGTTGAGCCAGATCTGCGGCCCCGGCGCGCTGGCCTGCTACGCGCCGTCGCAGGGCGAGATGTTCATCTCCGGCGAGGACGGCTCCTCGTACGGGGTCCCGCGCGACTTCACCATCGCCCACGAGTACGGCCACCACATCGCCAACAACAGGATCAACGCTCCTTGGACCGCGCTCGACACCGGCGCCAAGCGCTGGGCCACCTACGAGCACGTCTGCCAGGGCACCCGCAGGGACCAGCTCTTCCCCGGCGACGAGGGCACGCACTACTGGCAGAACCCGGGCGAGGGCTTCGCCGAGACCAATGCCCACCTCAACTTTCCCGACGTCCCGGTCCCCTGGGGCTACAACTCGCTGCTTCACCCCAGCCAGGCCTCGATCGCGAAGCTGGAGTCCGACATCACCAGCCCCTGGAGCGCTCCGACGACGGTGAGCTGGCGGGGCAGCATCTGGCCGCAGCGCGCCAATCCGCCCCAGCGCCGCTTCTCGACCCCGCTCGACGGCCAGGTCGAGATCGACCTCAGCGGCCCCGCGGGCGCCAACTACGACCTCTACGTGCTCGGCGACAAGCTGCCGCTCTCCAGGCACCTGCGCGCGCGCGTCCGTCGCGCCCACCGCCGCCACCATCACCTGCACCGGCTGCGACCGCGGCGGCGGATCGTCAGCCGAGCGGTGACGGGCGGTTCCAACGAGCAGATCGCGCTCAACCTCTGTGGCCAGAGCTCGATCCACATCGAGGTTCGGCGCCGTAGCGGCAGCGGGCCGTTCACGGTCAGTGTCACCCGCCCCTAGAACGCCGGTCCCCGCAGCTGGGAGGGATCTTGCGCCGATGCCGGGATTGCCCCCGGCGGACGACAAAGACGCAGCACCTACTACCCAATTTTGGTGGGCCGTGGTCGGCGCGCAGGGGAGCCGCGTGACCGCAGCAGCACCCGCAGCACAGTGTTGGAAAAGTCGTGAGCCCAGCAACGCAATCCCATGCCTTCCGCAGGCGCCGAGACCGCAGCCCGCTGCGCTGCGCGGCCCTTGCCCTGGCGATCGCGGCATCAGCCGCCTGCTTCGCTCCTTCGGCTTCTGCCGACACCGGGGCGGTTGGCGGCGGGGCCAACGCCAGCGCCTTCGACTCCCAGGGAATGTGGATCTGGTACGTCACCCGCTCCAACGGCGGCAACGTCCCGGCGATCGTCGCCCGCGCCAAGCGGGCGCGGATCGGCACCGTCTACGTCAAGGCCGGCGACGGGACCACGGCCTGGAGCCAGTTCACGAGCTCGCTGGTCTCCGCCCTGCACGCGGGCGGGCTGAAGGTCTGCGCCTGGCAGTTCGTCTACGGAAGCCGGCCCTACAAGGAGGCAAACGTCGGCGCCGCCGCGGTCGACAAGGGCGCCGACTGCCTGATCATCGACGCCGAAGGGCAGTACGAGGGCAAGTACGCCGCCGCCGACCAGTACATGAGCAAGCTGCGGGCCCAGGTCGGCCCCGACTTCCCGATCTCGCTGGCCGCCTTTCCCTATGTGGACTACCACCCCGCCTTTCCCTATTCGGTCTTTCTCGGGCCGGGTGGGGCCCAGTTCAACCAGCCGCAGATGTACTGGAAGACGATCGGGACCAGCGTCGGGCACGTCTATGCCCACACCTATTTGTTCAATCGTGTCTTTCAGCGGCCGATATATCCGATAGGACAGACCTATGAGAACCCCGGTCAACGCTCGATCAAGCAGTTCCGCCGCTATGCGATCAACTATCACGCTGGGGGCGTAAGTTGGTGGTCGTGGCAGGAGACGGGAGGAAGCGAATGGGGGACGCTCGGGTCGCGGGTGGCGAAGATGCGCGGCGTGCGCCCCAGCCTCGATCTGCCGCTGTTGAAGAAGGGCAGCCGGGGCGACCTGGTCGTCTGGGCGCAGGAGCACCTGGTCGCCGCCGGCCAGACACAGCTACCGGTCACCGGTTTGTTCGCCAGCAAGACCAAGGACGCGGTGATCGCCTTCCAGCAGCAGAAGGGCCTGCTGGCCGACGGGATGCTGGGCACCGACACCTGGCGGGCGCTGCTCGACTACACACCGGTCAAGGTCCCCTGGGGAACCAGCAGCCGGCTGGCCCGGGCGAGCTCCGGCGCACCGGGCGGAGCCGCGGCCCCGCTCTCGGCCTCGCTGCCGGCGCGGCAAAACGAGATCGATCCCGGCCCGCGACCATGAGGGCGACCCTGGCGGCCCTCGGCGCGCTGCTCGTCTCACTGGTGATCGCGGTCCCCGCCGGGGCGGCGAGCCAGCGCCAGCTGCGCGAGGGCGCATTCGCGGTGCCGACGCCGACGGCGCCGGTCCGCGACGCGGTGATCGAGCATCCGACCCGGGCCCTGGCGCGGGCCACCGCCTCGGCGCGCTTCGCGCGCTATCCGGTCAACGACGGCGCCGGCGGCAGCGTCGACATCACGGTCTCGACGTCCTGCTCGCTGCTCTGCGATCCGGCCCAGAAGGACCCGCAGACGATCGCCAACTTCCTTGGCACCCTGCCGCACGGCTCCGAGATCAACATGCTCGCGGTGCAGGTGGTCACCCCGGCCGAGATCGCCGCCCAATGCGGTTCCCCCGACGCCCAGGCCTGTTACTTCCCGGCCGAGAACACGATGCTAATCAACGGCAGCGCCACAACCGGCTCGGACAACGCGACCCCGGACTTCGTGATCGCGCACGAATACGGTCACCACGTCGCCAACCACCGCTCGAACGCACCCTTCGGCAACCCGTCGACCGAGTACGGGCCGAAGAACTGGGCCAGCTGGGCCGGCGTCTGCGCCGGCGTGCGCGCGGGGCACTACTTCCCCGGCGACGAGGGCGACCACTACCGCGACAATCCGGGCGAGGCCTGGGCCGAGTCCTACGCCCACAACCGCTTCCCCAGCGACCCTGTGCCCTGGGAGTGGCCCGCCTTCCCCGCTCCCGACGCCAATGCCTACGCCGCGATCCAGAAGGACGCCATCAGCCCCTGGACCGCAGACCACCCGGTTCGCCACAAGGGGCGCTTCGGCCACCGGCGCAAGGTGCACAAGCGGGCCACCGTCTTTGCGACCCCGCTCGACGGGGACCTGACGGTCACCCTGAAGGGCCCCGACAGGGCCGATCTGGGGCTGAAGCTGAAGGACTCCCAGGGACACGTCGTCGCGCGCTCGGACGGCCTCGGCTCCCACGAGCAGGTCCGCTACACGGTCTGCGGCCAGCGATCGTTCACCGCGATCGTCCGTCGCCACGGCCACAAGCGGGCGCGCTACAGGCTGACCGCGCTGGAGCCCTGATCAGCGCCGCAGCGTGTTCTGCAGCCGGCCCAGGGTCGGCGAGCTGACGACGACCTCGTCTCCGTCCTGAAGCCAGACCCTGGGCTCGCGCACGCTGCCCACTCCGGCCGGCGTGCCGGTCGCGACCAGGTCGCCCGGCTCGAGCGTCATCAGGGTCGAGAGATGGGCGACGAGCTCCGGGACCGAGAAGATCAGGTCGGCGGTGCTGGCCTGCTGCATGGTCTCCCCGTTGAGCTGCAGCGAGATCTCGATCCCGTCGTGGGGGCCCGCCTCGTCCGGGGTGACCAGGGCCGGACCGCAGGGCGCCGACCCGTCGAAGACCTTGCCAGGCATCCACTGCGGGGTCGCGAACTGCAGATCGCGGGCCGAGAGGTCGTTGAAGAGGGTGTAGCCGGCGAGGTAGTCGAGGGCCTCGTCCTCGCTCACAGAGCTGGCGCGGCGCCCGACCACGAACGCGAGCTCGGCTTCGTAGTCGACCTTTTCGCTGGCGGCGGGCAGCTTGACCGTAGTTCCCGGGGCGGCGAGCGCGTTGCGGTACTTGCCGAAGATCGTCGGGCTGCTGGGCGGGTCGATCCCCGCCTCGGCCGCGTGGGAGCGGTAGTTGAGCCCGATGCAGACGATCTTCTGCGGATCGGCGATCGGCGCCAGCAGCTGCGGACTGGCGATGGCCGCCCCGACCTCTGCGCCCGCCAGGTCTTCGATCCCCCCCTCAACGATCAGCTCGCGGAGGCTGGACCGCTGCGGTTCGCCGAGCGCGCCCCAGGCGTCGAATACCTCCTCGTCGCGCAGGATTCCGGCCCGCGGTTCGTCCTCCGACAAGTAGCTGACGAGCCTCATCGCGGGCAGACTAACCGGCGCCGATGGACCCGAGGGGCGGTCGCGACCGGGTCGCCACGCAGTGCCTAGACTCTGATCACCCCAGGGGGCGTAGCTCAGTTGGTTAGAGCGCCGGCCTGTCACGCCGGAGGCCGCGGGTTCGAGTCCCGTCGCTCCCGTTCAGGACGCCTGATGGCGTCGCATCTCGGAGTCCTCGGTCGATCGGCTCGCTCACTTGCGATCTCAGCAGGCTCGCTTCGCCGATCGACCTGCGTCCGCCGAGCTGCTCGCCCTCAGACGCCCTGAATCCAGTCGCGTCGGTCTTCGACCCCGCGGCCTCGGCATGTCGAGCCGCGGGTTCGAGTCCCGTCGCTCCCGTCATTGAAACTACCTCGGCGCCGCCGCTGCCAGTCGCTCATTCGCTGACCTCGCCCAGCCCGCGCCAGAAGATGTCGCGGGTCAGGGCGAGGACCTGCTCGCGGCTCAGGTCGCGGTTCTCCCACCACCAGACGACGATCCCGTTCACGGCGGTGATCACGGCCTTGGCGTAGAGCTCGTCGACCCGGGCGCGGCCGATCCTCGCCGAGACCTTCAAATTCGGAATGGTCGAGAACAGGACCGCCGATGCACGCGTCGCACGGGCCTGGATTCTGCGGTGCGCGGCCGCGACCTTGGGGTCGTCGGGGGCGTCGAGCAGCAGCATCCGCCAGCCCTGCTCGTGCTCCTCGATCCATTCCAGAAAGGCGCTGATCGCGGCCATGAACAGCTGCTCGGGATTCGAGATGTCGGCGGGAAAGGCCCAGTGGGCGATCAGCGCGTCGGCGTGCATCTGCAGCAGGGTCGTGTAGAGGTCGGCCTTCGACTTGAAGTGGTCATAGAGCACCGGCGTCGTGACGCCGGCGGCGGAGGCGATCGCGCGCATCGAGGTCTTGTCGAAGCCGTGCTTGGAGAAAAGCTCGGCGCCGGCTTCGAGGATCAGCGCCCGTCGCTTCGCCGGCGTGAGCCGCGCGCGGGGGCGTTTCCGAGCCTTACCTGACATATGTCAGCAATTTAGCCCTCCTGACTTCAAGTCAGGAAAAAAAAGACCGGTACCGGTACCAAGAAGTCGGCAGTGTCCGCTTTCGATTGGCTATTCAGCCAACTAAAGTCCCCGCCGGGGTGGAGCAGACCGAGCAAGCAGTCAGTGGGGAGAGCGTGCAGCGTCCGGAGCGCCCTGTCCGCCGCCTGACCGGCGCCCAGCGCCAGCGCAGCATCGTCTACGCGGCGGCCGAGGTGTTCGCGCGCCGCGGCTACGAGGCGGCGCGGATCGAGGAGATCGCCGCCGAGGCGGGCGTCTCCAAGGCTCTGATCTACGAGCACTTCAAGAGCAAGCGCGAGCTGTACACCCACATCATGCGCACCGGCACCAAGGAGTCGCTGCTGCGCGTCCTGCAGGCCGCCGCTCCGGGGTCGGACGCGATGCAGCGCGTCGAGCGGGGCCTGCGGGCGTTCCTCGACTTCGTCGCCGAGCAGCCGTCGGTGTGGAGAGTGATCGAGCAGGACGTCTCCGACCCGGAGATCCTCGCCCTCGACCAGAGCGTGCAGAAGCGATCCGAGGACGCGATTGCCCAGCTTCTGGCCAGCGACGAGGCGATCACCCGCCGCGGTCTGGATCCCAACTACCTGCAGCTGCTCGCGGTGATGATCAACGGCGCGGGCGTGCGGGCCGCGAACTGGTGGCTGGAGAATCCGACCGTGCCCCAGGAGGAGGTGCTCGCCCCGCTTATGCAGTTCATGGCGATCGGGATCGAGGGAATCCGCCACCCCGGCACGGCCGGGCCCGAGCCTCCGGCCTAGGCCGGACCGGCCGGCCGCGCGGCCGGTGGTTTACTTCTATACCGCCGTGCCCGATTCACCCCGGCCGCAAGAGCCACCTGAGGTCAGCCTCGCCGAGCGCTACTTCACCAAGCCGGCGATCAGCAGGCAGATGCCTGAGCACAGCCGCGAGCCGCGGGTCGCGCTGGCGCTGCTCGAGTCGGAGATGCTGCTCGACGGCAACCCGGAGAAGAATCTCGCCACCTTCGTCACCACCTGGATGGAGCCGGAGGCCAAGGAGGTCATCCTTCTCAACCTCCACCGCAACTGGATCGATCACGCCGAGTACCCCCGCACCGCGGAGATCGCCAACCGCTGCGTGCGGATGCTGCACGACCTCTTCCACGGGATTGGCGAGCCCGAGGCTCCGGGCACCGCCTGCGCCGGATCCTCGGAAGCGGTGATGCTGGGGGCGCTGGCGATGAAGTGGCGTTGGAAGGGCGCCCGCGAAAAGGCCGGCAAGCCGACCGACAAGCCCAACCTCGTCTACGGCGCCGACGTCCACGTCGTCTGGGACAAGTTCTGCCGCTACTTCGACGTCGAGCCGCGCCAGGTCTCGCTTCCGAAGGGCCAATACACGGTCGGCGCCGAAGAGCTCGAACCGCAGATCGACGAGAACACGATCGGCGTCGTCGCGGTGGTGGGGACGACGTTTACCGGAGAGTGCGACGACGTCGCCGGGATCGACGCGATGCTGGCCGAGCTGCGCGGTCGCGGCCTCGACGTGCCGCTGCACATCGACGCCGCGAGTGGCGGCTTCGTCTTTCCGTTCTCCGATCCCGACTTCGCCTGGGACTTCCGCCTCGACTCGGTGAAGTCGATCAACGTCTCCGGGCACAAGTTCGGCCTCGTCTACCCGGGCGTCGGCTGGCTCGTCTTCCGCGACGGGGAGCAGCTACCCGAGGATCTCGTCTTCTACGAGGACTACCTGGGCGAGAAGGACGCCACCTACACGCTCAACTTCTCCGGCAGCTCGGCGCTGATCCTGGCCCAGTACTACAACTTCGTTCGCCACGGCAAGCAGGGCTACGCCTCACTGGTGCGGGCGATGGACGCCAACGCATCCGCGCTCGCGGAGCGCCTCGGCGCCGAGGACGCGCTGGAGCTGCTCGGAGGCGAGCCGAAGCTTCCCCTGGTGATCACCAGGGTGCGTGAGGGGGAGGAGTTCAGCGGCGCCGCCCTGGTCGCCGAGTTGGCCCAGCGCCGCGGCTGGATGGTCCCCGCCTACCAGCTGCCGCCCGACAACGAGGACCAGCAGATCATCCGCATGCTGGTCAAGATCAACCAGACCCGGGAGCTTGCCGACGCGCTGGCCGACGACGTCCGCGACTCAATCGTCGACCTGCGCAAACGAGCGCAAGGCGAGAGGCCGAAGCTGCCCGTGCACCGCGGGCACGGCTACTGACGCGCGGCGGCAGCGACGACTATCCGCTCGTCGAACTCGAAGCCGGCCTCGAGCGCTCGGCGAACAGGGCACGTTTCGGCGACCCGCCGCAGCCTGCGCTGCTGATCCTGGTCGAGATGTTCGGGCAGCTGAATGCGGACTGCGCAGTGGCGCGGCATGGCCTCGGGGTCATAGTCGACGTCCACGCTGGCCTCGCCAACGTCCCATCCGTGCTTCTGCGCGTAGACGGCGATCATCGTCATCACGCAGGCGGCCAGCGTCGCCGGCAGCAGCTCGTGTGGAGCCGGGCCGGCGTCGGTGCCTCCGAGCGATTCGGGCTCGTCGGTGACCAGCAGGTGGCGCCCATTGACCTCGACCTCGCTCCTGAGGCCGGGGCCGGATCGTCGCGCTGTCGCCGTCAAACTCATATCGCCACACTACCACACAGTTGTAGAGATGTGTTATTCTTTCGCTTATGCCACGCACCCCAACAGCCCGCGTCAAGGTTCCCCATCCGCTGCCGGAGCCGCTGGTCGAGCAGATCGCCGAGCGCTTTCGGGTGCTCTCGGAGCCGACCCGGATCCAGCTTCTCGACGCCCTCAGAGACGGCGAGGCAACAGTCCAGGAGCTGCAGCGCATGACCGGCGCCTCGCAGCAGAACGTCTCCAAGCACCTCGGGACGCTGCTGCGGGCGGGGCTGATCGCCCGCCGCAAGGACGGCAACTTCTCCCGCTACTCGATCGCCGACCAGAGCGTCTTCGATCTCTGCGAGCAGGTCTGCGGGGGCCTACGGCGCCAGCTCGACGAGCTCGACACGCTGCTGAAAGGAGACTCCGGTGTACCGGTCAAATGATGCCCCCGCTCGGACCGCGCGCTGGCCGCTGGAGCGCTTTCTCTTCGCGCTGGCGGGCAGCGTCACCCTGCTAAGCGTCCTGTTGGTGGCGCTGGTCTCGCCCTGGTTTCTCCTCTTGACCGCATTCGTCGGGGTCAACCAGTGGCTCTATGTCAGCCTCGGCGCCTGCCCCGCCTCGCTGCTCTTGAAGCGACTCTTCGGCTTGCGCTCGGTCGTCTTTCCGGACCGCCCGCCGGGGCAATGACCAGTTACGGGCCGATCGGCAGGCTCGGCCACTTCATGGCCACGCACTTTCGCACCGTGGTGATTGCCTGGGCGATCGTCGCGGTCGGCCTTGGACTTCTCGCGCCCCGGGTGGAGAAGGCGCTGTCGGGAGCCGGCTGGGAGGCGTCGGGCTCGCAATCGGTGCAGGCGCGCAAGTTGATCGACCGCAACTTCGGCGGCCTTTCCAGCTATGGGCTGATGGTCGTCGTGCACTCCTCGTCGACTACCGGCGCCGATCCCGCCTTCCGCGCCACCGTCGCCGCGGTCGAGCGCACGCTGCGCGCCGATCCGGCGGTACGGACGGTTGTGCCCCCGCGTCGCGGAATCTCGATCTCCCGCGACGGCCACACGGCGATCGTCCAGGCCGGCGCCGCCCGCGATTCCAACGCGATGGTCGCCGCCGCCGACTCGCTGAAGGGCAGGCTGGCGGGCCTCGGGCGGGCCGGCGTACAGGTCCAACTGACCGGCGCCGCGGGCATGTGGTCCGACTTCAACGCGGCCAACCGCAGCGCGATGTTGAAATCGGAGGTGATCTCCTGGCCCGTGACCCTGGGAATCATGGTGCTCGCCTTCGGCTCACTGGTCGCCGCCGGCCTTCCGCTGATGCTGACGATGCTCGGGCTGGTCTCCGCTGCCGGCGTTCTCTATCTCGGGACGATGTTCGCACCGGTCTCGATTTGGGCCATGAACTTCGCGCTGATGTTCGCGCTCGCCCTCGGCATCGACTATGCGCTGTTCGTCGTCTACCGCTTCCGCGGCGCCTTCTTCGGCTCTCGCATCTCGGCCCCCGAGGCCGCCGCGCAGACGATGGATACTGCCGGCAAGGCAGTCCTCTTCTCGGGACTCACGGTCCTGATCTCGCTCACCGCAGTGATGCTGGTCCCGAGCCCCGCGTTTCGCTCTATGAGCCTCGGGATCATGGTTGCGGTCGTCTTCGTGCTGGCGGCGACCCTGACCCTGCTTCCAGCGGTGCTGGCCAAGCTCGGCCCTCGGGTCGACCGGCTGTCGCTGCCCTGGGTCCACTCCGGCGAGCACCGGTCTTCGCGCTTCGCCGCCTGGGGTGAACGGCTCTGGCGTCGGCCGCTGCTCTACGGATTGCCTGCGCTCGCCGCGCTCTCCCTCCTGGTCATTCCGGTTGGGGGACTGCGAACCTCGATGCCCTCGATCAAGGTCGTGCCGGCTGCTGACTCCTCCCGGCTCGGATACGAGCAGGTGCAGGCCGCCTTTGGGCCTGGCTCGACCGGTCCGCTTCAGATCGTCGCGCCGGCGGCCGAGGCTCGACGCAGCGCCGTGATCGCCGCCCATGATCCCGGCATAGCCCGGCTCATGCCCGCCCAGCGTGGACGCGACGGATCGGTGCTGGTCGACGCGATCCCCCGCCAGGACCCCTCCAGCCGGGCGGTCGGCGCCACCATCGACCGCCTCCGCAGCGAGCTCCCGGACGGCGTGCTGGTCGGGGGCGCCGTGGCCGAGAACCACGACCTGGAGACCGCGCTGGCGGCGAAGACGCCGCTCGTGATCGGCGTCGTGCTCGCCCTCGGGTTCCTGTTGCTGCTGTTCGCCCTCCAGGCTCCGATCGCCGCCGCCGCCGGCGTGCTCACCAACCTGCTGGCGACGGGCGCCGCCTTCGGCGTCGCGCGATGGATCTTCCAGGACGGCGCCGGCCATTCGCTCCTCGGTTTCACACCCCAGGGCTTCCTCGACGCCTGGGGTCCGGTCTTCTTCTTCGCGATGATCTTCGCGATCTCGATGGACTACACGGTCTTCCTGCTGTCCTCCGCCAAGGAGCACTGGGACCGGACCGGCGACCCCCGCGAGGCGATGGTCGGCGGCATCGCGCACTCGGGCCGGGTCATCTTCGCGGCGGCCGCGGTGATGGTCGCGGTCTTCTTCACCTTTGCGCTCTCAGGGCCCCTGCCGCCGAAGGAGATGGGCATCATCCTCGGCGTCGCAGTCCTGCTCGACGCGATGCTGGTCCGCCTGCTGCTGGTCCCGGTCGTGCTGCGCCTGCTCGGAGCGCGGGCCTGGTACCTGCCGCGCTGGGCCCATCGGGTGCTACCCGACGTGCGCTTCGGGCACGCTTGAGCCGCGCCGCCGGCTACTCGCCGCCGGCGCCGGCGACGGGGGGCGCGGTGGGGTCGGTGCCCTCCTCGCCGGGACGCTCGCGGGCGAGGTAGTCCTCGACCAGCAGCAGGTTGTCCTGTGAGCGCTCGACGACGTTGAGCAGGTCGCCCATCAGCGCGACCTCCTCGACCTGCTCCTTGACGAACCACTGCATGAACTGCTCGCCGCGGAAGTCGCTCGAGTCGCGGGCGATCTTGAAGAGCTCGTTTATCTCCTCGCCAACCCGCTGCTCCTGCTCGAGCGCCATCCGAACCGGCGCCACGCCGTCGTCGAAGCGAGTCTTCTGCGAGGTGATGTCGGGGATCCGCACCTCGGCGTCGGTGTCGATCAGATACTGGACCATCATCATCGCGTGGTCGCGCTCCTCGAGCGCCTGGCGATAGAAGAAGCCGGCGAGGCGGGGCAGGGTCTCGGTGTCGTAGTAGACCGCTGCCGCCACGTACTGCTGCGAGGCCGCGAACTCGTTCGCGATCTGATCGTTGAGCGCCTCTGCGAAGTCCTTGTCTGCCATCTGACTCAGCCGCCGCTCAGCCTACTCGGCCCAGCGGAAACCGGTCGGCGACGGGACCGGATCCATCGGGCTGGTGGGAAGGCCGTCGGGGACCGAAGGGTCGTTGTAGCCGGAAGGGGCGATGTCGTTCGAGCTGTCGGGGTGAAAGAGCGAGGAGAGGTACTGAGCCTGGCCGCGCCCCGGCCCGACCTCGCCCTGGCCGCCGCTGTAGACGGTGATCCCCTCGGCGTCGCAGTAGTCGTAGATTGCGAGGATCTCCTGCAGCGAGCCGAACCGCGAGGGCTTCGAGTTGATCGCCTTCGGCTTTCGCTCCAGGCCCTTGATGTCGGCGAGCGAGTGAAGCGGCGCGTCCCAGGTGATCCGGTCGGCGAAGGGCTCCAGCACCGCCCGCGTCTGGTCGTTGAGGTCCGGGTCCTCGATCCAGGCGTCCGGGAAGGCCTCGGCGACCTTGCGATAGAGCTCGGGATCGGTGTCGACGTCGACGGGAGTGCCCTTGTAGTGCCCCTTGAGATCGAGCACGTCGACCCCGGCAGCCTGCTTCAGCTCGGCGATCAGCTCGTCTGACCAATCGTTCTCGGGGTCGAGCTTGAAGCGGGTCCCGGGGTACTTGGCGAGCCGTTTGGTGACCGGCTCGATGGTCGAGGGGGGCTTCTCCTCGCCCTCAGAGGGGAAGCTCGAGAGCCGGGTCGAGCAGACGAAGGTCAGCGGGCGCGGCTCGCGGCCGAGCGCCTCGTGAAACGAGGTGCCGCTCTGGCGCAGGGCCAGGTCGAGCGCTGCCGACTCATACGCCCAGCGGCGGTAATGGCGCGAGGGCTCGCGCTCCGGCGGCGAGTCCTTGAAAAGGTCGAGCTCGCCGAGCAGCTCGCAGATCTCGCCCAGGGTCCCGGGGCCGGTGAGGTCGTGGATCGGCCCGGCGTCGCGGTGGGCGATGTGGTCGAGGACGTCATAGGCGACGTCCTCGCCGACGCCCTCCTCGCCGCCGCCTCGCAGGTGGATGATCGTCGAGGGACGGGTGAAGTCGCCGTAGGTGCGGTCGCGGTCTTCGAGCTCGTAGCCCTCGACCTCGATCGGGAGCTCGGCGATGGCGTCGAATGTGGCCATCACCGCACCCTAGCGAGCGGCTGCATCCCGCCGGGTGTGCGGGATAGGGTCGGGCTGTGAGCCAAGCAAACGTCGATCTGATGCGGCGCTGGTATGAGCGGCTCAATGCGCTCGGTCGCATCGAGCCCGACGAAGTCGATCCGACCAAGATCCTGCCCGAACTCTGGGAGCGAATCGACCCGGCGGCGGAGTTCCTCGACCGGGCGGAGGTGCCCGACGCGAGGGTCTACCGAGGCCCTGAGGAGGCCAAGCAGTTCTTCCGCAAGACCTGGGAGCTCTTCGCCGAGATCCGCTGGGAGCCCCTCGAGTTCATCGACCAGAAATACGCGGTCGTCGTGGTCACTCGGGTGATCGGCGTCGGGCGAGGGAGCGAAGTGCCGGTGGAGATGGACGAGACGGACGTGATCTGGTTCGAGGGCAACACGATCGTCCGGGTCGAGGGCTTTGCCACCCGCGAAGCCGGGTTGGAAGCGGCCGCAGCATCCGCCGCGCAGCGCCGGGACGGCTAACCGGTCTGCATCGCGCGCTCGGCGAGCTCGGCGTAGGCGCGGATTCCGAGCGCGAGGTCCTCGTCGCTGCTGTCCTCCTGCGGCGAGTGGCTGACGCCGCCGATCGAGCGCACGAAGAGCATCGCGGCGGGCAGCTTGCGGGCCACCTCGGCGGCGTCGTGAAGGGCGCCGCTGCGCAGGACGCGGTCCGACCCGGCGACCGTTGCGCAGGCCGCCCGCGCCAGCTCGACCAGACCGGAATCGAACTCGATCGGGTCGATCGCCCAGATCCGCTCCGAGTCCAGCTCGCATCCGTTGTCGGTCGCGCAGCCCTTCGCCGCTGACTGCAGCTCGGCCAGCATCCCGGCAAGCGAGGGGGCGTCTTCGGCCCGCAGGTCGACGACGATCTCGGCGGCGCCGGGGATCACCGTCGGGGTCCCGGGCTCGAAGCTGACCGAGCCCGTCGTCGCGACGCCGGAGCGAAGGTCGCCGATCGCGCCGACGACCATCATCAACCCGCCCGCCGCCCGTCCGGCGTCGTGGCGCTGGTCCATCGGCGTCGTCCCGGCGTGCGAGGCCTTTCCCTCGAAGCGAAAGCGCCAGCGCTCGATGCCGACGGTGCCGGAGACCGCGGCGACCGGCAGGCCCTCGGACTCCAGCACCGGCCCCTGCTCGATGTGCAGCTCGAGCAGCGCGGCGAGGCGCCCCAGGCGCGAGCCGGCCAGGTGCATCTGCTCGGGCCGGATGCCGTTTTCCGCCAGCAGCTGCTCGGCAGGGCGCCCGTCCTCGGCCCGCAGCCGGGTCAGCTCGCCGGTCGGCAGGGTCCCCGTTGCGGCCGAGCTTCCGAGCAGGCTGCGGCCGAAACGGCCCTCCTCGTCGGCCCAGTCGACCAGGGCCAGGCTGCGGGGCGGCCGGGTGCCGCTCTCGGCCCAGGCGCGTAGAACGCCGACCGCCGCCATCGTGCCCAGCGCCCCGTCGAGCCAGCCGCCATGAGGAACCGAGTCGAGGTGGGAGCCGAGCGCCATCGCCGGCTCGGCCTCGCCCTCGAGGTAGACCCAGAGATTTCCGGCCTCGTCGGTCTCGGGCGTCAGGCCGATCTCGGCCAGCAGCTCGGTCAAGAAGTCCCGCGCCTCGGCCCACTCGGGTCCCCAGCAGACGCGGCGCGCGCCTTCCGGCCCGCCGCTGCGGCGATCGAGCTCGCGCAGGTCGGCGATCACCCTGGCGGCATCGATCTCGGCACTCATCGGACCCGCTCGCGGCGCAGTGCCTGCGCCAGGCAGTGCGCGCCGCCGCCGCCGAGGGTGAAGGCCTGCAGCTCCGGAGCCAGGACGTCGAGGCCATGAGCCCGCATCGCCTCGTTCAGCCCGGCGGCGCCGGCGGCCGAGATCACCCGGTCCTCGCCGAGCGAGATCGCGTTGGCGCCGAGGCTGAAGGCGTCGGCCGCCGCGACCTCGATCAGCTCGAATCCGAGCTCCCGCAGCCACGACACGAGCTGGGGCGAGACCACCTCGGTGCAGACCGCCGCCAGGCGCTCGGCGAGGATCGCGAGCAGGACGTCGATGTGCACGTACTGCTCCGGGAAAGCCTCGATTCGCGCCTCCCAGCCCTGGCGCTCGAACCAGCCGGCCATCTGGCGCGCCGCGGCCTCCTCGGTGCGGGCCTCGCCGTTTCCGATCAGCACCCGGCCCGGCTCGACGATCATCACGTCGCCGCCCTCCAGCGAGCCGGCGCTGACGGTCTCGAAGACGTCGATCCCGGCCTTTTCGTAGAAGCGCCTCACGGGCGCCTGCTCGCCGCGCCGCCAGGGCTGGCGCAGCCGGGTCAGCACCGGCCCCCAGGGAGTCGTCACGCTGGAGTCGCGCGCGAACACCTGGTAGGGGAGCTCGGGCTCGGGCTCGAGGAAGTGACAGCGGACGCCGGCCGACTCATAGGCGGAGACCAACTCGGCGTGCTGGGCGCGGGCGCGGCCGGAATCGAAGACGGCGCCGGAGTCGAGCGTCGCCTTCGAGATCGGACTCGTCTCCAGCCAGCGGAAGTGATCGGGACGGCACAGAAGCGCGTCGTGAAGCCGCCCGTACTCCGAATCGACGCCCCAGGCCGGCTCTGGGGTCATCGCTCGCGGGCGACGCGCAGGGTCTGCAGCTCGCGGTCCACCGCCCCACGCACGTAGCCGCCGTGGGCGACGCTCTCGGCGATGAAATCGAGCGTCTCACGGGTCAGTCGCTCGCCAGGCAGCACGTTCGGCACCCCAGGCGGGTAGGCGGCAAGCGACTCCGCCGCGACCCGTCCCTCGGCGTCGTCGAAGGCGACGACCTCCTGCGGGCCGAGGTAGGCCTCGCGCGGGGTCATCGCCAGCGGGCCCCACGGAGGCGGCGGCGCGAACTCGGGGTGCTCGCCGGGCTCCGCGGTGCCGATCTGCTCGACCGCGTTGCGAAGCGCCGCCAGCAGGCGTTCGGCCATCGGGGCTGCTGGGGCGCCCATCCCGAAGACGGCGACGGCGACGTTCTCGGAGGCGAGCTCGAAGTTGATGTCATCGAGCTCGCGGGCCACAGCGGCGAGCCGGTAGCCGGTGCTGCCGGTGCCGCGGACGTCGATCGAGAGCCGCAGCGGATCCCAGCCGGCGACCCCGGGCCGCCCGGCGAGCCTTTCGTCGAGGACGTCGAGGCCTGGGATCGACCGCACCTCCTCGCGGGTCTGGCGCAGGGTCGCGATCGTCTCCTCCAGCAGCTCGCGCCCGTGCACCGCGGCCTGGCGCCGGGCGGCGTCGAGCGAGCCCGAGAGCAGGCCGCTGGGGCTGGTCGACTCGACCAGGCTCACGCAGCGGTCGACGACGTGCTCGTCGAGAAGATCGCGGTCGGCGAGGTGCAGCATCGCCGCCTGGCCGAGGCTGCCGACGATCTTGTGGGTCGAGGAGATCACCAGGTCGGCGCCGGCGTCCAGCGCGTCCTGCGGCAGGTCGGGATGGAAGTGCAGGTGCGCCCCCCAGGACTCATCGGCAACCAGCGGGACCCGATGGGAGCGGGCGACCTCGGCGAGGGCGGCGAGGTCGGCGCAGGCCCCGAAGTAGGTCGGCGAGACGACACAGGCGCCGACCGGGTCCTCGGTCTCGGTCAGGGCGCGGTCCAGCGCCTCCGGAGCCAGGCAATGGGCAACCCCGAGCTCGGGGTCCAGCTCGGGGGCGACGAAGGTCGGGACGAGGCCGCCGAGCACCAGCCCGTCGACCACCGAGCCGTGGACGTTGCGCTGTACGACAACCCGGAGCCCCGCCGCCCCCGAACGCGAAGCGGAGGAGGTGGCGGGCATTGGTGTGTGGGCCAGCGCCATGCAGGCGGCCTGGTTTCCCTGCGAGGCGCCGTTGAGCAGAAACCAGCTGCGCCGCGCGCCCCAGGCCTCGGCCGCGAGCGCCTGCGCCTGCTCGAAGGGGGTGGGGCGGGCGCCGACGTCGATTCCCTCGATCAGGGCGGGGATGTCATGGGTCAGGCCCTGCGGCCCGGCGAGGGCGCGCAACGCCGGGTCGGCGCCCGGCCCGCCCTTGTGGCCCGGGATATGGAAGCGCCCGGGGTCGCGCGCGGCATAGGCGAGCAGCGCGTCGAGATAGGGGGTCGAGTCCTGATTCGCCATCGCGGCGCTAGGCACCGTGCGGCGGCGAAGCCGGCGGCTCCCCGTCCCCGTAGGGGTACCACCACTCCTTGGCTGCGATCTCGGTCTCGATGTGCACGTGCTTGGTCTCCTGGAAGGCCTCCAGGCCCTCGCGCCCCAGCTCGCGTCCCAGCCCCGACTGCTTGAAGCCGCCGAAGGGCCCGGCGTCGTTGTCGGTAAGCGGGTCGTTGAACCAGACCGTCCCGGCCTTGATCTCGCGCATGCAGCGGACCATCGTCTTGAGGTCCGAGGTGTAGACGTTGGCGCCGAGGCCGAAGCGGGTCGAGTTGGCGAGCTCGATCGCCTCGTCGAGCGATTTAACCGGCACGATCGGCGCCACCGGGCCAAAGGTCTCCTCGCGCAGCAGGTCGGTCTGCGGCGGCGCCCCGGTCACCACCGCAGGGGCGAAGAAGTACCCCCGCGACCGACCGGCGTCGCCGCCGCCGGTCAGGATCTCGGCGCCGG
Organism: uncultured Solirubrobacterales bacterium; assembly: GCA_963781495.1. Lineage (GTDB taxonomy): Bacteria > Actinomycetota > Thermoleophilia > Solirubrobacterales > 70-9 > Mayfieldus. The sequence goes on from CAWAFX010000002.1 coordinate 1,165,589, forward strand.
CCGCGACCGCCGCCTCGAGCTGGTCGGCGACCTTCTGGCGCTGGGCGGCCGAGACCATCGGCCCGACGTCGGTCCGCCTGTCGGTCGGATCGCCGACGACCAACGAGTCGGTGTGCTCGACGAAGGCGGAGAGGTAGTCGTCGTAGACGTCCTCCATCACGTAGAAGCGCTCAGCCGAGGTGCAGACCTGGCCGGCGTTCAAATAGGCGGCCCAGGCGCCGCCGCGCGCCGCGACCTCGACCCCTCCGAGGGAGGCGACGTCGGAGCAGACGATGAACGGGTCCTTGCCGCCCATCTCCAGATTGACCCGGGCGATCCGCTCGGCCGCCGCCGCGGCGACCTTCTTGCCGGTCGGCACCGAGCCGGTGAAGGCGATGCAGTCGACGCGCTCGTCGCCGCTGATCGCCGCCCCGACGTCGCCGGCGCCGGCGAGCAGGTTGACGACCCCGGGCGGCAGGTGCTCGAAGCAGCCGGCGAGCATCAGGGTCGAGATCGGGGTCAGCTCCGACGGCTTGCTGACGGTGGCGTTGCCGGCCGCCAGGGCCGGCGCCAGCTTCCAGGCCAAAAGGAGCAATGGGTAGTTCCAGGGAACGATGCAGCCGACCACGCCGAGCGGGTCCTTGACCACCAGCGAGAGCTGGGTCGCCTCGATCGAGGGGATCACCCGCCCGGCCGAGTCGCGGCCGATCTCGGCGTAGTAGTCGAAGGCGGCCGCGGTCCAGCCGACCTCGTCGGAGTTCTCGATCAGCGGCTTGCCGCCCTCCAGGGTCATCGCCTCGGCCAGCTCGTCGGTGCTGGCGCGAAGTCGACGGGCCACCTCGTGCAGAAGCTCGCCGCGTTCGACCGCCGGGGTTCGGCCCCAGTCGTGTGAGGCCTCGCGGGCGGCCGCGATCGCGGCGTCGACCTGCTCGGCGGAGGGAAGTGCGACGGTCGCGACGGTCTCCTCGGTCGCCGGGTTCTCGATCTCGAGCGGATCGCCGTCGCCGCCGACCTGCTCGCCGCCGATCAGCAGCCGGGTCTCGAAATCCTGAGCCATGGCTCGATGCTAGCCGCGGCCTCGACCGCGTCGCCGCGCGGTGCACTCAGCGGTCCCGCGCCGCGGGTGCTGGAACACGGGCCTAGCCACGCGGCAGCGCCTGGCACTCAGCCGCCGAGGCCACCCGGCGCCGCCGGTACGGCATGCAGAACGGCCTCGGCCTCCTGCTCGGGCCGCCTCGCGGCCATGCGCTCCGCGCGTCCCTGCTGCCAGACGGTGAAGGCCATCGCCAGGACCGTGGTCAAGAACAGGATGGTGGCGATCCCGTTCACCTCGACAGGGATCCCGCGCTGTGCGGCACCGAAAATGTAGAGAGGGAAGGTCACGGTGGTGCCGGAGTTGAAGTTGGAGACGACGAAATCATCGATCGAGAGCGCGAATGCGAGCAGGGCGGCGGCGATGATGCCCGGCATGATCAAGGGCAGCGTGACGAGGCGAAAGGTCTGCAGGGGGTTGGCGCCGAGGTCGCGGGCGGCCTCCTCGAGACTGCGGTCGAAGCCGATCAGCCGCGATCGCACGACAACCACCACGAAGCTGATGCAGAACATGACGTGGGCGATCAGAAGCGTCGCGAACCCAAGGGTCGGAGTGTTGAGGATCAAGAAGAACGACAGCAGCGAGGCGCCCATCACGACTTCCGGCGTCGCCATCGGGACCACGATCAAGAAGTTCGCCGAGCGACGCCCAAAGAAGTCGTAGCGGACCAGGGCCAGCGCCATCAGCGTCCCGATAGCAGTCGAGATCAGGGTCGCAAACAGCGCCAGGCGCAGGCTGGTGAGCAGGGCGGCGTTGAGGTCGGGAATTCCGAAGACGTTGCGCCAGTGATCGAGCGTGAAGCCGACCCAGGTGAAGTTGTAGCGGCCGCTGGGATCGTTGAATGAGAACCAGATGATCACCGCGATCGGCAGCAGCAGGTAGCCGATCGCCAGAACCGCGTAGATATTGATCGCGTGCTCGCGCAGCCATCTCCAGGCCCGAGACGCGACTCTCCCGCGCAGCGCCGGCCGACGATCTGCCGTGCCCGCCTCCATCAGACGCCCGCCCCCTCTTCGCCCATCAGCGCCTCCGAGCCGGCGAAGCGGATGTAGATGAAGACCGCGACCATGATGATCGCCATCAACACGAAGGAGAGCGCCGCCGCCGCCGGATAGTCACGCTGGGTCAGGTAGAGGCCCTGGATGACGTTGCCGATCATGTGGTTGCTGGGGCTGCCGAGGAAGAATGCATTGATGTAGTCGCCGACTGCGGGGATGAAAGTGAGCAAAGTGCCGGCGACGATCCCTGGCGCCGAGAGCGGCAGCGTCACCCGCCAGAAGGCGAGCCGCGGAGAGGCATAGAGGTCTTTCGCCGCCTCGATCAGGCTGCCGTCGATGCGCTCCAGGCTGGCGTAGATCGGCAGCACCATGAAGGGCAGAAAGTTGTAGGTGATGCCGGCGATCACCGCCCCCGCCGTCGCCAGCACGCGGCCATTGGAGCCGACGAGCCCGATGCTCTTCAGGGCATTCACCGCCGGGCTCTCGTCGCTGAGGATCGTCTCCCAGGCAAGGGTCCGGATCAGGTAGGTCGTGAAGAACGGCGCGACGATCGCGAACAGCATCGCGTTGCGCCAACGGCCGGCGCGAAAGGCGATCGCGTAGGCCAGCGGATAGGCGATCAGCAGCGCGATCACCGTAGCCGCGCCGGCGTAGTAGAAGGAGCGCAGGAACGGCGTGTCGTACAGCGACAGCGCATCCTTGTAGTTGGACCACTGCCAGTTGAAGTGAAAGCCGGTCTCCAGTGTGCCGGTGTCGAGGGAAAGCCGGCCCATGTAGTACATCGGCACGACGAAGAAGACGAGCAACCAGAACGCCCCCGGCAAGAGCAGGAAGTAGGGGACGAGCCGGTGGCGGCGCGTGCTCACGCCATGCTCAGCGCGAGCACACTCCGCCGCCTCTGCTTGTGCGTCCCAGGGCCACTCAGCCGCTGACGACGGCGTCGAACGCCTGCGTCACTTTCTGTTCTTCTTTCCCGGTCAGGGTCGGCGCGACGTCGCACTTGGACGTGAAATTCGCGCTGGGGAAGATCAAGGGGTTGTTGGCGACCGTCGGATCCTGCTTCAGCAGGGCCGCCTTGGCCCCGCTGACCGGGGATACGTAGTTGACGTAGTCCTCGATCTGGGCCTGGTGGACCGGGTCGTAGACGTAGTTCATCCACGCCTCCGCAGCGGTCGGATTCGGCGCCCCGGTGGGGATCACCATGTTGTCCGACCACAGCATGCAGCCTTCTTTCGGCATCCTCCATTCGATGTTGGGGTTGTCCGACTGCAGCTGCACGGCGTCGCCTGACCAGCCGATCACTGCCACGGCATCGCCACTCGTCAGATCACGCGCGTAGTCGTTGCCGGTGAATCTGCGGATCTGCCCTGACCCGGCGGCGCTCTTGATCTTGTCGATTGCCGACAGCCAGTCGCCCTCGGTGGCCTTGCTGAGGTCGACGCCCTGACATTTCATGACCAGCGGCACGGTGTCTCGCAGCTCGGTCAGCATCTCGACTTTGCCCTTGTACTTGGGATCGAAGAGGTCGCAGATCGATTTCACGTCGGGCGCGAGGTCCTTGCGCACGATGATCCCGGTCATCCCGCTTTGCCACGGGACCGAGAAGCTGCGGTCGGGGTCGAAACTCGGATGCCGCAGATTGGGGTTGAGGTTCTTCTCGACATTTGGAATGCCCGTCTTGTCGAGGTTCTGGAGGTAGCCGAGGTCATACATCTTCTTCGCCATCCAGTCCGTGACCACGAACATCGAGCGGCCGCCCGCCTGGCCCTTGGCCAGCAGTGGCTGCACCTTGCCGAAGAACTCCTGATTGTCGTTGACGTCCTCGATGTACTTGACGCTGACCCCCGTCGCCTTCTCGAAGTCGGGAACGGTCTGCTTGTCGATGTACAGCGGCCAAGTCGAGATCGTCAACTGCCCGCTCGGCTTGCCATGCAGCTTGATCGTGGAAACGTCCTTGTTACCGCTGGACCCGATCCCGCCGCCGCCGCATGCCGAGATCGCCAGCGCGATCGCCAGCGCGATAACGGCAATCATCAGGGGCCGTCTCGGGCCCGAGTATGTCTGCAATCCCCTACGCATCAAAACCCGCCTTTCATTTCATAAGTCATGCCGTTTCCGCGATCTGCTCGACCGCCGTCTCCACGACCGCGGTCGGTGATTCGTGGACCAGATGGGTGTGCTCCGGGGCCCAGCTGAGCCGTACCCGCGCGCCGCCCCCGGGAAGCGTGCGACGCGCGGCCTCGTCCGCGTTCGGGAACAGAACTGTCATCTTGATCCCGTCCCCGAGGTCGACGGCGATCTGGGTCGAGGTGCCGAGGTAAAGCGAGCTCTCGACCGTGCCCTCGACATGCGGCTGGTTGCCATTCGCTCGGCCGTCGGCCAACTCGATCCACAGCTTCTCCGGCCGCACGACGGCGTGGCAGCGCTCGCCGGCACTGAAGGCGGTGGTGTCGACGCTGAGTGACGGCCCGTGGTCGAGCTGCACCTCGCCGGCTGAGGCGACAGTCGCCGGCATCAAATTCGAGACGCCGATGAACCCGGCCGCGAAGGTCGTCGCAGGGCGCTCGTAGACCTCCTCAGGGTCTCCGACCTGCTCGAGGCGGCCCCTGTTCATAACCGCGATCCGGTCCGACATCGTCAGGGCTTCCTCCTGATCGTGGGTCACGTAGACGAACGTGATCCCAACTTCGCGCTGGATCCGTTTCAGCTCGACCTGTAGGCCCTTGCGGAGCTTCAGGTCGAGGGCCCCCAAGGGCTCGTCGAGGAGCAGGACCTTTGGCAGGTTGACCAGCGCCCTGGCCAGCGCGACGCGCTGCTGCTGGCCCCCGGAGAGCTGGTTTGGCTTGCGGTTGGCCTCGCCCGAAAGGCCGACTCGCTCGAGTTCCTCGCCGACCCGGCTGCGGACCTGAGCCTTGTCGACCTTCTGGCGTCGCAGCCCGAAGGCGACGTTGTCGGCGACGCTGAGGTGGGGAAATAGCGCGTAGCTCTGAAAGACGGTGTTGGTCGGCCGGCGGTGGGGCGGCAGTCCGGCGACGTCGCTCCCCTCGATCAGGATCTGGCCAGCCGTTGCCTCCTCGAAGCCGGCGACCATCCGCAGTGTCGTCGTCTTGCCGCAGCCGCTGGGCCCCAGGAGGGTGAAGAACTCACCGTCGCCGATGGGCAGGCTGAGATCGCGTACTGCGGTCAGCTCGCCGAACAGCTTCGATACCGACCTGAGCTCGACGCTCGCCTTTTGGAGGCTTTCCTTCGCCACCTTCTCCTCACTTATACCGGGGCCCGAGTTGCGCGCGACCGCGAGCACCTCAGGAGCGGGGGACGATTAGGGTCGGCACTGGCGAAAGGTGGACGAGTTTGAAGGGGATCGAGCCCAGCACCGCCCCCTTCAGCGGTGATGGGCCACCCTCGTTGCCGACCACGATCATTCGCGCTCCGGCGCCCTCGGCCTCGCGAACCAGGGCATCGACCGGGTGCTCGTCGATCATCTTGGTCTCGACCTGGACCCCGGACGACTTGCCGGCCGCCTGGTGCCCCGCCTCGGCGAGCACCTTCTCGCCGCGCTCCTTGATCGCCTCCTCGTGGGAGGACATCTCGCCGCCGATCAGGCCGGGGACAGCGGACCCGAACACAACCTTGACCGAGTCGCCGAGCTCGGCGGCGAGGTCGATGGCCTTGTCCAATGCTGCCCGGCTGCCCTCGGAGGCGTCGTAGCCGACCACGATCGCGCTCATGCCGGGTCCTCCATCACCGATGCCTCGCCAGTCACCTCGCCCTCGAGGATGCCGGGCTCGGCGACCTCCCACTTGCGTTTGAAGAAGTCCGGGTACACGAAGTTCGAGACCACCAACAGGACGAGCCCGAGCAGAAGCAGACCGACGCCGATCGCGACCGACACGCCGATGCCGTGGAAATCGCCGCCGTAGTTCGCGTCGGCGGGCTTGTAGTCGATGTAGGCCTTGATGAAGATCGCCGTCAGCATCGCTCCGCCGAGGAACGGCACGACGCCGCCCATGAAGAAGTTCTTGGCGCTCTTTATCAGCTCCTTGCGGAAGTAGACCGTGCAGGCGAATCCGGTCAGCCCGTAGTAGAAGGCGATCAGGAAGCCGAGCCCGGTGATCGAATCGTTCAGAACGTTCTGGCTGGCGTTGATGATGAACAGGGTCCAGGCCAGCGAGACGGCGCCCATCACGATCGTCGAGACGTCCGGGGTCAGATAGCGAGGATGGATGCGACCGAACGCCTTCGGGATCGACCCGAAGCGGGCCATCGAGAGGGTCGTTCTCGCGGTCGGCAGGATCGTCGTCTGCGTCGACGCCGATGCCGAGGTGAGCACCGCGATGATCAGCAGCTTGTCGAGCGGTGAGCCGAGCACCGGGCTGCCGAGGGCGCTGAGCACGTCGTCGGCGTTGTGGGTGTTGAAGCCGGGGCCCGCGTAGGCGACCGCGGCGGTCGCGACCACGACGTAGATCAGGACGAGGACGACGGTGCTCATAAGCGCTGCCCGGCCGGGGCCGTTGCTGGTGTTGTCGGACTCCTCGTTGACGCAGACGCCGGTATCCCATCCCCAGTAGATGAAGACGCCGAGCAGGACGCCGTCGGCGAGGCCCCCGAAGCCGCCCGGGATCGTGAACGGGTTGAACCAGTCGGCGTTGACGTGGGCGCCGCCGGAGAGCGCGTCGCCGCTGTAGACCTTGATCAGGGCGACGACCGCGAAGAGGAGGAGTGCGGCCACCTCGGCTGCGAGAAGGAAGTACTGGATCCGCGCCGAGAGCTCGATGCCGCGCCAGCAGATCCACGTCATCACGACGATCCAGATCGAAGCGACGATGCTGATGTCGAGCAGATTGTTGGCGGCGTCGTCGAGCCCGAAGAGCAGGAAGCTGTAGCGGCCGGCGATGTAGGCGAGCGCCGCCATCACGACCACGTCGGCGGCGACGATCGCCCAACCGGTCAGCCAGCCCAGCCGCGGGCCCATCGCCCGGGTCACCCAGGTGAAGCTGGTGCCGCAGTCGGGATCGGCTCGGTTGAAGTAGTAGTAGGACGCTGCGATCAGCAGCATCGGTACGAACGAGAGGAGCATGATCGCCGGGGCGTGGAAGGCGACCACGGCGGTGATGAACCCGAGCGTGGCGGCGAGGCTGTAGCCGGGCGCGGTCGAGGCGACGCCGATGACCAGGTTGGAGAGGTATCCGAGCGCGCCGGCCTTCAGCCCCTTGTCGCCCTCCCTGGCGACCCGGGTTGACGAAGCCGGGCCCGATGTCGCGACCGAAGCGCTCTCCATGCCTCTCCTCTCCTTGTCCGACACCACCACCGGCGCCGTGCCGCCGAGGCTAATGCCGCCGACCCGCCCAGGGCAAGTGGCGAATGCCCCAAAACTGGGCTGGGGCGTTGTACGTTCTGGACAGGCAATGATCGCTGGCTTGACCCTTTGACCACTTGCTTTCGGGCCATTCCGGTTCTAGCGTTGTCCATAATGTCGTAGTCGTACGAGCTGAGCGGAGGAGAGGACATGGCGATCGCTTCGGAGACCCCGGCCCAGGCCAGCCAGGCGAACCTGCAGGAGCTCGCCAAGCGACATCTTTGGATGCATTTCACCCGCCACGGGGCCTATGAGGATTCCGAGGTGCCGATCATCACCCGCGGCGAGGGCTGCTACGTCTACGACGAGCACGGCAAACGCTTCCTCGATGGACTTTCAGCACTGTTTTGCGTCAATGCCGGGCACGGACGCACGGAGATCGGGGAGGCGATGGCACGCCAGGTGGCGGAGCTCGACTTCTTCACGGTGTGGAGCTACGCCCACCCGCGGGCGATCGAGCTGGCTTCGCGCATCGCCTCTCTGGCTCCTGCGGAGATGAACCGGGTCTTCTTCACCTCCGGCGGCTCGGAAGCGGTCGAGTCGGCGATCAAGCTGGCCCGGAATTACCACCGCGGCCGCGGCAACGGCGCGAAGACGAAGTTCGTGGCGCGCCAGATCGCCTACCACGGCACCTCCCTCGGGGCTCTGGCCGCGACAGGGATCCCGGCTCTGCGCGAGCAGTTCGAGCCGCTGGTGCCGGGCGGCGTGCACGTCCCCAACACCGACAGCTACCGCTGGCCGGAGGACCGCGACCCGCTCTGGGCCGCCGACCAGATCGAAGAGCGAATCCTCTTTGAGGGACCCGACACCGTGGCCGCGGTGATCCTCGAGCCGGTCCAGAACGCCGGCGGCTGCATCCCGCCGCAGGAGGGCTACTTCCAGCGCGTGCGTGAGATCTGCGATCGCCACGACGTGCTGCTGATCTCCGACGAGGTGATCTGCTCCTGGGGTCGCCTCGGCACCTGGTTCGGCAGCGAGCGATTCGGCTACCAGCCCGATCTGATCACCACCGCCAAGGCGCTGACCTCTGCCTACGTTCCGATGGGCGCGCTGATCGTCTCCGATCACATCGCCGAGCCGTTCATGGAAGAGAAGGCGATGTTTTCGCACGGCTTTACCTTCGCCGGCCACCCCGTCGCCGCAGCGGCGGCGATGGCGGCGATCGACATCTACGAACGCGAGGACCTACCGGGGCACGTGCTGGCCAAGGAGGCCGAGTTCCGCGGCACCCTGGAGTCGTTGCAGGAGATCCCGATCGTCGGCGACGTCCGCGGCGCCGGCTTCTTCTACGCGGTCGAGCTGGTCAAGGACCAGGACACCAAGGAGAGCTTCGACGACGATGAGTCCGAGGACCTTTTGCGTGGGTTCCTCTCTGGCGAGCTGTTCCGCCGCGGGCTGATCTGCCGCGCCGACGATCGCGGCGACCCGGTGGTCCAGCTGGCGCCACCGCTGATCGCCGATTCGGAGCAGTTCGCCGAGATCGGCGAGGTCCTGCACGACGTGCTCAGCGCCGCCTCCAAGCGGGCCCTGGGCTAGCGGGCCGATGCTCACCGTCGCGAGCCTCCTCGACGAGCTGGAGCTGGACCCGGCGGCGGGCGCCAACGCGCTCTCGAACCCGGTCCGCTGGGTCCACATCTCCGAGCTCGAGGACCCGACGCCGTGGCTCTCCGGCGGGGAGCTGATGCTGACCACCGGGATCCAACTCCAGGGCGCCGCCAAGCAGCGGGCCTTCGTGCGCAGGCTGGTCAACCACAATCTCGCCGGGCTCGGGTTCGGGACCGGGTTCGACCACGGCAAGCTGCCGAAGGCGCTGATCGACGAGGCCGAGAAGCACGACTTCCCGCTCTTCGAGGTGCCCTACTCGATGCCGTTCATCGCCCTGACCGAGAAGGCGTTCGCGCGCCTGGTCAACGAGCAGTACGAGGTTCTGCAGCGGGGGATCGCGGTCCAGCGCCGGCTCGAGCGCCTGGTGCTCGAGGAGCGCGGCCTGGATCAGATCACCGCAACCATCGCCGCCGCGGTCGGCGGCACGGTGCTGGTGCTCGACGGACACGGTGAGCTTCTCGCCTCACGCAACTTCCGCCGCGACCTGCCGGAGGCCGTGTCGGTGGCGATCCGCTCCGAGGCCGCCTCCCACGCCACCGACGGCCACCCCTTCGTCCCCGCCCACGCCTCGGTCACCGGGCGCGCGCTCGCGCACCCGGTCGTCTCGCCCGGTGGCGGCCACCCCCAGGCCTGGGTGGTGATCGTCCGCGACTCGGGCGGGCTCGGCGACTTCGAGCGCCTGATCCTGCAGCAGGCGGTGGTCGTGGTGGCGCTGGAGCTGATGCGGCGCCGGGTCGCCCGCGAGACCGAGCGGCGACTGGCCGGAGACGTGCTCGCGGCGGCACTCGGGGGCCGGCTCGAGCCGGGGGAGATGCGGCGCCGGCTGGCCCCGTTCGGGATCGATTCCGAGGCCTCGGTGCTGGTCTTCTCGGTCGACGACCCGACGGCAGCCGAGTCGATCCTCGAGGCGGCGCTCGCCGACCTCGACTGTCCGGCGGTGGTGGCGCCGCACGGCGCCAACGGCCGCGAGCTGCTCTGCGCCGTCGTCGACGCCTCCGAGCAGGATCCGATCGAGATCGCGGTCGCGGCGCGGCGGGTGCTCGCGATCCGCCGCGGAGGGGTGCGGGCGGCGGCGAGCCGGCCGGCGGCCCCGGAGATGCTGCGGCGCTCCTTCCACGAAGCCCGCTGCGCGCTCGAGGCGACGGCGCTCGACAACGGCGAGGCCCCGGACGTCGCGTCCTGGCAGGACCTCGGCGCCTTCACGCTGCTGCTCTCGCTGCAGGACGACGAGGCTCTGCGTCTCTACTGCGAGAGCGTGCTGGGACCGATCGAGGAGGGCGACGCCGAGTACGGGGGCGAGCTGCTGCGCTCACTCGAGGCTTTCATCGAGAACAACGGCCAGTGGGAGCGGGCGGCGCGCGAGGTCTTCTGCCACCGCCACACGCTGCGCTACCGGATGCGCAAGGTCGAGGAGCTGACCGGCCGCGACCTCAGCCGCGCCCACGACAGGATCGAGTTCTGGCTCGCGCTTCGGGCCCGGGAGCTGGTCGGATGAAGGTTGCTGTGCTCGGTGCGGCGGGGACGATCGCGCCGGCCATCGTCCGCGACCTCGCCTCCTCGGAGGAGGTCGAGTCGATCCTGCTGCTCGACCTGCGGGCCGAGCAGGCGAAGGCGGTCGCCGAGCAGCACGGGCAGGGCAAGGCGACGGCGCGCGGCGCCGACGCACGCAGCAACCTCGCCGCCGAGCTGGCCGAGGTCGACGCCCTGGTCAATTCGGCCAGCTACCGGATCAACCTCGACGCGATGCGGGCCTGCCTCGAGGCCGACTGCCACTACCTCGACCTCGGCGGCCTTTACCGCGTCACCGGGGAGCAGCTCCTGCTCGGTCCCGACTTCGAGCGCGCCGGACTTCTGGCCGTGCTCGGGATCGGCTCCAGCCCCGGCAAGACCAACCTGATGGCCGCCCGGGCCGCGCGCGAGATGGGAGACGTCGACTCGATCCACGTCTATGCCGCGGGCCGCGACCTCGATCCTCCGGACGGGCCGAGCTTTCCCTACGCGCTCGAGACCCTGCTCGACGAGCTGAAGCTGCGCCCGATCATGCTCCGCAACGGCGAGCCGGTGCGGATCGCCCCGATGACCCCGGGCGGCGAGGTCGACTTCGGCTCACCGCTGGGCCGCTCGGAGACGATCTACACGCTGCATTCGGAGCTGCGCACCTTCGGACCGAGCTTCGGTTGCCAGAGCGCGAGCTTCCGCCTCTCGCTGGCCCGGCCGCTGCTCGACCGCCTCCGCGCCCTGCTCGATGCCCCCGACGAGGAAGTGCGGGCGGTGGCGACGGCGGCCAAGCCTCCGTCGGGCCAGACGGTCTCGGTGCACATGGTCGAGGCTTCCGGGCACGGCCGCACCGTGCGCACGCGCGCCGTCACCCAGCCGCACCGGGAGTGGGGCCTCGGCGGTGGTGTCGTCTCGACCGCCGCCCCGATCGCCGCCGCCGTGCGGATGCTCGCCCGCGGCAGCATCACCGCCCGCGGTGCCCTGCCGCCCGAGAGCTGCATCGGCCCGGAGGAGATGTTCGCCGAGCTGGAGACGAGGGGGACCAGCTTCGAGCTCGAGCTGACCGCGGGGGCGACCGCGTGAAGGTCGGCGTCCCGACCGAGATCAAGCCCGACGAGTACCGGGTCGCGATCACCCCGGCGGGTGTCCGGGAGCTGATCGAGCACGGGCACGAGGTGCTGATCCAGAAGGGTGCCGGCGAGGGCAGCGCGGTCGCCGACGGCAAATACGAGGCGCAGGGCGCACGGATCGTCTCCGACGCGGCGGCGGTCTTCGAGGAGGCGGAGATGGTGCTGAAGGTCAAGGAGCCGCAGGCGCCCGAGGTCGAGATGCTGCGCCGCGGCCAGGTCCTCTTCACCTACCTGCACCTCGCCCCCGCCCCGGAGCTGACCCGGGAACTGTGCGGATCCGGCGCGATCTGCATGGCCTACGAGACGGTCGAGGACGACCGCGGCAGGCTGCCGCTGCTGGCGCCGATGAGCGAGATCGCGGGCAAGATCGCGACCCAGGCGGGAGCCTTCATGCTCGAGAAGCCGATGGGCGGGCGCGGCATCCTGCTCGGCGGCGTTCCGGGGGTCGCGGCGGCAACGGTGATGGTGATCGGCGGCGGGGTCGTCGGCATGAACGCCGCCTTCATCGCGATCGGGATGGAGGCCGACGTCTTCGTCTACGACAAGTCGATCGACCGCCTGCGCGAGCTGGACCTCGCCTTCGGCGGCCGCTGCTCGACCGTCTACTCGACCACCCTGGCGGTCGAGGAGATGCTGCCGCGGGTCGATCTCGTGATCGGCGCCGTGCTCGTGCACGGGGCGAGGGCGCCGTTCGTGGTCCGCCGCCAGCAGCTGGCGCTGATGAAGCCCGGCACGGTGCTGGTCGACGTCGCGATCGACCAGGGCGGCTGCTTCGAGACCTCGCGGCCGACCACCCACCGCGACCCGACCTTCGAGGTCGACGGCATCACCCACTACTGCGTCGCCAACATGCCCGGAGCGGTCCCGATCACCTCCACCTACGCCTTGACCAACGCGACGCTGCCATACGCGGTGGCGCTCGCAGACCTCGGGGTCGCCGAGGCGATCCTCAACGATCCCGGCCTGCGCCCCGGCCTCAACATCGCCGGCGGCGAGGTCACCCATCCTGCGGTGGCCGAGGCGGTCGGTGCGGAATACGTGCCGGTCGAGCAGGCGCTGAAAGTGCAAGTCCCGAGTTCTTAGCTACAGAGAAGGGAAGACATGGCAACAGCAACGTACGCGGTCACCGACCCGGTAACGGGCGAGACGGTCAAGGAGTACGACACGATCACCGACGATGAGCTGCGGGCGGCGATAGGGCGGGCCGACGAGGCTCATCGCACTTGGTCTGCGTCGTCGAGCGTGGCTGATCGGGCTGAGCTTGTCCGGAAGGTGGGAGAGCTGCATCTCGAGCGTCGTCAAGAGCTCGCGGAGATCATCGTGCGGGAGATGGGAAAGCCCATCGAGCAGGCCCTTGGCGAGCTGGACTTCTGCGGTGACATCTACGGCTTCTACGCCGACAACGCCGAGGACTTGATGGCTGACGAGCCGATCAAGCTGCTCGCCGGGAACGGATCGGCCGTGGTGCGTCGGAGCTCGCTCGGCGTGCTGCTCGGGATCATGCCCTGGAACTTCCCGTACTACCAGGTGGCGCGTTTCGCCGCGCCGAATCTCGTGATCGGCAACACGATCGTGCTGAAGCACGCGCCGCAGTGCCCTGAGTCGGCCGCGGCGATGCAGAAGATCTTCGACGACGCCGGGTTCCCGGAGGGGGCGTACGAGAACGTCTACGCGACGAACGAGCAGATCGAGTGGGTGATTGCCGACCTTCGGATTCGCGGCGTCTCCGTCACCGGTTCCGAGCGTGCTGGAGCTGCTGTCGCGGAGATCGCCGGACGAAATCTCAAGAAGGTCGTGTTGGAGATGGGCGGGTCCGATCCCTTCATCCTGCTCGGCACCGATGATCTCGACAAGACCGTCGAGGACGCCGTTGGCGCCCGTCTCGACAACACGGGCCAGTCGTGCAACGCGGCCAAGCGGTTCATCGTGCTCGACGAGCTGTACGAGCCCTTCCTCGAGAAGTTCACCGACGCGATGACCTCGACGAAGCCAGGCGACCCGACGTCGTCGGACACCCAGATCGGGCCGCTCTCCTCAACCATCGCGGCCGAGCGCCTCGAGGACCAGGTCGAGCGGGCGATCGACCAAGGGGCGAAGCTCGTCGCCGGCGGCAAGCGAGATGGCAACTTCTTCGAGTCGACCGTCCTGACCGGCATCGAGCCCGAAAACGATGCCTACCGCGAGGAATTCTTTGGCCCGGTGGCGCAGGTGTATCGCGTCTCCTCCGAGGACGAGGCGGTGGAGCTGGCCAACGACACGTCGTTCGGGCTGGGCTCATACGTCATGACGACCGACGCTGAGCAGGCGGAGCGCGTCGCGGATCAGATCGACGCCGGGATGGTCTACGTCAACCTCGTTGGCGCCGACGGAGCAGAACTCCCGTTCGGCGGGACGAAGCGGTCCGGCTTCGGCCGCGAGCTGGGCATTTACGGCGCGGATGAGTTCGTGAACAAGAAGCTGATCCGGATCGGCTAGAGCAACGCCCGCGCCAGCGCGGTAACGGCGCCCGACACGAACACCGCCAGGATCGGCGAGTCGCGGCGGACCGTGAGCACCGCGGCGGCCGCCCCGACCCCGATCAGCCGCTCGTCGACGACGAACCCGTTGGCGTCCGACAGCGTCTCCGAGACCACCAGCCCGGCGAGAAGTGCTGGCGCCATCAGCGGCATGATCCGCGCCAGCGGGCCGGGCAGCGCGCGGCCGCCGAACAGCAGCGGCCCCGAGCCGCGAATCGCCGCGGTGATCAGGGCCAGCCCGATGACGGTGATCCAGACGCCGCTCATCGTCGCTCCCCTCGCAGCCCGACCAAGGAGCCGAGCGAGGCGGCGATGATCGGCAGCCCCGGCGCCGCGAACGGGACCAGGACCAAGGTTATGCCCGCCCCGATCGCGGCGGCCAGCACCGCGGCGCGGCCGCTGCGCAGCTCGCCGCCGACCAGCAGGGCGAGGAAGAAGGCCGGGAAGAGCGCGTCGAGCCCGAACTTGCCGGGGTCGTCGATCGCGGTCGCCCCGAAAACCCCGGCGACCGTCCCCAGCACCCAGAGCGGATAGGCCGAGATCGTCACCCCGTGCATGAAGGGGATGTCGAAGCGGCCGGCACCGCGGCTGGCCAGCGCCCAGGACTGGTCGATCATCGACTGGCCATGGGCCACGCGCCGCAGTCGCCCGCCGCCCAGCGAGGGGGCGATCGCGATCCCCATCGGCAGGTAGCGGGTGTTGAGCAGCGAGCCGGCGAGGATCGCCGCTGCCGGGTCGCCGCCCGCCGACAGAACGGCGAGGGCGGCGAACTGCGAGGAGCCGGCGAAGACGACCGCCGACATCACGATCGGCGCCACCGGCCCCATCACCGGCCGCGCCAGGATCCCGAACGAGGCCGCGAGCAGGAAGGCCGCGAGGGCGTAGGGCGCGCCGGCGCGCAGGCCGCCGCGCAACGAGTCGCTCATGGGCCGCGGCTCAGGGCACCGCGGTGGCTTCCGCCCGGGTCGCCGCGGCGCCGCCCCGACCCGCGGCGCCGCCTTCCTCGCGGGTCAGCCTGTGCGCCAGGTAGACGGGGATGATCGAGATCAGCACCGAGAGCACCGCGACCACGTTGACGATCGGGGCCTGCCTGCCACGGAAGATGTTGGAGAAGATCCAGATCGGCAGCGTCTCCTGCCCGGCGCCGAGCGTGAACGTGGTGACGATGATCTCGTCGAAGGAGAGGGCGAAGGCGAGCAGGCCACCGGCCACCAGCGCCGTCCGCATGCTGGGAAAGGTGATGAACCGAAACGTCTGCCAGGAGTCGGCTCCGAGGTCGGCCGATGCCTCCTCGAAGGAGGCCGATATCCGGCGCAGGCGGGCGATCACGTTGTTGTAGACGACGACGATGCAGAAGGTTGCGTGGCCGACGATCACGGTGAACAGCCCGAGGCTGATCCCGAACACCTCGGTGAAAGTGTCGCTGAGCGCGATCCCGGTGACGATCCCAGGAAGCGCGATCGGCAGGATGACCAGGAACGAGACCGTTTCGCGGCCGAAGAAACGGTGACGGGCGACCGCCATTGAGGCGAGCGTGCCGAGCACGAGCGCGATCGCCGTCGCCACCGCCCCGACCTTCAGCGAGGTGACCAGCGCCTCGCGGGCGCCCTGGTTCTTGACCGCCGTGCTGAACCAGTGCAGGGTCAGCGACGGTGGCGGCCACTCCAGGGTCGTGCCGCTGTTGAAGGCGTAGATCGCGATCACGATCAGCGGGATGTAGATGAAGGTCAGGGTGACGCCGACGCCGAGGCGCAGCAGGCCGCGAGATCTGCCTGAAAACGTCATTAGAGCTGCTCGAAGGCGCCCAGCCGGCGGGCGATCAGTAGGTAGATGATCATCGTCGCGATCGGCACCATCGCCAACGCCGAGGCGAAGGGCCGGTTATTGGTGATGTTGGAGAAGATCAGGTTGCCGATGAACTGGGTGTTGGAGACCAGCTGCGGGGTGATGAAGTCGCCCAGGGTCAGCGAGAAGGTGAAGATCGAGCCGGCGACGACGGCCGGGAAGGTGAGCGGCAGAACGACCTTGCGAAAGGTCGTGCCGGGATGGCCGCCGAGGTCCTCCGACGCCGACAGCAGCGAGTCGGGTACTCGCTCCAGGCCGGCGTAGATCGGCAGGATCATGAACGGCAGCCAGAGGTAGGCCTCGGTGAGGAACACGGGCAGCGTCCCGCGCAACCCCGGCCCAGAAATTCCGAGCGGGTCGAGAGCCCAGTTCAGGATCCCGCCGTCGGAGAGGATGATCCGCCAGGCATAGACCTTGACGACGTAGAACGACCACAGCGGCAGCAGCACGCCGACAACCAGCAGGCCCTTCATCCGCGGGCTTGCCAGCTTCGCCATGTAGAAGGCGATCGGGAAGGCGAGCAGGGCGTCGACGAGCGTGACCAGCGCGGCGATCACGATCGTGCGCCGGATCACGTGCCAGTAGACCGGCTCGTTGAAGATGTCCTTGAAGTTGGCGGTGGTGAAGTTGTGGATCGTCTCGCCGCTGAGCGCGTCGACTCCCCAGAAGGCGGCGACGAGCAGGACCGCCAGCGAGCCTAGATAGAGGACGACCAGCCAGGCCAGCGGCGCCGACAGAAGGCCGCCGATCTGCAGCCAGGAGCGGCCGTAGAAGAGGTCGGCGAGCCTGCGGCCCACCGACCTCTTCGGCGCCGACGCGGTTGCGTCAGCGGCTTCCATTCGGCCCTTCTACCCCTTGATCTCGGTCCAGGCCTGGACCCAGTCGTTGTAGTCCTTGCAGTTGTCACCACTGCCGCCCTTGTGGGCGCGCTGATCAGTGGTGGAGCAATCGGCAAGGGGCGTGTTCCAGAAGTAGACCCGCTTCCAGAACCCGGGATCCTCTGCGTGGTACTTGGTGCAGAAATTGGGATCCGAGGTCTCGTTGCAGGCCTTGCTCTGCGCCGGGGCCTCGCCGAACCATTCGGCGATCTGGGCGTTGACCTTCGGCGAGATCACCCAGTTCATCCACTTGTACATGCAGTTGGGATGCTTGGCCTTGGAGCTGATCATCCAGGTGTCAGACCATCCCGTCGCCCCTTCCTTCGGCACGAAGCCCTGCGACGCGGGACTCGCAGCAACCGGCTTGCCGTCGGCCTTCAGCGTGAAGTACTGGTACTGCCAGGTCGTGCCGACCTGGTCGTCGCCGTTGGCGAAGGCTGAGATCTGCTTCAGCGCATCGGACCAGTACTCGCCGACGAACGGGTGCTGCTTCTTGAGCAGGTCGACGGCCGCGTTGAACTGGTCGTCGTTGAGCTCGTAGGGGTTCTCGATCTTGAGGCTGGGATCGTGCGCCTTCAGATAGACGGCCGCGTCGGCGATGTAGATCGGGTCGTCGTAGGCGCTGATCTTGCCCTTGTACTTGGCCGCCTTCTTCGGGTCCAGCACAACGTCCCAGGAGGTCGGCGCCGGCTTGACGTCGTTGGTGTTCCACATCAGCAGGTTCGCCCCGCGACCGTGCGGGATCCCGTAGTGGACTCCGTCGAAGGTGTTGTAGGGCTGGTCCTTGAGGTCGGGAAACACCGTCTTGTAATTCGGTACGAGGTCGACGTTGACCGGGTCGACGTCGCCGCCGTCGACCAGCCGCGCCGACGCGTTGCCCGACGCCGACACGCCGTCGTACTGTCCGGTCCGCATCAGGTCGACCATCTCGTCGGAGGTTCCGGCGATCTTGTCGCTGACCTGACAGCCGGTCTTCTTCTCGAACGGCGTCACCCAGTCGACGCTGGGGTCGTTGGAGCCGTCCTCCACATAACCGGCCCAGGAGATCAGGTTCAGCTTGCCCTCTCCCTTGCCGACCTTCTGCAGCTCGTTGCCAGAGCTGCTGCTACTGCTGCTGCCGCCACAGCCGGCCGCGAAAAGCGCGATGAACGCGACCAGAGAGACAGCGATGGACCAGGCGACCCGTGCCGGGTTGCCTGCAGATCTGCCACTCATGAAGAACCCTCCTCCTTCGTTGTCTCTGCCGTGACGGGGACCATGTGCTCGGGTCGCCATCCGACCGTCACTTGGCGTCCGCGCTGCTCGAGGGCCTCATGCGATGAGGTCTCGAGGTTCTGGCGGACCACTACAAGCTCTCCACCCGAGTCCAGCTCGACCAGGTAGCGGGTGATGCTGCCGGCGTAGGAGACGTCCTTGATCCGGCCGGCCTCGGTCGCCAGCGCCTCGGTGCCCTGGGGATCGAGGTGGATCTTCTCGGGGCGGATCGTGAAGCTGCGGCCGTCGCGCTCGAGCAGGTTGGAGACGCCGACGAAGCCCGCCACGAACGGCGTCGCCGGCTGCTCGTAGACCTCGGCCGCGCTGCCGACCTGTTCGATCTGGCCCTGGTCGAAGACCGCGATGCGGTCGCTCATCGTCAACGCCTCGTCCTGGTCGTGGGTGACGTAGATGAAGGTGATCGCGACCTCGGCCTGGATCCCCTTCAGCTCCACCTGCATCTGCTCGCGCAGCTTCAGGTCCAGCGCTCCGAGCGGCTCGTCGAGCAGCAGGACCCGCGGCCGGTTGACGATCGCCCGCGCCAACGCCACCCGCTGTCGCTGCCCACCCGAGAGCTCGGCCGGACGGCGGTCGTCGAGCCCGCTGAGGCGCACCATCTCCAGCGCCTCGGAGCGGCGCTGGGCGCGCTCGTCCTTGCCGACCTTGCGGATCCGCATCCCGTACTCGATGTTCTCGGCGACGGTCATGTGCGGGAAGAGCGCGTAGTCCTGAAAGACCGTGTTGACCTCACGGTCGTAGGGGGGCAGGCCACCGACGTCACGGCCGCCGAGCTCGACGGTTCCATCGTCGGGCGGCTCGAAGCCGGCGATCATCCGCAGGGTCGTGGTCTTGCCCGAGCCCGAGGGACCGAGCAGGGTGAAGAACTCGCCGCGCTCGACCTCGAGGTCGATGTGGTCGACGGCGACGACGTCTCCGTAGCGTTTGGTCAGCCCCGTCAGGCGGACGTCGAACGCGGCGCCGTCGCCCGCTCCGGCATGGGCCGGATCGGGGTCGCCGGTTGACCGTTCCCGTGCACTGATCGATGCCGTGATGTCCACTCCGGAAGAGACGACGCTTGACCTCGCGGAGACGCTATACGAGGTGGCGCTGGAAGTAATGCACAAAGTTGGCAGCAGGGATTGGCCGCCGGGGTGTGATGGCCGCGAAACGAAGTGAAGCGGCAGAATCAGGTGCGGGCGGCCGTAGGCCGCCGCAATTCATTCAGCGCCGCTCGGTGCGGAGCGGGCCTAGAGGCCCGGGGCGTGGCGGACCTTGTACGAGGAGACGGGCTCCGTCATCTTCGTACTCCAGCCGGGACCGCTGCCGGGAACCATCGAGGTATCGAGTCGCAGCCCGGCGATCGTCATCCAGGCGTGACCGGCGTTGTAATAGACGCTGATCCAGCGCCCGGGGCCGTAGTCCCCCCAGCGACGGAAGCTGCCCGACGGGACGGGAGACCTCAGCAGCTTCGCGCCGTGCAGCGCCCAGCTGACGGTGCCGGAGCAGTCATAGGCGCTGTCGAGCTTCCAGGGCAGGCGGTGTCCGCCGCCGAGGCGGTAAGGAAGGTCGACGATCTTGTTTGCCCACCGGATCGCCCGCTTGACCGCATGCGGCGCGTCGACGGGAGCGACGGCAAGCCCGCTGGGCAGAAGCGTCGCGGTGCCCGTGGGGCCGCAGCTCGACGCGGAGCCGACGCCGCCGCCGCCGATCGAGCATGCGTCCGATGGTGGCGGGGTGGTGGAAGGGGGCGGAGTGGAGGGGTCGCCGGGCGCGGCGACGCCGCCGTCAGCGAGGGCTCCGGCCGGAAATGCGATCAGCACCAAGCTGATTCCAAAGGCCAAGACCCCTGCCCTGAGCCCGTTGTCGTACGCCAAAACCGATTCTCCTTCGTAGGCCTACGGGGTTAGCTGTCGGGCTAGCGCGAAAGGAGCCTGCGCTCCCACGTCGCCAAAACGCGTGGGTTCGCCCCTTGAGTGGTTCCCCCGTTCCGCATTCCTGTTGGAGGGCGGATTCGGCAGTTACCGGTTATCGAAGTTGCGGCAGCTTACACATTTCCTTTGACGTTTGCGAGGGTAAGCACACAAACAAGTGCCCTTTCGCACCAAACCCTAAAAGTCCTGCCTGAAAAGGCTATTCGGGCGGCTCAGACAGTCGCCGCGGCGGCGCCCGGATGAGCGTCGGCCCACTCGGCGATCCGCTTCGACTGGGTGATCGCCTCGCCGTCGTCGGTGATCAGGACCGGAACCGCAGGCTGGCCGGTCAGCTCCTCGACCTCGCGCCGGCCTTCGGTCATCCACTTCAACGGTCCGACGCCGAGACCGTGGACCCTGATCACCTCGGGCTCGTACCCTGCGTCGATCAGGGCCCTGTGGGCGGTATGGCAGGGATGGCCCCCGGGGCGGAGGGTCGGGAAGGTTCCCCAGCAGACGTAGAGCTTCATATCGTGCGCCAGACTACCGGCGGATGATCGCCGTCGACTCGCTGACCAAGCGCTACGGCTCCACGACGGCGGTCGAGGACTTGAGCTTCAGCGTCAGCCGCGGCTCGATCCTCGGCTTTCTCGGCCCCAACGGGGCCGGCAAGACGACGACCCTGCGGGTCCTGCTGGGGCTTGCACGGCCGACCTCGGGCGGGGCGACGATCGACGGCCGGAGATACGCGTCGCTCGAGGATCCGCTTGGCACGGTGGGCGCCGTGCTCGACACCTCTGGCTTTCATCCCGGGCGCAAGGGCCGGAATCATCTGCGGGTTCTTGCCCGAGCTGCCGGCCTGCCGCCCGGACGGGTGGACGAGATGCTGGCCCTGGTCGAGCTCGACGCCGCAAAGGGGAAACGCGTGAAGGGCTACTCGACCGGAATGAAGCAGAGGCTGAACCTCGCCGGGGCCCTGCTCGGCGATCCCGAGGTGCTGGTCCTCGACGAGCCTGCAAACGGGCTCGACCCGCAGGGGATCCGATGGCTGCGCGACTTCCTGCGTTCGCTGGCGGGCGAGGGGCGCACGATCCTCGTCTCCAGCCACGTGCTCGCCGAGGTCGCGCAGACCGTTGACGAGGTCGTGGTGATCCATCGGGGGCGGCTGCGGGCACAATCGACGCTCGAGGAGCTGACTTCACGGGGCGGCGGGGCGGCGGTCCGGGTTCGCAGCCCCGATGCAGAGCGGCTCGCGGCCGCCCTGCAGAAGACCGGAGCCACAGTCGAGGTGTCGGGCCGAGGCCAGCTGTCGGTGCGAGGCGCGACACCCGAGCAGGTTGGCGAGCTGGCCGCCCGGAGGGCAATCGTCCTCCATGAGCTGACCAGGGCCGATCAGTCCTCGCTGGAGGACGTCTTTTTGGAGATGACCAGCGATCAGCCGGCCCGGAAACCGGAGTCGTCCGGATGACGAACCTCGTCGCAGCCGAGTTCCTGAAGCTGCGAACAACACGTTCGTTCTGGTGGCTGGTCCTGCTCGCCCTTGCCTTCACGGCCCTGTTCACGGTGGTCGACCTGGCGACTGAGACCGTTGCCACAGAGGACGACGCCCGATCGTTGCTGTTCACGATGAACACCGCCGGCCTGGCAATGCTGTTGCTGGGGGTGATCAGCTCGGCGGGCGAGTACCGGCACGGGACCGTCACCACCACCTTCCTGGTGGCGCCCGACCGGCGTCGCGTCGTGGTCGCGAAGTCGATCGCCATCGGCCTCACGGGGCTCCTCATCACGATCGCAAGCGCGGTGCTCGTCCTCGCGCTCACCATGCCCTGGCTCTCCACGGAAGGCGAGTCGCTGGGGTCGCTCGGGATCAGCGGATCGGAGCTGGCGGGAATCTTTGCCCAGGCCGCGGCCTTCACAGCGATCTCGGCGATGCTGGGCGTCGGGATCGGAGCACTGCTGACCAATCAGGTGGCCGCGATCGTCGTCGTCCCGGTGATCGTGTTCGTGCTCGACCCCGTCGTCTCGTTGCTGATCGATGGCTACGACACCTACAGCCTCGGCGGGCTCTGGACCGCGCTCGGCGGCGAGAGCAGCGAGGACGCCGGTTTTCATCTCCTGGCGCCGGTCACCGCGGGGCTCGTCTACTTCGGCTACGTCGCCGCGATCACGGCGCTAACCGCCGCGATCTCCCAGAGCCGGGACGTCTCCTGAACCCCGCATCTTGCGGCTGGTAGGTTGAAATCAATGCAGCTTTCCGGGGCCACAGTCCTTCTCACCGGCGCCACCGGCGGCCTCGGAAGGGCGATTGCCGAGGCCCTCGCGGGACGCGGTGCGAGCCTGATCCTCAGCGCCCGCAAGGCGGAGGCGCTGGAGCAGCTCATTTCCGAGCTGCCCGGAAGCGGCCACATCAGCATCCCCGCCGACCTCGCCGAGCCCGGGGCGGCGACCAAGCTGGCCCTCGATGCCGGCGATTTCGACGTCCTGGTCGCCAACGCCGGCCTGCGGGGCGCCGGCGACCTGACCGACTACTCGCACGACGACATTGGCCGCGCGATCCGCGTCAACCTCGAGGCGCCGATCGACATGGCGCGGTCGGTGATGGAGCGGATGGCCGAGCGCGGCAGCGGCCACATGGTCTTCATCGCCTCGCTGGCCGGCAAGGCGGCCTCACCGCGCAGCTCGCTCTACAACGCGACCAAGTTCGGGCTGCGCGGCTTCGCGCTCGGCCTTCGCGCCGACATGGCCCCGGCCGGGGTCGGGGTCTCGATCGTCTCCCCGGGCTTCGTCCGCGACGCCGGGATGTTCGCCGACTCGGGCTCCAAGCCGCCGCCGGGCATGGGCACCACGACGCCGGCCCGGGTAGCCGAGGCCGTGGTGCGGGCAATCGAGGCCAACAAGATGGAGATCGCGGTGGCTCCGCTGCCGCAGCGTCTCGGTGCCCACCTCGCGATGGCCTCGCCGACGATCGGGCTGCGCGCCCAGAGCGGCTCGCTCGGGCGTCGCGCCGCGGCGGACGCCACGACCGGCGAACGCAAGGTCTGATGAGCGGCGACTCGTTCGGCGCCCGCTCCAGCCTCGAGGTCGGCGGCCGCGAGTACGAGATCTACCGCCTCGACGCGCTTCAGGAGCGCTTCGATTCGGCCCGGCTTCCCTACTCGCTCAAGGTCCTGCTGGAAAACGTGCTGCGGCTCGAGGACGGCGACTCGGTGACCGAGGACGACGTCGAGGCGATCGCGACCTGGGACGCCGAGGCCGAGCCCAGCGTCGAGATCCCCTACCAGCCGGCGCGGGTGCTGATGCAGGACTTCACCGGCGTTCCGGCGGTGGTCGATCTCGCCGCGATGCGCGATGCGATGGACGAGATCGGCGGAGACGCGACCGCAATCAACCCGCTGGTCGACGTCGACCTGATCATCGACCACTCGGTCCAGGTCGACGCCTTTGGAAACGCGCGCGCCTTCGAGATCAACGCCGAGCGGGAGTTCGAGCGCAATCAGGAGCGCTACGCGTTCCTGCGCTGGGGCCAGGAGGCCTTCGACAACTTCCGCGTAGTGCCGCCGGCGACCGGGATCTGCCACCAGGTCAACCTCGAGTACATCTCCCGGGTGGTCTGGAGCCGTGAGCGCGACGACGGCACGATCGCCGCCTATCCCGACACCCTGGTCGGCACCGATTCGCACACGACGATGGTCAACGGGCTCGGCGTCCTCGGTTGGGGCGTCGGCGGGATCGAGGCCGAGGCGGCGATGCTCGGCCAACCGATCTCGATGCTGCTGCCGCAGGTGGTCGGCTTCAAGCTCGACGGCGAGCTGCCGGAGGGCGCGACGGCGACCGACCTGGTGCTGACGGTGACCGAGATGCTGCGCCAGAAGGGGGTTGTCTCGAAGTTCGTCGAGTTCTTCGGCCCCGGGCTCTCGACCCTCGGCCTGGCCGACCGGGCGACGATCGGGAACATGTCGCCCGAGTTCGGTTCGACCTGCGCGATCTTCCCTGTCGACGCCGAGACGCTGCGCTACCTCGAGTTCACCGGCCGCCCGACCGAGGTGATCGAACTGGTCGACGCCTACGCCCGCGAGCAGGGGATGTTCCACGACGACGAGTCCGAGGACCCGACCTACTCCGACACGCTGGAGCTGGACCTCGCCGACGTCGAGCCGAGCATCGCCGGTCCCAAGCGCCCCCAGGACAGGGTGCCGCTGGCGAGCGCCAAGCAGGCCTTCATCGAGGCGCTGGAGGAGGAGGACCCCGACGCCGCCAAGGAGCTGATCGGAAACGGCTACGACGAGGCGATCTCCGACTCCTTCCCGGCCTCCGACCCGCCGGGGGAGGAGCACAACGACGAGCGCGGGCATCCGCGCCACGCCCCGGCGGCGACCGCGGACGAGCGCGAGACCCACAACGCGATCGAGGTGGAGCTCGAGGATGGTGAGACGGTCGAGCTCGACCACGGCCGGGTGGTGATCGCGGCGATCACCAGCTGCACCAACACCTCGAACCCATCGGTGATGGTGGGGGCAGGGCTGCTGGCCCGCAACGCGCTCGAGAAGGGGCTGCGGCGCCAGCCCTGGGTCAAGACCTCACTCGCCCCCGGCTCGACCGTGGTCACGGACTATCTGGACAAGTCGGGGCTGACCGAGTATCTGAACGAGCTTCAGTTCGACCTCGTCGGCTACGGCTGCACGACCTGCATCGGCAACTCTGGGCCGCTGCCGGAGGAGATCTCCAAGGCGGTGGACGAGAACGACCTGATGGTCTGCGCGGTGCTGTCGGGCAACCGCAACTTCGAGGGCCGGATCAACCAGGACGTGAAGGCCAACTACCTCGCCTCGCCGCCGCTGGTAGTCGCCTACGCGCTGGCCGGGCGCATGGACCTCGACCTGACCACCGAGCCGCTCGGCGAGGGCTCCGACGGAGAGCCGGTCTACCTGCGCGACGTCTGGCCCGGCTCGGAGGAGATAAAGCAGGTCGTCGGCGAGTCGATTCGCTCCGAGATGTACACCCGCAACTACGGCGAAGTCTTCAAGGGCGACGAACGCTGGAACTCGGTCGAGATCCCGGAGGGCGACCGCTACACCTGGCCGGACTCCACCTACGTCCGCCGCCCCTCCTTCTTCGAGGGGCTTCCAGAGGAGCCGACCGACGTGGAGCCGATCGAGGGGGCGCGGGTGCTGGCAGTGCTCGGCGACTCGATCACGACCGACCACATCTCACCCGCCGGGGCGATCAAGAAGGACAGCCCGGCTGGGAAGTGGCTGATCGAGCAGGGCGTCGAGGCCCGCGACTTCAACTCATACGGCTCGCGGCGCGGCAACCACGAGGTGATGGTCCGCGGGACCTTCGCCAACATCCGCCTCCGCAACCAGCTGGTCGAGAAGGCCGGCGGCTTCACCCGCCACTTTCCCGATGGCGCCGAGACGACGATCTTCGAGGCGGCGATGCAATACGCCGAGGACGGGGTGCCACTGGTCGTACTTGCCGGCGAGGAGTACGGCTCCGGATCCTCGCGCGACTGGGCGGCGAAGGGGACCAAGCTGCTCGGGGTGCGGGCGGTGATCGCGCAGAGCTTCGAGCGCATCCACCGCTCCAACCTGATCGGGATGGGGGTGGCACCGCTGCAGTTCGCCGACGGTGAAGGCGTCGAGTCGCTGGGCCTGACCGGCGAGGAGGAGATCGACGTCTCCGACCTTCGCAACGGCGAAGCAAAGAGCGTTACCGTCACTGCCCGCAGCGAGGGCGGGGAGGAGAAGACCTTCGAGTGCAAGGTCCGCCTCGACACCCCGAACGAGGTCCGCTACTTCCAGCACGGCGGCATCCTGCAGCTGGTCCTGCGGCAGCTGAAGAACCGCTAGCGGTCAACCAGTAACCGGAGGGCTCGAGAACCGAGCAGTTCGGGTGACGCAGGGTGCGAGGCGCCGCGAGCGCACCAAGTCGTGCGTGAGCAAGCCGAGCACCCGAGGAACCCGAAGGGCGACGGTTCGCAGAGCCCGAAAAGTAACGGCGTGGTGGGGTCGCGGGAGGCAGGGGGTCCGCGCGACCCGCACCACGCCAGCGCGTCGGTAGCCAGGGAGGGATGCCGACGCGTTCCGTCCCCGGAGGCATTGCCGTCCAGGGGCGAGTTCTGGGCTCCCTCTACCTGATTCTATGGACCCCCGGGGCGCCCCGTCAAGGGCGCCGCGACTCCCCAGCCCTTGCGCTCGATCAGCTCGATCGCGATCACGCTGCCGACCGGCCCGACCGGGGTCAGGGTCGCAGCCAGCAGGGTGTAGGGCGCCTGGTGGCGGATGCAGGTGGCCCAGATCAGCAGGCAGAGCAGGATGTAGCCGATCCCGTGCACGAGGCCGAATATGAAGGTCTCGGCGTCGAAACCGGGCAGCAGCCAGAAGACGATCAGGGCCGTGAAGATCGCCAGCTCGACCCAGGAGGCGCGCTTTACCCATTCGAACATCGGGCCCGGTACCGGCCTCCGCAGTCCTGAGGCGCTGCGCTGCATGGGGTCACGATAGCCGCGCCGCCACGCCGTCAGACACAACTGGGTGGGTCATCTCGGTCCAACCCCGCCCTGGCGATCTTGTCCAGCGGTCCATAGGCGCGGGCAGCGATCGGGCGGAAGATCCCCAGCATGAAAGAGAGCACCAATCAAGAATTGCGCCCGGCGCCGCGGATGCCCCGGGTGGTGGCGGTGATCGTGCCGCGGCCGGCTGGACCGCGTCCGGCAGCCCCCCGGCGACGTTAGCCCTGCGGCGTCAGTGCAGAGAGGACGATGCGTTCCTGCTCACGCGCGTGAGCCCCGGTGTAGCCCTCGCCGGGGCTCGCGCGCTCCGGGCGGCCGATGTAGCCGAGCTCGACCCCGTCGGGCAGCAGGTCCGGCATCCGGCGTGACATCACCTTCCAGGCGCCCATGTTCTTCGGCTCCTCCTGTACCCAGACGACCTCCTTCAGGTTCGGATAGGAGTCGATCAGCGTCTTGAGCTGGTCGCGGGCGAAGGGGTAGAGCAGCTCGACCCGCGCGATCGCCACGTTCTCGGCTCCCTCGCGGTGATCGTTGGCGTCCATCTCGTGGTAGATCTTGCCGCTGCAGAGGACGAGGCGCTCGACCTTCTGCCGCCGCTCCGTCGCCGCCGGGTCGTCGAGGACGTAGTGGAAGCCCCCCTTGGTCAGCTCCTCCAGCGTCGAGCCGGCGCGGGCCAGCCGCAGCAGGCTCTTGGGGGTGAAGACGATCAGCGGCCGTGCCTTCTTGATCAGCGCCTGGCGGCGCAGGAGGTGGAAGTACTGGGCCGCCGTGGTCGGGTTGGCGATCCGGATGTTGCCCTCGGCCGCCAGCGCCAGGAAGCGCTCGATGCGGGCGCTGGAGTGCTCGGGCCCGCCGCCCTCGTAGCCATGCGGGAGCAGCAGCGTCAGGCGCTTGACCTGGCCCCACTTCGCCTCGCCGGAGACGATGAAGCTGTCGATGATCACCTGGCCGGCGTTGGCGAAGTCTCCGAACTGCGCCTCCCAGAGGATCAGCGAGTCCGGCTCGGCGGCCGAGAAGCCGT
The DNA here is from genome assembly GCA_963781495.1 of uncultured Solirubrobacterales bacterium. GTDB lineage: Bacteria > Actinomycetota > Thermoleophilia > Solirubrobacterales > 70-9 > Mayfieldus. The sequence continues at coordinate 1,193,182 of CAWAFX010000002.1, forward strand.
ACTCGAAGCCGAGGCAGGCCGCCTCCGAGAGCGGGCTGTTGTGAAGCTCGAAGGGCGCTCCAGCCTCGTCGATGTGATTCATCGGGCAGTACTTCAGCCCGGTCTTCTCGTCGTGCAGGACGAGGTGGCGGTGCGAGAAGGTGCCGCGCTCGGTGTCCTGCCCGGTCAGCCGCACGTGGACGCCGTCGGTCAGCAGCGAGGCAAAGGCCAGCGCCTCGGCATGGCCGAACTCGATCCCGCCCTGCTCCAGCGCCTCCCGCCGCTTGTCGAGCGGCTTGCGGAGCTTGCGATGGATGGTGAAGCTGTCGGGGACCCGCAGCAGCTCTTCGTTCAGCTCCCGCAGCGCCTCGGCAGAGACCGTGGTGTCGACCTCGGGGCTGGCGCTGCGGTCGAGCTCGCCGGTGCCGGTGGTCTTGGTCGGATCCTCGAACTCGCCGGCCTCCATCTTGCGCCGCAGGTCCTTCAGGGTGCCGTCGAGCTCCTCGCGGCGCTGCTTGGCGGTCGACTCGACCTGCTCGGGGTCGACGACGCCCTCGTCGATCAGCTTCTGGGCGTAGATCTCCGACACCGGCGGGTGCTGCTTGATCGCCGCCGCCATCAGCGGCTGGGTGTAGGCAGGCTCGTCGGTCTCGTTGTGGCCGAAGCGCCGGTAGCCGATCAGGTCGATCACCACGTCCCGGCCCCAGCGCTCGCGATAGGCCATCGCCAGCCGGACAGCGGCGATGCAGGCCTCGACGTCGTCGGCGTTGACGTGCACGATCGGCACGTTGAATCCCTTCGCCATGTCGGCCGCGTAGGGAGTCGAGCGCCCTTCCTGGGGATCGGTGGTGAAGCCGATCTGGTTGTTCTGGATGATGTGCACGGTGCCGCCGGTCGCGTAGCCCTCGATCGACTGCAGGTTGAGCGTCTCCGAGACGACCCCCTGGGCGGGGAAGGCGGCGTCGCCGTGCAGCAGCACCGGCAGTGCCAGCGAGGGATCGTGATGCAGCTTCGCGCCCTCGCGGACGGTCTGCGACGCCCGCGCGGCGCCGGTGACGACCGGGTCGACGAACTCGAGGTGGCTCGGGTTGGGATAGAGGCCGACCTCGATCTCCTCGCCGTCGGGGGTCGTGAAGGTGCCGACGTGCCCGTAGTGGTATTTGACGTCGCCGGTTCCGCCATGGGGAATCGCGGCGACGGCCTTGACCGCGTCGATCGCCTTCGAGCCCTCGAACTCGGCGAAGATCGACGCCAGCGAGCGGCCGAGGGTGTGGGCGAGGACGCTGAGGCGGCCGCGATGGGCCATCCCGAACACGACCTCCTCGGCGTTGGCGTGGCGGGCGATGGTCGCGACCTCGTCGAGCATCGGAACGATCACGTCGAGGCCCTCGATCGAGAACATCTTCTGGCCCAGGTAGGCCTTCTCCAGGTAGCGCTCGAACTGGAAGACCTCGATCAGCCGCTTCAGCAGGCCGCGGCGCTCCGCCTCGTCGAGCGGCTTGCGGTGGGCGCCGGTCTCGATCATCTCCCGCAGCCAGACTCGCTGCTGGTGAGATGAGAGGTGCTCGAGCTGGTAGCCCATCGTGCCGCAGTAGGCGGCCCGCATCCGCGGCAGCGCCTCGAGCAGGGTCTCGCCGGGGACGCCGATGCGGAGGATGTCGGCCGGGATCTGCCCCATCAGCTCCGGGGTCAGGTTCAGGGTCTCGGGCTCGAGTCCCTGGTCGCCCTTCGGCTCGGTGCCCAGCGGATCCAGGTTGGCGGCCAGATGGCCGTGGGTCCGGTAGGCCTTCAGCAGCGAGGTTGCGGCCTGGACCGCCTGCAGCAGCTCATCGCTCGGCTTCGCCGTGCCCGCCGCTGTCGACGCCGGAACGCCCAGAGGCGGCGCCGAGGCGGAGACGGGATGGGCGGTCGTGACGACGGCCTCCTCAAGGCCGAGGTCGCGCGCCACGCCCTCGTAGAAGCCGTCCTCGCCCTGCAGCAACTCCTCGATCCGGCGCAGGAAGGACCCCGACTCGGCTCCCTGGATCACGCGGTGGTCGTAGGTCGAGGTAAGGGTCATCACCTTCGAGATCCCGAGCTGCTTTATGCGGTCGGTGCTTGCGTGGGCCCACTCGGGCGGGTAGGCGATCGAGCCTGTGGCGACGATCGTGCCCTGACCGGCGAGCAGCCGTGGGACCGAGGCCACGGTCCCCAGCCCGCCCGGGTTGGTGAGCGAGATATTGGTGCCCTGGAAGTCGTCGGCGGTGAGCTGGTTCTCGCGCGTCTTGGTGATCAGGTCCTCGTAGTAGCCGTGGAAGCCCTTGAAGTCGAGCGAGTCGGCTCCCTTGATCGACGGCACCATCAGGCTGCGCGATCCGTCGCCGCGCTCGACGTCGACTGCGATCCCAAGGTTCACCGAGCCGGCCTCGATCGCGGTCGGCTTTCCGTCGCGCTCCTCGTAGGCGCGCGCCATCACCGGCCACTCGATCGCGGCGCGGACGATCGCCCAGGCGACGAGATGGGTGAAGGAGACCTTCATCCCCCTCTCCTTGAGGACGGCGTTCAGCGCCTTGCGCTTGGCGTCCAGGGTGTCGACGGCGATCGTGCGGAAGGAAGTCGCGGTGGGCACCTCGCGGCTCTCGTTCATCGCCTTGGCGAGCATCGCCGCGGCGCCGCGCAGCGGCTTTGCCTCGCCGGCCACCGCGGACGGAGCGGCTCCGTCGCCGTCGGCTGCCGCCAGCACGTCGGCCTTGGTCACCTTGCCGCCGGCACCGGAGCCGTTGACCTTCTCGAGGTCGACGCCGCGCTCGGCGGCGACCCGGCGGGCGACCGGCGTAGCCCGGCCCCCATTCCCAGCGTCGGCGGGAGCCTCAGTGGCGGCAGACTCCGACTCGGAAGCCGCCGAGACTTCGCCGTTAGGCGCTTCGCCAGGCTTGATCTGGGCCAGGACCGCGCCGACGGCGATCGTCTCGTCGGGCTGCACGGCGATGCTCGTGATCACGCCGCTGGCCGGCGCCGGGACCTCGGCGTCGACCTTGTCGGTCGAGACCTCGACGATCGTCTGTCCCTCCTCGACGCCCTCGCCCTCCGCGACGTGCCACTCGAGCACCGTTCCCTCGCTGACCGACTCGCCCATCTCCGGCATCACGACCTGCAGCTCGCCCTCCTCGGTCGTCTCGCCGGCGCTGACGCTGGCGTCGTCGGTCGTCGCGACACCAGCTTCCGCCTGCGTACTCGCTTCGCTCGGCGCTCGACCACCACCATCGCCATCACTCGCGCCTCGCTCCGCGTCCGCCGCAGGCGGGTGGTGCCCACCTTTTTGGGCCTCAGGTCGTCCGGCGCCGTTCTCCCCCGGCTCAAGCTCGGCCAGCACTGCACCGACCTGAACCGTCTCGTCGGGCTGGGCGACGATCTTGCTGATCACGCCGTCGGCCGGGGCCGGCACCTCGGCGTCGACCTTGTCGGTCGAGATTTCGACCACGGTCTGGCCCTCCTCGACCGAATCGCCCTCGGCGACGTGCCATTCGAGGATCGTGCCCTCGCTGACCGACTCGCCCATCTGGGGCATCTGAATCTCGACCGTGGCGCCCTCTGCCATGCGCGACTAACTCTAAGCGAGCCGGGCGACCAGATAGGCCTCGTTGGCCACGGTGTCGAAGATGTCCCGAACGAGGAATTCGCGTGCCCTCGCCCCGTGGCCGCAGAACCCGCACTCGACCTCCGAGCCGGCCGGCAGCGGATGGCCGATTACCTGGGGGGCGTCGCACTGCGGACAGACCAGGGCTCCGTGCGCGATCACCTCGATGCCGTCGCGCGAGACCTTCCACTCGTGGCGGATGTCGGCGGCTCTCACCTTTTGCTCGCCGGGCAGCGGCTGAGCGTCGAAAGGATCCAGTCGGAAGGGCATCTAGACAGAGTGTAGGGTGCGCCCTAGGGTGCAATTCCTGACGTTTCGGGGTCCTGCATGAACTACTTCGTCACCGGCGCCACGGGTTTTCTCGGCCGCAACCTGACCGAGCTGCTGCTGGAGCGAGGAGGCATCGTCTACGTCCTCGTTCGCGAGGGCTCGAAGGGGCGCCTGGAGGAGCTGCGGCGCCGCTGGGGAGTGGGCGAGGACCGGGTGGTGGGGATCGTCGGCGACGTCTCCCAGCCCCGCCTCGGCGTCTCGGCTGCCGACCTCGAACGCCTGCACGGCGAGATCGACCACCTGTTCCACTTCGCCGCCGTCTACGACATGACCGCCGACGCCGAGTCGCAGCGGGTCGCCAACGTGCAGGGGACCCACAACATGGTCGAGCTGGCCGGCGCGATCGAAGCCGGGACCGTGCACATGGTGAGCTCGATTGCCGCCGCGGGCCTCTACCACGGAACCTGGCGCGAGGACATGTTCGACGAGGCCGAGAACCTCGATGTCCACCCTTACTTCCGTACCAAGCACGACTCCGAGGGCGTCGTGCGGACCGAATGCGAACGCCCCTGGCGGGTCTACCGGCCGGGCATCGTGGTCGGCAACTCGGAGACCGGCGAGATGGACAAGGTCGACGGCCCTTACTACTTCTTCAAGCTGATCCGGCGGATCCGCAACGCGATCCCGCAGTGGATGCCGATGCTTGGCCTCGAGGGGCGCGAAATCAACCTCGTCCCGGTCGACTTCGTCGTCGGGGCGATGGACCACATCGCCCACCAGGAGGGACTCGACGGCCGCGCCTTCCACCTCACCGATCCGAATCCGCCCAGCGCCGGCGAGGTGATCGACATCTTCGCCCGCGCCGCCAACGGGCCCCAGGCCCCGTTCAAGCTTCCGGCCTCGGTCATCGATCTGGCCGACCCCCTGGTCCGTGCCGGCCTCAACACGGTGCCGCTGGCCGGGACGGTGGCCAACCGTGCCCTGGCCGACTTCGGCATCCCCAGCTCGGTGCTCACCTACGTCAACTACCCGACCCACTTCGACTCGCGCCAGACCCAGGCGGCGCTGGCCGGAACCGACATCCGGGTGCCGCCGCTGGCCTCCTACGCGGACAAGCTCTGGGACTACTGGGAGCGCCACCTCGACCCCGACCTGTTCGAGGACCGAACCCTGGTCGGCGCCGTGCGCGGCCGCCGCGGCCTGATCAGCGGCGTGGCCCAGATCCTCGAGCAGCAGATCCCGGACGAGTTCCTGCGTCTCGGCCGCCGGCTGCAAGGATCGAATTCGCTCGAGAGTGCGGTCCGGGGCAAGATCGTGATGGTCACCGGTGCCTCCTCGGGGATCGGCCGCTCGGCGGCGCTGAAGATCGCCGACGCCGGCGGCATCGTGCTGCTCGTCGCGCGCACCCCGGAGAAGCTCGACGCCACCCGGGAGACGATCGAGGCCGGCGGCGGGGTGGCCCACTGCTACCCCTGCGATCTCTCCGACACCGATGCCATCGACCGCATGGCCGACGAGGTGCTGGCCGAGCACGGGCACGTCGACGTCCTGGTCAATAACGCCGGCCGCTCGATCAGGCGCTCGGTCGCGCTCTCCTATGACCGCTTCCACGACTACGAGCGCACGATCCAGCTCAACTACTTCGGACCGCTGAAGCTGATCCTCAAGCTGCTGCCGGTGATGCGCGAGCGCAAGTCGGGCCAGATCATCAACGTCAGCTCGATCGGTGTCCAGACCAACACCCCCCGCTTCTCTGCATACGTTGCCTCGAAGGCGGCCCTGGACGCGTTCTCGCGCTGCATCGCCTCGGAGATCTTCGACGACGGGGTCCACATCACGGCGATCTACATGCCGCTCGTGCGGACGCCGATGATCGCGCCGACCAAGATGTACAACCGCTTCCCGACGATCACCCCCGAGAAGGCGGCGGACATGATCTCGGAGGCGATCATCCACAAGCCGAAGCGAATCGCGACCCCGATCGGGACCCTCGGCCAGCTGCTGTACGCGATCAACCCGAAGTCGATCGACTACATCCTCAACAGCGCCTACAAGCTTTTCCCGGACTCGCGCGCCGCCCGCGGCGACGAGAAGAAAGAGGCCCCCGCGCGCCCCACGGCCGACGAGCAGGCCTCCAACGAGCAAGTCGCCTTCGCCTACCTGATGCGGGGAATTCACTGGTAGAAGCAGCGGCCCGGCGGCGCAAGCACTGGGGCTGGGGCTACGAGGACCAGCAGCCGTCGCGGCCGGAGCTGGAAGAGACGGCGAAGGGAATCCGCGAGCGGCTCGGCTTCGGTGGTGAGGTGCGCGACCCGGTCCCGGCCGAGGAGGTCGATCTGGCTCCGTCGCGGCTGTCGGCGCCCGAATCGCTGGCCGGGATCCTCAGCGACGACCGCCACGACCGCCTCGGCCATGCACTGGGCAAGGCATACCGCGACGTCGTGCGCGGCTTCCGGGGCGAGTTCCCGAACCCGCCCGACCTGGTCGCCTTTCCGCAGGACGAGTCCGAGATCGAGGCGGTGCTCGAGTTCTGCGAGGGCCAGGGCGCGGCGGCTATCCCCTACGGCGGCGGCACCAGCGTCGTCGGCGGCGTCGAGCCGCGGCTCTCAGCCGACTACAGCGGTGCGGTCTCGATCGACCTCGGGAAGCTCGACCGGGTGCTGGAGATCGACCGCACCTCGCGGGCTGCGCGGATCCAGGCCGGGGCCGCAGGCCCGCGGCTCGAGGACCAGCTGCGCGAGCACGACCTCACCCTGCGCCACTACCCGCAGTCGTTCGAGTTCTCGACCCTCGGCGGCTGGATCGCGACCCGCGCCGGCGGCCACTTCGCGACCCTCTACACCCACATCGACGACCTCGTCGAGTCGGTGCGGGCGATCAGCCCGCGCGGCGTCTGGGAGAGCCGCCGGCTGCCGGGATCGGGGGCCGGGCCCTCGCCCGATCGCGCTCTGATCGGCTCCGAGGGGATCCTCGGCCTGATCAGCGAGTCATGGGTGCGGCTGCAGGACCGCCCCCGCTTCAAGGCTTCCTGCGGGGCGGGCTTCGACGACTTCGGCGCCGCGGCGCGGGCGGTGCGCGAGATCTCCCAATCCGGGCTGCATCCGGCCAACTGCCGCCTTCTCGACGCGCTCGAGGCCGAGACGACCGGCGCCTCGCCGGGTCCCGGAAAGGCGCTGCTGGTGCTCGGCTTCGAGTCCGCCCACCATCCCGTCGAGCAGCCGATGGAGGTGGCGCTGGAGATCGTCCGCGAGCACGCGGGCGAGCCGGGCGAAGTCCGCCTGAAGGCGCCGGACTCCGAAAACCGCGAGGCCCCGGGTGATTCCGTCTCGGCCTGGCGTTCGGCCTTCCTCGGCGCCCCCTACCTGCGCGACACCTTCGTCGCCTGCGGAGTCCTCTCCGACACCTTCGAGACCGCGATCACCTGGGACCGCTTCGACGGCTTCTACGCCGAGGTGATGGACGCTGCGGTCAGCAAGGTGGCCGAGGTCTGCGGCGTCGCCGGCGGCGGTTCCGGCCGGCCCCGGGTCAGCTGCCGCTTCACCCATGTCTATCCCGACGGCCCGGCGCCCTACTTCACCGTCCTCGCGCCGGCCCTTCGCGGGGGCGAGGTCGAGCAGTGGGACGAGATCAAGGCCGCCGCCGCCGAAGCGGTGATCGAGGGTGGGGGCACGATCACCCACCACCACGCGGTCGGCCGCGATCACCGCCCCTGGTATGACCGCCAGCGCCCCGAGCCCTTTGCCGACGCGCTGCGGGCCGCCAAGGCGGCGCTCGATCCCACCGCGATCCTCAATCCCGGCGTGCTGATCGATCCCTCCCGCTAGCGCCGCGTCGCGGCGCTACCCTGTCGCGACCGTTTTCTGACCTGGCCGGGCGGCTTTGGCCCGCTCGCCGGGCGGCGTTCGATGGAGACGATCACAGAGGAACATCCCACCGTCGCCGAGGCCAGGCGATGAACACGCGGCTTCGGAAGAGCGGACGGAGACGTTGAGCCGACGGCGCTCGGTTCCCCACGCCGCCCTGGCCGCGATCCGGCCAAAGGAGTGGATCAAGAACCTGCTCGTCTTCGCCGGGCTGCTGTTCGGGCGCAAGTTCGGCGACGCCGGCGCGGTCAGTACCGCCTTTCTCGCCTTCATCTCCTTCTGCGCGATCTCCAGCGCCGGCTATCTGGTCAACGACCTGCGCGACGTCGAGTTCGACCGCGCCCACCCGAGCAAGCGCAACCGGCCGATAGCCGCCGGCGAGCTCTCCGCCGGCACCGCGGTGCGGCTGGCGATCGCGCTCGCGGTCGGCGCCCTGGCGCTGGCCTTCGCGGCGGTGAACTGGCAGGTCGGCCTGATCGTTGCCGGTTACGGCATCGCCCAGATGGCCTACAGCTTCGGGTTGAAGGAGATCGTGATCATCGACGTGATGACGATCGCCGGCCTGTTCATCCTCCGGGTCGCCGCCGGCGCCCTGGCGGTCGACGTGCACGCTTCGGAATGGCTGATCCTCTGTACCGGCATGCTGGCCTGCTTCCTCGGCTTCACCAAGCGGCGCCAGGAAGCGGTGTCCGAGCTTCACCAGGGGACCGAGAGCCGGCCGGTGCTCGAGCACTACTCGCTTCCCTTCCTCGATCAGATGGTGGCGATGGTCACAGCGGGCACCGTGCTCACCTACGCGATCTACACCGTCAACTCGCCGCTGATCGGCAACGAGATGATGTGGACGATCCCGCCGGTCGTCTACGGACTCTTCCGCTATCTCTATTTGATCTACGACCGCTCCGACGACCGCTCGACCGCGGCGATCGTCAGCGAGGACCCGGGCCTGATCGGCGCCGGCGCCAGCTTCGCGATCATCGCCTTCCTGCTGCTCTACGTCTTCAACTAGGCGCCGGCTAGTGGCGGCGGCCTCCATGGCGGCCCGGTTGCCGGGGCCGATCGCCGTGGACCGCCAGGTCTGAGGCCAGCTCGGTGCGGCCCTGGCGCTGGAACTCGACGTCGACGGTCTCGTGCTTGCGGTAGGTGCCGAAGAGGCCGATCAACATCGCCAGCCAGCGCCCGAAGCCGACCCGCGACTCCTTCAGGATCGGGCGCACAAAGACGATCTCGCCGGCGGCGACCCGGTAATCGGCTCCCTCGCGCTGCTCGACCCCGTTGACGTAGACCCGAAACGGTGACTCGGCGCCGCGCGGCAGTCGCACCCGGTTGCCGGCCGCGTAGCTTCCCTCCGGCACCTCGAAGCCGGAGCCGCCCCCGTTCATCTTTGGCCGTCCAGCGCCTCGGCCACGGCCTCGAGGGGGCCCTGACCGTCGCGCAGCTCGAGCCGCCGCCGCCGCACCCCGCCCGTATAGGGGACCAGCGAGCCGTCACCCATCAGATCGACGCCGGCGTCGCGACGGCGCAGCAGGCCGCCGGTCGAGATCTCCAGCCGAGCGTGCACCTGCTGGCCCGGCTCGTAGTCGCGCGGCACCGAGACCTTCTCCAGCGGGCCCTCGGAGCGGATGTCCTCGGCGTGGCGGCGCAGCGCGGCGAGCGCCGCCTCGAGGTCGTCGAACTCCTCCCGCACGACGTCGGATCCGTGGCGGATCGTCAGCTTCCAGGCCATCGCCCCTGCAGGGTCCATGAATAACTTGCGGCCGGCTTCGCCGGCCTGACATGCATCAGCCGCTCCACTGCGTTTCGCGGCCCTACTTCTATGCGCCGCGTCGCGGGCGCTTGGGGCGCCGCGCCGGTGGCCCGGTGATCTTCTCCGGCCCTTCGCGCTCGGAGATCTCGACGTAGTCGCGGTCGCGCTCGCCGGTGTAGATCTGGCGCGGGCGGGCGATCTTCTTGTCCGGGTCGTCGTTCATCTCCATCCACTGCGAGATCCAGCCCGAGGTGCGGGGGATCGCGAAGATCACCGTGAACATGTCGGTCGGGATCTGCATCGCCTCGTAGATGATCCCCGAGTAGTAGTCGACGTTGGGGTAGAGCTTGCGCTCGGTGAAGTACTCGTCGTCGAGCGCCCGCTTCTCGAGCTCCTGCGCGATCTCGATCAGTGGGTTGTACTCGGTCGCCGCGAAGACGTCATCCATGTGCTTCTGGATGATCCGCGCCCGCGGGTCGTAGTTCTTGTAGACGCGGTGGCCGAAGCCCATCAGCTTCTCGTCGCGGTTCTTGACCCCCTCGAGGAAGTCGGGGATGTTCTCGACCGAATCGATCCTCCGCAGCATCCGCAGCACCGCCTCGTTGGCGCCGCCGTGCAGAGGCCCGTAGAGGGCGGCGACGCCGGCGGCGACGGCCGAGTAGGGGTCGACGTCGGAGGAGCCGACGCTGCGGACCGCGTTGGTGGAGCAGTTCTGCTCGTGGTCGGCGTGGAGGATGAAGAGGACGTCGAGCGCCTTGCTCAGCCTCTCGTCGGGCTCGTACTTGACCTCGGTCTTCTTGTAGAGCATCGAGAGAAAGTTCCCCGCGTAGTCGAGGTCGTTGTCGGGGTAGACGTAGGGAAGGCCCATGTTGTGGCGGTAGGCGAAGGCGGCCAGGGTCGGGACCTTGGCGATCAACCGGATCGCCGCCATGTAGCGCTCCTCGGGGTCGTCGATCTGCTTCGCGTCGGGGTAGAAGGTCGAGAGCGCCCCGACTCCGGAGAGCAGCATCCCCATCGGGTGGGCGTCATAGCGGAAGGCCTCGAAGAGGTTCTTGATGTCCTCGTGGACGAAGGTGTGGTGGGTGACGTCGAAGACCCAGCGCTCGAGCTGCTGCTCGGTCGGAAGCTCGCCGAAGACGAGCAGGTAGGCGACCTCGAGATAGCTGGAGTGCTCACACAGCTGCTCGATCGGGATCCCGCGGTGCTGGAGGATCCCCGCCTCGCCGTCGATGTAGGTGATCGCCGAGCGGCAGGAGGCCGTGTTGGTGAAGGCCGGGTCGTAGGACATGAGGCCGAAGTCGTCCTCGGAGACCTTGATCTGGCGCAGGTCCATCGCCCGCACCGTGCCGTCGGTGACCTCGATCTCGTATGTCTCGCCGGTGCGGTTGTCGGTGATGCTGAGCGAGTCGCCCTCGGCGCCGCCGCCGTCTACCGACGCTTCCTGGGTTTCCGTCTGCTGCTCGGTGGGCATCGCCTCTCCTCTGGACCGCTTGGTTTCTCCGTCAAGGAAATTCTCGCAGCTTCCGGCCTCGGGGCAGGAGAATCCCCAGTGCCATGAAGACGATCGCCCCCGGCAAGCAGGTCGCCGTCGAGCTCTTCGAGGGGCTGCCGCGACGCTACGACGAGCTCGCCGCGGCGCTGAGCTTCTGGCAGGACCCACGCTGGCGCCGGGCGATGGTCGCCGCGGTCGGCGCGGCGCCCGACGACCGGGTGCTCGACGTCGCCACCGGCACCGGGATGGTCGCCGAGGCGCTGGTGCGCAGCTACGGCTGCCGCGTCGTCGGGCTCGACCAGAGCGCCGCGATGCTCTCCCGCGCCCGCTCGAAGCTGGCCGCCGACCCGGAACTGGCCGAGCGGGTCGAGCTGGTCGAGGGGGAGGCCGAACGGCTGCCGTTCGCGGACGCCGAGTTCGACCACCTCACCTTCACCTACCTGCTCCGCTACGTCGACGACCCGGCCGCGACCCTGCGCGAGCTGGCCCGGACCGTCAAGCCGGGGGGTCGGGTCGCCTCGCTGGAGTTCTGCCTCCCGCGCGGACCGCTGTTCTGGGCCTGGCGCCTCTACACCCGGGTCGGCCTGCCGGCACTGGGCAGAATCGCCGGTCGTGACTGGTTCGAGGTCGGCCGCTTCCTCGGCCCCAGCATCGAGGGCTTCTACTCGCGCTGGCCGCTCTCGCGCCAGCTCGAGCTCTGGCGCGAGGCCGGAATCGCCGACGTGCGGGCGCGGCGGATGAGCCTCGGCGGCGGCGTCGTGATCTGGGGGGTGCGCGGTCAAGGCTGAGACCGAAGCCGGCGCCCGGGCCGCCCCTCAGAGGCCGGCGTTCTACGCCCTGCGCCCGGGCGGCTGGCGCGACCTGGTGACCCTGCTTCACCCGCCCTACACGCTCTGGCATCTCAGCTACGTCGCGATCGGGGCCGCCGCGGCGCCGCAGATCCACGGCGACCGCCTCGTCGCGGCGCTAGGGGCCTTCCTGCTGGCGGTCGGGGTCAGCGCCCACGCGCTCGATGAGCTGCACGGCCGCCCGCTGCGCACCCGCCTCTCGGACCGGGCACTGGTCGCGCTGGCCGTGCTGGGCCTTGGGGGCGCGCTGGCGATCGGGATCGCCGGCGTCTTCGTCGTCTCGGCCTCTTTGATCCCCTTCGTGCTCGCCGGCGGCTTTCTGGTCGCCGCCTACAACGTCGAGCTGTTCGAGGGCCGCTTTCACAGTGACTTCTGGTTCGCCGCCGCCTGGGGTGCGTTCCCGGCCCTGACCGGTTGGTGGTCCAACGCGCTCGGCGTCGCCGACTTCGGCGACGCCGTCGCCGGAGCGGGGGTGACGCTGGCCTGCTTCTGGCTCACCCTCGCCCAGCGCCGCCTCTCGACCCCGGTGCGCGAGCTTCGCCGTCGCACCGAGTCGCTGGAGGGACGCCAGGTCCTCAGCGACGGAGAGGTGCGCGAGCTCAGCCTCGAGCGGGTCGAGGCGCCGCTGGACGGCGCCCTGCGGGCGCTCTCGTTCGGGCTGCCGCTGCTGGCGGCGGCGCTGGTGGCGGTCCGCCTATAGCGGCCTACGTGAATTACTTGCGGCGGCCTACGGCCGCCTGACATGCATCTGCCGCTCCACTTCGTTTCGCGGCCTAGTCAAAACTGGTCATCGACCGCAGCGCCTCGAAGCGCTCGTCGATCTCGTCCCGGGTCAGGCGGGCGACGCGCTCGGTGCCGAACTCCTCGACGTTGTAGGAGGCCAGAACGGTTCCGTAGCCCATCGCCCGGCGCAGGCTTCCCTCGTCGAGCTCGCCGCCCTGGCTGTCGAGGTAGCCGAGAAAGCCGCCGGCGAAGCTGTCCCCGGCCCCGGTCGGGTCGCGCACGTCCTCGAGCGGATAGCCGGGCAGGGCGAAGAAACCGGACTCGCTGAACAGGGCCGCCCCGTACTCGCCCTGCTTGGCGACCACCGCCCGCGGGCCGAGGTCCATGATCGTCCGCGCGGCCCGGGCCAGGTTCGGCTCCTCGGTCAGCATTCGGATCTCGGCGTCGTTGATGATCGTGCAGTCGACCTCGCCGATCACCGCCAGCAGTGAGTCGCGGGTCGTCTCGATCCACATGTTCATCGAGTCCAGAGCCGCGAAGCTGACGCCCTCGCACTGCTCCCGCACCTGGCGCTGGAGGTCGGGCTGGATGTTGGCGAGAAAGAGGATGTCGGCCGAGCTCGAGGCGGCGGAGAGCTTGGGCTCGAAGTCGCCGAAGACGTTGAGCTCGGTGTCGTCGGTGTGGGCGACGTTGAGGTCGTATTCGTAGTGGCCGCGCCAGAAGAAGGTCTTGCCGCCCGGCACGCGCTCGATATCGGAGGTGTCGATTCCGCGCTCCTCGAGCAGGCCCAGCTCCCCCTCTCCGAAGTCCTCGCCGACCGGCCCGACCACGTGCACGTCGGAGAAGAAGCTGGCGGCGAGGGCGAAGTGGACCGCCGAGCCGCCGAGCATCCGCTCGCGCTCTCCGAACGGGCTCTTGACCGAGTCAAAGGCGATCGATCCGACGACTGTCAGCGACAAGGCATTTCCTCCGGTGTGGGGCGGACGACACGCCGGAGGCGGGTTCCGCAAGGATGAGCGCGTGAAGGCTATCCAGATCAATGAGTTCGGCGGTCCCGAGGTGCTCGAGCACACCGACCTACCCGACCCCGAGCCCGGCGCCGGACAGGTGCTGGTCACGGTCGCGCGCTCGGGAATCAACTTCGCCGACACCCACCAGACCCGCAACGACTACCTGGCCGAGCAGCAGCTGCCGATGGTCCCCGGCGGCGAGATCAGCGGCACGACCCCTGACGGAAAGCGCGTCGCGGCACTGCTGATGAACGGTGGCTACGCCGAGCAGGCGGCGGTCCCCGAGGCGGCGCTGGTCCCGGTCCCAGACGGGGTCGACGACGACCAGGCGGCGGCACTGCTGCTGCAGGGGCTGACCGCCTGGAGCATCCTCAACGTCTCGGCCCGGGTGCAGGAGGGCGAGTCGGTGGTCATCCAGGCGGCTGGAGGCGGGACCGGCAGCCTCGCCGTCCAGCTCGCCAAGCGGGCCGGCGCCGGGCGGGTGATCGCACTTGCCTCCAGCGAGGAGAAGCGGTCCCTGGCGCAGGAGTTGGGAGCCGACGCGGCGGTCGACTCGCGCGCCGACGACCTCGAGCAGCAGATCCTCGCCGCCAACGAGGGCGAGATGGTCGACGTGATCCTCGAGATGGCGGGCGGCGATGCGTTCGAGGCGGCGCTGCGGACCCTGGCCCCGTTCGGCCGCCTGGTCACCTTCGGAATCGCCTCGCGGGATGAGAACACGATCAAGACCGGGCACCTGATGCGCCACAGCCGCGGCGTGCTCGGCTTCTGGCTGGTCAACCTCTTCAGCCGCCCCGACCTCCTGCGGCGCGGGATCGAGGAGCTCCTCGGCGCCGCGGCGAGCGGCGAGGTGCGGGCAGTGATCGGCGGCGTCTATCCGCTCTCCGAGGCCCGGCGGGCACACGAGGACATCACTTCGCGCAATACCCAGGGCAAGCTGCTGCTCGATCCGAGCCGCTAGCCGGAGCGCCCCGCCCCGCTACGCTGAACCGCCGCATGACCGCCTTCCGCGACCTGGGCCTTTCGCCCGAGATCCAAACTGCCCTCGACGAGCTCGGCTATGAGAAGCCGACTGCGATCCAGGAGCAGGCGATCCCGGAGCTGCTCTCCGGCAACGACGTGATCGGCCAGGCGCAGACCGGGACCGGCAAGACGGCCGCCTTCGGGCTGCCGCTGCTGCAGTACCTCGATCCCGCAAGCGAGGACGTGCAGGCGATCGTCCTGACGCCGACCCGCGAGCTCTGCATCCAGGTCACCCAGGCCCTTCGCGCCTACGCCGAGCACCTGCCGGTCGAGATCGTCGCCGTCTTCGGCGGCGCTCCGATCCGCTCCCAGCAGGCCCAGCTGCGGGCCGGCGCCCAAGTGGTGGTGGCGACGGTGGGGCGGATGAAGGACCTTATGTCGCGCCACTCGCTGGTCCTCACCTCTGCCCGCTACGTCGTCCTCGACGAGGCCGACGAGATGCTCGACCTCGGCTTCATCGAGGACGTCGAGCGGATCCTGCGCCAGTGTCCCAACGGGCGCCAGACGGGACTCTTCTCGGCCACGATGCCGCCCCCGGTCCGGCGGCTGGCAGAGCAGTACATGTACGACCCGGTGACGATCAGCGTCACCCCGAAGCAGCTGACCGTCGACGCGATCGAGCAGGCCTACCTCGAGGTGCCGGGCCGCGAGAAGGCCGAGAAGCTGATCGAGCTGCTGCGTGCCGAGGAGCCCGAGCAGGCGATCATCTTCTGCCGCACCAAGATCGGCGCCTCGAGGCTCGACAAGGCGCTGAGCCAGCGCGGCCTCGACGTCAAGGCCCTGCACGGCGACATGAGCCAGGGCTCGCGCGACGGGGTGATGATCGCCTTCAAGGAGCACCGGGTACGGCTGCTGGTCGCGACCGACATCGCCGCCCGCGGCCTCGACATCGAGCACGTGACCCACGTCATCAACTACGACGTGCCCGACACCACCGACTCCTACGTGCACCGGATCGGCCGCACCGGCCGCGTCGGCCGCACCGGGCGGGCGATCACGCTCGTCACCCCGACCCAGCGCAAGGAGATACCCCGCATCGAGCGCGAGGCGAAGGTCAGCATCGGTGCCTGGGAGCCACCCGAGGAGCGGCTCGAGCACGCGCCGCGCCCGCGCCGCCGCAGCGAGAGCGAGCGCAAGGCGGAGGGCAACGGCGCCCCCGCGGATGGCTCGGTGAAGCTTTTCGTGAACCGCGGCCGGCGCAGCGGCGTCAGCGAGGACGACCTGCGCTGGGCCCTGACCGAGGGCGCGGTGGTGCCCGAGGAATCGATCGACTCGGTCCGGGTGCTGGAGCGCTTCAGCTTCGTCGAGCTCGACGCCAAGCTCGCCGAGCAGGTAGTTGAGCGGCTCGACGGCACCAAGCTCAAGGGCCGCGAGATCCGGCTCGAAGTCGCGCGCTCCTAGCGGAACTACTTGCCGTCGCCGTCGGCGTTCGACGTCAGGTCGGCGATCCGGCCCAGCAGGTCGTCGAAGTCGATCGGCTTCGGGACGCAGCCGTTGGCGCCCAGCTCCTCGGCTTCGCTCAGAGTCGCCTCGGCGCGGTGGGCGCTGACGATCAGCACCGGGACGTCGCGGCCCTCGTCGCGCATCGTCCGCAGGGCGTCGAGCCCCGACATCCGCGGCATCATCGCGTCGAGAAGGATCAGGTGCGGCTCCTGGCCGGGCTCCATCGCGGCCAGCGCCTCGACCACCTCCTGACCGTCGGCGGCGGTGGTGACCTCATAGCCCTCCATCTCCAGCCGCGTGCGAAGCAGCAGCAGGATCGTCTCTGAGTCGTCGGCGACGAGGACCCGGGTCAACGCGCCGCTGCTGCGGCTGGCTCGTCTACCGCCTCCCGACCAGAGAGGGCGGGAAGAACTATGCGGAAGGTGGCGCCCTCGCCCTCCTTGGAAGTGACGCCGATCGCTCCCCCGTGGAGCTCGATCAAAGACTTCGCAATCGCCAGGCCCAGCCCGGTGCCGCCGACCCGCTGGGTGAGGCCGGCCTCACCGCGGGTGAAGCGGTCGAACACGTGGTCCAGCTGGTCGGCCGGGATCCCCGGGCCGTCATCCGAGACGGCCACCTCGACCTCGGAGCCGACGGCGGACGCCGTCACCTTGACGGTCGCGCCCTCCGGGCAGTACTCGGTCGCGTTGGTGAGCAGGTTCACCAGCACCTGCATTATCCGGTCCGGCTCGGCGCTCACCTGTGGCAGGTCGGACTCGATCTCGACCTCGAGCCGCTGGCCGCGGGAGTTGGTCAGCCCCATGATCAGGCGCGCGGCTCCGGCGACGATCGGGCCGATCTCGCAGCGGACCGGGTTGATCGCCAGGCGGCCGGCGTCGCTGCGGGCCAGGTCGAGCAGGTCGTTGAGCAGACGGACCAGGTGGCGGGTGTTGTCGAGGATGATCTCGACCGTCTCCGCGTGCTTGTCGGAGAGCTGGTCGCGCTCCAGCATCAATAGCTCGGCGAAACCCTGGACCGAGGTCAGCGGGCTGCGCAGCTCGTGCGACGCGGTGAGGACGAACTCGTCCTTCATCCGCTCCAGGCGGGCGCGGTCGGAGACGTCGCGGATCGAGAGGACGCTGCCGCCCTCCGGCGTTCCCATCGGCGACGCGGTGATCGCCAGCTCGGTCCGTCCCTCGCCCGTCCGCAGCTCTTGGCGCTCGAGGCCGGCGAGCAGGCGCTCCACCTTGCGCGGCTTGACGGTGTCGTTGACGAGGACGTCGCGGATCGGCGATGCGATCGTCGCCGCCGGCAGCAGCCGCCGGGCGGCGGGGTTTGCGTCGGTGACCACGCCCTTGGAGTCGACGGTGACGACGCCGTCGCTGAGGCTCTCCATCGTCACCTGGAGCCGGCGCTGGCTCTCCTCGAGCCCGCGGTAGGCACCCTGAAGCTCGTCGGCCATCTCGTTGAAGGCCATTCCCAGGGTCGCGGTCTCGGCCGGCCCTCCGACCTCGACCCTGGTCTTGAGGTCGCCCTCGGCGAGGCGTCCGGAGGCGTCGACGAGGCGCTCCAGCGGTCGCCGCATCGAGGCGATCAGGCCGGAGAAGAGCAGCACCGCCGCGATCAGGCCGGAGATCAAGCCGATCCCGACCAGAAGTGCGGTCTTGCGGGTGTCGTCGGTGACCTTGCTGCGCAGATGTGCGCGCTCGGCGCTCTGGCTGGCGATCAGGGCGTCGCCGCTGCGGACGACGGCGCCCGCGAGCGTGCGCTGGCGGGCCGGGGGAGGGGCGCGGCCGGCGAGGATCGGCTCGGCGACCAGCTGGCGCCAGCGCTTCTCGGCGCTGACCTCCTGCGAGAGGAGCTGCTGGGCGCGGTGATCGTCGTCGGTCAGGTTGCGAGCGTCGGCCGCGGCCTGGTCCGAGGTCG
Organism: uncultured Solirubrobacterales bacterium; assembly: GCA_963781495.1. GTDB lineage: Bacteria > Actinomycetota > Thermoleophilia > Solirubrobacterales > 70-9 > Mayfieldus. The sequence goes on from CAWAFX010000002.1 coordinate 1,211,101, forward strand.
CCGCCGCTGCCTGGAAGTGCCGGGCCGCCGACCCGCCGGCCTGGGGGCCGCGCAGTGCCGACTGCTCGACGACGAAGGCCTGGCGCAGGTGCTCACCCGAGACCTCGAGCTGAAACGAACGGGTTATGGAGTCTTCGTAGTCCTGGCGCAGCTGAAAGAGGCGACCCACCCCGATCACCGTCACGCCTGCGAGCAGCGCAAAGGTGATTGCAAAGCCAATCCTCAAGCGGTTTGCGAGCGATGGGTTCACACAGGTTCCCTCTGGCGCATTACACTAATCCGTACCCGAAATTCGTGACGCAGTTTGTCTATCGGCAGCTATGCAGGACGCAATAACACACGAAACGCTTCATGACACGCTCGCCGGTGAGTGGCGGCGTCGCATGGCTTCGCGTGGAATCTTCGCTGCAGTGCTGCTCGCGGTGCCGGTTCTGGTCGCCGCGGCTATCGGGTTCAGCGCCGGCAGCGGACTTCCTTTCGGGATCAGCTCATTCGCCAGCGGTCCCAACGACCCCGCGGTGACGGGCGGCAAGCAGGCGAAGGGCAACAGCATCAGCCGTCTGCTCGGCAACAGCGCCTCGGCGGCGATCGTCAGCCCGGCCAGCGCGCCCGGCGGTGGAGGAGCGCAGAACTCCGCTGGCGGCGGTTCGGGAGGTGGCGGCTCGGCCGGCGGAGGAGGCGGCGGTCATCACGTGGCTCCGGTCGCGACTCCGCCCAGCTCCGGCGGCTCGACGGGCGGCGGCGGCGGCTCGACCGGCGGCGGCAGCACGACGATTCCCGACCCGACCGGCACCAACCCAGACGGTGGCGGCCAGGGGATACAAGTTCCCAGCCTGCCCAACCTTCCCGTCTCGCCGCCCAGCGGCGGTGGCGACCCGCTCAGCGGTGTCACCGGCGCACTGCCCGGCGGCAGCGGTCAGAGCAGCAGCGGCGGCGGCCTCAACGGCGTCGTCGGCGGCGTCACCAACGGCCTCGGCCTCTAGCCCGTCCTCAGCCTGACCCCGAGCTGCACCTCGAGCTGGGCGATCGTGTCCGCGGTCTCGCGATGCAGGATCGCGGTCATCCCGACCGCCTCGGCTCCGGTGCAGTTCTCGCGCAGGTCGTCGACGAAGACGCAGTCCTCCGGAGCCAGCCCGAGCTGCTCGGCGGCAAGCCGGTAGATCTCCGGCTGCGGCTTGTGCAGGCCGACCTCGGCCGAGATCACGACGACGTCGAAGAGGTCGCGGATCTCCTCGGTGTAGTGATCCATCACCCAGGAGTTGGAGATCAGCCCGGTCGGCACGCCGACCTCCTGAGCCCTCTCGACCGCATTCAGCATCTGCTGGTTGGGTTGCAGGCCGGCGAACAGACCCTCGACCAGACCCTCGGGGCCGGTCCCCAGCATCCCGGCGAAGCGACGCTCGAACTCCGCTGGCTCCAATTCTCCGGTCTCCAGCCCGCGCAGCGCAGCCAGCGCCTCGGGGTTCTCCTTGAACAGGCGCCGGGCGGCGTCGGCGTCGAGCCCGCGCTGCTGGCAGAAGGCGGTGAAGCTGGACCAGATGTCGGTGGTCAGGACGCCGCCGAAGTCGGCAAGCAGGGCCTTCTGGGTCGACTCGTCCGTCATATGCTCCATCCGCGCATGGGAACCGAGGCTACACCTGCGGAAATGCCCGACGGGATCGACTCGGAACAGATCGAAAACTGGTTTGCGGCCAACGTCGATAGTGCGGAGCCGCCGCTTCGATTTCAGAAGATTTCCGGTGGCCACTCCAACCTCACCTACGAGGTCCGCGACTCGGCGGGACGGCGCTGGGCGATGCGCCGGCCTCCGCTCGGCAAGACGCTGGGCTCGGCCCATGACATGGCTCGTGAGCAGAAGGTCGTCTCGGCGCTGGCCGCGACCGACGTCCCGGTGGCGCCGATCGCCGGCTTCTGCGACGACGAGTCCGTCAACGAGGCCCCCTTCTACGTGATGGAGTTCGTCGAGGGGCCGATCCTGCGCTCCGAGGCCGACGCCGAGCAACACTTCGACGAGACCGAGCGGCGGGCGATCGGCGAGCGGGTTGTCGACACCCTGGTCGACATCCACGCGGTCGACGTCGACGCGGTCGGGCTCGGCGACCTGGGTAAGCGGGAGGACTACGTCGCCCGCCAGCTGCATCGCTGGCAGGGGCAGTGGGAGAAGTCGAAGACCCGCGAGCTGCCGGTCGTCGAGGAGGTCCACGACCGCCTCGTGGCGAGGATCCCCGAGCAGGGGCCGGCGACCATCGTCCACGGTGATTACCGGCTCGACAACATGATCCTGACCGAGTCCGGCGAGGTGGCGGCGGTCGTCGACTGGGAGCTCTGCACCCTCGGTGACCCGCTCGCCGACGTCGGGCTGCTGTACGTCTACTGGGCCCAGCGCGGCGACCAGATGACTGCACTGATGCAGCCGCCGACCACCGCCGCCGGTTTCCCCTCCCGCGAGGAGCTGATGCAGCGCTACGCCGAGCGCTCCGGCCGCGACCTGGCCGAGCTCGACTACTACGTCGCCCTGGCGCGCTGGAAGCTGGCGATCATCCTCGAGGGGGTCTACTCGCGCTATGCCGCCGGCGGCTACGGCAAGACCGATCAGGGCTTCGAGCAGTTCGCGAAGTCGGTCGAGGACCTTGCCGATGCCGCCGCCGAGGCCGAAGCCCGGCTCGGCTGATTCCACGGCCGTCCGGGTTGACCGCGTTGCCCGGGGCGTGAAAGGCTCGGGGTCATTCAATCGAAAGGATGTTTGTGATTCGAAGGCACCTCACTTATGCAAACGCGATGTCAACCATCGCCGTCTTCCTGGTGCTCGGCGGAAGCGCCTGGGCGCTCGCCAAGCACAGCGTCGGCACCAAGCAGCTGAAGAACAAGGCCGTGACGACGAAGAAGATCAAAAACGGAGCCGTGACCGGAGCGAAGATCGCGGCCGGGGCAGTACCTGCCACGAGCTTCAACGTCACCGTCGCCCAGGCCACAGGCCCAACGCTTGCGCCAACTCAGGTGGGTGGGGCGACGGCAACCTGCCCGGCGGGCAAGAAGGCGATATCCGGCGGTGGCCTCTCTGACAACACGAACAACGGTGCCTTCATCGAGGACTCGCGTCCGGTGACCGGCACCACGGGCGCGCCCACGGCGGCTGGGACGTTCACCGGATGGCGCGTGATTTGGCAGAACAACACAGGCGCCACCAATAAGACCCCGACTGTCTACGTGGTCTGCCTCGGCTAATGGAGAGCTCTTAGCCCTCGGTGGTGGGGCGGCGTCCTCTGAGGCGGCGCCGCCCCGTCACCCCGATCGCGCCGGCTAGGCCTCGTGCCCGGGCTCGATCCGCTTCGCGCGCTGGAAGCGAAACTCGTCGACGCCAGGTTCGGCCTCGGCTTCGACCGGCGCCAGCAGGAAGGCGATGTGGTCGCCGGCCGGGAGCCTCGCCTCGACCTTGCCGACGAAGCGATTTGGCGCTGCCTCCAGCAACGGCGCCCCGCCCGTCCCTGCCCGCCAGTTCACTTCGGCGAACTTGTCGACCTCGTGGCCGGTCTCACCGCCGAACAGCTGCGCCAGCTCGTCGGCGCCCTCCGGGGCCGCGTGCACGCCGAGGTACTCGGCATCCCGGGCCAGCTCGGTGGTGCGGTTGTTCTCCGAGAGGCAGACCAGAAAGCGCCGCGGGTCGATGCTGGTCTGGGTTGCGAAGCCGACCAGGCAGCCGGAGCGCTCCTCGCCGGCGGCGGCGGTGACGATGAACATCGGATAGTCGAGGTTGCCGACGACCTGGTCGAACGCTGCGCCGGCGTCGCCCACGCAGCTCAGGCCTGGGCCGGCTGCGGGGCCGCGGCACCGTCCGAGCCGGCGTCATCGGCCACCAGCTTGGCGCGGCGGTTGAGCTCGCGGCGGGCGATCACCATCTTGTGGACCTCGTCGGGGCCGTCGGCGAGGCGCAGCATGCGGCTGAAGCGCCACATCGCCGCCAGCGGCGTGTCCTCGGTCATCCCGAGGCTGCCGTGGGTCTGGATCGCGCGGTCGAGGACGTCCATGACCACGTTGGCGGCGACGACCTTGATCTCGGAGATCTGCTGGCGGGCGGCGCGCTTGCCCTCGGTGTCCATCTTCCAGGCCGCGTAGAGGGTCAGCAGCCGGGCCTGATCGATCTCGATCCGCGACTTGGCGATGAAGTCCTGGATGAACTGCTTGTCCGCTAGCGGGCCGCCGAAGGCCTGGCGCGAGTTGGCGCGGTCGCACATCATCTCCAGCGCCCGCTCGGCGGTGCCGATCGCCCGCATGCAGTGGTGGATGCGGCCCGGGCCGAGGCGGTCCTGGGCGACGACGAAGCCGCCCCCGCGCTCGCCGAGCAGGTTGGCGGCCGGCACCCGGCAGTCCGCATAGCGGATCTCGCAGTGGCCGGGACCCTTGTCGTGGCCCATGACCGGGATCGGGCGGACCAGGTCGAAGCCGGGGTTGTCGGTCGGGACCAGGATCATGCTGGCGCGCGCGTAGGGATGCCCCTCGGGCTCGGTGACGACCATCGCGATCGCCAGCGAGGCGCCGACGGCGCCGGAGGTGAACCACTTGTGGCCGTTGATCACCCACTCGTCCCCGTCCAGCTCGGCGCTGGCGCGCAGCCCGGTCGGGTCCGAGCCCGAGGTGTCAGGCTCGGTCATCGAGAAGCAGGAGCGGATCTCGCCCTCGAGCAGGGGCTGCAGCCACTGCTCCTTCTGCTCCTCGCTGCCGTGCTCGGCGAGGATCTCCATGTTGCCGGTGTCGGGGGCCGAGCAGTTGAAGGCCATCGGCGCCAGCACCGGGCTGCGGCCCATCTCCTCGCAGAGGATCCCGTACTCCCAGTTGGCCAGCCCCGGCCCGTAGCGCTCGTCGGGCATGAAGAGGTTCCAGAGCCCCTCGGCGCGGGCCCGCTCGCGCACCTCGCGCACGATCCGCGGATAGGCGACGCCGGGTCCGACCTCGTCGTCGAGCGCCGTGGCCGCCTCGCGCTCATTGGGATAGACGTGCTCGTCCATGAACGAGCGGATCTGCTCCAGAAGCTGCTCGACCTGCGGCGATGGGTTGAAGTCCATCGACGACAACCTACCGCCTCCTTGACCGCCGCTCCGGCGCGGGCTAGGGTCGGCGGCGATGGCGGCACGGATGCCGAGGGCCTGGAAGGCGAAGCTCGCTGCGGTTGTGGCAGCGCTGATGGCGATCGCCCTGCTCGCCGGCTGCACGGTGCCGAGGCCTCCCGGGGACTCGCCGCTTCGCTACCGCGACCAGGTCTTCAAGGACGTCACGGTGACCCACGACCTGCAGTACGGAAGCGCGCCGGATACCAACGGCAACCCCGTGGCCCTGAAGCTGGATCTCTACCAGCCGGCCGGAGATACCCAGACCAAGCGGCCGGCGGTCGTCTGGGTCCACGGCGGCAGCTTCTGCTGCGGCGACAAGACCTCGCCCGAGATCGTCGACGAAGCCAACACCTTCGCCAAGCTCGGATACGCCGCGGTCTCGATCAACTACCGGCTGCTGGCGCCGGCCGGGAGTTGCTCGGGCTCGACCGCCGGGTCCAGCGCCTGCACGACGGCGGCGCTGGAGGCCAAGCATGACGCCCAGGCGGCGGTCCGTTGGTTGCGCGCCAAGGCAACGACCTATCGAATCGACCCGGGGCGGATCGGAATCGGCGGTTCGTCGGCCGGGGCGATCACCGCGACCCTGGTCGGGTTGTTCTCCGAGGACACCGGTTCGAGCGGGAATCCCGGCTTTTCGTCGACCGTCGGCGGGTTCGACTCGCTTTCGGGTGGCGTACCCGGCGGCATTTTCGCCGGCGCCGGCGACGCACCCGGGCTGCTCTTTCACGGCACTGCTGACCCGGTCGTCCCCTACCAGTGGTCAGTCGATACGGCGGTGAAGATGCTCAACTCGGGGGTGGTGGCGTTCCTGGAGCCGCTCGACGGGGCAGGCCACGTCCCCTACGCCCAGTTCCGCGACCAGATCCTCTCGCAGTCGGATTACTTCTTCTACGACGTGCTCGACCTTGCCCATGCGCACGGCCAGCCGGCCGCCGCGGCGCAGGCGTTCGATCGAAAGGCCCAGCGGTACAGCCGCAAATACCCCGAGCTGGTGCCCTAGCGCGGGCTAGCCGGCGCGCCGGTAGCGCCCGAACAGCTCGCCCTCTTCCTCCAGCAGCCAGGCAAGCTCCCAGTCGACCAGCTCCGGGAGCGCGCCCTCGATGACCCGCGGCTCCTCGCCGCCGGCCAGCTTCGGAGCGATCGTCAGGAACAGCTCGTCGACCAGCCCGGCCGCCTGCATCTGGCCGTGCAGGCGCGGCCCGCCCTCGGAGAGCAGCGCCCGGACCCCACGCTCCTGGCGCAGATAGCGCATCGCCTCGGCGAGGTCGACCGCGCCCTCGTGGCGCTGGATCCGGACCGAGGTCGCGGTCGGCGGCAGGTCGGCCTCGGAGCTGGTGAAGATCAGCACCCTGCCGCCGCCGTTGCTGAACAGACCCGCGTCCCAGGGCAGGTCGAGCCGGCCGGAGACGATCACCGCCAGCGGGTCGTGGGGGAGCCCGTTCCGCTCCCGCCGCGCCCGCAGCCCCGGGTCGGAGACCATCCGCCCGTAGCGTTCGGCGCGCATCGTGCCGGCACCGATCATCACCGCGTCGACCCGGGTGCGAAGGAGCTGCAGCAGGCGGGTGTCGGTCGCGGATCCCAGGGCTCCGGAGCGGCCCTCGATCGCGGCTCGCCCGTCGAGGCTGGTGACGAAGTTCATCACCGCGTAGGGGCGGTCGGCGTAAACGAGGTCCACCAGGTCGAGGCCGGCAAGCTGCTGCTCGACGGTCGTCGGACCGGGGTCCGGTAGTAGCCGCTGCACCTAGGTCGGTCCGATCTCGTCCAGGTGCTCGACGTTGGCGCGGTCGTCGGCCTCGGCGCTGGGGTGGGCCGCGAACCAGGCGTCGAGGATCTCGCCCAGCTCGGGCTCGGAGGTGGTGCGGAGGCTGAGCGCGAGGACGTTGGCGTCGTTCCAGCGCCGCGCCCCGGCGGCGGTCGCCGCATCAGCGCACAACGCGGCGCGGATCCCGGCGACCTTGTTGGCGGCGATCGAGGCGCCGGTGCCGGTCCAGCAGCAGACGATTGCCTGCTCGGCGCGACCCTCGGCGACGTCGCGCGCCGCCGCCTCTGACGCCCAGGCCCAGCCGTCGCGCTCCTGCTCGGAGAGCGCCCCATGGACCAGCGGCTCGTGGCCGCGCCGGCGCAGCTCCTGCAGCAGCGGTCCCGCCACACCGACCAGCTCGTCAGCGGCGACCGAGATCCTCATGCGGGCGGGCGGGCGATGCCCACCATGCTCAGTACTCGTTCCAGCCGTCGAAGCGGCGGCCGGCGAACTCCTGCAGGGCCGCGACGTCGTCGCGAAACCAGCCCCGCATGCGCTCGAACATCTCGTCGGGGAGCTTCGGCTTCGGTGCCGAGGGCTTGTCGGGGTCGTGGACGATCTTCTCGACCACCCAGCGCATCGACTCCGGCAGGCGGTCGAAGTTGCGGTCGAAGGAGCGCAGGCCTGGGAGCTTGATCAGGCGCTCCATCACCTGGTACTTGTCGCCCTGCTTGGCACTCGACTTCTCCCACTCGCGGTCGAACTGCTCGTGGGTGAAGTCCTCGTCGACGCCGGCGAAGCCAAAGGCCTTTCGCATCGTCCCCTGGCGGTCGGAGCCGAGCTCCTCGGCGCTGATCAGCTCGATCTGCCCGCGCTCGAAACGCTCCAGGTAGGGCTGCAGCTGCATCCAGTACATCGAGCGCTGCACGTAGGCGGAGTCAGGGCGCGAGAGGACCTCGGTCATATCGCCGCTCTCGTATCCGGCGCCCTTCGCGTGCACCCAGTGCGAGAGGATGCGCTTGATCGGGTCGCGGACCATGTAGATCAGCTTCGCGTCGGGGCAATGAGCCTTGATCCGCTCTGCGACGCCATCGAAGCGCGGCAGGTTCGTGTAGTGGGGCGAGGACTCGCCGCGGACCGCGAAGCGGTCGTCGAAGCGACCCTCGTACCAGTCCATGCCGAGGTCCCAGTTGAGCTCGGCGACGAAGAAATTGAGCTCCTTGGGCTTCGACATCTGGACCTCGGGGTGCAGGCCGAGGTAGTGATGGATGCTCGTCGTCCCGCACTTCAGCCCCCCGATGATGATCAGGTTCGGAAGCGCGGCGTGGCGCTTGCGGCGGCGGGGAAGGCGTCTCTCGCGGTCGCCGGTGAAACGCTCGCGGGCGCGCGCGCACATCGCCTCATCGGAGGGGTCGCGCGGCGCACTGGCCGGGACTCCCGGCTGTGTCGGGGCCTCAGGCACAGCGGGCTAGTGTAGCTTCGGGCCGTGACCTTGAGCCCTTGGCGCGGCCCGGGCCCGGGGCGCCCCGACCTGCCGCTGCCGCCCGATCCGATGCCGATCCTGCGCCGCGGACGTATCCGCAAGCGCTGGCGCTACGTCGGCGTCTACGGGTCCGAGCTGATGCTCTGTGCGGCCAAAGCCCAGATCGGACCGCTGCGCCAGAGCTTCTGGGCTCTCTGGGACCGCGAGGCCGGTCGTCACTATGCCGGCACCCACAACTTGACCGGCGGCGGGCTGAGCCTCGACGGGGCCGAGCTGCGGCTGCGGGCGGACGGCGTCACTGCGCTCCTGCGCCTCGGCGAGGCGGCCGCGGTCGAATGCGTCTGCCCGAGCGGCGACCGCGGTTACGCCTGGACCCGCAAGCGGGCCGGGATCCCGGTCAGCGGCAGCGTCGAGGCCGGCGGCCGGCGCCTGCAGCTGCGGGCCGAGGGCGTCGACGACGAGTCGGCCGGCTATCACCAGCGCCATACGAGCTGGCACTGGTCGGCGGGCGTCGGGCAGGCGGCCGATGGGCGGGCGCTGGCCTGGAACCTGGTCAGTGGGATCAACGATCCCGAACGCCACAGCGAACGCGCGATCTGGCTCGAAGGCGCTCCCACCGAGCCGCCGCCGGTCAGCTTCTCGGGCCTCGAGGCGATCGATTTCGCGGCCGGCGGAAGGCTCGGCTTCGAGGCCGAGAGCGAGCGGGCCCAGGACGACAACCTGCTGTTCTTTCGCTCCCGCTACCGGCACCGCTTCGGTACCTTCTCGGGCTCGCTCGACGGCGTCGAGCTGGCCCATGGATACGGGGTGATGGAACGGCACGAGGCGGTCTGGTGAGCGACGCGCTCCTGCAGCTGGCAGACCTGAGCGAGAGCTTTCGCTCCTACTTCGACGCCGCCGGTCAGTTCTTCGCCCACCTCGCCGACGTCAACTGGGCGGCGATGGCGATCGCGCTGGCGCTGCTCCTGGCCATGTACCTGGCCCGCGCCCGGGCCTGGCAGAACATCCTTCACGCCGCCTATCCCGACGAGCGGGTGCCGTTCCGCGGCATCGCAGGCGCCTACCTTGCGGGGGCGGGGATCAACGCCGTGATCCCGGCCCGGCTCGGAGACGCGACCAAGATCCTGCTCGCCAGGGGGCAGTTGAGGCACTCGACCTACCCCGCGATCACCTCCTCGTTCCTGGTCCAGACGATCTTCGACACCGCCGCCGGGCTGCTGGTCTTCGTCTACGCCCTCACCCAGGGCCTGCTGCCGCGGCCGCCCGAGCTCCCCGACCTGCCGGCATTCGACATCTCCTTCTGGGCCCAGCATCCGCAGCTGCTGATCTTCGCGCTGACCGTGATCGGCGTCGGCACTCTCGTCGTCTTCGCGATCGTCGCCCGCCGGGCGGAGCTCTTCTGGCAGCGGATCAAGCAGGGGGTGGTGATCCTCACCGAGCCGCGCCGCTTCCTGCGCGAGGCCGTCTCCTGGCAGGCGCTCGGCTGGCTCTGCCGTTTCGGCGCCTTCTGGGCCTTCCTCGAGGCGTTCGGGATCGGCGGCTCGTTTCAGAACGTGATGCTGGTGATGAGCGTGCAGGCGATCGCGACGATGCTGCCGTTCACCCCGGGCGGCGCAGGAGCCCAGCAGGCGCTGCTGGTGGCGACGCTTCAGGGGCCATCGCGGACCGCCGTGCTCTCGTTCTCGGTCGGCACCCAGATCGCGATGGCGGCCTGGTCAGCGCTGCTGGGCTTCGGCGCCCTGCTGCTGATCTTCCGCACCACCGACTGGCGCAGCCTGTTGCACCGCGCCGAGACCGAGAAGCGGGCCGAGGAGGCAAAACAGGCCGCGGTCGAGGCGGGCGTCTAGCCGGCCCGCGGTATTTCGAGCGTCTTGCGGACGATCTCGATGTTCTGCTCGGACATCAGCTACTCCTGCCGCCCGGCTGCCTCGCGGGCTTCGGCGATCGTCCGGTAGACCTCGCCATGGGTGACCTTGCCGTCGCGGAGCACCCAGAGGTGGGCGAACCGTTCCTGCTGGGGGAGGCCGCTCGTCCTGCCGCGACCGGAGATCAGGACCGCGGCGATGACCACTTCGCCCATGTCGATGATCTCCTCGACCTCTACGCGGTAGTCCTCGAACGCCTCCAGCGCCTCCTGCATCGCCTGCAGCATCCCCTGGGGGCCGTGGCGGATTCCCATCGTGCCCTCGATCCCGAGTCCGCCGCCGCCGGCCACGTCGGCCTCGGGCGAAACCAGGGCGGCTACGCCATCCAGATCGCCGGCGGCGAACAGCGCGTATCCGCGGCGCACGATCTCGACGTTCTGCTCTGACATCGGCCCGATTATCCCTTCGGGACCGGCGTTCGGCCCGAAGTCAGCCCGGATAGATGCTCTGCAGCTTCCAGCGCCAGGGCGGCTGCTCGCCGGCGGGAAACTCGTACTGGTCACGGCCCGGAATCGTCTCCAACGGCACCAGGTTGGGGTCGTCGCGCAACAGCACCGCGGTCTCGCTGGCTGCGGCGACGTCGGCCTCGGTGGCGTGCCGGATCGACTCTTCCCAGCCGAGGCCGGGGCGGTAGCTCCAGTAGCTGATCTCGACGTAGCCGCGGCCGCGGCGCCGATCGGCGATCGAGGTGAAGACCGTGGTCCGGCGTCCCGAGGTCGTCAGGTGCAGGCCGGCGGAGCCGGGTTGCGGCACGGCGCAGCTCGGGCGCCGGCAGTAGCGAAAGTCGACCGGCGCCAGCGCCAGGCCCTGCGGACCCGGGCGGGCCAGTGGCGGCGGCGCCAGCGCCCGCGTGACCCGGGCCAGGGGCCAGCCGTAGGCACGCACCAGAGGATGGTGGCGGCAGGCGTCGGGCAGGCGCGGCGCACAGACGATTCGCCGCGCGATCGTCGCTCCCAGCGCCCGTCCGCCCCGTTCGGGCGGCGCGGCGGTGATCGCCGCCAGTCCGGCGATCACCAGCAGCGCGACCAGCGCCGCCAGAGCCGCCTGCTCGACGCTCGCCGCACCGTGCTGGTCGCGAATCCTCCGCACCACGGCGACGCTAGGAGGCCCGGCCTCACCGATGGCGCGCCGATTGCCGCCTTTCCCTCGCCGGCCGGACGCGCGCAGCGACTAATCTCTATGCGATGGAAGGAAGCGGCTTCAACCTCTTCGGCGACCCCGACGAGCTGCGGGCTCGGCTCGAGGAGCTGGCCGAGCAGGCGCAGTCGTCGCAGAAGGTGGCCTGGGCCGACAACGCGATCCGGCTAGCGGTCGAGATGACCGTGGCGGCGATCAACCGCCTCGAGCTCACCGGCGGCAGCGACGAGCAGGCGGTCCAGGTCCGCGATGCGATCCGGATCGTCTTTCCCGAGGCAGTGACGCTGGTCCGCGAGGCCCGCGAGGGCCTGGCCTAGTGGCCCTGCCGCAGCCGCGCCAGGCCTCGACGGCCCTGATCACCGGTGCCTCGTCCGGGATCGGCGCCGCGATCGCCGAGGATCTCGCCCGGCGCGGATACGGGCTCACCCTGGCCGCCCGCCGCGAGGAGATGCTGACCGAGCTGGCCGGCCGCCTGCACGACCGCCACCGGGTCCGGGTCGGCGTCGTCGCCTGCGACCTCGCCGAGCCCGGCGAACGCGACCGCCTGGTCGCGAAGATCGACGAGCTCGACCTCGACGTTGAGATCCTGGTCAACAACGCCGGCTTCGGCTACGCCGGCGACTTCGTCGACGCCGACCGGGAGCGCCAGGTCGAGATGGTCCAGGTCAACTGCGAGACGGTGGTCGATCTCAGCGGCCGCTACCTGCCGCGGATGGTCGGGCGCGCGCAGGGGGCAGTGATCAACATCGCCTCCACCGCCGCATTCCAGCCGATGGCCGGCAGCGCGACCTACGGCGCGAGCAAGGCCTTCGTGCTCAGCTTCAGCGAGGCGCTGCACCAGGAGGTCAAGGGCAGCGGGGTCACGGTCACCGCCATCTGCCCGGGGCCGGTGCGAACCGAGTTCACCCAGACAGCCGGGATGGAAGGCGCCGAACGGGACTCGCCGAGCTTCCTCTGGATGTCGGCCGAAGACCTCGCAGAGCAGGCCGTCGATGCCGCGGAAGCCGGCAAGCGGGCGGTGGTCCCGGGACGGCTCAACTATGCGGGCTCGCTGCTGGGCCGCCACGTGCCGCGCAAGTTCGTCCTCCCGGTGAGCAGACGGATCTGGAGCCGGGCCGAGTAACAGGACCGCTGCTGGTCAACGGGGTGGAGCTGGACTGGCTCGACCGCGGAGCTGGACCGCCGCTGCTCTGCCTGCACGAGACCGCCGCAGTCGGCGCGATCTTCGGTCCGTTGAGCGAGGCGGTTGGCGCCGCCGCCCGCGTGATCGCTCCCGACCGCCGCGGCTGGGGCCGCTCGGGCTCGCCGGAGCAGTACGGGGCCACCACGGTTGAGGAGCAGGCCGCCGACGCCGCGGCGCTGTTGGAGCTGCTCGGTGCCGCCCCGGCGCTGGTCTGCGGGTCCGGGCTCGGGGCCGTGGTCGCGCTCGAGCTGCTGTTGCGCCGCCGCGACCTCGTTCACGCCGGACTGCTGATCGAGCCGCCGCTGCTGGCCTATCTGCCGCAGGCGACCGAGGGGCTGAGCACCGATCGCCAGGCGATCGGAGACGCCGTCCAGGCAGGCGGGCCCGAGGCTGCCTTCGACCTCTACCTCAGCGGTGGGCTCCCCCACCTGGGGCCTGGCGCCGAGCGGATTCCGGCGCCGGTCGGCGCCGAGGCCCGCGAGCGTCCGCTGAGCCTCTTCGCCGAGCTGGGTGCGGTGCCGGCCTGGTCGCTGCGCACCGCCGAGATGCTCGCCCTGCAGTCGCCGACCCGGATCGTCCGCGGTCCCTCGACGCCGGTGCTCCTGCGTGAGGCCGGCGAGCAGCTCGCGCTGCGCCTCGGTGCCAGCGAGCTGGTCGAGGTCGGGGGAGACGGCCTGCCGCATGTCGGAGCCGCTCCAGAGCTGGCGGCGCTCGTGCGGCAGCTGCTCGAGGCCGAGCCGCTCACTCCAACCTGAGCGTCAGCTCCAGCACCCCGCCGCGGCCGACCGCCGCACCCCCGGCCTCGGCAAGTACCGCCGCGACCAGAACCAGCGGCGAGGCGAGGACGCTGATCGCCGCGTCCATCACCCGCTGCCAGCGCTCGGGGGCCAGTTCGGGCTCGGCCTTGCCGAGCGCTCCGAGGGCGACGTTGCGGCCCCAGGTGAACGAGTTCAGCATCGTCCCCCACATCGCCGCCACGCTCGCGCCGGGGACCCAGCGCGTCGCCACGATGACCTGGCCGCGGTCTGAGACCAGGCGCCGCACCGCCTCAGGGGTGAAGAGGTAGTCGCCGTCGGGCGCGATCCCGACCCAGCCCTTCTCGCCCAGCGACGCCTGGGCGCTGGCCCGGTTGGCTATCCGGTAGCGCGGCTCGGCGCTTCCCTCGACCCGCAACCGCTCGAGCGCGGCCAGCGCCCGCGCCTCGTCTCCGGCCTCGCCGATCGCCCCAAGGCCGCAGGCCTCGCAGCGCCGCACCGGCTCCGAGCCCGCCGTCACCCAGCCGAAAAGCGGCTCGCCGCAGGCCGGGCAGGGCGGGTTGTCGGGGCCGATCCCGGCCTCCAGCGGCACCGTGGGCGGACGTACGCCCTCCAACTAGTGGGCCGCGGCTACCGGTTCGGGAAGCGGCTCGACCGAGTAGTCGACGCCGAAGTCGGCAAGCGAGTCCAGGAACGCGGCGGCGTCGAACGCCTGCGCCGGCGCCAGGGCACCGCTGCGGTCATAGCTGGGATCGGCTGCCAGCAGCGCCCCCTCGACCGTCGTGCGGGCGGTCAGCCCGTAGACATCGGGACCGCCGACGCTGCCCCGGCGCACCCGCGAGCCCGCCCTTGCTTCGGCGACGATCGTGAAGCGGGCCTTGCGGCGATCGCTCTCGCTCGGCCCCTCGGGCATGCGCGCGATCAGGGCATTGGCGGCGCTGCGGATCGGAGTTCTCATCGCCAGGCCCAGCACCGGCATCGTCAGCGGAACCAGCGGCATCAGGGGCGGCGGCACCATCATCCCGCTCAGCATCGTGCGGACGCGGGCGGTCTCGACGTGCTGGGGGACGGTGATCTGCTCGCCGGCCGGATAGCGCAGCATCCGCTGCTCTCCGATCGGGGGCGGGAAGCGGAAGCGCCCTGCGTCCGCCCTGCGGGAGGCCGGGTGCCATCCGCCCTGGCGCCATTCGAGATCTCCGCCGCGCATGATCTCCAGGGTCGAGCTCGCGGTCCCGCGGGTCGCGCCGAAGCCCCGCACCGCGTAGGCGATGACGATCTCCTCGAGCGGACCCATTCCCTGGGCGGTCAGCGAGGCGATCAGGTCTCCGGGCACGTAGTCGAAGCCCATGCCGCTGACCAGTACCGACCCGTTGGCGGCCGCGGTGGCGCCGTAGCGGTCGAATGCCAGCTTGATGAACGGCTGCTCGCCGGTGGTGTCGAGATAGTGGGTGCCGGTCTCGGCGGCGGCGGCGAGCAGCGGCTCGCCGTGGAGGGTGAACGGACCGGCGCAGGCGATCACAGCGGCGCAGGATTCGAGCATCGTCCGCAGCGCCGCCGGCTGATCGAGGGAGACGGCGCTGAGCGGCGCCCCGCCGAGCCGGCCCGACAGCTGCTCCAGCTTCTCGGCGCTGCGGCCGGCGATCAGGAAGTCCGCGCCGCGGCGCTTCAACTCCTCGGCAACCAGCCGGCCGGTGTAGCCGGTGGCCCCGTAGACGGCGATCGGGCCCTTTTGGGTCGTGGCAGCCATGCGGCGATACGGTACCGCCGTGCAGCTTCGGGAGATCATGACCGCAGGCGTGATTACCGCCACAGCCGATGCCAGCGCCTCCGAGGTGGCGCAGTTGATGCGCGATCACAACGTCGGCTCGGTGGTGATCGTCGAGCCCGACGGGCTGCCGATCGCGATGGTCACCGACCGTGACCTCGCCACCCGCGTGCTCGCCGACGGCACCGATCCCGACTCGCCGGTCGGCCAGCGGGTCTCGCGGCCGCTGGTCAGCGGCGAACCCGAGATGGAGCTCGAGGAGGCGGCGGCGCTGATGGTCCAGCATCGGGTACGGCGGCTGCCGGTGGTCGACGACGGCGGGCTGGCGGGAATCGTCACCCTCGACGACATCGCCGTTCGCACCGGCAACCTCGAGGTCGCCGAGCGGATGACGCGGGAAGTGATCGAGGGCGCGCTGCCCCAGTTCTTCTTCCACGAGCGCGGCTGATGGAGCAGGAGAGAACCCCGGCCGCCCGGCCGGGCCGCAACCTCACCGCGACCCAGCGGCGCAACGTCGAGCGGACCGAGCGGCTGATCGGCTTCGCGGCGCCGTTTCTCGATCTCGTGCTGGCGGTCGGCGACAGGATCTCCCGCATCGCCGAGCCCCAGGACTACGAGTACTACCCGGTCCGCGCCGACGAGCTGCCGCCGGAAGAGCGCCAGCCCGCCAGCGGCGACTGAGGTGGCCAGCGCCGAGATCACCGAGCGCGAGCAGAGCTTCGCGACCCCAGCCGCACTGGCGACGCTGCTGGCGGTGGCGCTGTTCGTCTTCTCGCTGGTCCTGCTCGGCACGAAGTTCAGCGCCGACGGCAACGCCGAGCTGCTGCGCAAGATCGACCGCGACTCGGCGACCCTGATCCTGATCTACCTGCTCCGCGCCATCGGCTCGGCGCTGCTGGTGATCCCCCTGGTCTACCTGTTCAGGGCCGCCCAGGCGCGCAGCGAGAATGTGCGCGGGCAGCTGATCGGCCTGGTGGTGGCGGGGCCGCTGTTCATGGCCGCGTTCTCGATCCTCACCGGCCTCTCGCTGCACGACGCCGCCCCGGCTTTCGTCGCCAAGCACGTCAGCGGCAGCACCTCGCACATGGACGACGTGGCCCAGAACACGATCAACGATTCCGGCTGGCGCAACCCCGCCGCCGGCTTCGGGATCGCCGGCGCGCTCGGCTTCGCTGTCGCCATGGCCTATACCGCGCTGCAGGCGATGCGGGTCGGCCTGCTGCCCCGCTTCTGGGGCTCGCTGGGGGTAGCCCTCGGCGCCGGTTCGATCCTCTTTCCCCAGTACGCGCTGATCTGGTTCGTCTATCTGGGGCTGCTGTTCGCCGGCTGGCTGCCACGCGGCCGCCCGCCCGCCTGGCAGGCCGGCGAGGCGATTCCCTGGCCGACTCCGGGCGAGCGAATGGCCGAGCAGATGTCGCCGGATGAACAGGACGAGGACGGCGAAGGTCCGTCCGGCGAGGAACCGCCCACCGACCCGCCGCAGCAGCCCGGCGGGCGGCGGAAGCGAAAGCGGCGCTCAGGCACCTAGCCGCAGGGTTTCCACGGCCGCGCCAGCAGGTCGTAGCTCTTGCGGACGGCGCTGAATTGAAGCGCCTTCGCGCGGGCGCAATAGCGCGCCGGCGGAAGCTCGTACTCGGCCTCGAAGACCGCCTTGCCCGCCTTGACGAAGGGTGAGAAGCGCCCGCACTCGTGGTACTGGAAGCACTGCTCGACGACCGCGAAGTCGAATGAGCCGACCAGTCGCTTCACCTGCTCGGGGTCGTTCTTCAGCGCCACCGACATCCCGCGGCTGTGCACCTGGCGCGCCACCCAGTGGTTGAAACGAAGCTGGTCTTTCGCGGTCAGGGGGAAACCGGTCGGGTTGGTGAAGCCGTTGATGTTGTCCGGCTCGACGGCGTCGAAGCCCTTGCGCCTGCACATGTCGAAGCGCTTTTTCAGCGGCGCGGCGAGCTTGTGGATCTGGCGGATGTCCATCCAGCGCTCGTCGGGGAAGCCCTGATAGCGGCGGCCGATCACCGATTTCGGAAACGCGTCCTTGTCGGGGCGGTAGTTCTCCCACGAGCCGACGTCGAGGTAGCAGATCGCCTTGCGGCTCTCGGCGTGCAGCCGGCGCACGGTCCGGGCGGAGACGAAGAAGCCGTCGACCTCGTAGGGGTCGGCGGCGACCGAGGTGTCGATCTTGCCCTGCAGCTGCCACTGCCAGGGGGCGGTGGTCGGAGCCGGGTGCCAGCGGCCACCGGCCGCAGCCGCCTTCGAGCTGCCGTCGCCGCAGCCGGCGAGCAGGGACAGCAGCACGGCGGCCGCTGCGATGCATCCTGTGAGCCTCCAGATCAGAGAAAGCAGGGTACGGGGCCGCTAGCGCCGGACGCGAATCAGGCCCGCGGCTAGCCGCAGGGCGAGACCGAGGTCGAGCAGCATCAGGCCGGTGATCAGCAGCGGCAGCGAGTCCGAGCCGGTGGAGGGAAGCGAGGAGCTCGATCCGGCAGCGCCCGGTGAGCTCGTGGCCGCAGACTCCGAGCCGGGGCCGCTGGTCGCCGCCGCCGACGGCGAACCGTCCGACGAGGCTCCCGAGCCGCCACCGCCCGAGGAGCCCGAGCCGCCGCCACCCTTCTTGCTCGGGCCCTTCGAGGCCCCCGAGCCCGTGCTGGCGGCGAGCACGTGCACCGTCCCCTTCATGTTCGGGTGCACCGAGCAGGCGTAGGAGAAGTTGCCGGCGACCGGGAAGGTGAAGCTGAACACGGCGCCGGCCTGCAGGATTCCGGAGTCGAAGCCCTCGCCGGTCACGGTGTGTCCCTTGGGGTCGGTGCCGTTGTCGGTCCATTGCACCGTGTCGCCGGCGTTGACGGTGATCGCCCCGGGGCTGAATGCGTAGTCGACGATCGAGACCGAGGTCGCCGCCGAGCTCTTGGCGCTCGAGGCACTGGCCGTCGGCTCGGTCACCGGCGCGGCCGGGGCGCTGGTCGGGGCCGGAACGGGGGCCGTGCTCGTCGCGGGCGGCGGATCGGCGGGCGGCGGTGGCGAGACCGGGTTGCCCGCGTCCGGCGCCGCCGCCGGGGAGGATGCCGGCCCCTGCCCGGCACCCTCCCCCGAGGCCTGCGCCATCAGGGTGGCCGGCGCCGCCAGCGAGGCAGCAAGCAAGACGGCCGGCAACAGCCGGCGCAGCCCCCCGGTGCCGGGAATGCGGCGCATCCGGTCCGTACTACGGAAGCGCCATGCGGAAAGTTCGACCGCTTCGGCTCAGCCGAGGCCGCTGAGGCCGGGCGGCGCGTCCACGTGGGCTCCGGATTCGATCCGGCGCCGGTGGGTGCGGATCTCGCTCAGGACCCGCTCCAGCCGCGGCTCCTGGGAGTGGTCGACGTGGGTCATCGCCGCGGCGATTGCGGGATGGACGGCGGCGATCCGCTCGTGCATCGCGTGGGCGACCGCGCGGTAGGTGGGATGCCCCTCGCGACCTGAGCGCAGCTCGATCAAGTGCATGGCCTCGCGGGCGTTGAGGTCGAGCACGTAACGGATCCGGTAGCCGAGGCACAGGGCGTAGGGGGCCGCCTCGGGCAGGCCGGCCTCCTCGAGGCGTTCGAACTCGGCTCGCGAGATCTCCAGCGCCCGCTGGTACTCGTCGCCGAGCCCGGCGTCGGCGACCTCCTCCGGCACCCCGGCACCGAGATCGGGGGTCAGCCGCTGCCACTGGCACGTCAGCATCCGGTGGCGCTGGAGGTCGCGGAAGCCGCCGTAGTCGCTGACGATCTCGAAGCGGTAGCGCAGCGCCTCGAAGCCGCGCCCCGGCCGGTAGCGGCGGTTCGCCCGCCGGCCGACAAGGTCGGCCAGCAGCCGCTCCCGCTCGTCGGCCTCCAGCACGTCGAGACGGGCGCGGATCTCGGTCTCCGGCACCTGCGCGGACTCGAACAGGCAGGCGGCGAGCAGGTCCTCCTCGGAGCCGTCGACGTGGACCAGCTCGACCGACGGCATGTCGTCGGGGGCGCGGCGGTCGAGCCCGAGTCGGCCGACCCAGCGCTCGGTCGCCTCGCGCCGGGCCTGCAGGTAGGAGATCCACTCGCCGCCGCGGTCCGGGCGCTCGACCCGGGCGACGAAGCTCGGCATCACCTGCTGCAGCTCGGCGAGGATCATGGCGCCGAACTCGCGCGCCTCCGGCAGCGGCGAGGCCATCAGCCGCAGCAGCAGCTGCTCGTAGGCCTGCCCGGAGGCGAAGATGCCGACGTGGCTGAGCGTCGCCGCGGGCAGAAGCCCGCGCAGCAGGTCCAGCGCCTTGGCGCGGATCGAGCGCCGCCAGGCGGGTTCGGGCTCCTCGCCGCGCGGCCAGCGCTCCGCGGCCCAGGCCTCGACCGTCTCCAGCGCCCGCGAGTAGATCGAGAACAGCTCGTCCATCGCGGTCGCGAACTGCGGCCCCAGCTGGGCGTCGGAGTAGTAGCGGTAACCGCCGCCGGCGCCCTCCGGCATCGGCTTGTCATAGGGGATGTAGCGGGTCGACTGCTCCAGGTAGGCGGCCAGGCGCCCGCGCTGCAGGACCTTGGTCAGCACGTTGGAGACCCACTCGGTGGCGATGTGGGCGCCGCCGACCTGGGCGATCGAATCGTCGCCATAGCCCATGAAGACACGCTCGTAGAGCCCCGCGGCGCGCTCGCCCTCCTCGCCGTCGAAGGGCCGCTCGCCCTGCGGGACGTCGGCCGCGAACTCCTCCAGGAAGAGGCGGCGCAGGGTGCCCGGATAGCGCGAGTAGCGGGCGAAGAGCGCCCCCTTGACCGTCTCGGGCAGGTTGATCAGGGCGAAGACGGGCCGGTCGAGATTGGTGAAGTGGGGCGTCAGGAGCGCCTGCTCTTCGGGGGTGAAGGTCTCGATCGGGTAGCGCACGGGGTCGGTGATCCTAGGGGTCAGCCCGGCGGTGGCGAGGCCATCAGCTCGACCCGGTGGCCGGCCGGGGCGAGGGCGAAGGCGCGGCTCGCGCCCCAGAGCTCGCGCGCGTCCTGGACCTCGAAGCCGGCCTCGCGCAGGCGCGAGACGGCGGCCTCGAAGTCCTCGGCGATGACCGCCGCATGGCCGAGCGGCGGCGCGGTCGCATCGTCGGTGTGGAGGAGATGGATCTGGGTGCCGTTGCGGCCCAGCCAGGTGACGAAGTCGGCGATCGGCGGCGGCGGCTCGGCCTGCTCGAAGCCGAGCAGGCGCCAGAACTCGACCATGCGCTCGACCTGGTCCGATGGCACCTCGAGCGAGACGTGTTGGAGCATCAGGGCCAGGATGCCATCGGCGCCGGCTCAGCAGGGACCGAGACGGCGCAGCTTGCGGCGGTAGATCTGCATCGAGGCGTGGCGCCAGTCGCCATGGGTCTGCGTCTTCAGGCTCGGCACCAGCTCCAGGTGGTAGGGCGAGCTGAGGCTCTCGTTGTGCCCGATCACGTTGCGGACCTTGATTCCAAAACGGCAGCGCAGGTACTGGGTCAGGTGCAGCGATGCGCGCAGCTGGCGCTTGTCGCCGAGCACGTCGGCGTCATGGAAGCCGACGTGCTCGATCCCGATTGCCGTGTAGTTGAGGCCGACCGTGTGGCGGCAGCGGGTGTCGAGGCGTACGAACTGGTCGATCTGCCCGTTCGAGCCGATGCCGAAGTGCGAGCAGACGTTGGGCAGCTCGTGCAGCTCGGGATCGGGCGTATCGGGGGCGAAGGTGTTGTAGAGGGCATCGAGGGAGTCGGTGACCGAGATGTGCTCGACGATCACGTGCGGGTTTCGCAGCCGCCATCCCGGCTTGCCGTAGTGGCGCTGCGAGTAGGCCGACATCTGTCGCTTGCGGCGCGGCCCGAAGGGAATCAGGCGGCGGGTGATCGGCGGACGCGGGACCGCCGACGCGGCGTCGATGCGGCGGGCCGGACCGGCCGGGCGAGCGCGTCCGGTCCCCTCGCGATCGACCTTGACCACGGCCCGGGCGTCGCGCTTTGCCGCCCCGGTGGAGATCGGTCCCCCGGGAAGCTCGACGACGAAGGCGTGGCTGCCGGGGAAGGCGTGCTCCTGCCAGTCGATCGCGGTGCCGCGCAGGTCATGGCCGCGGCAGCGCTTCAGCGGGATCCCCGACAGCCGCGAGAAGCTGCGTTGAAGCGGCGCCGGGCCGCTGCAGGGGGCGAGCACCTGGTCCCAGGGCTGGTGAAACCAGATGCTGACCCGCGGCTGCACCCTCTGCACCAGCTTTCGCACCGCCCGCGACTCGGGCTCGGAGAACGGGTGCGGCCCCGGGTAGTAGCCGGAGGCGGCCGGGACGCCACCGCTCCAGCGGTAGGAGAAGTTGCGGTTGAGGTCGACTCCGTGGGCGTTCTTGCGCGCCCCCCGGGCCAGCCCGTCCGGGTTGACCGTCTTCACGACCCAGAGGTCGACACCGCCGGCGTCGCGGAAGCGGCGCAGGATCTGCCGCGTGACCGCGGTCCCGGCCGGCTCGTCACCGTGGACGTCGCCGATCACCAGCGCCTTGTTGGGGCTCTCGGGGTCGCCGGCCCGCACCGCGACCAGCGGCCGACCCTGGACCGAGTGGCCGAAGACGATCCGCTCCCGCGGCGGCGCCGTGGCGGCGCCCAACGATGCCGCGGCCGCCGCGGCGCCCGCCAGCAGCAGCGCCAGGACGAGGATCGAGCCGGCCCGCGTGCTCACTTGTCCAGCCGGGCGGCGAGCAGCTCGAGCAGCACCTCGACCAGCGCGTCGACATCGGCCTCGCGGGTGCTCCAGTTGACGATCGCGGGGCGGAAGGCGACCCGGTCCTCGTAGCTGGTCGTGCCGGCGAAGACCCGGCCGTCGCGCAGCAGGTCCTCTCCGAGGGCGGCGTTGAGCGCGTCCAGCTCGGCCTCCGCGACTCCTTCCGGCCGGGCACGGAAGCAGACGATGTTGAGCTGCACCTCGGCCAGCCGCTCGAGCTGCGGCTCGGCGTCGACGCGCTCGCCGAGGCGCCGGGCCAGGGCAAGGTGGCGCTCGACCATCTCGCGATGGCCGTCGCGCCCGTAGGCGCGCAGGCTGGCCCAGACGTCGAGCGCCCGGGCGCGGCGCGAGTTCTCGGGGGTGAGGAAGCCCGGGTTCGGATGCGGGTCGTCAGGGGAGGGCAGGTAGGGCGCGCCGACGTTGAAGGTCCGCGGCAGGCGCCCGCTCTCGCGCACGAAGGCGAAGCCGCAGTCGTAGGGGACGTTGAGCCACTTGTGGCCGTCGGCGATCACCGAGTCGGCGCGCTCGATCCCGGCGCCGAGGTGATGCGCCTCGGGGGAGAGGCGGGCGAAGAGGCCGAAGGCGCCGTCGACGTGCAGCCAGGCGCCGTGCTCTGCGGCGAGGTCGGCCATGCGCTCGACCGGGTCGAAGTCGCCGGCGTTGACCTCGCCGGCATTGGCGACGAGGATCGCCGGGCCGTCGATCTCGCCCAGGCGGCGCTCCAGCGCCTCGGCGTCGAGGCGGCCGGCGGCATCGCGGGTCAGCCGTTCGACGCTTGCGCGCCCGAGGCCGAGCATCCCGATCGCCTGCACGGCGCTGGGATGGATGTAGCCGCTGGAGAGGATCGGCGGCCGCGGCAGCGCCGCGAGCCCGTCCTCGTCGGCATCGGCGCCATGCTGCTCGGCCCACCAACCGCGCGCCGCGGCGAGGGCGACGAAGTTGGCCATCGTCGCGCCGCTGGTCAGCACGCCGCCGAAGTCCTCCGGCAGCTCGAAAAGCTGCCGCAGCCAGTCGGTGGCCACCTGCTCCAGCCGCGCGGCGAGCGGGGAGGAGGCCCAGCCGAAGGCGACCTGGTCGTAGGTCGAGGTAAGCCAATCGGCGGCCAGCGCCGCCGGGGTGCCGCCCCCCATCACGAAGTGAAAGAAGCGCGGGCCGCTGGAGCGCGTCGCCGCCTGCTGCCCGCGCGCCGCCAGCTCGCGGACCGCCGCCAGGGTTCCCTCGCCCTGCTCCGGCATCGGGTCGCTCCAGCCCCGGATCGCCTCCTCGGTCCCGGGCTGTAGCACCGGCGCCGAGCCGATGCCCTCCAGGTAGCGCCGCGCCTCCTCGGAGGCCAGCGCCAGCGCCTCGGCCAGCTGCTGCTGCTCGCCCAGTGGATCGGCCATGGGCCGATGCTACGCGGGCCGCTGGAGCGCCGCCGCTAGGGCAGGAACTGCACCAGCGCCGCGCCGGCTTGCTCGGCCCAGGCGACCAGGGGCTGGGGGATGACGCCGAAGAAGACGGTCGCCGCGGCGGCGAGCAGCGCCGGCCCGACCAGGTAGGGGCGGCGGCCGGCGTCGGGGTCGATCGCATCGGCTTCCGGCGCCGCGCCGGCGATCGCCGGCATCTCGGTCGGCGCGACCTGCGAGGCGGGCCGCATCCAGATCGCGGCGACGACGCGCAGGTAGTAGGCCAGCGAGACCATCGTCCCGACCGCGATCGCGACCGCGAGCCAGGTGTAGTTGCCGTCGACCAGTGCCTCGATCAGGAACAGCTTGCCCATGAAGCCCGAGGTGGCCGGCAGCCCGGCCAGGGCCAGCATCGAGATCGTCAGCGGCCAGGCGAGCCACGGCCGCTCGGCCCCGAGCCCCTCGACCGAGCGGATGTCGTCGCCGTAGGGGGTCTCGCGCTCGCGGGCGACGATCACCGCGAAGGCGGCCATGTTCATCAGCGTGTAGGCGGCGAGGTAGAAGACCAGCGCGTTGACGCCGGCCTCCGAGGCGACGACGAGGCCGCCGAGCATGTAGCCGGCCTGGGCGACCCCCGAGTAGCCGAGCATCCGCTTCAGCGAGCTTTGGTTCAGCGCCCCGATGTTGCCGACCGCGATCGAGACCGCGGCCAGGACCGCCAGGGCGACGTTCCAGTCGCCCGACTCCGGGGCAAGGGCGACGTCGAAGAAGCGCACGAAGACCGCGAACGCCGCCGCCTTGGTCGCCACTGCCATGAACGAGGTGATCGGGGTCGGGGCGCCCTCGTAGACGTCCGGCGTCCACTGGTGGAAGGGCGCGATCGAGATCTTGAAGGCGAGCCCGGTGGCGGTGAGCGCGATCCCCATCAGCACCAGCGGATCGCCGAGGACGCCGGACTTGCCGATCCCGTGCGCGATGCCGGTGAAGTCGGTCGATCCCGAGCCGCCGTAGATGAAGGCGAGCCCGTAGAGCAGCGTCGCCGAGCCCAGCGAGCCGATGATCAGGTACTTCAGCCCCGACTCGAGCGATTTCTCGCGCCGCAGGTTGGTCGCGCAGAGCACGTAGAGCGGAATCGAGAGCGTCTCGAGCGCGATGAAGAAGCTGATCAGGTTCTGCGCCGCCCCCAGCAGGGTCATTCCCAGCACCGACCCCAGCAGCAGGGCGTGGTACTCGCCGCTCCCGGCCTGCTCGACCGCCGGCTCGCCGATCGAGAGCAGGACCGTGACCGCGGCCGCGAAGACGGCGATCAGCGCCACCGCGACCGCCAGCTCGTCGAGGCGCAGGGCGCCGGAGACGAGGTCGATGCGGTCGCCCCAGGCCAGGATCAGCCGCACGGCGGTGACCGCGAGGACGGCGAGGGTGAGCAAAGGGACGCCGCGCCGCAGGCGCTCGAAGACGCCGGCCAGCAGGACGACGCAAATTCCCGCCGTCAGGGCGATGATCGGCGAGACGCCCGAATAGTCGATGTGGGGGGCGTTGAAGCTCATCGCCGGGCCAGGGTCGTCGGGGCCGAGGGGACGCTGTTGGCTGCCCGGACCGAGGCGCTGGCCGAGCGGTCGGTCCGGTGCAGGATCAGCTGCGGGTAAAAGGCGAGCCCGACGATGCAGGCGACCAGCGGCACCAGGACCGCCGCCTCGCGCAGGCCGAGGTCGCGCGACTGCACCCGTTCGGGCTTGCGGCCGTGCATCGTGCGCTGGTAGAGGCGCAGGGCGTAGTAGGCCGACATCACGATGCCGCTGGCGGCGACGAAGGCGAAGACGATCTTGGCCTCGAAGAGCCCGTTGAGGATGTAGAACTCGCCGATGAAGTTGGCCGACCCGGGCATCGCCAGGGTGGCGAGGGCGACGATCAGGAACAGCACCGCCAGCACCGGCGCCCGCAGCGCCTCGCCGCCACCCTCGGAGAGGTCCTCGGTCCCGGTCCGCTCGACCAGCAGGGCGATGATGAGGATGATCGGCGCCACGACGAGGCCGTGGTTGACCATCTGCAGCAGCGCCCCGTTGGCGCCGTCGGCACGCAGGGTGAAGATGCCGGCGGTGATGAAGCCGAGCTGGGCGACCGAGGAGTAGCCGACGATCAGCCGCAGGTTGGTCTGCGTGAAGGCCATCACCGACCCGTAGAGGATCGAGGCCAGAGCGATGACCAGCACGACCTCCTGGAAGTGGATCGTCGCGGCGGGGAACAGCGGCAGGACGATGCGCAGGAAGCCGTAGGCGCCGACCTTGGCCAGGACGCCGCTGAACACCGCCAGAGCCGGCAGTGGTGCGGCGCGGTAGGCGTCGGGCATCCAGCCGTGCAGCAGGAAGGCCGGCATCTTGACCAGGAAGGCGGCGGCGAAGAACCAGAAGATCCAGTACTGGCTGCCGCTGGAGAGGACGTGGTGCTGCAGCTGCGCGATCGAGAAGCTGATCTGGCCACCGTCGGCGGCGAGGACCGCGGTGGCGATCGCCCCGACCAGCATCAGCAGCGAGCCGACCAGGGTGTAGATGATCATCTTCAGCGTCGCCGCCGAAGCCGTCACCCCGTCCGGCCGGTCCTGGCCCCAGGCTCCGAAGAGGAAGTAGAACGGGATCAGCATCAGGTCGAAGAAGAGGACGAAGAGCAGCAGGTCCTGGGAGAGGAAGGCGCCCAGGGTCCCGGTCTCGGCGAGGGCGAACATCAGGAAGTAGGTGCGGGGGCGGTCGGGCTCGCGCAGGGCCGAATAGGCGACCGCGGGCAGCCAGAGGACCGCGGTCAGCAGCATCAAGAAGAGGTTCAGCCCGTCGAGCCCGAGGCTGTAGCGGACCCCGAGGCCCGAGATCCAGGCGACGTCGGTGGTGTCCTGCAGCCCGCCGCCGCTGTCGAAGCCGGCAAGCAGCGCGATCGCCAGGCCAAGCGTCACCGCGGCGCCCAGGGTCACGACCCAGCCGCAGAGCCGCCGCGGGACCAGTAGCCCGAGGACACCGAAGGCGAGGGGGGTCCAGAGGACGAGGTCGATCATGAGCTCGAGAGCAGGAAGTAGAGGGCGAGGGCGGCGAAGCCGGTGACCAGCAGCAGCGCGTAGGAGCGCAGAAAGCCCGACTGGACCGTGCGCACGACGCCGCCGGCGCCGCGGACGACGTCAACGGTGCCGGTGACCAGGCCCTGGACGACGAAGCGCTCGAAGGTGCGGTTGCAGAAGCGTCCGAAGGCCAGCGCCGGCCGTACCACGAGGAGGTCGATCAGCTCGTCGAAGTACCACTTGTGCAGCAGGAAGCTGTGCAGGCCGCGGAAGCGCTCGATCAGGCGCGCCGTCGTCCCCGGCCGCACGACGTAGAGCTGGTAGGCGATCCAGATCCCCAGCAGCGAGACGATGGCGCCGACCCCCAGTCCCAGCCATGCGGCGCCGGTGGACTCCTCAACCCCGGCGTACTTCGAGCCGGCGAAGGTCGGGCCGAGGAAGTTGGTGATCACGGCGTCGACGCCGGGAACCTGGATCAGCCCGCCGACCAGGGCCAGCACTCCGAGGGCGGCCATCGCCGCCCGCATCGGCGGCGCCCCCTCGGCGATGTGGTGCTCGGGGCCGGGGAAGCCGACCTCGGTGTCCTCGACCTCGCCGGTCGCCGGGTTCTCGGGCTCGGCGTGGACGACGTGACCGGTCTCGCGCAGCTCGCGCGCCTCATCGCACTCCTCGCCGCCGAGGACGCGGAAGACGATCCGGAAGGAATAGATCGAGGTCATCAGAGCCCCCAGGTAGCCGCCGATCTCGAAGATCAGATAGAAGCCGCCGCGCTCCTGGGCGAAGCCGAGGATCTCGTCCTTGGAGAAGAAGCCCGAGGTGGCTGGGAAGGCGGCGAGGGCGAGCGAGCCGATCAGCAGCATCGCCGCCGTGAACGGCATCGCGCGCCCGAACCCGCCCATCCGGTCGATGTCCTGGCGGTTGGCCATCGCGGCGATGATCGAGCCGGCGGCCATGAACAGAAGCGCCTTGAAGAAGGCGTGGGTCATGAGATGGAAGAGCCCCGCCGAGTAGGCGCCGATCCCCACCCCCATCACCATGTAGCCGATCTGGCTCATCGTCGAGTAGGCGATGATCCGCTTCAGGTCGGTGACGACGAGGGCGATCGAGCCGGCGACCAGCAGCGTCGCCAGGCCGATGAAGGCGGCGATGTCGGCGGCGGTCGGCGCCAGCTCGAAGAGCGGCCAGGTGCGGGCGATCAGATAGACGCCGGCGGTGACCATCGTCGCGGCGTGGATCAGCGCCGAGACCGGGGTCGGGCCCTCCATCGCGTCGGGCAGCCAGGTGTGGAGCGGCAGCTGGGCCGACTTGGCGAAAGCGCCGACCAGCAGCAGCAGGCAGATCGCGACCACCGTCCACTCGTTGGTGTGGAAGACGTGCGGGGCGCGGGCAAAGACGCCGCCGTAGTCGAAGCGGCCGAAGTTCTGAAAGATCAGGAAAGCGGCGATGACCAGCCCGACGTCGCCGAAGACGTTGATCACGAAGGCCTTCATCCCCGCCCGCACCGCCGTCTGGCGCCGGTACCAGAAGCTGATCAGCGCGTAGGAGGCGAAGCCGACGAAGGCCCAGCCGACGATCAGCAGCACGAAGTTGCCCGCCAGGACCAGCAGCAGCATGGAGAAGACGAAGAAGTTGAGCAGGCTGAAGAAGCGCGTGTAGCCGCGGTCGGACCCCATGTAGGCGACCGAGTAGAGGTGGATCAGGGTCGAGACGCCGGAGACGACGAGGATCATGAACACCGAAAGCGGGTCGACGAAGACGTCGAGGTTGATATGCAGCCCGCCGGCGCTGGCGTAGTCGTAGAGCGTCGAGCTGAGCTGGCGCTCGGAGTCGGGGTGGTCGAGCAGCGAGACCAGGGCCCCGATCGAGGCGGCGAAGGAGAGGCCGATCGCGCCGGTGCCGATCCAGCCCGCCGCCCGGCCGGGCCAGACCCGGTAGCCGAGGCCGATCAGGACCGAGCCCGCGAGCGGGAAGAGCAGGACCAGCCAGGCGAAGGCGGTGGGACTCACTATCCGCGCAGGTCCCGCAGCTCGTCGACGTTGAGCGGCAGCCGGCGGCGGTACAGCGCGACGATCAGCCCCAGCCCGACGACGACCTCACAGGCGGCGACGACCATCACCACGACGGCGAAGACCTGGCCGTCAGTGTTGCCGAGCATGCGGCTGAAGGCCACCAGGGCCAGGTTGCCGGCGTTGAGCATCATCTCCAGGCAGAGCAGGATCACCAACGGGCTGCGGCGGATCAGCACCCCGGCGGCGCCGGTCGCGAACAGAAGCGAGGAGAGGACGATGTACCACTCGGTGTGCATCAGTACGAGGCGCCCTCGGGGTCGTGCACCATCACTCCCTCGGCACCGCGCCCGGGCGAGTCGGTGGCCACCGCAACGCCCTCCCGGCCGCCGCCGCTGCGGCGCCGGCCCGCGAGGACGACTGCTCCAACCGCGGCGATCAGCAGCAGCATCGAGGAGGCCTCGAAGGCGATCAAAAAACGCTCGAGGAAGATGCGGCCGATCGCACCCGGCGAGCCGAAGCCGAGCGGGATCGTGGGCCCGTTGGAGTCCAGGGCCTTCAGCGAGGAGCCGAGGACGGCGATCGAGAGCTCGATGAACAGCGCCGCGCCGAGCAGCGGGGCGAGGAACTGCTGGCCCGGGATCGGCTCGAAGGCCGGCTCCTGCACGTTGCCGACGTAGGCGGCGACGAAGACGTAGAGGACCATCACCGCGCCGGCGTAGACGACGACCTGGGCAGCGGCGACGAACTCCGCGTGCAGGATCAGGAACAGCCCCGCCAGCGAGACCAGGTGGACGATCAGCGCCAGGACGCTGAAGAAGGGGTTGCGCAGAGCGATAACCGCCATCGCGCCGCCGAGGGCCCCGATCGCGCCGGCGAAGAAGGCGACGGCCTCCACTACTCGTCCTCCCCGCGCAGCGGCGTGCGTTCGATCGCCTCGGCGAGCAGCATCTCCTTGGTGAAGATCAGGTCGGAGCGGTTGTAGTCGGAGAGCTCGTAGTCGTGGCCCATCGTGATCGCGTCGAAGGGACAGGCGACCTCGCAGTAGCCGCAGAAGATGCAGCGGCTGAGATTGATCTCGTAGACGGAGGCATAGCGCTCGCCGGCCGAGACGCGGTGCTCGGGATCGTTCTCGGCCGCGACGACGCGGATGCAGTCGGCCGGGCAGGCGGCGGCGCAGAGCGAGCAGCCGACGCATTTCTCCAGCCCGCTGTCCTCGAAGCGGTGCAGCTTGTGGCGGCCGCGGAAGCGCGGGTAGACCGGGGTCTTCTCCTCCGGGTACTGGATCGTCACCGGTCCCTCGATGATTCGGGCGAAGGTGGTCTTCAGCCCCCGCAGCGTCTCGCCGAAGGCGCGGTAGGCGCCGCCAATCCCGCCCGGCTCGGGGCCGCGCTGGACGACCACCAGGCTTTCGTCCTTGAGGTAGGGGAACTCGGCGCTCACGTGACAACCACCAGGACCGCGGTAACCAGCACGTTGAGGGTCGCCAGCGGCAGCAGGACCTTCCAGCCCAGGCCCATCAGCTGGTCGTAGCGCAGCCGGGGGAGGGTCGCCCGCACCCAGATGAAGAAGCAGAGCAGGACGAAGATCTTCGCCAGCATCCAGATCGGGTCGAGGAAGCCGGGGCCCGGTCCCATCCAGCCGCCGAGGAACATCGCCGCCGCGATCCCCGAGACCACGGTCATCTCCAGGTACTCGACCAGCAGGAAGGTGCCGAAGCGCATGCCGCCGTACTCGGTCATGAAGCCCTGGACCAGCTCCGAGTCGGCCTCGACGAGGTCGAAGGGGGCCCGGTTGGTCTCGGCGAAGCCGGCGATCATGAAGATCAGAAAGCCCACCAGCTGCGGGACGATGAACCAGATGTGGTCGGTGCCCTGCTGGCGGACGATGTCGACCAGCGACAGCGAGCCCGACATCATGATCACGCCGAGCAGGGCGAGGCCCATCGAGACCTCGTAGGAGATCAGCTGCGCCGCCGAGCGCATCGCCCCGAGGAAGCTGTACTTCGAGCCCGAGGCCCAGCCGCCGAGCAGCAGCCCGTAGAAGCCGATCGACCCGGCGGCAAAGAAGTAGAGGATCCCGATCGAAACGTCGAGCCCGTAGAAGCCGACGCCGTTCTTGACGTCGCCGAAGGGCAGGATCGCGAGCGCGAGCACGGCCGAGAGGACCATCAGCGCCGGGCCGAGGACGTAGAGGGTCGCGACCGCGTTCTCGGGCCGGAACGGCTGCTTGCCGACCAGCTTGCCGACGTCGGCGAGCGGCTGCAGGATCCCGAACGGGCCGACCCGGTTGGGGCCGTAGCGGTTCTGCAGGCGCCCGATCAGCTTGCGCTCGAGCACGGTGAGCATGGGCAGGACCGCGAAGGCGATCGCGAAGATGACCAGCGACTTGACGACGAGGATCCAGCTCGCCTCGGCAAAGCCGGTGTCGGCGAGCACGCTCACGTCGCCTTCTCGACCTCGACCACGACCGGGGCGCCGTTCAGCAGCGCGTTGGCGTTGTCGGTCGCCGTCCCCTCGATCAGAAAGCAGGTCCCGGCCTCGATCCGCTCCCGCACCGCCGCCTGCGCCGAGACGCTGGCACCGTTGGATCGCACCGTCACCTGGTCGCCGTCGGCGATCGCCAGCCGCTGGGCGTCGGCGGTCGCGATCTCCAGCCGCTGCCGGGGAGTCAGAAAGTGCAACGGCGGGTTCAACTCGGTGACGGGTGAAGCCCAAAGGTCGCGGTAGGTGCCGAGCAGAAGGCCGCCGGGGTGCTCGCCGAAAGTTTGTGGCCGCGGGGCCGAGCGGCCGGGTTCGGCGGCGGCGTACTCCCCCGCGGCGCCTCTACTTTCGGGGAGTGCCGCGGCGGCCCCCTCACGCTCCTGCCACCTAACTCCGCGGCCGCCGATTTCCTCGGGAGTGATGCCGGCGTAGATCCCGGCCTCGCTCGCGAGGGCGGCGAGGACCTCCGGCGCCGACTCGAGCCCGGTCTCCTCGCCCAGCGCCGCCGCCAGCTCGCAGAGCACCTCCCAGCCCGGGCGGACCGCACCCGGATCGCGGACGTTGGGGCGCAGCCTCTGCAGGCGGCCATCCGGGTGGGTGACGGTGCCCTCCTTCTCGGCATGGCTCTGCAGCGGCAGCACGACGTCGGCCTGCGCGGTCGAGACGTCCTCGAACATCGCGAAGGAGAGCAGGAAGTCGGCCGACTGAAGGGCGGTCTTCCAACCCTCCGCAGAGGGGTGGTCGCGCACGGGATCGGCGCCGAACAGCAGCAGCGCCGCGAGCTCGTCCTGCTCGAGGGCGCTGCGGATCCCCTCGGCGTCGCGCCCGGCGGATACCTCGCCGAACCCGGGGCCGGCGTCGGGCAGTACGCCCACCTCGCGCAGCCCGCGGCCGTTGGTGACCTCGGGCAGGCCCAGCAGCCCGGCCCCCTCGGTCTCGGCGCAGCCGATCCCGCGGGCGAGTGCGAGCAGCGAGTCGATCGCGTCGGCGCCGCCGGGACCGCGGCCCAGCCGCTCGCCCCAGACGATCACCGGCCGCTCGGCCTCGGCGAGGAGCGATGCGATCTCGCCGGCCTCACTGTCGGCCTTCTCGCCCTCGTGGCTGCGCGCCAGGGCAGAATCGAGCTCGGAGAGAAAAGCGGCGACGGCGCCCGGCGCATAGCCCGCCACCGCAACCGCGCCGCCGTCGAGGGCTGTCGGCCGGTCGCCGGCGACCGCGAGGCGGGTCCCGTGGCGGCGCACCGACTTGCGGATCCGCAGGTCGATGATCGGCGCCGTGTGGAGGGGATCGGTGCCGAGGACGAGGATCGCGTCGGCGTCGTCGAGCGCCCGCACCGGGACCGACAGCGCCGGCTCGGAGAGCGCGACCAGACGCTCGCGGTCGGGGCCGCCACCGGGGCGTGAGTCGAGGTTCGCGGAGCCGAGCGCGGCGCGGAGGATGCGCTGGACCAGGTAGCCCTCCTCGTTGGAGGCGTCGCCGACGATCGCCGCGCTTTCGGCGCCCGCCGCGCGCAGGCCCGAGGCCGCCCGCTGCACCGCCTCCGACCAGCTCGCCTCGCGCAGTGCTCCCCCCTCGCGGATCATCGGCGCCGTGATCCGCCGCTCGGAGGAGAGCATCTCGAACGAGTAGCGCCCCTTGTCGCAGAGCCAGCCGTCGTCGACCTCGGCGTTGTCGCGGGCCAGGACCCGCTTGACCTCCTCGTCGCGGACCGTGAAGCCGACGTTGCACTGGCTCGGGCAGAGGGTGCAGATCGAGCCGCCCTGCTCGATGTCCCAGGGCCGGGCGCGGAAGCGGTAGGTGTAGGAGGTCAGCGCCCCGACCGGGCAGAGCTCGGTGATGTTGCCGTGGAAGGGCGCGACGTAGGGGCGGTCGTCGAAGGTGCCGACGAAGGTCTGGTTTCCCCGCTCGAGCAGCTGCAGCTGGGAGTCCTCTGACACCTCCTGGCTGAAGCGCACGCAGCGGTAGCAGAGGATGCAGCGCTCGCGGTCGATCGCGATCAACGGCGAGAGCGGCAGCGGCTTTTGGAAGTGGCGCTTGGGATCGGTGAAGCGGCTGCGCCCCGGCCCCCAGCCCATCGCGATGTCCTGCAGCGGGCACTCGCCGCCCTTGTCGCAGACCGGGCAGTCGAGCGGGTGGTTGACGAGCAGGAACTCGACCACCGCGTTCTGGGCCTCGCGCACCTGGTCGGTCTGGGTGTAGACGACCATCCCGTCGCGGGCCGGAGTCGAGCAGGCGGTTTGGAGCTTCGGCGTGCCCTCGATCTCGACCAGGCACATGCGGCAGGCGCCGACCGGCTGGCCGAGCTTGGGCTCGTAACAGAAGACCGGGATCTCGACGTCTCCGTGCTTGGCGGCGTCGACGAGCATCGCCCCCTCCGGCGCCACGACCTCGCGGCCGTCGATGATCAGGGTGACTTCCTTCGGCGGTTCGCTCACGGCATCGCCCCGATCTGCTCCGTTGAACCGACGACGGCGCCGATCCGGTCGACGTCTGCGTCATCGGTGTAGGCGAGCTGCTCGAACTCGTCGCGGAACTTGCGCACCATCGCCCCGACCGGCATCGCCATCGAGTCGCCGAGCACGCAGAGGCAGTTGCCGATGATGTTGTCCTGGACCGAGGTGATGACCTCGAAGTCGATCGGGGTCGCCTCTCCCGCAACCACCCGCTCGAGCATCTTCACCGTCCAGTTGGTCCCCTCGCGGCAGGGGGTGCACTTGCCGCAGGACTCGTGGTGGTAGAAGCGCGCCGTCCGCAGCGCCATCTCGGGGATCGAGACACGCTCGTCGGCGACGATGATCGACCCCGAGCCGAGCATCGACCCGGCCTCGGCCATCGCCTCGAAGCTGTAGGGCCGGTCGAGCTCGTCGGCGGTCAGCACCGGCGAGGAGGAGCCGCCGGGATAGAAGGCCTTGACCTCGTGGCCATCCTCGGGGCCGCCGGCCAGGTCGTAGATCAGCTCCCGGGTCGAGATCCCGAGCTCGACCTCGTAGTTGCCCGGCCGCTGCACGCAGCCGGAGACCGAGACGACCTTGGTCCCCGGCGACTGCTCGGTGCCGAAGCTCTTGAACCAGTCGGCTCCGTTGGCGACGATGTGGGGAACGTTGGAGAGGGTCTCGACGTTGTTGATCAGGGTCGGACCGCCGTAGAGGCCCTGGACGGCGGGGAAGGGAGGTTTGAGCCGCGGATTGCCGCGCTTTCCCTCCAGCGCGTCGAGCAGTGCCGTCTCCTCGCCGCAGATGTAGGCGCCCGCCCCGCGGTGCACGACGAGCTCGAGGTCGCAGCGGCTGCCGGCGATGTTCTCGCCCAGATAGCCGGCCTCGTAGGCCTCGGCGACGGCGGCGTCGAGGATGTCGGCCTGGAGGTCGTACTCGCCGCGGATGAAGATGAAGGCATGGCGGGCGTCGGCGGCGAGGGCGGCGATCGCGATCCCCTCGATCAGCTGGTGCGGGTTCTTCTGCATCAGCTCGCGGTCCTTGAAGGCACCCGGCTCGGACTCGTCGGCGTTGCAGCAGAGGTACTTGTTCATCTCCCCGCGGGGAAGGAAGGAGGCCTTCTTGCCCATCGAGAAGCCGGCCCCGCCACGGCCCCGCAGGCCCGAGTCCTCGAGCGCGGACAGCACCTCGTCGGCCTCCATCTCGCGGAAGGCGCGCTGCAGGGTGCGATAGCCGCCGAGGCGCTCGTAGACCTCGATCGTGTTCAGCCCCGGCTCGTCGACGTTGCGGAACAACAGCCGCGTCTCAGGCACCGCCGCCTCCATTCGCCTTCGCCACCCGGGGATCGGGCTCGGGCTCGGGACCGCCGGCGGCGCCGCGCCGCTGCAGCGCCTTGTCGGGCAGCGGCTCGGCGCCGCTGAGCAGCTGCTGGACGGCGTCGTTGGCGTCGCCCGGGGCGAGGGGGCCGAAGTAGCGCCCGTCGATCGAGGCCATCGGAGCCAGGTCGCAGGCGCCGAGGCACTCGAACGGGCTGACGTAGAACTCGCCGTCGCTGGAGTTCTCGCCTCCATGGCCGGGCGCGATCGGCTCGCAGCCCGTGGCCTCGCAGAACGAGGCCAATAGCTCGTCGCCACCCCGCATCCAGCAGGAGATGTTGGTGCAGACCAGCACCTTGTGGCGGCCGACCGGCTCGGTGTGCAGGAGGTCGTAGAAGGTCGCCACCGACTCCAGGTAGGCCGGGGTTACCCGCATCACCGCCGCCGCCTGGCGGATGCCCTCCGGCGTGCACCAGCCATAGCGGTGCTGGACTGCCCAGAGGGCGGGTATCGAGGCCGAGCGGCGGTCGGGGTAGCGCGACATCAGCTCCTCGATCCGCTGGCGCAGATCGTCGGGGCAGCCGGTCGCCGCGATCTCCGGGATCTCCTCCGGCGGGCGGTCGGGGCGGCGCCCCTCGACCAGCGCCGGGTCGACCGGGAGCCCGCCCGCGCTCGCCGGGCCCTCCGACATCCCCCCGTTCACCGGTCGACGCCCCCGAGGATCGGGTCGAGCATTGCCAGGTTCTGGATCAGGTCGGCGATGTAGCCGCCGATGCACATGTCGCGCAACGACTGCAGGTTCACGAACGAGGAGTCGCGGACGTGGACCCGGGCCGGCCGCGCGGAGCCGTCGGCGAGCACGTAGCAGCCGAGCTCGCCGCGCGGCCCCTCGACCGCGTAGTAGATCTCCCCGGGCGGCACCCGAAAGCCCTCGGTGACGAGCTTGAAGTGGTGGATCAACGCCTCCATCGAGGTCGGCAGCTCGGAGCGGGGCGGGAGCACGAACTTGCGGTCGTCGGCGATGTGGGGCCCCTCGGGCAGCCCCTCCAGCGCCTGGCCGATGATCTTCACCGACTCGCGGATCTCGGCCAGGCGGACCCGGTAGCGGTCATAGCCGTCGCCGATCGTGCCGACCGGGATCTGGAAGTCGAGCTCGGGATAGGCGAGGTAGTCGAACGCCTTGCGCAGGTCCCAGGGCTCGCCGGCGGCGCGCAGCAGCGGTCCGGTGACCCCGAGGGCGAGCAGGCGCTCGCGGGGGACGATCCCGATGTTGCGCGTTCGGTGCAGGAAGATCTCGTTGCGGTCGAGGATCGCCTGGTACTGGTCGACCCGGTGCGGCATCTCCTCGACGAAGGCGCGCAGCTTCTCTGCGAACCGCGGCGGGATGTCCTCGAAGACGCCACCGACCTGGAAGTAGCGGGTGTGCATCCGCTGCCCCGAGCTCATCTCGAAGAGGTCGAGGATCTTGTCGCGCTCGCGGAAGCAGTACCAGAGCATCGAGACCGCGCCGAGGTCGAGGCCGGTGGTGCCGAGCCAGACCAGGTGCGAGTGGATCCGGTTCAGCTCCATGTGGATCACCCGCAGGTACTTGGCGCGCGGCGGGATCTCCATCCCCAGCAGCCGCTCGACGGCGCCGCAGAAGGCCTCCATGTTGAAGTAGTAGGAGAGGTAGTCCATCCGCTCCACGAACGGGATCACCTTCCAGTAGGACTTGTCCTCGCAGGACTTCTCGATCCCGGTGTGCAGGTATCCGGTGACCGGCTTGAGGTCGCGCACGATCTCGCCCTCGAGCTCGACGATCAGCCGCAGCACCCCGTGGGTGGCCGGGTGGTGCGGGCCCATGTTGATCGTCAGCAGCTCGGTCTCGGGCTCGAGCTCGCGGCGCTCGACCGTCACCCCGGCATCCTCCCCCGCCTGCTCGAGGAGCTCGCGCTCGGTGGTGCTCACTCGTACCACCCCGGGGAGCCGGGCTCGTCCTTGGTGAACAGCACCGGCTCGCCCCCGATCGGGAAGTCGCGCCGCAGCGGCCAGCCGACGTAGTCCTCGGGCAGCAGGATCCGCCGCAGGTCGGGATGGCCGCGAAAGACGATCCCGAAGAAGTCATAGACCTCGCGCTCGTGAAACTCGGCGGTCGGAAAAAGCTCCACGCAGGAGGGCAGCTCCGGCAGCCGCTCCGCGGTTCCGTTTCCCGACTCGGCCGGATCGGCGAGCAGCGCCTTGACCCGCAGCCGCTCGACCCGGGGCATGTTGAGGAGCTCGTAATGGACTCCGAAGCGCGGCTGCCCCGGCAGGTAGTCGACGCCGTGCAGGCTGGAGAGGAAGCGGTACTGCTGGCTCGGCGTGTCACGCAGCCAGCCCAGAACCTCGAGCAGCTGCTCGGGGGCGGCGACCAGCGTCGCCTGGCCATGGTCGAAGCTGGTCTCGAGGATCGCCTCGGGGTGGGCCTCGTTGAGCTCGCCCCGGATCAGCTCCAGC
This sequence comes from uncultured Solirubrobacterales bacterium, assembly GCA_963781495.1. Classification (GTDB taxonomy): domain Bacteria; phylum Actinomycetota; class Thermoleophilia; order Solirubrobacterales; family 70-9; genus Mayfieldus. Next base: position 1,248,018 of record CAWAFX010000002.1, read on the forward strand.
CCGGGGGCGTCAGGCATCGGCCAGCTCTCGCGCCCGCGCGTAGGCCTCGGCCGCCTCCGGGTTGGGATGGCTGTCCGGGCCGCCGCGCGCCCACTCCTCGGTGCCGGCGGCGTTGTAGCGCTGGCGCCAGCCCTGGTCCGGATGGCCCTGGATCAGCTTCTGCAGCTTGTTGAAGCCGTGCAGCAGCGCTTCGGTGCGCGGCGGGCAGCCGGGGACGTGGATGTCGATCGGCATGAACTTGTCGGCGCCCTGGACGACGGCGTAGTTGGAGAACATGCCGCCGCTGGAGGAGCAGGCGCCCATCGAGATCGCCCATTTCGGCTCCAGCATCTGGTCATAGACGCGGCGGACGACCGGCGCCATCTTGATCGAGACCCGGCCCGAGAGGATGATCATGTCCGCCTGGCGCGGCGAGGCCCGGAAGGCCTCGGCCCCGAAGCGGGCGATGTCGTAGCGCGAGCTGACCATCGAGATCATCTCCATCGCGCAGCAGGCGAGGCCGAAGGTCATCGGGAAGAGCGAGTTGGCCCGCGCCATGTTCAGTGCCTTGTCGAGGGTGGTGGTCATCACCCGCTCGGTGACGTAGCGCTCGAGGTCCTCTCCCTCGAGGTCGCCGCGCAACATGTCGCGGGCGCGCAGCTGGCGCGCCCGCAACTCCTGCGGGCTGCTGGGCTGGTCGAGCGGCGCCAGAGCGCGAATCCTGCGGCGCTCTACCTCCAATCGAGCGCTCCCCGGCGCCAGACATAGACAAGGGCAACGGCGAGCAGGGCAATGAAGATCAGCACCTCGCCGAGTACGAAGACGCTGTCGGCCCCCTTCAGGATCACCCCCACCGGGTAGAGGAAGATCACCTCGATGTCAAAGAGGATGAAGAGCATCGCGATCAGGTAGAAGCTGATCCCGAAGCGGAAAGTGCGCGAGACCTCGCTCGGCAGCCCGCACTCGTAGGCCTCGCGCTGGACATTCGGCGCCTCTCCCTTACCGCGCTTCGGCCCCAGCAGGTGGTTGAGCATTACGAAGAGGCCTCCCACCCCCGCGCCTAGGGCACCAAAGACGAGAATGGGGAGATAGCTTCGAAGCACGGTCTTATCCCGTTATACAACCACTTTGTGGCAACTTGCTACATAGTGATATTCCGCATCAGAGAGCGGATTTCCGACCCTTCCAGGCGGATTTGCCCCGATGGCTGAGGTTCACCTCGTCGTCGGGGTGGCGCTGATCGGCGCCAACCTGCTCGCCGCGGCCTGGGGCGGGGTGGCCTGGCTGCGCGAGCGCGCCTCGATCGCCTTCTGGTACCTGCTGCGCGCGGCCCAGGTCTCGGTCTTCATCCAGGTGACGCTCGGCGCCCTGCTGGTCGTCACCGGCCACGAGGCCGCCGACGGGCTGCACTATCTATACGGAATCCTGCCGCTGCCGGTCTCGCTGTTCGCCGAGGCGGCCCGCACCGGAGCTGCCGAGCGCGAGATCGGCGAGCTGGAGTTCGAGTCCCTGCCGGCCGACCAGCAGCGCACGATCGCGCTGGCGATCGTCCGCCGCGAGATGGGGATCATGAGCGTCAGCTGCATCGTGATCTTCTTCCTCGCCCTGCGCGCGGCGGGGACCAGCAGCGCCTTCTAGCGGGATCTAGCGTCGCCGTGTGGTGCTCGGCGAGCGGGAGCCGCATTGTCCTTGCGATCATCGGGGCGTGCCGCAGCTGAGCGCCAAGGAGCGGGCCCAGTTGCCCGACAGCGCGTTTGCCTATATCGACTCGAGCGGCAAACGCCGCCTGCCGATCCACGACGCATCGCATGTCCGCAATGCCCTCGCGCGCTTCAACCAGGTGGCTTTCGAGGACGAGGCTGCGCGAGACCGCGCGCGCAATCGGCTGCTGCGGGCGGCCAAGAAGCACGGGATCATGCCGATCGGCTTCATCAGCGCGCAGCTGGACCCTCAACGGAAGTTGCCGAAGGGCCATCTCACATTCTTGCTGACGGATCTCGAGGGGTCAACCGGGCTGCTCACGCGGCTCGAGGATGGCTACGCCTCGCTGCTCACGGAAGTCCGCCGCCTTGTCCGGGCCGCCGTTCGCTCGGCTGGCGGTCACCAGGTTTCCGCCCGGGGGGACGATGTGTTTGCGGTGTTCGAGCACGCCCCCGGGGCGCTCGAAGCCGCACTGCAGATCCAGCGGGAGATGCGGGCGAGCTCATGGCCCGGCGGCAATGACGTCCGGTTGCGGATCGGCCTGCACCGGGGCCGTCCGGCACTGACCGACACCGGCTACGTCGGTCTGTCGGTCCACGCCGCCGCGCGGATTTGCTTCGCTGCCCATGGAGGTCAGATCGTGATGTCGGCTTCGGTTCGCAACGCGATCCTCGAATCGCTCGCCGACGGATTGAGCCTGAGGGAGCTCGGCGCCCGGAGGTTCCGGGGCCTGAACGACCCGATCGAGATCCTTCAGGTCGAGACCGCCGATCTGCCAGCCGAATTCCCGCCGCTGAGATCGGCGACTCAGGCCGCGTAGCTCGGATGTAGGCCCCCGTCATCCCAGACCGCGGAACTCGCCCCGGTGGTGGATCAGCGGCTCGCCACCGCTCGCCTCGAGGTCGCTGACCGCGCCGGTGAGGATCACATGGTCGCCGCCCATCAGCACGTCCTGAAGCTCGCAGGCGATCCAGAGCACGGTGCCGTCGAGAGCCGGAATCCCGTCGCGCTCTGCAGCCGCGATGCCTTTCCACTTCTCGGGCTCGTCGAGCTTGGTCGAGAACTGCCGCGCCACCGGCTCCTGGTCGGCGGCGAGCACGTTGACCCCGAACCTTCCCGCCTCCTGCACCGAGCGCAGCGTGCGCGAGCCGCGGTCGAGGCAGACCAGCATCAGCATCGGTTCCAGCGACAGCGAGCCGACCGCGCTGGCCGTTGCCCCTGAGCGCCCGTTGGGCCCGACCGCGGTCACCACCGTGACCCCGGTCGGCAGCAGACCGACGGCGGAGCGGAAGGAGTCTGTGTCGATCCCAGGCATCGGACTGCGCGCGAGCATATGATCCCGCCGCGTGCGGCTCGCCATCGTCACAGCCATCGCCGCCCTGATCGCGCTCTCGGTCGCCGGCTGCGGGAAGCAGGGAATCTCGGTCGCGAAGGACGGTCCCGACTATCGGGGCGCGGACCTCTTCTCGACCCACTGCGCGGGCTGCCACACGCTCAGCACCGCCGGCACCCAGGGAACCGGTAACCGCGGCCTCCGCACCCAGGGCCCGAACCTCGACCAGCGCACCGAGACCTACGACGACGCGCTGTTCGCGATTCGCAACGGCGGCTTCTCGGGGGCGATCATGCCCCAGAACATCGTCGTCGGCAAGGAGGCCCAGCAGGTGGCGCGCTTCGTCGCCAAGTACGCCGGCCAGCAGGCACAGACAAGCCCGCGGCCGGGCGAGACCGGTTGACGCCGGTTGCTTGACCTGAGGGCGATCCGCGAGGACCCAGAGACGGCGCGGGCGGCGCTGCGCCGACGCGGCGACGAGGTGGCCGAAGAGCTGGACCGGCTGCTGGCGCTCGACCGGCGCCGGCGCGAGCTGCTGCCCGAGATCGAGGACGGCAAGGCGCGGCAGAACAAGGCTTCGAACGAGATCCAGGCGGCGAAGCAGGGCGGCGGCGACGCCGAGGCGGTGATCGCCGAGATGCGCGAGCTGGCGCCGCGGATCAAGCAGCTGGAGTCCGAGCTCGGCGAGGTCGAGTCCGAGCGCGACGAGCTGGCCGCCAGGCTGCCGAACCTGCCCGACCCCGACGCCCCCGACGGCGACCGCGAGGAGGACGCGGTGGTGATGCGGGTGGAGGGCGAGCCGCCGAAGTTCGATTTCGAGCCCCGCGACCACCTCGAGATCGGCACCGCCCTGGGCCTGATCGAGATCGAGGCGGCGGCCCGCGCCTCGGGCTCGCGCTTCGCCTATCTGCTCGGCGAGCTGGTGCTGGTCCAGCTGGCCCTGGTCCGCTGGGCGATGGACCTGGTCGGCGGCGAGGGCCACAAGCCGGTCGTGCCGCCGGTGCTGGTGCGCGAGGAGACGCTCTACGGCACCGGCTTTCTGCCCGGCGACCGCGACCAGATCTACGAGATCCCGCGCGACGAGCTCTATCTGGTCGGCACTTCCGAGGTGCCGCTCGCGGCCCTGCACGCCGATCAGATCCTCGAGCCCGGCACGCTGCCGCTGCGCTACGCGGGCCTTTCGACCTGCTTTCGGCGCGAGGCCGGAGCCGGCGGCAAGGACACGCGGGGGATCTTCCGCGTGCACCAGTTCGACAAGCTGGAGATGTTCTCGTTCGTCGAGCCCGGAGATTCGGCCGACGAGCACGAGCGGCTGCTGGCGATCGAGGAGCGGATCCTCGGCGAATTGGAGATCCCCTACCGGGTCGTCAACATCGCCGCCGGCGATCTGGGCGCCTCGGCGGCGAAGAAATACGACTGCGAGGCGTGGATCCCGAGCCAGGGGCGCTACCGCGAGCTGACCTCGTGCTCGAACACGACCGACTACCAGGCACGAAGGCTCGCCTGCCGCTACCGGCCTTCAAAGGACGATTCTCCGGCCCACGTGCACACGCTCAACGGCACCGCCGTGGCGGTCGGACGCACGCTTGTCGCCCTGATCGAGAATCGCCAGGAGGAGGGCCATGCATTTTCGCTCCCAGAAGTACTGCATACTTATGGTGCTCCGAAGAGGATTGAGCCATGAGTATTGGGAACGGGAAGAGAGTGGTCCTTTGTGATGACCACGAGATCGTGCGAGACGCGATCAAGTCGCGGATGGCAAACAGCGGCGTGGTCGAGATCGTCGGCGAGGCCGGAGACGGCCGCGAGGTGGTCGACGTGGTCAAGGATCTCGACCCCGATGTCGTGATCATCGACGTCGAGATGCCCAAGCGCGACGGCATCGAGGCGACCAAGGAAGTCCTCAAGGCTCGCCCGCGCACCAAGGTCATCATCTTCACCGCCCACGCCCAGCCCGACCTGCTGGCCCTGGCGCTGCGCGCCGGCGCCTCCGGCTACGTGCTGAAGTCCGCTCCGGCCGAGGACATCGCCAAGGCCGTCAAGGCGGTCACCGGCGGCGGCACCTTCCTCGGCGGCGACTTCGCGGGCGGCAAACCCTCCGAGGTGGAAAAGCTTCTCGACCTGTCCCCGCGCGAGCGTCAGATCCTCGAGCTCCTGGCCGAGGGCCTGCGGGTGAAGGAGATCGCCGACCGGCTCTCACTCAGCCCGGCGACGGTCCATACCCACGTCCGCAACGCGATCGCCAAGCTCGAGGTCGATACCCGCACCGAGGCGGTCGCGCTGGCGGTCCGCTTCAGCTACCTCGGCGCCGGCGGCACGGTTTAGGCGCAGGCGGTGCCGGTGGCACCGCCTTCCCTAGCTCCCGCTCTCCTTGCCCTCGTCGAAGTCCAGCGCACATGAGTTGATGCAGTAGCGCTGCCCGGTCGGCCCGGGACCGTCGTTGAAGACGTGGCCGAGATGGGCATCGCAGTGCTTGCAGACGACCTCGGTGCGCCGCATCAGCAGGCTGTTGTCGGGCCGCAGCTCGACGTGCTCGAGATTGGCCGGCTCGGTGAAGCTGGGCCAGCCGGTGCCGGAGTCGAACTTGGTGTCGGACGAGAAGAGCTCGGTCCCGCAGCCGACGCAGCGGTACATGCCCGGCGCGTGGTTGTCCCAATGCTCGCCGGTGAACGGAGCTTCGGTTCCGGCCCGCCTGGTGACCTCGTACTGCTCCGGAGTCAGCTGCTCGCGCCACTCCTGCTCTGACTTGCGGACCTTCTCTGTCTCTGTGGACATTTCGAACCTCCTGATCTGTGCCTGTCGAACCGCTTCTTACCGGGTATTGATTAGTCCGCCAGCTTAGGAGCCCGTTACAAGCGGCGGACGTGCGTCCGACCGCAAATAACTGATTTCAAGTCAGTTTGACAGGGCGCCGAAAGCCGCCCCACGATGAGGCGAATCGCCATTCTTCTCGGCTTCTGCTGCCTGACGATGATGGTCCTGGCCGGAAACGCGCCGGCGCTGGACAGCAAGGGCCCCGAGCTCGGGCAGTCGTTCGCGCCGGTCTACAACGGCTCGGTCCTGCGGACGATGGCGCTGGCGGGCAACCGCCCGGCACTGAAGAAGCTCTCGGCGCCGGACGCTGTCTGCAACGGCGAGGACGACCCCAACGCCGGCGTCCTGGTCCAGGTGCAGGCGATGGAGTGCATGATCAACTTCGCCCGCGAGCAGGCGGGCCTTCCGAAGCTCGTCGACTCCAAGCGGCTGGATGGCTCGGCCGACAGCAAGGCCGGCGACATCCTGCGCTGCAACCAGTTCAGCCACGAGGCCTGCGGACGTGACTTCCTCTTCTGGTTCCGCCGCGCCGGATATCTCAGCGGCCATTGCTGGTGGGCGGGCGAGAACCTTGCCTGGGGCACCGGAAGCCTCGGTTCAGTGCGCTCGATCGTGCGCGCCTGGCTTCACTCGCCTTCGCATCGGGCCAACATGCTCGGCGGTGAGTACAGCGAGATCGGGATCTCGCTGCGTGAGGGCAGGCTCTCGGGCGCCCCCGACGCACACGTCTGGGTCAACCACTTCGGCAACCACTGCTGAGCCCCTGGCAGGTTCGCTGAATCAAATGCGGCGGCCTTCGGCCGCCTGACATGCATCTGCCGCTCCACAACTTGCGGCAGCTGCGCCGCCTGACCAGCTAGTGCCGCGACACTTTGTGTCGCGGCCTTTCACACCTGTTTCGCGGCCTTGAAAAACTGCCCGCGTGCCCGACTGCTTCTACGAGCCCGACGGGGACCGCTTCCGATCCACCGAGCTGACCCGCGGCCCCTGGGATCCGAGCTTCCAGCACGCCGGGCCCCCTTCGGCGCTGATTGGCCGCGAGCTCGAGCGACTCGAGGATGCCGAGGAGTTCCAGGTCTGTCGGGTGACCTTTGAGATCCTGCGCGCGGTGCCGATCGCCCCGCTGCGGGTCGAGGCGCGGATCATCCGGCCCGGCCGCCGCGTGCAGCTACTGCAGGCCTCACTCATAGACGAGGAAGGCGAGGTGATCCGCGCTCAGGCCTGGCGGCTGCGAACCGCGGCGGTCGAGCTACCCGACCTCCCCGAGCCCGAGGCGCCGCCGGGTCCGCAGTCGGCGGTGCCGGGCGACTTTCCCGACACCGGCCAGAAGGTCGGCTACCACACGGCGATGGAGTATCGCTTCCTCGAGGGCGGCTTCACGGTTCCGGGCCCGGCGACGGTCTGGATGCGGATGCGCCATCCGCTGGTCGGCGCCGAGCAGCCGACCCCACTGCAGCGGGTCCTGATCGCCGCCGACTCCGGCAACGGGGTCAGCGTGACCCTGGACTGGAACCGCTACCTGTTCATCAACGTCGACCTCACGGTGCAGCTGGAGCGCCTCCCGGCCGGCGAGTGGGTCTGCCTTGACGCGGTCACGCGCCCGCATCCGAACGGGGTCGGGGTCGCCGACACCCTGCTTTCCGACGAGGGGGGACGGATCGGACATGCGTTGCAGACGTTGCTAATCAGCGGCCGGGACTGAGGCATTCTTTATTTGGGTACTGCATAGTGATTACCTCAGTAGTGGCAACGGGTGGCGGACCAAGCGTCCAAGTGCCGGTTTGTCGTTCAGGGGTGGGCCCTCGGGGCCCGATGACAAGATCACATGTTCTTCTCGCTTCCAGCCGAGCTGGGTTACGGAATGCTCTTCGGCGTTCTGCTCCTCGAGTATGCGGGCCTCCCCGTCCCCGGTGAGTCCGTCCTCCTCGGCGCGGTCGTCCTCGCCGGGGCCGGGCACTTCGCCCTTCCCCTGGTAGTTCTGATCGCCGTAGCAGCCGCCATCCTCGGCGACTGCCTCGGCTACGTGATCGGCCGCCGCGGTGGACGCAGGCTGCTGCTGAAGCCGGGACCTTTCGTCGCCCGCCGCCACCGCATGCTCCACAAGGCGGAGGACTTCTTCGCCCGCTATGGCGAGGCAGCGGTGTTCCTTTCCCGCTGGGTTCCCTGCGCCCGCTATCTGACCCCACTGACCGCGGGCGCCGCCGAGATGGCCTGGCACCGCTTCCTCTTCTTCAACATCGTCGGCGGCATCGTCTGGGTCGCGAGCCTGACCGCGGTCGCCGCTCAGTTCGGGCCCGCCGGAGCCGCCACCGTCTCCGGCCTCGGACTCGTCGTCGCAATCGGCAGCGCCGCCGTCGCCTGGATCCGGGCCCTGATCGCCCGCCGCCAGGGCGTCGACCCCGAGGCGGCTGTCGCTCTGAGCCAGGCCGCCTGAGCCCACCAGGGCTAACGGAAGCGGCGCCCGGCGCCGATATGAGCCCTCGTGGAGGGCAATGGCTCCACATCCCTTGCTGCATCCAACGGGGGTGTCGCGATCGAGATTCCACTCGCCGCGACCGTTCCCCCGTCCGGCTTCCTGCAAAAGCGGGGGCGGCGCTTCTGGGAGATCGTCCACCGCCACCCGGTCACGGCCGGAAATCTTGTCGTCACGGAATCGGCGTTGGTGATCGACGCACGGGCGATCCTCCGCGGCCGCTGGGAGATCCCCTGGAAATCGCTGCGCAAGGTCGTGGTCGACGACGGCGAGCGCTGGGGATACGTCGCCAGCATCTGCCGCTTTCCGGTCTATGACGACAGAAGCAACGGCTCCGGCTCGGGGGCTCTGATCGGGCCGCTCTGGAGCCAGGCCGCCTCGCTGGTTCCGCCCACCTGCCCGCAGCTGGTCTTCGATCCGGTCCCGGTCGAGGCGCCCAACGTCGCCTTGATCCTCGATCCCGTCCTCGCCGCCCCCTCGCGGCGAAGCAACGGCGCCGGCGGCCAGGACCGGCCTGTCGCGGTGGTGATGGTGCGGGCCCAGAATCCCGACTTCGCCCGGCTTGCGATCGCCTCCCGCGCCCCGCTCGGGGACATCGACCACGACGATCTCGCATTTCTCGCGACGGCCGGGTCTCCCCGCAACGGCGGCCCACCGTCCGCCAACGGGACCGCGCCCTTGAAGCTGCCGCCGCCCGAGCCGAGCACCCGGGTCAGCGACGGCTCGCGCAACGGGCACCGCGACTCCGCCTCGAGCCCGCACTAGCCGCCGGCGCCGGGCGCGGCGCAGGCGCCTGTTTCCCTGCCCGCCCACGGGGTAGCCGTGGGCCCCACCAATCAAGAATCGAAAGGACGGGCAGAACCCGATGGCTGAGCCAAACGAGCGCGACGCAAAACTCATTCAGTACCTCAACGAGGCCTACGGCAAGGAGAAGGAGCTCGAGACCGCGCTTCAGGCCCACATCGAGATGACCACGCGCATGCCCTACAAGAAGCGGCTGCGCAAGCACCTGACCGAGACGCGCCGCCACGCCCGTGACGTCGAGCGGCGGATCAAGAAGCTGGGCGGGACCGCGACGCCGGTGGCCCAGGTCCAGAGCGCCGCTGCCAAGGCCCTCGCGGCGGCGAAGGGGCCGCTTCACCTCGTCCGCGGCACCGGCGAGGACGAGAAGCAGCTCAAGAACGCCAAGACCGAGTACTCCGAGGAGGCCGAGGAGATCGCGACCTACACCGCGATCGAGGTTGTGGCAGAGAGCGTCGGCGATCGCGAGACGGCAAAGCTCGCCCGCGCGATCCGCCGCGACGAGGAGCGAATGGCCAAGTACCTCGAGGGGCTGATCCCGCAGCTCTCGAAGGCCGTCGTCCGCGCCGAGGTGCCTAGCAGCCAGCGCAATGGCGGCCGTTCGCGGCGCCGTTCGACGACGCGCTCGCGCCGCCGGGCCCGCAGCGGCTCGCGTAGCTAGAGGGGGCCGATCGCGCGGCGAGCGCCTAGACTCGCCGCGCGATGGCCGATAGCCGCGACCCCCGCCAACCCGGACACGAAGCGGGCCCGCCCGCCCGCACGCCCCTGCCGGCGCGGCTGCTCGGGCGCGGGGCCCGCGGGGCGCAGCGGGTCGCCCGGGCCACCGGCATAGAAGGGGCCGCCGAGAGCGTCGCCGAGGAGGCGATCGTGCGCGCGATCGAAAGCCAGGCGGCCGAGCGCGCCCTGGCCCGGGTGCTGCAGGGGCCGGTGGTCGAGGAGGCCGTCGAGCAGGCGATGCGCAGCCCGGCGGTCGAGCGGGCGCTCAACGACGCGATCGACAGCGAGATGATCGACCGAGTCTGGGAGCGGCTGCTGGCCAGCGAGGAGGCGCAGCAGCTGGTCGAGCGCATCGCCGAGGCTCCCGAAGTAAGAAGCGCGATCGCCGCCCAGGGGGTTGGACTGATCGACGACGTGCGCCGCGAGGCCGCGAAGGCGACGCACCGTCTCGACGGCACCTTCGAACGCATCATGCGGCGGGTCTTTTTCCGTCACCAGCGGGTGGGGCGGACCAATCGCGCCGGCGCCGTCAGCCGCACGATCGCGCTGCTGATCGACGGGGCGATCCTCAACGCCGCCTTCCTCGGCCTCTCGGCGGTGATCACGCTGGTCCTCTCCCTCGCCTTCGGGCGCGGCGGCAACGCTTCGGCGCCGGCGATCGCGATCGGCGCTGGGGCCTGGATCGTCGCCGGCTCGTTTTATCTGCTCAGCTTCTGGACCCTGGCCGGGCAGACGCCGGGGATGCGCTTCGTCCGGATCCAGCTCGAGGCGGCGGAGGGAAGGCGGATCGAGTTCCGGCGCGCGGTGCGGCGACTGCTCGGGCTGGCGCTCTCGATCCTGCCGCTCGGCATCGGCCTGCTGGGGATCGTCTTCGGCGACGCCCGCCGCGGCTGGCAGGACCGGATTGCCGAAACCGACGTGATCTACGCCGGCGTCTCGGCTCCGGTCGCGCCCTGGTCGGAAACCGGCGCCGGCGAGCAGCCCGCGGCGCCGTAAGAATCCCACTCCTCACCAGACCGAACGGAGGAGAGATGGAGTTCGAGACCCTGCTGTACTCGGCCGAGGACGGGGTGGCGACGATCACCCTCAACCGCCCCGGCTCGCTGAACACGATCGTGCCGCCGATGCCCGACGAGATCGAGGCTTCGGTCCACCGGGCCACCCGCGACCCGGAGGTGAAGGTGATCGTCCTGCGCGGGGCGGGGCGCGCCTTCTGCGCCGGCTTCGACTTCGGCGAGGGCTTTCACCACTGGGACGCGGGGCTGAACACCGACGGCGAGTGGGACCCCGGCAAGGACTTCGCCATGACCACGACCCCGAGCATGGGCCCGGTGCCCAAGTTCATGAGCATGTGGCGGTCGCCGAAGCCGGTGATCGCCCAGATCCACGGCTGGTGCGTTGGCGGCGGCAGCGACATGGCGCTCTGCGCCGACCTCGTGATCGCCAGCGAGGACGCCCGCATCGGCACTCCGTACTCACGGGTCTGGGGCTGCTATCTGAGCGGCATGTGGCTCTACCGGCTCGGCCTGACGAAGGCCAAGGAGCTGGCGCTGAGCGGCCGCGCCCTCTCCGGCGCCGAGGCGGCCGAGCTGGAGCTGATCAACCGCGCCGTTCCCTTCGCCGAGCTGGAGCGCACCGTGGCCGAGGAGGCGGCGCGCCTGGCTTCGCTGCCCGTCTCGCAGCTGGCGGCGATGAAGTTGATCGTCAACCAGGCCTACGAGAACATGGGCCTGGCCTCGACCCAGTACCTGGGCCCGATCCTCGACGGGTTGATGCGCAACACGCCCGAGGCAAAGGCGTTCGTCCAGACCGCCGAGCGTGAGGGCGTGGCGGCGGCGATCGAGGGTCGCGATGGCCCCTTCGGCGACTACAGCCAGGCCGCCCCGGGGCAGAAGCCCGATCCGGCCAACGTGATCGACCCGGCCTAGATGCGGACCGTCATCAGCAGCCCGAAGACGATCAAAAGCGCCACCAGGCCCTCGGTCCGGCGGGGGAGGACATAGGCGAGGCCGATTATCACCGCGATGCCGAGCACCCAGACCCCGATCAGCGCCAGCAGCGGGTGCTTGCTGCCGATCCCGACCTGGTTCTCGACCGGGTCGCTGCGGATGTGAAAGCGCCAGTTGCGCGGGTCCAAGGGCGAGCGCGGCGGATCCCACGGCTCTCGGTCCATGGACTGAATTTACAAGTCGCCGCACCGAGGGAGGCTTGGTCGGCGGGGCGGGTGTCGGTTAGGGTCTGCGATTCAGGGATGAGCAGCCGCAGGAAAGGAAGCCTCGCTGCAATCACGGTCGTGCTGGCCGCGGTCGGGATGGCGCTGCTGCCCGGGATCTCCGGCGCCGCCGAGCCGGTCTGGCTCTGCAAGCCGGGGCTCGCCGACAACCCTTGCCAGACGAACCTGAAGACGACGCTCGTCTCGCCGAGCGGCAAGACCCTCGGGGTGCGAAACGTCCAGCCGGCGCGGCACCCGCGGATCGACTGCTTCTACGTCTACCCGACGGTCTCCGACCAGAAGACCGGCAACGCCAATCTCAACATCGACCCCGAGGAGCGCTCGATCGCGCTTTACCAGGCGGCCCGCTATTCGCAGACCTGCCGGGTCTTCGCGCCGGTGTATCGCCAGCTCACCCTGCTGGGGATCCTCGGCGCGGCCCAGGGCGATCCGGCGATCGCCTACTCGGACGTCCTCAATGCCTGGAACACCTACCTGCGCAAGTACAACCACGGCCGCGGGGTGGTGCTGATCGGCCACTCGCAGGGCACCTTCGTCCTGCGTCAGCTGATCCGTCAGGAGATCGACCCCAATCCCGCCGAGCGCCGCAGGCTGGTCTCGGCGATTCTGCTCGGCGGCAACGTCGCCGTCAAGCAGGGCCAGGACGTCGGCGGCGACTTTCAGCACATCCGCGCCTGCCACTTCGCGCTGCAGATCGGATGCGTGATCGCCTTCTCGACCTTCAATGCCACCCCACCGGCCAACGCGATCTTCGGACGCTCCGCGACCGCGGGACAGCAGGTGCTCTGCACCAATCCCGGCTCGCTGCCGGGAGGCACAGCGCCGCTGCGCTCGATATTCCCGACCGCCCCGTTTGCCCCCGGGACGACGATCGGGGCCGCCACCGGTGCGGTCGGGCTGACCGTGCCTCCGGTTTCGACCCCCTGGGTGGAGACGGTTTCGTTCACCGGGCGCTGCTCGTCGGACGGCGGCGCCAACGTGCTGCAGGTCTCCGGACTGCCCGGAGCGCCGACCCTGCACCCGATCCCCGACCCGACCTGGGGCCTGCACCTGGTCGACGCCAACATCGCGCTCGGGAACCTCGTCACGACGACCGCCGTGCAGGGCTTCGTCTACGACCTGCTGCACCGCTTCCACCACTGAGCAACGAAGAAGCGGCGCCCTCTGACGGGCGCCGCTTCGAATTCGCTTCGTTTGCCGGCCGGCGCCGCCTAGGCGGCAGAGCGCCAGGCGGCCAGCGTGTCCTCGTCGGCGAGCTGCTCGAGCGCCTGCTCCTCGAGCTCGATTGCGGCCTTCTGGGTCACGCCGAGCTCGCGCGCGGCCTCGCGGACCGAGACCGCAGGGCGTCCGCCGGTGCCGAATCGCAGCTGGACGACGCGGCGCTCCGGCTCTGACAGCTTGGCCAGCGCCGTCTCGACGGCGTCTTCCTGCTCGCGCTCGATCAGGTCCTCCTCGAGGCTCTCGGTGCTCTTCGCGTGAAGCTCGCCGAGGCTGGTCTCGCCCTCGCCGACCGGGGCATCGAGGCTCGTCGTCACCCGGGTCAGGTCGCGCACGGCCTTGACCTCGTCGAGGTCCAGCTCCGCCGCCTTCGCGACCTCCTCATCGGTCGGCTCGCGGTCGAGCTTGATCGCCAGCTCGCGATCGATCCGGTTCACCGTCCGCTCACGCTGGGCGACGTGCGCAGGGATCCTCACCTGGCGCCCGCTGTTGTCGAGACCGCGCTGGATCGACTGCTTGATCCAGAGCACGGCATAGGTGGAGAACTTGTAGCCGCGGCGCCAGTCGAACTTCTCGGTCGCGCGGATCAGCCCCAGCATCGCCTCCTGGATCAGATCCTGGAGCGCGAGGCCGTGGCCCTCGTAGCGGCGGGCGAACTTGATCACCAGTCGCAGGTTGGAGTTGACGAGCTTTTCCTTCGCGGCCAGGTCGCCTCGCTCGATCGCCTTCGCCAGCTCAACTTCCTCCTCCCGCGTCAGCAGCGGGTAGCGGTTGGCCTGGTTGAGGAAGATCTGAAAGCTGTCGGTCGTGTGCTCCGGGGTCAGATGCGAGTCGGAGCGGCGCTCGACACGGGCAGCGGCAGCGTTCTCGGAGTGCTCGCCGCGGTATCGGCGCACCTGATCGCGCTGGCTTGCAGCGCCGGGGGTTCTAGGCATTTCCCTCCTGGGTGGCGTCATGAAACTCCTTCAGGGCGTAATCAACCATTGTTACTTCATAAAGTATAGCGACTGGTACTTGATGAGTCAAACTTTCGGCGGAGCAGCTCTTTCATCGATCCGCGCCCGCCAGTCGGCGGGCGATCCGCCTCTTATATGTCTCCTTGATGCCTGCTGCGTTACTCGACGCCGGAGGTGTTCAAACCCGGGCCGCGCGGCAATGGTGCGGCCGGCCGCCTCGTGCTCCTTCATCGCTTTCCATGGGCCAGCGGTAGGTATCGGGCGGCCGGCTATCCGAACCGAGCTTCCCATTGGCTGGTCGGTTAATCGCGAGGACGCGGGGTAGCCTGATCGCTGGAGGACAACGAATTGACTCTTGCTCTTGCGTTGGTCATCGGGGCTGCGATAGTCGCCATATTCGGCGGAGTGTGGCTTTACCGGGGACTCGGCCGTCATACGCGTCGCCCCCGCCGGCCGCGCGTTCGCCGCCACCGCCAATAGGTCGAACCAACTCAGTCTCGTAGGAACACGGCCCGGCCGGCCGTCGAATCCGATCGAGCCGGCGCTTGGTCGAGCGCGATCGGATGTGCCTTCCGCGCGGCCCAGGTGCCGAGAGCCCTACGGAGGGAATCAGCAACGGCTTGGTAGTCGTCCTCGTCGCTGAGGAAGATCCGATAGCTGTCCCTGGGGACCGTGATGTCGAGGGTCGGAACTCGCCCGGAGTGTCCGTGCTGCAGGGTCGTGATGTCGGCAAGCCTGACCTCGGTGATCGTCGGCGTCGCCGAGATGTGGCCCAGGGTCAGAGCGCGCAGCAGCGCCCGGGGCAGCACCGTCCTTCGCCGATGAAGGATGCGAGCCTCGGTTATCACCAGGGTGCCCGGAAACGCGTTCTCCCTGTGCTGAACCAAGGTCCTATCGCGCCGCAGCAGTATCAGCCCATCGTCGCCTGCTGGAGTCTGCGCGGCCACCACCGGTCTTCTCTCAACGAGAATAGGTCGCGGCGATTTGCCACGCAACGCGCCTGCCCGTCGGCGATCACTTGATTGTGTCCCGCCGCTGGAATAGGCTCTGAGAAGTCCGTTGCTGAGAGCCGGCGAGGGACGTGTGGGAAGGAGATCTGCTTTGCCCCTTGATTGCGGTTGGTCGGAATCGCTCGTGAGTAGGGCTTGGCATTTTTGCGGGATGCCGGTGGGGACCGGCAGCTTGAACAGAGGGAGGGGGAGGGCGCCGCACCGCCAGTGAAGTCGCTGCCAGCCAGGCTTACTGCAGTCGTGGTCGCGGTTGTGATCGTCGCCGGCTTGATCGGCTATTACGTCGATCACCTGCTTGGTTCCCCCACACCGGTCTCGGCAGTCGAGACAAGCTCCCGTCAGGCCCAGTTGACGCTGCAGACCGTGGCCGCGGTCGGCCCCAAGGGCGGCAAGACCGATTGGGTTTCCTATCTGGTTCGCAACAAGGGCCAGTGGGAGCACAGCACCGTGTTCAACCTGCCGGCGCACTCGCTGGTGCACGTGACGATCTACCAGTACGACGGCCAGAGCGGGCTGCGCAACCCGTTCCTGGCACAGGCGCGCGGCACCGTCGGCAACGTGATGGCGTTGAACGGAAAAACGATCAAGACGATCGACCCCGACGCCGCCTCACACACGTTCGCGGTTCCCCAGCTCGGACTCATCGTGCCGCTGCTCGGAATCCCCGATGACGCGAAGAACCCCTGTGACGCCGCCCCCTGCTCCCCGAGCCAGGCGCACGAGACGATCAGCTTCACCTTCCGGACTGGAAAGCCGGGGCGCTACCGCTGGCAGTGCTTCGTTCCCTGCGCGGCGGGGTTCCTCGGTGGCTTCGGAGGACCGATGCAGACGATCGGCTACATGGACGGCTTCCTGCACGTCGTCTGAGCGGAGACCGTGCAAGAGCCAAACCATCTGCGCCGGATCCTGATCGCCGGGTTCATCCTCGCCGCCATCGCGACGACGATCGTCGTCGTCGTGATCGCTCCCGACCTGCCGCCCTACAACGGCAGCGATGCGAGCTCGGGCCAGGTTCGCGACAACACGGTCCTGTTCGCGATCGTCACGCCGATCGCTTCTTTCATGATCGTTTACTTCGCCTATTCGCTGACCGTGTTCCGGCACAAGGGCGGCCGACTCAAGGAGGGCGTCGCCCCTGAGGAGGGGGTGGCGACTCGAGGCGACGCGCGGGTCCACACGCCGTGGTTGATCGCGACGACGATCATCGTGCTGTTCCTCGCCACATTCGGCACCGTCGAGCTCGCCGACGCGGGAGCGGGCGGCGGCCAGGGACCGGTGCCCGCGTTCAAGGCCAGCGGCGACGTTCTGCCGGTGCAGGTGATCGGCCAGCAATGGGAGTTCACCTATCGCTATCCGACCTTCGGGGGAGTCGAGACAGCCCATCTCGAGCTGCCCGTCGGGCAACCGGTGTCACTGCACGTCACCTCATTGGACGTGATCCACTCGTTCTGGGCACCAAAGCTCGGCGTCAAGGCCGACGCCAACCCGGGGGTCGACAACGTTGCCTATGTGCAGCCGAGCCATCAAATGAGCTTCGACCTCCGCTGCAGTGAGCTCTGTGGCCTTTGGCACGGATACATGTTCGACACCGGGCAGGTGGTCAGCCCGCGCAGCTTCCGGGCCTGGATTCACGTCCAGCAGGCACTGTCCGCTCCGATCGGCAAGGCACTGCCGCCCTATAGCAACCACTACTTCCCCGAGCCTCAGCGGAGGGCTGGATGAACCAGGACCGAACCATGCGGCCACTCTGGCGGCGCCTGATCGGCTTCAATCTGCTCGGCGGGATCGTTTTGGGCATCGTCGGCTTTTACGTCGGCTGGTGGCTGGGCCACCGGATCCACGCCAACAGCCTCGCCTACTTCGCCGATACCGACCAGAACGACGTCGCCCTGATGCTCGGCTATCTGCTCTTCGTTGTCGGGTTCTTGGTCGGGCTCGGCTATGCCAGCTATCCGATCTCACGGATGCTTGGGCACGAGCCCTCTAACCGGCAAAACGAGGAGGGGGGCATCGGTCGCTTTTTCGGCATCTGCACCGACCATAAGGTCGTCGGCATCCAATACCTGTTCGGGATCGGCCTCTTCTTCTTCATCGGCGGACTCAACGCGATGCTGATCAGAGCGGAGCTGCTGCGGCCTTCGCCGCAGCTGTTCGGAGCCGGCAACTATCTGACCCTGGTCGGCCTCCACGGCACGATGATGATGGGAATCATGACCTCTGGGGTGCTCGGCCCCTTTGGCAATTACTTCGTGCCGCTGATGATCGGGGCCCGGCGGATGGCCTTTCCCCGCATCGAGTCACTCACCTTCTGGCTGCTGATGGCCGCCGGCGCAATCCTCGTCTCGACGATCTTCTTCGGCGGTTTCCCAACCGGCTGGACCGGCTATGGCCCGCTGAACGATCAAGCCAACTTTGGCTACGACTCCTACATCTTCTTCTTCGCCCTCGTCGGCATCTCGATGACCCTGCTCGCGGTGAACCTGATCACCACGATCGTGACCATGCGAGCCCCCGGCCTGACCTGGGGCCGGCTGCCGATCTTCTGCTGGGGCGTCCTCAGCACCTCGATCCTGATGGTCCTCGCAGCGCCGGTCCTGATCGCCGCGCTGCTGATGGTCGCCCTCGATCGCGGCGCCCAGACCTCGTTCTTCCTCTCCAGCGCCGGCGGCAGCCCGTACTTGTTCCAGAACCTGTTCTGGTTCTTCGGTCACCCGGAGGTCTACGTCCTTGCCCTGCCGGGATTCGGGATCGTGCTCGAGATCCTGCCGGTGTTTGCGCGGAAGCCGCTCTGGGGCTACCGCCTCGCGGTCGCGGGCGTGTTGGGCGTGATGCTGCTGAGCTTCTTCGTCTGGCAGCACCATCTGTTCGTCAGCGGTATCAACGGCACGCTGCGCCCCTTCTACATGTTCTCCACCGAGCTGATCTCGGTACCCACCGGCCTGATCTTCCTCTGCGGGATGGCGACCCTCTGGAGGGCCCGCATCCGCTACACGGTCCCGATGTTGTTCTGCCTGGCGTGGTTCTTCAACTTCTTCATCGGCGGCGCCTCGGGAGTCTTCCTGTCGGACATCCCCAGCGACGTCGCCACGCACGGCAGCTTCTTCGTCATGGCCCACTTCCATTACACGATCATGGGAGGGCTGGTTTTCTCGTTCTTCGCCGCGATCTACTACTGGGTTCCGAAGATGTTCGGGCTCGAGCTCAACGAGCGGCTCGGAAAGCTCCATTTCTGGATGATGTTCATCGCCTTCAACTCGACCTTCGCGCCGCTTTTCGCCCTCGGGTTGATGGGAATGCCGCGACGCGTCGTGACCTATCCGTCGCACCTTCAGGCGCTGAACATCTGGGTCTCGGTGTCCGCCTTCGTGCTCGGTGCGTCGATGCTCGTCTTCCTTTTCAACGTCGTTTACTCACTGGTCTTCGTCCGCAAGCCGGCGGTGGCGAATCCGTGGTATTCGAAATCGCTCGAGTGGCAGGTGCCGACTCCGGTGCCGGTCCACAATTTCGACCGCCAGCCGGTGATCGATCGCGATCCCTACGAGTACGGGGTCCCGCCGGTGGCTCCCCCTTCGACCGAGGCTCCGGCCGCGGCGCCCGGGTAGCGCGATGAACCAGGCTGTCCAATCCCAGGGCGACGCCTTCGACGAGCCCCCTGAGCTCGAGGAGCACCTGCACCGCACCGGCTTTCGACTCGCCGCGAGCGCGACAGCGATGTTCTTCCTCGGCTTCGTCTTCGCCTACTTCTACCTGCGGTCGCTCAACAACTCCGATTTGTGGAAGCCGTCCGGCGTCGATCCACCCCAGGTCTGGGGTGCCTTGATCGTTGCCGCGTTTGTTCTCAGCGCCGGCTCGTTCGCCTATGGCTCGGCCCGCGCCGCGCGTAACGAGGGCTGGGTGGCGGCGGTTGGCGCGGCGCTTGCGTTGGGCCTGATTGGTTGCGTGCTGCAGGCGTTCGAGTACGCCCACCTGTCCTTCGGCCCGAGAAGCGGCGGTTACGGCAGCGTGTTCATTGGATGGACCTCTCTCTACGCATTCTTCGTGCTGCTGGTGATGTACCGCGTCGAGACGATCTTCGCCGTCGGCCTTCGCAACGGCAGGCAGGGCGCCGGCCTGCAGCCAGTCGGGTTTGGCCCCGCGTCCTACTACTGGACGATGCTGGCGGGGATCGGGATCCTTGCCTGGGTCATTCTCTATCTGATCTGAGTGATCTGAGCAACGAATGGCCGCCGCGGTGACCCCCCTTGACTGGACCGGCGGCCCAGCACTCGCCTGGGTCCTCGGGGCCGCGGGGCTTTACTGGCTCGGCGGGCGTCGTGACGGCGCCCGACCGGTCGATGCCGCCGGGCGGTGGCGAACGGCGGCCTTCTGCGGCGGATTGGTGACGATCCTCGCGGCGCTGGACTCCCCACTCGACGAGCTCGCCGATCAACTGTTCTGGGCCCACATGGTCCAGCATGTTCTGTTGATCACGGTCGCTCCGCCACTCCTCGCCCTGGCTCGCCCCTGGATGAGAATGTGGAGGGGCCTGCCGCTTGCCCTGCGCCGCGACGCGGCGACCGCCTACATGCACGACCCGAGACTGCGGCCACTCCGGCGCGCTGCCGGCCTGCTCGCGGAACCGATTCCCTCCTGGCTGATCTTCAACCTCACCTTTGTCGCCTGGCATCTTCCCGGTCCCTACGACGCGGCGCTGCGATCAAGTGCGGTTCACGCTTTGGAGCACGGGACGTTTTTCGCCACCGCGCTGCTGTTCTGGACGCGGGTCATCTACTCACCGCCTTGGCGCTCGCGCCTCAGCGATCTGGGGCGGATCGCCTATCTGACCACGACCATGGTCGTTTCCTGGGTATTGGCGATCGTCCTGGCGCTGGCGACCTCGCCCGTATATTCGGCCTACGCCGATCAGGCGAGCCGGCCAGGAGGGATCTCGGCGCTGACCGATCAGCAGCTAGCGGCGGGGGTGATGTGGGTGCCGGGATCGCTCGCCTATGCAATCGCGATCGTCGTCATCGCCTACTGCTGGCTGGAGCCCGGCGCGGCACGGCGGCAACCGAGAGTACATTCGTTGGCAAGGGGAACCTGAGCTAGGAGTCGAAAATGGAAGCGACTGGACAATTGATGGCGACCGTCGGCTACACGCATTTCGGAGCCGTCTTTACGACCGTGTTCCCGTTGGCCGTGCTGATCTTGATCCTGGTCTGGTACGTGCTGATCGCTCGCCAGCGCCCATGATCGGCATCTCGTGCGCCTCCGGTCACTGATCGGCTCAAGGGTCGGGGTTCGCTTCGCCGGGCTGATAGTCGGGTCAGCCGCGGTGGTTGGAGTTCTGGGGGGATTCGGCCTGCACCTGATCGTCGGTGGGTCATCGGCTCGCTCGACCAGGTCGGAGTCCGCGCTTCGGGGCCAGGCGGTGTGGCCGGCAAGGGCCAGACCAGCGCCCAATTTTGCCCTCCCCGATCAGACCGGACGCCGAACGACCATGGCCTCCTTCCGAGGTCGGCCCGTGGTGCTCAGCTTCATGGACTCGCGCTGCCACCAGGAGTGCCCGCTGGAGGGCCGGGCCCTCGCGGCTGGGTTCCGCGAGCTGCCGCCCGACCAGCGTCCGGTGTTCGTTGCCGTCAGCGTCGATCCGTGGGCGGATACACCGCGCTCGGCGCGTGACGCAATCGGTCGCTGGGGACTCCAGAGCGCCGGAAGCTGGCATTGGCTGCTGGGCTCACGGGCGGAGCTGGCACGGGTCTGGAACCGGTACCGGGTCGAGGTGCGCCGAACCCCCAACGACATCACCCACACCGACGCCACCTACCTGATCGACAGCCATGGCTTCGAGCGGGCTGGATTCGTCTATCCGTTTCTGCCCGGCTGGATCAGCGGCGACCTCGCTGCCCTGGCGCCGCACGACTGACGCCCCAGGCGTCAATTTAAGGACCTTTTAAGGGCGATCCGCGAATTCTCGCGGGGTCAAGGGGTAGACCCCTTCTCTAAGGGAATTCTCGGTTTCCCCAAAGCAGCGCTTGAGGTTCGAGCGCTGAAGTAGGGACCGAAGGTTGTTTAGAGACCGCCACCCCGATTGGAGGCTCCAAGGTGACGATTCCGCTGATTGTGCTCATCAACATCGCCGCTGCTGGAATTCTGTTGACGCTGCTGGCATTGACGATGCGACTCCCGTTCAAGCTTGCGTCGACGGACAGGCAACGCGTTCCCGAGCGTGCGCCGCGCCCCGCGCAGAGACGTGTGGCGGCAGAGCCCCGTACCGCCTCGACCCATCGCTCCCCCAGGCGAGGCTGGCAGACCGCCTTCGACGACGGCTCCTAGCCACCGCCTCGGCGCTGCGCGCTGCGACAGCAGCGCTGGATGGGGGCCCCGGCAAATCCGCCGGGGCCCCGCGCGTTCAAGGGCTCAGCCGCAGCCGGTGTTGTTGCCGCAGCTCGAGCAGGTGTAACAGGAGCCGGTGCGCTGCATCATGCCTCCGCACTGCTCGCAGGCCGGGCCCAGCTCCGGCCCTGACATCGCCGCCGGGCGGACCGGAGGCGTGTCGGTCAGCGCCTTGGCCGCCGGCAGCGACTGGCCCTCTGTCTTGGCCTCGGTCGAGCCGTTGCCGCCGTTGGCGTGCCCGTTGGCGCCGGGCCCGTTGGTGTCGGTCTGGATCGCGGCGTGCTCGGCCTCGCGGCGCGCCCGCACCTCGTCGGTGAGGATGCCCAGCTCCTCGAGGTGGTCGGGGTCGTCGATGAAGCGGCTGGCGAGCCAGCGCATGATGTAGTCGGGCATCGACTTGGCGAACGGGATCTCCGGGTTCTGGGTGATCCCCTCGGGGTCGAAGCGCATGTAGCTGAACTTCTGCACGAAGACCTCGAGCGGGACCCCGTACTGGAGGCCGATCGAGATCGCGGTCGCGAAGGCGTTCATCATCCCGCGCAGGGTCGAGCCTTCCTTGCCGATGTCGGTGAGGAAGATCTCGCCGACCCGGCCGTCGGGGTACTTGCCGGCGGTGATGTAACCCTCGTGTCCGGCGATCGAGAACTTGTGGGTGATCGACTCGCGCTCGCGCGGCATCCGCTGGCGGACGGGCTCGCCGGCGACCTCGGCCAGCTGTTCTACCGCCTCCTTCTCCTCCTGCGCGTCGGTGCGCAGGGCCTGGGCGGTCTTGGAGCCGTCGCGATAGATCGCCAGCGCCTTCAGGCCGCCCTTCCAGCCACGCGTGTAGGCATCGGCGATGTCCTCGACCGAGGCGGTCTGCGGCAGGTTGACCGTCTTCGAGATCGCGCCGGATATGAACGGCTGCGTCGCGGCCATCATGTCGATGTGGCCGGTGTGCGAGATCGCCCGCTCACCGACCGCGACGTCGAAGACCGGCAGGTGGTCCTCGTCGAGGCCGGGGGCGCCGATGATCGTCCCGTTCTCGTTCACGTAGGCGACGATCTGCTCGATCTGCTGATCGGAGTAGCCGAGCGTGCGCAGGGCAAGCGGGACCGAGCGGTTGGGGATCGTCATCTGCCCGCCGCCGACCAGCTCCTTGAACTTGACCAGCGAGAAGTCGGGCTCGATCCCGGTCGTGTCGCAGTCCATCAGGAAGCTGATCGTCCCGGTCGGGGCGAGCACCGTGGCCTGCGCATTGCGGTAGCCGTATTGCTCGCCGAACGCCACCGCCTCGTCCCACTCGTGGCGGGCGGCGTGCAGCAGTCCCGCCTCGACCAGCTCGGGGGGAATCTCGTAGGAGGCGTCGCGATGCATCCGCATCACCTCGTTGTGGGGCTCGCGGTTGAGCTCGTACTCGTCGTAGGGACCGATCGCGGCAGCGATCTCGGCCGAGCGCCGGTAGGCGCGCCCGGTCATCAGGGCGGTGATCGCAGCCGCGACCGCGCGCCCCTCGTCGGAGTCGTAGGGCAGCCCGTCCGACATCAGCAGGGCGCCAAGGTTGGCGTAGCCGAGGCCGAGCTGGCGGAAGGCGTTGGCGTTGCGGCCGATCCCCTCGGTCGGATAGCTGGAGAAGCCGACGATGATCTCCTGGGCGAGGAAGACGATGTCGACGGCGTGCAGGAAGTCGTCGACGTCGAAGCTACCGTCCTCACGGCGGAAGCGCATCAGGTTCAGCGAGGCGAGGTTGCAGGCCGAGTCGTCGACGTGCATGTACTCCGAGCAGGGATTGGAGGCGTTGATGCGGCCCGACTCGGGGCAGGTATGCCAGCGGTTGATCGTGCTGTCGTACTGGACGCCCGGATCGGCGCAGCGCCAGGCCGCGTCGGCGATCTGGTTCATCAGCTCGCCTGCATCCAGCGACTTCGTCGGCTGCCCGGTGGTGCGGGCCAGCAGTTCCCATTGCTCACCGGCCTCGACCGCGGCCATGAACTCGTCGGTGACGCGGACCGAGTTGTTGGCGTTCTGGTACTGGATCGAGGTGAAGCCCTCGCCGTCGATCGACATGTCGAAGCCGGCCTCGCGCAGCGCCGCGGCCTTCTCCTCCTCATCGGCCTTGCAGCTGATGAAGTGCTCGATGTCCGGATGGTCGACGTTGAGGACGACCATCTTCGCCGCCCGCCGCGTCTTGCCGCCCGACTTGATCGTCCCCGCCCAGGCGTCGGCGCCGCGCATGAAGGAGACCGGGCCGCTGGCGGTGCCGCCCTTCTTCAGCGGCTCCATCGAGCCGCGGATGTTGGAGAGGTTGATCCCCGAGCCGGAGCCGCCCCGGAAGATATTGCCCTCCTTGGTGTTCCAGTCGAGGATCGACTCCATCGTGTCCTCGACCGAGAGGATGAAGCAGGCCGAGCACTGGGGCCGCTCCTCGAAGCCGACGTTGAACCAGACCGGCGAGTTGAAGGCGGCCTTCTGGTGCAGAAGGATCGACGTCAGCTCGGCCTCGAAGGCGAAGGAGTCGGCGTCGGTGGCGAAGTAGCTGCCCTGACGGCCCCAGCTGGCGATCGTCCCGGCGACACGCCGGATCATCTCCTTGACGGAATGCTCGCGCTGCTCGGAGCCCAACTGGCCCCGGAAGTACTTCTGGGCGACGATGTTGGTCGCGTTCTGCGACCAGCTCTTCGGGAACTCGACGCCGCGCTGCTCGAAGGCAGGATTCTCGGGATCTCCGATCAGCGCGTCGCGAATCTCCCACTCGATCTCGTCGAACGGATGGACCTTGGGAGAGCTGAAGCGGCGCTCGATCGCCAGGCCCTTTCCGCTCGTCGTCGGGGCGCCTGCCACGCTGTTAGCCATTCTCGTCTCTCCTCTGGTCTGGGTCATCTGCCGGACTCCAGAGAATTGCTTTCGGAGCGGACGGAACCGGCGGGTAAAGATCCTGCAAATTCCGGGCTTTGGGGGAGGGTGCCGGCGAACTGCAGATAAGCGCCACGGTCGACCGCCCCCAGCCCGTCGAGGCAGAGCCGGCCGACCGCCTCGCTGGGCAGCTCGCCGCCGGCCTCCAGTAGCGCCGCCTGGACGCTGTCGGTTATCGCCTCGATCTCGGTCTCGCCGAGGGGGCGCTTGTGGGCGGCGCGGGCGAGCGCGTCGTGCAGCTTGCCGCGGTCGAACGGCTGTCGCCTTCCGCTGCGCTTGCGGACGAAGAGCGCCTGCTCGTAGCGCTCATAGGTGGTGAAGCGATGGCCGCAGCCCGAGCATTCGCGGCGGCGCCGAGTCGCGGCTCCGGACTCGGCACCGCGGCTCTCCAGCACCCTGCTGGCGGCTTCGCAAAGGGGACAGTCCACTGCGAACAGTCTACTAGCCGTAGGGCAAAATCCCTGCCAATATAACCAAAAACACTACATATAGCGTTTGAGTGCGAAAGACATTGGGCAATTTGGGAGCCCCGGCCGCTAGGGCTGGAAATCGGCGGCTGCGGCTCGACTCGGAGCGCTTTCGGGCCGCTAATCTGGACCCAGTGGGCGATCAGTTCCGCAAGGGCGCCGAGCGGATGGGCGAGCGTGTCGATGCCGCCCGCGGGGCGATGGGCGAGCGCGCCGACGCGGCGATGGAGGCGGTCGGCGAGGGCGCGACCGCGGCCCGCGACGCCGCCGCCGACGCGATCGCCGCGGTCAAGCCGCGGCTGCGCGGCGTCTCGCACGAGTGGGCGTTCTTCGTCTCGCTGTTCCTCGGTGCCGGCCTGATCCTCGCCGCCAAGACCCCGAAGGCGACCCTCGCGGTGGCGATCTACGCGGTCAGCCTCTCGGCCCTGTTCGGAACCAGCGCTCTCTATCACCGCGTCAACTGGCGCCGGCCGAGCTCCCGGCGCTGGATGCGTCGCCTCGACCACTCGATGATCTTCCTGCTGATCGCCGGCACCTACACGCCGTTCGCGCTGCTGGTCTTGCACGGCACCCTGGCGACGGCGATCCTGGTCGCGGTCTGGGCCGGGGCCCTGGCCGGCTCGATCGTGGAGATGATCTGGATCGAGGCGCCGAAGTGGGTGACGGCGCTGATCTATCTCTCGCTGGGCTGGGTCGCGGTCGTCGCCTTCCCGGCCCTTTGGAACGACCTCGGCGTCGCCGGAACCCTGCTGGTCGCCGCTGGAGGGCTGCTCTACACACTGGGCGCGATCGTCTACGCGACCCAGCGCCCGGATCCCAACCCGGCCGTGTTCGGCTACCACGAGATCTTCCATCTGCTGGTGATCGCCGCCGCCGCCGCCCAGTTCGGCGCCATCGCCTTCTTCGCCCTGCCCGCGAGCTGAGCCGGCTCGACTACTTGCGCTTGGCGGTCCAGCTCAGGACGCCGGAGTCGCAGGGCCGGGCGATGGTTTGCGAATTGTCGACCGGCACCAGGTCGCCGTTGATACGCAGAGTTCCGGCGGCCTTGCTGCGGCCCTGGGTCAGGTTGCCGTCGAAGGTCAGGGTCGCGTCCAGATTCGCGTTGTGGGCGGTTGCCTGGTAGTGGAGTCCCTTGCCCTCGAGCTTGAAATGGACGTCGACCTGGCCGTCGCTGGTGTCGTGCGGCGGCCCGGCCTGGCCACTGCAGGTGACAGGGATCCGCTTCAGCTTCAGCCCGTAGACGACGTGCTTGCCGTTCAGGGTCTCGGTCCCGAACTTGACCACGCCGCTGCTCGCGGGCCCACCCTTGTACGTCGCTGCCCAGGGGTCGCCCTTGGCTGACGTGGCGCCGGCCAGAGCGAGAGCGGCCGTGACGGCCAATGCGGAGGCGGTGATCGCCTCCAGGCGCCTCGGCTTCAACCTGATCGGGAACTCGATCACCGGTCTAGTCCCTCGGCCCCAGTGGTGGGCCGTGGACCTGGAGGCCGGTTGCCTGCTCCGCCGCCCGCCGCTCGTCATCGCTGGGCCGCCTGGCATCCGCCGGCGGCAGGGTCGGACGCTCGGCCGGGACGCCGACGTCGCGGAGAAAGTTCTCGATCCCGGCCGGGGTGCTGAGGGTGATCGTCACGGCGGTCTCCGATTCGACCCGAAACGTATGCGGGACCTTCCGCGGAACGAAGGCGAACGATCCTGGTTCCAGAGTCGTCTGCTCCCCGTCGAGCGAGAGTGTCAACTCGCCCTCGAGGACGTAGAAGGACTCGTCCTGCGGATGGCTGTGAAGGGGAGGCGACGCCCCTTTCGGCAGGGTGACCTCGAATAGCGAGAAGGCACCGCCGGTCTGCTCACCTGTCGCCTTGACGAGCAGCAGCGTGCCGAGGGACCAGATCGCCTCGCCGTCGCCGGCGCGCACCGAAATGGCCATCGGTGAAGCCCCGGTCAAGGTTCGGCGGCGACCGGGCTGTGGCTCGCCTTGGCGGCCTCGATCAGCGCCAGCACCTCGGCCTCGCGCCCGTCGCGGACCAGTTGCACCGGGTCGGGGTCGCCGTTGACGATCCCCTCGAAGAACTCCTTGCGGTGCTGGTAGGTGGGGAGGGTCGCCTTGGCCCAGCCGCGAGCGTCGTTGAGCATCACCGCCAGCCGCGCGTAAGGCTCGCCGAAGGCTTCGGCGATCTCGCGCTTCATCCGCTTCGCCAGGGCCGGAGAGGCGCCTGCGGTCGAGATCGCGATCGCCAGCGGGCCGCTGCGCACGATCGCCGGCAGGATGAAGTTGCAGAGCGGCGGCACGTCGACGACGTTGACCAGCATCGAGCGCGCCTCGGCGTCCTCGTAGACGCCAATGTTCACCTCGCTGTCGGCGGTCGCGGCGATGACCAGGAAGACCCCCTCGAGGTCTGCCGCGCCGGCGTAGTCGCGACGCTGCCAGAAGATCGAGCCCTCGCTCGCGTATTCCTGCAGCTGCGGCACTGCATCGGGGGCGATCACCGTCACCTCGGCGTCGCAGACCAACAGCCCCTCGACCTTCTCCAACCCGACCTCGCCGCCGCCGACGACCAGGCAGCTGCGCCGCTTGAGGTTCAGCGCCGCGAGGTAGAGCGGTGTCTCGAGCATGTTGCGAACGCAGGACTGATCGCAGATCCCCTTGCGGAGCTGGCAGACGCAGGGCTTGCCGGCATAGGCCTGGGCGGGCATGGGGGAAAGGTTAGAAGTCGGCCCTGTCCCGCAGCGAGCGCAGGTCCCAGCCGTAGTAGTAGGAGGCGAACAGCACCGCCCCGGCACCGAGCGCCGCGGCGAGCAGGACGATCATCGCCGTCAGCACCGCCGGCAGGCCGCGGTCGCCGCCGCCGCTATGGAATGCGACCGGCTTTGGGCCGACCGGGCCCGGGGATCCGTCGGGGGCGCTGGTCTGGTTCTTGGCCGCGGCCGCCTGCGGCGCCAGCCCACAACCCGCGGCCGCCTGCTCGAGCGCCGCATTCAGCGCGTCGGAGAAGCCGGGGTCGTACTCGCGGACGTCGGCCGGGATGTCGCTGAGTCCGGCACTGAGCTCGCTGGACGAATAGGAGCAGCCGTCGATCACGCCGTCGGTGCGGTAGTCGTCATAGAGGGTCTGAAAGTCGGCCGCCGCGCTCGCCGGCAGCATCAGCGCGACCGCCGCGGCGAGGGTAAGCGTCAGGAGTGGGCGTAGCCGCATCGGCGCCACACCTTAGAGATCGGCCCCCTGCGATTCCCCCCTCCGCGGTCAACTAGATTTGGCCGCGTGGAAGCGGTGACTCTTGCCGGCCGGGCCCGCATCTCGCGAACCCGGGAGGCGATCGGGGGCTGGGGCCTCGGGACCTGGCTGTTGGCGGTGCTGGTCTTCGCCGGCGTCTTCGCGGCCTTCAACAATGGCGCCACCTCGATTCCGCAGGAGAGCCGGCTCCAGGTCGGAATCGCCGGCACCGGCCTGGTCTGCGGGCTCGGCATCGCCGCCGGGGCGCTGCGCTCCGGGCGCACGATGCTGGGCTGGTCCGCGGTCGCGCTGCTGGCCGCCTTTGCGCTCTGGAGCATGCTCTCGGCGCTCTGGTCGGTGGCCCCCGACCAGACCTGGATCGCCGCCAACCGGGCGATCGCCTACGCGGTGGTGACCGCGGTGGCGATCGTCGCCGCGTCGAACACCCGCGACGCTCCGCGCGGGGTCGCACTCGGAATCGGCGCCGCCGCCCTGGTGGTCGCCCTCTACGCGATCGGCGGCAAGATCGTCCCCGGGCTTCACTTCGCTTCCTTCGACCTCAATCCCGGAGACGAGTTCTCCCGCGTGCGTGAGCCGATCGGCTACTGGAACGCGGTCGGGGTCCTGTGCGTGATGGCGACGCCGATCTGCCTCTGGCTCGCCGGCTCTCCGGAGGCCGCACCGCGGCTCCGGATCGGGTCCTTGCTGGCGCTGATCGTGCTGCTGCTGACGACGGCGACGACCTACTCTCGCGGTGCGCTGCTGGCCTACGTCGCCGTGTTGGCGCTGATGGTCGGGGCGGGGCCCCGGCGCCTGCTGTGGCTGGCGATCGGGATCGGGGCGGTGGTCGCGGCGCTGCCGTCGATCGTCGTCGCCTTCGGGCTTCATGACCTCTCCGGCGGCGGGCTTTCGCTGCATACGCGCGAGGGCGGTGGTGCGATCCTCGGCGTCGTACTGCTGCTCAGCCTCGCGGCGACCGCGGTCGCCGCCAACCAGCTGCTGGGGGTCGAGCGCCGGGCGGGCTGGACGCCGGCCCACTCGCGCCGCGTCTGGCGCGGCCTCGCCGCGATCGTCCTCGGCTGCCTGGTGCTGGGCTTCGGAGCCTTGGCGGTCTCCGGCCGCGGGATCGGGGGCGAGATCTCCCACCAGGTGAACGAGTTCGAAAAGCCCAAGGCGGGGCCCGGAAACGACCCCAGCCGCCTGATCAGCTCCAACGGCTCCAACCGCTGGATCTGGTGGCAGGAGGCGCTGGGGGCGTTCAGCGACAAGCCGCTCGCGGGCTGGGGCGCCGGCTCGTTCCCGGTCGTCCGCTACCTCTATCGTCGCTTCGACGCCCCGGTGCGCTCGACCCACAGCGTTCCGCTGCAGTTCCTCTCCGAGACCGGCCTCGTCGGGGCAGCGCTGGGACTGGGCGGGCTCGGACTGCTCGGCGCCGCGGCGGTTTCGCAACTGCGGCGCTCGACCGGCGCCGAGCGCTCGGCGCGGCTCGCCCTGCTCGCCGCGGCCACCGCCTGGGCGGTGCAGTCGCTGGTCGACTGGGACTGGGAGATCCCGGCGGTGACGATCCCCGCCCTGGTCTGCGTCGCCGTCGCCGCGGCCCCGAGCCCGGCTGGCCCCCGGGGCAGGGGGCGACCGGCGGCCCCGGCGTTGATTGCCGTCGCCTGCGCGCTCGGAGCCGTGCTGCTGGCCGCCTCGGTGGCGCTTCCCTCGCTCTCGGAGACCAAGCGCCTGGAGGCGCTGCGCGACGCCGGCGGCGGCTCACTGCAGAGCGCCGAATCCGACGCCGTGCTCGCCCACAAGCTCGATCCGCTCAGCGTCGAACCGCTCTTCACCGAGGCTGGGCTTGCCCACAGCCGCGGGCAGGACCGGCGCGCGGCCGAGCTGGCGGCAAAGGCGACCAGGCTGCAGCCCGACAACTACACGACCTGGGCGCGGCTGGCCCAGCTCGAGATCTCCCTTGACGACTACCCGGCTGCCGCGCGGGCGCTGCGCCGCGAGGCGCAGGACAATCCCCTCGCCTTCGAGTTCCGCCCCAGCCCCGCCGACCAGGTCTACCCGCTGGAGGTCCCGCCGCAGCTCTCGCCGACCGCCTTCGGCACCCCGCCGCCCTAGGCGGTCAGAGCGTTTCCAGGGTCTGCTGCAGGCCGCGCCGCAGATCGGTCCCGGGGCGCCAGCCCAGTTCGTCGGCGGCCCGCGAGCAGTCGATCGCGATCCTCTGCACCTCGCCGGTGCGGGGCGGGGCGAACTCGGGCTCGAACCCGTCGCCACCACCCAGCTCGCGCAGCAGCTCGACCAGCTCGAGGACGCTGGTCTCGCGCCCGGTGCCGATGTTGAAGGCCCCGCTTGCCTCGCCGTCGGCGGCGGCCAGGGCGGCCTCGACGACGTCGCCGACGTAGACGTAGTCGCGGGTCTGGGTGCCGTCGCCGAAGACGGTAGGGGGCTTCGATTCGCGCAGCCGGCCGCAGAAGATCGCGATTACACCCGCCTCCCCGAGCGGGTCCTGGCGCGGGCCGTAGACGTTGCCGAGCCGCAGGATCACCCCCGAGAGGCCGTACAAGCGTCTATATAAGGAGAGATATCCCTCGGCGGCGAGCTTGCTCTGGCCGTAAGGGGCCAGGGGCTCGGCGGCGGCCTCCTCGCCGAGCGGCAGATCCTTTCCCTCGCCCTCGCCGTAGATCGCGCCGCCGGTGGAGACGAAGACGAAGCGTCGCGTGCCGGCCGCTCGCGCCGCCTCCAGCATGCTCGCGGTGCCGCCGACGTTGACGTCTGCGTCGAAGGCCGGGTCGCTGACCGATCGGCGGACGTCGATCTGGGCCGCGAGGTGGAAGACCAGCTCCGGCTCGAGCTGCTCGGCCAGCTTGACCATCGCGGCGAGGTCGCGGACGTCCGCTTCGACCAGTTCGGCATCGCCGGCAAGCGCTTGATCGAGGTTCTCGCGGCGGCCCGTGGATAGGTCGTCGACCACCGTCACCTGGTCGCCGCGGGCGAGCAGGGCGTCCGCCAGGTTGGAGCCGATGAAGCCCGATCCCCCTGTCACCAGGCATCGCACAAGCGGCCATTCTGCCTGGCCGAACGGGCGTAATCCTGCAAGGGGGCCGAATTGGACCCGTTGAGCCGATTGCTACCCTCGCCGACCCGAGCGACAGATTCGGACCGAGATGCGACTGATAGTCACCGAAAAGAACAACAGCGCCAAGAAGATCGCCGAGATCCTCGGGGGCAGCCCGAAGGCGGACAAGAGCTTCAAGGTCCCCTTCTACACCTGGGACGCGGGCGAGCAGATGGCGATTGGACTCAAGGGCCACGTGCTCAACCCCGCCTTCCCGGAGGACTACTCCAACTGGCAGAAGACCGACCTGCACGACCTGATCGACGCCGAGTTGATCAAGGAGCCGACCGACAAGAACGTGGTCCGCGCGGTCCGGAAGGTCGCCAAGGACGCCGATGAGCTGGTGATCGCGACCGACTTCGACCGCGAGGGGGAGCTGATCGGCCTCGAGGC
Organism: uncultured Solirubrobacterales bacterium; assembly: GCA_963781495.1. Lineage (GTDB taxonomy): Bacteria > Actinomycetota > Thermoleophilia > Solirubrobacterales > 70-9 > Mayfieldus. The sequence continues at coordinate 1,279,694 of CAWAFX010000002.1, forward strand.
CTTGCAGGAGATCCTCGAGGTCAACCCCGGCCTCGAGCCGACCGTCAAGCGGGCCCGCTACTCGGCCCTGACCAAGGAGGAGATCGAGCGCGCCTTCTCCAACCTCGACGAGCTCTCATATCCGCTCGCCCACGCCGGCTGGGCGCGCCAGGACATCGACCTCCTCTGGGGCGCGACCCTGACCCGCGCCGTCTCGCTGGCAACTCGCCGCTTCGGTTCCAACTTCCTCTCCGTCGGCCGCGTGCAGAGCCCGACCCTGGCGCTGATCGTCGAACGCGAGCTGGAGCGCCGTGCCCACAAGGCCGAGCCCTTCTGGGAGGTGCTGGCGCGCTTCGAGCACCCCGACGGCAGTTTCGAGGCCCACCACGAGACCGACAAGTTCTGGAAGCGCGAGGAGGCGGATGCCGCCGTCGCCGGCACCAAGTCGCCCGGGGTCGTCAAGGAGGTGGCGTCGCGCCGCAACACCCGCAAGCCGCCGACCCCCTACAACACGACCGCCTTCACCACCGACGCCTCGAGCCGGCTCGGGATCACGCCCGCGCGGGCGATGCGGATCGCCGAGGACCTCTACATGGACGGCTTCATCTCCTATCCACGCACCGACAACACCGTCTATCCGAGCTCGCTGCCGATCTCCGAGTTGGTCCGCTCGCTGGCCAACGTGCCCGACTTCGCGGCCGCCAAGTCGCTGCTCGACGGGCCCCTGCAGGCGACGCGGGGCAAGAAGGAGACGACCGACCACCCGCCGATCTACCCGACCCAGGCTGTCTTCCCGGACCAGCTCGAGGGTCCGAAGCGGCGCGTCTACGAGCTCGTCGCCCGGCGCTTTCTCGCCACCTTCGCCGAGCCGATGATCAGCGAGTCCACGCGGGCCGACATCGAGGCCGGCTCGGAGACCTATTTCGTCCGCGGCTCGGTCGTGATCGATCCCGGCTACGCGGCGATCTACACCTACGCCCGCTCCGCCGACGAGGAGATCCCCAAGCTCGAGCAGGGCCAGCAGCTGCCGCTCGACGGAGAGCCCTGGATCCTCGACAAGGAGACCCAGCCGCCGGCCCGGCTTTCGCAGGGCAAGCTGATCGAGATGATGGAAGAGCGCGGCCTCGGGACCAAGGCGACCCGGGCCGAGATCATCCAGAAGCTCTTCGATCGCGGCTATGCGTATTCCAACCCGCCGATCCCCTCCGAGACCGGGATCGCGATGTACCAGGCCTTCAAGAAGTACGTGCCCGAGATGGCGACCCCAGAGATGACGGCGCGCCTTGAGGAGGAGATGGACCAGATCGCCGGCGCCAAGATGACCAGGGACGAGGTGGTCGGCGACAGCCGCAAGCTCCTGCACCAGACCTACGACGAAATCGACGAGCACCGCGAGGATTTGGCCAAGGTCGTCTGGGCGGGGATGGACGAGGACAAGTTCCTCGGCCCCTGCAAGGTCTGCGAGGAGGCCGGCCGCAAGCGCGATGACGGCGGCCCCAACCGGCTGCGGATCATCGAGCTCAAGGGCGGCAAGCGCATGTACGGCTGCGAGGGCTGGATCAAGGACGACCCCGAGTCGCCCGACTCCTGTCCGGTCAGCGGCCCGCTTCCCGGTCGCGGCTATGACCTCTGGCGGCTCGAGGAGCGCTGCTCGGTTTGCGGCGAGCGCCCCCGTCTCAGCGTCAAGAGCTTCCGCGGCCGGCCCTGGAAGCTGTGCCTGAACGACGATTGCCCGACGATGGTCGAGATGCGCGAGAAGCGGGCCGAACGCCAGGCCGCGAAGGAAGCGCGGGAGAAGGAGAAGGCGGGGGAGAGCGCAGCCGGGAACGGGGCCGACGGCAAGGTCGACGCGGCGAAGATAGCCGGCGCGGCCTCGGCGACCAGAACCCGCAAGCGGGGCAGCGGGACGAAGAAGCCCGGCTCTCCCGCCAAGCGCTAGACAGCTCGCACCGGCGATCGTGGACAGCGGCTAGCGTCCGCGTATGTTCATCACCCTTGAGGGGATCGACGGTTCCGGCAAGAGCACCCAGGCCAAGCTGCTCGCCGAGTGGCTGGGTCCGGAGACGCTGCTGGTCCGCGAGCCCGGCGGCACGGCGGCCGCCGAACGGGTGCGGGAGCTGCTCGCCGACGGCTCGCTGGAGCTCGACCCGATGGCGGAGCTGTTCTTGTTCTGCGCCGCCCGGGCGGACCTGGTCCGGCGCCTGATCCGGCCGGCGCTGGCGGACGGGCGCGACGTCGTCTCGGACCGCTTCGTCGACTCCAGCGCCGCCTACCAGGGCGGCGGTCGCGGCCTCGGGCTGGACCTCGCCGAGCGGATCAGCGCCGCCGCCGCCGAGGGCCTGGACCCGGAGCTGACGCTGCTCTTGTGGATCGATCCCGAGCTGGCGGCGGAGCGGGTCGGCGGCGACGATCGCTTCGAGGCCGCGGGTCTTGGTTTTCAGCTCGCGGTCGCCTCGGCCTACGAGGAGCTGGCCCTGCGCCACCCCGACCGCATCGTCACCGTCGACGCGACCGGTAGCGTCGAGGAGGTGCACGAGCGGGTCACAGAAGCGGTCAGAAGGCGGCGCTCCTGATGGCGGGGGCAGTCGCCGCCGAGCTCCCGCAGGCGCTGGCCGCCGCGACCGAACACCAGCCGCGGGCCCGGCTTGCGCTCGGGGCGGCGCTGGCCGCCGGGCCCGGGCACGCCTACCTGTTCCGCGGCCCGCGCGGGACCGGCAAGCGCGCCGCGGCGCGCGCATTCGCGGCCGAGATCCTCGCCACCGGGGCCGAGGACCCCGATGGCGTCCGGCGCCGGGCCCTGCTCGACCCCTCGCCGCACCCCGACCTGGTCTGGCTGCGCCCGCGCGGCGCCCAGCATCTGGTCGAGGAGCTGCGCGAGCAGGTGATCCGCGCCGCCGCCTACCGCCCCTTCGAGGGAGCAAGCCGCGTGTTCGTGATCGAGCAGGCCGAGGCGATGCGCGAGGACAGCCAGAATGCGCTGCTGAAAACGCTCGAGGAGCCGCCCGCGTTCGACCACCTGCTGCTGCTCAGCGCCGAGACCGAGGCGCTGCTGGAGACGATCACCTCGCGCTGCCAGGAGGTCAGCTTCGCGGCGCTGCCGCCGGAGGCGCTGGCCGAGGCGCTCGCCTCGCATGGCCCGCCGGAGGTGGTGGCGGCGGCGTCGCGCCTGGCCGGCGGTGACGTCGAGCGGGCCCGGTTTCTGCTCGGTAGCGACGGCGCCCGGCTGCGCGCCGACGCCGAGGCGATGGCCCGGGCGGCTGGCGACATCGAGAGTGGCGGCGTCCCCTGGCGAGGGTTGCTGGAGCGCGCCGAGGCGGCGGGAGATGAGGCCGAACGGACCGCCCGCGAACGGCTGGAGGCGGCCGAGGAGGGCCAGCGCCGCCCGGCGCGGGAGATCGGCGAGGAGGCGCGCAGGGCCGGGCGCCGGCGCAGAACCGAGGTCCTCGACCTCGGCCTCGAGCTCTGCGCGGCCTGGTTTCGCGACCTCGGCGCCGTCGCCGCCGGAGCGCCGGAGCTGGCGCTCAACGGCGATCGCAGCCGGCAGCTGAGCGCTGATGCCGACGCCCTCGACGTCACGGTGCCGAGGCGCTGCGTGGAGCTGGTCCAGGACACCCGCCGGCGCCTCGACCTCAACGTCTCCGAGGAGCTAGCCCTGGAGGCGCTCTTCTTCCGCCTGCAGCGGACCCTGGCCGGCGCCTCGGTCTGAGCCGGCGCCGTTGCGGCGCGCCGTCTCCAGCGCCTGTTCCTGGGCCAGGCGGGTGATCTGCTCGGCCTGGCGCGAGGCGATGACGCTGAAGCTCAGCGCCAGCCCCAGCAGCAGCAGGAAGAGCAGCGAGAACAGCGCAATGGTCACGTCGCGGACGCCGAGTGCGTCGGCGAGCAGGCGCAGCAGATCCGGGAAGGCCGCACCGGCCAGCATCGCGATCCCGGCGGCGAACCAGATCACGCTGTAGCGCTCCTGCAGCTTGTGACGGCGGATCAGCTCCAGGATCAGACCCATGAAGAGGACGGCCAGGATCGCGGCGACGATCCGCGCCTGCGAGGTGAGGCGGACGACCGGCTCCTGGGCGGCGAGCAGCGTCAGCACCTCAGGAGTCCTCCCGCATCCGGGGCCGGAACTGGCCGACCAGCAGCACGACCAGGGTCTTGAAGATGTAGAAGGCCGAGCGCAGCGGGGTGAGGAAAGAGCGTCCCTCGGCGCGCGAGAGCATCCGCACCGGCAGCTCCTCGACCCGCAGCCCCTGCAGAACCGCCCGCTGCACCGATTCGACCTCGGCGAACTCGGGCGAGTAGCGCTCGCTGAACAGCGTCATCGCCTGGCGGTTGACGGCCCGCATGCCGCTGGTGGTGTCGGTGAACCGCTGCCGGGTCGAGAGGCTGACGATGAGCCGAAACAGGTGCTGGCCGGTGCGGCGCGAGATGCTCGCCCGATAGTCGTCCTCCTGGGCGACGGCGGGATCGCTGTAACGCGAGCCGACGACCATGTCTGCATGGTCGTCCTCGATCTCCTTGACCAGCCGCGCCAGCTCGGTCGGCAGATGCTGGCCATCGCCGTCGAGGTGGGCGGCGATCTCATAGCCGCCCCGCAGGGCGTAGATGTAGCCGGTCTGCTGGGCGGCGCCCACCCCCTGGTTGAACGGCAACGAGGCGACCCGGGCCCCCGCATCCCGGGCCCGCGCAGCGGTGGCGTCGGCCGAACCGTCGTCGACGACCAGCAGATCGGCCTCGGGCAGGGCCTCGCGGACGCCCTCGATCACCCTCGCGATCGAGGATTCCTCGTTCCAGGCCGGGATGAAGACCAGCGTTCGCATCGGCCGATTCTCCCACTCGCTGTGGCGGTTCCCGGGTGAGCGGCTGCTCCGGCCCGGCTGAGCTTTGTGTTAAGAAAGACTCAAATGGCGCGAAGGATCCGCCAACCGAGGGTGGCCGAGATGGCGAGAAGGATCCGCCAGGCGAGGGCGTCCGACCGTCCCCGGCCATGGATCGGGATGCGGCTCTGGCTCGGTGCGGCCTTCGCGCTGGTCGGCGCGATCACCGCGGTGACCGTCTACCTCTTCGTCCACGATTCGAACCAGAAGGTGGTCACCCAGCGCTCGAACGAGCTCGCCGTCGGTCGCACGGTCCACCTCGCCGACCAGCTCGGCAGCGCCAGGAACCCGGCCGAGGTGGTGATGGCGGGGTCCGGCTCCGGCTACACCGTCTGGTACTTCAACCGCAGCGGGCGCCTCGTGGCGCCGCGCCCCGGAGGCCCGGTGCTTGGGGACATCCCGAGCCGCCACGCCGCAGTCCAGCGGGCCCTCTCCGGACACCGCTTCAGCGCCAGCGTCTCCGGCGGGGTGACGATCGTCGCCTTCCCCGTCTACCACGGCTTCAACCTCAGAGGGGCGCTGCTCGGCCGCTACTCGCGGCCCGAGGTCCTGCAGAGCGCGATCAGCCGGCTTCGCGACGACAGCCTGCGGGCGCTGGCGGTCGGCGTCTGTATTGCAATCCTGATCGGCTTCGGGGTCGCCTCGCTGATCACCTACCGGATGCGCCGCCTGGCGCGCAGCGCCGAGAACATGGCCGCCGGGGCACTGGACGTCCCGCTGCAGGTCACCGGCCGCGACGAGGTCGGCGACCTGGCTCGGGCGCTCGACAAGATGCGCTCCGCGCTTGCCGACAGCTTCTCGGTCCTCTCGTCGGAACGCGACAAGCTGGCGGCGGTCTTCGACGGCCTCAGCGACGCGGTGATGATCGTCGACAACGACGGCTCGCTGCGGTTCGAGAACCGGGCCGCCGCCGAGCTCGGGTTCGAGGGCGGGACGCCCCCGCCGGAGATGGTCCCGCACATCCAGAGGGCGGCGGAGCAGGGCCACATCGAGGTGCCGGCGATGCGAATCGGCGAGCGCGTCTACGGTCTCGAGGCCCGCGATCTGCCCGCCGAGCAGGGGGTCCTGGTCGTGATCTGGGACCGCACCGAGGAGATGCGGCGCGAGCAGGCCGAGCGCGAGTTCGTCTCCAACGCGGCCCACGAGCTGCGCAACCCGCTGGCCGGGATCTCGGGTGCCCTGGAGGTCCTGCAGGCCGGCGCCAAGGACGATCCCGAGGCACTCGAGCACTTCCTGCTGCGGCTGACAGAGGACGTCGAGCGGATGAACCGCCTGATGCAGTCGCTGCTGACCCTGGCCCGGGTCGAGGCGCTGCCGGCCGGCGATTCGGAGATCGTCGAGGTCTCCGCCGCGGCCGAGGACGCCGTCGCCTCGGTTCAGCCGCAGGACGGGGTGGACGTGGCGATCGACGTCGAGCCCGGTCTCGCCGTCGGCGGCGACCCGATCCTTCTGCGCCAGGTGCTGACCGGGCTGCTGGGCAACGCTGTCAGGCATACCTCGGCGCCGGGGACAGTGATCCTGCGCGGTCAGCGCAGCGGCGCCCAGGCGGTGATCGAGGTGATCGACTCCGGCAGCGGCATCCCAGCCGACGACCTCGACCGGGTCTTCGAGCGCTTCTACCGCTCCAGCGACGCGCTGGCCCACGAGGGTTTCGGGCTCGGGCTGGCGATCGCGAGGCGGATGGTGCAGGTGATGGGCGGCTCGATCGGCGCCGCCTCCGAAGAGGGCCACGGCAGCACCTTCTGGGTGCGGCTGCCGGTGGCCGAATCGATCCCGACCCCGGTGGCCTGAGTGGTCTCTGACGGCGCAGAAACCAGGAGCGGCCGAAGATGAGCGACGGGCGGATCCTGATCGCCGACGACGAGCCCTCGGTGCGCGACTCGGTCACCTACGCGCTGCAGCAGGAGGGCTACGAGGTCACCCCGGCGACCGACGGGACCGACGCCGAGCAGAAGCTGAGCGGCGAGATGCCTTTCGACCTGCTGATCCTCGACATCATGATGCCCGGGCGCAGCGGCCTCGAGATCTGCCGCGAGGTGCGGGCCCGCAGCGCGGTCCCGATCATCATTCTCACCGCCAAGGACGCCGAGGTCGACAAGGTGGTCGGGCTCGAGGTCGGCGCCGACGACTACGTGACCAAGCCGTTCTCGGTTCGCGAGCTTCTGGGCCGGGTGCACGCGCAGCTGCGCCGCCGCGAGCTCGACCGCACACCTTCCGGCGCCACGACGCGGATCGACGCCGGCCCGGTCTCGATCGACCTCGTTCGCCACATCGTCACGGTGCGCGGCGAGCAGGTCAGCCTGACCCGCTCCGAGTTCCAGCTCCTGCGGCTGCTCGCCGCCCGCCCGGGTGAGGTCTTCCGCCGCCACCAGATCATGGAGGAGCTCTGGCAGACCGAGTTCGACGGCGACGTCAGGGCCTGCGACGTCCACATCTCGAACCTGCGCCAGAAGGTCGAGCGCGACGCCCAGCGCCCAGAGCTGGTGGTGACTGTGCGCGGCGTCGGCTACAAGTTCGCGGCCTAGGCGGGCCGGTCGGCCGCGGGCTCGGAGGCAGCCTCCTCCAGCGCCGCCAGCGACTGGTTGATCCAGCGCTGGAAGTAGGGCTTTGCGAGCGTCCGGTCCATGACCCGGTCGACGAAGCGGATCGGCTCCATCCCGAACTCGACGTCGACGAAGGTGTTGCCCTGGGCCTCGGTCAGCAGCCAGCGCGCGTAGGTGCCGGTCTTGGTGCAGCGGAGGTTGATCTGCCGCACCTCCTCGAGGCGCTCGACGTTCATGATCGTCTCCATGCTGCCGAGGGGCTCGCGGGTGACCTGGGCGTAGTTGTCGCCCTCGCTGTAGCGCTCGCCGCGCACCTCGATAACCCGCGGCCACCACTCCGGATGCCGCCGGGGATCGCCGACCAGCTCCCAGACCTGGGTCGGGTCGGCGTGGATCAGCGCCTGGCTGTGGACGACGGACATCGTGCGTTCTCGCGCATTCTCTCACTCGGGGGCATCAATCCGTAAGTGGTGGGTAGGGGATTTGCGATGGATCTCGGACTGTTTGTCATTCGCCTGGTTGTCGGGCTGCTGTTCGTCGGCCACGGCACCCAGAAGCTTTTCGGCTGGTTCGGCGGCGGCGGCCTGGAGAAGACCGCGGCCACCTTCGAGGGCATGAATCTCGCCCCGGCGCGGTTGATGGCGCTGGCCGCCGGCCTCAGCGAAGCCGGCGGCGGCGCCCTTCTGGCGCTCGGCCTGCTCACCCCCGCGGCCGCGGCGGCGCTGAGTGGCGTCATGGTCATCGCGATCGTCACCGTGCACTTCAAGAACGGCCTCTGGGTGACCGCCAGCGGCTACGAGTACAACCTGGTGCTGATCGGCGCCGTCTTCACGATCACCGCCGTTGGACCCGGAAGCTGGTCTCTGGACAACCTGCTCGGCCTCGATGCGTCCGGCGTCGGCTGGGCACTGGCGGAGCTCGCGGCGGGGACGCTGGGCGCCCTGGCGACGGTTGCCGCCGGCCGCGCCTGGTCCCACCGTTCCGGGGCCCATCCGCCGCACCCGACGCGCGCCTGAGCAGGCGGGGGAAAAGCCGGCGAGCGGACTCGAACCGCTGACCCCTTCATTACGAGTGAAGTGCTCTACCAGCTGAGCTACGCCGGCCGGTTGGGGAATTCTAGGCGGCGATTCCGTCGCCGCCGGCGCCGATGATGGCGGCGTGGAAGCGGACAGCCGTCACCATCGCTGGCATCGCCAGGAGCGCCAGGTCGAGTTCTCGCGCATCGTCGCCTTCAGCGACGGGGTGTTCGCGATCGCGATCACCCTGCTGGTCCTCAACCTCCACATCCCCCAGCACATCCCCGGCGACCAGGTCTTCGCGGCGCTGAAGGACCAGAACGGCGACCTCGTCGCCTACGGGCTCAGCTTCGCCGTGATCGGCCGGCTCTGGATGGTCCACCACCGCTTCTTCGGCGAGATAACCCACTTCGACGACCGCCTGATCACGATCAATCTCGCCTACCTGGCCTTCGTCGTCCTGATCCCCTTCACCAGCGAGGTGCTGGGCGACCACGGGACGACGACCGCCGGGGTGATCATCTACGCGGTCAACCTGCTGGCGCTGAACCTGATCGGCGTCTCGATGTTCTTCTATGCCGGCCGGGCCGGCCTGACCCGGGACGAGTTCCGCCGCTACATCGAGCAGCCGCTGCGGATGCGCAACCTGACCACCGCCGCAGTCTTCGCGCTCTCGATCCCGGTCGCCGTCGTCGCCCCGAGCGCCTCGATCGTGATCTGGGTGGCGACCGTGTTCCTGCCCGGCGAGCGGTCGGCGAGCCCCGCCGAGGATTAGCCGCGCCCGCCGAGCATCTGCTCGCGCTCGGCGAGGCGGTTGGCGCGCCGCAGCTCCGCCTCGCGGTTGCGGCGCAGCTCCTCCTCGGACTCCGGCACCAGCTGCGGGACCTGGGAGGGATTGCCCTCCTCGTCGATCGCGACCATGGTCAGATAGGCGGTCGAGGTGTGGCGGATCTCGCCGCCGCGCGGGTTCTCGGCCTCGACCCTGACCCCGACCTCCATCGAGGTGTTCCAGGCGGCGTTGACCTGGGCCCGGCAGGTGACCAGCTCGGCGATGCGGATCGGGCTCTCGAAGGTCATCCGGTCCATCGCCGCGGTGACGACGCGGATCCCGCAGTGGCGGATCGCGGCGATCCCGGCCACCTCGTCGCACATCCGCATCACGGCGCCGCCGTGAACGAAGCCGGCCGCGTTGGCGTCGGCTATGCCCATCCAGCGGACCAGGATCGAGGCGCTGTCCGAGGCCGTCTTCTGCTCCACCGCCGCGATGCTATCCGGCCGCCGCCGAGCCGACGGGGGCCGCTGCGGCTAGCTCCGCGCCAGCTCCCGGGCCCGTTCGAACACCTCGTCCAGCATTGGCTCGGTGAGCTTGCCGGTGAACGTGTTCTGCTGGCTGGGGTGAAAGCAGCCCAGTAGCCGCCAGCGACCGGCCTCGGTCTCGGCCCCGTGGCCGAAGCGCGGCTTCGGGCTCGGCACCTGCTCGCCGACCGCGCGGACCGCCCGCAGGGCCCCGTCCCAGGCGAAGCTGCCCAGCGCGACCAGGACCCGCGAGCTCTGCAGCAGCTGCAGCTCGCGCTCCAGGTAGGGGAGGCAGTTGTCGCGCTCGGCCGGGGTCGGCCGGTTGGCCGGCGGCGGGCAGCGGTTGACCGCGGTTATGTAGGCGTCGTGAAGGCGCAGTCCGTCGCCCCGCTGCTCAGAGCTGGGCTGATTGGCGAAGCCGCTGCGATGCAGCGAGCCGTAGAGCCAATCGCCGGAGCGGTCGCCGGTGAACACGCGCCCGGTGCGGTTGCCGCCGTGGGCGGCGGGAGCAAGCCCGACGACGATCACGCGCGCGGCTGGGTCGCCGAAGCCCTCCAGCGGCTTGGCCCAGTAGCGCTGTCCCTGGAAGCGGCGCGGCGGGTTGGCGGCGGTCTCCCGCCGCCACTCGACCAGCCGCGGGCAGCGAGTGCAGCGATGGATGCGGCGGGCGAGCTTCTCGAGCTCTTCGGTTTGGCGTCGGGGCGCGATGACCGAATGATGCGGCACACTGTCGCCGGGCGGGCAGGGAGAGAACGTGACACGACCGCTCTATTTCATCGGCCGTTTCTGCTGCCGGCACCACTACCCGGTGATCGCGGCCTGGCTGCTGGTCACCGTGGCCCTGGTCGTCGCCGGGCAGGCGTCGGGCAACAAGACCAACGACAACCTCACCCTTCCCGGCACCGGGTCGACCAACGCCACCAACCTGCTCAACGACCACCTGCCCCAGCAGGCCAACGGCAACAACCCGGTTGCCTTCGAGACCAGGACCGGCAAGCTCACGGACTCGAAGCAGAAGCAGGCGGTCGACGCGGCAGTCAAGCGGCTGCTCGAGACCCCGCATGTGATCTCGGCGACCAACCCGCTCGACTCCGACGGGGCCGCCTTCCTCAGCAAGGACCGCAAGATCGGCTACGTGCCGGTGTTCCTCGACGTCGGCCCAGCCGATCTCACCGAGGCCCAGGCGCAGACCATCCTCGATGCCGCCAGCCCGGCAGAGTCGGCGGGGTTGAAGGTCTCGGTCGGAGGCTACGTCGGCCAGTCGCTGTCGAAGCCGTCGACAGAGATCAGCGAGGCGATCGGCCTCAGCGCCGCGGTGATCATCCTCCTGCTGGCATTCGGCACGGCGACGGCCATGGCGATGCCGATTCTCTCAGCGGTCTTAGGGCTGGCCTGCGCTCTCTCGATCATCCGCCTGCTCCAGAACGCGATCCAGGTGCCGAGTGTCTCGGCGACCCTGGCGACGATGATCGGCCTCGGGGTCGGGATCGACTACGCGCTGTTCATCGTCACCCGCCACAAGCAGCAGCTGCAGGCGGGCATGGATGTCGACGAGTCGGTCGCCCGCGCCACCGCGACATCCGGCGGCGCCGTCGTCTTCGCCGGCTTCACGGTCGTCATCGCGCTCTGCTCGCTGGGTGTCGCCGGGATCCCGCTGGTCACCGCGCTCGGCTTCACCGCCGCGGTGGCGGTCGTGGTCGCCGTGCTCGCCGCGTCGACCCTGCTGCCGGCGATGCTCGGTGCCCTCGGGCCGCGGATCGACTCGATGCGGGTCCAGCTCGGCCGTACCCGTCCCGACGACCAGCGCCCGCACGGCTGGCTGCGCTGGGCCGAGTCGGTCTCCAAGCGCCCCTGGCCGGCGGTGATTGTCTCGGTTGTCGTCCTCGTCGTACTGGCACTGCCGGTCCGCGACCTCACCCTGGGCCAGTCCGACAACGGCGCGATGCCGAAGGACACCCAGGTGCGCAAGTCCTACGACGCGATCCGCAAGGGGTTCGGCGTCGGCACCAACGGGCCGCTGCTGATCGCGGTCAGCGCCGCCAAGCCCCTGCAGCCCGACCAGTCCCAGCTCGACAAGATCAAGAGCCAGCAGCAGCAGCTGAACGCACAGCAGCAGCAGATCGCCGCCGCGGGCGAGGCCGCCGGGCTTTCACCGCAGCAGGCCCAGACCCAGGCGCAGCAGCAGACCGCCTCCCAGCAGCAGAAGCTGAGCGAGGACAAAAAGCAGGCCTCGAGTCCGGCCACCGACCCTGACCTGACCAAGCTCCAGGACCAGATCGCCAAGGCCCCGGACGTGCAGTCGGTCTCGCCTGCGACCGTCGACAAGGCGGGCAAGGCCGTGGTCTTCACGGTGATCGCCAACTCGGCCCCGTCCTCTGACCGCACGGTCGACCTCGTCAACGACCTGCGCGACGAGGTGATCCCAAAGGCCTTGAAGGGGACCGATCTCACCGCCTACGTCGGCGGCCAGACCGCCGGCTACATCGATCTCGCCGACCGGATCAGCAACAAGCTGCCTTCGATGATCGCGATCGTCGTCGGCCTCAGCTTCCTCGTCCTGCTGCTCGCCTTCCGCTCGCTGCTGGTCCCCGTCAAGGCGGCGCTGATGAACCTGCTCTCAGTCGCAGCCGCCTACGGGATCGTGACGGCGGTGTTCCAGAAGGGCTGGGGGGCGAGCTTGATCGGGCTCGACCACTCGATTCCGATCGTCAGCTTCGTGCCACTGCTGATGTTCGCGATCCTCTTCGGGCTCTCGATGGACTACGAGGTCTTCTTGATGTCTCAGATGTCAGAGCACTACCGCCAGGAGGGCGAGCCGACCAAAGCGGTGATCGACGGGCTCGCCAACACCGGCCGCGTGATCACCTCGGCGGCGATGATCATGGTCTGCGTCTTCGCCAGCTTCGTCCTCAACGGCAACCCGGTGGTGAAGGAGTTCGGGGTCGGGCTGGCGGTGGCGATCGCGATCGACTCGACCCTGGTCCGCTGCCTGCTCGTGCCGGCGGTGATGGTGCTGCTGCGCGGGCGGGCCTGGTGGATGCCGGGACTGCTGGAGCGCGCGGTCCCCCACATCAGCATCGAGGACGACTCCTTCTTCGCCGAGCGCGACGCCGAGGCCGGCAAGACCCCCGCCGGCGGCTGACCGTCCCGAGGTCATACTGGTCGGCGATGTTTCCGCTCAACCTCCCCAATGTGCTGACCGTGCTGCGGATCCTCGCCGTGCCGGTGATCGTCGTCGCGCTTCTCGACGAGACGCCCAACGGCGACGCGCTGGCGGCCGGGGTCTTCGCGCTGGCCGCCCTGACCGACGGCCTCGACGGCTACTTCGCCCGCTCGCGCGACGCGGTCACGACCTTCGGCAAGCTGATGGATCCGCTGGCCGACAAGCTTCTGATCGTCGCCGCCCTGGTCTCGCTTGTCTCGCTCGATCGCCTCGCCGCCTGGGTGGCGATGGTGATCATCGCCCGCGAGCTGGCGGTCACCGGGCTGCGGGCGGTCGCGGCCGAGCGGGGGATCGTGATCTCCGCCAGCTGGCTTGGGAAGGTGAAGACGATCCTCCAGGTCGCGGCGGTGTTCGCGCTCATCGCCGCCGACCCGGCACCGCTTTGGGTCGACGTGCTCGTCTACGTCGCCGTCGCGATGACGCTGATCAGCGGCGCCGACTACTTCTTCGGCCTGCGGCGGAAGCTCGCCGAGCACGAAGGAAAAGCGGCGAAGAAGAGAGCGGCGGAGACCGAGACCGGCTAGAGACCCGGCTGCTCGAGCCACTCGCGCATCGTCAGGTGATGCGGCAGGTGCTCGCCGGTCGCCAGCTCCTGGCGCAGGTCGGAGGCGGTGCCGTAGCGCTCGGCGACCACGTTGTGGCGGTGGATCGTCTCCAGGTTTTCCTGCCGGGCCATCACGAATGCCCCCTCGTGCAGGCCCGGGTAGGCCTCGATCACGCGGCGGATCATCTCCCGCGTGCAGTCCTCGACGAAGCGCGGCTGGGAGTGGGCCTTGGTGACGACGGCCAGCTCGTCGGGCCGTTTCAGAAGCCCGTAGATCTCCGAGCTCATCGATTGCTCGACGATCTGCAGCAGGTCGCGGGCGTCGACGTCGGCGGGCCAGCCCTCGGGACAGCCGACGTAGAGGGTTCCGATCCCGCGCTGGTTGTGGGTCGCGATCGGGACCACGTCGATGACCCGCTCGATCTCCTCCGGGCCGAATCCCTGCTCGGCGAGCCGCTCGCGGGCGAGGTCGGCGACCATCTCCTGGGCGCAGGGGCAGGCGGTCATGCCCTGGGCCTCGACCCCGCGCAGGGTTCGCAGGCCGCGCTCGGAGGCGATCGCGGTCCCGAAGAGCTTGTAGATCTCCTGCGTGCGCTTGCCGGACTCCGGCGTGACGACGATCTCCGGATAGCGTGCGGCGACGCTGACCTCCGAGCGCAGGCCGTCCTGGCGCTCGCGGATCCGCTCAGCGATATGGGCGGCCAGGGTCTCGGCCCGGAAGGCCTCCCCGAGTACGACCTCGTCGATCGCCTCGCCGACGATCTCTTCGAAGCGGGACATGTGCACGCCGGCCTGCTGGGGGTTGAGATCGACGAAGCACTCCAGCTCGGCGTAGAAGAGCTGCTCGGCGCCGTTGGACTTGACTCGCAGCACCTTCTCGATCCCTGTTACGCCGACCCGCGAGAGGCTGACCTCGGTCGCCGGACGCCTTGCCTGGACGTCGCTTGGAAGCTGGGAGATGGTGGTTTCGCTGCTGGCCACGGAATTGGAGGGTAGGGAATCGCGGTCGGGCATATACTCGGCGCCGGTTGCCGGGGGGGATCCGTCTCCCCGGCCTTGGCGTTTTGAGGGGACTGGATATATCGAGCAGCTAGGCACAGTTGCGGCGGAGAGCTCTTTCGACTCCGAGGAGCTTCGCGGCCTCAGCTCGCTGGGCCGCGACCAGGGCTATCTGACCTTTGAGCAGATCGCCGCCACCCTGGAGGAGGTAGACGTCTCCAAGGAGCAGGTCTCGCAGCTGCACGCGCACCTGATCGAGCACGGCGTCGACGTGATCGCCGAGGACGGCGTCAGCGCCTACAAGGAATCGAAGGTCGCCGAGAGCGGCGCCCGGCGCCGGCCCGAGCTCGACCTCACCGTCGAGCCGAGCCTCGACTCGCTGCGCCTGTATCTGCGTTCGATCGGCCGCGTCGAGCTGCTCACAGCCGGCCAGGAGGTGATGCTGGCGAAGCGGATCGAGCGCGGCGACATGGTCGCCAAGCGGCAGATGGTCGAAGCCAACCTGAGGTTGGTCGTCTCGATCGCCAAGGGCTATCTCGGTCGCGGTTTGAGCTTCCTCGACCTGATCCAGGAAGGCTCGCTGGGTCTTATCCGCGCGGTGGAGAAGTTCGACTACCGGCGCGGCTACAAGTTCTCCACCTACGCGACCTGGTGGATCCGCCAGGCGGTGACCAGGGCGATCGCCGACAAGGCGCGCACGATCCGGATCCCCGTGCACATGGTCGAGAAGCTGAACCGGGTCGCCCACGTCGAGCGCCAGCTGGTGCAGCGGCTGGGGCGCGAGCCCGAGCCGGAGGAGATCGCCGAGGAGCTGCGCTGGACGGTGCGCGACGTGCGCGACATCCTCCGCGTTTCGCAGCTTCCGGTCTCGCTCGAGAAGCCGGTCGGCGACGAGGACGAATCCGAGCTCGGCGACTTCGTCGCCGACGACGGGGTCAGCGAGCCGTTCGAGGAGGCGAGCGAGCATCTGCAGCGCGAGGGGGTGCAGAAGGCGCTCAATGTGCTTCCCGACCGCGAGCGCCAGGTGATCGAGCTGCGCTACGGCCTCTGCGGGTTGGAGCCGCTGACCCTGGAGGAGGTCGGCCAGACCTTCGGCGTCACCCGCGAGCGGATCCGTCAGATCGAGAACAACACCCTGAAGAAGCTCAAGCAGCTTCCCGAGGCTCAGGTGCTGCGCGAAGCCGGCTAGCGCACGCCGGGGTAGGCTGGGGTCGTCGTGGGCCGATGGTGCCGGAGCCCGGCAGCTTTGCACCGACGCAGTCGGTTCCTGCCTGAGCTGAAACGACCAACCTCCGATTCGGATCGGAGGCGCGGCGTCCGGCGCCGTCGGCCCCTTTATCTCCCCGCCGGAGCGGCTCTAATATCCCGACCGACCCCGGGGGAGTGCCTGAGCGGTCAAAAGGACGTGGCTGTAAACCACGCGGCTTTGCCTACGCAGGTTCGAATCCTGCCTCCCCCATAGGAGCTCCGGGCTCAGGCCGTTCGCGGTGCACCGGCGATCGGCACCCGTTCCGGCCGCTTGCGCGGGCGCGGCTCTCGCGGCTCGCCGGCAGCGCTGCGGCCGACTCGGGCGAGACCGAGCGAGAGGATCGTGATCAGGGCGATCGCGATCGCCAGCACGACCAGCGGCGCGACTGTGGTCAACCAGCTTGGGACGCCCTTCTTCTGCTCGCGCTGCAGCAACTGCTTGTCCTTGACGAAAGCGCGGTCGAAGTGCGCCGGCGCGGCAACCTTGGACGCCGGGATCGCCGGGTCGGAGGGGAAGTAGATCGGCAGTCCGAGAACGCTGCGCCCGACCTGCATTCGCACCGTCGCCTTCCAGTCGTCGTTGACCGGGATCGGCATCGTGGTGCGGTAGACGCCATCGCCACCGGCTTTCTGCAGCCGGTCGACGACGAGACCCCCGCCCTGCCAGGAGGTGACGTTGAGCCACTTCGCGTCGGCGGCGGCGGAGGCGGGATGGATCTTGACTCTGGCCGAGACCTCGCGACCCTGACCCGGTCCGACGTCGGTCAGACGCACGTCGGCGCCGTAGCCCTGTGGAACGGTGGTGACGAGGCCGTTGACCGTCAGGCCGGCGATCGCCAGCAGCGAGACCAGGAGCGCCGTCCGCGCGACCCGCACGCCCGGCAGCTCGCCGCGCAGCGCCATTCCCATCAGGGCGCCGAGGGTGCCGCCGGCGAGGCCGGCGATCGTCGCCACGATCGGTCCGGCGGGCAGCAGGTGCGAGTTCCAGGGCAGCGTGTAGACGAGATGCGTCCACCCGTACTCGGCCGCGAATCCGACAGTGCCGATCGCGGCCCCCGAGACGGCCCCGAGCAGGAAGGGGCGGCGGACGAAGGCAAGCGCCGCGAGCTCGACGCAGCCGGCCTCGACGAGGTAGAGCGGCAGCGCCGGCGTCGTCTGGCCGAAGACCTGATGGACGATCAGCGTCACGGCGCCGCGGACACCGATGAAGAAGACCGCAGCCGCCAGGGCGCCGCCGCGGCCGATCCAGATCCGGGCGCAGACCAGCGCCATAGCCGCCGCCAGGGCGATCAGCAGCGGCTGGAAGATCATCTGGAACTGGGGGACGCCGAAGTCGAACTCGCCCTGGAAGGTCGAAAGGCCGATCAGCAGCCCGCCCATCGCCATCGAGCGCTGCACGTAGGCGCGCCGGCCGACCGCCCCGGGGGCGTCGGGCCGGGCCCGCATTCCCTCGACGATCAACACGATCATCCCGATCAGGGTCAGGCCGGCGCCGCCGATCAGCATCAGGTGGGTCGGTCCCCAGAGGGTTACGTCCTGGCCGAAGAGGCGGTGCCACATGTCGTCGAGTGGGAAGCCGAGCAGGGCGAAGCCCGAGGTGGCCATCATCAGCACCCCTCCCAGGGAGGCATACCAGCCGCGGTTGATCCGCACCGCGGTGTCTGAGACCCGCTCCTTCGGCAGCGCCATCGCGATGAAGCCGGCCGAGAAGATCCCGAACAGCCCGCCGAGGATCAGATAGTGGGCCGGGTTGGCGAGCGGGCCGGGGTCGCGGCCCTGGTCGATATGCAGGGAGATGTCCCAGTACATCCCCAGCAGCGCAACCAGCAGCGAGACCATCGCCACTCCGAGCGGCAGCGCGGCCCAGCCCGGGAGGCCGGAGCGGCGCTCGGCGAAGGCCGCGGCGCGGGCGAGGTGGGTGCGGCGCCCGCTGCGGTGCCCCATGACCAGCCAGTAGAGGGCGGCGCTGGCGCTCAGCGCCATCGCGTTGGCGATCAGGATCTGGTCGAAGGCGGCGCCCCCCGCGGGTTTCGCGGCCGCGAGCACTGCAAGCGTCGGGATCGTCATCCCGCCTCCTCCTCGTCCGCACCAGGGTGAAAGCTATTGCTCACTCGCCTATGTACCACGAAACGATGATACATAGACAGATGTACAATTGGCGCCGGCACTTATGGAATTGACGACGGATCGGATGACGATCGACGAGCTGGCGCGGCGGACCGGGATGACGGTCCGCAACATCCGCGCCCACCAGTCGCGCGGCCTGCTGCCGGCGCCCGAGGTGGTTGGGCGAACCGGTTATTACAACCAGGATCACGCCGCCCGCCTCGAGCTGATCAAGGAGATGCAGGGCGACGGCTTCAACCTCGGCTCGATCAGCCGCCTGCTGGAGGGAGTCGGAGATTCGAGCAGCGAGATGCTCGACTTCGCCCGCGCCGTGCGGGCCCCGTTCGAGGACGAGTCGCCGGAGATCCTGCCCGCGGAGGAGATCGCAAAGCGCTGGGGGGGCGAGGCCGACCCGAAGCTCTTCGAGCGCGCCGAGCGGCTCGGGCTACTGCGTCCGCTGGGGGAGGGCAGCTACGAGGTGGTCAGTCCGCGGGTGCTTGCAGCCGGGGCCGAGCTGGCGGAGTTGGGGATCGGCCCGGACAAGGCGCTCGAGGTGGCGGCGAAGCTGCGCCGCCAGTCGCGCGAGGTGGCGCGCACCTTCATCGAGCTCTTCCTGGAGGCGATCTGGAAGCCGTTCGAGCAGGCCGGGCGGCCGGATGAGCAGTGGCCACGGGTCCAGGAGGCGCTCGAGCGGCTGCGTCCGCTCGCGTCGGAGGCGCTGCTGGCGATCTTCCAGATGGTGATGACCGAGGCGACCGAGAAGGCGTTCGGAAAGACGCTGGAGAAGGACCTGCAGTCGAAGGCCGCCCCGCGCCGTTCCCGGCGCCGCCGCACAAGTCGGCCCCGGCGCCGCTAAATTGGGCGTCCCGCCCGGATAGCTCAGTTGGTAGAGCACTTCCATGGTAAGGAAGGGGTCGTCGGTTCGAGTCCGACTCCGGGCTTGATTGCTGTGCATCCGCCCGCTGGCGCCTAGCGCCCGGTGGGCAGAGGCGAGCGGCTACGGTGTCGCGATGGCACCGGCCAGGGTGACGCAGGGGCGGCCCGGGGCGCCAGCCCTCAGCTTCAGCGGCTGCGACCGGCTCTCGCTGCTCGCGGATGAGTGGGATCAGCTCTGCCGGCGCCTCGACGCGCCTCCCTTCCTGCGCCCGGGTTTCTTCGCCGCCTGGTGGGAGGCGTTCGGATCGGGTTCGCCCGAGCTGCTGGTCGCCCGCCGCGGCGAGCGGCTGGTCGGCGCGCTGCCGCTGATGCGCGAAGCCGAAGCACTCGTCTCGCCCACCAACTGGCACAGCCCGGGCTTCGCCGCGGTCGCCGAGGACGGGGCCGTCGAGGCCGGGCTGCTGGCCGAGGCGCGCCGGCGCGCCGGGACGCGGCTCGATCTCGGCTTTCTGTCCGGCGCGGCGGCCGAGCGGGTTGCCGCCGCTGCCGTCGGCGCGGGCTGGCAGGTCATCGCCCGCACCGTGGAACAGGTCGCCCGGATCGAGGTCGACCCCGACCGGCAGGCCTTCGAACGGCGCCTGCCGGCTCCCCGCCGGACCGAGCTCGAGCGCGGCCTCGGGCGGCTGACGCAGGCCGGATCCTGGGAGTTCGAGCGCCACGACGGCGGCGAGCGGCTGGCGGAGCTGCTGGCGGAGGGCTTCGAGCTCGAAGCCGCCGGCTGGCGGCGGGGCACCGCGGTGCCGGTCGTCGCCGATCTGGCTGCCCGCGGCTTCTACCGCCGGCTCGCCGAATGGGCCGCCGAGCAGGATCGGCTCTGGCTCTGCTTCTTGCGCCTCGACGGCAGGGCGATCGCCTTCGCCTACTGCCTCGCCGGTCCGCAGACGCTCTACGTGCACAAGGTCGGCCGCGACCCGTCCTGCGCCGACTGCCGTCCCGGCCTCGTGCTCGCGCGCGAGACGATCGCCGCGGCGGCCGAGGCCGGCCTCGGCGGCTACGAATATCTCGGCGACCACGATCCCGCCAAGCTGCTCTGGGCCGAGCGGCTGCTCGACCGCCGCCGGGTGCAGGCCTTTCCCCGCGGCCCATCCGGAGTCGCCCGCTACCTGGCCTGGCGCTACGGGCGCCCGCTCGCGAAGCGGGCCCTGCGGCGATGAGCCCCGGAGTGCTTGGGGATCGGGCGACGATCTCGCCCGCCGCCCTCTCGCCGCGGCGGCGCCCGCCTCCCTTTCCCCTCCGGGAGCCCGGCTCGATCCTGTCATCGCGCGGCCGCCACTCGCTCTACCTGGGCCTGAAGGCGCTCGGGATCGGCGCCGGCGACGAGTTGCTGGTGCCCGCCTATCACCACGGGTCGGAGGTCGAGGCCGTGCTCGCGACCGGAGCCGACTGCCGTTTCTACGGCGGCCGTCCTGACCTGGCGCCCGATCCCGATCAGCTGGAGGCACTGCTCGGCCCCCGGGTCCGCGGCCTGCATCTGACCCACTTCATCGGCTTCGGACAGGACTCCGAGCGCTGGCGGCAATGGTGCAGCGAGCGCGGGCTGCTGCTGATCGAGGACGCGGCCCAGTCCTGGCTGGCCAGTGGCCCCGAGGGCCCACTCGGCTCGCTCGGCGACCTGGCGATCTTTTGCCTCTACAAGTCGGTCGGCGTCCCCGACGGCGCCGCCCTGGTCTGCCGCGCCGCGCTGCAGGTGGAGCAGAACCCGTCCGCCAGCGGCCTCGTCGGTGCTACGAAGCCGGCGATCCTCTGGGCCGCGCAGCGGCGACTCGTGCCGGCCCGGATTGCGCTGCGCAGGCCGCCGCCGGACGCGGCGAACTTCGACGTCGCGGCCGAGTTCTCGCTCGGCGACGCGATCTCACGTCCCTCCCTGGCCACCCTGCGACTGCTGCCGCACTTCGACTACGAGCGGGCCCGAAGCCGCCGCCGCCGCAACTATCTTCGCCTGCTGGAGGCGCTGGGCGAGCGCGTCCCGAAGCCCTTCGCGCAGCTGCCGCCGGGCGCCTCTCCATTCCTGTTCCCGGTCCAGGTCGAGGACAAGGCCGGCTGTCTGGCCCACCTGAGGGCGGCGCGGGTCAAGGGGGTCGATTTCTGGGCGGTGCCGCACCCGGCACTGGACGCGGACCGCTTTCCGGACCTGGTCGAGCGAAGGGCGACGACGGTCGGCCTGCCGGCGCACCAGGAGCTCAGCGTCGCCGACGTCGACCAGATCGCCCGGGCCGGGGCGAGCTGGCGCGACTAGTGCTCTAAAGTTCTATTTAACGTGAACGTCAGAAACGCAGCAGCGGCACGTAGGCCTGGCGTCTCCGCCGACCATGAGAACTACAAGTGGTGGGCCCTCTCCTGCACCAGCTTCGGGATGCTGCTGGTGGCGATGAACTCGGGGACGCTGATCATCGCCCTGCCCGACCTCGAGCGCTCGCTGAACACCTCGCTCCTGCAGCTCGTCTGGGTGATCCTCGCGTACATGATCGCCTCGACCGTGCTGGTGCTGACGGCGGGGCGGCTCTCGGACCTGTTTGGCCGCAAGACCGCCTACGTTGCCTCGTTTCTCGTCTTCTCGGCTGCGTCGCTCGGTGCGGGTTTCGCCGCCAACGGCACCGAGCTGATCGCCTGGCGAGTCCTGCAGGGGATCGGCGGCGCCTTCATTTTCGCCAACGCCCCGGCGCTGGTCACCGACGCCTTCCCCAAGGAGCAGCTCGGTCTGGCGATGGGGACCAACACAATGGTCGCCGCGGTCGGCCTCGTTCTCGGCCCGGTCCTCGGTGGAGCCCTGGTCACGATCTCCTGGCACTGGGTCTTCTGGTTCAACGTGCCGCTCGGCCTCGCCGGGGCGATTTGGGGCTCGCTGATCCTGCGCGAACTGGCAAAGACCGACCAGCAGCGCGGCTTCGACATCCTCGGGACCGCCGTCTTCGTTGCCGGGCTGACCGGGCTGGTCTTCGGGGTCTCCAAGGGGGGCCTCTCGGGCTGGGGTGAGCCGGTCGTGATCGGCGGGCTCGTTCTCTCCGCCGTGCTGCTGCCCCTGTTCGTGCTGATCGAGCACCGCGGCCGCGCCCCGATGCTCGACCTGAAGATCTTCAAGAACCGGCTGTTCGCGGCCGCGACCGGCGCCGCCTTCATCAACGGCCTCTCGCGCTTCGCCCTGCTGTTCATTTTCGTCTTCTACTTCCAGGGCGCCCAGGGCGACGACCCGATCACCGCCGGGATCAAGCTCGCGCCGATGGCGATCGGGATGCTGATCGCCTCGCCCCTTGCCGGGATCTATGCCGACCGGCACGGCTCGCGCACACTTGCAGCGCTGGGGATGCTGGTCGGCGCCGCTGGACTGGCGCTGATGACGCTGCTGCAGCCCGGCAGCCCTTACTGGCAGAGCAGCCTCTACCTGCTGTTGGTCGGGATCGGCTCGGGGATGTTCAACTCACCCAACACCGCGGCGATGATGGGCACGGTGCCCGCCGACCGCCGCGGCATCGCCGCCGGGACGCGCACGATGCTGCAGAACACCGGCGCCGTGCTCTCGATCGCCTTCGTGCTGGCGATCGTCACCTCCGCCGTCCCCAGGGACGTGCTGTTCGCGATCTTCTCCGGGGTCGCCTCGGGGCTCTCCGACGCCCAGCTTCAGCCCTTCATCCACAACATGCACACCGCGCTCTGGGTCCTCGCCGCGACCTCGGTCGTCGGCGCCGGCGTCTCGCTGCTGCGGCCCAAGCACGCCGCCTCAGGGCCCGAGCCCGCCGTGGAGCGCTCCCCCGCCGCGGAGCCGATCCAGGAGCGGGTCGGAGCGACGTCGTGAGCGCGCGCGGGGAGACACCGATCCTGCGTATCGGCGACGTCGCCCAGCTGACCGGGACGACCCCGCGCACGATCCGCTACTACGAGGAGATCGGCCTGCTGCCGGCTACCGGCAGCCGCGCCCGCGGTGCCCACCGCACCTATGCCGAGTCTGACGTCGAGCGCCTGCAGGAGCTGCTGCGACTCAAGGACCTGCTCGGGGTCTCGCTCGACGAGCTGCGCGAGCTGGTCGCGGCCGAGGACGCGCGCGCTTCGCTGCGCAAGGAATGGCACAGCGGCGTCGAGGATCCGGTCCGCCGCCGCCAGATCCTCGAGGAGGCCGTGGTCCACATCGAGCGCCAGCTGGGGCTGGTCCGCCGCCGCCGCGACGAGATCGCCGAGCTGGAGGGCGAGCTGGTCGCCAGGCGGCGCCGCATTCGCGATCGCCTGCGGGAGCTGCAGGCCAGCGGCCAGCAGCGTTAGCCTGGCCGCGGCATGGACTTTTCGCTGACCGACGAGCAGCGCGACTTCGTCGCCGCGATCCGCGACTTCTGCCGCCGCGAGTGCGGCAGCGCCGAGCAGCGCGAGCGGCTCACCAGCGGCTACACCGAGGCCCACAACGCCGAGCTCTACAAGCAGATGGCTGAGCTCGGCTGGCTCGGGGTGACGATCCCCGAGCAGTACGGCGGCTCGGACGGCTCGATGCTCGACGCCTGCCTGTTCATGGAGGAGACCTCGCGCGGCCTGGCGCCGATCGGCGGCTACGCGACGACGCTGATCGTCGCCGGGGCGACGAGGCGGTTCGGAAGCGAGGAGCAGAAGTCGCGGATCCTCGGCGGCATCGCCTCCGGCTCGGTCGAGGCGATCGCGATGACCGAGCCGGAGGCGGGATCCGACGTCGGCTCGCTGAGCACCGAGGCAAAGCGCGTCAACGGCGGCTTCGTGCTCAACGGGCAAAAGGTCTTCTGCTCCAACGCCCACATCTCCGACCACGTTCTGGTCGTCGCCCGTACGACCAGGGGCGAGGACAAGCACCAGGGCCTGTCGATGATCTTCGTCCCCCGCGGCGCCGAGGGGATGGAGATGCAGCCGATCGACACGATGGGCGGCCGCGAGACCAACTACCTCTACTTCACCGACTGCGAGGCGCCCGCCGACGCCGTCCTCGGTGAGGTCGACGCCGGCTGGACCCAGCTGATGGCGGGGCTCAACGTCGAGCGTTTGATCCTCGCCGCGACGATGCTGGGGATCGCCCAGCGGGCCTTCGACGACGCGCTCGCCTACGTCAAGGAGCGGCGCCAGTTCGGACGCCCGATCGGCTCATTCCAGGCGCTGCAGCACCGGCTCGCCGACCTCGCCACCGACCTCGAGGCGGCGCGGCTGATGACCTGGTGGGTGGCGGCGAAGACGGATGAGGACCCCGACCGCATGCTTCCGCGCGAGGCCTCGATGGTGAAGCTGTTCGTCACCGAGGCCGCGAAGAGGGTCGCCCTGGAGGGGATGCAGATGATGGGCGGATACGGCTACTCCTCCGAGTACGACATGGAGCGGCTCGTGCGCCAGGCATTGGTCTCGACGATCTACGGCGGCACCTCGGAGATCCAGCGCAACATCATCGCCAAGACCCTGGGCCTGTAGGCCCGACCTAGCCTCATCGGCAGGCGTCGCGCCGACCTTTAGCGTTTGGTGAACCCGCCGGACGGATATATGATCCTGCGAGTAGTCAGGATCGACTGAGCAAGACCGGGCACGGAAGCCTCCATCGTTGGGTTTTCGTGCGGTGATCGTTCTGCCGGGGGGCGCAGCGTCTCGCCCGCCTACCCGGCACGAACAAAGGAGAAGTCGTGAGACGACTTCGCTCATTCGCCGGTCTGTCCGCGGTCATCGCACTGGCAGTGACCGCACTTTCAGCTTCCGCGGCCACGGCAGACACGCTGGGACCGATCAATTTCGAGGCTCCGACCTACTCGACGGGCGATATCAATGCCCAGGCCGGGTGGTCGAAGACCGGTCCCTACGACTCCGCGGTGGACAGCGTCGCCAGCTTCCCGGCGGCCACGGGTTACGGGTTCGGAGCCCAGGCTCTGCGAATCTCGAACGACACCACGAGTGGCAGCTTCGGCGATCAGACTCTGTCGCCTTCGCTGGCGAACGAAGCCGGTGAGCCGGCGGCGATCGGCGGCGGCCTGTCAGGTGGTTCGCGCCAGAGTCATTTCGAGGCCAGCTTCAGCATCGGGACTACCAAGCCCGGCGTTCAGTCCGGTCTCTCGCTCTCGGTGAGCCCGGATCGCGGCGATGGCAGCCGGATGAGCTACCTGCGCTTTGACGACCTCGCCGATGGAATCCACGTCTACTTCGATGACGTGAGGGATCCGGGACCGTTGGGAACGACCGCTGATTTCAACGAGACCAGCATCGCGACCCTGGCCCGCGGCCAGGCTCATACGGTCCGTTACGCGATCGACCTCAAGCCCGGTCCCGCCAACGACGTCGTCCAGGTGTTCATCGACGGGGTCCTGCGGGTCACCGGCACGACCTGGGAGGACTACTACCGCTATGACACGGAGGCTGCGGGCACCGGCAACGTCGTCCCGACCGTGGATCAGCTTGATTTCCTCGAGCGGGGATCGGATACCTCCGGCAACGGCAATCTAGGCCAGGGATTCCTGATCGACAACATCTCGCTGGCTTCTGGAGCGTCGCCGGCCGGCACGCTCGCCCAGCAGGCGAGCAATGCTCGCTGCGCCAGCCGCAAGGCGACAATCGTCGGAACCGCAAACTCGGACGTTCTCAAGGGCACACACCATCGCGACGTGATCGTCGGGCTCGGCGGCAGAGACCGGATCATCGGCCTCGGCGGCAACGACGTGGTCTGCGGTGGACCCGGGGCTGACCGCATCTCGGGCGGCAGCGGCCAGGATCAGCTCAATGGCCAGGGCGGCAAGGACCTGCTTGCCGGCAACGGCGGTGCCGACCGGCTCAAGGGTGGTGCCGGGCGCGACATCCTGCGAGGAGGCGCGGGCCTGGACCTGCTGAGAGGCGGGGCCGGCCGGGACACCCAGAAGCAGTAGGAACGCCGTTTGCGTCCCTGAACGCGAAAAGACCCGCCTTTGCGGGTCAAGGCTCCCCCTATCGGCAGATCTCCACAGACCTTTAGCGATTTCGGCCGATTTGGACAAAGATCAACGAAAATATGGACCATCTCTATTGAAAATTAAGTAGAGAGCCTGTATCTTGCCCGTCGTCGCCGAGGCGACGTGCCCGACCAAAGCTCCGTTTCCTGTTGGCGTTTGGTGCAGGGAGGCTGAGGAAAGGCACCGGTCCAAGCTGATCAAGCTGTGATCGATTGGGGAAATTGTGCGGAGGCGCCATGATGCGGCGCCTCTTCGCGTTCCAGGGGTCCAGGCAGCGAAGGCGGCGCGAGGCGGCGCGCTATTCTTCGCCTCGTTCCGGCGCGCCCAGCGCCCGGAACGTTTTTCTGTAACGGCGTCCCCCAAGGAGACATGGCTCGCGGAGAGGTTCGTATCGCGGTGACGCTTGCATGCGAAGACTGCAAGCGCCGCAACTACCAGACCAACAAGTCCAGGCGCAACAACCCGGACCGGATCGAGCTGCGCAAATTCTGCCGCTGGTGCGGCCGCCACACTCCGCACAAGGAGACTCGCTAGTGGCCAAGACACGCGCCCAGCGCAAGGCCGAGCGGCGTGCCCGCGAGGCCCAGGAGCGATCGAAGGCGCCCGCCGACGGCGAGGCGCGGGCCCAGCACGACACCCAGGTACCGATCTCCGGCGAGGTCGCCGAGGCCGAGGCGATCGAGGCGGGAATCGGCGCCGGAGCCTCCGAGGAGGCCCTCGAGCTGCCCGAGGCGCCCGCCCCCGCACGCCGCTCGCGGTCCGAGAAACGGGCTGAGGAGCGGGAGCGCAAGGAGCGGGAGAAGCGGGCCCGCGAGGAGCAGAAGCGCAAGGAGAGCGAGCACCTCGCCCGCAAGGAGAAGCAGGCTTCGCAGGGGCGCCGGCGCGGCGCTGTGATCGGCTTCATCGTCTCCTGCTGGGCGGAGTTGAAGCGGGTCCAGTGGCCGGATCGCGAGACCCTGGTTCAGGCCTCGGCGGTTACGATCGTCTTCGTCGCCATCGCGGCGGCCTACCTCGGAGCGCTCGACGCGCTCTTCAACTGGCTCGTCAAGCAGGTCCTCTGATGTATCGCTGGTACGTGATCAACACCTACTCGGGGCACGAGAACAAGGTCAAGCACAACCTCGAGCACCGGGTGCAGACGATGGGCCAGGAGCGCCAGGTCCGCCAGGTCGTCGTCCCGACCGAGCAGGTCTCCGAGCTCAAGGACGGCCAGAAGGTCCAGACCGAGAAGCGGACCATGCCCGGCTACGTGCTGGTCAACATGGAGATGTCCGACGACGCCTGGGGACTGGTCAAGAACACCCCCGGGGTGACCGGATTCGTCGGCGCCCGCAACAAGCCCGTAGCCCTCTCGGCGCCCGAGGTCGACCGCCTGTTGCACCGTGAGACCGCCGAGCGCCCGCGCACCCAGGCCCAGTTCTCGATCGGCGAGTCGGTGAAGGTGATCTCCGGCCCGCTGTCGGACTTCTCGGGCGAGATCGCCGAGATCAACGAGGATGCCGCCAAGCTCAAGGTCCTGGTCTCGATCTTCGGCCGTGAGACGCCGGTCGAGGTCGGATACGACCAGGTGAAGAAGGTCTGATCGTGGCGAAGAAGGTCCTCACCCTGATCAAGCTGCAGATCCCCGCCGGTGCCGCCAACCCCGCGCCCCCGGTCGGCCCTGCTCTGGGCCAGCACGGGGTCAACATCATGGAGTTCTGCAAGGCGTTCAACGCCCAGACCCAGCAGGACGCCGGGACGATAATTCCGGTCGAGATCACCGTCTACGAGGACCGGTCGTTCGAGTTCATCACCAAGACGCCCCCGGCCGCGGTGCTGATCAAGGAGGCGATCGGAATCGAGAAGGGCTCCGGTGAGCCGCACGTCAACAAGGTCGGGACGATCAGCATGGCCCAGGTGCGCCAGATCGCCGAGCGCAAGATGCCCGACCTCAACGCCAACGACCTCGACGCCGCCTCGAAGATCATCGCCGGGACGGCGCGCTCGATGGGCGTCACCGTTGAGGGGAACTAGGCATGGCCCACGGCAAGCGCTACCGCGAGGGACTGGAGAAGATCGACCGCTCCACCCACTACCCGCCCGCCGAGGCGGTGCGGCTGCTGAAGGCAAATGCGACCGCGAAGTTCGACGAGACGGTCGAGCTGCACGTGCGGCTCGGCGTCAACGTCCGGCACGCCGAGGAGCAGCTGCGCGGCACCCTTGCGCTTCCGCACGGGCTCGGCAAGGACGTCACCGTCGCCGTCTTCGCCAAGGGCCAAAAGGCCCGTGACGCCGAGGCCGCCGGAGCCGACTTCGTCGGCGACGAGGACCTGGCAAAGCGGGTCGAGGAGGGCTGGACCGACTTCGACGTCGCCGTGGCGACGCCGGACATGATGTCGGTGGTCGGCAAGCTTGGCCGGATCCTCGGGCCGCAGGGCAAGATGCCCAACCCGAAGGTCGGCACCGTCACCGAGGACATCTCCAAGGCGGTCGGCGAATCGAAGGCCGGCAAGGTCGAGTACCGCACCGACCGCCAGGCGATCGTCCACCTGACGATCGGCAAGGCGAGCTTCGACGAGCGCCAGCTGCTGGAGAACTATGCCGCGGTGATCGAGGAGATCGTTCGCGCCAAGCCCGCCGCCGCCAAGGGCCGCTACATCCTTTCGAGCACGATCACGCCGACGATGGGGCCGGGAATCCGGGTCGACACCGGCAAGACCGGCGAGCGCGACATCCTCAGCGGCGTCGGTGCCGGCGCCGAGGGCGACGGAGACGGAGACGGTGGCGCCGGGGTCGAAGCGGAGGCCCCGGCCACGGCTTAGCTAACATCGGCCGCCTGCCCGAGACCGTCGGCGGGGCGCAAGCCCGGAAGCCCGGCGCAGGTGGAGCCAGATGACGTGCTGTCCTCTGCCCGCCTCAGGCGGGTTTTTCATTGCCCCGAAGTGAAGGAACGAGTTTGAACCGCGAAGAGAAGACCGCCGCCGTAGAGGAGATCGCAGCCCAGATCGAGGCTGCCGAGTCGATCTTCGCGATCGACTATCGCGGTATCAGCGTCCCCCAGGCCGCCGAGCTGCGAGCCAAGCTGCGCGAGTCCGACGCCAGCTTCCGGGTGGTCAAGAACCGGCTCACGAAGCTGGCGGCCGAGAAGGCCGGACGCGACCAGCTCAGCGCTCTTCTCGAGGGGCCGACCGCGCTGACGTTCGTCCGCGGCGACATGGCCGCGGCGGCGAAGACGATCACCACCCTCGACCGCGACTGGGAGGTGCTCGATTTCAAGGGCGGCCTGGTCGACGGCGAGGTCTTGGAGGTCGAGGAGTTCAAGGCAATCGCCAGGCTCCCCGGGCGCGATGCCCTCAACGCCCAGCTGGCGGGCATGGTCGCGAGCCCGATCACCGGGCTGGTGCGCGGGCTCGGCTCGATGCTCTCCGGGCTGGCGAGCCAGCTGCAGCAGATGGCCGAGCAGGGCCTGGTCAGCGGCGAGGCTCCGGCGCCGGAGGCGCCGGCCGAGGACGCCCCGGCCGAGGGGGAAGCCCCCGCCGGGGAAGCGCCAGCTGAGGAGGACACACCCGGCGAGGAAGCGCCTCCTGAGGAGGAGGCAGCCACTGAGGAGGCACCGGCCGAGGAGGAGACTGCGACCGCAGAAGCCCCCGCCGAGGAGGCAGCGGCCGAGACTGCCGAGGAGCCGGCAGCGGCAGAGGAGCAGCCGCAGGCCGAAGAGACTTCAGATCAGGCTTCGAATCAGGAGGAAAGCGAGTAGATGGCAACAAAGATCAGTACCGATGACTGGATCGAGGAGCTGAAGGGCATCTCGGTCCTCGAGCTCTCCGAGCGCATCAAGGCGCTGGAGGAGGAGTTCGGCGTTTCCGCGACAGCAGTCGCAGCCGCAGCCCCCGCAGGGGCCCCGGCGGCCGACGGCGACGGCGGTGGCGACGAGGCGACCACGGTGGACGTGGTGCTGACCGAGGTCGGCGGCCAGAAGGTGCCGGTGATCAAGGTCGTACGCGCCGCGACCGGGCTCGGGCTCAAGGAGGCCAAGGCCCTGGTCGACGAGGCGCCGAAGCCGATCAAGGAAGGCGTCGAGCGGGACGAGGGCGAGAAGCTCAAGTCCGACCTCGAGGAGGCAGGCGCCACCGTCGAGCTGAAATAGGCACGATCGGCCCGAAATCCGCCCCGATCTGCCGCCCAGGCTTGATCCACGCACGGCCGGTGTGTTATTTTTTACGGTCGCGCGTCGTTGTGCCTCGCTGCCCGCAATCCACGCCGTACAACCGTCGCTAACACGCGCCGTATAACCGTCCCTCTGACCGTCTGAGGAGTCGCCGACTTGGCACGTTCCACTGCTGCCGCAACCCGCAGGAGCTTTTCCCGACTAGAAAACCCTCTCGAAGTCCCACATCTGATCGATATCCAGCGTCGCTCTTTCGAGGAGCTGACCGATCCGAAGAAGGGCTTGCTCCGAGAGACCATCAACGACATATCCCCGATCGAGGACTACACAGGGAACCTCGCGATCGTCTTCGGGGAATTCAAGTTCGAAGAGCCGCCGCACTCGATCGAGGAGTGCCGTGAGAAGGACATGACCTACTCGCGGCCGCTCTCGGCCACCGTCGCCTTTCAGAACAAGGAGACGGGCGAGATCCGCGAGCAGTCGG
The DNA here is from genome assembly GCA_963781495.1 of uncultured Solirubrobacterales bacterium. GTDB lineage: Bacteria > Actinomycetota > Thermoleophilia > Solirubrobacterales > 70-9 > Mayfieldus. The sequence goes on from CAWAFX010000002.1 coordinate 1,309,985, forward strand.
TCTTCATGGGCGATTTCCCGTGGATGACCAACCGCGGCACCTTCATCATCAACGGCACCGAGCGTGTCGTCGTCACCCAGCTCGTGCGCTCCCCGGGTGCCTACGTGATGGCGCCCAAGGACCCCGAGAAGCAGGTCTTCATCGCCAACCTGATGCCGGCCCGCGGATCCTGGCTCGAGCTCGAGATCGACAAGAAGGGCCGCGTCTACGTGCGCATCGACCGCAAGCGCAAGCTGCCGGTCACGGTGCTGCTGCGGGCGATGGGCTACGTCGAGGACGAGCAGCTGCTGAAGATGTTCGACGACTCGGTCTACATCAAGCACACGATCGCCTCCGACACCGAGCAGACCAAGACCGACGAGGGGGCGCTGATCGAGCTGTTCAAGAAGCAGCGGCCCGGCGAGCCGCCCTCGGTCGACGCCGCCAAGGCGCTGCTGGAGCAGCTTTTCTTCGATCCCAAGCGCTACGACCTGACGCGGGTCGGCCGCTACAAGCTCAACGCGCGGCTCGACCTCGACATCGACCTCGACACCCGGGTCCTGACCCACGACGACATCATCGCCCTGGTCAAGGAGCTGGTCTCGCTGCCGAAGATCCTCGGCATCACCGAGGAGATCGACGAGGAGAACCCGATCAAGGACTACGCCGCGGAGGCGATCACCTATCCGCGCGAGGCCGTCGCCGACCACCTCGACGAGTACGAGCACTTCGGCAACCGCCGCCTGCGCACCGTCGGCGAGCTGATCCAGGAGGCTTTCCGGATCGGTCTCTACCGCATGGAGCGGGTCGTCCGCGAGCGCCTCACGACCGAGGACTCGGACGCGATCACCCCGCAGACGATCATCAACATCCGTCCCGTGGTCGCGGCGCTGAAGGAGTTCTTCGGCTCCTCGCAGCTGTCGCAGTTCATGGACCAGACCAACTCGCTGGCCGGACTCACGCACCGGCGTCGTCTCTCGGCGCTGGGAGCCGGCGGGCTGACCCGCGAGCGGGCCCCGATCGAGGTCCGCGACGTGCACCCGACCCACTACGGGCGCATGTGTCCGATCGAGACGCCTGAAGGACCGAACATCGGCTTGATCGGCTCGCTGTCCTCCTACGCGGAGGTCTCCGAGCACGGTTTCGTCACCACCCCCTACAGGGTGGTCAAGGACGGCACGGTCACCGACAAGATCGTCCATCTCGACGCGACCCAGGAAGAGGACATGATGATCGCGCAGGCGAACGCCGAGATCGATCTCAAGACCAAGAAGCTGAAGGGCCCGCGGGTCCTCTGCCGCGCCCGCGAGGGCGAGGGCGAAGTCGTCACATCCGCCCCCAAGGGGGTCGATCTGATGGACGTCTCCCCAACCCAGATCTGGTCGGTGGCGACAGCCCTGATCCCGTTCCTCGAGCACGACGACGCCAACCGGGCGCTGATGGGCTCCAACATGCAGCGCCAGGCGGTGCCGCTGCTGAAGCCCGAGCCGCCGCTGATCGGGACCGGTATGGAGCAGCGCGCCGCGGTCGACACCGGCGACGTCATCCTGGCCGAGAGCGCGGGGGAGGTCACCTATGTGGACTCCGAGCGCGTCACGGTCACCCATGGCTCGAAGAAGGACGACTACCCGCTCTACAAGTTCATGCGCTCGAACCAGGGCACGATCATGCACCAGCGGCCGATCGTCGATGTAGGCGACAAGGTCAAGGAGGGTCAGGTGCTCGCCGACGGCTCATCGACGGCCGGAGGCGAGATCGCGTTGGGCAAGAACTGCCTCGTCGCCTTCATGTCCTGGGAGGGCTACAACTTCGAGGACGCGGTGATCCTCTCCGAGCGCCTCGTCAAGGACGACGAGCTGACCTCGATTCACATCGAGGAGTACGAGATCGACGCCCGGACGACGAAGCTGGGCGACGAGGAGATCACCCGCGACATCCCCAACCGCTCCGAGGAGAGCCTGCGCAATCTCGACGAGCGCGGCATCGTCCGGATCGGCGCCGAAGTCGTCTCCGGGGACCTGCTGGTCGGCAAGGTGACGCCGAAGGGCGAGACCGAGCTGACCGCGGAGGAGAAGCTGATCCGCGCGATCTTCAAGGAGAAGGCGCGTGAGGTCCGCGATACCTCGCTCAAGGTCCCGCACGGCGAGGGCGGGGTCGTGATCGACGTCCTGACCTTCAGCCGTGACGGCGGCGACGACCTGCCGCCCGGCGTCAACGACCTGGTGCGCGTCTACGTCGCCACCAAGCGCAAGATCGCCGAGGGCGACAAGCTGGCCGGACGCCACGGCAACAAGGGCGTGATCTCGAAGATCGTTCCCGAGGAGGACATGCCTTTCCTCGAGGACGGGACCCCGGTCGACGTGATCCTCAATCCGCTCGGCGTCCCGAGCCGGATGAACATCGGCCAGATCCTCGAGACCCACCTCGGCTGGGTCGCCGCAAACGGCTGGTACGACGACGGCTCCGAGGCCTACAAGGCCGCGCAGGAGAACGGCGGCCGGGTCAACGTCGCGACGCCGGTCTTCGACGGCGCCACGGTCGAGGACGTCGACGAGGCACTGGTCCGCTGGTCGGAGGAGAACGCCGATCGCGGCATCGACCTCGGCATCGACCTCAAGGAGCGCCCCGGCAGCCGCGCCGCCGGCACGGCGAAGCTCTACAACGGCCGCTCCGGCGAGCCCTATGAGGGCACGATCACGATCGGCCACATGTACATCCTCAAACTGCTGCACCTGGTCGACGACAAGATCCACGCCCGCTCGACCGGGCCGTACTCGCTGGTCACCCAGCAGCCCCTGGGCGGCAAGGCGCAGTTCGGCGGCCAGCGCTTCGGCGAGATGGAGGTCTGGGCGCTGGAGGCATACGGCGCCGCCTACACGCTGCAGGAGCTGCTGACGGTGAAGTCCGACGACACGGTCGGGCGCGTCAAGGCCTACGAGGCGATCGTCAAGGGCGAGAACATCCCCGAGCCCTCGATCCCGGAGTCCTTCAAGGTGCTGCTGAAGGAGATCCAGAGCCTCTCGCTGGACGCGAACGTGGTCTCCGAGGGTGGCGAGGTGGAGCTCGCCGACGAGGAGGACGACCTGCTGAAGGCGGCCGAGGAGCTGGGGATGGACCTCACCGGCGTGCGCTCGGAGGGTGCCGGCAACGGTGCCGCCGACGAGCGCGAGGAGCAGGTGGTCAAGGAAGGCGAGGCCGGAAGCACCGACGGCGCCGGCAAAGAAGAAACAGCTGCAAAGGAATAGGAACGAATTTGATCGACATCAACAACTTTGACGCCATCGAGATTGGCCTTGCCTCCTCGAAGAAGATTCGTTCCTGGAGCTGGGGCGAGGTCACCAAGCCGGAGACGATCAACTACCGGACCCTGAAGCCCGAGAAGGACGGGCTCTTCTGCGAGCGCATCTTCGGTCCGACCAAGGACTGGGAGTGCTACTGCGGCAAGTACAAGCGGGTCCGCTACAAGGGCATCGTCTGCGAGCGGTGTGGCGTCGAGGTGACGCGCTCGAAGGTGCGGCGCGAGCGCATGGGTCACGTCGACCTGGCGGCGCCGGTCTCCCACATCTGGTTCTTCAAGGGCGTTCCGAGCCGAATCGGCTACTTGATCGACATGGCTCCGAAGGAGCTGGAGAAGGTCCTCTATTACGCCGCGTCGATGATCACCTCGGTCGACACCGAGGCGCGTGAGAAGGACCTCAAGAAGCTCGAGAAGGAAGTCAAGAAGGTCACCGACGAGTACGACTCCGAGCGCGAGAAGCGCACCCAGGAGCTCAACGAGTCGCTGGAGCGGCGGCTGAAGTACCTCGACTCGGGCTCGCAGGACAAGTTCAACGACGAGGACCACATCTGGGCCGACGGCCTGAAGCTGACCGCGACGCAGCTGAAGCGGCTGAAGGAGGACGAGCGCAAGAAGCTCGAGAAGGAGCTGCGCAAGACCTTCGAGGCCGAGATCTCCGACACCGAGGCCTACATCGACGAGGCGATCGAGCGCATGGAGGAGGTCTGGAAGATCTTCTGCGAGATGAAGCCGAAGGACGTGATCAACGACGAGACCACGTTCCGCGAGCTCAAGGACCGCTTCGGTTCCCCCTACGGATGGGGTGAGTACTTCACCGGCGGCATGGGCGCCGAGGCGGTGCGCGACCTGCTGGAGGAGATCGACCTCGAGGCCGAGTGCACGGAGCTGGAGGAGACGATCAACACCTCGAAGGGCCAGAAGCAGGCCCGCGCCGTGAAGCGGCTCAAGGTCGCCTCTGCCTTCCTGCATTCACCCAACAAGCCGGAGTGGATGATCCTCGACTGCGTGCCGGTGATCCCGCCGGAGCTGCGGCCGATGGTGCAGCTGGACGGCGGCCGCTTTGCGACCTCCGACCTCAACGACCTCTACCGCCGGGTGATCAACCGCAACAACCGGCTCAAGCGCCTGCTCGACCTCGGCGCGCCGGAGATCATCGTCAACAACGAGAAGCGGATGCTGCAGGAGGCCGTCGACGCGCTGTTCGACAACGGCCGCCGCGGCCGCCCCGTGACCGGTCCCGGAAACCGGCCGCTGAAGTCCCTCTCGGACATGCTGAAGGGCAAGCAGGGCCGCTTCCGCCAGAACCTGCTCGGAAAGCGGGTCGACTACTCGGGCCGTTCGGTCATCGTCTCGGGCCCGAACCTGCGCCTGCACCAGTGTGGGCTGCCGAAGCTGATGGCGCTGGAGCTGTTCAAGCCGTTCATCATGGCCCGGCTCGTCGAGCGCAAGGCGGTGCAGAACATCAAGGCCGCCAAGAAGATGGTCGAGTCGATGATCCCAGAGGTCTGGGACGTGCTCGAGGAGGTCATCCACGAGCACCCGGTGCTGCTCAACCGCGCGCCTACCCTGCACCGCCTCGGCATCCAGGCCTTCGAGCCGGTGCTGGTCGAGGGCAAGGCGATCCAGATCCACCCGCTCGTCTGCCACGCCTTCAACGCCGACTTCGACGGCGACCAGATGGCGGTCCACGTGCCGCTCTCGGCCGAGGCTCAGGCAGAGGCCAGGATCCTGATGCTGTCCTCGAACAACATCCTCTCGCCGGCCCACGGCGCGCCCCTGGCGACGCCAACCCAGGACATGGTGCTGGGGATCTACTACCTGACCTACTGCGGCGAGGACGTGACCCAGCTCGATGTCTCGAAGCTGGACCGCAAGCCGCATCCGTTCCGCACCGCCCAGGAGGCGGAGCTGGCCTACGAGTACGGGACCGTCGCCCTGCACGACTTCGCCGAGTACCGGCGGGCCGGGCACGAGCACTTCCTGACCACGGTCGGGCGGATCATCTTCAACGACCGCATCGAGCGGGCGCTGAAGGAGGCGCTGGGCGACGAGATGGAGCCCGACAGCTACGAGTTCATCAACCACTCGCTGAAGAAGCGCAGCGTCAATGAGCTCGTCTCCAGCCTCGTCGAGGCCTACGGAGCCCCTGCGGTCTCGCTGGTCCTCGACGCCTTCAAGGACCTCGGGTTCCACTTCGCAAGCCAGGCCGGGATCACGATCTCCAAGAACAACGTCGTCTCTCCGCCCAACAAGGAAGAGATCCTCGAGAAGTACGAGGCCGAGGCCGACGAGGTCTACCGCCAGTACGACGAGGGCTACATCACCCAGGAGGAGCGCCACGAGGCGGTCACCTCACGCTGGGACGCAGCCACCGAGGAGGTCGCGCGGGCGATGGAGGACAACCTCCACGAGCTCAACCCGATCTTCATGATGGCCAACTCCGGCGCCCGTGGATCGTTCAAGCAGATCCGCCAGCTGGCCGGGATGCGCGGCCTGATGGCCAATCCGAAGGGCGAGATCATCGAGCGGCCGATCCGGGCCAACTTCATGGAGGGCCTCTCGGTGCTCGAGTACTTCATCTCCACCCACGGCGCCCGCAAGGGGCTCGCCGACACGGCGCTTCGCACCGCCGACTCGGGCTATCTGACCCGGCGCTTGGTCGACGTCGCCCAGGACGTGATCGTCCGCGAAGAGGACTGCAAGACCAAGGACGCGATCGAGATGTCGCTGCTCAAGGACGACGGCTCGCTGAACGACAACCTGGTCGGCCGCCTGGCGGCGAAGAAGTTCGCCACCAAGCGCGGCCGCGAGCTGCTGAAGCGCAACCAGATGATCGAGCTCCCTGACGTCGAGCAGATCGTCGAGGCGTTCGCCGACGAGGAGGACGTCACCGTCCCGGTCCGCTCGGTGTTCAAGTGCGAGGCCGAGTCGGGACTCTGCCGCTCCTGCTACGGGGTGGCGCCGGCGACCGGTTCGATCGTCGACATCGGTGACGCGGTGGGGATCATCGCGGCCCAGTCGATCGGCGAGCCGGGCACGCAGCTGACGATGCGCACCTTCCACACCGGCGGCGTCGCCGGCCAGGACATCACCCAGGGACTGCCGCGCGTGGTCGAGTTGTTCGAGGCGCGCAAGCCAAAGGGCCTGGCGCAGATGGCCGAGGTCGCCGGCAAGGTCGCGGTCGAGGAGACCGACAAGGCGATCAAGGTCACGATCACCGACGAGAAGGGCGAGGAGCATCAGCACAGCTTCCCGGCCCGCACGCGACTCTACGTCGAGCCGAACGAGAAGGTCGAGCCCGGCCAGCAGCTCAACGAGGGCTCGCTCTACCCGGCCGAGCTGCTGTCGATCCGCGGCCGCACCGACACCGAGCAGTACCTCGTCGCCGAGGTGCAGCGGGTCTACCGCGCCCAGGGCGTCGACATCAACGACAAGCACATCGAGGTGATCGTGCGCCAGATGCTGAAGAAGGTGCGCGTCGACTCGAAGGGCTCGACGTCGCTGTTGCCCGGCCAGCTCGAGGATCGCCAGAAGCTGAAGGCGATCAACAAGGAAGCCAAGGACGGCGGCGGCACCGCGGCCAAGGGCGAGGAGGTGATCCTCGGGATCACCAAGGCATCGCTGGCGACGGAGTCATTCCTCTCGGCCGCCTCCTTCCAGGAGACGACCAAGGTGCTGACCGACGCCGCACTCGAGGGCAAGCGCGATCGCCTCGTCGGCCTGAAGGAGAACGTGATCATCGGCAAGCTGATCCCGGCCGCAACCGGGCTGAAGCACTACCGCACGCTCAGCATCGAGCCGACCGAGCCCGTCGAGCCGCCCTCCGAGGAGGGGCTGCTCGACGAGGAGGAGCTCGCAGCCGAGCTCGGGCTCGAGGGCGACGGCGCCGATCTCGAGGGCTTCGGCCCCTCGTTCGCCGAGGAGCTGGAAGAGCTGGCTCAGGAGATCGAGACCGGCACCGACGGCGGCAGCAGCAGCGAGTAGCCGGACTGGCCAGCTAGCCAAACCGAGGGCCGCGCGGTAGGTTTTCGCCCGTGGCCGCCTTACGCAACGGACAGCGGGTTTGCGTTGTCGGCGCCGGCTCGTCCGGCATCGCAGGCTGCCAGGTCCTGGCCGCCCGCGGGATCCGCTTCGATTGCTTCGAGAAGGGCTCCGAGGTTGGGGGCAACTGGCGCTATGGCAACGACAACGGGATGTCGTCGGCCTACCGGTCGCTGCACATCAACACCTCGCGCGACCTCATGTCCTACGCGACCTACCCGATGCCGGACGACTATCCCGACTACCCCAACCACTGGCAGATCGCGAAGTACTTCGACGACTACGTGGACCACTTCGGCCTGCGGGAGAAGATCAGCTTCCGCACCGAGGTCAAGAAGATCGAGCCGGTCGGCGACGAGTGGGAGGTCACGGTAAGCGACGAGGACGGGCGCGAGCGGAGCAACCGCTACGGAGCGGTGATGGTCGCCAACGGGCACCACTGGGACCCCCGCTGGCCCGAGCCGCCGTTCCCGGGCTCAGACGACTTCGAGGGCGAGCAGATCCACGCCCACTACTACCGCGAGCCGGACGTGCTCGAGGGCAAGCGGGTGCTTGTGCTCGGGATCGGCAACTCGGCGACCGACATCGCGGTCGAGTCCTCGCGCTATGCCGAGGCCACCTTCCTGGCGATGCGCCGCGGCGCCTACGTGATCCCCAAGTACCTGCGCGGGGTCCCCACCGACGAGGCGGGGCCGCCGATCCTCTCGCGGCTGCCACTCGCGGTGCAGCGCTTCTTCTTCATGAGCTCGATCAAGATCGCAGCAGGCGACATGACCAAATACGGGTTGCCGCAGCCCGATCACAAGCTGCTCGAGGCACACCCCACGGTTTCCTCGGACCTGCTGCCGCGACTCGGCCACGGCGACATCGTCGTCAAGCCGAACATCGGCTCCTTCCCGGGCGGGCGCACGGTGCGGTTCGTCGACGGCAGTGAGGAGGAGATCGACCTGGTGGTCTATTGCACCGGCTACAAGATCAGCTTTCCGTTCTTCGAGGAGGGTCTGATCTCGGCGCCCGACAACCGGATCCCGCTCTACCGGCGCGTCGTCTCGGTCCAGCACCCCGGTCTCTACTTCATCGGCTTCATCCAGCCGCTGGGGGCGATCATGCCGATCGCCGAGGCGCAGTCAGAGTGGATCGGCGACCTCCTGCGGGGAAAGGCCGAGCTGCCCTCGCGCCAGGCGATGCGGCGGGTGATCGAGCGCGAGGACCGGCGCATGGCAAAGCGTTACGTGGCCTCGAAGCGGCACACGATCCAGGTCGACTTCTACCCCTACCTGCGCACGATCGAGCGCGAGCGCCGCCTCGGCGCCCACCGCAACGGGATCCTCGGCCGGCTGCTGGCGCGGCGTTCGCACGAGCTGCGCCTCGGGACGACCTGAGGGCGGCAATCGCCGCGATCGCCTACGACCGCCGCGGGTCGGGCGAGCCACTCGTTCTCCTGCACGGGATCGGCATGCGGCGTGCGGCCTGGGCGCCGGTGGTCGAGCTGCTCGAGGCCGAGCGCGAGGTCCTCAACGTCGACCTGCCGGGGTTCGGCGAATCGCCTCCCGACGAGGCGGGGACGGAACTGACCGTCGCCGACTACGGCGACCGCCTGCAGCGTTTCTTCGCCGAGATGGGGGTCGAGCGCCCGCACGTCGCCGGCAGCTCGCTGGGCGGTGGAATCGCGCTCGAGCTGGGTCGCCGCGGGACGGTGCGGTCGGTGACCGCGATCTCGCCGATCGGCTTCTGGCGTCGGGCCGGGCTCGCCTGGTGCAGGGGAGTTCTACGGGCCGAGTATGTGTTGGGCAAGGCGGGGCCGGAGACGATGCCGCCCTCGCCGGGGCTGGTGCTGGAGCGGTTGGCCCTCTCCCTCGTCGCTTTCGGACATCCCTTCCAGGTTCCGGCCGAGGAGGTCATCGCAACCGGCGAGGCCGGCAGGGCGGCCCCGGGGTTCAGCGACGGCCTGAGCCATGGGCTCGACTACTTCTTCTCCGATCCCGGTGCCCTGCGCGAGATTCCGGTCACGATCGCCTGGGGGAGGCGCGACCTGCTGCTGCCGCCGATCACGCAGGCCCGCCGTGCCCGCCGGCTTCTGCCCTGGGCACGTCACGTGAGCCTGCCGGGCTGCGGCCACGTCCCCTTCTACGACGACCCCGAGCTATGCGCAGCGATGGTCCTTCGGGGCTCGGAAGGCGGCTAGTCCTCCTGCCCGCCCGGCTAGTCCGGCTCGGCGGCGCCGCGCGCGTGGGCCAGTCCGGCCCGGACCGTGGCCGGCGGGCTCAGGACCCGGGTGCGCCCGGCGGGCGGGCACTCGGGCAGCGGCTTGGCGCCGGCTCCGTGCGGCCCGCGGCGCGGACCCCTGGGGCGCGGTTCGGGGTCCCAGCGGCGGAAGTTGTCGCCATGGCCGTCATCGGCGGCGTCCTCGGTCTCCGGCTTGGCCCTGCTGGCCCACCAGACCAGCCAGAGCGAGCCCAGCACCGGGATCTTCAGCACCACCAGGAGGAAGAAGATTGTCCAGAACCCTCCCACGACCACGCAGTCTAGCCGCCCTGCTGGGCGCCGCCGGGAAGCTCCCTGGCCCAGCCAAGGAGCGACTCGGTGTGCGCTTCTTCGAGCCCGTAGGCCGACTCGGTGGGCACCAGCAGCGTCGGCGCCGGGCGCTGGTTGGCCCACTGCAGGCAGCTGTCGTCGAACGAGTCGTCGATCCAGGCCAGGGCACGGTCACCCGCGTACTCGTTCAGAGGGCCCAGCTTCCAGTGCGCGGACCCGAAGCGGGCAGCACCGTCGAAGCTTAGGAAGGGAAGCTCGGGCAGGCCTAGCATCGGGGCCAGCGAGTCGTTGGCGCGGTCCTCCCATCCGGTTGCCCAGACGAGGTCGAAGTCGTCCCGCAGCCGCTGCAATCGCTCCCCGGCGGCGGTCGAGATGCAGTGCACCATGCCGTCGACCAGCTCGAAGCGGGCGAGCGATCGATCGGGCGGCTCGTCGAAGCCGAAGAGGCTGATCACTCCGTCGACGTCGACCGCGAGTATCGGCTTGGGGGGCATGGGAGGGTGAGCTTACGCAGCCGCTCTGTACCATTCCCCGCCGTGCCGAATACGAACCAACTAGTGCGCAAGGGCCGCCGCCGCCCGAAGAAGAAGACCGCGACCCCCGGATTGAAGTCCGGCCAGGGCCGCAAGCGCCGCATCGCGGCGCCGCAGCGGCGCGGCGTCTGCACCCGCGTCTACACGACGACGCCGAAGAAGCCGAACTCGGCCCTGCGCAAGGTCGCCCGCGTTCGCCTCACCAACGGCATGGAGGTCACCTGCTACATCCCCGGCGAGGGACACAACCTGCAGGAGCACTCGGTCGTGCTGGTGCGCGGCGGCCGCGTCAAGGACCTTCCGGGTGTCCGCTACAAGGTGGTTCGCGGCACCCTCGACGCCTCCGGCGTCTCCGACCGCAGGCAGGCCCGTTCGCAGTACGGGGTCAAGGCCCGCTAGGCATGCCACGCCGAACCAAGGCACCGATTCGCGCCATCGAGCCCGATGCGCGTCATCGCAGCCGGCTCGTCCAGCAGCTGATCAACAAGGTGATGGTCGCGGGCAAGAAGTCTCTCGCCGAGCAGATCGTCTACGACGCCCTGGCGATCGTAGGCGAGCGCAGCGGCGGCGATCCGACCGAGACGCTGGACGAGGCGATCAAGCAGCTGACCCCGGTGCTCGAGGTCCGCTCACGCCGGGTCGGCGGCGCCACCTACCAGGTTCCTGTCGAGGTGCCGGCGCGCCGCGCCCGCACCCTCGCCGTTCGCTGGCTGGTCCAGTTCGCGCGCAACCGCCGGGAGTACTCGATGGCCGACCGTCTGGCGAATGAGATCCTCGACGCCTCCAAGCAGCAGGGGAATGCTTGGAAGCGGAAGGACGACATCTACCGCATGGCCCAAGCAAACAAGGCCTTTGCGCACTACAGGTGGTAGGCGGGTCCTGCAAAGCGGCGCATCTCGGCGTCTTCGGTCGAGCGTCTTGCTCACGCACGATTTAGTGCGCTCGCTTCGCCGCTCTCCCTGCATTCCCCGACCTGCTTGCTTTTTGGACCCGTTCCAGGGTTCGCCTAGCTAGCCGGGCTTGGTTTCGCGCCCCGTTCTAGGGGTCGCCTAGCCGGGCTTGGTTTTCGCGCCGGTTCTGGCTTCCTCGCCAGGGCTCGGCTCCTGCTCGCCCGCTTCCGCTTCTCCCATGTCTTCATTGCCGGGATTTGCGGGGCGGCGGCGGGGGCCGCGGTAGCGGGAGGAGGGGCGGGCGCCCTCCATCGTGCGGGCGAAGGCACGCAGCTGGTCCGGGCTCAGGGTCGCCAGGGCGCTGCCGCAGATCGCCAGCACCAGGGCGCCGGTGAGCTCGAGCCAGAAGCCGGTCGTCGGGACCGCCTTGGCCTCGGTCAGGTTGACGTCGCTGATCGCGCCGACCTTGCCGGCGTCGGGGAGGTCGATCAAGAGAAAGATCAGCAGTGCCCCGATTCCGCAGACCGCGACCGCGGTCGCGGCCGGCTTCGAGCCGGCGACGACGGCGATGACGAGGCTGATCAGGGCAAAGCCGGCGAGCACCAGAAGCGCGTAGTGGTGCTGGTCCGATGCTGACTGCACGACCTGCAGCGTCGGCCCGGGCCCGTTGAGCTTGAAGGTGTTCATGAACTCCGACGCGGCGAGCATCGCGCAGGCGGCGGCGCAGGCGAATGGCAGCAGGTGCTCGGCCCGCAGCCGGTTCACGCGCCGCCTCCGGCCACCGAGGGCGCGCGCCGGGCTCGGGTCTCGGCCCGCGGCGTCCGCGGGGTCCGGGCCGGGGCATCGCCGCGGCGGCGCAGGTTCATCGACAGCACCAGCCCGCAGAGCACCAGCACCGCCGAGGCGGCGAGCTGGGCATAGAAGCCGTTGGTGAGCGTGGCCTTGGCCCCTGCGAAGGCGATCCCCGCAGTGCCGGCGTCAAGGCCCTTGGGAAGATCGATCGCGAGGCTGATCGCGATCCCGGCCACACCGACCAGCGAGACCAGTCGCCCGAGGCGCCAGCGGCCGCTGAGCAGGGCGAAGACCGCGATCGCGACGGCGATCACGGCCAGAGGCACGAGGACGTAGGCGTGGGCCGCACCGGCATCGATGCGGTCGGTCTGGGGGGGCGGTGCGATCGAGCTGACGCTCGTGTACTGCGGCTGGCCGACCTCGACCCCACGGTAGGCGGTGAACTGCGAGACGACGAGGCAGGCCGCGGCTCCGCCGGTGACCAGGACCACGACGCGTTCCGGGGTCGCGTAGCGCTCGGCGAGCGAGAGAGCGCCCCCTCCCAGCGTCGCAAGCGCAGCGACCAGGGCCTTGAGCACCCGTTCCACCAGGCCGGCGAAGCGCAGCAGCCAGGCGACGGGCCAGGCGAGCAGGCGCCCGATCCCGCCGGCGAGCCGCCGCACGCCCGGCTGGGCCTGGCGTACGGTCGCCCGCGCGCTGCGGCTCGACGTAGTGCGAAGGCCGGCGCCCGCGCGCCGGGCCCGCCCCGACGCCCGCCCGCGCCTCAGACGGCCGCGCCGGCGCTGCGGCGCCTCCTTGGGCTCCGCCTCGGTCGGCGCCGTCTCCGCCCGCGGCCGCTCGGCGCTCGGCTCGGATACGGCCTCGTCGACGACCTGGCTCTCGGACTCGTGGCCCTCTTCGCCCGTGGCCGAGCGCTGGCGCTCATACTCCTCGCGCTCACGCTCCGCCAGCCGGGCCCGCCGGGCACGCATCCGCAGATCGGCTTCGCGGCGCGCTTTTCGACGCCTGAATGGGCTCATGCCTCTGCTATCATCGCGCGCTCGCCCAGGCGTCGTTCAGGCATGCCTGAATTCCGCGTTTGGACGCCTTTTTGAACGATGGATAGCCGCCTCACATAGACGTCTGTCCGGGTACCGAACGCAAGCGCTGCGCGGGGCCCGAAAGGGCCTTTTTCATGCGCGAAATGCGCGAATTGCAGCAACGGTTTGATCTCTCTCTCCAAGCCCTGCCCGACCTAGGAAATACAGACTTTACGCACCTATGCCACGCAACTTCCCACTAGAGAAGACCCGCAACATCGGGATCATGGCGCACATCGACGCCGGTAAGACGACGACGACCGAGCGCATCCTCTACTACACCGGCCGCACCCACAAGATGGGCGAGGTCCACGAGGGCGCCGCAGTGATGGACTGGATGGAGCAGGAGCAGGAGCGCGGGATCACGATCACCTCCGCCGCCACCGCCTGCGAGTGGCGCGAGCACCGGATCAACATCATCGACACGCCCGGCCACGTCGACTTCACGGTCGAGGTCGAGCGCTCGCTGCGTGTCCTCGACGGCGCGATCGCGATCTTCGACTCGGTCGCCGGAGTCGAGCCCCAGTCGGAGACCGTCTGGCGCCAGGCCGACAAGTACCACGTCCCCCGCGTCGCCTACATCAACAAGATGGACCGCACCGGGGCCGACTTCGACAAGGGCGTGCAAACGATGATCGACCGGCTCGGCGCCCACCCGGTCCCGATCCAGCTGCCGATCGGGTCCGAAGGCGATTTCGAGGGGGTCATCGACCTGGTCCAGATGAAGGCGATCACCTACAAGGACGACTTGGGCACCGAGCAGGAGGTCGGCGATATCCCCGAGGACCTGCTCGACGAGGCGAAAGCCGCACGCGAGCGCCTGCTCGACGAGGTTTCCCACTACGACGACGAGCTCGTCGAGCTGATCCTCGAGGAAGCCGAGATCCCCGAGGACAAGCTCAAGGACGCGATCCGCCAGGCGACCCTGGACATCAAGCTCACGCCGGTGCTCTGCGGCTCCTCGTTCAAGAACAAGGGCGTGCAGCCGCTGCTGGACGCGATCGTGGAGCTTCTGCCCTCGCCGCTGGAGGTGCCGGCGGTGACCGGGATCGTGCCGCCGGCCAAGGGCGACGACGGCGTCATCCGCGAGGAGGAGCGCCCGGCCGACGACAGCGCCCCCTTCGCCGCCCTCGCTTTCAAGGTGATGGCCGACCCCTACGTCGGCAAGCTGACCTACTTCCGCGTCTATTCGGGCAAGCTCTCGGCCGGCGGTCGGGTGCTCAACGCCTCCAGCGGCCGCACCGAGCGGATCGGGCGGCTGCTGATGCTGCACGCCAATCACCGCGAGGAGATCGAGGAGTGCTACGCGGGTGACATCTGCGCCGGCGTCGGCCTCAAGCAGACCAGCACCGGCGACACCCTCGCCGCCCCCGACGCCCCGATCGAGCTCGAGACGATCGAGTTCCCCGAGCCGGTTATCGCGGTCGCGATCGAGCCCAAGACCAAGGCCGACCAGGAGAAGCTGGGCCAGGCGCTGGTCCGCCTCGCCGAGGAGGACCCGACCTTCCAGGTGCAATCCGACGAGGAGACGGGCCAGACGCTGATCCACGGCATGGGCGAGCTTCACCTCGAGGTGATCGTCGACCGCATGCTGCGCGAGTTCAACGTCGACGCCAACGTCGGCAGGCCTCAGGTCGCCTACCGGGAGACGATCCGCAAGGCGGTCTCGAAGGTCGAGGGCCGCTTCGTGCGCCAGACCGGCGGCCGCGGCCAGTACGGGCACGTGGTGATCAACCTCGAGCCGGCTCCCGGCGAGGGCTTCGACTTCGTCAACCGGATCAAGGGCGGCGTGATCCCGTCCGAGTTCCTCCCCGCGGCCGAGCAGGGCATCGAGGAGGCGCTGGAGAACGGGGTCAAGGCCGGTTACCCGATGGTCGACGTGCGGGTCGAGCTGATCGACGGCTCCTACCACGACGTCGACTCCTCGGAGATGGCGTTCAAGATCGCCGGCTCGATGGCGCTCAAGAACGCCGCCCAGAAGGCCAACCCGGTCCTTCTGGAGCCAGTGATGGCGGTCGAGGTGGTGACGCCGGAGGAGTTCCTCGGCGACGTGATCGGCGACCTCTCGCGCCGCCGCGGCAAGGTCCAGGGCCAGGAGCAGCGCGGCAACGCGCTCGCCGTCCAGGCCTTCGTGCCGCTGGGTGAGATGTTCGGCTACGCCACCGACCTGCGATCCTCGACCCAGGGCCGGGCGACTTTCACGATGCAGTTCGAGCGCTACGAGCAGGTGCCGGACTCGATCGCCCAGGAGATCGTCGAGCACCAGGCCGGGGAACCTGTCGGAGCCGCTTCATAGCTATATTCCCCTGGTTCGCCGCAAGGCGGATCCACGCACGCCGCAAGCCCTTAGAACAAACCCAACCAAGCCCAAAGGAGCGAGATGTCCAAGGAGAAGTTTGAGCGCGACAAGCCGCACGTGAACGTCGGCACCATCGGTCACATCGACCATGGCAAGACGACGCTGACGGCCGCGATCACCAAGACGCTCGCTGAGAAGGGCAACACCGAGGCGCGTACGTTCGAGGACATCGACAACGCCCCGGAGGAGAAGGAGCGCGGGATCACGATCGCGACCTCGCACGTCGAGTACGAGACCGACAAGCGCCACTACGCGCACGTCGACTGTCCCGGTCACGCCGACTACGTCAAGAACATGATCACCGGCGCCGCCCAGATGGACGGGGCGATCCTGGTCGTTTCGGCTGCCGACGGAGTGATGCCGCAGACGCGCGAGCACATCCTGCTTGCTCGCCAGGTCAACGTCCCGCACGTGGTCGTCTTCCTCAACAAGATCGACCAGGTCGACGACGATGAGCTGATCGAGCTCGTCGAGGAAGAGGTCAAGGACCTGCTCAAGGAGTACGAGTTCCCCGGCGACGAGACGCCGATCATCAAGGGCTCGGCGCTGAAGGCGCTGGAGGGCGACGAGGAGGCCAAGCAGGCGATCTTCGAGCTCGCCGATGCGCTCGACAGCTACATCCCCGAGCCCGTCCGCGACCTCGAGAAGCCCTTCCTGATGCCGATCGAGGACATCTTCTCGATCACCGGCCGCGGCACCGTGGCGACCGGGCGCGTCGAGCAGGGCATCGTCAACACCGGCGAGGAGGTCGAGATCGTCGGCATCAAGCCGACCACCAAGACCGTGGTCACCGGGGTCGAGATGTTCCGCAAGATCCTCGACCAGGGTCAGGCGGGCGACAACATCGGCGCGCTTCTGCGAGGCACGAAGCGCGAGGAGATCGAGCGCGGCCAGGTGCTCTGCAAGCCCGGCTCGATCACGCCGCACACCAAGTTCAAGGCGGAGGTCTACTGCCTGAAGAAGGAGGAGGGCGGACGCCACACCCCGTTCTTCTCCGGCTACCGGCCGCAGTTCTACTTCCGCACCACCGACGTCACCGGTGTCTCCAACCTCCCGGAGGGGACGGAGATGGTGATGCCGGGCGACAACGTCGAGATGACGATCGAGCTGATCCAGCCGATCGCCATGGACCAGGGCCTTCGGTTCGCGATCCGCGAGGGCGGTCGCACCGTCGGCTCGGGAGTGGTTGCCGAGATCGTCGAGTAGCCACAGAGGGCGGGCCGAGGCCCGCCCTTTCGCTGCCCAGGCAGCGAGGACAACTGCAAGGACATACGACCGGGGCGGCGCCCCACCGATTCAGGGGCGGCGCCCCTTCCGCGCGAGAAGGACCAAAGCAAAAACCAAGTGTCAGCGATAGCAGCACAGAAGATCCGCATCAGGCTCAAGGCGTACGACCACGACGCCATAGACCGGGCTGCGCGCGAGATCGTCGAGACCGCCGAGCGCACCGGCGCCACGGTCTCCGGTCCGGTGCCGCTGCCGACCGAGAAGAACGTCTACTGCGTGATCCGTTCGCCGTTCAAGGACAAGGACTCGCGCGAGCACTTCGAGATCCGCACCCACAAGCGACTGATCGACATCCACCAGCCGACGCCGAAGACGGTCGACTCGCTGCAGCGCCTCGACGCGCTTCCCGCCGGCGTCGACATCGAGATCCGGTTGTGATGGCGGCGATCATCGGACGCAAGCTAGGCATGACCCAGGTCTTCACCGAGGACGGGACCGTGGTCCCGGTGACGGTGATCGAGGCCGGCCCCTGCCCGGTGACCGCGATCCGCGATCCCGAGCGCGACGGCTACGCGGCGGTGCAGCTGGCCTTCGACGAGGTCGCCGAGCGCAAGCTCAGCAAAGCCGAGCTCGGGCACCTGAAGAAGGCCGGCGCCGGCCCCAACCGGACCCTGGTCGAGTTTCGCGACGTCGAGCTCGGCGAGGAGGAGCCGAAGCTCGGCGACACGGTGACCGTGGAGTCCTTCGAGGCGGGTCAGAAGATCAAGGTCTCGGGAACCGGGATCGGCAAGGGCTTTGCCGGGACGATCAAGCGTCATAACTTCCATCGCGGTCCGGTCAGCCACGGCTCCCACAACGTGCGGGCGCCGGGATCGATCGGCGCCAGCGCCGACCCCGCCCGGGTCTTCAAGGGCACCAAGATGCCCGGCCGCATGGGCGGAGGCCGCGTCACCCAGCGCGGGCTCGAGATCTTCGAGATCGACGGCGAGCGCAACCTGCTGCTGGTCAAGGGATCGGTGCCGGGCGCGCGCAACGCCGTCGTCGAGGTACGTCCCGATGAGTAAGGCCACCGTGCTCGGCAAGACGACCAAGGCAGACCTGCCCCAGGTCCTCTTCGGAGAGGGGCCGCACCGGTCGCTGCTGCACGAGGCGGCGCGAGCCGACCTCGCGGCGCGGCGCCGCGGCACCGCCTCGACCCTGCGCCGCGGCGAGGTCTCGATGACGACCGCCAAGGCATGGCGGCAGAAGGGCACCGGGCGCGCGCGGGTCGGCGCCCTCAGCTCGCCGACCCGCACCGGCGGCGGCGTCGCCTTCGGCCCCAAGCCCCGCCACTACACGGTCAAGGTCAACCGCAAGGCCCGCCGCCGGGCGCTGCGCTCGGCGCTCTCGGTCCATGCCGAGCGCGACAGCATCGCCCTGCTCGATGCGTCGGGCTTCGACGAGCCGTCGACCAAGAAGGCCGCCGAGGCCCTGGCGAAGTGGGGCGCCAGGCGCCCGACCCTGATTGTCCTGCAGACCGAGGAGACCGGTGCGGTGCGCAGCTTTCGCAACATCGAGCGAGTCGACGTCGTCGACGCGACCGCGGTCGGTGTCGCGGAGCTGATCGGCGCCGCCTCGCTGGTGATCTCGCAGAACGCCCTCGAGGTCCTGCAGCAGCGGGCCGCGGAGGTGTCGCGCGCGGGCGGCGGCCGCGCAGCGAGCGGCGACAACGCCGACGCAGGGGATCAGGGCTGATGGACGCGCGCACGGTGATCATCCGCCCGGTCATCTCGGAGAAGAGCTATGCCCTGATCGCCGAGGGCAAGTACACCTTCCGCGTCCACGAGCGCTCGAACAAGACCCAGATCGCGCACGCGGTGCAGGACGCGTTCGGCGTCAACGTGGCCGAGGTCCGCACCGCCAAGGTGCGCGCGAAGCCGAAGCGCCGCGGCCTGCACCAGGGCAAGACCCGCAGCTGGAAGAAGGCCGTCGTGCAGCTGGCGCCGGGAGAGCGCATCGAGCTGTTCGAGGGAGCGGCGGCTGAGGGATAACGGATGCCGAATCGACGCACAAAGCCGACCAGTCCGGGGCGCCGCTTCGCGACCTATCCGCTGCGCGAGCAGGTGACCTCGAGCGAGCCCGAGAAGTCGCTTACCGAGGGCGCTCGCAAGTCCGGTGGCCGCAACTCCTACGGTCGCGTCACCAGCCGCCACCGCGGCGGCGGCGCCAAGCGCCGCTACCGGCGCATCGACTTCAAGCGCCGCAAGGACGGCGTTCCGGCGAAGGTCGCCGCGATCGAGTACGACCCGAACCGCAGCTGCTACATCGCGCTTCTGTACTACGCCGACGGGGCGAAGAGCTACATCCTCGCCCCGCAGGGCCTGCGGGTCGGCGATCAGGTGGAGTCCGGCGACGGGGCCGACATCAGGCCCGGGAGCACGCTGGCGCTGAGCCGCATCCCGACCGGCACCGTGGTCCACAACGTGGAGCTCGTGCCCGAGCAGGGCGGCCGCCTCGGCCGCGCCGCCGGCACCGCGATCCAGGTCGTCGCCAAGGAAGGCCCGATGGTCAGCCTGCGCCTGCCTTCCTCGGAGGTGCGGATGGTTCGGGCCGAGTGCCGGGCCACCGTCGGCTCGCTCTCCAACCCCGAGCACCAGAACATCAAGCTCGGCAAGGCCGGCCGCAGCCGCCACAAGGGACGCCGCCCGCAGACCCGCGGGGTGGCGATGAACCCGGTCGACCACCCGCATGGCGGGGGCGAGGCCCACCACACGCCCGGCGGCCATCCTGTGACGCCCTGGGGCAAGCCGACGCTCGGCTATCGCACCCGCCGCAAGGGCAAGCCCTCCAGCCGCTACATCGTCCGCGCCAGGCGGCGCGGCAAGAAGAAGCGCTAGCGATGGGACGCTCGACCAAGAAGGGGCCCTGGGCGGAGGAGCGTCTGCTCGGCCGGATCGCGCAGATGAACGACGCCGGCCAGAAGCAGATGGTCAAGACCTGGTCGCGGACCTCGACCGTCTTCCCGGAGATGGTCGGCCACACGATCGCCGTCCACGAC
Organism: uncultured Solirubrobacterales bacterium; assembly: GCA_963781495.1. GTDB lineage: Bacteria > Actinomycetota > Thermoleophilia > Solirubrobacterales > 70-9 > Mayfieldus. Next base: position 1,329,755 of record CAWAFX010000002.1, read on the forward strand.
GGCCGCAAGCACGTGCCGGTCTTCATCTCCGAGTCGATGGTCGGCCACAAGCTGGGCGAGTTCGCGCCGACGCGGACCTTCCGTGCCCATTCGGGGACCGACAAGAAGTCCGAGGAGTAGGGATGCCCGAGGACGACAAGACGACCGGGTCGGGCGGGACCGAAGAGAAGGCGAAGGGCTCGCGCAAGCCGGCCCGCAAGCCGCGCTCGAAGGCATCCGAGGAGCCGAAGAAGGGCGCGGCGCGAAAGCCGCGCGCCAAGGCGGCCAAGGAGACCGAAAAGGGAGCCGCAAAGCCGAAGGCCGAATCGAAGCCGAAGCCGAAGAAGGCCGCGCCGAAGCCGAAGCCCGCGAAGGAGGAGGCGCCGCCACTGCCGGTGGTCCGCGCCAGCGCCCGCTACGTGCGCAGCGCCCCGCGCAAGGCGCGCCTCGTCGCCGATCAGGTCCGCGGCCTGCAGATCGAGAAGGCGCGGGCGCTGCTTCAGTTCTCGCCCCGCTCGGTGGGCCAGGACATCCTGAGGCTGATCGACTCCGCCGCCGCCAACGCGGAGAACAACCACGAGCTTGTCGCCGACGACATGAGGATCGCCGAAATCACCGTCGACGAGGGGCCGACGCTGCGCCGCTACCGGCCGCGGGCGCTGGGCCGGGCGACGAGGATCAACAAACGAACCAGTCACATCTCGGTGGCGCTGTCACCCGAGGCGGAGGAGTAGGCAATGGGCCAGAAGATCCATCCCGAGGGCTTCCGCGTCGGCTACATCCACGACTGGAAGTCGACCTGGTTCGACGATCGCGGCTTCGCCGACAAGCTGCTCGAGGACATCGCGATCCGCGACCACATCGTGGGCAAGCTCTCGCATGCCGGGCTCTCGGACATCACGATCGAGCGCCGCGGCGAGGTCACGGTCGACATCCACACCGCGCGGCCTGGAATCGTGATCGGCAAGTCGGGCAGCGAGGTCGACGCCCTGCGGCGGGACCTGCACAAGCTGACCGGGCAGCCGGTCAAGGTCAACATCCGCGAGGTCAAGCGCCCGGAGCTGGACGCGAAGCTGGTCGCGCAGTCGATCGCCGAGCAGCTGCAGAACCGGGTCGCCTTCCGGCGCGCGATGAAGCGGGCCCTGACCTCGGCGATGCGCTCCGGCGCCAAGGGGGTCAAGGTCCAGGTTTCGGGCCGCCTCGGCGGGGCCGAGATGGCGCGCACCGAAGGCTACTCGGACGGCCGGGTGCCGCTGCACACCCTGCGCGCCGACATCGACTACGGCTTCTTCGAGGCGCGGACGACGACCGGCCGCATCGGTGTCAAGTGCTGGATCAACAAGGGCGAGGTCATGCCCGAGGGCTTCCGCACCGACGGCCAGGGCGGCAACGGAGCGCCCGGCGACGGCGGCGGAGGTGGTCGCTGATGCTGATGCCGAAGCGGGTCAAGTACCGCAAGCAGATGCGCGGCCGCATGCGCGGCAACTCGAAGGGCGGCACCACCGTCGCCTTCGGCGAGTACGGGCTGAAGGCGTTGGAGCGCGGCTGGATCACCAACCGCCAGATCGAGGCGGCGCGGATCGCGATGACGCGCAAGATCAAGCGCGGCGGCAAGGTTTGGATCAACGTCTTCCCCGACAAGCCGGTGACCAAGAAGCCGGCCGAGACCCGGATGGGCTCGGGCAAGGGCAATCCGGAGGGCTGGGTCGCGGTGATCAAGCCCGGACGGGTGATGTTCGAGCTCGCCGGGGTGCCCGAGGAACTGGCCAAGGACGCGATGCGCCTGGCCGGCAACAAGCTTCCGATCAAGACCAAGGTGGTCACTCGCGAGGGAGGGCCCGAATGAAGGGCTCTGAAGCGCATAACCTCAAGGACGAGGAGCTGGTGGTTCGGCTCCGCGACGCGCAGGACGAGGCGTTCAACCTGCGCTTCCGCCACGCGACCGGCGAGCTGGAGAACACGGCCCGCGTCGGGGCCGCGCGACGCGACGTGGCGCGGCTGTTGACCGTCGCCCGCGAGCGTGGGATCGACCTCGAGACCGAGCTGAGAAAGCACTGATGGCAGAAGAGCAAGACAAGACAGAGAACGGCGAGCAGACGCCCGAAGAGCCCGAAGCCGCGGCAACCGAGCAGGCGCCCGAGGCCGAGGCCCCCTCAGAGGAGGCCGCGGAGGCCCCTGCCGAGGAACCGGCCGAAGAGGCCCCCGCCGAGGAAGGGTCCCAAGCCGAGGCCGCCTCCGACGATGCGTCGACCGAGGACTCAGCAGCTGAAGCGGCCCCCGCCGCCCCCGGACGCGAAGCGGAGGAGGCGGCGGGTGATGACCTCGACTGGAAGACGCGCGGGCGCCTCGAGCGCTCGCGGCGGCCGGCCGAGGCGCGCCCGCAGCTCAGCCCCGAGGAGCGCCAGACCGAACGCCGCCAGCGCCGCGGCGAGAGCGCGGTCTCCCGCCGCCGCCATCGCCAGACCCAGCGCACCAAGAAAGGCGAGACGGGGACCGGGACCCCGCCGGCCGAGCGCCGGCCCAACCCGGCCAAGGTCCGGCAGGGCATCGTCGTCTCGGACCGCTCCGACAAGACGATCACGGTGCGGATCGACATCGCCCGCCGCCATCCCGCTTACGAGAAGGTCGTCCGCCGCACACGGACGCTGCGCGCACACGACGAGTCAAACGAAGCCGGCCAGGGGGACGTCGTGCGGGTGGTCGAGACGCGGCCGCTCTCGCGCACCAAGCGCTGGCGGCTGCTCGAAGTGGTGGAGAAGGCCAGGTAGCTCGTGATCCAGCAAGAGTCGAGGGTCAAGGTGGCCGACAACTCAGGCGCCAGGGAGCTTCTCTGCATCCGCGTCAAGGGCGGCTCGCACCGCCGCTATGCGGGGGTCGGCGACGTGATCACGGCGACCGTCAAGCAGGCGAGCCCGCAGGGCGGCGTCCGCAAGGGCGAGGTCGTGCAGGCGGTCGTGGTCCGCACCCGCAAGCAGTTCGGCCGTCCCGATGGCACCTACATCGCCTTCGACGAGAACGCCGCGGTGCTGATCGATCCCCAGAACAATCCCCGCGGCACCCGAATCTTCGGCCCGGTCGCGCGCGAGCTTCGCGAGCGCAACTTCATGCGAATCGTCTCCCTGGCGCCTGAGGTCTTGTGATGAAGTCGATGCGGATACGCAAGGACGACCACGTCACGGTGACGGCCGGCAAGGACCGCGGCAAGACCGGCCGCGTCCTGCGCACCGATCCCAAGCGCCGGACCGTCTTCATCGAGGGCCTCAACATCGTCAAGCGCCACGAGCGCCCGCGTTCGGTCAACCAGGCCCAGCGTGGCGGCGAGGTCGGCGGGATCGTCGAGAAGGAGGGGCCGATCCACGTCTCCAACGTGATGTTGCTCGATCCCAAGGACAACAAGGCGACGCGGGTCGGCATCCGCCGCGAGGGCGGCAAGCGCGAGCGCTTCTCGAAGCGGAGCGACGAGGTGATCGACTGATGGAAGCCACCGCTCCAGCCCAGGTTGCGCCGCCGCCGCGGATGCGCGAGCGCTACGAGCAGGAGGTGCTGCCGGCATTGACCGGGAAGTTCGGCTACTCGAGCCCGATGCAGGCTCCGCGGCTGCAGAAGATCACCCTCAACATGGGGGTCGGCGAGGCAAAGCAGGACGACAAGCTGCTGGAGGCGGCGGGGGAGCAGCTGGCGACGATCGCCGGCCAGCGCCCCAACGTGCGCCGGGCCCGCAAGTCGATCGCCTCCTTCAAGATCCGCGAGGGGATGCCGGTCGGCGTCTCGGTGACTCTGCGCCGGGCCCGCATGTGGGAGTTCCTCGACCGGCTCTGCTCGATCGCGATCCCCCGCATCCGCGACTTCCGGGGGCTCAACCCGCGCTCCTTCGATGGCCGCGGCAATTACTCGATGGGCATCCGCGAACAGCTGATCTTCCCCGAGATCGACTACGACTCGATCGACCAGGTCCGCGGCCTCGACGTCACGATCACCACCACGGCGGCCAGCGACGAGGAAGCCTTCGAGCTCCTGCTGGGGCTCGGGATGCCGTTCTCCGAGCAGGGCCGCCCGGGCGCGGTCGATGCCGAGGAGGAGGCCGAGGAGGAGCGGCGCCGCGAGGAGGCCCGGCTGCGCGCCGAGGCCGAGGAGGCGGCGCTGGAACAGCTCAAGGAGGAGAACCCCGAGGCCTACGCCAAGCCGGTGCGCGAGGAAGAGGGCGAAGAGGGCGAAGAGGGCGAGGGCGCCGAATCCGCGCCCGAGTCCGAGGGTTCAGACGACGAGAAGCAAGAGGAGTAGCCGAGTGGCAAAGACTTCACAGAAGGTTCGACAGCAGCGCAAGCCCAAGTACAAGTCCCGGGGCTACAACCGCTGCCGCCGTTGCGGGCGACCGCGCGCGTACTACCGCAAGTTCGGCCTCTGCCGGATCTGCCTGCGCGAGGCGGCACACGAGGGCTACGTGCCCGGGATGACCAAGTCGAGCTGGTAGATGCTCACCGACCCGATAGCCGACTACCTGACCCGGATGCGCAACGCGCTGCGAGCCGGCCAGGACGAGGTGGAGATTCCCGCCTCGCGCCTGAAGCTGGAGATGTCGCGCATCCTCAAGGAGCAGGGCTACATCACCGACTTCGCCTCCGAGCCGGCGCGGGTCGGGGACGTGATCAAGGTCCGGCTCAAGTACACCGAGGCGCGACGGCCGGTGATCACCGGGCTGGAGCGCGTCTCGCGTCCCGGCAGGCGCCGCTACGTCGACCGGATGAAGGTCCCGCGGGTCCATGGCGGCACCGGCACCGCGATCGTCTCGACCTCCAGCGGCGTGATGACCGGGCACGAGGCGAAGGCGAAGGGAGTGGGCGGCGAGGTCGTCGCCTACGTTTGGTGAGCGATGAGCAGGATCGGAAGAAAGCCGGTTGAGATCCCCGAGAGCGTGACCGTCGAGGTCAAGCCCGGACACGTCAGCGTCAAGGGCCCGAAAGGCGAGCTCGAGCAGGACGTCTCGGCCGAGATGAAGGTCGAGACCGCCGAGGGCACGCTGACGGTCGAGCGCCCGACCGACCGCGGCGAGCACCGGGCCCTGCACGGACTGACCCGCAGCCTGATCGCCAACATGGTCGTCGGGGTCACCGAGGGATACGAGAAGCGGCTCGAGATTCAGGGCGTCGGCTACCGGGCGCAGCTGCGCGGCAAGGGGCTGGAGCTATCGCTCGGCTACTCACACCCGGTCTCGGTCGAGGCGCCGGAGGGGATCGAGTTCGAGGTCCCGCAGCCGACCGAGATCGTGGTCCGCGGAATCGACAAGCAGCAGGTGGGCCAGATCGCCGCCGACATCCGCAAGCGCCGCCCGCCGGAGCCCTACAAGGGCAAAGGCGTGCGCTACTCGGGCGAGCAGGTCGCGCGTAAGGTGGGCAAGCGGGCATGACGGTCGTCTCCAAGCAGCAGCAGCGCCTGCGCCGCCGCCGCCGCGTCCGGGCCAAGCTGCGCGGCAGCGCCGAGCGGCCGCGGCTCTCGGTCTACCGCTCCAACCGCGGCGTCTTCGCGCAGCTTGTCGACGACGACGCCGGCCGCACGCTGGCGGCCGTCAACTGGACCGAGTCCGACCTGCGCAAGCTCGACCGCATGGAGCAGGCCAAGAAGGCCGGAGAGCTTCTGGCCCAGCGGGCCGGCGAGTCCGGAGTCAAGAGCTGCGTCTTCGATCGCGGCGGCTACCGCTACCACGGGCGCGTGAGGGCGCTCGCCGAGGGCGCCCGCGAGGGCGGCCTGAGCTTCTAGTCCGCTACGGTGACCGGCTTCCAATGAAGGGTGCAAACACAACCGACTTCGAGACCGTGAGCCCGCGAGGGCTCGACCTGCAGGAACGGGTGATCGAGATCAACCGCGTCGCCAAGGTCGTCAAGGGCGGCCGGCGCTTCTCGTTCACCGCCCTGGTTGCGGTCGGCGACGAGGAGTCCGTGGTCGGGATCGGCTACGGCAAGGCACGCGAGGTCCCGCTGGCGATCCAGAAGGCGGTCGAGAACGCGCGCAAGAGCCTGATCCGGATCCCGAAGTACGGCAACACGATCACCCACAAGATCATCGGCCGCTTCGGCGCCGGTCACGTCGTCCTGCGTCCGGCCAGCCCCGGTACCGGCGTGATCGCCGGGGGCGGGGTGCGGGCGGTGCTCGAGCTGGGTGGCGTCCGCGACGTGCTGACCAAGAGCATCGGAACCCAGAACCCGATCAACCTCGTCAAGGCGACGATGGACGGCCTGATGCGGCTGCGCCGCCCCGAGCAGGTCGCCGAGATGCGGGGGCTGAGTGTGAGGGAGGTACTCGGCCTGCACCTCGAGACGGAGGGCGCGACCGAGACCGCCGAAGACGGAGCCCCCGCGCCCGCCGAGCCGGTAGCTGTCGCAACCGAGACCGAGCCGGCGGCTGAATCGGCTCCGCAGGAGCCCCCGCCGGGCGGTGATTCCTCGTGAGCAGCCTCAAGCTGCGCCAGACCCGCTCCAGCAACGGAACCAAGCCCAACCAGCGCGCGACCCTGCTGGCGCTCGGGCTCGGGCGCCCCGGCGCCGCCTCCGAGCGCGTCGACAGCCCGCAGCTGCGCGGGCAGCTGCGCGTCGTCGGGCACCTGATCGAGATCGAGGAGGGCGGCTCCTGATGGCCAACCGCGCCGATGAGCTCGGCCTGCACAACCTGAAGCCCAAGCCCGGCGCGCGCAAGCGCCGGCGCCGGCTCGGCCGCGGCGAGGGCTCCGGGCTCGGCAAGACCTCCGGCCGCGGGCACAAGGGAGCCGGGGCGCGCTCGGGCAGCAAGCGCAAGGTCGCCTACGAGGGCGGCCAGAACCCGATCCACATGCGGATGCGCAAGCTGCGCGGCCCGCACAAGAAGATGTCGATGCCGTTCGAGAATTTCCGCACCCACAGGCAGCCGGTCAACCTCGCCGACCTCGACGCTCGCTTCAAGTCCGGTGCCACCGTCGATCCCGCGAGCCTGCGCGAGGCCGGCCTGGCCAAGCGCGCCGACCCGGTCAAGATCCTCGCCCGCGGCGAGATCTCGAAGAAGCTAACCGTGCGTGCCCACGCCTTCAGCGCCGCGGCGAAGGAGAAGATCGAGGCCGCCGGCGGCACCTGCCAGACTTTGGACGACTAGATGCTGCAGACGATCGCCAACGCCTTCACGGTCCCGGAGATCCGCCGCAAGATCGCCTTCACAGCAGCGATGCTGCTGCTCTACCGGCTCGGTGCCTACATACCGGCGCCGGGGATCGACATCAACGCGGTCAAGAACGTCTCCAACAACTTCGCCGGCTCGGGCAACATCCTCGGCTTCCTCAACCTCTTCTCGGGCGGAAGCCTTTCGCGCCTGTCGCTGTTCGCGCTCGGGATCATGCCCTACATCACGGCCTCGATCATCCTCCAGCTCCTGACGGTGGTTGTCCCCTCGCTGGAGAAGCTGCAGAAGGAGGGCGAGGTCGGGCAGCAGAAGATCACCCAGTACACCCGCTACCTGACGGTCGCGCTCGCCTTCGCGCAGTCGCTCGGCTACGTCTTCCTCTTCAGCTCCAGCCGCTTCCTCGGCAGCGGCACCAGCCCGATCGGCGAGCGCACCTTCACCAAGGTCTTCTTGATCGTCGTCTCGCTGACCGCGGGCACGACGCTTCTGATGTGGCTCGGCGAGCTGATCACACAGCGCGGGGTCGGCAACGGGATCTCGCTGATGATCTTCGCCTCGATCGCCTCGCGGATCCCGAGCGGGATCGACAAGTGGTGGAACAACCCCGACCAGGTCTTCGTCGTGATGATGCCGTTCATCGCTCTGGCGGTGATCGTCGCGATCGTCTTCGTCCAGGAGGGCCAGCGGCGGATCCCGGTCCAGTACGCGAAGCGCGTCGTCGGCCGCCGGATGACCTCCGGCGGCTCGACCTACCTGCCGCTGCGGGTCAACATGGCGGGCGTGATCCCGGTCATCTTCGCCGCCTCGATCATGGCGATGCCGCCGACGATCGGACAGCTTCTGAACACCCCCGCGGCGCTCTCATTCGCCAACTTCTTCGGCCCCCAGCACTGGGCCTACGTCGCCGGCGAATCCTTCTTCATCATCATCTTCACCTACTTCTACACCGCGGTCACCTTCAACCCGGTCGACCAGGCCGACAACCTGAAGAAATACGGGGGATTCATCCCCGGGGTGAGACCGGGCCGGCCGACCGCCGAGTACCTCGACCGCATCCTCTCCCGGCTGACCCTGCCAGGGGCCCTCTACCTGGCCCTGGTCGCGGCGCTGCCGACGATCCTTATCAGCCAGACGTCGGCCACATTCTTCTTCGGCGGCACCTCGATCCTGATCGTGATCGGCGTCGCCCTGGACACGGTCAAGCAGTTGGAAGCGCAGCTGATGATGCGCAACTACGAAGGCTTCTTGAAGTAGCCTCGGCTCAGCGGTGTCTGAGCTGAACCTCGTCCTGCTTGGCCCGCCCGGCTCCGGCAAGGGCACCCAGGGCGTGCGCCTGCAGGAGGACTTCCGGCTTCCCTATTACGCGACCGGGGACATCCTGCGGGCCGCGGTTCGCGACGAGACCGAGCTCGGCCGCAGCGCGAAGGAGTACATGGACCGCGGCGACCTGGTGCCCGACGAGGTGATCATCGGGGTCATCACCGAGCGCCTCGGGGACTCCGAGGCGGACGACGGTTTTATCCTCGACGGCTTTCCGCGCACGATGCCACAGGCCGAGGCGCTCGACGGCGAGCTGGACAAGCTCGACCGGGGACTGACCGCGGCGCTCTTGATCGAGGTCCCCGACGAGGAGGTCGTGCGGCGTCTCGGGGGACGGCGAACCTGCGCCAAGAACGGCCATGTCTTCCACGTCGAGTTCGATCCCCCGAAGGAGGCCGACGTCTGCGACATCGACGGCAGCCGGCTGGTCACCCGCGATGACGACAAGCCGGAGGTGATCCGCCATCGTCTCGAGCAGTACCGTGAGAAGACCGAGCCGCTGGTCTCCTACTACGACGACAAGGGCCTGCTGCGGCGGGTCGACGGGGCCCAGTCACCGGATGAGGTCGGCGACAGGATCCGGGCCCTGCTGGCGACGCTGAAGCTCGAAGAGGAAATCGACAGCTGACGTCATGTATCGGATGATCATTCGCAAGACCCCGGAGCAGATCGAGAAGATGGCTGCCTCAGGGAGCCTGCTCGTCCGCTGCCTGCGGCTGCTTGAGTCCGGCGCCCGGGCCGGGGCGACGACCGAGGACCTCGACCGAGCGGCGGAGAAGTTCATCCGCTCCCAGGGGGCCGAGCCCGCCTTCAAGGGCTATCGCGGCTTTCCGGGCTCGATCTGCACCTCGGTCAACTCGATGGTCGTGCACGGAATCCCCGGGCCGCAGGAGCTGCGGCGCGGCGACGTGATCTCGATCGACGTCGGCGTGGTTCGCGACGGCTGGGTCTCCGACGCCGCGATCACCGTTCCGGTCGGCGCGGTCAGCGACGAGGCGCGGCGGCTGCTCGACACCACCCGCGAGGCGCTGATGGAGGGAACGGCCCAGGTGCGCGCCGGCAACCACCTCGGCGACGTCTCGGCGGCGATCCAGCGCCGGGTCGAGCTCGACGGCTTCTCGATCATCCGCAGCCTCGTCGGCCACGGGATCGGCCGCGACATGCACGAGGAGCCGCAGATACCCAACTACGGCGAGCCCGGCCGCGGCCCCCTGCTCGAGGAGGGGATGGTGCTGGCGATCGAACCGATGGTCAATGCCGGCGGGCCCCTGGTGCGGATGGGCGACGACGGCTGGGCCGTCTACTCGCAGGACGGTTCGCTGGCGGCCCATTTCGAGTTCACGGTCGCGGTCACCGCCGAGGGGCCGCGCGTACTCACCCCCTGGCACGCCGAGGAAGACTGAGCGGCGGCGGCCGCTGAACCCGGCGCGCTGCCTGCCGGCCCTGCATATACTCGCCGCGGGGTATGGGGCAGCGGCGGGAAAGACGTTTTTGGTGGATTAGCGGGTGCTTGGTCGCGCTGGCAACCGCGTCACTGCTCTGGATCGCGTCGCCCGCCCTGGCGGCGGCGCCGCAGCCCTACGGGACCAACGACGCCGGCGGCTTTCTCAACGTCCTGCCGCCGGGCGAGAACGGCCTCGACAACGCCACCGACCTGGCGCTGTTCCAGCTCAACGGCAGCTATCCGGCCCACTGGATGGACCAGCAGCCGCTCTACAACAACCTGCTCTACGCCGCTCCGACCCTCACCGACGCGCAGGTTCCCCAGTTCTACAAGGACGCCACCTTCGGCGTGCGGTCCGGCGACGTCGCCTCGACGACCGTGCCGCCGGGGCGGCCTGGGGTGACGATCGTCCGCGACTCCTCCTACGGCATCCCCCACATCTACGGCGACACTGCCGACGACGTCGCCTTCGGGGCCGGTTACGCGGGGGCCCAGGACCGGCTCTTCTTGATGGACGTCCTCCGCCACACCGGTGAGGCCAGCCTCTCCTCCTTCGTCGGAGGCTCGGCCAGCAATCGCGCCATGGACCGCGGCCAGTGGCAGGCCGCTCCCTACACCGAGGCCGACCTGCAGCGCCAGATCGACCTCGCGCCGCAGCTCTACGGCGAGAAGGGAGCCGAGCTGGTCAGCGAGCTGAACGCCTACGTGGCGGGGATCAACGCCTACATCCAGCAGGCCACCCAGCTGCTCAACATCCCCACGATGCTGCCGGCCGAATACACGGCGCTTGGCAAGCTGCCGCAGCCGTGGACGGGTCCCGACGTGGTTGCCACAGCCTCGCTGATCGGCGGGATCTTCGGGCGCGGCGGCGGCCGCGAGCTGGACTCGGCCAAGACCCTGCAGGCGCTGCAGCGCCGCTTCGGAGGCAAGAAGGGGGCCAAGGCCTGGGTCGACTTCCGCGAGGCAAACGACCCCAGGGCGCCGACCACTGTGCTGAAGAAGCGCTTTCCGTATGAGACCGGGAGCCCGTTCTCGAAGCGCGGCCTGGCGCTTCCGGACCCCGGTTCGGTCCAGGACGCGCCGGTGGCGCCGCCGGCAAGCCGCCAATCTTCGGGAGCGGGCGGTCCGTTCGCGAACCTCGGCGCCCAGTTGATGCGTGAGCTGCGTTCACCGCACGCTTCCAACTGGGAGCTCGTCTCGGCACGCGAGTCGCGGACCGGGCATCCGGTCGGAGTTCTCGGCCCGCAGGTCGGCTACTACCTGCCGCAGATCCTCATGGAGGAGGACCTGCACGGCCCCGGCTATGACGCTGAGGGCGCCACCTTCCCCGGCGTCAACCTCTTCGTGCTGCTCGGGCACGGCCGCGATTACGCCTGGAGCGCGACCACGGCGACCTCCGACAACGTCGACACATTCGCCGAGGTTCTCTGCCAGGACGACTACCACTACCTCTACAAGGGCCAATGCCTGCCGATGGAGAAGCTGGTCCGCAACAACAGCTGGCTGCCAAGCGCCGTCGACCAGACGCCGCCGGGCTCGGAGACGCTGACCGCCTACCGCACGGTGCACGGGATCGTCTATGCCCGCGGCACGGTGCACGGCAAGCGCGTCGCCTTCGTCAGCGCCCGCAGCACCTACGGGCACGAGGCCGACTCGGCGCTTTTCTTCCAGCAGATGAACGATCCCGGCGCGATCCGTGGACCCGCCGACTTCAGGCGCGCCGCGGGGCTGATGAACTTCGCCTTCAACTGGTCCTACATCGACTCGCAGCACATCGCCTACCAGCTGACCGGCTGGTACCCGCAACGGGCCAAGAAGACCTCCCCCGACTTCCCGATCCTCGGCACCGGGCAGTTCGATTGGAAGCGGTATGACCCCTCGCTGCACGAGGCCGCATGGCTTCCGCAGCGGAAAATCCCCCATGCCGTCGACCAGCCCTACCTGGTCTCCTGGAACAACAAGCAGGCCCGCGGCTGGGCGGCGGCCGACGACAAGTACGCGTTCGGCCCGATCTACCGCAGCCAGCTGATCGAAGACAAGATCCGCAGCGACATAAAGGGTCGCCGCAAGGCGAGCCTGGCCCAGGTAGTGCAGGCGATGGAGCTCTCGGCCACGCAGGACATCCGCGCCGTCAAGGACCTGCCGATCCTGCTGCGGGCGATCGGCAAGCCCAAGGACCCGCAGCTGCAAAACGCGATCGCCGAGCTCCGCGCCTGGCGCAGCGCCGGCGCCCACCGCGAGGACCTGGACCGGGACGGGACCTACGAGTCCACGCCCGCGATCGAGCTGATGGACGCCTGGTGGCCGAAGCTGGTCCAGGCGGAGTTCCAGCCGGCGCTCGGCGGCGACGCCTTCGGCGCGGTCGAGGACATGCTGCCGGACGGCGACTTCACACGCCGCGACCCAAGCGCGCCCGACTTCGCCGACGGCTGGTACGGCTACGTCCTCAACGACCTGCGCGACCTCTACGCGCGCCACCGCCACCACGGTCACGGGCACCGTCATCACGCCCACCATGCCCATCGGGCGCTGGGGCGCCGCCATGGCCACCGAAAGCACCGCCACCGGGCCCACCGCAAGCTCGCCTACAGCCGCGTCTACTGCGGCAGCGGCTCGCGCAAGCGCTGCCGGGCCGCCCTGCGCGCCTCGCTGCGCGAGGCGCTGACCGTCACTCCGAAGGAGCTCTACGGGTACGGCGACTGCGCCTCGAACCCGCAGCCGAGCTGCTTCGACCGCAACCGCTCCACAAACGCCTCCGGGCTGGGGATCGACCCACAGCCGTTCCAGAACCGGCCCACCTTCCAGCAGGCCGTTTCGATCCTCAACAGCCTGCCCCGCTAGGGCGCGCCGCACGCCTGGGACACGCCTGGGACCCCCTGCTATCCTTCTGCGTCGGCCTTCCGGCCGGTTTTTTCTGCCCGCGGTCCAACTCCTGGGACGGTGGGCCTCCTGATCCGATACGAATTCGAGGCTGATGAAAGTACGGGCATCCGTAAAACCGATGTGCGAGAAATGCAAGGTGATCCGCCGTGGCGGATCCGTTCTCGTGATCTGCTCGAACCCTCGACACAAGCAGCGGCAGGGCTAGCTTGGCGCGGATCGCAGGCGTAAACATCCCAACCAACAAGCGGGTCGAGGTCGGCCTCAGCTACGTCTACGGCATCGGCCCCTCGACCGCGCGCAAGATCCTCGCCCAGACCGGCGTCGATCCCGACACCGCGGTCAAGGACCTGACCGAGGACGAGGTCGTGAAGCTGCGCGAGGCGGTCGAGGCGTTGAACGTCGAAGGCGACCTGCGCCGCGAGCGCTCGCAGAACGTCAAGCGCCTGACCGAGATCGGCTCCTACCGCGGGCTGCGCCACCGGCGCGGCCTGCCGGTGCGTGGCCAGCGAACGAAGACCAATGCCCGCGGCCGCAAGGGCCCGAAGCGGATGAGCGTCGCCGGACGCCGCCGGGCACCGACGCCGAAGTAGGGATCTGAGTGGCACAGGCAAAAGGACAGAAGGGTCGCGCTCGCCGCCGGGTGAAGAAGAACATCGCCTACGGCCAGGCCCACATCAAGACTTCCTTCAACAACACGATCGTCACCCTGACCGACACCGACGGCAACGTGATCGCCTGGGAGTCGGCGGGCAGCGCCGGCTTCAAGGGCTCGCGCAAGAGCACCCCCTTCGCCGCCCAGGTGACCGCCGACTCGGCGGCCAAGAAAGGCATGGAGCACGGCCTGCAGAGGGTCGAGGTGTTCGCCAAGGGCGCCGGCTCGGGTCGCGAGACCGCGATCCGCTCGCTGCAGGCGGCAGGCCTCGAGGTGACGACCGTAAAGGACGTGACGCCGCAGGCCCACAACGGCTGCCGGCCCCGCAAGCGGAGGCGGGTCTAATGGCCCGCGACACCTCACCGCAGTGCAAGCAGTGCCGCCGAGAGGGGCAGAAGCTGTTCCTCAAGGGCCAGCGCTGCTTCACCGACAAGTGCGGCGTCGAGCGCCGCTCCTATCCGCCCGGCGAGCATGGCCGGGGCAGGATGCGCCAGTCCGAGTACCGTCAGCAGCTGCGCGAGAAGCAGAAGACGCGCCGCTACTACGGGGTGCTGGAAAAGCAGTTCCGCTCCTACTACGACAAGGCCTCGCGCCAGGACGGGGTAACGGGCGAGAACCTTCTGCGGATCCTGGAGTGCCGGCTCGACAACGTCTTGGTCAGGCTGGGCTTTGCCAGCTCACGGCGCCAGGCGCGCCAGCTGGTGCGCCACGGCCACTGGATGGTCAACGGGCGCCGGGTCGACATCCCCTCCTACCAGGTGCGCCCCGACGACGTGATCTCGATCAAGTCCAACTCGGCGGCCACCGACCTGGTCCGTGCCGCCACCGAGCTAACGGCAACGGTCCCGGCCTGGCTGCAGGCCGACCATGACTCGCTCACCGCCAAGGTGCTCCGTCTCCCGGAGCGCTCAGAGATTTCCGCGCCGGTCCAGGAGCAGCTCATCGTTGAGCTGTACTCCAAGTAGACCGCGAAACAAGACCCCTACACGAGGAACGCATGCCCACTGAATTCCAGGTCCCCAGAATCAGCGCCGAGAAGGTCGATGACAACCGCGGCACCTTCACGGTCGAGCCCCTAGACAAGGGGTTCGGTTACACGTTCGGAAACAGCCTCCGCCGCGTGCTGCTCTCTTCGCTCGGAGGCGCCGCGATCACCAGCGTCCGCATCGAGGGCGTCGCGCACGAGTTCTCAACCGTGCCCGGCGTCAAGGAGGACGTCACCGACATCGTCCTCAACCTGAAGGAGATCGTGGTGCGCATGCACACCGATGCCGACGAGGTCGAGGCGCCGCTGGTGGCGACCGGGCCCGGCGAGGTCAAGGCGAAGGACATCGACCTCCCTTCCGGGGTCGAGATCCTCAACCCCAACGCCCCGATCGCAACGCTCGAGAAGAAGACCAAGCTCGAGATGTACCTGACGATCGGCCGCGGCCGCGGCTACTCGCCGGCCGAGGACAACAAGACCGAGGAGGCACCGATCGGGGTCGTCCCGATCGACTCGATCTTCTCGCCGATCCGGCGCGCCTCCTACAGTGTCGACTCGGCTCGAGTCGGTCAGCGCACCGACTTCGACAAGCTGACGCTGGACCTCGAGACCGACGGCTCGGTCGAGCCGGCGGGAGCGTTGCGCGAGGCCTCCGAGATCCTGATCAAGAGCCTGGCGATCTTCACCGACGCCGACCGGGTCGAGGAGCTGACGGTTCGCGAGCCGGTTGCGATCGGCGGCGAATCGGGCATTCCCGAGACGGTTGCCGCTCCCGGCGGCGACGGCCTCGACGAGATCCTGATCGAGGAGCTGGAGCTCGGCGTCCGCTCGTACAACTGCCTCAAGCGGGCAGGCGTGCAGACGGTCGGCGACCTGGTCCGCAAGTCGGAGTCGGAGCTGAATGCGATCCCGAACTTCGGTCAGAAGTCGATCGAGGAAGTGATCGAGACCCTCGACTCGCGGGGCCTCTCGCTGCGTCCCGACTAGGCTGGCCGCCGTGCGCCATCGCCGCAAGAAGGGAAAGCTGAGCCGCGACGCCGCCCATCGCAAGGCGTTGATGGCCAACCTCTCCAAGCAGCTGATCGCCCACGAGCGGATCAAGACCAGTCAGGCGAAGGCGAAGGCGGTCAAGCCCGAGGTCGAGAAGCTGATCACGCTCGCCAAGCGCGGCGACCATCACGCGCGGCGCCAGGCCCTCTCGGCCCTGGGCCAGGACAAGTTCACGGTCCACAAGCTGTTCGAGGAGGTGGCGCCGCGCTACGTCGAGCGGCCCGGCGGCTACACGCGGATCGTCAAGCTCGGGCCGCGGCGCTCCGACTCGACCGAGATGGTCTACATCGAGCTGGTCTAGCACCAGCTCGATTGACGCATCATTGCCCGCGGCGTGCTCCGCTTCGCGTCCGTGCGCCGCGGGGTTCCGGCGCGGCTACCAGCCCTTGCGATTGGGGCTGACGGCGATCATGAAGCCGACCACCGTGGCCACGATCGCGGCCAGCACGATCCATTGCGCCCAGCCGTCGATGATGCTCAGCGCGGCGGCGCACAGCGCCACCCCGACGATCAGGGCAAAGGCGTTGTAGACCCGCGCCCCGCGCTCCGAGCCGCGGCGGATCCGCTCGTTGGAGCCCGACAGCGTGGCGCGCTCCATCTCGTTGCGCTGGTTTACGGTCATGTTCGACATCGCTGCTCCTCTCGGGGACGACGTAAGGCTACGCCGAAGGCCGGACCAGCGACCTTAGCCTCCGTCGGGGCCGATTAGCGTGAGGACCATCACCGCCACGCGACTGGACATTGAATACGACGGCTCGGGCTTTCGCGGCTGGGCTGCGCAGCCGGGCCTGCGCACGGTCCAGGGCGAGCTCGAGGCGGCGCTGGAGACGATCCTGCGGCGCCCGGTCGGCCTCACGGTCGCCGGCCGCACCGACACGGGCGTCCACGCCTGGGGCCAGGTCGCGAGCTTCGAGGGCGATCCCGGCAGGGGGCTGGCCCGCCACCTCAACGGCCTGCTGCCGAACGACATCGCGGTGACCGCGGCGGCGGCGATGCCAGATGGCTTCGACGCCCGCCGCGACGCCCGCTCGCGGACCTACTGCTACCGGCTGCTGACCCGGTCGGCCCCGAGCCCGTTCGAAAGAAGGCGAGCGCTCTGGTGGCCGCGCCCGCTCGAGCGCGAGGCGCTTGATGCCTGCGCCGGGTCCCTGATCGGCAGCCACGACTTCACCGCCTTCACCCCCACCGACACCGAGCACGTCCACTTCGAGCGCGAGATCCTGCGAGCGGAGTGGCTCGAGGAGGCGAGCGAAGTTCTTTGCTTCTGGATCGAGGCCGACGCCTTCATGCGCAAGATGGTGCGGACCCTGGTCGGGACGATGCTCGAGGTTGCCGGGGGTCAGCGAAGCGCCGGGGAATTCGTCGATCTGCTCTCCGGCGCGCCCCGCGCGACCGGGCGGGCGAGACGGCGCCGCCGCAGGGCCTCTATCTGGCTTCTGTGCAGTACTGATGGGCCGCGACACAAAGTGTCGCGGCAGAGGCATGTCAGGCGGCCGAAGGCCGCCGCAGGTTGTGTGTTGGGGGGCGGGAAGGCCACTTCGCCGGCCCTAAGATCTTGCAAGTGAAAGTACTTCTGACCAACGATGACGGGATCGCCGCCGAGGGGCTGCACGCGGCCCGGCGGGCGCTCTCGGCGGTCGACAGCCTCGACCTGGCGGTGATCGCGCCCGACTCCAACCGCAGCGCCACGGCGCGCAGCATCACCACCCGCTCGCCGCTGTCGGTCAAGGAGGTCGAGTTCGGCGACGGCACGACCGGCTTCGCCACCGACGGCACGCCGGTCGACTGCGTCCGCTTCGCCGAGCTGGGCCTGCTCGGCGAACGGCCCGAGATCATCGTCTCCGGGATCAACCACGGCGCCAACCTCGGCGACGACATCACCTATTCGGGCACCGTCGCGGCGGCGCTGGAGGGGATCGTGCTCGGCATCCCCGCGGTCGCGATCTCGCAGCAGTCAGAGCGCCGCGAGATGGGGTTTCGCTTCGGCCGCAGCTTCGACTTCGAGCTCGCGGCGGGGTTCCTCGCCGGGCTGGTGCGCAGGCTGGCCGAGGAGGGGATGCCCGAGGGGACGCTGGTCAACGTCAATTGCCCCGCCGGGCCGCCGAGCGGGGTCGAGGTCACGCACCTCGGTAAGCGCCTCTACAACGACGAGCTGAAGCTGGTCGACGAGGACTCGCAGGACGGCCGCCGCCGCTATGAGATCTACGGCTTCGAGCCCTCGTTCGAGGACGAGCAGGGATCGGACCTCTCCGCGGTCGCCAACGGCCGCATCTCGGTGACTCCGGTCCATTTCGACCTCACCGACCGCAACGGCCTCGACTCGCTGCGCGAGTGGGACCTGGCGGCGATGCTGGACGCCTCGCGCGACGGCGCCCAGCGCGAGAAGCAGTGACCCCCGCCGCCGCGGAGAAGCGGGCGGCAGAGCTGCGGCGCCAGCTCGAGCGCCACAACCACCGCTACTACGTGCTCGACGACCCCGAGATAGGAGACGATGCCTACGACGCCCTGCTCGACGAGCTGCGCGGCCTCGAGGAGGCCAATCCGAACCTTCGGCGGCCGGACTCGCCGACCCAGCGAGTCGGCGCGGCGCCGCTGGATCGCTTCCAGCACGTCGAGCACGCCGAGCCGATGCTCTCGCTGGCCAACGCCCGCACCGAGGAGGAGCTGCGCGCCTGGGAGACGCGGGTGCGCCGGCTGCTGGAGAAGCTCGACATCAGCGCCGCCCAGACCAGCTACACGACCGAGCCCAAGATCGACGGCCTGGCGATCTCGCTGACCTACGAGGACGGGGTGCTTACCCGCGGCGCGACCCGCGGCGACGGGCGCGTGGGCGAGGACGTGACCCACAACCTGCGCACGATCGGCGCCATCCCGCTCAGCTTCTCCGAAAGGGGTGCGCCGAAGCTGGTCGAGGTGCGGGGGGAGGTCTACCTGCCGATCGAGGCCTTCACCTCGCTCAACGAGCGCCGCGCCGAGGCCGGCCAGCCGACCTTCGCAAATCCCCGCAACGCCGCCGCCGGGGCGATCCGCCAGCTCGACCCCAACGCCTCAAGGGAGCGGCCGCTCTCGATCTGGGTCTACGGCACCGGCGCCGCCGAGGGGGTCGAGTTCGCAAGCCATGAGCAGGAGCTCGCCTGGCTGCGCGAACGCGGCTTCAAGGTCGCCCCCGACACCGCCCAGCACGACGACGTCGAAGCGGTGGTGGCGCGCTGCCGCTGGTGGGAGGAGCGCCGCGACCAGCTCGACTTCGAGATCGACGGGGTCGTGGTCAAGGTCAACGAGCGGGGCCTCTGGCGCGAGCTCGGGGTGGTCGGTCGCGAGCCGCGCTGGGCGATCGCCTGGAAGTTCGCTCCGACGACGGCGACCACGAAGCTCAACAAGGTGGTCTGGAACGTCGGCCGCACCGGGGCCCTGTTCCCGTTCGCGATGCTGGAGCCGGTGCACGTCGGCGGCGTCACCGTCAGCACGGCGACGCTGCACAACGAGGAGGACCTGGCGCGCAAGGACGTGCGCGAGGGAGATGACGTCGTGGTGATGCGGGCAGGGGATGTGATCCCGGCGGTCGTGGCGCCGAAGCTGCCCCGCAAGCGCAAGGGCCTGCGCAGGCCCAAGCCGCCGAAGAAGTGCCCGATGTGCGGAACCCCCACCGTGAAGCCGGCCGAGGGGGTGTTCACCTACTGCCCCAACCGCAGCGGCTGTCCCGGGCAGTCCTTCCAGCACGTCAAGCACTTCGTCAGCAAGGGCGCGATGGACATCGAGGGCCTGGGCGAGAAGCAGGCCTGGCGCTTCCTGCAGGAGGGCCTGATCGCCGACGTCGGCGATATCTACGACCTCGACGCCGAGAAGCTGCAGGGCCTCGAGGGCTTCGGCGAGATCTCGGCCCGCAACCTTCTGGCCTCGATCGAGGCCTCGCGTAGCCGGCCGTTCAACCGTGTCCTCTATGCGCTCGGGCTGCCCGGGGTCGGCTACGTGACCGCGGAGGCTCTCGCCGATTACTTCGGGACGATCGACGCCCTGCGCGGCGCCGACCCGGAGCAGATCGAGGAGGTCGAGGGGGTGGGGCCGATCATGGCCCTGCAGATCGCCGAGTCGCTGGCCGACGAGCGGACCGGTGAGCTGATCGGCAAGCTGCGCGAGCGGGGGCTCAACTTCGCCCAGGAGGGCGACCGGCGCCCGGCCCGGGGCGGGCCGCTGGACGGCAAGACGCTGGTCCTGACCGGGACGCTTCCGAACCTGACGCGCGAGGAGGCGACGACGCTGATCAAGCGCGCCGGCGGCAAGGTCACCGGCTCGGTGTCGAAGAAGACCGACTACGTCGTCGCCGGCGACGACCCCGGCTCGAAGATGCAGAAGGCCGAGGAGGTCGGCTCCGAGATCGTCGACGAGGCCGGGCTGCGGAAGCTAGTCGGCAGCTAGCTCTTCGCTGCGGCGCCGGCGGTGGGCGCGCCGCGGAGCGGCAGGCTCGCGGCGCGAGAGCTCGCGCAGGTTGCGAACCACCCGCACCGCCAGCGCCAGGACCATCGCAGCGAGGATCGCAAGGCCGACCAGGTCGAGCGCGGTCAGCCGCAGGTCGAGCAGGTGGAAGCTGAGCCCCCAGCCCAGCGCGACGGCGGTGTTGATCGCGATCAAGATCAGCCGCACCTCGGTCGGGCCGACGAATCCGTAGCCGATGTTGAAGCGGCCGAAGGCGAAGCTCTCGAGATAGACGTTGATCGAGAGGACCAGATAGCCGACGGCGATCAGGGTCCCGACCGCGAGCAGCATCAGCGGCGAGAGTCCGAGGCCGATGCAGATCGCCGCGGTTGCGACGGCGTCGACGATGTGGTCGATGTAATAGCCGTATGTGGGCCGCTCGATCCTCCGCACCCGGGCCAGGGTTCCGTCAAGGCTGTCGCCGATCCATTGCAAGACCAGCAGCCCGCTGGCGACCCATAGCCAGGCGAGGTCGTTGTTGGACAGTCCGTAGGCGGCGCAGATCCCAAATGCGGCGAGGATGCCGATCAGGGTCAGGTCGTCGGGGAGGATCCAGCCGGGCAGGCGGGCGGCGATCCAGCGCAGCAGGCGCCTCTCGGGCACCGCGAGCAGAAACCCCGCCTCGCGCTCCGCCTCGACCGCCTTCTCGAGCTCCGGCATG
The DNA here is from genome assembly GCA_963781495.1 of uncultured Solirubrobacterales bacterium. Taxonomy (GTDB): domain Bacteria; phylum Actinomycetota; class Thermoleophilia; order Solirubrobacterales; family 70-9; genus Mayfieldus. The sequence goes on from CAWAFX010000002.1 coordinate 1,350,342, forward strand.
GGGACACATACCCCGCCCGGCGAGGCGGGGTTTCAGGCCACAACTGAACGCCAGTCCAGTTGCGGGCTTGCCCTAGTAGCGGGCGATCAAGGCGGCCATCCGATCCTGCTGCAGGTGCGCCTGGGCGAGGTCGCCGACCCGGTTCATCAGGATCGAGAAGGCCATCACGTGGCCGTCGCGGTTGAAGCAGTAACCCGACAGGGCGCTGACCCCGGTCAGGGTGCCGGTCTTGGTGTGGCAGCGGCCGGCGGCGGCGGTGCCCCGCATCCGGTCGGCCACCGTTCCCTCCCGCCCGGCGACCGGCAGCGAGTCGACGAAGTCGGTGCCGGCCGGGGTTTTGCGCATCGCGACCAAGAGGCGCGCGACCTGGGCCGGGGTGACCCGGTTGCGGCGGGTCAGGCCGGAGCCGTCGATCTGCTGCACGCCGGTGCCGAGGCTGCGCACGTACCTGCGCACCACCAGGATCCCGGCCGCGGTGGTTCCACCGCTGCCGAAACGGGCCCCGAGGTCCTTGAGCAGCATCTCGGCGAAGAAGTTGTTCGAGAAGACGTCGGTCTCGTTGGTCAGCGCCTTCATCTGCGGCGAGCTGACGTTGCCGATCTCCTTTGCGTCGGCGGGCGCCTTGCGCAGAGTGACGTTGCTCGATAGTTGGACGCCGCCGGCGTTGAGTTCGTCGGCAAGCGCCGAGGCGGCGACGAGCGGCGGGTCGGAGGCGAAATGGCGGGCGTTGTCATCGGCGTACCCGGAGTCGTAGTCGAGGCCCGAGAGGGGGCCGATGTAAGGGCTGGTCTTGTAGCCGGAATCCGCAACTCCCCGTACGCGGTCAAAGATCGAGTCATCGGCGTACAGGCGCCCGGTGACGCGCTGTATCCCCGCCTGCTTGACCGCCTCGGTGAGGCCAAAGAGGTCGGTCCCGAAGCCGCCGAGAAAGCGGCGTGAGAAGGCCGGGCTGGCGAGCGCCGGGTCGCCGCCGCCGACCAGGTAGAGGTTGCCGTGCAGGACGCCGGCGGCGTCGACGTCGCCGCTGCTGGAGATCGTCGTATTGAGGCGTTGCTCGGGGCCGAAGCGGGCCAGCGCCGTCGCGGTGGTGAAGAGCTTCATGTTCGAAGCCGGAATCCGCCGCCGGCGCCCATGGGTCCCGCAGACGGTCTTGCCGCTCTCCGCGTCGATCACAAAGACGCCGCTGGCGGTGCCGCCGCGCCGCAGGCGTGCCCGCAGCCTGCCGCACATCGCCGAGCGCGAGATCGTCGCCGTCGCCCGCGCCGCCCTGCCACGGGCGACGGGGGTGCGGGCGGCACGGTCGGGAGCCAGGGCGGCGGGCCCGCGCGGGGCCTTGGGCGAGGCGAGAGCGCCGGACTCCAGATTCGTGGCAAGTGCCACAAGACATAGAAGGAGGGCGGTCGCGGCGCGCTTCACGTCGGTACCAACACGGGAGCGCGCGAGGGTAGCGGCCGCCGCGGAGGCGGGACTGGCTGACGGGCCAGGCTGGTATAAGGAAAAGCGCTGTGAGCGCGGGGCTCTCCAATAGAGCTTGGCTTTGGGCCGAGCGCGAACTGATTGTCTGATGGGCAAGGTCGTCAAGCTCGAGGCGTCGACCGAGGGCAGGCGGAAGCCCCGCAGGCGCCGTTCGAAGACCGCGCTCGTGCTGGGCGGTGGGGGCTTTACCGGCGGCGTCTATGAGATTGGTGCATTGCGCGCCTTCGACCTGCTGGCGGTCAACCGCACCGTCAACGAATTCGACCTCTATGTCGGCACCAGTGCCGGCTCCTTCGTCGCCAGCCTGCTCGCCAACGGCGTAACGCCGGAGGAGATGATGCGGGTCCTCAACACCAAGCTTCCATCGCCGTTCAAGGACCCGGAGCTGGGAACGATGCTGCGCCCGAACTACCGCGGCTTCGTTCAGAAGGCCGCCGTTTTCCCGCTCAAGCTGGTCGGCCTCGCCAATCAGCTCGGACGCAGGATCGGCGAGTTCTCACTGATCGACGTCGGCGCCGGACTGGCCGAGGGCCTGCCCAACGGCCTCTACACCGGAACCGGGCTGGAGAAGTACGTCGAGGAGGTCCTCTCGGACCCCGATCGCAGCAACGACTTCCGGATGCTCGAGCGCGAGCTCTACCTGACCGCGACCGACCTCGACACCTGCGAGCGGGTGATCCTCGGCGAGGGCGAGTGGGCCGACGTGCCGATCTCGAAGGCGGTCGAGTGCTCGACGGCGCTGCCGATCGTTTACGAGCCGGTCGACCTCAAGGGCCGGCAGCTGGTCGACGGCGGGATCCGCTCGACGACCAACGTCGACGTCGCGGTCGAGCGCGGCGCCAAGTTCATCGTCGTCGTCAACCCGTTGGTGCCGTTCGTCAACGACTTTCAGAAGCAGATCCCGACGATCTTCGGCACCAGGGTTCGGCGGGTCTCCGACATGGGGCTGCCGGCGATCGGCAACCAGGCCTTCAAGCTGATGGCCCACGCCCGCCTGCACCAGGCGGTGGCCAACTGGCGCGAGAAGTATCCCGGCGTCGACATCATCCTGATCGAACCCGAGCCCAACGACGAGCTGATGTTCGGGACCTCGATCCTCGACTACTCGGCGCGACTGCAGATCGCCAAGCACGGCTTCGAGTCGGTGACCGTCTCACTGGCCAAGGACTACACGCGCTACAAGGAGATCGCCGAGCGGCACGGGATCAAGATCTCGGCCCGCCGGGTCCGCACGGTGATCGAGAAGGCGACCGAGCAGGAGCCGGGGCCGACCTCGGCCTGGCGCCGGGTGCTGGAGCAGACGACCTCGGCGCTGCTCAGGCAGTCAGACGAAGCGTCCTAGGCCCACTAGGACTCGTAGAGCTCTTCGATCTCGCGCTCGTGGTTCGAGGCGACCGCGGCGCGCTTGACCTTCAAAGTCGGCGTCAGTTCGCCGCTGGCCTGGCTCAGGTCCTGGGGCAGGATGCTGATCTTCTTCACCTGCTCGACGCGGGCGAACTTGCGGTTGATCTGCTCGACGTGGGCCTCGATCTCGGCCTTGACCTTCTCGTTCGAGGCCAGCGCCTCGGGGTCCTGGGGCAGGTCATGCTGCTTGGCGTAGGAGACGGATTCCTCGGGGTCCAGGGTCACCAGCGCGACCAGGTAGGGGCGGCGGTCGCCGATCACAACGCACTGCGAGACCAGCGGATGCTGCTTGATCTCGGCTTCGAGGTTGGCCGGAGTGATGTTCTTGCCACCGGCGGTGATGATGATGTCCTTCTTGCGGCCGGTGATCTTGATGTAGCCGTCGGAGTCGATCTCGCCGATGTCGCCGGTGTGCAGCCAGCCGTCGACCAGCGCCTCCTCGGTCGCCTTCTGGTTCTTGTAGTAGCCCTGGAAGACGTTCGGGCCCTTGACCAGGATCTCGCCGTCATCGGCGATCTTCACCTCGCAACCCGGGAACGGCTTGCCGATCGTGCCGATCTTGTAGTCGTCGGGGGTGGAGATCGTTGCGGCGGTTGAGGTCTCGGTCATGCCCCAGCCCTCCAGCACCAGCACCCCGGCGGCTTCGAAGAAACGCAGGATCTCGGGGTTGATCGGAGCTGCGCCCGAGACAGCCAGCCGCAGCCGGCCTCCGAACAGGCCGCGGATCTTCGACAGCACCTGGCGGTCGGCAATCTGGTACTGCATCCGCAGCAGCGGCCCGGGCTCGCGACCCTGGCGCTCGGCCTCGCGGACCTTCTTGCCGACCCCGATCGCCCACTCGAAGACCAGCTTGGTGATCCCTCCCGCCGCCTCCGCCTTCGCGGTGGCGCCGGCATAGATCTTCTCGAAGATGCGCGGGACCGAGGGGAAGTAAGTGGGGCGGACCTCCTGGAGGTTCTCGGCGATCTTCAACGGGTCGCCCTCCCAGTAGGCGATCGTGGCGCCGAGGTCGAAGCTGCCGAACTGGATCAGAACCGCGAACGAGTGGGCGAGAGGCAGGAACAAGTACGTCACGTCATCCGGCTCGACCACCGAGACCGCGTTGACCATGTCGAGCATCGAGCGGTAGTTGCCATGGGTGATCACGCAGCCCTTCGGCGGCCCGGTGGTGCCCGACGTGTAGATGAAAGTGCAGACATCGTCAGGGGTGACGGAGCGCCAGCGCTGCTCCCAGTCGGCCTCGTCGAGCTCGGAGCCGCGCGCGGCGAGGTCCTGCATCGAGATCGCGTCGTCGCTGGAGCCGGTCATCCGCACCACGTGCTCGAGCTTCGGGCACCCGTCGCGGATCGCGCGGATCTTCTCCATCTGCTCCTCGTCCTCGACCACGACCACCTTGGCGTCGGAGTCCTCGATCACGTAGCGGCACTCCTCGGGGGAGTTGGTCTGGTAGATCGGGGCGACGACGGCGCCCGCGGTCAGGGCTGCGAAGTCGAAGTAGGTCCACTCGGGCCGGGTGTTGGCGAGGATCGACACCTTGTCGCCCTTCTCGACTCCGAGCCCGACCAGCCCGAGCGAGAGCTGACGCACCGTGTCGCCGACCTCGGAGAAGGTGCGGGTCTCCCAGTTGCCGTGCTCGTCCTTGAACATCACCGCCGGCCGGGTGGCGAACTTCTCCACCGCCTTGGGGAGCAGGTCGGCGATCGTCTTGCTGCCGGTCTCCTCGGTTGCCGGCGCCTGGGTTTCGGGCCGCGACCCTACCGCTTGCTCCATCTCTCTCCTAGCTCTCGACTGCCACGTCGCAAGGGGAAACATCCCCTCTCCGGGGGAGTCTAAGGGAGGCTCGAAGCAGGGCGCCTAGGCGGCGCTGGCCTGACTCTTTTGCTGCGTGATGCTGCGCAGCGAGGAGACGAAAAGGCTTCTATCGATACGGCCGTTGAAGATCGGTACTCCCATCTCCATACACCTGGCGATCACCTCCCGCCGCTTCATGTTCAACTCGTCAGCGAGCTCGGTGGGCGTCAGGTGGTTGGCCACAAAGTTCCCCTCTCTGGAAGAAAAATCAGTAGCCCGGATATATACCGCTTGAGACGGATGTGTCAACCAAAAAAGCCGAATTTGCGGCTTAGATCGGGTTCGGGACGTCGATGAACCGGTGCTCGACGCTGAACCGCTCCGCCACCAGCTCGCCGAGCCGGCGCACCCCGAAGGTCTCGGTGGCGTAGTGGCCCGCGGCGATGAAGTGAATGCCGCCCTCGCGCGCGTCGGCCATCACCCGCTCGGTCGGCTCGCCGGTCAAAAAGGCGTCCAGCCCGGCCTCGATCGCCTCCTGGAGCAGCGAGGAGCCGCCGCCGCTGACGATCCCGATCGAGCGCACCGGCGACGGTCCGGCGTCGAAAACCAGCGGTTCGCGTCCGACCAGCTCGCTGACCCGCCCCACCAGCTGCGCCGGCTCGACTCCCTCGGTGCTGCGGCCGACGACGCCGATCGGGCGGCCGTTGACGGCGCCGAACTCGCCCGACTGCTCGAAGCCCAGGCCCTCGCAGAGCAGGGCGTTATTGCCGATCTCGCGGTGGGCGTCGAGCGGCAGGTGATAGCCGGCGACCGAGAGCTCGGCCCCAAGGGCCGCCCGCAGCCGTCCGGCCATGCCTTCGCCCAGCGCCAGCGGCTGCGAGGACCAGAAGAGGCCGTGGTGGGCGAGGGCCAGCTGGGCGCCGCAGTCGATCGCACCCTCGATGAAGGCCCGGTTGGCGGAGACGCCGGTCGCGATCGAGCTCACCTGCTCAGCGCCCGGGACCTGGAGCCCGTTTGGCCCGTAGTCGTCGAACGATTCGCTGTCCAGCAGCTCGTCGCAGAAAGCGATGATCTCGTCGCGCGCAGCCATGGCCGGAAAGCTACGCCAGGCCGCTCCCTCGCGGCGCGGCCAATCTACGATTGGGGAATGGCGCCAACCGAGGCAAGCCCCGAGAGCCAGGCCCGCGACTCGTTCATCGAGTCGCTGATGGACACTGACCTCTACTCGATGGGGGCCTTCTTCTCCGACCAGCACCCGGAGCTCGTCGAGGAGGTCGTCAAGCGCAGCGTTGAGATCGAGGAGCGGGGACTGGAGAGCTACGCCGGCTCGGAGGGGATCAGCGTCGAGGAGGGGTTTCGGACCCTGCTCACCGGCCTCGCCGTGCGCTACTACAAGGCGGTCGCGGGCTAGATGGAAACCCTAGCTGCGCAGCGGGGCCGCAGGCGCGGCCGCTGGTGGGTGCTGGGCCTGCTGTCGATCGGCGCCATCGCGCTGATCGCCGGGCTCGCCAACCTCGCGACCCAGAAGCCCGACCGCAACCAGATCAGCGTCGCCGGGATCGACGACGCCCAGCAGATCTTCGGCGGCGTGCGACAGGACGGTGACAACATCGGCTCCCCCGACGCCCCGGTGACGATCCAGTGGTTCGACGACCTGCAGTGCGGCAACTGCGGCGACCAGTTCCTGGCCACGGTCCCGACCCTGGTCGAGGATTACGTACGCCCCGGAGACGTGCGGATGGAGTACCGCCACTACTCGTTCAGCTCCGCGACCGAGGAGCTGGGCTTCTTCGGCGCCGAGGCGGCGGGCGACCAGGATTACACCTGGCCCTACGTCTATCTCTTCTTCCGCAACCAGGATGAGGCGAAGCGGGTCGGCGTGGACAAGGACTTCCTCACCTCGCTGGCGGGCGGGATCCCGGAGCTCGAAGTGCCGCAGTGGCGCGACTTCCTCGACTCCGAAAGCGGCAGCGGCGGCGCGATCACCAGGCGCCTGGCGCGCTACGAGAGCCTCGGCTCCCAGCTCCGTATCCGGGCCCAGCCGGCGGCGATCGTCAGCGGCCCCAACGGCACCCGAACCCTCCAGGACAGCCCCAGCCTGGCGCAGATCAAGACCGCGATCGACCAGGTGGGGCAGTGAGCGACGGGACTCCGGACCGCAGAGCCGGGGACCAGGGAGACCTTTCTCGCTCGCTCGGCACGGTCATCTCGGCAAGTGCCGCTCCATACGGCTACACGGTTTCGCTTTGGAGCTCGGGTGCGCTTTTGATCCATTTCCGTGGCACTCCCAATGTCGGCGATGTCTTCATGTTCGCGGCCGGGGCACTGGCCGGGTTCGGATTGCTGGGGCTGCTGGCCCACGGAACCCTCAGAACCCAGGAACCGCTCGCGGCCGGGCACGAGCGCGTGATCGCGGGAATCATGCACTGGTTTTCTGTTGGACTCGCGGTCGGCGCGGTCGCGTTGCTCTCGCAGATCCAAAGTTGGGTCGCCTGGCCGCTGGGATCGTTTACGGCCACCGTGCTCTATCTGATCGGTGCGAGCCTGCAGCTTGCCCTGGTCGCCAGCCAGGGCCGGCGACGGCTCTGAGATAATCGCCGCTCTCGGGGCGTGGCGCAGCCTGGTAGCGCGCACCGTTCGGGTCGGTGAGGTCCCCGGTTCAAATCCGGGCGCCCCGATTACCCGCGCTCCCCCCGATCGGGGGGACTTTTTTGCCGCGGCGGTCGCAGCGACCGCTGCTGCGAAACAATTCAGGGTTCCCGACGTAGGAGACACGTTGGCCCAAACCGCCGCTCGATCCGAGGCCAAGGCCCTCGATGTGATCATCGGGCTCGTGCCCGAGCTCGAAGACGAGTTCGAGACGACTGGCACCCGCTTCTTCGACCGCCTCTGCGAGGCACTCTGCAGGCTGGCTTCGCTGCAACGCGCCGGGCTGATGCTCTACGACGAGGCGCGCCGCCTGGTCGTCCCGGTCGGCAGCCACGGCGTCGACCCCGAACTGCTGTTGGAGATCTACGGCACCCTCGAGGAGACGCCGATCGCCCAGGTGGCGCTGTCTGAGGACCGCGTGGTCGAAGTCTCCGACCAGCTCGAGCGCCACGTGCCGCCTCGCTATGCGCGCTTTGCCGGCGTCACCACCCTGACCTGCACGCCGGTCTCGGCGGCCGGGCGCTGGCTGGGGGTGATCTTCGCCGACCGTGGCGGCGGCCACTTCTCGCTCACCGAGGACGAGCGCCAGACGATGTTCGCCTTCGGCAAGGCAGCGGCGCTGGCGGCGAGCACGCGGATCGGCGTCGCGCAGCAGATGCGGGCCCGCGAGCTCTCGTCGCGTCTGGAGCTGGCGCGCGAGTTGCACGAGCAGGTCGTGCAGAGGCTGTTCGGGGTATCGCTGGCGCTCGGCTCGGACCATCAGCTGACGGCTGAGGAGCGTCGCCGCTGCGCGAGCGAGATTCAGGAGGCGATCGCCGAGATGCGGACGACGATCTCGCGCCCCCTGGCCCCACCGTCGCTTGACACCGGCGCCAGCCTGCGCGAGGAGCTGGGCCGCCTCGGCCGCCACTACGGCCACCTGCCGCTGAAGATCGACTGGGAGGAGGGGACCGAGGTCCCGGAGTCGCTCGAGCCGCTGACCCAGGCGGTGCTCGCCGAGGCACTGCGCAACTGCGAGAAGCACGCCAGCCCGAGCCGGGTCGACGTCCGCATCGGCAGCCGGCGCGGGACGTTCTTCCTCGAGGTCGTAAACGACGGCGCCGCCAGCGCCGCCAATGGCAGCCAGGGCTCGCGGATGGGACTGCGCCTGGCGGCGCTGGAGGCGATCCAGAGCGGCGGCATGGTCGAGTTCGGGCCGCTGGGCCGCGACGAGTGGAGGCTGCGCCTGGTGCTGCCGCTGAAGGTGATCGAGCCGTGAGCGACCGCGAAGGGATGCGGGTTCTGGTCGTCGACGACCACGACGTCGTCCAGTGGGGCTTCCGGCTCCTGCTCGGCGAGCAGCGCTGGGTCGACCGTTGCCTGGCGGCGTCGACCACGGAGGAGGCCGTGCAGACCGCGAAGGAGCTGAAGCCGCACGTCGCCCTGGTCGACCTCTTCCTCGGCCAGCAGTCCGGGGCCGAGCTCTGCGAGACGATCAAGGAGGTCTCCCCCCAGACCCGGGTCCTGCTGATCTCCGGTGCCGGCTGGATTTCGCCCGAGGCGGCCCGCAGCGCCGGCGCCGCCGGCTTCGTGAGCAAGGACTGGAACGCCGCCGACGTCGCCCGGGCGGTGCGCATGGTCGGCAAGGGCATGACCGTCTTCGCGCCGCGCTCCGAGCCGGTGCCGGCGAACCTCTCGCCGCGCGAGCGCCAGGTGTTGACCCTGATCGCCCGTGGAGCCACCAACAAGGAGATCGCCGACGATCTCTTCCTCTCCCCGCACACGGTCAAGGACCACACCAGCTCGCTCTACCGCAAGCTCGAGGTCCGCAATCGGGCCGAGGCCGTGCAGCGGGCCGAGCGGCTGGGCCTGAGCGGCTGAACCACCCCCCATAGTTCGCCCGCCTCCCCCCCGACCGGGGGGACGGGACCCTAAAGGCGTGTTCGCCGAGCGGGGGCGGGGTTAGGTTCGCTGCATGGACGCCAACGAGCCGACGACCGCGCTGCTGTTCCCAGGCCAGGGCAGCCACACCGACGGGATGCGGGAGCTGGTCGCCGAGTACCGCCCCGACCTGCTGGAGCTGGCGCTGAGCGAGGTCGGGGAGGACCCGTTCCCGCGCGTCAATGAGGGGACCTGCTTCGCGCAGCCGGCGATGTTCTGCGCCAGCCTTGCCTGCTGGGAACGTGCCGGGCGTCCGCTCAGCGATCCGATCGCCGGCCATTCGCTGGGCGAGCTGGCGGCGCTGGTCGCCGCCGGAAGCCTCGGCGCCGAGGACGGGCTGCGGCTGGCGGTGCGGCGCGGGCAGCTGATGCACGAAGCCGCCGAGCGGGACCCCGGAGGCGGGATGCTGGCCCTGCTCGGCGACGACGAGCTCGCGGCGAGGGTTGCGGTGCAAAGCGGGCTGGCGATCGCCAACGACAACGCTCCCGGCCAGATCGTCCTCACCGGCCCCGGCTGGCGCCTCGACGGGGCGCGGGCGCTTGCCAAGCGGGCCGGCCTGCGCTCGATGCGCCTCGCCGTCGGCGGCGCCTTCCATTCGCCGCAGATGCGGGCCGTGCTGCCCGACTTCCGGGTCGCACTGAACGAGATCGACTTCCGCCCGCCCCCGATCACGGTCTTCTCCTCGACCGCCGCGGGACCGTTCGGCAACGTGCGCCAGCAGCTCGCCGACGCGCTCGTGCAGCCGGTGCGCTGGCGCCAGACGCTGCTCGCCCTGCACGGGCTTGGCGTGCGTGCCTTCCGCGAGGTCGGCCCGGGCGAGGTCCTGACCAAGCTCGTGCGCCGCACCCTCGACGGCGTCGATGCCTACTCCCTCGACCAGCCGCTTGCCGCCGGTGCCTGAGCTGGTCACAGAGGGGCGCAGGATCCTGCCGCGCGAGGCGGGCGGCTCGCATGCGGCGCTTGCCTCGGTCGGCTTCGCGGTCCCCGAGCAGGTGGTCCCGAGCCGGGAGATCGCCACCAGGCTCGGTGTCGCCGAGGGCTGGATCGAGAGCCGGACCGGAGTCCACTCCCGCCACGTTGCCGGGCCCGGAGAGCTTCTGCCGAGCATCGCCGCCAGCGCCGCTTCCGACGCCCTGAAGGCGGCGGCGGTCGAGGCGGACGAGCTCGACCTGGTTTTGGTGGCGACGATGAGCCACGAGCAGATGACCCCATCGGCGGCCGCCCTGGTGGCGGCGCGGATCGGCGCCGGGCGGGCTGGGGCGCTGGACGTCAATGCCGCCTGCTCGGGCTTCGTATCCGCCCTCGGGCTGGCCGCCGCCCAGATCGAGAGCGGCCGCGCGACGACGGTCCTGGTGGTCGGGGCCGACATCCTCAGCCGCCTAACCGACCGCGACGACCGCAGCACCGCGGGGCTGTTCGGCGATGGCGCCGGAGCGGTGGTGATGCGCGGGGTCGAGGCCGGGCGGCGGATCGGCCCGGTCGTGCTCGGCGCCGACGGCGCCAACGGAGACCTGGTCCGGGCAGGGCGCGAGGAAGGGCTGATCCGGATGAACGGCCCCGACACCTTCCGCCACGCAGTCGCCCACCTCAGCGAGGCGACCCTCGAGGCCCTGGAGGCCGGCGGCCGAAGTCTCGAGGAGGTCGATCTCTTCGTCTATCACCAGGCCAACAGCCGCATCATCAGCGCCGTCGGCGAGCGCCTCGGGCTGCCGGCCGAGCGGGTGATCGACTGCCTCGACCGCTACGGCAACACCTCCGCCGCCTCGGTGCCGATCGCGATCGCAGAGGCCGAGAGCCGGGGCCTGATCGGCGCCGATTCGACCCTGCTGCTGGCCGCCTTCGGCGGCGGGCTGACCTGGGCCGCGACCGTCCTCGACTGGGGGCTCGGCGATGGCTGAGGGGGCGACGATCGCCGGGACCGGCCGGGCCGCCGAGGGCTTGCCGAAGCTCGAGGGCTGCGCGCTGGTCACCGGGGCTACGCGGGGTATCGGCGCCGCGACGGCAAGGGCGCTCAGCGCTCAGGGCTGGCCGGTGGTCGTCAACTACCGCGAGGCCGAGGCCGAAGCCGAGGAGGTCGTCGGCGAGCTGCGCAGCGAGGGCGGGCGGGCAATCGCCTGCCGCGCCGACGTCACCGATCCGGCGGCCGTCAAGGAGCTCTTCTCCGAGCTGCAGTGGGAGTACGGACCGGTGCTGGTGCTGGTCAACAACGCCGGCATGCGCGCCGACGGCCTGGCGCCACAGCTGGGCGAGGAGGAATGGTCGCGGGTGATCGAGACCAACCTCTCGGCCGCCTATCGCACCACCCGTCTCGCGCTCGGTCCGATGCTGCGGGCCCGCTTCGGGCGGATCGTCAACGTCGCCTCGGTGGTCGGACCCCGCGCCAACGCCGGCCAGGCCAACTACGCCGCCTCGAAGGCGGGGCTGATCGGCTTCACGAAGACGGTCGCGGTCGAGGTTGCCCGGCGCGGCGTGACCGTCAATGCCGTCGCCCCGGGACTGATCGAGACACGCCTCACCGAAGGGATCTCGAACGGGCTCGCCGAGAAGGTCCCCGCGCGCCGCGCCGGGACCCCGGAGGAGGTCGCCGCCTGCATCGGTTTTCTGGCCTCCGAGGGCGCCGGCTACGTGACCGGGGCGACCATCGCCGTCGACGGCGGCCTCAGCGCTTGACCGGGAACCGAAACCGAAAAGGAGCAATCAGATGACAACTGCCGTGACCGACAAACAGGTGGAGGAGACGCTGGTCGAGTCGCTGGTCGAGGCCGGCGCCGACCGTGACCAGATATCCCGCGAGGCGACCTTCGAGGTCCTCGACGTCGACTCGCTCGACCTCGTCGAGCTGGCCCAGGTGGTCGAGGACGAGTTCGGGGTCGAGCTCAAAGGCGAGGACATGAAGGACCTGAAGACGGTCGGCGACGCGATCGACCTGGTGGTGGCGCGGGCATCATGAGCGCGACCGCTTCCGGCCGCCGCGTCGTCATCACCGGGATGGGGGCGGTGACCCCGCTCGGCCTCGGCGCCGAGGACCTGTTCCGGCGCTGGGCGCTGGGCGAGGACGGGATCGAGGACGGGGTCGCCCGCTGCGACGGGTTCGAGGCGACCGAGTTCCTGACCCGCAAGCAGACCCACCGCAGCGACCGCTTCACCCAGTTCGCCCTCGTCGCCGCCGACCAGGCGCTCGAGGCCGCCGGCTGGGGCGAGGACGGGCCCTACGAGCCGGCCGACGTCGGCTGCGTGATCGGGACCGGGATCGGCGGCCTCGGCTCGCTGGAGCAGAACCACAACGTGCTCCGGGACCGCGGACCGGGGAAGATCTCCGCCCTCTCGGTGCCGCTGATGATGGGAAACGCCGCCGCCGCCGCGGTGGCGATGCGCCACCAATTGCGCGGCCAGACGTTCGGCGTCGTATCGGCCTGCGCGGCCGGGGCGCACGCGATCGGCACCGCGCTTGGGGCGATCCGCGCCGGCAGCGTCGAGGCGGTCGTCGCCGGCGGCTCGGAAGCGGCCCTGACGCCGATGGCAGAGGCCGCGTTCGCGAAGATGGGCGCGATCTCCGAGTCCGGGATCTCGCGCCCCTTCGACCGCCGCCGCGACGGCTTCGTGATGGGCGAGGGCGCTGGTGTCCTGGTCCTCGAGGAAGCCGAGGCAGCGAAGCGCCGCGGAGTCGAGCCGCTGGCCGAGATCATCGGCTACGGGGCGACCTCGGACGCCTACCACCTGACGGCGCCGGAGCCCGACGGAAGCGGAGCCGCGGCGGCGATCGAGATGGCGCTGCGCGACGCCGGCGTCGACGCCTCCGAGCTTGACTACGTCAACGCCCACGGAACCTCGACCCCGCTCAACGACCGCGCCGAGACCCAGGCCCTGAAGCGGGCCCTCGGCGAGGACGCGGGTCGGGTGCCGGTCTCCTCGACCAAGTCGGCGATCGGGCACCTGCTCGGAGCCGCCGGGGCGGTCGAGGCGATCGCCACCGCCGATGCGCTGCGGGCGCGGCTGGCACCGCCGACGCTCGGCTACGAGGAGCCCGACGAGGGCCTTGACCTCGACTACGTTCCCGGCGAAGCGCGTCCGCTGCCCAACGGCGGCAGCCGCGCGGTCGCGATCTCCAACTCCTTCGGCTTCGGCGGCCACAACGCGGTCCTCTGCCTCGCGCACGGATGACGACGACCCTGGTCAGAGAGCGGGCGCCGACGGCGACCCCGCTGCAGCGCCTGGAGCTGCTCTGCGACGCCGGCTCGCTGGAGCCCCTGCGCACCGGGGTCGTCTCGACCCGCCTCGGCGACCGCGCCCGCCCCGACGATGGGGTGCTCGCCGCCGCCGGCCGGGTCGAGGGCCGCCCGGTCTTCTGCTACTCGCAGGACCCGTCCTATCTCGGCGGCTCGCTGGGCGAGGCCCATGCCGGCTCGATCGTCCGCGTGATGGAGCTGGCCGCCCGCGGCGGCGCCCCGGTCGTCGGCTTCGTCGAGTCCGGCGGGGCGCGCCTGCAGGAGGGGCATGCGGCGCTCGCGGGTTACGGGCGCATCTTCCGCCGCAGCGTCGAGCTCTCGGCCTCGGTGCCGCAGGTCTCGATCGTCTGCGGCGTCTCGGCCGGCGGCGGCGCCTATTCGCCGGCGCTGACCGACTTCGTCGTCATGACCGAGCGCGGGCGGATGTTCCTGACCGGCCCGCGGGTCGTTCGGGCGGCGCTCGGCGAGGAGGTGACGATGGAGGAGCTCGGCGGGGCCCAGGTCCAGGGCCGCAACGGCGTCGCCCAGTTCACGGTCGGCGACGAGGCCGAGGCCGCCGAGCTGGCACGGCAGCTGCTCGGGCTGCTCCCAGGCCGGCTGGGTGAGCTTCCGCCGCGCTGGATCCCGGAGCCGCCGAGCGCCGATCCGGCGCGAACGGTGCCGGCCGAGGCGCGCAAGGTCTACGACGTTCGCGACGTGATCGCCGCCTGCGTCGACTCGGGACAGCTGCTCGAGGTCTCGCCCCGCTGGGCGTCGAACATGGTCACCGCGATCTGCCGCATCGACGGTCGGCCGGTCGGGGTGATCGCCAACCAGCCGCGGCGCCTGGCGGGCGTGATCGACGCCCCCGCGGCCGAGAAGGCGAGCGACTTCATCTGGCGCTGCGAGCGCTTCCGCCTGCCGCTGGTCGTCTTCGTCGACACGCCCGGTTTCATGCCCGGCCTGCGGCAGGAGACCAACGCGGTGATTCGTCACGGAGCCAACCTGCTGCGTTCCTTCGCCGGCGCCTCGGTGCCGAAGCTGACCGTGGTCCTGCGCAAGGCCTATGGCGGCGCCGTGATCACGATGAACTCGCTCCAGCTCGGGGCCGACGTCGCCTTTGCCTGGCCGGGGGCCGAGATCGGGATCATGGCCGCCCGCCAGGCAGTCGAGATCGTCAACCGCCGCGAGCTGGAGGCGGACGGCGACATCGGGGCTGCGCTCGAGCAGGCCTATCGCGAGCAGCACCTCAGCGCCGCGACCGCCGCCGCGAGCGGCTTCGTCGACGAGGTGATCGAGCCGTCGCAGACCTATACCCGCCTGGCGAGGGCACTGGAATGGCTGCAGCCCGGATAGCCAGCTACGTCGCGATGGGCGACAGCTTCACGGCCGGCGCCGGCTGCCCCCAGGGCAGCCGCTGGACCGACCGCCTGGCGCGGGCCCTGAACGGTGACGGCGAGCTTGCGTACCGCAACCTGGCCCAGGACGGGGCGACCAGCGCCGAGGTGTTGCGACAGCTGGGGCCGGCGCTGGAGGCAGAGCCCGACCTGGTGACGCTGATCTGCGGCGTCAACGACGTCCTCTTCTCGACCCGTCCCGACATCGACCGCTACACCGAGCGCCTCGGGGAGATGTTCGAGCGCCTGAGCTCGCCGCGGACGCTGATCGTCACCGCGACCGCCCCCGAAAGCCTTCACTTTCTCGATCTGGGCCCGCGCTCGGAGCGCCGCGTCCGCTCCGGCCTGCGGTCGATGAACGAGCAGACCCGGCGCCTGGCGGCCGAGCATGGCGTCAGCTGCCTCGAGGTCAGCGGCCATCCGGGCCTCGACGAACCCCGCAACTTCCAGGCCGACGGTCTGCACCCGTCGGTGCTGGGGCACGCCCGGGCGGCGGCGTCGTTCGCGTCGCTGATCGAGAAGGCAAGCCTGACCACCGCCAAGGAGGCATGAGATGAGCCAGGAGTTCGCGCCGCGGCGCGATTTCGACCAGCTGCAGCGGGGCGAGGCATTCTCGACCGCGGGCCGCACGATCACCGAGGCCGACCTGGTCTCGTTCTCGGCCCTGACCGGAGACCGCCATCCGCTGCACGCCGACGCGACCTGGGCCGACCGCAGCCGCTTCGGGGGCCGGGTCGCGCACGGGATGATGCTGCTGTCCTACGCGGTCGGCCTGGCGCCGTTCGACCCCTCCCGGGTCGTGGCCCTGCGGGGGATCGACGCGGTCAGCTTCCGCCATCCGGTGCGGATCGGCGACACCGTCCACCTCGAGGGCGAGGTCAACGAGCTGCGCGAGGTCGATGCCGAGACCGGACTGGTGACCTTCGGCTGGCGGATCGTCAACCAGCGCGACGAGACCGCGGTGCGGGCCCGGGTCAAGGCTCTCTGGCGACGCGGCGACGAGCCGGCGCAGGACGAGCCGGCCGAACGCGATGACTCCGAGCCCGCGGAGGTGTACCTGTGATCCTCGCCGGCAAGCGGATCCTGATCACCGGCGTCGTGACCCGGCACAGCATCGCCTTCGCGGTCGCCGAGCGGGCCCAGCGCCAGGGGGCGGAGGTGCTGCTGACCGGCTTCGGGCGCAGCAAGCGGATGACCGCCCGCGCGGCGGCGCGGCTGCCCGAGCCGCCGGAGGTGATCGAGCTCGACGTCAACCGCCCCGAGGACCTGGAGGCGCTGCGGGGCGAGGTCGGCCGCCGCTGGGACGGGGTCGACGGGGTCCTGCACGCGATCGCCTTCGCGCCGCCGGACGCCCTCGGCGGCGACTTCCTCGCCACACCCGCCAGCAGCGCCGAGCTCGCCTTCCGGACCAGCGCCGTCTCGCTGAAAGAGCTGGCGGCGGCGCTGACCGACCAGCTTCCCGAGGGGTCGAGCATCGTCGGGCTGGACTTCGACGCCTCGGTGGCCTGGCCGGTCTATGACTGGATGGGGGTCTCAAAGGCGGCGCTGGAGGCAGTCAGCCGCTACCTGGCCCGCGACCTCGGTCCGCGCGGGGTGCGGGTGAACCTGATCTCCGCCGGCCCGATCGAGACCACGGCCGCCGGTGGCATCCCCGGTTTCGACGGCCTTGCCTCCGCCTGGCCGCGCCAGGCGCCGCTGGGCTGGGACAGCGACGACCCTGACCCGGTCGCCGACGCCGCCTGCTTTCTGCTCTCCGACCTCTCGCGCGCGGTGACCGGCGAGATCCTCCACGTCGACGGCGGATTCCATGCCGTTGGCGCCGCCAAGGCGGCAGTCGAGGTCTAGAGCCCGAGCCGCGAGTGGCCGGGCTTCCAGCTGTCGTTCTGACAGCGGGGGCAGACCGGCAGGTTCGTGACCTTGGGCTCCGGCACCTCGAGCTCGTGTCCGCACTCGGCGCAGGCGAACTTCCCCGGCGTCACGGTCTCGCCAGAGAGGAAGGGATGGTGGGAGGCGTAGGGGTGCTTCATCGGCGGCCAAGCACCACGTCGGGATAGCCGCTCTCCGGGCGTGCCCCCGCCGGCCCTTCGCGGCCCTGCTCGAGCGCCATCTTGATCACCTGCGCGGTGTGCAGGGCGCGGCGCTCGGTGAGCTCGGCGATCTGGGTCTTGCAGGAAAAGCCGTCGGCGATCACCAGTGTCCCCTCCTCGGCTTCGCGCACCATCGGCATCAGCCTCTGCTCGCCGATCTGGACCGAGATCTCGTGGTGGCCGCGTTCGAACCCGAACGAGCCGGCCAGTCCGCAGCAGCCGGAGTCGAGGACCTCGAAGTCGAGTCCGAGCCGCTCATAGAGCTCCTCCTCGGCGCTGGTCCCCATCACCGCCTCCTGGTGGCAATGGCCGTGGACGATCGCCTTGCGGTCGAGCTTCGGCGCCTGCCAGTCGGTGGCGTGGCGCTGCAGGAACTCGGCCAGAGTCAGGGTCTGAAGCGAGAGCCGCTTGGCGTCCTCGTCGTGGGGCATCAGATTGGGAAGCTCGTCGCGAAACGCGGCCACGCAGCTGGGCTCGAGCCCAACCAGCGGGGTCCCGGCCTGGATATGCGGCCGCAGGGAGTTGAGTGTGCGGCGCCAGAAGCGCTTCGCCGTCTCGAGCATGCCGTAGTCGTAGAGCGGCCGCCCGCAGCAGAGCTGGGCCTCGGGCACGAGGACCCGGTAGCCGGCATCCTCGAGGACCTCGACGGCGGCCTTCATCGGCTCGGGGTGAAGGAAGTTGTTGAAGGTGTCGGGGAAGAGGACGACCGGATCGGCTCCGGGATTGACCGCCGACCGGGCGCCGAACCAGTCGCGAAAGGTCTGCGGGGCGAAGGGCGGCATCGAGCGTTGCGGCGTCAGCCCCCCGGCGAGCGCAACCAGCTTGCGAAGCCCGGGGGTCTGGGTGAGGAGATTGGCGAGGCGCGGGAAGTGCTTGGCGATCCGGCCCCAGAACATGATCAGGCCCATCGAGTAGGCGGCCAGGGGACGCAGGCGGCGCTTGTAATAGCCGGAGAGGAACTCTGCCTTGTAGGTGGCCATGTCGACGCTGACCGGGCAGTCGCCCTTGCAGCCCTTGCAGGACAGGCAGAGGTCGAGTGCCTCGTGGACCTCGTCGGAGCGAAAGCCGTCCGAGACGGTGTCGCCCTCGAGCATCTCGTAGAGGATCCGCGCCCTGCCCCGCGTGGTGTGCATCTCGTCACGGGTCGCCATGAAGCTCGGGCACATCGTGCCGCTGTCGGTATCGCGGCACTTGCCGGCACCCACGCAGCGAAGCGCTGCGTGGGCGAAGCTGCCGCCGTCCTCGGGATAGGAAAAGTGGGTCTGGGGCTGCGGCGGGCTGTAGTCCGAGCCGAGCTTCATGTTGGAGACGATCGGATAGGGGTCGACGACCTTGTGCGGGTTCATCCGGTTGTCGGGGTCCCAGATCGACTTCAGCTCGCGGAAGGCGTCGACCAACTCTTCGCCGTACATCCGCGGCAGCAGCTCGGCTCGCTGCTGGCCGTCGCCGTGCTCGCCCGAGAGCGAGCCCCCATACTCGACCACCAGGTCGGCCGCCTGGTCGAGGAATCGGCGCCAGGTGCGAATCCCCCCGGCGCTGCGGAGGTCGAAGTTGATTCGGCAGTGCACGCAGCCGTCGCCGAAGTGCCCGTAGAGCGCGGCCCGGTAGTCGTGCTCGGCGAGCAGCCCGCGGAAGCGCCGCAGGTATTCGCCGAGCCGCTGCGGCGGTACCGCGGCGTCCTCCCAGCCTGGCCAGTGGTCGCGCTCGCCGGGCACGTAAGAGGTGGCACCCAGACCCGCTTCCCGGACCGCCCAGAGGCGCTTTTCCTGGGCTTCGTCGTCGAAGAGCTGCATCTTCGGCGCCTCGCTGTCCTTTCCCAGCTGCGCCATGCATTCGCGGGCTCGCTCGTCGCTTTCGTCCTTGCTTTCGCCGCCGAACTCGACCAGCAGAAAGCCATCCCCGTCAGGAAGCAGCGGGATCTCGGCCAGGTGCTGCTTCTTGACGACCATGTCGTGGACCAGTCGGCGGTCGATGCCCTCGAGGCCGACCGGCCCGAAATCGAGGATCTCCGCCACGTGGTCGGCGGCACAGAAGACGTCCTCGTAGCCGAGCACCAGCAGCGAGCGGGCGGGCGGCGAGTGCACGAGGCGCACCTTGGCCTCAAGGACCGCCGCCAGGGTCCCCTCGGAGCCGACCAGGGCGCGAGCGACATGGAAACCCTTTTCGGGCAGCAACTCGTCGAGGTTGTAGCCGGAGACGCGCCGCGGGATGTCGGGGAAGCGTCCGCGGATCAGCTCCGCATGGCGGTCGCGAAGCTCGCGCATGCGCCGATAGAGCTCACCCCGCCGCCCGCCGGCGGCGATTATCGATTCCAGCTCGTCCGGGGAGGTCCGGCCGACCCGCATCCGCAGCCCGTCGTAGGTCACGATCTCCAGCTCCTCGACGTTGTCGGAGGTCCGGCCCGCCATCACCGAATGGACTCCACAGGAGTTGTTGCCGACCATGCCGCCGAAGGTCGCGTACTCGTGAGTCGACGTATCGGGAGCGAACGTGAGGTTGAACTCCTGCTCGGTGCGGTTAGCGAGCTGGTCGCGGATCACTCCCGGCTGGACCGTTGCCGTGCGGGCCTCGGGGTCCACCTCGATGATCTCCCGCATCCGCTTCGAGAAGTCGATCACGACGGCGACGTTGGTCGTCTCCCCGGAGAGGCTCGTCGCACAGCCGCGGGAGAGGACCGGCGCGCCGTGCTCATGGCAGGCGCCGATTGCTGCGACGACGTCGTCGGCATCGGCGGGAATCACGACGCCGAGCGGGGGCTGGCGGTAATTGGAGCTGTCGTGTGAGTAGATCGCTCTGCTGGCGGCGTCGAAGCGCACCTCTCCTCGCACGACGTCCCTCAGGCTGCGCTCGAGCGAGCGGCGGTCGATCTTCTCGATCCCCTCGGGGGCGAGCGTCTGATGGCCGCCGCCGTCCTTCCGGCGCCAAGCCGCGACGGCGGGATGGGTCCAGTGGCTGCGCTCGGAGCGGGCGCTCATGCCCGGTAGGCCTCCGCTTCGGAGCGCTTCAACTCCAGGCCCAGGCCGGGGCGCTCGGGGTCCGGCGTCAGCCGTCCGTCCTGGGCAGCGAGCGAGCCGTCGAACAGCATGCGCTCGATCCGCACATGGTCGTGGAAGTACTCGAGGTGGCGCAGGCTCTGCATCGCGCAGCAGGCGTGGGCGGAGATCGCCGGCGCGCAGTGGGCCGAGAAAGGCAGCTGCGCGGCCTGCGCGATCCCGTCGACCCGCAGCAGGTTGGTGACTCCGCCGCAGCGGGTGACGTCGGCCTGCAGCACATCGACGCAGGCGCTCAGCTCGTGCAGGCCGCGCAGGCCCCACTCGTACTCGCCCGCCGCGATCTCCAGCCCCGCCGGTCCGCGGTCCCGCAGCAGCCGAAGCCCCTCGCGATCCTCGGAGCTGACCGGCTCCTCGAAATAGGCGACGCCAAACTCGCTCGCGTAGCGCTGCGCCCAGGCGAGCGCCGATTTGCGGTCGAAGGCGCCGTTGGCGTCGACCATCAGCTCCGTGTTCTCGCCGATCGCCTCGCGCGCCGCCCGCAGGCGCTGGGGATCGCGCTCCGGCTCGCGCCCGACCTTGATCTTGACCCGCGGAATCCCCTCCTGCACCCAGCTCGAGAGCTGCTCGGCGAGGCGCGCGTCGGTGTAGGAGGTAAAGCCGCCGCTGCCGTAGATCGGCACCGAGTCGTGAAAGCGCGGCAGCGCGTCGGCGAGTGCGAGCCCGAGCAGCTTCGCCTTCAGATCCCAGAGCGCGACGTCGACGGCGGAGACCGCCATCGCCCCGATCCCGGCCTGGCCGGCGTTTCGGATCGCGGCCTGCATTCGGGCCCAGGCCGCAGGCGGCGACATCGCGTCGGCGCCGGAGACGACGCCGGCCAGCTTGGAGCTGATCAGGTCCGCGACCGCGGTCTCGCCGTAGGTGTACCCGAGGCCGGTCTCGCCGCCGGCCGAGATCTCGACCACGACGATCGTGGTCGAGTCCCACTCCAGCGTCCCGTCTGACTCCGGCTCGTCGGTCGGGATCGTGTAGGCGGCGACCTCGAGATCGTTCACTTCGACCTTCCCCGCCGCAGCCACCGCGATCGCCATCAGCGCGTAACGAGTTCCTTCAGCTTGCCCTTGAAGGACTGGCGGATGATCTGCCCGGCGCTGGGGTCGCCCTTCATCAGGGCCTTGGAGAGCGAGGTTGCCTGCTCGAGCGTGATGTGGGGCGGCAGCGGAGGTACCTCGGGATCCGTGATCGCCTCGTAGAGGACCGGGCGATCCGCCGCCAGCGCCTCGTCCCAGGCATCGCCGACCTGGTCCGGGGAGTCGACCCGGATCCCGCGCAGTCCCAGCAGCTCCGCGTAGCGGGCATAGGGGAAGTCGGGGATCACCTGCGATGCCTCGAGCTTCGGGTCGCCCGTCATCACCCTCTGCTCCCAGGTCACCTGGTTGAGGTCGTCGTTGTGCAGGACCAGCACGACCAGCTGCTTGTTCTCCCACTGCTGCCAGCGGTTGGCGATGTCGATCAGCCCGTTGATCCCGAGCATCTGCATCGCGCCGTCGCCGATCGAGGCGATCACCGGCCGGTCCGGGAAGGCCATCTTGGCCGCGAAGGCGTAGGGCACGCCCGGGCACATCGTCGCCAGGGTGCCCGAGAGGGCTGCCTTCATCCCCTTGCGCAGCTTCAGCTGCCGCGCCCACCAGTTGGTCGCCGAACCGGAGTCGGCGCTGAGGATGCAGCGGTCGGGTAGCCGCTCGCTGAGCTCGTGGAAGACCAGCTGCGGGTTGATCGGGTCAGCGTCAATGTGTGCCTGCTCGGCCTGGATCTCCCACCAGCGCTCGACATTGGACTCGATCTCCTCGCGCCAGGCGCGGTCTTCCTTGCGCTGCAGCTGCGGGATCAGCTCCAGCAGCGTGTCGCGCGCGTCCCCGACCAGGTTGACCTCCATCGGATAGCGGATCCCGACCATGCGGCCGTCGATGTCGATCTCGACCCCGCGCGCCTGTCCGGGCTCCGGAAGCCATTCGGAATAGGGAAAGCTGGAGCCGATCATCAGAAACGTGTCGCAGCCCTGCATCATCTGGTCGCTGGGGATCGAGCCGAGCAGGCCGATCGAGCCGGTCACGAAGGGAAGGTCGTCGGGCAGCGCCGCGCGGCCGTTGAGTGCCTTCGCGACTCCGGCGCCGAGCAGCTCGGCGACCTCGATCACCTCGTCCGCGGCCCCCGCGGCGCCCTGACCGATCAGGATCGCGACCTTCTGCCCGGCGTTGAGGACCTCGGCGGCGCGGCGGATTTCCCGCGCCTGGGGAATCACCCGCGAGGAGGCAGCGTCGTTGGTGCCCGTAAACACCGAGCCGTGCTCGCGCGGGGGCTCCTCATAGGGCTCCTCCTGGACGTCGTTGGGGACGATCACGCAGGTCACCGAGCGCGTCGCGCGGGCGATCTGGACCGCGCGGTCGATCAGGTGGGCGATCTGGGTCGGCTTCATGCAGACCTGGACGTACTCCGAGGCGACGTCCTTGAAGAGGCTGTCGAGGTCGACCTCCTGCTGGTAGTTGGCGCCCAGCGACGTGGTCGCCTGCTGGCCGACGATCGCGACCACCGGCTGGTGGTCGAGCTTGGCGTCGTAGAGCCCGTTGAGCAGGTGGATCGCACCGGGGCCGGAGGTCGCGAGGCAGACTCCGATCTCGCCCGTGTACTTGGCGTGGGCGGTGGCGCAGAAGGCGGCCAGCTCCTCGTGCCGCGTCTGGATGAACTCGATCTCGTCGCCATGCTCGTGAAAGCCGCCGAGGATGCCGTTGATGCCGTCGCCCGGATAGCCGTAGATGCGCTCGACCCCGTGCTCGGCCAGGCGTCTAAGGGTGAAAGCTCCAACGGTCTCTGCCATGCGATTCCTCTCTGAGGGGAGTTGCGACTGGGGCGGTTGCCCCGCCAACCACTCCTCTACCCGCGCCCGCCGCCCCGAATCGGGGCTGTCCGCACACTGACAAGGCGCGTCGTCAGCTCGGGACCCGCTGCGCCGGCCGCGAGGCCCATGCCGCGCGGCCCCAGACCGCGTCGCCGAGCGGTACGCCCTGACGCCGGGCGCGGGTGACGTGCTGCCAGGCGGCCCGGGCTTCGTCGAAGCCGAGTGCGAGGAGAGCCAGCGAGATCGCCGCCGACGCGAGGCACAGCGTGCACCAGTCCCCGGCCACGGTCGGTTGCACGATGATCAGCCCGATCGAGACCACACCCCCCAGGGCGAGAACGGCGCCGAGCGAGAGACAGGCCCAGGGCAGGCTGCGCCAGCGGTCGTCGCCTCCCAGCGCCAGCAGCAGCAGCTCGGACCCGTAGGCCGCCACGCCCGCCAGGGCGTCGGGAACGGGGTGGGTCAGGTCGAGCACCGTGCGCGAGTCGAAGAACGGATCCCAGACGTCGCTCCAGGCGTCCCACTGGTAGAGGGTCAGATAGAGCGCCAGCAGCAGTCCGCAGCCCGCCAGCGCCGCGAGCAGCGCCCGCCGTCCGAGCGAGGTCGGGTTGTGGTCCCAGCCTGGCGGGACGGCGTCGCCGGGCGGCTTGCCGGGATGTTCGACAGGCGGGGAGCTGGCTGTAGGCAGGGTCAAGGCGATCGCAGCCACCGCTACCCCGGACCGCCCAGCGAACACCGGACGGGTCAGCGGCCCGACAGGGCCGCGAATGCAGGCACCGGGCGGCGGGTATGCCGATCGTTGTACGGCCGGGCGACTCGCTCGGTTTCGCCTTGGTCGAAAGGAAGAGGATCGAGATGACAGCGAATCGAGAGGCAGTGGTGGTGACCGGCGCCTCGGCGGGCGTCGGGCGGGCGATCGCGCACGAGTTCGCCCGGCACGGGGCGCGGCTGGCGCTGCTAGCGCGGGGGGAGCAGGGCCTGGAGGAGGCGCGGCGCGAGGTCGAGTCGCTCGGGGGTGAGGCGATCGCGATCCCCACCGACGTGGCCGACCCCGAGCAGGTCGAATCGGCGGCAGAGCAGGCCGATGAGCGCTTCGGCGGCATCGACGTCTGGGTCAACGACGCGATGGCGACGATCTTCGCGCCCTTCGTCGAGATCGAGGCGGACGAATTCCGGCGCGCAACAGAGGTGACCTATCTGGGCGCCGTCTACGGGACGATGGCGGCGCTGAAGCGGATGGTCCCGCGCGACCACGGGACCGTGGTGCAGGTCGGGTCGGCGCTCTCCTACCGGGCGATTCCGCTTCAGGCGGCCTACTGCGGCGCCAAGTTCGGGATGCGGGGCTTCACCGACTCGGTGCGGACCGAGCTCATGCACGCCGATTCGAAGGTCTGGATCTCGATGGTGCAGCTGCCGGCGGTCAACACCCCGCAGTTCAACTGGTGCCGAACCAAGCTGCCCGACCACCCGCAGCCGGTGCCGCCGATCTACGAACCCGAGGTCCCCGCGCGGGCGGTCTATTACGCCGCCCACAAGCGGCGGCGCGAGGTCTACTGCGGGATCGGAGCCGTGAAGGCGATCGTCGGCAACAAGATCGCCCCTCGCTTCGCCGACTGGTACCTGGCCCGCACCGGCTTCGGCTCCCAGCAGGTGAAGGGCAAGCCCGTGGGCCCGGAACGGCCCGACAACCTCTTCGAGCCGGTTCCGGGGAAGGCCGCGACGCACGGGATCTTCGACGACAAGGCTCGCCACCACAGCGTCCAGCTCTGGGCGACCACGCACCGGCCGCTGATTGGCGCGCTGCTTGCCGCCGGCCTCTGCGGCGCCGGGGCGGGGATCGCCCGCCTCGCTCGATGAACGGGGGAATCGAGCTGCAGCCGGGGCTCGAGCAGCCGCATGTCCTGCGCGACTACGCGCTGCTGGCCGACGGCGAGCGCGGGGCCCTGCTCGGCCCCCGCGGCGACATATCCTGGATGTGCTTTCCCGGCTGGGACGGCGACGCGATCTTCTCGACCCTGATCGGCGGCGGGGGCGGCTACGCGGTCACCCCGCAGGCGAGATACGTGTGGGGCGGCTTCTACGAGCCCGGAACCCTGATCTGGCACAGCCGCTGGACCACCGACGAGCAATCCGTGATCGAGTGCCGCGAGGCCCTGGCCCTGCCGAGCCAACGCCAGCGGGCCGTTCTGCTGCGCCGCGTCAGCGCCGTCGCGGGGACCGCCAGAATGGGGGTTGCCCTCAACCTACGGCACGAGTTTGGCAGCGCGGCGATCCGTGACCTCAAGCTTTCCGATCAGGGCGAATGGCGGGGGCGCCTCGGCGACGCCCATGTCTGCTGGACCGGCGCCGAGCGGGCCGAGCCCAGGCCCGACGGACATCGCGGCAAGGTCCTGAGCGCGGATCTGGAGATCGGGGAGGGCGACCATCACGACCTGCTGCTGGCGATCGACGCCCGCGCGGCGCCCGAGCCACAGGATCCACAGCAGGCATGGCAGGCGACCGAAGCCGCTTGGCAGGAGCGGGTGCCGCGCCTCGAGGCGACGCTCGCCCCACGTGATGCCCGCCACGCCTACGCCGTGCTGTCGGGTCTGACGACGGGGGGCGGCGGAATGGTCGCGGCCGCCACGACCTCGCTTCCCGAGCGGGCTCGGGAGGGCCGCAACTACGACTATCGCTACGTCTGGATCCGCGACCAGTGCTACGTCGGGCAGGCGGTGGCGAGGGCGGGCGCGCACCCGTTGATGGACGACGCGGTGCGCTTCGTGCGCGAGCGCCTGCTCGAGGATCGCGAGCACCTCAGCCCGGCCTACACCGCCGACGGCGGCGAGGTGCCGAAGCAGCGCCAGCTCGACCTGCCGGGCTATCCGGGGGGCAGCGACACGATCGGCAACTGGGTGCGCGACCAGTTCCAGCTCGACGCCTTCGGGGAGGCGCTGCTGCTGTTCGCCGCCGCCGACCGCCACGACCACCTCGATGCCGACGGCTGGCGCGCGGCCGAGATCGCGGTCGAGGCGATCGAGGCGCGGCGCAAGGAGAAGGACGCCGGGGTCTGGGAGACCGAGCCGCGCCACTGGGTGCACAGCCGGCTGATCTGCGCCGCGGGACTGCGGGCGATCGCCGAGCGCCAGACGCCCGGCGAGCGCGGCGCCGAGTGGAGCGCCCTGGCCGACCGGATGGTCGCCGAAGCGGCGAGCGACGGCCTTCACCCGTCCGGCCGCTGGCAACGAGCCCCTGACGACACGCGCCTCGACGCCTCGCTTCTGCTGGCGGCGATCCGCGGCGCGGTGCCCGCCGAAGACCCGCGCTCGCTCGCCACCCTCGAAGCGGTCGAGAACGAGCTGACCGAGGACGGATACGCGTATCGCTATCGCGCCGACGGCCAGCCCCTGGGCGAGGCCGAGGGGGCGTTCTTGCTCTGCGGGTTCTGGCTCTCACTGGCCTGGTACCAGCAGGGCGACCACGAGCGCGCAGGCCGCTGGTTCGAACGCAACCGCGCCGCCTGCGGGACGCCTGGACTGCTCTCGGAGGAGTTCGACGTCCGCCAGCGCCAGCTGCGCGGCAACCTGCCGCAGGCGTTCGTGCACGGCCTGCTGCTTGAGTGCGCCTGCGCCGGTTACGAGGCCCACGGGCCAGGCTGACGGACCTCCGCGGGCCCAAAAGCACGAAGGGCGGCCGTAGCCGCCCTTCGCACTCGATTGGGAGGTGCCCCTGCTAGCGGGTGTTAACCGCCAGAGTCGAGACCCCGAACTTGTCGCCGCTGGCGAAGTCCAGGCCGGTGTTGCCGGACTTGTTCGGGAACAGCTGGTTGAGAACGCCCGTCGCCAGGTCGTTGTTGCGGATCACTCCGCCGGCGATGGTGACCGTCTTCGCGTTCGGGTCCGCGTTGACGGCGACCCCGGAGGAATCGATCGTCTGCCCGATCGCGATCCCCTTGTCGCCGGGGAACACGCAGGGGCCCGGGGGTGGAGCCGCGTTGGGGCAGCCCGTGTTCGGGGCTCCGGGATTGGTCCCCCCGATCACCGTCTGGGCCTGCACGTTCATCAACCCCAGGTTTGGCGCCAGGTTGGTTGTGTCGAGCACGCCCGGCGAGGCGCTGGGGCTGGGCCCCGGAGCCAGGCAGGGGGACGGCTGGGTGAATCCGTCGAGGGCGTCGACGCTTCCGTGGCCGCCGCTCATCAGCCGCACTCCGCCCGAGACCTGGATCACGCCGTCGGTCCCGGCCGGGCTGACCGTTCCGCTGCTGACCGGGAAGCGGAAGCGCGCTGCGTCTCCCGCCGGCGGAGGTCCGAGGACGGGATCGGCCGTGAACGGAGCGGCGCGGGTGATGCGGGCCGGGTTGTTCGGATCGCCTGCGATCACATCCACTCCGAAAGCCGGATCGATGCAGTGCGACGGCTGCTTGGCCGCGACCGTGTTCGGATCCGCACCGCTGCCCGGCACTGCCGGGTTGGCGGGCAGGTAGCCGTCGGGGACGTCGAGGTAGACGAACCCGCCTGTGATCGCCACCGTCTTCGGCTGCTCGGTCAACGTGACCTTCGCGAGCCGCCGGCTGGTGACCAGCGAGTGCAGCCCGAGCTTGCGATTGACGGTTCTGGCCAGGTGCTTGCCGAGTCGCGCCGAGATCCTCGAGAGCCGGGCGCCGAAGCCGATCCGGTCGACCTTCGCTCCACCAGGCTTGGAGCGCAGGCGGAGCAAGGTCAGATTGCGGCCGCCGATGCGTCCCTTCAGGTTGCCGCCCTTGACTCCGATCTTGGCGGTCAGCCTGTGGGCCACCAGCCGATGTCCGTGGCCCCGGAACTTGAGCGATCCCTTCAGCCTCACGCTGCCGGTCCCGGTGCTGGGGTCGATGCTGCTCGGTCCGGGCCGGATCCCAAATTTTCGTGGGCCCATCTTGACGTGATTGCGCTTCAGGGCCTTGCGAAAGCCCTTGGTGACGTTGAACGACACCTTCCCCGTCTTCACGGGGTCGCCCGCCGCCGCTGCATTGGATGCCGCGATCAGCGCCGTCGCGGCCGCGGCGACGAATATCGGCATCGCCAGCCGGCGAATCCGGATCGAAATCTGTGCACTCACTCCCTGCACCTCCATGGACGGGACGCCGGGCGCTAACGCCGGGCGCCGATTGTTGGTCGACACGCTGGTCAACCCCTCTGCGGCCGATTGGCAGCGGGACGGCTTGCTGCGTGGTCAGCCGGATGACATCCGCTCCGGCAGTGCGGCAGGGGGCGCTAGCTCGTGAACTCCGAGATCGGAAGCGCGCCCGAAGCGTGCTCGTAGGCGGCCCGCAGGTCCTCGGGCGCCTCGCCGACCAGCAGCCAGCTGCCGTCGTCGCGCTCGACCAGCGAACCCTCCGCGCGCAGGGCGCTGAGGGCCGTGGTGACCGACGGTCGCTGCGCTCCGACCAGCTGGGCGAGCATCCGGTGTGGCAGGTGGACCGGGACGATGACCCCGGAGCTCGTCATCCGGCCCCAGCGGTCGGCGAAGTGCCACATCGCCAGCAGCAGCCGCTGCTGGAGGTTTCGGACGTGACAGATCGCGAGCTGGAACGAGAGCCAGCGCGAGCGCAGGATCAGCCGGTCCATCAGCGCCGCCGAGACCTCCGGCCAGCGGGCCATGTTGAGCGCGAAGCGGCGGTCGAGGATCGCCACCGAGGCCCGGCGCAGCACCATCCAGTGCGGCTCGGCGAGTATCTCGCTGGCCGGTACCGGCCTGACCCAGGGGCGCAGCAGGTCGCCGGGGCCGACCAGTTCGATGCCGCTGTTCTTGCCGACGCAGACCTCGCGCCAGAGCAGCCCCTCGAGGACCAGCAATCCGATGCTGCCGCGCTGTTGCCGCAGCGTGCCGACGCCGTCCGAATCGGATGCCTCGTCGAAACTCCACTCGCCCGGGTCGAGCTCGAGCCTACGGGCAAGACCGAGCTGCTGGGCCCGAACGCGGTCCTCACCAAGATCGGCGAAGAGATCGGGGTCATAGTCGGCGACTCGGACCGCAGCCGCCTTGCGGGCCTCGAAGAGCTGGCTGGTCGGCTCCATGCCCTCCCTATTGCCGCGTCTGACGACTCTCAACCCTCCGGGGGCGACGGTCAGCTCGTGGTCGGACTTCGCCGGCGAGCCGTCCGCACCGCTGGGCCCCCGGGGCCCGGGTTGTCAGCCGTATGACCCGGGTCGCCGGATAGCGCCCGGTGCGGTTTCCAGCCCCGGGCGCTGGGTACGGAGGCAGCACAAAGCTCGGCCTTGGCAAAGAAGGATCGCGGCGCTGACCGACACCCGGCAGCAGTTCAACTCACTTTTCACCCTCTATGTCGCGATCGCAGCCGCGATCGCGGTGATCATCTTCGCCCTCGTCCTCTATGCCCTCGTCCGCTACCGCCGCCGCGACGGCCGGGTGCCATCGAGGCGCAGCGAAGCGAACCTGCTCGAGGGGATTGCGGCAATCGCGATCCTCGCGATCGTCGTCGTGGTCCTTGCCGCCACCTTCACGACCGAGTCGAAGGTCGACGCGACGCCGCGTGGCTCGCTGCAGGTACGGGTGACGGCGTTTCAGTGGGGCTGGCGTTTCGACTATCCGGGACAGGGCGTCTCGGTGATCGGCGACTCCAACCACGAGCCCGTGCTCGGTGTCCCTTCCGGACGTGAGATCTCCTTCGCGATCACCTCGCGCGACGTCATCCACGCTTTCTGGATCCCGTCCGAGCGCTTCAAGCGCGACGCCTTCCCCGACCGCGTCAACCACTTCGACCTCGTCTTCGACCAGCCGGGCGGACATCAGGGGGAGTGCGCCGAGTTCTGCGGCCTGCGCCACACGAACATGCGCTTCCGCGTCCTCGTCCTCGGCGGCTCCGATTTCCAGCGCTGGCTCGCCGTGCAGCGATCGAACGCGGCCCAGGCGGAGAGCCAGTGAGCAGCGCCTCGGCCCAGCCGGCCCTGAAGGCCAGCACCGGTCTCGTCCCGGAGCCGCGCTCCAGCGCCCTGGGCTGGCTCGCCTCGACCGACCACAAGCGCACCGCGGCGAAGGTGGCCGTCGCCGCCTTCGTCTTCTTTCTGGCCAGCGGCCTGCTGGCGCTGCTGATGCGAACCGAGCTCGCACGACCGGGGTTGCAGGTGATCTCCGAGAACACCTACAACGAGTTCTTCACGATGCATGGCTCGGGGATGATCTACCTCGCGATCACCCCGGCCGCGCTCGCCCTCGGCCTCTATTTCGTGCCGCTTCAGATCGGCGCCGCCGAGATCGCTGCGCCGAGGCTGCCGCTGGCCGGATTCTGGCTGCTGGCAAGCGGTGGCGTGACAATGTTCAGCGGTTTCCTCACCGATCAGGGCCCTGGTCGCGCAGGCTGGACCGCCTACTACCCGCTCTCTGGCAGCTCGGCCAGCCCCGGGGTCGGGATGGACCTCTGGATCATCGGGGTGATCCTCGCGACCGCCGGCGTCCTGTTGATGGCAATTTCGGTGCTGGCGACGATCGTGCGTCTTCGCGCACCCGCGATGACGATGCTGCGGATGCCGATCTTCACCTGGTCGATGTTGGTGACGGTGCTGATGGTGGTCGGCACCTTCCCGATCCTGATCGTGGCGATGGCGTTGCTGCTCGCCGACCGCCACATCGGCGGCATCTTCGATGGCAGCGGAGGTGCCATTACTTACCAGCACCTGTTCTGGTTCTACGGGCATCCGGTCGTCTACGTGATGTTCTTCCCCTTCCTCGGAGCGGTCGCCGAGGTGATCTCCACCTTCTCCGCCCGCCGCTTCTTCGGCTACAGGCTGGCGGTCGTCTCGCTGCTGCTCTTCACCGGCCTCTCGATGTCGGTCTGGGCGCACCACATGTTCACCACCGGCGGCGTCAAGAACCAGTACTTCTCGCTCACCTCGCACCTGCTCGCGGTACCGGCCGGGATCGAGTACTTCGACCTGATCGCGACGATGATCGGCGGGGCGATCCTGCTGCGCACCCCGATGCTCTTCGCCGTCGCCTTCGTCCTCCAGTTCCTGATCGGGGGCCTGACCGGGATCATCGTCGCCTCACCTCCGCTGGATTACCACGTGCACGACAGCTTCTTCGTCGTCGCCCACTTCCACTACACGCTGTTCGCCGGCAGCCTCTTCGGACTCTTCGCCGGCGTCTACTACTGGTTCCCGAAGGTCACCGGCGCGATGCTGCGCGAGGGGCTGGGGAAGCTGCACTTCTGGCTCCTGGTGCTGGGCGCGAACCTGACCTTCTTCCCGATGTTCTTCCTCGGCTTCGACGGGATGCAGCGCCGGGTCGCCGACTACCCGTCCAACCTCGGCGACCTCAACCTGCTGTCCTCGATCGGCGCCGGCGTGATCGCGATCGCGATCTGCGTCTTCATCGCCAACCTCTTCGTCTCCCTGCGCGACCGAGAGGAGGCCGGCGACGACCCCTGGCAGGGCCAGAGCCTGGAATGGTGGACGACATCGCCGCCGCCGCGGCACAACTTCGCCTCGCTGCCGCCGATCCGCTCCTACGCGCCGCTCCTCGACCTGCGCGAGAAGGAGCAGGCGTGAGCCCGGCTCCCTTCCTGTTCGGGTGGGGCGCCTGGCTCGGCGTCCTCGCGGCGATGCTGGCGATCTGGTCGCCGGGCAGCGCGGCGCCGCTGCTTCTCTTCGCCGGCGGGACTCCGGCGCTTGCCGCGGCCGCCTACAGCTGGCGCCGCCCGGGAGACCTCGAGCGGCGGCGGCTGATCAGCGACTCGAGCATGGGGACGGTGGTCCTGGTGATCGGCATCGCGGTCGCCCTGGTCGGCACGACGGCGGGGCTATGGCTCGCCCTGGTCGGGGGCGAGATCGCTGCCTTCGGCCTCGGGCTGCTGATCCGCGAGCTGCGCGCCATGCGTCGCATCGGTAAGCAGGCCGAGCGTGGCTGAGGCGTTTGCAGCTCTGGCTCCGGTCGCGACGCTCTACCTGCTCGCCGTGCGCGGTCACAGTTGGCCTCGACGCCGTAGCGCCGCCTTCGTCGCCGGCCTCGGCCTGCTTGCCGTCGCTGCCGCCCTCGGCGACGACCCGCTCGCCCTCCACATGGCCGTCCACGCGCTGATCGTCTGCGGCGCTGCGCCGCTGCTGGTGCTTGGCGCGCCGATGAGCCTTGCGCTGCGCACCCTTCCCCAGGCCCAAGGGCGCGAGCTGGCGGCCCTGATGCGAAGCCGGCCGCTGCGCTGGCTGGTCAGCGCGCCCGTCGCCTGGACGGCGTTCGTCGTCCTCCAGCTCGCATTCCACGTCACGCCGCTGTTCGGCGCCGCCCTCCATCACCCGCTCCTGCACGCGATCGAGCACGCAGCCTTCCTCCTCAGCGCCTTGGCTTTCTGGGACTGCATGATCGGGATCGATCCCGTCCCTGCCCGCCCCCCGGCACCGATGCGGGCGCTCTACCTACTGTCGGCGATGCCGGCGATGGACGTCGCCGGTGTCTATCTGATGGCGATCGGCGACGGCGCGGCGGGGGCGGCGATGATGGCGGGCTCGATGCCGCTGGCGCTGGCAGCGGTGCTGGTCGGCTGGCGCTGGCTCGACCTCGAGGAGGCGCGGGCGAAGAGAAGGGACGCGCTCGGTGCCGCGGGCTAGGCTGCGCAGCCTCCGACGGGCGTTCCTGCTGCTGCTGGCCGGGCTATGTGCGGCTCTGCCGCTGAGCCGGATCGCCGATGCGGCGGCGGGCGGGGGAGGCAAGGCGGTCGCTGGGGCCTCGACCGACTCCGCCCTCGTCGCACAGGGTCAGCACCTGTTCCAGGAGTCCTGCTCCTCCTGCCACGGCTTCGACGCCCGCGGCGTCTCCGGTCAGGGGCCGACCCTGCACGGCGCCGGCGCCGGCGCCGCCGACTTTTACCTCCGCACCGGCCGCATGCCGCTGCAGGGCGAGCCGGGAACCCAGCCCCTGCGCGCCCAGCCGCGTTTTCCGGACCGCCAGATACGCGCTCTCGTCGCTTACGTCGGCTCGCTCGGCGGCCCGGGCGTTCCCCGGCCGCACCCGCAGCAGGGCTCGCTGAGCGAGGGGATGCGACTGTTCACCTCCAGCTGCGCCGGCTGCCACGCGATCTCCGGCAAGGGCGGAGTCGCGATCGGCGCCTACGCGCCGCCGCTGGGTGAGTCGACGCCGACCCAGATCGCCGAGGCGGTGCGGACCGGCCCCTACGTGATGCCCGTCTTCGGCCCCGGCCAGATCTCCAACTCGCAGCTCGACTCGATCATCCGCTATGTGCAGCTGACCCAGAACCCCGACGATCGCGGCGGCTGGGGGATCGGCCACATCGGCCCGGTGCCGGAGGGGCTCGTCGCCTGGGCGCTGGCGGTGGTCGCGCTGCTGATCGTCGCCCGCCTGATCGGCGAGCGGACCGGCGGTTCGACGCCGCCGGAGGCCGAGGGCTGATGGCGCGGATCGCGGCGATCCTGCGCTGGCTGGTCCGCGCCGCGCTGGCCGCCGTCATGGCGCTGCTCGGCCGGAGCAGGGGGGAGGACGCCCCCGAGCAGCGCATCTCGCGCGAGCTGCCGGCGACCCGCGGCCGCGAGCGCCTGGTGCTCGCCCTGCTGGCCGCGAGCTCGCTTGCCGCACTCGCCTTCATCGCTGTCTACGCGGCGGGCGGCAACACGCAGTTGCTGGGAGTTGCGATCGGAGCCGCGCTGCTGTTGCTCGGCGCCGCCGCGATCGTCGCCGCCCGGGTCCTGGTCCCGCAGGAGGAGGCGACCGAGGAGCGGCCGCTCTTCGCGCGTCCTAATGAAGGCGCTGAGCAGGAAGAGGCCGAGAGCACAGAGACGGCGCGGACGATGGTCAAGGGCGGGGAGGGGATCACCCGGCGGCGGCTACTGAAGGGCGCGGGGGCCGCCGGGGTGGCTATGGGCGCGGCTGCGGCGACGCCGCTGGCCTCGCTGGGGCCCGGGGTCGGCGACACCCTGTTTCCCTCCCCCTGGCGCTCGGGCACCCGGCTCGTCGACGAGAACGGGCTTCCGGTGCGGGCAGACGACATCGAGCAGGGGAGCTTCTTGACCGCGTTTCCGCAGGGCGCCGACCCGCGCCAGCTCGCCTCCGCGGTCGTCGTCGTACGGGTCGACCCCGCCGGCCTGCAGCTGCCCGCCGATCGCGCCGGCTGGGCTCCGGAGGGATTTCTCGCCTACTCGAAGATCTGCACCCACGCCGGCTGCGCGATCAACCTCTTCCGCTCGCCGAAGTATCCGCCCAAGGAGCCCGGGCCGGCGCTCGTCTGCCCCTGCCACTACTCGACCTTCGACGTGCTGAAGGGCGGCAAGCGCGTCTTCGGGCCCGCCGGCCGGGCGCTGCCGCAGCTGCCGCTGCGAATCGACGCCGCCCGGACCCTGGTTGCCGCCGGGCCCTTCTCCGGCGAGGTCGGCCCGGCCTGGAGCGGGGTGAGGCAGTCGTGATCCGCCGCCTGGTCCGCTTCCTCGATCAGCGCAGCGGCGCCGCCGGCCCGCTGCAGAAGGCGCTGCGCTACGTCTTCCCCGATCACTGGACCTTCCTCTTCGGCGAGATAGCCCTCTACTCGTTCGTCGTCCTGGTCGCCACCGGTGTCTTCCTCACCTTCTTCTTCGACCCCAGCACCTCTCGCACGGTCTACGAGGGCTCCTACGCGCCGCTGCACGGCGTCCAGGTATCGCACGCCTACGAATCGGCGCTCGACCTCTCGTTCAAGGTCCGGGCCGGCCTGCTGATGCGCCAGACCCACCACTGGGCGGCGCTCGTCTTCGTCGCCGCGATCGTCCTGCACATGATGCGGATCTTCTTCACCGGCGCATTTCGGCGCCCGCGCGACGTCAACTACTACGTCGGCCTGACGATGCTGATCCTCGCCGTGCTCGAGGGCTACATCGGCTATTCGATGGTCGACGACCTGCTGTCGGGAATGGGGCTGGCAATCGGAAACGGAGTCGCGCTGTCGGTGCCCGCGGTCGGCGCCGACCTCGCGAACCTGATCTGGGGCGGTCCCTATCCCGGCTCGCCGGCCTTCGAGTCGCGCCTGTTCATCGCCCATGTGCTGATCTTCCCGGTCGCGATCGCGGTCCTGCTCTCACTCCACATGCTGCTGATCACGCTGTCGAAGCACACCCAGTTCCGCGGCCGCGGTCGCACCGAGTCCAACGCCGTCGGGACCCCGCTCTGGCCCGGCTATGCGCTGCGCTCGGTCGGGCTGCTGCTGGCCGTCGCCGGAGTGCTGTTCGCGATGGGCGGGCTGATCCAGATCAACCCGATCTGGCAGTGGGGTCCGTACGAGCCCTACCAGGCGACCAACGGCGCCCAGCCCGACTGGTATCTCGGCTGGCTGATCGGGGCCCTGCGGCTGGTGCCGCATGGCGACGTGACGATCGGCAGCTACACGCTGATTCCAAACCCGTTCTGGGGCGGTGTCCTGTTCCCGGGGGTGGTCTTCGGGATCCTCTATGCCTGGCCGACATTCGAACGGCGGTTGACCGGCGACCGCCGGGCGCACAACCTTCTCGACCGGCCCCGTGACGCTCCGCTGCGAACCGCCTTCGGCGCGGCGCTCTTCACCTGGGTGGCAACCGTCTTCTTCGCCGGCGCCGCCGACCGCGCCTTCGTCCAGTTCGGGATCCCCTACACGACCCAGGTCTGGATCTACCGCGGGCTCGTCGTGCTGCTGCCGCCGCTCGCGTTCTGGATCACCAAGCGCGCCTGCGAGGAGCTGCGCGACTCCGGCGCCCACCCCCTGCGGGGCTGGGACGGACAGGCGGTCAGCCGCCGGCCGAGTGGCGGCTTCAGCTCCGACGGCTGAGCTAGCCAGGCGTGAATCCGTGCCTGGAAGCCGTTTCGCGCCCGGGGGTGCGGGTAGCCGTAGTACAGACCTAAGAGAAGAGAAAAGGAGCACAGATGTCTGACGAATTGCAGGGAAAGAAGGTGGCCTTTCTGGTCGCCAACGAAGGGGTCGAGCAGGTCGAGTTGACCGAGCCGCTGAAGGCGATCCGCGATGCGGGCGCCGAGGCCGAGCTGGTCGCCCCCGAGAAGGGTGAAATCCAGGGCTTCAATCACCTCGACAAGGGCGACACCTTCCAGGCCGACCGCGCGGTCGACGAGGTCGAGGCATCCGAGTACGACGGCCTCGTGCTGCCGGGCGGCGTCGCCAACCCCGACATCCTCCGCACCGTCGAGGCCGCGGTCGACTTCACCCGCGATTTCTTCGAGGCGGGCAAGCCGGTGGCGGCGATCTGCCACGGACCGTGGACGCTGGTCGAGGCCGACGTGGTTCGCGACCGCACTCTCACTTCCTGGCCCAGCCTGCAGACCGACATCCGCAACGCCGGCGGCAACTGGATCGACGAGGAGGTCCACGTCGACCAGGGCCTGGTGACGAGCCGCAAGCCGGACGACCTCGAGGCTTTCTGCGCCAAGGCGATCGAGGAGATCGCCGAGGGCAAGCACGAAGGCCAGCAGCCGGAAGTCGCGGCGGGCGCCCAGAGCTGACCCGAAGATCTGACGTCGAGGGCGTCGTCGGCAACGGCCGGCGGCGCCCTTGGCTTTCGCTGCCCGGAATCGCTAGGCCCGCAGGGGCTCGAGGGCTTCTTCGCGCGTGTCGCGAATCATGATCGCCTGATCGAGGCCGGTCACCTCGAGCAGCCGCCTCACCTCGGGCTCGGGACAGCAGATGCTGAGTACCGTGCCGTCACCGTTGCGCTCCTGAAGCATCTTCCAGGCCTCGACGATGATGCCGAGACCGGTGGAATCGATGAACCCGCACTTGGTCAGATCGACCATCACCGCCCGCGCCCCGGCGCCAATCTCCTCGAGCAGCGGATTTCGAAAATCCGCCGCGGTCGCCTGGTCCAGCTCACCGGAGATCGCGAAGATCTTTATCCCGCCCTCCAGGGACTCCATTTCGACGTTGAACGGCGCGATGTTCATTGGGTTTCCTTGACTTCCTGCGGCGGCGACCGCCTGCCGGGTTGGACGCTGAAGCCCGGAACCGACCCGATTTAGGCGAGCCGCGCCGTATCTCCATTTAGCGTTTGTCGCGCCGGACCCGCCGTTTAGCTGCGACGCTTCCAGCGCGCAACGCCGATCGTACCTCAGGTCGTCCGCGGATTCAGGTGCTCGGCACCCGCTCAGGCGGCGGAATTCGGCCATTGATGACCGGCGCTTGCCCAGCCTGCCGGCTGTCTCTACATTGGGTGGCGAGTTGCTCCGGTCCTTCCGAAATTCCGTTGCGGAGCAGGGTTCCCGCTGGGGCGGATTGCCGCTCGGAACGGCGGTGCTGGGCGCGATGGTGGTCATCGACGTCGTCCTCGGCAGCAGGATCGCGCTCGTCGGTACCTACGCCGTGGCTCCCTTCATCGTCGCGACGACCGGCGGCTCCTGGGCTACGGCGACGATCGCGGCCGCCTCGATTGCGGCTGCCGCCCTCAGCGGCACCTGGAATGACAACCTCGGAAGCGGAGGCTGGACCGCGCGCCTGCTGGTGATCGCCGCCACCGGCGTCTTTGCCACCTACGCCGCTCAGAAGATCGAGGCGGCGCGCCGCGCGACGCTGCGCTACCGGCTGCTCGACCGGGTGAGCCGAATCGCCGATGGCTCGCTCCCCTTGGCCGAGACCATCGACCAGGTCACCGCGGCTGTCGTCCCCGAATTCGCCGACCTCTGCATGGTCGACGTGATTCGCGACGGCGCGGTGCGACGGGTTGCGACCCGCGCCGCGGGTGAGCAGGCGAAGAGGGTGGAGGAGGGCGTGCAGCGGCGCGAACCGAGCACCCCGGATTGGCTGCGCGATTCGGATTCCGATGCCCTGCAGCCCCATTACGACCGCACGATGGACGACGCGGTCCTTCGGCGGATGGCCAATGACGGGCAGGACCTCGAGTTCCTGCGCTGGCTTCGCCCGCGCTCCGACATCATCGCGCCGCTGATCAGCCGCGGCCGCAGCCTCGGCACCTTCACCTCGGTGCGCCTGCCGGGCTCGCCGCGGTTCGACGCCGGCGAGGTCGAGTTCGCCGGCGCGCTGGCGTCGCGGATTGCGATCGCGCTCGACAACGCCGGCCTGTTCTCCGACCTCGAGAGCGTCGAGCGGCGGATGGACTCGGTGATGGAGAGCGTCGCCGAGGCGGTGATCGTCCACGACGGCGCCGGCGACCTCGTCTACGCGAATCCGGCTGCGGCGGAGCTGGTCGGATTCGGCGAGCTGCAGGACATGATCTCGGCCAAGCCGGGTCCCAGGGATCCCCGGTTCGAGGTTCGCGACGAGCAGGGCAAGCCACTCGATCTGGCGGACCTCCCCCGCCGGCGGGCGATGCGCGGCGATGACCCCGAGCCGCTCGTCTTCCGGCTCGAGGACAGGGAGGCCGGACGCGAATCCTGGCGCCTGGAGAAGTCGACACCGATCCACGGACCGTCGGGCGAGGTGCTCTATGTGGTGACGACGGTCGAGGACGTGACCGGGGTCAAGCAGACGGAGTTCGCGCAGCGACTCTTGGCTGACACCGCCGACGCTGTCGCCTCGGCGGCGGATTACGTCTCCGCCCTGCGGGCCCTGACCACGGCCGTGGTCCCGCAGCTCGCAGATTGGTGCTCGGTCAACGTACCCGGGGAGGAGGGGCGAATCGAGCAGGTCGCGGTCTCCGAGGAGGACCCGGCGTTGCTGGATCTCGACCGCCGCCTGCGCGAGGGACTGGACGTGGGTTCAGGGCGCAAGCTGGCGATGGCCGACGTCCTGCGGGCGAGCCAGCCGGTGACCGCGGAGCTGCCCTCCGACATCCCCGGCTGGGTGCTGCTGAAGCCGATCCGCGCCGCCGGAGGCGCGATCGGGGTCTTGACGCTCGTCAACCGTCCTGGCCGGAGCCCCTTCAGCACCCCCGAGATCCGCCTCGCGCGGGCGGTCGCCGACCGGGCCGGGGTCGCGATCCTGAACGCGAAGCTGGCCAGCGAGCGGGCCGAGATCGCCGAGACCCTGCAGCGCGAGCTGCTGCCGCCGCTGCTGCCCGAGGTGAGCGGATGGACGATGGCGGCGATGTACCGTCCGGCCGGCGAGCAGAACCGCGCCGGGGGCGACTTCTATGACGTCTTCGAGGGAGCGGCCGGATGGGTGGTCGTGCTCGGCGACGTCGAGGGCCACGGCGCCGAGGCGGCGGCCTTGACCGCGATGGTGCGCTACACGATCCGCACCGCGGCGATGGTCGACGGCGACCTGCTGAGGGCGCTGGACCTCCTCAACGACGAGCTGCGAAGCCGACCCAGGCCCCGCCTCTGCAGCGCCGTTTGCGTGAGCTTCGGCGCCGGGGACCAGGCGACGGTGGTCTCAGCCGGCCATCCCCTGCCGCTGCTGGTCTCCGATGGTTCGGTGCGGGAGGTCGGACTTCCCGGCTCGCTGCTCGGAGCGCTGGAGTCACCGCGATGGTCGCCGGTTCGCTTCACGGTGGATCCGGGAGAGGAACTGGTCGTCTACACAGACGGCGTCGTCGAGGCACGAAGC
Organism: uncultured Solirubrobacterales bacterium; assembly: GCA_963781495.1. Taxonomy (GTDB): domain Bacteria; phylum Actinomycetota; class Thermoleophilia; order Solirubrobacterales; family 70-9; genus Mayfieldus. The sequence continues at coordinate 1,389,586 of CAWAFX010000002.1, forward strand.
GATGGTCAGCGGTTCGGGCGCGAGCGGCTGGGGTCGGTGCTGCGCGGCCTCGGCGGTCCGGGCGACGAGGTGCGCCGGGTGGGCGAGGCAATCGATTCCTTCACCGAGAAGATCCAGGACGACGCCGCGATGGTGGTGCTGCGGCGCGAGCGGCAGCCTTCAGGCACGCCTGAGAGCCGGATCCCGCAGGGCGTGGCCGAGGAGGTCGAATGAGCGTCCCCGGGGGTTTTGGCGCCCGAGCGCCGGGTAGCCGCCACCCAGTACCCCGTCGGACTGCGTCATCGAAGGGACCGGGAGGCGAGGCCGTCCCGCAATGAAAAATGAATGACCTATTGTCAGCCCCTGGCAGGAGCGCCGAGCTGGGGCCCGATCAGCCCGGGCTGCTTTTCGCCCTTCCCGCCACCCCCGAAAACGTGGCGATCGTGCGCCACGCGGTGGGCGGCGTCGCCGAAACCCTCGGCATGGACCCGATCGCGGTCGCCGACCTGAAGACGATCGTCACCGAGGCCTGCACCAACGCCGCCGTCCATGCTTACGGGGACGAAGGGGGTCCGCTCGAGGTGCAGGTCGTGCCGGACGACGCGGGGATCACCGTCGCGGTACGCGACAGGGGCTCTGGGATCCGACCCCGTCCCGATCTGGAAGAGTCGCGGCTGCGGCTGGGATTGCCTCTGATCGCCGCCCTTTCCTCGAGCTTTGCGATCAGCGGTGGGCTCGGGCAGGGCACGGAAGTCGTGATGCGGATGGACCTCGTCGCCTCCCAGGAGGTCGGGGAAGCGGCAGACCTTGCGCCCCCGGAGGGCGTTCCCGGAACCGCGATCGAGGTCAGCGACGAGCGGATCGGAGGCCCGGTGATCGGCAGGGTGCTGGCGGTGCTGGCGGCGCGAACCGACTTCCCGGTCGATCGCCTCACCGACACGATGCTGATTGCCGACGCCCTCGCGGCCAACGCCTCGGCCGGGTTCGAGGACGGCAACATCCGCATGGTCGTCGAGGACGGGGACGGTTCGATCCACGTTCGCGTCGGACCGATGCAGGAGGGCGGCGCCGAGAAGCTGCGCGAAGAGCTGCAGATCCCCGGTCTAGGCGCAACGCTGGAGAAGCTGGCCGACGACGTGAGCATCGACCAGGGTGCAGACGGCGAGTACTTCAGCCTGCGGATGCGGGCCTCGCGGCCCTGACCCGCTAGTCCAGCTCCTCGGCGCGGGGGTCGGCTTCCTCGCGCAGCCGTTGCAGCGCGCCGCGCAGGATTCGTGAGACGTGGACCTGTGAGCAGCCGATCCGCTCGGCGATCTGGCTCTGGGTGAGGTCCTCGACGAAGCGCAGTCGCAGGGCCAGGACCTCGCGCTCGGTCAGGCCGGGAAGGCTGGCCTGGACCGCCGCCCGGTCCTCGACACCTTCGTAGTTGGGGTCATCGTGTCCGACCTGCTCGCCGACGGTGCCCTCGTCGGCTGTCCCGACCACGGTCACGGGCTGATCGAAGGAGAGGGTTCGGCGGGTCTGCATCGCCTCGAACGCCTCGAGGATCTCGGTCTCGTCGCTGTCCAGGGCCTCCGCGAGCTCGCGGATCGTCGGTGGGCGCTCGAGCTTTCCGGTCAGCTCGGTGGCGGTGCCTTCCAGCTTCAGGATCCGCTCCTGCAGGCCGCGCGGCAGGCGCAGGTTCCAGACCCGATCGCGGAAGTGGCGTTTGAGCTCGCCGAGAATGGTCGGCGCCGCGAACGACTTGAAGGCTGCGCCGCGGTCGGGGTCGAAGCGCTCGATCGCCTGCACGAGGCCGAGGTTGGCGACCTGGACGAGGTCGTCGATCTGCTCGGTACCCCCGCGGTAGCGCAGCGCCAGGCTGCGGGCAAAGGGCATGAAGCGGCGCACGATCTCCTCCATCACCGCCGGGTCGCGGCTACGGCTGAAGCGCACCAGGAGCTCGTTCTCGTCCGCGAGGTGCTCGGCTGGGCCGGGCGCGGTGGGGGGCGAACCGTCTGCGTGTTCGGTTGGACTCAACGTCGTATTCGGCGTATCGGTGGGGCGGACTCCCTGGTGTGTCGGCGTTCGAACGGCCGGCCCAGGAGCACAAACGCCGCAGTTCGTTTTACCCCATCGACCCGGTTGGCAGACCGTTTCTGGTCAGCTTCAGCGATCCATTTCCCTGGCCACGAAGGCGAGACAGCCGGCGCCCGCCGCCGTTTAGGGAATCTGGGCCGCGGGTAGGCGTGGGCCACAAACCAGGAAGGTGAGGAGAGATGGAGGCAGCGACGTCTGGGATCCGAGCCGACTACACCGGGCTCGCACTGCGTACGCGTGGCCGACGTCACCTGAAGGCTGGATGCCACACCCCCGGCTGCTGGCACCGCGCCCGCGAGGGGAAGAGGTTTTGCAAGGGCTGTCAGGCGACCCTGGATAGGGTCCGCGGCGAGCTCAAGGCGGCAAGCCCCCGCGGCCGCAAGCCGGCGCTTCACAAGGCGGCGAGCCGCAAGGCTGCTTGAAGCCTGTCCACATCGGCTGCTCGGGCTGGAACTACAGCGATTGGCGGGGACGCTTCTATCCCCCGAAGCTGCCCCCGTCGGGCTGGCTTGAGGCCTACGGGCAGACCTTCGACACGGTCGAGGTCAACTCGACCTTCTACCGCCTCGCCTCGCCCAAGGCAGTCGAGCGTTGGGTCGGGCAGACGCCGCCGGGTTTCATCTTCGCGCTCAAGGCGAGCCGCTACCTGACCCACATCCGCCGTCTTCGCGACATCAGCCGTGGGATCCGCCGCTTCTACGCGCCCCTGGCGCCACTGCTGGAGGCGGGAAAGATGGGCCCGGTTCTCTGGCAGCTCCCCGAGACCTTTCACCGCGACGACGATGGCCTGGCGTTCGCGCTCGAGCGCCTGCCCGAGGGCCGGCACTGCTTCGAGTTTCGTCACCCGAGCTGGTTCGAGCCGACGGTGCTGGATCTCCTGCGCGATCACGGCGCGGCGCTGGTGATCGGCGATCACCCGCAGCGGCCCTTCCAGGCCCTGGAGCTGACCACCGACTGGACCTTCGTCCGCTTCCACTATGGGCGGCGGGGCCGCAGCGGCAACTACTCGACCTCCGAGCTGGAGACATGGAAACGGCGCCTCGCCTCCTGGCGCGCCAAGACAGAGGTCTTCGCCTACTTCAACAACGATTGGCAGGGCTTTGCGCCCCGCAACGCCCGCTGGCTCGCGGAACGGCTGAGCTGAGCGAGCCTCAGACGGTGGCCCTGCCGCGCCAGTGGGTGATGAACATCACCAGGGCGAGGATCGCGAGCACGAAGAGGACCGGGTGGACGATCGCCCCTCCGGCAATCGCGATGACCAGCAAGATGATTCCCAAAATCAACCAGAGCATCCGTTCTCCTTTGGAATCGATTCCCGAGCGAATACCCGGCCGCCGGGCTTCCACACTCGGATGGCGGTCGAGGTCACGCGAGCGGTGGCGAGCGGCCGGCCAGCATTCCTCGCGGCGGCATCAGCGAGCCGGCGCTCCTCGCTAGGCTCAGTTCAACTACCACCGAGGAGACTGCGATGGCATACAGCGTTCCCGATCTTCCCTACGACTACGACGCCCTCGAGCCCCACATCGACGAGGCGACGATGAAGGTGCACCACGACAAGCACCACCAGGCTTACGTCGACAAGGCCAATGCGGCCCTCGAAGGCACCGAGTGGGCCGACAAGGACGTCCAGGAGGTACTGGAGAACCTCTCGAGCCTGCCCGACGACAAGCAGAAGCCGGTCCGCAACAACGGCGGCGGCCACTTCAACCACAGCCTGTTCTGGCAGATGATGAGCCCCGACGGCGGTGGCCAGCCCTCTGGCGACCTGGCAACGGCGATCGACGATGCTTTCGGGGACTTCGAGTCCTTTCAGGGGGCCTTCAAGGACGGCGGTGTGAACCAGTTCGGATCCGGCTGGTCCTGGCTGGTCCACGACGGCTCCGGCCTGGCGGTCGTCTCGACCGCGAACCAGGACTCACCGGTCTCCGACGGGCAGACGCCGCTGCTCGGCTGCGACGTCTGGGAGCACGCCTACTACCTCAAGTACCAGAACAAGCGCCCGGACTACATCGACGCCTGGTGGAACGTGGTCAACTGGGACTTCGTCGCCGAGCGGTTCTCCGCGGCAAGTTGAGAGTAAGCCGGTAAACGGGGGTCCTCGCCAGCCAGCCACCCCACGGCCCTAGCTCGGACCCCCGCTCACCGGCTCCACTCCGTCCGCCCGCAGACCCGCGACCCCGATTCCGATCCCCAGTTCAGCCGAACCACCCTTCGCGAAGCCACCTCCGGAAGGGTTGAACTTTGAGCTCTTCGAGCCCGTACAACCGGGCGATGTCGGGCAAGTCGATACGCAAGCTGGTCGCCGCAATCGCCGCAGTCGGCCTGATGGCGATGGGGGCCGGGTACGCGTTCGGGGCTTCGGAAACCGTCACCAGCTCGCCCGCCTGTTGCACCTATTCGAAGGCCACCTACACGATCGATGCCGGCAGCGTGGGCAGCTTCCAGAACCAGACCGCCGGCATACCCCACACGATGACCGCCTCCGGCGACGGGCCCGACAACAAGCCGCTTTTCGACACCGGCGCAGTCTCCAGCGGCCAGACCGCGGCCGCGAAGGGGACCCAGTTCCTGGCGCCAGGCACCTACCACTTCTTCTGCATGATCCACGGTCCGTCGATGTCCGCCGACCTGATCGTGACCGGCAACGGGGCTCCGGTCGGCCGCCCCGAGGTCTCGCTCAAGTTCCTCAGCAAGGACCTTTCCAAGGTCGCCTCGAGCGGCAAGCTGAAGCTGAAGCTGAGCGCCGCTACCGCGAGCGACGGTATCGTCGTCAGCGCCAAGAAGGGGGCCAAGAAGCTGGGCCCGGTGAAGAAGGTCGATCTCGCGGCGGGGGGGTCTCGGGTCGTCAAGCTGCCGCTCAACTCATCGGCGCGCAAGGCGCTGGGGGACCTTTCCAAGGCCAAGGTGAAGGCGACCGCCGAGGTTCCCTTCGGCGCCCCGGCCCACGCCAAGCGGGGCTTGCACTAGGGCGGTCCCTCAGGCCGGCGTCGGCTGGGCCGGGCGGGCTTGCTCGGGCAGGTGGCGGGGGTCGCTGCCGACCTTGAGCGGGATCGCGCTCATCGCGTGCTCGGCGACGGCGGTGATCGTCAGGCTCGGGTTGACGCCCGGGTTGGCCGGGATCGCGGAGCCGTCGCAGACCAGCAGGTTTTCGTAGCCGTAGACGCGATTGTCGCCGTCGACGACGCCGCGGTCGGGGCTGGGGCCGATCACCGCCCCGCCGAGGATGTGAGCCGTGGTCGGGATGTTGAGGGCCGACTCGGTGGTGCCGCTCTGGGGAATCCCGTTCATCCGCTCCGAGAACCAGAGCGCCGCCTTCTCGGCCGCCGGCAGCCAGGTCGGATTGGGACGTTCGGGGTCCTGCTCGGTCTGCAGGCGCACCCCGCGGCCGAGCCAGCGCCGCTTCGGAACCAGCCGCATCGCCGTGTCGGTGGTCTGCATGACGAGCAGGATCACGGTCCGGCGCGACCACTTGTACGGCCAGAGCAGGCGCAGGCTGCGCAGCGGATGGCGCAGCATTCCGCCGATCCACTGCAGCGGCCGGGTGAGCCGGGTTCCCTCGCCGGTCATGTTGGTGAACAGGCGGCTGAGCGCGTCGCCGCCCTTGCCGTAGGTGACGACCTCGATGTGGGTGTCGGGGTCCGGGTAGATGCTGGAGGTGATCGCCACCGACTTGGTGAAGTCGCGGCTGTCGTCGCGGGCTGTCACGGCCTGGATCGACTCCGAGTTGGTGCGCACGATGTGGCCGAGACGGTCGGAGAGCTTCGGCAGCGACCCTCCGCGCTTGCAGTTGGCCAGCAGTTGGTTGGTGCCCAGCGGCCCGGCCGCGACGACGACGCCCCTGGCCTTCAGGGTGCGCCGATCGTGGCGAAGCCAGGACCCCGTCCGCTCGCTGCTGACCGCGTAGCCGCCGCTGCCGTCGGCGGTGCCGAGCGGCCGCACCTCGGTCACCTGGCGGTCGGGAACGATCTCGACCCCGAGCCGCTCGGCGAACCAGAGGTAGTTCTTCATCAGCGTGTTCTTGGCGTTGAAGCGGCAGCCGACCATGCAGTTCCCGCAACGGCGGCAGCCGGCCCGCTCGGGCCCTTCGCCACCGAAGAAGGGATCGGCCACCTGCTTGCCGGGCTGGTCGAAAAAGACCCCGACCCGGGTGTTGGCGAAGGTGTCGCCGACCCCGATCTCCTCGCCGTATTCGCGCAGCAGCGCGTCGGCGGGCCCGATCCCCTCATAGCCGGTGACGCCCAGCATCCGCTCGGCGACCTGGTAGTGGGGAGCAAGCTCGGATCTCCCAGTCGGCCAGCTCGGACCACTGGGGATCGCGGAAGAACGCCGGCCGGGCCCGGTAGAGGGTGTTGGCGTAGCCGAGGCTGCCGCCTCCGACGCCGCTGCCGGAGGCGACGAAGACGTCCTTGAAGAAGGTGAGGCGGAGGATCCCCCGCAGTCCCAAACGCGGGCTCCAGAAATAGCGGCGCAGGTTCCAGGCCGACTTGGCGAAGTCGCGGTCGGAAAAGCGGCGGCCGCATTCGAGCAGGCAGACCGAATAGCCCTTCTCGGCCAGCCGCAGCGCCGAGACGCTGCCGCCGAAGCCGGAGCCGATCACGATCCAGTCGTAATCGTGGTCCACGCCGCAGATTAAAGCGGTACCGGGCCAACCTGCGCCGCCGGCGCAGAATCTGTTTTAGACTCGCGCGGCGTGGGAGCGATAGGCAAAGGAGGGGCCAGGGGTCGGCGGGGTTTCCGCTGGCTCGTCGTCGCCGCGATCCTGCTGGGCGGGCTTGTGCTGGTCAATGTCGCCAGCGGCCACATCGAACGCGCCTCCTACTGGCCCGACCCCGCACCCGATACCTCGGTGACGCCGGCGGCCGGCGGTCAAGTCCCGGTCGCCCGCACCCTCGCCTCGGCGCTGAAGAAAAAGCCGCCGGGCCGCACCCGGGTCGTCTGCCAGCGCAACTCGCTGAAGCTGCTCAAGCGCTCGGTCAAGCGGGCCCGCAAGCACGGCTACGACATCCGGCCCACCGATCACCGGCAGCTGAGCAAGAAGCGGGCGCGCAAGCTGCGGCGGGTCAACAAGAAGCTGAAGAAGCGCTGCCGCTTCCACCAGATCCAGCGCGCCGTGACCGCCTCTCACAACAACGACCGCGTCGTTGTGATGCCGGGCGTCTACACCGAGCCGACCTCGCGCGCGCAGCCGACCGACGACCCGGCCTGCGCCCAGTACAAGCTCACCAACGACAAGTCGGAGAGCGGGGCGGTCTCATACGCCTACCAGTTCCACTGCCCGAACGATCAGAACCTGATCGCGGTCCTCGGCCGGGCGCCCGGCTCCGGCAACGATCCGCAGCCGCCGCTGGAAGACCGCCATGGGATCCCCAACCTCGGCCCCTGCATCCGCTGCAACTTCCAGCTCGAGGGCTCCGGGGTCAGCGCCGACGACGTCGTCGTCGACGCCGGCAACCCGGCCAACGGCAACGGCGGGCCCGAGGGAGGTGCCAAGGACGTCGGGATCCGCGCCGACCGCGCCGACGGCTTCGTGCTTCGCAACATGACCGTGCGTCACGTAAACGAGCATGCGATCTACGTGATCGAGTCCGACGGCTACCTGCTGGACCGCTTCAAGACCTTTTACGCAGGCGAGTACGGGGTCCTGACCTTCGTCGAGGACCACGGTCTGATGCAGAACTGCGAGGTTGCCGGCAACGGCGACTCGGGGGTGTATCCCGGCGCCGGCGCCGACACCGGCGCCCAGCGCCAGCCCGGGACCGAGTTCCGCTACAGCCAGGAGATCCGCTTCTGCGACTCGCACCACAACACCGGCGGCTATTCGGGGACGGACGGCAACGCGACCCACGTCGACCACAACAATTTCTACGACAACGCCCTCGGCTTCACAACCGACGTCTTCACCGCGCCCGGCCACCCCGGATTCCCGCAGGACTCCGACCTGATCGAGGACAACAACTTCTTCTCGAACAACTTCAACCCCTACGTGCAGGGCTCCGACGTCAAGCCAACGGTGCCGCTGCCGGTCGGAACCGGACTCTGGATCGCCGGCGGCAACGACAACGTGATCCGCAACAACCGCTTCTGGGACAACTGGCGCCGCGGGACGATGCTGTTCGCGGTCCCCGACGCGCTGGTCTGCGGCGACCACTCGATCCAGCTCGCCGGCTGCGATCCCGGAACCGTCCCGCCCTCTACCTCGTACAGGAACAGCTTCCACGACAACGTGATGGGCGTGGCGCCGGACGGCAGCTACAAGCCGAACGGCACCGACTTCTGGTGGGACAGCTTCGCCGGCAACACCGGTGACTGCTGGTTCGCTAACAAGACGGCGCCCGGCAAGTCGATCACCAGCTCGCCGCCTGCGCCGCTGCTCCCCGACTGTGCCAACGGCACCAACCCGGGCTCGAGCACCGGCACCGGATATCTCCCCAACGAGGCTGAGCTCGGCCAGTGCCTGGCCGGTTTCACCGCGATCGGCTACGACCCCAACGCCTGCCCCTGGTTCAAGACGCCGCCGCGGCCGAGCGGATCCCGTCTCGCCGCGCGGGCCGGCGAGCGCGCGAGCCGGCGGGCATTGAAGCGCGATCCGGAGCTGGGGGCGAAGGTCTGCGCGATCTACGGCCGCCACCCGGTCGCCGGCTGCCGGCGCTGAGCGGTACGCAGAACTGCGGGGGCGGCGGCGCCAAAATCCGGACTTCGCCCCGACTGAATCCCCGGTCACCCGCGGTTTGAATAGACTCGCCGCCGGTGTTTGGGAGTCGGAGGAGGGTCTCGTCAAGGAGGGCGCGGCGTGCAATCGCCGGTCTCGCCGTTCTTGTCCTGCTGGTGGCGCTGGCGCTTGCGACCGGCGCCTCGGGTCACATCGAGCGCGCCTCCTACTGGCCCGACCCGGCGCCCGACACTTCGATCAGTCCGCCGGCCGGGGGCAAGGTCCCGCCCGCCCGCTCGCTGGCCTCGGCGCTGCTGCGCAGGCCACCGGGCCAGACCCGCGTCGTCTGCCAGAGCGATTCGCTGCTGCGCCTCGCGCACGCGATCGGCAGCGACCTCCGCCACGGCTACTACATCCGGCCCCACGACCATCGCTCCCTGGGGCCGCTGCACGCGGCCTCACTGGCCCTGGTCAACCTCGGCCTCTGGCGCCGCTGCGACTACCACCAGATCCAGCCGGCCGTCACCGCTTCCGGCAACAACGACCGCGTCGTCGTGATGCCCGGCGTCTACACCGAGCCGACCTCGCGTGCGCAGCCGACCAACGACCCGCGCTGCGACCAGTACGAGATCCGCAACGACAAAAACCAGGCCGGCGCCGTCTCCTACGCCTACCAGTTCCACTGCCCCAATGACCAGAACCTGATCGCGGTGATCGGGCGCTCGCTGGGGACCGGCACCGACCCACAGCCGCCGCTGCTCGACCGCCACAACATCCCCAACCTCGGTCGCTGCATCCGCTGCAACTTCCAGCTCGAAGGCTCCGGGGTCAGCGCCGACGATGTCGTCGTCGACGCCGGCAACCCGGCCGACGGGAACGGTCCCCCCGCGGGCGGCGCCAAGGATGTGGGGATCCGCGCCGACCGCGCCGATGGCTTCGTGCTTCGCAACATGACCGTGCGCCACGTCAACGAGCACGCGATCTACGTGCTCGAGTCGGACGGCTACCTGCTGGACCGCTTCAAGACCTACCAGGCGAGCGAGTACGGGGTGCTGACCTTCGTCGAGGATCACGGGTTGATCCAGAACTGCGATGCAGCCGGCAGCGGCGACTCCGGCCTCTATCCGGGCGGCGGCGCCGACACCGGAGCCCAGCGGCTGCCGGGGACGAGGTTCCGCTACAGCCAGGAGATGCGGTGGTGCGATTCGCACCACAACGCGCTCGGCTACTCCGGCACCGACGGCAACTCGGTCCACGTCGACCACAACAACTTCTACGACAACGCGATGGGGTTCTCGACCGACGTCTTCACCGCCCCCGGGCACCCTGGCTTCCCGCAGGACTCCGACCTGATCGAGCACAACAATTTCTACTCGAACAACTTCAACCCCTACCTGCCCGGCTCAGACGTCGTGCCGACCGTCCCGGTGCCGGTCGGGACCGGGCTCTGGATCGCGGGCGGAAACGACAACATCCTCCGCAACAACCGCTTCTGGAACAACTGGCGCCGGGGCGCGATGCTGTTCGCGGTCCCCGACGCCTTCGTCTGCGACGACCCCCAGGTTCAGGTCCCGGGCTGCGACACCTCGAAGACCTCGACCTCCTACGACAACTCCTTCCACGACAACCTCATGGGCATCGCGCCGAACGGCTCCCATCAGCCCAACGGTCAGGACTTCTGGTGGAGCAGCTGGCCGGGGACGACCGGCAACTGCTGGTATGCGAACCGCAGCTACAAACCGATCACCAGTGAGCCCGCGCCGCCCAACCTGCCGAACTGCAAGAACGGCACCGACCCCTCGTCGAGCGTCGGCACCGGCGACCCGGTGGCAATCAACGAGCTGCTGACCTGTCTGACGGCGATCGACAACCCGAACCCGAACGATCCCGACTGCACCTGGTTCGCGACTCCGCCGAAGCCGAAGCCCTGAGCCGCGGCAATAGTCTGTTGCGGATGGGGAATCGGTGGGGCATCGCTGCAGCGCTGGTGCTTATCTGCGCCCTCGCCGCCGCCGGCTGCGGCGCCTCGAGCCCGAGCCCGGCCACACCGCAGGTCCAGGGGCCGCGAATCAATGTCCCGCTGCGCCTCGCCGACTGCACCGACTGGAAGAAGTCAGACGTCAGCCAGCGGCTGGGAACGGTCGAGGCGTTGCGCGCCTTCGCCGGCGGCCCGACCGGGTCCCCGGCCGGACACGGCAACACCCTTCCCGACAAGAAGGCCTACGACCTGCTGCAGAACTACTGCGGCAACTTCTTCGCCCGCGGCTTCAAGCTCTACAAGCTCTACACCCGCGCCGCGGCCTTCAGCCCGATCCAGAGGTAGGCCGCGGCCTACTTGTCGAAGCTGACTGCGACCGGCTCGCGGTCGCCGGCATCCTCGATCTCGAAGAACTCGCGCTTCTGGAAGCCCCCCTGGCCCGCGATGATCGAGTTCGGGAAGACCTGGATCTTGGTGTTGTATGCCTGGACGTTGGAGTTGTAGATCCGGCGCGAGGCCTGAATCTCGTCCTCGAGCTCGGAGAGGTTGCGCGACAGCTGCTGGAAGTTCTCCGTCGCCCGCAGCTGGGGATAGTTCTCGGCCACCGCCCGCAGGTCGGTCAAGGCGCCGGTCAGCTTCTCCTCGGCCTGTGCGGTCTCGCCGACCCCGTGGGCTGACATCGCCTCGGCGCGCGCCTTGCTCGTCTTCTCGAAGACCTCGCTCTCGTGGCTCGCGTAGCCCTTCACCGTCTCGACCAGGTTGGGGACCAGGTCGTGGCGCCGCTTCAGCTGCACGTCGATGCCGCTCCAGGCCTCGTCGACGCGGTTGCGGCTCCCGATCATGCTGTTGCGGATGCCGACGTAGATGAGCGCCGCGAGGACGATCAGCACGACGACGACGATGACTACGACCATTTCTGCTCCTGTTCGGCTTTCTGGGTCGGACGGATGCCGCGAACGGCCTGCTGATCCTAGCGTTCCGCTGGGCCCCGCTTAACGCCAACTCAACCGATCCGTCCAGGGGGCAGGCACAAGCGTCCATTTGCGAGCGCCGGTTGTCCTTTGCGCCTGCGTAAAGCGGCTGCTAGGTTCGAACGAACCGTGCCTACCCAGGCACGGACTTAGAGGGGTATTCAGGGAATTGGTAGGAAGCTCATCGGCAGTTGGCCGTATCGCCGCCGTCGTGGCGCTTGGCGTCGCTGTGCTCGTGATCGCCGTGGTCCTGCTATCGGGGGGTAGCTCCTACACGGTCACCGCCGAGTTCCAGAACGCCTCCCAGCTGGTGAAGGGAAACCAGGTCGAGGTGGCCGGGGTCCCGGTCGGGACGATCAAGGACATCTCCCTCGGGTCGCATGGCTCGGCGCTGGTCAAGATGACCGTCAACTCCGACTACGCGCCGCTTCACGAGGGCACGACGGCGACGATTCGCGAGCAGTCTCTGTCGGGGGTCGCCAACCACTACATCCAGCTCGACATGCCCTCGGCCGACCAGCGTGGGGCGGCGATCCCGGACGGCGGCACCCTGACGATGGCCGACACCACCTCCGAGGTCGATCTCGACTCGCTCTTCAACACCCTCAACCGGCGCACGGTCGGCCACTTCAAGCAGGTCATCAAGGGCTTCGCCACCGCCTACGACGGGGTCGGCAAGCCGACCAACCGCGGCTTTCACTACCTCAACCCGTTCCTCTCCACCTCACGCCAGACGCTCGACGAGCTGACCCTCGACGAGCACCGCTTCCAGCGCCTGATCGTCGACACCGCATCGCTTTCGGGCGCCCTCGCCTCGCGGGCGCCCGACCTGACGCAGTTCGTCTCCAACACCAACCGGATGATGGGCGCGATCGCCTCCGAGAACACCCACCTGGCGAGCGCGATCGGCGAGCTGCCGAACTTCATGCGCAACTTCAACACCACCTCGGTCAACCTGCGCGCCACCCTCAACGACCTCGACCCGCTGGTCAACGCCTCGAAGCCGGTGGCCCGCAAGCTGCAGCCCTTCACCCACCAGCTGCGCGGCTTCGCGACCGACGCGGTGCCGGCGATCAACGATCTCGAGCACATCGTCCGCCGCAAGGGCCCCGACAACGACCTCATCGAGCTGACCAAGCTGCAGGTGCCGCTGGCCCAGATCGCCGCCGGGCCCGTGGACCGAAACGGCGCCACCCACCAGGGAGCGCTGCCGGAGTCGGCACAGGCGCTGGTTTCGAGCTTGCCGAACCTGGCCTTCTTCCGCCCCTACGTGACCATCGAGGGGGTGAGCGGGTGGTTCGACGACTTCGGCCATTCGGGAGTGGTCGACGCCAACGGCGGCCTGGGGCGGATCAGCACGACCTTCAACGCCTTCTCGCTCTCCGGCCCTGGGGGGACGCCGAACCTGCTCAGCGCCCCGGGCACCCCGTCGAGCTCGCCGGCGTTCGACATCCACAACTTCAACCGCTGCCCGGGCTCGAACGAGCGCCCGGCCGGGGACGGCTCGAATCCGTTCACCGACAACGGGACGCTGCACTGCGACCCGAGCGAGGTGCCACCGGGCAATTGAGGCGGATCGGGCTGATAATCGCGCTTTTGGTCGCGCTGCCGGCGGCACTCCTGGTCAGGGGCGCCGGCGCCAGCGACAGCCACACCTACCGGATCGAGCTCGACAACGCCTTCGGATTGGTCAAGGCCTCCGAGGTGCGGATCGCCGGCGTTACCGAGGGCACCGTGCAGAGCCTCGACATCGACGCCGCCAAGCGGGCGGTGGTAACGGTCAAGGTCTCGGGGCCGCTCTCGCAGCTGCGCACCGACGCCACCTGCTCTTCGCAGCCGCAGTCGCTGATCGCCGAGTACTTCCTCGACTGCCAGCCCGGCACCTCGAAGAAGGTGCTGCCGGACAACGGGCTCGTGCCCGTCACCCAGACCAGGACCACGGTCCAGAACGACCTCGTCCAGGCGACCCTGCGCGAGCCATTCAAGGAGCGGCTGGCGCTGCTGATCAACGAGTTCGGCACCGCTCTGGCCGGCAACCCGCAGAATCTCAACGCGGCGATCCGCCGCGGCGCCCCGGCCCTGCAGGCGCTGCGCAAGGCCCTGGCGATCCTGGCGAGCCAGAACCGGATCATCACCAACCTCAACGTCAACTCCGACAACATCATCTCCCGCCTCGCTGCACGGCGCCAGGACGTCGTCCGCTTCGTCCAGAACGCCAACCGCACCGCGACCGCGACGGCCGAGCGCTCGAGCGACGTCCAGCGAAACTTCCAGCTTTTGCCCGGCTTTTTGACCGAGCTGCGGCCGACCCTGGCCCGCCTCGGCGACCTCTCGCAGGCCTCGACGCCGGTCCTGACCCAGCTCAACGCCGCCTCCGGACAGCTCAACCGGCTGACCGTGACCCTGCCGCGCTTCAACGATGCCTCGACCCCGGCGGTCCAGTCGCTCGGCGGCGCCGCCGACATCGGCCGCCAGGCGCTGAATGAGGGCCAGGACGAGATCCAGGCGCTGAACCAGGCCTCGGTCCACTCATTCGACGCCGCCAACCCGATCGCCAACCTGCTGGTCGACCTCGACGACCCCCATCGCGCCGTCGAACCCGATCCCCGCGCGCCAGCAGTGACAGGCCGCCCGGCGCCGACGGGATACACGGGGCTGGAGGGCCTGCTCAACTACGCCTACTACCAGACCACGGCGATCAACCAGTTCGACCAGGTCGGCCACCTGCTGCACTTCATCCTCAAGGAATTCCAGGTGGGTCCCTGCGGGCAGTACAACGCCGGCCCGACCGTACCGTCGACAGCCGCGACCGGGGCACCGGGCCAGCCCGGCTACGTCGGCACGACCAGCGCCGCCAACCGCAACCGCTGCGTCTCCTGGGTCGGCCCCAACCAGCCTGGCATCAACGCCGGCCCCAATCTGCCGCCCTACAGCGGCCAGGTCTGCCCCCAGGGCTCGAGCGATCTATCGATCTGCAATCCGGCGAATCCGCGCAACGGCGCCCCAACCCGCTCATCAGCGGCCCCGGGCGCGACCGGCCCGGCGGTCCAGGCCCCGGCGGCGCCCGCAGCGCCCGGGGCGCCGGGAGCGAACGGTCCGCAGCTGCCGAACGCACCCAACGTGCCGAACCTGCCCAACCTCCCGCACGTCCCCAAGACCCCGAACATCCCCAAGACGCCGAACCTGCCCAACATCGGCGGCATCGGCGGCCTGCTGGGGATCGGCGGCGGCCAGGGCAGCAACGGCAGCCCGCTCGGCGGCACCGGGCTCGGCGGCGGCGCCGGCCAGCAGAGCCAGGGCAACACCAACGACCTCCTCAACTTCCTCTTCGGGGCCTGATGACCGCGATGCCGACAAGCGCGAGGACCGGGTCATGAGGGGCCGCAGCAGGGCGCAGAGCCTCGCCGCCTCGCCGACCCTGGTCGGCGCGATCACGACCCTGATCGTCATCGTCGCCGTCTTTCTCGCTTACAACGCGACCAACGGTCTTCCCTTCGTCCCCACCTACCGGGTCTCGGTGATCCTGCCCAACGGCGCCCGCGTCTCGCCCAACAACGAGGTGCGGATCGGCGGCACCCGGGTCGGGATCGTCGACTCGATCGAGCCAATCCACGACCAGAAGACCGGCAGAACGGACGCCAAGCTCGACCTCAAGCTCGACAAGTCGGTCGACCCGCTGCCCGCGGGGACCACGGTCAAGGTCCGCTACAAGTCCTCGTTCGGGCTCAAGTACCTGCAGCTGACGCGCGGCAAGGGCCCCGGGTTGAAGGAGGGGGCGACGATCCCGGTCAGCCACTCCTCCTCGCAGACCGAGTTCGACGACATCGCCAACACCTTCGACGCCCGCACCCGGGCTGCGAACCGGGTCGCGCTGCAGGGCTACGGCGACGCCTTCGCCGCCCGCGGCGCCTCGCTCAACGAGACGATCCAGAAGCTCAACCCGCTGTTCACCAACCTAAAGCCTGTGGCCGAGGTGCTGACGGCCCCGAACACGCGCCTGAACAACTTCTTCCCCTCCCTCGGCCGCACGGCGGAGATCGTCGCCCCGGTGGCCGAGCAGCAGGCGCAGCTGTTCACCAACATGGCGATCACCTTCGGCGCCCTCTCGCAGGACCCGCAGGCGCTCAAGGACACGATCTCCTCCGGCCCGCCGACGCTCGAGCAGGGCACCCCAGACCTGCGCGCCCAGCGCCCCTTCCTGACCGACTTCGCCGATCTGAACAGGAAGCTGCTGCCGGGGGTGGTGGCGCTGCGGCAGACGCTTCCGACCCTCAACAGCGCGCTCACCGTCGGGGCACCGGTGCTGGCCCGCACACCGCCGGTCAACCGCAAGCTCGGCCAGGCATTCACCGAGCTGCGCAGCCTGGTCCGCCAGCCGCAGACCAAGACCAGCCTCCTGCGCCTGCGCGAGACCTTCGACCAGGCGGCGCCGGCGGCGACATTCGTCGCCCCCTTCCAGACGGTCTGCAACTACTGGAACTACTGGTTCACCTGGCTGCCCGAGCACCTCACGCAGCGGGACGACCTCGGCACCACCCAGCAAGTCTCGATCATCGGGGTGCCCTCCAACCAGGCGCCGCCGCCCACGGTCGAAACGCCGCTCGGGGGCTACAGCGGCCTGCAGGCGAACGGCAAGGCAGCTCCTGCGCTGGCCACGCCCCCCAGTGTCGGCAACCCCGACGACCGGAAGTTCGAGCCCCATACCTTCCCGATCACGCACGGGAACCCCTATGGACCCGCGGTCGACGCCAGCGGCAACGCCGACTGCCAGGCTGGGCAGGCCGGCTACCTGCTCGGCGACCTGCGGGTGCCCGGCCAGCCGGCGAGCAACCCGGCGATCGGGGTTCCCGACATCCCCGGCGACCGCGGCCCGACATTCACCGGCCGCAGCAGCGTCCCGACCGAGCTTCACCCGAGGAGCCTGCCGTGAGCGGCCCGCGCACCAAGCGACGCCTGCCCAACTGGGGCATCGGCCTGATCATGGTCGTGCTGATCGTCTTCGGGTTCTATCTCGCCTTCACCAAGAAGCTGCCCTTCAGCGGCAACGGCTACGAGGTCAAGGCGGTCTTCCGCGACGCCCAGAACGTCGCCGTCAAGTCGCCGGTCCGCGAGGCCGGCGTCAACGTCGGCACCGTGACCAAGGTCGAGGCGTTCCCGAAGTCCAACGCCGCCGTGGTGACGATGCAGATCAAGGACGCCGGGCGTCCGCTCCACGACGACGCCCGCATGGAGCTGCGCCCACGGCTGTTCCTGGAAGGAAACCTGTTCGTCGACGTCCATCCGGGAAGCCCCAGCGCGCCGGAGGTCAAGAACGGCGGCACGATCCCGATCCAGCAGACCTCCAACGCCGTGCAGCTGGACCAGATCCTGACCAACGTGCTGCAGTCCAACGTGCGCGGGAACCTGCAGCAGGCGCTGCAGGCGGTCGGCGACGCGTTCGAGAAGTACGGCGGAGCGGAGGGCCTGCGCCAGATCTACAGCAAGGGCGGCCCGGCCTACCTCAACACCGCCTACGTCAACCAGGCCCTGCTCGGCACCCGCGCCCACGACCTCTCGGGGCTGGTGCGCAACTTCGACATCGTCGCCGCGGCGCTGGACCGCAACGATCCCCAGCTGCGCAGCCTGGTCACCAACCTGAAAACGGTCACCGGCTCCTTCGCCGCCCAGTCGACGGCGCTTCGTTCCGCGATCCACGAGCTGCCGGCGACCGAGTTCGCGGCCCGGCCGGTGTTCTCCAACCTCAACGCCTCCTTCCCCTTCCTGCGCGCATTCGCCCGCGAGGCGCTGCCCGGCGTCCGCTCCTCCGGACCGACGCTGGAGGTCGCGACGCCATTCATCTACCAGCTGCGCAAGCTGGTCTCGAAGCCGGAGCTGCGCGGCCTCGTCCACGACCTTCGTCCGACCGTTCCCCAGCTCGCGAAGCTGACCCGCAGCCAGCTTCCGTTCATGGAGCAGACGCGGGCGCTGTCCTCCTGCTTCGACCACACGATCATTCCCTGGAGCAACATGACAGTCCACGCGAACGACAGCGGCCCGAGCGATGTCGGCACCGTAGCCGAGGAGACCGGCTACGGCCTCGCTGGGATCGCCGGCGAGAGCCGCTCCGGCGACGCCAACGGCCAGTACATTCGCGTCGCCGCCGGGGGTGGAATCAACACTCTCTTCTCGCTGCTGCCGATCCACACGATCGCCCAGACGATCGGCGGCGAGCAGCAGGTCGGAGTGCTAGACAGCCCGATCCTCGGCGCCGATCCGCCGTTCGACTCCTCGGCCAGGACCCCATTCAAGCCCACGGTTCCCTGTGAGACCCAGGCGCCGCCCAACCTCGACAGCGGCGGCGCAACCGGTCCACCGCCCGGGCAGACCCGGATGACGGGCTCGGCGAGCCTGCAGAACAGCCAGCTCGCCGACGTCACCCGCCGCTACGCCTCGATCTACATGGACTACATGCGGGCCCAGCAGATGCAGGCGCAGGGCAACGCCCTGGGCGCCAAGCGGCTGATGGGCCAGGTGTCCCAGCAGTCCGCCAGCTACCAGCGCAAGGACCTGCCGCTCTACGAGCAGGCGATCAAGAGCCTGACTGGGGGCGGCGGCTGATGAGAACCGCGATCCGCAAGCACCTGCGCGACTTCCTCGCCGTCGCCGGCCTCTCGGCGGTGGCGCTGGCCACCGTCTACGTGCTGCTGCAGGAGCAGCGGCTGCGGATCCCGATCCTCGAGCAGACGCCGTTCACCCTCAAGGCCGAGTTCGAGACCGCGCAGGCGGTCACCCCCGGCCAGGGACAGACGGTCACCGTCGCCGGGGTGAAGATCGGCGACATCTCCAAGGTCCAGCTCGAGAACGGCAAGGCCGTCGTGACGATGAACATCGAGCGCAACTTCCTGCCGATCTACCGCAACGCCACCGCCCTGGTTCGGCCGCGGACCGGCCTCCAGGACGTCTTCATCGAGCTCGACCCCGGGACCAAGAACGCCGGCGAGTTCAAGGACGGCGACACGATTCCGCTTGCCAACACCGCGCCCGAGGTCAACCTCGACCAGGTTCTCAGCGCCCTCGATTCCGACACCCAGGCCTACCTGAGGACGCTGATCGTCGGCGCCGGCCAGGGGCTGAAGGGCCAATCCAGGAACCTGGGCAGGCTGCTGGGTGGCCTGGGGCCGATCAACCACGAGCTGGCGCAGCTCAATCGCCAGGTGGCGACCCGGCGCCACAACCTCGCCGATCTGATCCACAACCTCAACGTCCTCACCGGCACGCTCGCCAAACACGGCAACGATCTCGCCAACCTCGTCGACTCCTCCAACTCGGCCCTCGGCGCGATCGCCAAGCAGGACGCCAACGTGCAGCGGACCATTGCGCTGCTGCCCGGAACCCTGGCCACCGCCCACGACACCCTCGACAAGACGGCGCCGTTCGCGAAGCTGCTGGGCCCGACCTTCAACAACCTGCGCCCCTTCGCGCGCAACCTCGACCGCCTCAATGCCTCTGTGCGGCGGGTCTCGGCCACAAAGCCTGTGGTCCGCGATCAGATCCGCCCCTTCGTCCGCGCCGCCCGGGCGCCGGTGCGAAACCTGCGGCCCGCGGCCACCAACCTCGCCAAGGCGACCCCGCGGCTGACCGACGTCGCCCTCGAGCTCAACCGGCTCGGCAACATGGCCGCCTACAACCCCGACGGCGCCAACCCGCCCGGCAGCCCCAACCGCGACGAGGGCTATCTCTACTGGCTCGCCTGGTTGGGGCACAACGGCAACAGCGTCTTCTCCGCCGCCGACGCAAACGGTTTCTATCGCCGCATCTACCTGACCCAGACCTGCAGCTCAATCAGCAGCCTGCTCTCCTCGAGCCCGCTGCAAGCCATCGTGACGCCGTTCGCCCCGATCCTCGCCAACCCGACCCTTTGCCCGCCGTAGACGAAAGATGCAAAAGCAAGCCCCATCGATAACTCGGATCCTGATCGCGGCCGGCTTCACGCTGTCCTGCTTCGGCCTGCTTCTGTTCATCTGGGTCAGCTTCGGCGGCCCCACCCCCTTCAAGGCCAAAGAGTACGAGTTCACCGCCGACTTCCCCGAAGCGGTGACCCTCGCCAAGCAGTCCGACGTGCGGATTGGCGGCGTCAGCGTCGGCAAGGTAGCGAGCCTGGCGCTGCCCAAGACGGGCAACGCGACCGAGGTCACCGTGCAGATGGACCCGAAGTTCGCCCCGATCCCCTCCGACACGCGGGCGATTTTGCGCCAGAAGACACTGCTCGGCGAGACCTACATCGAGCTCACCGGTGGCTCCCCCAACGCTCCCAAGCTGGCCGACGGAGGCCACCTGGCCCGGGCCCAGACCCAGGACTCGACCCAGCTCGACGAGATCCTGCAGGCGTTCGATCGACCTACCCGGGAGGCGTTCCGGATCTGGATCCAGAACTCCGCCAAGGCAGTCAACGGACGCGGGCAGGATCTCAACGACGCCTTCGGAAACCTCGGTCCGTTCACCAGCGACGCCACCGACATCCTGACAATCCTGCGCCATCAGAAGCGCTCTCTGCAGGGCCTGGTCCGTGACACCGGCACCGTCTTTTCGGCCCTCAGCGCCCGCGACAACGAGCTCGCCGGGGCGATCCAGAATTCGAATACGACCTTCGGCGCCCTCGCCTCCCGCGACAAGGCGCTCGCCGACGTGATCCACATCTTCCCGACCTTCAACGAGCAGACCCGGCTCACCCTCAACCGCCTGGCCGAGTTCGCCCACAACACAGAGCCACTGGTCCGCGACCTAAAGCCGGTTGCACGCGATCTGACCCCGACCCTGGTCAAGGTGCGCCAGCTCTCGCCGCACCTGCGGGGCCTGTTCATCCATCTCAAGCCGCTGCTGAATGTTTCTGAGACCGGCCTGCCGGCGCTGACCAAGACGCTTCATGAGCTGCGCCCGGTACTGGCGGCGCTGGATCCGTTTTTGGCCAACTTCAACCCGATCGTCCGCTACGTCAACGCCTACCGCACCAACGTCGGCGACTTCCTCAGCAACCCGCCCGCGGCGCTGGCCGGGACCCTGCCGCCGCAACCCGGCGCACCAACGCACCACCTGCTGCGCCAGATCAGCTACTTGAGCGCCGAGAGCCTCTCCGTCTATCCGAATCGCCCGGCGACGAACCGCGGCAACGGCTATCTGCAGCCGCTGGCGCTGACGAGCCCCGACGCCGCCAGCAAGGGCATCTTCCCGAACTGGGACTGCAACAACACCGGCCAGGGAGAGGTGCCGGCGAGCCAGGCGACCCCCGACAAGGCACCGTGCTGGGTGGCCGGGAACTTCTCGCCCGAGTTCGGCGGCAAGCACGGCCCACAGGTCTTCGCCGACCCCTGATCCCGGCCGCGGCGCCGCCAAACCCCGCGCATGCAGGGCAATAGGATCGGCGAGGAGTTGGCTTACTTCAAGGACGATCAGGAGGTCTACGAGACGATCGGAAAGCTGTTCGTGCAGCTGACCGAAGACGATGAACTGGCGCCGAAGTGGCAGATGGCGGACACGATCGTCTGCTACCGGTTCTCCGAGCCCGACTCCCAGATCACGATCCGCCTGCGCCCTGGAGAGCCCGAGGACGTGGATTTCGGCGAGACAGAGATGGACCCCGAGGTGACGATGTCGATGAAGGCCGACGTCGCGCACCGCTTCTGGCTCGGCAAGGTCAACGTGACGATGGCGATCGCCCGCGGCGAGATCAAGCCGCGGGGCCCGGTCGACAAGATCCTCAAGCTGGTTCCATTGACGAAGCCGATCTATCCGCGATACAAGGCGATGCTCGAGCAGCAGGGCCGCGACGACCTGATCGACCTGTGAGCGCGGGGGCGACCGAGGACTGGGCGGACGTCGTCCGCACCTACGGCGAGCGCAACGACCTCCGCTACGAGCCGATCGGCGGCATCAATCCCAAGGACGGGCCGGTGGCGCTCTGCGTCGGCGGCACCAACCGGCTCACCGGGCAGCTGGCGGAGGAGTTCTGGGGGTCCTCCTGCGACGCCGACGAGCACGAGGAGGGCGGCCTGTTCCACAAGACCGTGGTGCCGGGAGCGATCCTCGCCAAGTCGCACATGCCCGACCTCGCGCAGGTGATGCCGGCCTTCAACGTCGAGTCGCTGGAGGCCCGGCCCGACGACTTCGTCGCCAAGCACACCGCCCGCAAGGTCGAGTTCGAGTCGATCGACTTCAACAAGCGCTTTCTTGCCACCGTGCCGAGCGAGTACGACCCGGTGGCGCTGCGGGAGCTCTTCAGCCCCGGCTTTCTGGAATGGGTGACGACGATCCGCAATGAGATCGACTTCGGCGTCAACGATCGCCAGCTCTGGTTCCTGTGGCGCTTGCGAGAGCGCAGCGAGGCCGAGCTGAAGGAGTCATTGCACAACGCCGGCCAGCTCTTTCGCCGCGTACGCCAGGAGATGGACGAGCACGGGATCCAGACCTATCCGGCCGGTCCCTGGCACGCCGGGCTGGAGCCGTTCCCCGCCGCCTAGGCTCGGCGCTGCCGCAGTACCCGCCTGCGGATCCGGTAGCAGCGGACCGCGGTTCCGAGGTTGCGTCTGTAGCTCGAGATCAAACTCTCGTCGGGCTTCTCCATCCCACCGACCAGTTTTCGCGGCGCCAGAGCCCAGCCGTCGCCATCGCGCAGCAGATCGCCGCGGACCTGGAAGTTCTCGACCCACTCGTAGTCGGGCGCATGCCTGTGGGCGACGAGGCAGGCACGGCCCTCGAGCAGCGGCAGGCCGGCGGGCTCGACCCCGATCCGCAGCAGCCGCTCGCCGCGGTCGCAGCTGATCGGCAGCCGCACGGCGAGCGGGAAGCCGTCCGGCGCCATCCAGGAGAGCACAGCTTCCCGGTGCCGGCGCCCCAGCTCGTCCATGCGCTCGTCCCATCTCGGCTCACCGCCGACCGCCGGGGCCTTTGCCTGCGGCGACTCCTCGCTGTGACCGGAACGGACCTCCTCGATCCGGGCGTCGTGGACCGTTGGAGCCTTGGCGGGGTCTCCGTCATCCCAGACGAAGACGCGCTCGGGCCGCGTCTTGATGTAGATGCGCTCGAAGTACCAGCCGAAGAGCCTGTCGAGAGGAGCCGGCGGGAACCACTCCTTGCGCACCAGCGGCACCTTGCGGTCCGACTCGACCCGATACCGCTCGAGGTTCGCCTTCAGGTCGCGGTCGTCGACCTCCGCGATGCCCTGCACCAGGACCCGGGCCCCGCCCTCGACACCCGATCCGGTGGGGTCGGAGAAGAGCAGGCCGACGCGCGGATGGCGGCGGGCGTCCTCGGCCTTCTTCGGATAGCCGATCCCGGTCGTGACGTCGATCGACCTCCCTCCGGGCTCGTAGTAGGGCGTCACCGGCCAGACGATCGGCTGCCCGCGCGAGTCCACGGTCGTCAGCTCGGTGGTCATGAAGCGCTCGAACACCTGCTGGACTTCCTGCGGCAGGGTGCGGGTCACGCCTGGAACGCTATCTCTCCGCCGCTCAGGCGTCGTATCCGGGTTCGCCGGGGAGGACGATCCGCTGCTCGTCACCGCTTCCGACCACCCGCGGCAGGATCGTCTTCACCGGCTCCCCCCGGGATGCGTCCAGCGCCTGCTCGGAGGTCTCGAAGCCGGCCAGCGACCCGAGCTGCTTGATGGTTGGAAAGACGAGTGAGAGCTCACCGTCGCGCTGTGCCCGCAGCGCATCGCCGGGCCCCCACCAGGCGGCGGCCACCGTCTCCGAGCCGTCCGGCTCCGGCTTGCAATGAGCGGGTGCCAGTGCGAGGAAGAACCAGGTGTCGAAGCGGACCGGGACGAGCTCCGGCGTTATCCAGTGCGAGAACGGGACCAGCTCCGAGTCGCCGTCGAGCTCTATGCCCGCCTCCTCGGCCAGCTCCCGAAGCGCGCAGGCCCGGAACCCGGCCTCGCCCTCGCCGTCCGCGGGGTCGACGGCACCGCCCGGAAAGACCCAGACGCCGGGCATGAAGCGCGCCTCGTCGTTGCGCTGCAGCAGCAGCACTTCGAGACCGCGATCGCGGTGCCGGCCCCCCCGCCGCAACACGATCACCGAGGCGGCCGGGCGCGGGGTTGCTGCGGGCACGAGGCTCACCCTATCCCGCTAAGGTGCGGCGCCGTGGAAGCAGCGACGAAGCAGCTCTGGGTCTGCACCTCATGCGGATTCATCTACGACCCCGACGAGGGCGACCCCGACGGCGGCGTTCCGCCCGGCACCGCCTTCGACGACATCCCCGACGACTGGTTCTGCCCCGTCTGCGGGGCCCGCAAGGCCGACTTCGAGCCCTACGAGGAGTAGGGCCGGCTAGGCCGCTTCGCGAAGCGGTGCCATGATCGCGTCGATCTCCGCCGTTTCGGCGTCCGCCGCCGCGTCGCTGTAGGCGCGGGCGACCCCGGCCTCGATCGAGGCTGACGTCAGCTCGATCAGGCGCCGCAGATCCTGCTGGGAGATCGCCAGCGGCGGCATCAGCACGACGACGTCGCCGAGTGGCCGGATCACCGCTCCGCGGGCCCGCGCCTCGCGCGCGACCCGCTGCCCGACCCGCAGCGCCGGATCGTGCTCGCCGAGGTCGATCCCGACCATGAAACCGCGACCTCGCACCTCGACCACCTCGTCCATCTCCGCGACCCCCTCCAGCATCTCCTTCAGCAGCCTCAGCTTCGGCTGCAGCCGCAGCAGCGTCTTCTCCTGCTCGAAGGCGCGCAGGCTGGCCAGGCCAGCCGCGCAGGCGAGAGGATTGCCGGTGTAGGTGTGGCCGTGAAAGAAGGTGCGGGAGTCCTCCGCGGCACCGAGAAAGCCGTCGTAGATGCGCTCGCTGGCCAGCGTCGCCGCGAGCGGCAGATAGCCCCCGGTCAGGCCTTTCGCGAGGCAGAGCAGGTCCGGTCGCACCCGCTCCTGCTCGCAGGCGAACATCGTCCCGGTGCGGCCGAAGCCGGTCGCCACCTCGTCGCAGATCATCAGCACTCCGTGTCGATCGCAGAGCTCGCGCACCGCGCGCAGATAGCCGGGCGGATGCGTGACCATGCCGGCCGCTCCCTGGACCAGGGGCTCGATCACGACGGCTGCGATCTCCTCCTCGTGCCAGGAAAGGATCCGCGCCATGTCGGCCGCATCGCCGGGCTCCGCGGCATGGGAACCGAAGAGCAGCGGCCTGTAGGTGGAGTGAAAGAGGTCGATGCCGCCGACCGATACCGACCCCAGCGTGTCTCCGTGGTATG
Organism: uncultured Solirubrobacterales bacterium; assembly: GCA_963781495.1. Taxonomy (GTDB): domain Bacteria; phylum Actinomycetota; class Thermoleophilia; order Solirubrobacterales; family 70-9; genus Mayfieldus. The sequence continues at coordinate 1,414,458 of CAWAFX010000002.1, forward strand.
CGTCGCGCAGGCGCACGAACGAGGTCCGGCGCACGTGCTGGCCGCCCCGCTGCTGCCAGTACTGGAAGGCCATCTTCAGGGCCACCTCGACGGCCTCGGAGCCGGAGTCCGAATAGAAGACGCGGGTCAGGCCCTGGGGCGCCAGCGCGACCAGGCGCGCCGCCAGCTCGGCCGCTCCGGGGTGCGTGAGCCCGAGCATGGTCGAGTGCGCGACCCGGTCCAGCTGCTCGCGCACCGCTTCGTCGATCAGGGGGTGGCGATGGCCGTGGACGTTGCACCACAGCGAGGAAACTCCGTCGATGTAACGGCGGCCCTCGGAGTCGATCAGGTCGGTTCCCTCGGCCCGCTCAATGACCAGCGGCTCCTCCTCGCACCACTCGCGCTGCTGAGTGAACGGATGCCAGAGATGTTGGTGGTCGAGAAGCTGGCTGGGAGGGGCCGACATCGACGCCGTCAAAGCTAGTTGCCCTGGCGGCGGCAAAGGGGCGGAGCCGGGATGACTTCAACGACCGTCCAGTTTCAGCCCGGCGCAGTGTGATGTGCATCACATACACAACCATTCCGGTTGAGCAAAGGTTGCATTTATGCAATCATTGTTGAAATGGAACCAGCCACAGCAAGCAAGACAGAAGAGATAGCCGTCGAGACGACGCCTGAGATCCGTGCCACCGCTGCGCGGATCGCTTCCTTGTTCAGTCACGTATTTCTCTTCGACCAGGGTCAGCAGCTGCGCACGATCGAGGAGAGCGGGCTGACGATGGCCCAATGCAAGACGCTTCTGGCCCTCGCCGGGCCGGGGGAGAGTGCGGAGCCTCGCCAGATCTCCGACATCTCCGACCGTCTCGGCCTTTCGATGCCCTCGCTCAGCCGGGCCGTCGATGGCATGGTCCGCAAGCGGTTGATTACCCGGGTCGAGGACGAGCAGGACCGGCGCGTACGCCGCATCGCGATCACCGGCAAGGGCGAGAGGCTCGTGTCGGAGCTGGTCTCGATGCGCCTCGCCGGGCTCGAGGCCTTCGCCTCGACCCTGACTGCCGCCCAGCGCCGCAAGCTCGACGCCGCGATCGAGTCGCTGTTCGAGCGCGAGGAGATCGCCACGACTTTCAACGACCTTATGAAGAAGGGGATCGATTCTCGATGACCCGCCACCAGGCACGACTGATCACCGACGAGAACCGCAGGTGGTGGACGCTCGGGGCGATGTGCTTCGCGCTGTTCATGGTCATGCTCGACAACACGGTCGTGAACGTCGCTCTGCCCTCGATTCAGCGCGACCTGCATGCTTCGATTTCGTCCCTGGAGTGGACGATCAACGGCTACACGCTCACCTTCGCGGTCCTGATCGCGACCGGTGGGCGCCTCGGGGACATCTTCGGCCGCCGGCTGATGTTCCTGGCCGGCGTGATCATCTTCGCGACGACCTCGGCAACCGCCGGCTTCGCGCAGGACTCCACGATGCTGGTCGCCAGCCGCGCGATCCAGGGCATCGGCGCGGCGCTGATGATGCCCGCGACGCTGTCGATCATCACCAACGCCTTCCCGGCCGCCGAACGCGGCAAGGCGATCGGCACCTGGGCGGGCGTGTCGGCGCTTGCGCTCTCGATCGGCCCGGTGGTCGGTGGCGCGCTCACCGAGTACGTCAGCTGGCGCGCGATCTTCTTCATCAATCTTCCGGTTGCGGTCGCCGCGGTGGTCGCCACTCTCTTCGCGGTCACTGAGTCGCGCGACGAAACGGTCGACCGCCAGATCGACTTCCCCGGCATCGCGGCCCTGACCGCCAGCCTGACGGCACTCGTGCTGGCCCTGATCGAGGGCAACAGCTGGGGCTGGACCTCGCCAACGATCATCGCCCTGCTCGGCGGTGGCGCGATCGGCCTGGCCGCGTTCGTCGCAATCGAGCTGCGGACGCGCGTGCCGATGGTCGAGTTCGGGCTCTTCCGCACCCGCCAGTTCATCGGCTCAAACCTGATCGCTTTCATCATCACCTTCGCGATGATGGGCTCGTTCTTCTTCCTCGCCCTCTACATGCAGGACGTCCTCGGCTACAGCGCGCTCGAGGCGGGGCTGAGGTTCCTGCCGACGACGATGGTGATCGCTGTGATCGCGCCGCTCGCCGGACGGCTCGCCGACCGGCTCGGGCCGGGGCCGCCGATGAGCGCTGGCCTGGCGGTCCTCGCGGTGGCGATGTTCCTTTTCGCCGGGATCGATCCCGGCACCACCTACAGCGGCCTGATCGTGCCCTTCGTCCTGCAGGGAATCGGCATCGCCCTCGTCATGTCGCCGATGTCAACCGCTGCCATGAATGCCGTCGACGTATCGAAGTCGGGGGTCGCCTCGGGGATCCTGCAGATGTCGCGTATGGTCGGCGCCTCGGTCGGCGTCGCCGCTACCGGCGCGATATTCCAATCCCGGCTCGGCTCGGCCTTCAACCCGGCGCAGCTCGCGAATGCATCCGAAGCGAGCGCGCGCCACTTTCGTCGACGCGCTCGCGAGTGCGATGCTGCTGTCTGCCTTCGTGGTGGTCGCTGGACTCGTCGTGTCCCTGACGCTCGTACGCGGCGTCCGCACGAAGGGTGTTGACACCCGCACCGCCACCCTCGAGACCGCCGAGGCCCTTCCGGAGGCCGCAATCGCGGAGGGGGCGCGCGAGAAGCTGGCCGCCGCCCACGCCGATGCCTGAGTACAGAACCGTCTTCGTCCGCGGCGTCCCGCAGATCATCCCCCGCCCGCAGGCGCGAGCGGAGGCCACGACTCGGGATCCTCGAGCCGCAGCCGCGGCAGGACGTCGACCCGCGCCTTCCCCAGCGACTCAATCGTCTCGCGGTTCGAGCGTTCGATCGGGTCCGGCTCGCCGGGCCAGGGGGTCAGCACCACCGCGGCGACCGCAAGCCCTGCCGAGCGCGCAGCCTCAAGCGTCAACAGGGTGTGGTTGATCGTCCCCAGACCCGGGGACGCCGCGACCACCAGGGGCAGGGCCAGCGCCCGGGCGAGGTCGCGGACCAGATAGCCCTCCGCGAGCGGCACCAGCAGGCCCCCGACTCCCTCGCAGACCAGAAACTCGCCTGAAGAGGCCGCGGCTTGTGCCGCGGCCTCGAGCCTTCGGGGGTCGATTCTGTCGCCGGCGAGCGCGGCAGCGAGGTGCGGCGAGGCGGGTGGCCCGTAGCGGTAGGGCGCGATCTCGTCGTCGGACTGGTTGCTGGCGGCGGCGCGGCGCAGCAGCTCGTGGTCTGCCTCGCCGCCCTCGTCCAGGCCGGTCACCGCCGGCTTGAAGACGGCGACCACGCGGCCCCGGGCGAACTCGGTGCGGGCGATCGCGGCGGCGACGACGGTCTTGCCGACCTCGGTCCCGGTCCCGGTGACGAAGACTCCGCGCAAGCGGACGGGCTCAGGCCGCCTCTTCGAGCACCGCGTGCCGCTCGGCCGCAGCGGGGAGGATCTCGAGCTCGCGCGCGGCAGCGGCGAGCGTCTTCGCCGCCGCCGCCAGCTCGGCCCCGCGATGGGTCGCCATCGTCGTCAGCCGCAGCCGTGAGGTTCCCTCGGGCACGGTTGGCGGCCGGATTCCCTGCGCGAACACGCCTCGCTCCAGGGCCAGCTCGCAGAGCTCGAGGGTCGCCTCGGCCTCGCCGACCATGACCGGGAGGATCTGGGTCTGCGAGGGCCCGAGCGGCAGCCCCTCGGCCTGCAGCGCCTCACGCATCAGCCTGGCGTTGGCCTGTAGGCGCTCGACCCGGTGCGGGTTTGCCTCCAGCAGCTCCAGCGCCGCCAGGGCGGCGGCGACGACCGGGATCGCGGGGGCGGTGGAGAAGATGAACGGGCGGGCGACGTTGACCAGGTACTCGACCAGCTCCCGGCTGGCGCAGACGTAGGCGCCGTAGCTGCCGAGGGCCTTGCCGAGGGTGCCGACGACGACGTCGACCTCGCCCTCCAGGCCGGACGCGGCGACCGAGCCGCGACCACCGGGGCCGACGGCGCCGGTCGCATGCGCTTCGTCGACCATCAGCCGGCAGTCGTAGCGCCGCGCGAGCTCGGCAAGGCCGGCGATCGGGGCGATGTCGCCGTCCATCGAGAAGACGCCGTCGCTGACGATCAGCGAGCCCCGGCCCTGCGCCTTGCGCAGGCCCCATTCGAGGTGCTCGAGGTCGCAGTGGCGGTAGGCGAAGGTCTCTGCCCGCGCCAGCCGGCAGCCGTCGATGATGCTGGCGTGGTTGAGCTGGTCGGAGAAGACGACCTCGCCGTTGCGGGCCAGGGCGGCGATCGTGCCGCTGTTGGCGAGGTAGCCGGAGCCGAAGAGCAGCGCCGCTTCGCTTCCCTTGAAGGCGGCCAGGCGCTCCTCGAGGCGCCGGTGCAGCTTCATGTTGCCGGAGATCAGCCGCGAGGCGCCGGCCCCGACGCCCCAGCGCAGCGAGGCCTCGGCCGCCGCCTCGCAGACTTTCGGATGGTCGGCGAAGCCAAGGTAGTTGTTCGAGCACAGCAGCAGCACCGGCTCGTCGTCGAGCAGCACCCGCGGCCCCTGCGGGCCGCTGACCAGCCGCAGCCGCCGGTGCAGGCCGCGCTCCCGAAGCTCGTCGAGGCGGGCGGCCAGGTCGGTCATTGGCGCTAGTCGCCCCAGCCGGCCGGCTGCTCTGCGGCCTCTGGGTACGGCGGCGGCTTGGACTTCTTCTTGATCACCCGCAACTGGGTCGACGGGTCCCAGAAATTGGCCTCGGCCTGGCTGTCGATCAGCTCGTCGATCGGCGTGCTCGGTGTCTCACCCTCCAGCCAGCCGGATCGGTTGTCGGGCCGTGGGTTGGCGCCGTTGTCGGACTGGCGGCGCACGTTCAGGCCCAGCTCCTCGAACATGCCGCGGTCGTCCTCGGGCTCGGCGCCGAGGGTGGTGAGGAAGTTGCCCATCATCACCCCGTTGAGCCCGGCCTTGACCGCCAGCGGCTGCAGTTCGCCGAGGTTCTCGACCCTGCCGCCGCAGAGCCGGAACAGGGCGCCGGGGATGATCAGGCGGAAGATCGCCACCCACTTGACGACCTCCCAGGGATCCATCAGCCCGCGCTGGCCGAACTTCGTCCCGGTACGCGGGTTGAGCAGGTTGATCGGCACCGAGGTCGGGTTGATCTCCGAGAGCTCGAACGCCATCTCGACCCGCTGCTGCGGGGTCTCGCCGAGGTTGAGGATGCCCCCGACGCAGGTCTCCAGCCCCGCCTCCTTGACCGCCTGGATGGTCCGCAGCCGGCCCTCGTAGCGGACCGTGGTCGAGACCTCCGGGTAGTAGGAGCGCGAGGACTCGACGTTGTGGTGGACTCGCTGGATCCCGGCCTCGCGCAGCTTGCGCGCCCGCTGCGGCGACATGTGGCCGATCGAGGCGCAGCGCTTGAGGTTGGTCTTCTCGGCCACCAGGCGGGCGCCGGCCAGCACCTTCTCGAAGTCGCGCTTCGAGAGCCCCTGCCCCTGGGTGACCATGCAGAAGCGGTGCGCTCCCGCGGCCTCGGCCGCCTGCGCGTGCTCGAGCATCTGCTCGGGCTCCATCATCGCGTGCATCGGCGTGTCGGCCTCGGCGTAGCGCGACTGGGCGCAGAAGCCGCAGTCCTCGGCGCAGCCGCCGGACTTGGCGTTGACCAGCGAGCACATGTCGGTGGAGTCGCCGAAGTTGCGCTGCCGCACTTCCCAGGCGCGCTCGACCAGCGCCATGATCTCGTCCTGCTCGCTCAGCTCGCCGAGCTGCAGGGCCTCCTCGAAGCCGATCAGCGGTGGCACGGACGCGAGGCTAGGGGCGGTTCCGGACGCCGAGGCGACCGGCGCCGTCCGCAACTCGCGCAATTACGGTGCAGGTGCGCCTCGCGATCGGTCCGGGCCCGCGTCAAAGGGCGACCTCTCGGCGGGTCGTCGAGTCCGATTTCTACCTCAACGGCAAGCTCTTCGCCCGCGACTCCAAGCGCCCCTTCGTGCGCAAGCTGCCCTTCCACAGGCTCAAGCACAAGCACCGGGCCAAGGCGCGCGCTCTCGTCTCGCTGGCCGACGGCCGGCAGATGACGATCGACCGCGGCCTGCGGGCCTACCGCAAGAAGCACTCTCTCTAGACTCGCCGCTCGGTGAGGGCAACGAGGATTCGCAGGCGTCGTGTCGCCGCCGCGCTGCTCCTCGGCGGCGCGGCGGCCGGCGTCGGACTCGTCGTGACGCTGGGCGGGGGCGGCGGCCGGGGCAAGCAGCGCAGTACCGCGAGCAGGCTGGCGCCCCGCCAGTTGGCCGGCGAGCGGCTCGTCGCTGGGTTCAGCGGGCCCAACCCACCCGCGGCCCTGCAACGGATGATCCGCGCCGGCGAGCTGGCGGGCGTGGTCCTGTTCTCCGACAACTTCTCCGACGCCGGCGCGGCTCGGCGCCTGGCGCAACGGCTGCAGTCGATCCGGCGCCCGCGCCATCTGCGCGAGCCGCTGCTGGTCATGGTCGATCAGGAGGGGGGCGAGATCCGGCGCCTGCCTGGGGCGCCGCAGCTCTCGGCGGCGCAGATGGGCAGCCGAAGTCCGGCGTTCGTCCGCCGCCAGGGCATCCTGACCGCGCGCACGCTCGCCCGTGCGGGATCCAACGTCGATCTGGCGCCGGTCCTCGACGTCGCCCGGCCCGGTGGCGTGATCGGCGAGGAGCAGCGCAGCTTCGGCTCGGCCCCCGGCGGGGTCGCGGCGACGGGGGGCGCGTTCGGCGCCGGGCTGCAGGAGGGCGGGATTGCGGCGACCGCCAAGCACTTCCCCGGCCTCGGGGCGGCGGCCGTCAACACCGATTTCGGCCCCGAGCGGATCGGGCTGCCGAAGTCGACCCTGCGCAGGGTCGACGAGGCGCCGTTCCGCAGCTTCGCCGCTGGCGGCGGCAAGCTGGTGATGCTGAGCACGGCCGTATACCCCGCCTTCTCCGACCGCCCCGCGGTCCTGGCCCGGAAGATCGCCACCGGGGAGCTGCGCGACAGGGTCGGGTTCGACGGCGTGACGGTCAGCGATGACTTGCAGTCCGCCGCCGCGCGGGCCTTCGGAGACCCAGGCGAGGTCGCCAGGGCCGGAGCCGCGGCCGGAACCGACCTGCTGCTGTTCCGCCATTACGGGGCCGCCGCGGAGGCCGGCGTTGCGCTGCGTGCCGCGTTGCGCCGGCGGGGGCTGGACCGGGGCGAGTTCGAGCGCTCCGCTCAGCGGGTCCTCGACCTGCGAGCCGGGCTGCGGGGCTAGACGCCGCCGACGGTGACGTCGCCGGCCAGCGACTCCCAGAGGTAGATCATCGCCAGGCTGCGGTGCGGCCGCCAGACTTCGCCGCGCTCGACCACCTCGACCGGCGTCGGCATCTCCTCCAGCCCGTCGGCGAGCTGGATCGCCTTGCGGATCCCGAGATCGCCGCCCGAGATCACGTCGGGGCGGTCGAGGTGGAAGATCAGGAACATCTCCGCGCTCCATTGGCCGAAGCCGCGCACGGCGACGATCTCCTCGATCACCTCTTCGTCGCTGAGCTCCTCGAGCCGGTCGAGCTCGAGCTCACCGTCGCGGACGTGTGCCGCGAGGTCGCGGATGTACTCGACCTTGCGTCCCGACAGGCCGGCGCCGCGCAGGTCCTGCTCGGAGGCGGCGAGGATCTGATCCGGGCTCGGGGTCTTGCCGTCGAACATCTCGAGGATCCGCCCGTAGATCGTCCGCGCCGCCTTCGAGGAGAGCTGCTGGCCGACCACGGTGCGAAGCAGCGCCCCGTAGGCGTCCGGCTTCGGCTCGCCGCGGCGGCGCTGGATCACGCTGCGCTCGCCGAGCCTCTCGATCAGCTTCGCCATCGCCGGGTCCGACGCCGCCAGCTCGCGGCGGGCGGCGCTCAGCGACCGTGCCATTGCGGCTTGCGCTTCTCGCGGAAAGCGGTGATCCCCTCGCGAAAGTCCTCCGAGGTGAAGCAGGATTCGCGCAGCTCGATCAACTCGCGCTCCTGCTCGGGGCTGAGGACCGGGTTGTCGTTGAGGGTCTGGATCGCGCGCTTGTTCCCGCGCAGGGACAGCGGCGCGTTGGAGGCGATCTGCGCCGCCAGCTCGACCGAGGCGGACTCCAGGTCGGCCTCTCCGACGACGTCCTGCACCAGGCCGATCTCCCTCGCCCGGCGGGCGGTGATGTTGCGGCCGGTCAGGAACAGCTCCTTGGTGCGGGCGAGTCCGATCGCGTCCATGAAACGGCGCAGCCCGGTGTGGCCGTAGATCAGCCCCAGCTTGACCGGCGGCATCCCGAGCCTGGCGTCGCCGCTGCAGATCCGCAGATCGCAGGTGATCGCCAGCTCCAGCCCTCCGCCGAGGCAGTCGCCGTTGATCGCCGCGACGGTCGGCCACGGATGCGCCGCCAGTGCCTCGATCGCGGCGTGGAAGGGATGGGCGACTAGCGCCTCGGCCTCCTGTTCGAGGCCCTGCTCGGAGATCGAGCCGATGTCATAGCCGGCCGAGAAGTTGCCCTCGGAACCGCTGATCAGCACGCAGCGGGTCTCGATCCCGTGGTCCAGCCGCGGCAGCAGCTCGGCGATCGCGTCGAGGATGTCGTGGTCCAGCGCGTTGCGCTTCGCGGGGTTGCGGATGCTGATCCGCGCTACGGCCTCGGCCGGCTCGTCGAGCAGAAGTTTCCCCCCGGCCAGCTCCTCGGCCATCAGTGGGGCCCTACTCGAGGACGACCAGCACGTCGCCCTCGCTGACCGACTGGCCCTCCTCGCAGCGGATCTCCTTCACGGTGCCCTCGTCCTCGGCCTCGACCGGGATCTCCATCTTCATCGATTCGAGGATCACGACCGTGTCGCCCTCGGAGACCTGATCGCCGACCGCGACCTCGATCTTCCAGACGTTGCCGGTGATGTGGGCTGGGATTTCCGCCACGGCGCGGCACAATACCCGCCGCGTGGGAGCGGAGACGAAGACCGGTGGACGCGAGCGGGTGGCGATCGTCGCCGCCCGCAACGAGGCCGGCTCGATCGCGGCGACTCTGGCGGCGCTGGCGCGGGCGATGCCGGGGATCGAGCTCTGGGTCGCCGACGACGCCTCGAGCGACGGGACCTCGGAGGCGGCGATGACGGCGGGTGCCCGGGTGGTGAGCCGGCGCCGGCCGCACGGCAAGGGGGCCAACGTCACCGCCGCCGCCGAAGCGGTGCTCAGCGACGGCCCCGAACCGGGCGTGATCCTGCTCTGCGACGGCGATCTCGGCGACTCGGCAGCGGCGCTGGAGCGCCTGGTCGAAGGGGTCGAGGCGGGTGAGTGCGACCTCGCGGTCGCCGCCTTCTCGCGCCGGGTCGGCGGCGGCTTCGGCATCGCGCTCGGCTTCGCCCGCTGGGCGGTGCGGCGGCGCTGCGGGGCCGAGCCCGAGGCTCCGATCTCCGGCCAGCGCGCCCTGCGGGCCCCGCTGCTGCGGGAGCTGCTCCCCTTCGCGTCCGGATTCGGGCTCGAGCTGGGGATGACGATCGACGCGGTTCGGGGGGGACAGCGGCTGCGCGAGTACGAGCTCGAGCTCGAGCACCGGGCGACGGGCCGCGACCTGCGCGGATTCGCGCACCGGGCGCTGCAGCTGCGTGATTTCGTCAAGGTCTACCTTGGGCGCAGATGATCCTCGCCATCGACCAGGGAACGACCGGGACAACCTGCCTCGTCTTCGACCAGGAGGGGCAGATCGCCGGCCGGGCCTACAGCGAGTTCGAACAGCACTTTCCCCGCCCGGGGTGGGTCGAGCACGACGCCACCGAGATCTGGGAGGTGACCCGGCGTGTCGGGGCCGAGGCGATCGCCGACGCCGGCGTTGCGGGGGCCGACCTGACCGCGATCGGGATCACCAACCAGCGCGAGACCGTCGTCGCCTGGGACCCCGACAAGGGCGAGCCGATAGGCCCGGCGCTGGTCTGGCAGGACCGCCGCACGGCGGGCCGCTGCGATGAGCTGCGGCGGGCCGGTCACGAGGAGCTGGTCCGCGAGCGCACCGGGCTGGTGATCGACCCCTATTTCTCGGCCACCAAGATCGAGTGGATTCTGGCCAACCTCGAGGGCGCCGAGCGGGCGGTCTTCGGCACGATCGACTCCTGGCTGTGTTTCAAGCTGACCGGCCGCCACCTCAGCGATTACTCCAACGCCTCGCGCACGATGCTGTTCGACATCCGGCGCCTTGCCTGGGACGAGGAGCTGTGCGAGCTGCTCGGCATCGATCCCGCAACGCTTCCCGAGCCGGTGCCGTCCTGCGAGATCTACGGCACCACGAGCGAGTTCGGGGGCGAGGTTCCGGTGGCCGGGATCGCCGGCGACCAGCAGGCGGCCCTGTTCGGACAGGCTTGTTACGAGCCCGGCTCGGGCAAGAACACCTATGGCACCGGCAGCTTCGTGCTGCTCAACACCGGCAGCGACGCCCCGCGCCCGGAGAAGGGGCTGCTGACCACCGTCGCCTGGGGACTCGAGGACCGCACCGATTACGCCCTCGAGGCCGCGGTCTTCGTCACTGGAGCCGCCGTTCAGTGGCTGCGCGACGGGCTAGGGATCATCGACGAGGCGGCCGAGAGCGAGAGCCTGGCGGCGTCGCTGGAGTCCAACGACGGCGTCTATTTCGTCCCGGCCCTGACCGGGCTCGGCTCTCCCTACTGGGACCCCTATGCCCGCGGCACGATCGTCGGCCTCACCCGCGGCAACGGCCGTGCCCACCTGGCCCGCGCGGCGCTGGAGGCGATCGCCTACCAGACCGTCGACGCGGTTCGCGCCCAGGAGGCGGCATCGGGCAAGCGGCTGGAGCTGCTCAAGGCAGACGGCGGCGCCGTCGCCAACTCCTGGCTGATGCAGTTCCAGGCCGACGTCCTCGGGGCGCCGGTCGTCGTGCCTGCGATCGCCGAGACGACGGCGCTCGGGGCCGCCTATCTGGCCGGCATCGCCTCCGGCCTCTGGAGCCAGACGGAGGTGGGGGAGATGTGGCGCGAGGGGGCTCGCTATGAGCCGCGGATGGCCGAGGATCGCCGCCGGGGTCTGCTCGAGGATTGGGGCCGGGCGGTCGAGCGCGCCCGAGGTTGGGCCAGTGCCGAGGCGTAGGCGGCAAATGCGGCGCGACGCTCTGCGTCGGGGCCGTAACCAGACCCGGGCCCGTGGGTAGGAGGCTTCGACGCCCCGGTTGATCCAGGGTCGTCGCGCGCTATGGCAGACATGAAGCCACAGGTCTACAAGGACCCCCGCCCGGCGGAATATTTCACGGGTTTTCACGAGCGCGCCCGCCGCCGCGGCCCGGACTGGGTCTACGACCTCTGTCGCATCATCCTCACCCCGCCGACTCTGCTGATCTACCGGTCGCGGGCGATCGGCACCGAGCACGTACCGCAGACCGGTGCCGTGCTGCTGGCCCCCAACCACTTCAGCCAGTGGGACCACTTCTTCGCCGCCGTCTTCCTGCGCCGCAAGGTCTGCTTCATGGCCAAGTCGCAGCTCTTCAGGCCGCCGTTTCTTTCCTTCATCCTCTCCCACGGCGGCGCCTTTCCGATCCGCCGCGGCCAGCGCGACCAGGAGGCGTTTCCGACCGCGCACGCGATCCTCGATCGCGGGGAGTGCATGCTGATCTATGCCGAGGGCGGGCGTTCGCGCAGCGGCGGTCTCGGCGAACCGCGGCCGGGGATCGGCCGCATCGCGCTGGAGAGCGGGGTGCCGGTTGTGCCGATGGCGATCCACGGCTCGGCCCAGGTCCGCGGCTGGAAGCGCTTCCGCTTTCCCAAGGTGACGGTCCAGTACGGCGAGCCGCTGACTTTCCCGCTCGAGGCAGACCCTTCGCGCGAGCGCCAGCAGGAGGTCGCGAACGAGGTCTTCGACCAGGTGCGCAAGATGTACGTGGCGCTGGAGGAGCAGGGGCGCCGCGGCGTGATCCGCTCGCTGCGCAAGGGCCTGCCGCGGCCCGAGCCGGGGGAAGCATCGCGCGTTCAGCGCTAGCCTGCCGCTGATGAACGACGACTGGCGCCTGCGCTTCGACCTGCACGAGGACGGCCTCGCCCACAGCCTGGTCGAGGAGATCGAGGGGATCGAGGTGGACCGCGACCTGGGGCGAACGTTCGACGACCGGGTGGTCGTCTCCCGCGACGGGGCCGAGGTGTTTTGTTATGCCGGCAGCCGCGCGCAGGCCGAGAGCGCCGAGATCGAGATCCGCTCCCTGGCCGAGCGCCACGGCTGGCAGCTCGAGGTCGAGCTGAAGCGCTGGCATCCGGCGGAGGAGAGCTGGGAGGACCCAGACCTGCCGCTTCCGGCCGACGCGGGCGAGCGCGAGGCCGAGCGGGAGACGCTGATCGAAAGGGAGCGCGCCGAGGCACGGCAGCGCGGCTATCCCGAGTTCGAGGTCCGGGTCGACTGCCCCTCGCACCGGGAGGCGGTCGAGTTCGCCGAGAAGCTGCGCTCGGAGGGCCTGTCCAGCGTGCACCGCTTCAAGTACGTGCTGGTCGGAGCGCTGGACGAGGACAGCGCCAAGGCGCTTGCCGAGCGACTCCGGGCCGAGGCGCCGTCGGGCAGCAAGGTCACCGCGGAGGGGACGTGGAAGGTGATGTACGCGGAGACCCCGCGCAACCCCTTCAGGGTCATCTTCGGCGGCCTGGCCGGCTAGGCGTAGCGCTCTTCGAGCTGCTCGTAGAAGGCGGGGTCGTGCCCCGGGGTGATGATCGCCTGCGGGAACTGGCTGCGGAAGAGCTTCAGCTCCTGCAGCGAGCGGCGCCAGTTGTGATGGTCGAAGGACCGCGGCGGGGCCGGGGCGTCCTCGAGCTGGCGCTGGGTGTAGACGGCGTCGCCGCCGATCACGAAGTCGCGGTCGCGCAGGTGGGCGATCACGCTCATATGCCCGGCGCTGTGGCCGGGTGTGTAGGCGAGGCGGATCGAGCCGTCGCCGAAGAGGTCGAAGGTGCGCGCGAAGCTGGCGTAGGACGAGACGTTGCCGCGCCCGAAGTCGACCGTTCGGTAGTCGAAGACGAAGTCGTAGTGGGCCGGCCGGTAGCCGCGCATCGCCGGACGGCTGCCGCTCGTCGCGTCCGCCCACTCGGCCTCGCTGACGACGAAGGTCGAGTCCGGGAACTCCGAGATCGCCGAGGCATGGTCGAAATGCAGGTGTGTCATCACCACGACGGCGACCTTGTGCGGCTCGATCCCGCGCTGGCGCAGCTGGGCTGGGAGGTCTTCGCCCTTTTCGAGCTCGGGCGCCGCCACGCGCACGGCGGTGCGGCCGAAGTTCTGACGCGGGTCGCTGGCGATCGAAGGGTGAAGGCCGGTGTCGACGAGCACCGTTCCGGCACTCGGATGGCGGATCAGGAAGGCCGGGCAGGGAACCGTCGAGCGGTCCTTGGAGGAGAGCAGCTCCCGCGCGAGCCTGAAGGTCAAAAACCTGCCTCCCGGGCTCTCCATCATGTCCATGGGCCAGCTGACCCGGCCCACGATCAGCGGCTCGACGACCACGGTCGAGCCCGGCTTTCCGCCCGCCAGGGGCTCGTGAAGCGGCTTCGGCTCCGCGTGGATCTTCATTGCAGAAGCCCAGCCTAGCGGCGGTTCGGGGCCGGATAAGCTGGCTCGCCGATGGCTGAAAGCGATCCTTCGCTCATATTCAGGCCGGGCCTGTTGGCGGACAAGGTCTGCCTGGTGTCGGGGGCCGGAACCGGCCTCGGCCGGGCGACGGCGCTGGAGCTGGCGCGTTTGGGGGCCACGGTGACCGGTTGCGGGCGTCGCAGCGAGCCGCTGCAGGAGACCGCGGACGCAGCCGCCGGCCTGGCGGGCTCGTTCGAGCACCAGGCGGCGGACATCCGCGAAGAGGATGCGGTCGAGCGGCTCGTCGACGGGGTGCTCGAGCGCCACGGCCGTCTCGACCTGCTGGTCAACAACGCCGGTGGGCAGTTCCTCAGCCCCGCCGAGGCGATCAGCCCGAAGGGCTTTCGGACCGTGATCGACCTCAACGTCCAGGGAACCTGGCTGATGACCCACGCCGCAGCGACCAAGGCCTTCATCCCCCAGCGCGAGGGCAAGGTGGTCAGCGTCACCCTCTCGCCCCATCATGGGATGCCGGGGATGGTGCACTCGGGCGCCGCTCGGGCGGCAGTCGAGAACATGATGCGGACCCTGGCGATCGAGTGGGCGCGCTTCAACGTCAAGCTCTGCGCGGTCGCCGCGGGCCAGTTCGACACCGAGGTGCTGCGGACCAAGTACCCCAAGCCGGTGGCCGAGAACGTCCACCGGACCGTGCCGCTGCAGCGACTCGGGACACCGGAGGAGATGGCCTGGATGGTCGCCTATCTCGCATCGCCGGCCGGCGACTTCTTCTCCGGCTGCGTGGTCACGATCGACGGTGCCCGCGACAACTGGTTCGGCGCCTGGCCTCCGGGGGGAGCGAGCGACGAATCAGGCGAGCCGCTGGCCGAGGAGCGGCGGCCGAAGGACTGACTTAAGCGCGACCGCACGGTCGGGAATACTCGGCCGGTGGACAAACCCGTCCGAGCCGGGAGCCGCGAGTTGCTGATGGTCGCTCGCGGTGTGACGCCGACGCACCATCTGCTGCGCTCGCGGGTCTTCTTTCTCTTCGTGGCGACGCTCGCCGTCGACCTGGTCGCGAGCCTGCTGATCTTCCTCTTCGAGCGCCACGCGGCGGGAACCGGGATCACCAACATCGGCGACTCGCTCTTCTGGACCAGCACCCAGCTGCTCACCGTCTCCTCGCAGCTGCCGAACCCGATCTCGACCCCGGCCCGGATCCTCGACATCTTCCTCCAGGCCTGGGCGATCTCGGCCGTCGCCTACATGGCCGGTTCGTTCGCGTCCTTCTTTCACCGCCGCGGGATCGAGCACGACGCGGGCGCCCCGAAGCCGGGCGCTGCTGCCGCGACGGGCGACCAGGGCGCTTCCTAGCCGGCAGCCGAGCGAAGCTGCCTCGCCACCAGCGCACCCAGACGCCGGTAACCGGCGATCGAAGGGTGGTCGCCGTCGGCCGTCAGGTGCGGCGGCATCAGGTTCGGGTTGGCGCTGCTGGACAGCGCGGCGTTGAAGTCGAGCAACGGCACCCGCTCCAGCCTCGCGGTGACGGCGATCGCGTGGTTGAGCTGGTCGATCAACGGCGCCGCGGCCGGATAGCCGCGGTTCCACGGCAGCAGGTTGGTGATCAGCACTCGCAGGCCCATCTGGCGGGCCGAGTCGATCAGCTGCCCGAGCGCGGTCGCCGCCCTGTTGATCGTCAGCCGGCGCAGGGCGGGCGGCTCGTGCAGGGCCGCGGCGATGTCGTTGATGCCTCCCTGCAGGATCACGGCCGCGGCGCCGCGGCTGCAGCCGCGCAGGCGGGACGCGATCTGGTCGATCGTCTGGCCGAAGACGCCGCAGTTGCGGATTCGCAGTCGCGGGTCGTCGCGGCCGGCCCAGTACTCGTACTGGCTGCGCGGATCGTCACCGAAGCCGCGCAGGCGGCGCGCCCGCGGGTCGGGGTCGTAGCCGGGGCTGCCGGCGGTGATCGAGTCGCCGAGCGCCGTCACCCGCAGCGGCCCGGGCACCGAGCCCTTTCCGGTCTGGTTGCCCCCCGACCCTCCGCAGGCGCCCAGCGCCAGGGCGGCGATCACGCCGCAGCCCAGCGCCCTGCGGACCCGGTGCTTCAGCGCTGCCTCAGATGTACATCCCCCCGAACTGCCCGCCGGTCACGTTGATCACCTGGCCGTGGACGTAGTTGGAGAGCTCGGAGGCCAGGAACAGCACCGGCGCCGAGGCCTCTTCGGGGGAGGCGGGGCGGCCGATCGGGATGATCGCCGAGGCCATCGAGCGCATCTGCTCGGGGATTCCCAGCTCGACCTCCTCGCCGCCGGGGGCGGTCATCTTCTCGCCCGCCTCCTTGGAGGCCGTCAGCCGCGTCTCGATGAAGCCGAAGGCGATCGCGTTGACGTTGATCTTGAACTGGCCCCACTCCTTGGCCAGCGTCTTGGTCAGCCCGACGACCCCGGCCTTGGCGGCCGAGTAGTTGGCCTGGCCGGCGTTGCCCATCGTCCCGGAGATCGAGGAGATGTTGATCAGCTTGCGGAAGACCTCGTTGCCCTCCGCCGCCTCGCCCTTCGCGGCCTCGCGCCAGTGCGGGGCCAGCGCCCGAGCGACCCTGAACGGGACCACGGTATGGATGTCGAGCATCGCCTGGAACTGGCGGTCCTCCATCCGGTGCACGACGCCGTCCCAGGTATAGCCGGCGTTGTTGACAACGATGTCGATCGATCCGAAGGCTTCGACACCCGCCTCGACCAGCTTCTCGGCGGCGCCCTCCTCGGTCAGGTCGCCGGCGTGGACGGCGGTCTCGCCGTCGATCTCGCCCGCCGTCTGCTCGGCGACGTCGGCGTCGAGGTCGTTGATGAGGACGTTCGCCCCCTCGCTCGCGAAGCGCTCGGCGGTGGCGCGGCCGATGCCGCGCGCCGAACCGGTGACGATCGCGCTCTTGCCATCAAGTAGTCCCATCTGCGTGAGTTCTCCTTCGTCGGGTCGCTGAGTCGGGCGCGAACGCTATCGGTAGGCGGCTCGCGGCGGCCCCGGCAAGAAATCGGGCAGGAACGAGTGGGCACTCGCCGAAAGCGGGGCCATGGAGGGCACAGAGCGCCCCGAGCCCGCCGTCCCGTCCCCCGGCGCCGTCTCGGATTACCCGGTCACCTTTTCGGTCGACTATCCGCAGCGAGAGCTGAACCGGGTCAGCACCGGCTTCCGGATCTTCGCCGCGATCCCGATCCTGATCCTCGCCGCAACGCTGACCGGCGGTTACGGGCGAATCGGCTCAGCGGGGCACATCTGGGGTGAGGCCGGCGGCATCGGAGCAGGGCTTCTCTTCCTGCCGGTGCTGTTGATGATCCTCTTCCGCCAGAAGTACCCTCGCTGGTGGTTCGACTGGAACCTGCAGCTGATGCGCTTCAGCGCCCGGATCGGGATCTATCTGGCGCTGATGGACGACCGCTACCCCTCGACCGACGAGCAGCAGTCGGTCCACCTCGACTTCCCCTACCCCGACGTCAAGGTCGACCTCGACCGCGGCATGCCGCTGGTCAAGTGGCTGTTGGCGATCCCCCACTACATCGTCCTCTTCTTCCTCTATATCGCGGCCTTCTTCGCCGTCATCGGCGCCTGGTTCGCGATCCTCTTCACCGGCGGCTATCCGCGCGGGATCTTCGAGTTCGTCGAGGGCGTGATCCGCTGGCACAACCGGGTGATCGGCTACGTGCTGATCCTCGTGACCGACAAGTACCCGCCGTTCAGGCTCGCGCCCTGACTATAAGTCAGCAACCCTTCGCCGGCCGAAGGCGAAGCCCGAAGCGCGGTGCCGCGCCACCGCGAGGCGGCTAATCGAAGAACCAGATGAAGAAGCCGGCCTTCGGCAGCAGGCCCGACCCGCCGGTCACCACTCCCGCCTGCGTCCCGGCGCCGACCCCTCCTGGGGCGACTCCACAATCGGCCGGGTCTCCCACCGACGCCTGCGCCGTGATGTCGCGGTTGACGCCGGTGTCCTTGGCGTCGACCGTCACCTGAAGCGATCTGAACTGGAAACCGAGGTTCTTGAAGCAGTACTCGCCGTCTCCGTAGGGCTCGACGATGTTCGACTGGGCGATGCCCTGCCCGTCGACCAGGCCACCGCTGGAATTCACATGGGCCCAGGCGACCGGGCTGAGGCTGGTGGCCGCGCTGGTGGCGCTGCCGGCGGTGTTGGCCCTCGGCACCGTGCCGAGCGTGGCCTCGTCGATCTGCGTGCCGCCGATCGAGTTCTTCTTCACCCGGTTACCGGGCAGCGAGTTCTTCTTCACCCGGTTACCGGGCAGCGTGTTCTTCTTCACCTTGCTGCCGATGATCTTGTGACCGTGGGCAGCGTAGACGGATCCGCCCAGCGCGACGAAGAGGGCGATCATCGCGACGATCATCGATGGCGACGGTCGCCACCTGCCGAGGAATTTGTCCATTGAGCACTCCCTTCGCTCGAAAGCGACGTCCCCCAAGGAGCCTCGGCTCCCGCCTCCGGTACTGCCACCGGCGTGCCGCGATCCTATGAGAAGCCCGCGATGAAAATCAACACGGCTGTCGGTTTTATGACAGCGAGCGGCTGCGCGCCCGCCCGGTCTTGAGGCGAACGACTTGCGGCGCAGCGCCGCGTTCGGCTACAGCCCCATCTGCTTGCCGAGGATCTCCTTCATGAGTCCCGAGGACGGCACGGGCGAGCAAGCTGGATCACCTGGGGACATCAATCCGCTGCAAATGGAGCTGTTCGAGTCGGAGGGGGATGAACGGAGGTGATCGGCACAGCTCGATCTGATGTGTCCGTTTTGTGTCCGCCCAGCTCCCGCTTCGCGCGGAAGCATTGCGGAATGCCGCACCGCTTCGAGACGAGCTGCATCCAGCGCAGAGCATCGAGTCCTCCGGGGCCGTCATAGAAGCGAAGGAAGGCAACGCATGCGTCTTGCAGAGCGTCGTCGGCATCACTCGGAAGCTGTGAATTGCGGCGTGTCTGCGCACGCAGCTTCGCGCCGTGCTCTTGGAGCAGCTGGTCGACCAGCTCGCCGCGCTGCTTGGAACTGAGCTGTTCGCTCTTGGGCTGGGTGGCCATAAAGCGGCCGCCCCGCACGCCTCGCGTGCCAACATGCGGCCGCTTGCCGCCCAGACCCGGAGGAGTATTCATCAGCAACCTAGGTGCGCTTCGATCGACGCAATGCCCGTCGCCGTCGCAAGCCGAGTCTGCTTTCCAGACGCTTGCGGAAGATCTCCGTCGCATCGCTGTCGTTCTGGCTCATGCGGTGTCTCGGAGGACTCACGGGATCGGGATACGGATGATGTGGTGGCTGTTCTTCATACCCTTGATGTACCGAAGGATTTGAATGTGTCTTCGCGCCCCGATAAGCGGGAATTCATGGTGAGCACTCAACTGAGCTGGTGCTTTGCATTTTCACCGTGCCGGCGCTAGATAACGAAGGCTGCCAGCCAGAGGGCCAGCGTCCAACCCAAAGGCCGCAAAGGGTTGGATTCCTACTTAGCGGCGTCCCATTCGTGTGCAACAGGTGGAGCGCCTACTCTCTTTCTCGCTCGAGTTCAGAACCCTCACTCAATTTGTCAGCCTTATCAGGAGCCTGGCGATTCGATCGTTCCCACGGCCGCCCAGGAAAAAACCGTTCGTCGTGAGCGAATTCCCAGGTAATCTGGCCAAGGGCAGCGGCCAGTCCAATCGCAAAGAGCCCGCCGACAATTGCCGTTGAACCCTGGTACTTAGCCTGCCCCGAGAGAATCCAAATTCCGTATGCAACTAACAATACGGTGCATATTACCCCCGCTAGTACATATCCCGTATAATCCACACCTTCTCCTGAGCCTCGCCATACCCTGAGGCGCCGCACCAAGGTCAAGGTAGGACCCCCGAGGCCGAGGAACAGGAGAACTATCCCTGTAGCACGCTGTCCAGCAACGAGCGCCGCCACCGCAAATGCGCAAGTAGCGCATGGCAGCGCAATCCGGAGGAATGAGCGGTAGTTGGACATATCTCAGAAAATAGCGCGCCGAACCCGGGCAAGCTAAGGCTTCCCAACGGGAACATGAAACTTGCCGGCAAGTCCGCCGGCTCCGCATGCGATGACGGCAAGTCGAGGCCCATATACGGCCCAAACAACTTCGTCGATTGCTCCGACGAGGAGATTGGCAGCGGCAAGGCAGGTCTGACCAATGGGATCTTCAATGAATTGCTTGGTGTAGCACGCAGTTGGGATTGGCTGCGCTGGCGCATTTGTGAGCTGGGGTAGAAAGTGCACGAGGTCTTTAGCACCGTGCCCTAGCGGCGCCAACGGATTTGAAGGCAGGGTTATGTGGGGCAGCTGAGGCGTGTGGACAAAAGGCGGAAGCGGGACGGATGGCTGACCTGGGAGACCTGGGAACGGCGGGGCGCCTGGAAATGGTGGAAGATACGGCGGCAGTGTCGGACTGAGGCCACCGGGATCCTGCCTGTTAAGCGGATCGTCTCCCGCGTAGCCGTAGCGGGAACGAGTGATAACTGCTAATGGGTCGTTGGTTAGGAATTGGGCCCTCGCCGGGTCGTAGAAACGACTGCGGAGATACTGCAATCCAGAGGTCTCGTCTTGATATTGCCCGGCAAAGCCAAAGCTCGCGACAATTCCACCAGTGCTGCCCTCGAGAGATCCAAAGGGCTGATAACTGGCTGTACCCGAAGCTAAGCCCGTCGACCCGGTCAGCATACGCGTACTGCCGAGTTGATCTTGGTGGTAGTAGGTCGGTGTACCGCCGGAGGAGAGGTCCTCAATCGGCAAGCCATTGGGACCATAGATGTAGGTCGTCGACCCATCGCTTAGGGCCAGCGGCATATCCGAGCTGTGATCCCAGGAGAAGTGCTTGGTCGTCGTACCATCGCTTGCGCTCTGGCGAAGGCTGTCCCCGTCGTAGGTAAATGTGCCTGATCCGAGGCTGGTAAGGCGGCCGGCCTGGTCATAGCCATAGTCAACCGTTGGGCCTGCCGCCGGGTCTAGTTGCGTGCGTTGACCGAGGTCGTCGTAGCTTAGGGTGGCAGCACCGGCCGGAGCCGACGAGGGAATGTCCGTGAGCTCGTTCGCGTCGTCGTACTGGTAGCCGGAATGATCATCGAGCTCGGTCGGGTTGCCGGCGGCGTCGTAGTTGTAGGCGTGGCCGCCAGCCGAGGCCAGCTGGTTTAGCGGCGTGTAGGTGTAGGAGATCGACGACGCACCCGGCAGACCGGTCTGGTCCTCCTCGGTCAGTTGCCCGTCGGCGTCGCGGGTGTAGTCAAGGGTGGCCAGATTGCCGCCGGAGTTGCTGAACTGGGCTGAACTCATCTGGTCGGCGTGGTTAAAGCTGTAGGTGTCGGTCTCGCCCGTGGCGCTCGGGAAATCGATTGAGGTCAGATTGGAGTCACGGTCATAGGCGAAGTCGGTCTCCCGGCTAGCGGGGTCGGTGACGCTGGCGAGGCGGTTCGCGTCGTCGTATGTCCTCTGCACGTCGCCGACGCTGCCTGGATAGCTGAGCGTGGTCAGGTTGTCGGCCAGGTCATAGGCGTAGCCGACGGTTTCATCGTTGCCGTTGGTGGCGCTGGTCAGGCGACCAAGGGAGTCGTAGTCAAAGCTGGAATCGCCAGAGCCGTCGGACATCGAGGTACGGCGGTTATCGGCGTCATAGCCGAAGCTGGCGTCCGGGGTCCCGGAATCTGAGTAGTCGATGGAGGTCAGGCGGTTGGCGTCGTCGTGGCCGAAGGTCGTGCTGCGGTTCAGCGGATCGGTCAGTCCGGTGAGATTGCCGGCGCCGTCGTAGGCGTAGGTGGTGCTGCGGTTGAGTGGATCGGTGACCGAGGCCAGGCGCTCGAGTGGGTCATAGGCATAGCTGGTCGTGTTGCTGGCGCCATCGGTCTGCGAAGCCAGGTTTCCGTCGTCGTCATAGCCGTTTTGCAGGGTCGAGGTATCGGCGCGGGTGATCTCGGTCAGCTGGTTGGCGGCGTCGTAGGTGTAGTCGGTCTCGTGGTCCAGCGGATCGGTGAGCGAGGTCAAGTTGCGGTCGGCGTCATAGCCGTAATCGGTCTCGTGGCCCAGGGGATCAGTGACGGTGGTGGGGTCTCCGTAGTCGTTGTAGGCATAGGTCGTTGTGTAGTCGCCGGGGTCGGCGCCGGAGGCGTTTCCCTTCGGCGCGACCATCGACGTGCGCTCGCCGATTGAGTTGTGGCCGAAGGTGGTCTGATCGCCGGCGGCGTCGGTGGAGGAGGTCAGATCGCCCGCCTCGTCATAGCTGAGGTCGGTCGTGTTTCCGTCTGGGTCCGTGACCGAGGTGACGTCGTCGGGGTGGGAGGAATCGTCGTGGGCGTAGGAGACGACCCGATGCTGCAGCGGACTTGTGCCGCTAAGCGGCGTCGAGACCTGGGTCAGGTTGCCGTTGGAGTCGTAATCCAGCGTCGTGGTCACGTCGCTTGGATCGGTGACCGAGGTGCGGTCGTTTAACGAGTCATAGGTGTAGCTCGTCGTATGGTCGAGGGCGTCAGTGGTGCTGGTCAGATTCCCGTCGGAGTCGTATTCGAAAGTCGTCTGGTTGTCGTTGGGGTCGGTGACGGAGGTCAATCCGAGCGTGTCAGGGTCGTATTCGTAGCTCCAGGTGGCAGCATCCGAGGTGCCCACGCCTTCGGTCTTTTGGCTCAACAGACCGTCGGTGTAGTCGTATTCGGTCGCAGATCCCGAGGGCTTGGTGACCGTCGTCGTCGAGCCGCTGTAGTCGAAGGCGGTCTCGCGGTCGAGAGCGTCGGTCTGCGTGGCGACGCGACCGCTCGAGTCGTAGGTATTGGTGGTGATCGTGTGCGAGCGCGGGTCTTCGACCGTCAAAAGCCGGTGGTCGGAGTCGTAGGTGTAGTGCCAGCTGCCGCCACCGACATCGGTGACATCGGTCAGCTCGCCGTCGGTGTATCCGTAGTCGACCTCGCGATCGGCGGAGTCTGTCACCGAGGCGATGCGGTCGTTTGAGTCGTAGGCGAAGGAAAGCTCGCGCCCGGAGGGGTCGGTGACCGTCTGCAAGAGGCCGTCGGAGTCGTAGTCCAGTGTCGTCTGGTTGCCGTTTAGGTCCGCCTCTGAGATAAGCTTGCCGTCGGCGTCGAAGGTGAAGCTGGTGCGTTTGCGGCGCACGAAGGTCCAGCTGCCGTCGCCGTTGTGCTGCAGCGTGGCCAGGACCCGGCTCGGGGCCTGGTAACCACCGTTGCCGTCAGGAGTGAAGCGCACGATCGAGCCGTTTTCCTGGTTCACGGTCTGCGCTCCGTCGTCGGAGCCGGACAAAGACATCGCGTAGGGGAAACTCCAGCCGTAGCCCAGTGGACCGGGACTGGGCGCGGTCTCGGCGTCGATTGAGCTGTAGGTGCGGCTCATGTCCAGTGCCAGACCGCGGCCGGGAATCGATAAATCGTCAGCTGTTTCCCAGTACTCGCCGTCTGAGGGATTGACGGGATCGCCAGCCGAGGCCTGGCCGCAGCACTGATTTGTGCTGGGGTTGGGCCCACCGGTGGTCTCCATGATGTTGGGATCGTCGGTGGACTCGGTATCGCTTCCTAAGACATATCCGTCTTCCAAATCGGTTAGCACCTCGGCCTGCCAGATGCCTTTCCCGACCGTGGCGGTGCAGGTCGTTCCGGTGCTGCAGACGTTCACTCCGTCCCCGGTGACGGCGTTGGCGATCCCAATCCAATAGCCGGTTCCACTGACGCTCGGATCGACGGTCGCGGTGGCATCCCAGCTGTTGCCGTCCTTGACGAGGTTGAGCTGAACCGAGTAGTGAATGGTGCTTCGGATTACGTGGACTGTCACCTCCCTGGTCTGGATCGCGCACAAGCAGCCGAAATCGACCAGCTCGGCTCGATAACTTAGGCTCGGCGGATCTGACTGCATGCCCCAGTTGGTCCCGCCCCCAGCCCCGCAGCTGCTGCCGCTAGTGCAGAAGCTCTCGTATTGGTCGGTCTGCTCGTTGTAGATCGCGAGCATGTAGCCCGAGACTGGCTTATCGGTGTAGGCGGTGACGCCGAAGCCATTTGGGATCTGGACCGGATTAGGGTCGGCCGTGAAGCTAGTGATCGCTGGGGGGTCAGCAACGGCAGTGCCGGTTGAGAGAGCGAGGACCGCCGCGGTCAGCGAGGCGAGAGAGATGAGGCGGCGAACAACGGACGCGCGATCAAGGCCCGATGGCCTTCCCCCGTCGCTCCCCTTGGCTATCGACGCCGACTCCGTAGCTAAACAACTAGCGCCCTAAGAGTGACCTGTCAAATCCTTCTGTTCATTCGGCATTCGTTGATCCGCCGACTGTGGTCCGCCTAGTCCCAGCGTGCGGCCACCAAACCTCGATCGCCGCCGGCACACCACGACCTTCCCGGTCCAGCGATACGCCTCGCACGACCCCGTTTGCCACATCCCGTCGGGTCCCGAGCAGCGTCTTTCCGTCATCGGATCACTCCCGCTCGCCTCACCCCCTCACGCACTATCACCTGCGATGAAAGCCGAGGCAGCCCGTCCTCTTTCCGGACACAGAGGGCGGGATGCTCACGATCGGAAAGCTCGGCGCTGGCCAGGAGGCCTACTACCTCGACAAGGTTGCTCAGGGAGCTGAGGACTACTACGCGGGCGAGGGCGAGGCGGAGGGCCGCTGGACCGGTGACGCTGCCGCCGAGCTCGGGCTGGAAGGCAACGTTGGCGCCGATCAGCTCACGGCGATGCTCACGGGAAGAAATCCGGCGGACGACACATCCCTCGTCGGAATGGCCGGGGTGCCTTCGAGTCGCGGAGCAGTCCCAGGCTTCGATCTGACCTTCTCGGCACCGAAGTCGGTCTCGCTTCTTTGGGCGCTGGGCGACGGGCCGACCCAAGCCGAGGTTCGAGAAGCTCATAAACGCTCGGTCGACGCCGCTCTCGCCTACATGCAGCGCGAGGCCTGCTGGACGCGGCGTGGCAAGGGCGGTGCCGAGTTCGTGCCGGGCAACGGCTATATCGCCGCCGCCTTTCGCCATCGCTCCTCTCGGGCCGGCGATCCCCAGCTTCACACCCACGTTCTGATCGCGAACGCGACTAAGGGACCCGACGGACGCTGGACTCGGCTCTACCACCCCGCGATCTATGACCACGCGAAGACGGCCGGTTACCTCTACGAAGCCCAGCTCCGGCACGAGCTCACCCGCAGCCTCGGGGTCCGCTGGCAGCCCGTGCGCCGCGGCATCGCTGAGCTCCAGGGATTCAAAGACGAGCAGCTGCGCAGCTTCTCCACCCGGCGGGCGGAGATCCTGGCCGCCGCCGGCGGCCCCGATGCCTCCGCCCGGGCCCGCCAAGTCGCAACGCTCGACACCCGTCGCGCCAAGGAGCCTGAGGTTTCGGCTCAGACGGCGCGGGAGCGCTGGCGCGAGAGGGCGGCTGAGGTCGGCCTCGACGCCGAGGCGATCGAGCGTGCGCTTGGCCGCAACCTTGAGCAGCCAACCGGGACCCGCGCAGTCCTAACCGCCGAGCAGGTGGACCGCGCGGTCACGGCGCAGGTTTCCCACTTCGACCGGCGCGACGTCGTTCAGGCTGTCGCCGACTCGCTTCTGACTGGAGGTGATGCCGACGGGATCGAGCGAATGGCCGACGCATACCTGGCCACCGAAGGTGTGATCCGCATCGGCGAGGCGCCGAAGGGCGACCGCTTCACCACGAAGCGGATCTGGGAGCTCGAACAGCAGGCGCTCGCCACCGTCGAGCGAACACGTAACGCCCAACGCGCGATCGCCGGCGAACCGATTGCCGAGCGGGTGATCGCCACGCGGCCAACGCTTAAAGCAGACCAGGCGGGAATGGTTCGCCGTTTGTTGGGCGGCGGTGAGGGAACCTCGATGGTGATTGGCGAGGCGGGCACGGGAAAGACCTACGCGATCGTCGCCGCCGCGGAGGGATGGGCTCAATCCGGGATCCCGCTGCGCGCCGCGGCACCGACCTGGCGGGCGGCGAACGTGATCTCTGCCGAGGGGCTCCCTACGACAAGCATCGCCGGCCTCCTCGTGGAGCTTGATGACTCGCAGCGTCGTGGGCTCCTAACCCTGCAACCGGACTCGGTGCTGCTGGTCGACGAGGCCGCGATGGTCGACTCTCAAACTCTGGCGCGTCTGATAGCCCACACCGATCAGGCTGGCGCCAAGCTTGTGTTGGTCGGTGACCCCGAGCAACTGCCAGAGCTTGAGGCAGGCGGCTTGTTCCGCGCAATCGCCGAGCGGACCGAGCCGGTCTACCTGCACGAGGTGATCCGCCACTACCATGAGCTTGACCGCGTAGCCGCGAAGCGGATCCGGGCCGGGCACGGGGTGGAGGCGTTTGAGCTTTACCGCTCCGAGGAGCGGGTCGTAGTTGCCCCTGATATCGACGCGAAGCGAGAGGCGATGGTTGCCGACTGGTGGCGCTCCTTCTCTACCGGCGACGACGCGCTGATGATCGCCAAGCGCAACGCCGATGTCGAGCGGCTCAATGCGATGGCGCGTACGGTTCTGCACGCGGAGCGAAGGCTGGGCTCGGTGGAGATCGAAGTGGGAGGCCAGGTTTTCGCCGCCGGCGACCAGGTCGTCACGCGGGTAAACGCACCAGGGGAGGGCGTCTGTAACCGCATGCGCTGGAGCGTCGCCGAGGTCGATGCCCGATGCCGTTCGGTAACCCTCGATTGCCTGGATCAGAAGCGCCGAGTCGCGCTTGGCCCCGACTACCTGGACCAAAGCAACGCGGCGAGCGGGGCCCCCGCCCTCCAACACGGCTATGCCGCCACCCTTTACATCGCCCAAGGCTCCACCGTCGATCGTGCCTTCGTTGCCGCCGATGCCTCGATGGACCGCCACGACTTCTACGTCGCGATGTCTCGCTCGCGCGAAGAGGTGCTCCTCTACGTCACTCCCGAGGTCGGCCCGGCTAGGGAGGAATACGCCCCGCGGCCATCCTTCCAGCGCGATCCACTGGACCATCTCCGCGCGGCGATAGAGCGCGAAGGGACGCAGATCGCCGCCAGCGACGAGGCGCTTCGCGGCCCGCTTCAGCGGTTGGCGACCAGTGACCTGGTGCAGCGGTGCACCGAGCTCGAGCAAGAGATGTGGAAGGCCGAACCGGCCGACAGGAGTGCCGTTTCAGCGCCACCTGCCGAAAGCGGCGTGAAGGTAGAGCTAGCCATGGTTGAGTCGGTCCTCACCGACCGCCGCCGCCTTGTGATCGCCGCGGATCGCGTCGCTCCGCCCGCCTACATCACCAACGCCCTGGGCGAGAAGCCTCAAGAGCCGCGAAAGCTTGCGCCCTGGGAGCGTGGCGTGGAGCAGATCGAGCGTCACCGCCAGACGCACGGGATCACAGATCGCCGCAACGCCCTTGGGCACAACCCGACGGAACCGCGGCAGCGCGCCGAGTGGGCAAGGCAGCGAGACCAGGTGCGCGCGCTGCAGCGCCAGATCGGGGTCGGCCATGAGCTGAGCCTCGATCGCGGCATCGGCATGGAGCGATCCCTGAGCCGCTGAGTCGCCGTTTCATCCATCTGGCCCGGCATTCGGCTGGACGTCGGGCGACCGACTTTGGCACGGCAGAGCCGTGCGGTTGGCCGCCCACATGGACGCCCAGCCAAAGCCACGTGCATCCGTCAACCGCGAGCGAAACGCCGAGCTGCTTTGTGAGTTGCTCACCCAGTCCGACCATCTGCTGCGACGCCAGGCCCGCCAGCATGCGCAGCTTCCCGAGGATGCTGACGACGCGCTGCAGTTCGCGTACCTGCGCTTCATCGAGCGTTACCGCGGCGACTGCGAGCCGCTCGCATGGCTCTACACCACGGTCAAGCGCGAGGCCTGGTCGATGCGGCGCAAGGCCTCGCGCCAGCGGGAGCTGAGCAGCGACGGTTCCATCGAACGCCGGGGCTCCGACACGGCGTCTGGCGCTGACTCAGCCGCGCAGCCCGACGAACTTGCGGAGCGTGCAGAGGAGCTTCAGGAGCGCAAGCGCTTGCTCGGTCAACTGAAGCCAGACGAGCGTCGAGCCCTGTTGCTCTTTGCCAGCGGCTGCAGCTACCGTGAGGTCTGCGAGCTCACCGGTTGGACCCATACGAAGGTCAACCGGTGCATCGCCGAAGGACGGGCGGCGCTGCGGGCCGCAGGGGGCTAGATGGCGCCTCCAGACACTGAGGGCAGTGTGACCGCGACCCGGCCCACCGCAACCGATCTGCTCGAGGCGCTCTGTCGACTGGTGAGCTCCCAAGTGCAGGTCTACGTCCACGAACCGGGCTGGCCATACCGCGCCCAGTTCAGCGCTTGGCTGCTACGCGTGCAGAGCCTGGTCCCTGGCCGCGGAACGATGATCTTCGAGTTCGAGGGCGGTGAGTCACTAAGCCTCGGTTCGTCTGAAGTCGTTGACTTCCACGCTTCACCGACCGACGTACGGCCCGCTTGGGTCGACCTTGAGCTGTGCTGCGGCTCCTCGCTATGGATCGAACAGGTCGAGGATGAGTCGGCCTGTTGAGGCAGAGAATCAATGAGGCAATTTGCGTGGATCCTGGACAGGGGTCGGTGAGAGGTGCCTGCCCATCCAGTCAACAATTCTTTCGACGGTCTTCTCTCGCCTGAGGAGGTGGCGCGGGTGTGCGGACTGTCGCGACGCGCCGTCTATCGCGCGATTGCCCGCGGCGAGCTGCGGGCGTCTCGGCTCTGCCACCGCCTACGTGTTCGGCCTGCGGACCTGAAGGGCTGGATTGAGCAGGAGATGCTCACCCCTCCAGCGGCGACGGTCACCTCCGGCCAGCACTCCCGCCGGGCACCGCGCGGTAGCTTGCGAGAGATGCTCAACGAGACGCAACAGCCCAAGTCCGAGCAGTGAGCATCGAGCGCGTCGAGCGCAAGCGTGGTCACGTCTGGCGAGTGCGCTGGCGGGACGAGCAGGGCCGCGAGCGGTCGAAAGTCGTCGGCCGCAAGCACGACGCCGAGTCACTGGAAGCCGAGATCGTTCGCTCAAAGCGCACGGGTGAGCTGGACCTCCTCACCGGCGGCAAGGAAACGCTGGCTGAGTTCGGCCGGGAATGGTGGCGACTGTATGCCGCTCCAAACCTGGAGATCCGCACACAGCGCAGCTACGCCGCGCTGTGGGATCGGCACGTTCTGCCTCGGCTTGGGGCGATGCGTCTCCGAGCCCTCACTCCTGAGGTCATCGAGGGCTACCGGGCAGAGCTCGAGGCTGCCGGGCTCGGTCTGCCGACCGTTTATCGGGCGCTTGCCCTCCTCCAGGGGGTACTGCAACGGGCGGTCGAATGGCGCCGCATCCAACACAACCCGGTCAAGGTCGTGCGCAAACCGAAGATTCGCCGGCAAAGGTCCGTGCGGCCACTCGCTCCGCTTACCGTCGAGCAGCTGCGGTCCACGGCTTCCGAAAGACAAACCCACGGCGAGCGCGACGCCACACTGATCAGCCTGCTCGCCTACGCGGGTTTGCGTCCGCAGGAGGTCCTGGCTCTGCGCTGGGCCGACATTCGGGATCGGACGCTGCTGATCGAGAAGGCCTCAGATGGCCAGGGAGGCATCAAGTCAACGAAGACGCAACACTCGCGCACTGTTCGCTTGCTGAGACCACTTGCCGCTGATCTGGCGGAGTGGCGGCTTTGGTCTGGGCGCCCGGAAGATGAGGCGCTCCTTTTCCCGAACCTCCAAGGCGGGGTCTGGAACGATCGCGCCTGGCAGACCTGGCACCGGGACGCCTGGCACCCGGCTTGCGCCGCCGCGGATCTACGTGGCGCGCGGCCCTACGACCTCCGCCATAGCTTCGTCTCACTGCTGATCCATGAGGGGCGAAATGTCGTCGAAATCGCCCGCCAGGCCGGGCACTCGCCGACGATGACCCTCGACGTATACGCGCACGTCTTCGACGAGTTCGACGTCGCCGACCGTGTCTCAGCCGAGGAGCAGATCCGCCGTGCCCGCGAGGAACTCGATGTGTCCGTTTTGTGTCCGTCTCGCCCCGATGAGGGGGCAGTGCACCAGAAAACCCCTGCTAATCCTCACAGCCCCATCTGCTTGCCGAGGATCTCCTTCATGATCTCGTCGGTGCCACCGCCGATCGGGCCGAGGCGGGCGTCGCGGACGGCACGCTCGATCCCGTACTCACGCATGTAGCCGTAGCCGCCGTGGATCTGCAGGCACTCGTCGGCGATCTCGACCAGGCCGCGCTGGGTCATCAGCTTCGCCATCGTCACCTCGCGGATGCAGTCCTGGCCGCTGTGGAAGAGGCGCAGGGTGTTGTAGGTCAGCGCCCGGCAGGCCTCGATCCGGGTCGCCATCTCGGCGAACTTGTGGCGGATCGCCTGGAACTTGCCGATCGGGCGACCGAACGCCTCCCGATCCAGCGCGTAGTCGAGGGTGCGCTCGAAGACCTTCTGCATCCCGCCGAGGGCCCCGAGCGACATCGCCAGCCGCTCCCAGGCGAAGTTGGCCATGATCAGCGCGAAGCCGCCGTTCTCTGACCCGAGCAGGTTCTCGACCGGCACCTCGACGTCGGTGAACGAAAGCTCACCGGTGTCCGACGCGTGCCAGCCCATCTTCTCCAGCTTGCGCGAGACCTCGTAGCCGGGCATCTCACGCTCCAGCACCAGGAAGGAGATCCCATGGTGGCCGCCCTCCGCGGTCGTCCTGCAGGCGCAGACGAGGAAGTCCGCGCGGACGCCGTTGGTGATGAAGGTCTTGGCGCCGTTGACGACGTAGTAGCCGTTCTCGCGCCGGGCCACGGTGCGGATGCCGGCGACGTCGGAGCCCCCGCCCGGCTCGGTGATCCCGAGGGCGCCGATCTTTTGGCCCTTGATCCCGGGCACGATCCAGCGCTGGCGCTGCTCCTCGGTGCCGAAGTTGAAGACCGGCGGCATCGCGATCCCGGTATGAGCATTGATCCCGGCCGCCACCCCGCCAGAGCCGCCGGAGCGTGAGAGCTCCTCGGTCCAGACCGCGTCGTGCAGGTAGGTGCCGCCCTGGCCGCCGTAGGCCTCGGGGAACTTGAGGCCGAGAAAGCCGAGCTCGGCGCAGCGGTCGTAGAGCTCGCGCGGGAACTCCCGCGCCGCCTCCCATTCCTCGACGTGAGGGGCGATCTCGCTCTGCACGAAGCGGCGCACCGTCTCGCGCAGCTCCTCGTGCTCCTCGCTGAAGGGGGGAAGGATCGCCCGCTTGCCGCTGTCCTTGATCACGGTCATTTCCGCGCCCCTATCATCGCCGCAAATGCAGTCTGCCGAGCGGGGTCGAACTGGTCTTCCGTCCCTCGGTCCGCGTGGCGAGGGGTGGCTGCGCATCCAGTCGCTGCTGATCGTCGCGGTGCTGCTGTGCGGCGCAGCCGGCGGCCCCTGGCCGCAATCGGTGCGCACGCCGCTGTTCGTCGCCGGCATCGCCGGCCTGGCTCTCGGGGCGGCGATGCTGGTCGCCAGCATGCTCTCCCTGGGGCGGTCGTTTCGAACCCTTCCCGAGCCGCTCCCCGGCGCCGAGCTCAAGCAGGGCTACCTGTACGGGCTGGTCCGGCACCCGATCTACGGCGCGATCATGCTGCTGGCGCTCTCCGGCGCGGCGTACTCCTCGCCCCTGGCGCTGATCCCGGCGGTGGCGCTGGTCGCGGTGCTGATCGGCAAGTCGAACGTCGAGGAGCGATGGCTTTCCGCGGCGCATCCCGATTACTCCGATTACCGGCGCCGGGTCAGGCGCCGTTTCCTGCCCGGCCTCTTCTGAACCATCAGCGGGCGGGCGGGGACCAATCGGCGAGCGTCGTGTAGCCGCGGCCCTCGAGGTCGAAGCCGAGCAGGTCGCCCGAGGGGTTCTTGCGGTCGCCGTGATGGTAGGCGCGCACCTCGCAGATCTTGCCGTCGCGAAGACGGAAGAACTCGGCCCCGCGGTTGATCCGCTTCTCGCCCGACTTCGGGTCGCGCCAGGTCATCGCCCACTCGATGCAGGCCTCGTCGCCCTGCTCGATGCCGTGCTCGAGATGCCACTGCCCGTCGGCCTGCTCGACGCCCCATTTCGCGTTCTCGCCGATGGCCCGCGCGCCCTGGTGCGGGCCGAGGCGGGTGTAGTAGTGGACCGCGTCGTCGGTGAAATGCGAAGCGATCAGCTCGACGTCGCCCGTGTTCAGCGCCTCGTAGTAGCTGCGGATGTGGTCGAGGCTGGACATGCTGCGCCGGCGATGTTCCCAGGCGCCGGCCCCCGCCGTCTCTTAAGCATCTGCTTTAATCATATGCTTAACCGTGGAGGCGCAGGTGACAGAGCAGACGTCGACCAGGCAAACGTCCACCAGGGAGAGGCTGCTCGACGCCGCGGTGGAGCTGCTGATCGAGGGCGGCTACGACGCGGTCACCACCCGCTCGGTGACGGCGCGCGCCGGCGTCAACGGCGCCTTGGTCAACTACTACTTCGGGACCAAGCAGCGGCTGCTGGTCGAGGCCGCGGCCGCCGCGATGATGCGCGCCTTCGCCGAGCCGGCCGAACTGCTGCTGGAATCGGAAGACCCGCGCCAGGGGATCGGGGCTACTGTCGAGTGGCTGGCGCGGATGGATCCGCGCACCCCGGAGATGTCGGTGGTCTCCGAGAGCACGGTGCGGGCGCTTCGCGATCCCGACATGAGGCGCGCAGTTGCCGGCGAGCTGGCGGAGTTTCGCGCCGCGTTCGGGACCAGGCTCGAGGCGGCGATCGCCGAGGGCAGGGTTCGCGCCGGTCCCGGGGCCGGCGGGCTTGCGATCCTGCTCGCCGCCGCCCTCGACGGGCTGGCGCTGCACGTGCTGCTGGACCCGAAGCTCGACCTCGGGGCGGCCAACCAGGCGCTTCAGGAGCTGCTCGCGCCCGCCCGCGTGCGCCGGCAGGCGGCGGCCGAGCGCCCGGCGACGAGGCGGAAACGGCGCCGGGGCCCCGGGTGAACGCCGGGCCCCTGATCTGCCTGCGCGACGCCGGCAAGACCTATGGCTCGGGCGAGGTTGCAGTGCGCGCGGTTCGCGGGGTTGACCTGGAGGTCCCGGCGCGGCAGTTCGTGGTGCTGCTGGGACCGAGCGGATCCGGCAAGACCACCCTGCTGAACCTGATCGGCGGCCTGGAGGCGCCCAGCGGCGGCGAGATAAGCGTCGCCGGGCAGGACGTCACCTCGCTCGACGAAGAGGGGCGCACCCGCTTTCGCCGCGAAACGGTCGGCTTCATCTTTCAGTTCTTCAACCTGATCCCTACCCTGACCGCGCTCGAGAACGTCGAGCTGGTGGCGGAGCTGCAGGGGGCGGGGCAGGACGCCGAGGCGCTGCTGGAGCACGTCGGCCTCGCGGAGCGCTCCGACCGCTTCCCGGCCCAGCTTTCGGGAGGGGAGCAGCAGCGCGTGGCGGTGGCGCGGGCGCTCGCGGGGCGGCCCCGGCTGCTGCTCGGCGACGAGCCCACCGGCGCCCTCGACCTCGACACCGGTCGGACCGTCCTCTCTGTGCTGCGCCGGGTGGCCCGCGAGCTGGAGCAGACCGTCGTGCTGGTCACCCACAACGCGGTTATCGCGCAGATGGCCGATCGCGTCCTTCGCATGCGCGATGGCGCGATCGTCGGCGACGAGATCAACGAGCGACCGGTCGACCCCGCGGAGCTGCGTTGGTGAGGGTCCTGCGCGTCAAGCTGCGCCGCGACCTGCGACGCCAAAGGGCGCAGTTCCTCGCGATCGCGGTGACCATCTTCCTCGGGGTGGCGCTGTTCGGCGGCACCTATGACGCCTACCGCAACCTCACCGCCTCCTACCGGTCGGCCTTCACGAGGTACCGCCTCGCCAACCTGACCGTGAGCGGCGGCTCCAGCGCCCGCATCGCCGCCGCCGCCCGCGACACCCCCGGCGTAGCCGCGGTCACGACGCGCACCCAGGCTGACCTTCCCTTCCGAATCGGCCGCATCAAGCTGCTCGGCCGCGTGGTCGGGATGCCGCCCGGCCACCAGCCCCGCGCAGACCGGGTGCGGGTGGACTCCGGCACCTACCTGAGCCCTGGCCGCCCCAACGGCGTGCTGGTCGAGAAGCACACCGCCGACCACTTCCACCTCGCGCCCGGCGACCGCGTGCAGGTCGGGGGCGTGCGGCTGCGGGTGCTGGGGGTGGCGACCTCGCCGGAGTACTACTGGCCGGCGCTGAACCGCCAGAACGTGCTCCCGGCGGCCGACGACTTCGGGGTCCTGTTCGTGCCGGAGAGGCTCGCCCGGCACCTCGCCGGACTGCAGGCGCCCAACCAGGTGGGGATCTATTACCGAGGTGGGGAGGAGAACGCCGCGTTGACGGCGCAGCTCACGCGCCGAGCTGAGCGCTCGGGGGCGACGAGCGCCGAGACGCGCGCCCAGCAGCCCTCCAACAGCGCCCTGCAGCAGGACGTCCGCGCCTTCCGCCAGCTCGCGATCCTCTTCCCGCTGCTGTTCCTCACCGCGGCGGGGCTGGCGACCGCGATCCTGATGCGCCGCGTCGTCACCGCCCAGACGCCGACGATCGGCATGTTGCGGGCCTGCGGGTACTCGCGCCGGCAGGTCGTCGCCCACTTTCTCTCCTTCGGCATAGTCGTCGGGCTGCTTGGCGGTGGCCTCGGCGCCGTCTCCGGCCTCGGCCTCGCCGGGCAGTTGACGAAGGTCTACACGCGGGAGCTTTCGATCCCGGTGGCGCTGACCAGCGTCTCGCCGCTGACGCCATTGGTGGGGCTGGCCTTCGGCCTGCTGACCGGCGTCGCCTCGGCCTCGATCGCCGCTTTCGTCGCCGCCCAGGTCGCCCCGGCGGAGGCGATGCGTCGCTTCGTGCCCGCCTCGGGCGGCCGGCTCAGCATCTTCGAGCGTCTGCTGCCGCCGCTAAGGCGGCTGCCGATCCGCTGGCGAATGGTGCTGCGCTCGCTGGGCCGCAACCGGCGCCGCAACCTCGCGACCGGCATCGGGGTCGTCCTCGCCCTGGTGCTGATCCTCGTCTCCTGGGGCATGATCGACACCACCGAGCTGCTGATCGACCGCCAGTTCAAACAGACCGAGCGCCAGGACGCGCAGGTCTACTTCGACCGGGGGGTCACGCCGGCGCGGCTGCGCTCGATCGCGCGGGTGCACGGGGTGCAGGAGGTCGAGCCGGCGCTGGACCTGCCGGTTTCGATTGCGGCCAACGGCAGGCGCTACCCGACGTCGCTGGTTGGGCTGCAGCCGCACACGCGCCTTCACGGCTTCCAGGTCGAGGGCGGCGGCGACGCGCTTCCCCGCAGCGGGCTGCTCGCCGGCCAGGCCCTGCGGTCAGAGCTCGGGATCGACGCGGGCGACCGCGTGCAGGTCGACGCGATCGGCGGCGGGCAGCCCCTGGGCTCGACCGTGAAGGGGTTCGTCAACGAGGCGCTCGGCACCTATGCCTACGCGTCGATCGACTACCTGCGCGCCGCGAGCGGAGGCGCTCTCGGCAGTCCCAACTCGGCCCTGGTGCGCTACGCGCCGGGAGTCAGCAGGGCGGCGATGCGCGACCGCCTCAGTGCTCTGCCCGGCGTGACCGCGTTCGAGGACAGCGGTGCCTTGAAGGACACCGTCAACCAGTACCTCGGCTTCTATTACATATTCGTCGGCACGATGCTGGTGCTCGGCGGGGCGATGGCCTTCGCGCTGATGTTCAGTGCCATCTCCTCCAGCATCTCCGAGCGCCGCACCGAGATCGCCACCCTGCGCGCGGCCGGGGCGCCCTTCGGGCTGCTGTCGCGGTTGATCACCGCCGAGAACCTGATCGTCGCCTGCCTGGGCCTGCTCCCCGGCCTGCTGGCCGGCTACGAGGTGGCGCGGGTGTTCATGTCCTCGTTCTCCAGCGACCAGTTCAGCTTCGACCTGCAGATGCGCGATTCGACCTTCGTGCTGGCGGCGCTGGCGATCCTCGCCGTCGCTGTGCTCTCGCAGCGCCCGGGGCTGCGCGCGGTGCGGCGGCTCGACATCGCCGAGGTCGTCCGCGAGCGCTCGGCCTAGGGCCGCCCGACCCCTAGAGCCCGTACGAGCGCCCGATCACGTCGAGCATGATCTCGTCGGTGCCGGCGCCGATCCGGTTCAGGCGCACGTCGCGGTAGGCGCGCTCGATCTCGTACTCCTTCATGTAGCCGTAGCCGCCGAGGACCTGCACGCACTCGTCGGCGATCTCGCAGGCCGCCCGCGAGGCGTAGAGCTTCGCCATCGTGATCTCGCGCACCGGATACTCGCCGTTGGCGAAGCGCCAGGCGGTCGCGTAGGTGAACTGCTTCGCCGCCTCGGCCTTGGTCGCCATCTCGGCGAACTTGTGGCGGATCGCCTGGAACTTGCCGATCGGGCGGCCGAAAGCCTCGCGTTCCTTCGCGTACTCGAGCGTCTTCTCGATCATCCGCTCGCAGCTGGCATGACAACCGGCGGCGGCGACCAGCCGCTCGCCCTGAAGCTCCCAGCTGATGTGGTAGAAGCCCTTGCCGATCTCGCCCAGGACCGAGTCGGCGGGGACGCGGACGTCCTCGAAGGCGAGCTCGCCGGTGTCGGAGGCGTGCATCCCCATCTTCTCCAGCTCCGCCGAGACCGTGAAGCCGGGCACCTTGTCGCCGTTCTCGTCCCGGAGGTCGATCGCGAACAGGGTGATCCCCTCGTGCCGGGCCTCCGGGTCGGTCTTCGCGACCAGGACGATGAAGTCGGCGCGGGGGCCGTTTGTGATGAACGTCTTGGAGCCGTTGATCACGTACTCGTCACCGTCGCGGATCGCGGTGGTGCGGATCCCGGCGACGTCGGAGCCGGCGCCCGGCTCGGTGATCCCGAGGCAGCCGATCTTCTCGCCCTTGATGCCGGGGACCAGGTAGCGCTGCTTCTGCTCCTCTGAGCCCAGCAGGTGGATCGGGGGCAGGACCATGTCGGTCTGGACCGCGAAGCCCATGTTGGTGCCGCCCGAGCCCGAGTAGCTCATGCACTCGGCGCGGACCAGCGAGTAGTAGTAGTCGCCGCCCTGGCCGCCGTACTGCTCCGGGAAGCAGAGGCCGAGAAAGCCGAGGTCGCCGGCCCGCTTCATCGCCTCGCTCGGCCAGTAGGTGTCCTCCCACTCGTTGCGGTGGGGGTAGAGCTCCTTCTGGACCCAGCTCTGCAGAGACTCGCGCAGCGCCTCGTGCTCGTCGCTGAAGATGAAGTGCTTGCGGCCCGCCTCGTGATCGGGCTTGATCACGGTCGAGGCGCCGTTCGTCGTCGCTGTGCTCGCCACCTGTCCTCCTTGGGTCGTCCCGGGCAGAGTGGACAGTAGCACTTCCTACTTCCTAGTTGGTGCTATCTTGCGCGACGATGGCGGAGAGCGAGAAGGTCCTCTACGAGGTCGCCGACGGGGTCGCGACCGTGACCCTGAACGATCCCGAGAAGCGCAACATGCTCTCCGGCCAGATGCTCGGCGAGCTTGTGGGGGCGATGAAGGCGGCCCGCGACTCCCAAGAGGTCCGGGCCGTCGTCCTCACCGGCGCTGGGGAGAAGGTGTTCTGCGCCGGTGCCGACCTCGGTGGCTTCGGCGCTGATGCGCCGCTGATCGAAAAGCACTTCGCCTCCGATCTGTTCCTCGAGTTCTTCCGCCTGATGCCGCGGCTCGGCAAGCCCTCGCTCTGCGCCCTCAACGGACACGTGCTTGCCGGCGGGATGGGGCTGGCGCTCTCCTGCGACCTGCTGATCGCGAAGCAGGGCGCGACCTTCAGCACCCCGGAGATCAACGTCGGCGCCTTCCCCTACATGATCATGGCGATCATCTACCGCAACGTCCCCCGCAAGAAGGTCAACGAGATGATGCTGCTGGGCGAACGGATCAGTGCCGAGGATGCGGTGAGATTCGGGCTGGCGAACAAGGTCGTGCCGGCGGACGAGTTCGACGCCGCGGTCGGCGAATGGGCCGCGAAGCTGGCCTCGAAGAGCCCGCTGCTGATGAAGATCGGCCACGACGCGATGTATCGCCAGCAGGACATGGCGCTCGACGAGGCGCTGGAGTTCCTGCGCAGCCAGCTCTCGCTCACCTTCACCACAGAGGACATCCAGGAGGGCGTGCAGGCGTTCTTCGAGAAGCGCGAGCCGCAGTGGAAGGGGCGCTGATGGCCGCCACCGACAAGTCGTCCGAACACAAGTCCGAGGCGCCGGAGGCCCCGGCCAAGGTCGAGGCGGGTGAAGAGACCGGGATGAAGGCGCTGGTCGAGGACCTGCACGAGCGTCGCGAGAAGGCCAAGCTCGGCGGCGGTGAGGAGAAGATCGCCCTCCAGCACGAGCGCGGCAAGCTGACGGCCCGCGAGCGAATCGATCTGCTGGTCGACCCGGGGACCTTCGTCGAGATCGGGATCCAGGCCGGCCCGCACTCCTCGCAGCGGGCGATGGACGGCAAGGAGGCACCGGCCGACGGCGTGATCACCGGCTGGGGCGACGTCGACGGGCGCACCTGCTGCATCGCCGCCTACGACTTCACGGTGATGGCCGGTTCGATGGGGATGACGGGCGAGTTCAAGGTCGGGCGCCTGCGCGAGATGGCGCTGCAGAAGCGGATGCCGCTGATCTGGCTGCTGGACTCGGCCGGGGCGCGGATCCAGGAGGCGGCGGGCTCGATGTTCGCCGGCTCCGGGCACCTCTTCCGAGAGGAGGTCGTGATGTCGGGGGTGGTGCCGCTGGTCGCCGGGATGCTCGGCCCCTGTGCTGCCGGCACCGCCTACATCCCCGGCCTCTCGGACTTCGTGCCGATGGTCGTCGGCCAGGGAGCGATGGCACTCGCCGGGCCGCACCTGACCAAGGCGGTGACCGGCGAGGACATCTCGATGGAGGAGCTCGGCGGCGCCAAGGTGCACTGCCGCAAGTCGGGCGTCGGCGACCTCGAGGTCGCCGACGACGCCGAGTGCATCGAGGCGATCAAGACCTATCTCTCCTACTTCCCCTCAAACTGCGAGCAGAAGCCGCCGCTGCGGGAGACCTCCGACCCCGACGACCGGATGTCGGAGAGGCTGCTCGACATCGTCCCCGAGTCATCGCGCCAGCCCTACGACATGTACGAGGTGATCGGCGAGATCGTCGACGACGGCGAGTACTTCGACATCAAGCCGAAGTTCGCGAAGACGCTGATCACCTGCCTGGCCCGCTTCGGCGGCATGCCCTGCGGGATCGTCGCCAACCAGCCCAAGCAGCTCGCGGGGATCCTCGAGAACGACTCCGCCGACAAGGCAGCCCGCTTCATCAACCTCTGCGACGCCTTCAACATCCCGCTGCTGTTCATGCAGGACGTGCCCGGCTTCATGGTCGGCTCCAAGGTCGAGCAGGCGGGGATCATCCGCCACGGGGCGAAGATGCTCTACGCGGTCAGCCGCGCCACGGTGCCGAAGATCACCGTCGTCGTG
Organism: uncultured Solirubrobacterales bacterium; assembly: GCA_963781495.1. Taxonomy (GTDB): domain Bacteria; phylum Actinomycetota; class Thermoleophilia; order Solirubrobacterales; family 70-9; genus Mayfieldus. The sequence goes on from CAWAFX010000002.1 coordinate 1,453,249, forward strand.
CGCAAGGCCTACGGGGCCGGCTACTACGTGATGTGCGGCAAGGCCTACGAGCCGGATCTGATCGTCGCCTGGCCGGGCGCGGAGATCTCGGTCATGGGGCCCGAGGGGGCGGTCAACATCATCGGCCGCTCCGCGATCGAGGCCTCCGAGGACCCGGAGGCGACCCGCGAGCAGATGCTGGCGGCGGTCAAGGAGCAGATCGACCCCTACCTGGCGGCCCGCAACGACCTCGTCGACGACATCATCGACCCGCGCGAGACCCGGCCGACGATCATCAATGGCCTTCGGATGGCGAAGGACAAGCGGGTCGAGCGGCCCTGGAAGAAGCACGGGGTGATGCCGGTATGAGCGAGGCGAAGCTCGAGCTTGCACGCAGATCCGTTGCGGCCTGGGAGCAACGGGACGCGGAGTGGTTCATCGACAACTCCACCGAGGACTTCGAGTTCGTCCCCGCCATCGTCTCGGGGGTGGAAGGGCGCGCTGTCCGGGGCGCGGATCAGATCCGGAGGCACCTCGCGGACCTCGATGAGCCCTGGGAGAGCTTCCACATCGACGCGCTCGAGTACCGAGAGGTCGGCGAGCAGGTGGTCTGCATCGTTCGTCTGCAGGCACGCGGGCGGGGCAGCGGCATCGAGGTGGACCAGCCGGTGGCGATGGTCCTCTGGTTTCGCGAAGGAAAGCTCGCCCGCGCGGAGAGCTTCCTCGACACGGATGCCGCGATCGATGCGGCGGCGGAGGCGGTGCGGTGAGCGACGCGAGAATCGAGCTGGCCGGCCAGGGACTGGACGCCTGGAACCGTCGCGACCTCGACTGGCTGCGCCGCAACGGGACCGCGGACTTCGAATTCGTGCCGGCCGTCGCCGCGACCGTCGAGGGTGGCTCGGTCAAAGGGCCGGAGGGACTGGCCCATTTTTTCGAGGAGATGGACGAGAGCTGGGAGACATTCCGGATCGAGCTGGAGGATTTCCGGCTGGTTGGCGAGGCCGTCCTCGGCCACGGCCGGGTGATCGCGAAGGGGCGCGGCAGCGGCGTCGAGCTCGATCAGCCGATCAGTTCGGTCATGCACATCAGGGACGGAAAGATCGCCCGTTTGCAGAGCTACCTCGACCCCGAGGAGGCGCTGGCCGCGGCGCAGGAGGGGACCGCATGAGCCGCTTCGACGACCCCGCGATCCTCAGCTGCTCGATCTCCGGCGCGGTCGCGAACCGCGACCAGTGCCCGGCGATCCCCTACACCCCGGAGGAGTACGGGGCCGAGGCAAAGCGGATCGTCGATGAGGGCGGCTCGCAGATCCACATCCACGCCCGCACCCCCGATGGCGTCCCCTCCTACGAGATCGAGGACTTCCGCGCGATCACCGAGGCAATCCGCGACGCGGTCGACGACGTGATCATCAACTACTCGACCGGCGCGATCGGGGTGCCGATCGAAAAGCGGATCGAGTACCTGCGCGAGCTGCGCCCCGACGTCGCGGCGCTGAACATGAGCTCGATGAACTACGCGAAGTACTCGAAGCGCCGCAAGGAGTTCGTATTCAAAGCCGTCTTCGAGAACAGCTTTGACACAATCATCGAGTTCCTAACCGCGATGGGCGAGATCGGGATCAAGCCCGAGCACGAGTGCTTCGACGCCGGCCACATCGCCAATCTCGACCCGCTGCTCGACATGGGATTGCTCGCCGAGCCGCTGCAGATCTCGCTGGTGATGGGGGTCAACGGCGGCATCCGGCCCAACGCCCGCAACGTCGGCTTCATGTCCGACCAGATCCCCGGCGGCGCCGAGGGCCAGAACCAGTGGCAGGTGATCGGGATCTCGCGCGAGCAGTGGAAGCTGGTCGCGGCGGCGCTGTCGTTCGGCGGCAATGCACGGGTCGGCCTCGAGGACAACTTCTACCTGCCCGACGGCGAGATGGCGAAGTCGAACGGCGAGCTGATCGCCAAGGCGCGGGGGATCGCCGAGGACATGGGACGCCGGGTCGCCACGGTCGCCGAGGCGCGCGAGCTGCTCGGTGTGCCGCGGCGCGAGGCAGCGGGCGCCGGAGGCTAGCGGTGGCGACGCAGAGCGCCAAGCCGGCCGCCGAGGGCAAGGGCGAGCTGCTGCGGATGGGCGAGCTGGCCGAGGCCTCGGGGGTGCCGGCGGCGACGATCAAGCACTACCTGCGCGAGGGCCTTCTGCCCGAGCCGCACAAGACGAGCCGCAACATGGCCTACTACCCGCCCGAGTTCGTCGATCGGATCCGCCTGATCAAGCAGCTGCAGGAGGAGCGCTTCATGCCGCTGCGGGTGATCCGCGAGCTGCTCGAGGACGATCCCGACCGCGCCCGGGCCATGGTCGAGCTCGAGGACCGGATCCTCGAGCGGGCCCTGGCCGGGGAGCGGACCCGCACCAGCTCGGCTGAGGTGCGCAAGCGCTACGACGTACCGGCCGAGGTCCTGGACCGGCTCGAGGAGATCGAGGTCCTGAGCCCGAACAGCCGCGGCTACACGCCATCCGACGTGCGGATCATCGAGGCGATCAGCCGCTTTCGCGCCGGCGGCTATGAGCAGGCGATCGGCTTCACCGTCTACGACACCCTGCGCTACAAGCGGGCGATGGAAGAGCTGGTCCGCGAGGAGGTCGAGGTGCTGATGGACCGGGTCGCGGGCAAGATGCCGCCCGATCAGGCAATCGAGCTGATCGAGGCCGGCGCCGAGCCGCTCAAGGACCTGATCGCGGCCATGCACACGAAGCTTCTGGTCGCCGAGCTCGAGCGCCAGCGCTGATCAGACAGGTTCCGGGGCCGGGCGCTTGGAGCGCGCGACCTCGAGGATCTCCGACGCCAGCCGGGCGCCGTCGGACGGCTTGTCTGGCACGGCGACGATCTTGACCACCATCTCGTCGCGGTCGAGCTCCTCGAGCCCGATGTGCGGCGGGTAGCGGGTCGGGACCTCGACACCCTCGCTGATCATCTCCTGTACCTCGCTCGGACTGGTGTCGGCGGGGAAGCGGGCCCGCAGCTCGACCCGGTCGGGCTCGCGCAGGGGAACGATCGCCAACTGCAGGACCTGGCTGTTGGGGATCATCATCCGGTTGGCACCGTCGATCAAGGTCACGTAGAAGAGCCCCAGCGAGCTGACGATTCCCTCCACCTCGCCCGCCATCGGGCCGCCGCGCATCCGCACCCGCTCGCCGACCCGGAACGGGCGCGCGCTCTGCAGCACGACGCCGGCGAAGACGTTGCCGATCGTCTGCTGCGCCGCCAGACCCAGGATCACAGCGGTGAACGCGCCGCCGACCGCGAGCGAGCCGGCGCTGAGGCCGACAATCCGCAGGGCGGCGACGACGACGATCCCGATCGAGCCAAGGCGGATCAGGAAACCGACGTTTCCGGCCGTCGCCGGATCCATGCGGCGAAACAGCGACGGAGCGAGACCGCCGGCCAGCGATCGCGCCATCGCCCAGCCGAGGACCACCAGCGCCAGCGCTGTCGCGTAGCGGATGTAGATGCCGTAGCCGGGGAAGAGGTCGTGGCGGTGGCTGAAGACGACCAGCACGCCGGCGATCAGCGCCGCCAGCAGCACCAGCTTGCCCTTCTCACGGGCAGCTGAGCGCGCGTCGAGTTCCGCTCCCAACCCGGCTTCGCGCCAAAGCTGGGTGCGGTGCTCGAACACGCGACGGGAATTGTCGCGTCGCCAGGGCAGCATGGCCCCTACACCGTTAGCAGAGTCACCCGCGGGTTTTTGAAAGATCCCGCCGGCATGTGACCCACGTCACGCGTCGCGCAGCTCGGCCAGGCCCTCTTCGCGCGTCACGGTCGGCGCATATCCGAGCTCGCTGCGGGCCTTGGAGTCGTCGATCGTGCATTCCTGGGTCAGGACCCAGTAGGTGAAGCGGGCAAGCGGCGGGTCCCCCGGGAGCGGCAGGTGCTTCCATGCCGGCTCGCCGACCGTCATCAGCGCCTGGCCGACCCAGCTCGGCAGGCTGCGCTGCGGCGGCTCCACGCCCTGGGTGCGCAGAAGGTCGGAGACGAATTCGCGAAAGACGACCGGATCGCCGTCGGTGACGAAGTAGGGCTGGCCCGGCTTGCCCTTCGCGGCCGCCAGCATCAGCCCCTCGACGACGTTGACGACGTGGGTGGTGGCGGTCAACTGCCCGCCGCCGCCGACCCACATGAAGCGACCCGCCTCGACCATGCTGACCATCTCCGGCAGCAGCGTCGTATCGCCCTTGCCCCAGACAAAGCGCGGCCGCAGCACCACGGTCTCGAAGCCCTCGCGGTTGGCGTCGCGGACCGCCTGCTCGGCCTTCGCCTTGGTCGCCGGATAGGGCGCCGGGGAGTCGGGGCGCAGCGGCGCCGTCTCGTCGACCTCGACCAGCGGCTCGCCGGCCATCAGCGCCGCCTCGGTGCCGCAGTGGACGAAGCGGGCGACGCCGGCGCGGGCGCAGCCGTCGAGGGCGTTGCGGGTCCCCTCGACGTTGCCGCGCTCGAATTGCTCCCAGGGACCTGAGTCGCCGAGGTGGGCGGCGAGGTGGAAGGCGACCTCGCAGCCCTCGGCCCCGGCGGCGATCGAGTCTGCGTCGCCGAGCTCGCCACGGGCCGGCACGGCGCCGAGCGCGGCCACCGCACGCTCGGAGGCGTCGGAGCGGGCCAGAGCCCGCACCGTCCAGCCGTCGTCGACCAGGCGGCGCAGCAGCCTGCCGCCGATGAAGCCCGAGCCGCCGGTGACGAATGCCGATCGCGCCATCGCCGCGATGCTAGCCGTCCGGCCTGCCGTGGCCCTGCGAGAACGCCGCCGCTGCGGCGCTCTTTGCCTGTGGGATACTGGCGGTCCGATTGACTGGTCAGTCAGCCAGGGTGGAGAAGGGATCTCGAGATGCGGGCCGCAGCAGTTCAGCTCAACTCGCAAGCAGACAAAGGGCGCAACCTCGAGGTTGCAGAGCGTCTGATCCGGGCCGCTGCCCAGGACGGCGCCGAGCTCGTCTGCCTGCCCGAGAAGTGGACCGTGCTCGGTGACTCCGAGGCGCTTCGCAACGGCGCCGAGCCCCTCGATGGTCCGAGCCTGACGGCGGCCCGCGGCTGGGCGAGCGAGCTTGGCATCCACCTGCTCGCCGGCAGCATCGCCGAGCGGATCGAGGGGCAGGAGCGGCTCGCCAACACCTCGGTCCTGATCGGGCCCGACGGGGAGGACCTGGCGACCTACCGCAAGATCCACATGTTCGACGTCGAGGTCGAGGGGGTCACCTACCGCGAGTCCGAGAACGAGGACCCGGGCGAGGAGGTCGTCGTCGTCCCGCTGGGCGACCAGCGGCTTGGCCTCAGCATCTGTTACGACCTCCGCTTCCCCGAGCTCTACCGGATCCTCGCCGTACGGGGCGCACGCATCGTCACGGTTCCCTCGGCCTTCACGGCGCCGACCGGCCGTGCCCACTGGGAGGTGCTGCTGCGGGCCAGGGCGATCGAGAACCAGTTCTTCGTCATCGCCGCCGGCCAGGTCGGCCAGGCGCCGCCCCATTACGACTCCTACGGGCACTCGATGATCGTCGATCCCTGGGGCGTGGTCCTGGCGCAGGCGGGCGGCGAGGAGTGCTTCGTCGCCGCGGAGCTCGACTTCGAGGCCCAGGACGAGATCAGGGAGAAGCTGCCGGCGCTGGCCAACCGGCGCCCGGGGGCCTACCGATGGCCGCAGGAGGTCGAAGCCTGATGGCGAGCCGGACACGGGCCGAGGTCACCGTCGACAAGCGGCGCCAGATCCTCGACGCGGCGGTGCGGGTCTTCGCCCGCCAGGGCTTTCACTCGACCCGGGTATCGGACATCGCCGACGAGGCAGGAGTCGCTTACGGCCTCGTCTACCACTACTTCGACTCCAAGGAGCAGGTCCTCAACGAGCTCTTCAGCGAGCGCTGGTCGCTGCTGCTGGCGGCGATCGACGAGACCGAGGGCGCCCCGGCGCGCCAGCGGCTGGCCCGGGTGGCCGGCTTCATCGTCGATTCCTATCGCCACGACCCCGAGCTGATGAAAGTGATCATCGTCGAGGTGACGCGGGCCGCGAACTCCTTCGGGCGCACCCACCTGCCCGAGATCCGCCGCGCCTACGACCTGATCGCCCAGATCGTCGCCGAGGGCCAGGCGCAGGGCGTCTTCCGCGGCGACATCGATCCCGACTTCGCCTCGATGTCCTTCTACGGCGCTATCGAGCAGTTGCTCTCGGGCTGGATCTTCGAGTTGATCCCGGCCGGCAGCCGGGACTTCGATCGCGCCGCGGAGCTCGTCGTCGAGACGATCTGCGACGGCCTGGAGCCGCGCTAACCGTGTGGGAGGGGCTGGCCACGACGCGGCGCCAGGATCGTGCCCTGCACGGCGCCGCCAAGCTCTTCAACCTGCTGCTCGGGATCGTCGCGCTGCCCGCCTGGCTAATCGGGCAGAGGGTCAGCGGCCCACTGCGGCGCTGGCTCGAGCGCGGGGGCCGGCAGCCGCGCGAGCTGCCGACGCCGCCGCCGGGCGAGCGCTCGATGGATGCGCTGATGCGCGACCTCGAGGCGTTCCCGAGCCGGGTCCATTCGTCTCCCTGGGCCGAGCCGCGCAAGGGGCTCGCCGACATCTCGACCTTCGTCTTCACCCAGGCCCACGACACCGCGACCTTCGGCTACTCCTACCCGCAAGGGTTTCGCGAGCTGACGATCGACAGCGGCGACGGGGTGCGGATCGCCGCCTCGGTCGGGCTGCAGGACGTTCCCCGGCCGGGCCTGATCGTCGTCCACGGGCTGTTCACGACCCGGCGCTTCGACTACGTCCGCGAGCCCGCCGTGCGCGCCTTCTTCGACTGGGGGTTCAACGTCGCGGCGGTCGACCTGCGCAGCTTCGGCCTCACCGGGCTGATGAACGAGGCGCCGTCGAGCGGCGGCTGGAAGGAGGGCGAGGACCTGCTCGCGGTGGCGCGCGAGCTGAAGCGCCTCGGATCGACAAGCGTCGGCGCGCTGGGTATCTCACTCGGTGCGTCCTCGGTGCTGGGCGCCAGCCATCCGGAGGGGGCCGAGGAGGCGCTTGACGGCGGCATCCTCGCGATTTCGCCGCCGGCCGACGTCGGCGACGCAACCGAGCGCCTCTCGCGCGACCTGCCGCTCAACCATCCCGGCTACGCGCTCAACTACGGCTTCCGGGCGATGCTGCTCTCGCGCGCGCGGGGCTCGCGCTGGCCCGACGTCAGCCTGCTCAGCGAGGCTTTGGATCAGGTCAGCGCCGCCTACTACGGCGTCGACGTGGAGGAGATCCGGCAGCGCTCCTCGGCCGTCAACCACATCGCCGGCGCCCGGGTCCCGGTCCTCGTCCTGCACCCCATCGACGACCACGTGATCCCGGTCCGGCACGCCGACATGCTCGCCGCGGCGGCCGCGGACAACGACCTGGTCCGGGTCTGGAAGCTGCCCGGCGGCGGCCACGGAGCGCTGGACGCGATCGACAAGCGCTGGACGTTCTCCGTCTACCGCAACTTCTTCGAGCGCTGGGCCGCATATCCTGACCGCGATCCCGGCGAGGTGGTTTACTCCCCCGCTTCCGGGAAGTCGGTGATAAGTGGATAACGAGATAGTCAGACGCTTGGTCTGGAGCGGCCTTCTGGCCGCCACAGGCGCCCTTGCCAGCATCGTGGCAGCACGCGTCGCCGCCATCGTCTACCGGCGGATCTTCGACGAGGATCCGCCCGACTGATCGTGCAGCAGCCCGGTCCAACGCCTCCGCCCGACCAGTCCGAGAAGTCGGTCGGCGAACTCGTTTTCGACGTCTCCGAGCGCACCTCGACCCTGATCCGCGAGGAGATCGAGCTCGCCAAGGCGGAGATCTCCGAGAAGGTCAGCCAGCTGATCCGCGGCTCGGTCGTAGGCGTCGTCGCGGGCGTCTTTCTCTTCTTCTCGCTGATCCTGATCATGGAGGGGGTCGCCTGGCTGCTCAACGACCTCGTCTTCGACAACTTCTGGCTCGGGTTCTTCGTCGAGGCGGCGCTGTTCATCCTCATCGGCGGGGTGGCGGTCCTGGTCGCGGTGCGGGCCATCAAGAAGGGGGCGCCACCGACCCCCGACCAGGCGATCGAGGAGGCGAAGCTGACCCGCCAGCGGCTCGAGAAGGGACCGTGATGGTGGCGTTGAGCAGAGCGAGCGCAGCGAGCGATTGCGAAGCGTCAGGCTGGTGGGTGTTGTGAGTGATTATCCCGAGCCGGTGCGCTCGTCGACCGCCGGCGCCCCAGGCCGTTCCTCGCAGGAGATCCGCCGTGACATCGAGATCCAGCGCGAGCAGCTGGGACAGTCGGTGGAGAAGCTGCGGGCGCGGGTCGGCGAGATCACCGACTGGCGGCGCCAGGTTCGCGAGCACCGCAGCGAGCTGATCGCCGGGGCGGCAATCGCAGGGTTCGTGATCGGCGGCATCGTCGCCTTGCGCCGCCGGCGCTGACATGGGCCGAAGCCGCGGCGTCGTCGTCGCCGGGCTCGCCGTGCTGCTCGTCCTCGCCGCCGCTGCGCCGGCCGCGACCCCGCCCGACGGCAGCCTGCAGGGCACGACTTCGCAGACCTTCGCAGACGGCAGCGCCGGGACGGTGGAGCTCCGGGTCGCCCGCCAAGGCCGCCGGCTGCGCGGCTTCGACATCACCTGGCTCGCCCCCTGCGACAGTGGCTTCGTGCCCCTCGCGCAGGGGACCCACGCCTCCGGGCCGCTGAGCAAGGGCCGCTTCAAGGGACATGGCCGCTATTTCAGCGACGGAGGCAACCTCGCCGGCACCCCCTATACGGCCACCGTGACCGACTACGTCCGCGGCCGCTTCGTCGCCCCGGGCAGGGCAAAGGGGACCTTTCGGGCCACCGCCGTGCTCTCGGACGCCGGCGGGCAGCCGGTCAGCACCTGCAGCACCCCGCCGATCAGCTGGCGGGTCAGCCGCTAGGCGCGTCCGGATCGCCAGTTACCGTCGCCACGATGTCGGGCGATGCCTCGGCTGTCTCGTCGCGTCTGGTCGCCAAGATCGTTCTTGTCGCCTGCGCGGTGCTGGCCGCCCTCTACGTTCTCTATCTGATCCGCACCGTCGTCGGGCTGATCCTGATCGCGATCTTCTTCGCCCTCGCGATCGCCCCGGCCGTCAACTGGCTCGACCAGCGCAAGGTGCCGCGCTGGGCGGCGATCCTGCTCGTCTACCTGAGCATCGCCGGCGCCATCGTCGGGGTCGGCCTGGTGGTCGTGCCGCCGATCGTCAACGGCGTCAACAACCTCTCCCACGACCTGCCCGGCTACATCAACGACCTGAACAAGAACAAGACCTTTCGCAAGTACGACAACAAATACGACATCTCCAAGAAGCTGAAGGACCAGGCCGATCAGCTTCCGAGCAAGCTCGGCGATGCGGCGGGAACCCTGCGTGATGTCACGGTCGGCGTCTTTTCGCGCCTCGTGCAGCTGTTCTCGATCCTCGTCATCACCTTCCTCTTATTGATGGACGGCCCGAAGGTCCTGGATTTCTTCTACCGCCAGATGCCCGAGGAACGAGAAAAGCGAATACGAAACGTCGCCGCCGACGTCTCCGATGCGATCAGCGGCTATGTCTTCGGCAACTTCGTGATCAGCGTCCTCGCCGGCGGCGTCACCTACTTAACCCTGACCCTCCTCGACGTGCCGTTCGCGGCGCCGCTGGCGGTGATGTTCGGCTTCTTCGACCTGATCCCGCTGATCGGCGCCACCCTCGGCGGGATCATCATCGGCATCGTCACCGCCTTCGTCGACTTCCCGACCGCGCTGATCGTCTGGGTGATCGTGTTGGTCGCCTACCAGCAGTTCGAGAACTACATCATCCAGCCGCTCGTATACGGACGGACGGTGCAGATCCATCCGCTGGTCGTGATCGTCGCGGTGCTGATCGGCGCCGCGCTGCTCGGGGTGCTGGGAGCCTTGGTCTCGATCCCGGCCGCCGCCGCGATCCAGAGCGCGGTCCGCGACTGGTGGTACTACCGGCAGGGGGCGACGGCGCAGCCGCCGCCGTTGGTGGACCCCGAGCCCGGCTAGGCCAGCGAAGCCTCGGTGACGCTGCCCACGCCCAGCATCCCCGGTCCGGCGTGTGCGCCGAGAACCGGCCCAACCTCGGAAATGAAGGCCGGCTCGCGGCCGAAGATCTCCCGGCACTGCTCGCTCAGCGCCTCGGCGGCCTCGCGGTCCTGGATGTACTGGACGACCCAGGCGTCGGCGCCCGCCTCATGGCGCTGAACGGCGTAGGCGCGCAGCCGTTCCAGCACCCGGCTGCGGGTCCGCACTCGCTCGACCGGCGTGATCTCCTCCTCCAGGGTGAGGATCGGCTTGATCCTCAGGGCCGAGCCCAGCCAGCCCCGCGCCTTGCCGATCCGGTCGCCCCGCCGCAGGTATTCGAGGGTGTCGAGGCCGAACCAGATCTTCAGCTCGTCGCGTGCTTCGACAACCCGCTTCAACACGTCTTCGCCACCCGAGCCGGCGGCGGCGGCCGCAGAGGCGGCCAGCGTGCAGAGGCCGAGCCCGCCGGCGCTGGTGCGCGAGTCGAAGACGCGGACCCGCTCGCCGCCCTTGCCTTCCTCGGCCAGCCGCTGCGCAGCCTGCTCGGCCGCCTCATAGGTGCCAGAGATCGCCCTTGAAATGTGGATCGAGACGATGTCCTTGCCCGCGGCGAGCAGGGGCTCGTAGACCTCGACGAAGTCACCCACCGAGGGCTGCGAGGTGGTCACCTTTGTGGTGCCGGTGCGCAATTGCTCATAGAACTCCGCGTAGTCGGTGATCCCCGATTCGCGCTCCAAGTTGCCGTCGAGCCCCACGTAGAGGCTGACCAGATGGATGCCCTGCGCGGCGACGAGGTCGTCGGGCAGATAGCCAGTGGTATCGCTGACGACCTCGGTGCGCCGCTCCGCCATAGGCGGCGGTTCTATCAGCAAGTGGTCAATGGCCCCGCATACGGGCCCCGGGAACCGGCCGGGACGGCCAAGCGCCACCAATAGCATTCGCCCAATGGGCAAGACGCTGGTCACCGGCGCCACGGGGTTCATCGGCAGCCATCTCGTCCGCGCTCTGGCCGGGCGCGGCGACGAGCTGCGGCTGCTGGTCCGGCGCCGCTCCAGCGTCGAGCACCTCGAAGACCTCGAGTTCGAGCGCCTGACCGGCGACATCACCGATCGCCGCGCCGTGCGACGGGCGGTGAAGGACGTCGAGCGGGTCTTCCACGTCGCCGGCTCGACCTCGATGCGCTCCGCCGACCGCGACCGGGTCTTCGAGGTCAACGTGCTCGGCACCCGCAACCTGGTCGAGGAGGCGGTACGGGCGAACGTCGAGCAGGTCGTCCACACTTCCTCCGCGGGGGCAATCGGACCGGCGCGGCCGGGCGGCACCGCCGACGAGAGCCAGGCCTTTGCCGCCGGCCAACTCGGCATCGCCTACGTCAACTCCAAGCACGAGGCCGAGGTCGAGGCGATGCGCGCCGCCGGCTCGGAACTGAAGCTGGTGATCGTCAACCCGACCTTCGTCCTCGGGCCCGATGACCCCAGCGGCACCTCGAACGCGCTCGTCAAGCGGGTGATGCTGCGCCAGATCCCCTTCTACGTCGACGGCGGCCTCAACATCGTCGACGTCCGCGACGTCGCGAAGGGGCACCTGCAGGCGGCGGCGAAGGGCAGGGCGGGCCAGCGCTACATCCTCGGCGGGCGCAACTTCACCCTCGGGCGGCTGTTCGCCGACATCGGCCGCATCTCCGGTGTCCCTCCGCCGCCGGTCAAGGTCTCGCCGCGGCTGACCAACGCCGCGGTTGGCGCCGCCCACCGGGTTGGCTTCCCGGTGCCGGTGTCCGACGACGAGCTGCGCTCGGCCGAGCAGTGGTGGACCTATCGTTCGACGAAGGCAAAGAAGGAGCTCGGCTTCAAACCGCGCCCGCACGAGGAGACGCTCGAGGACACCGTGCGCTGGCAGGCCGAGCGGCTCGGCGACCGGGTGGGGCGGGCGCCGCGCTCGGACCTCGTCCTGCGGGGCTTCGGCCGCGTCCTCCAGTTCGGGGAGAAGGTCGGCCTGGGATGAGCGAGACGCCGCGGGTGCTTTACCGCTGCCGCACCCCGACCAACTACCTCTGCCCCTGCGGCGCGGTCGCCCGCCGGCTCTCCCGCCACGGCCTCGAGTACCGCACCGAGCGGGTTCCCTACCGGCGCAAGGACCGGCCCGAGATCGTCGAGCTGACGAAGCAGAACCGGGTCCCGGTACTGGTCGACGGCGACGAGGTGATCCACGATTCGAAGCGAATACGGCAGTACCTGGACTGGAAGTACGGCCCGAGGCCGGGCGAGGAGCCCGCGAAGGCCGATTCGGAGGCAGACGGATGACGCCGCTATCATTTGTGAAGTCATGACGGAGACGCCCGAAGCAGCGATCACGCTCACCGAAAAGGCGGCCGCCAAGATCGGCGAGCTGCTCTCCACGGGGGCAGACGACGAGAGCCAGGCGCTCCGCGTCGCCGTCCGCGGCGGCGGTTGCTCGGGGTTTCAGTACGCGCTCGCCTTCGACCGGGTCAAGGACGACGACAATGTCTTCGAGGACCGCGGTGTCTCGGTCGTCGTCGACAAGGTCAGCATGCAGTTCGTCTTCGGCTCCGAGGTCGACTACGTCGAGGGCCTGCAGGGCGCCGGCTTCTGCGTCAACAACCCGAATGTCGTCGCAGCCTGTGGCTGCGGCTCCTCGTTCCAGGTTCGCGAAGACGCGGCCGAGCAGGCCGCCGGCGTCTAGCGCCCGCTTGACCTGCGCCCGTTGGGCGCCCGGAAGAAGTTGCCGTTGCCGGCGCTTGTGCCCTTGCCGGTCGCCGGGGTGGCGTTGTAGATCGTCGAGTCGAAGACCGGGACGGCCGAGTCGGACGCATACCCGAGCCGGGTGAGGCTGAACAGGTCCTCGATGCTGGCCAGCAGCGAGAAATGGTTGTAGAAGCCGCTCTGGTTGACCGTGCCCGGTTTCACGTAGGGGGAGAGCAGCAGCAGGCCCACGCGACCGCCGCCGCCGCTCGGCTTCACGGGGCCCGTCGGCGGCGTCGCCGCGACCGGCGGCAGGTTCGGGTAGGCCGGGGTCCCGCAGCAGGAGCTTGGGTCGGCGGCGGGTCCGGTCTGGGGGGCCTGGTCGAAGGTGATCGCGATCAGGCCGCCCTGCTTGTAGGCCTCCGAGGCGGTGATCTGGGGAATCAGGGTGCTGAGGAAGGTGTCGGTCGCCGCCATGCCGGCGGGCTGCCCGGGAGCGCAGGGATCGTCACTGCCGTCGTGGCAGCGGTTGGGAACGATGTATGAGAGCGAGGGCGTGGTGGTCGGCGACTGCAGGTCGGTCGCCAGCTGGGTGAGACCGACGTCGTCGGTCGCGCAGGCCGGGGCGTCGATAGTCGAGTGGAAATAGACGAAGGGGTTGCGCCAGGTCACATACGCGTCCCCAGAACGGGGAGCCAGGTCCGGATCGGGACTGCCGAGGGCGGGATGGCGACAGCTCGTCGCCTCACCGCTGGTGCTGTTGCCGATGTCCTCGACGTAGGCCTTCCAGGTGTTGCCGTTGGCGGTCAGCTGGTCGCCCAGCGACTGGGTCGTCGCCGGATAGACGCAACCGTCGCCGCTCACCTGGGTCATGTCGCCCACCGTGGCGGGGACGATGTCGCCGTACTGGGGGCAGTTGGCGAGCGTCTGCGGAGTCGGGCCCTGGCCGCTGATCAGGGCGACCTCGTTGGCCAGCTCTCCACCCGCGACCGAGAAGTAGTTGCTCAGCAGCTCGCCCTGGGCGGTCAGGGTGTGGGCGAGGTAGGGGGCCGTCGAGCTGGGACCGAAGGCCTGGTCGTATCCGTGCCCGCTGAGAACGATCATGAAGACGTGCTGGACCGGCGGTAGCGTCGGCTCTTCCGGAAACGGCGGCGGTGGCTTGGCCGCCGGGGCTGCGCTCTTGGGGGCGGCGGGCTGGGCGGGGGCCGGGGCCGCGGTGGGCGTCGCCGTCGGGGCAGCTACCGCATTCGCGGCCGCGGGAGGAGGCGAAGGCGGTGGGCTGGGAGCGGCTGCCGGGGGCGGGCTGGACGCCAGAAGCAGCGGCCCAGTCGTGTTTGGCGCCGGACGCAGCACCGCGCCGAGGGCCACTCCGAAGCCGAGCATCGCCATCACCGCAACCGCCGCAACCCGGGGACTGGGCATCGCGAACGGTGCCGGGGCCGTTGTCTCGCGAGCCGGGGCTCGGTCACCCGCCGCTGCCGCAGCAGCGCCCACCGCGCCGCCGCCGAGCGCCGCGATCATGCCCGCCGCCGCTCTTGGCAGCGGTCCGCGGCGGGCACCGCACTCCACGCAGTAGCGCTGGTCGGCGATCAGCCTCGTGCCGCAAGCGGCACAGCTCGCCCTGCGGGGCGCGTGCGGGCGCTGGGGATGGTCGGAAGCGCTCACCGCCGGCCCGAGTCTGGCGCCGGCCGCAGGGTTCGATGTGAACAAGTTGTTCACACCTCCGCTGGGGCCCTCCCAGATACTGCGCGAGGTCCTCAGTAATGGAATCCGCAACTCCAGCCGAACCCTCGGGGCTCGCGGGTGCCAGCGCGCCCCCGCAGCCCCAGGGCATTCCCTTTCACTCCTCGCTCAGCGCGGCGACCGGCGAGCAGTGCTCGAGCTGCGGCGCCCGGATGGCGGCGGACCAGCGCTACTGCGTCGAATGCGGCGAGCGGCGGGGGGAGCCCCGGTTCTCGGTCGCCGACGCGATTGGCAGACCGGCGAGCGCGCCGGCGCCCCCGCCGACCCGGCGCCGGCCGCGACTTTCGCCCAACAGCACCCTGATCGCCGGTGTCGGCACCCTGTTGCTGGCGATGGGGATCGGGGTCCTGATCGGCCGCACCGGCGGCGACTCGAGCTCGAGCAACGCCGGCAACCAGCCGGTCAAGGTGCTCAACGTCCCCAGCTCCGGCTCGACGGCGACGACGACCCCGGCCAACCTCAACGCCAAGGCGCCCGGAAAGGCGGCCAAGGCGAAGAACTCGGCCAAGGGGAAGGGCGGCGTCGTCGGCGCCCAGACCTCGAGTGTCGAGGGCAAGCCGAAGCAGAAGCTGCCGCCGGCGACGGTGGGGCTCGGTGACAAGGGTCAGGGCGCCGGCTACAAACACGGCAAGTTCACCGGCCAGTTCTTCGGGCAATGAGATGAGGATCGCCTCGGCTTTCGCCAACGCCCAGCGGGCGGCCCGCGCAAAGCGCAGCGCCGCCCGCGGTCAGAGCAACGGCAATGCCGCTTCCACTGCCGCCACGCCGTCGTCCGCCGCCGCAGCGCCTACCTCGCCCGCGCCCGGCGCCGAGCTGGTCGACCTGACGCGGCGCCGAGACGCCCTCACCGCGCGCGTCGCCGAGCTGCAGTGGGACCTCGGCGGGCTGGTCTACGAGATGGCGATCCGCGATCGCATCCGGGTCGACGTCCTGGTCAAGCGCGCCGCCGCCCTGCAGGACGCCGATGCGGAGCTCAGCGAGGTCGAGCGGATCGTCCGCCTCGAGCAGACGGGCTCGGTCGGGAGTTGCTCCTCGTGCGGCGCCCCGCACTCCAGCGGTGCTGTCTACTGCTGGCAGTGCGGCCGGTCGCTGATGCAACAGGTGCCGAGCGAGGCGATCGGCATCCCGCAGGCCCCGCGTCCGCAGGCTTAGCTGCAGCCGCCGCGGGTCAGCCGAAGCGGCCGGTGACGTAGGCCTCGGTCCGCGGATGGGTCGGGCGGGTGAAGATCGTCGAGGTCTCGTCGTACTCGATCAGCGTGCCCACTGGCTCGGTCTGGCCGGCGTCGAGCCCGAAGAAAGCCGTGCGGTCGGCGACCCGCGCCGCCTGCTGCATGTTGTGGGTCACGATCACGATCGTGTAGCGGTTCTTCAGCTCGTGCATCAGGTCCTCGATCGCCGCGGTGGCGATCGGGTCGAGCGCCGAGGCCGGCTCGTCGAGCAGCAGCACGTCGGGCTCGATCGCGATCGCGCGGGCGATGCAGAGCCGCTGCTGCTGTCCGCCCGAGAGGCCGAGGGCGGTCTGCTTGAGCCGGTCCTTGACCTCCTCCCAGAGGGCGGCGGAGCGCAGCGCGCGTTCGACCCGTTCGTCCAGGTCGGCCTTCATGCCGAGGTTGCGCGGCGCCCAGGCGATGTTGTCGTAGATCGATTTCGCAAACGGGTTCGGCTTCTGGAAGACCATCCCGATCCGTCGCCGCACCTCGACCCGGTTGGCTCCGCTGCCGTAGACGTCATGGCCGTGGTAAAGGACCTGGCCGGAGATATCGAAGCCGGCGATCGAGTCGTTCATCCGGTTGAGGCTGCGGATGAAGGTCGTCTTGCCACAGCCCGAAGGGCCGATCAGGGCGGTGACCAGGTTGCGGTAGATCCCCATGTTGATCCCGGTCAGCGCCAGCTTGCCGCTGTAGCTGGCCGCGAAGTCGCGGATCTCGAAGACCGTCTCCTGTGGCAATCGCGCCGCGGCTCCATTGGTCGGCACCGGGCCCGCTGGGACCGGGATGCCGGTCTGGATCCGCACCCTCGGCCGGGCATCGGGGATCCCGGGGATCGGCTGGCCAGAACGCGGATCGCTCATTGGCTCAGCTTCGCGCGGCTGCGGGCCAGCAGCGCCCTGGCGGCGAGGCTGGTCAGGAGGATGAAACTCAGCAGGACCAGCGCCTCGCCCCAGGCCCGCGTGTAGCCGGACGGGTCGGCGGCCTCGGAGAGCTGGAAGATCGAGACCGGGATGTTCGGTACCGCGTTTCCGAACGGGTTGACCTGCACGGTGCCCGGAAAGATCGAGGAGGCGAGGATCAATGGCGCCGTCTCACCGGCAGCGCGGGCGACCGCCAGCACCGTGGCGGTGACGATGCCGCCGGTGGCGTTGGGCAGGACGACCGTCAGCACGGTGCGCCAGCGGCTGACGCCCAGCGCGTCGGCGGCCTCGCGGGTGCTTTCCGGCACCAGGCGCAGGACTTCCTCGGTGGCGCGGGCGATCAGCGGCAGCATGATGATCGCCAGCGCCACCGAAGCCGCGAAGCCGCTCTGTCCCTTGTGCGCGACGAGAAGGCCGAAGATGAAGACGCCGATCACGATCGACGGCAAACCGTTCAGCAGGTCCAGCGTCCCCCTGATCACCCGGGCCGAGCGTCGATCCGAGAATTCGGTCAGATAGATCGCGATCAGAACCCCGAGCGGCATCGCTATCGCGGTCGCCAGCAGCGCCAGCACCGCGGTGCCGATGATGTAGGGGGCGATGCCGCCGCCGGGGCCGCCGAACAGGGGCGGGTCCTTGGTCAGGAAGTCGATGCTGATCGCGCTGCCGCCGCGGTCGACGACCGAGTAGACGACTATCCCGAGCACCGCGACCGCGAGCAGCGCCGCGGCCGTCGCGCCGCCCTCGGCGAAGCGGTTGACCCACTGGCGCCGGGAGAGGTTCCCAGAAGGCTTCAGCGGGGCGGTGAAATCGATCGGTGGAGCATCGTGGGCTTCGGTGCCGATCGCCTGCTCGCCGCTCGCACTCCCTGTCTTGGTCATCTCGCGACCCCGGTCGAGGTGGCGCTGTAGTCGAAGCGGCGACCTATCCACTGCGCGAAGAGGTTGGTCAGGACCCCGATCACCAGTAGCAGCACGCCGAGGTAGAAGAGCGATTCCTGGTGCAGCTTCGTCGTCGCGCCGGCGAACTCGTTGGCGATCCGGGAGGCCAGGGTGTCCCCGGTCTGAAACAGCGAGGCGTGAACCGCGGTGCCGGCGCCGACGACCTGCGAGACCGCGATCGCCTCGCCGACGGCTCGGCCGAGGCCGAGGAAGGTTGCGGCAGCCACCCCCGATGCGGTCGAGGGCAGGACGACGCCGCGGACTATCTCCCAGCGCGTGGCCCCGAGGGCGGCGGCGGCGTCCTTGACCTCGCTCGGGACGGTGAGGAATAGGTCGCGGCTGATCGAAGCGATGATCGGCACCACCATGATCGCCAGGATCAGGCCGGCGGTGAAGATGCTGGTCCCGGTCGTCTGCGGGGGGCCGAAGATCGGCAGAAAGCCGAGGCGATCGTGCAGCCAGGGCTCGATGTGCGACTTCACGAACGGGGCCAGGATGAGGATGCCCCAGAAGCCGAGGATCACGCTCGGGATCGCCGCCAGCATCTCGACCAGCGGACCGACGACCGCCCGCACGCCCCGTGGCGCAAGCATGCTGAGGTAGATGCCGATCGCGATCCCGATCGGTGTCGCGAGGGCGAGCGCCATCATCGAGCTGACCGCCGTCCCGAAGATCAGGGTCGCAGCGCCGAACTGTCCGAAGTTCGGTTTCCAGGCCGAGTGGGTGAGAAAGCCGAGCCCGAACTGCGAGATCGACGGTGCGGCGCCCTTGACCACCTGGTAAGCGAGGACGACGAGCGTCACCACCGCCAGCAGCGAGGCCGCCGCGCAGAGGCCGAACAGCAGGCCGTCGCCGATCCGGTCCACCGATGCCAACCGTCCGCGTCCGGGATCGCCCGCGCGGAACCGGGAGCTCGTCGAGCCCGCGAGATTCACGCTCATGCCGCGGCACCGTATTCAGCGCCGGCGAGCTCGCCAAGGGCGTTCACCGGATTGCCACAAGCACGAAACAAGTGAGCAACAAGTGCCTACGGGGCCGCGGCGATGCTACGCGCGGCTTGGGCGCACCTGCGCAAACGCGGTGGTGCGCGATAGAGGGCCAAAGGGATCAACGAACCAGCCATTGGCGATGTCAACGGCAGGAAAGGAGCTCACTTGAAGCTCAAGCGCAAGAGGTTGGTCGGCCTCACCACCGCGGCAGTTATCGCCTGCATGGGGACCGGGGCGGCCAACGCATCAGCAGACTCACTCACCGGGGCCGGTTCGTCGCTGGTCGCGCCCCTGATGGCCCAGTGGCAGTCGGACTTCCAGAGCAAGACCGGCAACACCGTCACCTACGGCTCTGTCGGTTCTGGCGCCGGGATCACCCAGATCACCAACCGGGTCGTCGACTTCGGCGCCTCGGACGCACCGCTCACGTCCGATCAGGCTGCAGCCTGCAACGGCTGCGTTCAGATCCCCTGGGCGCTGACGGCTACCGTCATGGCCTATCACCTCGACGGAGTTCCGAAGCTGAAGCTCAGCGGCAAGGTGGTCGCGGAGATCTACCTCGGTGCGATCACCTCCTGGAACGATCCCCGGATCAAGAAGCTCAATCCTGGGGTCAGCCTGCCGTCGACCACGATCACTCCGGTGCACCGCAGCGACGGTTCGGGTGACACCTACGCCTTCACCGACTGGCTGGTCAGGGTCAGCAAGGCATTCAAGAAGAATGTCGGCCGCTCGACCGCGGTCAGCTTCCCGGTCGGTCCGGGCGGCAACAAGAACGACGGCGTCACAGCGGCCGTGAACACCACCAACGGTGCGATCGGCTACGTCTCGGCGTCCTATGCGATCGCCCACGGACTCGGGGTCGCCGCGCTTCAGAACGAGGCCGGCAAGTTCGTCTACCCGAACCTGAAGAACATCTCGGCGGCCGCGAAATCGATCAAGAAGGTCAAGGCCAACAACGAGATCCACATCGTCGACCCGTCGAAGAAGGCCAAGAAGGCCTACCCGCTGTCTACGTTCACCTATGCGATCGTGCCGAAGTCGAGCCCGAAGGTGAGCCTGCTGCAGCAGTTCATCCTCTACGCGGCGACGACGGGCCAGAAGTTCGGTCCCGCCCTCGACTTCGCCCCGATTCCGAAGGTGGTGCTGAAGAAGACCAGGAAGAGCGTCGCGCACCTGTAGCCGGGTTCAGGCAGCCACGCCTCTGACGAAGGCCCCGGCCCCGGCCGGGGCCTTCGCTTTGCGCGGCCTAGTTCTGGTCGATCTGCAGCGGCGGGGCCTGGCCGGGCTGGGGCGCCGCGGCCGGCTCGGCCGGTTGATCGACGCCGAGCTGCTGGGCCAGCTCCCCGGACTCGTACATCTCTTCGACGATGTCGGCGCCGCCGACCAGCTCGCCGTTGACGTAGAGCTGCGGGAAGGTCTGCCAGTCGGAGATCTCACCGGTCACCTCGCGCAGGGGCTCCAGGGCCTGGAGGACGTCGACGGCGCCGTACTCGACACCGAGAGAGTCAAGGACCCCGACCACCCGCATCGAGAAGCCGCAGCGCGGCATCTCCGGGGTGCCCTTCATGAACAGCAGCACTCCGTTGGAGGCAATCAGCTCTTCGACCTGCTGCTTGAACTCAGGATTGCTCATTCGAGACAGGTTACTCAGACCGGCAGCGAGGTCTTCACCGACAGGGCGTGGATCGAGCCGTCCTCGAAGCGCTCCCGCACCGCGGCCTTGACGAGCCGATGCTGCTCGAGGCGGCTCAGGCCCTCGAACTGGCTCGCGCTCACAGTCGCCCGCAGGTGATCGCCGCCACCGGTCTCGTCGACGACCTCGACCTCGGCCCCGGGCAGCGCCGCCTCGATCAGCGATTTCAGCTCCGCGAGGTCAGCCATCGACCGGCGCCCGCGCGGCTTCGAGCATCTCCTCGACCCGCACGAACTTGACCCGCGGCCGGCCCTCGGGCTCCCCGCGCGAGGTCTCCGCCGCGTCGATCGCCTGCCAGCCCGGATAGCTGACGAAGTCGACGCCGCGATCGCGCAGCAGCTCCTCGACCGCAACCGGATCGCTGGCATCGGGCTCGCCGAGCTTGCCCGCCTCGACGTCCTCGAACAGCAGGTTGACCGTCTCCTGGGCGCACTTCTTGTTGGTCCCGATCACGCCGCTGGGGCCGCGCTTGATCCAGCCCGAGGTGTAGTGGCCGGCCTTGTGCCCGCCGCCCTCGGCCTCCAGCACCCGGCCGCCGTCGTTGAGGATCGTGCCCCGCTTCTCGTCGAATGGCACCCCGTCCACCGCGACCCCGGTGTAGCCGACCGAGCGCAACACCAATCCGCACTCCAGCTCCTCGCGCTCGCCGGTGTCCTGGGCGCGCAGGGCGCCGCCGGACTCGACCAGCTCGTTGCGGCCGACGATCAGCTTCTCGACCCTGCCGTCACCCTGGATCTCGATCGGGGAGGCGAGGAAGCGCATCACGATCCGCTTCGGCTTTCCCTCCGGCGACCGCTTCGCGAACTCGGTCAGGATCTCGACGTTCTTGCGGGTCGTGATGTCGGCCTCGTCGGACTCGAGGAAGGTCTGGCTGCGCTCGTCGAGCTCGACCTCGGCCGGGTCGACGACGATGTCGGCGTCGCTCATCTCACCCAGCTCGCGCAGCTCGGGGTTGGTGAAGGCGGCCTGCGCCGGGCCGCGCCGTCCGAGGATCACGATCTCCTTCACCCCGCAGTCGCCGAGGCCCTCGATCGCATGGTCGGCGGTGTCGGTGCCGCGCAGCTCGGGATCGGTGAGAGCGAGCATGCGGGCGACGTCGGTGGCGACGTTGCCGTTGCCGATCACGACCGCGCGCTCGCAGGAGAGGTCGAACTGCTGGTCGGCGTAGTCGGGGTGGGCGTTGTACCAGCCGACGAAGGCGGTGGCGGCATGGCTGCCCGGCAGCTCCTCGCCGGGGATGCCGAGATGGCGATCGGTCTCGGCGCCGAAGGTGTAGACGATCGCGTGATAGTGGCGCTCGAGGTCGGAGACGGTTATGTCGGTTCCGAGCTTGACGTTGCCGAAGAATCGAAAGCCGTCCCGGGCGGCGGTCTTGTCGTAGACCCGGGTCACGGACTTGATCTTCGGATGGTCGGGGGCAACGCCGCCTCGGACCAGCCCGTAGGGCGTCGGCAGGCGGTCGAAGAGGTCGACCTCGACGTTGTACTCCTCGTGCTTGAGCAGGTGCTCGCAGGCGTAGAAGCCGGCCGGGCCGGCGCCGATCACGGCGACGCGAAGGGGGTTCTCGGACGAGCCTGGGGCACTCATGCGAACCGGGAAGGATAGAGACAACGGCGCCCGGCGCCGCCGGGCTGGGTCAGCTCAAATCGGCTCCAGCACGACGACCGGGATCTGGCGCTCGGTCTTCTGCTGGTACTCGTCGTAGGCAGGCCACTGATCGGTCATCACCCTCCACAGGGCCGGCTTTTCCTCCGCGGTCGCAATGCGGGCCCGGGCCTTGAAGCGGTCGCCCTTGACCTGGACTCCCACCTCCGGCTCGGCCTCGAGGTTCAGGTACCAGGCCGGCGGCTGATCGGATCCGCCCTTGGAGGCGACGACGAGATAGACGCCGTCGCTGCGGCCGTAGATCAGCGGCGTCGTGCGCTCGTCGCCCGACTGGCGCCCCCGCGTCGTCAGCAGCAGGGTTTGCGTCCCTTTCCAGTCGTGCCCGGTCTCGCCGTCGGTCTCGCGGTAGCGGTCGACGTGCTGCTGACCGAAGAGGTCGTCGGCGTCGCTCATGCGAGCAGCGACTCCGTCTGCGCCGCGGAGACCGCCTGTCCGTCGATCGCATCGAGTGCCTTGGCGACCGACATCGAGACGCAGGTGAAGATCGGCGTCTCGCGCTCTGTGTAGGCGCTGGACTCGGTCGGCCGCAGCTCCTGCACCAGGTCGAGAAAGGTTCCCGGGTCGTCGCCCTCGAAGGCGACGACGAACTCCTGGTCGTCGAGCCCGAACGAGTAGGAGGTGTTGATCGAGATCTCCGGATAGCGGCGTCCGACCTCGATGTGGCTCTTCATGATCCGCTGGCGCTCCTCGTCGGGCAGCGAGTACCACTCGCGCTTCTTGACCATTGGATAGAGGAACAGATACTTGCGGCTCGAGACGCAGATCTCGGGTCTCGCCCCTTCCTCGGAGTAGGGCGACTTCTTGGTCATCGAGAGGTAGGAGTGGGGGATGGTGGACCAGCGGGCCAGGCCGCTCTGGCCGAGGACGACGTGGAAAGTGTGGATGTCCTCGAGCACCGGGCTCTGGGCGAGCAGCAGCAGGTCGGCGTCGCCGCGGGTTCCTATGGTTGAGTAGGCGCGCAGCGAGCGGTCGATCGCGAAGTCCTCGCAGGCGGCGAGGAACTCGCGCTTGTCGGCGGCCCGCAGCTCGTCAGCCCGGCGGCGCCAGGCCGGATCGATCTTGAAGAAGGTGAACTTGGCAAAGGTTCGATCGGGCAATGCACCCCGAGTATAGGTTTCGCTCCCTGCGCCTCTGGGCGTGTCTGACCGCACTCAGCATCGTGTTTGCGGTCGCTTCCTCGCTGGCCGGCGCGCCCGCTGCCCGCGCCGACGCCGAAAGCGCGCCGCAGGTGCTCGTCGTCCTGCTCCCCAACGGGACCACCGTCGCGGATCTGGGCCGCGTGCCCGGGCTCGCCCCCGGCCTGCTGAGCGCCGGAATCGGATCGGTGCCCGCCGAGCAGACCTATCTCGACATCGGTCAGGGCAACCGGGTCTCCGAGACCCTCTACGACCGTGCGCTGCCCGAGGTGCACACCGGCGGTCACCGGGTCGGCGGCTGGGGCCGAGTGGTCGATCGTGCCGACTCCGCCCCGGCGGACATCGTTCCCGGCCTGCTTGAGGCGACCCTCAAGCAGGGCGGCAAGACGATCTCCGCCGATCCCCGCCTCGGGCTGCCGCAACTGCTCGCGGCGGATCGGAATGGGCTCATCCTTCGCGCCCACACCACGGCGCGGCCACGGCGCTGCTTCACGACCGTCTGCGTGCTCGCCGGCGGGCCGGCCGCCGTCGCTTCGCTCGTCGGCACGCTTCGCGGCGACGACCTCCTGATCGCGTTGGAGCGCCCGCCCCCGGAGCCCGACCACCAGCTCACGGTCGGGATCGCTGGGCCTGGCTATGGCGGCAACCTGACCTCCGACAGCACCCGCCTGCGCGGCTACGTGCTCTCGACCGACCTTGCCCCGACGATCCTGCAGCGGCTTGGCGTTGCGGTGCCGTCGCAGATGGACGGGCAGCCGATCCACAGCGACGGCTCGCGCGACGTCGACGCCGTCGCCTCGCTCGGCGACCGCCTCTCCTCGATCATCCACCGCCGCGGCCCGGTGATCGGGCTCAGCGCCTTGGTCTGGATCGCGATCGCCGCGTTGACGGTCCTGCTGAGCCGCGGAGCGCTGGCGAGGCCGGTGCTGCGGCTGGCGGCGCTGAGCGCGGTGCTGCTGCCCGCGACGCTGCTGATCGGCGCCGCTCTGCAGCCGTCGCTGGGGGTCGAGCGGCTGATCGTCCTGCTCGGGGCGCCGGCGATCGCCGCGGCGGCCCTGGCGCTGCTGCCCGGCTACCGGGCGCTCCTGTTCGCTTGCGGGCTCACCGTTCTCGCCTTCGCGGTCGACGTGATCGCCGGCTCGCCGCTGACGCCGCTGTCCCTGATCGGTCCGGACCCGGGCCTCGGAGTGCGCTTTTACGGGATCGGCAACGAGCTCGAGGCGACGCTGACGCCGCTGGTCATCTTCGCCACCGGCGTCGCCCTCGCCCTGTTCGCGCCCGCGCTTGCCCCGAAGCGGGCCGCCGCCGTCTTCATCGCCGTCGCGATCGTCTTCGCCTTCGTCTTCGGCTCCGGACGCTTCGGCGCCGACGTCGGGGCGGCGATCGTGCTGCCGGCCGGCGCCGCCGGCGCGGTCGCGGCGCTGGGGGCGACACGCCGCTCCCTGATGTTCGTCGTCGCCGTCCCGCTGGCGGTGCTCGCCGGACTGGCGCTGCTCGACCTGCTGTTGGGGGGCAACGCCCACCTCACCCGCTCGGTGCTCGACGCCGGCGGCCTGCACGATCTCGGCAACGTGGCCGAACGGCGCCTGCGGCTCTCGGCGCACAGTTTCCGCCAGAAGGTCGACTCGTTCCTCTTCTGGCTCACGCTTGCGGTGATCGCGCTGGCCATCTGGCGCCGCGAGACGATCCTCGCCTGGTTCGGGGCTGCGGCCCTGCAGGCCGGCTTTCTCGGCGCCTGCCTGGCGGTGCTCGTAGCCACCCTCGCCAACGACTCCGGGGCCCTGCTGCTCGAGGTGGGGACGCTCTACCTCGTGCTGCTGGCCGCTTTTGCCTGGACCGAGGCGGAAACCGCGGGTCCGGGGCACGAAGGCGCTTGGCGGGACGACCGTGCTCGGAGCCCGGCCTGAAAGCAGCCCTACGGTCCTCTACGATTCGTGCGTGCGCCTTGCTCTGGTCTCGCCCTACTCGTGGTCATACCAGGGTGGAGTCAACCGTCACGTGGAGGCCCTCGCCGAGGAATTCATCGGCCGTGGCCATGACGTCCGGGTGCTCGCCCCGTGGGACCCGCCCGACCGGCGTAGCCGGTGGCTTCACCGTGCCGAGCCTGAAAACAGCGAGCCGCCCGACTACCTGATCCCGGTCGGCCGCACGATCGGCTGGGGGGCCAACGGCGCCGTATCGAACCTGGCCTCGTTTCCCGACAGCGTCGCGAGGCTGCGGCGCGAGCTGCGCGGGGGCGGCTATGACGTCGTCCACGTGCACGAGCCGATCGCGCCCCTCGTCGGTTGGGACGCGATGGCCAGCACCAAGGCACCGCTGGTCGGCACCTTCCACGCCTACTCGACCAAGGGGCTTCCCAATCACCTCGCGACGCTGCTCGGCGCCCGCCGTCTCTTCAACAAGCTCTCGGCCCGGATCGCCGTCTCCGAGGCCGCCGCCTGGACCGGGCGGCGCTGGTTCGGCGGCGACTACACGATCGTCCCCAACGGGGTCGAGGTCGACGCCGCCCCGGCCGGCCCCAACGAGCCCGCCGAGGAGCTGCGGGTGCTGTTCGTCGGCCGCCCCGAGGAGCGAAAGGGGCTGCCGGTCCTGCTGACCGCGCTCGGTGGCCTGGTCGAGCACGTCCCCTGCCGGCTGACCGTGATCGGTGCCGAGCGCGAGGACATCACCCGTTACCTCACAGACCCCGAACTTGCGTCTCACATCGACGCCCGCGGCCGCGTCTCCGACAACGAGCTCTGGTGGGCGCTTCACGAGGCCGACGTCCTCTGCGCTCCCTCGCTGACCGGGGAGAGCTTCGGGATGGTGCTGACCGAGGCGTTCGCGGCCGGCACACCGGTGATCGCCTCCAACATCGCCGGCTACAACGACGTCGTCAGCGACGGGGTCGACGGCGTGCTGGTGCCGCCGGCCGACGCGCAGCGGCTGGCCGAGGAGCTGCAGCGCGCCCACCTGGAGCCGCAGCGCCTGCGCGAGATGGGCGAGGCCGCGAGGCGAAGCGCCCAGCGCTATGCCTGGCCGCGGGTCGCCGACCGCGTCCTCGAGGTCTACGAGCGGGCGATCGCGGTCCCCGATGCCAGATCCGGTCACCGGTTCGCGCGCCGGGTTGGGCTGGTGCCGTCGAGCGGCGGCCGCCCGCGGCCGGCCCGCAGGCTGCCTTCCCTGGACCCCGATCCGGCACCCGCCGGGGGCGGCGCCTGGCGCACCGCCCGCCGGCTCGGGCTCGGGGTGGCCGGGGTGCTCGGAATCGGCCTCACGGCGCTGGCCGCCAACAAGATCGGTGTCTCGCGGGTGGCCGCGAACATCGTCCGCTCCGACGTCGGCTGGGTGCTGCTCGGTTGCGCGCTGATGTCGGCCTCGCTTTTCATGCGCGCCGCTTCCTGGTTCGCGATCGCCCGCTCGGCGCTTCCCAACCGCATGATCCGCCGCCGCGACGTCACCTCCGCGACGATGATCGGGGTCTTGATGTCGGCCACCCTGCCGGCCCGCCTCGGTGAGCCGGCGCGCGCGATGGTCCTGGCCCGGCGCACCGGCCGCATGCGGGAGACGTTCCCGGTCCTGCTCGGGACCCTGGTCTCCCAGACCCTCTTCAACCTCGTCGCCCTGGTGCTGCTGGGCGTGATCATCGTCTCCAGCACCGACCTCTTCCACTCCAGCTCCCAGAAGCTGTTCGCCTTCAGCTTCGTGCCGCTGGCGATCCTGCTCGTCGTCCTGCTCGCGCCGCTGGTGGTGCGCAGCCACGGCAACGGGCGCGTCGCCCGCATCGCGGCCTTCATCCGCGGTGCCGTGCTGCAGGTACGGCAGGGGCTGCGGGTCTTCCGCGACCCGCGCCGCGGCGCCTTCGCCGCCGCCGCCCAGCTCGGGGCCTGGGCGCTCCAGCTCGGGGCATGCTGGGCGCTGCTCGCCGCTCTCGGCCTCGACCACCGGGCCGGAATCGGCGCCGCCGCCGCGGTCCTGTTCGCGGTCAACGTGACCGCCGTCGTCCCCGCGACCCCGTCCAACATCGGCATCTTCCAGCTCGCGGTGATCAGCGTCCTGACGACCGGCTTCGGGATCGGCTCCGCCAACGCGCTGGCCTACGGCGTGATCCTGCAGGGCGTTGAGATCGCCACCGCGGTCGCCCTCGGACTGCCGGCCCTGGTCCGCGAGGGCATGACCTGGGGCGACATGCGGCTGCGGGCCCTCTCCGCCGCCCCGGTCCGCCTCTCCCCGCAGCCCCCGGCCCGGCGCGAGTCGCGCCGAGAGCCTGCTTCTGTCTGAAGCTCGTCAGATAGCCTCCCTTCCGATGGCGCTCTCCAACATCTCCGGCTTCCCACGCATCGGGCCCAATCGCGAGCTGAAGTTCGCCAACGAGGGCTACTGGCGCGGCGACGTCTCGGCCGAGCAGCTGGCCGGGACCGCACGCGAGATCCGCCGCGCCAACTGGACCCTGATGCGCGACGCCGGGATCGACCTGATCCCGTCCAACGACTTCTCCTACTACGACCAGGTGCTCGACGCCGTGGCGCTGGTCGGCGCGGTGCCGGAGCGCTATCAGCACGGCGGCGGCGAGATCGATCTCGACACCTACTTCGCGATGGCGCGCGGCCGTCAGGCCGACGGCGTCGACGTGACCGCGATGGAGATGACGAAGTGGTTTGACACCAATTACCACTACATCGTCCCCGAGCTCGGTCCCGAGACCAGCTTCTCGCTTTCCTCCAGCAAGCCGTTCGACGAGTTCGTCGAGGCCGAGGAGGCGCTCGGAATCACCACCGTGCCGGTTCTGCTCGGCCCGGTTTCCTTCCTGCTGCTCGCCAAGCCGGCCGACGGCGTCGGCGAGGACTTCGACCGCCTGAGCCTGATCGAGCCGCTGCTGGGCGTCTACGGCGAGGTGATCGAGCGCCTGGCCGAGCACGGCGCCGACTGGGTGCAGCTGGACGAGCCCTGCTTCGTGAAGGACCGCTCCGAGCGCGAGCTCGACGCCCTGCGGCTCGCCTACGAGGAGCTCTCGAAGGTGCACGAGCGGACGCGGCTGCTGGTCAAGACCTACTTCGACAACGTCGGCGACGCCTACGCGGTCCTGCGCGAGCTGCCGATCGACGGCATCGGCCTCGACTTCACCGGCGCCGCACAGCGCTCCGAACCCGGGCCCGACGGGATCCAGGGGCGTGAGAACGTCGGCATCGCCCACGACGTCGGCAAGCTCGAGGGCAAGACGCTCTTCGCCGGCATCGTCGACGGGCGCAACGTCTGGATCAACGACCTCCACACCAGCCTCGAGGAGCTGCGGCAGTTCGGCGAGCTCGCCGACGAGCTCGTCGTCTCGACCTCCTGCTCGCTGCTGCATTCGCCGGTCGACCTCGACGCCGAGCCCGACCTCGACGACGAGCTGCGCTCCTGGATGGCGTTCGCGAAGCAGAAGGTGGGCGAGGCCGCGGTGCTCGCCAAGGGGCTCGGCGAGGGCAACGAGGCGATCGAAAGCGAGCTGGCCGCCAACGTCGAGGCGCTCGAGGGCCGGGCCCAGTCTCCGCGCACCCAGAACCCCGCGGTGCGCGAACGGGTCGACCTGCTCGGTCCCGAGGACGCCCAGCGCCCAAGCCCCTTCGACACCCGCAGCGAAGCCCAGCACTCCGAGCTCGACCTGCCCCAGTTCCCGACCACGACGATCGGCTCCTACCCCCAGACGCAGGAGATCCGCGCCGCCCGCGCCGAGCTGCGCGAACAGAAGATCGACGCCGCGGAGTACGACCGCCGCATGCGGGCCGAGATCGAGCACGTGATCCGCTTCCAGGAGGAGGTCGGCATCGACGTCCTCGTGCACGGCGAGCCCGAGCGCAACGACATGGTCCAGTACTTCGCCGAGCAGATGCAGGGCTACGCCTTCACCCAGAACGCCTGGGTGCAGTCATACGGCTCGCGCTGCGTGCGGCCGCCGATCCTCTTCGGCGACGTCTCGCGCCCGCAGGCGATGACCGTCGACTGGATCAACTTCGCCCAGTCGCTGACCGATCGCCCGGTCAAGGGAATGCTCACCGGGCCGGTGACGATGCTCCAGTGGTCCTTCGTCCGCGACGATCAGCCGCTCGAGGACACCTGCGAGCAGCTGGCGCTGGCGATCCGCGACGAGGTCCGCGACCTCGAGCGCGCCGGGGTGCGGATCATCCAGGTCGACGAGCCGGCGATCCGCGAGGGGCTGCCGCTGCGCCGCGAGCGCTGGGACGACTACCTCGAGTGGGCGGTTCGCTGCTTCCGCATCGCCACCTCCGGCGTCGACGACGCGACCCAGATCCAGACCCACATGTGCTACTCGGACTTCGGCGACATCATGGAGCAGATCCAGGCGATGGACGCCGACGTGCTGCTGATCGAGGCCGCCCGCTCGCGGATGCAGCTGCTGGCCGATTGGGAGCGCACCGGCTATCAGCAGGAGATCGGCCCCGGCGTCTATGACATCCACTCGCCGCGCGTGCCTCCGGCCGAGGAGATGGCGGAGTTGCTGCGGGCTGCCGCCAAGGTGCTGCGGTCGGAGCAGATCTGGGTCACCCCCGACTGCGGGCTGAAGACCCGCGGCTGGCCGGAGACCGAAGCCGCGCTTCGCAACATGGTCGACGCCGCGCGCCAGGCGCGCGAGCAGCTCGTCCCCACCGGCTGATCCCGCCCGCCTCGCGGCTCTGACCGCTTAGGCGAGCGGCGCCGGGCTCGCGGCCTCGCGCGGGCGGAACCACGCCGCGAGCCGCTCCGGGGTCTGAAACTGCGAGGGCTCGATCTGGCGTGCGAGACAGTCGCGCAGGTCCTGGCCGACCTGCGGCTCCGACGCCCAGCCGCGAAACAGCGGCTCGGCGACCTCCGGCCTCGGGAATCGGCCCCAGGCGAAGGACCAGTCGTAGTGCTCGGCCGAGCGCGTGTCGCGCCACTGCTCGTAGCCGTCCAGGCTCGGCCTCGGCCCCGACAGCGCCTCGGCGACGTAGAGCGCCTGCTCGACCGCGTCGCCGATCCCCTGCGCCGTGGCCGGGTGCTTGAAATGGCAGGCGTCGCCGACCAGGGCCCATCCCGGGCCGGCCGGGGTTCGGTAGAAGCCCCGCATCAGCGGCTCCGGAGCGACCGTCACCTCGGTCACCATCTCCGCCGCCTCCAGCAAGCCGGGATCGAAGCTCTCCGGGAAATGGCGGATCGCCTCCTGGTACTTGCGCTCCCGCTCGGGCTGGGTGCCCTGGGCGAGCTCGGGTGCGCCGTTGGCGATCAGCAGGTAGAGACCGTCCTCGACCGGGCCGTGGTAGAGCATCTCGTCGAGCTTGATCTGCAGGGTCATCTCCTCGCCGGCGGGGATGCCGCGCCAGTAGGAGTAGGAGATCGCGAGCTCGCCACGCTGGCGGCGCTGCTTTTCGAGCCCGAGGCGGCCGGCGACGACCGAGCCGCGTCCGTCGGCACCGAAGACCCAGCTGGCCCGCAGCTCGCGGCCGTCGGCGAGCACGACCCCGGCGGCCGGATCCTCCTCGCTGCCCGTCCCGATCAGATCGACGACCCGGGAGCCGAAGAGGCAATCGACGCCCTTGGCCAGCGCGGTGTCTACGCCGGCCTTGTCGAGGACGATGCGCCGCGGCGCGGCGCCGCGGTCATAGCCCTGGACCGGGCTGAAGGCTCCGGCGATCTCCTGGTCGAGGGCGCGCACCCGGTGGGTGACCAGCGGCAGCTCGTGCTCGGAGAGGAGCCGGTCAAGGACCCCGAGCCGGTCGAGGCGGGCGAGGGTGTTGGGGTACAGCAGGTGGGTGGAGACGGTGGTGCTGGGGAACTGGTCGCGGTCGACCATGACCACGTCCCAGCCCCGCTCGGCGAGCGCAATCGCCAGTGTCGACCCGGCCGGTCGTGCCCCGACGACGATCGCGTCGTAGACCTTCATCGCCCCTCCAGCCTAGAGCGGGTCGCACGCGATCTCAGTGACCGGCGTCACCCCGGCCGGTGGGCTGCTCCTCGCCCAGCGCAGCCAGCGCCCGCTCGCGGTCGCTGTGGACTTCGAAGCGGACCGCGAGTCCGTCCCTGAAGGTCCAGAGGTGCGTGTTGCGAGACTCGACCGCAGCGCCGCCCGCCTTGCTGCGCCCGTGCCAGCGGACGTCGACGACGTAGCGCCCGCCCTGCTCGACGAGCTCGGTCGCCTCGATCACGAACGGGCGCTCCCACATCTGCAGCCAGCCGGAAACCGTCCCAACCACCTCGTCCAGGCCGCGGGTCTCGGTCTCGCCGCCGGGCCAGAGCCCGTAGCTGTAGCTGACGACCTCGGGAGCGAAGATGTCGGTGCGCGAGAAGTCGCCGCGAGCCCACTCGCCGTAGAGCCGGCCCAGC
This sequence comes from uncultured Solirubrobacterales bacterium, assembly GCA_963781495.1. Classification (GTDB taxonomy): domain Bacteria; phylum Actinomycetota; class Thermoleophilia; order Solirubrobacterales; family 70-9; genus Mayfieldus. The sequence goes on from CAWAFX010000002.1 coordinate 1,484,598, forward strand.
TTCTCGAGATCTGAGGCCGTCGCTAGCCGGTCCCGCCGAAGCGGCGCCGCAGGTCGCGGGCGTTGAAGATCCGCGTCAGCCGCGCGAGCAGGTTGCGCCGTTTCTCGGTGTAGGGGAACCAGAGCAGCTCGCGCTTGCCGCCGAAGCGGGTGATCACCAGCGACTCGGTGCGGCAGAACTTCTTGATCCCGACCTCGCCGTGGCGGTAGCCGATGCCGGAGTCCTTCCAGCCGCCGAAGGGAACGTCGGTGGCGAGGAAGCCGACCATCACGTCGTTGACGTTGCAGACCCCGCACTCGATTCGCCGGGCCACCTGCTCGGCGTGGCGCTTGGAGCCGAACACCGATCCCGAAAGCCCGTGGCGGCTGTCGTTGGCAAGCCGGATCGCCTCCTCCTCGTCGCGGACCTTCATCACCCCGATCACCGGGCCGAAGGTTTCCTCGCGCATCACCTCCATCGAGTGATCGACGTCGACCAGCACGGTCGGCCGGTAGTAGTCGCCGGGGCCCTCGCGGCGGCTGCCCCCGGTCAGCGCCCGGGCGCCCTCCCCGACGGCGTCGTTGACATGCCGCTCGACGAGCTCGGTCTGCAGAGGGGAGGTCATCGCCCCGACCTCCTTCTCGGAGACGGCGCCGTCCGTCCCCTGGCGAACCGACTCCACCTCTTCGGTCAGCTTGGCGACGAACTCGTCGTAGATCGGTTCCTCGACGTAGACCCGCTCGGCCGAGATGCAGATCTGGCCCGAGTTGGCCAGCCCGCCCCAGGCGGCGGCGTTTGCCGCCCGGGCGACGTTGGCGTCGCGCAGCACGACCATCGCGTCGTTGCCGCCCAGCTCGAGGCTGACCGGGGTCAGCGTCTCGGCGGCGCGGGCCATCACCTTGCGCCCGGTGCGGTCGGAGCCGGTGAACTGGATGAAGTCGACGGCGTCGATCAGTTCCGTCGCCGTCTCTGCGACCCCCTGCACGCAATCGAATACGTCCGGGGCGCCGATCTCGCTCTTCCAGGCCTCGATCACCTCGGCCAGGCCGAGCGGGGTGTACTCGGAGGGCTTGATCACGACCGCGGCGCCCGCCTGCAGGGCCGGGATCGCGTCGCCCAGCGAGAGGATCAGCGGGAAGTTCCAGGGGCTGATGATGCCGACCACCGGGAAGGGCCGGTACTGGACCCGCAGCTTCTTCGCGCTCAGCAGCAGCGAGTGGGGGCGGACCTTGTCGTCGCCGAGGATCTTCTCCGCCCGGCGCCCGTAGAAATTGATCAGGTCGGTCAAATAGACGGGCTCGCTGGCCGCGTCGGCGCGCACCTTGCCGGTCTCGGCCTGCATCGTGTCGGCGACGCGCTCGTGGTTGTCGATCAGCCAGTCGCGCAGCTGTCCCAGCCAGCGGTAGCGGCCCTTGTTGCCGAGCCCTTCCCATTCGGCCTGGTTGGCGCGCACCCGCTCGACGACCTCGCGCACCCGCTGCGGCGAGTCGACGCCGATCTCGCGGATCAGCTCTCCGGTGGCCGGGTTGTGGACCTCGATGCGGTCCGCGGGCGCGGCGCCGTTGCCGCTCTCCGGGGCGCTGGTCTGGGGCTCAGCCGTACCGCTCTCCATCTCTCCTCCTCCGATCCTGGCTGCCTGGCCAAGACTCTAGACCCTCGCCGCCGCGGGCGCGGATTTTCGCCCGGGAAGGCCGATCCGGCCCTAGTGGCGGCGCACGAGCCGGTAGACCGGCCCGTTCAGCGAGCAGACGTAGACGCGCCCGCGGTCGTCCTGGCCGAAGGCGCTCGGGCTGTCGATGTGGAGGCCGATCCCGCGGTCGTGGCGGGCACCGGCGGGCGACGGCACCAGGCTGTGCAGCTTGCCGGTGCAGAAATCGCTGTACAGGTAGCGCCCCCGCAGGCGGCCGAGGTGGCGATCGTGAACGACGAGACCGCCGATGATCGTGCAGGTGCTGCCGTTGTGGCCGTAGACGAAGATCGGCTTTGTCGTCCCGCCCGGGTCGGGGGTGCCGCTCTCGGCGCCCGTGTAGGGGGCGAAGCCCTCGAAGGCGTCCCAGCCGAAGTTGGCCCCGCTGGCGGCCGAGACGCGCTCGTAGTCGACCTCCTCGAAGCGGTCCTGGCCGGCGTCGCCGATCGCGATATAGGGGGCGCCGGCACCCTGTGTGTTGAAGGAGAAGCGCCACGGGTTGCGCAGCCCGTAGGAGAAGATCTCGTCGCGCCCGGCCCTGCCGACGAACGGGTTGTCGGAAGGGATCGTGTACGGCTGTCCGCCGCCGGCCCGGGGGTCGATGCGGAGGATCTTGCCCAGCAGACTGTCGATGTTCTGGGCGTTGTTGGGCGGGTCGCCCTCGCTGCCGCCGTCGCCGGTCGAGATGTAGAGGTCCTGGCCGAGGAACTGAAGCTGGCCGCCGTTGTGGTTGGAGTTGGCGCGGTGGTCGATCTGCAGCACCTCCCGCGCCGATCCTCGCCGCGCCCGGGTCGGGCCGCGGCGATGGAACTCGACCACGTTGATGTCGCCCTGCTTGTCGTTGAAGTCGACGTAGAAGAGCCCCGACTGGCGGTAGTCCGGCGGGAAGGCGATCGACAGGAGCCCGCGCTCGGCGCCGTCATAGCCGACGATGCTGCGCAGGTTGAGGAACGGGCGCCCCAGCTTGTGGCTGCCGCGCACGACGCTCACCGTTCCCGGCTGCTGGACGACGAACTCGAGCTTCGGAAAGCCCGGCGCCCCGGTCACGTAGACGGGAGAGTTGAAGTTGCCGATCTTGCGCTTGCCGATCCTCGCCGCCGCCGGGGAAGCAAGGGCCAGCAGCACCGCCAGTGCGGCGCAGAGCGGCAGGCAGGTGCGGATCGATCGCTTCATCTCGGGCACGAACACGGCTGGGCCTGAAAGATCAACACCCGATGGCCCGCCGAAGAGCGGTGCAATCTAGCTCGCTAGCTCGGATCGAGGCGGTAGACGGCGCCGTTTAGCGAGGTCACGTAGATGCGCCCGGCGGCGTCCTCGCCGAAGGAGCTGGGCGCGGGAACCGAGATCCCCAGCGAGCGGTCGTCGCTGGCGCCGCCGGTGGCTGCGATCAGGCTGCGCAGCTCGCCGGCGCAGAAATCCGCGTACAGATAGCGGCCGTAGAGGCTGGTCAGGTTCGGGTCGCGGACCAAGTAGCCGCCGGTGATCGAGCAGGCGCCGCCGGAGTGGCTGTAGGTGAAGATCGGCTTCACCGCCCCGGGTGCCTGCTGGTCGCGGTTGAAGCGGCTGTCGCCCTCGAAGGCCGACCAGCCGAAGTCTGCCCCGGCCGCCTTGCCGCGCGGCATGTAATCGATCTCCTCGAACTCGTTCTGACCGACGTCGCCGATCGTCAGGGCGCCGGTCATGCGATCGAAGGAGAAACGCCAGGGGTTTCGCAGCCCGTAGGCATAGGTCTCGGGACGGGCGCCGCCGGCGCCGACGAAGGGATTCGACGCCGGGACCGAGTAGGGCCGGCCGGCGCTCGGCCGCGGATCGATGCGGAGGATCTTCGCCAGTGGGCTGGTCAGGTTCTGGCCGACCCGGTTGGGGTCGTCCTCGGAGCCGCCGTCGCCGAGCCCGATGTAGAGGTCGCCGTCGGGGCCGAAGACCAGCAGGCCGCCGTTGTGGTTGTCGAACGGCTGCTTGACGCCCAGCACCACGCGGGAGCTTGCCGGGTCGGCGGTCAGCGGGTCGCCCTGCGAGCGCCGGTACTCGACCACCCGGGTATCACCGGCCTTGTCGGTGTAGTCGACGTAGAAGCGGCCGCTGCGCGAGTAGTCGGGTGCGAAGGCCATAGAGAGCAGCCCCTGCTCGGTGTTGTCGGTCGCCACCCGGTCGCCGATGTCCAGGAACGGGCGCGAGGCCGTTCTGCCGTCGTGGATCACCCGGATCGCTCCGCCGCGCTGGACGACGAAGAGGTCGCTGGGGTCCCCGGCCGGCTGGGTGATGTAGAGCGGCTCGTCGAAGTCGCCCAGCTTGGTCAGCTTGACGCCGCCGTTGCCGTCCCCGACCGCGGGCTTACCGGACTTCCCGCCCGCCGCGGGAGGCGGGCTTGCCTTGGCGGAGCCGGTCGTCTCGCCGCCGCCGCCGCCGCAGCCCGCCGCCAGCGCGGCGCAGGCCAGCAGGGCGCAGAGAGCGATCGCGCGAAGGGCTGCCGTCATCGCGCAAACGGTGACAGACGCCGAACGGCGGCCTTACTTGGAGCCGTTGGAGCCGCTACCGACCCCGCTGGGGGTCGGGATCTGCACGACCTGTCCCTGGTCGTTTACCCCGGTGCTCGGCGGCTTCGCGGAGATCTTGACCACGAAGGATCCGGTCGGCGGGCTTCCGTTCGCCGTCACGGCCTTCGCCTTGCCGGTCAACCCGGCGTCGACCTGGTAGTCGATCGTGTAGAGCCCCGGCCGCACCGGCGTCACCTTCCATACCGCCTGCACCGTCTTGCCCGGCTGCAGGGAGCCGAAGTCGAAGGTCTTGTCGTTGGCCGTCTCCGCTCCGGCCGAGACCTTCTGCCCGGAGAGCTTCGGGTAGTTGTTCTCCAGCACCCAAACTGGGCGCTCGGGATCGGCCAGTCCGGGCTGCTTGTCGTAGATCGAGAACGGCCTGACGGCGTTCTTGTCCAGCGAGATCGTGATCGCGAGCGCCGGCACCGGACGGCTGCCGGTGTTCTGGACGCCGATCCGCAGCAGCGAGGTCCCGGCGAGGCGCTGGCGGTTCGGGAACGAGGAGGTGACGATCTTGACCGGGAACTTGCCGGACGGCTCGTTGGCGTCCTGCCTCTGGCCTCCTCCTCCGCAAGCCGTCAGCCCCAGCGCGACCACGCCGACCAGCAGACTTACCCCGGAGCGTGTTCGGCGGGCATGCCGGAGTTGTGGGCCGGTCTCCCGCAAGGCGCTGGGACCCTACCACGCTACTGCGCGGATTCCAGCCACATTTCTCGTACTTTCTCGCCTCGGTGACGGCTGGCGCCGCGCCTGTCGGTTACCGGTGGCGGTGGCCGGTGCGATGGCATATCCTTGGCAAAGGTCGAGCGCCGCACGCAGGGCGGCTGGTTTCGTCCCGAGGAGAGATTTGGTCAGAACCGCTGTAGATCGGGCATTTCTTCCCGCCAAGAGCCTGTTCGAGCAGGTAGGGGACATGATGATCCTGACCGCGAAGACGATGGTCTCCGCGGTCCGGCCGCCGTATCCCTACGGCGGCGAGTTCATCGGCCAGTTTCTCTTCGCGCTGCAGCTCTGCTGGTTTCCGATGATGATCTCGACGATCGCCTTCGGCTTCGGGGCGCCGGGCCTGCAGGCAGCGAACTTCCTTTCGCTGTTCGGGGCCCTCGACCGCCTCGGCGGCTTCTTCGTGCTGGCCTCGATCCGCGAGTTCGCGCCCTTCGTCACCGCTGTGGTGGTCGCCGGAGTCGCTGGGACCGCGATCACCGCCGACCTCGGCGCCCGCAAGATCCGCGAGGAGCTCGACGCTCTGCAGGTCCTCGGCGTCGACCCGATCAAGAACCTCGTCGTGCCCCGTTTCCTGGCCCTGATGATCATCACCGGGCTGATGGACATCTACGCGCTGGTCTTCGGGATCTCCGGCGGCATCGGCGCCGAGCTGCTCTACCACCAGCCGCTGGGCGGCTTCTTCGCCACCCTGTTCAACAACGCCTCGATCACCGACCTCTGGGGCTCGGTGCTGAAGACGACCCTGTTCGGGGCGATCATCGCGATCGTCTGCTCCTACAAGGGAATGACCGCCTCCGGAGGTGCGGCCGGGGTCGGCAGGGCGGTCAACGAGGCGGTGGTGATCGCCTTCATGGGCGTCTTCGCCTTCAACTACGTCTTCACCCAGACCCTGCTCGCAACCCATCCCGAGCTGCAGACGATCCGATGAGCTCCTGGATCGCACTGCCGCGCTCCTGGCTGGACAGCCTCGGCGAGATCGCCCGCTTCGGCGGCCAGGTCATGGGCCAGGTCTACACCGGCCGCGTGATGCGGTTCTTCGGCGAGTCCCTGCGCCAGGCCGGGATCCTGATCCTCGGCTCGGCCCTGGTGATCTGGGGCCTGATCTTCATCGGCGGTTTGACCTGCGGGATCGAGGGCGCCTACCTGCTGCGTGCCCAGGGCGCTCCCGCCTATGCCGGCGTCTTCTCGGCCTGGTGCGACCTGCGCGAGCTGATCCCCTACCTGTTCGGCTACATGATGGCCGCCAAGGTCGGGACCGGGATCGTCGCCGAGCTGGGCTCGATGCGGATCTCGGACGAGATCGACGCGCTCGAGGTGATGGGGGTGCCGCCGGTCACCTTCCTCGCCGCGACCCGGCTGCTCGCCGCCTGGCTGGCGCTTCCGTTCGTCTATCTGGTCGGGATCGGGATCGGCTACCTGGCGAGCTACCTGGCCGTCGTCAAGCAGATCGGAGACACCTCGTCGGGCGGCTACTTATTGATCTTCTGGATGTTCCAGAACCCCCCCGATCTTGTCTTCAGCTTGATCAAGGGGATGGTGATGGCGACTGTCATCGTGCTCGTCGGCTGCTACTTCGGCTACACCGCCTCGGGCGGGCCGGTCGGAGTCGGGGCCGCGACGGCGAAGTCGATGGCGCTCAACATCGTCTTAGTTCACATCATCGGGATGACTGGGACCCTGGTCTTCTGGGGTGCCAACCCGAGGGCGCCGATAGGAGGCTGAGGTGGCGAGATTCATACGCAGGCGCGGCAGCGGCGAGAGCTCGGGCTCTGGCGAGTCCGGCTGGACCCCTGAGTGGGAGGACGACTCCCGCGCCCAGGACCCCTACACCGCTGACGGGGGCCGATACGACGCCCAGCGCGTCGAGGGTGAGATCTACGACGACGATCAGGGCGTCGAGGTGGTCGCCGAGGGCGACGAGGGGTCGAGCAGCGGCCTGACCGAGCAGTCGGCCCGCGAGGCCGAGCGCCGCGCCGACGCCCGCGCGGCCGAGCGAGGCCAGGCGCCGAGCCGCGGCAACGGTGGCGCCCATGTCGCCGAAGACGGGGCGGTCCTCGGCCGTGATTTCCAGATCCCGGGAGTCGACGCCGAGGACACCGACCCCTATCGCTGGCACACCGGCCAGAAGCGCGACCACGGCGGCGAGGACGCGATCGAGATCATCGACCTCGTGAAGCAGTTCGGCCGCACGCGGATCCTCAACGGACTCAACCTCGGGCTGCCCGACGACCAGATCTCGATGGTCCTCGGACCCTCGGGAACCGGCAAGAGCGTGCTGATCAAGCACATCGTCGGCCTGCTGTACCCGGACTCCGGCGACGTCCTGGTCCACGGAGAGTCGATCCCCAACATGACCGACGACGAGCTCTTCGAGGTGCGCAAGAAGTTCGGCCTGCTTTTCCAGGACGGCGCCCTGTTCGGCTCGATGAACATCTACGACAACGTCGCCTTCCCGCTGCGCCAGCACACCGACAAGGGCGAGGACGAGATCGCCGACATCGTCAACCAGCGCCTGAAGGAGGTCGGGCTCGGCGAGGCGACCTACCACATGCCTAACGAGCTCTCGGGCGGCATGCGCAAGCGGGCCGGCTTCGCGCGGGCCCTGGTCCTCGACCCGGCGATCGTCATGTTCGACGAGCCCGACTCGGGGTTGGACCCGGTGCGCACGGCGCTGCTCTGCGAGCTGATCCGCGAGGTGCACGAGGAAAACGGCGGCTGCTATCTGGTCATCAGCCACGACCTCGGGACAGCGCGGCGGATCGCCGACTTCATCGCCGTCCTCTGGAAGGGCCAGATCGTCGAGTCGGGGCCGAAGGAGGAGCTGTTCAACTCCGAGAACGAGTTCGTCTCGCAGTTCCTGAACGCAGAGGTCACCGGCCCGCTGGCGATGGACTGAGCGGCCCCTCCGCGGGTCCTGTCACGGCGGGCACGCTTCCGCGCCGTGCTCCCCAGTGCGCGCGGTCGCGGAAACGCGCCCGCCGCGCCACCCGCGGCTGAACCGCACGGCCCATCCGCGAGGGACCCTGCGCCGGCTTAGGAAAGCGTCCGTACCCTTTCCCTCGTGACTGCAGGAGAGAGGTTTGGCAGGGTCGCCGGCTGGTCGGCCCGGCACGCGCGGGTGCTGCTGGCGATCACCGCGGTGGTTGCGATCGGCGCCGCGGCCGGTGCCTCGAGGATTCACACCGACGCCGGCACCGGCACCCTGATCGACAGCGACTCGCAGACCTACAAGGCGACGCAGCAGTTCCGACACCAGTTCGGCGACGACGCGGTGGTGGTGCTGGTCGAGGGTGATCTGCGCAAGCTCGTCCTCACCCCCAACCTGGGCAGGCTGCTGCGGCTCGAAGGCTGTCTGGCCGGCAACGTGCCGAAGGGGGCCAAGCCGCTGCCCGGCGCCTGCGGCGAGATCGCCCGCCTGCACCCGGCCCGGGTCGTCTACGGGCCGGCGACGTTCCTCAACCAGGCGGTGCTTGGGATTCAATCCGCCCTCGGGGGCCAGATCAAGGACGTGCGGGCAAAGGCCCTGCGCGCCGCCCAGACCGCCGCCCGCCTGGCCGCCGCGCAGGGCCTCCCGGCCGCCAAGCAGAAGCAGGCGGCCAACGCCGCCGCCGCCGGCGTCGGGCGCCAGTTCCAGGCGCGCCTGCTGCGGGTCGCGGCCCAGTACGGGATCACCCGCCTGCCGCAGATCGACGACCCGGAGTTCGTCAGCCAGGTCGTCTTCGACACCCGCCAGCCCCCGGGCACCCCGAAGGCCCGCTTCTCGTATCTGTTCCCGAATCGCAACTCGGCCCTGATCTCGATCCGCCTCCGTCCCAACCTCTCGAGCTCCGAGCGCCACCGGGCGCTGGGGCTGATCCGCGAGGCGGTCAACGACACCACCCCGCGCAAGGCCTGCCAGAACAAGCCCTGCTTCAAGCTCAACGGCGGTCACTACGTGATCAGCGGTGCGCCGGTGGTCGTCGACGGGGTCTCCGGCAAGCTGAAGAGCGCCCTCTTCGTCCTCTTCGCCGCCGCGCTGGTGGTGATGGCGGCGACCCTGGCGCTGGTCTTCCGCTCGCGGCTGCGGCTGCTGCCGCTCGCCCTGGCGCTGGCGGCGACGGCGATCACCTTCGGGCTCACCGGACTGCTCGGCGGTTCGCTGACGATCGCCGCGATCGCGGTGCTGCCGATCCTGATCGGGCTCGGGGTCGACTATGCGATCCAGCTCCAGGCCCGCTTCGACGAGGCGCGTGCGGGCGGTGCCGACGGTGCGGCTGCCGCGCGCGCCGCCGCCGCCCAGGCGGCACCGATGATCGGCACCGCCTGCCTCGCCTCCGCCGCCGGCTTCTCGGTCCTGCTGCTCTCGCCGGTGCCGATGGTGCGCGGCTTCGGGCTGATGCTGGTCGGCGGCGTCGCGATCGCCTTCACCCTTGCACTTACTGCCGGCTTTGCAGCGCTGTCTTTGAGGAGAACCTCTGACGAGACTTCCGCGGGTGGCGCGGGGGACGCGGTTTCCGGCCGCGCGGACCGGGGAGCACGGCCGGAAAGCGCGTTCCTCGTGACAGGACCCGCGGCGAGGTGGTTCCGGGGTTCGGGTGGCAGGAGCCCCGGTTTCGCGGCTCGGATCGCGGCTCGCCGCGACCGCGTCGCGGAGCGCATCGCGGCTTTCGGGACCCGGGCGCTCGCGGTCTCGATCCAGAGTCCGGCCCGGGTCCTGGCGGCGGCCGGGGCGCTGGCGCTCTGCGGCTGGCTGGTCGCCCCGCGGGTGCCGCTGCAGTCCGACTTCACCAAGCTCGTTCCGCAGCACCTGCGCGAGGTCCGCGACCTGCATGAGCTGCAGCGCGCGACCGGGGTCTCGGGCGAGCTCGACGTCACCGTGCACAGCCCCGACCTGACCGATCCGAAGCTGATCAACTGGATGAGCGGCTTCAAGCAGCGGGTCCTCTCCGAGCACGGGTTCAGCGGCCAGTTCCCGAGCTGCCGCAAGGCGCAGATCTGCCCCGGCACCTCGCCGACCGACTTCTTTACCAATCCGAGCCTGCAGCTCTCCAGCTCCCGCATCGCCGCGCTCTACGGGGCGATCCCGGTCTATGACCGCCAGGCGGTGATCACCAGCGGGCCGAACGGCGAGCTCGGCCACACGGCGAACATTTCCTTCGGGATCCGCGTCCAGCCGCTCGATCAGCAGCAGCAGCTGATCGAAGACATCCGTGGCGCCATCGATCCGCCCGGCAGCGGCAACGGCCCGCCGCCCGGAACCGTGGTCCAGCTCGCCGGGCTGCCGGTGATCGCCGCGGCATCCAACTCCTCGCTGGCCAGCAGCCGCTACTGGCTCACCCTGGCGGGTCTGGCGGCGGTGGCGATCGCCCTGCTGGTCGTCTACCGCTCGGTCTCGAGGGCGCTGGTGCCGCTGATCCCGATCGTCCTCGCCACCGGCTGGGCCTCACTGGTCCTCTTCGCCAGCCACGTCGAGCTCAACCCGATGTCGGCGACGCTCGGCGCCCTGGTGATCGCGATCGCCACCGAATTCAGCGTCATCCTCGCCTCGCGCTATCGCGAGGAGCGCGAGGCGGGCAGCTCGGTCGGCGAAGCGCTGCGCCGCTCCTACTCGCGCACCGGGGCGGCGGTGCTCGCCTCGGGGCTGACCGCGATCGCCGGCTTCGCGACCCTGATCGTGACCGCGATCCCGGGTCTGGGCGACTATGACTTTCCGATGCTGCGCGACTTCGGCTTCGTCACCGTCGTCGATCTCGGCGTCGCCCTGCTGGGGGTGATGCTGGTCCTGCCGGCGGTCCTGGTCTGGGCCGAGGCCGGTTTCGAGCTCGCCATGCCGCGCCTGCCCTGGCGGCGCGAGGTGGCGTCCTCGCGCCGGTGAGCGAGCCGGGCCGGGGATCGGAAAAGCGTCCCGGTGGCGTCGCCGGGCGGCGCACGATGGGCCCGGTCGAGCGGCCCGGGCGCCTCTACTCGATGGTCGTCGGCGCACTCTTTCTCTCCGCGATCATCTTTGCCGCGGTCCACTTCATCAGCGGCCGCAACGAGGGGATCCTCGGCCTCGGGGACCTCAAGCCCAACAAGCCTCTGGCCGAGTTCGCGGTCCCGGTTGCGACGAGCGGGCTGGAGGGTGACGCCAACATCGCCCAGGACGACTGCGAGTCAAACCAGCTGCCCTGCCCCTCCGACCAGCGCCGCACCCCCGCCTGCGGGGTGCAGGGGGCAAACGTGATCCGGGTCTGCGACTACTTCGATCGGCCGCTGGTGATCTCGTTCTGGTTCACCCGCGGCGGCAGCTCCTGCGAGACCCAGCAGGACGTCGTCAGCCAGGTCTCACAGCGTTACCGTGGGCGGGTGGGCTTTCTCTCGATTGACGTCCGCGACAGCCGCGACAGCGTTCGCAGTCTCGTCCAGGACCGCGGCTGGCGGATGCCGGTCGGCTATGACCACGACGGCGCCGTGGCGACGCTCTACCGGGTCGGCGGCTGTCCGACCTTCGTCTACGCCTACCCGGGCGGCTTGCTCGAAGCGGCCAGCATCGGCGAGCTCGACGCCGGCCAGCTTGCGGCCAAGGTGCGGGGCCTGCTCGCGGCCAGCAGCCGCAGGCAGCGCGCGGGGCGCTGAGGTGGAGGCCGAGGGGCCGATCGCCGGGCTTCCCGGCGAGGAGGAGACGGCCCCGGAGGGCGGCTGGGTCGCGCCGGCGGTGGCGGAGGAGTTCTCCGGCCTCGGGATCGCCTGGATCAGCGTCGAGGCGCGCTCCGGGCGAAGCCCGCGCCAGGTCAAGGAGCGGTTGCGCGAGCTCTCGAACCGCTTCCACGGCGGCCACGCGATCCAGATCCGCCAGCGCCCGATTCCCTGGGCCTACCGGGTCTTCTTTCGCCAGATCGGCCTCGACCCCGACCAGACCAGGACCCCGATCGAGCAGCTTGCCCTGGAGCGGATGAAGCATGGGGCCTTCGTCAGTCGCAGCCAGCTCGACGATGCGCTGACGATCGCGATCGTCGAGACCGGGGTCGCCCTGTGTGCGTTCGACGCCGATCGCGTCGAGGGCCGTCTGGGGCTGCGGGCTTCGGCCCCGGGGGAATCGCTGGAGGGCCGGCGGGGGGAGCTGCCATCGGGCACCTTGGTGATCGCCGACGAGAAGCGTCCCGTGGCGCTTCTCTTCGGTGCCACAGCCGAGGGCCGCGGGGTGCATCCGCACACGAGCCGGATCACCCTCGCCGCCCTGCGGGTCAAGGGCGTGCCCGACATCGCGGTCGAGGAGGCTCTCTGGCTGGCCCGGGCGGCCTTGACCATCTAGAATCGAGGCCAGTCGACGTCTGCGAAGGGACCCGATGGCCGAGTTGACCAGGGAACTTGAAGCGCGGGGGACTGCCCCGCCACCGTCCTCGGGCGCCCTCACCGACCTGCTCCATGCGGACGAGCGGCCGGCGCGCGCCGAGCTGCGGCGCCAGATCGCCCGCCTCGAGGCCGAGCTCGGCGAGCTCTTCACCTCCTCCTTCCCGCGCGCCGGGATCGCCTACGGGGTCGCTCCCGCCGGCGGGCCGCGCCTGCTCTCGATCGGCGAGCTGGAGCAGGTCCGCGACAAGCTTCTGTCCCGGATCGCCGACGTCAAGAGCATCATCAGTGACCGCGGCTACGTCGAGGACCGCAATCGCGAGCTGCTGGAGCGGGTGATCGCCGAGCCGCAGCGCTACCACTGGGTGCGCATCTCCAACGAGGACATCGGCGAGCCCGGCTGCCGCCACTGGCATTCCCGCCCCCGCTACGGGCTGATCGGGATGCTGATGGGCTGGTGGCGGGTCAAGATCTCCTCCGGCTGCCCATTAGCCACCTGACAACCGGCGGCTATGGCTAAGAAGCGGCGCAAGCGCCGTCCTCAGCGCCCCGTGCCGGCCCCGAAGCAGCGCAAGCCGGTCGAGCCCGCCGCGCGGCGGACGGCTCGCGACGAGGCGCCACAGGCCCCCTGGGGCTCCTTCCCGCTCACCGAGCTGGCGATCCTCGTCGGCCTGGTGATGCTGGTCGTCGGGTTCGCCCGCGCCGGCACCGGCGGGACGCTGATGATCGCGGTCGGGATCACCCTCGCGGCGCTGGGCGGGCTCGAGCTGGCGATCCGCGAGCACTTCGCCGGCTACCGCTCGCACAGCGCCCTGCTGGCCATGGCCTGTGCGGTGCTCAGCGCCGGGCTCGGCTTCACGCTCGGGATCGTCGCCTTCGGCTCGGTGATTGCGGTGATCCCGGTCGCGGTCGGCGCCGTCGTCTTCGTTCCCGCCTTCCTCTGGCTGCGCGGCGCCTTCAAACGCGCCTCAGGCGGCCTCTCCTTCCGGATCGGCCGCCTGAGGGGCTGAGTGGATGAGGCGAAAGAGCTAGACGAAGACGGTCCTCTGGCCGCTCTTGGCCTCCAGTTCGCCGGAGAGCAGCTGGCGCTGGCGCTCGGTCAGCGTGCCGAGGCGCTTGTTCTCCGAGAGGGCGAGGGCGAGCAGGAACTTGCGCGAGCGGGTTCGCCCCCAGCGCCGCTGGCTGGTCAGCAGCTCGGCCAGGGTCATGCTCTCGGTCTCCCAGGGGCACTCACGGATCACTTCTGCGGCGTCGAGATCGCCGCGGGCGATGTTGCGCTTCAGGGCGGCACGGGCCAGCCGAACCTTGTTGGCGTGCTCCAGGGCCTGCATGTGCTGGGGGGCAGAGGAAGGGTGAGCAGGGGCGATCGTCGATACAGCGTCCACGAAGACTCCTCCCTTTGAGGGTGGGTTGGGGATCTCTCTCAGCGCCGATCCGTTTCGGCCTCGTGCCGGGGGCGTCGAATGACTGGGCTTCATTAACGCCCCTGCCCCGGTGCGGCGCGGGGGGCAACCTATGGGGTCGCGGCCCCGAGCGTCAACCCGATTCGCCCCCCGCCAGCCGGAGTCGTTCGCTAAGAGCAACCTTTTCGTGCGCCCCCTTAGCTAGTCCAATATTGGACAAGCTGAAACTACCCCCGGTGGGGGATGCGGAGGCCGATCGGGCTCCAACTTTTGTCTACCCGGTGCCGCTCGGAACCGCCTCGGCGACACCGGAGCGACCGTCGCTGGGGGGCGGCTAGGCGCGCGGCAGGTCGGGAAAGCCGGCGATCACGCGCTCGATCGTCGCCAGGGCGGCGTCGAGATGCTCGCGCTCGTGGGTGGCCATGAGGCTGGTCCGCAGCAGCGCCCCGCCGGGCGGGACGGCGGGGTGGATCGCGACGTTGGTGTAGACGCCTGAGTCGAAGAGCGCCTTCCAGAGCAGCACCGCCTGCCAGTCGTCTCCGACCACCACCGGGACCACAGGAGTTGTGACGATGCGCCCGTCTGGAAGCGCTCCCGGCTCGACCACCCGCAGCCCGAGGCCCCGCAGGCCCTCGCGCAGGTACTCGGCGTTGCCGAGCAGGCGCTCCAACAGCTGCGGGCCCTCGGAGCGGATTATCCGCAGGGCCGCCAGCGCGGCGCCGACCGAGGCCGGCACCCCCGAGGCGCTGAAGATGAACGAGCGCGAGGAGAAGCGCAGGTACTCGATCACCTCCGACGACCCGGCGATGAAGCCACCGCAGGAGGCAAGGCTCTTGGAGAACGTCCCCATCCGCAGGTCGACCTCGTCCTCGAGCCCGAACAGCTCGCAGACGCCGGCTCCGCGGGCGCCGAGCACGCCGACGCCGTGCGCCTCGTCGACCATAAGCCGCGCCCCGTGGCGGCGGCAGAGCTCGACGATCGCCGGCAGGTCGCAGACGTCGCCCTCCATCGAGAAGACGCCGTCGACGACCACCAGCACCCCGCCGCCGTCCTCGCCCGAGCGCTCGAGCATCGTCTCCAGCTTGTCCATCCGGTTGTGGCGGAAGGGCCGCAGCCTGGCGCCGGCGAGGCGGCAGCCGTCGAGGATCGAGGCGTGGTCGCCGGAGTCGCAGATCACCGTGTCGCCGGGGGCGAGGATCGTGCCGATGCAGCCGAGGTTGGCCTGGTAGCCGGTGGTGAAGACGATCGCGTCCTCGGTGCCCATCCACTCGGCAAGCTCGCTTTCGAGCTCGAGGTGCAGCGGCGTGGTGCCGTTGAGCAGGCGCGAGCCGGTGAGCCCGGTCCCGTAGGTCTCCAGCGCGTCTCGCGCGGCCTGCTTTACGCGCTCGTCCCCGGTCAGGCCGAGGTAGTTGTTGGAGCCGAGCATGATCGTCTTCCGGCCCTCCATCTCGACCACCGGCCCGGCCGCCGACTCCAGCAGCCGGAAGTAGGGCAGGAGGTCGTTCTCGCGCGCTGCCTGCAGCTGGTCGCGGCGTTCGTGCTCGCGCACCTTCGCGAAGACGTCGATCCGCGAGTGCGTCGACTCGGCCATGCGGGGAGTCTGGCAGCCGGGGTTCCTATACGTTCCGCCAGTGGCGTTGACGGTCAAGCCCGTGCAGGGCAAGCGCGAGCTGAAGCGCTTCGTCAAGCTGCCCTTCGCCCTGCACCGCGACCAGCCGCAGTGGGTGCCGCCGCTGATCTTCGAGCGGATGCAGTTCCTCGACCGCTCCAAGAACCCCTACTTCGAGCATGCCGAGGCCGAGTACTTCCTCGCCGAGCGCGACGGTGAGCCGGTTGGCCGCATCACGGCCCAGATCGACCAGCGCTGGGACGAGTTCCAGGGCGGCAACGACGGCATGTTCGGCTTCTTCGAGAGCACCGACGACCCGGAGGTCGCCGCGGCCCTGCTCGACACGGCCACCGGCTGGCTCGCCGAGCGCGGGCGCCAGCGGGTGATCGGGCCGATGGACTTCACGACCAACGACGAGATCGGGATCCTGGTCGAGGGCTATGAGCTGCGGCCGATGATCCTTCAGCCCTGGCACCCGCCCTACTACCGGACGCTGATGGAGGGCCAGGGCTTCAGCAAGGCGATGGACCTCTGGATGTGGTGGCTGGAGCTCGGCAAGCTGAAGCAGGGCTCGGAGTTTCACCCGATGATCCACGCCGCCGCCGAAAAGGTCTCCAGCGAGCACGGGATCACGATTCGCAACATGCGCAAGCGCGACCTCCGCAACGAGGTGCGCCGCTTCATGGACGTCTACAACGAGGCCTGGGGCGACAACTGGGGCTTCGTCCCGATCACCGAGGCCGAGTGCAGCTTCCAGGCCAAGAACCTGAAGCCGATCCTCGAAGAGCGCTGGACCTTCATCGCCGAGCGCGACGGCGAGGTGCTGGGGGCTGCGCTGACGCTGCCGGACATAAACCAGGCCCTGGCGAAGCTCAACGGTCGCCTGCTGCCCTTCGGCTGGCTGCGCTTCCTGCTCGCGCAGCGAAAGATCGACAACGTGCGCGTCTTCGCCCTCGGCGTCCGGCCCGAGTACCAGCACACCGGGATCGCCGCCGCCTTTTACATCCGCCACCTCGAGGAAGCCGACCCGGATCGCGTCTACGGCGGCGAGACCGGCTGGATCCTCGAGGTCAACGAGCCGATGAACCGGGCGATGGAGGGGATGGGCGGCAAGGTGATCAAGAAGTACCGCCTGTTCGAGAAGAGCCTGCAGCCGGCGAGCGGCGGGTAAGCCGCAACGTGCGCAAATAGCGCCGCTTCGGCCTCGGCTCGGCCGATGCCGGCTCTAGACTGCGACTCGTGCCACGGGCAGACCTGGAAGCAGAGGTGATCTCCGAGGAGGACGCCGAGCCGGCCTCCGAAGAGCAGGTCCGGCCGCTGCCGCTGCCCTACTCGCAGCCCGCGGCGCCCGCCCTGCGCGAGGTCAAGACGGCGGCGATCGCCGCCGCCGGAGGCGCACTTGCCGGGGTCGCGACGGTTGCCGCGGTGCGCGCGGTCTCCAGCTCCGCGGTCCGCAAGCGCCCCCAGAGGCGCCTGATCGGCCGCAGCGAGCGCCCCGTCGTCGCCAGCCGCTCGTTTTTGATCGACGTTCACCTGCTCGGCAGGTGAGACCCGGCAACTGGGGGGCGCCGCACCAGCCCCTGGCGGCGCAGGGCGTCGAGCCGCTGACGGTCGAAGTGCGGCCTCCCTGGCCGTTCCGGCTGCCGCGCGGCAGCGGCGGTGACGGCACCGCCTCGACCCGGGGCGGAATCCTCTGCCGCCTGCTGCACGTCGCCGAGCGCCCGGTCCTGGTCCGCTCCTGGCAGCCTCAGCGCCAGCGGGTGTTCCTGCGCGCCGACGCGCTCGCCCCCGGCGCGGTCAATTACCCGCCCGTCGCCGGCCAGCCGGCTCCCGGCGAGGCGGCGAACGTCGAGCACCTGGAGCTGGCGATCGAGCGGATGCGCTTCGCGATCGGAGTCGACGACGACCTGAGCGAATTCCGCCGGCAGGTTCGCGGCGACCGGATGCTGGAGCCGCTGCTGCGCCGCTTCCCCGACCTGCGGCCGCGCCGCCGCCCCTGGCCCTGGGAGGCGTTCGCCTGGGCGGTGACCAAGCAGCTGATCGAGAGCGGGCGGGCGGCGGCGATCCAGCGCCGCATCGTGCGCCGCTGGGGGCCGTACATCGGCGCCGGCCGGACGGCGCTTCGCGACGTGCCCTGCGCCGCGGTGATCGCCGGGCGCTCCCCGGCCGAGCTCGAGGCGACCGACCTCTCCGGCGGCCGCGCGGTCGCCCTGCGCCGCGCCGCCGCCCAGGTGGCGGCGGGCCGCTGTCCGCTCGCCGAACCCGCTGCCGACCGGCGCCTCTGGACGATCGCCGGGATCGGCCCCTGGACTACCCAGTGCCTGGGGCTCTACGGCCGCGGCGAGCCCGACTCGCTGCCCGCCGGAGACCTCGGCTACATCAAGCTGGTCGGCCACCTGGCCGGCGAGGGCCGCCGGGCCACGGTCGAGGAGGTGGAGCGCTTCTACGCGCCCTACGCGCCGTTCCGCGGCCTGGCCGGCGAGTTCACGCTGCGCGGCCTGCACGGCCTCGTCGCCCAGGGCCCGCCGCTGCGCCTGGCGCCGGATCCCCTGGCCGCCTGAGCCCCCTCGGCGCCCCCGCCTGCAAGCGCGGTCCCAGAACCATGCCTACGTACATGCGGCCAGGCGGCGGTTTGGGCGTCGCCGGGCGGTCGATATTGCGAAAGGACGGATTTCCCCGCTCTGCGTGGAAGAACGAACCTTGGCCGTGAGCCGATTCGCAGACTTCGCAACCCCCGCACGCACGCCTGCGCCGCAGGCGGCGGTCCGCGTGCGCCCTCGAGGGGTCCGACGATGACCGCACCCGGCTGGTCGACCCAGCAGCTGGCCGAGTTCCTCGAGGCCCTGGCCTCGGTCGGCGACCCGGTCACCGCCCGCCGCGCCGCGGTCGGCCGGGTCGCCCAGGCGCTCGACGCTCAGCTGGCGGCGATCGTCAGCGACGACGGGATCGAGATGTCGGTCGGTCTCGAGCCCGGGCAGGTATCCGCCGCCGCCCTGGGGGCGATCCGCGCGGGGCGATCGAAGACGATCGAGGTGCCCGGGCTCGGCTCCTGCATGGCGCTGTCGATCCAGATCCGCGGCGACCAGGACGCCTCGCTTGTCGTCGCCCGCACCGGACAGGACCGGTTCAGCAGCGAGGAGCTCAACGTCGCCCGCGGGCTCGCCCACGCGCTGGCGATGGCCGAGCGGCTGCTCGAGGGCCGCGACGAGGAGCGGACGCTGCGCGAGAACAGCGAGCAGGAAGCCCGCGAACGCGCGGCCGCGGAGGCCAATTACCGCTCGCTGGTCGAACGCCTGCCGGCGATCGTCTACAGCGCCGAGGCCGGGGAAAACGGCCGCTGGACTTACGTCAGTCCCCAGATCGAGCAGATTCTCGGCTTCAGCCCCGAGGAGTGGATGGCCGATCCCGGACTGTGGGCGAAGCAGATCCACCCGGACGATCGCGAGCGCGCCATCTCGGCCGAGAACGAGGTGACGCTCGCTTCCTCACCCAACCCGCCGCCGCTCGACTACCGGATGTTGAGCCGCGACGGTCGCGAGGTATGGATCCTCGACGAGGGTGTGCTCGAGTACGGCGAGGACGGCAAGGCGCTGCTGCACGGAATCCTCTACGACATCACCGAGCGCAAGCGGGTCGAGGGCGAGGTTGAGCGCCAGGCCGCCCAGCAGGCGGCGATCGCGCAGCTGGGCGAGCGGGCGCTGAAGGGGGCCGAGGTGCAGGCACTGATGGAGGACGCGGCTTCGTTCCTGGTCACCGGCGATGACGACGTCGCCGAGAGCTGCGTCTGGGAGTTCGAGGGCGACGATGGCAGCCTGGCCCTGCGCGCCTGTGCCGGATCCAAGCAGCTGACGGCGGGCTCGATCGCGGTCGGCGGCGACTCGGCACCGGGTCTGGCGCTGGTCTCCGGCGAGGTGGTCAGCGTCCGCGACTGGACCACCGAGGAGCGCTTCCAGATCCCCTCCGATCTCGCCGAGCTGGGGATCAAGAGCACGATCGCGCTGACGATCGAGGGCGGCGAACAGCCGCTCGGCGTGCTCGAGGTCCACTCCAGGCGCCCCGACGCCTTCAGCTCCCAGGACCTTCACTTCGCGCAGTCGGCAGCCAACGTGCTCGCGCACGCGATCGAGCGCCGCGAGGCCGGCGAGGCGATCCGCCACGGCTCCCTGCACGACCACGTGACCGGGCTTCCCAACCGGGCCCTGTTCGTCAACAAGCTCGAGCACGCGCTCGCGGCCGCCAAGGGGCGCGAGACGCCGCTGGGGGTCTTCTTCTGCGATCTCGACCACTTCAAGGTGATCAACGACAGCCTCGGCCACGAGGGTGGCGACGAGGTGCTGAAGGGGGTCGTCCCGCGCCTGCGCCGGCAGCTGCGATCGGTCGACACCGTCGCCCGCTTCGGCGGCGACGAGTTCGCGATCCTGGTCGAGGAGGTCGTCGACGACACCGAGGCCACGAGGATCGCCGAGCGCATCACCTCCGCCTTCCGCGAGCCGTTCACGGTCGGGGGACTGGAGCAGCATCTGACCGCGAGCGTCGGCATCGCCGTCTCGCAGGCGGCCGACGCCGACGCCGAGTCGCTGATCCGCGACGCCCACGCGGCGATGTACCGGGCCAAGGACCGCGGCCGCAACCGGGCCGAGCCCTTCGACCAGGAGATGCGCTCCAAGGCGGTGCGCCGGCTGCAGATGGAGAGCGAGCTACGGCGGGCGTTCGAGAACGAGCAGCTGTCGCTGCACTACCAGCCGATCGTCGCCCTCGGCAGCGGCGAGATCCTCGCCCTCGAGGCCCTGCTTCGCTGGCAGCACCCCGAGCGCGGGATGATCGGACCGACGGAATTCATCCCGGTCGCCGAGGAGAGCGGGCTGATCCACCCGATCGGCCGCTGGGCGATCGAGCGCGCCTGCCAACAGAGCATCGCCTGGCATCACCTGCGGCCCGACGCGCGGCCGATCGACATCACCGTCAACCTCTCGGCCCGCCAGTTCGCCCACCGCGAGCTGCCCGACGTGGTCGCCAACATCCTCGAGCGCACGGGGTTGGACTCGGTCCACCTCAAGTGCGAGATCACCGAGAGCGTGCTGGTCGAGAAGTCGGGGGCCGCGGACGAGATCCTGCGCGAGCTCAGCCATCTCGGCGTGCAGCTCATCCTCGATGACTTCGGGACCGGCTACTCCTCGCTCGCCTACCTCGACCGTTTCCCGCTCGACGCGATCAAGATCGACCGCTCCTTCATCGAGGGCCTCGGCATCGAGGCCGAGCGCTCGGCGATCGTCGAGGCGATCATCGGCCTCGCCCGCGCCCTCGGGCTCCGGGCGATCGCCGAGGGAGTCGAGAACGAGGTTCAGCTGGCCGAGCTGCGGCGGCTCGGATGCGGCTACGCGCAGGGGTTCCTGTTCGCCGGACCGCTGCAGGTCGCCGACATGACGGCGCTGCTGGAGCGCGCGGTGTCTGGCTCCCCGTTCAGCCTCGTGCCGCCCAGCAGCACGATCGCTCCGGGCGACATCGAACCGCTGCTGGCCAGCGAGCGCCGCGCCCGGCAGGTCCAGGATCCGAGCGAGTAGCCCGAGCCCCGGTCAGCCGGGGATATTCCGCGTCGGCAGCAGCGCCTCGGTCAGCACCGCGGCAGTCGCCGGCAGCGAGGTGATCAGCCCGTGGTCGCGCATCCAGCCGATGAAGGTGTGCCACTGGTCCTGGTCCATCTCCCCGAATGGATGGCCGCTGCCTGCCTGGCTGAGCACCGGCAGCGTCGCCTTGACCTCGGCCGCGGTCAGCTTCGGGTCGAGGTCGGGGTTCTGCTCCAGCAGCGCCTGGGTGGCGCCCTTTGGATCCTGCTCGGCGGCCGCGGTGCCGCGTGCCAGGGCGGCGAGGAAGAGGCGGATCGGCTGCGGATCGTCGGCGATGCTGCTGCCCTTGGCGACCAGCACCAGCTCGTCGTAGGTCGGGATCCCGAGCTGGTCGACCGGGGTCACCGTGGGGTGCTTGTGGCGCGCCTTCAGGTCCACACCCTCGACGTTGGAGAAGCCGCCGAGCATTGCCTGGGCCTTGCCGCTGAGGATCGCCGGCAGCAGGTTCAGCCCCACGTTGACGACCTTGACGTCGCCGGTCCCCAGTCCGACCCGGCCCAGGATCGTTTTCAGGAAGGCGTCCTGGTAGGGGATCCCGGCGGTGGCGATCGTCTTGCCGCGCAGGTCCCCGAGCCGCTTGACCTTCGACTTGCCGAGCCAGATCATCGAGGTCAGGGGGCGGTCGACCAGGGCGCCGACCGCTTTGACGTCGAGGCCCTGCTCGCGGGCGAGCAGCAGCTCGGGCTCGTAGGAGATCGCCAGGTCGGTGCGCCCCGCCGCGACCTCCTTGATCGGCGCCGCGGGGTCGGTCGGGGCCTCGATCTTCACGTCGAGGCCGGCGTCGCGGAAGTAGCCGAGCTTCTGTGCCTCGTAGATCCCGACGTGGTCGGGGTTGGGGTAGAAGTCGAGCGTCAGGCCGAAGCTCTGCGGCTGGCCCTTCTGGTTCTCGGACTTCTCGCCGCAGCCGGCCAGCGCCGCGGCGGCGATGATCGCGGCGGTGGCGAGCAGGATTGCGATCGCTCGTCTCATGCGCCCGCGACTTCTACCGCCTAACGCCATGTCACGACCTTGCGCTCCAGCAGAGACAACGCCGCGAAGAGGGCGATCGCGAAGCCGGAGAGGACGACGACGGCGGCGAAGAGGCGCGCCGTGAGCAGCTGCGCCGACGCCTGCAGCATCAGGTGCCCCAGTCCCGACTCAGAGCCCGCCCACTCGCCGAACACGGCGCCGATCACCGCCACCGCGACCGCGATCTTTGCGCCGCTGAACGCGTAGGGCAGCGCCGTCGGCGCCTCGACGCGGCGAAACACCTGCCAGCGGCTCGCATCGAGGCTGCGCATCATCTTCACCGCCTCGGGGTCGACCGAGCGCAGCCCGTCGAGGGTGTTGACGGTGATCGGGAAGAAGCAGATCAGGGCGATGATCGCCAGCTTGGGGCCGATCCCGAACCCGAACCAGACCACGAGGATCGGCGCGACGACGATGATCGGAACCGTCTGCGAGGCGACGATCAGCGGATAGAAGGCCCGCCGCAGGGTCTCGGAGAGGTGCAGGACGACCGCGAAAGCGAGCCCGAGGCCGAGCGCGCAGGCGAAGCCCAGCAGCACCTCCTTCAGCGTCACCCAGCCGTTGTCGGCGAGCAGCGAGCGGTCCTGCCAGAGCGCCTTGGCGATATCGCTCGGGGCGGGGACGAGGAAGGGCTCGAGGTGCAGCGCGTTGGCGATCAGGTGCCAGCGGGCGGCGAGCTGCCAGGCGCCGAGCAGTAGGACGACGATCAACGCCGGAAGCGCCCAGCGGCTGACGGCGCGCCAGCTCATCTCTCGCCTCGCAGCGCCCGCATTGCCCGCTCCCGCAGGGCGACGAACTCGGGCGAGGTCACGACTTCGGTCCGCTCGCCGGCCCGCGGCATCCCCTCGAGCTCGGCGACCAGGCGGGCGGGTCGCGGCGAGAGGACGGCAACCCGGTCGCAGAGGTAGAGCGCCTCCTCGACGTCGTGGGTGACGAGGACGACGCTGCGCGGATCGGCTTCGAGGGCGCCCGCGAGCCACTCCTGCATCTCCTCGCGGGTAATCGCGTCCAGCGAGGCGAAGGGCTCGTCGAGCAGCAGCAGCGGCTTGCCGGCGATCAGGGTGCGCAGGAAGGCGACCCGCTGGCGCATCCCGCCCGAGAGCTCGGCCGGGCGCGCGGTCTCGAAGCCGGCGAGGCCGAAGCGCTCGAACAGCGGCGCCGCGCGGCGCCGGGCCTGCTTGCGCCCGAGGCCGCGGTTGCGCAGCGCCAGGGCCGCGTTGTCGAGGGCCGAGAACCAGGGCAGCAGCAGGTCGCGCTGGGGCAGATAGGCGCAGGCTGCGAGGCGCTCGGCGGCATCGCTTCCCCCCCGGACCTCGATTCGCCCGGCGTCGGGCTCACGCAGGCCGCAGACCAGCTCCAGCAGGGTCGACTTGCCGCAGCCCGACGGGCCGACGATCCCCAGCACCCCGGCCGCCGCCAGGCTGAGGTCGAGGCGCTCGATCACCGCCAATGAGCCGAAGGAGTGGTGCAGTCCCGTGGCTCGCAATGCCGTCTCGGCCGCCGCCGGCGATTCGCTGCTATCGAAGGGCTCCCGCTCGGGAGCCCTGGTTCTGGTCAACATGCTCCCTCCGCGCGCATTACCGCACAGGTTCTAAGGGTCAGCGCCGAGCGAACACTCTTTTGTGCCGGGGGCGCTATCTCAGCCCGCCTTTCCCGCGAGCCCCCCTGGGTTGTGGGTTCAGTGTAGCCGCGACACAGGGTGTCGCGGCACTGGCTGGTCAGGCGCCGAAGGCGCCGCAATTGGTGGCTAGACGCACCGCGAAGCGGCTATATGGGTACCATTGCCGTTCGCTCCTGACCTAGACGGTCGAGAAGGTCTGAAATAGGGAGCGGCGAAACCCAGCAGAACAGATGGACCCGGCAATCATCCTCTTCGGATTGGGGATCGGCGTGCTCGTCGGCATGACAGGCATGGGCGGCGGATCGCTGATGACCCCGATGCTGATCCTCGTCTTCGGCATCCAGCCGACGACCGCGATCGGTACCGACATCTTCTACTCGGCGATCACCAAGACGGTCGGCGCCTGGCGCCACTTGCGGATGCGGACGGTCAACCTCGGCCTCACCGTCTGGCTGGCCGCTGGCAGCGTCCCGGCGGCGATCCTCGGGGTCTGGGCGATCTCGATCCTCAAGGACCACCTCGGCGAGGATCAGCTCAACTCGGTCGTCTACGCGCTGCTCGGCGGGACCCTGCTGATGGTCGGGATCATCACCCTGGCCCGGGCACTGATCCTCAGCAACCTGATCGACGAGCGCGACGACTTCGAGATCAAAACCCGCCACAAGGTCGCCGCGGTGACGATCGGGGCGACGACGGGCTTCGTGATCGGAATCACCTCGGCCGGCTCGGGGACGGTGATCGCGATCCTGCTGATCGCGGTCTTCCGCCTCACCCCGCGCCGCGTCGTCGGAACCGACGTCTTTCACGCTGCGATCCTGCTCTGGGCGGCCGGCATCGCCCACTGGATCGGTGGCAACGTCGACTTCCACCTCGCCGCCAACATCCTGATCGGTTCGGTGCCGGGGGTGATCATCGGCGCCGCGCTCTCGGGCCGGGCGCCGCAGGGCCTTCTGCGGACCGCCCTCGGGCTGGTCCTGGTCGGCTCCGGGATCGTGACGATCCAGAAGGGCGATCCGACCCTCTGGCCGATCGCCGCCGCGGTCGCGGGGCTCGGCTTCGCGCTGGTGCTCTACGGGCCGCGCTGGTACGAGCGCCGGCGGCAGCGGCGCGAAGCACGCGATGCGGCCGAGAAGCTGCGCCCGGGACTGGCCGGATAGAAGCGGGAAAGACTGCGCCCGGGACCGCGTCCTGGGCCTGATTTACTAGCCCTGATGCGGGTCTCAGCCAAAGCCGACTACGCCGTCCGCGCCGCCGCCGAGCTGGCGGCGGTCGAGAACGGCCCCGTCAAGGGGGAGCGCCTGGCCGAGGCGCAGGACATCCCGCTGCAGTTCCTCGAGCACATCCTGCTCGAGCTCAAGCACGCCGGGCTGGTCCGCGCCCGGCGCGGGGCCAAGGGCGGCTACTGGCTCGCCCGTCCGGCGGAGGAGATCACGATCGCCGACGTGATCCGCGCCGTCGAAGGGCCGATCGCCAACGTGCAATCGGCGCCCCCGGAGTCGGTCCACTACCGCGGCAAGGCCGAGCATCTGGTCGAGGTCTGGATCGCCGTGCGGGCGAACCTGCGCGCGGTCCTCGAGCACACCACCCTCGCCGACCTCACCTCCGGCAAGCTGCCGAAGACCGTCAAGCAGCTCGCCGCATCACCCGACGCCTGGGAGCATCGCTAGCCCCCGCCCTCGGCGGCCCAGATGCAGAACTCGAACCCCTGGTCGTCGCGGCAGATCGAGAAGCGCCCGCCCTCGGTCGGTTGCGGCTCTGAGGTCTCGCCGCCCAGCTCGCGCACCCTCTCCATCCCCGCTTCGAGGTCGTCGACCTCGAAGCAGACGTTGGCCTTCGCCTCGCCGGCGCCGCCGTGCAGCCCGCCTGGCGGGCTCGAGCCCTCGACGTTCCAGCCGTCG
The DNA here is from genome assembly GCA_963781495.1 of uncultured Solirubrobacterales bacterium. Lineage (GTDB taxonomy): Bacteria > Actinomycetota > Thermoleophilia > Solirubrobacterales > 70-9 > Mayfieldus. Next base: position 1,509,998 of record CAWAFX010000002.1, read on the forward strand.
GGCGCGTTTCCCTCGCTGAAGCTCCAGCCGAGCAGCCCGCCATAGAAGGACTTCGCCTTCTCGGCCTCTGGGGTCGAAAGCCAGAAGTAGATGAGATCGCCGGCGGCCACTGGGCTCAGAGTATCTCTGCTGGTTTGCGTGTCCCTGGGGCCTAGGGCGGATCCCACGGCCGCGCCATCCACGTAACGCAGGTCCAGCCGTCGGTATCGGCGTCGGCCGGGTGCCAGCGCTCGCCCTGCTCGAAGACGCTCACCCCGCAGTTGACCGAGCGCGCGAACCACAGCCGTGCCGCCAGGCTGGGGTTGAAGCCGTCCCCGAGCAGGCTGTCGAACAAGAAGAAGCGCAGGAAGATCCCGTGGCTGACGATCAGCGGCCGCCCGCCGGCGTGCTCGCGCTCGAGCTCGTCCTTCAGCCTCCGCACCCGTCCTCGCACCTGGTCGAATGTCTCGCCGCCCTGCCAGGAGAAGTCGGTGTCCTCGCCGTGTTCGACCATCCAGACCGACCAGCGGCGCAGCTTCTGCTCCTCGGGGCTCATCGTCGCGTAGTCGCGCGACTCGCGGAGCTCGGTGACGTAGGGGAGCTGCTGGACCGGCAGGCCGACCCGCTCGCCGATCAGCTCCGCGGTCTCGAGCGCCCTCCCCATTGTGCTGCTCAGAAGCGCCGTCGGCCGCATCGCCGCCAGCGGCTCTGCCGCCGCCATCGCCTGGCTTCGCCCCCGCACGGTCAGCTGGTCGCCCTCCTCGGTCGGAAGCGCAGCCAGCTCCGGATGCGCGTTGGAGACCGACTCACCGTGGCGGACGAAGATCGCCCGCGTCATCTACGACTCTTGCGGCACGCCGCCGGCGACCACGTTGACGAAGTTCTCCAGGTGCCGGGTCGTCCAGCATTCGAAGGCGCCGTCGCAGTAGGGCGCATAGGACGACATCACCGAGTCGCCGTAATTCCAGTAGAGGCGCGGCTCCGGGTTGAGCCAGAAGATCCGGCCCGCCCGCTCGGCGACCTGCGCGAAGACCTCGGCATGCGGCTCGCGGCCGTTGGTGCGGGCGTCGCCGAGCACGATCACCGTCGAGCGGGGATCGAGCTCGTCCGAGATCTCGGCCAGGAATTCGAGCCAGACGCGGCCGTAGTCGGTGTAGCCGGAGACGTCGGCGACCCCGCCCTCGCTGGAGATCCGGCGCGAGATCGCAAGGAAGTCGCGCTCGTGCTCGAAGATGTCGGTCACCTCCGAGATCCGCTCGATGAAGACGAAGCTGCGCAGCTTGCGAAACGAATCGTGCAGGGCGTGCAGGACCGACAGAAAGAAGACGCTCGCCGAAGTCACCGACGTGGAGACGTCGCAGAGGACGTAGATCTCCGGCCGCCGCGGGCGCTTGGGCCGGTAGCGCAGCCGCAGCGGCACGCCGCCGGTCTCCAGCGAGGCCCGCATCGTGCGCCGCACGTCGACCACCCGTCCGCGACGGCGGCCGCGCTGCTCGTGGCCGAGGGTCGCCAGGCGCCGCTTCATCTGCGCGACGGCGCGGTGCACGGCGGCGAGGTCCTGCGCCGGGCTGGTCGGCAGCGCCCGGTCGAGCTCGGCCAGGGGGCGCGAGGGGGGAAGGGCCTCGGTGCGCTCGATCAGCGCCCGCTCCAGCTCGCGCCGCAGGTGGCGCTCGAAGCGGTTCAGCTGCTCGCGGTCGATCTCCGCCACCTCGCCGTCATCGTCGGCCGGCTGCGCCCCGGCGGAGAGGCCGAGGGTGCGGCGGATCCGCTGCACGTCGACCCCGATCACCCCCGAGCCCTCACCGCGGCGCCCGAAGGCCGCGATCGCGAGCCGCGCCAGGTCGCGCATCTCGCCGTCGTCGCCGGCCACGATCGCGTCCCGGACGGCCTCGCGCAGCTCGTCGATGTCGAGTCGCTCGCCACCCTCATGGCGCTGCTCGCCCTCGCCGACGCCGCGCTGCACCGCCTCGGCCTCGGCGGCGCGGAAGAAGTAGCGGTCGAACAGCAGCTCGAAGAGCCGGCGGTCCTCCTGCGACTTGGCGATCGTCGCCGCCAGGGCCTCGCGGAAGTCGTCGTGGACCGTCCACGGCACCTGGTCCAGGGCGGCGAAGGCGTCGAGGATCTCCGAGGTGCCGACGGCGACGCCCTCGCGCCGCAGCTCCTCGCAGAACTCGAGCAGCTTCGGCGCCAGGCCCGGCGGGCCGCTCTGCAGCTTGGCCCCGTAGGGGGAGCCGTTCACTGGGGGCTGGTGACGCCCTCTGAGGCCTCGCCGAGCTTCACGCCCACGCGCTCGGAGACGACGTCGATGTCGGTGCGGTGCTTGACCAGGATCGAGATCGACTTCTCGAAGACCTCGCGGTCGATGTCGTCGGCGCCCATCAGCAGCAGCGTCCGCGCCCAGTCGATCGACTCGGCGATCGAGGGCGGCTTCTTGAGGTCGAGCTGGCGCACCATGTGGACGACCTCGACCAGGCGACGGGCGAGCTGCTGGTCGATTTCCGGCGTGTGCAGGCGCACGATCTCGATCTCCCGCTCGCGGTCGGGATAGTCGAGCCACAGGTACAGGCAGCGCCGCTTCAGTGCCTCGGTCAGCTCGCGCGAGTTGTTCGAGGTCAGGACCACGATCGGCATCGTGCGGGCGCTGATCTGGCCCAGCTCCGGGATCGTGATCTGAAAGTCGGAGAGCAGCTCCAGCAGCATCGCCTCGAACTCCTGGTCGGTCTTGTCGACCTCGTCGATCAGAAGCACGACCGGGTCTGGGGAGGAGATCGCGGTCATCAGCGGACGGGTGAGCAGGAACTCCTCGCTGAAGATGTCGTCGAGCACCGCACCCGTCGCGTCCTCGGCTCCGCGGGCGGGCTCGACCGGGTCGCTGCCCTCCCCGAGCGCGGCGCCGGCCTGGATCCGCAGCAGCTGCTTGCGGTAGTTCCACTCGTACAGGGCCTTCGACTCGTCGAGGCCCTCGTAGCACTGCAGCCGCACCAGCTCGCGACCGCTGGCCCGCGCCAGCGCCTTCGCCAGCTCGGTCTTCCCGACCCCGGCCGGTCCTTCGACCAGGATCGGCTTGCCGAGCCGCTGGGCGAGGAAGGAGACCAGCGCCGCCGGTTCGTCGGCGAGGTAGGAGACCCGCGCCAGCGCCTCTGAGACCTCCTCGACCGAGGCGGGTGTCGTCGGTTCGGCTGCCACGGGCGAAGGATACCCGGCGCTCTGCCGCGTCCCGGACGGCGATAATCGCCGGTTATGCAGGCGTCGAGCAGAACGGGCGCAGCCCGCGATTGCGAGGGGACAGGCTGGTGGGTGTGATGTTGGTGGCCCTGCTCGCCTGCGCCGCGGCAATCGATCCGAGTCCCTTCGCGGCCCTGCCGCGCAGCTTCGGGCCCTACGCGACGCTGATGTTGCTCGGGTTCTTCGTCGGCATCCTGGGGCACCTCTTTCGCGCCCGCTGGCTGGTGGCAATCGGCGTTCTTTTGATCTTCATCGGCGCCTTTTTGCTGCCATTAGCACTCAAAGCCACGACTAATGATGAGCCTCCGCCACCGCCTCACGCTGCCGCCGGATCGGCCGTCTAGCATTGGCGGCCGGGAGCCAAGCGCCGTCCCGGCAGGTGAGGAGGATCCGACCAAAAGCAAGCGCCGCCGGCGCAATGGTGATCGCATCGCTTGCGGTGTCGGCGCTTCTGCTCGCGGGGCCGGCCGCCGCTTTGGCCAAGGGCCACGGAGGGCACAAGAAGCACAGCGGCGGCCATAAGAAGCACGGGCACAAGAAGCACTCCGGCCCCGGACACAACCCAAGCCACCCGGCCGGCCCGATCGGCAGCTCGCGCAAGGGCGCCTCGGCGCGCCTCTCGCGGCAGCCGATCCCCGCCAGCGGCGCCTGGCGAGGCTACGTCCTCGACAGCCCCAGCCCCGACGTCTACCCGGTGGACGTTGCGATCCAGAACCAGACGCCGCCCGCGGTCAGGATCGAGGACCCGGCCGGCCTCGCCGCCGCCGGCGGCGGCAGTACCAGCTTCTTCTCCAACGGCCCCAACGGCCCCAGCGAGATCGTCGACCTCGGACGCGAGACCGGCGGCAGGCTCCAGATCGCGGTCGGCGCCAACAGCGGCGTGCAGATCAAGCTCGCCTACAGCGAGGCCCGGCGCTTCCTCGGCCCCGGGGGCGACGTCGGCCACGGCTCGCAGGGCCGCAGCGACGATCCCTCCAGCCGCACCGATGTCCTGCCCAGCGCCCCCGGCATCTACACCCTGGGCGGCGTCCGCGGTGCCGAGCGCTACGTGCGGATCGAGGTCGACGGCAGCGGCAGCGCCTCGATCGACTACATCCGGGTCGAGGTGAACCACCTCCGGCCCACGGCCGACAGCTACGCCGGTCACTTTCTCTCCAGCGATCAGCTGCTGAACCGGATCTGGTACGCGGGCGCCTACACGCTCAACGTCGATACCTACGGCGACCCCAATCGCGGCAATCAGTTCGCGGTCACCGACGGCGCCAAGCACGACCGACTCGTCTGGCTCGGCGACCTGCCGATCGAGAGCCTGGCCGGCTTCTACACGGTGCGCCAGCTGCCGCCCTACCTGCGCCGCTCGCTGCAGATGTTCACCTGCCAGCAGGAGCCCGGCGGTTTCATCCCCCAGGTCTCGGAGGTCAACGTCGACTGCTCTCAGCCCGGCCCCGCCAACGGCCCGCCGCATTCGGCGAAGGGAATCTGCACCTGCGTGGTCGCCCGGCGCCTGCCTTCGTACACGGCATGGTTCGTGGTCGGCGTCGGCGAGTACTACCGGATGACGGCCGACCCGCGGGTCGCCAAATGGCTGCCGGTGGTCGAGCGCGCGATCGGCTACTTCCAGCGCGGCCTCGGCCCGGGGGGGCTCTTCGTGACCCGCCCGGGAGAGCTCAACTGGCATCCACCCGACCTCGCCCAGGGCGGGGACGGCGACACCAATGCGGTCTGGGTGCGGGCGCTGCAGAGCGCATCGACGCTGGAGCAGGAGCTCGGAACCCCGCGCCTCGGGCACCGCTACGCGACGATGGCGCGCCGCCTCTCGAGGGCGATCCGCACCGCCCTGTTCGACCCGGCGGTCGGGGCTCTGCACGGCAACACCTTCGATCCGACCGGGGACCATCCCCAGGACGCCAACGTGCAAGGGGTGATCTCGGGGGTGCTGCGCGGCGCCGCCGCCGGCTCGGCGCTCAACTTCCTCGCCGGGCCCCTGGCGACGCCCTTCGGAACCGCCACCGGCCAGTTCGACAACGATCCCTACATGGGCCGCTACATCAGCCCCTTCGAGTCCGGATGGGAGCTTTACGCCCGCTTCCAGTATTTCCAGACCGGCCAGGCGCTGAACCTGATCCGACGCACCTGGGGGCAGATGGTCAACAACGACCCCGGCGACACGCTGTGGGAGAAGATGACCACCGCCGGCGGCGTCGCTCCGTACCAGTCGTTCAACCCCGACGGCTCGCCGATCGTCGAGAACGCGCGCTCCGGCGAGACCTCGCTGGCCCACGGTTGGAGCGCCGGCCCGACGGCGATGCTCTCGGCCTTCGTGCTCGGGATGCGTCCGACTGCGCCGGGCTGGTCGACCTGGCTGGTCCAGCCCCAGCCGGGCGATCTCCAGTACGCGCAGGGCGCGGTCGGGACGCCGCACGGCGGGCTCGGTGTGCGCTGGGATCGGGATCCGGCCGGGCATTCGTTCCGGATCACCGTCAAGACCCCTGGTGGGGCCGAGGGAATCGTCGAGGTGCCGACCCTGGGCCAGGCCCGCACGATCGCCCGCGACGGGCGCATCGTCTGGAAGCACGGGCACGCCGTCGGCGGCGCCGAGGCCCACCGCACCGCCGGCTACGTCAAATTCGTCGAGCCCCAGCGGGGCACCCACACCTACGCCTGGGTGAAGTGACGGCATAGGGTGGGGGTGTGGGGAGGCTTGACGAACTCGATCTCAGCCTGAAGCTCTCCCGCAATGAGGAGGAGCAGGCGCTCGAGCGCGGCTGGGTGAGGCTGACCGAGCTGCGGCTGACCTTGGGGGGACTTCTGGGCGACGGACGCCTCGGTCCCCCGGTCTGCGTCCTGTTCGAGGGCTGGGACGCCTCGGGAAAGGGCGGCGCGATCAAGCGTCTGGTCTCCCAGCTCGATCCTCGCCACGTCCGTGTCGTCCAGTTCGGCCCCCCGACCGAGACCGAGAAGCGCCACCACTTCCTGGGCCGCTTTTCGCCTTCGCTCCCCGGCTGGGGAGGGATGGCGGTCTTCGACCGCTCCTGGTACGGGCGGGTGCTGGTCGAACGGGTCGAGGGCCTGGCCAGCGAAGAGGAGTGGTCTCGCGCTTATGACGAGATCAACGCCTACGAGCACTTCCTCGCGGTCGAAGGCATGATCCTGATCAAGTTCTGGCTGCATATGTCCGACGCCGAGCAGCTCCGCCGCTTCGAGTCCCGCCAGAAGGATCCGCTCAAGGCCTGGAAGCTGTCCGAGTCGGATTGGCGCAATCGCGGAATGCGTGAGAAATACGCTGAGGCGGTGGAAGACATGCTCGCCCGTACCGACACCTCCGATGCGCCCTGGGAGTTGATCGCGGCGGAATCGAAGCGTTACGCCCGGGTCGAGGTTCTGAAGACGGTGATCGAGCGGATCGAGGCCGGGATGCGCAGGTGGGGCCTCGAGCCGCCGCCGCGCTCCGGCGACTAGTTGCCGCGCCGCAGCTCGAGGCGGCGAATCCGCAGTCCCGCCACGGTCATCACGACCGCTCCGCCGAGGGCGGCGAAGATCCCGTAGGCGAGCTTGTAGTCCTGGTTGAAGCCGGCGAGCTCGAACTGCGGGCGGTCGAACATCAGATAGACGACGATCAGGCCCGCCCAGATCCCCGCCGCCGCCAGCAGCGTTCCCTCATGCAGCGGCATCGGCGGCCGGCGCCCGCGTCCGACCTGCACCAGGAGGGCCAGGGCGGTGGCGGCGGTGAGCAGCAGCGCCGCCTCGGCCCAGCCGAAGTTTCCCCAGCCGGTCTTGACCAGGCCGCCGATCGGCGCCTTGTACCAGGGCAGCGGCGTCGCCGCGATGCAGATCAGGGCGCCCAGCCCGGCCAGGCGCTCGGCCCGCCCAAGCACCGCGACCGCCCGCCACCAGCCCGGCGGCTGCGGCTCGGCGTCCGACGGCGGGGGCTCAGAGGGGCTGGCGTCCACCGTAGCCGGCGTCGAGCTCGTGCCAGAAGCCGATCTCGTCCTCGCCGTGCTCCCAGCAGAGGTAGACCTCGCGGTCCTCGATCAGGGCCGGGAAGTCGATCAGGCCGCGGTCGATGTCGCGGACCACGATCCCTGCTTCCTGCAGGGTCAGCAGCAGCCGGCGCACCTCGAGAAAGGCCTCGCCGACCTGGGTCCCCGCCTCGCCGCCCCCGTTCGAGGGCGCGGAGTCGGTCAGAGCCTCGTGCGCCTGCTCGTCGGTCAGCAGGTCGCGGGCGTCGCGGAGCCTCTGCAGCAGGGGCTTTACGTGCGCCAGCGCCTCGTTTGCCTGCTCGAGGCTGAAATGCCGTTCGTGGAGCCGGTCCGCCCGCGGCTCGCTCACGCCGCCACGCTCGTCTCCGCCGCCGCTCCGAGCCGCTCGCGCAGCAGCTTGGCGTCGTGATCGGAGACCGTGCGCAGCTGCCCCTGGAAGGCGAGGTGCCAGTGCTCGGCCGGCCACTTGGCGGCATGCTCGAGCTCGCCGACCAGCTCGACCGCCGGCACGAACTGCTCTTCGGCGAGGACGATCAGCGGCTCCGCTTCGACCCGCCAGGGATAGGCCTCCTGCTTGGGGCCTCCCGGCCAGACCTCGGTCCGGTCCTCGAACATCTCCGAGCTCACCCTCGCGATCGCCCCGAACTCCTGCACCCCGGTCACGTAGAAGACGATCTCGTCTCCGGGCCGCATCTGCTCGGCCTGTCTGCGGCGTCGCTCCTTGAACCCGATCACCTCGAAGCCGCGCTGGACGTTGATGCGGAAGTTCTCCAGCGAGCCGGTGAGGATCCAGGTCTTGCGCCGCTCGTCCACGTCTCGATTCTACTTTTGCTTCGCTGCCGCGCCGGGATGCAGCGGGGCGGTGATGCGGCGAACCGCCTCTGCCGTCTCGCGCGGGGCGCTGATCGGGCCGGGCTCGACGGTGACGATGTTCGCCTCCGGCAGCGCCGCGCGGGTCAGGCGCTCGACCACGTCGCCCGGCGGCAGCCATGGACCCGCGACCCCGGAAGCGGCAAAGACCCACAACCGTCCGGCGAGCGTCCGCGAGTCCTCCAGCGGGTCGTCGGAAATCCATTCCTTGAAGCGGCTCAGGGCTGCCTTGGCGGGAAAGAACTCCTGCCGCTGGTTGACCCGCTCTCGCAGCTCCTCCTCGCTGGCCTGGGGGTTGGTCGCCTCCATGAAGACGCGCATTCCACCGCGGTAGTTGGTCTCCAGCATCTCCACGAAGGCGTTTACGACGGTGTCCGAGGTGGCCATTCCCTCCTCGCCCTTGAACAAGGCCCGCGAAAGCGGCGCAGCGCCGAAGCAGGCCACCGCGCCGACCAGCTCGCGGCGCCGGGCCGCGAGCCTGGCGGCGCGATTTGCACCGTCCGCGGTGCCGAGCAGCACGGCCGCGCCGTCCAGAGACTCCAGCAGGCCTTCGAGATCGCCGATGTCGGTCTGCATGTCGAAGGGGCCCTGGGGCGAGGAGGAGCCGCTGCCGCGCAGGTGGTAGGTGACGACCCGGTGGTCGGTGGCGAGATCGGAGAGCAGCTCGGTGTAGATCTCCGGATACCACGACCAGTAGCTGGCCAGGACGACCGTCGGCCCGCTCTCTCCCTGGACCTCGTAGTGGATCCGGGCACCGTCGGGGCGGGTCAGCTCCGCCATCCCGCCCAACCTATAGCGATCGTGGCCCCAGGGCCTAGGAGACGACCAGCTCCCGCGCCCGCCGGGCGAGGTGGTTGACCCCGAGCCTCTCGTAGGCTTCTGCGGCGGCGGCGAGCGCCTCGCGGGCCGCGTCGGAGTCGGTCTCGGTCAGGCGCCGGCCGCGCAGCTCCTCGCAGCGGGCGGCGTCGATCGGGTGCCCGAGCTCGAGCCAGGCGCCCGCCGCCTCCTCGAGTGCCGCCGCGCCTTCGAGCGGGTCGCCGGCCGTCGCGCCCTCGGCCTCCTTGGTGGCAGCGCGGCCGACCGGGTACTGCTGCAGCCGCTCGGCCAGGTGCGCGGCGCCCTCGGCTGCCTCGCGCGCGTGCTCCTCGCGGCCGCCGAGGGCGAGGTTGACGGCCCTGGCCGAGCTCGCCTCGACCAGCTGCGCGACCAGGCCCGCCCGCTCGCCGATGTCGAGCGCCTGGGCCAGCGCCGTCTCGGCGGCCGAATGTTCGCCGCGGTCCGAGAGCACGGCGGCCAGCCAGTAGAGGGCCGAGAACGCGACCTCGGAGCGGCCGACCTGCTCGGCGACCTCGTGGGCGCGCCGCAGCGACTCCTCGGCTGCGTCCCAGTCGCCCTCGCGCCAGCGCAGCACGCCGCGCATCACGTAGGGGAAGCAGAGCTTGCCCAGCAGTCCCTCGCGCTCGGCCAGCGATGCGCTGGCGTCGGTCTGCTCCTTGACCTTGTCCCAGTCGGCGCGGTAGATGGCCAGCTCGGCGAGGGCGGCGTGCAGCTCGACCTGCGAGGGAAGGTCGCCGACCTCGACCGCCAGGTCCAGGGCCTCGGTGTAGGCCTTGCCGGCCTCCTCATAGTCGGCCTCGGAGGCCTCGAGGTGGTAGCCGAGGGTGAGCAGTGCCCGCACCGCTTCGGCGGGGTCGGAGTCGCGCGCCAGCTCGACCGAGCGCTCGAGGTTCTCGCGCGCCTTCTCGAAATCGCCGATGCGGCCGAAGACGCGGCCGAAGATGCCGTGGGCCCGGCTTGCCGCCGCGGCCTCTCCCAGTCGCTCGGCCAGCCGCAGGGCCTTCTCGGAGGCATAGATCGCGAGCATGTTGTCGCCGGTGTGCATGTAGAGCGACGCCGCCTCTTCGTAGAGCCGCACCAGCTCGATGCAGGGCGGGCCGTCCTTGAGCAGGTCGATGCCCTTCTGGTAGTGGTCGATCGAGGCTCCACGGTCGCCCTTGTGCCAGAGCCCCGCCCCGATCTTGCGGTGCAGGTCGCCGACCCGCGCCAGGTCCTCCTGGCGGCGGTGGTAGTCGAGGCACTGCTCCCAGACCTCGACCGCTTCGTCGACGCGGCCGAGGCGCAGCGCCGCGTCGCCCATCTTCTCGCCCACCCGCGCCGCCGCCGCCTCGTCGAGCGCCCCCTCGAGGTCGCGGGCGGCGCGGTACTGGCCCAGCGCCTCCTGGTTGGAGTAGAGGCCGAGCGCCGCGTCGCCGGCGGCCTCCAGGAAGTGGGTCGCCTTGGCGTGCATCTCGCGCAGCTCGTCGGGCTCCAGCGCGGCCTCGGCCCCGAGCGTGGCGGCGCGGCCGTAGTGGTCGGCGATCAATGCCACCGCGCGATCGCCGCGCTCGCCGACCCGCTGCTCGATGAAGCCGCCGACCTGGAAGTGCTGGCGGCAGCGAGTCGCCTTCGGGACCATCCCGTAGGCGACGTCGCGGATCAGCGCATGTTTGAAGCCGTACTCGCGCTCGCCGGCCAGGCGGCTTGCCGGATGCGAGATCACAAGCTCCTTGTCGAGCAGCGACGCCAGCGCGTCGCTGACCTCGGGCTCGCTTTGTCCGGTGGTGTTCAGCAGCACCCCCTCCCAGAAGTTCTGCCCGACCACCGCCGCCTGTTGCAGCAGGCGGCGCTCGAAGGGGGCCAGCGAGTCGAGCCGGGCGGCGAGCACCGAGTGCACGGTCTCGGGCAGCACGTCGGGCTGATCGCCGCCCTCCTGCAGCCGGTTGACCATTTCCTCGGCGAACAGCGGGTTGCCGCCGGCGCGGGCGGCGACCTTGCTGATCAGATCGCGGTTGCCGTTTCCGTAGAGGCTCTCGACCAGCTCCTCGGTCTCGGTGTCGGTCAGCGGGTCGAGGTAGATCGAGGTCGCGTTGCGGCGGCCCCCGGCCCAGTCGGTGCGGCGGTCCAGCAGCTCGTCGCGGGCGAGGCAGACCAGCAGCACCGGGCCGCGCATCCAGCGCGCCAGGTGCTCGATCAGGTCGAGCATTCCCTCGTCGGCCCAGTGGATGTCCTCGAAGGCGACGACCAGGGGCTGGCTGGCGCTGACCCCTTCCAGCAGGGTGCGGATCGCCGAGAACAGGCTCTCGCGCATCCGCTGCGGATCCTCGCCCTCCAGCGATCCCGCGGCCTCTTCGGGAGGATCGATCCCGAGCATCCGGGCGACCAGGGCCGCATTTCGCTCCGCAGCGTCGTCGTCGGCGCCGCCGTTCATCCGCTCCGCCATCCCCCGGCGCAGCTTCGCCCAGGCCGATTCGTGGTCTTCGCCGCCCTCGATCGCGAACTCGCGCCGAACCACCTCGCCCAGCGCCCAGTAGGAGATCCCCGTCCCGTAGGGAGGGCACTCTCCGGTCAGCAGCTTCGGCGCCGGCTCCAGGGTCGCGGCCTTGGCCCCGAACTCGCGCAGCAGGCGCGACTTTCCGACCCCGGCCTGGCCGATCACGGTGACCAGGTGGGGGCGGCCCTCGCGCTCGACCTTCTGGGTCAGCGAGAGCAGCAGGGCCGACTCGTCCTCGCGGCCGACCAGCGGCCCGCCGGGCCGCTCGGCGCCGCGGTGGGCAGGGCGCTCGGCGAGGGCTCCCGTCGCCTCCCAGGCGGGCACGGGCTCGGCCTTCCCCTTCAAGGTCAGCGGCTCGAGCTCGGTGTAGCCGATCGCCGTGCTCGTCGCCCGGAAGGTGGACTCGCCGACCGTGACGGTCCCCGGGCGCGCCGCGGCCTGCAGCCGGGCGGCGACGTTGACCGTGTCGCCGATCACCGTATAGCCGTCGCCCATCCGCCCGGCCAGCACCTCGCCGCTGTTGATTCCGACCCGGAGCATGAAGTTGACCTCGCTCTGGGGGGCGTACTTCTCATTCAGGCGCTCCATCGTCTCCTGCATCGCCAGCCCCGCCCGCACCGCCCGCTCGGGGTCGTCCTCGTGAGCCAGCGGGGCGCCGAAGACGGCCATCACGTTGTCACCGATGAACTTGTCGACCGAGCCGCCGAAGCGGGTCACCTCCTCGCCGAGCTTGCGCAGCGTGCGGTCGAGCAGCTGCTTGACCGCCTCCGGATCCATCCGCTCGGCGACCGCGGTGTAGCCGGAGAGATCGGCGAACAGGACCGAGACCTGGCGCCGTTCCTCCGGTAGTGGCTCGGCGGCGGCGGGGGGCGGAGGCGCGCTGGCGGTGGTGGCGGCATCGACCGCCCCCCCGGCGCCGAGGCCGGTCCCGCACTCGATGCAGAACTTGGCCCCGGGCGGACTCTCAGCGCCGCAGTTGGGGCAGTGCGGCGCCAGGGCGGTGCCGCACGACATGCAGAAGCGAGCCCGATCGGGGTTCTCGGCACCGCAGCTGGGACAAGGTCCTCCCATCCCGGCACAACGATACGCGGCGCGCTGCGCCGGGATGAGTGAGTCTTGTCACGAATTCACTAGCCGGACCTGGCGTAGTTCGAAACCTCGCCGAAGTCGTGCATCACACAGGGCTCATCGCCGACGACTTCGGCGTCATGACCGGGCGGGATCGCGACCACCTCGCCGGCGCTGACCTCGACATCGCTGCCGTCGTCCATGTGGATCTGCATGCTGCCCGAGACCACGTAGGCGAGGTGCGAGACCTCGCACGAGTCCGTGCCGGCGATCGGCTTCACGTTCTCCGACCACTTCCAGCCCGGCTCGAAGGTGCCGCGCCCGACCGTGTGTCCGCCGAGGTTGACCACCTCGACCTGGCCGTTTCCCTCGAACTTGCGCACCTCGTCGGGTGAATCGAACTTCTTTACCTCTACTGAAGCCATCCTGGCTCCTTTCTCCTCGCTAGGGCGACCCTAACCGCCGCCGCCCCGCCCACGCAAGCGCTTTTAAGCCTGGATTAAGTTGCGTCTTTAGGCTGCGCCCGCCGGGTGCTCCGCCTTTGATCCAAGCGCAGATCATCTTCTTCGGGGGGGCGCTCGCCGTCGGGCTGGTGGTCGGCGCGCTCAGCCACTCTGCGGTGCTCGCCGCCTCTGCCGCTGGCATCGTCGCGATACTGGTCGCCGTGAGCCTGAGGTCCAACAATTGATCGAAGGTCCGACATCTCCGGCGCAGGCGCCCGCGGCGGCTCATTTCTCACGCTTTGCAATCGGCTTCGACCACCGCGACCGGGAGCGGCTGCACGCCCTCTGGGACCAGGTCCTCGATTCGGAGCGCTGGACCGAGGCGGAGCTGGTCGACGATTTCGAGCGCGAGTGGGGGCGCTGGAACGGGCTCGATGCCGTCGCCACCGCCAGCTGGGCGGGGGCGGCATCGGCCGCACTCAGCTTCGCCGAGGTCCGCGACCAGGTGGTCCTCTGCCCTTCCAACACCTTCATGGCGACGCCGCTCTCGGTCCTCAATGCCGGAGCCCGGGTCGAGTTCGTCGACTGCAACCGCGAAGACCTCTGCATGTCGTTTCGCGATTTCGAGCAGAAGGCCGAGCGCCACCGGCCCAAGGCGGCCTGGCTGGTCCACATCGGGGGCCATCTCGCCTTCGACGCCGAGCAGATAGCGGCCTACTGCCGTGAACACGGCATCTTCCTGCTCGAGGACTGCGCCCACGCGCATGGCGCCTCCTGGAACGACAGGCGCCCCGGTTGCTGGGGCGACGCCGGCGTCTACTCCCTCTACGCCACGAAGACGATCTCCAGCGGCGAGGGTGGAGTTCTGGTCAGCCGCGATCCCGAGCTGCTCGATTACGCGCGCCGGTTCCGCAACTACGGAAAGCCGGACTTCGAGGTCCAGGGGACCAACGCCCGAATGAGCGAGTTCACGGCCGCGATCGGCCTCGTCGCGCTCTCGCGCCTGGAGGAGATCGTCTCCTGGAAGAACGCCGTCGCCGAAACCGAGCTCGACCCCCGCCATCCCGGCCGCCTGCGGCTGCCCGACGGCATGGTCTCCGGCCTTTACAAGTACATCGTCTTCGACCCCGTGCCCGACTCGACCGGCAAGGTCTACGACCAGCCCTGCCACCGGATCCTCGGCCATGACGTCGAGCTTCCGAACAGCGACTGGGTCGCCTCGAATCACTGGTGCGTGCCGCTCTACTACCGGGGCGGCCGCCGATGAAGGTGCTGGTCACCGGCGGCTCCGGCTTCATCGGCTCGCATGTCCTCGACAAGCTGCTCGCGGCCGGGCACGAGCCGGTCAACTTCGACCTCCGGCCGTCCCCGTATCACGACGGCGAGGTCCGGACCAAGATCGGCGACGTCACCGACACGGGCGCCCTGAGCCATGCGCTCAGCGGCTGCGACGCGATCATCCACCTCGCGGCGGTGGCCGACGTCGGCATCGTCGAGGCCGAGCCCGCAAAGGCCGAGCAGATCAATGCCCGCGGCGTCGCGGCGGTCCTCGAGGCGGCCCGGCTCACCGGGGTCAAGCGGGTCATCTACGGCAGCACGATCTGGGTCTACAGCGATTGCCCCGAGACGGTCGTCGACGAGGAGACCGAGACCCCGCCGCCCCGCCACCCCTACACCGCGACCAAGCTGGCGGGCGAGATCTACTGCCAGTCATACGCCCGCTTCTACGACCTCGAGCCGACGATCCTGCGCTTCGGCATCCCATACGGCCCGCGGGCCCGGGGGGCGACGGTCCTCTCCGCCTTCGTAAGGCGGGCGATGGCGGGTGAGGCGCTGACGATCGCCGGCAGCGGTGAGCAGTCGCGCCGCTTCGTCTACGTCGAGGACCTCGCCGACGGGATCGTCAGGGCGCTGGCTCCACGGGCCGCCAACCGCGTCTACAACCTTGCCGGCAGCGAGGAGATCTCGATCCTCCAGGTCGCCGAGACGGTGCGCGACGCGATCGGCGGCACCGAGCTCGTCCACGTCCCCTCGCGGGCCGGCGACTTCGGCGGCAAGGAGGTCTCCAGCGATCGCGCCGCCGCCGAGCTCGGCTGGGCGCCGGTGACCCCGTTCAGCGAGGGCGCGCGCCTCTACCTCGACTGGTACCGGCGCGAGGGTGAGAACGGCCACCGTCCGCATCAGAACGGGCACCGGCCCGTCCCGGCGGCCGCCGATTGGGAGGAAAGGCCGACCGGACGGCGGGTGCTGATCGTCTCCGCCGACATCGGCGAGGGCCACGACGGGCCCGCGCGGGCGATCGCGGCCGAGCTCGAGGAGGAGCAGCCCGAGGCCCAGGTGGCGATCGTCGACGGCCTGGCGGAGATGGGCAGGTTCATCACCTGGATCCTGCGCGACGGATCCTGGGTCGCCTTCAACTGGATCCCCTGGGCTTTCGAGGTCCAGTACTTCCTGCTGACCCGCTTTGCGCCGACCCGCTGGCTGACCAGCCGGCTCGGGTACCTGCTCTGCCGCCGGCGGCTGCTGCGGATGATCCGCCGCCGGCGCCCCGACCTGCTGATCTCCACCTATCCGGGCTCGACCGAGCTGCTCGGGGAGCTGCGCAGGCGGGGGCGTCTCGACGTCCCGGTCATCTCGGCGATCACCGACCTCGCCGGCCTGCGCTTCTGGGCCCACCCCGGGGTCGACATGCACACGGTCATCCACGAGGAGTCGATCGAGGAGGTCGAGGCGATCGCCGGCCCGGGCAGCGTCACCTGGGCCCGTCCTCCCACCTCGCCGGCGTTCTTTCAGCCCGCCGACTCCGGCGAGGCCCGCCGTAGCCTCGGTCTTCCCGAGCAGGGCTCGGTGATCCTCGTCTCCGGCGGCGGCTGGGGGGTCGGGGACCTGGCCGGCGCGATCGACGCCGCGCTGGAGCGCAAGCCGGGCGCGGTGGTCTGCATCGCGGGGCGCAACGAGCGCGTGCGCTCCCGGATCGTCAAGCGCTTTGCCGGCGAGCCGCGGCTGCGGGTGGTCGGTTTCACCGATCGGATGAGCGATTACCTCGCCGCCTCCGACGTATTGGTCCACTCGACCGCCGGCCTGACCGTGCTCGAGGCGCTGATCCGCGGCTGCCGCGTGGTCTCGTTCGGCTTCAAGGTGGGGCACATCCGGCTCAACGACACCGCCTACGAGCGCTTCGGACTTGCCCGCACGGCGCGCTCGCACAAGCAGCTGGGAGCAGCGCTGGACGAGGCTCTGGCCGAGCCCCGTCGTCCCGACCTCTCCTATGCCGGGTTGCCGACCGTTGCCGCGGTGGCGCTCGGCAACCGCCGCCACGCCCCGGCGGTGCCCAGGTGGCGCCTCAATCTTGCCCGCGTTGCGACCACGGGGGTGGTCTCGCTGGCCTTCCTGATCTGGCTGCTCGGAACCGACATGTCCTACCGCGTGATCGCGGCGCCGCTCGATCTCGGCCCGACCACCGGCTTCCGCGCCGCGGGCCCCGACGTCGGCCTGATGATCCGGGCTCCGGGCGGCGAGGTCGGCCGGCTCTCCCACCTGCTGCGGGTCCGCCATGCCGGGGCTTCGTTCGTCACCACCGGTCCGCCGTCGCCGGCCCTGCGGCGGCGCCTGCACCGCTACGCCGACGACGAGATCCCTGGGCTGCGGGCGGGGGGACCGGCGCATTGGGTGCAGACGCGGCGTGACCTCACCGGGATGGCGTCGCGCTTCGGCTACAGCGGCCAGTTCCTCTTCGCACCGCCCGAGGACGGGTTCACCCTCGGCGAGTACCTGCTCGCCCACACCGCCGGCGCGGTGCCGGTGGCAGGCGCGGTCAAGTACACAGGCGGCGCGCTGGGAAGGGTCGCGCCCGGCCAGCTGGTGGAGGCGCGGCTCAGCGACGACGGTGTCCGGCCGGCCCCGGCCCTACGTTCGCTGGTGCTCCAGCTCGAGAATCGCGGCCTCAGCCCCGTTTCCGTCACCCGGCTCTGGAGCCGGCGGGGAGAGCAGGGAGGACACGGCCGGTGAGCGCATCAGGGCCACCGCGCCGGTGACGACGACCAGCAGCGAAGCGACGATCACCCCGCCGTTAAGGGGGGTCGCGCCCCACGACTCGCCGCCGATCAGCGGCGCGACCGCCACCGGCACCACGACCTGGACGACGAAGACCGTCGGTGCGACGACGACGGCCGGGCGCCGCTGCAGCGCCGACATCTCGGCCAGCAGGCCGAGCAGGGCGGCAACCCCGATCCCGGCCAGCCAGGCGAGGGCGACCAGAAGCGCGCCCGAGGAGAGCTCATCGGCGAGGATCTTGGCGCTGAGCGAGGTCCAGGCAAACGCGCAGCCCGCGCCGAGCACCATCAACCCCGGCGGGCAGCGCGGCAGGGCGAACGGCGCCGCCGCCAGCGCGCCGAGCGGTACCAGGACCAGCGCCAGCGCCAGCGCATCAGCGTGCGAAGAGGACTCCTCGGGCGCGGCGACCGATGCCCCCGCGACGCCGGCGATGATCGCGCAGGTCGCGAGCAGCTCGCGGCGCCCGACCCGCTCGCCGAGGATGCGCACGCCGAGCGCCAGCAGCAGCAGCAGGCCGACCGCGAGCGCCGGCTGCACGACGCTGAGCGGGGCCAGGGAGAGGGCCAGGACCTGGAACGGGAAGCCGAGGATCGCCAGGGCGGTGGCAATGACCCAGCCGCGGCGGCGCAGCAGGCGGACCAGGAGCGAGGGCCGCATCGAATACGCCGAGGGGACGGCTCTTGCCTCGAGGGCCTGAAGGGCTACGGCTGCGTCGAAGAGGATCGAGGCCGCGCAAGCGGCGGCTAGTCCGAGCGCGAGCTGGGGCATCGCCCGGCCATCATCGCAGCGTCGGCTTGGGCGCCGGTGCGACCCTGGCCGCCCTCGGCGGCAACGCCCTGCCCGCCCTGGCGCCGCTCGTTCCCGGCCTCGCCTCGGCGCTGGGGATCAGGCGCAGCCTCGAGATCGGCGGCGGAGTGGCGATCACCTTCGACGACGGCCCCGATGCCGAAGGCACTCCGGCGGTGCTCGAGGTGCTGGAACGCGAAGCGGCGCCTGCGACCTTCTTTCTGGTCGGCGAGCAGGTGCGGCGAAACCCCGCTCTGGCGGCGGAGATTGTCGCCGCTGGTCACGCTGTGCAGCTGCACGGCGAGACCCACCGCAACCAGCTTCGCCTCACGCCGCAGCAGATCCGCAGCGAGCTGCGCCGCGGCGAGGAGGCGATCCGGGAGGCGACCGGGCGGGCGACCCGCTTCTACCGGCCTCCCTACGGGATCTTCTCCGCTGCCGGGCTCGCCGTGGTCCGGCGCTCGCATTGGGAGCCGATGCTGTGGTCGCGGTGGGGCCGCGACTGGAAGGCGGGGGCCAGCGCCGACTCGGTGACCGCGAAGGCCACCCGGTCGCTGCAGGGCGGCGAGGTGATCCTGCTCCACGATTCCGACCACTACAGTGATCCAGGGAGCTGGAGAGCGACGGTGAGCGCGTTGCCGAGGATCATCGACGCCGTCCGCCAGCGGTCGCTGAAGACGGTCGCGATCTGAGTGATCGGCCGCCGGAAAGGAGCGCAGATGAAGATCGGAGTGCTGGGAACGGGAATGGTCGGCGAGACCATCGCCACCAAGCTGGCCGAGCTCGGCCACGAGGTGACGATGGGTTCGCGCAAGGCGGGCAACGAGAAGGCGGTCGCCTGGGCCGAGCAAGCGGGGAATGGCGCCGCCCAGGGCAGCTTCGCCGAGGCCGCCGCCCACGGAGAGCTCAACTTCAACTGCACCGCCGGCACCGCCTCGCTGGCGGCGCTGGATTCCGCCGGAGCCGAGAACCTCGAGGGCAAGGTCCTGGTCGACGTCGCCAACGCGCTCGACTTCTCGGGCGGGATGCCGCCGACGCTCTCGGTCTGCAACGACGACAGCCTCGGCGAGCAGATCCAGCGCCGCTTTGGAGCCGCCAAGGTCGTCAAGGCGCTCAACACAGTCAACGCGGGCGTCATGGTCGCCCCGGACCAGGTTCCCGGGGACCACGTGCTGCCGATCTGCGGCGACGACGACGCCAAGCCGCAGGTGATCGCCCTGCTCGGCGACTTCGGCTGGCCGGCGGAGCGGATCCTCGACCTCGGCGACATCGGCGCCGCCAGGGGCATGGAGATGTATCTGCCGCTATGGCTGCGCTTCATGGGCGCCCTCGGCGGTGCCAACTTCAACATCGCGATTGCCCAGGGCTAGCGCCCCCCGCGACCGGCCGCTAGTCGATCGGGATGTCCTCGACCCGCGAGTCGGCGCGCTGGGGGCGGGCGTCGGCGCGCTCGAGGTAGGCGTCGAGGATCGCCCTCACCGCGAGCATCGCGTCGCGCTGCAGTCCCTGCACCTGCTCGCGCAGCTCCGGCGGGGCGGAGGCGCGCAGTAGGTCGGCGGTACGGCAGATCGGGCACCAGTCGAGGCACTCGTGGGCACCCGCCGGCGGGGCCGCGGCCCCGTGGCCGTTGCCGGTCTTGGGACCGTGCTCGCGCCCCTCGCGCTGGCCGCCGGGGCGGGTGCGGCGGGCGTACTCGCCCCAGAAGCGCTGTGCCTCCTGCAACGGGTCGGGGCCCGGGGCCCCGCCGGGTTCAAACCCGCTGCGGTTGTGGTCTCGGGGCTCGGACATCGTCGAAGGTCACCTTCAGCGTCCCTGCCTCGAAGCTCGCTCCCGACGGACGCTGCTCGGCCAGCGCGGCGGGCAGGATGATAGTCCGCTTCTCGCCGCCGACCGAGACGATCAGCTCGTCGCCGACCTTCTTCAGGTCGATCTCGGCCTTCTCGGCGAAGGGGATCGGCAGCCGCAGCGTCGCCACGTCGCCCTCCATGCTCAGCTCCTGGGCCAGCTCGCTGTAGAGGACTTCCTGGGGAGCGTTCTCGGCGAACAGCTCCCGGCCGAGGACGTCGAGCATCCCCGGCCCCACCACCTCCTCGGCGAAGTAGCGCGAGGTCAGCACCGGGACCGGCGAGAAGCCCTCGCGGACCTGCTCGAGATGGCGGCGCTGGTGGCCGAGCCAGGCGTCGAAGTAGCCGCCCTCGACGTCGGCTGGAAAGACCCGGTTGACGATCACGGCGTCGGTCAGATAGCCGTAGAGGTTGAGGTAGGTGAAGGTGCGCTGGGCCTCCTTGATCACCATCCGGTCGGGATTGAGGACGAGGCGGATCGAGCAGCGCTCGCGGTCACGGAGGATCGCGTTCATCTCGATCAGGTTGCGGACCAGGCGCTGGACCTCGTCGAAGACCTCGGGCCCCGGCAGCGGCACGTCGAAGGTGCGGGCCAGCGGCCGCGCCGCGCCGACCAGGCGCCGCTCCCAGGGGAAGACCCGCTCCAGCCACCAGCGGGCAATGTCGGGGAAGCCGAGCAGCCGCAGCGTCTCGCCGGTCGGGGCGCAGTCGACGATCACGACGTCGAACTCGTCCCGCTGGTGGTGATGCTTGATCTGCAGCAGCGAGAAGAGCTCGTCCATTCCCGGCGGGACGGTCAGCTCCTCGGCCCGCACGCGCTCGATTCCGCGGTCGGCGAGCAGCTTCGAGAGCCAGTCCTGGACCGCGGCCCAGTTGGTCTCCATCTCGCGCTGGGCGCGAACCTCCTGGCCCCAGAGCAGCTCGCCGGCGGGCGTCGGCTCGGCCCCCAGCTCGACCTCGAGCGAATCGCTGAGGCTGTGCGCGGGGTCGGTCGAGAGCACCACGGTGCGCAGCCCCGCCTGCGCGCACATGCGGGCGCTGGCGGCGGCGACGCTGGTCTTGCCGACACCGCCCTTGCCGGTGTAGAGGATCGTGCGTGGAGGCATGTCCGAATGAGCCTAGAGACCTCGTCCAGGCTTCGTTTGACGGTAATACAGCGGTGCTACTGTCCCCGCTCCCGATTTCGCCCTCATCAGGTCCAAAGCAAGGAGATCAGTCTTGTTTCGCTTCCGAGTCCTTCTCGCGTCATCCCTGCTCGTCGTTCTCGCGGCGACGCTCGTCGCCTGCGGCAGCAGCAGTAGCAGCGGCAGCGGGGAGGACCCCAACAAGGTCATCGACCAGACCTTCTCCGGCGCCAACGCCAAGGTCACCAGCGGCGACCTGGACCTGAAGTTCAACGTCGACGTCAAGGGCAGCCAGGGCGGCAACCTCAAGGCAGAGCTCAGCGGGCCGTTCGAGAGCCAGGGCAACAACCAGGTCCCCAAGCTCGACTTCGCCGTCAGCGCCAGCGCCACGGGCCAGGGCCAGAACTTCAACTTCGACGGCGGCCTGACCTCGACCGGCGACGCCGCCTACGTCAACTACAAGGGCACCGACTACCAGGTGACCCCCTCGCTGTTCGACCAGTTCAAGACCGCGCTGCAGCAGCAGTCCGCGCAGCAGCCGCCGAACCAGCAGAGCAGCAAGCAGTTCCTGCAGCTGCTCGGCGTCAAGGATCCCAAGCAGCTGCTGACCAACCTCAAGAACGACGGCACCTCCGACGTCGACGGCACGACGACCAACCACATCTCCGGCGACCTCAACGTCAACAAGGTGGTCGACGGGATCAAGAACCTGGCCTCAAGCGCCAGTGTCCTCGGCGCGCTCGGCGGCAGCAGCTCGCAGCTGCCGTCGGGGGCCCAGCTCGATCAGATCAAGAGCGCGATCAAGACCGCGCACTTCGACCTCTACTCGGGCCAGGACGACCACATCCTGCGCCGGCTGACGATCGATCTCGGGATCGAGCCGCCGTCCGGCAGCGTCAGCTCGCTGAACGTCAACTTCGACGTCAGCGTCGGCAAGGTCAACGAGTCGCAGACGATCAACGCGCCCTCGAACGCGAAGCCGCTGACCCAGCTGTTCTCGCAGCTCGGCATCAGTCCTAGCCAGCTCGGCGGGCTGGGAGCGCTCGGCTCGGGCCTCGGCGCCAGCGGCGGCGGCTCGTCGAGCGGTAACGGCTCGTCCGGACCGGTGCTTCCCGGTGGCAGTGGCGCCAGCGCCGGGGCGGCGCAGAAGTACCTGCAGTGCGTGGCCAAGGCCAGCACCGCCACCGATCTGCAGAAGTGCCAGTCCCTGGCGCCCTAGGCAGCGCCTGTACGACTGATCGAAGGCCCCGCCCAGGCGGGGTCTTCTTCGTTCCGTAGGCTGCGGCGCATGCGAGGGGCGTGCTGATGAACGGCTCGGGAACGCCGCGGCTGGACGCCCGCTTCTTCCTCGGCGCCTACGGCTGGCCCTATCTGCTGGTTCCCTTCATCCCGCTGGCGATCGTGCTCGACTTGGCCAACGCCGCCGCCGGTCTGGTCTTCGCCGTTTCGGCGCTCGGGATCATCCCCACCGCTGCCCTGATGGGCCGCGCCACCGAGGAGCTCGCGGCCCGCTCGGGGCCGGGCATCGGGGGCCTTCTCAACGTCACCTTCGGCAATGCGCCGGAGTTGATCATCGCCCTCTTCGCCCTCGGCCAGGGCCTCGACGAGGTAGTCAAGGCCTCGCTGATCGGCTCGGTCATCGGCAACACGCTGCTGGTCATGGGCGCCGCGTTTTTCATCGGTGGCCTGGGGCGCAGGGAGCAGCACTTCTCGGTGACCGGAGTCAGCATGCAGACGACGATGCTGCTGGCGGCGGCGACCGCGATGATGATGCCGGGCATCTTCGTGCTGGTCGAAGGTCAGGGGCTGCCCAGCCCGGGGATCGAGCGGATCAATTACGGCTCCACGGTCGAGCATCTGTCGCTCGTCATCGCCCTGGTTCTGATCGTCGTCTACGTCGCCGGCCTGATCTTCTCGCTGCGCACCCACCGCGACGTCTTCAACCCCGAATACGAGGACGAGGACACCTGGGGCTGGTCGACGCGCACGTCGGTGTCGATGCTGGCGATCGCCGGCGTCGCCGTCGGCGTCATGTCCGAGGTCCTGGTCAGCTCGATCAGCGAGGCCTCGCATTCGCTCGGGCTCTCGGAGTTCTTCATCGGTGCGATCGTCGTCGCGATCGTCGGCAATGCCGCCGAGCACTGGGTGGCGGTGCTGGTCGCGCGCAAGGACAAGATGGACCTCGCGGTCAGCATCGCGGTCGGCTCGGCGGCTCAGATCGCCCTCTTCGTCGCCCCGGTGCTCGTCCTCTGCTCGTTCTTCATCGGCCCCGGGCCGATGCCGCTGGTCTTCAACGGCTTCGAGCTTGCCGGGGTGCTGGTCGCGGTGCTGTTCGCCAACTACGTCACCCAGGAAGGACGCTCGAATTGGTTCGAGGGCGTGCAGCTGCTGGCTGCCTACGTGATCCTCGCCGTCGCCTTCTATTACGCCTGATCCATCAGGTCCGCCGCGGTGATCGCGTAGAGCAGGTGCGGCAGCCCCTCGTACTCGAACTCGCCCTCGCGACGCATCCCCAGCTTCGCCATCACCCGCAGCGAGGCCAGGTTCTCGGTCCAGGTGAAGGCGACGATTCGCTCGGCGGCGGCCTGCTCGAAGCAGTAGCGCAGCGACGCCAGCGCGGCTTCGGTCGCGTAGCCGAGTCCCTGCTTGGACCGGGCGACGCTCCAACCGACCTCGACCACGAGCTCGCCCGGGGTGGTGGTCCATTGAGGCCCGATGCGCGCGACCGGATCGCCGCTGGAGCGCTCGCGCCAGATCCACTGCCCGAAGCCATGGTCCTCCCAGTGGGCGACCTTCTCCTCCAGCATCTCGCGCACCTGGGCCGGCGTTCGCGGCCGGCCCAGCTCCTCGGGCCAGATCCAGCGCGCAATCTCGGGGTCGGCGCTGAGCTCGGTGACGAAGTCGAGGTGGCGGTCGGGCGAAGGCCGCTCGGCATCGAGGCGGGCGGTGCGCGGATCGTCCCCGGGAGGGATCAACTAGGCAGCGGCGAGCTCGCCCAGGGCTTCGAGGATCTTCTCGTCGTGGGTCTGCGGTGAGACTTTTGGAAAGACCCGCGCGATCTGGCCCTCGGGATCGACGATGAAGGTCGCCCGCTGCACGCCCCAATAGGTGCGGCCGTAGTTGTGCTTCTCGATCCAGGTCCCGTACTGCTCGGCGACCGTGTGGTCGGCGTCGGCTAGCAGGGTGAAGTCGAGCCCGTACTTGCCGGCGAACTTGGCCACGTCCTCGACCGTGTCGGGCGAGACCCCCAGCACCCGCGCGCCGACGCCCTCGTAGTCGCCGCGGTGGTCGCGGATCCCGCAGGCCTGGGCGGTGCAGCCGGGCGTGTCGGCGCGGGGATAGAAGTAGAGGACCACGGTCTGGCCGCGCAGCTCGGAGAGCGTGACCTGCTCGCCGTTCTGGTTCGGAAGCGTGAAGTCCGGCGCCGGCTGGCCCTCAGCCCGCATCGGTCGCTAATCCTCGCGGCCGGGATCCTGGCCGTCTTCGTCCTCGTCGAGCTCCTCGTCGCCCTGGTCGAGCGCCGTCTCGGAGACCGAGCCCGCCGAGCCGGGGTGGTAGTGGGTCTGGAACTTCTCCAGCAGCGTGTCGCGGGCGTCCTCGTCGACCGGCACCTCGTCGCCGATCCGGACCCAGTCGGCGCCCTCGTAGGCCTCCATGTTGAAGATCTCCTGGTCGAGCGAGGTCGAGTCGTCGACGACCACCAGCACCTCGGTCTGGGGGTTGAAGTAGGTCCCCGGCTGCATCAGCAGCTCGTCCTGCTCGACTATGCGCTCCTCGGCCTGCGACTTCGGCATCAGGGCAAATGTATACCCGCAGGGGGGCGCGGAGAGCCCGGCGGACTACTGGCCGAGGCCCTCGAGATCGCGAAGCTGGCGCTCGACCTCGGCTTCGACGTCGAGTGGCTGCTTGCCCTGCCGCATCCGCCGCTCGTTGCGCGCCCGCACCAGCTGGCGCACCTCGTTGCGCAGCTCGCGGTTGATCCCCGCCCCCGGAGAGGCCTCGGTCTCACCCAGCAGCCGTTGCACCTCGGCCTCGATGTCCAGCGGCTCACCGCCGCGGGCCTGGCGGCGGTAGGACTTCGCCTCGATCATCTGCCGGATCTCCCTCTCGCGCACCGCGCGGGGGACCGGTGCGGGGGCGCTGCCGGTCAGGCCGGGGGAGGGCGGCAGCTCGCGGTCGATCGCCCACTGGCCCTTGCCCATCGTCTTCAGCGCCGAGCCCGAGCGGGCGAAGGCGATCGCCGCAATCGGCACCACCGCGATCGTGACCACGATCAGCACCATTCCGGCGGTCAGCTGGCTCAGCGCGAGCGCCACAGACCAAGATTAGAGCCCGTCCCCGGGGGCGGCGGGCGGGTCGATCGGGCACGCCCGGCCGGGCACAACCTGCATCCGCTCCCAGATGGTCCGCTAACCTTTGAAAACTGGTTGACTGACCAGTCAATCGGGTGCAACGGCCGCCACGAGGGCGGCCCAGATCAAGGCTTTGAACCAGAAAAGGAGCCTCAGTGGTTGACCTCACCTTGACCGACGAGCAAAAGGACCTACGCGAGCTCGCGCACAACTTTGCCGAGAAGGAGATCCGCACCGTCGCCTGGGACTACGACCGCGACGGCAGCTGGCCGCAGGAGATCATCGAGAAGGCCTGGGAAGTCGGGCTGATGAACGTCCACGTCCCCGAGGACTGCGGCGGACCCGACCTCGACAACCTCTCCGGCTGTCTGATCGAAGAGGAGATGGGCTGGGGCTGTTCCGGCATCGGCACCTCGCTGATGGCCAACGGCCTCGCCTCGGCGCCGGTTCTGATCGGCGGCTCCGACGAGATCAAGAAGAAGTACCTCGGGATGTTGACCGAGGCGCCGAAGCTGGCCAGCTTCTGCCTCACCGAGCCCGACGCCGGCTCCGACGTCAGCGGGATGAAGACCCGCGCCGTCAAGCAGGGCGACAAGTACGTCATCAACGGATCCAAGTGCTTCATCACCAACGGCAGCTACGCCGACTGGTTCACCGTCTACGCGAAGACCGACCCTGACTCCGGTCACCGCGGCATCAGCGCTTTCATCGTCGATGCCGACCTCGACGGCGTCACGGTCGACAAGAAGGAGGACAAGATGGGTCAGCGGGCCTCCAACACCGCGACCATCTCCTTCGACGACGTCGAGATCCCGGCCGAGAACCTGCTCGGCGAGGAGAATCACGGCTTCAAGCTGGCGATGATGACCCTCGACCGCACCCGCCCGGGCGTCTCGGCGATGGCGGTCGGCATCGGCCGCGCCGCCTTCGAGTTCGCCGCCGAGTACTCCAAGGAGCGGGTCCAGTTCGGCGTCCCGATCGCGATGCACCAGGCGATCCAGTTCATGATCGCCGACATGGCGACCAAGGTCGAGGCGGGCAGGCTGCTGGTCTGGCAGTCGGCGGCCCTGCTCGACCAGGGCAAGCGCAACACGCTTGCCTCCTCGCACGCCAAGCGCTTCGCCGCCGACTCGGCGATGGAGATCACCACCGACGCCGTCCAGGTCTACGGCGGTTACGGCTTCATCAAGGACTACCCGGTCGAGAAGCTGATGCGCGACGCGAAGATCATGCAGCTCTACGAGGGCACGAGCCAGATCCAGCGCCTGGTGATCGCCCGCGAGGTGCTGATGCCGCGCCAGGAGCCGCCCCCCGAGGTGGGGCAGCCGAAGGAGGCCGAGGAGGCCGAGCGCAGCCAGGCCGAGCAGGCCGCGGCAACCGTCTGAGCTCTGGCGGCGGCTCGCGACCCGGGTCGCCAACTCTCTCCAGAGCGACTCACCAAGAGCCCCGGCCTGGCCGGGGCTCTTTCCTTTGGCCGGGGCCCTTTCCTTTTGCCGGGGCTCTTCTTTTGCCGGGGCTCTTTCTTTGCATTTGCGCCTGAAGTGACGCGCCCCCTGGCGCCACATTGGCGTCGTGTCGCCACTTATCCCTCCCATAGGGGGACAACTGCAGGCAAGCGGATCGCGGGGCGATGCCGAGCGCTCACTCGCCGCTCTCGCGACGCGCCAGCACGGCGTGGTGTCGTATCGGCAGTTGCTGCGGCTCGGTTTCGGCCCGCGGGCGATCGAGCACCGCCACCTTGCCGGGCGGCTTCATCGACTCCACCGCGGCGTCTACGCCGTCGGGCGCACCGGGGTGGAAATCGAGGGCAGATGGCTCGCTGCCGTGCTGGCCTGCGGCGACCGTGCGGTTCTGAGCCGTCGCAGCGCTGCCGCGCTTTGGGGATTGAGGCAGAGCGAGGCAGTCGAAGTGACCGTGCCCGGGCGCAGCAGCCATCGACGCCCCGGAATCGTCATCCACTGCAGCCGCGCTCTGCCCCCTGACGACCGCACGATGCGCCGCGCGATTCCCGTCACGACGGTTGCGCGAACCCTGGTCGACCTTGCCGGCGTCCTGGCGTTCGGAGACCTCGCGCGAACCCTCGAGGAGGCAGAGCGCCTGCGGCTGCTCGATCTCACGGGCCTGCAGCAGATCCTCTCCCGCGGCTCACGCAGACGCGGCACACGGCGATTGCGAGAGATCCTCGCCGATGCCTTGCCGGGCGCTGCGGCGACCCGCTCGCATTTGGAGCGCCGCTTCCTGGCTCTCTGCGACAAGGCGGCATTGCCGCCCCCACGCGTCAACGTCATCGTCTGCGGCCTTGAGGTCGACGCTGTCTGGTTGCGGCAGCGCCTGGTGGTCGAGCTTGACGGGCATGCTTACCATCGCACCCGGGCCGCCTTCGAACGTGATCGCGCCCGCGACACGGCGCTGCAACTCGCCGGCTTCCGCGTCCTGCGCGTCACCCACCTCCGCCTTGAGCGAGAGCCTGCCGCGGTCCTGAACGCGGTCCGGGCGTTGCTCGAAAGCCCTGCGTCCTGACCATAGGGCGCTGCTGGGCAGCCCGAGGCCACTAGCCTTGTGGGTATGGCGATCGACGTCAGCGAGCAGACTTTCGAGACCGAGGTCATCGAGCGTTCCCACCAGCTGCCGGTGGTGGTCGACTTCTGGGCCGAGTGGTGCGGGCCCTGCCGCACCCTGGGGCCGGTGCTGGAGAAGGCCGAGCAGGAGCGCCAGGGCAAGGTCGTGCTGGCAAAGGTCGACACCGACGCCAACCCTGGCCTGGCAATGCGCTTTCAGACTGCCTCGATCCCGGCCGTGAAGGCGTTTCGCGACGGCAAGGTGGTGTCCGAGTTCCTCGGCGCCCAGCCGCCGCGGATGGTCGAGCGGTTCTTCGACTCCCTGGTGCCGAGGCCGCCCGACGACAGGATCGAGAGGGCGCGCAAGCTGCACGCGGAGGGCAAGGACAGCGAAGCCCTCGAGCTGCTGGGGGAGGTCAAGGGCAGCTTCGAGGCCGACGGTCTCGCCAGCCACATCGAGCTCGAGCAGAACGGCTCGCCCGAGCTTGCCGAGGCGCTCTCAATGCTCGACCGCGGCGACACCGGACCCGGGCTCGACGCCCTGCTCGGTGCGCTGGCCCACGACGGCGACGAGACCGGGGAGCAGATTCGACGCGTGATCGTCGGCGAGCTCGCCGAGCTGGGCCAGGATGACCCGATGGCCCGCGATTACCGCCGCCGCCTGGCTGCGGCCCTTTACTGAGAAATATCTCCTCGCCACCGCAACTCGGGCGCGAGTCGGCTGTTCTGACGCCTCGAACAAGCGAAAACGACGCCTAATCCCCGCCTGCACGCAGCCGGGGAGCGGGGGACCCAGGTTTCCGGGGCAAACCCACCACGGTGGGGGCGCTGCTCCTTCAGCGCCAGCCCGACAGCTAACCCCGCAGGCACGAGAAGGAGGCCGTCGAGTTGCGTTTCCCTGGCATTCGTTCGAAGCTGATTTCGCTCGCCTGCGGCACGGCCGCTGTGTCCCTGCTCGCCGCCGGCAGCGCCTACGGCGCTTCGGGCGGCACCGCGCCGCCCGACCCGAACGCCGCCCCGCCGCCGGGTACGAGCGTCGCCGGGACGCCGACCGTCGCCGGCGCCAAGGCCAAGCTGGTGCACGGGATCGCGATCGCACCGGCCAGCGCCCCGCCCGCTGTGCAGGCCGTGATCGCCGCCGCCAACCGGATCGCGACCAGGCCCTACGTCTGGGGCGGTGGGCACGGCGCCTGGCAGTCGAGCGGCTATGACTGCTCGGGATCGGTCAGCTACGCGCTGCACGGCGGCGGCTTTCTCGACAGCCCGATGGACTCGACCGGGCTCGAGCGCTGGGGCGCCCATGGCCGCGGCAGCTGGATCACCGTCTACGCCAACCGCGGCCACGCCTACGCGGTGATCGCCGGCCTGCGCTGGGACACCTCGGGCAACGCCCGCGGGATCAGCGGGCCGCGCTGGCACAAGCACCGCCGTGCCGCGACGCGGGGCCACTACAGGGTCCGCCACGCGCCCGGATACTGAGCCGCCCCAGGCAGCGGTTTGGGGGTCTCACGCAGACGCCTGCAGGCCTCGTACAGGCGTCCGCGAAACTCATAACGGCGTAGAAATCGGCTTTGGGCTGGGTTTGAACCCATGGATGGGTTCATCAAAGCGCCCGATCGCGCCGATAAATAGGACGAGTTCATGACTCACCCGCTGCGCATGCGTATTTGCCTGCCGGTGATCGCGGCAGCGATCACCGCCGTCGTCCTGCCGCCGGCCGCCGCGTCGGCGGCCGACGTCGTGCCCGGCCAGGTGATCGTCGGCTATCACCCCGGCAGCTCGACCGCTGCCCGCGCCGATGCCCGCGCCGAAACCGGCACCAAGCCGATCGAAGGCCTGGGGATGGCCGCGACCCAGCTTGTCAAGGTCACCGACGGCGATTCCGTCGCGGCGACCGTGCGCCAGCTCGAGTCCCAGCCCGGCGTCGCCTATGCCGAGCCCAACCAGATCCTGCAGCCGGCCTCGCTGCCCAACGACCCCGAGTTCCTGGACGGAAACCAGTGGGGCCTTTTCAACGACGGCCAGACGGTCAACGGAGTGACCGGGATCCCCAATGCCGACATCGAGGCGACCGCGGCCTGGAACACCACCACCGGGATCGCCCCCGGGGCCCCGGACAGCCCGATCGTCGCCGTGATGGATACCGGTGCCGACCTCCAGCACCTCGACCTCGCCAACGAGCTCTGGACCAACCCGGCCGACCCGACCGTCGACAGCACCGACGACGACAGCAACGGGATACCCGACGACGTCCACGGCGCCGACTTCATCGGCGACGCCTACCACGACTCTCAGGACACGCCGGGTCCCCCCGACGGCGACCCCAGCGATCTCAGCGGCCACGGCACCCACGTCTCGGGGATCGCGCTCGCGCAGGGCAACAACGGCATCGGCACCACCGGCGTCGCCCAGCACGCCTCGCTGATGTCGCTGCGGATCTGCGGCCCTTACGACAGCGGCTGTCCCAACAGCGCCCTGATCGCGGCGATCAACTATGCCGGCGACCATGGCGCCAGGGTCGCGAACGGTTCGATCGCCGGCGGCGGGCCCAGCCAGGCCGTGACCGACGCCCTGGCGGCGCATCCCGGCACCCTTTACGTCTTTGCGGCCGGCAACGGCGACAGCAACGGCAACGGCGTCAACAACGACGCCCACACCAACTTCCCCTGCACCGCCGACCAGGGCCCCACCTACAGCGCCGACAACGTGATCTGCGTCGCCGCCACCAATCAGTCAGACCGCCGGGCCGATTTCTCCAACTACGGCGCCAGCTCGGTCGACCTCGGCGCCCCGGGAGTCAATATCTACAGCACCTCCTCGCGCACCATTTTCCCGGTTGACGGCTTCGAGACCGGGGACATCGCCAGCTGGACCAACACCGGAGGGTCGACCTGGGCCGCCAGCTCCGAGGACCCGCACAACGACAACTTCGGCATCACCGACTCGCCGGGCGGCGACTATGCCCCAGGTACGACCAACCAGGTCACCTCCAGCACCGTCACCATCCCGAGCGGCTACTCGACCTGCGAGCTGGACTACTTCCGCTCGGTCGCGCTGGGGACCGGGGACCAGTTCGAGATCGACCTGCTCCGCAACGGGGTCGCCGACCCGGACGCCAAGGCCCGCTTCACGTCGTCCAGCTCCTGGCAGAAGCGCTTCTTCGATCTCAACAACCACTTCCAGCCCGGAGACGATGTGCAGGTCCAGCTGACCCTGACCAGCGACGCCAGCCCGGCGACGGTCGCCGACGGCGTCCACATGGACGACATCAATCTCGTCTGCCACGGCAGCCCGAGCAACAACGGCTATGAGTTCCTCGACGGGACCTCGATGGCGACGCCGATGGTCAGCGGCGCGGCGGCGCTGCTGTTCGCCGACGACTCGGCCGCGACCGCCTCGGAGGTCAAGACGGCGCTTCTGAGCAGCGTCGACCCTGTCCCCGACCTGGCCGGCAGCACCACCTCGGGCGGGCGCCTCAACGTCTACCGGGCTCTGCTCGCCCTCCCGGGCGCCTCGAACCCCGCCGGAGGCGGGGGCGGCGGCTCGGGCCAGTCCTCCTCGGGAACGGGCAGCGGCAGCTCCACCGCCAGCGCCCGTAAGCCCGACACCTTCTTCAAGCGCAAGCCGGGCCGGGTCGTGCGCAGGCGTTCGGCCCGGGCCAGGATCGTCTTCAGGTTCGGCGCCGACCAGGCCGGCTCGAGCTTTCGCTGCAAGCTCGACAGCGTCAAATACAAGCCCTGCGCGAAGCGCATGGTGCGCCGCCTGGCACCCGGCCGCCACGTGCTCAAGGTCCGGGCGGTGAACTCCTCCGGCGCCGAGGATCCGACCGCGGCGGTTGCCAAGTTCCGCGTCAAGCGCATCGGCGCCTGATTTGGGCTAAAGCAGGCCCCCTCCGCAGCCGATGCCTTCCCGATGACTCCGAAAGAGCTGACCGAGGAGCTGGTTGCGCAGGGCGTCGACCGCAGGCACGCCGAGCTCGTCGCCGAGGCGGCGGAGCGCCGGATTCGGGCGCGTGAGCGGCACCAGGTCTTCTATTACGCCGACGCCGAACTCGCCCTCGAGGACATGTACCGAAGCTACGGCGCCTCTCCGGAGCTGATCGAGGACGCGAAGGAGAAGGTCTGGAGGGCCGCCCGCGGGACCGCGGCCGACAACGGCTGCACGATCGAGGAGGCGCTCTACTTCTGCTTTCACGAGGCGGCCGACTACTACCGCGAGTTCCTCGCCGTCCGCCAGGTGATCGCCAGCGACGTGGTGATCGACATCGGCCCCAAGGACGATGTCGAAGCCAACCCCGGCCCGTCCGCCGATGCAACGGTAGACGACGCCCCCACCCCCGATCCCTAGCGCCAATCGGTTCGCAGTCTCCCGTGTGCCCGTGCGGTGCGCGTTGGCCCTCCAGCTTGGTCTAACCGGCCTTGACTGAAATCGGCGCCGCCCATAGGCTCGGCCCAAGTCACCCGCCAGGACGGCGGGGGGGAAGCCAGGAAGAGAGGGGACCAGATGGAGAGCGGCGTACGGACTGGCGACGATGAGTCTCGTCTCGCGGAGCTGGGTTACAAGCAGTCGCTGGACCGGGCCTGGAGCGCGTTTTCGAACTTCGCGATCTCGTTCACGATCATCTCCGTCCTCGCCGGCTGCTTCACGACCTACGCCTTCGCCTGGAACAGCGGCGGCCCGATCGCGATCTCCTGGGGCTGGCCGATCATCTGCGGCCTGATCCTGCTGGTCGCCTTCTCAATGTCTGAGCTGGTCTCCAAGTATCCGACCGCCGGCGGCATCTACTACTGGGCCTCCGACCTCGGCGGCAAGACCTGGGGCTGGTTCACCGGCTGGTTCAACCTCATCGGCCTGGTCGGGATCGTCGCCTCGGTCGTCTACGCGTCGGCCCAGTTCGCCTACGCGCTGCTCAACCTCTACGGACTCGACCTCGGTTTCGTCAACTTCGGCGACTCCAGCCACGTGCTGCTGGAGACCTTCCTGATCTTCCTGCTCTTCCTCGGCATCCATTCGTTGATCAACATCTACTCGTCGCCGCTGGTCGCCCGATTCAACGACATCTCGGTCGGCTGGCACGTGCTCGGGGTCGCGGTGATCATCGGGCTGCTGATCATCGTCCCCTCGCATCACCAGAGCGTCAGCTTCGTCTTCGGGCACACGATCAACAACACCGGGCTCTTCGGCGGAGCAAGTGGAGCCGGGTTTTGGTTCTACGTGCTACCGCTCGGCTTCCTGCTGACGATGTACACGCAGACCGGCTATGACGCCTCCGCGCACATCTCCGAGGAGACGCAGGGGGCCGCGCTGGGCGCCGCCAAGGGCGTCTGGCGCTCGGTCTTCTGGGCCGGCGTGATCGGCTGGTTCGTGCTCCTGGCGATCACCTTCGCCGCCACCAACACCGGCTTCGTCAACAGCGCCGACAACGGCTTTGGCATCGGTTCGTCGCTGTCGATCTTCGACAGCTCGCTCGATCCCTGGGCGGCGAAGATGGTGATCCTGATCGCCACCGTCGGCCAGCTGTTCTGCGGGATGGCCTGCCTGACCAGCGCCTCGCGTATGTGTTACGCGTTCTCGCGCGACCGGGCGGTGCCCGGGCACCGGATCTGGACCCGGCTCAACCATCACCGGGTGCCGCACTTCTCGGTCCTCTTCATGGCCACTTGTGCCGCGGTCGTGACCGCGCCGGCGCTGATCGGGGACTCAAACAACTACACCTACGCCTTCTTCGCGGTGGTCTCGATCGCGGTGATCGGCCTCTACATCGCCTACGTGATCCCGACGTTCTTGCGCTGGCGGATGGGCGACGCCTTCGAGCCCGGTCCCTGGACACTCGGCCGCAAGTACAAGTGGGTCAATCCGGCGGCGGTGCTGTGGGTGATCTTCTGCGTGATCGTCTTCAGCCTCCCGCAGGGCTCGACCGGGGCCTTCTGGCACTCGGACTTCGACTGGAAGTACGTCAACTACGCCCCCTTCGCGGTGCTGGCCGTGATCATCGCGGTCGGGACCTGGTGGCTTATAAGCGCCCGCAACACCTTCCAGGGGCCGATCCGCCAGGTTGAGGTCGACCCGACCACGGGCCAGGTGGGCGGAGGGGCTCCGGAAGCCGGGACGGCGGCAGAGCCGGCGTCGGGCGGCGCCGAGTAGCGCCAGTGACAGGAGACGATCCAGGCAAGGCTGCCGAGCGCCCCGGCGGCCCCGGTGGCGACGCCGGCATGCTCAGCCTCGACGAGTTGCGCTCCGCCGCCGAGGAGGGCGCAATCGACACGGTCGTCACCGCCTTCACCGATATGCAGGGGCGGCTGTCGGGCAAGCGGATCCAGGTCGAGTACTTCCTCGGGGACGTCGTCGAGCATGGAATCGAGGGCTGCAACTACCTGCTCGCCGTCGACATGGAGATGGAGCCGGTGCCCGGGTACGAGATGGCCAACTGGGAGTCGGGCTACGGCGACTTCGCGATCGCACCCGACCTCGCGACCCTGCGCCGCATCCCCTGGCTCGACCGCACCGCGCTGGTCCTCTGCGACGTGATGAACGAGGACGGGACCCCGGTCGCCGCCTCGCCGCGCCAGGTGCTGATCGCCCAGTACGAGCGCGCCGCTGAGATGGGCTACACGCCCTTCTTCGCCTCCGAGCTGGAGTTCTACCTCTACAAGGAAACCTACGCCGAGGCCTGGGAGAAGGACTTCCGCGGCCTCACTCCCACGATTCCCTACATCCTCGACTACCACGTGCTGGCGTCGACGATGGACGAGGCCTACATCGGGCCGATCCGGCGCGGGATGCAGGCCGCGGGAATACCGATCGAGTTCTCCAAGGGGGAGGCGTGGAACGGCCAGCACGAGGTCAACTTCCGCTATGCCGACGCGATCACATCGGCCGACCGCCACACCGTCTACAAGAACGGGGTCAAGGAGATCGCCTTCCTGAACGAGATCTCGGCCACCTTCATGGCCAAGCCGTCGGAGAAGGACATCGGCAGCTCCTGCCACATCCACTCCAGCCTCGTCGACGGTGACGGGAACAGCGTCTTCATCGACGGCGACCAGGAGACCGACGTCTTTCGGCACTTCCTCGGCGGGCTGCGCAGCCACATCCGCGAACTGGCGCTGTTCGTCGCGCCCTCGGTCAACTCCTACAAGCGCTATGCCGCCGAGAGCTGGGCGCCGACCTCGGTCTCCTGGGGGCGCGACAACCGCACCTGCGGCTTTCGGGTGGTCGGCAACGGCCAGGCACGGCGAGTCGAGTGCCGGATCCCGGGGGCCGACGTCAACCCCTACCTCTGCTATGCGGCGCTGCTTGCGGCCGGGCTGGACGGAATCGAGCAGGGGGCCGATCCCGGCCCGGAGCTGAAGGGAAACGCCTATGAGGCCGGCGAGGCCGACGCATTCCCCGCGACCCTGCGAGAGGCGGTCGGGCTGTGGGAGGAAAGCGACTTCGCTCGCAAGGCCTTCGGCGACGCGGTTTACAAGCACTACCTCAATTACGGCCAGACCGAGCAGCGGCTCTACGACCAGGTCGTCACCGACTACGAGCGCCGGCGCATGTTCGAGCGCGGCTGAACCAACAGGAGGAGCTCACCATGTTCAAGACAATCGTGCTGGCGCTGGATGGCTCAGAGAACTCCCAGCGTGTAACTCCGATAGCCGCAGAGCTCGCCAAGCGCGACAGCGCCAAGCTTGTGCTGGTCCATGTCGACGAGCGCACCGTCGGCAAGGGAGGCGGCGACATCAGGGCCGGTGATGAAGAGATCCGGGAGGCGATTCGCAAGCAGGCCGAGGAGCTCTCCTCGCAGGGCATCGATGCCAGCGTCGAGGTCAAGGACGTGATCCTCGGTGGGCCCGCGCATGCGATCGCCGAGGCCGCCGAATCTGCCGGAGCGGACCTGATCGTCATCGGCACGCGGGGGCACTCGTCGGTCGGTGGCTTGTTGCTGGGCAGCGTCACCCAGCGGCTGCTGCACATCGCCAAGGTGCCGGTGCTCGCGGTCCCGCCGAGCTGATCCCGCCATTACGGTTTGTCGATGAGCTGTGCGGTTGGGATAACCGCCGCGATCGAGCAGGCGCGCATAGGCCACTGGGATGAGACCTCCACGCTGGCATTCCACTCCTACTCGCTCGCGGTCCAGCGGGCCGGGGCGATCGCGCTCCTGCTGCCCCCTGACGATCTCGCCGAGGCGGCACCGGAGCGCTGGCTGGACCGCATCGACGCCCTGCTGCTGTCGGGCGGCAACGACATCGACCCCGCCTTCTACGGCCAGCCGCCGCACCCCGAGACGGCCGGGATCCGGCCCGAGCGCGACCGCTTCGACGTCGCGTTGACGCGGGCGGCGCTGGAGCGCGGGATGCCGGTGTTGGGGATCTGCCGCGGCATGCAGGTGCTCAACCTCGCCCGCGGCGGCGACATCGTCCAGCACCTTCCCGACGTCGTCGGCCATCCCGACCATCGCCACACGCCGGGCACCTTCACCGACCACGAGGTGCGGCTGGAGCCCGGCTCGCTGGCGGCACGGATCGCGGGGGTCGAGCGCGAGAGCGTCAAGTCGCATCACCATCAGGGTGTCGGCGAGCTGGGGAAGGGACTGCGGGCGACCGGCTGGGCCGACGACGGGACGGTCGAGGCGATCGAGCTCGGCCCCGACGACCATCGCTTCGCCCTCGGCGTCCTCTGGCATCCCGAGGAGCAGGAGGAAAGCCGCGCGATCGCGGCCCTGGTCGAAGCCGCGAAAGGAATCGACCGGGGACCGCGTGGCCCCCGGACGCGAAGCAGAGGAGGCCACGCGCATTGATCCAGGTCATCGAGCCGGCGACCGAGCAGGTCCTGGCCGAGATCCCCCAGGCGGGCGCCGCCGAGGTAGACCTGGCAGTCGCCCGCGCCAAGGAGGCCTACCCGGCCTGGCGCGCGGTGGCGCCCGGCGACCGCGCCGGGCTGCTGCTTGCGCTGGCAGGGGCGGTCG
Source organism: uncultured Solirubrobacterales bacterium (assembly GCA_963781495.1). Classification (GTDB taxonomy): domain Bacteria; phylum Actinomycetota; class Thermoleophilia; order Solirubrobacterales; family 70-9; genus Mayfieldus. The sequence goes on from CAWAFX010000002.1 coordinate 1,546,543, forward strand.
AGGACCGGCTCGAGGACCTGGCCAAGCTCGAGGCCCGCAACGTCGGCAAACCGATCGGCGACGCCCGCGGCGAGATCGGGATGGTCGCCCAGACCTTCCGCTACTACGCCGGCGCGCCCGAGCGCCTGCTCGGCCAGACGATCCCGGTCGAGGGCGGGGTCGACATGACCTTCCGCGAGCCGCTCGGCGTCGTCGGGCTGATCGTGCCCTGGAACTTCCCCCTGGTGATCGCCTCCTGGAAGGTCGCACCGGCGCTTGCGGCGGCCAACTGCGTCGTCCTCAAGCCGGCCGGGCTGACCCCGCTGACGGCGCTGGAGCTGGAGAAGATCGCGATCGAGGCCGGGCTGCCGATGGGGGTGCTCAACGTCGTCGCCGGACCGGGGGGCGAGGTCGGCGGGCGCCTGGTCGAGCATCCCGACGTCGCCAAGATCGCCTTCACCGGCTCGACCGAGGTCGGGCGCGGGATCGCCGCCGGGGCCGCGCGGACGATCAAGCGCGTGACCCTGGAGCTGGGCGGCAAGTCGGCCAACGTGATCTTCGCCGACGCCGACCTCGAGGCCGCCGCCGCCGCGGCGCCGCTGGCTGTCTTCGGCAACGCCGGCCAGGATTGCTGCGCGCGCTCGCGGATCCTCGTCGAGCAGAGCGGCGATCGACGACTTCATGGCGGCGCTGGAGCGCAGCGTCAAGGCGATCAAGGTCGGCGACCCGCTCTCCGAGGGGACCGAGATGGGGCCGCTGATCTCCGCCGAGCAGCGCGCGACGGTCGCCTCCTATCTCGACGACGGCGCCCCGGTGGCGATCCGCGGCTCGGCTCCCGACGGTCCCGGCTACTGGTTTCCGCCCACCGTGCTGGGTCCGATGTCCAACGAGGAGCGCGCGGCGCGGGAGGAGATCTTCGGCCCGGTCGCCTGCGTGATCCCGTTCGCCGACGAGGCGGAGGCGGTGCGGATCGCCAACGACACGATCTACGGGCTCTCGGGCTCGATCTGGACCCGCGACGGGGCGCGGGCGACTGCGCGTCGCGCGCCAGATCGAGACCGGGGTGATCTCGATCAACGACAACACCTCGGTCCGGGTCTCGACCCCGTTCGGGGGCTTCAAGCAGTCGGGGGTCGGCCGCGAGCTCGGCCCCGACGCGCTCGACGCCTACACCGAGGTCAAGAACGTCTTCTTGAAGACCGAATGAGGCAGCGGCGCAGGTGAGGGGGGAGGAGCGCCAGACCGCGGTCTATCTGGGTGGCGTCGGAGGGCGCCGGCCGCGGGTCCCGGTCGACGACGCCGAGCGCGGCGAGCGGGCCCGCGAGGCGATGTCGGCCAACGCCTGGGCCTACATCGCCGGCGGCGCCGGCCACGAGGAGACGATGCGCGCCAACCGCGATGGCTTCCGCCGCTGGCGGATCGTGCCGCGGATGCTGCGCGACGTCTCCGAGCGCGACACCGGCACCGAGCTCTTCGGCCGCCGGCTGGAGTTCCCGTTCCTGCTCGCCCCGATCGGCGTCCTCGAGATGGTCCAGCGCCGGGCCGACCTCGCCGTCGCCCGCGCCGCCGCCGCCGAAGGGGTGCCGATGGTGATCTCCAACCAGGCCTCGGAGCCGATGGAGGACGTCGCCGCCGAGCTCGGCCAGACCCTGCGCTGGTTTCAGCTCTACTGGTCGAAGTCCGACGAGCTGGTCGAGAGCATCGCCGGCCGCGCCGAGGCCTGCGGCTGCGAGGCGATCGTCGTCACCCTCGACACCACCCTGCTCGGCTGGCGCACCCGCGACCTCGACGTCGCCTATCTGCCGTTCCTGCGCGGCAAGGGGATCGCCCAGTACACCAGCGACCCGGTCTTCCGCCGCCTGCTCGAGCAGCGGCCCGCGAGCGAGGGGCCGCAGCCGCGCCCGAGCCTCTCCGCCCTCGCGGTGCTGTGGCAGATGACCCGCGCCTTTCCCGGCGGCTCCTGGCGGGCGCTGCGCTCGCGCGAGGCGATCAAGGCGGTGCAGACCTTCATCGACATCTACTCGCGCCCCTCGCTGACCTGGGAGGACCTCGCCTTCCTGCGCGAGCGCACCGAGCTGCCGATCCTGCTCAAGGGGGTGCTGCACCCCGACGACGCCCGCAAGGCGATCGACCACGGGATCGACGGCATCGTCGTCTCCAACCACGGCGGGCGCCAGGTCGACGGCGCGATCGCGACGATCGAGGCGCTGCCGGCGGTCGCCGACGCGGTCGAGGGCCGGATCCCGGTCCTGCTCGACTCAGGCGTGCGCGGCGGCGCCGACATCTTCAAGGCGCTGGCGCTCGGCGCGAGCGCGGTGCTGGTCGGCCGCCCCTACGTCGAGGCGCTGGCGATCGCCGGCGAGCGCGGGGTGCGGGAGCTGATCCAGAACTTCAAGGCCGACTTCGACCTCACGATGGGCCTCTCCGGCTGCCGCTCGGTGTCCGAAATAGACGCTGCGGCACTGGTCCGGGCGCCGTAGGCGCCTTAGGCTCTGGGCGATGGCCGGACGGCTGGAGGGCAAGGTCTGCGTTATCACCGGCGCCGCGAGCGGCATCGGCGCCGAGTCGGCGCGGCTGTTCAGCGCCGAGGGGGCGCACGTGGTCGGGGTCGACATCGACGTCGGCGCCGAGGGCGACCTGGCGATCCGCGCCGACGTCACCGACGGCGAGCAGGTGCGGGACATGTACGAGCAGGCGCGGGAGGAGTTCGGCCGCATCGACGTCCTCTTCAACAACGCCGGCATCAACCCGCCGATCGACGGCTCGGTCCTGGAGACGCCGCTGGAGGTCTGGCAGCAGGTCCAGGACGTCAACCTGCGCGGGGTCTTTCTCTGCTGCAAGCACGGCATCCCGCACCTTCTCGCCGGCGAGGGCGGCTCGGTGATCAACACCGCCTCCTTCGTCGCCGTGATGGGGGCCGCGGTCTCGCAGGTCTCCTACACCGCGTCGAAGGGCGGCGTGCTGGCGCTCTCGCGCGAGCTCGGGGTCCAGTTCGCCAACCGCCGCGTCCGCGTCAACGCGATCTGCCCGGGCCCGGTCGACACCCCGCTTCTGCACGAGCTCTTCGCCAGCGACGAGGAGCAGGCCAAGCGCCGCCTCGTCCACCTGCCGATGGGCCGCTTTGCCCGCGCCGACGAGATCGCCAAGGGGGCGCTGTTCCTGGCCAGCGACGACTCCTCCTACGTCACCGCGACCGCGTTCATGGTCGACGGCGGGCTTTCCAGCGCCTACATCACGCCGGAGTAGGGGGACCGGATGGCCGACGACGCGGTCGCGGTCGTGCGCCGGATGCTCGCGGCGATGGACCCGGACGATCCGCGTCCCGACACCGCCCTCGATCTGCTGCACGACGACGTCGCCTGGACCCCCACCCAGGACGAGCCGGAGACCGCCACCCTGCACGGCAAGGAGGCGGTTATGGGCCTGACGCTGCAGTGGCAATCCACCTTTGACGACTTCCGCGCCGAGGCGCTGGAGTTCATCGGCGGCGACGATCTCGCGGTGGTCCCAATGCGCCTCACCGGCCGCGCCCACGGCGGCGGCGCGGAGGTGGCGATCGAGGAGACCTGGGTCTTCCGGGTTCGCGAGGGGAGGGTCGCCGAGGTGCACTCCTACCGCACCAAGGCGGAGGGTCTGGAGGCCGCCGGGCTTTGATCCACCTCAATCCCCGTCCCAGGTAATTTCCCGCCATGGCCGAGCCCGACCATCGGACCCCGCGACGGCGAGCGCGCCGACTTCCCAAGCCTCGGCACCCGCTACATCATCCGCGGCGCCGAGACCGAGGCACCGCTGCTCAACGTCGCGGCGAGCCCGACTTCGCCGCGATCGCCGAGGTCCAGGCGGGCTACGGCCTCAGCATGGATGCCGAGAGCATCGGACCGCTGAGCGAGCGCTTCGGGCTCGGCGGGCCTCCCTAGGCCAGAGCTCAGACGTAGACCGCGTCTACCCGGTGCCCGGGAGGCTGGCGCCGCCGGCGTCCTTGCCCTCGCCGACCGTGGCCTCGATCTCTTGCTTGAACTTCTCGTCGGCTTCCTTCAGCCGCTCCTCGCGCTCCTCGTCGGCCTTGGCCTCCTTGCGCGCCTCTTCCTCCTTCTTCGGCGCCAGCTCGGCCAGCTTCTCGACCCCGGGCGCCAGGCCGCGCTCGATGATCCGGCCGACGACCGGCTGCCAGACGAAGGCCAGCGGGCCGTCGAGGGTGGCCCGGTGGGTGATCCGGGTGCCCTCGCCGCTGGGCTCGAGCTCGTGCTCGAAGAGCAGCGTCGCGCCCGGCATCGTCGCCTTGGAGGCGAACTTTCGCTCCGGCTCGACCTCGATCAGCTCGAACTCGCCCTTCGGCAGGTGCGGGGCCTTGCTCTCGCCCTTGCTTCCGACTTCGAATTCGCCCTCCAGGGTCGAGTGCTCGACCCCCTTGGTCGACCACTCAGACCAGTTGTCGACGTCGGTGTAACGCTCCCAGACCGCGTCGGGCTTGGCCTTCGAATCGGCGCTGTGCTCGCATTGCCAGCTCACGTCCCCAACCTATACCCGTTCGGCCGCCTCCAGGAACCGGCCGCAGAGCTCGCGCCCGATCCGGTTCCAGTCGCCGATCGCGACCCGGCTGTCCTTGCGCAGCGCCGCCTGGTCGACGCCGATCCGCACCGCGTCGGGATCGGTCGCGTAGTCGTCGATCCAGTGCTCGAGGTCGGCCGAGCTGACCTCGGCGTGGAACTGGATCCCCCAGGCGCACTCGCCGATCCGGTAGGCCTGAAGGCAGACTGGGCTGAGGGCGAGGGCGACCGCGCCGGGCGGCAGCGGCGCCTCGTAGCTGTGCCACTGAAAGGCAGTGAAGTAGGGGGCGAGGGGGCCGATCACCGGGTCGGTGGCGCCTGCGTCGGTGACCCGGACCGGAAGCCAGCCGATCTCCGGCTCGCTGGCCCGGCGGGGCTTCGAGCCCGCGGCCTCGGCGAGCAGCTGGGTCCCGAGACAGACGCCGAGCAGCGGCTTGCCGCGGTGAAGCAGCTCGGCCAGGAGCTGCTTCTCGCCCGCCAGCCAGGGGTGCTGGTCCTCCTCGTCGACGTTCATCGCCCCGCCGAAGGTCATCACCGCGTCGAACTCGAGCGGGTCGGTCGGCGGATCGGTCGTCTCGGAGATGTGCCACTGGTCGAGCTCGTGGCCCTGCTCGCGGATCTGCTCCGCGAAGACCCCCGGTCCGGCGTCGCGCTGGTGGACGATCGCGAGCACGCGCATGGCTGCAATCTAGGGGGCCGGAGCGGGCCGCGGTCTAGCATTCGTGGGCATGAGCGAGCCCGTCAGCCAGCAGCGCGGCCCCGGCCGCACCGTCGCCGAGGTCGCAAAGGGGATCTTCGCCGGCCTGGTCGGGCTGCTGATGGCGCTCGTCTCGGCCCTGACGGTCCTGTTCGGGATCCTGCTCTCGGTGCTGCCGCTGCTGCTGGTCATCGCGGCGATCGCCGGCGGCGTCTATCTGATCGTCCACTAGGCCTTGCGGCAGCCGCCGCGGGGGTTAGTCTCAGATTCGTGCGCACCGGTATCCGCATCGTGGCCCTCCTCCTTCTGCCTTCCCTGGTCGCTTCGGTGCTGGTGGCCAACGCGTTCGGCGCCAAGCACAAGGTCTACTTCCCGAGCAACTGCACCAATTCCCGCTACAAGCCGACGCACCTGATCGCCGCCTGCGGCGATGCCGGGCTGCAGGTGCACAAGATCAAGTGGAGCCACTACGGGGCCAAGTCGGCGACCGGCAACGGAACCGGCGCCGCCAACACCTGCACCCCCGACTGCGCCAGCGGCAACATCGTCCACGGCCCCGCGAAGGTCGAGCTCAAGCGCCCGAGAACGTGCGCGAACATCGACCGCACCGTCTTCACGCGGCTGAAGGTGAGCTACACCGGTAACCAGCAGCCCCTCGCGGGTCAATCGATCAGCTTCCCGTTTCCCTGCTCGATCTACGACTGACGGCCAGATGGACGGCGGCGTGAGCCGCCGCCGAGGAACCGAAATCGCTACGTTGAAGTGGTCCTTGATTCCCGAGCAGGGGAGCGTCACGGATGACCGATTCGACGTCAGAACAGACCCAGGTCCAGTCTGACGGTGCGGTGGCCCAGGCCAACGGCCGCTTCATCGTCGAGGCCAAAAACGTCAGCCGCCGCTACGGCGAGGGCGACGCTGCCGTCGACGCGCTGCGCGACGTCAGCGTCGACTTCGAGCGCGACCGCTTCACCGCGATCATGGGCCCCTCGGGCTCGGGCAAGTCGACCCTGATGCACATCCTCGCCGGGCTGGACAAGCCGACCGGCGGCACGGTGGCGATCGACGGCACCGAGATCGCCGACCTCGACGACGCCGACCTGACCAAGCTGCGCCGCGACAAGCTCGGCTTCGTCTTTCAGTTCTTCAACCTGCTGCCGGTCCTGACCGCGGAGGAGAACCTGGTCCTGCCGCTCTCGATCGCCGGCCGCAAGCCCGACAAGGCCTGGCTCGACCAGCTGGTGAAGACGGTCGGGCTCGACGACCGCCGCACCCACCTGCCCTCGGAGCTCTCCGGCGGCCAGCAGCAGCGGGTCGCGGTGGCGCGGGCGCTGGTCTCCAAGCCGGCCGTCGTCTTCGCCGACGAGCCGACCGGCAACCTCGACTCGCGGGCCTCGCAGGAGGTGCTGAAGCTGCTGCGCCAGGCGGTCGACGAGTTCGACCAGACGGTGATCATGGTCACCCACGACCCCGAGGCGGCGACCTTCGCCGACCGTCTGCTGACCCTGCGCGACGGCAAGATCGTCTCCGACGCCGCGCCGGGAACGGTGGACGAGGTGATCGACCTGATGCGCGAGCTTGACTAGCCTCGCCGTCAAGAGCCTCTGGGCGCGCAAGGGCCGGGCGCTGGGGACGGCGCTGGCGGTGCTGATCGGTGTCTCGCTGGTGTCGGGCACCTACGTCATCACCGACACGATCAACAAGGCCTTCGATCAGATCTTCAGCGACTCGCTGAAGGGGACTTCGGTCGTGATCACGGCCCGCCAGCCGGTCACCCAGGAGAGCAACTCCTCGGTCCCGACCTTCGACGCCTCGCTGTTGAAGAAGGTGCGCCAGGTGCCGGGAGTCCAGCTGGCGGCGGGGACGATCTTCACCCCGGGCGGGATCTTCAAGGGCACCAAGCGCGTCGGCACCCAGTTCGCCCCCAAGTTCATCTCCTCGCGGCTGCCGCCGAAGATCGAGTCGCTGAAGACGGTGGTCGGGCATCCGCCCCAAAACGCCCGCCAGGCGACCCTCGACAAGGCGGCTGCCAACGACTCCGGACTGAAGGTCGGCGACCCGATCCGGCTCGCCGGCGAGCGCCGCGCCAAGACCTACAAGCTGGTCGGGCTGACCGAGCTCGGCGGGACCGACTTCGGCGGCGCCAGCATCGCCCAGCTGACCCTGCCCGAGGCCCAGTTCATCACCGGCAACGTCGGGAAGTTCGACCAGATCTCGATCGCCGACAACCCGGACGTCTCCGCCAGTGACCTCGCGCGGCGGGTCGACAAGGTGGTGCCGTCGGGGATCCGGGTCGAGACCGCGGCCCAGAACGCCAACCGCCAGTCCGACCAGATCCACAAGGCGCTCAGCTTCCTGCCGATCTTCCTCGGCGTCTTCGCGGTCGTGTCGCTGATCGTCGGCGCCTTCGTGATCTTCAACACCTTCAGCATCACCGTCGCCCAGCGGGTGCGCGAGTTCGGGATGCTGCGCACGCTCGGCGCCTCGCGTCGCCAGATCCTCAGTTCGGTCTTCATCGAGGCGCTGACGATCGGGACCCTGGGGGCGATCGGCGGCGTGTTCGGCGGGCTGCTGTTCGCGAAGGGGATCGAGTCGCTATTCAATGCCCTGGGGATCGGGCTGCCGACGACCTCGCTGGTCGTCGCATCGCGCACTGTCATCGTCTCGCTGCTGGTCGGGATCGTGGTCACTCTGCTGGCGGTGATGAGCCCGGCGCTGCGCTCGACCCGGGTGCCGCCGATCGCCGCGATGCAGCAGATCGAGCTGACCTCGAGCCGGCGGCGCTCGATCGTGATCACGATCGTCGCCGGTCTGCTGTCGGTCGGCGGCCTGGCGCTCGTTTGCGTCGGGCTGTTCGCCAACATCAAGAGCTCGGGCCAGTCGGCGGCGATGCTGGGGCTGGGGGCGGCGCTGGTCCTGTTCGGGGTCGCGCTCTTCAGCCCGCGGCTGGTCCGGCCGCTTGCGGAGGTTGCCGGCTGGCCGCTGCAGAAGCTGCGCGGCCTGACCGGGCAGCTGGCGCGCGAGAACGCGGAGCGCAACCCGACCCGGACCGCGACCACGGCGGGGTCGCTGATGATCGGCCTCGCGGTGGTGGCCTTCGTGACCGTCTTCGCGGCCGGGCTGAAGGCCTCGATCGCCAACGCGATCGACGCCAACTTCCAGGGCCAGCTGGAGATCCAGAACAACAACGGCTTCGACCCGATCCCGGCTGCGGCGGCACCGGCGGTGGCGAAGGTGCCGGGGATTCAGACAGTGTCGCCGCTGCGGACCAGCCAGGTCAAGGTCAGCGGCGCGAAGGGCAAGCCGCGGGTGACCGGGCTGGACACCAAGACCGCGACCAAGGTGCTGAAGCTCAACTTCCAGGACGGAACGACGGCGCAGACGCTGCGCGACCTGCACGGCAACGAGACGATCGCGACGACCAACTTCCTCGACGCCAACGGGTTCAACGTCGGCGACAAGGTCAGCGTGCTGGGCCAGACGGGCAAGCGCTCGACCCTGAAGATCGTCGGCTCGGTCAAGGACAACGCCAGCCTGCTGGGGAGCCTGGTCGTCACCCAGCCGACGATCGCCCGTGACTTCGCCACCCACCAGGACACCTACGACTTCATAAAGCTGGCGCCCGGTACGAATTCCGACGCCGTCAAGGCGAAGATCACGACGCTACTGACGAAGCAGTTCCCGACCGCCGAGGTGCTCAACCAGGAGGAGCTGAAGCAGAACCAGCAGAACTCGATCAACCCACTGCTGGGCCTGGTCTACGCGCTGCTGGCGCTGGCGATCATCGTCGCCATATTCGGGATCGCCAACGCGCTGGCGCTGAGCATCTACGAGCGCACCCGCGAGTTGGGGATGCTGCGGGCGGTGGGGATGTCGCGGCGCCAGGTGCGGACGATGGTTCGATATGAGGCCGTGATCACGGCGCTGATCGGTGCGATCATCGGGATGGTGATCGGGATGATCTTTGCCGCCCTGATGTCGGTGCCGCTGAAGAGCCAGGGCTTCGTGATCAGCTACCCGGCGGTGCAGTTGATCGTGCTGCTGGTCCTGTCGGGACTGGTCGGGGTGCTGGCGGCTGTGGCGCCGGCGCGGCGGGCGTCGCGGTTGGACGTACTGGAAGCGCTGGCGTACGAGTGATGAAGGGGAGTGGAGCACTGGGGAGGGGGCTGCGGGCGGCGGTGCTCGGGGCGTGGTGTGTGCCGGGATTTTGGTGCTGGCGGCGCCTGCGGTAGCGGGGCAGCGGGTCGGCGTGCGGTTTGGCGCCTCGGCTTCGCGTGCCGCGGCGGCGAAGGTGGAGCGCTGGTGGACGCCGGCGCGGATGCGGGCGGCGAAGCCGCTCGACCGGCCTGACCCTGGCCTGCGGGCGCTGATCGAAGGGCCGTCGCTGGGCGCCGCCCGTGCCACGGCGACGGCGAGCGCGACGATCGCGCCGGTGCCCGACGCGACCCAGCCGCCGTTTCGGAGCGCGGGCCGGGTCTTCACCCTGGCCGGGCGCTTCGCCGGCTTCTGCTCCGGCACCGCGATCAACACCCCGACCCGGATGCTGGTGCTGACCGCGGGGCACTGCATCTACGACATCCTGCCCGGGCACCACAAGCCCTCGCTGACCCGGAAGCTGGTCTTCGTCCCCGCCTACACCAACGGCACCGCGCCGTTCGGCGAGTTCGCGGCCGGCAAGGCCTTCATCACCAAGCCCTGGGCGAAGAAGCTGAACGAGAACTACGACCTCGCCGCGGTGCAGGTGACGCCCAACACGGCCGGCCTGCAAGTTGCCGACGCGGTCGGGGGCGGGGAGGCGATCGCGCTCAACCAGCCCCGCGCCCAGCCAGCGGGGTATCTGATGCTGGGCTATCCGGGCGGCGATGAGCAGATGCAGATGCAGGCGTGCCCGGCGGCGTTCGTCGGCAAGGTCCGCTTCCGCGGCAGCCACTTTGCCGGCCCCGACTCATCGGCCCTGGACTGCTTCATGAAGCCCGGCTCCAGCGGCGGCCCCTGGCTGATCAACTCCGGCGCCGCGGTCGCCGGCATCACCACCTTCGGCATCCGCAAGGACCTGCTCCACACCTTCGGCCCCTACTTCGCGGGGAAGAACGTGGGGTTCTTGGTGCGGGGGCTGTGAGGGTAAGCCCGCTTTTGACCCTGGCGATCGTCGCCGTGTTCGGAATCGCCAACGCGCTGGCCCTGACCATTTATGAGCGCAAGCGGGAGCTGGGGATGTCGCGCGCCGTGGGGATGTCACGCTGGCAGGTGCAGACCCAAATTCTGGACTGAAGGCGCAGGGGTTCCCGAAGCTATCCCACAGCCGCGAACCCATCGGAGGTCGAAAGCTCTCGTCACAGTAGGCGAGCTCGGACGACGGTTGTCCCACTACGCTCGCAGCACGGAAGTCGCGGCGGGGGCATCCACCCCCGCCGCTGTCGGCACATCCTGCTGGGGCAGCGATGCTGACACAGCTCTGAGTGTCCGAACTTCCGGCGATCATGCGGCCGGTTCTCGCCGTGCCGCAGTCACGTTTTCCATCGCATCGTCGATCTCGACGGCGTCTGCGTCGATGACGCCCTCGGTCAGATGCGCCGCAGCGTGATGTAGTCGCTCACCACACAGCGGACAGCTCTCCATCGGCTCCTCCATCAGGTCTGCGAGGTCTCTGAAAAGGGCCTGCCCGACCTCCAGGACCTCCCTGACGTTGCGAGACAGGTCCCGCCAGCCGGTTTCAGGGATGCGGGTGGGCTCACCCTGCTCCATGCGTTTGCGCTCGGCGGCGAGGTCCCGGTCGGCGACGAAAAGCACGTCGATGAGGTCGCGGAGGTGGCTTCGGGTCTGGAGGAATTCGACGTTGGCCTCCGCCTCCTTCATCGCCCGGCGCAGGTCGCTTTTCCGGGCGCGCCGCTCAGCGTCCACATCCGCCCGAACGTCCTTTGCCCGCCCTCGGGCACGACGCCAATTCTTGCTCCGGTCGAGCTGCGCGAGCAGCGCGTCGTTCACCTTGTCATCTGCCAGGAGGTGGACGACGATGTTCGCGCGTTCGCCCACGCTCTTCTGGGCCAGCCGCCCGAGCGTCCGCCGCTCCGTGTTGTCGCGGAAGGCCCGGCGCGCCTCTTCCCGCCGCTCGGGCGGGCAGATCTGCCAGCGCATCCGCCCCTCGGGGTCGCGGTCCTCTCGGGGCTCGATCTCCCCGGCCTCCCACAGCGTCGACCGCGCCCCGGAGGCCTTGTTATGCGGGATGCCGGTGGCCTCGGCGATCTCCGCGTCGGTGCGGGCCGTGCCGTCTTGCATTAGGCGGATTACCGCCTCTCTTGTCGTGGGTCGCTTCTCCAGCTCCATCCGATACCTCCCAGACGGCGTGGCCCGCCGGTGGAATCCACCGGCGGGCCGCCGTCGAACGTCAGGCTGCCGCCTCCTCCTCGGAGGTCGACTCGCTGCTCTTGCCGGCCTCGATCGTCAGCTCGGCCCGGACCCTCCGGAGCTCGAGTCCGAGCTGGCTCGCCACCGGCCCCTGCAGCTGCGGGTGCCGCTCGACGATCATGCTCAGGTCGCGCCGCAGGGAGCTCGCGCGGCGGACCAGAGACTGGATCTCCTTGTCGACCGCGTCCTCCATGATCAGCGACTCGTTGTCCGTGGCGTAGATCGCCTGCTGCCTGTCGGCATGCCGGTAAACGTTGCACCGGCAGAGGACCAACGTTGAGCCATGGGCCTCGAGCTGGCGCTGCAGGTAGCCGGACCGCCGCGTCTGGGTCAGGCCCCAGACCGTGGTGGCCAGCTTCTTGATGACCCTTTCGGCGACCGCGTCCAGGTCCGGCGACTGCTCGCCGGCCCCGGGCCCCGAAGGGAAGACGCGGGAGTAGAACTCCCCCTGCGTCATGGCCTTCTTGGAGCGCTGGGCCTTCGACGTGACCACGCAGTGGTCGAAGAAGATGTCGAAGGCAGCGGCCTTCATCACCTCCTCGGAGGGCTCGTCGTCCTCGTCGACGTACCCCTCCTCGCGGTAGGCCTCGTCCAGCGCGTCGGCAACGTCCGCCTCGAACTGCTCGAGGACCTGCCCGTACTGATTGTGCTCGGGGGACATCTCGCTCCCCTCCTCCTGCGCCATCGTGATGGGGCAGGGTTGATTGCGAGCAACTGTAGCAATCGCAACGACTGGCTCGATCGGAGTCGAGACCAACCTTTTGCAGAACCCCGCAAATTGTGCTCTTTGTGCTGCGGCTGGGACCAGATGGCTGACGATGGTCCCTAGACGAAAGCCCTCGCCACTGCAGCATCCCCCGCATGGCAGCCCAAGACGACGTGCGAGAGCGCGAAATGCGCACGCTATTCAACCTCACCCGCCCCGAGGAGTACGGGCGCGGCGATATCGATGCCGTCCTTCAGCTTGAAATCAGCGATTCCCGAGCAGCTTCAGGGCCAGGAGATCCCTTTCGACTGAAGTCGGCAACGGGGGTAGGCCGAACATTTCGACAGTGCGCGACTTCGGGCTTCATTACATAGATAAGTGGCGCCCGCTTCATTGGCTGTTCGGCGTGTACGGCCAGGATGGCGGGGAGTTGAAGCTGCAGTACTGCCTCTACGGATCGCCCCAGAAGATGAAGCCGTGGTTCGATGCGATGGCCTCTTACATCGAGCCGGACGTTGCGCTGGCTGAGTCGGTGCCGGACTTATAACCGACGACTCCTTGACCATGGTGCTCGGGAACGCTGAGGACTTCGGCTACGAAGATGCTCGCCGGCTGATGAAGAACCAGTACTCGCGGCAGCAGTATCGCGATGTGGCAGACCTGCCAAACGAGAGGTACTCACGGACAGCGATGCTTGCCATGCTTGGTCTGCGATGCGAGTACGTGATTCGACGCGGCTCGACCCTGAATAATCCGCACATTCCGACCGGGTACTTCGACGGCTGGGAAAAGATCGAGCGCAACCACGCAGCTCGTTTGCGCGAGCTCGTCGCTGAGGCGCTCAGCGCCTAGCTGCCGCCGCACCTCCGCGTAGGTTTGTAGCGGTGGCAGAGGCCGAACCGAAACGCACCGATTACCAGGGCGGGACCGATGCTCCGTGGTATGAGGGCTGGGAGATCACCGAGGAGCGTCGGGCAGCCTTCCGTGCGACCGCGGTGCGATCGCGGGAAGCCAAGCTGAGGGCGCTGGCCGGAGACGGCGTGGAGCATGCCCACCCGGTCAACCGCCCAAGCCTCGACCCCGGCGAGTTGATGCCGCAAATTGAGAATCACAGCCTGGCTTCCCTCTCTCTGTTCAGCGGAGGTGGGGGATTGGACCTCGGTTTTGACCGGGCAGGCATGACCCACATCGCCTCCTACGACACCCTCCAACCTGCGGGGGAGACGCTGCGCCAGAACCGGCCCGAGTGGTCGGTTTATGCAGGGGAAGACGGCGACGTTCGCGCAACCGCCTGGAGCAGATATCGGGGTACGGTTGACGTTCTCCACGGTGGCCCGCCGTGTCAGCCCTTCTCCGCCGCTGGGAGGCAGAAGGGAGACAAAGACGGGCGGAACCTGCTGCCCGAGTTTGTCCGGTGCGTTCGCAGCGTGCGGCCTGCGGCGTTCGTCGCCGAGAACGTGCCCGCCCTGGCAGGGCCCAAGTTCGCCCCCTACCTGCGCAAGACGCTCTACAGGCCGCTGGAGAGTACCTACCACGTCGCCACGTTCAAGTTGAGTGCGCACGAGTTCGGCGTCCCTCAAGTTCGACACCGAGTTTTCTTCGTCGGCTTCCGTCGCAAGCGCGACTTCCTCCGCTTCGCACCACCGGAGGCGACGCATCATGAGCCGGGAGCCGAGTCGCCCGGCCTGAAGGCCACGATGGGCACGCGGCGAGCCCTCGGCCTCGACGATCTTGGCGTTGACGCGCTGGCGCCAACACTGCGCAGCACGTTGACCGGCCCTCGCCACACGACCTCGATCCTCAGCAGCGCCTCGGCACAGCGAACCTGGGCCAAGCTGCACATCGGCCCAACGGCGTCGCGGCGACCCGCGAAGCAGCCAGCGCCTTCCCCGCTGAGAATGGTCACTTCCGGCTTTCAGTGCCAGACTGCGCCCTGCTTCAGGGCTTTCCTGCGTCGTGGGCGTTTGACGGCGCCGTGTACATGGCGCTCGGGCAGATCGGCAATTCCGTCGCCCCGCCAGTCGCCTACCGCGTCGCCTGCGCGGTAGCTGCGGCAATCCACGGCTCGGCCTGGTCGACCTTCCAGGCTAGGTTGGCGACGTGGCCGTCGCCCCTGCGCCCAGCAGCTATTGCGCTCGCCAGACGATGCGGGCAAACCGCCGGGCAGACACCAAGCCCGAGCTCCTGTTGCGCTCGGAGCTACACCGCCGAGGCCTGCGCTTTCGTAAGGATCTGAGTCTTCGCCTCGCTGAGTGCATGGCGCGACCAGACATCGTCTTCACACGGGCGCGAGTAGCTGTGTTCATTGACGGCTGCTTCTGGCACCGCTGCCCCGAGCATGGCCAGATGCCCAGGGCCAACCGCCATTACTGGGAGCCGAAGCTGGCGCGCAATGTTGAGCGGGACCGGGCGACTGAGGCTGCGTTGGAGGCATCAGGCTGGACCGTGCTGCGGTTCTTCGAGCACGTGCCTGTCGGAGAAGCTGCCGATCAAGTACAAGAACTTCTTCATCGTCGCCGTGTGGTTCAACGTCATCGCGCAAGAGTTGATTCAGTCGGGTACCAAAACGACTGAAAAGACTGCACTTTGCGGGGATCCCGGGATTCCGTCTGCTCGGATCCGGAAAATGCTCGTGCCTGGAGTCGGGAAAGTGCTCTTTCTGCCGTCCGGTGCCGTCTTGGTCGCGCGCAAAGATGGCTGCCGTAGTCGCCGCCATTCGGGCGACGGCGTGGCAGGCCCGTTAGGGCCGGAAAGGGAGGGTTCAGTTGGAACCCGCCGAGTTGAGCCCCGAGAGGGGCATGAAGGTCACGCTGATGCTGGCCGACTTCGCGCAGGTAGCGGAGGGCAAGTTGAGCGTGATGGGGGCTGGTTGGAACATCACCGGCCCCGACCCGATCCCGTTCTCGATTGCCGGGATCGTTGAGGTGCCTTGGGACCGGGACGAACGAGAACCACTCGTTCCGTTTCGCGCTCAGGGACATCGACGGCGACGCCGTGACCTTGGAGACACCCGAGGGAGAGCAGGAGCTCTTCTTTGAGGGCGGCTTCCAAGTCGGGCGCCCGCCGGGAGTGCGGGTGGGAGCACCTATCCCATTCCACTTCGCGATCAACAGCGGCCCTGTGCCGCTGGAACCTGGCAAGCATTACGTCTGGCAGTTGACGCTGGACGGCCAGGAGCATGAGGACTGGAGGCTCGCGTTCAGCACGCGACCCGCAGCCCGAGCTCCTTCGCGGCGTAGTCCCGACTAGGGGACTAACCGCAAGTGGTTGGGGCGCTTGGCGCCCCGAGAGAATCGGTTGGTGCTGGCGGGGACCGCGAAGTCGAACCCGGTTGAGCCGGGGTGCGGTTCCCGCCGGTCACCGCCGTGGCGTACGGCGCTCCAGAGACCTTGGTCAGGGATAGCTGCGGCGTCGGGCTCGCGGCGGCCATCAGGTAGAGAAATTACCCCTTCTAGGGGCGGAACCGCGTCGCGACGCGGTCATGGCCCTCGTCTTGCGTGCCTGTGTAGGCGACGTTCGGCGGAGCCCTCAGGGCTTCAGAGCACGATTGGTGGCCCGGTTTGCCGCGGGTTCTGTGTCGCACTCCCGGGGCCCTTACATCTAACAACCCCCCTAAACTCGCCCCATGGCGAGCGAGGGATCTCGTCCCCTGCGCGAGGCCGTTGAGGAGGCTGCCCAGGCAGCTGAGACCGCACGACCCGGCACCGGCGGCAGTCGCCGCCGCGGCCGCCCCTCCGACGTCTTCGGCGGCGAGATCCGGCGCCGCGACGTCTTTCCGCTCCTCGTCCTCCACCTGATCCGCACCGAGCCCTCCTACGGCAACCACCTGATCGAGGAGATCGAGGAGATCACCCAGGGCGTGATCTCGGTCAACCCGAACACGATGTACCCGCTGCTGCGCGAGCTCGAGGCCAACGGGATGATCGAGGGCAAGTGGGAGCACCCCGACCGCCGCACGCGGCGCTTCTACGAGATCACCAAGGCGGGGGAGAAGGAGTACAAGCGCCTGGTCGCGGAGGTCGAGCCCTTCCTCGACTCGGTGATCCGCTCCCTCACCCTGATCAAGCGCGAGGTCTACGAAGACCGCCGAGGCGCTGAAAAGTAATTAGTACAGCGGGCCGCCTCGCGACTGGGAGATTTCTCCTGGAAACGCTGCATTGACGCCCCATCCATGGCCGGAGTTGAAGTTGCCCTTTGGGGGTTTGGATGGCCACTGGCCGCAAGTGGAGGATGGGAACAGTGGAGACGATCGAACGGATTCGAAACGCGACTTTCAAGGTCGCGCGACGTGGATATGACAAAAGCGAGGTCGACAGCTTTCTGGCCAAGCTTGCCGACTCGCTGAAGGGCGGGAGTGTCGACCCGGCTCGCTCCGACACGATCAAGCAGGAGCTCGAGCGCATTGGCCGCCAGACCGCCAAGGTTCTGACCGCGGCCGAGGAAGCTGCCCAGTCGCTGCGCGCTGACGCCGAGCAGAAGGCCCGCAAGATCACGCAGGACGCGCAGGGAAGCGTCGAGTCGATCAAGACTTCTGCCGACGAGCACGCGAAGAAGGTGCGCCAGGAGGCACAGGCCTTCGCGACCAAGACCCGCGCCGACGCTGAAGCGCATTCGACCAAGATCCGTGGTGAAGCGGAGGCGCATTCGACGAAGCTTCGAAGTGAGGCCGAAACATTCTCCGCCCGGATGCGCAAGGAGGCGGAGGAGCAGGCGACCAAGGTTCGCGACGAGGCCGACGGCTACGCGAAACGAGTTCGCGGAGAGGCTGACGTTCACGCCGCCAAGACCATCAAGGCGGGCGAGGGCAAGGCGATCGAGATCGTCGATGAGGCCACCATGCGCCGCCGCGAGATGGAGAAGGTGATCGCCGACCTGGAAAAGAGGCGCGACGCCGTGGTCGCGGGGCTCGAGCAGCTCTCCAATCAGCTCGCCGGCGCGGCAACCGTAGGCAGGGACGATTCACCCGCCAAGCCGCCGACTGCAAAGCAAGCAGTGAGCGGCTAGCCGGGCCCGGGCCTTCCCTCCGGCTTGACCGGGGCCTCGCGGAGCTGGATCACGATCCAGGTCGCCGCTGCCGCAACCAGCGGCAGGCCTAGCCCGAGGATCACAAAGGCGGCCACCCCGTCGATGTGCTCGACCATCCACTTGAAGTTCATGCCGAAGAACCCGACCACGAAGGTCAGCGGCAGGAAGATCGTCGCCACCACGGTCAGCCGGTACATCGTCTCGTTCAGCCGCAGGTCGATCAGCTGGGTCATCGAGGTCGTGTCGGCGTCGATCCCGTCGACCAGCCGGCCGAGCTGGTCGCGAATCCGCTCGAAGTACTGCTCGCTGTCGGGCTCCAGGCCCTCGACCCGCCCGATCTCCTCGCTGATCCGCTCGAACAGCCCCCGCTGCGGCCCGAGCTTGTGCCGCATCGCCAGCAGCCGGGCGCTGATCTCGCGCAGGCTGTTCATCCGCACCTGCGCGTCGCGCATCGCGGCGGCGCTGAGCTGCAGCTCCTCCAGCTTGCTCTCGACCTCGTTGATCTCGTCGAAGGCCGTCGCGACCAGCGCGTCGAGCACCGCGTAGACCATGTACTGCTCGCTGCGGCCGGCCGGATGCTGGATGTCGAGCACCTCCGGCAGCGACACGCCATCGCGGTGGACGGTGAGGATGTAGGCGCCGCAGACCAGCACCCGAACGTCGACCTGCTGCGACTTGCAGAAAGGCGCTGAGGGCAAAGACGACGTGCTTGCCGTCGACGTGCAGGCGCCGCGACGGCGGCGCATCGTCATCGAAGTCCAGCAGCGCGTCAAGGCCGTGGTCGCCGACCCGCAGCACCTCGTCGATCTCATCGCGGCTGGCCGACTCGGTGTCGACGTCGATCCAGAAGAAGGTCCCGGCCCTGGTCAGCTCCTCGACCCGGCGCCGCCCATCGGGCCCGAGGCCTTCGACGATCTCGCCCATCGCGCCGAATCTAGGCCTGTCTGAGGACGGTCAAACGGGTAGTGGCTACTTGACCCCTCAAGAAGGAGCAGGCATGGACAAGCGCACGCTCGGCTCAGGCGACGCGGCCCTCGAGGTCAGCGCCGAGGGCCTCGGCTGCATGGGGATGTCGGAGTTCTACGGCTCCAGCGACGAGGACGAGGCGATCGCAACTATCCACCGCGCCCTCGAGCTCGGAATCGACTTCATCGACACCGCCGACATGTACGGGCCGTTCACGAACGAGCAGCTGGTCGGCCGCGCGATCGCCGACCGCCGCGACGAGGTCGTCCTGGCGACCAAGTTCGGAAACGTCCGCGGCGAGCACGGCGAGCGGCTCGGCGTCCGCGGCGATCCGATCTACGTCCACCAGGCCTGCGACGCCTCGCTGCGGCGGCTCGGCGTCGACCACATCGACCTCTACTACCAGCACCGGGTCGACCCCGAGACCCCGATCGAGGAGACCGTCGGCGCGATGGGCGAGCTGGTCGCAGGCCGGCAAGGTCCGCCACCTCGGCCTCTCCGAGGCCGCGCCCGGAGACGATCCGCAGGGCGCAGGAGACCCACCCGATCACCGCGCTTCAGACCGAGTACTCGCTCTGGACCCGCGACCCGGAGGACAACGGCGTCTTCGAGACGATCCGCGAGCTCGGGATCGGCTTCGTCGCCTACAGCCCGCTCGGGCGCGGCTTCCTGACCGGCCAGATCACCTCGCTCGACGACCTCGACGAGGACGACTTCCGGCGCCACAACCCGCGCTTTCAGGGCGAGAACTTCGAGAAGAACTTCGAGCTCGTCGACCGCGTGATCCAGATCGCCGATGAGAAGGACGTCAGCCCGGGCCAGCTCGCGCTCGCCTGGGTCCTCGCCCAGGGCGAGGACATCGTCCCGATCCCCGGCACCAAGCGCCCGCAGTACGTCGAGGAGAACGCCGGCGCGGTCGAGATCGAGCTGAGCGAAGAGGACCTGGAGCGGATCCACGAGGCAGCGCCGGTCGGCGCCGCGGAGGGCGACCGCTACCCGGACATGTCGCCGGTCCACATCTAGGGGGTTGACTTGGTTACCGATCGATTGATAGATTCGATCGATCGATCGATCTGGAGGAGAGAAAGGTCGTAAAGCCGCGGATACCGGTGCCCGGATCCGCGACGCCGCAGTTCGACTCTTTGCCGCCAGGGGCTACGCCGCGACCGGAATCCGCGACGTCGCCGAGGATGCCGGCCTCACCACCGCCGCCCTCTATCACCACATGGGCAGCAAGCAGGACCTGCTGATGACGATCATGCGCGACGCGATGCACGAGCTGATCGCGACTGCGCGCGACGCGATGCGCGACGCGGAAACCCCGGCCGAGCAGCTCGCGGCGCTGGCCCGCGCGCACATCGTCTACAACGGCCAGCACATCCTCGACGGCTACGTCAGCGATTCCGAGGTCCGCTCGCTCGACGCCCCGAACCGGCCGCGGATCGTCAAGCTGCGCGACGCCTACGAGGAGCTCTGGTCCGACGTCATTGCCCGCGGGGTCAAGAGCGGCGACTTTCAGATCGACGACCAGCACCTCTTCCGCCTCGCGGTGATCCAGATGTGCAACGGGGTCACCTTCTGGTACTCGCCGGCAGGCCCCACGCCGCTGAACGCGATCGCGGACGAGTTCGCCGGCTTCGCGCTGGCGATGGCGGGCTACGAGGAGCCGGTGCCGGCAAAGCCCTCCAAGGCACGAAAGAAGACGCGAACCGGGGGATGAGATGGCAGATATGAGGATCTACGCGTTCCACGGCGGCGGCGAGGCCGCCGACATGGCGGTCTTCGACCCCTTCCACCCCGACGTCGGCACCAAGGTCGACATCCCCTACTTCTTCTACGTCGTCCAGCACCCCGACGGCAACGTCCTCTTCGACACCGGCGGGCACCCCGCACTGGCCACGGACCCGGACGGCTACCTCGGTGAGGCCGCCGACGCCTTCGAGGTGAAGATGGAGGAGTCGGATGCGGTGCTGCCGCAGCTCGAGTCGGCGGGCTTTGGCCCCGCCGACATCGGGCACGTCGTCCTCTCGCACCTGCACTACGACCACGCCGGCGGGATCCAGTTCTTCCCCGACGCCGACTTCTACGCCCACAAGGCCGAACTGGAATTCGCCAACGACCCGCCGATCTACCAGCGCGACCTCTATCTGCCCGCCGACTTCGACCACCCGGTCAACTGGACCGGGGTCGAGGGCGATCACGACGTCTTCGGCGACGGCCGGGTCCAGATCTTCCCGACGCCCGGTCACAGCAAGGGGCACCAGTCGCTGCTGGTCCGGCTCGACGATCGCGCGGTGATCCTGGTCGCCGACGCCGCCTACCTGCCCCACAACCTCGAGAACAACGCGCTGCCGAGCATCGTCTGGAACCCCGACGCGATGGTCGCCAGCTGGGAGCGGATCCGCGCCCTGCAGTCCGAGCACGACGCGGAGCTGATCTTCACCCACGATCTCGCCTGGCCGCAGACGACGAAGGTCGCTCCCGACGATTGGTACGAATGAGTTCCGCGGCGGCCAGCGACCTACAGCCGGCCTGGCCGCCGCTCGGCGACGCAGCAGAGGGATTGCCCGCCGACATCGTCACCCTGGTCCGCGAGGGACTCGAACACGAGCCCGAGCAGCCAGCGCTGATCTTCGAGGACGGCGTCGTCGTCAGCCGCGAGCGCTTCCGCTCCGCGGTCGAGAGCTTTGCCGGCTACCTCTCCGAGCGGGTCAAGCCCGGCGACCGGGTCCTGATCATGCTCGAGAACCGGACCGAGTTCATGGTCGCCTGGATCGCCGCCAACGCCTGCGGCGCCAGCCTGGTCTCGATCAACACCTCGGCCGGCGAGCACGACGCCGGCCACATCGTCGAGGACTCAGAGGCGGCAGTGGCGGTGGTCGGGGAGGAACACGAAGACTTGATCACCCAAGCCGGGCACGGGGATATGGAAGTCGTGGTCGTCCGGGGAAGCGAGCCGGACGGCCTCGATTCCTACTCCTCGCCGAGGGGGCCGCTGGCCCTCGAGGACGTCGCAATCGACCCCGAGGCGACCACCAACGTCTATTACACGTCCGGCACCACGGGGCCGCCGAAGGGCTGCATGGTCGGCCACGACTACTGGATCCGCTTCGTCGAGCTCTACCTCGGCCTCTACGGCCTCGAGCCGGACGACCGGCTCCTCTGCTGCCTGCAGTTCTTCTACAACGACCCGCCCTGGCTCTTTCTGACCTCGCTGCGGGCCGGTGTCCCGCTGGTCTGCATGCGGCGCTTCAGCGTCTCGCGCTTCTGGCCCGTCGTGATCGAGCACGACGTCACCCGCCTCTTCGCGCTGGCCGCGATCCCCGCCCTGCTGCAGAGCGCCGAGCCGCGGCCCGAGGAGCGCGAGCAGAGGGTCGACTTCGCGCTTCACATCGGCATCCCGGCCCAGCTTCACCGCGACTTCGTCGAGCGCTGGGGCTTTCCCTGGGTCGAGGGTTACGGGCTGACCGAGTCGGGCCTGGTCGTCGGGATGCCGCTCGAGTACGCCGAGAAGATGACCGGGTCGGGCTCGATCGGGCTGCCCTGTCCCGGGGTCGAGATCAAGATCGTCGACGACGCCGGCAACGAGGTCGGGACCGACGAGCCGGGCGAGATCCTGATCAAGGCGCCGGGGCTGATGCGCGGCTATCTCAACCGCCCCGAGGCGACCGCGGAGACGATGGCCGGCGGCTGGCTTCACAGCGGCGACCTCGGCCGCCGCGACGGCGAGGGCTTCATCTACTTCCTCGGGCGCAAGAAGGACATCGTCCGCCGCTCGGGCGAGAACGTCGCCGCGGCCGAGGTCGAGAACGTGCTGCGCTCGCACCCCCAGGTGCTCGAGGCCGCAGTCGTCCCCGTCGCCGACGAGCTGCGTGGCGAGGAGGTCAAGGCTTACGTAGGTCTGATCGAGGAGACCTCGGCAGACCAGGTTCCACCGGCCGCGCTGGTCGAGTTCTGCCGCGAGCGCCTTTCGAAGCACAAGGTGCCGCGCTACATCGAGTACCGGGCGGAGTTTCCGCGCACGCCCTCGATGCGGGTCAAGAAGAGCGCGCTGATCGCCGAGGTCGACGATCCGCTCGCCGAGGCCTGGGACCGCGACACCGAGCTGCCGGACTGGGACAAGAAAACACAACGGAGGTGAGGAGAGGTATGGAAGCCAGGACAGCGCGCGTCTCCGAATTGCGTGGAGGTTCTACCGGGATCGGAGGGGCAGTCGTCCAATCGGCCGCCCTGATCGCTCCCGCGGCGGGAGCGACCGCCGGGTTCGTATTCATCGCCAGCGAGAGCGGCTTCGCATCGCCGTTTTCGATGATCGTCGGGATGGTCTTCTCGCTCGCGCTCGCCGTGATCATCGGCGAGTTCGCGCGCAAGCTGCCCGCGGCCGGTTCCTTCTACAACTACCTGACTCACGCCTTCGGGCCCAAGGTCGGCTTCGTGACGGGGGTGATGCTGTTTGGGGCCTACGTCCTGCTCTTGCCCTTCCAGCTGTCGTTCTTCAGCACCTTCACCAGCGACTATCTGGCCGGGCAGGGAGTCCACATCGCCTGGCAGTGGTTCGCCGTGGCGCTGATCGTCTTCTCGATGGGGCTGACGATCGCCGGCCTGCTGCCCTCGCTGCGGATGGGGCTGGTCCTGCTCGCCTTCGAGATCCTCGTCTTCGGGCTGATCGCGCTGATCATCATCATCAACGGCGGCGACAACGGGCTGAGCCTGAAGCCGTTCGACCCCGGCCAGAGCGCGCTCGGGTTCTCGGGGATCATCTATGGCTTGGTGTTCTCGATCTTCGCCTTCGTCGGCTTCGAATCGGCGACGACCCTCGGCGAGGAGGCGCACGACCCGAGGCGGACGATCCCGCGCGCCGTCCTGGTGACGACGCTGGTGATCGGCGTCTTCTACACGCTGCTGATGTACGCCGGCGTGATCGGCTTCGGGTTGAGTCCGAAGGGATTGACGGCGCTGCAGAGCGACGGCACTCCGTTCGACACCCTGGCGCGGACCTTCTCCGGCCCGTTCCTGGGAACGCTGTCGATCATCGCCGTGATGACGAGCTTCATCGCGCTCAACATCGTCACCGTCAACGCCGCGGCGAGGATGATCTTCTCGATGGGCCGCGACCGCATGCTGCCGCGCTGGTTCGACCACGTGAACACGCGCGGCGCGCCCGACCGGGCGGTGGTCGCCGTGGTCGCGGTGATGCTCGCGGTGACGCTGATCCTCGGCTCGATCTACACGCCGAGCGATCTCGCCTCCTGGGGCGCCTACATCGCGACGCTGTTCTTCATCGCCGCCTACGCGCTGCTGACGGTGGGGGTGGTCAAGTACTACTGGGAACAGCACCGCGAGGAGTTCTCGGCCTGGAACCACGTGATCATTCCGATCGCGGGGCTGGTCGGGGTCGGCGTGGTGACCTACGGCAACGTCCATCCGACGCCGCCGTCGCCGCTGCGCTGGTTCATCTGGGCGACGGTAGGGACGATCATCGTCTCCAGCGGCATCGCCTACTACCTCGAGCGCCGCAACCCGCAGCGACTGATCGAGGCCGGGCAGCTGTTCGCATCGGCGACGCCGGAGGAGGCCGACGTGCGGCGCGACGTCGAGCCCTACATCCCCGAGCACGTCGAGACCGGGGCCGGTCCGACGTCGACGAGGACCTGAGGAGGCGCCGGTGGCGATCATCGAGGAGACGGCGGAGTCGATCGCGACGATCACGGTCGATCGGCCCGCCGCGCTCAACGCGATGGACACGAGCACCTACGCCGAGATCACCGAGGCGCTGAAGAGATTCGACGCCGACCCCGATCTCAGCGTCGGGATCATCACCGGCTCCGGCGACCGCGCCTTTTCCGCCGGGGCGGACCTGAAGGAGATGCACTCCAACCACGAGCGGCCGGACTCGTGGAGCCCCTGGCAGGCGGATCGCTGGGACCTGGGGCTGCGGATCTCCAAGCCGCTGATCGCGGCGATCGACGGCTATGCGGTCGCCGGCGGCCTCGAGCTGGCGCTGTTCTGCGACCTGCGGCTGGCCACTCCGCAGTCGCAGTTCGGCGCCCCGGAGGTGAAGTGGAACCTGCTGCACGGGTTCGGGGCGATGCGGCTGCCGGCGGTGGTCGGGCTCGGCAACGCGATGATGATGCTGCTCAGCGCCGAGTTCATCGACGCCGAGGAGGCGCTGCGGATCGGCCTCGTCAACCGCCTGGTCGAGCCGGATGCATTGATGGAGGAGGCGCGGAGGTTGGCGCAGACGATCGCCGGAAACGCCTCCGACGCGGTGCGGATGACGAAGGAGCTGGCGATGCAGGGGTTGAGCTCGCCCCTGGACCAGGGAATGCGGCTCTACCGCTCCTACATGGAGGCGCTGGAGGGAAGCCAGGAGCAGCTGCGCCGCACCGGCGAGTTCGGCGGCGGAAACGGCAGCGGGGAGGGCTGAGGTGGCGGACCGGATCCTCGACTTCAGGGTCAAGCTGCCGACCCGCAACAGCCGCGACGAGCCGCAGCCCGAGGTCCCGCAGGAGTACCTGCACTACGACGAGGTCTACGAGGGCTTCCTCGAGAACCTCGAGGTGACGATCGAGGACTGGGTCGCCGAGGCCGAGGCCCATGGCGTCGGCACCAGCGTGATGCAGGCCGAGATCGAGTGGATCGACTGCCACGAGCAGAACGATCGCCTCTCCGCGGCGGTCAAGGCGCACTCCGACCACGTCGGTTGGGGCTTCGGCTGCGTCGATCCCCGCGACGTGATGGACGCGGTAAGGGAGGTGGACCGGGCGATCCTCGACCTCGGGCTGCACGGGATCGTCTTCGAGCCTGGCTTTCTCGGCATCTCCCCGGTCGACCGCCGCTGCTATCCGGTCTACGCGCGCTGCTCGCAGCTCGGGGTGCCGGTCGGACTGCACACCGGGATCAACTTCTCCTCCCACGGCCCGCTCGAGTTCGAGCGCCCGTTCCTGATCGACCACATCGCGCGCGACTTCCCGGAGCTGACGATCATCTGCCACCACGGCGGCTGGCCCTGGCCGCACGAGGCCGCCGCCGTCGCCTGGAAGCACAAGAACGTGTATCTGGAGTTCGGCGCCATCGCCCCCCGCTACCAGGCGCCCGGCGCCGGCGGCGGCTGGGGCGACATCGCCCATCTGATGGACACCGTGCTGCGCGAGCAGATCCTCTTCGGGACCGATTGGCCGATGATCCGCTATGACCGTGCCCTGACCGAGATCGAGATGCTGGGCCTGCGGCCCGAGTCGCGCGCCGCCTACCTCGGCGGCAACGCGCTGCGGCTGCTCGAGCGGGTCGAAGCGGCTTCGGCCGTCCGTTGACCACCCAGACGACGAGGAGGAACTGAATGGCTGAACAAGAGGTCGTGCTCTACGAGGTGGCGGACGGGATCGCCCAGGTGACCCTGAACCGCCCCGACGCGCTCAACGCCTGGACCCCGGAGCTGGGGGCCGCCTACTTCGACCGCCTCCAGGACGCCGACGAGGATCCCGCGGTGCGGGTCATCGTCGTCACCGGAGCCGGCCGCGGCTTCTGCGCCGGGGCCGACATGGACTACCTGGCCGAGGTCAGCAGCGGCGCCGTCGCCGAGCAGCGCGACCCCCGCCCGCAGAGCCTTCCCCGCACGCTGGGCAAGCCGGTGATCGCGGCGATCAACGGCCCCTGCGCCGGGCTCGGCTTCGTGATGGCGATGATGTGCGACATGCGCTTCGCCGCCCCGGGGACGAAGCTGACCACCGCCTTCGCGCGCCGCGGTCTGATCGCCGAGTACGGGCTCTCCTGGGTGCTGCCGCGCGCGGTCGGTCCGGCGCGGGCGCTTGACCTGCTGCTCTCCGGCCGCACCTTCCTGGCCGAGGAGGCGGCGCACCTGGGTGTGGTCGACCGCCTGACCGACCTCGACGGCGCGCTCGCCGAGGCGACCGACTACGCCCGCGAGCTGGCGACCTTCAGCTCTCCGGCCTCGATGGCGACGATCAAGCGCCAGGTCTACGACGACCTCGAGCAGCAGCTCGCCGCCGCCACGACCGACGCCTACACCTACATGGACGAGTCGTTCGAGCGCCCCGACTTCAAGGAGGGGGTCGACAGCTTCGTCGAGCGGCGCGAGCCGCGCTTTCCGCCGCTCGGCGAGCAGGTCAGGGCCAGCGCGTCGTGACCTCTTTGCGCTCGGCGTAGTCCCCCTGCAGTTTCGGCTGCAGGCCCGCTCGGGGCGGGCGGCCGGCGGAGCCGGTTTCGTAGGCTCGCGGCTGTTGGCGAGCCGGCCCTGGAGAGAAAGGATTCTTATGCGGGCGTTGCGTGGAGCGGTTGGTGTCGGGTTGGTGGTTGGGTCGCTGCTGGCGTTCTGGACAGGGGCGGCGAGTGCGGCGATCCTCTACGACCAGACCGATAACGCCATCGGTGGCTCCGGCTTCAACTCTGAGGACGACAGCAACAACGCGTTGGACAGTCAGGTGGCAGAAGACTTCACGGTCCCGACGGGCCAGAGCTGGCAAATCGCGACGGTCAACGTCGGCGGCTTGGGCGGCGGCGCTGTCTCACAAAACGTCAACGTCTTCCTCTACGGCTCCGCCGGAGCCAAACCCGGCGGTGAGCTCTTCCGTCAGCTCAACATCGCGACGACGGGCTTCCCCAACTTCGTCATTCCGCTCAGCGGCGCGCCTGCGCTGACGCCTGGTGCCTACTGGGTCTCGGTTCAGGACTTCGCCAGCGATAACGGTGGTGGTGCGACCTGGGCCTGGCAGCTGCGAAGTGTGCAGGCGGGGCAGCTCCCGGTGTTCCGAAGTCCCGGTCTCGGTGGAGGGGCTTGCACCGATTGGTCGACCTTCGACTGCGGGGGCGGACCGGGCGGAGCT
Organism: uncultured Solirubrobacterales bacterium; assembly: GCA_963781495.1. Classification (GTDB taxonomy): domain Bacteria; phylum Actinomycetota; class Thermoleophilia; order Solirubrobacterales; family 70-9; genus Mayfieldus. The sequence continues at coordinate 1,573,708 of CAWAFX010000002.1, forward strand.
GGCGTCGTTTTCCGCCTCGACGGCATCGCCTCGCCCTACACGCCACCCGCTCCGGCAACGCCGACCACGCCCTCGAACAAGTTCGACTTCGGTGGCGTCAAGCTGGACAAGGCCAAGGGCACGGCGACGCTCAGCGTCGACGTTCCCGGACCCGGGACCCTGAGCCTCTCCGGCAAGGGAGTCGTCGGCCAGCGGCTTGCGCGTCACGCCCGCGTGTCGGCCGCCCGCAAGGTCGGCAAGGCAGGCACGGTGAAGCTGACGGTCAAGGCCAAGGGCAAGGCGAAGCGCAAGCTCAACAGCACCGGCAAGGCGAAGGTCAAGGCCAAGGTCACCTTCACCCCTACGGGCGGCACCGCAAAGACCGAGCGCAAGTCGATCACCCTGAAAAAGACCCTGTAAGTAGGGCGATTTTAGGGATTGACAGGGCCGCACGCCGGCCATAGCGTTGCGGCGACCGATTGCGAGGCATGCGGTTCGCGATGCTGGGGGGCTCGCTCACCTTTCCAACAAAGGAGCGATTTCAGATGCCCGATTCCCTCCGCCGCCTTGCGCCCCTGACCGGCGTCGTCTTCGCCGTAACGCTGGCGGCCACCTTCATCCTCACCGGCGGCACACCCGGTGTCCACGACAGCGGCGCGCAGGTCATCACCTACTACAAGGCGCACCATTCGAAGCAGATGGCCGGCAACCTGATCGCGAGTCGTCGGAGTCGCCTTCTTTATCTTCTTCGTCGCCACGCTGCGTGGCTTCCTGCGCCAGCATCCCGGCGGAGAGACGCCATCGGCAATGGCCCTCGCCGGCGCAACGATGGTGGCGATCGGCGGAACCGATGTTCATCAGCCTCGGGTTCGCGCTGGTCGATGTCCGCAACTCGATCACGCCCCAGGCGGCGCAGGCACTCAACATCCTCTCGATGGACTTCTTCTGGCCGTTCACGATCGGCGTCTGCGTCTTCGGGATCGGGATCGGGCTCGCGATCATCAACAGCGGCGCGCTGCCGAAGTGGCTCGGCTGGGTCGCCTTCGTGCTCGGAGTCATCTCCTTCACGCCGGTTCGGCTTCTTCTCCTTCATCATCTTCTTGCTCTGGTCGGCAGTCGTTGGGATCATGGTCTTCATGCGCGGCGACACGGCCCCGGCGGCTGGGGCCGGATCCGGCGCGCGTGGGGTCCGGCGTGGCCGGCGCGACGTAGGCCGGCCGCCCAACTCACCTAGAGTGCTGCTGTCCAGCCAAGCCAGCAGACGGGAGTTCTCCAGATGAGCAAGAGCGATCCACCGATCGACGCCGAGCACGCGCGCGAGCTGCTGAAGCGCGAGCGTGAGCGGATCGAGACGACGCTCTCGGGCCAGCAGAAGGAGCGCAGCAGCCAGCTCCAGGAGATCGACACCGAGACCAACGCCGAGGACGACGGCGAGATGATCGAGGACGAGGCCGTCGACGACGCCCTCGCCGAGCAGCTGCGGGCCGAGCTGGAGGCGGTCGAGCGGGCCGAGAAGCGCCTCGAGGAGGGCAGCTACGGGTTCTCGATCGAGAGCGGCGACCCGATCCCGGCCGAGCGCCTGGAGACGATCCCCTGGGCCGAGCGCACTCCGCAGGAGCAGCAGGAGTTCGAGCGCACCCACGGGCGCTCGCTCTAGCTCACGCGTCCCGGCCGCCCAGCCGGGCACTCTCCCTGACGCCTGATCCGACCGCCGCCAAACGGCGGCTGGAGCCTGCCTGGCTTCGCTATCCTATGTCTGTAGCAGCTACAGAAAGTGGACTTAGCCATGACCATGCGATTCTTTGACTAAGGTTTTGTTGGGCAGGGGGTGGAGCTGCTGGCTTCGCTATCCTATGTCTGTAGCAGCTACAGAAAGTGGACTTAGCCATGACGATGGCTCCTGATTCCCCTCGACGAAGCAGTCATCTTCCCGACCGTCACCGCGACCCTGCCGATCGAGACCGGCGAGGAGGAGCGCGTCTTCCTGCTCCCGCGCCGCAACGGCGAGTTCGGCCGCATCGGCGTCGTCGGCGAGGTGATCGAGCGCGGGCAGCTGCCCAACGGCTCTCCGTTCGCAACCGTCGTCGGCCTTCACCGCGCGCTCGCCGGCTCGGCGGTGCCCGAGGCCGGGGGCGACGAGCTGCGGATCGAGGTGCAGGAGATCCATGACGGCAACCCCGACGACGAGCGCACCCACGAGCTGGCGCGCGAGTACCGCGCCGTGGTCGAGGAGATCCTCGAGCTGCGCAACGCCGACGAGCGAATCGGAGCCTTCCTGCGTTCGGTCGAGGAGCCCGGCGCGCTGGCCGATACCGCCGCCTACAGCCCCGACCTGACCCACGAGCAGCGGCTGCAGCTGCTCGAGACCCTCGACGTCAACGCCCGCCTGCAGAAGGCGGTCGAGATGCAGCGCGAGCGCCTGGCCGAGCTTCAGGTCCGGGTCAAGATCCGCGACGACGTCGAGGACGGCGCCCAGGCCCAGCAGCGCGAGTACTTCCTGCGCAAGCAGATGGAGTCGATCCGCAAGGAGCTCGGAGACGACGAGGCCGACCTGATCGCCGAATACGAGAAGAAGATCGCCGAGGCCGAGATGCCGGAGGCGGTCGCCGAGCAGGCCGAGCGCGAGCTGCGCCGGCTCGAGAGCCAGGGCGAGCAGTCGGCGGAGTCATCGATGATCCGCAGCTACCTCGACTGGCTGATCGCGGTCCCCTGGGCCAAGCGCTCCGAGGAGCGGCTCGACCCCGCGCACACGCGCGAGGTTCTCGACGAGGACCACGCCGGGCTGGAGGACGTAAAGCGCCGGATCACCGAGTTCATCGCCGTGCGCAAGCTGCGCCAGGAGCGCGGGGTCGAGGGCGAGAGCCGCGCCAACGGCGCGATCCTGACCCTGGTCGGGCCTCCCGGCACCGGCAAGACCTCGATCGGCGAGTCCGTCGCCCGTTCGCTGGGGCGCGAGTTCGTCCGCATCTCGCTCGGCGGGATCCACGACGAGGCCGAGATCCGCGGCCACCGCCGTACCTACATCGGCGCCCTGCCGGGGCGGATCGTCCGCGCCCTGCGCGACGCTGGCACGATGAACCCGGTGGTCCTGCTGGACGAGATCGACAAGGTCGGCGCCGACTGGCGCGGCGACCCCTCCTCGGCCCTGCTCGAGGTCCTCGACCCGGCCCAGAACCATTCCTTCCGCGACCACTACCTCGACGTCGAGCTCGACCTCTCCGAGGTCGTATTCCTCGCCACGGCCAACATCACCGACACGATCCCGGCCCCGCTTCTGGACCGCATGGAGACGATCGGCTTCGACGGCTACACGACCGAGGAGAAGCTGGCGATCGCGCGCGGCTACCTGTTCCCGCGCCAGCTGGAGCGAAACGGCCTGCGCGAGGACGAGGTCGAGGCATCCGACGCGATCCTGCGCAAGGTGATCACCGAGTACACCCGCGAGGCCGGCGTGCGCCAGCTCGAGCGCGAGCTCGGCAAGCTGCTGCGCCGCGCCGCGACCCGGATCGCCGGGGAGGAGGCCGAGGCGCCGATCGTCCTCGACCCGGAGGCGGTCGTCGACGCCCTCGGGCGCCAGCGCTTCTTCCAGGAGTCGGTCGAGCGCACCGCGATCCCCGGCGTCGCGACCGGGCTCGCCGTCACCGGAACCGGCGGCGATGTGCTGTTCATCGAGGCGACCGCGATGGAGGACGGCGAGGGCCTGGTCCTGACCGGCCAGCTCGGCGACGTGATGAAGGAGTCGGCGCGGATCGCGCTCTCCTACGTGCGCTCACACGCCGACCAGCTCGGGATCGAGTCGCCCGACTTCAAGCGCGAGTTCCACCTCCACGTCCCCGCCGGGGCGATCCCCAAGGACGGCCCCAGCGCCGGCACCGCGATGACGACGGCGATCGCCTCGCTGCTGAGCGGGCGCCCGGTCAAGCACACGGTCGGGATGACCGGCGAGGTCACCCTGCAGGGCAGGGTGCTGCCGATCGGCGGCCTGAAGCAGAAGGTCCTCGCCGCCCACGCGGCCGGGCTGACCGAGGTGATCCTGCCGGAGCGAAACCGCGGCGACCTCGACGAGGTCCCGGAGGAGGTGCGCGAGCAGATGACCTTCCACCCGGTGATGAGCATCGACGAAGTCCTGGCGAAGGCGCTGGAGCCCGCGGCCCAGGGAGCCGATGTCGCCCCGGTGTCGTAGCTGCGACCCGGTCCCGCCGGCGCTCCGCGCCGTCGCGGACCTGCTGGAGCGCCGCTGGACGCTGGGCACGATCTACGCCTGCTCCAGCGGCGCGGTGCGTTTCAACGAGTTTCGCCAGTCGCTTCCCGGGGTCTCGCCGACGACGCTCTCCGAGCGCCTCGACCAGCTCGAGACGGCCGGGATCGTCGAGCGAAAGCTCGTCTCCGGCCGCCCCCCGCACGCCGAGTACCGGCTGACGACCCGGGGCAAGCGGCTCGCCATCGCGGTCGCCGAACTGCTCGAGCAGCCGTCGTGAGCAGCGGCCCCGACGGCGGAAGGCCGGCTGCCGGGGTCCGCGAGGCCTTCAGCGGCCGCACCGCCTGGGGCCGCAGCATCCCGACGCCGCTGCGTGACTTCCTCAGCACCGAGACCGGCAGCGCAGTCGTCCTTCTGGGCGCCGCGGTCGCCGCGCTGGCCTGGGCCAACATCGACCTCGGCTCCTACGACAGCGTCTGGCACACCAAGCTCGCGATCCGGGTCGGCGACTCGGGGATCACCCAGGACCTGCGCCACTGGATCAACAACGGGCTGATGACCTTCTTCTTCCTCGTCGTCGGGCTCGAGGTGCGGCGCGAGTTCGACATCGGCGAGCTGCGGGAGCGGCGGCGGCTGGCGCTGCCGGTCGCGGCGGGGCTGGGGGGGATGCTGCTGCCGATCGCGATCTATCTGGCGATCAACGCCGGCGACTCCTCCGCCGGCGGCTGGGGGGTGGCGATGTCGACCGACACCGCCTTCGCGCTCGGGATGCTGGCCCTGGTCGGCTCGCGCTTCCCCGACCGCCTGCGGGCCTTTCTGCTGACGATCGTCGTCGTCGACGACGTCATCGCCCTGCTGGTGATCGTCTTCGTCTACAGCGGCAGCGTCGACATGCTGCCGCTGGCCATCGCAGCGGGGCTGTTCGCCATCGTCGCCGGGATGCTGGCGCTGCGGATCCGCGGCGGGCCGCTCTACTTCCTGCTCGGGGTCGCGATCTGGGTGCCGCTGTATGAGTCCGGCATCGACCCGGTCGTGCTCGGGCTGGCGACCGGGCTGATCGTCTGGGCCTACCCGGCCGGCCGCGACGAGCTGGAGCGCGCAACCGACCTCTTCCGCGGCTTCCGCGAGCAGCCGACGCCGGCGCTGGAGCGCTCGGCCCGGGCCGGGCTGCGGAACGCGGTCTCGCCCAACGCCCGCCTGCAGCAGATCTACCACCCCTGGACCAGCTACGTGATCGTGCCCCTGTTCGCGCTCGCCAACGTCGGCATCTCGCTCAACGGCGACTTCCTCTCGGCCGCCTACTCCTCGCCGATCACGCTCGGGATCATCGCCGGCTACGTGCTCGGCAAGCCGGTCGGCATCGCCGGCGCCAGCTGGCTGGTGACGAAGCTGAGCCGCGGGCGGCTGCGGGCGCCGGTCGGCTGGGCGGCGGTGGTCGGCGGCGGCGCGATCGCCGGGATCGGCTTCACGGTCTCGATCCTGATCGCGACCCTGGCCTTCAACGGGGTCGAGCTTCAGCAGGCAAAGCTCGGCGTTCTGAGCGCCGGGATCGGGGCCGAGATCCTGACCCTGCTGATCCTGCGCGGCACCGCGATGATGCCGCGCCGCAAGCGCATCGAGGCGCTGTTCGGGACCTCGGAGACGCTGGTCGACCTCGCGGTCCCGGTCGACTCCGAGCGCGACCATATCCGCGGCCCCAGCGAGGGACCGGTGACGGTGGTCGAGTACGGAGACTTCGAGTGCCCCTTCTGCGGCCGCGCCGAGCCGGTGGTGCGCGAGCTTTTGTCCGACTTCACCGACGTCCGCTACGTCTGGCGCCACCTGCCGCTCACCGATGTGCACCCGAACGCCCGGCTTGCCGCCGAGGCCTCTGAAGCCGCCGCCCGCCAGGGCGCCTTCTGGGAGATGCACGACCTGCTGTTCGAGCACCAGGGCGAGCTGCGCCCGCGTCATCTGGTCGGCTACGCCGAGCAGCTCGGCCTCGATTCCGAGCGCTTCGAGCACGACCTGCGCCACCAGAAGGGGGCCGCCCGGGTCGAGGAGGACATCGACTCGGCCGACCGCAGCGGCGTCGCCGGCACCCCGACCTTCTTCATCAACGAGCGCCGCCATGACGGCGCCTACGACGTCGCGACCCTGGAGGCGGCGGTGCGAAACGCCGGCGCCCGGGCGGCGATCGCCGGCTAGGTGAGCTGGCTTTCACGGATAGCGGTCGACACCAGCGGGCTGCGCGAGTCGCGCGACTTCCGCCTGCTCACCGCGGGCTCGCTGATCACCGGGTTGGGCACCCAGGCGACCCTGATCGCGCTGCCGTACCAGATCTACGTGATCACCGGCTCGGCCTTTCTGACCGGGATGCTGGGCGCCGCCGAGCTGGTGCCGCTGGTCACGGCGTCGCTTTTCGCCGGCGCCTACGCCGACCGGCACGACCGGCGTCGGGTGCTGATGCTCTGCCAGCTGGGGCTGGTCGCGGTCTCCGGCGCGCTTGCCGTCGCCGCCTACACCGGCCCGCCGCCGGTCTGGCTGCTGTTCGTCCTCGGCGGGCTCGGCGCCGGGGCGCTCTCGGTCGAGCGGGTGACCCGGGCGGCGATCGTCCCCAACGCCGTCCGCCCCGAGCTGCTGCGCGGAGCGCTGTCGCTGACCTATGGCCTCTACCAGGTGACGATGGTCGCCGGGCCGGCGCTCGGCGGGCTGCTGATCGCCGGCTTCGGCATCGGCACCCCCTACAGCGTCGACGCGGTCAGCTGCCTGGCGATGGCCGGCGCCGCCTGGGCGATGTCGCCGCAGCCGCCGGTCGGCGCCGAGGAGCAGGAGCCGGTGCTGGAGTCGATCCGCGGCGGGCTCTCATTCGTGCACCGGCTGCGGGCCCTGATGGGCAGCTTCGTGATCGACCTCTGCGCGATGACCTTCGGGATGCCGCGGGCGCTTTTCCCGGTCCTCTCGCTGACCGTCTTTCATGCCGGCGCCGCCGGCACCGGCTTTCTCAGCGCCGCCGTCGCCTTCGGCTCGGTGATCGCCGCCCTGACCACCGGCTGGCTGACCCGCGCCCGCTATCTGGGGCGGATCGTGATGGTCTGCGTCGCGGTCTGGGGTGCCGGGGTGGCGCTGGCCGGGGCGATGACCTCGATCTACCTCGCGATCGTCGCCTTCGCGATCGCCGGCGCCGCCGACAGCGTCAGCGCCGTCTGCCGCAGCACGATCTCCCAGACCCTGACCCCGGACCGCCTGCGGGGTCGGATGTCGTCGGTCTTCAGCCTCGTCGTCGCCAGCGGCCCGCGGCTCGGCGACATCGAGTCGGGGACCGTCGCGGCGCTGACCTCGGCCCAGTTCTCGGTCATTTCCGGCGGCCTGGCCACCGTCGCCTCGGTCGGGGTCGTCGCGCTCGTCTATCCACAGCTCGCCGCCTATGACGGCGACGAGGTCGGGGCGGGGGCGGTCGGGGCCGAGGCCTCCGGCCTAGGACTGGCTGGCTGGCCAAATCCGCCCGCGCGGTGTAGGGTCGCCCGGGCACGGATGGAACCGACTCGCGCAGACACTTCGGCAATCGAGGAAGCTCTCCAGGGGCCGATCGAGGACGTCAACATCACCGAGCGCGAGTACTGGCTCGGCGGGCCGCCGCACGAGCTCTTCAAGCGGATGCGCAGCGAGTGCCCGATCCATCGCACCGAGGAGATCCGCGAGTACCCCGAGGAGGACGGCTTCTGGTCGGCGACCCGGGCCGAGGACATCCACACGGTCAGTCACGACTGGAAGACGTACTCGTCCGAGCGCGGCGGGGTGACCGGGCTGACCGACGCAATCATTCCGCTGCAGCTGCAGCAGGCGATGTTCATCGGCATGGATCCGCCCAAGCACGACCGCCTCAAGATGCTGTTCCAGCGCGGCTTCACCCCGAAGCGGATCGCCGCTCACGAGGATCAGATCCGCGAGATCACCGTCGGCGTGCTCGACCGCCTCGAGGGCCGCGAGGAGTGCGACCTGGTGATCGACGTCGCCCAGCCGGTCGTCTCGCGGGTGATCCACAGCTTCATGGGGATCCCGCCCGAAGACGACGAGATCTGGGCCCGGCTGATGAACACGATGATGGCCGCCAGCGACCCCGACCTCAATCCCGAGGGCACCGACGCGGTGATGCAGCGCGACATCCCGGAGCTCTTCGAGCGGGTCGGAAAGCTGATCGCCGAGCGGCGGGAGAATCCGACAGAAGATCTGACCAGCCTCCTCGTCCACGCCGAGATCGACGGCCAGGGCCTGGAGGAGCACGAGATCGTGATGGGCTTCTTCCTCCTCGTCGCGGCCGGCAACGACAGCACCAAGGCGACCTACTGCAGCGCGATGCGGGCCCTGATCGAGAACCCCGACCAGCGCCGGCTGCTGCTCGACGATCCCTCGCTGATTCCGAGTGCGGTCGAGGAGGCGCTGAGGATGTATCCGGCCTTCGCCCACTTCCGCCGCACCGCGACGGAGGACACCGAGCTTGCCGGACAGCCGATCCGCGAGGGCGACAAGGTCTTGATGTGGTACGTGGCCTCCAACCGCGACGAGAACGTCTACGAGGACCCCGACCGCTTCGACGTCACCCGCAACCCCGAGCACCAGGCCTTCGGCGCCGGTGGGCGCCACTTCTGCCTCGGCACGGCGCTGGCGCGGCTGGAGCTGCGGATCCTGATCGAGGAGACGCTGCGCCGCTACCCGGCGATGGAGCTGGCGGGCGAGCCGGTCTTCGTCGAGTCGGCCTTCCTCAACCAGCTGAAGACGCTGCCGGTCAGCCTCGGCTAGCCGCCGGGACCTGAACGAGAAGCGCCCGCCAAATGGCGGGCGCCGCTCTACGTCAAGTCTGCGAGCTGGTTAGACCGACTGAACTGAACCGGTCACCGCGGCCGGACCCTTGGGCCCGTCCTCGGACTCGTAGTTCACCTTGGCGCCCTCGTCGAGGGACTTGTAGCCCTCTCCGGCGATGGCACTGTGATGGACGAATACGTCCTTCGAGCCGTCGTCGGGCGTGATGAACCCGTAACCCTTGTCGCTGCTGAACCACTTGACTGTTCCTGTAGGCATGTCGCCTCCACTTAGGTGTGCTGCGAACGCGATACATGCCGGTAAAGCAACGACGCGAGCGCTATGCACGAACTTTGCCGGGTATGAACTCCCGGCCCAACGCTCGGCACCGTAGCGAACCGGCCCGCGGAACGGCGCCCCGCCGCCTAACCTCGGTCAGGTGTTCGCACTCACCCCCCTCGCCGACGCCTGGATCGCGGTCCTCGCGGGCCTGATTCCGATTGTCGGGATCGCTGCCGCCGGGGGGCTGCTCTACGTGATCGTCCGCAAGGGCGAGGCGCCGCCAGACGACTAGTCCTTGGGCGGCTTGAGGCGGAAGTAGCGCCAGGCGCCGACCTGGTCGAAGCCGAGCCGCTCGTAGAGCCGCCGCGGCCAGTCGTCGAGCAGGGCGCCGATGAAGGTGATCTCGTCGCCGTCGGCGACCGAAGCCTGCGCGGCGGCGAGGACCACCGCGCGGGCGATGCCCTGGTTGCGGGCCGGCTCCAGGGTCGCCACGTCCTCGACCTGGCCGATCCCGGGCGCCTGCATCAGCCGGCAGCAGCCGGCGAGCTCGCCCTCGTGGCGGGCGGCGAACCAGCGGTCGCGCACCGCTTCGCTGACCCGGCGGTCGAGCTCGAGCAGCTGCTCGACGGTCTCGGGGTCGCTGACGTTCTGGTTCTCGGCCAGCAGGCTGCGGCGCACCTCCTGTGCCTGCTCGATGCCGATCTCCTCGACCTCGAGCCCCGCCTGGCGGTCGGGCTCGCGCCGCAGGACCATCTGCACCCCGTGCTCGGCCTCCCAGCCGAGCTCGAGGAAGCCGGGCTCGAGCTCGGCGGCGAATGATTGATCGCTGGGGGAGACCTCGCGGTGGACCATTCCCAGACCGCCGAGCACCTCGTCTGCCTTCGCGGCGGCCTCCTGCGCGCTGACGCCCCGCTCGACGACCAGGTAGTTGGCGTCCCAGACCCGCGGGATCCTGGTGTCGAGGTAGGCGGTGATGCCCTCGCCGACCGGCTCGACCCGTTCGGCGATCGCGAGGTCGAGCTCGTGCCCGAACTCGGAGATCCGCCGCATCACCTCGTTGTCGCTTGGCCGGGACATGCCCCCCAAGCTACATATAGCCTTGCCCGCGCTTCGACCGTTCCAACCTCCGGAGGTATCAGACCCGCATGTTCGTCTTCAAGGCCGCAGTCGTCGGCGGCGGCACGATGGGCGGCGAAATCGCCCAGGTGATCGCCAACGCCGAGATCCCAGTAGTCGTCAAGGACATCGAGCAGAAGTTCGTCGACGCCGCGCTCGAGAAGGCGCACGACGTGACCAAGGGCCAGCTCGACCGGCTGGTTCAGAAGGAGAAGATGACCCAGGAGAAGGCCGATCAGCGGCTGGAGCTGATCACCGGCCTGATCACCGGCACGACCGGCTATGACGAGTTCGCCGACGTCGACTTCGTGATCGAGGCGGTGCCGGAACGGATGGAGATCAAGCAGGCGGTCTTCGCCGAGCTCGACGAGCACACCCCGGGCGGCGCGATCCTCGCCTCCAACACCTCCTCGCTCTCGATCACCGAGATGGGCGAGGCGACGCTGCGGCCGGAGAAGGTCTGCGGCTTTCACTTCTTCTACCCGGCCTCGGTCCTGCCGCTGGTCGAGGTCGTCGCCGGCGACGACACCTCAGCCGAGACGATGCAGGCGGCCTCCAACTTCGCCCAGGCGATCCGCAAGCAGCCGATCGCCTGCGGTGAGGTGCCCGGGTTCGTCGTCAACCGGATCCTGATCTCGGCCGTCGGCGAGGTCCTGCGCGCCCAGGAGGAGAAGGGGCTCTCGATCAAGGCGATCGACGAGGGCGTCGCCGAGGCCAACATCGCCCCGATGGGCCCGTTCATCCTCACCAACCTGCTCGGGCTCGACATCGCCCTGCACACCGCCGAGCATCTGCACGAGTCCTACGGCGACAGCTTCTACGTCCACAAGGGGATGAAGAAGCTGGTCGAGCAGGGCAACCTCGGCGCAAAGACGGGCAGCGGCTTCTACGACGAGCAGGGCGAGCCGCAGCTCGAGGGCGACGCCGAGCCCGACGGCGAGGAGCTGGCCAACCTCTTCACCTCGAAGGCGCTGCGCGAGGCATGCCTGCTGATCGAGGAGGGCGTCTGCTCGATGCGCGACATCGACGTCGGGATGATGGCCGGCGCCGGGATGGACCCGCGGCGGGGCATCTTCCCGCCCTTCTGGAAGGCCGACATCGACGGGCTCGACACCGCCCTGGAGCGGATGGAGAACCTCGAGGAGCAGCACGGCGAGCGCTTCAGCCCGCCGCGGCTGCTGAAGCGGCTGGTCGCCCAGGGGCGGCTCGGCCTGCGCTCGGGCCAGGGCTTCTATCCCTACGCCCAGCCCGACGAGGAGACCGAGCAGCCCGAGCAGGTAAAGCTCGACACCCGCGGCAACGTCGCGATCGCCTGGCTCACCAACCCGCCGATGAACGCGGTCTCACCGCAGGTGATGGGCGACCTCGGCAAGGTCTGGGAGCAGGTCAAGGAGGCCGAGGGGGTGGGGGCGATGCTGATCTGCTCCTCGATCCCGATGGTCTTCTCGGCCGGCGCCGACATCAAGGCCTTCACCAAGATGGACAGCCCCGAGAAGGGCCGCGAGATGGTCGACTCCGGGCACGCGCTGCTGCGCGAGCTGGGTCAGAGCAAGGTCTCGACCGTCGCCGCGGTCAACTCGATCGCCTTCGGGGGCGGCTGCGAGCTGGCGATGTCCTGCGACGTCCGGGTCGCCGCCCAGGCGGCGATCTTCGGCCAGCCGGAGATCAAGCTCGGGATCATCCCCGGCTTCGGCGGCACCCAGCGCCTGCCACGCCTGGTCGGCGAGAACAAGGCTCTGGAGATGAATCTGGTCGGCGATGCGATCTCATCCCAGGAGGCGCTCGAGTATGGGCTCGTCAATCGCGTCGTCCCCGACCATGAGCTCTTCGACGAGGCGCTCTCGTTCGCCCGCCGGCTCGCCGAGGCCGCCCCGGTCGCCGCGGAGGAGATCAAGAAGGCCGCCCACAAGGGCGACCTCGACGAGGGCATCGAGGCCGAGAAGCAGGGCTTCGCCGAGGCCTTCTCCTCCTTCGACGCCAAGGAGGGCATCGCCGCCTTCCTCGAGAAGCGCAAGGCGCACTGGAAGGGGCGCTAGGCGGTGCGCGGTCGGATCGCGCTGGCCGCGATCGCCGCGCTGGCAATCGCGCTGGGCAGCTGTGGCGGGGGCTCGGATTCCTCCAGCAGCACCACCAACGCGAGCAGCTCGGAGTCGCCGAGCGCCGGTAATCCGGCCGCCACGCACGCGGTCGAGAAGACGCCGTTCGGAAAGCGGGTCACCGCGGTCTGCTTCACGGGCACCCAGGCACTGGGCACGCTGCCGCAATTTCCCTTCCCCAGCTTCGATCCGCTGCACCCCGAGGTCTCGAAGCTGCCCGCGATCGCCCGCTTCTTTGAGAACGGATCGCTCCCCGCCTACCAGAAGCTCCTCGGCGAGCTGAAGAAGATCCAGCCACCTGCCTCCGAGAAGAAGAAGTACGACGACTTCGTCCACCAGCTCGAACTGCTGGTGGTGAATGTGAAGCGGCAGGTCGCCGCCGCCAAGAGCTCCGACGCCAAGGCCTTCGTCGTCGCGGTCAAGGCCGCCGGGGGACAGGGGCTGCCAAACGCGGAGAGCGCCCTTGGCGTCCGCGCCTGTTACGGGATCTCCTGATCCTGCATCGCTAGCCTGATCGCCGATGTCCCGCTACGCTGAAATCGTGGGTACTGCCGCCAGGGACGGCGCGGCCGCTTCGCGCCTTGCTGAGCTGATTCGCCAGTCGCGCTGCACGGTCGCGCTGACGGGAGCCGGGATCTCGGTGCCGTCGGGGATCCCTGATTTCCGCAGTCCGGGGACCGGCATCTGGGAGAACGTCGACCCGATGGAGGTCGCCCACATCGATGCCTTTCGCAGCGATCCCGAGCGCTTCTGGAAGTTCTACCGCCCACGCTTCGAGACCCTCGACGACAAGCAGCCCAACCCGGCCCACACCGCCCTCGCCGAGCTCGAGGCCCAGGGGCTGCTCGACGCCGTCGTGACCCAGAACATCGACCGGCTGCATCGCAAGGCGGGCACCAAGCGCCTGATCGAGGTCCACGGCTCGATCGACACCTCCAGCTGCACCGACTGCGATCAGTCCTATCCGCTCGAGCAGGTCGACGGGCTGTTCACCAACGGTGTCGCCCACTGCGCGACCTGCTCCGGGCTGGTCAAGCCCGACGTGGTCCTGTTCGGCGAGTTCCTGCCCGCCGAAGCGATGCATCAGGCGCAGTCGCTGGCCGAGCGCTGCGACCTGCTGCTCTGCGTCGGCTCCTCGCTCGAGGTCTACCCGGTGGCCGGCCTGCCGCAGATCGCGCTGGCCAGCGGCGCCAAGCTCGCGATCGTCACCCAGGGCCCGACCCCCTATGACAGCGAGGCCGATGTCAAGCTCGAAGGCGACGTGGTCGAGGAGATGACCGCGGTCCTCGACGCGCTGTAGTGCAGCGGCAGACGCCAAAGCGAGGCGGCGAGGTGCAGCAGACACCGGAGCAGATCGCCCGCGGCGGCTATGCGGCCTGGAACAGCGGCGACGTCGAGACCTTCCTCGAAACCGTTGACCCGGAGATCGAATGGGTGTCCTCCGGAGCCTTCCCGGGCCTGCGCCCCCTGTATTCGGGCCATGCGGAGGTACGCGCGTTCTGGCGCGAATTCCTCGATCCCTGGGAGACGCTGGAGATCGAAATCGAGGAGCTCTACGAGCTGGATGAAAGATCGGTGCTGATGCTGGTCCGCTTTCATGCCCGCGGGCGGCAGGGAATCGAGGTCGAGCTGCAGATCACCAACCACCTGACCTTCCGCGACGGAAAGCTGCTGCGCTTCCGGGCCTGGGAGGAATGGGATCAGGCAGTCGCCGAGCTCGGCATCGAAGATCCCCGCCCTGAATAGGGTTCGGTCATGGCTGAGAGCCGAACCGCAGTCGTCACCGGCGCCAGCAGCGGCATCGGCGCCGCGACGGCGCGGGCGCTGGCCGCGGCCGGCTTCGAGGTCGTCGCGGCAGCACGGCGCCTCGAGCGCTGCGAGGAGCTGGCGGCCGAGATCGGCGGCCGGGCGCTGCGGCTCGACGTCACCGATCCGCAGTCCGTCGCGGCGCTGGCCGAAGCGGTCCCCGAGGCCTCGGTCCTGGTCAACAACGCCGGCGGCGCCCTCGGGCTGGAGCCGGTCGCCGAGGCCGAAGAGGAGAACTGGCGCCGGATGTACGAGTCCAACGTGATGGGCGTGATGCGGGTGACCAAGGCGCTGCTGCCGGCCCTGGAGCGAAGCGGCGACGGCTTCGTGGTCGTGATCGGCTCGGTCGCCGGGGTCGAGACATATCCAGGGGGCGGCGGCTACACGGCCGCCAAGCACGCGGCCCACGCGGTGGCCGAGACGCTGCGCCTGGAGTTGCTCGGCAAGCCGATCCGGGTCAGCGAGGTGGCACCGGGTCTGGTCGAGACCGAGTTCTCGCTCGTCCGCTTCGACGGCGACGAGCAGCGCGCGGCCAATGTCTACGAGGGCCTGCAGCCGCTGGGCGCCGAGGACGTCGCCGAGCTGATCGCCTTCGTCGTCACCCGGCCGCCCCACGTCGACGTCGACTACGCCTCGATAAAGCCGACGGCGCAGGCCAGGGCGACGGTCGTGCACCGCCACGGCGGGTGAAGCGGCTCGGAGTCGCAGTCGCCTGCCTCGCTCTGCTGGGGGCGCTCGGCTGCGGCTCCAGCTCGCCTCCCTGGGCCGGTGCTCCGCCGACCGATGCCGGCGCGCTGGCCACCAAGTTGACCGCCGCCGACCGCGCCTGGCGCCAGGCCGCCGTGTCGTGGACCGACGGCGGGATCCCGCATTCAGAACCGCCAGCGAAGCTGACGGCGCCCGGCGGCTACGTGCAGCGCGCGGTTCATCTGCTCGCGCAGCGGCCGGGCCTCGCCGCGGCGACGGTTCGCCGGCTGCCAGGCCCGCTCGCGGCGCAGATCCGCGAGCTGACCGCGTCGCTGCGCGACCTGCATCGCCTCTCCGCCGGCTGGGGCGGCTCCGGGGGCGGGGTCGAGCTGGCGATGCCGGCGCCGCTCGACGAGCTCCTGCGGTCCTACCGCGAGGGCGAGCGCCGCTTCGGTGTCGACTGGCACGTCCTCGCGGCGATCAACCTGGTCGAGTCGTCGTTCGGCCGCGCCCGCAGCGCCAGCGTCGCCGGGGCCAGGGGGCCGATGCAGTTCATCCCCTCGACCTGGCGGCTCTACGGGCTCGGCGGCAACGTCTACGACCCCCACGACGCGGTCATCGGGGCGGCCAACTTTCTCTCCCGCTCCGGCGCCCCGTCGAGCTATGACCGCGCCCTCTACGCCTATAACGCATCGTCCCTCTACGTCGACGCGGTGCGCCGCTACGCGAGGCTGATCGCCCGCGACCGCGCGACCCTCTTTCTGCTCTACAGCTGGCCGACGCCGTAGCGCCGGTGCTTATGCGCCTCCCGGCGGCCGACCAGCCCGGCTCAGGGCTGGTAGTTCAGCACGACCGGGCCGCAGGGTCCGTCGGCGCTCGCCTGCGGGTTGCCGTTTATGTCCTTGGGCGTGATCGTCAGCTTCGAACTGGTCACGTCGACCTCGCCGTAGCTGAACTGGTCGACGATCGAGCACTGCATCCCGACCCCGGCCGGCGGCGGGGGTTTGAAGAAGAGGTTGTCGACGAGCCCGCCGGAGCCGGGGACCCCGGTGGCGCCGTCGATCTCCTGGCCGAAGTTCGCCGTCGCGGCGGGCCCCACGGTCATGTCGGTGATGCCGCTGTTGAGCGGACCGCCCGGCTCCAGGGTCTTGAAGCGGGCGTCGTTGACGAGCGTCGCATGGACGTCAGTGGTGAGGAAGATGACGTTCTTGGTGCCCTGGAGGCCGTGCAGGACCCGCTGGCGGTCTGCCTCGTAGCCCTCCCAGCGGTCGTACGGAAGCGCGTAGAACTGCTGGATCGGCACCTCGTTGAGGACGACCTTGAAGCGGGCGTCCGAATGCTTGATGTCATGCAGGAACTGGCGCTCCTGCGCCTGGCCGAGCATCGTCCGGCGCGGGTCGTTGATCGCCGCCAGGCAGGCGGGGGAGACCGGCGCCGTCAGCGACGGCACCAGCGCGGCGAACAGCGCCCGGGTGGCCGGCGGCGCGGTTGGAGCCAGGTCGGGCTGGTGGCTGATCGGGTTGTCGCAGACGCCGTTGGCAGTCGCCTTGGCGGACCGGAACGAGCGCTCGTCGAGGAAGAAGAGCTCCAGGTTCTTGCCCCAGCGGCGGGTTCGGTAGAGGCCGTTGTGGTGGCTGATGTCGACCGGCGCGTAGTCCTGGAACGCCTTCAGGCCGCGCAGGTAGAGCAGCTGGCCGTTGATCGAGCCGCTGGAGAAGACGTTCTCGAAGCGCGAGAAGTCATTGATGAACTCGTGGTCGTCCCAATGCGAGTAGAAGCCGGCCGAGCCGCGCAGGTCGGTCAGCTTCTGCTGGCCGAGGTTGAGCTTGTACTTGGCCCACTTCTGCGCAACCGTGAGGGCGACGGGATTGAGCTTGCCGGGGACCTCGCTGTCGGAGTAGATCGTGTCGCCGAGGTTGATGTTGAAGCGGTTGGCCTCATCCTGCATCCGCTTGAAGATGTCGAAGTTGTTCCAGAACGGCTGGGTCTGGCCCGGCAGCGTCTCGGCGTCTTCGTCGCCGGTCCAGCCGAAGCGGATGTTGACGTTGTCGTTCGCCTTCGGGGCGGTCACGAAGGTTCCGACGGCGCTGGCGGCTCCCGAAAAGCTCTTGAAGCGATACCAGTAGCGGGTGTTGGACCTCAGGCCCTCGGCGGTCCGCTGCACGGTCAGGTCATTGAAGGGGCTGGCGAATGCCAGGTGGCGCTGGGCGACGTGGTTGAAGCCGCTGTCGGTGGCAACGGTCAGCACGTCCAAGCCCGGGTGATCGGCGCGTGCCCAAAGCTTGGCCGAGTGCGAGGTCACCTCTCCGGCCGCGACTCCGAAGCTGAAGCCCTGCGCGCTCGCCATCGAGGGGGCGAACAGCGAGACGGCAGCGGTGGCCAGAAGGGCTCGGACGACGAGACGCATGCGCACTCTCCTTGTGCTGGGGTGACGATCCTTCGCTCGGCCCACGCTATAACCAGTCAACCCGCTTGGCAAGGAGTGTTCTCAGGAAACTCTCAGCTTTGGGCGCGATCATGGGCTGGTGCCCGCCCGTCCGCAGGCCCCTGAGCAGAACGACCTCCGCGTGCTGGTCGTCGACGACGACCGCAACATCGCCGACGTCCTCTCGATGGCGCTGCGCTACGAGGGCTACTCGGTCGAGGCCGCGGGCAGCGGCCGCGCGGCGCTGAAGGCGGCCTCCGAGTTCCGCCCCCACATCATCCTGCTCGACGTGATGCTGCCCGATTTCGACGGCTTCGAGGTCGCCGGCCGCCTCGCCGACCAGCGGGCCGAGATCCCGATCCTCTTCCTCACCGCCCGCGACACCACCGAGGACAAGGTCCGCGGGCTGACCCTCGGCGGCGACGACTACGTCACCAAGCCGTTCAGCGTCGAGGAGATCCTGGCCCGGATCCGGACGATCCTGCGCCGGGTCGGGCTGGCGCAGGCGGACGGCCGCCGGCTCTCCTTCGCCGACCTCGAGCTCGACGACGACACCCGCGAGGTGACCCGGGGCGGGAAGCTGATCGAGCTGACCGACACCGAGTACCGGCTGCTGCGCTACCTGATGCTGCACCCGCGCAACGTTTTGACCAGGGCCCAGATCCTCGACCACGTCTGGGAGTACGACTTCGGCGGCGACGCGCGGATTCTGGAGACCTACGTCAGCTACCTGCGCCGCAAGCTCGACGCCGAGGGCCCGCGGTTGATCCACACCGTGCGCGGGGTCGGCTACGCGCTGCGGATGCCGCGGGACTAATCGTGTCGCTGCGACTGCGACTGCTGCTCAGCCTGCTGGCGATCGCCGCGGTCGGCCTGCTGATCGTCGACGCCGTCTCCTACAGCTCGCTGCGCTCGCATCTCTCGCAGCGGGTCGACCAGCAGGTCGAGGCGGCGCGGATCCCGGCCTCGGCCGAGCTGCTGCGCCAGCGCTTCGGCACCGGCTCGACGATCCGCCTGCCGGCGCCGGTCCCGGGCGGCTCGCCGGAGCCGCTGCGCCGCGGCCCGGTCCCGCCGCCGGGTGGATTCCCGGGCGCCGGGCCGCCCGGGGGCCCGCCGGTCCTGCAGCTGCCGCCCGGCACCTACGCGCTACTTCGCAACGCCAAGGGCGGCACGGTGGCGAGGTCGGTGTTCAGCTACGGCGAGACCGGGATCAGCGCCCCCGTCCTCCCCAAGCAGCTGCCGCTGTCCGAGCCCGGCGGTCCCGCCAACACCTTCACCCTGCGCTCGGGCGGCGCCGACTCGACCGAGTTCCGCGCCGTCGCCTTCCAGCCCCGGCCCGGGTTCACGGCCGTGGTCGCGGTGCCGCTGAGCGACTACCAGGACACCCTGCACCACGTGGCGCTGATCGGCGCCATCGTCACCGCCGCGGTCCTGATCGGCCTCGCGCTTCTGGCCTGGTGGCTGATCCGCCTCGGATTGCGGCCGCTGGAGGAGATCGGCGAGACCGCGGGCCTGATCGCGGCCGGCGACCTCACCCAGCGGGTCCCGGTCGCCAACCCGCGCACCGAGGTGGGGCGGGTCGGAGTGGCCCTGAACTCGATGCTGGGCCAGATCGAGCGCGCCTTCGAGCAGCGGCAGGAGAGCGAGCGGCGAATGCGCCGCTTTCTCGCCGACGCCTCACACGAGCTGCGCACGCCGCTGACCTCGATCCGCGGCTATGCGGAGCTCTTCCGGCTCGGCGCCGCCAGTGACCCGCAGGAGCTCGGCAAGGCGATGGGGCGGATCGAGCAGGAGTCCGAGCGGATGGGCGTGATGGTCAACGACCTGCTCAGCCTGGCGCGGATGGACGAGCTGCGCGAGCCCCTCCGCGAGCCGGTCGACCTGGCGCGGATCGTCGCCGACGCCTGCGAGGACGCCCGCGCCGCCGCGCCGGACCGCAGCATCAGCCTCAGCTCGCCCGACTCGCTGGGGATGCTCGGCGACGGCGACCAGCTGCACCAGCTGGTCGCCAACCTGCTCGCCAACGCCAGCGGCCACACGCCGCCCGGCAGCCCGATCGAGGTGCGGCTGTCGCGCGAAGGCGAGAGCGCGGTGCTGACCGTCCGCGATCACGGGCCGGGGATCGCCCCCGACGCCAAGCAGCAGGTCTTCGAGCGCTTCTGGCGCCAGAGCCAGTCGCGCGGCCGCGAGGCCGGGGGCGCCGGGCTCGGGCTGGCGATCGTCGCTTCGGTGGTCGAGGCCCATGGCGGCGGTGCCCGGGTCGAGAACCATCCCGGGGGCGGCGCCGTGTTCGCGGTCGAGCTGCCTCTGCGGGTCGCCGCCGCCCGCTAGCCGGTTCGCCGACCGGCCCGAAACGACGCGCGGCCCGCCCGGGACTCGGGCGGGCCGCTGGGCGTGGGGCAGGTCTCGGCGCTAGGGCCTGCGCCCGCCCATCGGGACCGGTGGCAATCCGGGAGGCATCCCACCGATTCCCGGGGGCGGCGGCATCGGGGCGCCCTTGCCGAGCTTCTTCGTGAACGTGCTGTCGGCGGCGAACACGAAGCTGTTCTCGGGCGACTGCGAGACGTGGACCTGGTCGCCCTGCTGGAGCTCGCTCAGGTCGACCGACTTGCCGTTGCGGATCACCTTCGCGTCAGCGGGGATGTCGAGAGTGACCGTCTTGTAGGTCGCCTGCTTTGTTCCCTCGCTGATCGTCAGCTGGCTGCCCGAGACCGACTGCAGCTTGCCGCTGTCCTGGGTGATCGTCTCGAAGGAGTCGCCGGATCTCGTCGGCACCACCATCTCCGAGTGGATCGGCGGGCCGCCGAACGGCAACGGCAGTGGCGGACGGCCCTTGATGCGGTGGCCGGCCCGGTAGAGGACGCGGCCTCCGGGGGCCCCGGGCGGTCCCGGGAAGCCGGCGACTGCGGCGCCACTGGAGATCGCGCCGCTTTCCTTGTGAGAAGGCGCCGCGGCGCCGGTCGCGATGCCGACGATCGCCGCGACGCAGGCGGTCCCCGCGATCGCGGCGACGGCGTTGCGGATTCGGATGCGGTTCATTCCTTGGTCCTCCTTGTGGTTGTGCATCCGCACCCTCGCCGCCGAAGCTGGGAGGACCCTGAGCTGGGGCCGAGAATCGCCCCGGGAACTTGGCGCGCGCTAGCCGCGCAGGACGCGGCGCCGGCGCAGGACCCGCTCGGCGACCGCGAGCAGATCGCGGACGCTTTGCTCGGTGGGTTCGTCGAGCTCGCCGCGCAGGGCAGCGTTGGCGGCGTTTCCGATCTCGCCCCGGCGCTCGCTGAGCAGCGCCATGTCCTCGTCGTGGCCCGGGTCCTCGAGCGCGCCCCGCAGCTCGATCAGCAGCGCCTCGACCCCCACCCGGAGCTGAAGCGCCGCCTCGCGGTAGCGCCCTGAGTCGGCGTCGAGGCGGGCGCGGGCGAGCATCGTCTCGCAGGCGTCGAGCTGCTCGCGGCCGCCGAGCAGCGCCGCGATGCGCTCCTGTGGGCGCAGATCGCTGTGGCGGCGGGCCCGGCGCCCGCCCGGCGCCCCCGGTTCGAGCTCGCGCGCCGCCATCCATTCGCCCTCGGCCACCTGCTCGCCGCTTCCGTAGCCGACCCGGATCGCCACCGCGCCGTCGATGCTGCGCTCATGGACGTAGGGATCGCCGCTGGCGGCGCGCTGCGCCGCGAGGGCGAGGTTGAGCAGCCTGGTGCCGTCCTCGGCCGCCTCGGCGAGGGCGTCGGGGTCGGCGGCGAGGCCCTCGAGCCAGGCCGAAGCGTCGGCGTCGCTGCCGAGCGGGTCGGCCCTGATCGCCGTCACCCGGGTCAGCGGCAGCTCCGACGGCGCCGAGGGATCGGCCTCGCGGGCACGGCGGCGGCGCCGGGCGGGCCGCGGCGCTCCCAGCGTCTGCACCACCAGCACCTCCTCGCCGCCGTCGCCGAGCCCTTCCTCGCGGGCCAGGTAGCGGCCGTCGCCGAGCCCGATCTGGCCCGCGAACTCGAGCTGCGCGAAGGGAAAGAGCTTGGCCTCGGCTATGGCCGCAGCCTAATTGCCCGCGGGAGAGAAGTGACCGGGGTCGACGGAGCCGAGGGTGTTTCGCAGCGGGTAGCCGAGCTGCGCCATCGCGGCGCCGAAGGCGGCGTAGTCGCTGACGTCGACGGCGCCGTTGGCGGGCCCGGAGGTGGTGCCGCGGCAGCCCTCGTGGTTGGAGGTGCCGGGCAGGGCCGAGAAGACGCCGGAGTTGTGGATCGACACCTGCTCGGAGTAGCTGCGGTACCCGGAGAGCACCGAGCCGCCCCAGCCCAGCGTGCGGGCCGACTGCAGGACCGGGACGATGTAGTTGCAGACCCGGGTGCCCTCGAAGATCGTCGTGCCGGGGGGAATGATCTGGAAGGCGCGGCTGCCGGGGGTCAGCAGCTGGGTGAACAGCAGCCCCGAGTTGTTGCCCTGGATGCTGTCGAGGAAGGTGCGCATCTGCTGGCCCGCCGCCGGCACGCCGCCCTGGCGCTTGGATTTGCTGGCCAGCGGCGCCCCGGAGGCGTCGGCGAACCCGATGTCGGTCGAGCCGTCGCCGGCGAAGTCGGCGACCCGCTGGCCGGCGAGGACCCGCTGGCCGGCCTTGACCGCCGGAGTCAGGCCGTCATAGAGGTAGACGATCTTGCCCTTCTTCGGCCCGTCGGTGAGCTTGTAGAGGACTCCGTCCCCGGAGCCGGGGGCACCGGTGCGGAGGACCTGCGCGTTGCCGATCGCCTCGATCGGCCCGGTGCCGGCGTAGTTGACCCCCTGGTCGGTGCCGCCCTGGACGATGTTGGCGTCGAGGAACGGATCCTGGTAGTAGCCGTTGCCGGTCAGCTGGCGGAAGGCGATGTGGACGACCTGGGCGCTGGGCGGGTTCGCGCTGGAGGGCTTGGCGCTCGCGGGCTTGGCATTGGCGCCGCCCGTCTTCGCGCTCACCCGCTTGATCTTCGCGCCACCCGCCTTCGCGCTCGCCGGCTTGTTCTTCGCCGGCTTCGGCTTCGACTTGGCGTTGGTCTTCGTGGCCCCCGGCGCGCCCTTGCGCAGCTTCTCGGTCGTCGTCGCCGCCTCGTCGGGGCGCATCGTTCCCTGCATCTGCAGCGCCGTGCTGGTCACGGCGTCGGAGAGCGTCCCGGGTCCGGAGTGGCCGGTGACCGGGACGCCGTTGATCGCCGAGATGTCCATCCCGCTGCCGCCGCTGTTCTGGATCGCGACATGGCGGTTGCCCACCTGGTCGCTGCCGCACTTCAGGGAGCTGATCCGCAGCCTGAATCCCTTCGAGGCAAGGAACTCCATCGCCGCCAGGATGCGGCGGTCGACCTGGCCGGTGCGGATGTCGTTGCGCCCGCAGGGGTAGATCTGCAGCCGCGGATCGGCCAGGGTGCGGCGCTCGAGGTCGGCCTTCGACAGCAGCAGCACGCCACCGGCGTCGATCGAATGCCCGAACGGGTTCTTGCCGGCGGCGCGGTAGATCGCCGTCGACTCGAGCAGCTTCCAGCCGTCGAGGATCGGCTTCGGATCGATCTTCTTGGCGCCGCGGCCGGTCGGGTCGATGGCGAAGTTGATGTGCGGGGCGACGCCGCCCTGCGAGGGCCCGACGCGGGCCAGGACGGTGCCGCCGGAGACCCGCGAGCCGCGGCCGAGCGGGACCAGCTGGGCATTGCGGCGGGTCAGCCCGAGGGCCTGGCTGAAGTAGCCCTTGAAGGTGTCGTAGCCGGGGACCTTCTTGCCGACGATGCTGTTGATCTGGTCGCCGAGGCCGGCGCGCGCCCCCTTGGACTTCGACTGGGTCCGCTTCGAATTTGCCTTTGCCGGCTTCGGGGCCGGGGCCGGTGCCGGGGTGGTCCCGATCTGCGAGAAGGCGCTCTTCAGCACGCTGCCGATCTGGCTCGAGCTCGGGGCCGCTGCGCCGGCCGGGCTCGCGCCCTTTGCCGCCGGCGGCGCCGGGGCAGGCTTCGAGCTGACGCCCTTGGCGCCGCCGTTGCCGCCGGCCTTTTTGCGGAACGCGAGGTCGGCCTTGGTCGGCGCGGTCGACTTCGGAATCGGATGGGTGCGGGCGAACGGCCCCAGCTGCGCGTAGGTGAACTTGTTGCCGAAGTCGTCGCGCAGGACGATGAAGTTGCCCAGCTTGCGGTTGTGGCCGATCCGGCGGATGACGCCGTCGTTGACCGCGACCACCGGGGCTCCCTGGCGCGAGTAGATGTTGATCCCGCGGCTGGTCGGCGAGCCCTGGATCACGTTGGCGGCGTTTCCGTACTGCTTGCTGGCTGTCGTGCTGTCGTGCAGCGCGGTGCGGACCGAGAGGTCGTCGGCGTAACGCGAGTTGGCGGCGATCGGGAAGTGGTCGTCCTGGGTCAGGCCGGTGAGCGAGCCGAGCAGGTTGGCCGGGGTGCCTTCGTAGGTGCGCGCATAGAGCATCACCTCGTCGACGTACCAGGAGGCGTGGTTATAGGAGAAGACCGCCGAGCGAATGTCGGTGTTGCCGCCGGACGCGCGCAGGTAGCGGGCCGCGGCGCAGATCGCGTCGACCGGGTTGTAGATGTCCTTCTTGCCGTCGCCGTTGGCGTCGACGCCGTAGGCCGCCCAGGTCGAGGGAATGAACTGCATCCATCCCTGGGCGCCGGCGGTGGAGGTGTTGAGGTTGGTGCCGAACGCGGTTTCGATCTTGTTGATCCCGGCCAGCACCTGCCAGGGGATGTCGTACTCGGTGCCGCAGGCCTGGTAGATCGGGAGCAGGAAGGGGGGGATGTCGAACTGGCTGATGACGAAGTTGGGAACGCCGATCGGAGCTGGGCCGAAGGAAGCGACGGTGGTTGTCGGGTTGCCGATCGTCGGGGTGCCGTTCGACTTGTAGGGCGGGGGCGGCTTTACGTCCTTCGACGGGGCGCCCTGGTTCTTCTTCCCGGGCCCGACGCCGCCGGTCTTGCCGCCGCCGCCGGCTCCGTACTTGGCGCTGCCCGGCGAGACGGTGACCGTGGTGCCGCTGGTCCCGGTTCCGGTCGCCGTCCCGGTCCCGGTGCCGGTGCTTCCCGACGGGGCGCCACCCCCGCCGCCACCCCCGCCGTTGCCTGAACCTGAACCTGAGCCTCCGGGGTTCGGCAGCGGAACGTTGGGGATCGTCGGCGTCGTCGTCGTTCCGGGGAGCGGGACGCAGACCGGGTGTGAGAGGTCGAGGATGTGGGTGCCGGGAGGGCAGGTCGGGATCGAGACCGTCGGCAGCCCGCCGGGGAGAGTGACGGTGGCCGCTCCGGCTGAGCCGCCGCCAGTCACCGTTGAGGCGAGAATTACGGCAGCCAAAAGGACGAGCGCAGCCGCCAAACCAAGCTTGTTTTTCATCGCCGGCCTACCCCGTCTCTCCCGGCCTGTAGAGCTACCCATACGTCCCTGCTCACAGGCAAGCCAAAGCTACCCACTAATCAGAGCCATCGCAACCGGGAACCGTAGGCACGAACCGCCCTTGGACGGCGGCGCGCGCCTGAACGTGCGGCGCCCCTTAACGCTGCCCCAACACTGGGCGGAAGCGCTAGGCTGCGCGCCGATGAGCAGCGAGGACGAATTCCGCGACGAGGGCCTTCGCTCCCGCAGCGGCGACGCCGTCTCCGACCTCGCCAGCGCACTGCTCGACAACCCGCTTTTCAGCCAGGCGCTGGGGACCGCGCTGGGGATGGGCGAGAAGGCGGCGCAGGCCCAGCGGCGGGCGATGGACGCCGTCGGCCTGCCGTCGGCCGACGAGATGGGGCGGCTCGAGCGCCGCATCCGCTCGCTCTCGGACCGGCTCGAGTCGGTCGAGGACCAGATCGATCGGGTCGCCCGCGACGTCGGCGCGCTGCGCCGCCAGCTCGCCGGTGCCGAGGTTGTCTCGTCCGACCAGGAGAGCCTCAAGGTCTCCGAGCCCGAGTACGAGTAGCCGCTCCCTCACCCTCAACCAGAGATCGAAAGAGCGGCCAGGGCGATACGGCCCATCCGCACCGAGGCCTGCTGAAGCGAATCGTCGTCGATCGCTTCGCCGCCGGCGTCGGCGACGGTCATCAGCGACGCGACCGCGACCCCGCAGCGCGGCCCGGTGGCGAACAGCGCCGCGCAGCTCATCTCCACCGCGACGGCCCCGCGCTGCACCCACCGGGCAGGGCGGCCGTCGAGCTCTCCCAGCAGGTCGCTGCTGGCGACCGTCGCCGGTTCGACTCCCTCGTCTCGCGCCGCGGCCTCCAGTGCCGGGCCGAGTTCGGAGTCCGGGGCCAGCGTTGGCTCGCCGCTCAGCTCGCGGCTGACCCCGTCGCCGCCGACCACCCTCCGCACCAGCAGCAGCTCGCCGAGCGAGAGCTCCGGGGCGAGCGCCCGGCAGGTGCCGAGCTGCACCGCCCTGCGCACCCCGAGGCCGGCAAGCTCGGCGAGGACCATGGCGCCGCTGGGCCCGCCGATCCCGGTCGATTGGATCGTCAGCTCGTGTCCATCGGAGGTGCGGCCGCCGTAGCCCCAGAGCCCGTGGGCGTGGTTGCTCATCTTCGGCTCGAGCAGCAGTTCGGTCGAGAGCCAGAGGGCGCGGTGCGGATCGCCCGGCAGCAGCGCGTCGGCGGCGATCGGCCCGGTCGGTCGCAGGGGAGTCAAAGCGGAATAAGCTTTGCAGGGTGGCTGAGCAGCGAAAAGGACAGCAGGGCCGCGGCGTTCCCGACACCCTGAGGACGGCGATCGAGCGCACCTTCGCGGCGACCACCGAGAGTGCCGCCGAAACCCGCGGACGGGCTGGTGCGGCGCTGGACGAGGTGGCGCGGCGGGGCCGCGAAGCGCGCGAGGTGGTTGCCGGCCGCGCCCAGGAGGCACGCGAGAGCTCAGCCGGCGCCGCAAACCGGGTGATCGAGGCGATCGAGGGGATGCGGCTGGCAAGCCACGACGACCTGCGCGAGCTGGCGAAGCAGGTCGAGGACCTCTCGCGACGGATCGACAAGCTCGAATCGAAAGCTAAGGTCGAGAGTTAGGGATGGCGCCCGGCAGGCGGGTCGTCATCACCGGGATCGCCAGCCATTGGGGGGCGGAGCTGGCGCGGCGCCTGGAGCTCGATCCCTCGATCGACTTCATCGCCGGCATCGACACGACCGAGCCGGCCGGCGACCTCGAGCGGACCGAGTTCATCGAGGCCGACATCCGCAATCCCGTCCTGGCCCGGATCCTCCCGGGGACCGAGGCCGACACGATCGTCCACTGCGGGATCCTCTGGTACCCGGAGCCGGGCAAGTCGGAGCGGGCCCTTCACGACATCAACGTGATCGGGACCCTGCAGCTGCTGGCGGCCTGCGAGAAGACGCCAACCCTGCAGTCGCTGGTCGTTCGCAGCTCGGCCGCGATCTACGGCTCCGAGGGTGCGGCACCCTCCTTCTACACCGAGGACATGGCCCGCCGCTACCCGCTGAAGACGCGCTTTCAGCGCGACGTCGGCGAGCTCGAGGGCTACTTCGAGAACTTCGCCCGCCGCCACTCCGAGGTCACCTGCTGTCTGCTGCGCTACCAGCCCGAGATCGGCCCCGGCCTCGATGCACCGCTGGTCCGCTACCTGCAGCTGCCGGTCGTCCCGACCCAGCTCGGCTTCGACCCGCGTCTGCAGCTGCTGCACGCCGATGACGCGACCGGGGCGCTGATCGCGGCGACGCGCAAGCCCGTCCGCGGGCCGGTCAACGTCGCGCCGCGGGGAACGATCTCGCTGACCCGGATCCTGCGACTCGCCGGACGTCCGACCCTGCCGGTGCCGCATCCGCTGTTCGGGCCGATGTTCGGTCAGCTCGGACGCCGGCTCGGAGCCGCCGACCTCTACAACGACGGCGTGCTGCTGCTGCGCTACGGACGCGGCGTCGACAACACGAGGCTGCGATCCGAGGTCGGCTACGAGCCGCGCTTCGATGCCGAGGGCGCGGTGCTCGACTTCATCTCCAAGAGCGCCGCCAGCCGGCGCCTCTTTCAATCGCCGCTGCCGGGAGCGGTCGCGCAGCGGATGAGGTCGCTTTGAGCAACGGAGGGGCAACCGGGATCGCCGGCGAGCGCCCGGTCGAGGCGATGGCCGGGACGGCGGAGTTCCTGCGCCGCCTGAGCTCCGGGCTCAACGACGGCCTCGATCCGGTCAGCGCCGCCGAGCGCGCCGCGGTGGCGCTGCCGAAGACGCTGCGCGACTCGGTGCAGCGGATCAGCCGCCGCATGTCCGGCCGCTACCACGAGGACGAGTGGGGCTTCGACGAGGAGTTCGCCGAGGCTGTCTATCCCTTCTTCGACTTCCTCTACGAGGTCTGGTGGCGGGTGCAGGCGACCGGGGTCGAGAACATTCCCTCGCACGGGCGGGCGCTGGTGGTCTCCAACCACTCCGGCTCGCTGTTCCCCTTCGACGCCTCGATGCTGGTCGGGGCGATCATGAAGCAGCATCCGCTGCCGCGCTGGCCGCGGCCGATGGTCCTCAACTGGGCCTTCGAGCTGCCCTACCTCAGCTTCTTCATGCGCAAGATCGGCGGCGTTCCGGCCAGCCCCTTCAACGCGATCCGGCTGCTCGAGCAGGACCAGATCGTGATGGTCTTTCCCGAGGGGGTGAAGGGGACCGGCAAGCCGTTCTCGGAGCGCTACCGGCTGCAGCGCTTCGGCCGTGGCGGCTTCGTCGAGGTGGCGCTGCGGACCGGCTCGCCGATCATCCCAGTGGCGGTCGTCGGCGCCGAGGAGATCTACCCCAAGATCGCCGAGAGCAAGACGCTGGCGAAGCTGCTCGGGGCGCCGTTCGTCCCGATCACTCCGACCCTGCCCTGGCTCGGCCCGCTGGGGTTGATCCCGCTGCCCTCGCGCTGGCGGATCGAGTTCTGCGAGCCGATCGACCTCAGCGAGTACCCGCCCGAGGCGGCCGAGGACCGGGCGCTTCTGTTCGAGATCTCGGAGCGGGTCCGGGACACGATCCAGGAGCAGCTCTACGAGGCGCTGGTCAGGCGCGGCTCGGCCTTCCTCTAGCCCCGGGCGGGCCGCTCTCGTGCCTGCGGTTCGACATCGTGTCGGTTGATTAGCAGCGATTTTTCGACCCCGGTCCAACGACGCGGGGTCGCCGTGGCCTCACCATCTGGGGCATGAGTGGGGACAGGCGTCAGATCGTCGCCTTCGGCGGCGGCGGCTTCTCGATGGAGTCCGGTAACCCGCTGCTGGACGACTACGTGCTGGGTCTGGCGTCCTCGGAGCGGCCGCGGGTCTGCTTTCTGCCCTCCGCAAGCGGTGACGCCGACCACTACATAGTGCGCTTCTACCGCGCCTTCGACTCTTGCCGCAGCGAGCCCTCGCATATCTCGCTCTTCCGGCGCGAGCAGGGAAGCTCCGACTTCCGTTCCCACCTTCTCTCCCAGGACATCGTCTACGTCGGCGGCGGCAGCCTGATCAGCCTGCTCGGTGTCTGGCGCGCCCACGGCATCGACTCGATCCTGCGCGACGCCTGGGAGGCAGGGGTGATCCTCTGCGGGCTCAGCGCCGGATCGCTTTGCTGGTTCGACGAAGCCGTGACCGGCTTTCACGGCGAGCCGCGCCGGGTCGAGGGGCTCGGCCTTCTGCCCTGGAGCAACTGCGTCCACTATGAGCCCGAGGGAGAACGGGCGCAGGCCTACCGGCGCATGCTGCTGCAGGGGATGCGTCCCGGCTACGCGGCCGAGGACGGGGCCGCGCTTCACTTCCGCGGCCTCGAGCTGCATGCCGCGATCTCCTCCCGCCGCGGGGCCGCGGCCTGGCGCCTCGAGCGGCGCGGCAACGAGGCTCTCGGGACCAAGCTGACGACCGCCTACCTGGGTGAGTCCGAGCCGGAACCGGACCGCGGTCTGCCCGGGGCCAGGGGGCTGCTCGACGCGGCGCCCGGACCCGCCGCCGCCAGCCCAGCCGCCCAGCTCGCCTGATGCGCCGGATCCTCTGCATCGGCGGCCACGATTTCAGCGCCCGGCCCGCGGACCGGGGCATGACCGATCTGATCGCCTCGCTGGCCGGGTCCGAGCAGCCCCGCATCTGCCTGCTTCCGACCGCGAGCGGCGACGCCGCCGAGCAGAGCGCCGCTTTCAACACCGCCTTCTCGGTCCGCGACTGCCTTGCGTCGGAGCTGTCGCTGTTCCGGCTCGGCCGGCGCCCGATCGCCGTCCGCGACCACCTCCTGGCCCAGGACATGATCTACATCGGCGGCGGCAACCTGCTCAACCTGATGGCGGTCTGGGAGGCGCACGACCTCGGGGCGATGCTGCGGCTGGCCTGGGAGCGGGGGATCGTGATCTGCGGCCAGAGCGCTGGCGCGATGTGCTGGTTCGAGGTCGGGATCACCAGCGGGGCCGGCCGCCTGCGCCGCGCCGCCGGGCTCGGAGTCCTGCCCGGCAGCTGCAGCGTCCACTACCACTCCGAGCCCGACCGCCGCCAGCTCCTGCTCGACTCGGTCGCGACCGGCGGCCCCAGCGGCTACGGGATCGACGACCACGCGGCCCTGCTCTGGCACGACCACCGCGTCGCCGGCGCCTTCTCCTCGCGGCGCGGCGCCAACGTCTACCGGGTCAAGCGCGACGGCCCCGAGGTGGTCGAAAGGCCGTTTGCCGCGACCGCCGTCGTCGCCGAGAACGGCGACGGGCTGCGATCGGACATCGCCGAATTCCGCCGCAGCCGCCGCCTTCTGGCCCGCAGCCGCTAGCCAGGCGTCGGGCAGCGTTGCCGGCGGTTGTACCGCCGGTCCAAGCGGGCCGACCGATCGCATCGACAAACGGGAGAATCGGCCGCCCGACATTTCGGACAGCGGTCCAATGGCACCGCTCGCGCGCGGTCTTAGCTTCCCGTCCAGGGCGTGCGTGCATACGACGACCGGAACGGAAGCGGCGGGGCGGCTTGGCCGAGAAGGCTGGCCGTCCGGCAGCGGTTTCCGCTCAGAAAAGGAGATAAGAAGAGAAATGGCAACGACCACCGAGTCCAAGGCCTCACCGAGCGAGATTCTCGACAAGGTCGAGCAGGACGGCATCGAGTTCATCCGCTTCTGGTTCACCGACATCAACGGCCAGCTGAAGAGCTTCGCCGTCGGCAAGGAGGAGATGGAGGACGCGCTCGAGGAAGGGATGGGCTTCGACGGCTCATCGATCACCGGCTTCAACCGCATCGAGGAGTCGGACATGATCGCGATGCCCGACCCCGACACCTACGTCGTGCTTCCTTGGCGTGACGACGGCGGCCAGGGCAAGGGCAACGTGGCGCGGATGTTCTGCGACGTGCTGCGTCCGGGCGGCGAGCCCTATGAGGGCGACCCGCGCTTCGTCATGCGCCGGGCGTTGGCGCGAGCCAAGGACATGGGCTTCGACACCTTCAACCTCGGCCCCGAGCTGGAGTTCTTCTACTTCGGCTCCGACGAGGTGGGCGAGGACGGGGTGCCGACGATCCTCGACAAGGGCGGCTATTTCGACCTCACGACCCTGGATGCCGCTTCGGACCTGCGCCGCGACACCGTCAACGCGCTGAAGAAGGTCGGGATCGCGGTCGAATACACCCACCACGAGGTCGGGCCCTCCCAGCACGAGATCGACATGCGCTTCGACGAAGGGCTGCGGATGTCCGACAACGCGATGACCTACCGCACCGTGGTCAAGGAGATCGCTCACCTGCACGGCGTCTACGCGACCTTCATGCCGAAGCCGCTGTTCGGCGAGAACGGGTCCGGGATGCACACCCACCAGTCGCTGTTCAACGAGGGCAAGAACGCGATGTACGAGGAAGGTGGCCACTACCACCTCTCCGACACCGGAAGGGCCTACATCGCCGGGCTGCTCAAGCACGCGCGCGAGATCGCGGCGCTGTTCGCCCCCAATGTGAACAGCTACAAGCGGCTCGTCCCGGGCTATGAGGCACCGGTCTACTGCGCCTGGTCGCAGCGCAACCGCTCGGCCCTGGTCAGGGTTCCGATGTACCAGCCCGGCAAGGAGAAGGCGACGCGGTGCGAGCTGCGCTGTCCGGATCCCTCCTGCAACCCCTACCTGACCTTCGCGGCGATGCTGCACGCGGGGCTGGAGGGGATCGAGCACGGCTACGACATCCCGGAGCCGATGGAGACCAACCTCTACGACCTATCGCCCGAGGAGCGCGACGAGCGTGGGATCGAGCAGCTGCCCGAGACCCTCGGCGAGGCGATCGAGGTGCTCGCCGGCTCGGAGCTGGTCCGCAAGGCGCTCGGCGATCACATATTCGAGCGCTACGTGGAGCTCAAGCGCGAGGAGTGGGAGGAGTACCGGATCCAGGTCACGCAATGGGAGCTGGAGAAGTACCTGCCGGTGCTCTGATTGACCTAACGCGGACCGACAATGCGAGACCTCAACGCGACCATGCTGAGCGCCGTCCTCGGCGGCGACGGCTTGGAGGGCGTGGCGGAGCTCGCATCGCTTGAGAGCGGCGGGCCGGTGGCCATAGTGCTGCCGGCCCGCGGTCTCTTCGCGGCCTCGGCGGGCGAGATCTCCGAGGAGCAGGCCGCCTACGTGGGCAAACGCCTGGCCGGCGAGCGGGTCGAGCTCCCGCAGGGAGTCCAGTTCGCGGTCCCGGTCCAGGCCGGCGAGGACGAGATAGGCGTCGTGCTGATGATGGGCGGCAACGGCGCCTCCGCCGAGACGCCTGCGGTCGACGGCGAGGAAGTCGGCCGCGCCGCCGCCTTCGCCGCGGTCGCCGAGCTTGCGGTCAGCGAGGCTCGAGACGAGGTGGAGCATCAGGTGCGCGCCAGCCTGATCGAGGATCTGCGGGCCGGCAAGGTCGATCGCGCCGACGTCTCGCGCCGGGCCGCCCGGCTCGGCTGTGAGCTTCCGGGCGGGGCGTTGATCATCGTTTCCGAGCTGCGGTCGCAGATGCCCCGTGGCGCCGCCGCCCTGATCGAAAGCGAGTGGCCGGGGGCGATGGCGGAGCCGATCGATGACCTGCTGTTCGGGCTCCTGCCGGTCGGCGGGGGAGATGAAGCGCCGGAGGCAGCCGCGGCGAAGGCGCGCAAGCTGGTCGCCAGGCTGCGCAGCCACGGCCCGGCCGCGCTCTCTTCCTTCTATCCCGACCCCGGCGACCTGCACCAGGCGATGCGCGAGGCCGAGCTGGTGCTCGAGGTCGTGCGCCGAGACAGCCGCCTCGCTTCGCAGATCGAGGAGGGGGCGGGGGACGGCGTCTACCGACTCTTGTTCCGGGCCCTGGTCTCGGACCCCGACGAGGTGCACCGTTTCTACGAGGACACAGTCGCCCCGGTGGTCGCCTACGACCGCCAGTACCGCAGCGACCTGCTTTCGACCCTGGAGTCCTACCTGGCCGAGGACTGCAACATGAACGCGACCGCGCGGGCGATCTTCGCCCACCGCCACACGGTCGCCTACCGGCTCGACCGGATCAGGGAGCTGACTGGGCTGGACCCCGGTTCGAGCGCCGACCGCGAGCGCCTCGGCCTGGGGATCAAGGCGTTCCGGATCCTCGAGCCGACGCTTCCCAAATAGCCGCAGGCGTCGCGGTCCGGCCCGAGTGGCGGTTCAGGGGGCCGCGATTTCCTACCGATCTGCCGATGACACCGGCGCCGCGGTCCGGCAGTTTTCCTTCATGCAGCGACTCACCCCCCTGGACTCCGCATTTCTGCGCGCCGAGACCGCGGGCGGGCACATGCACGTCGGTTGGGTGTCCGCTCTGGGTCCGGTCGCGGGAGGCGGTGCGCTGGACGTCGATCTCCTTCGCCAGCGGGTTGCGGGACGTCTTCACTTGGCGCCCCGCTTCCGCCAGGTCGTCGTTTCCACGCCGGTC
The DNA here is from genome assembly GCA_963781495.1 of uncultured Solirubrobacterales bacterium. Taxonomy (GTDB): domain Bacteria; phylum Actinomycetota; class Thermoleophilia; order Solirubrobacterales; family 70-9; genus Mayfieldus. The sequence goes on from CAWAFX010000002.1 coordinate 1,606,829, forward strand.
GGAGAGCCGTTCTGGGTTGATGACCCGCGGTTCGACATCGGTCGCCACCTGCGTGCTGTCGGGCAGCACAGCAGATTGGGAAGGGAGGAGGTCCGTGAGGTCGCGGACCGCTTCCTATCCGCCCCCCTCGACCGCGGTAAGCCGCTCTGGGAGCTGCTTGTCATGCCGCGCGTCGAGGGTGGGCGGGCGGCGATACTCGGCAAGGTCCATCACGCGATGGTCGACCGCAGCGCCACCAAGGAGCTGGAGGCGGCGCCGGTTTAGCATCGCGGCGTGGCCTTCCACGTCGAGATCCGGCGCGGCGTCCAGCGCGCCTGGGCGTTCAACCTCGACCTCGAGCAGCTGCGCGAGAGCGTGCTCGATCCCTGGATCCGCAGCCGTCCGCTGGAGCTGGGCGGCAAGGACTGGGAGCCGCAGGAGAGCAGCCTGCGGGTGCTCGAGGGCTCCGAGCTGGACCCCTCCGACCTGGCGATGGGCAAGGGCTGGCGCAACGCCGAGCGCGAGGGCCGCGACGTCACCCGCGAGCTGCTCGACGGGGCGATCGCGGAGGAGATCGCGGTCGCGGTGCTCTCCACCACGCCGGAGGGCGAGGCCGCGGCGACCAGCTTGCTGGAGCAGCTCGGGGTTCGCACCGCGTCCTGGTCGGAGCTGCGCGACCGCGTCCTCGCCGCCGCCACATCGGCCACCAACCCGGGGGGCCCCGCGGTCGCCGCCGTCCTGCTGGTTCTCGACGGGTCCCCCGACGAGGTCTGGACCTTCGACGCCGGACTCGCGGTCGGGCTGTTGGGCGGGCGGGCGATCGTCTGCAGACTCGGTTCGGCCCCGCTGCCGGCGGCCCTGAGCCGGGGGTCGGCGATCAGCCTCGACCCGAATGCGTCGCCGGGGCGGGCCCTGGCCGCCCGGCTGCGCGAGCTGGGCCTGCCGATCGGCGGCGAGAACGAATGAAGGCGCCCGTGGGCGCCTTCATCGCAAGCGGGTGAGAGACGTGCTCAGCTGCCGGTCAGGGCCGCTTCGCGCTGCGCGAACGGGACCGCGTTGCCGCGCGCAAGAACCAGTACCGGGGTCTTCGCGACCTCGATCGCGTACTCGGCGCTGGCGCTGAGCTCGACCCGGCCCTGCGGGGTGCCCTCGCGGGAACCGACGACGAGCAGGTCGGCGCCGCTCTGATCGTCGCCGACGGTGGCACCGAGGGCGCTGGCAAGTGCCTGCGCGGTCGACTTGACGGCCTCGTCGCCCTCGTCGAGGACGCCGATCCGGGCGACCTTGACCGCGGAGTGCGAGCGCAGGTCGGCCGGGGCCACGGCGACCGCAACCGGGCCGCCGCTCATCAGTCGCTGGGCAGAGCGGCCGGGGAGGACGGCGCCGGGGGAGGTGCGGTAGTCCGACCCGAATACGACCAGGTCGGCGTTCTCGCGTTCGGCGAGCTCGATCAGGCCCTCGCCGGTTGAGGCGTGAAGGACGACGTGGCGCTCCATCTCGGGGGCGCCGATTGCGGTCGCGCCGCGGTCGAGCAGCTCCTCGGCCTGGCGCCTGTCGGCTTGCTCGCGATCCTGCTCGGAAAGCTGTGAGTGGCGTACATAAGCCAGCGAGAGGCTGGCACCCGAAACGCCCAGCAGGCGCCCGAGGGCGAGGGCGTCGCGATCGTTGTCGGTGTCGTCGTAGGAGATGATGATTCGGGGGCTCATAAAGATGGCTCCTTATCGGGGGTTCGGAAGTAGTCCGGAAAGCCTTACGACGATCGTGGCACGCCTCCTGCTATTAGTACAACTTTTCTTCGTTATGTATTAGATAGGCTTTGCCTATGCTGAACGTGCCGCGGCTCAAGGTCCTGCGCGAGGTTGCCGCCCGGGGCTCGTTCTCCGAGGCGGCCACGGCTCTCTCCTATTCGCAGCCGGCGGTCTCGCAGGCGATTGCCACGCTCGAGGAGGAGGCCGGGGTGACCCTGATCGAGCGCGACCGCCGCGGCGTGCGGCCGACCGCCGCCGGCGCAGTCCTCGTCGATCACGCCGACGCGATCCTTTCCCGTCTCGACGCCGCCGAGGCCGAGGTCGCCGCCATAGCGGGGGTGCGGGGCGGCCGCCTGCGGATCGCCTCGTTTCCGACCGCGGGGGCGGCCCTGATGCCGCTCGCGGTCTCGACCTTTCGCGCCGCTCACCCCGGGGTGGACCTCAGCCTCGCCGAAGGCGAGCCGGAAGCGATCGCCCCGAGGCTGCGGGCCGGCGAGTTCGACCTCGTGCTGCTGTTCGAATTCCCCGGCACCGGCGAGAACCTGCGGGCGGGGATGCGCCGCGCCGATCTGCTCGAGGATCCGATGGCGCTGGCGCTGCCCCAGGGCCACCCGCTGGCCTCGAAGGAGCGGATCCATGTCGCCGATCTCGAATCGGAGGGTTGGGTTCAGACCTCGGCTTTCAGCCCCTGCGCGCGCCACGTCGTCCGCACCTGCCACGCGGCCGGCTTCGAGCCCGAGGTCTCGTTCGAGAGCGACGACTACCAGGTGGTCCAGGGGCTGGTCGCGGCGGGGGTGGGGGTCGCCCTGATCCCGAGGCTGGCGCTGACCACGGTTCGCGACGACATCGTGATCCGCGAGCTGCACCCCGAGAGCCCGTCGCGCCAGGTCTTTGCGGCGACGCCGCGAGGCACTCCGGTTATGCCGGCGGTGGCGACGATGCTGGAGGTCCTGCAGGGCGCGGCGCGCCGCTACCGCGCCGACACCGCCGCCTGAGGTCGCCCGACGCGCGACCGCCCCCGCGCGAGGCGGGGGCGGTCGGCACAGCGGGTCGGAGCTGGCGCCGAGCTAGGCGCTTCCCTCCGGGATCGGTTCCCGCGGGGGAGTCGGGGCGTAGCCCTCGCTCCCGCCGGGGAATGCGAGCGACGGCACGTCGGACGGGTAGACCTCGTGTCCGTGTACCGCGAGGTCGCCCTCTTCCATGTCCTTCTCGTCCATCCGCAACGGGACGACCAGCCCGACGAGCTTCAGCAGCACGTAGGTGCCGATCGCCGAGAAGGCGATCACCCAGAGCGCCGTCAATGCCTGCCACTCGATCAGGTGTGCAGATCCCGAAACCAGGCCTGGTGCCGAGCCCATCGCCTCGTTGGCGAAGATGCCCGTCAACAGACCGCCTGCGAGGCCGGCGAACCCGTGGGTGTAGACAACGCCCAGAGTGTCGTCGACGCTGCGGAACGGCTCCACCCGGCTCAGGTAGTTGAGCGCGAAGTAGACGATCGTCGCCGCAAGCACGCCGATCACCATCGCTCCCCAACCATTGACGAAACCGGCACCCGGCGTGATCGCGACCAATCCCGTGATCATGCCGTTGACGCTGCCGATCAGGCTCGGCTTGTTGCCGGTGATGTAGTCCCAGGCCACCCAGACCAGGAACGCCACCGCGGTGCAGAGGTTCGTGTTCAGAACCGCCGCCGAGGCGATGTCGTTGACCAGGTAGGGGTCACCACCGTTGAAGCCGTTCCACCCGAGCCAGAGCAATCCGGCCCCGGTGGCGACCATCAACAGGTTGTTCGGGGCGTCAACCTCTCGATCACGCTGCAGGCGTGGCCCCACCACCGCCGCTGCGACGAAGCCCGAGACACCGGCGGCGAGATGGATGACGTAGCCGCCGGAGAAGTCGAGAGCACCGTGCTGGGCGAAATAGCCGCCTCCCCAGATCAGGAAGGCGTTGATCGTGTAGACGAGACTCGACCACAGCAACACGAACGGGATCCAGGCCTTGAAGTTGAACCGGCCGAGAACGGACCCGAGCATAAGGATCGGTGTGATCGCCGCGAAAACGAACTGGAAGTACGCCAGTGTCGATTGCGGGAACACGACATCCCCGACATTGGGGATGTTTCCCTGCTCCCTCAGCGCGTTGCTGCTCAGAATCGAACCGGGCTTGCCCCACATGTTGGCGAAGAACCCGTGATCGGCTCCGCCGATGTGCATCGGCGATCCAAAGCCGAGCTTGTAGGCGTACAAGACCCAGGCGAGCAGTACGACGCCGAACGCGACGAACGCCATCATCATCGAGTTCACCGACCAGCGCTTCTGCATTACGCCGCCATAGAGGACGACAAGGCCGGGCACGCTCATAAGGCCGACGAACGTCGCGGCCGTGAGCTGCCAGGAATTGTCGCCTGGACTCAACCAATGCATATCCGAGTGACTTCCTTTCTCTTCGGGGAAGCAGCCGGGACTCCCAAGGCAAAACGTGTTCTCCGAAGCCGACCGCCCATTGGCAGGTCAAACCCTGCCGGTGGGGGGCCGAAGCCACTACGTACAGCGGTACAAAGATCGGCCGAAAACGTTCTACACATTGTCGGAATCGGACCCCCGCTCAGGCGTTAATCTCGCCGGGCGATGCCTATGGAGGGACATTGGCGGCGCGTTAACACGCCCTTGCGGCGCCTGACCAGGCGTGAGCGCAACGTGGTGCTGAGCGCCGTCGCGATCACCGCGATCACGATCCTCGCCCTGGTGCTGGCGACTGCGGGCGATTCGAGGCCCGATCCGGCGCCCGGATGCATCTACGCGATCGTCCCCGGCGTCATGGGGGCGGCCCCGATCGACGCTTGCGGGACGCGGGCCAGACTGACCTGCAAGAAGCGCGCCGAGCTCAGCGACCCAGGCTCGAGGGTGGTTCAGGAGAGCTGTAGGCGCGCCGGCTATCTGCCGCGCGGCGGCTAGCTGCCCCCGCGACGCTTCCGAAGTAGAGTCGAGCGATGGCTGCGGCACTCGGCTGGGGCGCTCTGGCCGCCTTCTCCCTGGTGCTCGGCGTACTGCTGACCTTCCACCGCTGGGGGGACCGTGAGGTCGGCGCCGTGCTTGCCTTCGGCGCCGGAGCGCTGATCAGCTCGGTCAGCTTCGAGCTCGCGCAGGAGGGGATCGACGTCGGCGGCGCCGATGCCACGGCGGCCGGGCTCGCCGTCGGCGCGATCACCTACTTTCTCGCCGACCGGGCGCTCGGGCGCCACCAGAGTCGGGCCGGCGGCTCGGGCGGCGGCCAGGGGCCGTCGCTGGCCTTGGGTGCCTTCCTCGACGGAATACCGGAGCAGTTCGTGCTCGGGGTATCCGTCGCCAGCCGCCAGGGGGTGAGCGCCGCGCTGCTGGTGGCGATCTTCGTCTCCAACCTGCCGGAGTCGATCGGCTCCTCCAGTGACATGGAGCAGGCCGGGACGAGCCGCAAGACGATCCTGCGGCTGTGGATCGCGGTTGCGGTGATCTGCACCCTGTCGACCCTGCTCGGCTACGCGGTCGCGGACTCGGCCGGGGGCAACCTCCGCGCCGCGGCCGACGGCTTCGCCGCCGGGGCGCTGCTGGTGATGCTGATCGACTCGATGATTCCCGACGCCCGCGTCAAGGCCGGCCGCCCGGCCGGGCTGTTCACGGTCCTCGGATTCGCTCTCGCCGCCGGACTCTCGGCGGCAGGTTGAGCCGAAGCTGGCCCGGTCGATGCCGAGCAGCTGCGAATTGCCACCGGACCAGGGAATTTGCGCATAGACTCGGTGCATGGCGGCCGGTGTTGCGACAGCGGAGCAGGGAGCAGGGGCGGCGGCGTTTGCCTCCGCCGCCGAGATGCGCGCGGTCCTGACCGAGCTTCTGCACGAGGTCGACGGCGACTCCGAGCTCGGCAAGCGCATGCGGGCGGCCCAGGTCTCGCACCGCTACGTCTTCACCGACATCGGCCTCAGCCTCGACGTCGCCAGCTCCGAGGAGGAGGACCACAACGTCCGCTACGCGTTCGACGAAGGGGCCGGCGCCGAGCCGGCGCTGACTCTGGAGATGAGCTCCGAGGTGGCCAACCGCTACTTGCAGGGGCGGGAGAACCTGGCGATCGCGATCGCCCGCCGCCGCATCCGCTGCGTCGGCAAGTCGAAGGCGGTCCTCAACCTGCTGCCGATCAACCGCCAGCTCATGGACTGCTACCGCGAGGTGCTGCGTCGCGGCCATCCCGAGCTACTGCTCGACTGAGCATTAAGCGGGCTTGACATCGCGGGGGGCGGTCGTATGCTCGTTCGAGTAACAGAGGCAGCAGGCCGAAAGTGGGCCCGCAGCCGCGCCTTCCGGCGACTGAGGCGAGGTTGGAGAGTCCGCAAGGCGCCAACCGGTGCCGCCAGGCCGACGTAGCGGGCCGAATGCCCGCAAGCGACGGGGCCGCGTGACCCCGTCGCTTTATGTCCGGGCTCGTCTCCCTGACTAAGGTGCGGACGCTCCCCGCGATGGCGTCCGACCAGTACATCTCCCTCAACGAGGCCTCGCGCCGCTCCGGCGTCTCGGCCAGCACCCTGAAGCGCTGGGCCGAGGAGAAGGTGCTGCCGGTCAAGCGCGGCCGCTGGACGCCGGTCGCCGCCGCTCAGGCGCGGGTGGTGGCGCGGATGCGCGAGCGCGGCCACTCGCTGGATGAGCTCAAGGACGCCGGACGCGAGGGCAAGCTCGCCTTCGGCCTGGTCGAGGACCTGTTCCCCGAGCAGCAGGGGGAGGTGACGATCGAAGCGGCGGCGGAGGAGACGGGCCTGGAGCCGGAGCTGATCGAGCGCCTGCAATCGCTGCTGGGAACGCCGGCGGGGCGCGAGCGGACCCTCAGCCACTCCGACCTCGAGGCGATGCGCAACTGCGCCCGCATCCTCGCGGCGGGGATGCCGCTGGTCGCCTTCCTGCAGCTGGTCCGCGTCTACGCGCAGTCGCTGCGCCGGATCGCCGACGCCGAGGTGCGCCTGTTCCATCTCTACGTGCACGAGCCGCTGATCCGCGACGGGCTCGGCGAGATGGAGATCGGGGAGGAGATGGAGGGGCTGGCGGCCGAGCTTCTGCCCGAGGCGACGCCGCTTTTCGAGTACATGCACAGCCGCTACCTGCGCTTCTTCATCGAGCAGGACGTGGTCGGCCACATGGAGTCGGAGCTCGGGCGCGACACCTCGGTCGGCCGGGTGCTGACGACGCTCTGCTTCATCGACCTGACCGGCTTCACCCGCTACACCGAGGAGGAGGGCGACGAGGAGGCGATGGACGTGATCGAGCGCTTCATCGAGACCGTCGAGGCGACGCTGCCCTCGGAGGCGACGGTGGTGAAGACGATCGGCGACGAGGTGATGATCGTCTCTCCCGATCCGGCCTCGCTGACCGAGTGGGCGGTCGGCTTTTTGGCCCTGTTCCAGGAGCGCCCGCAGCCCCGGGTCGGGATCCACCACGGATACGCCGTATATAGAGACGGCGACTACTTCGGAACCGAGGTCAACCTCGTGCACCGGATCGTCAACCGCGCCCTCGGCGGCGAGGTCCTGGTCACCGACCGGGTCGTGGAGTCGGTGCGCTCGCGCGAGTACCTGGAGTTCGAGCCGATCGGCGCAGTCGACCTGAAGGGCTTCCCGGAGCCGACGCCGCTGTTCGTCGCCCACAGCGTCGCCGAGGGACGCGCCCGCTAGCCGGCGTTTCTAGTCTGCTGGGTGTCACCCAGCCAGCCCACACCCGTCTTGCTGAGGTCGTCCACGACAGCGGCCTGATCGAGCCCGGCTCGAGCGGCGTCGCGCTGCTCTCCGGGGGACCGGACTCGGCCTGCCTGGCGGCCGGGCTCGCCGCCGCGATCGGGGCCGAGAACGTGGTCGGGCTGCACCTCAACTACGGCCTGCGCGAGGACTCGGGCAGCGACGAGGCCAGCTGCCGCGAGCTCTGCCGGCAGCTGGGGATCGAGCTCGAGGTCCAGCATCCCCGCCTCGGCGAGGGAAACATGCACCAGGCCGCGCGCGACGCCCGCTACGAGGCCGCCGAGCGCCTGCGGGCGAGGCGCGACGCAGCCTGGATCGCGACCGGCCACACCCGCACCGACCTCGCCGAGACGATGCTCTACCGGCTGGCCTCCTCGCCCGGGCGGCGGGCTCTGCTCGGGCTGGCGCCGCGGCGCGGCCGCCTGCGGCGGCCGCTGCTGGCGATCGGACGGGCCGAGGCGCGGCAGCTGGCCTCCGAGGCGCAGCTGCCGTTCCACGACGATCCCTCCAACCTCGACCCGCGCTTCGCGCGGGTGCGGATCCGGCGCGAGGTCCTGCCGGTCCTCGAACAGATCAATCCGGCCAGCGAGCAGAACATCGCCGCGACCTGGGCCGAGCTGGCCGAGGAGGCGGCGGCGCTGGAGGCGGTGGCGGCCGAGGCGCTCGAAGCCGCCGGCGCCGGGGCCCCGGCGGTTGCGGTGCGGGCCGAGGCGCTGGCCGGGCTGGCGCCGGCGCTGCGGCGGCTGGCGCTGCGGACGCTGGCCGCCCGGGCCGCCGGGCGCGAGGTCGCGCTGGGTGCCGAGCGGACGGCGGAGATCTGGCGCCTCGCCGGCCAGCCCGAAGGCGGTCAGGTGGACCTGGGCGGCGGCCTGCGGGCGATCTGCGAGGCGGGCCTGATCCGCTTCAGCGCCGATCCCGAGGCTGCGCCCGAGCCGGCGCGGCTGGCCGTGCCGGGGAGCTGTCGCTTCGGGCGCTGGGAGCTTCGCGCCGAGCTGCGGCGCTCGCCGCCGGAGCCGGTCGGACCCGAGGTCGCGACCCTCGACGCGGCGGCGGTCGGCGAGCGGCTGCAGGTCCGCGCCTGGCGCGACGGCGATCGCATGCGCCCGCTCGGCCTCGGGGGCAGCAAGTCCCTGCAGGACATCTTCACCGATCGCCACGTGCCGCGCTCGCTGCGCCACACGCTGCCGGTCGTGCTGGCGGGGGAGCGGATCGCCTGGGTCGCCGGGGTCGCCGTCTCGGAGGAGTTCAAGCTCGGGCCCGGCAGCGAGGAGGCGGCGGTGCTCAGAGCCGCGATGGTCGCCTAGCTCGCCCTAGACTGCGGCCCTCATGGACGGCCACGTCGGCGAAGTGCTGGTCACCCGCGAGGAGCTGACCCGCCGTGTCTCGGAGCTGGGGGCGGAGATCAGTCGCGACTACGAGGGCCGCGACCTGGTCATGGTCGGGGTCCTGAAGGGAGCGGTGATCTTCATCGCCGACCTGCTGCGCGAGCTGACGGTTCCCTGCGAGATCGACTTCATGGCCGTCTCCAGCTACGGCTCCTCGACCGACTCCTCGGGCGTGGTCCGGATCCTCAAGGACCTCGAGGCCTCAATCGAGGGGCGCGACGTGCTGATCGTCGAGGACATCATCGACTCCGGCCTGACCCTGCAGTACCTGATCCGCAACCTCAAGGCACGCTCGCCGCGCACGCTCGAGGTCTGCGCGCTGCTGACCAAGCCCGAGCGGCGCCGGGTCGATCTGCCGACCCGCTACGTCGGCTTCGAGATCCCGAACCGCTTCGCGATCGGGTACGGCCTCGATCACGACCAGAAGTACCGCAATCTCGACTATGTCGCGGTGCTCGAGGACGGTCCCGAAAGCAAGTAGTCATCCGGCCATGCCCAGGCGGGGCAGGAGTATGGCCCTGGTACGCTGAAATCCGGTTCCGGCGGCCGAATTCACGTCCCACGCCGTAAAGACCGACCCCTGAAACGAGCCGACTGGTGAGACGTTTCTTCAAGAGCGCAGCCTTTCCGATCCTGCTGGTGGTGATCCTGGCTTTCGTCGCCCAGCGCCTGATCGGCACCGGCCACGGCTCACCGCCGCCGAGCTACAACGAGTTCCTGACCCAGATCGAGCGTGGCCAGATCGACTCGGTCACGATCAATACCAAGGACAACACGCTCGACGTCAAGCAGACCGACGGCACCGAGTACTCGACCGGCTATCCGGACAACACCGAGCAGAGCCTGGTCAACGAGCTGCAGCGTGGCCATGTCACGACCGAGGTCAAGGGCCGGGGCGGATCGAGCCTGCTTTCGATCCTCACCTACATCCTGCCTTTCATCCTCTTCTTCGGCTTCTGGATCTTCCTCATGAACCAGATGCAAGGCGGCGGTTCGCGGGTGATGAACTTCGGCAAGTCGCGGGCAAAGCGGATGTCCGTCGACGCCCCCAAGATCACCTTCCGCGACGTCGCCGGGGTCGACGAGGCGGTTCAAGAGCTGCAGGAGATCAAGGAGTTCCTCGAGAACCCGAAGAAATTCCAGGCGCTCGGCGCCAGGATCCCGAAGGGCGTCCTGCTCTACGGGCCTCCCGGCACCGGCAAGACCCTGCTCGCCCGCGCGGTCGCCGGCGAGGCCGGGGTTCCGTTCTTCTCGATCTCCGGCTCGGACTTCGTCGAGATGTTCGTCGGCGTCGGCGCCAGCCGCGTCCGCGATCTCTTCGAGCAGGCGAAGCAGAACTCGCCCTGCATCATCTTCATGGACGAGATCGACGCCGTCGGCCGCCACCGCGGCGCCGGGATGGGCGGCGGCCACGACGAGCGCGAGCAGACGCTGAACCAGCTTCTGGTCGAGATGGACGGCTTCGAGATGAAGGACAACATCATCCTCATCGCCGCCACCAACCGGCCCGACATCCTTGACCCGGCGCTGCTGCGGCCCGGCCGCTTCGACCGCCAGGTCGTCGTCGACCGTCCCGACCGCAAGGGCCGCAAGCAGATCCTCGAGGTGCACACGCGCGGCAAGCCGCTTGCCAAGCAGATCGACCTCGACGCCCTCGCCGGGCAGACCCCCGGCTTCACCGGCGCCGACCTCGCCAACCTGATCAACGAGGCGGCACTGCTGACCGCCCGCTCCTCGAAGCGCGAGATCTCGATGCACGAGCTCGAGGAGGGGATCATGCGGGTGATCGCGGGCCCGGAGAAGAAGACCCGGGTGATGTCCGAGAAGGAGCGCCTGGTCACAGCCTTCCACGAGATGGGCCACGCGATCGTCGGCCAGACCCTGCCGCACACCGACCCGGTGCACAAGGTTTCGATCATCAGCCGCGGCCAGGCGCTGGGCTACACGATCAACCTGCCGACCGAGGACAAGTTCCTGACCAGCCGTGCCGAGCTCACCGACACGATGGCGATGACGCTCGGCGGCCGTGCCGCGGAGGAGATCGTCTTCGGCGAGATCACCACCGGCGCCTCGAACGACCTCGAGAAGGTGACCGAGACCGCGAAGCAGATGGTGATGCGGTTCGGGATGTCGGAGCGCCTCGGCCCACGCGTCTTCGGCCATGACCGCTCGCAGCCCTTCCTCGGCCGCGAGTTCTCCTCCGAGCCCGACTACTCGGACGAGATCGCGCGCGAGATCGACGACGAGATCCGCCGCATAGTCGAGGACGCGCACCAGACCGCCAAGGACATCCTCACCGACAAGCGCCAGCAGCTGGACCGGATCTCGAAGATCCTGCTCGAGCGCGAGACGATCGACGCCGAGCAGTTCGTCGCCCTGCTGGCCGGCAAGTCAGAGGAAGAGGCATTCCCGGCGGAAGAAGAGGCGGCCAAGCCGGAGCCGCCGGCACCGGAGCCCGAGAAGGCCCAGCGCGAAGGCCCGCGTCCGGTTCCCCGCCCCCGTCCCGGCCTTGCCGGCGGCGGCACGGCGGAGATGCGCGCGGACGAGATCTAGGCCCCTCGGCTAGGGTTTCCGCCCGTTCCGGGGATGGGGCTCCCCTTCAACCGCCGTACCGGCTAATGGCTCCTGGAGACGAAAAGGAGCCAGCTTGCTTTTTGCGATCGAACTCGTGCTCGCCGGCGGCATCGGGACCCTCGCCCGCTACGGGTTCTCCAACCTCTTCCACGGCGACTCGCTGCCCTGGGCGACGCTGGCGATCAACGTCGCCGGCTCATTCCTGCTCGGAGCCCTGGTCGTGCTGCCCGCGGGCTGGATGACGGAGCGGACCCGCGACGCGCTCGGGGTCGGACTCCTGGGCGGGTTCACGACCTTCTCGACCTTCTCGGTTCAGGCCTTCCTCGACGCCGAGGCGAATGAGCCGGGCAAGGCCCTGGTCTACGTCGGCGCCTCGGTCGTGCTCGGAATCGCCGCCGCGGCCTGCGGCTACTTCGCGACCCGGGCCCTGGTGCACTAAGGCAGGCGCCAGCGAAGCTTAAGCATCTGCTCCTCGAGCTCGGGGTCGGTGAGGACTCCGGCGTCGCGGAAGACGATCAATTCCTGCCAGCGGCGCTGCAGCTCCTCCGGCATCTTTGCGACTTCATTCGCGCCGACGCTGTACATCGGGGCGGGGCGAACTTCGTCTGCCTCGGTCATGACTCTCCAAACGCGCCCCGTCCTTGGGCGGCTGCGAGTCGGTGGAAGGGGCGCTCAGAGGTCCGAGGCGCAGATGATTCGCCCAAGGTCCTGGAACGTGGGAGTCCCGGTCTCCGGGGGTGCACCATTGGTCTCGCGGTCGGAGTCCGCCCGCAATGACCCTATGGCCACCCTACTCCGATCCCGCGCCGATTCCTAGACGCGGGCCCGCTTGTCCTCTGCGCGCTCGGCCATCAGCGCCAGGTCCGCGGCTTCGGTCAGCTCGGTCGCGGTCATCTGCGGCTGTAGCTCGGCGGCGGCGAAGTGGATCCAGATCGGCTCGTGGTCGGGCCGGCGACAGGCGGCGCAGACCTTTGCCTGCAGGCGCTTGATGACGACGTCGGCGTCCTCCTTCGCGGTGCCGGGCAGCAGGAGGACGAACTCGTCGCCGCCCCAGCGAAAGACCCGGTCCGGGATCCGCAGCTCGGACTCCATCGCCTGCGCGACCCGATGCAGGCTGCGGTCGCCCTCGAGGTGGCCGAACCGGTCGTTGATGCGCTTGAAGTGCTCGATGTCGCCCATCGCCATGCTCAGCGGCGTCGCCATGCGGTCAGAGCGCGAGATCTCCTCGAGCAGCGCCTCCTCGAAGGCGCGGCGGTTGGCGATCGCGGTCAGCTCGTCGACCCGGGCCTCCTCGCGCGCCTGCGCCTCCTCGCGCTTCAGCGCCAGGCGCTGGTTGCGGATGCTGGTCATCATCAGCACCGCAAGCAGAGAGAGCGGCGACCAGATCGCGAACTGGGCCACCGCCTTGGCGGCGGTCGCCTCCTCCCAGCCGCCGTATACGACCGGCGCCATCAGCAGCAACCCGACGTAGCCGATGAACGGGAGCAGGCGCCGCAGCGGGTTGGTTGCCGCAACCAGCAGCAGCAGGTTCAAAAGCAGACCGTCGTAGGGGGCGCTGCCGCCGCCCGCGAGCCACTGGATCCCGGCGATGCCGAAGGCGCCGATGTAGCAGGAGATCAGGATCCCCGTGAAGCCGACCCTGATCCGCTCGGCCCGCAGCGAGAGGGCGAAGAAGATCGCTGCGATGACGAGGGCGTCGCCGATCACCCAGCCGAGGTCGCCGACCTGGCGGTCGATCGGGCTCAGGGGCCAGAGCAGGACGACGAGGAAGGTGCTGACGATCCAGAACCAGGCGCCGAGCTTTTTGGTCAGCGCGAGGTCGGCCCCCGCGTAGGGGTCCGCCTGCTTCGCGACCAACGGCTTCAGGGAACGCAGCATCGCTGCATCTGTGTCGTCGCTGCCCAGGCACCGCTTTAGCCGCGGTCGCTGTATAAGCCCCACGGGTGGCGGAAACGGTGCAGAGCTCGGTCCCAGCGACACCTCTTCCACGCCTGATGGGCGTGGTCAACGTGACCCCCGATTCCTTCTCGGACGGGGGGCTTTTTCTCGATCCCGAACGGGCGATCGAGCACGGACGCGAGCTGATCGGGCAGGGGGCCGACCTGCTCGACGTCGGCGGCGAGTCGACCCGGCCCGGGGCGCAGGCCGTCGACGCCGCCGAGGAGCTGGAGCGGGTGCTGCCGGTGATCGAGGGCCTGGCCGGCGCCGGGACGCCGATCTCGATCGACACCTCGAAGCTGGCGGTCGCCGAGGCGGCGCTCGACGCCGGCGCCGCGATCGTCAACGACATCACCGCGTTGCGCGGCGAGCCCGGGATCGCCGCGCTCTGCGCCGAGCGCGACGCCGGATTGGTGCTGATGCACATGCAGGGCACGCCGCGGACGATGCAGCGCGACCCGACCTATGCCGACGTAGTCGACGACGTCAAGGCATTTCTCGCCGAGCGGATGGATTTCGCCCGCCGCGAGGGGGTCGCCGAGGAGAGGATCTGGCTCGACCCGGGGATCGGCTTCGGCAAGACCGTCGATCACAACGCCGAGCTGCTGCGCAGGCTGCGGGAGTTGACCGAGCTCGGGCGGCCGCTGGTCGTCGGAACCTCGCGCAAGAGCTTCATCGCCGGGATCAGCGAGTCCGACGTCGGCCAGCGGCTGGGCGGGACGGTGGCCAGCTGCGCGCTGGCGTTCGCCAACGGAGCCTCGGTGCTGCGCGTCCACGACGTGGGCGAGGTACGCGAGGGGATGCTGGTCGCGGCGGCGATCCTCGCCGCGAGCGCCTAGCCCTCTCGTAGATACTTGCCGCGTGGAATCGCACCGAAACGGGCCCGACACCAGCGTCGAGGTCGAGCTGCGCGGGCTCTCGATCTACACCCACCACGGGGTCAGCGAGGCCGAGCGCGACGTCGGCCAGCGGCTCGAGTTCGACGTCAGCTTCGACGTCCCCGATTGCGACGCCGTGCTCACCGACCGCCTCGAGGACACCGTCGACTATGCCGAGGTCTGCGACATCGTCGCCCTGGCGGCGACCGAGCGCAGCTACAAGACCCTGGAGCGGCTCTGCAAGGTGATCGGCGAGCGGCTGATGGAGCGCTTTCGCTGCGAGCACGTCCGCGTCCGGGCCGCCAAGCCCGAGCCGCCGCTGCCGCTGGCGATGCAGGAGGTCGCGGTCGAGGTCACCCACGACCGCGAGGAGCCGGAGCAGGGCGAGGAGGAAGAGGGCGGCTGAGCCCGGCGACGTGAGGCGGCGCGGCTATCTCGGGCTGGGCTCGAACGTCGGCGACCGCGAGCAGCACCTGGCGGCGGCGCTGCCGCTGCTGCGCGAGCAGGGAGTCGAGGTCGAGGCCGTCTCCTCGCTTTACGAGACCGAGCCGGTGGGCGAGATCCTCGAGCAGCCCGACTTCCTCAACGCGGCGCTTCGGATATCGACCGAGCTCGGCCCCGAGGAGCTGCTCGACCTCTGCAAGGCGATCGAGGCCGAGCAGGGGCGCACGCTTGGCGGCCCGCGCCACGGCCCGCGGCCGCTCGACGTCGACCTGCTGCTGCTCGGCGACCTGGTGCTGGAGACCGAGCGCCTGACCCTGCCGCACCCGCAGCTGACCAGCCGCCGCTTCGTGCTGGCGCCGATGCTCGAGCTCGACCCCGAGCTGGAGCTGCCCGACGGCACCCGGCTCGCCGCCGCCTACGAGGCGCTCGGCGAGGGCCAGCGCGCGGAGCGCGTCGGCTCGCTGCCTTAGGCCGCTCGGCTCAGTCGGAGGAGCCGGGCGCCTGCGAGCGCGAGAAGACGGGGGTGCTCTCGCGCAGCGGCTGCAGCCAGGCCTGCGGCAATATCGGCGGGAAGTTCCCCGGATAGTCGGGGGCGACGCGCATCGCCAACTCGCCGGCTGGGCGGCGGGCGATCTGCGGCCGCAGGTCCTCCATCGTCATCGCCAACCGGATGCTGGGGGCGATCTGGAAGTCGGCGGCATTGAGCTGGTCGTCGTTGAGCACCCCGGCCTCGATCCAGTCGTCGATCCGCTTCAGCATCCCCGGCAGAGCAGCGAGGTCGTGGCGCACGTTCTCGTCGCCGGCCTTGTTGTAGCTCGACGCCCAGGCGATGATCGGAGCCGCCGTCTTCACCGCCAGGCCCATCGGGATCCCGAGGTCGGCGCCCTCGCCATAGCTTGCCAGCGGCGAGCGGTCGCGCCTCATCGCGTTCCAGAGGATGCGGCGGATCGGCGCCTGCAGGTCATCGTCGCCGAAGCGCTCGGCCTCCTCGACTGCGTTGCGAAGCTCGGGATCGGAGGGAAAGAGCGGCGGCTCGGGCTGCAGGCGGTCGAGCTCGCGGGCGATCTCTCGCGAGCCCTGGAACTTGCGCCCGTCGATCTTGATCGCCGGAACCGTGACGCCGTCGAAGCGCAGCAGCTTCAGCACCCCCTTGTGGATCCCGGGCATCAGGTCGGTCCGCTCGTAGGGGATTCCCTTCTGCTCGAGCATCAACCGCACCGCCATTGCCGGATGCGAGCCGGGAATCGTGTAGAGGCGAACGTCCACGGCGCTGATCCTATGCCCCAGGCGCAGGTTCTCGGTCACGCCGGGCCGCCGTCGGCAGCGATAATCGCCCGATGCTGCTGGCGATCGACGCAGGCAACACTCAGACTCACATCGGCGCCTTCGACGGCTCCGAGCTGGTCGAGCACTGGCGCTTCGGCACCGACCCCGAGGCGACCGCCGACGAGCTGGCGATCCGCGTCTCCAGCGTGCTCGAGCTGCGCGGCCTGGGGCTGGACTCGATCGACGGCTCGATCGTCTCCTCTGTCGTGCCGCAGCTGACCCCCGAGTACGCGCAGATGGCGGCGCGCTACCTGGACGCGCGCCATCTCAGCGTCGTGCCGGGGGTGAGGACCGGGATCGCGATCCGCATGGACAACCCGCACGAGCTCGGCGCCGACCGGCTCGTCAACGCGGTCGCCGCCTTCGACCGCTTCGGCGGCCCCTGCGCGGTGGTCGACTTCGGCACCGCGATCACCTTCGACGCGATCTCGGCCGAGGCCGAGTACCTGGGCGGGGTGATCGGGCCCGGCGTGCGGATCTCGATGGAGGCGCTGACCGAGCGGGCGGCGAAGCTGCCCAAGGTCGATCTCGCCGAGCCGGGAGGGGTGATAGGCAAGACGACTCAGGCGAGCATGCAGTCGGGGATGGTCTACGGCTTCGCCGGGGCGATCGACGCGATCGCCCGCCGGCTGATCGTCGAGCTGGGCGAGGAGACCAGCTTCATCGCAACCGGCGGCGGCGCCGACGTGATCGTGCCCTTCTGCGAGACCGTGCATGAGGTCGACGACCTGCTGACCCTGACCGGGCTGCGTCTGATCTGGGACCTCAACCAATGAGGGGGAACGGCATCCAGCCCGCACTGACCGATCCCTTCGAGATCGGCGGGGTCGAGATCGCCAACCGGATCCTGTTGGCGCCGCTGGCCGGAATCGGCAACTGGTTCGTGCGCCTTCAGGCGCGCCGCCATGGCGCCGGGCTGGCGGTCTCGGAGATGGTCTCCAGCTTCGGCCTTCACTACCGCAACGAGCGCACGATGCGGGAGCTGATGCAGATCCATCCCGAAGAGCACCCGGTCTCGGTACAGCTCTTCGGCCACGATCCCGAGGTGATGCGCTCCGGGGCCGCGGTTGCCGCCGATGCCGGCGCCGACCTGATCGACATCAACATGGGCTGCCCGGTGCGCAAGGTGCTGAAGACCGGCGCCGGCGCGGCGCTGCTTCACGACCGCGCGCTGGCGCTGGCGCTGGCGCGCGGCGCGATCGAAGGGGGAGGGGTGCCGGTGACCGTGAAGCTGCGCTCCGGGCTGGAGCCGGGGGACCGCTCGGGCTTCGACCTGGCGGTCGCGCTGGTCGAGGAGGCCGGGGTTGCCGCGGTCGCCTTCCATCCCCGCCCCGCCGCGGCCGGGCACAAGGGCCGCCCCGACTACGCGCTGACAGCGGAGCTGGCGCAGCGGCTGGCGGTTCCCGTGATCGTCTCCGGCGGGCTGCAGGACGCGGACGCCGTCCGCCGCGCCTACCGCGAGTCCGGCGCCGACGCGGTGATGATCGCCCGCGGCTCGCTCGGCTGGCCGTGGATCTTCGACGAGCTGAGCGGCCGCCGCGACCAGTCTCCGAGCGATGAGGAAGTGGTCGCCGAGCTGCTCTGGGTGATCGACCGCGCCGAGGAGCACTTCGGCGCCGAGCGGGCTGCTCGCTACCTGCGCAAGTTCTACCCCTGGTACCTGGAGCGCCTCGAGGCCCCGGCCGAGGTCGCCGACGAGCTCCAGCGCCGCGCCGGCCTGGCTCGGGCGCGGGAGCTGATCAGGCCGCTGGCCACTGCTCCAGTGGCGGCGGCAGCAGCGGGCTAGGGGGGAGCGACCACCCGGCTGCGACGGAGCCGCCGTGGGCGACCGTCAGCTGCCGGGCGACGCTGAGGTTGGCGGCGATCGCCTCGCGCAGCGTGTAGCCCGTGTGCGGGAAGCGGCGGTCATAGGAGATCCCGTTGCGGAAGCGGGCTGGGATCCGTTCGCGCCCGAGCCAGGTGCCGAGGATGCTGGCGGCGGCCGACGGGTTGCAATCGGAGTCCTGGCCGGCCCGCATCGCGATCCGGATCGTGTGCCCGATCTCGCCGCGGCCGTAGAGCAGCCCGAGCAGGACGTAGCCGCCGTTGAGCTTCGCGTCGACGTTGAACTCGGAGTCGGTCGCGGTCTGCTTGACCTCGGGCGAGTGGGCGTTCCAGCGTCGCTCCAGCCGCCGCCAGGCCGCCTGCCAGTCACGCGGGTGACGGGAGTGCCAGCGCAGCACGTCCTCGATCATCGTCCGGTAGGCCGAGCCCCGCGGCACCGCCTCGCGACCGGCCTCGACGATCTCGCCGACGCTCGCGGCGCGGAAGGCGGCGGCGTGCATCGCCGCGACCATCACGCCGCCGTAGACGCCGTCGCCGTAGTTGGTGACGTGGCCAAGTCGCCAGGCGGTGTCGATCGCCGCCCCCGGCTGGCCGGGCGTAGCCATCCCGATCCAGTCCGACTCGATCTGAAAGTCGATGTCGTCGGCGAAGGGGTTGTGCGCCGGGTCTCCGGACAGCGGTGGCGGAATTCCGGCCCGCAGGTTCTCCCGCGCGCGCTTGTTGGCGAAGAAGAGCGGAAAGTCGCTGCCGGCCAGCGCCGCGCCCCACTGTGGCCAGCCCGTGCCGGGCCCGCCGCGCAGTGTGGCGTCGAGAAAGGGGATCTCGACGTAGGTCTCGTCGGACTCGCCGCGATATGCGTAGTGGTTGGCGTAGCGCGAGCTCCAGCGCGGGACCCGATCGGCGGGCACGATGCGGCCGCGATAGTGAAACTCGGTCGGGCGGCCCCAGGCGCCGCCGATCACCGCCCCCAGCCAGCCGCCGGCGATCTTGTCGCGGACCTCCGCGGAGCCGATTCGGGTCTGATCGGGCGCCGCGGAAGCCCCGGCAGGCGCGGCCAGGGAGACGGCCAGGCCGCAGATCAGGGCGAGGACCGCGAATGGACGGGACCGCATCGCAACCTAGGCTAGCCCGGCCGGTTATTGGTCTAGCATGCCGCGCTCCGTGAGAATTGGTCTGATCAAGAGGTTCGCCACGGCGCTCGCCGCCACCATCCTTCTGGCGGCCCTGGCCGGGACCGCCGCCGGCGGCGCCGGCGCCAGCTCCGTCGCCACCGCCTCGTCGACCCACTGCGACCTGACCACGCACGAGCAGCGCAATCTCGGCGCCTCCTACGTGACTTCGCTCAAGGTCAGCCACGTGAGCTGCAAGAAGGGCAAGAAGGTCGTCAAGGGCTTTCACGAGTGCCGGACCGCGAACGGCAAGCCACAGGGCAAGTGCGGCAGCAAGGTCCTCGGCTACAGCTGCAGCGAGCACCGCTTCGACGCGGTTCCGCACGTCCAGTACAACTCGCGCGTCACCTGCACCCGCGGCGACAAGGTCGTCAAGAGCACCTACACGCAGAACGTTTAGGCGCGGCCGCTGCTGCGGCCTAGTGCGTGAATTCCTCCCCGAGGTCGCCGACGACGAGGTCGGCGGCGACGCCGGAGCCGGTCTCGTTGAGGTGGATGCCGTCTGACTCGCGGACGATCTTCTCGGTGCCGTCGACCTGCATCGCGTCGCGGTAGCGGTCGCCGGGGGTGAAGACGGGGATCGTGTCGATCAGGTGCACCTGGTCGCGCCAGGGCTGGGCGGCGACCGTGATCGCCTCGTTGACCGTGCGCTCGATCCGCTGCCGGGCCGGGTCGCGCGGGGTGGGGACGGTGAGCCAGAAGACCTGCGCCGCACCGGCCTGGCGGTAGGTGTTCATCATCTGCCGCGCCCGGCCGGCGTAGACCGCCGCCCACTCGGGCCCGCAGCAGGTCACCTGCTTGCCGCCGGGGCCGGGCATCGAGTAGCCCTCGTTGGCGCCGATGAAGACCACCACCGCGTCGGGATGGTCGTTGGCGACCTGGCTGGTCGAGAGCTTTCCCCAGTCGACCAGGGTCGTGTTGGAGATCCCGGTCGCCAGGTGGGGGTCGCGGATCACGTCGACCCCGTCGGGGGTCAGGCGGCGCGCGATCTCGAGGTCGAGCGGGGTCGAGAGCGAGTCGCCGGTGACCAGCAGGGTTTGCAGCGGCCGCTTGTGGATCGGGCCGCCGAGCTGCAGGGGATCGAAGTTCTCGGCCGTGATCGGCGGAACCTTGGCGCCGCTATGCCCGGAGCTGATCGGCTGGTCGAAGCCGCCCTGGCCGCCGAGGTCGTCGTTTGCCGCCACCACCGCCGTCAGCTTGTTGCCGATCTCGTTGAGCGGCAGCCGGTCGGCGACCCAGCCGGCCGGCTTTCCGACCCCGAGCACGATGTCGCGCCCGATCCCCGGCTTCAGCTCCTCGCCCTGCTTGCGAATCGAGGCGCCCGAGAAGAGGACCAGCAGCAGGCCGGTGATGAGGACGGCGACGATCGCCTGGCGGGCGCTGAAGCGGCGCAGCCCCTCCTCGTCGAAGCGCTGCATCAGGTTGTCGTCTCTTGCGCGTGGGTCGACGGGCATCAGCGGCCTAGAAGCGGAAGTAGATGAACGGAGGGACGCCGTTGCTGGGCACGGTGGCGCCGACGAAGAGGATAAGGACGGCGAGAGCGGCTCCCAGCAGGGCCGGATTGAGGCGCTCGATGCCGACCTCCCATCCCTCGGTCGTGCGCGGGGGCAGCAGCTGCAGCGCGATCACGATCCCGATCAGCGCCAGCACCGGGAAGGTCCAGAGAGTCGGTGCGCTCCAGACCGCGAAGCGCTGGAGGAAGTCCCAGAACAGCCCGATGTCCTGGGAGCGGAAGAGGATCCAGCCGAAGCAGACGAGGTTGAAGGTCACGAAACCCCGCAGCCAGGCCGGGGTGCGGCGCCCGATGCGGCCGTCGATCGCGTGCTCGCTGACCAGTCCGGCGCCGTGGAAACCGCCCCAGAGGACGAAGGTCCAGGCGGCCCCGTGCCAGAGCCCGCCGAGCAGCATCGTGAGCATCAGGTTGCGATAGGTGAACAGGCGCCCGCCGCGGTTACCGCCCAGGGGTATGTAGAGGAAGTCGCGCAGGAAGCGCGACAGGGTCATGTGCCAGCGGCGCCAGAAGTCGCGAAAGCCCGTCGCCCGGTAGGGGCTGTTGAAGTTCTGCGGGAAGATGAATCCCATCAGCAGCGCCAGCCCGATCGCGATGTCGGTGTAGCCGGAGAAGTCGCAGTAGATCTGGGCCGCGAAGCCGTAGGTCGCCATCAGGACGTCGGGCGCTCCGTAGGCCTGCGGCACGCCGAAGACCGGGTTGACGATCGTGCGGGCGAGGAAGTCGGCGATCACCACTTTCTTCACCAGCCCCAGGCCGATCAGCCCCAGGCCGGCGCCGACCGCGACATGGTCGGGGTCGCGCGGTGAGGCCAGTTGGGGCATGAACTCGCGCGCGCGGACGATCGGGCCCGCGACCAGGTGGGGGAAGAAGCTGAGGTAGACCGCGGTGTCGATCAACGATGCCGGCGGCACCAGGCGGCGCTTGACGTCGACCACGTAGGAGATCGCCTGGAAGGTGAAGAAGCTGACCCCGACCGGCAGCAGGACGGTCATCAGCGGCACCGGCAGGCCGAGGCCGATCGAGTTCAGCGTGTCGTCGACGTCCTGGGCGAAGAACGAGTAGTACTTGAACAACCCGAGCACGGCGAGGTCGCCGGCGACCGCCAGGGCCACGATCCAGCGCCGCCGCCGCTCGTCCTCGGTTCGGTCCAGCAGCACCGCGCCGCCCTGGTTCCAGAGCGTCACCCCGGCGAGCAGGAAGCAGAACTTCGGGTTCGCCGCCGCGTAGAAGACGTAGCTGGCGACGACGATGAACGGCTTCCAGATCCACTGGCGCGGCATCAGCGCCCAGTTGAGCGCCAGCACGATCGGGAAGAAGATCCCGAACTGGACGGTGGGGAAGAGCAGTTTGGACGGCCCTGCTGTTAGCTTGCGATCCCGTTCGCCGCGGTCAGCGGCCGGGCGATGCTAGATGATCGGATCGACGATGAGCGGCACCGGCAGGCAGGCAAGGGCCCTGGCGGCGACGGCGCTTCTGGCCGCAGCCGCGGTCGCGCTCATGGCCGCCGGCGCGCCCTCCGCGAGCGCCTCCTGCGGCGGCGTGCAGACCGCCAGCCCGAAGCCCAAGCGCGCCCATCACGTCAATCCGAAGGGCCGCCCGCCGCTGGCGATCGGCGACTCCTCGATGCTGCTCGCGGTCCACAACCTCGCCCACGCCGGCTATCGCGTCGACGCCCGCGGCTGCCGCCAGTTCACAGAGGGGATCGGCGTCGTCGGCGCAGCCAAGCGCCAGCACAGGCTGCCCCACATGACCGCGATCGCGCTCGGCGCCGACGCCTCGATCAGCCGCAGCCAGATCGAGCACACGCTGCACCTGCTGGGGCCGCGCCGGGTGCTCTGCCTGGTGACGCCGCGGGAGCTCGGCGGCGGCTCCGGTCCCGACGCCGAGCACGTGCGTGACGCCGGCCGCCGCCATCCCCACCGGGTGCGGGTGCTGGATTGGGTGAATTTCAGCCAGGGCCACCCCGGCTGGTTTCAGCCCGACGGGCTGCACCTGACCTTTCCCGGCGCCCATGCCTTCACGAAGCTTTTCCGCAAGTGCCTGCCGCTTGCCCGCGCCGGCCGCTTCCCGGCCCCGAAATAGGCGTCCAGAAGCGTCCGGCGCCCCTTTTTGGGAGAGCTCGACCCCTCGCTATAATGCCGCGCTCCCTGGCCCAGGGGTGGCGACTTCGCTCGCTGCATCTGGGCGTTTTTGCGGTCGGGGGCCGCAGGGTTTTCCCGCCACGAGGCAGAGAGGTAAGGCCGTGAGTCGTCAATCGGTTATCACGCAAGAGGGACTCGAGAAGCTCAAGGAAGAGATCGAGTATCTGTCGACGAGCAAGCGCCGTGAGGTTGCCGAGCGGATCAAGGAGGCACGTGAGTTCGGCGACATCTCCGAGAACGCGGAGTACGACGACGCCAAGAACGAGCAGGCCCTGCTCGAGCAGCGGATCGCCCAGCTCGAGGAGCGGCTGCGGCGCTCCTCGGTGATCGACGAGAAGGACATCGACACCAACGTTGCCGGCGTCGGCACCACGGTCCACGTCAAGGACCAGAAGTCAGGCGACTCGCAGAAGTTTCAGATCGTCGGATCGACCGAGGCCGACCCGACCCAGCAGAAGCTCTCGAACGAGTCGCCGATCGGCAAGGCCCTGATCGGCCACAAGCGCAACGACGTCGTCTCGGTCGACGTCCCGCGCGGTCCCAAGCGCAAGCTGAAGATCACCAAGATCGAAGCCGCCTGAGGACGCTGCAAAGCGTCGCATCTCGCGGTCCTCGACTCCGCGTCTCGCTCACGTAGGTTTCGACTACGCTCGCTTCGCCGCGGAGCCTGCGTCCAGCGACCTGCTCGCTTTTCGCGCCCTCAACGTGACCGATCAAGCCGATACTTCCGACCTGCTGCGCGAGCGGCGCGAGAAGCTGACCCGCCTGCGGGAGGCAGGGATCGAGCCCTTCCCGCACAGCTTTCCCGACCGCGAGGAGATCGCCGAGGTCCGGCGCGCGCACGAGGGCCTCTCAGCCGGCGCCGAGACCGAGTCCCGACACCGCGTGGCGGGGCGGATGGTCGCCCGCCGCGGCCACGGCAAGGCGGCCTTCATCGACCTGCGCGACTCCAGCGGCGAGATCCAGCTCCACGCCCGCGAGGACCTGCTCGGCGAGCAGCGCTTCGAGCAGCTGGTCGGGCTCGACCTCGGCGACGTGATCGGCGTCGAGGGGGTGGCCTTCGCCAGCAAGCGCGGCGAGCTGTCGCTGCGGGTCGAGGGCTGGGACCTGCTCGCCAAGAGCCTGCGCCCGCCGCCGGACCGCTACCACGGCCTCGAGGACACCGAGACCCGCTACCGCCGCCGCGAGCTCGACCTGATCGCGAACGAGGAGACGCGAAAGCTGTTCGCGATCCGCGGCAGGACGATTGCCGAGACGCGGCGCTGGCTCGACGAGCACGGATTCGTCGAGGCCGAGACCCCGGTCCTGCAGCCGCTCTACGGCGGCGCCCTGGCACGGCCGTTCGTCACCCACCACAACGCGCTCGACCGCGACCTCTACCTGCGGATCGCGACCGAGCTCTACCTCAAGCGGCTGATCGTCGGCGGCTTCGACAAGGTCTACGAGCTCGGCAAGGACTTCCGCAACGAGGGGATCTCGCCCAAGCACAACCCCGAGTTCACGATGCTCGAGTGGTATGAGGCCTACGCGGACTACAACGACACCGCGGACGACCTCGAGCGGCTGGTCTTCAACATCGCCCAGAAGGTGCTGGGCACGACCGAGATCGAGCGCGACGGCAGCAAGATCGACCTGACGCCGCCCTGGAGGCGGATCACCCTGCGCGACGCGATCCAGGAGCAGGCCGGGCTCGACATCCTCGAGCACCCGACCCGCGAGCAGCTGGCGGCGGCGATGGGCGCCGAGCCCGACCCCGAGGAGGGCTGGGGCAAGCTGGTCGACGGGCTGCTCACGAAGGAGGTCGAGCCGAAGCTGATCCAGCCGACCTTCCTCACCGACTATCCGGTCGAGCTCTCGCCCTTCGCCAAGGCCCACCGCAGCGAGGAGGGCCTGGTCGAGCGCTGGGAGGCGTTCATGGGCGGGGTCGAGATCGCCAACTCCTTCACCGAGCTCAACGACCCCGATGAGCAGCGGCGCCGCTTCGAGCAGCAGGCCGAGGAGGCCAAGCGTGGCGACGAGGACGCCCAGCCCTACGACGAGGCCTTCGTCGAGGCCCTGGAGCAGGGGATGCCGCCGACCGGCGGCGTCGGTCTCGGGATCGACCGCCTGGTGATGCTGCTGACCGGCGCCTCGAGCCTGCGCGAGGTGGTCCTGTTCCCGGCGATGCGGACGTGACGGACCCCGCCGAGGTCTTCCGCGCAGCGACGCAGGCCGTGGTGGCCGGCGACCTCGACCAGGCACTGACATTCCTCGACGAGGACGTGACGATGGACTGGAGCCGGTCGCGTGGCCCGCTGCAGGGGACCTACGAGGGAAAGTCCGGCGCCCGCCGCTACTGGGAGGACATGCTCGACGCCTGGAGGCCGATCGCCTGGGAGGTGGAGGTGGTCGGACGGCCGGCCGACGACACCGTCGTTCTGGAGTCGCGACCGTACGCGCGCGGCCAGGGCAGCGGAATCGAGCTGCAGGGCCGCGGCGGGCTGATCGTCCAGGTCCGGGAGGGCAAGCTGGCTGCGATCACGCTGTTTCAGAGCCCGGAGGAGGCACTGGCCGCCGCCGAGCATTTGGACTGAAGCAACGTCGGTGTCCGTATCGGCTACGGACGCAAGAGCCACACCTGGTACGGATGCGGGGCCGCCGCAGGCCGAAGATGATCGGTGCCACGCAAAGCCCACGATCCGAGCCCGCAAGAGGCGGAGAGGAATTCAAATGACGGTTGCAGAGAGAAGCACCGCCGACAGAGGCGTCGAGTTGTCCGAGGAAGTGCTGCAGGAGATCAAGGATGGCCAAGAGGCCGCGATCGAAGCGGTCCGCAGCTTCGCCCGCAGCGTCGACAAGACGCTGGACGGAGCCAGCCCGGCCCAGGCCGAGGAGATCGTCGACTCGGCTCTGAAGATGTCCGAGAAGCTGGTCGAGACGCAGTACGACTTCCTCAAGAAGGTCGTCGACAGCGCTGGGAAGTCCCTGGGCGCGTCAAGCGCCGCCAAGTAGGACCACAGCGCAGGTCGCGAGCACGGCGCCGGTCACCGCATTCGATCGGCGCCGTTAGCCTGCCCCGGGTGTCGCAGTCGCCTCAGCCGGGAGCGCTGGTCGGCAGCGGCCGCAGCGCCGACGTCTACGAATACGGGCCGGGCGAGGTCCTGCGCCGCTACCGCGACCCCCGCGACACCGAGCGCGAGGTGGCGGGGATGGAGCTCGCCCGCCGGCACGGCTTCCCGGTCGCCGAGGCCCGGGCCCTGAGCGAAACCGAGATCGTGATGCAGCGCCTGCAGGGGCCGACGATGCTCGACGAGCTCGGCCGCCGCCCCTGGCTGCTGGCCCGCCAGGCGGCGCTGCTGGCCTCGCTTCACCGCCGCCTGCACGCGATCGAGGCGCCCGAATGGCTGCCGGCGCCGGCCGGGGAGGGGACACAGCTGCTGCACCTCGACCTTCACCCCGACAACGTCATCCTCACTCCCGAGGGCGCCTCGGTGATCGACTGGCCCAACGTCGCCCGCGGACCCGGCGCCGGCGACGTCGCCTACACCTGGATCATCCTCAGCACCGCCGCCGAGCCCCGGGGCGACCTGCGCGGACGGCTCGTCTCGGTGCTCGGACGCCGCGCCTTCATCGCCGCCTTCCTGCGCCAGTTCGACTCCGCCGAGCGGGCCGAGATCGAACGCTGGACCCCGGTCTGCGCCGCGGCGCGGCTCGAGGATCGCTCGCTTCCGGATGCCGAGCGGACCAAGGTTGCGCGGCTAATGAGGGGCTGAACGTCCAGTCTCTGTGACTGATGTCCCGTCGATCGTGCCTAGAAAGGCGCAACTAGCGAGCGTTTGACCCCGTCTGGCCAGCGGGACCGCCTGGGTATAATCGGTTCTCGCCGTCCCCAACAGACCGGAGGTCAGATCCATCGGCACGCGCCAGCCGCACTTGGACTTGACAGCCGGCAATGTCCCGTCCCTGAATCAGCAAATTCATTTTTGGCAGGAACTTGGGAAACGGGGCCTAAGCAAACAAGCAACCCGGTGCCGATACTGACTTAACCCACATGTTCGAGCGATTCACAGAGAGAGCCAGGCAGGTCGTCGTCCTCGCGCAGGAAGAGGCCCGCACGCTCAAGCACAACTACATCGGCACCGAGCACATCCTGCTCGGGCTGCTGCGCGAAGAGGAGGGCCTCGCCGCGCGGGTGCTGGAGTCGCTTGACATAACCGTGGAGCGCGTCCGCGCCCAGGTGGTGCGGATCGTCGGCTCCGGCGAAGAGGTCACCTCGGGCCAGATCCCGTTCACGCCGCGCGCCAAGAAGGTCCTCGAGCTGGCGCTGCGCGAGGCGCTGTCGCTGGGTCACAACTACATCGGCACCGAGCACATCCTGCTCGGCCTGGTGCGCGAGAACGAGGGCGTTGCCGCCCGCATCCTGCTCGACTTCGACGCCGACTCGGACAAGATCCGCAACGAGGTCATCCGCATGCTGTCCGGTCCCGGCGGCCGCCGCCAGGGCACCGGCGCAGGCGCTGGCCAGGGCGAGGGCAAGAAGTCCTCGAAGCTGCTGGACCAGTTCGGCCGCAACCTGACCAAGCTCGCCTCCGAGGGCAAGCTCGACCCGACAATCGGCCGCGAGGTCGAGATCGAGCGGATCATGCAGATCCTTTCGCGCCGGACCAAGAACAACCCGGTCCTGCTCGGCGAGCCGGGGGTCGGCAAGACCGCCGTCGTCGAAGGGCTGGCCTCCCGGATCACCAAGGGCGAGGTTCCCGAGCTGCTGAAGAACAAGCAGATCTACACGCTCGACCTCGCAGCCCTGGTCGCCGGCTCCAAGTACCGCGGCGAGTTCGAGGAACGCCTGAAGAAGGTGATGAAGGAGATCACCCAACGCGGCGACATCGTTCTTTTCATCGACGAGCTGCACAACCTCGTCGGTGCCGGCGCAGCCGAAGGCGCGATCGACGCTGCCTCGATCCTCAAGCCCGCCCTGGCCCGCGGCGAGCTGCAGACGATCGGCGCGACCACGCTCGACGAGTACCGCAAGTACCTCGAGCGCGACTCCGCCCTGGAGCGCCGCTTCCAGCAGATCAAGGTCGACCAGCCGAGCCCCGAGGAGACGGTGAAGATCCTCGAGGGGCTGCGCGAGCGCTACGAGCAGCACCACAAGGTGAAGATCAACGACGAGGCCCTGGAGGCCGCCGCCGAGCTCGCCGACCGCTACATCTCCGACCGCTTCCTTCCCGACAAGGCGATCGACCTGATCGACGAGGCCGCATCACGGATGCGGATCAAGTCGATGAGCGCGCCGCCCGTCTATCGCGACCTCGAGGAAGAGATCGAGCAGACGCGGCGCGACAAGGAGGCCTCGATCGAGGCCCAGGAGTTCGAGAAGGCCGCCAACCTGCGTGACCAGGAGCGCCAGCTGAGCCAGAAGAAGCGCTCGCTCGAGGACGAGTGGGCCGAGGGCGAGGAGGGCGACCGGCCCGAGGTCGGCGAGGAGGAGATCGCCGACATCGTCTCGATGTGGACCGGGATCCCCGTCTTCAAGCTGACCGAGGCCGAGACCAAGAAGCTGATTCGGATGGAGAGCGAGCTGCACAAGCGCGTGGTCGGCCAGGAGGTCGCGATCACCGCCGTCAGCAAGGCGATCCGCCGCAGCCGCGCCGGGATCAAGGATCCCAAGCGCCCCGCCGGCTCGTTCATCTTCCTCGGCCCCTCCGGGGTCGGCAAGACCGAGCTCGCCCGCACCCTGGCCGAGTTCCTCTTCGGCGACGAGGAGGCGATGGTCCGCATCGACATGTCCGAGTACATGGAGAAGCACGCCGTCTCGCGCCTGGTCGGCTCGCCCCCGGGCTACATCGGCTACGACGAGGGCGGCCAGCTGACCGAGGCCGTGCGGCGCAAGCCCTACTCGGTGCTGCTGCTCGACGAGATCGAGAAGGCCCACCCCGACGTCTTCAACATCCTGCTGCAGATCCTCGAGGACGGGCGCCTGACCGACGCCCAGGGCCGCACCGTGGACTTCCGCAACGCGATCGTGATCATGACCTCGAACATCGGCGCCTCGGAGATCGCCAAGAACACCAGCATCGGCTTCACCGTCTCCGACGAGACCGGGATGTCCTACGAGGACATGAAGAACCGGATCATGAGCGACCTCAAGAAGGTCTTCCGGCCCGAGTTCCTGAACCGGATCGACGAGGTGATCGTCTTCCACAAGCTGGCCAAGGAAGAGATCAAGGAGATCATCGACCTGATGATCAACCGCGTCCGCGTCCAGGTCGCCGAGCACGACCTGCAGCTCGACCTCTCCGACGAGGCGAAGGAGTTCTTGATCGAGAAGGGCTGGGATCCCTCGATGGGCGCCCGTCCGCTGCGGCGCGCGATCCAGCGCTACGTCGAGGACCCGCTCGCCGACGAGGTGCTGAGGCAGGGCCAGATGACCTCCGGCTCGACCGTGATGGTCGACCGCGACCACGACAAGGCCGAGGACGACGAGCATCCGCTGCGCCTGACGGTCATCCCGCCGACCACCGCCGAGCGGCCCGACGGCGAGGAGCCCGAGAAGGTCACGGTCGGCGGCGACGGCGAGGGCGACGACGGCGGCAGCGACCAGCCCTCCGAGCCGCCGTCGGGCGACGGCGACTCGGCCGAGTAGCGCTAGTCCGAGTAGCTCGGTAGTACCTTTTCCCCGCATGGGAGGTCGCCGCGGTGCGTCCGAAGGGGACAAGGACCGGAGCCGGCTCTGGCTCTCGGTCCCGATCCTGATCGTCGTCATCGCAAACTTCTGGGTGATGTCGGCCAGCGGCGCGCTGCCGCTGCCGGGGCCGCTCAACGACCTGCTCGCGCTCGGCCAGGGGGGAGGGCAGACGCCGGCCAAGGTCGCGATCCAGAATCCGCCCGAGCCGGCGCAGACAGCAACCCCGCTGGTCGACTGCGGCTCCGGCTCGCACCCCGAGCCCGGCGTCGATGGCCGCGTCCCCGCCGGCAGCGCCCCCAACGGCCTCAACTGCAATATCTCGGTGGTCGCCCACCAGGGATCCACGGGTGGCTTCAAGACCATCCGCTACGTCGACGATGCCGGCCGTGTCTGCGCCTTCTACGACACGGCGCTGCTCTTCCCGACAAACGCGACGGACCTCAACTCCAGCTCCATCGGCGTCGCGGTGCTCGACATGTCCGACCCCGACCACCCGAAGCAGACCGACACGCTGCAGCAGCCGCCGATGATGTCTCCGCACGAGTCGCTGGCCCTGAACCAGAAACGCGGACTGCTGGCCGCGGTCGAGGGCAATCCCGCCGCCTATCCGGGCCTGGTTTCGATCTACGACGCGTCGGCGGATTGCCGCCACCCGGTGCTCGACTCGACCCTGCCCCTCGCTCGACTCGGCCATGAGAGTGGCTTCTCGATCGACGGCAAGACCTTCTACGCGACGGCCGTCTCGTTCAACGACATCACCGCAATCGACGTAACCGACCCCAAAAACCCGCACGACGTCTGGCAGGGCAACGTCAGCTCGCACGGGATGTCGCTTTCCGACGACGGCAACCGCGCCTATATCGCAGACACCAACGGCAACATGCTGATCCTTGACACCTCGGAGATCCAGGCGCGCAAGCCCGACCCGCAGGCCCGCGAAATCAGCCGCCTCACCTGGAACAACGTCTCGATCCCGCAGAACGCGATCCCGTTCACCCGGGGCGGCCACCCCTACATCCTCGAGTTCGACGAGTACACGGCCGGGACGACCAGCCCCAGCGGCGACAAGGACGCGGTCGGCGCGGGCCGGATCATCGACATCTCCGACGAGAAGCACCCCTACGTGGTCTCGGACCTGCGCCTGCAGGTCGACCAACACGCCAATCACGCCGCGGCCGCGAACGACCCCGGCGCCTCGAGCCCGGTGCAGGGATACGCGGCCCACTACTGCAACATCCCCAGCCGCGTCGACCCCCAGGTCGTCGCCTGCTCGTTCATCGCCTCCGGCCTGCGCGTCTTCGACATCAGCGACCTCGTCCACCCGAAGGAGATCGCCTACTACGTCGCGCCAACCAAGAAGGCGATCGAGAACGGCTATGACGGCTCCAACTTCGCGATGTCGCAGCCGTCGTTCGCCCCCGGTCGGGAGATTTGGTACACGGACGGCTCCAGCGGCTTCTACAACATGCGGGTCGACGCGAGCGTCTGGCCGGGCGACAAGCAGAAGCTGGCCCCCGCCCGGTGCGCGGGCCGCAAGGCGACCATCCGCGGCACCAGCGGTAAGGACAAGCTGAAGGGCACAAAGAAGCGCGATGTGATCTCGGCCGGACGCGGCAAGGACAAGATCAAGGGCCGCAAGGGCAACGACCTGATCTGCGGCGGCAAGGGCAGGGACACGCTCGCCGGCGGCCGCGGTAGGGACAAGCTGTTGGGCGGGGACGGCAATGACAAGCTCAGCGGTGGGGCGGGGAGGGACAAGCTGAATGGCGGCCGCGGCAAGCACGACAGGCTCAACGGCGGCCCTGGCCGCGACCTCCAGAAGCAGTAGGCGCCCGTTCTACGATCCGCGAACGTGCGGATCTCACACACCGGCCGCGGGGGCTGGGGGAGCCTCGGTGAAGGAGGCGAGGATGAGGATGCGAGGACTACCGCCGGGGCCAAAGTCGCCCGTCATCCTGCAGTCGATCGGCCAGTGGTCGCGCCCTCTCGCTTACCTGGCGCGCTGCCGGGCCCGCTACGGCAAGCGCTTCACGCTCTACTTCGTCGGCTCGCCGCCGACAGTGTTCCTCACCGACCCGGACGAGGTGAAGGAGGTCTTCGCGGCGCCGCCCGAGGTCCTTCACCCCGGCCGCGGAGCGAGGGTGCTGGAGCCGCTGGTCGGCGCCAACTCGGTGATCCTTCTCGACGAGTCGCGACACCTCGAGCAGCGCAAGCTGATGCTGCCCGCGTTTCACGGCGAGAAGATGCAGCGCCTCGCCGGCCTGATGACCGAGGTCGCCCAGCGCGAGGTGGAGTCCTGGCCGCAAGGCGAGGGGATCCCACTTCACCCCCGCATGCAGGCCCTGACCCTGGAGATCATCCTGCGGGCGGTGTTCGGGCTCGATCACGGCGAGCGCCTCGACGGGCTACGCGACCGCCTGTCCGAGCTTCTCGCCTTCGGCGACAATCCGATCACCCTCACCCCGCCGCCCGAGCCCGACAGCCTGAGGATGAAGCTGGCCGAGCGGCTGCCGATGTTCGCCAGGTTCCTGCGCCACCAGGAGCAGGCCGACGAGATGATCTTGGCGCTGATCGAGGAGCGCCGCCGTGAAGAGGCCGAGCGCGACGACATCCTGACCATGCTGCTGGAGGCGCGCCACGAGGACGGCTCGCCGATGTCCGACCAGGAGCTGCGCGACGAGCTGATGACGCTGCTGGTCGCCGGGCACGAAACCACCGCCTCGGCTCTGGCCTGGGGCTTCGAGCAACTCGCCCGCTCCCCCGAGGTCCTCGCCCGCCTGGTCGAGGAGATCGACGCTGGTGAAGACGACTCATACCTGACTGCGACGATCCAGGAGACGCTGCGGCGCCGGCCGGTGATCCCCAACGCGGCCCCGCGTTACGTCAACGAGCCGATCGAGGTGGGCGGCTGGAGCTACCCGGTCGGCTGCGCACTGGTCCCGAGCTCCTACCTGATCCACCACGACCCCGAGATCTACCCCGACCCCTACGCGTTCCGCCCCGAGCGTTTCCTCGACGAGTCCCCCGGCACCTACACCTGGATCCCCTTCGGCGGCGGGCGGCGGCGCTGTCTCGGCGCCAGCTTCGCGCAGCAGGAGATGAAAATCGTCCTGCGAGCGGTGCTCAGCACCCGCCGCCTCGACCCGGCCGGCGCCCCGCACGAGGTCGCGCGCCGCCGCAACATCACGATCAAACCGATCGACGGCGCGCGGTCGACGCTGCGGGCGCGGACGGCTGCGCCGCCACGGCCCCCCGAGCCGGTCGCCGCCGCCTGAGCTAGGGGAGTTTCGCGGCGGCGAGCGCCGGGGCCGGCGGAAACCCGATGCGTCAGCTTCGCTGGACGATCAGCGAGGTGTTGCCGTCCGGATCGCGGAAGAAGAACATCGGCGGTACCGGATCCCCCATCCGCGAGATCTCGGCGTCGACGTCGACGCCGCGGTCGCTCAGCTCGGCGTGGAGGGTGTCGATGTCGTCGGTCTCGAAGGCGACGCGGGTCTCGATCCCGGTCGGGTCGCCATCACGGGGCGGGTAGAGCGCGATCGTGGTCGCCGCGCCCGGCGGGGCCACCTCGATCCAGGGCGGGTTATCGCCCATCGGCGCCTCGACGCGCTTCTCGAATCCGAGCAGGTCGAGGTAGAACTCCACCGCTCGGCCTTGGTCGCTGACCGGAAGGATCACGGTCGCCAGCTGGGTGATCTGCGCCCTCGTCTTGGTCTCTGTCATCGCATGCCTCCTTGTCGTTTCGGCTTCCGACATTGAGACTGCGCGGCCGAGCTAAATTCATCGGCGTGCGGCGGTCGCGCTGCCGAAATGGACACCCAAGCCTTCAAATGCGGCGCTAGGATCGGGCCGGATCCAACTCAAGAGGAGAACTTTTCGAATGGAACAGCAGACGCTCGACAAGGATGCTTTGCAGGGGCTCGGGGCTGACGTCGTCACGCCGGAGGCGGAGAACTGGGATCAGGCGCGCCAGGCCTGGAACCTGTCCGCGGTCCAGAACCCCTCGGCCGTGATCTACGCGGAGAACGCCGACCAGGTCTCGGAGGCGGTCAACTTCGCGCGCCAGAACGGCCTCGGGATCGCCGCCCAGGGCACCGGCCACGGCGCCGGATCGCGCGGCCCCCTCGACGGCTCGATCCTGCTCAAGACCGAGCGCATGAAGGGCATCGAGGTCGATTCCGACAGCCGGGTCGGCCGCTACGAGGCCGGGGTGCTGTGGATGGAGGCCAACCCGGCCGCCGGCGAGCACGGGCTCGCCAACCTCTCCGGCTCGGCACCCGACGTCGGCATCGTCGGCTACACGACCGGCGGCGGCTTCGGCTGGCTGGCGCGCAAGCACGGCCTCGCCTGCAACAGCGTCCGCGCGATCGAGCTGGTCACCGCCGACGGCGAGCAGCGGCGGATCGACCACGACTCGGAGCCCGACCTCTTCTGGGCGATCCGGGGCGGCGGCGGCAGCTTCGCCGTCGTGACCGCGATCGAGTACGACCTGGTCGAGATTCCGAAGGTGTTCGCCGGCGCCGTGCTGTACCCGGCCGACGAGAGCTGCAGCGAGATCGTCAGCAGCTACTTCGATTGGACGCGGGAGGTGCCGAACGACGTCACCTCGATCGTGCGCTTCCTGCACCTGCCGCCGCTGCCGCAGATCCCCGAGCCGCTGCAGGACAAGCCGCTGGTCACGATCAGCGCCTGCTACGCGGGCCCCGAGTCCGAAGGCGGCGAGCTGATCGCGCCGATCCGGGGGCTGGGGGAGCCCGTGATGGACACCTTCGGGGAGATGCCGCCGCAGGGGCTGTCGGCGATTCACATGGAGCCCGAAGAGCCGGTGCCGGGCCTGGTCCACACGATCTCGCTCCGCGAGGCGCCGCAGGAGGCGGTGGATGCATACGTCGCCGCCGCGGGCCCGGAGTCCGGGTCGCCGCTTCTCGGCTGCGAGATAAGGCATTGCGGCGGAGCGGTGGGCGAGCCGGCCGAGAACTCTGGCGCGCTGTCGCACCTCGACGCCGAGTACGTGCTGGTCGGGATCGGCCTGCCGATGAGCCCGGAGATGGGCCAGGCGATCAACGCGCACCTCGACGCGGTGCACGAGGCGTTGACGCCCTGGTCGACGGGAAGCGATTACTTCAACTTCGCCGACCGCCCCACCGCCCTGGAGCAGATCTTCGCTGCGGAGACGCTGGAGCGGCTGCGCGACGTGAAGCGGCGCTATGACCCCGACGGCCTGATCAGCGGCAACCACAACGTGTCGCTGGGCTAGCTGGCGCAGTTCGACCTCGACGACTGGCTGCCGGAGCCGCAGCTGCAAACCCGGCACCGCCGTTCCGCCGCGGCGGGCGCCGACGAGCTGTGGCGGGCGGCGGGCGACCTCCGCCTCCGCGAGACACCGGTGTTCGGCAAGGCGGTCAGCTGGCGGATCCCCGGCACCGCGCCGGAGCTGACCTTCCGTGATCTGCTGCGCCGCTATCCCTTCGTCGTGATCGCAGAGGGGGAGCGGTGGTCGGTGTCGGGCCTCTGCGGGCGGATCTGGACCCTCCAGCGCGACTACCCCGAGCTTGGCGGAGCCGAGGAGTTCCTCGCCTGGGATCAGCCGGGGACCGTCCGCGTGCTGCTCGCCCATCGGGTTGAGCCGGACGGCGAAGGCCGCCACGCTCTGGTCAGCGAGGCGCGGATCAAGCCGACCGACCGCCTGGCGGCGATCCGGATGCGGGCGCTGTGGCTGGTCGTGGGAGGGTTCGATCGCTTCATCGCCGGAGAGGTGCTGCGCAACGCGGCGCGCAGCGCCGAACGGAGCTCGGCCGCCGACCGCTAGCTCAGCGCTCGTCCAGCAAGGCGACCTCGCCCTTCAGGCTGCCGACGATCTCGTCCGGGTCGGGAATGAGGCCGCGGTCGGCCATCACGCCGACCGTCACCTCGCCGGCGTAGCTGAAGATCGAGAAGCTCATCGAGACGCTGCCCGCGGTCGGTGCCCAGACCAGCACGCCACGCACCGGCGTACCGGCCAGATAGACGCGCTCAGTGGGCCCCGGCACGTTGGTGATCACCGCCGAGCCCGCCGCGGTGAAGACGTCGAGCAGCCGCTGCTCGACCTCGTTCGGCGTCGCTCCCAGCGCCTCGAGAAGGCCATAGCCGACCGCGCCTTCGGGCGAGTCCTTGATCTCGGCCATGCGGCGATGGACCTCGCGCAGGCGCCGGTGCGGGTCCTCGATGCCGACCGGGACCGCGAGCAGCACGAGCCCGAAGCGGTTGCCGAGCCGGCGCGGCAACGGCTGGTCGAGTGGGCGCAGGTTGAAGGGGACGAAGGCGTGCATCTCGTCGACGAGGCTGTCGCGTTTGGCCAGGTAGCTGCGCAGCGCGCCGGCGATCGCCGTCACCAGCACGTCGTTGACCGTCGTGCCGGTGGCGTGGCCGAGCACCTTGATCTCCTCCAGCGGCATCGGATCGGACCAGGCGACCTTCTCGGCGACCCCCAGCTCGCCCTTGAGCACGGTGTCGGTGTCGGGCCGGGCAAGCAGCGCCTTGCCGAGCGCCTTGACCTCGTCGCGCGCTGCCGCCGCGAGGTCGAGCAGCTCGGCGGGGTCGCGCGCGACCTCGATCGCCTCGTGGGCCGCCGCCCGGCCGAGGCCGACGCCGGCCGAGGCGGCACTCGTCGCGGGACGTGCCAGATCGGCGAGCAGGCCGCCGACCCCGCCGCCCGGCTCGGTCTCCTCGACAGGGTCGGGCTCGATCTGGCCGTCCGGCTCGTCGTCGGTAAGCGACAGCAGCACCCGGGCCAGGGCGACACCGTCGGCGATGCAGTGGTGCATGCGGACGACGATCGCCGCGCCCGAGCCGTAGCCGTCGACCAGATACCAGTCCCAGAGCGGGCGCGAGCGGTCCAGCGGCTGCGCCATCAGGTCGGCGACCAGCTCCTGCAGGGCCTCCGCGTCGCCGGGCGCGGGCAGGGCCCGGCGGTGCAGGTGCAGGTCGAGATCGAAGGCCGGGTCGTCCTCCCACTTGGGGGCTCGCAGAGGCAGACGACTCTCGCTGAGCCGGCGGCGAAAGGTCGGAAAGCGGTCGACCAGGCGGGTTGCGACTACTTCGCGAACGGCGTCCCAGTCGGGCGGCTCGTCGAACCAGACAACCCCCGTGATCACCATCAGGTTTGTAGGGCGGTCCATCTGCAGCCAGGCGGCGTCGGCGCTCGACATGCGATGGGCGGTCGCCATCGGTCCAGTATGCACCCGCCAGACGCAGGGCGATTGCCCGGGCGACTGAACCGACGGATGGGAACAAAAGGAGAGAGCGCCGAGGTTCCCCGGTCCTTCTATGTAGGGGCGGACAGCTAGACCGCCCGTTTCAATCATCGGAGGATCGGGTCCGACAGACGCCCTCCTATGCCCGCTACCCGCGCTCGGGGGTTCTAGGCGGCCTCTTGCTCGCTTCCCGCTCGGCGCTCGAGCACGAAGATCTCGACCGCGAAGTCGGGCTCCTGGCGGTTGGCGCTCAGAAAGGCCTCGACCTTACGCCCGGTCAGCTCCTCGATCGTGGCGACGAAGCGCTCCTCCATGCTGTCCTGCCATATCTGTCGGGCGTTGCGAACCTCATGCCACTTGCCGGCTTCGAACATCGTCTGCTCGGCTGCCGTGTAGCCCTCGCCCAGGACCACCATGACCAGGTCGGGCTCGACGTAGGTGCGACAGCGCACCGGCCCTTTGCCGTAATGCCGCTTGTAGAGGCCGACCATCGCCCTCGATATGTCCGCCCGAAGGCTGCCCTCCCCGTTGTCGCGAGACTCGCCGTTCTCCGCAGCCTCGGCGGCCTGGATCTCTTCGCTGTCCATGGAACAAACGGTAGCGCGACCTACCCGCTTGGTGCTGGCGCCGCGGCCGGAGCGGGCCCCCGCATCAGCGCGATGCTGATCGACACCAGCCCGATCAGGAAGGTGAAGATCGGCGTCAGCAGGCCGAGGACTCCGTCGCCCGCGAAGACACCGGTCTGGGTGACCCCGGCGCCGAAGGCGGGCAGCTGGCAAACCGCCGCGATGGCGCAGACCCAGGCCGTCCATCCCGGCAGGGCGCGGTAGCGGAAGCCGGCCATCGCGATCGCGGCGAAGAAGGCGGTCAGGGCCGCCGCTCCCGGGGCCGCGCTGACGACAAAGATGTCGCTCAGGCCCCGTGTCACGCCGGGATCGACGTCATTGGGCCGGAACGCCGCCGCCTCTCCGGCGGCCAGACCCACCATCAACACGGCGGCTCCGATGAGGCCGGCGCCGAAGGCGATCGAGGCGAGACGGGCCGTCCCACCTTCAGCAGCGGCAAGGACGCTGCGCAGGCTGCCCAGGAACCAGATGAAGAAGATGAGCCCGATCCCGATGATCGTCAGTCCGGCCCTGATCGCGTCCTGATGATCGACGTAATAGGAAGCGAATGCCGCCGCCGACGCATCGACGTCCGGTGGCTTCGGGACCACGAAGACAAACCCGACGATGACCAGAACCGCGAAGACGATGCCCGCGATGGCGCCTTCAGACGCCTGCCGGTCGTTGCTCATGCCTGACCTCCCAGTCGTATTGCTTGGATCGCCCGACCCTCTCACGCGGTCGCGCGAGGCCAAAGCGACCTTCGTCACAGACGCGCGTTCAGCTCGCGACGTCCAAAGCGGCCCGGAGTGCAGCGACGTCGTCTGCCCCGAAGACGACGCGATTCTGCGTGGCGATATAGACGAGGTCGAGGTTCACCCCGGCCTTGGCGATCTTGCGGGTCAGGTCCGCCAACACGCCGGGGCGGTCCTTGACGTCGACCACGACGACTTCGCGCTCGCGGGTGACCGCGACATGGGAAATCGCCAGCGCATGCTTCACGGCCTCCGCATGCGGGACGAGGATGTGGAGCTCGGCCTGCTTGCCTGGCCCGACGCACGTGGCCGCTGCGATGTTGACGCCTGCATCGCTGATCGCCGCCGCCACCTGGGCCAGCGCCCCGGGGGTGTTCTCGATGTCGATGGCCAGGTCAACCGCCATGTGTTCCGCGCTTGACGAGTCTCCCTGCTGAAGGAGATCAGTGCAAGCGCGCCGCTTCCAGGCAGGGTACGTACCCCGGCACGGCGAGCATCTCGGCGTCGGCCGTGGCCTCTTCGTTCGAGCGGACCAGCGGCCGCCATCCCGCTTCCGGCGGATCGGCAAGGACAAGCATGCTGGGTCTCGGGCTCGAGGCTGGCGGTTTCGTTCCTAGGTCTTTCATCTCTGGCCCCATACGTGTCGAGGTGATTGCTTCGCAGGGTGTACGGGTCGGATCTGCTCGTCGTTCGATGCGACGCAGCTACGGGTGCGATGTCACACAAGAGCGGGCCGACAACTCGCCCCCGTACCATCCTGCGCCCCATGGCCCGCCGCGAAGACCTCAGAAACGTCGCCATCGTCGCCCACGTCGATCACGGCAAGACGACCCTGGTCGACGCGATGCTCTGGCAGTCGGGCGCCTTCCGCAGCGGCCAGGACGTCGCCGAGCGGGTGATGGACTCGATGGACCTCGAGCGCGAGAAGGGGATCACGATCCTGGCCAAGAACACCGCCGTCCACCACCGCGAGGTGAAGATCAACATCGTCGACACGCCCGGCCACGCCGACTTCGGGGGCGAGGTCGAGCGCGGCCTGACGATGGTCGACGGGGTGCTGCTGCTGGTCGACGCTTCCGAGGGCCCGCTGCCGCAGACCCGCTTCGTGCTCCGCAAGGCGCTGGAGGCGCGGCTGCCGGTGATCCTGGTCGTCAACAAGGTCGACCGGCCCGACGCGCGGATCGCCGCGGTGGTCGACGAGGTCTACGAGCTCTTCCTCGACCTCGACGCCGACTCAGAGCAGATCGAGTTCCCGATCGTCTACACCAACGCCCGCGCCGGCCGGGCGTCGCTGGAGGAGGGTGAGGAGGGGACCGATCTGGGGCCGCTGCTCGACCTGATGCTGGAGCGGATCCCGGCGCCCGAGTACGACCCCGAGATGCCGCTGCAGGCGCACGTCACCAACCTCGACGCTTCGCCCTACCTGGGGCGCCTGGCGCTCTGCCGGGTGCGCAACGGGACGATCCGCGACGGGGCGCCGATCGCCTGGTGCCGGGCCGACGGCTCGATCGAGCCGGCGACGGTCAGCGGCCTCTACGTCACCGAGGCGCTGGACCGGGTCGAGGCGCGAGGAGGCCGGGCCGGGCGAGATCATCGCCGTCGCCGGGCTGCCCGAGGTGACGATCGGCGAGACGCTCGCCGATCCCGAGGATCCGCGGCCGCTGCCGGTGATCAGCGTCGACGAGCCCTCGCTGTCGATCGTCGTCGGCATAAACACCTCGCCGCTGGCCGGCCGCGACGGCGACAAGCTGACCGCGCGCCAGATCCGCGCCCGCCTCGACCAGGAGCTGGTCGGCAACGTCTCGATCCGGGTCCTGGACACCGAGCGCCCCGACGCCTGGGAGGTGCAGGGCCGTGGCGAGCTGCAGCTGGTCGTGCTGCTGGAACTGATGCGCCGCGAAGGGCTTCGAGCTGACCGCGAGCCAGCCGCGGGTGCTGACCCGCGAGATCGACGGCGACCATCAACGAGCCGGTGGAGCGGCTGGCGATCGACGTGCCGGAGGACTACGTCGGCGTTATCACCCAGCTGCTGGCGCTGCGCAAGGGCCGCCTCGACCAGATGGTCAACCACCAGACGGGCTGGGTGCGGCTCGACTACCTGGTGCCGGCGCGCGGCCTGATCGGCTTTCGGACCGAGTTTCTGACCGAGACCCGGGGCACCGGCATCATGCACCACGTCTTCGAGCGCTGGGAGCCGTGGGCGGGGGAGATGCGCACCCGCCCGACCGGCGCCCTGGTCGCGGACCGCGCCGGCGAAACTGCGAGCTTCGCGCTGTTCAACCTGCAGGAGCGGGGAACGCTCTTCATCGGCCCCGGCGAGCAGGTCTACGAGGGGATGATCGTCGGCGAGAATTCGCGCGCGGACGACCTCGACGTCAACGCGATCAAACAGAAGCACCAGACCAACGTCCGCGCCGCCAGCGCCGACCTGCTCGTGCGGCTGATCCCGGCGCGGCAGCTCTCGCTCGACCAGGCTCTGGAATTCCTGCGCGAGGACGAGTGCGTTGAGATCACGCCCGAGACCGTGCGGCTGCGCAAAGCCGTGCTGGGAAAGACGGATCGGGTCCGGGCGGCGAGGCGGGGCAGGGCGGGGGTCTGAGCTACGTCTCCGCGTTCGACGGGGCGAGGCTGCTGCTTTTCGCGCAAAGCAGAAGCCGGTCAAAAGAAGAGCGCGCACCGCGAACTGAGGCTCAGCCCTTGCGGTTGCGTTTGATCAGCTTGACCCGCTTCGCTTTCGTGTTCGGGCTGCCACCTGTGGGGGTGTAGGTGACCCTTGCCGTCACCTTCACCTTGCCGGTTCGACTCAGCTTGCGCTTCTTTTTGCCTTTCGAGCGAATCTTGAGCTTCACCTTGCCGGCGGCGCCCACGGCCTTTGCGGGAGCGGTTGCCGGGCGCGAGGAGCTGGCCATCCGCTGCTTGACCAGCAGCCCCTTGCCGCTCAAGGTCAGAGTGCCGCTGCCCGGCACGCTCACGGTAAGAATCGCCGTCCCCTTCCGCTTGTTCCGCTTCAACTTGCCGAACCTGAAGGAGTTGGAGGGCGCCGAAGAGGTGGCGGTGCCGATCCGCCCGATTGCCTTGGTGGTGCCCTGGTCGGTGAACCAGAGGTTGCCGTCGGAACCCGCTGCGATCCCGAACGGTGCCCCCCCGGCGTTGAGGCCGGCACTGAACTCGTTGATCGCTTGCGTGTTCGGATTGATTCGTCCGATCGCGCCGGTGATGCCTTCGTCGGAGAACCAGAGGTTGCCGTCGGCACCCGCTGCGATCCCGATCGGGTCGCTGCCGGCATTAAGCCCGCTGCTGAACTCGTTGATCGCCTGGGTGTTCGGATTGATCCGTCCGATCGCGGCGGCGCTGGCTTCGTCGTCGAACCAAAGATTTCCGTCAGGGCCCGCGGTGATCCTCGATGGGAGACTGCCAGCCTTCAGCCCGCTGCTGAACTCGTTGATCGCCTGGGTGGTCGGGTTGATCCGCCCGATCGCCCGGGTGGTGCCAGTGTCGGTGAACCAGAGGTTTCCGTCGGGGCCTGCGGCGATCCCGAACGGCGAGCTGCCGGCGTTGAGGCCGGTGCTGAACTCGTTGATCGCCTGGGTGGTCGGGTTGATCCGCCCGATCGCCTTCGTGGTACCACTGTCGGCGAACCAGAGATTGCCGTCGGCGCCGACGGCGATCGTCTGCGGAAAGCTGCCGGCGTTGAGGCCGGTGCTGAACTCGTTGATCGTCTGAGTGTTCGGATTGATCCGCCCGATCGCCGGAGTGGTGCCCGTATCGGTGAACCAGAGGTTTCCGTCAGGGCCCGCCGTGATCCCGCGCGGGACGCTGCCGGCATTGAGGCCGGCGCTGAACTCTGTGATCGCACCGGCCGCGCTGACCCGCCCGATCGCCGGGGTGCTGCCCGGGTCGGCGAACCAGAGGTTTCCGTCGGGGCCCATTGCGATCCCGAACGGAGAGCTGTTGGCGTTAAGCCCGGTGCTGAACTCGGTGATCGCACCGAGCGGCTGCGCCGCGGTTGCCGGAGAAGCAGGTAGAAGGATTGCGATCGTCGCGACAATCGCGAAACCAAACCTCGAACAGTTGAGCTTCGGTCGAAGCTGCATCATGGGTCCGTTCGACGAGATGCGCCCCTAGAGGACTCGAGCACCGATCCTACGGGCAAGTGTAGGTGCGGACGCAGGTCAGGGTCAACCTCATTTTCGAGTGGTCGCGCCTGCGTGACTCCCGCTTCTCGCGAAAAGCGGAAGCGCTGGTCGAGGCGAGTCGCCTGGGAGGCCAGCTTGAGCCGGGGCGCGAGTCGGCTCAGTATCGAGCGAAGCGCTTGGTCTCCTCGTCGAAGCCGTCAACCAACTCGCGCGACAGGGTTGGCCGGGTTAGCTGGATGGCTGTGAGGAAGTCATCGGTGGTCGCCCGGTGGCCGGCCTTGTCGAAGTGGTCGCGCTCGAAAGCAGCTTGGGCCGCCTTGCGGGCGGCGAACTCGATGTCCGCGGGCGTGAAGAACTCGCTCGCTTTGACCAGGGACTTGATGTCGACGTTCTTGTCGGTTATCTCACCGACGTATCGAGCCCAGATGGAGGCGCGCGCCTGCGGGTCTGGCGGTCCGACAGGGAGCACGTAGTCGAAACGGCCGGGGCGTAGGAAGGCAGGGTCGAGGCGATCGATCCAGTTGGTGGCGCAGACCAGCAGGTGGTTCGCCGCTTCACGCAAGCGAGGGATCTGCTTGAGGAACTCGTTGGTGATACTCG
Source organism: uncultured Solirubrobacterales bacterium (assembly GCA_963781495.1). GTDB lineage: Bacteria > Actinomycetota > Thermoleophilia > Solirubrobacterales > 70-9 > Mayfieldus. The sequence goes on from CAWAFX010000002.1 coordinate 1,649,492, forward strand.
CGCTCACGCGCCGATCCTCGTGCCGAATCGAGGCGAGATCCTCGACCTCATCGACGAATACCACAGCCGAGGACAGATCGAGGATTCCGTCGAGGGTCTCGGCCAGCAGACGCGCCTCATGCTCGGGCCCTTCTCCGGCAAGCTCCCGTGGCTGAATTTCCACAAACGGCCACTCGAGACGCGACGAGATTCCCTTCGCGAAGGTCGTCTTCCCGGTTCCCGGAGGTCCAAAGAGAACTATCGCCTTCGGCGGAGAAACGGCGTGGCGCGCGGCAAGCTCCGGCTCCTGGAGCGGCAGGATGACCCGGCGCTCGATGATCTCCTTGGCCTCTTCGAGGCCCTTGAGCTCCTCCCACAGGCCGGGGTTGATCGTCCGGCCCCACACGTCTGCCAGCCCGGTCGGAACGGTGGCGGCCGCGGGCACCTGGCGCTCCAGGTAGATGGCTCCATCGACGGGCCGGTAGTCCCAACCCTGTAAATGAGCCAGCGCATGATCATCCGAGGGAGCGACAGCAGCGATTCTGCGAACGCCCTTGGCGACCAGCCGCTGCTCGACCCCTCCGAGTAACTCGTCCTCCAGCTCGGAGTCGCCGCCGATTCCCGGCAGACAGTTCAGCACGTGGATCCGCCCGATCGGCCCCGATGCGCTGCCAATCGCCACCCCGATCAGTTCGCCTTCGCGTTCCGCGACTAGCGTGGCCACACCCTCCGAGCCGATCAGGTCAACTGCCTCATCGATCTTCGCCTCTCCCGGCAGCGGCGCGTCGAGGCGCTCCCACAGATCGAGTAGCCGGCCGAGGTCAGCGCCCTCGTACTCGCGGATCGTGACTTTCATTGCAAACCAAGGATCGCGGAACTTCGGGGCGGCCACAACCCCAAGCGTCGCTTCGGTGAAAGACAAGCGTCCGGCGTTGACTCCCGCTTTCGCGTGAAAGCGCAAGTGCTATCGCGGCGCGGCCAGCCCCCAAGGTTTCCCGCTGCCTGCCCTGGGTATCGGGCATTCCAACTCAAGGAGGAGGAATCAATGGCAGCTGTTCTAGTCCCGACCGCCGCCCTCGGGCTCGGCATCGTCGGGCTCATCATCGTCATCCTGATCGTGATCTTCCTGGTCACCCGGGTCTTCTAGCTTCGGGCTGACGGGCGCTAGCCGAGATCTGCCGCGAGGGCGAACGGACTGCCCTCCGAATCACGGCAGATCGCCCAGCGCTCACCGGGGTGGATCACCGTGCCGCCGAGCTCCTGGACGCGCTCCAGCGCCCCGGGCAGGTCGGCGACCGTGAAGTAGGCAAGCGAGGCGGTGTCGCCGGGCCCCCGCCCGCGCTCATGGACCCCGAGGCGCAACTCGCTTTCCCGGGCTTCCCAGCCGGCCCCGGCCTCACGGGGCCGCGGCGCCAGCTCGGCGCCGAGCAATCCGCTCCAGAAGCGGCGCGCCCGCTCGGGGTCGTCGGCCGGGAACTCGATCAGCGGCGCGGGCACCGGCCAAGTATCGGCGATCGGCCAGGTGCGGGTCGGAGCGATAATGAGGCGGTGCCGGCCGACGATGGCGAATCAGGGGTCTTCCGCTCCGCCGGTGTCTCCTACCTGCGCATCCCGGCGACCGACGCCGAGCAGACGGCCCGCTTCTATGGCGACGTCTTCGGCTGGACCGTGGACACCGATCGCCCGGATCCGAGCTTCGAGGACGGAAGCGGGCATGTGATCGGCCACTTCATCCCCGACCAGCCGGTCGCCGGCGAAGCCGGGATCCGCCCCTACGTCTACGTCGAGCGCATCGACGACGCGCTGGAGAAGGTCAGCGACTGCGGCGGCGCGGTGGTGACGTCGCCCTATGCCGAGGGAGACCTCTGGGTGGCCACGTTCCGCGACCCGTCCGGCAACGTCGTCGGGGTCTGGCAGCGGGGGCCGCGCGACTGACGAATTTGCCTCAGCGGGCAGCCCCGTTGGCGTTTGCCGCCCCGGGCAAGTCGCCTGCCCGGGCGCGGTGCAACTGCGACTGGGAAAGCTTCCAGGCATGCTCGAGCTGGCGCAAGCGGTCAGCGCTCGTCGCTCGCGGGCCGTAGACCCGGGCCCGGTAGAGCTGATAGCGCTCCCGGGCCACCCGCTCGGCCGCGACCAGCGCTTCCAGCCGCGGCGACTCGGCTTGTGATTCGGTCACGAGTCCGTCTCGGATTTGGCGGCGGCCGTTGCGGGGAACGGCTCGAGGAGGAAGAACTCGACGCCATAGTCGGGGCCGAACTGGTTGTCGCTGAAGAAGGCATGGACAGTACGGCCGGTCTGCTCCTCGACCAGTTGGACCAGCTCCGAGCGCATCATCTCCTGGTAGCTGCGGCGGGTGCGGAGCACATGGTCCTTCTCGCCGATAGCGACCAGACTGCGTTCGCCCTTCGTCAGCGTGTCGGCGAGGACGATCGCAACCGATTCCGGGGTGAGGATGGTCCTCGCCTTGGTCGGCCCGCGACCGGTGTACTCGCGAAGTATCTGGACCGCGCGGCGGGAGATTTCAGCGGCCGCCGAGCCTGTCTGGGCATGAGGGTCGGGCATGAGATGCCCCTTCTCGTCCCCTCTACGGCGAGGCCACGCGAGAGGCAGAGAGGGCGTTGAGAACCCGACGAGCGGCACAGACAGCGTAGCGCGATGGTGTGGAACGAAATAAAAAGTCCACTTCTGCCCCCAAATGACTCCGTTTGACGCAAACAGCGGCTTCAAGGCCCGTGCCTGAAGCCCCATTGCTGGGTCCAAAGCTGCTATCCCGTCACTTGAGAAGTCTGAGGGCCGCCTGCCCGGATGCCTCCGAATCGTGAGAACGGTCCGCCGGTTGGTTCGCTCAGACCACCCCCGGCCTCTCTTTGGACAGGACGATCGCGGTCATTGGCCGGCGATCGAGACTAGGGACCCGGATCGGGTCCGCAAAGGAGGGACCGATGGACCTTCTGGACTGCTCGAAATGTGCGCACCGCTTCTATGCGCCGGCGATCGCCGCTCCCGAGCTGCGGCGCTGCCCCCGATGCGGGGGAGATCTGAACCTGGGGGCGCACGGAGTCAGCTCGATTCCGATCGACGCCCACTGGCTCGATCCTCGCTGCCTGCCGCCGGCGATCATCACCATGGTCGAGCTGCGGCGCAAGCGTTCCTGGGCCGGGAGGTCCGAGGAGCGGATCGTCGAGGACCTCGGCGACTATTTCCCGGTCAAGGCGAATGGCCGCTCGGTTCGGGTCACCGTCAACCGGGGGGCAGCCTATGAAGCTCCGCTCAGGGTCGCGGCCGTACTCGACGGCGTCGACGGCGACTGGGAGGACCACTTCTACATGCCGACTCCGGATGCCGAACCGTCGATTGGCGATCTGCCGCTCGCCCCCGTTCGCGCTCGGGCCCACCTTCATCTCGTCGGCGGGAACGACGAGCCGCTTCCCGAGAGCACCCGAGATGGCTGACCCGAGGCCCAGCGCCCTCGATCTGGCGCGGGCCTTCGACTGATGGTCCACTACCGATAATTGGTGAAGAAACCATGGCCTTATTGCAACTACCTTTTCTAATTCGTGTCTCCGGATAGTCCGACCGGCATCCCGGCCGAGCAAACGGGTACGGACAGAAGCGTGGGAGGGTTCCACCACGAAGCTGTTTTCTACGCCGGCGATGGCGAGTTCGTCGGCGCCACGCTTCCGTTCATTCGCGCCGGCGTCGAGGCCGACGACGCGGTCCTCGTCGCGGTCGGCGAGAACAAGATCCAGGCGCTGAAGGGCGAGCTGGGGCGCGACTCGGACCAGGTCGGGTTCCTCGACATCGAGCAACTGGGCCGGAACCCGGCCCGGATCATCCCCGCCTGGCGCGACTTCGTCGACAGCAACCACGGCAACGGGCGGGGGATTCGCGGGGTCGGCGAGCCGATCTGGCCCGGCCGCAGCGCCGCCGAGACGGTCGAGTGCCACCACCACGAATCGCTGCTGAACCTCGCCTTCGCCGGTCAGGCCGATTGGCAGCTGCTCTGCCCCTACGACAGCGCCGGCCTCGAGGACGAGGTGCTGGAGACGGCGAAGCACAACCACCCGATGGTGCAGACCGACGGCAGCCACGAGCACAGCCGCAGCTACGTCGATCCGCGGATGGGGCCGGCGCCGTTCTGCGGCGAGCTTCCCGAACCGTCGGTGCAGCCGCGGGTCATTGCCTTCATCGGCGGCGAGCTCAGTGCCGTGCGCCGCTTCATCGGCAACTGCGCCGACGCCGCCGGGTTGAGTTACGGGGCCAGGGTCGACCTGGTGCTGGCGGCCAACGAGCTGGCGGCCAACAGCGTCCGCCACGGCGGCGGTCACGGAGTGATGAGGATCTGGCCCGAGGGCTCAGAGCTTCTCTGCGAGGTCAGCGACGAGGGCTGGATCCACCAGCAGCTGGTCGGACGCGAGCGTCCCGACCCGGCGCAGAGCCGGGGCCGCGGGCTCTGGGTCGCAAACCAGGTCTGCGACCTGGTCCAGATCCGCTCCGGCGAGCAGGGCACGACCGTGCGCCTGCACATGAGCCTGGCGCCGGCTGCCTGAGGCCAAGCGCGCGGCCGCCTGGCGCTACGGTTTCCGGGCATGACCGAGCCCGGCCAAACCGCGATCGGCACCTGGAGCGGGGGCCGCTTCCTGCACTTCGGCGAGACGATCGACGAGGGGCGGCTGGTCTCGCTGCTGCGCCCGGGCGACGGCATCGACACGCTGCTCAGCGCCGACGTCTACGGCGAGGGCGAGGCCGACCGCCTGCTGGGGCGGGCCCTGGAGGGCGCGGCGCCCGACTCCTACAGCCTCGTCGGCGCCGTCGGGCACGACTTCTACGAGGGCGAGCGCGACGGCCCGCGCGGCTTTCCTCGCTTCACCGACCCGCGGCTTCGCGACGCCGACGGCTATCCCGCCTATCTGCGGATGGCGACCGAGCGCAGCCTGGAGCGGATCGGCGCCGACGCCTTCGACCTGCTGCTGCTGCACAACCCCGACCGCACCGGCTACACGAGCGAGGCGGTCTGGCGGGCGATGGACGACCTGCGGAAGGCCGGGCTGACGGCGGCGATCGGGGTGGCGCCGGGGCCGGCCAACGGCTTCACCCTCGACCTGATCGCCTGCCTGGAGCGCTTCGGCGAGCTGATCGACTGGGCGATGATCATCCTCAACCCGCTCGAGCCCTGGCCGGGTGAGCTCTGTCTCGACGCGGCGGCGCGCAACGAGGTGCGGGTGATCACCCGCGTGGTCGACTACGGGGGCCTGTTCTGGGACGACCTGCTGCCCGGAGCCGAGCTGACGCAGGGCGATCACCGCGCCTTCCGGCCGCAGGGCTGGATCGAGGCGGGGCGCGAGAAGCTGGAGCGGATCCGCCCGATCGCCGAGGCCAACCGGCTGACGCCGATCCAACTCGCCTGCCAGTGGAACCTCGCCCACCCGGCCGTCGAGTGCGTGGTCCCGACCCTGATCCAGGAAGCGGGGCCGGGGGCGCGGCCGATCGAGGAAAAGCGCGCCGAGCTGGCGGCGCTGCCGGCCGAGCAGCGGCTGAGCGAGTCAGACGTGGAGGCGATCCGCGCCGTCGGCGACAACGCGGGCTGCATGGCGCTGAAGGGGGCCAGCCCCGATCACGAGGGGGCCGAGCGCCCCGACCGCTGGGGGCTCACTCCCGAGCTCTCGGCGGTGGCCGAGCGCTGGGGCATCGAACCCGCCCGCGATCTCGCCGCGGTCTAGGCTGCGCCGATCGCTCGCTTCGCAGTATTTCTGCGCGGAATCAACATCGGCGGACGCCGGGTCCGTAACGCCGCCCTGACCGAGGCGCTCGAGGAGCTGGGGTTCGACGAGTCCGCCGTGTTCCGCGCCAGCGGCAACGTCGTGGTCGACGCGAAGGCCGGCCTCGGCGCCGAGAAGGTCAAGTCGAAGCTGGAGCGCGGCCTGGAGAAGTCGCTGGGCTTCGAGGTCGTCGCCTACCCGCGCAGCGCCCGCCAGATCAAGGCGATCGCCGCCCAGCGCCCGTTCTCGGCCGCGCAGCTGCGCAAGTCCAAGGGCCGCTTCCAGGTCGCCTTGCTGCCCGCCAAGCCGAGCGCCGCAAAGCGCAAGGAGATGCTCGACCTCGCGACCGAGAAGGACCTGCTGGCGATCCGCGGCAGCGAGCTCTACTGGCTGCCCAGCGCCGGCACGCAGGAGTCGGAGCTGGGAATGGCGGGGATCGACAAGATGATCGGACCGATGACGCTGCGGACGATGGGGACGATCGAGCAGATCGCCGAGAAGTACTTCTCCTAGCCGCGTTTCGCAGCTATTACGTTTTACGATATATTGGCGGACGAACTATGACCGCCGACCTGGAACAGCTTGGGCGCTTCAGCGAGCCGGCTCTGCTCGTCCTCTCCAGCCTCGCCGACGGTCCGAAGCATGGCTACGCGATCACCAAGGACGTCGACGAGATGGCCGGCGTCAAGCTCGGCCCCGGGACCCTCTACGGAGCCCTCTCGCGGCTCGAGGAGCGGGGGCTGATCGAGGCCCTGCCGCCCGAGGAGCGCCGCCGCCCCTACAAGCTGACCGGCGCCGGGGCGCGGGTCCTGCGACAGCGGCTGGAGACGATGGCCGGCGTCAGCCGCACCGGGCTGAGCCGGCTTCGGGCAGCGGGGGCAAAGGCATGAGGTCGCGGATCGGGCGGGCGGCGCTGGCGCTCTATCCGCTTGCCTGGCGCCGGCGCTACGGCGAAGAGCTCGCGGGGCTGGTCGAGGAGAGCCCGCCGTCTCTGGCCGGCATCGCCGACCTGCTGCGCGGAGCGGTCGACGCCCATCTTCATCCGGGCGGGCTGCAGGCGCCGGCTGCCGAGCGGATGCGCAACACCGTCGCCGCGACGTTCTGCTGCTGGATCGTCTTCGTTGTCGCCGGCGCCGGATTTGCGAAGCTGACCGAGGATCACAGCTACGGTCGCGCCGAAAGTGCGCACCCGCTGCTTGCCGACGCCCGCACTGCGATCGCAGCCCTGGCACTCTTCTCGGCAATCGCCGTCGCTCTGGCCGGCGCCCCGCTGATCTTTACCGCTCTGCGCGAGGCCTGGACCGAGCGCAGGCGCGACCTGGTGTGGGCGGTTCTGACGCCGCCGATCGCGACGGCCGGCTTCGTGATCGTCAGTGCCCCGCTGATCTGGCTTGCCAACGAGAGGATGCCTGATCATTCGGCCCTGAACGTTTTGGTGTTCTGCGCTTTGGCCGCCGCTGGGCTGATCGCGGCCGCGGCTTGCGGCCTGGGGTCGCGCGCCGCACTGCTGCGCAGCCACCCCTCCAGGTCTTCCCTCCGCATCGGGGTCCTCGGGGCTTTCGCGGTCAGCGCTGCGATGGCGACCGTCGCGGTTGGGGTATCGCTTTACACGGCGACGCTCGTCGACGACGCTCCTGGCCTGGCCTCTTCGGCAAGCGGCCCGTTCAGTATCGACACTACGTTGCTGCTCGCTCTCAACGCGCTGACGATGGCCGCCGCGACGGCGCTGGCGGCGATCAGCACCTGGCGTGGGCTGCGGGCCGCACGTGGGTGAAGCTCAGCTGCCGGCGAGCTCGCGGCGGGTCGCCGGCGTCCCGTCGCGGTCCAGCGGCGCCAGCGGCTTCGATACCTGACCGCCCGGGCCCTCGTGCACCGGCAGCCGCAGCTGCAGGTTGCTGGCGCTGACGCTGAAGGTGCCGTTCGAGGCCCGCGCGTAGGGGGCATCGGCGCCGAGCAGCTGCAGGCGGGCGTGGTGGCCGGCCGCGAAGTGCCAGCCGTTGGGATGCAGCTGGAAGACCGCGGTGTGGGTCCCGGCCAGAGGCCGGTAGGTGCCGCGGGCGATGAAGCTCTCTGAGCCGTCCGGGGCGACGTCCCAGAGGCGGGCGTCGACCTGGGCGTTGGACCCGGAGGCTGCCAGGCGCGCGATCACCGTCGCCGAGCCGACCATCGTGTAGCCGCCGCCGGTCGCGCTGGGGAGGTCGTAATTGGCGGTGTTCGGCTCCGGCGCCGAGCTGGGCTCGGTGACGCAGCCGCCGTGGGCCAGGGAGGCGGGGGTCGGGTCGAGAGAGGCGGCGATCGCCAGGTTGCCGCCGGTGCCGGTGAAGGTCTGGGCCGCGGCGGAGTTGAGGCGCACCTCGCCCGGGTGCTGCCCGTTCCAGGTCCGGGAGTTGAAGGGGCCGAGCATCGTGCTGCCGCCGCAGTTCTGGGTGTAGGTCCGGACCCGCAGGTCGGGCACCTGCCCGGAGTGCTTGAGGTAGTGGGAGAAGAACTGGGCCTGCAGACCGGCGAGGTCGGGGGTGGTGCCGCTGAGCGGGGCCCGCGGATGGCCCGGGCCGGCGGCGAAGAGGATCGCGAACTCATTGTGCGGCCAGCGCGAGAGCACCTGGTTTCGGTAGCGCAGCACCTCGTCGGGCGGGAAGAGGTCGTCGAGCCAGGAGTTGTAGGCGAGGATCGGTGCCGGCCGGCGCGGATGGCGCAGCCGCTGCTGCAGGTAGTAGGCGGAGTGGAAGTCCTGGATCTGGGTCAGCAGGTCGTGTGAGGCGGCATCGTCGTAGGGCTCGCCGGCGTTGATGCGGGCGAACCAGCCGGTGATGTCGGCGCTGGGGTCGGCCCCGACCGGCGCGTAGAAGCCGCTCGAAAGGCCAAGGTTGTAGAGCAGGGTCTGATAGCTCTGCTTCTCGACCCCGATCCGGTCGCCGTAGGCGTTCTGGAGCAGGTAGTCGAGGGTGTTGCCGTTCGGCTGCAGCGCGTTGGAGAGGTCCGACCAGCCCCACTGCGGCAGCGCGGCGGCGATCCGCATCCGCTTTCCGTGCGGGCTCCGCCAGCGGACCAGACGGCCGCTGGGAAGCTCGACACGGTCGCGCAGCGCCGCCAGCTCGTAGCTGATGCCGCCGCCGTAGGAGACCCCGGTGACACCGATGCGGCGCGGTTTGACCAGATGCGAATCGGCCAACATCCCAGCCAGGGTCTGGGTGTCGCGCGCCTCATAACGGACGTCGTCGAGGTGGATCCATCCCTTGGCGCAGCCGCTCGGGTCGGCTGCCCGAGATGCTGCGGTGCCGCAGGAGTTGCCGAAGCCGCGGGCCGTGTAGGACATCACCACGTAGCCCTGCAGCGCGAGGTTGGGGTCGGCGCCGGAACCGTCCTTTGTGCCGCCCCAGCCGTGGTGGAAGGCGATCAGCGGGAAGGGGCCCTTCTGCGAGGCCGGGGGGACGTAGACGTTGACGTCAAGCGGCACCCCGTCCCAGCTGTGGACCCGGTGCGCGGTGTCGCCGACACAGGCCTGGACGCCGTTTGACTGCGTCGTGCAGGGGATGCCGAGGACGCTGGAGACCGGCGCGGCGTTGGCGCTTGGCGCCGCCAGCGAGCCGATGAAAGTCATCGCCGTCGCAAACGCCAAGACCACCGCTTCCCTGCGTGCGAGCCCGCTCAAGGGAGCGATCCTAAACCAGCTTCGCTGACATCACGTTCAGTACTTTCACTTCTGGGTAGGGTCGCCGCGCCGCGACTGAGTAAAGGGGGCGGTGGCGTCGGCGCCGCTCCTTAGATTCATGCGGTGGCCCGATCCGAAGCCCGCTACATCTGCCAGCAGTGCGGCCAGGTCCAGCTCACCTGGACCGGCCGCTGCCCCGGCTGCGGCGAGTGGAACTCGCTGGTCGAGGCGCGCCAGAGCTCGGGGCCCTCGAAGGGGCGCCGCTCGGGGTCCGCTGCGGGGCGCCCGGTGCCGCTGCGCGACGTCGAGGCGCCGGCCGAGCAGCGGCTGCAGACCGGTATCGGCGAGCTCGACCGGGTGCTCGGGGGCGGCCTGGTGCCCGGATCGCTGGTCCTGCTCGGGGGCTCGCCGGGGATCGGCAAGAGCACGCTGACCGGCATGGCGCTCGCCAACCTGACCGCGAACGCCCGCGACGTCCTCTACGTCTCCGGTGAGGAGTCGGCGGCACAGGTCAAGCTGCGGGCCGAGCGGCTCGGCGAGCCGGCGCTGGCGGTCCCGGTCCTCGCCGAGGCCTCGCTGGAGCCGGTGCTGGCGACCCTGGAGGCCGAGCGCCCCGACGCCTGCGTGATCGACTCGATCCAGACCCTGCACAGCTCCGATATGAGCGGCGCCCCGGGATCGGTCGGCCAGGTGCGCGAGTCGGCCGCGGCGCTGGCCGAGGTCGCGAAGCGGCGCGGCATCGCCCTGCTTCTGGTCGGGCACGTGACCAAGGACGGCAGCCTCGCCGGCCCGCGGGTGCTCGAGCACCTCGTCGACTGCGTGCTGCGCTTCGACGGCGAGCGCGAGCGCACCTACCGCACCCTGCGGGCGCTGAAGAACCGTTTCGGCGCGACCAGCGAGGTCGGCGTCTTCGAGATGCGCGCCGGAGGCCTGACCGAGGTCGCCGATCCGTCGGCCCGCTTCGTCGACGAGGCGACGCGAGAGCCGGGGTCGGTGGTCCTGGCGGCGATGGAGGGCAGCCGCCCGGTCCTGGTCGAGGTGCAGGCGCTGGTCGCGCCCAGCGAGCTGGAATCTCCGCGCCGGGTCGCCAACGGCATCGACCGCAACCGGCTCAGCCTCGTGCTGGCGGTCCTGTCGCGCCACGCGCGGCTGCCGCTCGGCGGCGCCGACGTCTTCGTCAACGTCGCCGGCGGGGTGCGGGTCGACGAGCCCGGCGCCGACCTCGCGGTGGCGATGGCGGTCGCCTCGGCCCAGCGCGGAGATCCGCTGCTCGCCGGGGACGGAAAGCCGCTCGCCTGCTTCGGCGAGCTGGGCCTGACCGGCGAGCTGCGCTACGTCGGTCACCCCGACCGCCGCGTCGCTGAGGCGCGCAAGTTCGGCCTCGGTCCGGTCATCGGCCCGACCGGCGGCGAGAAGCTCGAAGGCCTCGCCGCCCACTCGAGCCTGCGGGCCGCCCTGCGCGCCGCCCTCGGCAAGCGCAAGCCGGGCGAGGACCGCGACGCCGAGCTGCGCGAAGCCGCCTAGCCGCAAGAGGAGCGAGATACTGAGCGCGATGTCGCAGGAAAACGTCGAGATCGTGCGTCGCGGCTATGACCACTTTCTCGCGACCGGAGAATTGCTCGAGGAGACGACGGACCCGGACTTCGTCTGGGACATGTCGACGTTTCGCGACTGGCCCGATCAGCAGGTCTACGAGGGGATCGACGGTGCCAGGCGCTTCATCCGCGATTGGGGCGAGACCTGGGACGACTGGAAGATCGAGGTCGAGGAATACCTGGACGCCGGCGACGACGTGCTCGTGATCCTGCGGCAGAGCGGGACCGCGAGATCGAGCGGCCTGCGCGTCGACATGCACCTGGCCCAGCTCTGGACCGTGGTAGGTGGCAAGCAGGCGCGGATGCGGATGTACGCGAGCCCCGAGGAAGGACTCGAGGCGGCCGGGGTCGAGGACTAGCCGCAGAGCTCGTCGAAGCTGCGCCGCAGCCCCTCGGCGAGGCGGTCGAGGCCGTGCAACACCGCCGGGTCGGTGCAGAGGCCGACCCGCATCGCTCCGTCGCAGGAGATCGCCGACACCCGCAGCGCGTGACGGTCGGCCGGCTCGGCGAACGAATAGAGCTCGCGGACCCGGCGGCCGAGCACGTAGATCGGGTCGCGGGGGCCGGGCACGTTGGACACCGCGAGGCTGAACTCGTGCGGGCTCGAGGCGAGCTTGACGCCGGCACGGCCGAGCGGGCCGAGGTGCGAGAGGCCGTGGAAGAACGAGTAAAGCGCCGCCGCATCGTGATCGGCCTTCGCGGTCTCGGCCTCGGAGGTGATCCGGGCGAGGCGGGCGTCGGGATCGCTCTGGTCGCAGGGCAGATCCAGAAAGAGGAAGGAGTCGCGGTTGGCGACGTCGTCGCCCTCGCCGGGGCGATGCAGGCTGACGGGCACCTTGACCCGCATCGGATCGAGGGGCATCCGCTCGTCCTCTAACCAGTGCCGGATCCCGCCCGCGACGGCGGCGAGCAGGAGGTCGTTGATCGTCACGTGGGCGCCGAGCCGCTCGCGCGCCTGCTGCTCGCTGCGGTGCAGGTCGGCCAGCGGCCTGGCGACGAAGGCGACCTCGCGCTGCGCCGAGATCTGGGCGTCGAGCGGCGAGTCGACGGGCAGCGGGCGCAGCTCGCGCCGCAGCGCCCGCGGCAGCTGCGGCAGGCTGCGCGCCGCGCCCGCGAGCCGGCGCGGACGAGTGAGCTCGCGCGCCCCGCGGCCCAGTGCCGAGCCCGCCGCCACGGCGCGGGCGGCGAGGGCAGAGCCGAGCAGCCGGCGCTGGCTTGGCTGGCGCTCGGGCAGCCAGGGCGGTCCGGGATCCTCGGCCGGCGCCTCGTCCTGGTCCCAGAGCAGCTCCGAGCCGAGCCGCAGGCAGGTCATGCCGTCGGCCATCGCATGGTGGATGCGCCAGACGATCGCGCTCGTCCCGTCCGCCAGCGGTCCGATCAGGTCCATGTGCCAGAGCGGACGCGAATGGTCGAGGCGCTGCGCCATCCGCTCGGAGACGAGTCCCTCCAGCCCGTCACCCGCCGGCGGCGGCGAGGCGGTGACGTGGGCGGCGACGTCGAAGCCGGGGTCGTCGACCCAGACCGGCGGCGCCAGGCCGAGCGGCGTCCGGGCAACCCGGCGCCGGGCCCGCGGAGTCCGCCAGAGCCGTGCGTCGACATGGCGCCGCAGGTCGTCGAGCTCGATCGGACCGAAGGAGCCGGGTTCGACCAGCAGCAGCTTGCAGGTGTGCCCGGTGATCGCCGCCGACTCGAGGGCGAGGATCGCGGCGTCGTCGGGGCTCAGACGGTCCATTTGAACGTCATTTTCTTCAGCTTGGCGGACAGGGCGCCGAAGGATCCTTTATGGCTGCGCAAAGCCAGAAATCCAGCCCTGTGCCGGCATCGACGGTCGCTGCGAGCGGCGATGACACCCGCACCCTGGGGCGCTACGCCGGGCTGCTCTTCATCGCCGGCGGCGCCCTCGGCGCCCTGACCCTGCTGCTCCCGCATCCGGGCGGGTTCAACGACCCGGCGCTGTGGACCAACACCACGATCGCAGCAGCCTGCGGCGTGCTCGTGTTCGCGCTCGCCGGGCGGCTGCCGCGCTGGTCGTTCCTCGTCGCGCTCGCGCTCGGCACGGCGATGGTGACCCGCGCCGTCTACTACAGCCAAGAGCCAAACGCGTACTACTCGTTCTTCTATCTCTGGGTCGTCCTTTACTCCTTCTATTTCTACGGTCGCATCTGGGGACTGCTGCAGACGGCCTGGATCGGGGCCGCCTACGCGTGGGTGCTGGTCGCGCTGCACAGCAGCACCGGAGTCAGCCGCTGGCTGATGGGGATCGTCTCCCTGGCGTCGGCCGGCTTGCTGCTCGACCATCTGGCGCGCCGGCTTCGCCGCCGCGAGGCTGAGGCAAACGAGCATGCGCGGGCGTTGGCGGCGGTCGGCGCGGTCGCCCGCGAGCTGGGGCTGCGAACCGCGAGCGAATCGGCGGCCCCCGCAATCTGCGAGGCGGTTACCGAGATCACGGGCGCCGCCGGCGCATCCGTCTGGCTGCCGACCCCGGACGGCAGCGGCCTCGAGGCGACCGCCGCCACCGATCCCGACGCGGTCGGAATCAGGGTCAGCCTCATCGGACAGCCGTCGGGGACGATCCGCGCCTTCAACACGCGCCAGACGTTCTTCGTCTCCGATGCCGCCGATAGCTCCGAGCTCGACCCGCGCGTGACCGACAAATTCGGTGCGGCGTCGGTGCTCTTCACGCCGATCCTTCGCGACGAGATCCCGATCGGCGTCCTCGCGCTCTACTGGAAGGAGCCGATCGACGCAATACGGAAGCCGATCGAGCAGGTGGTCGAGCTGCTGGCCGCGGAGGCCGCGATCGCGATCGAGCGCAGCGAGATGCTTACCCAGCTCGAGCACGCGGCCCGCACCGACGATCTCACCGGCCTGCCCAACCGCCGCGCCTGGGAAGAGCACCTCGACCGCGAGCTGGCCCGCTCAGCGCGACTCGGCGCGCCCCTCTCGGTGGCGATGCTCGACCTCGACCACTTCAAGCAATACAACGACCGCCTCGGCCATCAAGCCGGCGATCGCTTCCTCAAGGAGGCCGCGGCCTCCTGGCAGGCACGTACCCGCGAGACGGATCTCATCGCCCGTTACGGCGGCGAGGAGTTCGCGGTCGCGCTGCTGGACTGCGGGATCGAGCAGGCGACGGAGCTGCTGGAAGAGCTGCGCGGGCAGACCCCCGAGGGGGCCAGCTGCTCGGTCGGGCTCGCGCAGTGGGATGGCCGCGAAAGCGGGGCGCAGCTGGTCGAGCGCGCCGACACCGCCCTGTACGAGGCAAAACGCGGCGGGCGGGACCGGCTGGTCACCGGCTAGACCTTCACCAGGCCCTGAGGCCGACTTGACAAGGCGTATTCCGAGCTATCCACACAGGAATCGGGAAGGCGCATTTGCAGGGGCTCTCTGCCATCATCGCTGGCATGGCGTCGTTGTCCGGGGATGAGCTGCAGGAGCTGTCTGACCGGCAAGATCCCCGACTGGTAAGGGCCCTGGACATGGTGGCGCCCGGCTCCCCACTGCGCGAGGGAATCGACAACATCATTCATTCGCGCACCGGCGGACTGCTGGTGATCGGCGATCCCGAGGACATCTCGTTCCTGTTCTCGTGGGGGATCAAGCTCGACGTCGACTACTCGCCGGCGCTGCTGTACCAGGTGGCGAAAATGGACGGGGCGATCATCCTCAACCCCGAGGCGACGAGGATCGCCTTCGCCAACGTCCACCTGATGCCCGACCCGACGATCTCCTCCTCGGAGACGGGGACCAGGCACCGCACCGCCGAGCGGGTCTCGAAGCAGACCAAGGCGCTGGCGATCGCGATCTCACAGCGCCGCGACGTCGTCACGCTCTACGTGGACGGCTTCAAGTACATCCTTCCCGACATCCCTGCGGTGCTGGCCAAGGCCAACCAGGGTCTGGCGACCCTCGACAAGTACCGCGCCCGCCTGGACCAGGTCTCATCGCGGCTGACGGCGCTGGAGTTCGAGGGCGGCGGCGTCCTCTACGACGTGCTCGCGGTCCTGCAGCGGGCCGAGATGGTGACCCGGATGGCGGTCGAGGTCGAGCGCTACATCGTCGAGCTCGGCACCGAGGGCAGGCTGATCGAGATGCAGCTCGAGGAGACGATGGTCGGGGTGGCCTCCGACAAGTCGGCGCTGGTGCGCGACTACAGCGTCGAGGACACCGAGGAGAACCTGCAGCAGGTGCTGGAGACGCTGGCCGCTCTGCCGCACGAGGACGTGCTCGACTTCGGCCGCCTCGCCGAGCTGCTCGGCTACGACCGCAAGATGAACACCCTCGACTTCCCGGTCTCGCCGCGCGGCTACCGCGTGCTCGGCCGCATCCCGCGCCTGCCGCGCCTGGTCGGGCAGAAGATCATCCAGGAGTTCGGCGGCCTGGAGGAGATCCTCGGCGCCCCGAACGAGCAGCTGGAGGCGATCGACGGCGTTGGCGAGACGCGGGCCAAGGACATCCGCGAAGGCATTCGCAGACTTCAGGAGGTCGACTTGGTCGACCGGTACTTGCAGAGCTGACGGATGGGTTCCGTCACAAATGAAAAAAAGGAGGCAGCGATCCCTGCGCTAGAAGAAGAAGAAGAGGCAATCGAAGCCGGTCTCGAGGAAGAGATCGAGGTGGCTTGTGTTGATTTCGAGGAGGGCGACAAGGTCGTCTATCCCCACCACGGGGCCGGCGTTGTTCTGAAGAAGCAGACCAAGGAGCTCATGGGGTCGAAGAGGGAGTACCTCACGATCAAGATCCTCCACAACGAGCTCACGGTCATGGTTCCGTGTGAGAACGCAGGCATGGCTGGCCTGCGGCGCGTGATCGACGAAGACGACGTGAAGAAGGTCATTGGCGTTCTTACCGACGACGTTTCGGAGATGCCGAAGAACTGGAACCGGCGCTTCAAGTACAACCGCGAGAAGATCAAGACGGGCGACGTCTTCGAGCTCGCGGAAGTGGTCCGCAATCTCGCCATCCGCGAGTGGGAGAAGGGGCTCTCAACCGGCGAGAAGCAGATGTACACGCGGGCCAAGAAGATCCTTGCGTCCGAGTTCATGTACGCCCTCGAGAAGGACGAGGAAGGCGCCGAGGAGTACCTGGACGAGCTGTTGGAGGAGCGCTTCGCCACCAAGGCGACCGCCTGACGCTTCAGCAGCGGCGATAGTTGCGGCCGCCGGCTCCGGAGAGAGGCTCGGAGCCGGCGGCCCCAAGGCCTTCGTGCAGCTGGCGGGACGGCCGCTGCTCGAGTGGTCGCTTGACGCCCTGGCCGGGGCCCGCCACGTGGGCGAGGTGGTGATCGCGGCTCCGCCGCAGCAGGTCGACGCGCTGGCCGGCGGCGAGCACTCGGTGGTCGCCGGCGGCGAGACACGCTCGGAGTCGGTGGCGGCGGCGCTGGAGACCGTCGACGCGGAAGTCGTCGTCGTCCACGACGCAGCGCGGCCGCTGGTCAGCTCCGAGCTGATCGACGCGGTGATCGACGACCTGCTCGACGACGCCGAGGCCGGGGCGGTGGTTGCCGCGACGCCGGTCACCGACACGATCAAGGAGGTGGCGCGGGGCAGGCAGGTGGACCGCACCCTTGACCGCTCCAGCCTCTGGGCGGTGCAGACGCCGCAGGCATTCCGCGCCGAGGCGCTGCGCGACGCCTTCCGATCGACCAAGCTACTGGCCCAGGCGACCGACGACGCGATGCTGATCGAGCGCCTCGGCGGCCGGGTCCTGGTCCACGAGGCGCCGGTCGAGAACCTCAAGGTGACGACGCCGCTGGACCTGCGGGTCGCGGAGATGCTGCTGGCCGACCGCTAGGCTGGCCGAGATGGATCAGCCGCAGCAGATCGCCGACGGCGTCGTCCGCCTCGGCAGCTCGAAGGTCAACTGGTATCTGGTCGCCGCCGAGGACGGCGTCACCGTCGTCGACGCGGGCGTACAGGGCTTCGCGCCGCAGCTCGACAGCGGGCTCGCATTGCTCGGCCGCGGCCGCGACGACGTGCGCGGGTTCATCCTCACCCACGGCGACGCCGACCACGTCGGGGTCGCCGCGAAGCTGCAGGCCGAAGGCGACCGGACGCCGATCCACCTCCATCCCGCAGACCGCTATCTGGTCCAGGGCAAGAACAAGAAGACCGAAGACAGCATGCTCACGACCATGCTGCGACCCGGGGCCTGGACGCTGATGGCCCACTTCGCCCGCAACGGCGCCCTGCGGCAGCCCAACATCGAGCGCACCGCCGACCTGGCCGACGGCCAGACCCTCGACCTGCCGGGCAAGCCGACGGTGCTCCACACCCCCGGCCACTCCGAGGGCCACGTCGTCTTTCACTTCCCCCAGCACCGGGCCCTGTTCGCAGGCGACACGATCTGCACCTGGCACCCGGTGACCGGCCGCCGCGGCCCGCAGCTGATGGCCTTCAACGTCTCCAACCAGACCGCCTTCGACGCGCTGGCCCGCTACGAGGACCTCGACGCCGAGCTGGTCCTGGTCGGCCACGGCGAGCCCTGGACCGATGGGCCTGCCCGGGCGGTCGAGCTGGCGCGCACCAGCGCCGTAGAGCTGCACCCGGTCAGCGTCTGAATCCGTTCGGCGGAGCCTCAGCGACTGCCGTAGTGAAGTTGGACGACGCCGTTGCCGAAGCGGCGCTCGTCGAGCAGCTCGAGATCCCAGCGGACACCGCCGGGAAGCGCCGGATTGCCGCCCCCGACGACGACCGGCGAGAGCAATAGATGCAGTTCGTCGACCAGCCCGGCGGCGATCGCCTGCGCGGCGAGCTGCGGCCCGCCGACGCTGATGTCGCGCTGCGCGGTTCCCTTCAGCTCGCGAACCGCGGCGGGATCGAAGTCGCGCTCGATTCGGGTCCGCTCGGTCGTCGCCGACTCCAGGCTCTTCGAATAGACGACCTTGTCGGCCGCCTGCCAGATCTGGGCGTAGTCGCGCATGAACGGCGAGGCGTCGGCCGACGTATCCGCAGTCTCCCAGTAGCTCAGCACCTCGTACATGCGGCGCCCGTAGAGGTAGGTGCCGATCGGGCGCTCGAGGTCGTTGACGAAGCTGTGCACCTCCTCGTCCGGCCGCGACCAGTCCCAGTTGCCGTCCTCGTCGGCGACGTAGCCGTCGAGCGAGGTGATCGCCGAGTAGATCAGCCTCGCCACGCTAGTAACGCAACAGCACGAAGACGAGCGCCCCGGCGAAGGTGATCTGCCCGACCCCGAAGGCGGTGCCGAGGTTGACGGCGCCGAAGAGGGCGGCGAGGGCGGTCCCGGCGGCGAAGGCGAGGGCCAGCAGCACCAGCTCGCGGGGGAAGGTCACGCGAGCAGCGTAGCGCCGCCGCGGGGCGGCTAGCCTGCCGCGGGTGCTGACCGACTACCACCTGCACCTACGGCCCGACGACTCCCACGAGCCCCCGTTCGAGCGCTGGTTCACCGCGGCCAACGTCGAGCTTTACCTGGGGGCCGCGGCCGAGGCCGGAATCGAGGAGCTGGGGGTCTCCGAGCACGTCTACCGCTTCCGCCAGGCGCTCGACCTATGGGACCATCCCTTCTGGCGCCGCCAGGCCAAGGACGACCTCGGCGCCTACTGCGAGTTCGTGCGCTCGACCTCGCTGCGGCTGGGCCTCGAGGTCGACTACATACCCGGCGCCGAGGAGCAGACGGCGCAGCTGCTCGCCGAACACGACTTCGACTACGTCGTCGGCTCGGTCCACTTCATCGCCGACGGGGCGGTCGACATGGAGGAGTACGGGGTCTGGGCCCGCCAGCAGGACCCCGACCTGGTCTGGCGCCGCTACTTCGAGACGCTGGCCGACGCGGCCCGCTCGGGCCTGTTCGACATCCTTGCCCATCCCGACCTGGTCAAGGTCTGGGGCCGTGGGCGTCCGGGGCCGGAGCGGGACCCGCGCCACTACTACGAGCCGGCGGTGGAGGCGATCGCCGATTCCGGGATCGCGGTCGAGATCTCGACCGCCGGGCTGCGCAAGCCGGTGGGCGAGATCTACCCGGCCCCGGCCTTCGCCGAGATGTGCGCCGAGGCTGGGGCACCCTTCGCGCTCTCCTCCGACGCCCACGTCCCAGAGCAGGTGGGCCACGCCTACGACCAGGCGCTGACCCTGCTTGCAAG
This sequence comes from uncultured Solirubrobacterales bacterium, assembly GCA_963781495.1. Taxonomy (GTDB): domain Bacteria; phylum Actinomycetota; class Thermoleophilia; order Solirubrobacterales; family 70-9; genus Mayfieldus. The sequence goes on from CAWAFX010000002.1 coordinate 1,668,575, forward strand.
CCTCGAGGTGGCGCAGATCAGCGTCTTCGAGCGCCGCCGCCGCCGGCTGGAGCCGCTCTCGCCGGCGCAGAAGCGCGAGAATCCCGCCCCGTGAGCATCTCGGTCGGGATCGGATATGACAGCCACCGCTTCGTCGAGGGTGGGCGGCTGATCCTCGGCGGGGTCGAGGTCGAGCACGACCGCGGGCTCGCCGGCCACTCCGACGCCGACGTCCTCACCCATGCGGTGATCGACGCCGTGCTCGGGGCCGGAGGGGGCGGCGACATCGGCACCCTGTTCCCCGACGACGAGGAGCGCTGGCGCGACGCGGTCTCGATCGACATGCTCCGCACCGCCCTGGCCCAGGTACCGGGCCGGGTCCTGAACGTCGACGCGACGCTGATCTGCGAGGCACCGCGTATCGGGCCGCAGCGGGCCGAGATGGAGCGCAACCTCGGCGAGGTCCTCTCGGCCCGGGCCAGCGTCAAGGCGACCAGCAACGAGGGGATGGGCTTCATCGGCCGCGGCGAGGGGATCGCCTGCATCGCCGTCGCGGCCCTGGAGAGCGATTAGGCTTCTTTCAACGTGGACGTAACGTCGACCGCACGAGACATCGTGCGCAACCCGGTGGGGGCGGCCAGCGACGTCGCCTTCGACGTCAAGACCCTCTATGACGTCGGTCTGCTGCGTCCGCTGTCGCCGATGAAGCTGGCGCGGGTGACCAAGGTGCTGGCGCGCTGGGGCGCCTCCCCGGCGGCGGCACCGGCGCTCGCCGCGATCACCGACCCCGATGTCGTCTGCGTGCGCGACGAGCTCGGCGAGGTCAGCTACGAGGAGAGCCACCTGCGCTCCAACGCGCTGGCCCACTCGCTCGCCGACCTCGGCGTCAAGTCCGGCGACGGGATCGGGATCATGTGCCGCAACCATCGCGGCTTCGTCGACGCCACCGGGGCTGCGGCCAAGCTCGGCGCCAGCATCCTCTATCTCAACACCGCCTTCGCCGGGCGGCAGCTGATCGAAGTGATGGAGCGCGAGGGCCCCGAGGTGCTGATCTACGACCAGGAGTTCGAGGATCTGCTCGAGGGGCTGCCTGGCGGCATCACCCGGGTCGTCGCCTGGCACGACGACGACGCGGCCGAGGGCGAGCGGCTGAAGGAGCTGATCGACCACGGCGACCGCTCCGACGTCTCCAAGCCCGACGAGGACGCGCGCTTCGTGATCCTGACCTCGGGCACGACCGGGACCCCGAAGGGGGCGCAGCGCTCGAGCTCGAACGGGCTCGGGGCGATGGTGGCGCTGTTCGACCGCATCCCGTACCGCCGCAACGAGACGATCATGGTCGCCGCCCCGATGTTTCACTCCTGGGGCTTCATGCACTTCCTGGTCGGGATCGCGACCGGCTCGACCCTGGTCCTGCAGCGCCGCTTCGATCCCGAGCAGACGCTGAAGGCCCTCGCCGACAACCGCGCCCAGGTGCTGGCGGTCGTGCCGGTGATGATGCAGCGCATCCTCGAGCTGCCGGAGCAGACGCTCAAGAAGTACGACCTCAGCTCGCTGCGGATCACCGCGGTCAGCGGCTCGGCGCTGCCGGGGGAGATGGCGATCCGCTGGATGGACCTCTTCGGCGACAACGTCTACAACCTCTACGGCTCGACCGAGGTCGCCTACGCGGCGATCGCCGGGCCCGAGGACCTGCGCGCCGCCCCGGGCACGGCCGGCCGCCCGCCGCACAACACGATCGTGAAGATCTTCGACCAGGACGGCAAGGAGCTGCCGCAGGGGGAGACGGGGCGGATCTTCGTCGGCAGCGACACCGCCTTCGAGGGCTACACCGGCGGCGGCGGCAAGGAGACGATCGACGGGCTGCTGTCGAGCGGCGACGTCGGCTACTTCGACCAGGACGGGCACCTGTTCGTCGCCGGCCGCGACGACGAGATGATCGTCTCCGGCGGCGAGAACGTCTTCCCGCGCGAGGTCGAGGACCTGCTGGCCGAGCACGAGACGATCGCCGAGACGGCGGTGATCGGTGTCGACGACGAGAAGTTCGGCCAGCGGCTGAAGGCCTTCGTCGTGATCAAGGACGGCGGCCAGGAGCCGAGCGAGGACGAGCTGAAGGAGTACGTGAAGAAGAACCTCGCCCGCTACAAGGTCCCGCGCGAGGTCGTCTTCCTCGAAGAGCTGCCGCGAAACGCGACCGGCAAGGTGTTGAAGCGCGAGCTGCGCGAGCGCGAGGAAGACGAGAGCGGGCGGGAGGAGGCGGACGGGGACGAACCGGCCGAGGACGACATGGCAGGCGCCGAAGAGACCTCCGAGGGGGCCCAGGCCCAGGAGACCGAACAGGCGAGCTAGCGGCCGGAATTGCCGCACCTTGCGGCGATTTCCCAGGACGTACAACGGCGTCGCTTTTTGCGGCCACCGCGGCTAGTAATGTCGCCGGTAATGATGGCGTCGAGCAGAGGCGGCGATGCCGCCGATTGCGAGGCGAGGGGCTGGTGGGTGTTATGACTGGCGATGCCCTGCCCGCTCCGCGCCCGGAGCCGGCCCGGGGGGAACCGGCGACCGATCAAAGCAGCGAGCGCTCCGAGGCGCCGGATCTGCGCCTGCAAACCGGCGCCGAGACCGACGAGCTGGGCGGCAGCGAGGGCGTTCAAAAGGCGCTCGGGCTGGCCCGCAAGGCGGCGCTGCGGGCCCGGGAGGCCGACGAACGGGCCGACGGCGCCGAGAAGCGCGCCGAGGCGGCGACCAAGCGCGCGGAGGCCGCCGAGCAGCAGTTGGCGGCCGCGACCGACGACCGAGAGCGGCTGCGCGATGAGATCCGCGAGGAGCTGAAGCAAAAGGCGCAGGCGACCCTGCGGCGGTTCACCGAGCAGGGCCGCGAGCAGGTGGCGGCGGCGCGGCGGGCCCAGAATCAGGCCGAGCTCGAGAGCGAGCGCACCAGGGCGGCGCTGGCGCAGGCAGAGCAAAAGCTCGAACGGGCGACGGCGGACGCAGACGATTTGCGCAAGGCCGTCGCCGAGGCCGGCAAGGCCGCCGAGCGCAAGGCCGCCGAGCAGGCCCAGACCGTGCAGCGGCAGGCGCTGGAGCGGGCCAACGCAGCCGAGGCGCGGGCCGCCGGGGCGATGCGGACCGCCGAGGAGTCGCTGCGCGACGCCGAGCAGCGCGTGCAGCGTGCTCAGAGTCAGGCCGAGGCAAGGGTCAAGGAGCTCGAGGAGACGATCGAGCAGCGGGTCCAGGAAGGCACCGAGAAGGTGCGCCGGGAGTCCGAGCAGCGGGTCCAGAAGCTGATCGAGCGGGTCGGGCGCGAAGCCGAGGAGGCGGCGCGGGCCCGGGCCGAGGCGCGGCTGCGGGCGGAGTCAGACCAGATCCAGCGCCAGGCGCAGGAGCGGGCCGACCGGGCCCAGCGCGCGGTCGAGGAGCAGGTCGAGCTGGCCGCCCAGCGTGCCCGCCGCGACGCCCTCGCCGCCGCGGCGGCGCGGCGAACGCCGCAGCCGATCCAGGCAAAGGGCGTGCCGCAGAAGAACGGGGCTGCCAAGCCGTCCCCGGAGCCGGCCGCCGGCAAGGCCCCGGTGGAGGCCGCCCACCCGGTGCGCGGCCACTACCGCACCTTCTAGGCCTTCCAGGTCCTCAGGCCCTGCTCGTCTCGCGGCCGGCGCGGCGGCGCTCGGCATCCATCCGCCGCTGCTCGTGCTCGACCTGCCGCTTCAGCTGCGCCAGCGTGCGGCGCATCTGGCGGCGCACCACCGGGGCGGCGGCGAACTCGGTGATCAGCCCCGCCGGACCGCCGCCGATCACGCCGTAGGCGAAGCGGAACTCGACCTTGCTGCCGCCGTCGTGCTCGCGGATTCGCCAGCGCCCGCGCTGGTCGACGCCGGTCACCGCGTGCCAGGCCTGGTCGTAGGGCTCGTTCCACTCGATCACCTCGATCAGCCCGCCGACCGAGGCGGCGCCGACCCGGACCAGGATCCGGTAGCGGGCCCCGAGGCCGTTGGGACGATCGCCGACGACCTCCCAGCGGGTGATCCCCGACATGAAGCGGAGGTAGTTCTCGGGGTCGGCGATGTAGTCCCAGACCGCCTGCGGCGGGGCGGAGATCTTGACCGACTGGTCGATCCTCATCCTGAGATCACCCGATGACCGGGAAGCGGCGCTCGGAGGCAAGGGCGGAGAGGGCGTCCTGCATCTGCGAGGTCACCAGTTCGTAGATCTCGTCGAGATCGGGGTCGGGGCCGAACTGCTCGAGGTCGATCGGCGGCAGAACCTCGACCGTGATCTTGGCCGGCAGCGGGATGTGGCTCGCGAAGTCGCCGATGTTGAGCCCCCAGGGGACGGCGATCGAGATCGGCAGCACCTTGAGGCGCAAGAGCTTGTCGAGCCGCAGGGCCTTGGCCAGTCCGGCGCCGCGGCTGAGGAAGAGCGCCGTCTCCTGGCCGCCGATCGAGACCACGGGGACGATCGGTACCCCGGCGTCGAGGGCGAGGCGGATGAAGCCCTTGCGACCGGCGAAGTCGACCTTGGCGCTCTCCCAGGAGGGACGGTGGGTCTCCCAGTCGCCGCCGGGATAGACGAGCACCGGCGAGCCCTTTTCGAGCGCCCGTTCGGCGTTTTCGTGCGAGGCGCGCATCGTCCCCGACTTGCGCAGCATGCCGCCGGCGACCGGCCAGGCGATCGCCAGGCTGTGGGCGAGCTGGTGGAAGCCGCGCTCGACACCGAAGTAGGTGTAGAAGGCGAGCGTGAAGACGAAGGTGTCCGGGATCACGTTGCCGCCGGAGTGGTTTCCGACCAGCAGCACCGCCTCGTCCTCGGGGATGTTCCCCAGGCCCCTGACCTCGCCGCGGAAGTAGAAGGTCGAGAACAGCCACATCAGCGGCAGCATCTCGCGCAGGTAATCGGGGTCGCGGTCCTCGAGCTGGGCGTTGAGGCGCTTGGAGATCCGCTTGCGGACATAGCCCATCCCGTCGCCGAGCAGGGACCCGAGGGAGGTGCCCGTGGCCTCGTCCTGGACGGTGTCCGCGGCGGCGTCGGCGTCGCCGGCACCGTTCTGCTGCGCCTGCTGGGCGACCCGGGTGGCCATGTCAGGAGTCTATGCCCGCTCGCCGGAGAAGCTTATGCAGCGTTCGCTTATGCAGCGTTCGTGCGTGCGATGCGCCGGATCGGCACCGAGGAGGTCTCGCCGTTGGAGCCGATCCACTCGCCGATCAGCTCGTGGGTGCGCTCGGGGAGCTCGATCTGGGGCACGTGGCCGCAGCCGGAGAGGACGATCTGCGGCGCCTCGGGCAGGGCCTCGCCGACGTAGTGGGAGAAGCGCGAGGGCACCAGGACGTCGTCGCTTCCCCAGATGAAAAGCGACGGCGGCTCCAGGGATTCGAGCCGGGTCCAGAAGCCCTTCGGCCCGTAGGGGGGCTCGAGGTAGATCTGGCGCGCGGCGGCATAGAAGGCGACGCGGGCGGCGCGCGAGCGGTAGATGCGCAGGAACTCGTCGGCGGCGATGTCGCCGACCGAGGGGTCGAGGCGGTCGGGGTGGGAGATCATCTTCCAGAAGCGGCCGCGCACCGTCCCCTCGCCCAGCATGTGCGGAAGGGCGGCAAGCTCGGGGCGCAGCACGCGGATCAGCGGCGCCCACTCGCGCCCGCGGCGGAAGGCCATCGAGGGCGAGAGGAGGCTGATCGTGCGCACCCGGCTGGGGGCCTGCAGGCCGACCTCGATCGAGACCCGGCCCCCCATCGAGTTGCCGACCAGATGGGCGCGGTCGATCGCCAGGGTGTCCATGAAACGCAGCACGTGGCGGGCGAAGAAGTCGGGATCGTAGGAGGCGCGCAGGGGCTTCGAGGAGGAGCCGAAGCCGGGCAGGTCGATCGCGTGCACGGTGTATTCGGGGGTCAGCGCCGCGACGGTCTCGTAGAAAGAGCTCTTGGAGCCGCCGAGCCCGTGGATCAGCAGCACGTGCTCGGGGCCGCTGCCGGAGGTGAGACTGGAGATACGGGCGCCGCGGACGTGAACGTCATGGATGCGGAGCAGCGGCGGGCGGTCGTCGGGAAGCCGGAACAGGCCCTCGAAGGCCACCGCGGCGTCGAGGTCTCCGCGCGCCCAGAGACGGCGCTGCTGGAAGGCGTCGAGGCCGGAGAGCCGGCCCTCGCGCAGGGCCAGCCAGGTGCTGGCGTCGGTGCCGATGACGACGTCGGGACGGCGGCTGGGAGAGGTGCGGACCTTGCAGCGGTCGCGCTGAAGCTCGACCTCCCAGGTCCGCCCGACGTCGAGCAGCCGAATCTGGACCGTGCCCTCACGGCCCTCTTCGCCGCCGAGGTAGCGCTCGGGGAGGGAGGAGAAAGCCTCCTCGACCCGCCGCAACCTGTGTTTTTGCATCGAGCTGCCCTCCATCAGCCTCGGCAAACCCTAGAGGATGGCCCGCCCGGGATAAATCGCAAAATTGATGGAATTTCAGTCCGTCGTCGCGTAGGGATCGCCGAGCTCGCGGCCGCCGAGCCAGGCGTCGCCACGCCTGTACAGGCGCTCCACTTCGGGTCCGGTGAGACCCGGCATGTCGGGTTTGACGTCATAGCCGATTCCACTCTGCAGATAGGCCAGGTGTCGGTACCCGGGCGGAAAGCGATCGAGTCGCTCGCGGTCGAGGACGAGGTCCGCCGCCGGGTCGACGGGGTCGAGCCGGTCCTTCTCGTAGATCGGCTGTCGCAGGACTATCCCCCAGCTTCCCCGGCGGCGCTCGAGGAAGTCATAGAAGCGCCCGGTGCAGGTCACGTCGCAGAGCACGTCCTCCACCTCCGCCCGCTGGGAGATCGTCATCTTCGTCTGCGCGATGGCCCGCTCGCCGGCAAGGTCGATCGTGGTTCCGCCGAGGAAATGGAGGATGTTGACCCCGCGCTCCAACCCTTCGCGGCTGACCCGGATGAAATCCGCCGCCGGGCCCTGGAACCAGGTCGCCATCATCACCGCGTCGTCGTGCCAGACCGTCGCGAAGCGCTCCCAGTCGCCGGCGTCGCGCCAGAGGGCCCAGTTCTCGACCAGGTCGCGGATCAGCGCCCGGTCGTCGGCTTCGGAGCCCATCAGGCGACCCCGGTGCCGGCCGGCGGCTGCTCCTCGCCCGGCACGAGCACGAGGTCGTTCTCCAGCGAGACCCATTCCCCGGCGACGCCGGGCGGAGGATCCGGCTCGTCCGCGGCGTGCTCGGTGAAGCGGCGCAGCAGCGAGGGCTTGACGGCGAAGACGGTGTCCGAGTCCACGTACTCGCTCTCGGCGTCGAAGACGTGGGTGGTGACGGTGCGGTGGCCGGGGGCGCGGATGATCATGTGGATGTGGGCCGGGCGCCAGGGATGGCGGCCGCTTGCCGCCAGCATCCGGCCGACCGGGCCGTCGTCGGGGATCGGGTAGGGGACCGGCCGCACCGCGAGGAACGCGTAGCTGCCGTCCTCGCGGGCGGTGTAGCGCCCCCGCAGGTGATCCTCGGGGGCCTCGGGCCGCTGGACCGCATAGAGGCGGTCGCCGCCGTTCTGCCAGACGTCGAGCTCGGCGCCGGCGATCGGGGCTCCCTCGAGGTCGACGACGCGGCCGTGGATCCAGGCGGGAATTCCGGCGCCGCCCTCTTCGGCCAGGCTCTCCCCGTAGGCGCGCTGCGGCGCGCCTGGGGAATAGAACGGGCCCAGGACCGTGGACTCGGTCGCCCCCTCGGGCAGCTCGTGAGCGAGCGCGTCGACCAGCATCGAGAGCCCGAGGGCGTCCGACCAGAGGATGAACTCCTGGCGCTTTTCGTCGCTGATCTGCCCGCTCTCGGCGAGGAAGCGGATCATCGTCTGCCATTCCTCTTCGCTGAGCCGCGTCTCGCTGGCGAATTCGTGCAGGTGGCGGACGAGAGCCTGCATCAGCTCGCGCAGGCGTGGATCCGGGCAGTCCTCGAAGCTGGAGACGGCGGCGGCGGTGATCTCGGCCGGCGTCGTCGCTGTCTCGCGGGCGGTCATCGTGCCTGATTCTCGCACCCCGGAACGGCAGGCTCCGGCGCGGTCAGGCGCACCATAGAGTTGCCGAACCGTGCCTGAGATCCGCATCCAAGACACCCTCAGCGGCGAGCTGCAGCCGGTGCCGGAAGGGGAGAAGGTCGGCATCTACGCCTGCGGGCCGACCGTCTACGGGCGCATCCACATCGGCAATGCCCGCCCCTTCGTCGTCTTCATGTTGCTGGCCCGCTTCCTGCGCAACCAGGGCCACGACACCAAGCTCGTCATCAACGTCACCGACGTCAACGACAAGATCTACGCCGCCTCCGCGGAGGCCGGCCGCCCGTCGGCCGACTTCGCGAACGAGATGACCGCCGCTTACATCGAGGACACGGACCGGCTCGGGCTCGGCCGTCCCGACGAAGAGCCGCGGGCGACCCGGACGATCACCGAGATCATCGAGCTGATCGAGGCCCTGATCGAGTCCGGCCACGCCTATGAGTCGGGTGGCGACGTCTACTTCCGGGTCCGCAGCTTCGAGGGCTACGGAAAGCTCTCCAACCGCCGCACCGAGGACATGGACCAGGGCGAGGAGGCGGGCACCGAGTCGCTGAAGGAGGAGCACCTCGACTTCGCGCTCTGGAAGGGCCACAAGGAGGGCGAGGACACCTTCTGGGACTCGCCCTGGGGCCGCGGCCGTCCGGGCTGGCACATCGAGTGCTCGGCGATGGCCGAGGCCGAGCTGGGAGTCCCGTTCACGATCCACGGGGGCGGCTCGGACCTCGTCTTCCCCCATCACGAGAACGAGATCGCCCAGACCGAGGCGGCTCGCGAGACGCCGATGGCGCGGATCTGGATGCACAACGGCATGGTCGAGCTCGACACCGAGAAGATGTCGAAGTCGGAGGGCAACATCTTCCAGCTCTCCGAGGCGCTGGACCGCTACGGGCGCGACGCCGTCGTCGCCTATCTGATCTCGGGCCACTACCGCCAGCCGCTGGCCTTCTCCGACGCCGCCCTGCAGGGGGCCGCCGCCGGAGTCGAGCGGCTGCGCAACTTCCTCCGCGAGCAGCCGCCGCAGGACGGGGACGGGACGGAGGACCCATTCGTTGCCGAGCGGCGGGCGGCGTTCCTCGAGGCCCTCGGGGACGACTTCAAGACCCCGGCGGCGATGCGGGAAGCGTTCGACCTCGTCGCCGAGGCCAACCGCCGCGAGCTGCCGGGAGCCTCGGCGGCGCTGGTCGAGATGCTCGACCTGGTCGGCCTCGGCTCGCTCGCCGAAGCCAACGCCGGCGCCGATCCCGAGGCAGAGAAGCTGCTGGCCGAGCGCGAGCAGGCGCGTGCCGAGCGTGACTTCGAGCGCGCCGACAGGCTCCGCGACGAGCTCGCCGCCCGCGGCTGGGAGGTGCGCGACAGCGCCGACGGCCCGCGGCTGGTGCGGCGCGCCTGAGGGTCCGTGGCGCAGCCGCGAGAGCGCATCTACGGGCGCCGGCCGGTCGCCGAGGCCGAGCGGGGCCCGCGCGACGTGCACCGGATCTGGCGCACGCCCCAGATGCCGGCCGAGGAGCTGACCCGGCTCGCCGGCTCGCCCGAGCACCAGGGCGTCGTCGCCGAGGTCGACCCCTACCCGTACGCCGACCCGGAGGCGCTGCTCGGCCGGCGGGAAGCCCTGATTCTGGTCCTGGACCAGGTCCAGGACCCGCACAACCTCGGCGCCGTCTGTCGCAGCGCCGAGGTCGCGGGGGCCGCCGGGGTCGTGATCCCAGAGCGCCGCGCGGCTGCGGTGACGGCGGCGGCCTGCAAGGCCTCGGCGGGTGCGGTCGAGCACCTCGCGGTGGCCCGGGTGCGCAACCTGGCCGACTGGCTTGCCGCGGCGCGTGAGGCCGGTTTCTGGGTCTGGGGTGCCGACGCCGAGGGTCCGACCGCCTACACCGACGCCGACCTCAGCGGCCCGACGATCCTCGTCCTCGGCGCCGAGGGCAAGGGCCTGCGGCCGCGAGTCGCCGCCGGCTGCGACGGCCTGCTGTCGATTCCACGCCGCGGGCGCACCGCCTCGCTGAACGTCTCGGCCGCGGCCGCGGTGCTGCTGTTCGAGGCCATACGTCAGCGCGACTGACCTTTTCTGGACAATGGCCATTCGTCCGAGCCGGCCTCAATGCCGTGAGGGCCGCAGCCGACCCGGGTATCAAGTCCAGATGCCAAATCGCCCCGGCCAACAGATCCGTCATAGAACGCAGCGAGCGCGTGCGGCGGCGCTTCTCCTGTTGCTGGCCGCTGCCCTGGCGCTCGTGCTCCCGGCACCGGCCGGCGCCGATGGGGCGGCCGTCGTGCACCAGGTGCGAGCGGGTGCACATCCGCGCGCCTACTGGACCCCGGCGCGGATACGGGACGCGCAGCCGCTGCCCGCGGTCTCCGAGTCCTCGCCGTCCCTGTCCCCGCTCCCCGACCGCAACCCCGGCGCTCGCCCCAGCTTCGTCACCGCGAGCCGGCCGGGGGCCGACCGGCCGGCGCGGCTGCAATCCGGGACCGTGCCCGCCTCGGCGGCGGGCCCCGGCGCGCAGGGGACCGACACCGGCACCCCGACCGTCTATCCCAACAGCGCCAACGGGGTGGTCCTGTTCAAGTACGGCGCCGGGCAGTTCCGCTGCTCGGGCAGCGTCGTCAACAGCCCGGCCGGCAACACTGTGCTCACCGCGGGGCATTGCGTGATCGACCCCGGGCCCGGGACCAGGGCGACCGACATCGTCTACATCCCCGGCTACCGCGATGGCGCCGAGCCCTACGGGGCCTGGCCGGCGACGTCGTTCGCAACCACGCCCGAATGGGAGAGCACCACCAGCACCGGCAATGCCAACGACTCCGACGAGGCGGGCGACATGGCGCTGCTGACGCTCGCCAACCGGCCCGGGGACGGGGCGACGATCCAGAGCGTCACCGGAGCCTTCGGGATCGGCTTCAACCAGCCGCGGGCCCAGAGTGCCTACTTCGAGTACGGCTATCCGGCCCAGACTCCCTACAACGGCGACCGCCTCTACGAGCGCGACACGACCTACCAGGGCGACGATCCGAGCTTCTCGCCGCCGACGATGGCGATCGCAAGCGACTTCAACGGCGGCTCCAGCGGCGGCCCCTGGCTCGCCGGCTCGCCGCTGGTCGCGCTGTCGGTCAACGACTACACGTACAACACGCTGCCCGGCTTCATGTTCGGGCCCTACTTCGGGACCATTGCGCAACGGCTCTACTCGACCGTTCAGCCCGCCGCGGCGCCTGCCGCCGGCCCATCTAACGCGTTCTCGATCAGGTCGCTGCGCCGCAACCGCCGCACAGGGCGGGCGCTGCTGCGGATCGAGGTTCCGGGGCCCGGACAACTGGTCCTGAGGGCCCACGGGATCCGCCGGGTGCAGAAGACCGCCCTCGAGGCCGGGATCGTCAGGCTCAAGGTTCGCGCCGCCGGTTCGGCGCGGAGCAAGCTCCGCGACGAGGGCTCGATCGGGGTGGCGGCGACGATCACCTACACGCCGTCGGGCGGCAGCACGAACTCGATGCCGCGCGCATTTCGCCTCCACCAGCGCCGCTGAGACCCGGCCGCCCCTGCAAGCCGTTTTGCAGCCGGGCAAGATATTTTCCCGCCGGGGCTTGACAGGATCCGATCTTGTCGTCAGACTGCCCGCGCAGAAAGGGTAAACCTCAGCTTCAGTCTGAGGGAATAACCCAGAGAGGCGCCCAGGGGAGGTACGTGGCGCCACGACAACTTCACTCGAAGGAGGAAGTTCAGTGGCCCTACCCGTCCCTACGCCGAAAGCCAAGCTGCCTGCCCGCTCTGCGGTCGCAGCCACAGCCACCGCTCAGACTAACCCTCAACCTGAGCTTGACGATCACTTTCTCGTCGCCCAAGCCAAGCAGGGGCAGACGGACGCCTACGACGCCATCATCCGCCGCTATCGCGGCTTCGTGCGCCTCAAGGCCTCCTCCTATTTCCTGCTCGGGGGCGAGTCCGACGACCTGATCCAGGAGGGGTTGCTCGGCCTCTACAAGGCGGTGCGCGACTACCGCACCGACCGCGAGTCGAGCTTTCGCAACTTCGCCGAGCTCTGCATCACGCGGCAGATCATCACCGCGGTCAAGACAGCGACCCGCAACAAGCACACGCCGCTCAACCAGTACGTCTCCTTCAGCCAGTCGCCCGCCGCGGCGGGGGACTCCGACTCGACCCTGGACGAGGTCCTGCCGGGCCCGACCGCCAGTGATCCGGTCAACCAGGTGATCGCGACCGAGGAGCTGGAGAGCCTGGTGACCTGCCTCTCGGGGGTGCTCTCCGAGCTCGAGAGCCGGGTCCTCTCGCTCTACCTGGACGGCTACTCCTACGAGGTGATCGCCGAGCGCCTCGACTGCGACACGAAGACCGTCGACAACGCGCTGCAGCGGGTCAAGCGCAAGGTCGGAACCCACCTGGCTTCGCGCGAGGTGCGGCTCTAGTCAGCATCCGGCGGCGGCGCTATCCGGGCGCCGCCGTTCGCAGAACTGAAACATCGCGGCATGGCGATGCCGTAGCGTTTGCCACCGTTTGGCACTCCGCGGGATAGCTGCCCCCTTGATCGTCGTTGCCCTAACCGCCCTGTCCGCAGTTGCGGTCGCCAAGACCGTGCACGGGACCAGGCACCGCGACAAGCTGGTCGGGACCAACAAGGCCGACAAGCTGATCGGCGGGCGGGGCCGCGACAAGCTGATCGGCCGCGGCGGCAAGGACCGGCTGCTGGGCGGCAAGGGCCGCGACAAGCTCCAGGGCGGCAAGGGCAACGACATCCTGCGCGGAGGCAAGGGCAAGGACACGCTGAAGGCGGCCAAGGGCAGTGACCTGCTCGCCGGCGGCCTCGCCAACGACCGCCTGCTGGGCGGGATCGGGCAGGACGTGCTGCTGGGCGGCCCGGGAAACGACCTCCTCAACGGCGGTCCGGACGACGACGACCTGTACGGCGGCCCGGGGGTCAACACGCTGGTCGGCGGCCCCGGCGACGACCTGCTGGTCGCCGGGCCCGACGGGGGCACCGAGGTCGGCGGTCCCGGGCACGATCAGTTCAACGAGTTCGACGGGGTGCCGATGGGCGGCCTCGGCAACGACGTGATCGACGCCCGCGACGGCAGCGAGGACGAGATCAACTGCGGCCCGGGCAATGACGTCGCGACCGTCGACGCAAGCGAGGAGGGCGTGATCAACTGCGAAGTGGTCAACGAGCCGCCGACCGGGAGCCGGCGATGAGCCTCGAGGGCGTCGACCTTCGCGACCCGGCGGCGAACGAGCGCTTCGAAGCCGAGCATCCCGAGGCGGCGATGCGCAGGCGCGAGTTCCTGACCCGGACGGCGACGATCGCCGGCGGCGCCTCGCTGGCCGGGCTGCTGTCGCCGGCGGAGCTGGTCAAGGCGGCGGCGCATATCCAGCACCGGACCCACCTGCCGAGCCCACGAAACCTGCCGATCGACACGATCGTCGTCCTGATGATGGAGAACCGCTCCTTCGACCACTACTTCGGCTGGCACCCGAAGGCCGACGCCCGCAACGCCGGCCTCACCTACCCCGACGCGGCCGGCAACCCTGTCGCCACCCACCGTCTGACCCCCGACTTCCAGGGCTGCGCCTTCCGCGACCCCGACCATTCCTGGTACGGCGGCCGCCACCAGTACGACCGCGGCCAGCTCGACGGCTTCGTGCAGGGAAACGACGCCGGCACCGGCAGCGACGCCTATGCCGCCGGCTACTACCTGAAGTCAGACCTCGGCTTCATCCCCTATGCGGCCGACGCCTTCCAGCTCTACGACCAGTTCCACTGCTCGATCATGGCCTCGACCTACCCCAACCGCCATTACATGTGGTCGGCCCAGTCGGGCGGCCAGATCGACAACCAGATGACCGCCAACGGCTGGGAGACGATCTTCGACCGGGCGATCTCGAAGAACGTCAGCGCCACCTACTTCAACTCCGACCTGCCCTTCTCGGCCCTCTACGGCCAGCGCGGCCTCAGCTGGACCCAGCCGGTCGCCAACTACTACCAGCGCGCCGCCCAGGGCACGCTTTCGAACATCAACTTCGTCGACCCGGCCTTCTACGACGGCGGCGGCGGCGACGGCGTCTCCGGCGACGAGCACCCGCACGGCGACATCCGCATCGGCCAGGCCTTCATGTCCGACGTCGTCCACGCCTTCATCGACTCGCCCCAGTTCAAGCATGGGGCCCTGTTCATCGTCTACGACGAGTGGGGGGGCTTCTTCGACCACGTGCAGCCGGCCTTCGTCCCGGACGACCGCCGCAGTCGCATCCTGGCGCAGGACTTCGGGTTGACGGGCTTCCGGATCCCCGCCGTCTGCGTCTCGCCATACGTCGATCGCGGCAAGGTCAACCACGCGTTCGCGACCCACGAATCGATCCTGAAGCTGATCTCCTACAAGTTTGGGCTCGGCTATCTCAACAAGCGCCACCGCTACGCGACCAACATCGGGCGCACGATGGAATGGGAGAACCCGACCTTCAGCCGTCCCAACCTGCCCGACCCGCAGACGATCGCGGCGACCCCCTGCAGCATCCAGGGACTGCTCGGCCGCGACGGCCAGGCGACCCGCCAGAAGCCGCACGACATGGCGGCCCTGGAGGACTCGGGATTCCTCGACAGCCTCGGCTACAAGGCGAAGAAGCCGACCTACTCGCGCCTGTTCCGCAACCCCGACAGCTTCAAGCGGGCGCTGCGCGCCAGCACGACCTACCGCTAGCGGCGCAAAGCCGGAGGTCGGATTCGAACCGACGGCCCCCTGATTACAAATCAGGTGCTCTGACCAACTGAGCTACTCCGGCGGAGCTTCGATTATCGGCTACCTTGGACGATGCCGTGAAGCTCGAGGGCATCCATCACATCACCGCGATCACCGAGAACGGCCAGCGCAACGTCGACTTCTACGCCGGTGTCCTCGGCCTGAGGCTGGTCAAGAAGACGGTCAACCAGGACAACCCGACCGTCTATCACCTCTTCTTCGCCGACGAGAAGGGCGACGCCGGCTCCGACCTGACCTTCTTCGAGTACCCCGGCGCGCCCGAGGGCCGGGCCGGCGCCGGGATGATCCACCGCATCGTCTGGCGGGTCGGATCCGCCGATTCGATCGCCTTCTGGGAGGAGCGGCTGGCCGCCAACGGGATCGAGAGCGAGCGCCACGACGGGCGGCTCGTGTTCTCCGATCCCGAGGGGCTGGGGCATGAGCTTGTCGTGGCCGAGGTCGACGACGAGCCGCTGATCGCCGATCATCCCGAAGTGCCAAGGGAGCTGGCGCTGCAGGGCTTTCACGCCGCCCGCGCCTACAGCGAGGTACCCGAGGCGAGTCGTTCGCTGCTCGAGGGGGCACTGCAGTTCACCCCCTACGAGGACCAGGGCTTCGCGCCTTCGGGCTTCGGCTGGGAGGCGAGGGGCAATGACCGCGGCGGCCTCTGGACCTACGACGACGCGCCGGAGAAGCTCGGCCTGCAGGGTGCCGGCACCGTCCATCACATCGCCTGGGCCTCGCAGATCGACGAGCACGAGGAATGGCGCCGGCAGGTGATCGAGGGCGGCGCCGCGCCGACCCCGGTCATCGACCGCTTCTACTTCCGTTCGATCTACTTCCGCGAGCCGAGTGGGGTCCTGTTCGAGATCGCGACGCTGGGCCCCGGGTTCACCGTCGACGAGCCGCTCGAGCACCTGGGGGAGAAGCTCTCGCTGCCGCCCGACTACGAGCACCTGCGGGCCGAGGTCGAGCCGAAGCTGCGGCCGATCCAGAACCCGCGCCACGCCACGGCGCGTTGAGCGCCGCGGTCGGCTCCTTCACCTGGCGCGACGCCGGCCGCACGGTTCTCTTCGCGCCGCCGAGCGAAGCCCTCGAGGTCCTCGCCGAGCAGGGGGTCGAGGACTTCGAACTGCTCTCGACCCCGCGGGCCCTGGTCGCGGCCGAGAGCCTGGCCGCGAGGGCGACGGCGGTGCGCGAGGTGGGACCGGGGCCGGTGCCCGACGCCGCCGCGTCGATTCTCGACTCCGCTTCGGCCGCGACCCTGGTCGCGCTCGGGGGCGGGCGGGTGATCGACACCGCGAAAGCGGTCGCGGCGGTCAGCGGCGCCCGAGTGGTGGCGATCCCGACCACGCTCTCGGGGGCCGAGATGACCGGCTTTCACCGGCTTCCCGCCGGGGCGGAGGAGCGGGCCCGCGGCCTGGTCCGGCCCCACCTCGTGCTCGCCGATCCGCAGCTGATGACCGGCCTGCCCGAGCAGCAGCTGCGAGCGAGCGCGATGAACGCCCTCGGCCACGGCGCCGACTCGCTCTACACGCCGTTCGCCAACCCGGTCTCGCGGATGACGGCGCTGCGGGGCGCGGGGCTGATCGGCGAGACGCTCGACCAGGACCGCGGTGACCGCGACCGCGCCGGTCTGGCCCTGGGGTCGATCCTCTGCGGCTACGCGATCGACTCGGCGCTCTTCGCCATTCACCACGTGATCTGCCAGACGCTGGTCCGCGGGCTCGGGACACCGCACGCCGGGACCAACGCGGCGATCCTGCCCCCGGCGATGGCCTTCATGCGCGAGCGGGCGCCGCAACAGATCGAATCCCTCGCCGTGGCACTCGAGACCGATCCGGCCTCGCTCCCGGACCGGATCGCCGCGCTCGGGCGCCCGCAGGGCCTCGCCGAGCTGGGCGCCGACCGGGCTGGTCTCGAGGGGGCGCTGGACGCGATCGAGGCGCGCTCCGAGCTGCACTTCACGCCCCAGCCCCCGAGCCGCGAGCAGCTGCGGGAGATCATCGAGGCGGCGTGGTGAGCGGCGAGGCTCTTTTCAGCCTGTAACGACGCCTGAGGCGCCGTGTAGCCCAGTGCATGGGCGAGGACCCGCTGCAGCGCTACCACGACTACACGCGCAAGCACAGCGTCAACTGGGCGATGTACCTGCTCGCGCGGGGCCTCGTGCAGCCGGCCTGCTGGATCTGGTTCCGGCTCTCCAAGCAGGGCCGCAAGTACGCGCGGGTCAAGGGCGGGCTGATCGTCGCCGCCAACCACCGCAGCTTCCTCGACCCGTTCGTCATCGGCGCCTCGCTGCCCTGGCGTAGGCCGATGTGTTACGTCGCCAAGCGGGAGCTTTTCGAGAAGCGCTGGCAGGGCTGGCTGCTCTCGCGCTGCGGCGCCTTCCCGATTCGCCGCGGCGAATCAGACGAGGAGGCGATGGAAACGGCGCGGCAGGTGCTGGAGCGCGGCGGAACGGTCTGCATCTTCCCCGAGGGCACCCGGATCCGCTCCGGCTCGCTGTCGACGCCGAAGCGGGGGGTGGGCCGGCTGGCGCTGCAGACCGGCGCCTCGGTGCTGCCGGTCGCCGTCTTCGGCAGCGAGCGGGTGCGGCGCGGTTGGCGCATCTACCCCCGCAAGGTGAAGCTGCGGATGGGGCCGCCGATCACCTTCCCGCGCTCCGAACGACCCTCCCCTGCTCTCGCGGCGACAGTCACTTCGCGCATCTGGCCCAATATCGAGCTGCAGTGGGAGGCCCTCGGTGGCCTGCCGCCGATGCGGCGCGCCGCCGTGATCGGCGCCGGCAGCTGGGGAACCGCGATGGCCGTGCTGCTGGCCCGCGGCGGGCTGGAGGTGCAGCTGGGCACCCGCGGCGCCGAGCAGGCCGAGACGATGGAGGCCGAGCGCGTCAACGAGCGCTACCTGCCCGAGGTGCGGCTGCCGGAATCGCTGCGGGTCAAGAAGGCGTCCGAAATCGAGCTCGCCGGACTCGACCTGGTCTGCCTCGCCGTCCCCTCGAAGGCGCTGCCGCAGGTGGTCGGCTCGATCGCCGACCGGATCGGCGAACGGGCGGCGATCCTGCTGCTCAGCAAGGGCCTCGTGGCTCCGCAGGGGGAGCTGCCGAGCGAGTACGTCGGCGGCCGCGTCAGGGTGCGTGCGATCGCCTCCCTCGGCGGACCCGCGCACTCGCGCGAGGCCGTCTCCGGCTCGGCGGCGCTCGTGCTCGGCTCCGAGGACCCCGACCTGCGCGCCCAGCTGGGCCAGGTGTTCGATCGCGCCGGGCTGGTCTGCGAGCGCTCCGGCGACGTCTTCGGGGTCGAGATGGCCGGGGCCGCGAAGAACGCGGCCGCGCTGGCGGCGGCGGCGGCGCAGCCGCACGGCCTCAACGCGGCCGGGATCGCCGCGGCGGAGATCTGGCGCGAGTGCGTCAACTACGCGACCCTGCGCGGGGCGCGGATGGAGACCTTCGTCGGCCTGGCCGGGGTTGGCGACCTGACGGCGACGGTGCTGGCGCCCGGAAGCCGCAACCGGCGGGCCGGTGAGCTGCTCGGCAGCGGGACCCCGGCCGACGCGATCCGGGCCGAGATCGGGCAGGCGTCCGAGGGACTGGACTCGGTGCCGCTGATCGCCGAGACGGTGGCCGCGTCCGGGGTCGAGGCGATCGGCCTGCAGGGACTCGCGGCGCTGATCGCGGGCGAGATAGGAACCGACGAATGGGTGGCGGGATTGCGCCGTGCCGAGCGCTCCCGCCGGGCGGCATAGTGTCACGTCAACCGACCCAACCTCGTTTTGGCGGCTGCGAACCTTCGCCTGGCTGCTTCCTCGGTCGCCCAGGTAGCGTCAACTACCTGGGCTTCCTGCGTCATTGCCACGCTCGGTTCTCGCTCGCCAAAGCCGAGTCTGGGTCGATGGACGTGACACTGGCGCGGGTACGCTTGCCCGGTGGCGGAGCCCAAGACCCCTGCGGGGCCACCCAGCGACCCGGTCGCGAAGGCGGAGCTCGACCGCGCCTTCGAGGACCTCTACCGGGCGCACCTGCGCGACGTCTACTCCTACTCCTACTACCGGGTCGGCAACCATCACGACGCCGAGGACCTGACCGAGCAGGCCTTCCTGCAGGCCTATCGCCACTTCGACCGCGCCCGGCGCGAGTCCGACGGGCGGCCGCTGCGGCCGTGGCTGATCCGCATCGCCCACAACCTCGCTTCGAACTACTTCCGCGACCGCTCGCGGCGGCCCCAGACTCCGCTCGACAGTGCCGACCCGATCTCGGCCCCGCACGGGACCGAGGCGCTGGTCGAGGGTCGCGAGGAGTTGCGCGAGGTGATCGAGGGGCTGCAGCACCTTCCCGACGACCGCCGCGATGCGCTGATCATGCGTTTCGCACTCGGCATGGACAACCGCGAGATCGCGCGTGCCCTCGGCCGCTCCGACGGGGCGACCAAGGTGCTGATCCACCGCGCGATCAAGCAGCTTCAGGAGCAGATGGCGCAGGAGGACAGCGATGAGTGAGTACTCGCAGGAGTTCCCGGTCGAGCGGCTTCTCGCCGACGCACTACGGCCGATCGAGCCGCCCGACAGCCTTGCCGGCCGCCTCGAGGAGACCTTCTCGGCGATCACCGAGCGGG
Source organism: uncultured Solirubrobacterales bacterium (assembly GCA_963781495.1). Classification (GTDB taxonomy): domain Bacteria; phylum Actinomycetota; class Thermoleophilia; order Solirubrobacterales; family 70-9; genus Mayfieldus. Next base: position 1,687,905 of record CAWAFX010000002.1, read on the forward strand.
CCGCCAGCGAGCTCTCGGACTGGGCCGACGAGCTGTCCGACTCGGAACGCGAAGCACTGCGCGACCCCCGCAACTGGGTGCGGCCGGTGGTCGCGGTCACCGCAGGCGGCATCGCCACAGGCGCCCTGGTGGTGCTGGAGCTGCGGCGCCGCAGCCGTCAGCGCAGCGGTGGCCTGCGCGGGCTGACCGAGGAATTGCGCTCGCGCTTCTAGCTCAGGTCGCCGGCGCCGGAGACCTCGAGGTCCGGCCCGCCGGCGTTGCCAGACCGGCGGCGATGCCGAGCAGGCCGAGTATCAGGTGCAGGAAGTCGTCGGCGGTGTTGACCGGGATGAAGCCGAGGATCGAATGGCCGTCGCCGATGATGAAGCCCCAGATCGCCAGCGCGATGTAGACGACGCCGAGCCCGAGCGCGTACTGGCGCGCAAAGCTGGCCGCGAGCAGCAGGCCGAGGGCGCCGCTGACGATGTGAAAGACGTTGTGCCAGCCGTTGACGTCGAGCAGGCCGAAGACCTTGTCGACGTGGCCCGGTCCGCCGAACGACGAGCTGTAGAAGAAGCCGATGATGCCGGCGATCACCAGGGTGCCACCGACCAATGTCGCGTAGAGCCTGGCTGGACTTGCAGCTTCCATAGTTCCTCCTGCTGGAGACCTTTGCGCTTGATCTTCGCGTCCGGCGAAGACGAATCGCGGTGATCCGCGCGGCGCCCGGCAGCGTAGGGTGATTTGCAGGTTGATTACGCGGGCTGTGCGGATCCGGATCATGACCGCAGCCGAGGGGGAAAGCAGAGGGTGTCCGTGGACAGAAAGAAAGCCGAGCGCCTCGCCGACGAGGACCTGATGCCGCTGCTGGCGGAGAAGGACCCCGAGGCCTTCGAGGTTTTCTACGACCGCCATGGCGGTGCCGCCTTTTCGCTCGCCTACCGGATCGTCGGCGACCGCTCCAGCGCCGAGGACGTCACCCAGGAGGCCTTCCTCTCGATCTGGCGCAGCGGCGCCCGCTTCGACCGCGCCCGCGGCAGCGTGCGCGCCTGGACGCTGGGGATCGTCCGCAACCGCGCCATCGACGCTTTGCGGCGCCAGTCCGGCAAGGCCCCGAAGCTGACCTTCGACGACGAGGCGGTCCTGGAGCAGCGTCCTGCACCCGAGATGACCGACGAGCAGGCCCTGCAGCGCGAGACCGCCCGCACGGTGCGCGGAGCGCTGGGCGAGCTCCCGAGCGAGCAGTCGAAGGTGATCGAGCTCGCCTACTTCGGCGGCTTCAGCCACTCCGAGATCGCCGAGATGCTGAGTATGCCGCTGGGTACCGTGAAGGGGCGGATGCGCCTCGGAATCGAGAAGATCCGTACCGAGCTGGCGGAGGGATGGGCATGAGCCGCCTCGACGAGCACCGGCGCTGGCGCGCCGACCTCGCCGCCTACCTGCTGGGCTCGCTGGAGCCCGACGAGACCGCGGCCCTGCAGCTGCACCTCGAGGACTGCCTGCGCTGCCGCGACGAGCTCGACTGGCTGCGGCCGGCGATCGACGTGATCCCCGACTCGATTCCGCAGCTCGATCCCCCCAAGGCCCTGCGGGCGCGACTGCTTGCCGAGGTCCGTAGCGATGCAGCCGACGCGGCCGTGAGCCCGGCGCATGAGACCAAGCTTCGCCGGCGAGGGCCGCGTCCGGGCGGCTTGCGCGGTTTTCTCCTCCGGCCCGCAACGGCCCTCGCGGTCGTAGCGCTGGTCGTGGCGGCCTCGGTCGGTTACGAGCTCAGGGGCAATGGCGAGAGCACGAAGGTTTTCCACAGTCGCGGCGGCTCAATCGCCAAGGCGACCCTGAAGCAAAACGGTGATTCGGGAACACTGCATATGGTCGGCTTGCGGCAACTGCCTTCCTCCCAGGTCTATGAGGCCTGGGTCCAGCACGGCAAGCGCGTCGAACGGTCATCTCTCTTCGAAGCGGAGTCCGACGGGACTGCGAACGCTTCGGTGCCGCTGCATCTGAAGGGCGCCAACCAGGTGATGGTGACCGTGGAACCGAGCCATGGCACCGATCGCCCGACCTCTGCGGCGATCGTCAGCGTCCCGCTGTCCGGCTGAGCGCACCCAGGGGACCAGCGGGCGCGTCGGTAGCCTCAGCTGCCCGATGGAGACCTGCTACCGCCACCCCGACCGCGAGACCGGCGTCGCCTGCTCGAACTGCGGGCGCCCGATCTGCCCCGACTGCATGACCCCGACCCCGGTCGGGATGCGCTGCCCCGAGTGCGCCAGGCAGCGGACCAAGGTGACCAGCGGAAGCGCCGTCTTCGACCGCGCCGGGGCGATGCCAGTTACCTACTTCCTGATCGCCGTCAACGTGGTCGCCTACCTGATCGAGATCGGGTCCGGCAGCGGCGGCTTCAGCCCTTCGGGAAGCGTGGTCGTGAATTTCGGCCTCTACGCGCCGGCGGTCGCAAACGGCGACTGGTACCGGCTTCTGACCAGTGCCTTCCTGCACGCCAACCTGCTCCACATCGGCTTCAACATGTACTTCCTCTACATCCTCGGCACCCTGCTCGAGCCCGCCTTCGGCAGCGTCCGTTTCGCGGCGATGTACTTCGCCTCGCTGTTCGCGGGCTCGCTGGGAGTCGTGATCCTGGAGCCCAACGATCTCTCGCTCGGCGCCTCCGGCGCGGTGTTCGGCCTGCTCGCCGCGGCGGTCGTGATCGCGCGCGGGCGGCGGCTGGACGCGATCGCGGCCCAGCTCGGGCTGCTGCTCGTCTTCAACCTCGCGATCACCTTCGGGGCCAGCCACATCGCTGTCGGCGCGCACCTGTTCGGGGCCGGCTGCGGCCTGCTCTGCGGACTGCTGATCCTGACCGGGGACCGCGAGATCCTCGGCCGCAACCGGGTAGTGATCGAGACCGCGGTGATGGTCGGGCTGGCGATCGCAACCGCGATCGCCGGGGTCGCGCTGGCCTAGCCTGGCGCGGGGGCGGCCGAGAGCAGCCGGGCCTCGACTCCGGGCGGCTTCTCGATCCGGTCGGGATGCAGCAGGTGGGCGAGCAGCTCGACCCCGTCGACCAGGCGCGGGCCGGGGCGCGAGAACGACGATGCGGCGTCGACGGCCCAGATCGCCGGCGACCCCAGCGCCTCGAGCCGGTCGCGGTGCAGCTCGGCCTGGCGGCTCGATTCCTCGACGTAATAGCCGCAGGGCATGGCGACGACGATGTCGGGTCGCAGGCTCTCGAGGTCTGCCCAGCCGACCTCGCGCGACTTCTCGCCCCGCCGCGAGAGCAGCGGCTCGCCGCCGGCGATCTTGATCATCTCCGGCACCCAGTGGCCGCCGAGGAAGATCGGGTCGAGCCATTCCAGCGCCAGCACAGCCGGCCGCGGCTCGGCGGCGACCCGCTCGCGAACTCTCTCCAGGCGTGCCTGCAGGCCGGTGCGCAGCTCGATCCCCGCGGCGCCAACCGCGGCGGCATCGGCGAGGCGCTCAACGTCGGCGAGCACCTCGGCCAGGGTCGATGGGTCGAGAGAAAGGACCCGCGGCCGCGAGGGCAGCCGCGCGGCCGCCGCGACGATGTCCTCGTAGGACACCGCGCAGACCTCGCAGACCGCCTGGGTGACGATCAGGTCGACATCGAGCGTCGCCAGCCGCTCCTCGTCGAGCTCGTACAGCGCCCGCCCCTCTCCGGTCACCCGTTTGACCTCGGCGTCGATCTCCCGGGCCGAGAGCCCGGGCGGGATCACGGTCCGGGTCAGGTGCGGTTTGCGGCTCGCGTCGGCAGGGAAGTCACACTCGTGGGTGACGGCGGCGACGCTGTCGCCGAGGCCGAGCGCGAATAGCATCTCGGTTGCGGACGGAACCAGACTGGCGATACGCACGGGAGGTCAATATGGCACTTCTCTCAGACTCGGATATCGAGCAGCGCCTCGAGCGGCTTGACGGCTGGACCCGAGACGGGGACGCGATCACGAAGACATTCGAGAACGGCGACTTCGTCGGCTCGGTGAAGTTCGTCGACTCCCTGGTCGAGCCGGCCGAGGGGATGGGACACCACCCCGATCTCGAGCTCTCCTGGGACAAGGTGACGGTGCGGATCACCAACCACGCCGAGGGCGGGCTGACCGAGAACGATTTCGAACTGGCGGGCAAGGTCGACGCCCTGCGCTGACGGCGCCCGGCTCGGCTACCAGGCGATTCCGGCCGAGTCGACCCGGCCCTTCCCGGCCCGATCGAGACCGGCGAGGGTCTGTCTCAGCTTGCGGCGCGAGCGCACCTGGCGCCGGTCGGCGAGCGCGAGCCACTCGAGGCTGCCCGCACGCACCCCAAGCAGGAGGCGCCTGCCGCGCCTGGGAGCTGCCTCGAAGACGAGCAAGTCGCCGAGCCGCAACGCAAAGGAGGCGTCGAGCGCTTCCCGAGCATCCTTTCCGGCCACCCCAGGGTGCACGGAACCGATGTAATCCTGGCGGCTCGTGGTGAGGATCGCCGCGACGACCTCTTGGCCCGCGGCGGGCGGGCGGCCGCGATCGCCGAGCGGGCCGGAGCCATACGCGATCCGAAGCTGGCCGCCACCGGTGACGTCGAAGCGCTCGGTCCCGGCCAGCGTCTCGTGAGCGGGCCCATTGACCTCGTGCAGGGCGACGCGGGGCTCGCGCAGGGTGAACGGTCCGATCGTCCGCCGGCCGATCGGGCCGGCGGGCATCGTGTGGTAGTAGACCTGGGCCCGCTTGGCCGGCGTGTCGACCTTCGCGGCGCAGCTGGGGTCGCCCTGCGTCGAGCCGGTGACGTATGCGCCTCCACCGCCGCCCTGACTGAGGTAGGGCTGGAAGTCGGCCGGCGCGTAGGGCCTTCCGTCCATCGGCTGGCCGCCGAGCCGGAAGTTCGCCAGATTGGCGCCGCCCGACGCAGCCGCCTTGTCGAAGAAGTAGCTGCCGTCCCAATGCCATAGCTCCGGCGCGGTTCCCTGGACGATCGACCCGGTCCAGTGGTCGCGCTGGAAGTAGAAGCACTTGGGAGCTGCCGCTGCAACCCGAGCGGGCTCCTTCGAAAGGAAGTCGAAGATGCCGAAGTCGGTGACGTTCTGCTGCGTCTTGTCGAACTCGACGCAGAACGGGTCTGCGTCGGGATGGGGAAAGTCGGTGCCGGTCCCCACGTCCTGGAGCTGGCAGTTGAAGGGCGAGTGACCGTCGTAAGGCGCGTATGGCTGCGCCATCGCGGCCGGCCCGACGGCCGCCAAGACAATCGCCAGCGCTGCCCCGAGGATGATTCGCGCCCTTCTCGACATACCCCGGTCGGCAAGGTAGCGGGCCGGAGGCGGAACTACCAGCGACAACCGGACGTCGAACGGTTGGTCGTTGCGGGTCGGCCGCACTACCGCTACTTTGCTCGCCGGGATGGCGCAGACGGGGCGGGTGGTTCGCAACGAGGTGGCGGTGCTGCTTTCGCGGCGTCAGCTGCTCCAGCGCGCCGGCGTCCTCGGCCTCGGCGCAGCGGTCGCATCTGCGCTTCCCCTGGCCCAGCAGCTCGCGGCCCCGGCTGACGCGAGCGCCGCCGACCCGATCCTCACCGACGCCACCCTGCAGGCGTTCTTCGACACGATCATCCCCGGTCGCAAGGCGCAGTCGACCGACCTCGGCAATGCGATCCATCCCGATGCGATCGCGGGAGTCGACCCGGAGCCGGGCGCGGTGGAGGCCGACGCGCTGTTGCTCGCCCACCATCCGAAGGTCGGCTTCGACGCGCTTGCGCCCGTCTTCCTCGCCGAGCTGGAGGCCCGATCGCTGGCCCACGTGCCGACCACGCTGGGCCTGGGCGCCGTCGGTGACTTCCTGCATCTCGACTACGAGAGCCGCCAGGCGGTCTGCCTCGAGGGGCTGGCCCAATCGAACCCGACCCGCATCGTCTGGGAGGCCGCAGCAGCGATCCCGTTCACTGCCTTCTGCGCTGCGGCGACCCAGATCAACCCGACCTCGGCGACCGCCAGCGGCTACCGGGTGATGGGGCACCCGGGCACTGCCCCCCACGGCTACAGCGACTTCTCCTTCCGCCGCCGGCTCGCGCACGGCCGCACCAAGAAGGGATACCTGCCGTGAGCGAGCGAGTCGACGTCTGCGTCGTCGGCTCCGGCTTCGGCGGCTCGATCTCCGCCTGGCGCCTGGCCGAGCTCTACCGGGCCCACGATCAGGACCCCAGCGTGCTCGTCCTCGAACGCGGCCTGCGCAAGGGCCACACCGACTTTCGCCAGTCGATGGACATCGACAACCTCTCCGACATCTACGGCCTGATCCAGGGTCAGGGCGCGCAGGTGCTGGTCGCCAACCTGGTCGGCGGTGGCTCAAACCTCTATCTGGCGGCCTCCCTGCGGGCGCCGCGAGAGATCTTCAACCGGCGCGACCACCGTCCCGACGACGGCCCCGACCGGCGCATGTGGCCGGGCCAGATAAGCCGCCACAGCCTCGATCCCTTCTACCACCGCGCCGAGCTGGGCCTGCGGGTCCGCCAGCCGTCCTGGAAAGAGGTCTCACGGTCGGGAGGTCTGTGGGCGGCGACGCTGCACGACGCGGGTCACACCTGTGACCGCGTCCCGGTGGCGATCGACTTCGAGCGCTGCGTCGACGCGAAGTGGTGCTACACGGGCTGCGTCTTCGGGGCCAAGAACTCGCTGATCACCAACTACCTCGGCTCGGCGGAGCGAGCCGGGGTGGAGGTTCGGCCGCTGATCCAGGTCAACGAGATCAGCGAATCGAGCGCACGCCCCTATCGATATCTGGTTAAGTCGGTGCAGATCGACCCGGCGACGGGACAGGCCGCCGGCTCGGTCGAGGACGTCGAGTGCAAGGTGCTGATCCTCGCCGCCGGCGCGATGGGGACGCCGCCGATCCTGATGCGCTCGCGCCAGAACGGCGCCCTGCCCTCGATCTCGTCGCAGGTCGGGAAGCACCTCGGCGTCAACGGAGATCACGTGGCGGCGATCGAGTACGACCCCAACCGCGTCCGCGACGTGCTCGGGCTTTCGGGCGGCGCCCAGTTCTACAAGGGCAAGCCGATCACCACGATGAGCTACGACTGGTACGCGAAGCGGCGCCCGCACCGCTTCGACGGCACCCGCTTCACACTGCAGGAGATACTGCTCTCGCAGCTGACCAACTTCCTCTACGACGACGGCCGCGACCCGGAGGGCGAGCCGTCATGGTGGGGGCGCCAGAAGAAGCAGTCGATCTCGACCTGGAGCGACCACATCGAGATCCTGGCGATGGTCGAGGACACGCATGACGGCGAGTTCATCGCCGTACCGCCGACCGGCGGCGACTATGTCCGCCCCGACGCCGGGCCGATCGGCGTCGGCCTGTTCAACTACAGCCTCTCGGAGCAGTCGATCCAGGTGCGCGAGCGCGCCAACGAGACGATCCGCTCGCTGGTCGAGCGGCGCGGCCTGGGCAGGTTCCTGGAGATGACCGAGACGCCCGGCGTGTACGCGGCGCATCCGCTCGGCGGCTGCCGGATGGCCACCTCGCCGGACTTCGGGGTCACCGACCATCGCTGCGAGGTCTTCGGATACGAGGGGCTGTTCTGCATGGATTCTTCGGCCATCCCGACGAGCCTCGGCGTGAATCCTTCGCTGACGATCTCGGCGGTCTGCGAGCGGGCCGCCGCGAGCCTGGTCGGCAGGGGCGCCGACTTCGACCTTCCGAAGCCGCCGCCGGAGCTCAAGCACCGGCCACCCGGCGTCCACGTGGGCCCTCGCCGCCACCCTTAGACGCGGCCAAAGTCGACGCGGCCCCGGCTGCTAAGTTGAGCCGGCCGGCGATGGCAGACGACGACGACCGCCCGCGAAGTACCAGGCCGCATAGGCGCCCGCCACGTCCTCGCAGGGGAGGCCGTAGATGACCGCGGTGCTGCTGGTTCTTCTGCTGCTGCTGATCGCGCTGAACGGGCTCTTCGTGGCGGCCGAGATCGGTCTGGTGCGCTCGCGCAGCTCGCGGCTCGAAGCGCTGGCGGACGAGGGGCGCCGGGGAGCCCGGGAGGCGCTGGACCAGGTTGACCATCTCTCCGAGTACATCGCCGCCTGCCAGGTCGGGATCACCCTCTGCTCGATCGGGATCGGCTTCCTCGGCGAGCCCTCGCTGGCCAAGCTCCTGGAACCGGTGTTCGGGACCCTCTCGCACGCCGTCGCGGCGACGATCGCCGTCTTCCTGGCCTTCCTGATCGTCACCTCGCTGCACATCACCTTCGGCGAGCTGACGCCGAAGCTGCTCTCGATCGCCAACACCGAGGGCACCGCCGCCCGGCTTTCCCGGCCCCTGGGGCTCTTCCGCCGCATCAGCGCACCGTTCACGATCGGCCTGACCGGGGTCGCGAACGCGGTCGTGCGCCTGTTCGGCGTTCGCCCCGACGAGCTCGGCGATGACCCCTCGCCGGAGGACATCAAGGTCCTGATCGCGCAGTCTTCGCAGACCAGGGGCGGCACGCTGGACCCCGGCGAAGCGGGGATGCTGACCGGCGTCTTCCATCTCCACGAGCAGCAGGCACGCGAGGTGATGACGCCGATTCCGGCCGTCGTCACGGTCGACGGCTCCGAGAACGTCGAGACCGCGCTGCGCCGCTGCGTGACCTCCGGCCACACCCGGCTGGTCGTGACCGAGGACGAGAATCCGGACCGGATCAAGGGAATCGTCCACAACAACGGCCTGGCGCGGCTCTACATGAACGAGGGGCCGGACGCCCCGATCGAAGGCGCGATCCGCGATGCCCTGATCGTCCCCGAGACGCGGCCGCTCGACGACCTGCTGCAGGACCTGCAGCGGCAGCGGACCTCGATCTCGGTCGTCGTCGACGAATACGGCCGCACGGTCGGGCTGGTCACCGTCGAGGACATCCTCGAGGAGGTCGTGGGAGAGATCGAGGACGAGACCGATCCCCGCGCCTCGGCGATGCGGCGGCTCAGCAACGGCGAGTGGTTCGTCCGCGGCCATGTCTCGCTGGGCGACCTCGAGGACGCCGGGATCGAGCTTCCGGTCGAGACCGACGCCTACAACTCGGTCGGCGGCTACGTCTTCGCCGAGCTCGGCCGGCTGCCGAAGCGCGGCGACACGATCAGCGCCGACGGCTACGAGATCAGGGTCGAATCGGTGCGCGAGAACCGGATCGAGGCATTGCGGATCAAGGCCCGGGCCGACCTCGATTCCGTCCGCCGCGACGCTTAGCCTGCCGCTTCGACCCTGACCTTCCACCTCCCGGAGGCGCGATGTGGGTCGTACGCCTAACCGATAAGCAGCTCGAGGTACTCAGGGCGCTGCTGCGCTCCGAGCAGCATCTCGGCCCCGCCCTGCAGGGGGCACTCGAAGGGCTCGACCTGGCCCGCTGGGACGACCTTCCCGAGGCCGAACTGCCCTGGCAGGAAGTCGCCGAGGCCGCCAGCCGCCAGGGGATTTCGGAGGCGGACGTGATCTGGGACCTCAGCGGCCGCCGCCGCGCCAGCGCCTAGACGCCGCTGCAAACCGGCCTCAAACCTCCAGCCGCGATTCCTCGAGGTCGAGCTCGCGCTCGACCCGCCGCATCACCTCGGCGGAGATCGCGCGCTCGTTGCGAAGCCGGACCAGTTCCCGGCGCTGCACGGCGTATACCTCGTGCATCAGCCGCTGGTAGGCAAGGGAGCCCTCCTCGAGACCGTCCTCGTCCTCGATCTTGCCGGCCCGGATCTTGAAGCGGCGGCGGCGGAACTCATAGAGGCGGCGGACCCGCTCGATAGTCCCGTCGCGGGTCCAGTCCTCCGACTCCAACTCGTCGACGCGTTCGATCGCCGCTCGCGCGATCACCAGCCGCGCCTTGATCTCCTCGTTCTCCTCCTCGGAGCCGTCCTCGATCACGCCGAGGCGGCGGATCAGCCAGGGAAGCGTCAGCCCCTGCCCGACCACGGTGAGGAGGATCAGCGAGAAGGTGATGAACTGGATCAGCGCCCGCCCCGGCAGCGGCGCTCCGCCGTTGGTGTGCACCGGCAGGGCAAGGGCCGCCGCCAGCGAGACCGCGCCCCGCATCCCCGCCCAGGAGCTGACCACGCGGATCTGCCAGGTGCCGCGCCGCGCTCGCTGCGACTCGCGGCGGTCCAGCGTCCGGATCAACACGGTCATGACGTTGACCCAGATGAAGCGCATCGCGATCACCGCCGCGCAGACCGCCGCCGCGTAGCCGACCACCTCTCCGGTCGAGAGGCTGCCGAGCCCATTGACGATCACCGGCAGCTGTAGGCCGATGAGGATGAAAAGTGTGGCGTTGAGCAGGAAGGTGAGGATCGACCACATCGCGAACCCCTGCATGCGGCTCTCCGGAGTGGCGATCTCCGGGGCCCGGAAGCCGAGCACCATGCCGCAGGCGACCACGGCGAGGACCCCGGAGACGCCGAGCTGGTCGGCGGGAACGAACGCCCCGTAGGCGCTGAACAGTGAGATCGTCAGCTCGGTGTTGACGTCGTCGACCCGCTTGCGGACCTCGGCGATCGCCCAGCCGACCGCGAGCCCGATCGCGACCCCGCCGGCGACGTCGCCGAGCAGGGTCAGAAGCGTGTGGCCGGTCGAGACGCTCTCCCCGATCGCCACCGCTACCGCGACCTTGAAGGCGACCAGCGCGGTGGCGTCGTTGATCAGGCTCTCGCCCTCGAGGATGTTGACCAGCCGCCGCGGCGCCCCGACCCGGCGCATGATCGCGGTCGCGGCCGCCGGGTCGGTGGGGGAGACGATCGCCCCAAGCGCGAACGACATCGCCCAGGGCAGGTCAATCAGCTGGTGGGCGATCACGCCGACCACGGCGGCGGTCGCCAGGGTCATCCCGAAGGCGTTCAGCACGATCACCCGCGCGTCGGCGCGGAAGCTGCGCAGGTCGGCGAAGAAGGCAGAGCTGTAGAGCAGCGGCGGCAGGAAGACGAGCAGGACCAGGTCCGGGTTGAGGCGAACGTCGGGGATCCCGGGGATCAGGGCCAGAACGAGGCCGCCGAGAACCAACGGAATCGGATAGGGAATCTCGAGCCAGTTGGCGAGTGCGTTCAGCCCCGCGGCCGAGACGAACAGCGCGGCAAGGAAGACGGAGAGATCGCCCACGCGAGCAGCTTAGGACGCGCTTTGCGAGGAGCTAGCCGTAGTCGTAGAAGCCGGCGCCGGATTTGCGGCCCAGCTTGCCGTCGCCGATCATCTCGACGATCAGCCCCGGCGGCTTGTGGGCGGGCTCGTCGGAGTCGGCGTGAAGCGCGTCGCCGATCGCTTCGGCGACGTCGAGACCGACGAAGTCGAGCAGGGCCAGCGGCCCCATCGGGTGGCCGGCCCCAAGGGTCATGCAGGAATCGACCTCACCCGCCTCCATGCCGGTGCGCTCGAGCATCCGCACGGCGTCGAAGAGGAAGGGGAAGAGCAGTCGGTTGACCACGAAGCCGGCCTGGTCGGGGACCTCGACCGCGGTCTTGCCGAGCGCCCCGCACCAGGCCAGGGCACGCTCGCGGACCCCGTCGGTGACCCCGTCGGGGAAGCAGAGCTCGACCAGCTTCATCCGCGGCACGGGGTTGAAGACGTGCAGGCCGAAGAAGCGGTCGGCGCCGCCGCTGGCGCGAGCCAGGTCGCTGACCGAGAGCGAGGACGTCGTGCTGGCGAGGTCCGCCTCGGGGGCCGCTTCGGCAAGAGTCGCGAGCAGCTCGGCCTTGATCTCGAGATCCTCCTTGATCGCCTCGACGACGACGTCGCAGTCGGCGAGGTCGGCGGGCTGGGTGGTGACCTTGAGCCGGCTGGCGTCGGCGCCGTCGATCTTCGCGCAGGCCGCCGTAGCCTTCTCCTCGGCCCGCCAGGCGGAGGCGTCGCTGCGCGCCAGCAACAGTGTCTTGCCGGTCGCGGTCGCGGTCGCGGCCAGCCCGGTGGCGATCGTGCCGCTGCCCGCGATCGCGGGGTGTTTGTAGCCCTCCGTCCCGTTCACGCCGGCTGGTTGTTATCACGATCGGGCTCAAGACCGATGAGTCTCGGCATTTACGGCGGTCCTTAACTCAACCACGAGCCCGACTCGCTATACAAGGAGACCTCGATGCAAGCAGGACCGCAGGCAAGGGAATCGGCGGGCACCAGCACGTTGGAGCGGCTGGGCCATTTCGTCGTCCAACATCGGCGGGCGGTGATCGTCGCCTGGATCGGGCTGGTGATATTCGGGATGGTCGGCGCCGGCCAGGTCTCCAACCGCTGGCAGGAGAACTTCTCGATCCCCGGCTACTCGGCTTACGAGGCCAACCAGCGGGCGCTGCACAGTCTCGGGACCGGCGCCCAGGTGCCGCTGGTGGCGGTCTTCCAGTCAAAGGGGGACGTCACCAAGCAGCCCGGGATCCGCAAGGCGATCGCCGCCGGGCAGAAGGCCGAGCCGGGATCGCGAGAAAGCTCCTTCTTCTCGACCGGCAGCGACGCCTTCGTCTCGGCCGACCACCACACGACCTTCGCCGAGATATACGCGCCCGGCCTGCCGAGCTTCAACGTCTCCAGCAAGCTCCCCAAGGTGCGCGCGGCGCTGAAGCAGGCCGCCCCGGCAGGCGTCACCGCTCGCCTCACCGGTATCGATCCGCTCAACGACGCCAGCGGCGCCAGCAGCGGCCCCAGCCTTGCGATCGAGATCCTGCTGGGCGGAATCGGAGCCGTGATCGTGCTGCTGCTCGTCTTCGGAACCCTGCCGGCGGTGGCGATGCCGCTGGCGATCGCGGCGTCGTCGATCCTGACCACATTCGGGCTCGTCTGGCTGGTCACCTACGTCACCGACGTCTCGATCATCGTCCAATTCCTGATCGCGTTGGTCGGGCTGGGGGTGGCGATCGACTACTCGCTTCTGATGATCTTCCGCTTCCGCGAGGAGCTGGCGAAGGGCGAGGACGTCGAGGACGCGATCGCGCAGACGATGCGGCGGGCCGGGCGCTCGGTGGTCGTCTCCGGCTCGACGGTGGCGATCGGGCTGTTGAGCATGATCATCCTGCCGCTGCCGTTCATCCGCGCGATCGGGATCGGCGGGATGTTGATCCCGGCGGTCTCGGTGCTGGCCTCGATCACTCTGCTGCCAGCGCTGCTCTCGCTGCTCGGCCCGCGGATAAACAAGATCCGCCTGCTGCCGAAGCGCTTCCATGCCGGCGAGTACGTCGACAGCGGATTCTGGGGGCGCTGGGCCGGTTTCGTGATCCGGCGGCCACTGCTCATGGCCGGGATCGGACTGCTGATCGTCTTCGTGCTGCTGATCCCGGCCTCGAAGCTCAACCCCGCCCAGGCCCAGGCCAAGGACCTGCCGGGCAGCGGCGATGCGATCAAGGGCCGCGACGCACTCACCAATGCAGGCATCACGGCCGGCGTGCTGGAGCCCTACATCGTCCTCGCCGAGCACGGCGCCAGCGGCGAGGACCTGAAGCTCCTCGCCTCGCGCCTCGACAGCACCCCCGGGGTCGAGGGCGCCCTCGCCCCGTCGAACCCCGGCTGGCGCGGCAACGGCGACGCCTTGGTCCAGGCCTTTTCGACCACCGACGCCGAGAGCAAGCAGTCGCGAGGGACGATCTCCGACCTCCAGGACAACGTCCTGCCCGACGCGCAGGCCCACATCGACCATTCGGTGAGGCTGACCCTGGGCGGAACGGCGGCAGAGAACCGCGACTTCGTGCACGCCGTCTACGGGAACTTCCCCTACGTCCTCGCCTTCGTGATCATCCTCACCTTCATCCTGCTGGCGCGCGCCTTCCGCTCGCTGCTGCTGCCGCTGAAAGCGGTGATCCTCAACCTGGTCTCGCTTGGGGCCGCCTACGGGATCGTCGTCTTCATCTTCCAGGAGGGCCACGGCTCGGAAGCGATCTGGGGCGTCACCGCGACCGGCGCGGTCCAATCGTGGATCCCGCTGATGGTCTTCGCCTTCCTCTTCGGGCTCTCGATGGACTACGAGGTCTTCATGCTGACCCGGATGCGGGAGGCCTATGACGAGACCGGATCGACACCGCAGTCGATCCAGCTGGGGCTGATGCGAACCGGCAAGCTGGTGACCAGCGCGGCGCTGGTGCTGATGTTCGCCTTCTTCTCGATGTCGACCGGACCCGGCGTCGACATCAAGCAGTTCGGAATCGCACTGGCGGCCGGGATCATCTTCGACGCGACGGTGATCCGGGCCCTGCTGGTGCCGTCGATCATGCGCCTGATGGGGCGCTGGAACTGGTGGCTGCCGTCCGGTCCGGCGAAGCTGCTGCGGGTGGCGCCGTCGGAGGCCGTTCCCGAGCCGGCGGAAGGCTGATCGGGTCAGTCTCCGCGTCCGTAACGCGGGGAGGGCATGGCGAGACTGGAGGTTGACTGGCCAGTCAGCCAATGGGATATCTTTGACCCGGCCGCAAAAACAACTGTTGGGCGGCGACACACAGTGTCGCCGCAGAGGCTGGTCAGGCCGCGTAGCGGCCGCAATTGCTTAGAACGGAGGCAGTCCCGATGCAGAACGGCAAGTTCGGAGGCCGAGAGGTCGTAATCGTTGAGGCGGCCCGCACCCCGATCGGGCGCGGCCACGAGGAGAAGGGCTACTACAAGGACGTCCATCCCTCCAACCTTCTGGCCAAGACCTACTCGGAGCTGATCGAGCGCACCGGGATCGACGCCGGCGAGGTCGAGGACGTGATTGCCGGCTGCGTGCAGCAGTTCGGCGAGCAGGGCCTCAACATTGGCCGCAACGCCTGGCTCGAGGCCGGGCTTCCGATCGAGACTCCGGCGACGACGGTCGACCGCCAGTGCGGCTCCGCCCAGCAGGCGGTCAACTTCGGCGCCGCGCTGATCGCCTCCGGCGTCCACGACGTCACGATCGGCTCCGGCGTCGAGCACATGGGCCACATCTCCTTCGCCGACAGCGTCGAGGTGATGCAGGAGCACGGGATGGCCTTCAGCCCGGAGTTGCTCGAGCACTACGCCCTGGTCCCGCAGGGGATCTCGGCCGAGATGATCGCCGACAAGTGGGAGATTCCCCGCTCCGAGCTCGACGAGATCGGCCTGCGCAGCCACCAGCTTGCCGCCAAGGCGACCGAGGAGGGCCGCTTCGAGCGCGAGATCATTCCCTACGCGGTCAACGGCGACACCTACGTCACCGACCAGGGGATCCGTCCCGACACCAGCCTCGAGAAGCTCTCGGAGCTGAAACCGGCCTTCAAGGAGGACGGCAAGGTCACCGCCGGCAACTCCTCGCAGATCTCAGACGGCGCCGCCGCGGTGCTGATGATGAGCCGCGAGAAGGCCGACGCGCTGGGCCTGAAGCCGCGCGCCCGGGTGGTCGACCAGACCACGGTCGGCGTCGATCCGGTGATCATGCTCACGGGCCCGATCCCGGCGACCCAGAAGCTGCTGGACCGCAACGGGATGAAGATCGACGACATCGACCTGATCGAGATCAACGAGGCCTTCGCCTCCGTCGTCGCCGCCTGGCGCCGCGAGCTCGAGCCCGACATGGACCGGGTCAACGTCAACGGCGGCGCGATCGCGCTCGGGCACCCGCTCGGCTCGACCGGGGCGCGGCTGATCACGACTCTGCTGCACGAGCTCGAGCGCTCGGACAAGGAAGTCGGCCTGGTGACGATGTGCTGCGGCGGCGGCCTCGGCACCGGCACGATCATCGAGCGCGTCTGATCCTCAACGCCCGATAGGCGAGCCCCGCTCCCCGAGGCCTGGGCCCGGGGAGCGGTGGGGTGGAGCGCTCGCCCCTAGTCCGTCGTCCGGGGTTGCGGTTGTCTCAGTACTCGCCGCCGCCCCACGAGGACCCGGACCAGGCCTTCAGGTCGCAGCCCCCGTGGCGGTAGTGGGCGCCGTTGCCCTTCACCTGGGTGGTCACGCACACCGACCGGTGCTTGTCGAGGTCGATGTCCACGCCGCCCTTGTGGACCGTCGGAAGGTCCTCGACGAAATAGAACCGGTAGGTCCAGGCACAGCGCTCCGGGTCGCTTCTTGAGCCGGTCGGGCCGTAGCAGTTCGCCCGCACCTTTTCGCGGCGGTCGAACTTCCACTTGGCATCGTCGCCGGCCTTATAGATGTCCTGATCGGGTGTCGCGGGGTAGAGCTTCGTGATCTTCCCGTTGCAGAACTCCCACGGCGTCTCGATCCGGTACCAGAAGAGATCGGTGTGGAACCAGCTCGATTCGATCTTGCGCTTGTTCGTGACCTGCTTCGCCGCGCCGGTGCAGTTGTACTTGTGGCCGGCGCTCGCATCCGCCACCGGCACATTGGTGCCTTCCGGGTACGTCGATCCGACGTCGTTCACAGCGGCAAAGAAGCGGGCACGATTGAGGCTGTCCTCGGCAGCCGCGCGGGTGGATGCCTCGGCGGCGAAGCGCTGATTGGCGGCGGTCGAGTTTGCCGCGGCCTTGTGCGCATAGTCGTCAGCGATCGCCTTGTACCAGGCGGCGGCGTTTGCGTCACCCGCGTAATAGGCGTACGTGGCCTTGTCGTACCACTGCTTGGCGTTGACGAAATCCGTTTGTGCGACGCCCTGAAAGAAGAGACCCTGGTTGTGAAAGCTGTCGGCGACGGCGTTTTGCCAGGTGGCCGCGTTGGCGCAGTCAGTGGCGCTTGCGCACGCCGCGTCGGCCTTGGCAGCCGGAATCAACCAGATCAGGGACGCGACCGCCAGCGCCAGCAGCGTCCACAGGCGCGAGCCTCCACGTCCAGACAATCGGACCCAACGTAGGTTTCCTACTTCCACCATTACTGCCTCCTCCCGGGGCTCACACCGTGTGTGGTCCCAAGCTTCGTGTCGAGGCGAAAAACGGTAGAGCGGCGGAGGCTCGCTGTCTGTCCCCCAGACGGCCACTTTTCGTGTCATCCGTTGGTGTCGTCCGCTCGGATGACACGGCCGAGGCGAAGGACGGCCTCACGATCTGTGGAAGCAGCCTGCGGAAGTTCCTTCGGGCGCGACGACTAGCGTTTCGACGGCGATGCGCTGCCGTCCAAGCCTGATCTCGCTTAGCGCCGTTCTCTCCGCCGCCTTGCTGCTCGGCGCCTGCGGGGGCGGGGCCGGCGACGGCGGCGTTTCGCCGCCCGCCACCGCGGTCAATACCAGGCCGCAGTTCGCGGCTCAGGCGTACTTGATCTGCCAGGTCGGCAACGAGCACATCGGCCGGGTGACCGAGGAGACGCTGCGCAAGTTCAACAACCCGCCTCCGGCCGTGATCCTGCGCCTGACCAGGGATGTGACGGCGCCCAACGTCCTGCGGGAGATCCGACAACTGCGGGCGATCGACGCCCCGGCCGCCGTCAAGCGGCGGATCGCCCCGACTCTGGCCCGCGAGCAGCGGTTTGCCGAGACGCTGGAGCGCAACCCCGCCGACCCTGCCCTCGGCAAGGGCGATCCGATCGCAACCTACGCCGGCGCCACCCGATACGGCCTCACGCTCTGCGGGTTCGGCTCCAGCGGCTGAGCGGGCCGACACGGTCGGAGCTGAGCAAGTTCGCCCGCGAGGGCCTGCGGGATGAAGGAGTGCTCCGAATAGTCGCCCCGACAGACCGACTGGCCAATCAGCCAGGCATATATGCTGCCGCTCCGTGGACCTCTCGCTGACTCCGCAGGAAGAATCCTTCCGCGACGAGGTTCGGACCTGGCTGGACGAGAATCACCCGGGTCCCGAGCCCGACACCTTCGACGAGGTGGTCCAGTTCCGGCGCGAATGGCAGCGCAAGATGTACGAGGCCGGCTGGGCCGGGATCTCCTGGCCGCAGGAGTACGGGGGCCGTGGCGCGACGATGATCGAGCAGGCGATCTTCGTCATGGAGGCGACCCGGGCCGAGACACCCCCGCCGGCCAACGTGCTCGGCCTGGCGATGGGCGGCCCGGTGGTGATCGCGCATGGGACCGACGAGCAGAAGAAGCGCTACCTGGAGCCGATCCTCAACGCCGATGAGATCTGGTGCCAGGGATTCTCCGAACCGGAGTCGGGCTCCGACCTCGCCTCTCTGAAGACCAAGGCGGTCAAGGACGGCGACGAGTGGGTCGTCACCGGGCAAAAGGTCTGGACCACGTTCGCGCAGTACGCGAAGTGGTGCATGCTCGTCGCCCGCACCGACCCCGACGCCCCCAAGCACCAGGGCCTGACCTACTTCCTGCTCGACATGGAGCAGGAGGGGGTGCAGGTGCGGCCGCTGGTTCAGATAACCGGCGAGGGTGAGTTCAACGAGATCTTCCTCGACGGGGCGCGGATCCCGGACTCCAATGTGATCGGCGAGGTGGGCTCGGGCTGGCAGGTCGCGATCACGACCTTGATGAACGAGCGCGCCGGGCTCGCCTTCGGCGCGATCGCCCAGATCCGCAACACGATCGACCGCCTGCTCGCGCTCGCGAACGAGACCCGGACCAACGGCGGCACCGCCGCCGAGGATTCCTACTACCGCCAACGCATCGCCCAGCTCCACATCGAGGCCGAGACGATGCGCCTCAACGCATACCGTGGGCTGACGAAGACGATGCAGAGCGGTACCCCCGGACCCGAGGGGTCGCTCGGCAAGTGGCAGTGGGCCGACATCCACCAGGGGATCACCGAGCTTGCGATGGAGATCGAGGGCGCCTACTCGCCGCTCGACCGCGGCGCCGACCACGCCGTCGCCGACGGCCGCTGGCAGTACGCATTCCTGCGCTCGAGGGCCAACTCGATCGAGGGCGGGACGACCGACATCCTCAAAAACATCATCGCCGAGCGGGTGCTCGGGCTGCCGAAGATGCGATAGGGCCGCATATGTACTTCGACCTCAACGACGAGCAGCAGCAGATCAAGCGCACCGCGAACGAGTTCCTCGCCTCGCGCTACAAGCCGGAGCGGATCCGCGAGCTGGCCGAGACCGAGGTCGGCTTCGAGGAGGCCGACTGGCAGGAGATGGTCGAGCTTGGCTGGCCCGGCCTGGCGCTGCCGGAGGAGTACGGCGGCCAGGGTCTGGGGATCGTCGAGCTCGCCGCGGTCTTCGAGGAGATGGGCTACGGGCTGGCGCCCTCGCCGCTCTTGTCCAACACCGTCGCCGGCCTGGCGCTGGCGCTCTGCGGCTCGGACGATCAGAGGGCCGAGTTCCTGGCCCCGCTGGCGTCGGGTGAGAAGCGCGGCACCGTGGCGCTGATCGACGCCGGCTCGCCGGGGACGATCGGGGAGTTCGAGATGGAGGCCCGGCAGGGCGACGGCGGAGTGACGCTGGAGGGCGAGAAGGTCCTGGTGATGGACGCCGCCGCGGCCGACTTCATGCTCGTCGCGACGGCCGACGGCCGCCGCCACATCGTCGAGACCGACCAGAGCGGGGTGACGATCAACCGCGAGCCCTCGATCGACCTGACGCGCTTGGTCTACTCGGTCGGCTTCGACGGCGTCGAGGTGGCGGCCGAGCGCACACTTTCCGGTGAGGGTCGCGACTACTACCCGGTTCTGCAGCGGGTCTGCGTCGCGCTCGCGGCCGAGATGACGGGCATCGCGCAGCGCACGCTGGAGATGGCGGTCGACTACGCGAAGGAGCGCCAGCAGTTCGGGCGCCCGATCGGCTCCTACCAGGCGGTCTCGCACCGCTGCGCCCAAATGCTGCTGGAGACCGAAGGTGCCCGCTCGGCCACCTATTACGCGGCCTGGACCGCCGACGCCTCTCCCGACGACCTGCCGCTGGCCGCCTCGATGGCGAAGGCCTATGCGTCCGACGCCGGCTGGCGGGTCGCGAACGCCTCGCTGCAGGTCCACGGAGGGATCGGCTTCACCTGGGAGCACGATCTCCATCTCTGGCTCAAGCGGGCCAGGGCCGACGCCTCGATGTTCGGCGACGCGCACTGGCACCGCGAGCGGGTCGCCGACGTGATCCTCGCCGAGGCCGCCGAGCGCGAGCCGGCAGCGGCCTGAGAGACCCTCCGCCGCATGGCCGCCCTCGATCGCATCTCGGTGGCGGCGATCGGCAACTCGGTCGCCGATCTGGAGTCGGAGGCGAAGGCGGCCGAGGCGGCCGGCGTCGAGTGCCTCTGGGCGCCGGAGCTGTTCCGCAGCTCGGTCACCCAGGCAGCCTTCCTCGCCGCCCGGACCGAGCGCATCGACGTCGCCACGGGCATCGCCTGGGCCTTCACCCGCAGCCCCTTCATCCTCGCGGTGACTGCGCTCGACGTCGACGAGATGTCGGGCGGGCGCTTCCGGCTCGGCCTCGGGGCAGGGGTGAAGCGGCTCAACGAGACCTGGCACAACGCCGACTACGGCAAGCCGGCGCCGCACCTGCGGGAGGCGATCGAGGCGACGCGGCTGAT
This sequence comes from uncultured Solirubrobacterales bacterium, assembly GCA_963781495.1. GTDB lineage: Bacteria > Actinomycetota > Thermoleophilia > Solirubrobacterales > 70-9 > Mayfieldus. The sequence continues at coordinate 1,708,119 of CAWAFX010000002.1, forward strand.
CATGCAGGGCGCCGGTGCCGGTGAGCCGATTCGCTACGAGGGCTCCTACTACGACATCGACATCAAGGGCTGGGTGCGGCCGCATCCGGCGCCGCGAGAGACGGTTCCGATCTACACCGCCGCGGTGCAGGCGGGAATGGCCCGGATGGCGGGCGACGTCGCCGACGGCCTCATCGGCCACCCGATCCAGTCGCTGCGCTGGATCGAGGAGGTCGTGATCAACGGCTTCGAGACCGGGCTCTCGCGCTCTGGCCGCCAGCGCTCCGACTTCGACTATCTGCCGACGGTCTGCTGCGCGATCGACGCCGACCAGGCGAAGGCAAACGACCTCGCTCGGCGCACGATCGCCTTCTACGCCACGGTGCGCACCTACATGCCGCTGTTCGAGATGCACGGATTCGGGGACAATGCGTCTGCCGCCGGTGAGGCGTTTCGCAAAGGCGACCTGTCAGGGGTGCCGGCGGCAATCTCCGACGAGATGGTCGAGGCCTACTGCGCCGCCGGGCCGCTGGACAAGGTCCGCGAGCGGGTCGAGGCGACGGCGGAGCTGGCGGACGGGCTCTTCCTCACCCCGCCGACCTACTTCATCAGCGCCGAGGAGCTGAGCGAGTACCAGCGGCGGATCATCGACGCCTTCGGGCCGCGGGCGGCGGGGGCGGATTAGGGCTCCTCATTCAGCGGGGGGCCCGACGACCTTCAAATCCATCGCCGGGTGCACGCCTTCCGCCAGCCCCTGACCGGCGGCGAGGCGGCCGAGCAAACCGAGCAGCTGCTTGCGCTCAGCCGCGGTCAGGTCGGCGCAGAGCTCGGCCTCGTGCTCGGCGGTGACCTTCTTCGCCCGCTCGAGCATCCGCCGGCCGGCGCGGGTCAGATACAGCGAGCGGGCGCGGCGGTCGGTGGGGTGGGGGCGCCGCTCGACCAGGCCGCGCTCCTCGAGCTCGTCGAGCAGCGCCACCATCCGGCTCGGCGGGACGCGCAGCGCTTCGGCCAGAGCATGCTGGGGCTCGCCCTCGGCGGCCTCGATGTGGCGCAGGAGCGCAAAGGTGCGGGGGTTGAGATCGAGCGGCTCCAAGCGGTCCGCGAAGCGGCGTGAGCTCTGGAAGCCGAGCTGGGAGATCAGAAAGCCGACCGCCTCGAAGGGGCGGTCGGTGCTTTCCCGGGCCATCTGGCGATTTTACATCCAATCGCGAACAGTTCTTGGGATTAACGATTCGCGGGCGGCCGGCGCCGCCGGCTCAGTCGTGCGGCAGCCGCTCGACGAAGCGCTCGAACTTGCCGATGTCGGTGACCGCGGGCCCGTGTCCGGCGAGGATCAAGGACGGGTTCAACTCCGCCAGCTTGCGGATCGAGCGCCGGTTCTCGGCCATGTCGTAGGTGAAGATCTCCGGCGGCTCCTTGATCCCCGGCAGGCCGGTGGCGTAGCTGATGTTGCGGATCACGTCGCCGCAGACCGCCACCCGGTCGGACTCGCGAAAGAAGATCACCTCGCCCCGCGCATGGCCGGGGGCATGGACGACGCGCATCCCGGCGATCTCGTCGCCCTCGCGGAACGGCCTTGCGACCTCGTAGGGCGGGCCCTGCCAGAGGCGGGCGATGATGCGGTTGATGCGGTTGTCGGCGCTTGCTTCCTGAACCGGCCGCCGCCCCTCCATCGCATCGACGTCGTCGACGTGGCAGGCGAGCGGGATGTCGCGCGCCTCGCAGACGTCCTTGGCGGCCCCCTGATGGTCGGGATGGACGTGGGTCAGGGCGAGCATCGAAAGCTTGCTGCCCTCGATGTCACTGAAGATCCGGCGCCGGTCCCAGGTCCGGCCGGCGTCGATCAGGACGTCGTCGACGAGGTAGCAGTTGATCGTCGGCGCCGGGAACTCCTTGATCCGCCAGATGCCGGGGGCGAGCTGCTTCACGCGCCGATCCTATGTCCCGGCGGCGGCCGCGGATAGCCGTCCGCCGACGAACTGGACCAGGCCGCTGAGCCGCTGGTGGATCTCCTCGAAGCCCCGGGCCTGCAGGGCGGCGACGATCTCCTCCTGGGCGAAGACCCGCATCCCGCTCAGCCGCTCGGCGATCGGCTTCGCCGGACCGCGGGGGGCGAGCTGGCGCTGGACCGAGGTCATCAGGGCGATCCGCCCGCCCGACGCCAGCACCCGGGCCATCTCGTCGAGCCCGGCGAAGGGATCGGCGAACAGGTGCAGCGCTGCGAAGCAGCAGACGGCGTCGAAGCTGCCGTCGCGGAAGGGAAGCGCCGTCGCGTCGCCCCGTACGAAGGCCAGGTTGTCCAGTCCGGAGCGCCGCAGGTCGTCGGCTCCGCGTTCGAGCATCGTCCGCGAGGCGTCGAGGCCGACCACCAGGCCCGACTCTCCGACCGCCGCCGCGAAGGCGCGCGAGAAGTTGCCGGGACCGCAGGCGATGTCGAGGACCTTGTCGCCGTGGCCGAGGCCGAGCAGTAGGCGGGCGATGCGGATCTCCTCCGCCATCCCGGGCCCGCGGACCCCCTTGGCGACGCGGCCGAGGGCCGGCCGCCAGTAGCGCTCGTAGATCTGTGGCACCAACGTAGAGCGCATGAGGTCCTGGGTCGGGCCGGTCGAGTCCAGCTCGCCCTCGATCAGGTCGAGATAGGCGGCGCCCGCGGGCATGGATTCGGCCCGGTTCCGAGCCTCCGGCTCGAGCAGCGCCGCTATCTCGGGCATCAGCGCTCCGGCCCGAGCCCGCGTGGCTCGCCGCTGTGCTCGGCCAGCTCGTCGAGCCGGGCGATCGCCCGCTCGCCCTCGCGGCGGGCGGGATGATCCGCGGGCAGAGGCTCGATCAGGCGCCGGACGCGGTTTCGCACCTGGAGCGCGAAATGGGGGGTCGCGGCGCCGGTCAGGGCACGAATGTCCTCGACCGTCACCTCGTGCGCGGGGTCGAGCAGCTCCGGTCGTTCGGCTTCGCTCATGCCGGTCGCAACCCTATCCTCAAGGCGTGTCGGCAGCCGCACACGCGAAGGGTCACCATGGGCACTCGCACGGCTTCAGCGGCGAGGGCGATCGCGGCAGGCTGACCGCCGCGCTGGCGCTGATCCTGGCCCTGATGGTCGCCGAGGTCGCGGCGGGCATCATCGCCGATTCGCTGGCCCTGCTCTCCGACGCCGGCCACATGCTGACCGATGCGGCGGCGATCGGGATGTCGCTGGTCGCACTCGGGCTTGCCCGGCGACCGGCCGGCGGGGTGATGACCTTCGGGCTGCGCCGGGCCGAGATCCTCTCGGCGCAGGCGAACGGGATCACGCTGCTGGTCCTGGCGCTGCTGATCGGCGCCGAGGCAATCCGCCGGCTCGTATCGCCCCCCGAGGTCGAGGCCGGCCTGGTGCTCGCGGTGGCGCTGGCAGGGGTGCTGGTCAACCTGCTGGCGACGGCGATCCTCTCGGGGGCCAACCGGGAGAGCCTCAATATCGAGGGCAGCTTCCAGCACATCGTCACCGACCTCTTCGCCTTCGTCGGCACCGCGATCGCGGCGATCGTGATCCTGGCCAGCGGCTTCGATCGCGCCGACCCGATCGCCTCGCTCTTCGTCGTGGCGCTGATGCTTCGCTCGGCCTACGGGCTGCTGCGCGACTCCGGCCGGGTCTTCCTCGAGGCCTCGCCGAAAGGGCTGGACCCGGAGGCGATCGGGCAGACGCTGGCCGGCTATGAGGGCGTGGTGGAGATCCACGACCTCCACCTCTGGGAGGTGACCTCGGGCTTCCCGTCGCTTTCCGCGCACGTCACCGTCAGCCAGGACGCAGACTGCCACCGGATCAGGCTGGCGCTGGCGGACCAGCTCGAGCGCGAGTACGGGATCGGGCACTCGACGCTTCAGGTCGAGCACAAGCCGGAGGAGCTGCTGCGGATCGAGGGCCGTGGACCCGACGCCCGCGCCTGAGACGCAAGTCCCTTTGCAACCGCCGCGGTAAGCGTCGGCGCTCTCAAAAGCGTCGGCTAGCCTCGTCGCTCTTCCCAGGTTGGTGCCCTCGTTGGCGAGGGACCTGGAGCTCGGATGCGAATCGCCTTCGATCGACAGTCGAATCGGCGCGGGTGGGCAACGCTTTTGGCCCTGCTCGTGCTGCTGTGCGCCCTGGTCCTCGGCCTGCGCGCGGCCAGGGCGCCCGCGGGCCTGCAGTCGCAGCTCGACGCCAAGCAGCACAAGCTCGACCGGGTCGAGCAGCGCAAGGGAGTCCTGACGACGACGATCTCCCGCTACAGCGGCCGCATCGACAGCCTCCAGGGCTCGATCGACGGCCTGCGCAGGCGCGAGGCCGACGTGCAGCGAAAGCTCGACGCCCGGCAGCGCCAGCTCGACCAGGCCGAGGCGCAGCTCGAGGTCGAGAAGCGCCATCTGCTGGTCCTGCGTTCGCATCTGCGGCGAGCGCTGGTCGCCCTGCGGGCGCGGCTGGTCTCGATCTATGAGTCCGGGAGCCCGGACGTGGTCTCGGTGCTGCTCAACTCCAAGGGCTGGTCGGACCTGGTCACCCGGACCGAGTATCTGAACGCGCTCAAAGACCAGGACGAGGCGCTGACCGGGCGGGTGCGCGAGTTGCGCAACGGCACCCGCGCCGTGGTCGACCGGCTGCGCGCGGTCAGGGACCGGATCCAGGCGGCCCGCGACGCGATCGCCGCCCACAAGCAGGAGCTGGTCGACACGAGGGCCTCGATCGAGTCGCGCCAGTCGAAGCTCAAGCGGGCCCGCGGCAAGCGCCGCGACGTCCTCGCCAGCATCGTCGATCACGAGCAGGAGCTCGACGGCGACGTCGCCCACCTGCAGGAGAAGATCGCCGCCAAGCTGGCACCGGCGAACGCCTTGGCGGCGGGTCCGATCCAGGGCGGATCGGGCCGCTTCATCTGGCCGGTCAACGGGCCGATCGTCTCCGGGTTCGGCTGGCGCTTCGGCCACACCGAGTTTCACGAGGGCCTCGACATCGCGGTCCCGACCGGGACCCCGATTCGCGCCGCCGCCGCGGGGACGGTGGCGATCGCGGCGCCGACCGGGGGCTACGGCAACTACACCTGCATCGATCACGGCGGCGGTCTGTCGACCTGTTACGGGCACCAGGAGTCGTTTGCCGTCTCGGCCGGCCAGCAGGTGACCCAGGGGCAGATCATCGGCTACAGCGACTGCACCGGGCACTGCTTCGGCCCCCACGTGCACTTCGAGGTCCGGGTCAACGGCGCCGCCGTCGACCCGACCGGCTACCTCTGAGCCGGCGCTGGGACTGAACCCGTCGTCAGTTGCCCGGGATCCACCTCGACCCCGGGATGAGAGTTCGTGCCTGCCAGCGTCGGCACCGCAGCATTTACACAAGATTGGGGCTTGCATCTACCAACTTCTGGGTAATAGGCTGGCGTCATGGTCAGGCAAGCGCAGACCTACTTCGCGGCCGCGGTCTCGGCGGCAGTCATCAACGCGGCGGCGGTGGCGGCGTTCGTCCTCCTGACGATCTTCTCCGGCGGCCACGGCATCTCGCTGCTCGGCGGGGTCCTCAGCGCCGCCAGCCCGGGGCCGACCACGTCTTCCTCTTCGGCGACGGCCGCGGCGGCGCCGCAGCCAGATGCGCTCAGCGGGCTCGACCGCCAGAGCCGCGGCCTCGTCGCGGCCTCCGGCACCGGTGGCCCCGCCCTCGCCGGGGGCCGAGCTGACGGTGCGGTCGCCGGCGATCAGGCCGCGAGCGGTGGTTTCCATCCTTCCGTCTCCGGCGGCCATGCCGGTCCCTCGGCGCCGGGCACGGCCCCCAGCGGCGGCTCCGGAACGGCTGCTGGAGTCGGCGGCGGAGCCGGACCGCCGGCTCCGGGCGGCGCCCCCGGCACCGGGGGCCCGCTTCTCGGCCCCGGCCCCGGATCGAACCTCGGCCAGACGGCGACCGGGACCGTGCAGCAGATCGGCGGCACCGTCTCCAGCACCACCGCCCAGGCCGGCGGTGTCGTGTCGGCGGTCCAGAGCACGGCTTCGAAGGTGACCAAGACGGCGACCTCGACCCTCGGCAGCGCCGCCGCCGCCCTCGGCGGCAAGTCGGGCAGCCCGGCATCGAGCACTACCGGAACCGCGACCAAGTCCGCGCCCCAGCCGCCGACCCTCGGCTCCGGCGCCCCGAAGGCCGTCAAGAAGGCGGGCGCCACCGTCCAGGGCATGGCCACCGGCGCCCTCGGCTAGTCCAGGTTCCGCTCCAGCCAGCGCAGGGCCTGGGTCTGAAGCTCGGCATCCTGCTGAACCGAGCGGTGATCGCCGCCCGGAACCAGGATCAGCTTCCGCGGCTCGGCGGCTCGTTCATAGAGCTCGCGCGACCAGTCGGCGGGTACCTCGGTGTCCCCCTTGGCGTGCATCAGGATCAGTGGTTTTGCGCCCACCAACTCGACCGCCTCGCGAAGGTCGTGCTCCTGCAGCCAGGGCTCCAGCGCTGCGCGGTCGGCGCGCATCTCGAAGCTCTCGCCCCGAAGCCCCGCGAGCAGCATCCGCTCGCCGGCGGGACAGATCGCGATCAGGCCGGCGACCCGGTCGCCGACAGCGGCGGCGTGGATACCTATACAGCCGCCCATGCTCGAGCCGCGGATGCAGACCCGGTCGGGGTCGACGCCCTCGCGCTCGCAGAGCAGGCGCACCATCGCCAGGGTGTCGTTGACCGCCCGCGGCGACATCTCGCCCTCCGACTCGCCGTGGCCGCGCTGGTCGAAGGCCAGCGCGGCCCAGCCGTAGTCAGCGGCAAGGCGGGCGAAGCCGGCGTGGTTCTCCTTGCTCGACCCGGCTCCGTGCAGGGTCACGATCCCAGGCCAGGGGGGAGGGGACTGAGGCAGCCAGAGACGGTAGGCGACGCCGTCGAGGAAGTCGTGCTCGACGGCCTGGGCCGAATCCGGCAATTGGAATTCAGTCACCGCTGCATCCTCGCGCAACCGTCAGAATCCCTGCACTCATGAGTGGCAGCGAGACCAGCACAACTACCGGCGCCGACCCGATCGCGGGCTCGGCCGTCTATCCGCTCGGCAGCCGGGTCAACGACCGCGGCCATCTGGAGGTCGGCGGCTGCGACGTGGTCGAGCTCGCGGCCGAGATCGGAACACCCGCCTACGTCTACGCCGAGGACGACATGCGGGCCCGGGCCCGGGCCTACCTGGAGGCGTTGAGCGCCCGCAGCGAGGACTTCGAGGTGCTCTATGCCAGCAAGGCGCTTCCGGTAAGCGCCGCCTACCGGCTCTTCGCGCAGGAGGGCCTCTCGGTCGACGTCGCGTCCGGGGGAGAGCTCTACACCGCTCTGCAGGCCGGCTTCGATCCGGCTCGCATCTACATGCACGGCAACAACAAGAGCTCGGAGGAGATCCGGATGGCGGCCGAGGCCGGGGTCGGGCATCTGATCGTCGACTCCTTCGACGAGATCGAGCGCTGCGAGGCGGTGCTCGACTCGCCCCAGGACGTGCTGATCCGGGTCACCCCCGGAGTGCGTCCGTCGACCCACGACTTCGTCCAGACCGGCCAGCTCGACTCGAAGTTCGGCTTCGGCCTCGAGGACGGGCTTGCGGCGCGGGCGGTCGAGCGGGTGCTCGGCTCGCCGAAGCTCAACCTGGTCGGGCTGCACGCCCACATCGGCTCACAGATATTCGAGCTCGAGCCCTACAAGCTTGCGATCCGGGCGCTCGGCGAGCTGGCCGGCGACTGGTGCCGGCTTCTCAACGTCGGCGGCGGCCTCGGGATCGCCTACACCTCCGAGGACGAGCCCCCCTCGATCGAGGAATACGTCGACGTCAAGGTGCGCGGTGTCGCCGAGGTCTTCGAGCGGCCGCCGCGGCTGCTGATCGAACCCGGGCGCTCGCTGGTCGGCAATGCGGGCCTGACCCTCTACAGGGTCGGAACCGTGAAGGAGATTCCCGGCCTTCGCACCTACGTCGCGGTCGACGGAGGGATGTCGGACAACCTGCGGCCGATGCTCTACGGCGCCCGCTACGAGGCCCTGGTCGCCAACCGCGCCGACGCTCCGCCCGAGGCGCTGGCGACAATCGCCGGTATGCACTGCGAGTCGGGCGACGTGCTGGTCCGTGACGTGAAGCTGGCCTCGCCGCGGGTCGGCGACCTGCTGGTGACCCCGGTGACCGGCGCCTACGGGTACGCGATGGCGAACAACTACAACGGGATGCCGCGGCCGCCGGTCATCTTCTGCTCGGCCGGCAAGGCGCGGACGGTGGTGCGGCGGGAGACCTACGAAGACCTCGTGGCCCGGGATGTCGACTAGCGACTCCTCGCCGCTGCGGATCGGTTTGCTGGGCCGCGGGACGGTCGGCGGCGCCTTCGCCGATCTGCTCGAGCAGCGCGCCGGCGCGGTCCAGGCAGCCACCGGGCGGCGGCTGGAGATCGCCGGCGTGCTGACCAGCCGCGAGGGCGACGGGGAGCGGATCATCGAGGACGCCGACCTGGTCGTCGAGGTGATCGGCGGCACCGACCCCGCCCGCGACTACGTGCTGCAGGCGCTGCGCGCCGGCAAGCCGGTGGTGACGGCGAACAAGCAGCTGCTGGCCCAGCACGGGGACGAGCTCTTCGAGGTTGCCCGCCAGGCGGGGGTGCAGCTGCGCTTCGAGGCCGCGGTGGCTGGGGTGATCCCGGTGGTCAGGGTGATCCAGGAAAGCTTCGGGACGACCGAGATCAGCAAGGTCTTCGGGATCGTCAACGGGACCACCAACTTCATCCTCAGCGAGATGGCCTCCACCGGGGCCGCCTACGAGGACGTCCTCGCCCGCGCCAAGGAGCTCGGCTACGCCGAGGCCGATCCGACCGAGGACGTCAACGGCGCCGACGCGGCGGCGAAGATGGCGATCCTCGCCCGGCTCGCCTTCCATTCTCCGGTCACCCTCGGCGAGGTCGACTACGAGGGGATCGAGAACGTCCAGCCCGACGACCTCGCCTACGCCAAGGAGCTGGGCCTGTCACTGAAGCTGCTCGGCGTCGCCGAGCGGCGCGAAGGGGGGATCAGCGTCCGGGTCTTTCCCTGCTTTCTCTACCGCGGCCATCCCCTGGCGCCGATCGAGGGCCCGTTCAACGCCGTGATGGTCGAGGCGCCGGCGATCACCGAGGTGACGATGTCGGGTCCCGGCGCCGGCGGCGTCCAGACCGCCTCGGCGATCCTCGGCGACGTGGTCTCGATCGTCGCCGGCGAGGCCCCGGTCCACCAGGCCAGCCAGGAGCTGCCGATCGTCCGCGACGTGACCTCCTCCTTCTATCTGCACCTCGAAGTCGCCGACCGCCCGGGGGTGCTGGCGCAGGTGGCGAAGGTGCTCGGCGATCACGGCGTCTCGGTCGACAGCGTCAACCAGCGCGGGCTCGGCAACGACGCCCGCCTGGTGATGGTCATGCACGAGTGCCTGGAGTCGGACTTCTACGCCTCGGTCGAAGAGATCGCCACCCTCGACTTCATGCGCTCGCCGCCGCGCTCGATCCGTGTGATCGAGGAGGAGTTCGGTTGATGCAGGGGGAGGCGAGGGCGGGTGCCCGTTCCTGCCAGGGAGGAGTTCGTGTGATGGACGGGGGGCGGGTATGTCCCGAACGACGTGGTGAGCGCGCCCTGCCGCCTGCGGAGGCCGCTGCCGCCTCACGCGCGAATGCAGAGTTGAGGGGCATATCCGCCCCCCGCCCCTCCGAAAGCTCATGCCGCAGCCGCTGATCGAGCGCTATCGCGAGTATCTCTCGTTGGAGCCGGATGACCCCGTCGTCACGCTCAACGAGGGGTCGACGCCGCTGATCGAGGCGCCGCGGCTGGGTGAGCGGATCGGCGCCCGCGCCTGGCTGAAGTTCGAGGGCACCAACCCGACCGGGAGCTTCAAGGACCGGGGGATGACGGTCGCGGTGTCGCGCGCAAAGGGCAAGGGCTCCGAAGCGGTGATCTGCGCCTCGACCGGCAACACCGCGGCCAGCGCCGCCGCCTACGCCGCGCGGGCCGGACTGCGAGGGGCGGTGATCGTGCCGGAGGGAAAGATCGCGATCGGCAAGCTCGCCCAGGCGCTGATGCACGGGGCGCGGGTGATCGCGCTGGAGGGCAACTTCGACGACGCGCTGCGGATCGTGCGCGAGCTGGCAGACCGCCACCCGGTCGAGCTCGTCAACTCGGTCAACCCCTACCGGATCGAAGGCCAGAAGACGGCCGCCTACGAGGTCGTCGACGAGCTCGGGGAAGCGCCGCAGGCGCTGGCGATCCCGGTCGGCAACGCCGGCAACGTGACCGCCTACTGGGCCGGGTTTCAGGACTACGGTGCGGCGCCGCTCCTCTACGGCTTTCAGGCCGAGGGCGCGGCGCCGCTGGTCCACGGCCATCCGGTCGCTGACCCGGAGACGATCGCCTCGGCGATCCGGATCGGCAACCCGGCCCGCTGGGAGGAGGCGATGAACGCGGTCACCGCCTCGCGGGGCCGAATCGCCGCGGTCTCCGATCAGCAGATCCTCGATGCCTACCACTGGATCGCCGAGACCGAGGGCGTCTTCTGCGAGCCCGCCTCCGCGGCCTCGGTCGCCGGCGTGCTGGCCCACGGGTTGCCGGCGCCGGAGGGCGGTGCGGCGCCGGAGTCGGTCGTCTTCGTACTCACCGGGCACGGGCTGAAGGACCCCGACACCGCGCTCGGCAAGGCGCCCGCGGTGATCGGATGCGTGAACGACGTCGCGGTCGTCGAGCGCGCGGTCTTCGACTAGAGCTTCTTGAGGAGCTTGATCCGCCTCGTCTCGCGGATCGCGACGGCGCCTGTCGGCGTGTAGGTGATCTTTGCCTTCACCTTCACCTTGCCGGTGCTGAGCAGCTGCTTTTTCTTCTTCCCCTTGGCCTTGACGGTGAGCTTCACCTTGCCCGCCGCGCTCACGGCCTTGGCAAGTGGCCCTGCCGTTCGGGGCGGGCCCAGCGGCCGCTGTTTCACGAGCCCAGCGCCGGCCATGGCGAGGGTCCCCGGGCCCGACACGTCCACGGTCAGGATGGCGGTGCCCTTCTTCTTGTTCCGGGTCAGCTTGCCGAGGGTCAGCTCGTTTGGGTTGGTGGAGATCACCATCTGCGCGACGCCGCTCGCGTCAGTCGCGGCAATGAGGTTCTTTGCCGCGGCGCTGGCGAAGCTGGATCCGCCGCCACCGCCTCCGCCGCCGGCGTCCCTGCCGGAGCCGCCGGCGCCACCGCCGAAGTAGCCGCCCCCGCCGCCCCCGCCAGGCTGGAAGTTCCCGCTCCCCGTGCCTGCGCCGCCGCCCTGGCCGAACGAGCCAGGATTGCCAACCACACCGCCGCCGCCGCTTGGATCCGCGGCGCCTCCGGCTCCACCCGCGGTCAGGGTGCCGGCGCCGCCTCCGCCACCGCCACCGCCGGCGCCGACAGTGTCCTGGCCGACCTGACCATTCTGGCCCCCGTTGCCTCCCTCACCCCCGATTGGGTCGCCGGACTCCTGGCCCACGGACCCGCCACCCCCGCCGCCACCGGCGACGAGCAGCCTCGAGCCGAGCGTGTTCGCCGCATTCGCGCAGCTGGGCGCGAGTATCGAGCAGATCCGAATGTCGGTCGCACCGCCTCCTCCGCCGCCGGGTGTGTCCAGAATGGATCCAGGATTCGAGCTGCCGCCGCCGTTGAAGCCACCACCGCCACCGCTTGCGACGTCGGCGCCGTCGGCGCCGGTTCCGCCCACCTCGACGAACAGGACCTGGCCGGGGGTGACTGCGAGGTCCGCCTCGACTCGCGCCCCGAATCCGGGCGGGCCGCCGACGAAGCTTCCGTGGGAGCCCGTGCCGCCCCTGGCGCCGATTGCTGTGACGTGAATCGCGTTGACGCCGACTGGGACCGTGTAGGTCTGCTCGCCGCCGGTGAAGAAGAAGCTCTGCGTCGCCGCTGGCGCCGGCTGCGCGAAAAGTGCTCCTGAGACGCACACCAGGGCAAGGACGAAACCGATCTTTGAGCCTCTCGGCGCCGGTCGATGCACTGGCTAGCGCGCGGTGACCCAGCGGCCGCGGTTGCCGGCCTCGTCGACCGCCCGCACCCTTACCGACCTGGTGTGCGCGGGGAGGTTGACCTTCTCGGTGCTTCCCGCCGATCCGCCCGCATTGACGACCTTGGTGTCGGTGCTTCCGCCCCGGTGTACGAACTGCACCGTGTAGTGGTCAGCCTTGCCGTCGTACCAGTCGTCTCCCGGCGCCTTGAAGCGCAGCTGGCCGGAGTCGATGCGGGCGTTGCGGGCGACCCCCGGTGACTGCGCGTCGAGGCCGTACTCGCCGCTGTTGTGCTGGTCGTGGCGGCTGCTCCACCACTGGTTGGAGCTTGCCCTGCCGGGCGTGTTCCAGACCATCACGTAGCCCTCGCGGGTGGTGATCGCGACCTCGTTGCGGCCATCGCCGTCGATGTCGCCAACGCTGGGGCCGAACACCTCCCAGCCGGTCGTGAACTTGGGCCAGCCACCGACCTGTGAGCCGTTGGAGCTGTAGGCGTGAAGCGCCGAGCTGTCGCCGCCGATCAGCAGATCGGGCTGGCCGTCGCCGCTGACGTCGGCGATCGACGGGGTGCCGAGGAAGTCGAGGCCCTGGAGCTTGGCCGGGAAGCCGGCCACCGGGGTCCCGGTCGAAGCTCCGAAGGCGCGCGCGTAGCTGTTCAGCGGCAGGCCGCTGCCGGAGAGCAGCAGGGCACCGGCGACGCTGGCCGCCCCCGAGCCGGGCTCGGCGTAGGAGAGCCCGGCGCCGAAGTTGCCGAAGGCGCCGGAGGTCGTGAAGTTGACCGGGATGTCGGTCGGCAGGTTGCCCTGCAGGGTCTGCTGGATCGCCGCCAGGCTGCCGACCGCGCCGGCGAAGGAGATCAGCGGGTTGGGGCCGTAGACGGTGCGCAGCGAACCGTCGGGGTTGTGCAGCTCGGTGGGGCTGAAGATTCCCGGCGCGAAGGCGATCTCGGACTTGCCGTCGCCGGTGACGTCGGCCGTTATCGGGTCGCTGACCCCTTCGGTGATGAACTCCTGGGCCGAGCCGTAGTAGAAGGCTAGTGCGGTCGAGGAGATCAGCCAGTTCGGTACCCGGCTGCCATCGGAGTTGTAGGCGACGATGTTGGTCCGGCCGCCGTTGGGGACCTGCAGCCCGGACCCGGTCGTGAACGAGTACTGGGTCCGCTGCACGAGCTCCGGCTGGGGGTCGTTGTCGAGCTGGGCCAGGGCCGGCGGCAGGTCGAGCTTATGGTCGTTGACGAGCACGTTGCCGCTCGGCGGGTTCGTCCCCGGCGGCAGCGTCACCTCGACCGGCCAGCCGGGCAGGTTCTGCCCGTTCGGCCGCCAGGCGTGCAGGCGCCCGTCCCAGCCCGCCTGGACGATCTCCAGCTTGCCGTCGCCGTCGAGGTCGGCCAGCACCGGCGGGGCGCTGGCGCCCATGATCGGCAGCCGGGTGAACGGCGACGCCGGGCGTGGGATCGCGGGCTTGGAGACCCCGGTGTTCAGCGGCTTCGGCCAGCCGGGCCGCCGGTGCCCGTGCGAATCCCAGACGTAGACGCGGCCGCTGCTGCTGGTGCCGACGATCCACTGCTTGCCGTCGTGGTCGAGGTCGCCGACCGCGAGGTTGGTGAACAGCGGCTCATGGCCGGGGTCGACGCCCTTGTGCCTCCTGGTCACCTGGGTCTTGTTTGTGTAGACCGGGAACCCGCGCAGCTCGTGACCGTGGCCGTTGAGCGCGTGCACGCGGCCGTCGGAGTCGCCGAAGATGATCGCCTCGGAGCCCGTCCCCTGGAGATCGGCGAGCACCGGCTGGCTCTCTCCGCCGGGGCCGATCCGGCGCGGGAAGCCCGGGTGCAGGGCAGGGTCGTGGTGGACCGCGATCGAGCGCCGCTCCTCGCCCATCCGGCCCTTGCTGTCGAAGACGCGGAGGCGGATCGTCACCGTGTAGTCCTCGCTGGTCTCCAGCTCCTTGCGCTGCGAGAGCGTGTAGGCCTTGTTCCAGAACGAGGCCGGGATCCGGTTGAGGTGGATCGTCCCCAGCCTGCCGTCGAAGGCGTGCCTGCGGCCGAGGCTGCCCTGGCCGGCGGTGATGAAGTCGGAGTCGGCGGGCTCGGCGCCGGGGGCGAACTGGACGCTCCAGCGGGCACCGGATGCACGCCGGTCGGCGACATGGCCGGTCACCTTGACCTCATTGCGCTGGGTCGGGTCATAGAGCGAGTACCAGGCGGGCTTGTCGATCCAGGCCTCGGGCGGGATGTTGTTCTGTGAGATCGCCTGCATCGCCTCCCAGACGTTGGGGCGCCCGTAGCCGTACTGGAGGTCGAAGCCCGGCTTCGCCGGCCAGTTGACCGGCGCGTTGACCGGCGCCGCGACGTCGGATGAGGTGGCGCGCAGGACCTGGATCGCCTCGTCTGGGCTGAGCGGGCCGGAGATCCTGTGCTGGGCCGCGGCCTGCTTGCCGTAGGCCAGCACCAGGGCGACGACCCCGCCCACGGTCGGTGTTGCCTCCGAGGTCGTGCCGCCGGTGGTCGCCGCGGTGAACATGTTGTGGGTGCCCCAGGAGGTGTAGGCCGAGCGCGACCGGTAAGTCGTCGTGGAGGCGTTCTGGACCGCGGTTGTGCCGGGGATGAAGTCCATGCCATGGGTGTTGGCGACCATCGCGTTGCCGGGCAGCACGTGCTGGTGGAACATCCCGCCCTGGTGGTCGGTGGAGTCGAAGTCGTTCGAGGACTCGACCATCGCCGTGCCGTGGCGCCAGGCATAGTCGACCGCCTGTTTCATGAAGCTCGAGTAGCCGAGGTCGGCGGTCGTGGAGACGATCACGTCGGCGTTGAGGTCGGTCGCGTAGAGCCAGGCCTGGGCGAGGTCGTCGGTGCGGTCGAGCGCCTCCGCACCGGCCTTGACCGGGAGGATCCGGCAGTCGGGGCAGACGCCTGCGCCGTCGAGCCCGTTGTTGGTCTGCGCGGCCGCCTGGCGCATCTGGTTGTTGGCGTGGTCGTAGGTGGAGTCGACCGTCGCGGGATCGTTCTGGTCGTTGTAGAAGTCCCAGCCCGAGATGTCGTCGGTGTAGCCGTTGTGGTCGTCGTCGCGGCCGTTGGAGAAGCGGGCGATGATGTCCTCGGGGTCGACGATCCCGTTGCCGTTGCTGTCCGGCGTGTCGGAGTAGTCCTTGGCGCTGAGGACCCCGTCGTTGACCGGGGTCGTCGGCGCCGGCAGCTCGCCGGCATTGAGGAAGACCTTGTTGGCGAGCTCCGGGGCGGCGTTGTGCCAGTTGATGCCGCCCTCGATGTAGGCGATCGTCGTCTGCGGGTTGCCGGTGCTGAATTCGCGCCAGGCCTTGTCGA
This sequence comes from uncultured Solirubrobacterales bacterium, assembly GCA_963781495.1. Taxonomy (GTDB): domain Bacteria; phylum Actinomycetota; class Thermoleophilia; order Solirubrobacterales; family 70-9; genus Mayfieldus. The sequence continues at coordinate 1,723,369 of CAWAFX010000002.1, forward strand.
TGAACATCCCGGCCGAGCCCTCGGGGTCGGTCGCGTTGGGGGTGCACTGGGGGATCTTCGAGAACAGGTAGTGCTGCTGACCGTCCCCGGTCTTGGTCAGGCAGGTGGTCGCCGCCGGCGGCGCCTCGGCGGGGGCGAAGTCGGGATCGTTGGGTGGGTCCTGCGGAAAGGCCCCCCAGGCGGCGCCGGCGATTGCCAGCGTGAGCACGACCGTGCCCGTGAGCACCCTTTTTGCGGTCCGTCCTCCATGGCGGATCCGCGTCCTCTCCTGCGCCACAGCGAGCCAACCTATCGCACGGTTTGGGGAGCGATCCGAGATCGAGGCGCCGATCCGGCAATCGTCAGCACTTCTGGCGCTATAACCTCGCGATTTCAAGGGGGTAACGCGTGCTTGCGCGTCCAAACCGGCTCCATTAAGGAGGCAACCATGCGCATCTCACCCCTGAAGAAGGTTGGGCTCTCCGTGATCGGGCGGGGATTCCGGCTTCCGGAAGGACCGGGCAACCGCTACCAGGAGCTGTTTCACCTGCGGCGGCTGCTGAACGAGCTGGCGATCAACTGCGTGATCGACGTCGGCGCGAATACGGGAATGTTCGCGACCGAGTTGCGGGCGATCGGCTACGAGGGGGCAATTCGCTCCTTCGAACCGGTGCAGAGCGCGTTCGCCGAGCTCGAGGACGCCTTCGACAGCGATCCGCAGTGGCGCGGATACCGGCTGGCGCTCGGCGACGAGGACAAGACCACCGAGATCAACGTGGCCACGAGCATCACCGAGATGAGTTCGTTTCTCACCTTGGTGGGCGACTGGGGGGCAGTCGTGTCCGAACGGGTAGAGGTGAGGCGGTTGGACGGCCTCTTCGAGGAGATCATCGCGCCCGTTGCGGAGCCGCGGGTTTTTCTCAAACTGGACACGCAGGGATTCGACCTCGAGGTCTTCGCGGGCGCCGGTTCGTGCCTCGGACGGATCGAAGGCCTGCAGTCGGAGCTTTCGGTCGTGCCCTTCTACAAGGGGATGCCGACCTACCTCGAATCGCTCGCAACCTTCGAGCAGGCCGGCTTCGTGCTCTCCAATCTCAGCATCGTCTCGCGCTCGCCGGAAGGGCCGCTGCAGGAGCTGAACGCGTTCATGAAGCGGTCTGACGCCCACTAACCTCGGCCAGGTGCCGGAAAGCCCCCGGATCGAATTCCTCTGGTGGCGCGAGTGCCCGTCCTGGGAACGGGCGCTGGAGATGCTGCGCGAGGAGGTCGGAGCGGCCGGCCTGGACCCGGAGTCGATCGCGATGAGCGAGATCGACACAGAGGGGGACGCCGAACGCATCGACTTCCCGGGCTCGCCGACGATCCGCCTCGACGGCGAGGACTTCCAGCCGGCGGACGCCGACGCTCCGCGCGGCCTAACCTGCCGGGTCTATCGGCGGCGGGACGGACGCGTGTCACCGCTCCCGGACCGCGAGGATCTGCGCGAGGCACTACGGAGGGCGGTGGAGCGATGACTGAGCAAAACGGAATCGCGATCGGCGAGCGGGCGCCGGCCTTCGAGCTTCCCGGCGTCGACGGCGAGTCGCAGGCCCTGGGCGAGCCCGGCGCCGAGCCGGCTACGGTCGTCTACTGGACCTGCAACCACTGCCCCTACGCGCTGGCCTGGCACGAGCGGCTGCTCGACGTGGCCCGCGACTACGCCGACCGCGGGGTACGGGTTCTCGCCATCAACTCCAACGACGCCGAGCGCTACCCCCAGGACGGTCCCGAGGCGATGCGACAGCGGGTCCAGGGGGAGGGGGGCTGGCCGCATCCGTACCTGTTCGACGCCAGCCAGGACGTGGCCCGGGCCTATGGCGCCGAGCGCACCCCGGACGTCTTCGTCTTCGACTCCGACCTCAGGCTGCGCTACCGGGGCGCCCCCGACGCCGACTACGAGGAACCGGGGCAGGACGCCGTCTGGCTCCGCGAGGCGCTCGACGCGGTGCTCGAGGGAAGCGAGCCGCAGCGCCCGCAGACCGAGCCGGTTGGGTGCACGATCAAGTGGGCCTAGTGGTCCCTCCCGCAAGTCCTACGGCGGTTGGACGGCTGCGAACACGTCGCGTGGCGGCGTCCTCGGTCGGCCCAATGGCCCTGCCATTGGACCCTCTCTGCGTCCTTGCCACGCTCGATTCTCGCTCGTCCAACCACCCCACGACCTGCGGGACTGACCACTCGTGACCGGCCGGCGGCGGCTGGTCCGGGTTCCGGCTTCCTCGGCGAACCTGGGCCCGGGCTATGACGTGATGGCCGCGGCCCTCGCGCTGCAGATGGAGCTCGAAGTCTTCGAGGCGGGGGAGTTCTCGGTCGACGCCGGGGGACTCGAGGTCCCGGAGGGGCGGGAGAACCTCGTCGTGCGCGCGTTCGAGAGCCTGCACCCGGCCGACGGGCTGAGCTTCCGGATCCGCAGCGAGATCCCGCTCGCGCGCGGTCTCGGCTCGAGCGCGGCGGCGATCGTCGCCGGGCTCGCGGCCGCCGACCACCTCTACGAGCTGGCACTGGGTCCGGCGGAGCTGCTCGCCCGGGCGGCCGAGCTCGAGGGCCACCCCGACAACGTCGCCGCCGCGATCCACGGCGGCTTCGTGATCTGCGGCGAGGACGGTGGCGTCCCGAGCGCGACCCGCTTCGATCCACCGGAGGGTCTGGAGGCGGTGGCGGTGATTCCTTCAGCGCAGGTCAGCACCGAGGCGGCGCGGTCGGCGATGCCGGAGCAGGTTCCGCTCGCCGACGCGGTCGCCAACGTCGCCTCGGCGGCGCTCCTGGTCCTCGGGCTGCAGCAGGCCGACCTGCACCTGGTCGGCCGCGGCCTGCGCGACCGCATTCACCAGCCGCGCCGGCGCGAGCTCTACCCGCGCTCGATGGAGCTGCTGGAGCAAGCGCAGCAGCTCGGGGCGCTGGGGGCGACGATCTCCGGCGCCGGCCCGACGCTTCTGGTCTGGACCACCTGGCAGGACACCGGCAGGGTGGTCGAGGCCATGCAGGACCGCTGCGGGGACTGGGCCGAGGTGCGGCGGCTGCCGTTCACTCCCCACGGGGTCGACGTTCCCGAGCTCTGACCCCGTTTTCAGTTGCGCTCACTGAACAGTTGGTCTAGCGGCGCTTTCGCCTAAAGCTCGATTTCCCCCGGATAGGGTCGCCTGCGCTACGGGCGGTGCAGGATCTCGAGCTGGTCGACCAGCTCGGTCAATCCAGCAACCCGACCTGGCGCAGGATCGAGACCGAGTCGGAGTAGACGTCCTTGCGCTTCACGAGCCCATCCTCGAACGGGATCACGTCGAGCCCGTCCCAGCTCACCGTCCTGCCGGTCGGCTCGGCCTCGAGCTCGCCGCGGCGCATCGTCTTGCGATGGGTCGCGGTCGCGGTCCATTCCTGGACCACGAGACCGTCGCGGACGTAGAGGCGCCGGGTCGTGAACTCGATGTCGGGCCAGGTCTCGAAGATCGCGCCGATGTGGTCGCGCACCTGCTCGCCGCTGGCCGACTCTCCCGCGGTGTGGTTGGCGAAGACCATGTCGCGTGCGTGCATGGAGACGATCGCGTCGAGGTCGTGGGCGTTCCAGCCCTCGTTGTAGCGCTCGATCGCATTCTCCAGCGCCGCCGCTTCATCCTTGTCATTCATCGGTCTCCCTTGGTTGGGCGGTGATAATCCTCCCACCCCCGGACCAAAGGAGAAGGCCATGGACGGCAACGGCTACACGATCCTGCACCACGACGATTTCGAGCCGATGGAGGGCTCCGGCGAGTGCAGCTGGCGCCTGGCCCGAAAGTCCCTCGGGGTGAGCACGATGGGGATGAACATGGTCGAGATCGGGCCCGGCGGCCAGATCCCCGAACACGACGAAACCGGGCGCGAGCAGGAGGAGGTATTCATCATCTGGTCCGGAGACGCGACGGCCGTCGTCGACGGCAGCGATGTGCAGGCACCGGCCGGGACCTTCGTCCGCGTCTCACCGGAGACACGTCGCACGATCCGCAATGACGGCGACGCGCCGGTGAAGATGTTGATCGTCTCGGCCCCGATCTCGAGCGGCTACGAGCCGATGGGCTGGGGCTGACCGGCGTCTAGGCCGGGGCGAGCTCGGCCGCGAGCTCGGAGACCTGCTGGCGGCGCTGCGGCATCTCGAGCCGTTCGAAGATCTCCGCCGCCAGCCGCAGGTAGTCGACGCCGCGGTCGGGCCGGAAGTCGAGGATCGGGACCGCGCGCTCCGATGACTCCGCGTAGGCGATCGAGCGCCGGATCACGGTCTCGAAGGTGCCGGGGAAGTGCTGCTTCAGGGTCGCCAGGGTCTCGCGCGCGTGGCGGGTGCGCATGTTGGCGATGTTGAGGACCACGCCCAGGACGTCGAGCTCCGGGTTGAGGTTCTGGCGCGCAAGCTCGACCACCTCCAGCGCTTGCTCGACCCCCTGGAGCGAGAAGTACTCGGCCTCGGCGCTGAGCAGGGCCCGGTCGGCGGCGACCAGGGCGTTGACGGTCAGCAGGCCGAGGGTCGGCGGGCAGTCGATCAGGATCGCGTCGTAGCGGCGCTTTGCCTCCCGCAACGCGTTTCGCATCGTCAGCTCGCGCCCCATCTTGCCCGCCAGCACCAGCTCTGCCTCGGCGAGGCCGAGGTTGGCCGGGATCACCCCGTCGTGGATCGCGTCGATCGCCCGCGCGCGCCCGGTCAGCACCTCGCCCAGGGTCGGCTCGGCGCCGGGATCGGCGTCGAAGTAGTCGGAGAGGTTGCCCTGCGGATCGGCGTCGACGGCGAGCGTCTGCATCCCGACGCGGCTGAAGACGTCGGCCAGCGAGCGGGTCATCGTCGTCTTCCCGGTACCGCCCTTCTGGGAGAGGATCGCGATCGTGATCGCCACGGCGCCAGCCTACAACCCCTGCACAGACCGGCAATTCGAGCCGCCCTTCGTCAAAAGCAGGTATCCGCCGGACGCCGAACCTATAATCTGCCCGCCTCGCAAACCCCGTCGCGCGCCCGCTCGAAGAAGGCGCGGAACCCGGAGGTAACAGTGGCACCCACCCAGTCAAGCGGCCAAGAGCGCCCGCAGCGCTATTCGCCCGAGCGCGCCTATCGCCCGCGCGTGTCCCCGCCCAGCGTCGAGGACAAGGACGCCTGTGCCATCTACGCATCGGTTCGCCGCGACGCGACCCCGAGCCACGAGCCGATCGAGATCGCGATCGCGGCGCTCCAGAAGATGCTTCACCGGGCGGGCAACGTCGATGGCGAGGGCGACGGCTGCGGCCTCCTGCTCGACATCCCGCGCCGGATCTGGGCCGAGGAAGTGCGCAGCGGCGGCCACAATCCGGCCCTGGCGCTGGACGAGGCTTTCGCGGTCGGCCACGTCTTCGTCGAGCGCTCCCAGGACCTCGAGGCGGTGCGCCACGACGCCCGCGAGATTCTCAGCCGCGGCGGCTTTCGCATCCTCGCCGAGAGGGTCGGCGCCGTCGAGTCGAAGTCGCTCGGCTCGACCGCACGCGAGGAGGAGCCGCACTTCTGGCAGCTCGCGGGGCTGGTCACCGAGGCCGAGCGCCGCGGCCGGGTCCTGTTCGACCTCCTGATCGAGCTCGAGCGCGAGCTCGGCGTCCACATCCCCTCCTTCTCGGCCAACACCTGCGTCTACAAGGTGATGGGCTCGCCGCGGGTGCTGGGCGATTACTACCCCGACCTGCACGACGAGCGCTTCGAGACTGTCGGCTGCTTCGGCCACAACCGCTACTCGACCAACACCTGGCCCTCTTTCAAGCGCGTGCAGCCGTTCTCGATCCTCGGCCATAACGGCGAGATCAACACGATCGCCCAGCTGCGCCAGGAGGCCCAGATGCTCGCGGTCCCGATCGAGCCGGGCAACTCCGACTCCCAGGACCTCAACCGCACGATCCAGACCCTCGTCTGCCGCGACGGGCTCAGCCTGCCGGAGGCGATGGAGATGGTGCTGCCACCGATCGTCGACGAGATCCGCGCGATCCCCGAGGAGCTGCAGGGCTTCTACATGTACCTGCGCCAGATGATGGGCCCCTTCTCGCAGGGCCCGGTGGCGCTGATCGCCCGCCGCGGCGACGAGTGCGTGTTCTCTGCCGATGCGCTGGGCCTGCGGCCGCTGTGGCAGGTCGAGACGGTGGACGACTACGTCTTCAGCTCCGAGCCGGGCGTGGTTTCGGTCCACGACATGGTCGCCGAGCCGAAGCCGCTGGCGCCGGGCGAGAAGGCGATGGTGGCGATCGACCGCTCGCGCAAGCGCTCGGTTCTGCACTCGCACGAGCAGATGCAGCGCCTGGTCCGCGAGCGCTGGCTGCAGCGCACCGGCGCCGCCGCCGTCGCCCCGTATGAGCGCGCGCTTCAGACCGGCGGTCCGCTCGAGGGGGAGGAGATCCCCGGTTATGCCGAGGCCGGGCCGGAGGAGCCGGTCAAGGTCACCGACCGGGTGCTGGCCGGGTTCGGCTGGCAGCGCGACGACGTCAAGCTGGTCCAGCAGATGGCCTCCAACGGCGCCGAGCCGATCGGCTCGCTGGGCTACGACGGGCCGCTGGCGGCGCTCTCCCCGGAGCGCCAGAACCTCGCCGACTACTTCAAGGAGACCGTCGCCGTGGTCACCAATCCGGCGATCGACCGCGAGCGCGAGATCGAGCACTTCTCGACCCGGGCCGTCTTCGGGCGCCGCCCGCCGGCCGACTCCCCGGGCGAGGACACGAACACGGTCGAGACCTCCTTCCCGGTGATCCTCGGCGGCCATCACGACATGGCGCCGCTCTCGGACAGCGTCTACCGGCGGATCGCCCGCGAGCACAAGACCTACCTGCTGGAGGACCTCTGGGAGGAGTTCCGCGGCCGCGCCGCCGCGGTCGACATCTCGCTGCTGGAGTCAGAGACGACCCAGGGAGCGGTCGAGCGGCTGAAGCAGGAGGCCGTGAAGGCGGTACGCGACGGCGCCGAGCTGCTGGTCCTCACCGACCGCACCGTCTACGAGGGCGAGCGCCGCTACGTCGACCCCCATCTGGCGGTCTCGACCGTCGACCAGGCGCTGAAGCAGTTCCGGGTCGAGCTGGGCGAGGTCAATCTGCGCCGCCGCTGCTCGATCGTGCTGCGCTCGGCGGCTCTGCGCAACGTCCACGACGTGATGCTGGCGCTCGGCCTCGGTGCCAATGGCGCCTGCCCCTACGTGATGGTCGAGGTGGTCTGCGTCGAGGACTACGAGCAGGACGTCTCCAACCTCGCCGCGGCGCTGCGCAAGGGAATCGAGAAGGTGATCTCGACGATCGGGATCCACGAGGTGCGTGGTTACGCGCGCCAGTTCTCCTCGATCGGGGTCAAGCCAGAGCTGGCCGAGATCTTCCAGACCGAGGCGTTCGCGGCCTCGGAGCGGGGAGGGGCGGGCTTTTCGGACCTCGACACCGACTGCGCCGAGCGGCAGCGGATCCTCGCCGGCGAGCAGGAGACCAAGCCGGCCAAGACCTTCCGCTTCTATCCCAAGGTCTACAAGGCGGCGATCGCGGTCGCCAACGGATCGGCGAGCTTCGAGGAGTACTCGCAGAAGGTCCGCGACCTCGAGCAGGAGAGCCCGATCTCGATGCGCCACGCGATGGCGCTCAAGGGCGACCGCGAGCCGGTCGACCCGGCGACGGTCGACGCCAGCGTCGGCCAGCACGACTACCCGGTGGTGATCTCCTCGATGAGCTTCGGTTCGCAGTCCGAGCCGGCCTTCCGCGCCTACGCCGCAGCGGCGAAGGCGATCAACATCCTCTGCATCAACGGCGAGGGCGGCGAGATCCAGGACATGTACGGCGAGTACCGCAAATGGCGCGGCCAGCAGGTCGCCTCGGGCCGCTTCGGGGTCTCGGCCGAGATGCTGAATTCGTCCTACGTCGCCGAGATCAAGATCGGCCAGGGGGCGAAGCCCGGCGAGGGCGGGCATCTGCCGGGCAAGAAGGTCTCCGAGAAGGTCGCCGCGGCCCGAAACGCCTCCCCGGGCACCGACCTGATCTCGCCCTCCAACAACCACGACCTCTACTCGATCGAGGACCTGGCGGAGCTGATCGACGAGCTGAAGACCGTCAACCCCGACCTGCGGGTCTCGGTCAAGGTGCCCGTGGTGCCCAACGTCGGCACGATCGGCCTCGGGATTGCCAAGGCGGGCGCCGACATCATCACCCTCTCGGGCTTCGAGGGCGGCACCGGCGCCGCCCGCCAGCACGCGCTGCGTCACGTCGGGCTGCCATCCGACATCGGCACCCGCGCCGTGCACCGGGCGCTTATGGAGGCCGGGATCCGCAACCGGGTCGAGATCTGGGCCGACGGCGGCTACCGCCATGGCCACGACGTCGTGAAGCTGCACTGCATGGGCGCCAACCGGGTCGCCTTCGGGACCCTGGCGATGGTCTCGATCGGTTGCACGATCTGCCGCGGCTGCCAGCTCGACACCTGCCACGTCGGCATCGCGACCCAGATCGAGACCGTCGAGCAGGCCCAGGAGCACGGGCTGAAGAAGTTCACCCCGCAGGAGGTCGACACAGCGGCCGAGAGCTGCGCCCGTTTCTTCAAGGCGATGGGCGAGGAGGTCAAGCAGGTGGTCGCCTCGCTGGGATACGAGCGCGCCCAGGACCTGGTCGGGCGCTATGACCTGCTCGAGCAGATCTCCCACTCCGACCGGCTCGATCTCGCGGAGCTGATCACGCCGCTGGAGGAGTACCTCGACCTCGAGCCGCTCGACCTCCCGGTCGCCGAGGAGGAGGTGCTGGCCGAGGCCCGCGCCGAGGCCGGGCTGGTCGTCGCGCGGCCGATTCGGATGGAGCCGAAGTCGGCCTCGACCGAGATCGGCTCGCTCGCGAGCGAGGTCTGCTCGGGCCATGCCGTCCATCGCGACTTCCCGCGCGCCACCGACGCCAACGACCGCGTGCTGGGGGCCGAGCTTTCAGGGGCGCTCTCGCGGGCGCGGATCTTCGACGGCGGGCCCGAGGCCTCCGAGGACGTGCTGGCCGAGCTCAACTTCAATGGCGGCTCGGTCGCCGGCCAGGGCTTCGGCGCCTTCAACGCCTACGGCGTCGTCTGCCGGGTCGTCGGCGGGGCCCAGGACGGGGTCGGCAAGGCGATGCTGGGCGGCACGGTATCGATCCTCAAGGGCGAGGGGGCCAAGGGCGAGCGGCTGAATGGATCGGTCGGCAAGTCGTTCGCCTACGGGGCCCAGCGCGGGCGCCTCTTCGTCCAGGGCTCCGCCGACTCGCGGTTCTGCATCAGGCTCTCTGGCGCCGACATCGTCCTCGGCGGCGAGCCCGCGGAGCCGATCGACGATTCGCGCGGCTGCGTCGTCGACCGCGCGAACGCCAAGGGCTTTGCTTTCGAGTACATGACCTCGGGCCGGGCCGTCGTCCTCGGCGACCTCGGCCCCTGGGCCTGCGCCGGGATGACCGGTGGCCGGGTCTACGTCCGCATCAACGCCTTCGGCCTCGACCGTGCGGCGATCGAGCGCCGCCTTGGCGAGGGCGCCCTGGTCGAGCTCGAGGAGGTCGACGCCGAGGGCCGCCTCGACATCGACGACCTACTCGGCCACTACTGCGAAGAGCTGCGGGTCAGCGGTCAGGATTCAGAGGCGAAGCGGATCGCGGAGCTGGCCGCGGACCCGGGCGTCAACTTCCTCCAGATCGTCCCGCACAAGGTCCAGGCGGACCCCTCGATCTCTACCGAATAGCCGCCCCCTCAGACCCAGCGCCGGGTGCGGGCCGTGTAGCGGTCGTACTCATCGCCGAACTTGCGCTGCAGGTATCGCTCTTCGCGGGCGATCACTCCGCGGTCGACGAGCAGCAGCACGATCGGGAGCGGGACCAGGACCCAGAGGGCGCTCGCCAGCGTCGCCACTCCACAGTAGCCCAGGGCCATCGCCAGGTAGGCGGGATTGCGGCTGAGCCGGTAGGGGCCGCCGGTCACCAGCGAGGTCGTGGGGGAGTAAGGGTTCACCGGCGTGCCGGCGGTGCGTAGCGCGCGGAAGAAGGCGCGCGCGAGGAGCAGGCCAGCGGCCGAGAGCACGACCCCCAGCGGCCAGCGGACCGCGCCCGGTATCGAGGCCGAGGGCAGAAGCGCCTCGAGCACGAAGCCGGCGACGAGCCCTCCGAGGTAGATCAGGGGCGGCGGCGCGAGCACGCCGGCTGCATCGGACGACGCAGGTTCGGCTGCTGCCATGTCCCGGCCTGCTGCTACTCGCCGATCGCGCGGATGTCGCGCAGGAGCTCGTCGAGCAGGCGTTCGGTTTCGGTGCGCACCTTGGCGGTGCTGTCGCGGATCGCCTGCTCGGCGGCCTGGTTGAGCTGCTGCTGAGCCTCGGCCGCCCGCTTGGCGGTCTCGGCCCGCTGGCGCTCGGACTCCGCCCGCAGCGCGGTGACGACCTCGTTGACCTGCTCCTTGGGAAGCTCCTCGCGGCGTCGCTGCTCCTCGCGGTCGCGGCGCAGCGCCTTGCGCGAGAGCTTCTCCGAAGCCCGCTTCTCCTGTTCGGAGAGCGTCGCTGCCACCTTGCGGCCTTCGGCCTGAACATGGGCAGCAGCGGCCTCTGAGCTCTTGGCGATCGTCGCCCGCAGCGACTCGGCGTCGCTGTCAAGCGCCGCCTTGGCCTCCTGGCCGACGTCGGCTGTCGCCGCTTTCACCGCGGCGACGATCCGCTGTTCGGCCGCGGATGCGTTCTCCTCGACGGTGCGCTTCAGGCTCTCGTCGGCGCCCTTGCTCGTCTCGGCGGCCGCGGCGCGGAACTCCTCCAGAGCCCCGCTGAGCTGCTGCTCGGCGGCCTGCCGCAGGCGCTGCTCGGCATCGCCGCGGAGATGGTCGACGGCGGCGCCGAGTGCCTCGTCGAGCTGCTTTCGAGCCTGCTGGTCGAGCTGCTGGCTGGCCGCGGCAAGGCGCTGGTCGATCTGCTGGCCAAGCGTCTCGGTCGCCGCAGCGGTGCTTTGGCCGACCTGGGCCTCGATCCGCGCCGTCAGCGCCTGCTCGAGCTGGGCCTGGACCTGCGGCGCGACCTTGCCGACCTCGGCCTGGGCAGCCTGCGCGGTGCGTTCCTCGACCGCGGCGTGGAGGCGCTCCTCGGCGGCGACGATCCGCTGCTCGGCGCTGCTGCGCATGCGCTCGATCTCGGAGTCGACCCGGACCCGGGTCGACTCGGTCAGCTGCTGGGCGGTCGTCTCGCTGGATGACTGAAGCTGGGTCGCCAGCTGCTCGGCGGCGGCGCCGACACTATGGCGGAGCCGCTCTTCGAGACGCGAGCTCAGCGCCTGCTCGAGCTCGCCGCGCATCTGCGGTGTCGCCCTTGCCATTTCGGCCTGGATCGCGCTCGCGGTCGCCTCTTCGACGCTGCCCCCGAGCCGCTGCTCGGCTGCCGTGAGCTGCTGGGCGGCCTCGGCGGCGACCCGCGTGATCTCGGCTTCGGCGCGCTCGCGGGCGGCATCGTGAAGCCGGCGCTCCATCGTCTCGGTCGCCTCCATCAGCTTCGCCTCCAGCGAGCGGCTGGCGGCGGCCGCGTCCTCGGAGAGCTGGGCTTCGAGCCGGCTGGTGAGCATCTGCTCGAGCTGCGCCTGCATCTGCGGCGTCGTCGCGGCGACGGCGGCCCGGGTCTCCTCCGTCGCCCGACGTTCCAGCGACTCCCGCAGCTGGTCCTCGGCGCCGGCGATCTGGGCCGTGGCCGCCTCGCTCAGGCGCTCGATCTCCTCGGCCGCACGCGCTTTTGCCGTCTCGCTCAGGCGCCTTTCGATCTCGGGTATCGAAGCACTCAGCTCGGCCCGCAGCTCCTGTCCGGCGGCGGCCGAGCTCTCCTTGATCTGGGCGTCGATGCGTTCGGTCAGCAGCTCCTGCAGGTGCGAGTGCATCTGCGGCGTCGCCTTCGAGACCGCGGCCTGGCTCGCCGCGGTGGCCTGCTGCTCGAGTGCAGTCTGCAGTCGCCCTTCGGCCTCGGCGAGCTGTGCCTCGCCGGCGGCCTTGACCTCGGCTCCGATCCGCTCGAGCTCGGCCTCGGCGCGGCTGCGGGTCGAGCGCTGCAGCTTCTCCTCCAGGTCATGGATCGCGCCGGTGAGGTCGCCGCGCAGGCGCTCGTTCTCGCTCAGCAGCAGCTGTTGAAGTCCTGACCGCGCCCTCTCGGCCTGCTCGCGCAGCTGCTTGCGCGAGGAATCGAAAGTTCCGTCGGGCATCGCCGGGGCGGGCCCGGCCTGGCCGCGGTCCGGTTCGCGGGGGTCGCCGGGCTCGTCCTCGGCCCCGGCGCCGAAGGGCGGCGGCGGAGCAGGGTCGGCCTCTACCGTCTGGCGCTCGGCCAGGCGGCGCTTCCATTCGCCCGGAGGGATCGTCTCGGCTCCCGCCTGCTGCTCAGGGGTCTGCTCGTCGTGCTGGGCCAATTCTGGTTCCGGATTTTCGAGGCCGCCAGCGATGCTGGGATGCTAAGCGGGCGCCCAGCGGCAAAAGTAGACGAATACGCCTACCGGGGTCGATCAGACCTCGACCACGTATAGCTGGTAACGGCCGATCGTCAGCTCGTCGCCGTCCTGGATCCTTCCCCAGTCTGCCGTCTCGCCGTTGACGAGCAGCCCGTTGAGGCTGCGGTCGTCGAGCACGCGCAGAGGCTTCGATCCCTCCCAGACGATCAGCGCGTGGCGACGCGAGACCGTCGGGTCATCGAGGCGGATGTCAGCGGTGACGCTGCGGCCGATCCGCGACCAACCGCGCTCGAGCGGAAAGACCTTGATGCCATCGTCGCGAACGACCAGGTAGCGCCCGGGTTCGGAGATCCCCTCGCGTGCCTGATCCAGCCACTCGGGCGCCGCCGGCACCGAGGCGGCCGGGAACTCGACCGTCTTGTCGGTCTCCTGCTCGGGCGTTGACTCGAACAGCGAAGCGCGCCGAAAGCTGTCGCTCCCGCAGCGGGGGCATTCTGGAAGCTCGTCCTGAGCTTCGAGTGAGACCTGTGAGCCGCAGGCGGAGCAGGAAAAGGTTCCGGCTCCGGGAGCGGCGCCCGCTTCGTGAAGCTCGCTAGCGGCGCCGATCAACGTTTCCACCTCCAAGTATGGAATCCGATGCTACCGCGCTTGGAAATTGCGTACATCGACCAATGGACGAATTAGCCGCTACGTCCAAAGAAAACAGCCGGCGCCGCAAAGGTCAGGCGACTGGAGCAGCTTCGGGCGGCGCGACCGGGGGCGCGGGCGCCGGCCAGGCACGGTGGACGTTGGCGGCACCGGCGGCGCTGCGCACGCGCTCGCCGCGAAGCCGCTCGCCCAGGGCTGCTGCGCGGGGCCGCTCGAGGCAGAGGCTGCAGACCATCGATTCGCTCCGACCGTCGCCGAAGACTGTGACTTCCTCGCCGATCAACGGCGTCCTGGCGCAGACCGAGCAGGATGTGAACTCGTCCATGAAGGCTCGCTTCGCCACCGGCGTCCGGGCTCCTCCCGGAGCCACCGGGTTGGGCAAATAGAATCGCCCGATGGGACCGGTCAGTGCCGAGCTAGCGATCGACGTGCCGCGCGAGGCGGGCTTCGACTTCATCGCCGATCTCGCCAACCGGCCCTCCTTCTGCGACCACTTCATAAGCGATTTCCATCTCCTTCGCACCGAGTCGACCGGGGTCGGAGCCGGGGCGCGGTTTCGCTTTTTCGCGCCGCCGCAGGCGATCTGGATGGACACCACGATCGCCGCCCTGGAGCGGCCCCACCGGATATCCGAGCGCGGTAGCGGCGGGCGCTGGAACCGGATCCGCTCGGCGACTGAGTGGGAGCTTGTCGCAGGCCCCGGGGCGCTGACCACGGTGCGGGTCACCTACTGGACCGAGCCCGGCCACCCGATCGATCGCCTCAAGGAGGTGTTCGGCGCGGCCTCGGTCTGGTACGGGCGTGACTGGAGCGCCGCCCTGCGGCGCCTGCGCGACCTGTTGGAATCCGATCTCGCCCCCGCGGGGACGCGGCGGGTGGCCGCCGGAAGCGATTACCCGACGCCGGTGCACCAATAGACTGCCGCCGCCGATGACAGCGCGCCGCATCCTTCGCCTGCTGCCCGCTCTTGCCGTGCTCGCGCTCGCGGCGGCATTCGCCGCCTGCGGGTCCAAGGAGGGGACCGACGTCAGCGAAGGCCAGCCGGTCCAGCTCGGCGATCTGCAGTTCAACGTCGAGTTCTCGCGTTTTCTCAACCCCGACGACGTCGAGGATCACGAGTACCTGGTCGGCCAGGCGCCCTCGGGGCCGGACCAGCTCTACCTCGGGATCTTCGTCGAGATCATCAACAAGAACAAGCAGAGTGCGGTCAACATCCCCACCGGCTGGAAGATCACCGACACGACCGACCAGAGCTACTTCCCGCTGCCCAGCCAGAGCCCGTATGCGCTGCCGCTCGGGGCGCCGATCGGGCCGCAGGACCAGGCCCCGGCGCTCGACAGCACAGCTCAGGTCGGGCCGGCCGGGGGCTCGATGGTTCTGTTCTCGATCCCCACCTCGGCGAACGACAACCGCCCCCTGGTCCTCGACATCCCGGGCCCGGGCGGACCGGCCAAGATCACGCTGGACCTCTGACGGATGCGAGTCCTGCAGCTCTCGCTGCTGCTCGCCGCGGCCGGCGCGCTGGTGATCCTGCTGCGGCTGTTTGGCGACACCGCAAGCTTCGCCGGCCTGGTGGCGATCATCGCCGGCACCGTCTTCTCGGCTCCCTACGCGCCACCCTCCGACGCGCCCGGACGCGGCTGGTGGACGATGCTGGCCAGCGGAGCGGCGATCACCCTGGTCGCAGCCGGACTCTCGCTGGTCACCGACACCGCGGGCGGGCTGCTGGCGGTGCTGGGCTGTGTTCTGGTCGCGATCGCGGTCGCGCTCGGGTTCCCGGCGCGCTCCGGTGACTGAAGCCCGCGAACGCTGCCGCTAGCCAAGCAATCCCGCCGCCAGCACATCGTGGGCCACCGGCGCCGCGACCGTTCCGCCGTCGGCGTTGGCATCGACCAGAAGCACGGCGACCGCCAGGCGCGGGTTGCTGGCCGGCGCGAAGCTCGTAAACCAGGCATCGACCGACTGCTCGGGCTGCTGGCCGGGCGGGGGGGACGGGGCGCCGGGTTTGGGTCCCAACTCGGCGGTGCCGGTCTTGCCCGCCACCTGGACTCCCGGCAGCGCCGCCGCGGTGCCGGTGCCGCCGGTGACGACGCCGATCATCAGGTCGCGCAACTGGCCCGCGATCTTGCCCGACATCACCCTTACCGGCTTCGCGTTGGCCTGCAGCTTCTGCTTGGCGATGATCGGGGTCGGCCGGCGGATCCCGTGCGAGCCGACCGTCTGCGCGATCGAAGCCATCTCCAGCGGCGTCGCCAGAACCTGGCCCTGTCCGATCGCCGTCACCCCGAGATCGAGGTCGTCGCCGATCTGCTCGGGGATGCTGGGCTCGGGCGGGGCGGTGATCGCCGTCGCCCCCTGGTCGTAGAGGGTCGGCGGCGAGTTGAAGCCATAGCGCTCGGCGGTGCTTACCATCTGGTCGTTGCCGATCTTCGGCCCCAGGGGGACGAAGACGGCGTTGCAGGATTCGGCAAACGCCTGCGTGAAGCTCCCGCCGCAGAACTCGTCATTCGCGTTGGCGATGAAGCGGCCGCCGACGTTGATCCCGTCCGTGACCGGGAACTGGTCGTCGAGCGAGACCACTCCCTTCTGCAGGGCCGCGGTCGTGGTCACGACCTTGAATGTGGATCCGGGCGGCTGCGGAGCCGAGAATGCGGTTCCGGCGAGGGCGCGCACGGCGCCGCTGCGGGCATCCAGCACCGCGACCCCGCCGGCGCGGCCCGCCAGCCCGGCGACCGCGGTCTGCTGAAGGGTGGGGTCGATCGTCGTCTTCAGCGGCTTGCCGGGTCGCGGCTGACCTTTCGCGAGGACGCGCTCCGAGCTTTCTCCGCCAGCGGCGACCAGTTCTCCACCCGGCTTGCCGGCCAGACGCCGGTTGAAGGCCCGCTCGAGGCCGCTGATCCCGACCGGCGTTCCGGCCGGGAAGCCCTGGCGGGCAAGCGCCGGAACCGCCGAGGCGCTGGGCTGGCCGACCTCGCCGGTGACGTCGATCGCCGCGCTGCCCAGGGGATGTGAGCGGGCCTCGGGTGGGCCCTTGGCGAGGAAGGTCCCGTCGCGGGCCAGGATCGCCCCCCGGTGCGCGAGGGCGACGCGATCCTCGAGCTGCTCGCCCGGGCGCAGGCCGGGGAACGCGAGGTGGGGGTCCCAGGCGATGCCGCCGTCGGCGAACGGGAGCCGCAGGTCGCCGGTAAAGCGCCCGAAGGCGACCGTGCCGAGCTCGATCGGGACCGTGAAGACCTCTTGGCCGCCGCTGGAGTCCGGACCCTCTGCGGCGCCGGGGTCGAGGGTGCGCAGGGTCGCCGTCTGCTGGGTGTCGAGGTAGGCGCTGCGCAGGTCCTGGACCGAGTAGCGGCGCTGGGAATCCGAATTCAGCTCTGCGTGCATTGCGGCGAAGTCCTGCCGTGCCCAGGCTGAGACGAAGTCCTCCGCGGACTGCTTCTCGGCTGGTGGGGCGCTGCCCTTGATGACCCCGGCGACGAACGCAATCAGCGCAACCGCGGCGAGCGGAAACGCGCGAGTGACGAGACGGCGGCGACGCTCCACCTCGGGAGGTAGCGATCTCACTTGATCGAAAGGTAATGACTGGGCCAGGCGGGGCGCATGGTTGTATTCGCGCGGTGACCGTCCTCGACTGGGGCATCGTCGCCTTCACGCTCGCGCTCGCGATCTGGGGCTATGAGCAGGGCTTGATCATCGGTGCCTTCACGCTGACCGGATTCGCCCTCGGCGCCTTTGCCGGCAGCCGCCTGGCGCCGGCGCTCCTCTCCGGCGGCTCGCACTCGCCCTATGCGCCGCTGCTGGCCGCCCTCGGGGCGCTGATGGTGGGCGCCGCGGTGGCGGTCACCCTGGAGGGGCTCGGGGCCGGGGTGCGGGCGCGGCTGGTTCGCGGACCGGCGATGCACCTCGCCGACGGGGCGGGCGGGGCGGTGCTGATTGCCGCCGTGGCCCTGGGATTGACCTGGATCTTCGGCGCCGTCGCGCTGCATGCGCCGGGGGCGGGTGAGCTGCGACGCGACGTCCAGCGGTCATTGATCCTCGGCCACCTCAACGACCTTCTGCCCCCCTCGGGGCCGATCCTCAACGCCCTCAACCGCGTCGACCCGAGCCCGAGCGTCAACGGGCCGCCGGCCTCGGTCGCCGCGCCCCCGAAGGCGATCGCCGGCAACCCCGACGTGGTCGGCGCCGGGGGCAGCGTGGTCAAGGTGCTGGGAACCGCCTGCGGGCTCGGAGTCGAGGGCTCGGGATGGATGGGAGCCCCGGGGCTCGTGGTGACCAACGCCCATGTCGTCGCCGGCGAGAGCGACACCACGGTGACCGCGCCCGACGGGACCGAGGTCGACGCCACGCCGGTCCACTACGAGCCCGTCAACGACCTCGCCGTTCTCAAGGTCGACCTCAGCCTGCCGGTGCTCAAGCCGGCCCGCAACCCGCGGTCTGGGACCGCTGCCGCGGTGATCGGCTATCCGGAGAACGGCGACCTGACGATCACGCCGGCCCGCTTCGGAGGAACCCAGACGGTTATCAGCGAGAACTCCTACGGCCGCGGTCCGGTGGCTCGGCAGATGAGCTCGATCCGGGGCACGATCCGAAGCGGCAACTCCGGCGGACCGGTGGTCGACACCAAGGGCCGGGTGCTGGCGACGGTGTTCGCCGCGACGACGATGGGCAAGCCTGGGGGCTTCGCCGTGCCCGACAACCTGGTCCGCACCGCGCTGCGCAATTCCTCGACCCAGGTCGGCACCGGCCCCTGCACCTCCGGATGAGCCGCCTCAGGACCCGTTACTTACGTTCAGTAAGCTGAGGCGCGGTGGCTACGGAGGCATCCGCACAGGGGTCATCTGCTGCGGCGGCGAAGGTCTGTCCACACTTTCACGCCGCGATCGAGCTGATCGGCAAGCGCTGGTCGGGAGCGATCCTCTCGGCGCTGACCGATGGGCCGTGCCGCTTCGGCGAGCTCGGCGATGCCGTTCCCGGAATGTCCGACCGGCTGCTCTCCCAGCGCCTGCGAGAGCTCGAGGCGGAGGGAATGGTCAACCGTTCGGTCAAGCCGGGGGCGCCGGTCCGGGTCAGCTACTCGCTGACCGCCAAGGGCGCCGACCTGGGGCCGGTGCTGGGCGACCTGCGGGAGTGGGGCCGGCGCTGGAAGGCCTGAGCGCGGCAGGGTCGGATCAGGCGAGGCGGCGGTCGAAGGTCCGGTCGAGGTGCTTTTCCTGCTCGTCTCCGGCGATCGTCTTGTCGAGTCGCAGATCGGCCCGCCGCCCCTCGATGCGCAGGCTGGCCACCTGATTGTCGAAGTAGGGGCCATCGCAGATCCGCCACCTGATCCGCGGATCCGGGGCACCGGCGCTGCGCGCGAGGGCCCGTGCCAGCACCTCCATCGGCCGCGAGGTGGACGCTTTCACCACCGCGCGCTCGTGGGAATCGAGCGGGTTTCGAAACGGCGAGCAGGTTGCCTGGTACACGGCGCTCCGCACGCCGGCACTGCGCCGGAAAGCGACCTCGGCCAGGTAGGCGTGATGGACGTCGCCCGAGAGGACGACGATCGAGGCAGGGGGCTTGCCGCGATCTCCCGAGCCGACTTCCTCGAGCAGCTTCGAGAGCCGCTCGAACGAAAGCCGGAACGATCCCCAGTGATCGAGGTCGACGCCGCGCCGCAGGCGCTCGCACTGGGCGGCCGCGCGCGATCCCCAGCGGCCGTCGCAGACCATCTCGCTCCAGGCCTCGATGTGCTGCATCGCCGGAGCGAGCAGGAAGGGGTCTGAGGTCGCGAGGAGCAGGTGGTCGAAGTCGCCGTGCGCCTGGTCCTTTATCCACTCCCATTCGTCGTCGTCGAAGATCGAGCGGCGGTCCTCGCGCAGCACCCGCCCTGCGCGCGAGTCCATGACGATCAGCCGCGTGCCCGCGAAGTCGCGGCAGTAGCTCCAGCGGGTTCCCTCGCCGGTCTGATTCGCTCGCTCGGCGAAGTCCTGCAGCGGGCCGGTGGCATCGTCGAGGTCCTGCATGCGTCGCCAGAGATCGTTCTGCGCCAGCTCGCCCGGCGAGAGGTTTCCGATGTGCTGGTAGACCCAGTAGCTCATGAACCCGTCGACCGCCCGGACCCGCCACCAGTCGAGCTCGTTCATCTCCTCGACCCAGGAGCGGGAGATGTTCCAGTCGTCATGCATGTCGTGGTCGTCCCAGACCATCGAGCAGGACACGGTCGAGAAAAGCCAGCGGATCAGCGGATCTCCCCATGACTCCCGGTATAGCCAGGAGTACTCTTCGAACGTGCCCGCCTCCTCGTAGGGGGGCTTGGTCGTGTCGCGCTCCCAGCGGATCTTCGCCCGCGTCACCGGTGAGCCCTCGTCGACGTAGACCTGGTCGCCGAGCAGCAGCAGCACCTGGGGCCAATTCTCCCTCGTGCCCCTGATCATCTCCCGCGCAAGGACGTTGAGCGCGTCGAGCTCGAATCCGCGCTCGTCCTCGTCCTTGCTGCATGAATAGGGCGGGGTGTGCGGCATGGCGACGCGGCAGGACCCGAAAGCGAGCCTCAGCGAGGCTGCCGGATCGATGGTTCGAATCAGGCTGGGAGGAGCGTCGTGATCGGGAAGCGGCCAGCAGGCCTCACCGTCCAGCCGCACCTCGTATGGGTAGCTGCCCCCGGGCTCCAGCCCATCGATCGCGACCAGGGCGTAGTGGTGGCGGCGCACCCGGAAGGTGCGGGCGCTGTGGCCGAGGATCTCGACCTCGCAGGGTGCGTCGGTCTCGACCCAGACCGTGGCCTCACGCTCACCGACGTAGCGCAGCAGCGGCCCGAGGACGAGATTCGCCATGTCCACAAGGTTCCCCGTCGGCGGCCGCCGCAACCACAGGGCCGCCACGATCGTTCAGCCCTGCTTGAGCTTTGGCCTCCAAAGTGGGCCTGCCGGTTGCCCCGTCGGGCGCCAGGCACGGGGGAAGAAACCCAGCTTCCCGACGGGGCAACGGGCAGCATTTGCCGCCCGAATACTCCGAGCCCCCGCTTCGGCACCGTCGCGGGACTCGGCAACGTGATCCTCTCAGGGAAAACTGAGCAATTCAAGCCCCTCGAGCGTAAGACGCGCGGCGCGCCCAGGCGCGGCCCAGGCAGGCAGTGGATAAGGTGCCCCTAACTTGGGGGGATGAGAATGGATTCGAAGACTGAGTCAACGGCGGGGCTGGTCGACCAGCGGCTGGTCAAGGCCCTCGGCCACCCGCTGCGCCAGCGGATTCTTCGCCGGCTGCACGACGACCCCGTCAGCCCGAGTCAGCTCGCCGAGGCGCTGGGCGAGCCGCTCGGCAACGTCAGCTACCACGTCAAGATCCTCGCCGAGTGCGAGGCGATCGAGCTGGTGCGCACGACCCCGGTCAGGGGGGCGGTCGAGCATTTCTACCGCGCCACCGCGCTGCCGCGCCTGAGCGAGGCCGAGTGGACCCAGCTGCACCCTGCGGCGCGGCGGATGTTGTTCGACGCCACCCTGGCGCAGATCTGGGAGGACGTCGTCGACGCCTGGAAGGCGGGCGGGTTCGAAGACACCAAATCGACGGTCAGCTGGACCCCGCTCGAGCTCGACCAACAGGCCTACGGTCAGCTGCTCGAGGAGGTCGAGGCCCTGGTCGACAGGGCGCTGGCGCTTCAGGCCGAGACGGCGAACCGGCTCGGATCATCCGAGTCCCCGGCTGAGCACTCGACCGAGCTCGTGCTGCTGCACTTTCACCGCGCCCCTCATGGCGGGAAGTCCTCGCCTGCGTCAGGCGAGGAAAAGTAGCCCCCGGCCGGACGTCCAGGGCTATTCCCCCGCGACTGAAGCGAATCGGCGAGATGCCGATACAAAGCGCATGACGGCTAGCCGGGAGGCGAGAGCCACGAGCACGACCGACGACGCCTTTTCCTGCTCTCTGACGGCGGTGCTGATCAGCCGCGTTCGCCGCTTCGCCGGCGAGGAAGGTGTCGCAAGCCTGCTCGAGCTCGCGGCCAGCAGCCGCGACACGGAGTACCTCGAGGACATCGGCAACTGGATCTCCTATGACGAGGCAATCGCCCTCTGGCGGGCGGGGACGGAGATAACCGCCGATCCCGATTTCGCCCGCCACGTCGGCGAGGACTTCGTCGGCTTGCTCGGTGCCTCGTCCAACGCCACCATGCTGCGCGCACTCGGCTCGCCCGAGAAGCTGCTCCAGCACATGGCCGACGCCGCGCACCGGTTCAGCACCGCCACGGACCTGGAGACGATCGAATTCGGACCCGGGCAGGCCGAGGTCCGCGCCGTCGCCGCGCCGGGCTTCCCTCGCGATCAGATGCACTGCGACTGGACCGCCGGGTTGCTGACCCAGGTCACGGTGCTGTTCGGCATGACCGCGGCGACGGTGCGGCACGACACCTGCCAGCTGAAGGGGGATCCCGACTGCCGCTACCTGTTGAGCTGGAATACCGGCACCGAGCACGAGGTCGATCCCGCGGAGCAGATCGCCAGCCTGCAGACGCAGCTCGACGCGATGTCCGGACGCCTGCAGAGCGTCTTCGCGACGGCGGCCGATCTGATCGCCTCCGGGGACCTGGAGCAGACACTGGCGCGGATCACCGAGCGGGCGGCCCTGCAGGTGCGGGCTCCGCGCTACCTGCTTGCGGTCCGGCCCACCGAGACCTCGGTTCAGTGGCACCAGCGCGGCCTCAGCGAGGAGGAGTGCCAGACGGTCGCCCAGCACGTCCTCGCCGAGGATCCGGATCCGTATCCCGATCACTGGCTGGTCGTCCCGGTGGCGTCACACCGCAACCACTACGGCTCGCTGGTGGCGATCCATCAGCCCGGCGCGAAGTTCTTCCCCCAGGAGCGCCAGCTGCTCGAGGTCTACGGCCGTTACGCTGCCGCCGCCCTCGATTCCGCGGCGGCGCTTGCCGAGGCCAACGCACGCCAGGAGGAGGCCCAAGGCAGATACGAGGAGTCGCGGACCCTTCTCGAGCTGGCCCGGCGGCTGGCGACTGCCGACGAGAGCGAGGAGATTGCCCGCCGCCTGGCCGAGGCGGTCCCGGTGGTGATCGACTGCGACCGCGTCGCGGTCTACATCTGGGAGGAAGCCGAGGGCGAGCTGATCCGGCGAGCAGTCGGTGGTCCCCGGGCCGCCGTCCAGGGCCGCGGGCTGGAGCGGATCCGGCCCGAAGACGTCTCGGAGCTGGCCCGGCTGCTCGAGAATCCGGATCCCGAGCCTTTGGCGATCGACCTCGCCGACTCGCCCTTGCTGGGGCGGCTCAACGAGCTCGGCATCGTCCATTGCCTGGCGGTGCCGATTGCGACCGCGGAGCGCCTGCTCGGCTGCCTGATCGTCTCGGTGTTCGAGGACCCGGGGCGCCTTGCCCTCAGCCCCGAGCTGCGGGATCGGCTCTCGGGTGTCGCCGCGCACGCCGTGACGGCGCTGGAGAACGGCCGCCTCGTCGACCACATCACCCATCAGGCAAGCCACGACCAGCTGACCGGCATCTGCAACCGGGTCGGCTTCAGCGACAAGCTTTCGCGGATCGCCGAGGGGGCACGGCGGGAGGACGCGAGCGTCGGCCTGTTCTATGTCGACCTCGACGACTTCAAGCAGGTCAACGACAGCCACGGCCACTTGGTCGGAGATCAGGTCCTGAGCGTCGTCGCGACCCGACTTTCGGAGCTGCTGCGACCGGCGGACGCGGTCGCGCGGCTGGGCGGCGACGAGTTCGCGGTCCTGGTCGTCCAGGTCGACTCCGATTCGGAGATCGACCTGATCGGAGAGCGCCTGCGGCGCGCCTTCGAAGAGCCGTTCCGGGTCGCCGGACAGACCTTCGCTCTGCAGGCAAGCATCGGCCGCGCCGTCTGGCCGACCGAGGTCGCCCAGCTCGACGGGCTCCTGCGCGAAGCCGACGCGGCGATGTACGAGGTCAAGAAGACCCGCCAGCCGGCCTAGGCTCTGGTCACCAATCGCGCGGATTGCCGGGCGGGATCTCGTCGCGGACCAGCCGCGGCTCGATCAGCTCCACCGGCGGCGGACCGGTCGTCTGCAAGAAGAGCTCCCACTGGCCCTCGCCCAGCGCTTGGAAGGCGACCTCGACCGTACGCAGGTAGGGGGCCATGGCCACCGCTCCGGGGGGCGGCCGGGGTGAGAAGTGCTCGGGCTTGGCGGTGTAGGCGATCACGCGGTCGAAGCCCCCCAGCGCACCGGCCTCGACCCGGTCGTAGCGCATCTCGCGCCGGTCGAGGCGCTCGAGCTCGGCCTCGTCGATCGCGACCAGGGCGCCGTTGGGGGCGAGATCGTCGTCGTCGCCGGCCGGCTCGAGGTTGAGGCCCACGATCCAAGGCGGCAGATCCTCCGTGTCGGCGCGGGCGAAGGTCTTCTCGCCAGCGAGGTTGTCGCGGAACACCGACCAGCGACGCCGCCAGCCGGGCAGGCGGGCCGGGGCCAGATACTCGGGCCGTCGCCCGAATGTCCCCTCGAAGCTCTCGGGGCTGACAAGCGATCCGTAGGCAAAGACGGCGAGGTCCATGCAGCCATTTTCCCGCCCAGGCCAAGTTCGGTCCCGGATCCCCCGGGCACCCGGAGCACGGATAAAGGGACCCCTGGGCGGCCGCCCGGATTGCCGACCCAGGGCCCAACCGACTGGGCGCGGAGGGACCCGCGCCCAGTCGCTTATGTCACGAACCCTGCTCTGACTCGGCCAGGATCCCGTAGATCTTCCTGCGGGCCTCGTCGAGCAGATCGCCGGTTCGCGCCTGCTGCTCCTGGGTGCCGGCGCGGGCGACCTGCTGAAACGCCCCGGCAAGCTGGCGGAATGACTGGCCCAGCCGGACCTCCTCACGGTCGACGCCGGCGCTGACCGCCTCCCAGGGAAGCGGGCCCTCGCGCTTCCCGTCGGCATCGCGGCCCTCGTCGGTGAGCTCGAAGCGGCGCTTGCCGTCGCTCTCCTGCCCCTTGATCAGGCCCTCGTCCTCGAGCAGCTGCAGGGTGGGGTAGATAGAGCCGGCGCTGGGGCGCCAGAGGCCACCGCTGCGCTCCTCCAGCTCTTGGATCATCTCGTAGCCGTGCATGGGTCGCTCGGCGAGCAGCGCCAGCACCGCGGCGCGGACGTCGCCGCGGCGGGCGCGGGGGCCACCACGGCCGAAGCGCCGGCCGTGCATGTGACGGCCGTGTTCGCGGGAGCCGCGGGGGGCGCAGCGGGCCTGGCGGCTGAATCTCTCGTGCATCGGTTGCTCCTTGCGTTCGTGAAAGACAGTACGCGATATATCGTAACAACTCGCGTTACTCAGGAGGCGCCGCCGGGGCGCTGCAGAGCCGGCGCCGGGCCGGGCAGTCGCGGCAGAGCTCCCAGTCGGGAGTCGAGGTGACCTCGAAGCGTCCCGCCGCGATCGCCTCGATCGTGCCCTCCAGCCCGGCGCGCGCCCGCTCCGCCCCGTCGCGCTCGATCAGATAGGTCACCGGGCTGTCGGGCTGCTCGAGGTAGACGTAGGCGACCCGGACCGCGTCTGCACCGCTGGCCGAAAGCGCGGCCAGCGCATAGAGATCGCGCTGGACCTCGTAGCGACGGGCGTGTTCGGCCGGGTCGGCCCCCTCGATGCGGTCGGTCTTGTAGTCGACGACGGTCGGCTGCCCCACGCGGGGCTCGGCCAGCAGGTCCAGCGTTCCCCGCATCAGCGAGCCGCCGAGCCTGATCAGGAAGCCGACCTCGGCCTGGGTCCTGGTGCCGCGGTCGGCGAGCTCGACCCGCAACGGTGAGTCGATCCAGCCGCGCAGCATCTCGCGCGCCCGATCGAGTACCCCATCGTCCGCGTCGACGCCGCGGGCGGCGAGGAAGCGCCGTGCGACGTCATCGGGAGGCTCGATCCAGCGCCGGCCCGAGGACCACTCCAGCAGTTGGTGGACGGCGTCGCCGAACTCCTGGTTTTGGCTGCGTCCGATCGCGGTCCCGTTGCCATTGGTCGGCGCCAGGCCGAGGACGGTCTCGGCGTAGAAGCGGTAGCCGCAACGCCGGTGCCGCGCGAGGGCCGTATATGAGAGCGGCCGGCGGGGGGTGACGGGGGAGCGGGGCTCGACGATCGGCGGTGGCCCGGCGCCGAGGGCGGCGGGTGGGGCAGGCGCCGATGCGACCCGCACCAACCGCGACGCCTGCTCGGGGCTGGGCCGGTTGACGCGCACGGCGACCTCGGCCTCGGGGAACGCCGCGTCGAGATCGGGTGCGGCGGGTGCGGACGGCAGCCCGATCGTGGTGTCTGTCTCGGTCTCGCTGACCCCGAAGGCGCGCAGCAGCCGCTCGCTGACCGGGGTTCCCGGCTTCAGCTCGTCCGGCCGCTGCCCGGCCAGGACACCGCTGAGCAGCAGCCGCTCGCGCGCCCGCGTCGCGGCGACGTAGAAGAGGCGCAGCTCCTCGGCCGAGCCGAGCTCGGCGGCCTGCGTCTTGAGGTCGCCCCACTCGTACATCTCGACCCAGGGGGCGCCGAGCCGGGCCAGTCGCATGCCGACGCGCGCCTCGTCCTCGCCCCCGCGCCCGAGGCTGAGCTCGGGCGGACGGCCGCCGCCGAGCAGGTCGCGGCCGAGACCGGCGACGGCGACGACCGGGAACTCGAGCCCCTTGGCGTTGTGGATCGTCATCACCCGCACCCCGTCGTGGTCCTCGGCCTCGGTGGCGGCGACGGCCTCGTTGTCCTCGCCGCTGCGGAAGGAGACGAAATCGAGGAAGGCCCGCAGGTCGCGGCCCTCGTTGGCCTCGAACTCGCGCGCCATCCGCATCAGCTTGCGCAGGTTCGCCAACCGCAGCTCACCCGCGTGCCGCATCAGAACCGCGACGTCGTAGCCGCTGTCGGCGACGGCGCGGTCGACCAGCTCCTCCAGCGCCAGGGTCGGGGCCTCGGCCCGCAGGGCGCCGATCCGGGAATGGAAGAGCTGCAGGCGCTCGAGGTCCGGCGCCGGAATCTGCGCCAGCCACTCGGGCTCGGCGAGGTCGGGCTCCCAGGCTCCGACGGCATGCTCGAGGGCGGGCCAGAGATGCTTGCCGTGCCCGCTGGCCCGGCGCAGGATCCAGAGCGTGTCGGGGAGCACGCCGCAGGCCGGAGAGGCGAGCGCCCCAAGCAGCGGCTCGTCGTCGTAGGGGTTGGCGATCACCGAGAGCAGGCAGCGCACGTCCTCGACCTGCTGCTGGGACCAGTAGCCGCGTCCGCCGACCACATAGGGGCGCAGCCCGGCGCGCTCGAGCGCCTCCTCGAATGCGTCGACCCGGGTGAAGGCGCGCAGCAGCAGGACGATGTCGCCGCGCGCCACCCCCTGCTCCTCGGTCAGCTCGCGCAGCCGCGCGGCCAGAAACCGCGCCTCGGCGACCGACTCCTTCGGGGTCCGGTCGTCGACCGGGAGCCGCAGCTCGATCCCGTCCGCATCCCAGCCCTTGCGCTCGGTCAGCAGCAGCTCCACGGGCGAATCCGGGATCGCAGCGGGTTCCGGGGCAGCACCGACGGTGAGCGGCCTGAAGCCCGCCAGCATCTCGGTCCCGATCGCGTTTGCCGCAGCGACGACCTCGGGCCGGGAGCGGAAGTTGCCGCTCAATGGCAGCAGTGCGGCGCCGGGATCGGCGTCGAAGTGCTCGCGCTGGCGACGGAAGACCTCCAGGTCAGCGTGGCGGAAGCTGTAGATCGACTGGAACTCGTCGCCGACCAGGAACAGCTTGGTCGCCGGCCCGTGCAGCGCTTCGATCAGCTTCAGCTGCAGCCGGTTGGTGTCCTGGAACTCGTCGACCATCAACTGCGAGAAGCGCGTCCGGTACTGCTCGCCGACCTCGGACTCGGTCAGCAGCCGCACGGCGAGCAGCTGCAGATCCTCGAAGTCGAGTCCGGCGCGGGCCGCCTTCTGCTCGGCGAAGCGGCGCCCGAACAGCTCCAGCAGCTCGCGCACCTGCGCGTAGACGATGCCGCCCTCGCCGGACTCGGCGGCGCGGCCGATCGCGGCCCGCAGCGCCTGCGCGCACTCGCCCCGCGGCCCGCTCGGCTTTCCCATCCGGATTGCGGCCAGATCGTCGAGGCTCGGCATCCGGACCCCTCGCTCGCCGCAGAGCTCGAGCGCTCGCTCCAGCCTGGCACGCTGCTGCTCGGTCTCGCCGCGGGCGCCGATCGCGGCGGCGGCGGTCGCCTCGAGCTCGACCAGGGCAGCCTCGAGATCCCCGGCAGGGGGCTCGGGCAGCTGTGGCCGCTCATGGCCCTCGCTGCGCAGCTCCTCGTAGGCGGCGACGATCATCTCGCGCAGGCCGTCGATCCGGTAGGCCGCGACCGTCGCTTCGCGCTCGGGATCGTCGGCGGCGAGGAATTCCTCCAGCGCCGCATCGAATGCCGCCCGCGCGGCGCGAGCGGTCTCCGATTCGTCCAGGACCCGGAAGCGGGGATCGACCCCGGCGGCGATCGGATGCGCGGCGAGCAGGCGCCGACAGAAGCCGTGGATGGTGGTGATCCAGGCGCCGCCAAACCCCGCCACCAGCTCATCGAGACGTTCGGCCGCCGCCGGGTCCTGGGCAGCGCGCCGGCGCAGCTCCTCGCGCGCACGCTCGCGCAGCTGCGCCGCCGCCTTGTCGGTGAAGGTGAAGGCGAGAATCTCGTCCGTAGCGAGGCCGTCGCCCGCCACCAGGTCGCAGTAGCGGTCGACCAGCACTCCGGTCTTGCCGCTGCCGGCGCCCGCCTCGAGCAGGACGTCGCGGCCGCGAATGCCGATCGCCTCGGCCTGCTCGCGGGTCGGACGGCGCTCGGCGCTCACGTCGCCTCCTCTTCCTCTTCATCGTCGGGGACCACGAACGGGGCTCGTTCGCGGCGGCAGATCGGTGCGAAGCCGCAGAAGCGGGGGCACTGGCCGTGTCCCTTGATCCCCTCCGGGGGGCCGGGGTCGCGGGTGATCGCGCCGCCACGCATCCGCGCCACCGCCTGCGTCGCCCTGTCCGCGGCGTCCTCGAGCGCGGCCTCGAAGTCCTCTCCGGAGAGAAGATCGCCGTCGTACAGGGCCAGGTCACCGAGCAGCTCGGCGCCGTCGTCGGCACGCACCAGGCCGCGGGGGCGGGCGTTGGTCGTCGGCCGCAGCGGCTGGTAGACGCCGCCGACCACGTCGATCTGCCAGAGCTCGCGCAGCGCCAGCAGGTAGAGCGGCAGCTGCAGCTTGCCCTCCTGGAGGAACTTCGCGAACGGGGTCACCGCGCGGGCCAGCTTGTAGTCGTAGGCGAGACCGACCCCGTCACCGCGGTCGACGCGGTCGATGCGACCGTGCAGGGCCCAGTCCCGGATCCGCAGCGGGGGCTTCTCGGCCCCCTCGCCTTCGCCGAACCCGGCCTCCAGCAGCGCCGGCCGCAGGCGCGGATTCTCGCGCGAGGCCTCGCGGCGCAGGAAGGCGACCAGCAGCCGTTCGATCCGCCGCCGCATCGTCCGGTCGGCCGGGTGGTCGCTGAGGTCGGCCGTCACCTCGTCGACGATCTCGCGCCCGCGCCCGATCCAGCGATCGAGGTCGCCGGGGCGCGGCAGCGCGTCCTCCCCCGGCCGCTCCTTGTAGAGACGGTCAAGCGCCTCGTGCATCAGGCCGCCCTGGGTGAGGGGCTCGGGGGTCGGGTCCAGCGGCTCCGGGTCGAGCTCGTGATCGACAAACCAGCGGTACGAGCAGACGTCGAAGGTCTCGAGAGTGGTGCCGCCGTAGGCCGGCACCGCCTTCAGCCCCTCGATCACCGCCTCCACCCGGAGCGGCCCCGGGTCCCGGGTCGCCCGATCGACCTCCTCGGCGGCGGCAAGGACCGTGCTCAGCCTCGCCGCCCGCACCTCGTCGACGCCGAGCGCCTCGATCGTGGCCGCGGCATCACCAACCGAGACCGCCAGCGAGCGGGCGAGCTCGCGCTCGCTGGGGGCGTCGGCGGCGGCGAAGGTGACCTCCCCGAGGCCGCGCGTCCGGAACAGCGCCCCCTCCAGCGGATCGGCGCTGTCGGGGTCCTCGGGCGGCGGTGGGTCGAGCAGCCGCCGCACGTCGTCGATGAACGGCGATCGCGGCTCCGCCCCTCCGGCCTCGTCGCTGGCCTTGTAGGAGAGAAAGAGCCGCTCGGTCGGCAGCGCCAGACAGACGCCGAACAGGTAGCGCTCCTCGGCGTCGGTCTCTGCCCGCTCCGGCAGCCCGAGGGCGGCGCGCTGCTCGTCGGAGAGAAATGGCCCGCCGGTTCCGTGACGGGGAAACTCGCCGTCCTGCAGCGAGGCGACGAAGAGGTGCGCCACCCGGGTGGCCCGCAGGGCGTAGGGGCTGGCGATCCTCACCCTGCCCTCGGTGGGGCCCGTCCAGGCCGGCATCGTCAGCCCGTCGACGATCGCGATCAGCTCCCGCGGCGACGGCTCCAAGCCGCGCAGCTCGGCCAGCTCCTCGGCCGCCTGCGCGATCCGCTCCCCGGCGCGCAGCTCGAAGGCGGCGTTGTGATCGGGGATCTCCCCCCGCAGGCCCTCGGTCGCTCGCGGCCATTGCGCGATGTCGCGGGCCAGAAGCGCCACCTCGGCCAGAAGCCGCGGCCGGTCGGCTGCCCGCTCGCGGAGCCGGTGCAGGTCGCGCAAGGGCTCCTTGGCAAGCCGCTCCCACTCGGCCAGCGCCTCCTCGACGCTGCGCAGGCGCCGGCGCCGGATCGAGCGCTCGAGCCAGTCGACGCGCCCCGACGGGGCCCGGCGGGGGCCGCGCAGGTAGGCGAGCAGGTCGGCCGCGGTCCCGTCGCCGAAGGCGGCGCGAAGCAGGGCAAGCAGGCAGGTGCCGGTGCCGCTGTGGGTCACCGGCACGTCGGCCTCCAGCGCCACCGGGATCCCGAAGCCGCGCAGGACACGGGCCTGCAGCGCACCGCGCCCGGCGGCGTCGCGCTCAGCGACCGCGATCTCGCCGGGCTGCGAACCGGCGGCGAGCAGCCGCGCGACCTCGGCCCCGATCAGCTCGGCTTCGCCGCGGTCTCCGGCGCTGCGCAGGATCTTCAGCGAGTCGTCGTGCGGATGGCCGCGGGGCTCGCTGCGCAGAAATCCTCGCTCGAGGCTGAAGAGAAGCGGGCTGCCGGTGTTCTCGGGGTCGGGCTCGGTGCGGGTCTCCGAGTCGACTCCGAGCTGCTTCAGCTGCTCGAGCAGGCGGGCGCGATCGACCAGCGCGGCCCGATCCTCGTAGGTCAGCGAGACGGTCACCTCGCCGGCGGCCGCCAGGCCGGCGACCAGCTCGCGCTGCTCGACGGTCAGGTCGTCGAATCCGTAGAGGAAGACGGGCCGGCCGCGCCACGAGTCGGGGTCGCGGCGCAGGGCGTAGATCGCGGCGTGGGCGATCGCGTGGGCGTCCGCCTTGCCGATCGAGTCACGCAGCTCCGCATAGCCGCGGTAGAGGCCCGTCAGGGCGTCGAGGTAGGCGGATCCCTCCAGGGTCGCGGAACCGGCGGCGACCGACCCGGGGCCCAGCATCGCCGCCTGAAAGTCACCGATCAGCTCGCCGAGCGCCGTCGCGAAGCCGGGCCGCGCGGCGGAGCGCCGCAGCGGCCCGAGCTCGGCGCCCTGCATCGCCGCCCGCACCAGCCGGGCGCGCTGCACCTCGCTGAGCGGCCTCGGCACGGCCTC
Source organism: uncultured Solirubrobacterales bacterium (assembly GCA_963781495.1). Taxonomy (GTDB): domain Bacteria; phylum Actinomycetota; class Thermoleophilia; order Solirubrobacterales; family 70-9; genus Mayfieldus. The sequence goes on from CAWAFX010000002.1 coordinate 1,753,989, forward strand.
TCCGGCCGAACGCGCGACCTCGCCGAAGAGGCCGGCGAAGACGAGCACCGAGCCGCCGAGGACCGCCCCGGGCTCGCAGAGCTCGCGCTCGAAGGCGAATACGTCGTCGAGCGTCGGGACGACCAGGACCGGGTCGCGGCCTAGCGCGGCGAGGAAGCGCTCGCGGATCAGCCCGGCGCGGCCTGAATTCAGCGGTCCGTGTACGAGATGCAGCGGCATCGGCGCTCAGGTCCAGCATATGGAGGTCCACGGCGCGTCCCGGAGCGCCCATTTGGCGCATTTCGAGCCACGATTTGCCGTCCCCGGACGCCTCTATCTTGGGCCCCGATGCCGCTCTGCTTCGTAGACCCAGCCGACGCGATCCGCGCGATCGCCGACTCGATCGGCCGTGAGGCGCGGCGCCAGCTGCTCGGCGAGGCGGTCCGCGCCTGGGTCGACGAGATCCCCGACGACGAGCTCGAGACCCACTACGCAAAGGCGCTCTCGGAGCTCGACGAGCACGACCTTTCGATGCTCGCCGCCTGGCACGGCTCGCTCGATGTCGGCCAGCCGGTCCCCAGCCGCGACTTCCTGATGGGCGCCTTCGGCTCCCTCGGCAGCAATCGCCGCGAGGCGTTGAAGCTGGCGGCCGGGTTCCGCGGCGAGGAGGCGGTCGACGCCGGAGTCACCGAGGAGCGGGCGCTGGAGACGGTGGTCGAGTGGCTCTCGCCGCCACGCTTGATGGAGCTGGCGGCCGAAGCCGTCGACCTCTACATCTGGGACCGCGCCGGCTCGGACAACTAGCCGTCGCCGCTCAGCAGCAGGCCGAGCCGGACGGCTCCGCCGCTGCCGGCTCTTCGATGTCCCCATGGGTGGTGAATATCTCCCAAGGGTTGCCATCGGGGTCCCGGACCCAGATCTTGTCCTGGCGGGCGTAGCAGCAGGTCGTGTCCCTCTCCTCGAAGCTGGCAAGACCTTCCTTGGTCAGCCGCAGCCGCGCCGCCAGCACGTCATCGGTGGAGGCGACCTGGATCCCTGCATGGTTGAGGGCTCCCAGCTCGTGCCGCTCTCCCTCGTTGAGGGTGAAGTTGAGGGCCGGCTCGGCGAGCTCGAACTTCGCGTAGTCGGGCCGCACCTTGGACGGCTCGACGCCGAACAAGGCTCGGTAGAAGGGGATCGAGCGCTCGACCTTGCTGACGGTGAGCGCCAGGTGCGGTCTCAGGACAGCCATTGCGACAGCTCCTCCAGAGCTTCGGGGATGACGTAGTAGTAGGCCCAGAGCCCGCGTCGCTCTGAGCCCACGATCCCGGCCTCGCGGAGGATCTTCAGATGATGCGAGACGGTGGGCTGGGAGAGATCGAAGAGGGGGACCAGCTCGCAGACGCATACCTCGCCGGCGTGTCTGCGCAGGACGTCGACCAGCTGCATGCGGACGGGATCGCCGAGCGCCTTCGCGACCGAGGCCATCCGCTCTGCCTCGGCGCGCTCGATGTCCGGGTAGGCAACCGGCTCGCAGCATGGCTCTCCGGCGGGGCGCTTCTGCTTCGGGGCGAGCCGGAGATCGACAGCCATCGATATAGATATATCAATTCAAATCAAGAACGTCAATGTAATATCGTTCGCCCCAATGAACCGGCCGTCCTTGCTGCACCGTTCCCTGGCCGAGGGCATGGCGGCGTTCGGGCTCGTGTTCGCCGGCTGCGGGGCGATCGTCGCCAATGCGAGCCGCGGTGCCGGCCTGGGCGACGTCGGCGTGGCGCTGGCCTTCGGGCTCGTGATCATGGTGATGGTCTACGCGACCGGTCACCTGTCGGGAGCTCACATCAACCCGGCCGTAACGGTGGCCTTCACGCTCAGCCGTCACTTTCCCGCCCGCGAGGCCCTGGCCTATATCGCGGCGCAATGCGCTGGTGCGATCCTCGCCGCGCTTTTGCTGCTCGCTGTCTGGCCGAGCCAGCCGGCGGACCTCGGCGCGACGACCCCGAGCGTCGGTGCGGGGAGTGCACTGGTCTACGAGGCGGTGCTGAGCGCGATGCTGATGTTCGTGATCGTCGCTGTCGCGACCGATACTCGCGCCGTCGGGGCGGCCGCCGCGATCGCGATCGGGGGAACGATCGGGCTCGACGCGCTGGTGGGCGGGGCGGTGACGGGTGCCTCGATGAACCCGGCTCGCTCGCTCGGCCCGGCCCTGGTGGCGGGCGAGTGGCGGGATTTCTGGATCTATGTTCTCGGCCCACTGGCGGGAGCGTCGATCGGAGCCTTCGCCTACCAGCTCGTGCGCGGCAGCCCAGCCCCCCAGCCCTCGTTCGAAGACGCGGGCCCCTGATGGCCCGGGTCCTCTTCGTCTGCCTGCACAACGCCGGCCGCTCGCAGATCAGCGAGGCTCTGTTCACTCGCCAGGCCGCCGACCGACACGAGGCGCGCTCGGCCGGGACCGAGCCCGCCGGCCGGGTTCATTCCGAGGTCGCCGAGGCGATGAAGGAAATCGGCATCGACCTCTCCGACCGCACCCCGCGCAAGCTGGACCGCGCCGATGCCGAGTGGGCCGACGTCGTGGTGACAATGGGCTGCGGCGATAGCTGCCCCTACATACCGGGCAAGCGCTACCTGGACTGGGAGCTCGAGGATCCTGCCGGGCGCCCGCTCGAGGAGGTGCGGGCGACGCGCGAGGAGATCGGCCGCCGCGTCGCGTCCCTGCTCGAGGAGCTGGACGCCGGCGCGACCTCCGCCTAGTCGGCTTGGGCCAGCTTCGGCTCCGGCCCGGCGGGAAGCGAGCCGCCGCAGCGGTCTCCGTGCAGCCTGTAGACCTCGACCATCGGCCCGGGGCGGTCGTATTCGAGCGGGTAGAAGTCGTAGGTGAAGTCGTAGTCGAAGGGCACGACGTCCTGGTCCGGTCCGCCCGGGCGGTCGACGTCGCCCCAGGGCGAGGTGCTGTAGCGGACGTCGCCGTGGCGGGCGAGGGCCCGGTAGTAGCCGCGAGCGCGGTCGCCGATCAGGTCGTCCTTCAGCGCCAGGCCCCAGTAGTCCGAGCTGGCCACGACCCAGCAATAGCCGTGCTGCAGATAGGCGCGCACCAGGCGGTCGCTGAGATAGCGGGCGTAGGGCGCTTCGCCCCCCAACAGCAGACGGGGGCTGGTGATCCCATGCTGCCAGGGTGAGTTCCAGGCGTTGGCGAAGAACGGCTCGGTCATCACCTTGGCGTCGCGGGGCACGTGCCCCAGCATCCAGTCGCGGGTCAGGTTCAGCGTGTGCGCCCGGCTCAGCACCCGGTCGTCGTGCAGCGAGTGGACCAGGCCCTGGGTCCCGAGCGCCAGGGCGGCAAGGCCCGCCAGGGCGCCCGCGATCTCCGGCCGCCGCATGCGCGCCGCGGCCCAGTCGGCGGCGCGCACGGCTCCGTAGGCGGCGAGGATGCAGGCGATCGGGAAGACGGGCAGAACCCAGCGCCCGAAGTAGCGCGACTGCAGGCCGATGTAGAGCAGGAAGATCGGGACGATCGGGATCAGGACAAGGGCCCGGCGGCGGTCCTCGCGGGCCAGCAGCACCGCGCCGCCGAGCGCGGCCAGCGCGGGAAGCCAGCCGAATCCCCAGCTGAAGGTGCGCAGGTAGTGCAGCAGGCCGCCGTGGGCGGACTCGCCGAACTTGTGCTTGTCGACGACGTCGTTCTGGATCCCAAGACTGCCGAGGAAGTGGCCGGGATGGATGACGGCAAACGGGTTGAAGACCACGAACGCGGCCAGCGCCGCCCCGAGGCCGACCAGCAGTCCGCGCCGCGGCGAGATGGCGCCCGGCCCGCGCGGGGCAAGCAAAGCCGCGGTCAGCATCGGCACGACGACGATTCCGTCCAGGTACTTGGTTGCCGCGGCGACGCCGACGAAGATGCCGGCGAGCAGGTAGTCGCGCCGCTCCCCGCGGCGCAGGATGCCCGCCGTCCCGATCAGCGAGGCGGCCGCCGCCGCGGTGGCGGGGACGTTGTTGAGCGCGACGTGCGAGTAGAAGACGGGCAGGAAGGCGACCGCCATCAGCAGCGCCGCCACCAGCCCGGTGCGGCGGTCGAAGAAGCGGCTCGCGGCGGCGAAGGTGAGCCCGACGGCGAGGGTGCCGATCACCGCGACGACCAGCCGCGCGGTCTCGAACAATCCGGCGCGGTCGGGCACGTCGCCGATCAGCCGGTGGGCCTGGGAGCCTCCGTGCTGGACCGCGAAGACAGCCTGCAGCAGGTAGGTCAGCAGCGGCGGGTTTTGCATGTATTGGGGGTTGAGGCTGCCCGCATCGAGCATCCGCACCGCCTTGCGGACGTAGACCCGCTCCTCGTCGATCTGGTAAGCGAACGGGAGCCCGTACTTGATCCCCCAGAGGCGCAGCCCGAGGGCCAGCAGCAGGATCGCGCCGAGGATCAGCATCCAGGGCTCGACCCGCGACCCCTGGAGACGATCACGCAGGGCCGCGAGGGGCCGGGTTCGCAGAGCGGTCGCCAAGCCGGGGAAGACTAGGCGGAACCGCGGAGGGCGGCGTTGATCTCCGGTATCGCCTGCTCGTTGTCGCGGAAATGCACCGCGGTCATGCCGAGCTCGCGCGCCGCCTCGCAGTTGACCTCGACGTCGTCGACGAACAGGCAGCGGTCGGCGGCGACACAGAGGCGCTCGAGCAGGATCTCGTAGATGCGCGGCTCCGGCTTGCGGCAGCTGACGAAGGCCGAGTCGACGACGAGCTCGAACAGCTCGTCGATCGGCACCATCGAGCGCCACAGCGGCTCCCATTCGCGAACGTTGTTGGTCAGCAGCGCCATCCGCAGCCCGCGGCCCTTGAGCTCGCGCATCAAGTCGATCATCGGCGGATTGGGCTCCAGAGCCTCGAAGTAGATCTCGCTGAAGCGGTGCATCTCGGGCCGGTGCCCGAGCTCGGGCTCGAGCTCGTCGGCGATCCGGGACAGGAAGTCGGCCTCGCTGATCTCGCCTTTCTCGAGCTCGAAGAGGGGGTGGCTGCCGTCGCGCTCCGCCAGGCTCTGCATCGCGGTGCCCAGGGTCTCCATCGCGATCCCGGTCTGGTCCTGAAAGGCGAGGAACGACTGGATCAGCGGCGTGGTCAGGACGCCGCCGAAGTCGGAGATGATCGCCTCGGTGCTCAAGCGTTCGGCGAGGAGACGATTTCGTAGCGGCCGAGCCCGGGCCTGCCCTCCATCGACCAGCGAAAGAAGGCGAAGTCGAGGCGGCGGTCGCCGAGGTCGAGCGAGGTGCCGCAGACGATCGAGCCGCCGGCCCGGATCGGGGGGCGGGGCTCGCCGTCTTCCGCCGGCCAGAGCTCGAGGGTCGCGCGCAGCTGGCGGCCATCGTCGTCGAAATGGGTCGAGAGCAGTGGCTCGCGGATCGGGGTCAGCTCGCCGTCGGCGTCGGCGAGGGCGGCGACGATCTCCTCCTCGCCGTGTTGCCCGGCGCCGCGCGGGCGCGCCGCCCGCAGGGCGAGGATGCCGCCATCGCTGAAGGCGACCGCGATCGAGCGGATTCGGGAAATCTCGTCCGGGTCGGCTTCGCTGACCGCGTCGGAGCGAACGCCGAGGCAGGTCAGCTGCTGCGCTTCGCCGTTGCGGCGCAGCTCTCCGGCGACCCGGCAGACCGCCAGCTCCTCGCTGCCGGTGCGTTCGCCGCGGAGGCTGATCGGGGTCCCGATCCGCGACAGCTCGAGGCTCGCCGAGACCCCGTCGACCTCCAGCCCCACGGTCGCCTCGCCGCCTTCGTCGCTCAGCTCTGCTCCGGCGTCGGCGCCGGCGGCGATGACGTCGTCGTGATCGAAGAGGATCGCGGCCCCGGAGGGGCGCAGGGTGCCCGAGATGCCGCTCTCAGGATCGGCGAAGTCGAAGCCCATCATGAGGGCGGCGTGCGGCGCGACTGCGGACCGTCGGGCCGGTGCTCCAGCTCGCCCGAGCCGTTCGAGGGCACCTCCCTGGCGCTGCCCTCGAAGTCGTAGGGACGCTGGCTGGTGGGGCGGGGGCCGCCCCCGGTCGGCATCCCGACCGGGACCACGCGGCGGCGCAGGTAGCGGAACAGCCCGGAGCGGATCACCGCCCGGGTGGGAGGCAGCAGGAGCAGCAGCCCGGCGACGTCGGAGATGAAGCCCGGGGTCAGAAGCAGGGTGCCGCCGACCGCGATCATCACCCCGTCGGCGGCCTCGCGGCCGGGAAAGCGCCCCTCGGCGATCGCGCCGCTGAAGCGCCGCCAGGCGGAGCGGCCCTGGTGGCGCAGCAGCATCGAGCCGAGCACCGCGTCGGCGAGCAGGATCGCCAGCGTCGGCAGGATGCCGATCGCCTCGCCGACCTTGACGATCACGTAGATCTCAGCGATCGGAACGACGATGAAGAGCAGGACAAGGAACGCCATTGGTCCGGAAGCCTATTGGGGCGCTCATCTACCATGAAGGCATGGCAACCGAGAACGGCACCACCACCGAGGACGAGGTCCTGGAGGCGCTCGAAGAGGTCATCGATCCCGAGCTTGGGCTCGACTTCGTCTCCCTGGGGCTGGTCTACGAGGTCGAGGTCGAGGGCCCCGAGGTCTACGTGACCTTCACCCTGACCACGCCGGCCTGCCCGATCGGGCCCCAGGTTTCAGAGCAGATGAAGGAGTTCGTCGGCGGACTGCCGGGGGTCGAGAAGGTGCACCCGAAGATGATCTTCGACCCGCCCTGGTCCCCGGAGATGATGTCCGAGGACGCCAAGTTCGCGCTCGGCTACTGAGCCGGGTGCGGTTCCTCGGCGGCCGATAGCGGCGCCGGGATCAGCGCCGCGGCCGAGATCACAAGCGCGAAGGCGAGCATGCGGGCGACCAGCCCCAGCGAGTCGCCCGGCAGCGGATCGCCGAAGATGATCGGGCCGGCGGCGATCGTGACCGCGTTGGCGGCGACGCTGGTCACCGCGATCACCGGCACCGCGTCGCCGAGCTGAAGGCTGCGGGCCGAGACCAGCAGGCCGATCAGCGACAGCACCAGCACCGCCAGCGGCAGCGGGTTCAGAAGCAGCGCCCCGGCTCCGTCGCCGAGGCTGTGGCTGGCGCCCTTGATCGAGACGTCGGAGGCCCCCCAGAGAAGCCCCGCGGCGGCGCCGAACAGGACCCCCTGATGGCTCCGTCCCGTTGCCGCCGCGGAGACGGCGAGGCCGGCTGCGGCGACCAGGCCCACGTAGAGGGCGATTGCCGGCGGGTCGAAGTCGGAGTGGGCGCTGTCGCCGGCTCCGTTCAGGGTCGCGGCGAGGAACGCGAGCCCGGCGGCCGCCAGCGCCACCGCCAGCCACTCGCGCCGCGAGACCTCGAAGCCGAAGGCGCGGTCGGCGATCACGGTGAGGAAGACCAGCCCGCCGGCGATCACCGACTGGACGAGCGAGATCGGGGCCAGCGAGAGCGCCGCCGCGTGTAGGCCCCAGGACCCCATCGCGACGACGATCCCGAGCGTGTACCAGCCGGAGCCGAACAGCACCAGCGAGCTGTGCACGGGGCGGCGGAAGTCGACCGCGGGCGCCCGCACGGCGCCGCGCTGCTTATAGAGAAAGCCGAAGATCGAGGAGAGTGCCGTCGCCAGGGCGAGCAGCAGTCCCACCTGAACCGAGAGGGACATCGGCCCGCCAGGGTAGCGGCGCCGACGGGCTCAGTAGTCGATCAGGGCCGGGCCGTACGGAGTGAAGAACATCTTGTAGGTGATCATCGGCCGGACCCCCGCCCACCAGTGCATCGCAACGAACGGATTTCCGCTTGAGTCGCGGACCAGCCCGCCGCTCGATTCCGACACGAAGCTCATTCCGCCTGGCCCCGGCACGTCGTCGGCGGGACTGATGCCGGTGCCGCCGCTGCGCTTGCTGTAGCCGATCCATGGCTTGGAGGTCGAGTAGAGCGTCGAGCAGACGCCTCCGCTGCCGATCCATACTCCGCAATCGGCGAAGCCGGTCGCGTAGTTGTTCGAGTTCCAGACGTTGCCCGAGAAGAAGAGGTAATTATTCGGTCCCTGGGGGTCGAAGGCGGGGTTTTCGACCGTGCCGGCGTCCCAGCTGATCTGGTTGGAGCTGTATAGCTCCCGGGCGCTCGTCAGTCGGGTGGCCCCGCTATGGCTGTACTCGGCGCCATAGATTCGGCTTTCCGTGGCGCTGGCGTCCTGACGCCACTGGACCCAGACGTTGCCTGATCCGGGCGTCACATAGACGTTCGGGTCGAGCGCCCAGTTGTTGCCCGACGGACAGATCAGCGGCGTGCTCTGGGCTGTGAACGGCCCGCCCGCTGCGCTGGCGGTCGCCCGGCCGATGCACATCTTGTTGGTGCCCCGCACCTGTGCGGTGTAGAGCAGCACGAAGTATTTGCTGTCGTCGGGGTTGCGAAACACGGTCGGAGCCCAGACGAGATACGTGCTCTTGGTGGCCCAGCCGCCGGGCCCTCCGGGCAGCACGTCGGCGAAACAGGCGGGGTGCGCGGGCGTACCCATCGAATGCAGCACCGTCGAAGAGCGGTGCGGTACGTACATCCGGCCGTGGGAGCCGTCGCATTTGCGAACGTCCGCGTTGGTGCTGTAGGCGTAGTAGCGACCCCTGTCGTGGATGACGAACGGGTCGGGGGTGTCGGCCCAGTCGTAGCTGTCGGCCAGCGCCGAGGCTGGCGCCCCGGCGATCGCGACCGCGGCGACAAGAGCGGTCAGTGCCGCGAGTGCCGCACCCCGGATCGCTCCCCTCTTTCTGCCCCCAGAGCGCATCGGAGGGCGACGCTAGTGCGCCCGCCACCCCCGGGCAACCGCATTAGTCAGTAATTACGCCGTAACTGACGCGGCGGTCAGGTAAAGCAACCCAAAGGGACGGGTCAGCCGGCCGGAGCCTCGGCCCGCTCTGCTGCCGGCTCGGGCGATGCCGCCTTGGCGATCTCGTCGAGCTCCGCCAATGCCTCCTCGATCCCCTCGCAGATCACGCCGACGTCCTCCATCGAGTCGTAGTCGGCCAGCAGACCGAAGTTGAGGTGGCCGTTGTAGCTCATGATCGCGATCGCCAGCGCGTGGTTCTCGGGCAGAAAGGCGATCGGGAAGGCGTCCTCCTGCTCGCGCCCGAGCACGTAGAGGGGCATCTGGGGGCCGGGGACGTTCGTGACGATGAGGTTGAAGAGCCGGGTCGAGAAGTTGATCCGCGACGCCTGGGCGAGCAGGGTCGGCGGAGCGAAGTCGTTGAAGCGCGAGATCACCTCGGCGCCGAGCGCCTGCTTGGACTGCTTCAGCTCGCCCATCGCCTCGCGCACGACCTCGAGCCTGCGCACCGGGTCGGCGACGTAGACCGGCAGCGGGCCTCGCATCGCGGCGATCCGGTTGCCCGTCTGACCGCGCTCGTCCTCGGCGCGGATCGAGACCGGCACCAGGGCCCGCAGTTCGAGCCCGTTGGTCGTGATCCCACGCCGGTCCAGCCACTTGCGCAGCGCGCCGCTGACAACCACCAGGACGACGTCGTTGACCGTGCCGCCAAGCGCGTCCTTGATCCGCTTGAAGGTCGCCAGCTCCGAGCGCACCCAGACGAAGCGACGGTGGGTTCCGATCTCGACGTTGAGCGGCACGTCGGGGGCCGGGTTGGCGAAGTTCCAGGCCACCTCGCCCAGTGCCTGCAGGGACTCGGCCGCCTTGCGCGCCGCCGGCTCGGGATGGCGGGCCGCATTGACCAGCCGCTCGGCCAGGCGCAGCGGTGCAGCGGCGGCGTCGCTGATCCCGCGGCCCACCAGCTCGACAGTCGAGGGCTCGTGGTTGGGGACCCATTCCTTTCCCTCGACCGCCGGCTCGGGCACCGGCTTGACGTCGAACAGAACCGTCGCGATGTCCACCCCGGCGACCCCGTCGACGAGCGCGTGGTGGGTCTTCGAGAGCAGGGCGAAGCGGTTGCGCTCCAGCCCCTGCACCAGCCACAGCTCCCAGAGCGGCTTCGAGCGGTCCAGCGACTGCGAGAAGACGCGCCCGGTCAGGTTGCGCAGCTGCTCCTCGGAGCCGGGCTCGGGCAGCGCGCTGTGGCGGACGTGGTAGCTGAGGTTGAAGGCGGGGTCGTCGATCCACATCGGCCGTCCCGCTTCGAAGGGGGGGAATGCCAGCTTCTGGCGAAACCGCGGCACCAGGTCGAGCCGCGACCGCACATGGGCGAGGAAGTCCTCGTAGCGTGGGGGAGGGCCCTCGAAGATCAGCACCGCGCCGACGTGCATGTGGCTCGAGGCCGACTCGTTTGAAAGGAACGAGGCGTCGATCGAGCTGAGGCGGTCGAGGTGCGTCTGCGGGCTCATCTCTCCGCCCAAACCCTAACGCCCACGGGGTCGCTCGCTACCCTTTGCTCGATGCCCTCCTCGGCTTCCGGGGCTGCCCCGGCGGCGGCTCCGAAGAAGGTTTTGCTCGCGGCCCCGCGCGGCTATTGCGCGGGCGTCGACCGCGCCGTGCAGGCGGTCGAGCACGCACTCGACCTGCACGGCCCGCCGATCTACGTGCGCAAGGAGATCGTCCACAACAAGCACGTCGTCCAGGAGCTGAGCAAGCGGGGGGCGATCTTCGTCGACCAGGAGACCGAGGTCCCGGAGGGCGAGATGGTCGTCTTCTCCGCCCACGGGGTCGCCCCGTCGGTGCACGCGAACTCCCGCCAGCGCGGCCTGCGGACGATCGACGCAACCTGCCCGCTGGTCACCAAGGTCCACGTCGAGGCGCGCAAGTTCGCGGCCGAGGGCTACACGATCATCCTCATCGGCCACGCCGGCCACGAGGAGGTCGAGGGCACGACCGGCGAGGCGCCCGACAGCATCGTCCTGGTCCAGAGCGCCGACGAGGTAGACGAGCTTCAGATCGCCGATCCCGAGAAGGTCGCCTTCATCACCCAGACGACGCTCTCGGTCGACGAGACGGGGCTGATCATCGACCGCCTGCGCGAGCGCTTTCCGAAGATCGTCAGCCCGAAGTCCGACGACATCTGTTACGCGACGACCAACCGCCAGATCGCGGTCAAGCAGCTGGCCCGCGAGTGCGACCTGGTGCTGGTGATCGGCTCCACCAACTCGTCGAACTCCAATCGCCTGGTCGAGGTCGCACGAGAGCACGGCGCCGCCTCGCATCTGATCGACAACCACACCCAGGTTCGCGAGCAGTGGCTGGCCGGAGTCGAGACGGTGGGCATCACCTCCGGCGCAAGCGCCCCCGAGGAGCTGGTCGAGGCGCTGGTCGACCTCTTCCGCCGCCGCGGCGCCGAGGACATCTCGGAGCTGCGCAGCGTCGACGAGGACGTGCGCTTCATGCTCCCGAAGGAGATCCGAACCGAGCTCGCGGCGCGATAGCGCCTCAACCTAGCGGGGTTTCGCCCAGCTTCTCGTAGAGCTCGCGCACTGATTCGAAGACCTCGGCGGCGCCGGCGTCACGCAGCTCGTCGTCGCCGAAGCCGCCCGTGCGCACCGCCAGGGTCTCGATGCCGGCCTTCTTCGCCGCCTCGATGTCCCAGGTCGTGTCGCCGATCATCACGCCCTCCTTGGTGCCCGCCTTCTCGAGCGCTGCCTGGACGAGATCGGGCTCGGGCTTGGTCGCCTCGACGTCGGCCGAGGTTGTCCAGCCGTCGACCAGCTCACGGGCGTCGAGCAGATCGAGGTAGTGGTCGACTTCGTCCTCCTTCGCCGAACTGGCGAGGATGACGCTGCGCTCGGAGTCGCACAGCCGCACGATCAGATCGCGGGCGCCGTCCATCGGCTCGACCTCCTCGATCAGCTCCATATAGAGGTCCTTCTCGGCATCGCGGACCTCGTCGCCGTGCTCGTACTCGAACTCGTCGCCGGCCAGCGCCCCGACGAGCTGGTCGCCGCCCATGCCGATGTGGCGGTGGATGCGCCAGACCGGCAGCGTCAAGTCGCTGGCCCGGAAGGCCCGGTACCAGGCGATCGCGTGCTGGTAGTTGGTGTCGACGAGGGTGCCGTCGATGTCGAGGATCGCCGCCTTGGCCATCCCCAGGGGCTACCCGATGCGACCACCTACCATTCGCTAATGGCCACGATGCCGAAGCTCGACCCGTCGGCCGTGGCTGAGCTCGCCGAGGCCCTGCGCAGCAATGTCTGCGCCGCAGTCAAGGTCTCCGAGGAGGTGCTGCGCGACGTCCTGGCCGCGCTGCTGGCCGAGGGCCACGTCCTGATCGAGGACCACCCGGGGGTGGGCAAGACGGCGTTGGCGCGGGCGCTGGCGCGCTCGATCGACGCCGAGTTCGCGCGCATCCAGTGCACCGTCGACCTGCTGCCCGCCGACGTGGTCGGCGCCAACGTCTTCAACCAGCGCGAGTCGCGGTTCGAGTTTCATCCCGGGCCGGTGTTCGCCAACGTCGTCCTCGTCGACGAGGTCAACCGCGCCTCGCCGAAGACCCAGTCGGGCCTGTTGGAGTGCATGCAGGAGCGCCGGGTCACGGTCGAGGGCCAGAGCCACGAGCTGGCGCGTCCGTTCCTGGTCATCGCGACCCAGAATCCGGTCGAGTACGAGGGCACCTACCCGCTTCCCGAGGCGCAGGTGGACCGCTTCATGGTCCGGGTCTCGCTCGGGTATCCGGGCCGCGTCGAGGAGGCCGAGATGCTCTCCGAGCACGAGAGCCACGACCGCGTCATGGACCTGCGGCCGGTTGCCGAGCTGGCCCGGATCGCGGCCGCCCAGCAGGCGGTTGGAACCGTCCACGCAAGCGAGCCGCTGCGCCGCTACATCGTCTCCCTCTGCGAGGCGACGCGCGAGGACCCGCTGGTCGAGCTCGGGGCCAGCCCCCGCGCCGGACTGCTGCTGTTCCGCGCCTCGAAGGCCCTGGCGGCGATCGAGGGGCGCGACCACGTCCTTCCCGACGATGTGCAGACGCTTGCCCACTCGGTCCTCGAGCACCGCCTGCTGCTGCGCCCGGGTGCCGGACCAGAGGATCGCCGGGCGGTGATCGGCACCGCCCTGGAGAAGGTGCGGGCGGTCTAGCGGGTGTCGCGCATGCGCGCCACGGTCCTTCTCGCCGCGGCGCTGGCATTGGCGGGCGCCGCCTTCGACTCGCCCTCGCTCTATGTGCCCGCGATCGGGCTGGCCCTGCTGGCCGGCCTGGCCGCGGCCTGGGTCGGACTCGCCGCCCGCGGTGCGTCGGCGGAGCGGGTGGCCGGCGACTGGAGCGTGCTCGAGGGCGACCCCTACACGCTCAAGGTGCGGCTGCGCTCCGGGTCGGTCCCGCCCCCCGGCGGCAGCCTCCGGGATCCGCTGCTCGAGCGACCGCTGGCGCTCGCGCCTGGCTTCGGCGGCCTGCTCGAGTCGCAGACCAGCTTCGGGCATCGCGGCCGCCGCGAGCTGCCGCCGCTGACCCTGCATATCAGCGACCCGTTCGGGCTCCGGGTCGCCGGCCGCCGTGGCGCTGCCGGGCCCGAGGTCCTGGTGCTGCCGCGAATCGAGCCGGTCCGGGTCCCGGCGCTGGGGGCCGCGCTCTCGCGCCAAGGGGGCGAAGGTCAGAGCCGCGGCGACGACGCCGGCCTCGACGCCGAGGCGGTGGACTTCGAGATCGACGGTCTGCGCCCCTACCGGCCCGGATCGCCAGCCTCCCGGATCCATTGGCGCAGCGTCGCCCGCAGCGCCGAGCTGGTCGAGCACCGGCTGGTCTCGGGCGGGGGCTCGGATCCGCTGGTCGTCCTGGACTCACACCTACCCGTCGACCGCGAGGCGCTCGACCGGGCGGTCCGGGCGGCCGCCTCGCTCTGTCTTCACCTCGGCCGGCGCGGCGGCTGTGTGCTGCTGCTGCCGGACGAAGGACGTCCGCGGCGACTCGACCGCAGCATGCGCGGCTGGCCCGACGTGCACGCGCGGCTGGCCCTGGTCGAGCCCAGCCGGCGCCCGCCGGCCCTGCGGCGGCGGCGCAGCCGCTCGATCTACTGGGTCAGCGCCGCCGCTGACGCCGGCGCCGCCGCGGCGCGGGCGGGGCTGACTGCGGGCTACCTGGTCACCCCCGGCGAGCCGGAGCGGTCCGATGCCTTCTCTGTCGCCGGCTGCCGCGGCCGCGAGCTCGGCCGGCAGCGCCGGCGGGAGCCGGTCGCGGCATGACGGCGGCTCCGGAGGCCCGCGTCAGGCTGGCGCTGTTCGCGGCCCTGGCCGCCTTCACCGCTGCGCACTGGGTGACCCTGGTCGAGAATCCCCCCTTCGGGCGGACGCTGATCGCGGTGGCATGCGCCGCCGCCGGGGCGGCTGCGCTGGCGGCGATCGCGGCCCGGGTGCCATCGCGCTGGCGCGCCTGGCCCCTGGCGGCGCTCGCTGTGTTGGGGATCTTCGCCGCGGTCGCGCTCGCGATCGGGATCCCGGCCCGGCTGCTCTTGCCGTCTGGCTGGGGGGAGCTGCTGTCGGACGTCGGCGACGGCCTCGGCTCGCTCGGCAACGCCGACTACCCCTACGCCGGTGGCGACCCCTGGTCGCGCCTGGTCCTGCTGGCCGGGCTGGCGCCGCTTCTGGCCCTCGCGGCCGCGCTCGTCTTCTGGCCCGCCGCCGGAGAGGCGAAATGGCGCCTGCGCCTCGGGCTGGTCCTGCTGGTCGCCGGATACGGGCTGGCGGCGACGATGTCGGTCTCGAACCTGGAGGTTCTGCGGGGGTTGGTCCTGTTCGCGCTGATCGCCGCCTGGATCTGGCTCCCCGGCCTCGATCGCCGCGGCCGCAGGGTGGCGCTGGCGCTGCTGGCGGTCGCCGGCCTGGCGGCGATCCCGTTCGCCGCCCGTCTCGACGCCTCCAACCCCTGGCTCGACTACAGCGACTGGGACTGGGGCGCCAGCCCGGTCGACAAGGTGGAGTCCTTCGATTGGAACCACACCTACGGGCCGCTGGACTGGAGTCGTGACGGCCGTTCGCTGCTCCTGGTCGGCAGCAAGGCACCGCATTACTGGTCGACCGAGCAGCTCGACGACTTTGACGGCTACCGCTGGGTCTCCTCACCGATCGGGCCGGCGGTCGGGCTGCCGCTCGGCCTCGGACGGGCGCAGCTCGACCGTCACTGGCTGGTCGAGGCGCGCTTCGAGGTCCACGCGCTCAGCAGCCAGCTGCTGCCCGGGACCGGGACCGTGCTCTCGGTCCAGGGGCTGCATGGCGCCGAGCGGACTCCGGCCGGAGTCTCGATGCCGATCGCGATAGGCAACGGCGACGCCTACACGGTGCGCTCCTACGCGCCCGACCCGAGCCCGCGCCGGATGCGGGCCTCGGAGGGGGTCTATCCGGCGGCGCTGGAGCCCTACACGGCTCTCGAGGTCCCCGCCGTGAGCCGTGTCTCGGCTCCGGCGGCCGAACAGCGCGGGGGCGAGCAGGCGGTGACGATCCGGTCATTCACGGTGCCGCTCCGCGGCAGGCCGGGATCGGCGCGGGTCGCGAGCCAGCTCGAAGGATCTCCGTACGCGCGGGTCTACCGGTTGGCGCAGGGCTTGGCGGCGGGGCGGCCGACCGCCTACGGCGTCGCGGCGGCGATCGAGCGCTACCTGGCGCGCGGATACAGCTACAGCGAGACACCGCCCAAGCGCGCCTATCCGCTGGCCGCCTTTCTCTTCCGCGACCGCCGCGGCTACTGCCAGCAGTTCTCGGGGGCGATGGCCCTGATGCTGCGTATGGACGGCATCCCGAGCCGGGTGGTCGGCGGCTTCGCCCCCGGTGAGCGGACCCAGAGCGGCTTCCAGGTCAGCGACTTCGACGCCCACTCCTGGGTCGAGGTCTACTTCAACCGCATCGGCTGGGTGACCTTCGATCCAACCCCGGCCGCGGCGCCCGCGATCTCGCGGGCCGGGGCGCTGTTCACCCTCGGCCAGCGCCAGCGGGCGCGCCTGTCCCCGGGGGCCGTCGCCCCGGTGCACGGCTCAAAGCCGGTGACGGCGCCGGCGCCGAGCAGGGGTCATGGCTCGAGCGGGCCCTGGCCCCTGCTCGCCATCGCGGCCGGGCTGCTGGCGGTGGGGCTGGGGGCCGCGGCCCTGCTGGCGGCGCGGCGGCGGCGTCCGCGCTCGCCGCAGGAGCTGGCCGAGGCGCAGGCGCTCGAGCTCCAGGACGCTGTCGCACGGCTGCGGACGCCGCTCGCGGCGGGTACCACCCTGCGCTCGATCGAACGCAGGCTGCGCGGGGCGGGGGGGCAGCGCGCCGCCGCCTACGCCGCGCGGCTGCGCGAATACCGCTTCGACTCCGGCTCGCGCCAGCCGCCGAGCGCCGCCGAGCGCCGCGCGGCCCGCCGGGCCCTTTCGGCCGGCGACGGCCTGAGGGGCCGGCTTCGCGGCTGGATCGCAATGCCGCCCGGGGGCCCGCCGCCGCGCGGGTAGTTTCGCTCAGGGAACCCCGGCGGCGAAGCTGACCGACCAGATCGAAACCGTGCCGCGAGGCGCCCTGATCCCGAGCCGGTGCGACTCATGGCGCCGGTGCAGGGCGAGCTCGTAGAGGCCGGGCCCGTCGATCGCGATTCGCTCCCGCGGCTCGCCATCGAGCAGCACCTCGATCTCGCCCTCGCCCTCGGCCGTGGCGTAGGCACCCCCGGCCTCGTAGTCGAGCTCCAGGGAATCGCCGCCCGGGATCAAGGGAAGCGGCGAATCGCCGCCGCCCGGAAAGATCTCCGGGCTCGGCGGCATCACCGCGGCGCCGGGGGCGTCGCTGGCCCGCAAAGGCTCCATCGTCACCGGCAAATTGCGCAGTGCCTCCTGCTCTCGCAGCTGCTCCTGAATCGCCTCCTCACTGGCGCCGTAGTCGCCCTCGCCGAAGTGATACCAGCGCAGGGTGCCGCCCTGTCCCCAGAGGAAGAGGCTTGGCCAGCCCTGGCAGCCGTAATCGAGCCAGATCTGGTGCTCGGCGTCGATCGCGACCGGAAACGAGACCCCCAGCCGCGCCAGCCCGGCGGCGACCGCCTGCGGATCGGCGCCGAAGGCGAACCGGGGCGCCTGTACCCCAAGCACAACGAGACCGGCCGGCGAATAGCGCTGCTGCCATTCGCGGACGTAAGGCAGCGTGCGGACGCTGTTGAGCTGGGCGAAGTCGAAGAAGTGGACCAGGACCGGGCCGCGTGCGGTCAGCTGCGCCATCGGGCGCGGCGGGTCGCCGATCCACGCGACGTTAGGGGGCAGATCAGGAACAGCGATGTCGAGGCGCTCTGGACGCACGGCGGCATTCTCGCGCGACCACAGCCTCCGCCATACGTAGACTGGCCCCTCGATCGACTGGAGGGAGACAACGATGACCGAGATCTGGCAACGAATCGAGACCGCACGCGAGCGCTGGAACGTGCTCGAGCACCCGTTCTACCTGCGCTGGTCGGCGGGTGAGCTGACGCGCGAGGAGCTGGCCGGCTACTCGGGCCAGTACCGCCACGCCACCGAGGCGATTGCGCGGTTGTCGGCGAGCGCCGCCGCGGCCGCACCCGAGCCGCAGCGGGCCGAGCTTCGCCGCCACGCCGCCGAGGAGGCCGAGCATGTCGAGCTCTGGGACGGTTTCGTACGCTCGGTCGGGGGGCGCAGCGACGCCCCGGCCACGGCTGAGACCGCCGAGTGTGTTCAGACTTGGACGGCCGAGGACGGCTTCGTCTCCTCGCTGGTCCGCCTCTACGCAATCGAGAGCGGGCAGCCCGCGATCTCGCGCACCAAGCGCGAGGGCCTCGCCGCCCACTACGGGATCGGCGACGGAGAGGGCAACGCCTATTTCCGCCTCCACGAGCAGCTCGACGTCGAGCATGCCGACGCCGACCGGGAGCTGATCGAGCGCCATCTCGCGCCGCAGGACCCCGACGCTCTGGTCGCGGCGGCGGAGTCGGCCTTTCGCGCCAACTGGCGGCTGCTGGACGGCGTCTAGACGCCGTGGCCGACCCCGTTCCGCAACAGCAGGGGGCGGGGGAGCCCGAGCAGTACCGTCCGCGCAAGGTGGGTCCGCCGGGTCCGCAGGGACAGGCGCCGCGCCGGCGCGGGCGCTGGCTCGACCGGGTTGTCGGCGTCGTGCTCGGGCTGCTGCTCGGGATCGGCGTCGTGGCCGTCTTCGTCTTCAAGGGCAGCGAGGGGACGATCGACGCGCCGCGGATCTCGGTCGCCGGCCGCGGGCAGGGGCCCAATGCCCAGCCGCGCCCGGGGCTGCCGCTGGGGACCAAGGTGCCGCTCGTCAAGGTGATCGGCGGCGCCCCGCCCGCCAGCGGCCCGGTGCGGCTCGACTTCAAGCAGGGCCGGACCGTGCGCTTCGTGGTTCAGACCGATATCGGCATCGGCCTCGACGTCCCCGGCTACGGCGTCGCACGCACCCTCGATCCGGGCCGGACCCTGGTCTCGTTCGCGGCCCACAAGCCGGGCCTGTTCCCGATCGTCGTCGCCGCCTCGCACATCGACGTCGCCACCCTGCACGTGACGCGGCGCTGAGGGAGGCGGCCTAGAATCCGCGCCCCTGATGGCCTCCGCGCGTAAAGGCTCGCTGGCTCGCTCCGCGGCGCTGATCGCCCTCGCGGAGCTGGCGGTGCACCAGCTGCGCTATCAGCTCGCCTACGGCTCGCAGGCTCACACCGAGCTCGCCCGCCAGGGCCACTCCTACCTGTTCGGCGCCCTGCCGATCCTGGTCGCGTTCGCGGTCGCGACCGTCGGCGCCGGCGTCGTCCGGGCCGCGGCCGGCAAGGCGCCCCGCAGCCCGATCGCCGCGCCGCGCGCGCGAGCCGTGCTCTACGCAGTCGGGATCGCGGCCGCCTTCGCGATCCAGGAGCTGACCGAAGGACTGCTTTTCGCCGGCCACGCTTCCGGCGCCGCCGCGGTCTTCGCCGCCGGCGGCTGGCTGGCGCTGCCGCTGGCCCTCGTCCTCGGCGGCCTCTGCGCGCTGCTGGACGGTGGGCTGGCCCGGCTCGAGGCGTTGATCGCCCCGGATCCCGGAATCGCCCGGCTCCGCCCGCCGCGGGTCCAGGGCGCCCTCGCCTTCCCCGGGACGGCGCCGCTCGCCTCACGGCCCCTTGCCTTCGGCCTCGCCCGCCGACCGCCCCCGACGGGGCGCTGATCAGGCGCCGCTGAGGCGGCGGAAACGCGCGCGGAGCTCCTCCGCGCGCCGACGAGCGAAGGAGTTCAGATGTCAGATCGACTGAGGATCGGCGTCGGCGTCGCCGCGATCGTCGTCGCCGTGGTGCTGTTCATCGTCCTGCGCGGTGGCGGCTCAGGCGGGGACAGCGGCTTCACGATCGACGGCAAGTCCGTCGCCGGCGACAGCACGCCGACGATCAAGCTGCAGGGCGGCAAGCCTGTCGGCGGCCCTCAGCACCTGCAGGCGGCCAGCGGCGACAGGATCCATTTCCGGGTCAGCTCCGACATCCCCGGACAGGTCCACGTGCACGGCTACGACTACCTGAAGCCGGTCAAGCGCGGCGGCAGCGTCAGCTTCGATTTCCCGGCCAAGCTGCAGGGCGGATTCGACATCGAGATGCACCACGGCGGCGGCGAGGACACGATCGCCGACCTGAAGGTGGAGCCGGGTTGATGCTCGGCCGCAACCTTCGCAGGGCGGCGGTCGCCGCCGCGGCCGCGGCACCGGTCGCCGCCCTCGCCTTCCCCCAGGCCGCATCGGCCCACGCCCTGGTGGCGCGCCAGGACCTGCCGATCCCCGCCTGGCTCTTCGCCTGGGCGGCGTCGGTGGTCCTGATCGTCTCCTTCTTCGCCCTCTCGGTGCTCTGGAAGCAGCCCCGCTTCGAGCAGGAGGATTGGCGCCCGCTCGGAGCCGGGCTCTCGCGGGGTTTGATCAACCCGGTGACCGAGGTCCTCGCTGGTCTGATAGCCGTCTTCACGCTCGGGTTGGCGATCTGGGCCGGACTGCACGGGACCGAGGCCCCAGACCGCAACTTCGCGCTGACCTTCATCTTCGTCACCGCCTGGCTCGGCTTCGCACTGCTCAGCGTCATCTTCGGCGACGTCTTCCCGCCCTTCAGCCCCTGGCGGGCGGTCGCGCGCGCGGTCGGCGGCGGCTTTCGCGCCCTCACCGGCCAGCGGCCGGCCCACCTCCGCTACCCGCAATGGCTCGGACGCTGGCCGGCCGCCGTCGGGCTGGTCGCCTTCGTCTGGCTCGAGGTCGTCTACGGCGAGGGCAGCATCTCCGGCGGCCTGACGCCGAACAGCACCGCCGTCGCGGCGCTCGTCTACTCGGTCTACACGCTGGCGATGATGACCCTGTTCGGGGCCGAGGAGTGGTCGCGACGCGGCGAGACCTTCGCCGTCTACTACAACATGCTCTCGCAGCTCTCGGTCCTCGAGTTCCGTGACGGCCGCATCGGCCGCCGACGCCTCTTCTCCGGCGCCGCCCACTGGGCGACCGTCCCCGGCTCGCTGGCGGTGGTGATCGCCTCGATCGCGACGACGAGCTTCGACGGTGCCCAGGAGGGGGCGCTGGCGGAACCGATCAAGAACACCTTCGGTCGCCTCAGCGAGCTCAACATCAGCCTCCCGAATGCGCTGCGGCTGACCGACTCGATCTATCTCCTTCTCTGCCTGGTCGGCGTCGCTGCCCTCTATCTGGTCGGGGTGCAGGGAATGCGCACGATTCGAAACGCGCCCCCGGCTTCGAAGCTGCGGTCGGGATTCGCCCATACGCTGATCCCGATCGCCTTCGCCTACCTGGTGGCGCACTACTTCAGCCTCTTCGTCTTCCAGGAGCAGGCGCAGTTCACCTACCTGCTCTCGGACCCGCTCGGCACCGGGACGACGAACGTCTTCGGCACCGCCAGCGCGGGCATCGACTACCGGGTGATCAGCGTCAACGCGATCTGGTACGTGCAGGTCGGCGCCCTGGTGCTCGGCCACGTCTGCGGGCTGACGATGGCCCACGACAGGGCGATCTCCTACTGGGGCGACTACAAGCAGGCCTCGCGATCGCAGCTCTGGATGCTGGCGGTGATGGTCGGCTTCACCTGCTTCGGCCTCTATCTGCTCTCGCAGGCCAACAGGTGAGAGCCCGCGGGTGGGGAATACTGGTCAATGGGCCGCGATGAACCTCGCCCAGCTGATCCCGCTCGCCCACGCCGGCCACTGGCTATGGCTCCTCTACGTGCCGCCGGTCGCGGTCGTGGTGATCTCGATCGTCCGCACGACGATCAGCGAGCGGCGGGCGATGCGCGAGGAAGAGGAGCAGGGAAAGGACGGGCCGGGCGGGTGAGGCTGGCCATACGGGGGGTGTGCCTGGCACTGGCCGCCACGGCGCTGCTCGCGGTCGCCGCCGCGCCCGGCGATGCGAAGCCGGTCAAGAGCTACTGTCACCCCAGCGGCGAATACTGCGTCGCCGTCTTCAAGCATGGCGGCGAGGCCAGGCTCGAGATCAGCACCCCGAGCCTGACGGCCAGCTACCGCCTCTGTGCGAGGCGGGTCGTCAACGGGACCAGGGAATGCCATCACTTCCGCTTTAAGCAGAAGGCGGGCGGGCTGCGCCAGTCGCGGGTCGACTTCCAGAGCCGCTTCGGCGGCCCTCCCAGCGGCGGCTATTGCGCCACCTGGCGCTACGGAGGCAGCAAGCTGCACACGCTTTGCTTCTCCTACAAGCGCAAGTTGTGATCGGCCGCTAGAGGATCTCGCCCAGGCGCTCTTCGAGCGCGGCGGAGATCTCGTCCCGCAGCCGGCCCTCGGCGAGGCGCTCGACCAGAGCCTGGAGAAACGCCTCGACGATGATCCCCTTGGCGGCCTCCTCGTCGAGCCCGCGCGAGCGCAGATAGAAGAGCTGTTCGCGGTCGATCTGGGCGACCGCCGCGGCGTGGGTGCAGCGGACGTCGTTGGCCTCGATCTCGAGGCCGGGGATCGCGTCGGCGTGGGCCTTGGTCGAGAGCAGCAGGTTGCGGCTCTCCTGAAATGCGTCGGTCTGCTGGGCGTCGGGGTCGACGCGGATCATCCCCCGCCAGACCGCGGTCGAGCGGTCGGCGAGGACGCCGCGGAAGGCGAGGTCGGAGAAGGTGTTGGGCGCCGCGTGCTCCTGGGTGGTGTCGTAGTCGATGTGCTGGCGCCCACCGCCGGCATAGGCGCCGGTCACCCGGGCCTGCGCCCCGGGTCCGGCCAGCTTGGTCTCCATCCGGACCTTGCCGCGGGCGGAGCCGAAGCCGAGCGCGGTCCAGTCGAGCGAGGCGTCGCGCTGCACCTCGGCGCGCTGGCTGGCGAAGATCCAGCTCTGCTCGGAGATGTCCTGGGTGCAGACGTAGCGCAGCCGCGCCGCCGGACCGACCTGCAGCTCGACCACCGCGTTCAGCAGCGAGTCCTGCTCGTCGTCCTCCGACCGGTAGGCCTCCCAGACCTCGGCTTCGGCGTCCTCCTCGAGGATGACGAGGGTCCGCCAATGCAGCGCCGAGCCGGCGCCGCCCGGCATGACCCGGATCTCGATCGGCTCCGGCACGACGACGCCGCGGGGGACGTGGACGAGGACGCCGCCCTGCCAGCCGGCGTCGTTGCGGGCGACGAACGGGTCCTCGATCGAGACCAGCGAGCCGAGCCGCTCGCGCAGCTCGTCGCCGCGCTCGGCCAGTGCCACCTCGAGCGGCAGGACAAGGGCCCCGGCCGCGGCGGCGCCGCCGTCGGAGATCTCGACCGTCCCGGCGGCCGGTTCATATGAGTCGAGGTCGAGACCCGCGAGGTCGGTGAACTCCCAGCCCTTGCGCTTGGCGTCGGGCAGGGCCATCTCCTGCGCCAGAGAGGCGCCCTTGCGGCGCCTCTCCGAAAGCCAATCCGGTTCCGCGCGAGCGGTCGCGGTGCTAGCCAATCGAGCCTTCCATCTGCAGCTCGATCAGGCGGTTGAGCTCGACCGCGTACTCCATCGGCAGCTCCTTGGTCACCGGCTCGATGAAGCCGTTGACGATCATCTTCGAGGCCTCTTCCTCGTCGAGCCCGTGCGACTGCAGGTAGAAGATCTGCTCGTCGCCGATCTTCGAGACCGTCGCCTCGTGGCCGACGTCGGCGTCTGACTCGTCGATGCGGATCGTCGGGTAGGTGTCGGAGCGCGAGTCCTCGTCGAGCAGCAGCGCGTCGCAGACGACCTTCGAGCGCGACTCGGTCGCCCCCTTGCCGACCTCGAGCAGGCCGCGGTAGGTGCTGCGGCCGCCGTCCTTGGAGATCGACTTGGCGAAGATCGACGACGTCGTCCGCGGGGCCCCGTGGATGATCTTGCCGCCGGCGTCCTGATGCTGGCCGTCACCCGCGAAGGCGATCGAGAGGATCTCGCCATGAGCCTCGGGACCGAGCAGGTAGATGCTCGGGTACTTCATCGTCAGCTTCGAGCCGAGATTGCAGTCGACCCACTCGACGGTCGCCTTCTCCTGCGCGACCGCGCGCTTGGTGACCAGGTTGTAGACGTTCTGGGACCAGTTCTGGACCGTCGTGTAGCGGACCCGCGAGCCCGGCTTGGCGACGATCTCGACGACTGCCGAGTGCAGCGAGTCGGTCGAGTAGACCGGTGCCGTGCAGCCCTCGATGTAGGTGACGTCAGAGCCCTCCTCGGCGATGATCAGGGTGCGCTCGAACTGGCCCATGTTCTCGGTGTTGATGCGGAAGTAGGCCTGCAGCGGCATCGCCACCTTGACCCCGGCGGGGACGTAGACGAAGGAGCCGCCCGACCAGACTGCCGAGTTGAGCGCCGCCAGCTTGTTGTCGTTGGGGGGGATGACGGTCGCCCAGTGCTCGCGCACGAGGTCCTCGTGCTCGCGAAGGGCGGTGTCCATGTCGGTGAAGATCACGCCCTGGGCCTCGAGCTTTTCGTTCATCTGGTGATAGACGACCTCGGACTCGTACTGGGCGCCGACGCCGGCCAGGAACTTGCGCTCGGCCTCGGGAATGCCGAGGCGGTCGAAGGTGTTCTTGATGTCGTCGGGGACCTCGCTCCAGTCGCGGCTGTTCTTCTCCGAGGCGCGGACGAAGTAGTGGATGTTGTTCCAGTCGATCGTCCCCAGGTTGCCGCCCCAGGTCGGGGTCGGGCGGGCCTCGAAGTGCTCGTAGGCCTTGATCCGGAAGTCGCGCATCCACTGCGGCTCGGACTTGTATTCGGAGATCGACTCGACGACCTCGCGCGAGAGTCCCTTCGGCGACTTGTAGGCGTAGCCGGTCTCCGAATCGTGGAAGCCGAACTTCTCCTTGTAGTCGGAGTTGATCCGTGAAACCTCTTGCTGCTCGGCTAGGACTTCGGGAGTTGCCATATCGCTAGGAGACCTCCAATTGGATTGTCTCGTCCTCGATCGTGACCGAAAACGTCTCTACGGGAGCGTAGGCGGGAAGAGTCTTCGGCCTGCCCGTCGTCAGGTCGAAGAGGGAGCCGTGACGGGGACATTCCACGGTACAGGCATCGCGATCGAACTCACCCTCGGCCAGCGGGCCGTCGTCGTGTGAGCAGCGATCCTCGATCGCATAGAGGTCGCCGCCGCAGTTGAAGACGCCGATCTTGCGCCCCTCGACGTCCACCAGCCGCATCTCGCCATCGGGCAGCTCGGCGCTGGGGCAGACGGTGACCTTGTCGCTCAATCGCTCTTTCCTGGTTGTGCTCGTCGTCACGTAAAACCTAGTGTCCTGGTCGGATTTTAGCGGCCGCGCCGGTTCCGCCCCGCGCCGCCGCGAGTTCCCCGAACCGCAACGCGAGCGGGGCGGGGGAGTGAGAGCATCAAAGGGAGCCGCAAAACGAAGAGGAGGAGCGCCGATGACCGAGATCACCACCCACGCACCGGGGACCCCGTCCTGGGTCGACCTCGGCACTGCCGACCTCGAGCAGTCGGCCCGGTTCTACGGCGAGCTGCTGGGCTGGGAGGTGCCGGAGAGCGAGAACGCCGAGCAGACGGGCGGCTACCGGATCGCCACCAACGGCGGCAAGGCGGCGGCGGGAATGATGCCCTTGATGCAGGAGGGCCAGCCCCCCGCCTGGACGACCTACGTCGCCGTCGACGACGCCGACGCGACGGCGGAGAAGGTCCGCGCCGCGGGCGGGAACGTGCTCGCCGAGCCGATGGATGTGATGGACCTCGGACGGATGGCGGTCTTCGCCGACCCGACCGGCGCGGTGTTCGGCATCTGGCAGGCGGGCAGCTTCCCCGGCGCCGGAATCGTCAACGAGCCGGGCTCGTTCTCCTGGAACGAGCTCAATACCCGCGACCCGGAGGCGGCGGCGACCTTCTACGGCGCCGTGTTCGGCTGGGATGCGGCCGAGCAGGACATGGGCGAAGCGGGCAGCTACGTCACCTGGCGCCACCCAGACAGAGGCGAGGACGGGGACAGCATCGGCGGCATGCTCGACATCCGCGGGCGGGTGCCCGAGGAGGTGCCGGCGCACTGGCTGACCTATTTCACCGTCGAAGACCTCGACCGTGCGATCGAGAAGGCGACCGCCAACGGCGGCGAGAAGATGATCGACACGATGGAGCTGCCGATCGGCCGCCTGACGATCCTCAAGGATCCCGGTGGAGTGCCGTTCGGGATCTTCCAGAGCAGCGCCGACTCCGCCTAGGGGCGGCGTCTAGAGACCGCTGCGCTCAAACTCGGCCGGGTCGCCCTCTTCGCCTTCGTCCTCCCAGTCGGCGGCCTGGCCGAGGCTCGCGCCCTTGACCACTTTCAGACCCAGCAGCGCGCACTTCATCCGCGTCGCCGAGATCTCGATTCCGAGCAGGTCGAGGACGAAGCCCTTGTCGAGCCGCAGCAGCTCCTCGCGGCTCATCCCCTCCAGCTCGTCGCTGAGCAGCGAGGAGGCCGCGGTCGAGATCGCGCATCCCTTGCCCTCGAACCGCACAGCGGTCACCCGGCCCTCGGCGTCGAGCTTGATCCCGACGTGCTGCTCGTCGCCGCAGAAGGGGTTGGAGTCCTCGAACTCGAGCTCGAAGTCGAAGTCGTCTAGCGGCCCGAAGTTGTGCGGCCGCTTGTAGTGCTCGAGGATCTGATCCCGGTAGAGCTCTTCCATCAGAGCTCGAATACCCGCCGTGCGTCGAGCAGCCCCTCGACGAGGCGGTCGGTCTCTTCGCGGGTGTTGTAGACGGCAAAGCTGGCCCGGGTGGTGGCGGCGACGCCGAGGCGCTCCATCAGAACCTGGGCGCAGTGATGGCCCGCTCGCACCGCGACGCCGTGCCGATCGAGGATCTCGGAGACGTCGTGGGGGTGGACTCCCTCGAGCTCGAAGGAGACGATTCCGGTTCGGTCGTCGCCGGCGGGCGGTCCGAAGACCCGCACCCCGGGCACCTCGGCGAGGCGTTCCAGAGCATGGTCGGTCAGCTCGGACTCGTGAGCGTGCATGGCGTCGGTGCCCAGCCCGTCGACCCAGTCGACGGCTGCGGCCAGCCCGACCGCTTCGGCGATCGGCGGAGTGCCGGCCTCGAAGCGGGCGGGGACGCTCGCCCAGCTGATCTCCTGCTTGGTGACCTTGTGGATCATCGAGCCGCCGCCTTCGTAGGGACCCATTGCGTCGAGCAGCTCGCGCCGGCCCCAGAGGACCCCGATGCCGGTGGGTCCGTAGAGCTTGTGGCCGGTGAAGCCATAGAAGTCGGCCTCGGTTTGAGCCATGTCGAGCGAGAGCTTTGGCGCCGCCTGGGCTCCGTCGACGAGGACCAGCGCCCCGGCGTCGTGGGCCATGCGGCTGATCTCGGCGATCGGGTTGATCGTTCCGAGGACGTTGGAGACGTGGGCGAGGGCGAGCAGCTTCGGCTCTCGCTCCAGGGCGGCGCGAAGCGAATCGAAGATCGAGCCGGCCCTCGTCGTCGATCGCGACCCAGTCGAGCTCGGCGCCGGTCTGGCGGGCGAGCAGGTACCAGGGGACGACGTTGGAGTGGTGCTCCATCTCGGTCACCACGATGCGGTCGCCGGCGCCGACGTTGGCCCGTCCCCAGGAAGCGGCGACGAGGTTGATCGCGCCGGTGACGTTGCGGGTGAATATGACTTCGCGCGGGTCGGCGCCGATGTGGCGCGCGACCGTGCGCCGCGATCCCTCGTAGAGGTTGGTCGCCTCCTCGGAGAGAGCGTGGACGCCGCGGTGAACGTTGGCGTTGCTGTGACGGTTGTAGTGGTCCATCGCCTCCAGCACAGCCAGGGGCTTCTGGGCGGTGGCACCGTTGTCGAGGTAGGCGAGCGGCCGGCCGTTGACCTCGCGGGCGAGGATCGGGAACTCGGCCCGGATCTCCTCGATCGAGCGGGGGAGGGTGGGGGCGGTCGCGACGGGCTTCATAGCTCGGGCGACCGCGCTACGCAGCCGCCTCGACCTCCTCGCGGATCCAGCCGTAGCCCTTCTCCTCGAGCTGGCCGACCAGCTCCGGGCCGCCCTGCTTGACGATCCGGCCCTCGAACATCACGTGCACCGAGTCGGGCTTGACCAGGTGCAGGATCCGCTGGTAGTGGGTGATGATCAGGACGCCCATCTCGGGCCCGGCGAAGGTGTTGACCCCCTCGGCGACCGTGCGCAGGGCGTCGATGTCGAGCCCGGAGTCGGTCTCGTCGAGGACCGCGATCTGCGGCCGCAGCAGCGCCAGCTGCAGGATCTCCATCCGCTTCTTCTCGCCGCCCGAGAAGCCGTCGTTGAGGTAGCGGCTGGAGAAGTCGCGTGGGATGTTGACCAGCTCCATCGCCTCCTGCGCGGTCTTCGAGAACTCCTTGATCTTCAGCTCCGGCTCGCCCTGGGCCGCGCGCCGCGCGTTCATGATCATCCGCAGGTACTTGCTGACGGTCACCCCGGGAATCGCGACCGGATACTGGAAGGCCATGAAGAGGCCCGCCCGGCTGCGTTCGTCGGGATCGGCCTCGGTGATGTCCTCGCCCTGGTAGACGATCGAGCCCTCGGTGACCTCGAGGCTGGGGTGGCCCATGATCGCGTTCGCGAGGGTCGACTTGCCGGACCCGTTCGGGCCCATCAGGGCATGGATGCGGCCCTTCTCGACCTCGAGGTCGAGGCCCTTGAGGATCTGCTTGCCCTCGGCGGTCACGTGCAGGTTTCGGATCTCAAGCTCAGCCATCGGTCTCCGTTTCCGGTCCGGGGCGCCTAGGCGGCGCTGCCGACGGACCCTTTGCTTTCGCGCGGTCCGGCGAACTCGACCAGGTCAGAAAGCGAGGTGCCGGAAAGTGCCTTGTTGACGCCGCCCTGAACCCTGGTCCAGAGCAGCTTGGTGGCGCAGGCGTGGTCGCCGTCGACCTCGTGCGAGCACTGCACCTTGCCCTCGCGGGTGACGTGGAAGCACTCCATCGGGGCGATCTGCCCCTCGAGCGCCTCGACGACCTCGTCCATCGAGATCTGATCCGCCTCGCGCGCGAGCCGGTAGCCGCCGTGAGCGCCGCGTGTCGACGTCACCAGCCCCGCCTGGCGCAGCTTCGCCACCAGGTGCTCGAGATAGCTGAGGGGAAGGTTTTCGGCCTCGGCGACCGTGCTGAGCGCCACCGGCTCCGATCCCGGCTGGCGGCCCAGCTCGACCATCAGGCGCACTCCGTACTCGGCTTTGGTCGAGAACAGCATCCGATCTAAATCCTACTCGGTTGGTCGGTTATGCCGAGCGCGCCGTTCAGCCGCCGACGCTGATGCGGAATTCGTCGCTGAAGTCCTCGACGATCTGCGCCAGCCGGGCGCCGTCGGGATCGCTGCCCTGCTCGTGCGCCTGGCGGAACACCAGCGCCGTCTGCTCGAAGAAGTCCTCGGTGCGCAGCGCCGGTCTCGTCTCCCAGCGGATCCGCGCCCGTTCGGGCCCGTCGTTCCACATCGCGTGCACGGTCCCCGCCCCGATATCGAGGCTGTCGCCGGCATTGAGCTCGCGCACCGGCTCGTCCCCGATCCTCGCCTTCATCGTCCCCTCGAGGATCTCGAAGTGCTCGTCCTGGCTGGAGTGGAAGTGCGGCAGCGGGGGCGACGAGCTGGGCCGGTAGGTCGCCTCCATCTCGAGCAGCTCACCGCCGGTGTCGGCGGCGGTCTGGACGAACTCGAGCGTCATCCCGGCGGCCGGGTTCTCGATCTTCTCGCCTCGGCGAGCCACGGTCCCAAACCTTAGTCACCGCGATAGCGGCGGATGCGCTGGCGCAGGATCGGCCAGGGATTGATCCGCATCCCGGTTGCCGCCGCGCGCAGCGCCCGCCCCAGGGTGGACTCGCCGATCCGGTCGGGGTCGGGAAGGGCCATCACCAGCTCGGTGTTGCCGGAGGCGCTGGTGCGGATTCGCGTGCCCCCGGGCGCCAGGTGCTTGAAGACCTCCAGAGCCTCGGTGTTGTCGCTCATCACCAGGGCTACGAAGTGGTCGATGCCCTCCTGCCGCGCGCGGGCGACGAGGCGCTGCAGAAGTGCCGTCGCCACTCCGTGGCCCTGCCAGGGGTCGCCGACCACGACCGCGACCTCTGCCTCGGTCGGGTCGTCGCTGCGCACGTAGCGGGCGACGCCGACGATCGCCCCGTTCTCCGGGTTGACCGCCGCGATCGCTTCATGGTCGTGGTGGTCGACCTCGGTCAGGTAGCTGAGGTCCTGGTCGTTGAGCTGCTGCAGCGGGGCGAAGAAGCGGCGATAGCGGGTCTCGGGGCTGAGCCGCTCGAAGGCCTGCGCCAGCCGCCGCTTGTCGTCGCTCTGCAGCGGCCGCAGCAGCAGCTCCAGGCCGCCGTCGAGATGGACGTGCTCGGACACGGTCGGCTAGGGCTCGATCAGGCCGCGGCGAATCGCGTAGCGGACGAGCTCGACCCGGTCGCGCATCCCCAGCTTGCGCATCGCGTTGCCGCGGTGGTTCTCGACCGTCTTCTCGGAGAGATGCAGGATCTCGGCGATCTGGCGGGTCGTATGCGCCTCGGCCACCAGCTTCACGATCTCCTCCTCGCGCGGGGTCAGCCCTTCCTCTCCTTCTGTCTGGTGCCCGCGCTCGAGGACGTCCTTGATCAGGGCCTGCTGGGCAGCCGGGGTGAGGAAGGGCTCACCGCGCTGCACGGCGCGGATCGCCGCCATCAGGTCGGCGTCTGCCTGGGTCTTGAGCACGTAGCCCGAGGCGCCGGCCTTGAGGGCCTCGAACAGGTAGCGCTCGTCGTCGTGCATGGAGAGGATCAGCACCGCAACCTCGGGCGCCTGGCGCTTGATCTCCCGCGTCACCTGCAGGCCGGTCAGCTTCGGCATTCGAACGTCGAGGATCGCCAGGTCGGGGCGCTCGCGGACCGCCAGCTCCCGCGCCTCGGCGCCATCGGCGGCCTCGGCGACCACCTCGATGTCGTCCTGGCGCTCGAGCAGCAGCCGCAGCCCCGAGCGGACGATCCCGTGGTCATCGGCGATGAGGACGCGCACATCGTGAGTATCGTGGACCCATGGACGACGCCGCGGGCGAGCCGAGCTCCTATCTGGCCCTGAAGGAGGGGACCGCGGTGCACAGCGCCGACGGCGAGCCGGTTGGCAGGGTGGCCCACGTGCTCGCCGATGCCGACGACGACATCTTCGACGGGATCGTCATCGAGACTCCGGACCGTGGGCGGCGCCATCTCTTTGCCGACGCCACGCAGGTTGAAGAGATCCGCACCGGCGCCGTCACCCTGAAGCTCGACGCCGAAGCCTGTCGCTCGCTGCCGCAACCGACGGCCAATCCGGCAGCCATGGAGGCTGGTCCCGATGACACCGTCAAGGAAGGCGTGGGGGAGGCCATGCACGACAAGCTGCGCCGGGCCTGGGACCGGATCTCGGGCAATTACTAGACCGCCGCTGTCAGCGGCGACTTGCGAGGAGCCTCGATCCGCAGCCACACAGTGGTCCCTTCGCCGGGCCTGGAGTGGATTTCGACCTCGCCGTCGACCAGCAGCGCCCGCTCCCTCATCCCGGTGATGCCGAGGCCCCGCTCGGCGTCGGCGAACGAGAAGCCGCGGCCGTCGTCGGAGACCCGCAGCTCGACGTCGTCCGCGGTCCTTTGCAGCCTGACCGCGATCGAGCCGGCCTCGCCATGGCGGACCGCGTTCGACAGCGCCTCCTGAGCGACCCGGTAGACGACCAGCTGCACGTCGTCGTCGAGGTCGGAGAAGTCGCCCTCGGCGCTGAAGCTGGCCTCGACCCCGGAGCGCCCGATCTCCTCCACCTGGCTGGCGATCGCCGCCTTCAGCCCGAGGTCATCGAGCGCGGTCGGACGCAGCTGACGGGCCAGCGAGAGCAGCTCCTCCATCGCCTGGTTGGCCAGCGCGCGGGTCTCGGCCAGCTCGCTCGCCAGCTGCGGCGGGGCGGTCTCGCGCGCGGCCTCCAGTCGAAGCAGGACTCCGGTCAGGGCCTGGTTGACCTCGTCGTGCAGGTCGCGGGCAACTCGCGCCCGCTCCTCCTCCTGGGCCCGCAGCGCAGCGCTCGAGCTGCGTCGGCGCTCGGCCTCGAGGCGGTCCAGCATCCGCAGGTAGGCGAGCTCGATGCGCTCGACCTCGGCCGTGTCTCCGCGGCCGTCGATCGAGCTCGGGATATGGGCCCGCGGACGGCTGAGGTCGACCTTCTCCATGTCCTCGATCAGTCGCTCCAGCGGCGTGAAGCGGGCCCGCAGCAGGACCAGGTTTGCGAGCAGCCCCAGAACCGCCGCCACCGCGATCACCGCCACGACCTTCTCGGAGTCCTCGAGGTCGAGCCCGGTCAGCAGCCCGGCGGCGAGCGAGGCGGCGCAGATCAACGCCACGTTGACCGCGACCACCTGGCTGAACAACGCCCTCCTGCGCATCGGAAAAGCGTAGGCGTAGGCGCAGATGGGGGCCGCTGGGGGACCTGTAGGGGTTTTCCCCTATTTACGAAATCCGGCGGCGCGGGGATACTTTCTAGTCCATTCGGCCAGGAGAACCCCGTTATGACGACAACCAAGCGATCGACGTTTGGAGCAGGGCTCAGGACCACGATCCTGTTGGCGACCCTTTCCGGCCTGCTCGTAGGCATCGGCTTTTTGATCGGTGGCGCGAGCACGGCGCTGCTGTTCCTGTTCTTTGCAGCCCTGATGAACATGGGCACCTACTTCTTCAGCGACAAGCTGGCGCTCGCGATGAGCGGCGCCAAGCCGATCTCGGAGTCCGAGGCGCCGCGCCTCTACCAGATCGTCCGCGACCTCTGCACCCGCGCCGGTCTGCCGATGCCGCGGCTCTACATGATCCCGGTCGACCAGCCCAACGCCTTCGCGACCGGCCGCAACCCCAAGCATTCGGCGGTCGCGGTGACGCGCGGCATCACCCAGCTGCTCTCCGAGGATGAGCTGCGCGGCGTGCTCGGACATGAGCTGACCCACGTCAAGAACCGCGACATCCTCATCACCTCGATCGCCTCGGCGATCGGCGCGGCGATCACCTACCTCGGCTACATGCTGCTCTGGTTCGGCGGCGACGACAACAACTCGCCGCTGGGAATCGTCGGTGCGCTGGCGATGGTGCTGCTGGCGCCGATCGCGGCGTCGATCATCCAGCTCGCGATCTCGCGCCAGCGCGAGTACGCGGCCGACGCCGGCGGGGCCGAGATCACCGGCAACCCCGAGTCGCTGGCCAGTGCCCTGCTGCGCCTCCAGGAGGGCGCCAAGGCGATGCCGATGCAGGTCAACCAGGCCGCCGAGCCGCTCTACATCGTCAAGCCCTTCTCCGGCAAGGGTTTCGCCAACCTCTTCTCCACTCACCCCCCGATTGAGGAACGGGTGCGCAGGCTTCGTCAGATGCGCCCCGCCCTCGGTTAGCAGTCTCTCTCACACGGAGCCCGGACGGGCCGCTTCGGCGGCCCGTCCAGCTTGCCCGCATGCAGTCTCCCGAGGCCCAACGCTATACTTTTTGAAGTGTTAGAGTCCGGATCGGAATTCGGGGAATTAGGGGCTTAGATGGGTACCGAAGAGGCGACCAGAACCAGCTTTGAGGAGATCAGCCCGGCCGAAGCCGCGAGCGAGATCGACGCCGGCGGCGTCGATCTCGTCGACACCCGCGAGCCGCACGAGTACGAGGAGGCGCACATCGAGGGCGGCCGCCTGGTGCCGCCAGGGATCCTCCGCGATGAGATCGCGTCCGTGGTCCCCGACCACTCGCAGCGGGTGCTTCTCTACTGCCGCTCGGGCAACCGCTCCGCGAAGGCCGCGCAGCAGCTGACCGAGCTCGGCTACGAGGACGTCGCCAACGTCGAGGGCGGAATCCTCGCCTGGCAGGAGCAGGGGCTGCCGGTCGTGACCGCCGCCGGACTGACCCCCGAGCAGCGGATGCGCTACTCGCGCCACACCCTGATCCCCGAGGTTGGCGTCGACGGCCAGATCAAGCTTCTGAACGCCAAGGTGCTGCTGATCGGCGCCGGCGGCCTCGGCTCGCCCTCGGC
This sequence comes from uncultured Solirubrobacterales bacterium, assembly GCA_963781495.1. GTDB lineage: Bacteria > Actinomycetota > Thermoleophilia > Solirubrobacterales > 70-9 > Mayfieldus. Next base: position 1,787,127 of record CAWAFX010000002.1, read on the forward strand.
CCTCTATCTGGCTGCAGCCGGAGTCGGCAGGCTGGGGATCGTCGACGACGACCTCGTCGACGAGTCCAACCTGCAGCGGCAGGTGATCCACACGACCGAGCGCGTCGGCACCCCGAAGACCGAGTCGGCACGGCTCTCGATCGAGGCGCTGAATCCCGACGTCGAAGTCGTCGAGCACCGCACCCGCCTGAACGCCGACAACATCCTCGAGATCATCAAGGACTACGACATCCTCGTCGACGGGGCCGACAACTTCCCCACCCGCTATCTGCTCAACGACGCCTCGGTGCGGCTACGCAAGCCGGTCGTCTCGGCTTCGATCCTCACCTTCGACGGGCAGATCTCCACTTTCATCCCCTTCGAGGGCCCCTGCTATCGCTGCCTCTATCCGACCCCGCCGCCGGCCGAGCTGGCCCCAAGCTGCTCGGAGAACGGCGTCCTCGGGGTGATGGCGGGGATCATGGGTCTGCTGCAGGCGAACGAGGTGATCAAGCTGGTGATCGGCAAGGGCGAGCCGCTGGTCGGACGGCTGCTGCTCTTCGAGGCGCTTTCGACGAGCTTCACCGAGCTCAAGGTCCGGCGCGATCCGGATTGCCCGGTCTGCGGCCCCAACGCGGCCGAGATCCCGGAGTCGGAGATGGGCAAGTTCCCCGACTACGAAGCCTTCTGCGCCGCCTAGGGCGCCGCACTAGGATCAGCCCATGCCGACGGTGAAGATCCCGCCCGTGCTGCGCGCCCAGACGGGAGGCGAGGCTCAGGTGGGCGCCGAGGGCTCGACGGTCGGCGAAGTGCTGCGTTCCCTGGCCGGGCTTCATCCCGACACTTCGTCGCAGCTCTTCTCCTCTGACGGCGAGCTGAACCGCTACGTCAACGTCTATCTCAACGATGAGGACGTCAGGGTCCTGGACGGGCTCGAGACCGCAGTCGCCGAGGGCGACACCGTGGTCATCCTGCCGGCGATGGCCGGCGGATGAGTCGGGCCGGGGCGTTGCGCCCCGGCAGATGATCAAAGGCGCTCGCTCGACTGCTGCTCGGTGGCGGCAATCAGGCTCACGATTCGGCCCATCCCGAGTCGCTCGGCATTCGCCGCTGCCTCGGAGAACACCTCTTCGGCTCGTCGCAGGTCATCGCCACCGCCACGTCCGCGCAGGGCGAGGCCGAGGCGGAACTGGGCTCGGACGAGCCAGGGCTCCGAGCCGGCGGCGCGGGCCGCGGTCGCCGCGTCGTCCTGCAGCGCCACTGCCCGGTCCCAGTCGCCGCTGACGATCGCCAGCGTGCCGAGCAGGTGCGAGACCGGACCGAGGCATGCGGCGACGGCGCCGATGACGACGAATCGTCCCCGGTAGGGCTCCAGCAGCTCATAGATCTCCGCCGCTCGCCGCGAGTCGCCCAGGTTCGCGCAGGTGAACCCGAGAAAGGTCAGGGCGCCGAGCCAGTTGCCGTTGAAGGGAATCGCGGCGCAGCGATCGGCGGTCAGCGCTTCGAGCTCCTGGGCCGCCTGAGTCGGATCCCCCCGCTCGCTGCAGAGCAGCGCGTGGGCGGCCCGCCAGATCGGCGCCCCGGTGCGCTCGTTGAGCTGTCGCAGCGGCTCCTCGAGCTCCTCCAGGCGGCCCTGTTCCCAGCGCAGCATGGTCAGCTCGACCGCCGAGTAGTAGACGGCGCCCGGCGACTGGGCGAGCATCCCGAGCTCGATCACCTGCGCCGCCAGGGTCTCGACCTCCTCGAAGCGCCCCCTGACCTGCGCCCGGGCGGCCCGGTAGGCATGGCTGTGCAGCTGGTTGCCGGGCTGCTTGCTCTGGTCGGCGAGCTTGGCGTGTTCGGAGATCGCACTGCTGAGCGCATCCATGTCACCGGTCTCGGCCGCGACCCGTGCCCGCAGCGTCTGCGCCTGCAACTGGAGGTCGCGATCGCGAAGCTCGGCGCAGAGCGCCAGCAGCTCGTCGACCAGGCGTACCCGCTCGTCGAGGGTGTCGGGGCGCAGGATCGCGTACCAGCGCCCGATCAGGGCCGCGGCCAGGGCGCCGAGGTCGTCGCTGCGACGGGCCACCTCGATCGCCTGCTCGCCCAGGGCTTCGGCGCGCTCGGTCTGGCCATTGGAGTGGACGACCTCGGCCAGCCTGGCGGTCAGCTTGGCGCGCAGGGCGAGGTCATCGGGGGCCGTCTCCAGGGCGCTCTCGAGCAGCTGGCTGGCCTCCGGGTCGGGAGCGCCGAAGCGCTCCCAGCCGACCCCGCAGAAGCCCAGCGCCGCCCGGCCGAGCGCCCCGGTGTCGCCGCCGCCGCGGGCGATCCGTGCCGCGCGGGCGAAGGTCTCGCGCGCGTCCTCGACGTGGCCGCCGCGCCATTCGGCCTCCCCGAGCGCAAGCAGCACCTCACAGCGCAGCAGCTCGTCGCCGCTGGCGGCCGCCTCGATCGCGACCAGCGCCTGCGCGTAGTGCTCGATCGCCTCCTCGTAGGAGAAGGCGCCCAGCGCTGCCGCCCCCGCCCGCACGCAGTACTCCAGCGCCTTCGGGGCCGCGACCTGCCCGGCGCCGGAGAAGTGGCGCGCCAGTTCGGCCACGTGACGGGGGTCGCTGCCGTGGCGGCGCTCGAGGGCCTCGGCGAGCCGCCTGTGCAGAGCCGTCCGCCGTCCCTTCGGCAGGCCCGAATAGACGGTCTGACGGAAGAGCGCGTGTGAGAAGGCATAACGGTCGAGGGTGCCGGGGACGTCGATCAACAGACCCGCGGTGACCGCCGCCTCCAGCGCCGCGACCACGGAGTCGGCGGGCAGGTCGCTGACCTCGGCCAGCAGCTCGGACTCGAACTCGCGCCCGACGACCGAGGCGACCTCCAGCACCCGCTCGACGTCGCCTCCGAGCTCTCCGGCCCGGTGGGCGACGGCCTCGCGGACCAGGCTCGGCACCCCGCCGGCGTAGATCGCTTCGCGCGGCGAGGGCGCGCCCGCCTGCCCCAGCTGGGCAAGCGTCTCCTCGTGTTCCTCGAGATGCTGGACCAGGGCTTCGACGAGGAAGGGGTTGCCGCCGGTCTCGGTGTGGATCGCCTGCGCCAAGTCTGGGCTGGACGTCGTGCCCTGGATCGAGGCCACGAGCGCTGCGGTGTCGTCGCGGCCCAGGCCGCCGAGCCGGATCCGCTCGAAGAGTCGCTCGCGTCCGAGGTCGGCCAGGGTCTCGGTCAATGAGTCGCTGGGCTCGGTGTCGCGGTGGGTGGCGAGCACCATCATCCGCGAGCGGTGCGGCGAGCGGGCGAGGTGGCGGAACATCAGCAGCGATCCCTGATCCGCCCAGTGCAGGTCGTCGATCACAAGCAGGGTCGGGCGCGAGGCGGCGATCGCCGAAAGGGTCGCGGTGACGGAGTCGAAGAGGCGGTCACGGGCGAGCTCTCCCTCCTCGATCATCTGCGGGACCGAGAGCCGGATCGTTATCTCGGGGACCAGGCGCGCCAGCACCCCGGCGTAGCGGCCGAGGCTGCTCTCGAGCTCGTCGGCGGAGCTGTTGATCGCCCAATGGCGCAGCGCCTCGACGAAGGGCTGGTAGCTGAGGGTGCCATGCTCGTCGGCGCGGCCGTAGAGCACCAGGGCGCCGCTGGCGTCGTGGACTCCCTGGGCGAACTCCGTCGCCAGCCGCGTCTTGCCCATTCCCGGGTCGCCGCCGACGAGGACGATCTGGCGATGCGCCGCCGCCGCCTCTTCCCAGAGGTCGCCGAGGCGGCCGATCTCACCGCTGCGGCCGACGAAGGGGCTGCGCCGGGCGGGAACCAGCCAGGTCGGCAGGGGGAGCTCGCGGCCGGATTGAAGCGGCGATCGCGTGGCGCCGCCGGTCTGCGGATCCAGCTCTTCGTCGACCCCCTCACCGACCTCGCGTCCGGTCAGCAGGCGGCGGTGCAGGGCCTGGATCTCGGCCCCGGGTGCGGTGCCGAGCTCCTCGCGCAGGACCCGGCGCAGCCGCTCATAGGCGCGCAGCGCCTCGGCGGTGTTGCCCGAGGCGACCAGGGAGCGCATCAGGAGCACGTAGCCGGACTCCCGAAACGGAGCGGTGCGAACCAGCTCGCGGGCCGAGCGCTCGGCCCCGGCAAGCTCCGAGCCGCCGAGTCCGATCCCGGCCCTGGCGAGACTCTCCCTGGCCCGGGTCTGCAACTCGGCCAGCTCGCGGCGGACCTCCTCGACCCAGGGGGCGTCGAAGCCGGCCAGGAAGGGCCGGCTGGAGATGTTCAGGGCGACGTTCGCGTGCGCCCAGGCCTGCTTCCACTCCGAGGCGGCGAGGGCCGCCTCGGAGGCCTCGATCGCGTTCTCGGCCGCCTCGACGTCGACCCAGGTGGCGTCGGGGAGCTTCAGCTCGACCGTGTCGCGGCCGGCAAGCGACTCGGTCCCGAGGGCTCCGCGCAGCCGCGAGAGCTGGGTTCGCAGCGCCGCCGCAGGGTCAGCCGGCGGCGTTTGTGGCCAAAGTGCGGCAATTAATTCGTCGCGGCTAACCGGACGTCCGCGGTTTAGGACAAGATATGCGAGCAGTACGCGTCCCTGCCGCCCACGGAGGGCGGGAGTGACGTGTCTACCTTTGACATCGGCCTTCAGCCGGCCGCAAAGCTGGATTCGAGTCTCCCCGAGGGCCGTTGGCATTTTGGAAACGATACGGAAACGCTGTCCAAACGGGAAGTCAACCCCGTTTATGCAAACTGCGCGCCATATGACCACGAATGGGGTTGACGTCGGTGGAAGGCCCGCGAGGCTGGTTTTGCGGTGCGAATGCGGGGCGAACATCACGGCAACCCGAAAAAGCCGTCTGGTCGAGTTGGCGAGAATTCATTTTGGCGAGTTTCACCCGGATCTCGGCGCAGGGGTACCAGCCGATCTGATCCTGGCCATGGCGGAGGAAAAGGAGGCGGCGGCACTATGACCACCCACCAATCCGGGAGAAATATGAAACTTCGACTCTCTGATTCAACTGCAGCAGCCGGTGATTCGATACCGGTGAGCGTGAAGCGAGCAAAGCGCACGGGTAGGCGCCTTCAGGCGACCTTTGCCCTGGCGATCCTCTCGCTGGCGCTCTTTGCCTTGCCGGGGCAGGCATTTGCCGGCAATACATGCACGAACCCGACCGATTGCCAGTACAGCAACCCGGTCCAGTCACTTCAGGCTGGTCTCGGATCCGGCGGTGGTGGCAAGCCCGCCAAGAAGGTCGCCGTCCCCGCCTCGACCGGGCCCTCGCTGCCCTTCACGGGGCTTGACGTTGCGGCACTCGCCGTGGTTGCCCTGGCACTGACAGGGACGGGCGTGGTTCTGCGCAGGCTCGCGACGATGGGTGACTCCGAGCAGTGACCCCCAGGCAGGGGAAGCGGGTGGGCTTCCCCTACCTGACCGCGTTCAGAGCCCGGCGACTGCTTGACCTGTCGGCCTATCGGCTGGCACCGGCGGCAGTCGCCGGGCTCATGGCCAGTGGGCACCTGGATCGGGCCGGCGATGGCCTGCTGGTCTTTGCGGCGATAGTCCTGGCGAGCGTTCTGCTCGAGCGCGAGCAGGTGCCGCTGCACCTGATGCCGCTGGCCTGGTTCACCGTCCGTGCCGCCGTCCCCGTCGTCGGAGTCGGCTTGGCCCTGGCGGTGCTGGCGATCGCCGGCGCCGGCCAGTCGGTCAGCGCGATGTTCGTCCCGATCATCGGGGCCTGGATCGTGACCGCATTCGCCGCCTGGAGCACCTCACGCTTCGAGTCGGTGCGCCAGGTCCGCCTCGCCGTGATCGGCTCCGAGGAGATCGCCCTCGGGCTCGACGAGGAGCTGCGCACCGCCGGCATCCGCGCCTACACGGTGATCGGCTGGCTCTCCGACAACCCGACTTCGATCCAGCGCTCCCAGGACGGCCCGGTGCGCCTCGGGGCGCTCGAAGACGGGGTGCGCGAGATCGTCTCCCGCAACAAGCTCGACCTGCTGGTCCACAGCGCCGGTCCCCCGGTCCCGGACGAGGAGGATGCGCCGCGCCACGGCCGGCTCGAGATCTTCGAGCAGGTCGCCGCCGAGTGCCTCGACCTGCCGGTGCGTTTGATCGAGGCCAGCCTGCTCTACGAGGATCTGCTCGGCCACGTGCCGCTGGGCCAGAGCACCTCGGCCTGGTTCCAGTACCTGATGCATCCTCGCTACAGAGCCGGGTCGCCGTTCTCCAAGCGCGCCTTCGATCTGCTCGTCGGGTCGCTGATGCTGGTCGTCGCGACGCCGATCCTTCTCGCCTTCGCCGCCGCGATCAAGCTCACCGATCGCGGTCCGGTCTTCTACCGCCAGCGCCGGGTCGGCGAGGGAGGGGTGGAGTTCTCGATGGTCAAGCTGCGTTCGATGTCGGTGGCCTCGGAGACCGGGGGTGCGCAATGGTCGACCGCCGACGACCTGCGCACCACCTCGGTCGGCCGCCTTATGCGCCGCATGCACATCGACGAGCTGCCGCAGCTCTGGAACGTGATCCGCGGCCAGATGACGCTGGTCGGACCGCGTCCCGAGCGCCGCGAGCTGATCGCCGAGCTCGAGCGCCAGCTTCCCTACTACGACCGCCGCCATCTGGTCAAGCCGGGAATCGCCGGCTGGGCCCAGGCTCGGTGCGGCTACGGCGGCTCCGAGGAGGGCACGAGCTGGAAGCTCTGCCACGACCTCTTCTATCTCAAGCACCGCTCGGTCTACTTCGACCTGCTGATCCTGATCGAGAACGTCAAGGTCTCGCTGCGCAGCGGCGTCCAGTTCGATGTCCGCGCTCCGCAGGAGCAGTTCATCCTCGCCCAGGCGCCGGCGTCCTCCGAGCGCGAGCCGGTCAGCGCCTAGTCGCCCGAGCCGAAGCCCGGCCGGCTAACGCCCCTCGACCATTCCGAGAAAGCGCTTCGTGCGCTCCTCGGCCGGGTTGTCGAGGATCTTGGCCGGGGGTCCTTCCTCGACGATCGCGCCGTCGTCCATGAAGATGACCCGGTCCCCGACATCGCGGGCGAACCCGAGCTCGTGGGTGACGACGATCATCGTCATCCCTTCGAGGGCCATCCCGCGCATCACGTCGAGCACCTCCTTGACCAGCTCGGGGTCGAGCGCCGAGGTGGGCTCGTCGAAGAGCATCAGCTTCGGGTCCATCGCCAGCGCCCGTGCGATCGCCACCCGCTGCTGCTGGCCGCCGGACAGCCGGGCCGGGTACTCGTCGATCTTGTCCTCCAGCCCGACGCCTCGCAGCAGCGCCCGGCCACGCTTCGCTGCCTCGGAGCGCTTCCGGCCCTTGACCAGCACCGGGGCCTCGATCACGTTCTCCAGCGCCGTCTTGTGCGGGAAGAGATTGAAGCTCTGAAAGACCATCCCGATCTCAGACCGGTCGCGAGCGACCACCGATTCGCGCAGCTCGTGCAGCTTGTTGCCGACCTGGCGATAGCCGACCAGCTCACCGTCGACCCAAAGCCGGCCAGCGTTGATCTTCTCGAGGTGGTTGATGCAGCGCAGAAAGGTCGACTTGCCCGAGCCCGAGGGACCCAGCAGGCAGACCACCTCGCCGGCGGCCACCTCGAGCGAGATCCCCTTCAGCACCTCGAGACGGCCGAAGCGTTTGTGGACCGACTCGGCTTTGACCATCGGCCCGCTCATCGGTGCTCGCCGCCCCCGCGCCTGGCGCCCGCCCGGTCGAGGATCTCGTTCGTCTCCTCCGGCTTTGCGTGCTTGGGCCAGAATCCGGCGCGAAGTCGCTGCAGCAAGGTCAGCTGGACGTCACGGGTGCTGCCGCGGCCGAAATAGCGCTCGATGTAGTACTGGCCGATCGTCAGGATCGAGGTGACGAACAGGTACCAGATGCTGGCCACGAAAAGCAGCTGGAAGATCTTGTAGTTGACCGCATAGATCAGCTGCCCGCTGTAGAGCAGATCGGAGAGCGCGATGAACGCGACCAGGGAGCTCGTCTTGAGCATCGAGATCGTCTCGTTGCCGGTCGGGGGGATGATCACCCGCATGGCCTGAGGCAGCACGATGCGGCGCATCGTCTGGATCCGCGTCATCCCCAGGGCCTGGGCGGCGTCGGTCTGCCCCTCCGAGACCGAGATGATCCCGGCGCGGACGATCTCGGACATGTAGGCGCCTTCGTTGAGGCCAAGGCCGAGGGTGCCGGCCATGAAGGTCGTGATCAGGTTGTTGGCGTTGAGATGGATGAACGACGGCCCGAACGGGATGCCGAGGTCGATCGAGGGATAGATCGCGGAGATGTTGTTCCAAAGCAGGATTTGGACCAGCACCGGCGTCCCGCGAAACGCCCACACATAGATCCAGCTCGTCCCACTCAGCAGCGGATTCGCCGAGAGCCGCATCAGCGCCAGGAGAACCCCCAGCACGATGCCGATCACCATCGCCAGCGCGGTCAGCTCCAACGTGACCCGAAGCCCGTCGAGGATCCGGTGGTCGAAGAGGTATTTGCCGACGACGTCCCATTCGAAGCGCGGGTTGCTGACGACGGACTTGACCAGCGCGACAATCAGGATCGCGACGATCGCCGCCGCGATCCAGCGGCCGAAATGACGGACCGGAACCGCCTGAATCTCGTCAGGCGGCTCCGTCAGCGTCATTTGATCTGCAGCGCTAACCGGACCGGCCACGCCCCATCGGTGCGGCTAGCTTGCCGGCACGTTGGTGGGGTTGATCTGCGGGTTGTCGATCGCGCATGGACAGCCCGTGTCGCCCGTCTTCAAGAGTCCCCAGTAGCCGAAGATCTTCTTGTAGGTGCCGTCCTGCATGACCTTCTTGACGGCGTCCTGCACCGGCTTCGCCATCCCGTTGCCCTTCGGCATCGCGATCCCGTAGGCCGCGGTGCCGTACTGGGTGCCGGAGAGCTTGAACTTGCCTTCCGACTGCTCGACCGCGTAGGCGGCGGGCGGAGAGTCGGCCATCGCCACGTCGGCGCGGCCGGCCGAAAGGGCGAGGTTGACTCCGTTCTGGTCGGGATAGACCTGAACGGTGACGCCTGGCTTGCCGGCCGCCTTGCACTTCTTGTCCTGGGCGGTCGCGTCCGTCGCCTGGGTCGTGCCCCGCTCGGCCGCCACCTTATGGCCGCAGAGGTCGGCGAGCGACTGGATGTCTGGCCCGTTCTGGGCGTCGACGTAGAAGGAGGTGCCGGCGATCGCGTAGGTGACGAAGTCGACCGTCTTCTCGCGCTCCTTGGTCACTGTGAACGACGACATCCCGAGGTCGTATTTGTTCGCCGCAAGGCCGGGGATGATCGCGTCGAAGGTCGCGTTCTTCACGTCTGCCTTCAACCCCATTGCCTGGGCGATCGCCTTTGCCATGTCGGCGTCCATCCCGATCACGGTCTTTCCGTCGGAGGCGATGAACTCGTTCGGGGCGTAGGTCGCGTCGGCGGCGACGGTGAGTGTCCCCTTCGAGGCGATCGACTTCGGGACCTCGGCGGCGATCTTCGGGTCCTTGGCGACGTTGATTCCAGGAGTGGCCGTCTGGGCGGCACCGCCACCGCCTCCACCGCCTCCCGATGTGCTGGTGTCGTTGTTGCTGGTGCCGCATCCGGCGGCGATCAACGCCAACGCAAGTACCGCCAGAGCCAGCAATCCCGTGCCAAGCCGGGCCTTCCTCATCAAGTCCTCCTCAGATCCGTGCCGTGTCCCCCCGGCCATTCCCTCGCCAGCCGGGCCTCTTTTCAACATATCGCCTGCATGCTCGCCACTACCTGCTTCCTTCACTACACTTTCTGAAGTACTGAGCGGAGGGATGACCCGGTGGCCCACGACGAACTGCTGAACCGACCCTGCGGAGGTCGTTTCTCCGACCTTCTGGAGGCGATCGGCAACACGCCCCTGGTCGAGCTGCCGCGGCTCTCGCCAAAGCCCGGCGTCCGCATCTGGGCGAAGCTGGAGGGGCGCAATCCGACCGGCTCGGTCAAGGACCGGGTCGCCAAGGCGATGATCGACTCGGCCGAGGAGAAGGGGCTGATCGAGCCCGGGCTGACGATCCTCGAGCCGACCTCGGGCAACACCGGGATCTCGCTGGCGATGATCTGCCGCCGCAAGGGCTACCCGCTGAAGGTCGTGATGCCGGACAACGTGACCGAGGAGCGGACCCAGCTGCTGCGCATGTACGGGGCCGAGATCGTCTACTCCGAGGGACCGAAGGGATCCAACGGAGCCGTCGAGCTGGCGCTGGAGATGGCCGAGGACTCGGGCTACTACATGCCCTACCAGTACGGCAACGAGGCCAACCCACGCGCCCACTACGAGGGAACGGCGGTCGAGATCCTCGAGGAGCTCGACGAGGTGACGGCCTTCGTCGGCGGGCTGGGAACCGGGGGCACGCTGATGGGCAACGGCCGCCGGCTGAAGGAGGAAAACCCCGAGACGCTGATCGTCGCCGCGGAGCCGATGCAGGGCGAGCCGGTCCAGGGCCTGCGCTCGCTCGACGACGGGTTCATCCCGCCAATCATCGACATCTCCCTGCTCGACCGCAAGATCATGGTCTCCAACCACGACGCGATCGTCTGGACCAAGCGGCTGCTCAACGAGGAGGGCGTCTTCGCCGGCGTCTCCTCGGGGGCGATCGCATCGGTCGCGGTGCGGATCGCCGACGGCCTCGAGGGGGGCAACGTCGTCTTCCTGATTCCCGACGACGGCTGGAAGTACCTCTCCTCCGGGGTCTACACGAAGCCGATCGAAGAGCTCCAGGACATCGACTCCACCTTCTGGTGGTAGGCGCGCTCAACGCCGGACACCCGACCGATCCGCAGCTGATCTCCGAGCTCGCCGCGCGGGTCCAAGACCTGGCGGCGGGCTACCGGGCCCCGGACTTCGCCCATGCTCCGGGCCCCGACGTGGCCCTCTTTCTCTGTGCGGTCGACCACCACAGTGGCTATCGCCAGGGCCACCTGGTCGACGGTGAGGGCCCCTACGAGGGCAGCGCCCTGCTGTGGGCCACCGCCTGCGCGGCCGAAGAGCGCCGGCCCGGCCTGCTCAGCGCCGGGGCGCTGGCAGACGTCGATGCCGAGCGGGTCGACGACGTGTTCCGGGCCGGGGAGGAGACTGCCTCCGGCGCCGCCGACCGGGCGCGACTCTGGCGCGACCTCGCGAGCGGGCTCAACGACCGCCATCAGGGATCGGCGCAGCGGCTGCTTGACGCCGCCGGATCCCGCCTCGGCGGAGCCGGCGGGCTGATCGACCGCCTGGCCGGATTCGAGGCCTTCGCCGACCCCCTGGCCAAGAAGTCGTTTCTGTTCGCCAAGATCGCCTCCCGCCGCGGCTGGCTCGAGGTCGCCGACCCCGAGAGCTGGGAGGTCTGCTCCGACAACGTCCTGATGCGGATCGCGCTGCGCAGCGGCTTGGTCGATCCCGGCCCGGTCGAGGTCGTGCGGGCTCGCACCCGCGCCGCCCTGAAGCGGCTCGCGGGCGAGGCCGGCGTCGAGCCGCCGTTGCTCGACGACCTGCTCTGGGAGCTCGGAAGGGGCGATCCCGACCTCCTCGGCACCGCGGGCGGAAGCGGTCTGCGCGAGCCGCCGCGCGCCGAGGGAAATCTCTGGTACTAGAGGCGCCCCGGTGACCCGCTAGCCTCGGCCGGGTGCGAATCCCACGCGCCCTGGTCGACGAACTGATCGAGCATGCCCGCGAGGATGCCCCCAACGAGTGCTGCGGGCTGGTCGGCGGCAGCGACGGCACCGCGACCAGCCTTCACCGCTCGATCAACGCCGAGGCGAGCCCACTGCGCTACAGCCTCGACGCTTCGGACCAGTTCCGGATCATGCAGGAGCTGGAGAAGGGCGGGGAGGAGCTGCTGGCGATCTACCACTCGCACACGGCCAGCGCCCCTTATCCCTCGCAGACCGACGTCAATCTGGCGTCCTATCCCGACGCCGTCTATTTGATCGTCTCGCTGCAGAATCTCCAGGATCCCGAGCTGCGCGGCTACTGGATCCGCGACGGGCAGATCTCAGAGACCGAGGTCGAGGTTGTCTAGCGGCCCGCTCTCCTGCCCGAGCTGCGCCGAGACCTTCCCGCTTTCGGAGCGCTTCTGCCCCAACTGCCAGATGCCGCTCGTCTATTCGGGGCGGCGCGGGGAACAGCCGATCACCGACACCCACGAGCGGGCGCGGAAGGTCAAGCCCCAGTACGCCCGCGGTGAGCCGGTCAAGGTCGGCTTCGCCCGCAACCAGGCCGAGGCCGAGATGGTGCAGGGGATGCTGCTCGAGGAGGGGATTCCGAGCATGGCCAAGCGCAGCCGCGGCTTCGACGTCCCCGACTACCTGGCCGGTGGGCCGCGCGACATCCTCGTGCCCCAGACCGGCGCCGAGGCGGCGCGCCAGGTGCTTGCGGACACCGAGCTGGAGAGCGAGGGCGAGGAGAAAGCCGAGCTGCGCGGCGAGGCGAAGCTCGAGACGGCGACCGACACCTCCCCTGCCCGGCTGGCGATCGGGGTGCTGGTGGCGCTGGCCGGTGCCTTCGCGATCGTCTGGGTCCTCTACCAGCTGACGAGTTAGGTCAGTGAAGCGGCGACACAAAGTGTCGCCGCAGGTGCATGTCAGGCGGCGAGGCCGCCGCAATTGATTAGTCCAGCGAGGGGCGCACGACCTCGCGCAGATAGTCGCGCCAGGCCGACTCGACCTCGTCCGGGCGGGCGTCGAAGGCGTTGGCGAGCGTTCGCTCGGGCCTGTCGCGCCGGACTTCGGTGACCAACAGCCGGCAGGCCTCCGGCCCCCGCTCCTGGTCGAGGAGGTCGAAGAGGGTGCCGCCGAGGATCACGGCGTCGCGTCGCGAGGGCGGGAATGAGGGGCGCGAGCCCTCGCGCAGGCGCCTGATCACCGCCGCCCGGTAGAGGCCGACCTGGCGCGAGAAGTACTGGGCGCCGCCTTCGACCAGCCAGGCCCAGCGCAGATAGCGACCGAAGCGGCGCGGCGTCCAGGAGGGGGGCAGCTCGGAGTTGTTGGCGGCGATGACGAGCTGCGCATAGAGGCGCTCGGCGGTCCCGCGCAGCGCCTCGCGCGAGTCCTCGCCGGCGGCGCGGCGGTCCATGTGAGGATCGTTGAGGACGTGGAGCTCGGTCGACATCGGCCAGCCGGCGAGGTAGCGGCGCCCGGCCGGGGCCGACGACCAGCGGGCTGCGGGCAGAAACGGGTGCGCAAGGGCCAGCCAGGCGGGGTTGGTGTGGATCACGACCGTCACCTCCCCGGGCACGGAGTCGAAGCGGTCCTCGAGCCGCAGGCGCAGATCCTCGAGCCGGTCCAGCGTCCGCTGCGCGTAGGCGGTGTCGCCGGTGTCGTGGCGGGCGGTGAAGCTGAGCGATTCCGTTTCCACCCAGGTCATGGGCGTTCGAGACTACTCAGCGGCCTTAACGGTGCCCCTGAATCTGATCCGCCTGCTGGAAGGTCGGGCGGTTCATCCAGACCATGTCGGGCTGGGTGACGCCGCCCGTGGGCCGGAACTTGATCGCGTCGTAACACATCTGCTTGTCGCCGAAGTGGCAACTCGAGTCGGGCGCCGGGTATGGATCGGCATTGATGGCGCCCTTGAGACTGGCGATCAAAGCCGCCCGGCAGCGGCCGAACTTGCCGCCGCCGCAGTAGACGCGCGAGTTGGGGTCCGGGATCCCCTTCAGCTTGCGCCGGTGATGCTTGCGGTGATGGCCGTGGGGGCGTGCGAGGCGCTTGTGGCCGTGGTGCTTGCGGCCGCGGTGGTGCGCCCGTCGGTGCTTGGCGAGGATCGTGCGCAGGTCCTTGTTCGCGTAGACGTACCAGCCGCCGTCGTAGGCGGAGCCGAGATGCAGGTGCGGTGAGTCGTCGAGCACCGTCATCCCGAGGATGTGGTCGTAGAGGTCCTTGCCCAGCGTCGGCTCGAACTCGGACTGGATCAGGCCCGGCCACCAGGCGTCCTTGATCCGGATCGCGTCGGAGCTGTCGTAGTGGCCGTCACGGTTGCGGTCGACGCGATGCGCTCCCGACTTGACCCACTGGCCGAGCGTCGCCACCGCGTTGCGGACCGCCGGGTCGGTGATCGGCTTCGAGCGGATGATCTTCAGCGCCGAGGGCAGCACGGTGTGGGCGTCGAGGTCGACGGTCGAGGCCTCCTTCATCGCCTCGATCAGCTGCGGCAGGCTCGCCTTGCGCTTGCCCTTGATCAGCGCCTTGACCCGCTCGTCGAGCGCGGTCGAGCGGAAGACCGGCCCGAAGTTCCAGTTGTCGTCGGCGGCGTGGTAGCCGCGCGCCTGCTTGTTGTTCCAGCTGGTGAGGAAGTTCTGGTTGATCACCTGGGGGTGAGCCTTGAAAGGCGTCAGCGCCAGCGGGAAGGCGGTGCGGCCGGAGAGCGAGTCGGGCTGGAAGTCACGCCAGAGGTACTTCGAGCTGACCGGGAAGTTCGCGTCCGTGCGCTTGGCCCGGACCGGGTTCCAGCCGGAGTTGAAGTAGGCGATGTTGTGGTCGTCGGCGTAGAACCAGTTGAAGGTGTAATTGATCAGGTTGGCGGCGCGCTGGAAGTCGCGCGGTCCCTTGATCGCGTCGGGATCGTTGAACATGCTGAAGCCGAGCGCCGAGTCGACCTCGTGGAAGTAGGTCGAGCGCAGCTTCGTGTAGACGACCGGCTCGCCGTGGACCCTGGCCCGGGCGACCACGATGCCGATCTTGGTCCGCAGCGTCGTCAGGGTCTCCGAGCCGGCCGGAGTCTGGTCGGCGACCGTCGGGGACCAGGAGTTGGTCCGGGTCAGGACCTCGAAGGGAAGGCATTGGCCGCCGAACTGATAGCCGCCCGAGCTCAGAGTCGCCTTGCCTCCGGCCGGGTCGCATAGCGGTACCGCGAAGGTGTCGCTGATGTCCTGGCCGGCCGAGGTCGCGCTCCAGGCGTAGTCGCGGCCGCGCCCGAGCTCGACGAAGAGGTTGACCCCCGGGAATGCGGCCCCGCGGGCGTCGATGGTCGGGGCGTGGACGTCCTCCTCCATCAGGATCTGAGGGGCAAAGTAGGCAACCTGCGGCCCCATCACGACGACCGGCTTGCCCCCCTGCGACTCGCGGGCCGAGACCAGGAGCGCGTTCGAGGCGGCGCTGCGCAGCGGCCCGCCGTTGAGCAGCCCACCGAGCGGCCCGAGGATGCCGCCGCCCCCGGGCAGCAGGCCGCCACCCGGCGACGCGGCGGTGGAGGAGGAGACAACGTTCGACTGTTGCACGGTTCCGGGGTCGGGGAGCGCGATGCCGCGAGGATGTTTGCGCGGGGTCGTCTCGTAGGGGAAGCGCTTTTTGTGCACCGTCGTTGGCGCGCCGACGTCGTTGGCGTTGCGGAAGTCGTTGAAGACCTTCTTTCCCTTCTTGCGCCCGAACTTCTGCCTCGCGCTCTCGAAGGTGAGCGCCGAATCGAGCTCGCGACCGCCGCCCTTGCCGAAGATGCCGCCGATCAGCGAGGCGGTGGCGACGACGTCAGGGCAGGACCAGGAGGTCGGACCCAGCGGCTGGCCGATCGCCGCGTACTCGCCCGGCATCTTGGTCGGGTCTAGCCGGGCCTCGGAGATGTACTGGTTGATCCCGTCGATGTAGCTGGCGACGTCCTGGTGCAGCTGGTCGGCCTGCGCCTCGAAGCCGGCCGGCCTGTAGTCGCACTGGCGCTGCAGGTCCTGCTCGCTGTAGGGCGTATCCGCCCAGACGTCCTCGTCCATCTGGCGGTTGGCGGGGGCGCCGCCGGCGAAGGAGGACAGCTGGGCCCGGCCGGCGTGGCGCAGCACGTCCATGAAGAAGAGCCGGTCCTCGGCGGCGGCGTAGCCGAGCCCGAACATCGCGCCCTCCCTGGTGTCGCCGTAGACATGGGGGACGCCGAGGTTGTCGCGCTGGATCGTGACGTCGGGGCGGGGGCTGTAGGTGCGTTCGACCTGGCCAGGCGGGGTCCCGAAGCTGGCGTCGTGGTAGTAGTCGGGGATCTGGGCGGCGCTGAGCCCGAGCGGCGCGTAGACGAGGTTCTGGTAGGGCGCGTACTGGTCGTTGTTGTGGGGCGGGCGGGCGCCGGTGGCCTCGAAGTTGCCGAGCTGCAGCAGGTTGGCGAGTCCGTTGGTGCCGGGCGGCAGGATCGCGTTGAAGCCGCCGTAGTCGTTGGTGCGGTAGGGCTGCGGGGTAGCAGCCGACGCCAGGCTGCAAGTCAACCCCACAAAGGCCGCCGCCGTGGCGACCGCGAGCTTTACCCCTCGACTCACTGAATTCCCCGCGGCGAAGCTACACGTTCGCGTTGCGGCGCGCATCAGTGGGCCCTGGCCTTACGGCTCCTCGCCGCGAGCCCGGGCCCGCTCGATGTCGAGCTCGGTGCGGACGCCGATCGCGGTCAGCGCCGCCTGCGCCTCCTCGAGGTCCCCGGCCCCGGCGACGGCGGCGGCAAGTGGGGCCGCCTTGGCGACCGTGCGGACGGGATCGAAGAAGAAGGTCATCGCGCCGAGCGGGCTGAGCTGGACCTGGCGGCGGCCGCCGCGAATCTGCGCCGTGCCCGTCTCGCCCCGCGCGCAGCGCACCGCCATCAGGCTCGCCTCGGTTGGAACGGCGCGACCGGCGGCCTCGATCTGCTCGGCGACGGCGGGGGTCAGCCCCCAGCTGCCGACCAGGGCGCCGGCCCGCGCCACCGCGGCGATTCGCTGCATCACCTCGTCCGGGGTCAGCTCGCCGTCGCAGCCGGCACCGTAGACGGCGGCCAGGGTCGGCAGCCGCTCTGCGAGCTTCGCCCCGGCGGCCAGCATCACCGCGTCGCAGAGGGGGCTGGCGAGCCCCGCCTCCTCGCCGCGGGCAAGGACGTCGCCGCCGACGTCGATCAGCAGGCAGAGGTCGCAGTCGAGCTTCGCCGCCGCCGCTGCGACCCCCTCGGCGACCGTCGCCGGCCCGCCGCTGATGTCGATCAGGACGGTCTCGGAGCAGATGAAGTCGGCCATCCGCGACTCCGCGAAGGCGACCCCCTCCGGCGTGGTCGTGTTGGCGTCGGCGAGCACCGCCGCCGGGCTCAGCGGCTTGCCGCCCTTGATCTGATCCAGCGAGCGGGGTCCCGGATAGGGGTCGATCGGAAAACGCTCCCAGGCGACCCCGCCGAGGCGGAACTCAGCCCCGAACGACTGGCAGAGCCGGGCCGCGGAAAGCGCCCCGACAACGTCGCCGCCGCCGCCGATGCCGAGCACCAGGGCGCGGTTAGCGTCGGAAAGAAGACGTTCTAGAGAGTGGCTCAGACGAGAGCCGGCTCGGGCTCGCCGCAGATCCGCTGGATCTCGGCCCGGGCGCGATCGAATTCTTCGTCGGCCATCACCGGGGTGCCCTCAAAGGGCAGCTCGCGGTCGATCTCGACCCAGGAGCGGCAGCCGTGGTAGTCGTCCTTGACCCGAACCGTGACCGGTCGCGGGATCCTGTGCACCCGCAGCAGCAGGACGTGAAGCGGGTGGCGCCGCTTCCACTTCAGCCGCTTCTCGGCGTAGTCGGGGGTCCAGACGTAGAAGGGGGAGAGGTCGTCGACGATGCCGCGGTCGTCGACCGTGAAGTGATCGGTCACCTCGGCCCAGGCGCGGATCCGGACCCGGTCGGGCTGCGGGATTCCGCCGTCCTGGATCAGCGCCCGCGGCGGCGGCTCCTCGTCGGGCCAGACCCCCTCCTCGAGCGCGCGCCGCAGCTCCGGGTGGTGGGACTGGCGTACGAGGTCGTTGCGCTGGTGGTCGAAGGTCGGATAGAGGAAGAACTGCTCGTGCTCGAGCTCGAAGTGCTTGTTCTCCTCGCGGATTCCACCCTTGCGCAGGGTGACGAGCTGTTCACCTTCGGCGAGCGCGCGAACGGTTACGGCCCATTCTTTGAAAGCAATCGGCATGGCAGGGAGTGCGTCTAAAAACCAGGGTCTATCTCGGGGAACCAACGGGACGGCGGGATACCGGCCCTGGGTGGGGGCGGTGCCGACCCGGAGGACAGCCTAGACGAGATCTACCGAATTCTCAATTAAGTTCAAACTGTTACAAGCCTCAGAAGCTTAGTTGTAAGTATCCGTAACCGCTCTGCAAAGCGAAACTGGCCAGTCAGCCAAACGTCTGTTCAGTTGGCGCCGGCAAGCCGCCCGAAACGCAAATAGCGAGGGCCGCGGGGGCCTCCTAGCCCTGTGAGGAGCCGAATCCACCCCCGCCCGGGGTTTCGATCCGCAGCCGGTCTCCGGGCTTCAGCTCGCCCTCGCATTTGGACTCCAGCTGCTCGCCGTTGAGCAGGTTGCGGCCCGGCTTCGCGTCGCCGCCGCCGTTTCGGCCGCGCGGCGCATGGCGGCGGCGCTCGGTGATCAGCGTGTAGCGCATCGGCTCGGTCGCCTCGAGCTCGCGGACGATGCCCTCGCCCCCCCGATGCTCGCCGTCGCCGCCGCTGCCGCGCCGCAGCGAGAGCTCGCGCACGCGAAGCGGAAACTCGGTCTCCAGCGATTCGATCGGGGTGTTGAGGGTGTTCGACATCGCGACGTGGACGGCGCTCGGGCCATCGGCGTCGGGACAGGCGCCCTGACCGCCGCCGAGGGTTTCGTAGTAGGTCCAGTCGCCGTCCTCGTTGCCGGCGAGGGTGAGGTTGTTCATCGTCCCCTGGCCCTGGGCGGGGACCGGTCGGGCGCCGCCCAGGGCCGCGATCACCAGGTCGGCGACGCGGCTCGAGGTCTCGACGTTGCCGGCCGCCACCGCGGCCGGCGGCTCGGCATTGAGCAGGCAGCCTCGCGGGGCGCGCACCTCGATCGGCCGGTAGGCGCCCGCCGAGGGCGGGGCATCGGGGTCGGTCAGTACTCGAACGGCGAAGAAGGCAGCCGACTTGGTGACCGAGAGCGGGCAGTTGAGGTTTCCGTCGACCTGCCCGTCTGTGCCCTCGAAGTCGAGCAGCAGGCCATCGCCTTCGACCGTCGCGGTGACCCGCAGGGTGACGTCGCGCTGCTGGCCGCCGGCGTCGTCCTCGAGCACGTCGCTTGCCTCATAGCTTCCGTCCGGCAGCTCGGCGATCGCGGCCCTGGTGCGGCGTTCGGCGTAGGCGAGGGTCGCCGTCATCCCGGCCCGAAGCTCATCCAGGCCGTGCCGCTCGGCGAGCTCGGAGAAGCGCAGCTCTCCGACCCGGTTCGCCGCCCGCTGCGCCCGCAGGTCGGCGAGACGCTGCTTCGGCGAGCGCATCTTCGATGCCACCTCGTCGAGCTCGTCGTCGCCGGCCGGGGTGGGCGGGATCACCACCCCCTCCTGCTCGAGCTCGGTCGAGTTGGCGGGCATCCCGCCCGGGGTGGGGCCGCCGACGTCAGCGTGGTGGGCGCGGCTTGCCGCGAATCCGGCCAGCTCGTCGTCGACGAAGATCGGGGCGACCAGGGTGATGTCGGGCAGGTGGGTGCCGCCGCGATATGGATCGTTGAGCATCCAGGCCTTGCCGGGCCGCTGCTCTTCTTCCAGCACGGCGGCGACGGCCTCCGGCATCGATCCGAGGTGGACCGGGATGTGCTCGGCCTGCATCACCATCTCGCCCTCGGCGTCGAACAACGCCGTGGAGCAGTCGCGGCGCTCCTTGATGTTGGCCGAATGCGCGGAGTGGATCAGCACCGCCCCCATCTCCTCACAGGCCGCCCGCAGGCCGCCGATCATGACCTGCAGGGTGACCGGGTCGAGTCCATCGCCCGCCATCAGCCGACCCGGTCTCCGCGCCTGGCGATGATCGTGCCGGCCTCGTCGACCTTTGCCGACCAGTCCGGCGGCAGGACCAGCGTCGCTTCGGGCAGCTCGAAGATCACCGGTCCTTCGACCGCGGCGCCGGCCGAAGGCTCGCCCCGCACGACCCTGGTCTTGTGCCATTCGCCGCCGAAGCGGGCCTTGCGCTCGGATTCGGACAGCTCGCCCTCCGAGGCCGCTGCGGGGCGCGGATCGGGGCCGGGCGAGACCATCGCCAGGCGCACGTTGACCAGCTCGACGACGCCGTCGGAGTCGCGGTACCCGTAGCGCTCCTCGTGGGCGTCGGCGAAGCGCTGGGCCAGCTCCTCCGGGTCCGGATCCGGCGGGCCCGGGATCGCCAGCTCGAAGGCCTGTCCGCGGTAGCGCATCTCATAGGTGGCTCTGGGCTCGGCCCCGCTCATGTTTTCGCCGGCGCGCTCGGCCATCGCCGACACCTCCTCGGCGATCCGCTCCGCGGTCAGCTGCTCGCCGCTCCAGAGCACCGTGCGGGCGGTATCGCGGCGGCGGTCCGATGCGCAGAGGCCGAGCGCCGAGAGCACCCCGCTGGCCCGCGGGCAGAGGATCGAGTCGATGTCGAGCTGCTCGGCGATCGCCGCCGCGTGCATCGGCCCGGCACCCCCGAAGGGCATCAACGCGAATCGGCGCGGGTCGATGCCCCGTTCTACGGTCACGACGCGCAACGCCCGCACCATCTCCTGGTTGGCGACCCGGACGATGCCCTCCGCGGTCTCGAGCTCGTCGAGCCCGAGCGCTTCGCCCAGCTCTCCGACCGCACTTGCGGCGGCGTCTGCGTTGAGCTCGACCCCTCCGGCCAGGGCCGAATCCGGAGCCAGGTAGCCGAGCAGCAGGTCGGCGTCGGTGACGGTCGGCTCGATGCCTCCGCGCCCGTAGCAGGCGGGGCCGGGCTCGGCTCCGGCCGAATGGGGCCCGACCCGCAGCGCTCCACCGGGATCGCGCCAGCCGATCGAGCCGCCGCCGGCCCCGACGGTGTGGACGTCGACCATCGGCAGCTGGATCACCCTGCCCTCGACCTCGCGCTGGTCGGTCTGGCGGATCTGCCCGTCCTCGACGACGCAGACGTCGCAGGAGGTGCCGCCCATGTCGAATCCAACCGCATCCCCGTCGCCCGAGATCGAGGCCAGCAGGCCGGCGCCCACTGCACCGGCGGCCGGGCCCGAGAGCACCGACCAGGCGCCGGCGCGGGCCGCCTCGGCGGCGGGGGCGACGCCGCCGGAGGACTGCATGACCAGCGGCTGCGGCAGGCCGGCCTCCGCGGCCGCGTCGCCGAGCCGCGACAGATAGCGGGCGAGCAGGGGGGAGAGGTAGGCGTCGATCACCGTCGTCGAGCAGCGCTCGTACTCGCGGAACTGGGCCAGGACCTCGTGCGAGACCGAGATGTGCAGGTCCGGCAGCGCCTCGCGCAGCCGCTCCGCCGCGAGGCGCTCGTGGCTCGGGTCCAGGTAGGAGAAGAGCAAGCAGATCGCCACCGTCCCGACGTCGGTGTCGCCGAGGCGCTGCGCCAGCTCGTCGACCTGCGCCTCGGTGAGTGGCTCGATCTCCCCCCCGGGGCCGATCCTTTCGGCGAGCTCGAACTGGTCCTCGCGGTCGACCAGAGGCTCGGGCTTGGGGGCGCAGAGGCGATACAGCTGGGGCCGGTCCTGGCGCCCGATCCGCAGCAGGTCGCCAAAGCCGCGGGTCGCCACCAGGGCCGTCTTCGCCCCGCGCTTCTCGAGCAGGGCGTTGGTGCCGACCGTCATCCCGTGGGCGAAGCTCTCAACCTGGTCGGCATCGCCGCCGGCCCGCTCGAGCGCGGCGTCGACCGCCGCCATCACTCCCTCGGACTGATCCTCGGGTGTCGTCGGGACCTTGGCCGTGAACAACTGCTCGCCGTCGAAGACGACCGCATCGGTGAACGTCCCGCCCACATCGACTCCGAGGAGCACACCCCGACGCTACTTGAGCACACCGCCCGGCTCCAGAAATAACTCGGCCGCGGAGATCCGCGGCCGAGCAATTCCAGTTTGAGGATGAAAGTCAGGCGGCTACTGGTGTCAGCTCCGCCGGCTCTTCCAGATGCTTGTGCGAAGGGCAGTAGTCCATGCCGGGCAGAGGATCGCGCTGGCAGGGCGTGCCCTTGCGGGTCGAGGCCCGGCATTGACGCGGGACCCCATCGAGGCAGACGTCGGGCGGAAGCGCGTCGAGGAATTCGACCGCCAGGCTGACGTGCCTCTCGACCACCTTGTAGACGTAAAGCTGGTCGCTGATCGGGAAGTGAACCCTGATGCGGGTGAAAAGAGAACGAGCGGGACGCGCAAAGTAACGACGGTCGGATGCGAGCCTCCACATGGTCTGCTCGCAGGCCTCCAGCAGTTCCTGACGCGGCGAGGGTCCTCCTGGCGTCCCCTCGATCACGCGCGGCGCCAACTCCCGGTAAATCGAACGGCTGAACTGGTACATCTCTGCAATACCCCTCTCGTTGATTCCCTTGCCTCCCCCCGTTTGGGCCATCCAAGCCCACTAGGTTTCCTACCTAGTTTTGGGGAGGGCGGAAGTCTTCCACTTAGATGTGAAGAAGGGGCGCCTTTCTATTAAGGATGCGTTAAGGACATCCCTCAATCCCAGCTCTCATGCCGGATCTCGCCATGGGGCTTTTGCACAAGATGGATCCCGTCCAGCTCCGGGTCGAGCTCGGGCGCATCCTCGCGGTGGTGGCCGCCGCGCGACTCACGGCGCTCCAGCGCACAGGCGGCGACCGTCCTCGCGAGTGGATAGGGGTCGGCGGCCAGGCGCCGCAGCTCCCCGCCCCGGCGCAGCGGCCCGGCGAGCTCCCAGACCGCGTCGCGGCTGGCCTCGGGGGGCGGCTCGAAGCGCCAGCTCGGCGGCGGCGGCGGGTCGTCCGGCTGCGCGGCTCGCGACGCTGCGGCGGCGGCGCGGGATCCGAACACGAAGCACTCGGTGAGCGAGTTGGAGGCAAGGCGGTTGGCGCCGTGGAGGCCGCTGCATGCGCATTCGCCGACCGCGAACAGGCCCGGCAGCGAGGACCGGCCGTCGAGGTCGGTGGCGATTCCGCCCATCACGTAGTGGGCGGCGGGCGCGACCGGCACCGGACCGGCGGCGGGGTCGAGACCGGCGGCGGCGAGGGTCGCGAAGATGCTGGGAAAACGGCTGCGATCGAGGTCGCGCAGGTCGAGCCCGACGTGATCGGTCCCATCGGCCCCCATCCTGGCCAGCACCGCCGCGGTCACGGCGTCGCGCGGGGCGAGCTCGTCGGTGAACCGCTCGCCGGCGGCGTCGAGCAGCAGTGCGCCCTCGCCGCGTACCGCCTCGGTGATCAGGGCGCCGTCGTGGCTGTGCCCGGGAAGCGCCAGGGCGGTGGGATGAAACTGGCAGAACTCGAAGTCGGCGAGGTCGGCACCGGCGGCCTGGGCGATCACCGGGCCGGCTCCGATCGCCCCCCAGGGGTTGGTGGTGCGGCGCCAGAGCGCCGCCGCGCCGCCGGTGGCGAGCACGGTTGCGGCCGCCTCGACCGCCCCGCGATCGGTGATCACCCCGGCGCAGAGACTCCCGTCGCTGCGCAGGGCCAGGGCCGAGGTTCGCTCGCGGACCTCGATCGCGTCGGAATCGTCGACCAGGGCCGCGAGGCGACCGGTGATCTCGCGCCCCGACTCGCTTCCATGCGCGTGGACGACGCGCCGGCGCGTATGGCCCCCCTCCAGCCCGAGCAGCAGCTCCCCGCCGGGGCCGGTGTCGAAGCGCACCCCGCGCCGCAGCAGCTCCTCGACCGCGGCCGGCGCCGCTTCGGTCAGCACCCGCACGGCCGAAGGACGGCAGAGCCCGCGTCCGGCGGCGATCGTGTCGGCGGCGTGCTGCTGGGGCGAGTCGCCGGACTCCAAGGCCGCCGCCAGCCCTCCCTGGGCCCAGAAGCTGGCGCTCTCGGTCAGCGGCGTTCGCGACAGCAGTACCACCGAGGCACCGTGCTCGGCCGCCTTCAGCGCCACCCAGAGACCGGCGGCTCCGGCGCCGACCACAGCAACGTCGCAGCTCCCCGGCATTAATTGCGGCGGCTCCGCCGCTCCAATTCGTTTCGCGGCCTTTGAGCCAAGACGGCTGGGTACGGTAACGGGAGTGAGCGCGAGCCCGGGTCTATATATCCGCCATCCGCTCTCCTTCGAGCACGACACGGGCCCGCACCCGGAGAACCCCGACCGCCTGCGGGCGATCGAGCTGGCGCTGGAGGCGGACGACTGGCACGGGCTCGAGATAGTCGAGGCCCCGGCGGCGACGATCGCGCAGCTCGAACGCGTCCACCCTCGCGCCCACATCGAGGCGATCGAGGCGATCAGTGCCCGCGGCGGCGGCATGATCGACCTCGACACGGTGACCAGCCCGAAGTCCTATGACGCCGCATTGCGCGCGGCCGGCGGCGCCGTGCACGGGGTCGACCGGCTGCTGGACGCCGGCCGGGGCTTCGCCTTCTGCGGGTTGCGACCGCCCGGACACCACGCGGAGCGACGCCGGGCGATGGGCTTCTGCCTCTTCAACAACGTCGCGGTCGGGGTCGCGCATGCGCTGGCAGAGCACGGGCTGCAGCGGGCGATGGTGATCGACTGGGATGTTCACCACGGCAATGGCACCCAGGACGTCTTCTACGACTCCGACCGGGTGCTGTTCGCCAGCATCCACCAGAGCCCGCTCTATCCCGGCAGCGGCGACCCGGACGAGCAGGGCAGCGGCGCGGGGGAGGGCTACACGGTCAACCTCCCGGTCGACCCCGGCGCCGGGCCGGACGAGTTCCTTTCGATAGTGCAGACGGTCCTGGTGCCGCTCGCCCGCGACTTCGAGCCCGAGCTGCTGGCGATCTCCGCCGGCTATGACGCGCACCGCGACGATCCGCTCGCCGAGTGCATGCTCGACGAGGGCTGCTACTCGGACATGTCCGCAAGCCTCCGCGATCTTGCGACCGAGCTCGAGATCCCGGTCCTGGCCTGCCTCGAGGGCGGCTACGCGCTCGCTGCGCTCGCCGCTTCGGTCGGCGCGACGATCGCCGCCTTCAGGGGGTCGACCGCGCCGCGAGATGCGCCGGCCGAGCCGGCTTCGCGCTACCGCTCGCGCCTGCGCTCGCGCTGGCCCCAGCTTGCTTGACGGCCCCGGCGGCGGGGCGCGAGGCCGCGGTGTGGTCGGCGTCGTCGCGCATCCGCACGTAGCCGACGACGAGCACCAGGGCGGTGAGGACCAGTGTCAGCGCGGCGGCGATCAGTGGCCGGCGCCAGTGCGGGTCGGCAGCCGAAGACTGGGCGGCTCCACACTCGAGACAGAACTGCTGGTCGGGGGCCAGCCCGGCCTGGCAGCTGACGCAGCGCCGTCCCTCGGCGCTCATTGCGGTTGCGGGCCGGCGGGCGAGCCGAGCTTCTGGGGATCGGCGCTGGGCTTCTGCTCGGGACCGTGTCGCAGCAGCTCGGCTTCATGGTCCAGTGCCTCGATCTCGGCCGCGCGCTCGTCGAGCAGCCGTTGCTCGAAGCGCCCCCGCTTGTGCATCTCCAAGGCGAGGCCCCCCAACTCGTCGAGCAGCCGGCGGCGCTCGTCTTCGATCTCACGCAGGCGCCGTCGCCTCTCACCCCGCTGCCGCGCACTCGAACTCGATCGCTGGCGCTTGAGCAGGCCCATCGCAGACCGCAGCCTAGACCTGCAGCCTGTCCTTCAGCTTGGTGACGAATTCGCGCTGCACTCCGGGGACCGTCTCCAGATCGTCGACGGCCTTGTAACCGCCGAGCCGCTCGCGGTAGGCGATGACGCGATTTGCCTGCGCGGCGGAGAACCCGAGCGCCCGCAGCTGTTCGAAAGTCGCCTTGTTGAGGTCGACGGGACCGCTCAGCTCGAGCTCCTCCTCGGGCTCCGGCTCGGGCTCCTTGGCCGCCTTTGCGGGCTTCGGCGACGCGGGCTTCTGGGCCGGCTTCGGGGGCGCCGGCTGGGGGCTCTTCGCGGTCGTCTTCGGCTCCGGCTTGGCGGCTTCGCTGCGCTTGGCGGCTGCCTGTTTCAGCTCGGCCTCGGCCGCCCGCAGCTTCTTCACCGCGGCGTCGCGCTCGGCGCGAAGCTCCTTGGTCTGCTCCTCGGCCTCTTTGCGGGCCTTGGCCACGGCGCGCTCGGCCGTCGCCGCGGCCTCGGACTCCAGCCGCCGGGTCTCCCTCTCGATCCGCTTCTCGACCTCGCCCGCTGACACCCCGGCTGCCGCCGTCCGGGGCTGCCCGATCTCCGCTTCGACCTCGTCCCGGACCTGGCGTCGCATCGCCTTCATCTGCCCGCGCAGCCATGCAGCCGCGGCTTCGCGGGCGTCGTGGCCGGCGCCGTCGAGGGCGGCCTCGGCTGCCTTGGCCCGGGCCTCGGCCTCGCCGACCCGCTTCTCGGCCGCGGCAACGCGCTTCTCGGCTTCCTTCGTCTGCTGCTCCGTCGCCTTGGCCCGCTGCTGGACCTGTTCGCCGGCCTTTGCCGCGCCGTCGGCGTCGCTCTTCTTCTGCTCCTGTTCGAGCTGAGCGATGCGGGACTTGGCCTGATCGAGCTCGGCGCGTCCCTTGGAGAGCTCCTCGCGGGCTCGCTTCTCGATCTCCTCGGCCCGCTGCTGGGCTTCCTTGACGCCGCTGCCGGCGTTCTTTTGCAGCTCGGCTATCTGGGCTCGCAGCGATTTCTCGGTCTCGCCCTCGGCCGAGGTCTGCTTCTGCAGCTCCGCGATGCGGCGCTCGGCCTGCTCTCGCGCCTGCTCGGCAGCCGCGGTCGCCTGCTGTTCGGCGCGCGCGTGCAGCCGCTTGCGCTCATCGGCAGTCCGACGCTCGATCTCGCCGACCTTCTTCTCGGCCAGCGCTCGAGCTTCGCCGGCCTCCGTCAACCGCCGCTTGAGGTCTGACTCGCGCTTGCCGAAATCGGCCTTCAGCTTCGATTCGGTCTCGCGGCGGGCCCGTTCGACCTCGCTTGTGACCCGCTGCTCGGACTCCGAGCGCAGACGCTCGGCCTCCTCGGCCAGCTGCCGCTCGGCACCCGCGATTCGCTCCCCGGCCGCAACCGCATGCTGCTCGATCTCGGCCAGCCTCTTCTCGGCCGCCTCCAGCGCCTTCGCCTTCGCCTCCTTTTCGAGCTTCAGCTCGGCGTCGAGCGTCTTCAGCTCGGCGGCGAAGCGCTCCTCGGCCGCCTTGCGGGCCGCCTCGACCTCCCTGCGCGCGCGCCCGTCGGTGTCGCGGCGGTGGCGCTCGATCTCGATCCGCGACTGCTCCTGGGCCTGCTGGAGCTCGCGCCGCAGCTCGGCCAGCTCCTCCTTCGAGCGCTGCTGCGAGCGCTCCAGTTCCTCCTCGAGGGCGAGGATCTCGGCTGTCGCGGCTTCCTCGGCCTTGCGTCGGGCCGACTCGGCCGCGTCGCGAGCCCGTCGCTCGGCGTCTTCCACGGTCATCCTCGGCTCCTGCCACGGGGCCGGCCGGGTGCGGCGCCGAGCGGGCGGGGGTCATTGCGTAGGCGGTTCATCGGGTGTCGGTTGGGGACTGCGCTGAGGAGGTCGAGCCCGGTCCGAATCACGCTGATCTGTCGCTTCCCGCGACCTTGGAGGTCGGCTCGATCCATGCCTTTTCGCTGGTCGTCAATGTAGCCCCTGTTCGACTCGGCGGGTGCACTTATGCCTGCTTGCCTGCGCTCTTGCGCGGGCTGCTAGCGGGAGGGCTCTGCGGCGCGGCCGGATCGCCCTCGCCGAGCAGCTCCCGGTAGGCGACCAGGACTCGTTCTGCCATCCGCTGGGCCGAGAAAGCCGCGGCGCGCGGCCCGCCTGGGACGCGGGCCTCGGCGTCGCCGAGCAGCGGCTGGACCGCCTCCCCCCAGCGGCCCAGGTCGAACGGGGCGACCAGACAGCCGGGCATGCCGGCGACCGCGAAGGGCGCGATCCCGACCGGGGTGGAGAGGACCGGTACCTCGCAGGCGAGCGCCTCCAGCGCCACCAGCCCGAAGCCCTCGTACTCGGAAGTGACCAGCACGGCGTTGGCGGCGTTGACCCAGAGCGGCATCCGGTCGGGTTCGATCCCGCCTCCGGTCAGAAGCTCCGCCCCTGATGCGGCCGCCAGCTCGGCGGCGCGGTCGTGGCGCTTCTCGGCCCGCGCCGGGTTGGCGGGAAAGAGCAGGTAGCGGCCGCCGGGGTCGAGGCCCAGCTCGCGCCGGGCCTCCGAGCGGGGCAGGGGGCGGAAGCGGCCAAGATCCGGTCCACAGGGCAAGACAGCGGTCCGGCCCGCCGGCCGCGGCAACCCCGGGCGGCCGCCCTCGGGCCCGAAGAGCGCCCGCGAGACCCCGGCGCAGAGGTCGATGCCGGGCGCCAGGCGCCGCGAAAGGAAGCCGACCGTGCGGTGGCGGACGTCGGTGCCGTGGAATGTGACGACGAGCGGGTGGGCACCGGCGAGCCGGGCGCACCAGCCGGCGAGGCCGTAGTGGGCGTGCACGAGGTCGAATCGCTCGCCGCGCAGCCGCCGCCGCAGCCGCCGCACCGCAGGCAGGTACTGGCCGCGGCCGAGCGGGAAGCTGAACACCTCGACCTCGACCCCCTGCTCGCGGAGCGCCTCCACCTGGTCGAGCACCCAGCGCCCGCGCTGCGGGGTCGCCGCATCCGGGGTCAGGTTGGTGACGACGAGCACCCGCATCGGGCCAGCGTATCCGCGGGTGCCGGCGCCGCCCGGCGTGGGGTTTGGCCTGCCTCTAGCCGGGCGAGGTCGCCGGAGCGGCGGCGGCGGTCGAGGTCGAGCCGCTGCGCTGGAGGGCGATGCTGGTCGCGACCAGCCAGACAGGCAGGGCGATGACCGGCAGGAAGACGACCCCGAACAGCAGCAGTACGCCGCAGACGAACCCGAGCCATGCCAGCCAGCGAGGCAGGATGCCGGTTCGCCAGATCACGATCGAAACGGCGTCGATGAGCGCGATCGCTCCGAACATGCCCGGTATCAGGATCATTCCGAAGCCGATCGACGGGATGAAGCGGGCGACGTCAGCCGTGTTCAGCGGCGTGCCCCCGAAAGACTGACCGGCCGAGACCGCCGCCAGGGCGATCGCCCCGGTCGAGAGCCCGACCGCGGCGAGAATCCCACCCCCGAGGGCCACATCCGTCAGCCTGCCTCCTGGTCCCTCGGCGGCGCGCAGCCGCTCCCGCAGCCCGGCGGCGAACCAGATCAGGAACAGGGCGCAGAAGGTCAGCACATAGGCGCCGATGATGATCCCGACGCGGTTTCCGTGTTTGGCATAGAAGGAAAGGACCTTGGCGTCGGGGTCCTTGTCGTCCGGGGTGTGGGTGGCCAGGATCAGGCCGACGACAAACGTCAGGGCGGCGAGATAGCCGGCCAGGGGAGTCCAGATGTCGCGCTTTGCCGTCTGCATTCGAGGCTCCTTGGTAGGGGGCGGGGGAATTATTTCCCCGCCGCCGGATGGCTCCGCTCAGCGGTGGACGGCGGCCAGCAGCGCTGCGTAGCTGCGCACCAGCGCCGCGCGCTCGTCGGCGATCAGCGGGCTCTGGGATCGCATCCGTCCATGACCCAGCGGTCGGAATGGCGCATCGCCAAGGTGCGCTCGGCCGCCCCCGCCCCGACCTTCCCCGCCTCGACCGAGTAGACGCAGGAGTAGACGCAGGAGTAGAGCGCCGCGATCGCCGCGGTCAACTCGAGCTCGGGCTTCGCGGCCCTCGGCCGGCAGCTCGCGCTGAAGCTGCCACCACTCGACCTCCAGCCGCGCCGCTTCGGCGGCGTCGAAGCTCTCGCCGTGTTGTTCGGCGACGAGCTCGTAGAAGCGCCGCGCCCGTCCGGATCGTTGCCGCTGGCCGGCGCCCAGAGCTGGTTTGCCCGCAGCACCAACCAGGCGCCCCGCAGGGTGCGCGGCCAGGGCAGCACGAAGGCGTGGCGGGTGACCCGGATCGCGGCGAGCAGGAAGCGCGCCCACGGCGCCGGCAGTAGTTGACCCAGGTCGCGCACTCGAGACGGCCGATCAGGCGCGGGTCGAAGTCGCGCATCCGGGAATTCATACATGGCTCAGGTTCAGCACAACCGTGTCTAGATCCGCGCGGGCGCCGGCCCCAGGATCGCCGCAGTCGAACTAAGGAGGCTGCATGCACGCTTTGATCGGGTGGTTTCACGCCGCCGCCGTCCAGCGGCTACGGGTGATCCGGGCTCTGCTGGAGGGGGAGCGAGCGCAGGGAACGGTCGAGTACGTCGGCCTGATCCTGCTCGTCTCGTTGCTGATGGTCGGCATGGTGGCGGCGATGAAGGGCTTCAACGGCAAGCAGGGAACCGAGCTGGCCGGCGTGATCGTCGAGAAGATCAAGCAGGCGGTAAACCAGGTCAGCTTCCGCTGATTGGGACGGGAAGGCGGGCCGCGCCGTCCACCCGGGGTCGGCGCGGCACGCGGCTCAGCAGGCGGTGCTACCCGGACATGCCAAACTCGCGCCGTGACCCCTGCGAGCCGCAGCTATGACCGCGCGCCGGCCGACCTGCGTCCGGTCCAGATCGAGCCCGGCTACGTCCGCACCGCGGACGGCTCGGCGCTGATCTCA
Source organism: uncultured Solirubrobacterales bacterium (assembly GCA_963781495.1). Taxonomy (GTDB): domain Bacteria; phylum Actinomycetota; class Thermoleophilia; order Solirubrobacterales; family 70-9; genus Mayfieldus. The sequence continues at coordinate 1,817,296 of CAWAFX010000002.1, forward strand.
CAGGGCGAGACCCGGGTCATCTGCACCGCATCGGTCAACGACTCGGTCCCGCGCTGGATGGAGGGCAGGGGCCGCGGCTGGGTCACCGCGGAGTACGCGATGCTCCCGGCCTCGACCGGCGAGCGCAAGGCCCGCGACGTCTCGCGCGGGCGCCAGGACGGGCGCTCGGTCGAGATCCAGCGCCTGATCGGACGTTCGCTGCGGGTCGTGGTCAACTTCGCGGCACTGGGGGAACGCAGCGTCTACGTCGACTGCGACGTGCTGCAGGCCGACGGCGGCACCCGTTGCGCGGCGATCACCGGCGGCTATGTGGCGCTGCGCCTCGCCCTCCAGGGCCTGGTCGACGGCGGCCAGATCGAGTCGCTGCCGCTGAACGGGACGATCGCCGCGGTCAGCGTCGGGATCGTCGACGGGCGGGCGCTCTGTGATCTCGATTACTCCGAGGATTCCGAGGCCGAGGTCGACGCCAACGTGGTGATGACCGGTGACGGCGGCCTGGTCGAGGTGCAGGCGACCGCCGAGCGCACGCCGCTGTCGCGGGCCTCCCTCGACGAGCTGCTCGCCCTCGCCGAAGGCGGGATCACCCGCCTACGCGAGGAGCAGGTCCGGGCTGCCGCGGGCTGATGGCGGCCCGATCCGGCGCCGCCGAGCCGCCCTCGCTCCTGCTCGCGACCCGCAACCAGCACAAGCTTCGCGAGCTCGAGGAGCTGCTGCCCGGTGTCGAGCTGGAGCCGTTGCCGGAAGCGGTCGAGCTGCCGCCCGAGAACGGCGACACCTTCGCCGCCAACGCCCTGATCAAGGCCCGGGCCGCCCGCGCCGCATCCGGCCGCGGGGCGATCGCCGACGACAGCGGCATCGAGGCGGCGGCGCTCGGCGGCCGCCCCGGGGTGCGCTCGGCGCGATATGCCGGCGAGGGGGCAACAGACGAGCAGAACCTCGCCAAGCTTTTGCGCGAGGTCGGCGAAGCCGGCGAGGATCGCCGCGTCGCCTACGTCTGCGTGCTGGCCTACGTCAACTCGGCCGGGGAGGCGGGCCTCTTCGAGGGCCGTTGCGAGGGAAAGTTGAGCGAGGATCCGCGCGGCTCGGGAGGCTTCGGCTATGACCCGGCTTTCGTCCCCGACGACGTCGAGGGTGATCGCACGATGGCCGAGCTCTCGGCGGCCGAAAAGCACGCGATCAGCCATCGCGGCCGCGCCGCGAGGCTGCTCGCCGACCATCTCTCCGTTGGCTTCGCCGACGGGGCGGGCGGCGGATCCGGGCCCGCATGATCCGGACCAAGTCCGACGCCGCCGGGCTCTCGGTCGCTTCCAATGCGCTGCTGATCGCGATCAAGGTTGCCGCTGGGGCGATCACCGGCTCGATCGCGATCCTCACCGAGGCCGCACACTCGCTGATCGACCTCCTGGCTTCGGTGATTGCGCTGGCCTCGGTGCGCAAGGCGGACGAGCCGGCCGACGTCGAGCACCCCTACGGTCACGAGAAGCTGGAGAACCTCGCGGCGGCGATCGAGGGGATGCTGATCCTGATCGGCGCCGCGGTGATCATCTACGAGGCGACCCATCGCCTCGTCGTCGGCGCCCACATCGACACCCTCGGCCTGGGCATCGCGGTGATGGCGGTGTCGGCGGGCACGAACTTCGCGATCTCGTCCTTTCTCGGCCGCCAGGCGAAGCGCTTCGATTCGCCGGCGCTGGAGGGCGACTCGGCCCATCTGCGCACCGACGCGTTGACCTCGATCGGGGTGCTCGCCGGGCTGGTCGCGGTCGAGATCACCGGCGAAAGCGCCTTCGACTCGGTTGCGGCGCTGGTGGTGGCGGTTGCGATCGTGGTCTCGGGCCTGCGGATCACCACCCGCTCTTCGCGGATCCTCGTAGATGAGGCCCTGCCGGCCGACGAGATGGACCGGATCGAGGCCGCGATCGCCGCCGCCCGGGCGCCGGAGATGGCCGGCTACCACCGGCTGCGGGCGCGCCGCGCGGGCAGCCGCCGCTACGTCGACCTGCACATGCAGTTTCGGGCCGGCACCAGCCTCGAACGCGCCCACGACCTGGCCCACGACATGCGGGCGGCGATCGAGGCCGAGCTCCCGGCCGCCGACGTCCTGATCCACGTCGAGCCGGAGGAGTCGGTGCTGGCGCCGGGGGAGAGCCCCGGCCCGTACAGAGCGGGGTAATCCCGGGCTACAGCGGCGGCAGCAGGTTCACGGCGGCGGCGATCCCGACTGCCCCCACGGTGACGCTGTAGCCGGTGTAACCGCCGACGCCGAGCAGCACCACCGCGATCATGCAGATCACGACGACGATCAGCCAGGATGCCCGCGCAAGTGACACGGCCCGGTATTTTGGCCCACGTGCCCGACCTTCAGTCTGCAGTCCGCTCTTTGCAGCGTCTGATGGAGCTTTCGCCGGAGATGCGAGGCGGCGCGGTGCTCGAAGCCGGCAAGGTCCTCGCCGCCAGCAGCGACGACGACGGCTGGTCGCAGGCGGCGAGCGATCTGTTCGCCGCGGCCGACGAGGACGGCAGGCAGGCGGAGCAGGTCCACGTCGCCACCGAGGGGGGCGAGGTCTTCGCCCTGCGGGAGGGAAAGCTGACCGCCGTCGCGGTGACCGAGCGCTTCGTGCTCGCCTCGCTGATGGCTTTCGACATGCGGGCCACACTGCGCGAGCTGGCGGCCGAGCTGACGGCGGCGAAGGACAGCTGATGGCGAAGCCGCATCGCGTGATGATCGACCGGGTCAGCGGCTACGCCGACGAGGCAGCTGCCTTCATGCGGCGCCGACGCCATGTCCGCCGCCCCTTCGCGCGCGTCTATCGCGCCGACGGCTCCGCAGTCGACCACCCGCCCGAAACCGAGGCGGGGGCCGCGCTGGCAGATGCGGCTGAGCGCCTGATCGAGCTTGCCGGCGAGGGCAGCCGGCGCGGCGAGCGGTCGCGATGACCGAGCTTCCCTCGCTCGAGCTGGCGCAGGACGTCGTCGCCCGGGCGCTGGTCAACGGCGGCGACTTCGGGGAGCTGTTCGCCGAGCGCAGCGCCGGCCTGCAGATGCGGATCGACGAGTCGCGGATCGAGGGGGTCCAGGCCGGCGGCGAGCAGGGGGCCGGGGTCCGGGTCGTCAAGGACGGCACCGCCTACTTCGCCCACGTCGACGGGCTGGGGGAGGACGACCTCAGGCGCGCCGCCGGCGAGGCCGCCGCGGCCCTGGCCGGTGAGCGCCGCGATCCGGTGCCGCTGCAGGCCGCCGCGACGAACACCCAGCCGATCGAGGTGCCCCCGGGCGAGGTTCCCGCCGAGCGCAAGTCGGAGCTGCTGCGTGAGCTCGACGAGCGCGGCCGCTCCCAGGGGGGTGAGATCAGCCAGCTGACCGTCGGTTACGTCGAGGGCCGGCGCGAGGTGGTGGTCGCCAACTCTGCCGGCACCTACGCCAGCGACGACCGCACGCGGATCAGGCTTGCGGTCCAGGCGGTGGCGAGCCGCGACGGGGCGGTCGAGACCGGCACCGAGACCCTTGCCGGCCACCGCGGCTTCGAGCTCTTCGACGGCGATCCGGGCCGGATCGCCGAGCAGGCTGCGGGCAAGGCGCTGACGCTGCTCGACAGCGATCAGGCGCCCGCCGGGTCGATGCCGGTCGTGGTCGGCAACGGCTTCGGCGGGGTCCTGTTCCATGAGATGACCGGGCACGGCCTGGAGGCCGACCACATCCAGAAGGGGGCGAGCGTCTATGCGGGACGGATGGGCGAGCGGCTGGCCGAGCCGCTGCTCAACGCCTATGACGACGGCGTGCTGGCTGGGGAGTGGGGGACCGGGGGGATCGACGACGAGGGGACGCCGTCCCAGAAGACGCAGGTGATCGAGGAGGGCAGGCTGACCTCGTTTCTCTACGACCGCCTGCGGGCCGAGGAGGAAGGCGCCGAGCTGACCGCCAACGGGCGCCGGGCCAGCTTTCGCGAGCTTCCGATCCCGCGCATGACCAACACCTACATCGCCCCCGGCGACGCCGATCCCGAGCAGATGATCTCCGAGGTCAAGCGCGGCTTCTACGCCGTCTCCTTCGCCGGCGGCCAGGTCGAGCCGGCGAGCGGTGACTTCGTCTTCGGGGTCTCGGAGGGCTATCTGATCGAGGACGGCAAGGTGACCCGGCCCTGTCGCGGCGCCACCCTGATCGGCAACTGCCTCGAGGCGCTGGCCGCGATCGACGCCGTCGGCTCGGATTTCGAGATGAAGAGCGGCACCTGCGGCAAGGGCGGGCAGTGGGTGCCGGTCGGGACCGGGCAGTGCCACGTCCGAATCCGCTCGATGACGGTCGGCGGCCGCCAGATCTGATGCAGCTGGACGACGCGACCGGGTTTGCGGTCGAGGCCGCGATCGACGCCGGCGCCGACCAGGCCGAGGCCTACGGATCGCGCCAGGCGGGCCGCGAGGTTCGGGTCCACGACGGCAAGGTCGAGAGCGTCACCGCCGCCACCGAGCACGGCGTCGGGGTGCGCAGCTGGATCGGCAACCGGGTCGGCTACGCCTTCGGCGCCGACCTCTCAGAGGCCGGGCTGCGCGAGCTCGCCGCCGCCGCGGCGACCGCGGCGCGGACCGCCGACGAGGATCCCGATGCGGTGGCGCCGCGGGCCGACGGCAGCTATCCCCAGCTCGAGGGGCTGCGCGACCCGGCCGTCGCCGACTGGCCGACCGATCGTTTGGTCGAGCTGGCGCTGCGAATCGAGCGCAGCGCGGTCGAGCGCGATCCCCGCATCGGCGCCGCCGAGCAGGCGGTCTATACGGGCACCGATGATCAGATCGCGATTCGCTCCTCGACCGGCGTTGACTGCTCGTATGAGTCCAGCGGCTGCTACGCCTACATACAGGCGCTGGCCGGCGATCAAGGCTCGAAGGAGTCCGGCCTCGGCTTCGGGCTCGGGCGCTCTCCGGCAGCGCTCGACCCGGACGCGATCGGCGCCGAGGGGGCCGACCGGGCGCTGGCGATGATCGGCGCCGGCAAGCCTCCATCGAGGGCCTGTCCGGTCATCTTCGATCCCACCGTCGCGGCGAGCTTCGTCGGCCTGATCAGCAGCGGGCTGGGCGCAAACTCGGTCCAGCGCGGGCGCTCGCCCTTCGCCGGCCTGCTCGGCGAGGAGGTCGCCAGCCAGGCGCTGGTCCTGCACGACGACGGTCTCGAGGCCGAGGGCCTGGCGGCCGGCCCTTGTGACGACGAGGGCGCCCCGCGGCAGCGCATGGCGCTGATCGAAGGCGGTCGGCTGCGGGCCTTCCTGCACAACGCCTACACCGCACACCGCGGCGGCGCCGAGCGGGGCGGGAACGCAAGCCGGGCCGGCTACCGCACCGCTCCCTCGGTCGGCGCCTCGAATCTGATCGTGCAGACAGGCTCGCGGCCGCTGGAGGAGCTTCTGGCGGCGGCGGGGGAGGGCGTCTACGTCGTCGACGTCGCCGGTCTTCACTCCGGGGTCAATCCGGTCAACGGGGACTTCTCGGTCGGGGCCTCGGGACGGCTTCTGAGCGGCGGCGAGCTCGCCGAGCCGGTGCGCGAGTTCACGATCGCCAGCGACCTCGTCTCGATGCTGAGGGCGGTCAGCGAGGCCGGCGCCGACGCGCGCTGGGTCCCTTTCGGCGGCCTGGTGCGGACGCCGCCGCTGCTGATCGCGGAGATGACCGTCAGCGGCAGCTAGGCCGCGGAGACCGCAACGAGCGGATTTCCCGCCTCGGCTGGGCGTCCCCGCGCGGCGGAACCGCCCGCGGCCGCTGTTAGATTGCGCGCCACTTCAACGCTCGAGGAGGATTTCGACGTGACCAAAGCTGAGTTCCTGGACCGACTCGCCAACGACGATCGACTTGGCAGCAAGAAGGCGGCGGGCGAGGCCGTCGACGCCGTCCTCGACACGATCACCTCGGTGCTGCGAGACGGGGGAGAGGTGAACTTCACCGGCTTCGGCAAGTTCCACGTCGCCGAGCGCGGCCCGCGGCAGGGCGTCAACCCGCGCACCGGCGAGCGGATCACGATCCCGGGCGGCAAGGTGCCGCGCTTCTCCGCCGGCTCGGCGCTGAAGTCGAACGTCAAGGGCGGCTAGTTGGGCCCGGCCGCGACACAGAGTGTCGCGGCACTGGCATGTCAGGCGGCGAAGCCGCCGCAGTGAATGTGTTCGCGGATCGGCTCGCGGCGCTCGTCGACGAGCGCCGCAGCCAGATCTGTCTCGGCCTCGATCCCGATCCCTCGTCGCTGCCGCGCGAGTACGCGGGCTCGGTCGGCAGCCCCGCCGAGGCGGCGGCCGCGGCAGTCAGCGTCCACTGCCGGCAGCTGATCGAGGCTGCCGGGCCGGCCTGCGTCGCGGTGAAGCTGCAGCTGGCCTGCTTCGAGCGGCTCGGTGCCCCGGGCTGGGACGCCCTGCAGCGAAGCGCCAGCGCCGCCCGCGAGGCAGGGCTGCTGGTGATCGCCGACGGCAAGCGGGGCGACGTTCCGGTGACCGCCGCCGCCTACGGCCAGGCGCTGGTCGGCGAGACGGAGACGCCCTGGGGCCCGGTGAGGGGCCTTGGCGCCGACGCCTTCACCGCCAACCCCCTGCTCGGAGCCGACGCCCTTGAACCGCTGATCGAAGCAGCGCAGGCGGCCGGCGCCGGCGTCTTCGCGCTCGTGCGGACGACCAATCCGGGGGCGGGCGAGTTGCAGGACCAGCCCGCGGGCGAGCCACTGCACGAGCGCCTGGCGGCGATCGTCGATTCCGCGGCGGGGCGGCTCGCCGGCTCCGGCGAGCTGAGCGGGATGGGCGCGGTGGTCGGGGCTACGGCGCCACAGCTGATCGAGCGCCTGCGTGAGCTGATGCCGCGGGCGATCTTCCTGATCCCCGGGGTCGGCGCCCAGGGCGGCCGCCCGGAGGATCTCGGAGCCGCATTCGCCCCCGGCCCCGGGGCGGCCCTGGTCGCCGCCTCGCGCGGGATCGCTGCCGATCCGGACCCGGCCGCGGCCGCGCAGCGGCTTCGGGACGAGGTCTGGAAGGCCTCGGTCGCCTGACCGCCAGCACCCAGGTCGCACCCAACCTCCCCGCTACGATGCCGCCGTCCCGACGGCGCCCCCGATGGACACTCCTCAGAGCTCAAATGCACGGCTCGCCGCGGTCATCGCCCTCGCCGTGGCATTCGTCGTCGTAGTCGTGATCATCGTCTCCTCGGGCGGCGGCGGCGAGGGAGGCGGATCCGGCGGATCTGGGAAGGCGAAGGCCGGACAGCAGCGCACGACGACGTCGAGCGGCGTTGGATCGCCGCGCAAGATCTACGTGGTCAAGCCCGGCGACACCTTCAGCGGCATCGCCAACAAGCTTGGCCTCTCGGTCGAGACGCTGCAACAGCTCAACCCCGGGATAGACCAGTTCTCGCTTCACTCCGGGGACCGGGTGAAGCTCCGCTGAGCCGGGCGCCGCGATGGCTCGCTGCGCTCGGCCTGATTGCGGCGCTGCTGCTGCCCGCCGCCGCAGACGCCAAGCCGGCCGCCGCCGGTCCGCCGCGACTCGACGCCAGGGCCTGGGTGCTGGTCGACGGCCGCACCGGGGAGAGGCTTGCCGGCCACGCCACCGCGCGCAAGCTGCCGATCGCCAGCACGACGAAGTTGATGACCGCCCACCTGACCCTGGAGCGGGAGCCGCTGCGGAGGATCGTCCGTATGGCGCCCTACGCGGCGATCCCCTCCGAATCGCTTCTCGGGATCGATGCCGGGACCCCGATCAGCGTCCGCGACCTCCTCTACTCGCTGATCCTGCGCAGCGCCAACGACTCCGCCCACACCCTGGCCGAGGTCGTCGCCGGCAGCCAGTCCCGCTTCGTGCTGGAGATGAACCGCGCCGCCGCGGCGCTGGGACTCGCCGACACCCACTACTCGAATCCGATCGGCCTCGATTCCCCCGGCAACTACTCGAGCGCCCGCGATCTCGCCACCCTGGCCCGCGACCTGCTCTCCAACCGCACCTTCGCGCGGGTCGCCGACTCCGCCAGTGCCGTGCTCTCAAGCCTGCACCCGCCGGTGACGATCGGAACCCGCAACACGCTGCTGCTCGACGCCCCCTGGGTGACCGGGGTCAAGACCGGGCATACGCTGGGCGCGGCCTATGTCGAGGTCGGCTCGGGGCGGCGCAAGGGGGTCGAGCTGATCTCCGCCGTCCTCGGTGCCCCGAGCGAAACCCAGCGCGACAGCGAGAGCCTCGCGCTCCTCGACTACGGCTTCGACCAGTACCGCTCGCGGCACGCGGTGCGGGCGGGGGAGAGCCTGGCCAGCCCCTCGATCCGATATTCCGGCGGCGATCTGCCGCTGCGCGCCGCTCATCCGATCACCGTCGGGGTGCGCCGCGGCCAGGGGCTGCAGACCCGGGTCCGGGCCCCGGACCGGGTCACGGGCCCGATCCGCAGGGGCAGCCGGCTGGGCAAGGTGACGGTCCTCGTCGACGGGCGGGTGGCGGGCAGCGCGGCGCTCGTCGCCCTGCGCTCGATACCCAAGGCCAGCAGCTTCGACAGGCTGCGCAGCCACGCCCTGGTGGTTATCGCGTTGATTGCCGTCGCCGCGTTCGCGATACTGCTGGTCGCGCTCGCTGTCCACCGCCGTCGGCGCCGCCGACCGGGTGGGCGCCAGTTGAGCGAGGAGGAGATGCGAAGCATTCGCGAGAACAGGCGCAGGATGAGGGACGAGCGCCGCGGAGACGGCGACCAAGGGTCGCGGCGATGATCCTCACCGTCACCCTCAACACGGCGATCGACCGCACGATGGCGGTCCCCAACTTTCGCCAGGGCAACCGCCACCGCTCGGTCGAGGCCAGCACCGTGGCCGGCGGCAAGGGAATCAACGTCGCCCGGGCGCTGGCCCTGCTGGGCAAGCCCGTGATCGCGGCCGGCCTCGCCGGCGGGCCGACCGGGCAGCGGCTGATCGAGGAGCTGCGCGAGGAGGCGATCCTCAACGACCTGACCCCGATCGCCGAGGAGTCGAGGATCAACCTCGCGGTCGTCGACCCGACCTCCGGCGAGCAGACCGAGATCAACGAGCGCGGTCCCGAGGTGACGGCGCAGGAGATCGACGCCTTCCTCGACCGCCTCGACTACCTGGCCCGCGGTGCCAGCATCTGCGTGCTCGCCGGCAGCCTGCCGCCCGGAGTCGACCCGGAGCTCTATGCGCGCATCACCGGCGAGCTCCGCGAGCGCGGGGTGACGGTCGTGCTCGACTCCGACGGCGAGCCGATGCGGGCCGGGATCCGTGCCGGCCCCTCGGTCGTGATGCCGAACGTGCTCGAGGCCGAGGAACTGGTCGGGCGCGAGTTCGAGGGGCCGGGAGACCTCTCGGCCGGGCTCGCCGAGCTGCTGGAACTGGGTGCGGGGGAGGCGATCGTGACCCGGCCCGAGGGCTGCGTGGCCGCGGTCGGGGAGCCCAACGAGCGCGCCTTTTATGAAGTCAGCAGCGCCGCCCTGGAGCCGGTCGCCTCGGTCGGCTCCGGCGACGCGCTGCTGGCCGGCTACGTGGCGGCGCGCTACGACGGCGCTCCGCCGGCCGAGTGCCTCGCCTTCGCCGTCGCCTGCGGCGCCGAGTCGACGCAGCATTTCGGCGCCGGAACCGTCGACCCCGAGCAGGTGGCGCGGATCCTCGCCGACGTCGAGGTGCGCGCACTCGAGGTTCCCGCCCGCGTCTAGGGCGCCTGCGACCGGCGCGCCCGGGTCCCTACAATGGTCAGGGCGTTGCGATTCCGCTCCGGAAAGCCGCAAATAGCCGCCTTAAGGGCCCGCGACAGCGGGCTTTTTCTGTCAGCTTGGACGCATAGCCTGGATACTCACCGCCAGCCCTGGAGGCCCTGATGGAGATCGATATCGGTCGAGGGAAAAAGGGTCGGCGCGCCTACGGATTCGACGACATCGCGATCGTCCCGTCGCGCCGGACTCGCGATCCCGATGACATAGACATAACTTGGACGCTCGGCCCCTACCGGTTCGAGCTGCCGCTGATCGCCTCGGCGATGGACGGCGTCGTCAGCCCCGAGACCGCCGCGCTCGTCAACCGGCTCGGAGGCCTCGGGGTCCTCAACCTGGAGGGGATCTGGACCCGCTACGAGGATGCCGACGCGCAGCTGGAGAAGGTCGCCGCGGCGCCGACGCATGTCGCGACGAGCCTGATGCAGGAGCTCTACTCGGAGCCCGTGAAACCGGAGCTGGTCGGCCGGCGGATCTCCGAGATCAAGGAGATGGGTGCGGTCGCCTGCGGCTCGCTGACACCGCAGCGGGTCCGCGACCACTACGAGACCGCGGTCGAAGCCGGGCTCGACATCCTCGTGATCCAGGGGACGGTGATCTCGGCTGAGCACGTCTCGACCAGCGTCGAGCCGCTGAACCTGAAGGAGTTCATCAGCGAGGTGCCGGTGCCGACCGTGGTCGGCGGCTGCGCCTCCTATTCGACCGGACTGCACCTGATGCGTACCGGCGCCGTCGGGGTGCTGGTCGGGGTCGGGCCCGGCGCGGCCTGCACGACCCGCGGCGTGCTCGGGATCGGCGTCCCGCAGGCGACCGCGATCGCCGACGTCGCCGCCGCCCGCTCCCAGCACATGCTGGAGACAGGCGAGTACTGCAACGTGATCGCCGACGGCGGCATGCGAACCGGTGGCGACGTCTCGAAGGCGATCGCCTGCGGGGCCGACGCGGTGATGATCGGCTCGCCGCTCGCCCGCGCCAAGGAAGCGCCGGGACGGGGCTTTCACTGGGGCATGGCGACGTTCCATCCCTCGCTGCCGCGCGGAGCCAGGGTCTCGACGACCCAGGACGGGACGATGGAGGAGATCCTGCTCGGCCCGGCGCGCGAGAACGACGGCACCTTCAACCTGATGGGGGCGCTGCGGACCTCGATGGCCACGACCGGCTATGAGGACATCCGCTCGTTCCAGCGGGCCGAGGTGATGGTCGCTCCGGCGCTGCAGAGCGAAGGCAAGAAGCTGCAGCGCGAGCAGTCGGTCGGGATGGGCTCCAACGGTCACGCTGGAGTCACCAAGGGAGTCGTCGTCGCGGATGACTGAGGGACCCGCGGTCGCCCGGGCAACCACCCAGGGCGATGTGCGGCCCGGGCGCGACCACTCGCCCGAGATTGTCACCGAGCGGGCGGCCGGGGTCGGCGCGCCGCAGGCGGGCGAGGCGCCGGCGCACGAGGAGGTGCTGGTGCTCGACTTCGGCGGCCAGTACTCGCAGCTGATCGCGCGACGGATCCGCGAGTGCGGGGTATTCGCCGAGCTACTGCCCTACGACACCGATCCGGAGCAGATCCGCGAGCGGCGCCCGAAGGCGCTCGTGCTCTCCGGGGGCCCGGCCTCCGTGTATGCCCCCGGCGCCCCCGAGTTTCCGCTCGAGCTGCTCGAGCTCGGGGCTCCGGTGCTGGGCATCTGTTACGGCATGCAGGCGATGGTCCGCTCGCTCGGGGGACGCGTCGAAGCCGCCGACGCGGGTGAGTTCGGCCGCACCGACCTCGCGCTTCGCGACGGCGGCGGAGAGCTGTTGTCCGGGCTGCCGGCCGAGCAGCACTGCTGGATGAGCCACCGCGACGCCGTCTTCGAGCCGCCGCCGGGCTTCGTCGCCCTGGCGTCCAGCCCCGGCTCCCCGGTTGCCGCCTGCGAGAGCCCGGAGCGCGGCCTCTACGGGATCCAGTTCCACCCCGAGGTCGTCCACACGCCCTACGGGCAGGACATCCTCGATCGCTTCCTGCGCCAGATCGCCGGTTGTGAGGAGCATTGGTCGCCGGCCTCGGTGATCGCCGAGCAGGTCGAGGCGATCCGCGCCCAGGTCGGCGAGGGCCGGGTGATCTGTGGCCTCTCGGGCGGGGTCGACTCCTCGACCGCGGCGCTGCTGGTCCATCGCGCTGTCGGCGAGCGGCTGACCTGCGTCTTCGTCGATCACGGCCTGATGCGGCTCAACGAGGCCGAGCAGGTGGTCGAGGCTTTCAGCGGCTTCGGGATCCCGCTCGTCCACGTCGAGGCCGAGCAGCGCTTTCTCGAACGGCTGGCCGGCGTCACCGAGCCGGAGCAGAAGCGCAAGATCATCGGCGAGGAGTTCATCCGCGTCTTCGAGGAGGAGGCGGCGAAGCTCGATGACGTCAACTATCTCGTCCAGGGCACCCTCTACTCCGACGTGATCGAGTCGGGAGGGGGGACCGGCGCCGACACGATCAAGTCGCACCACAACGTCGGCGGCCTGCCCGAGGACCTCGAGTTCGAGCTCGTCGAGCCGCTGCGGATGCTGTTCAAGGACGAGGTGCGGGCGGTAGCGGCCGAGCTCGGCCTGCCCGACCGGATGGTCTGGCGCCAGCCCTTCCCCGGCCCCGGCCTGGCTATCCGCGTCGTCGGCGGCGAGGTGACGCGCGAGCGCCTCGACATCCTGCGGGCGGCCGACGCGGTCCTGCAGGAGGAGGTGCGGGCGGCGGGGCTTTACCGAGAGCTCTGGCAATCCTTCTGCGTGCTGCCCGTCGTGCGCTCGGTCGGCGTCCAGGGCGACGGCCGCACCTACGCCTATCCGATCGTGATCCGCGCCGTGACCTCCGACGACGCGATGACCGCCGACTGGGCCCGGCTTCCCTACGACCTGCTGGAGCGGGTCTCGAACCGGATCATCAACGAGGTCCAGCACGTCAACCGCGTCGCCCTCGACGTCAGCTCGAAGCCGCCGGCGACGATCGAGTGGGAGTAACCGGGCGCCGCGGATGGACGTCCAGTCGCTGCGCGGAGCCCCGGTCAACGAGCGCGGCGAGGGCCAGGTCTCCTATCTGACCCTGGCCCCGGGCCAGTTCGGCTCCGCAAACCTCGCCGTCACCTGGGTCGAGTGCGCCCCGGGAAGCCAGCAGCCGCTTCACTCGCATGCCGGCTCCGAGCAGGTCTACGTGATCGTCAGCGGCAAGGGCACGATGCTGATCGACGACGAGCAGCAGGAGGTCGGTCCCGGCGACACGATCTTCATCCCGCCGGGGTCGCGACACGCGATCCGCAATGACAGCGGCAATGAGCTGGTTTTCGCGACGGCGGCCTCGCCGCCCTTCGACGAGCCGACGGGCGAGTTCGCCTACGAGCGGCGCCGCTAGCCAGCGGAGCTGCCGGGGTTGGCTTAAGGCCAAGCGGCTACCTTTTGGGCGATGGAATCGCAGGCAGTGCCGTTCGCTCCGGCACCGGCGACGCCGCAGCCCGGCCGGGTGCCTTCCCCGGCGCCGCGCACCGTCCCGATCTGGCAGGTCAGCCTGGCTTTCTGGCTGCTTTTTCTGGTTGTGCTCGCGGCGCAGAAGCTGAAGCTGGGAAATCTCGCCGATCTGACGACCTTCGGCATCGTCTTCGCCTCGATCGCGATCGAGGCGCTGCCGTTCATCCTCCTCGGGGCGGTGGTCTCGGCGGCGGTGGCGGTCTTCGTCCCCGACCGCTTCTTCGCCCGCATCGGACGCCTGCCCCGGCGCCTGCAACTGCCCGGCGCGACCCTGGCCGGGTTCACGTTCCCGGTCTGTGAGTGCGGGTCGGTGCCGATCGGCCGCCGTCTGATCAGCCGCGGGCTACACCCCTCGGCGGGATTGGGGTTCATGTTCTCGGCCCCGATCCTCAACCCGATCGTGCTGGCCTCGACCTGGGTCGCCTTCGGCGGTGGAACCCGGGGCGCCGAGATGGTCGTCGGCCGGGCGACGCTCGGGTTCATCGTCGCGATGGCGGCCGGGTTCGTGATTGCAGGACGAGAAACCCAGCTTCTGCGTCAAACGCCAGCTGGCGACGGGTCCGGCGTCGGGCACGACCACGACCACGGCGACGATCCTGGTGGCCGTGGCGGCGCCTTTCTCGAGCACCTGATCGCCGACGCGCTGTTCATGGGCCGCTTCCTGATCCTCGGCGCCGCCGCTTCGGCGCTGATGCAGACATTCGTGCCGCAGGACATCCTTTCGAGCGTGGCCGGGGCAGCGGTGATCGGCGTCCTGGCGCTGATGGCATTCGCGTTCATGCTCGCGCTCTGCTCGGAGGCCGATGCCTTCGTCGCCACCTCCTTCACTGCCTTTCCGGTCAGCGCCCAGCTCGGCTTTCTGGTCTTCGGCCCGATTCTCGATGCCAAGCTGGCCGCGATCTACGGCGCCACCTTCCGGCCCCCGTTCATCCGCCGCCTGCTGCTGGTCGCGGTGCCGCTCATCCTCTGCGGTTCGCTGTTGTTCGGAGCGCTGGTCTCGTGAGTCTCAGCGTCCGCAACCTGCGCCTGACCGTGCTCACGCTCTGGGCGGCGTTCTTGACCTGGCTCTGGATCAGCGGCGACGTGCTGCGCTACCTCGGACCGCGCACATCGTGGGTGGTGACTTTTGGAGCCCTGACCCTGGTCATCGTCACCGTCGCCTACCTGCGCTCCAGCGCCGGTGCGGCCGACGCGCGGCGGCCGATCTCGGGGCGCGAGTCGGCGGGGCTGCTGGCGATGCTGACCCCGATTCTGCTCGCCGCGATGCTCTCCGGCTCTTCGCTCGGCGCGCTGGCAGCCTCCAAAAAGCTCAGCGCCCGTGGGGTCGACCTGACAAGCCTGGCCGAATCGCTCTCTAACGGGGCCTCCCACGCCGACTTCCTGCAGATCAAGGCGGCCGCGGACGACCCCTCATCCAGTAGCTCGCTCGGGATCAGTGCCGGCGAGCAGGTCGATCTGACCGGTTTCGTGATGGAGGCCGGGAGCGGCCCGCGGGCCCCGTTCACCCTCGGCCGCTTCTACATCACCTGCTGCGTCGCCGACGCGATCCCGATCGCGGTGACCGTGGAGCCGACGATCGCCGAAGGCGGGTTCCCCAAGAACACCTGGCTGCAGGTCGACGGCGCCCTGGCCAAGAAGGGAAAGAGCTACGTCGTCGACGCGGAGCGGATCGAGAAGATCCCGCAGCCGAGCAACCCCTACCTGGCCTTCCGCTAGCCGGAGCCGCTGACCAGCGTCGCCGAGGCGATCATCGCCGCGACGACGAGGCCGACGGTGATCCGGTGCAGACGCTGCTCGGTCAGCCAGCTGAAGCGCCGTGTCCCGAGCCAGGAGCGGATCCCGGTCGCCGCCGCCGACGATGTCATCGCCGCGTATGCGCAGTAGATGCACATGGCGGGAAGGCTACTCCCGGAGCCCCACGGCTCAACCCGCGCAGCGGCGGCAGAGACCGCGCAGCGTGACGTCGTGATCGGAAACCTGGAAGCTGGCGCCCCGAGAGACGCGGTCGATCGCCCGCTCCAGCTGCGGATCCTCAAAGGGAAAGACTGCGCCGCAGCTCTGGCAGACGAGGTGGTGGTGGTGCTCGCCGGTCGGCCGCAATGGCTCATAGCTCGCCGTACCGGTGCCCATCTCCAGCCGCTGCACGAGGCGCAGACCCTCGAGCTGGTCAAGCACCCGGTAGACGCTGGCCCGCCCAATCGGCTCCCCGCGCGCCTGCAGGGCCTCTTCTATCTCCAGCGCGCTGAGGGCGCAGTCCTGCTCGCCCAGGAGCCCGACCACGGCTCGCCGGGCGCCTCCGGTCCGAAAGCCTGCCTTCTGAAGTGCCTCGGTTGCATGCTCGATCCAGTCGGCGCGGGCGGCCTGGCTCACAGCGGAGCCTCCGTGCCACGACCCGAGACCGAGGCGACAGCCGCGAGGAGGTAGAGGGCGACCAGCGCAGCCGCGACCGAGGCGCCGGCCGCGGTGCCTGCGTAATAGGAGAGATAGAGGCCCAGAACTCCGCCCAGGATCGCGACAGCGACCGCGACCGCCATCATCGGCAGCATGCGGCTGCAGATTTGACGCGCGGCGGCGGCAGGGCCCACCAGCACGGCCACCACGAGGAGGTTGCCGAGGCCCTGGACGCCGACCAGGACAGCGAGGGCGATGAGGACGAGCAGCGCCGTTTCGGTGAAGGCCGCATTGGCTCCCAGCGCCCTGGCGCCTTCGGGGTCGAAGCCGACCGCGAGAAGCTGTCCGTGCAGGAGCCGCAGCACACCGAGGGCCACGATCGCAGCCCCGCCCGCCAGCATGAGATCGGAGTTCGAGACGCCGAGGATGTCGCCAAAGAGCAGGTTCTGGATGCCCGGGGGAGAGGACGGCGAAAGGGCCAGCAGCGCCCCGAGTCCGAAAAAGGTCGTGACCACGATCGCGACGGCAGTGTCATTGGCAATCGTCGGCACCCGGGTTACGAGCGCGATCGCCAATGCCGCCACGAGGATGCCGACCGCGCCCCCGAGCAGCAGCGGCGCTCCGGCGAGCGTAGCCACGACCAGGCCCGGCAGCATCGAGTGCGACAGTGATTCGGAGCTGTAGGAGAGCCCGAAGAGCACGATCCAGCAGCCGACCACGCCGCTGGTGATCCCGACCAGGCAGATCTCGAGCAGGGCCCGGCGGGTGAGCGGGTCTCCCAGGGGCTCAGTCATGCTCGTGATGGTGGTGATGAGCGGGGAGGATCCCGCGGACGCGCTCACCCGGAACCTCGACGATCGAGCCCCGGTACGTGGCCTCGAGAACCGCGAGGTCGAGGACTTCATCCGGCTTGCCGAAAGCGATCTGGCGCCGGTTCAGACAGAGGACGAGGTCGAAGCGGCGGGCCTGTTCGAGGTCGTGGGTTGCGATGACCACCGATCGACCGCCGTGCGCGAGTTGGGCGATCAGCTCCTCGAGATGGGCGGCGCTGTCGCTGTCGAGACCGCTGAACGGCTCGTCGAGCAGCAGCAGACCCGCTTCCTGGACCAACCCCCTTGCGACCAGCACCCGCTGGCGCTGGCCCCCGGACAGTTCGCCGAAGGTCGTCCCCGCAAGGTTTTCCAGCCCCACCGCTCCCAGGGCCTCCCGCGCCCGGTCCCGCTCGCCGCGCCCTGGGCGGCGCCACCATGGGAGCTGGGCCAGCGACCCCATCAGCGCGACGTCGAGCGCCGACACCGGGTAGTCGAGCCGCGAGCGCTCGGTCTGCGGAACGACGCCGCAGCGGGCGCTGACGCGCAGCGAGCCGCGCAGCGGCGCCAGCTCGCCGAGCATCGCCCGCAGCAGCGTCGTCTTGCCGCCGCCGTTGGGTCCCAGCAGTCCAAGGCGCTGTCCGGCGCCGAGCCGAAAGTTCACCTCTTCGATCGCGGCCCCGCCGCCGTAGCCCGCGGCGAATGCCTCAGCTTCGGCGACGGTGCCGCCGCCCTGCCGAATCGCCGGTCCGGAACTCGCGTCGATCTGCTCCCCAATCATCCGGTGCCCCCGATCCGGCAGCCGCGCTTGCCGGCGGTGAAGCCTCGGACCATCGCGTCGGCGTTTGCCTGCTCCATCCGCAGATAGGTCGCGCCCCTCGAATCCGCAGGCCCAAGGGTGTCGCCATAGAGCGTGTAGCTGGACGAAGCCCCGGTCTGATCAGCGATCGCGTTTGCCAGCTTGGGATTGATCGAGCTCTCGGGGAAGATCGCCTTCACTCCCTGCTGCTCGATCAGCCGGGTCAGTGCCGCGACATCCTTGGCCGAGGGTTGCGCCTCGGTGGTCTGCGAGGGGATGACCGCGCCCACCACCGTGATCCCGTAGTGCTTGGCGAAATAGCCGAAGGCGTCGTGGTCGGTGACCAGCTTGCGGTCCGAGACCGGAACCTGAGCCATGCAGCGGGCGATGCCACGGTCCAGCGTCCGTAGCTTCGCCAGGTAGGCGTCCGCGTTGCGGTTGAAGGTCCGGCGGTCCTTGGGGTCGACGCTCGAAAGCTGGCGCTCGATCTCGCCCACCGCGGCCTCGGCGTTCCGCGGGTCGTGCCACCAATGGGGGTCGTACTTGGAGGCTTCTGGCCCGCTCGACTCTCCGGGGAGGCGAACCGGTACGGCGGCTCCGAGGTCGACGATTCGGGCATCGCTTCCGCTCTCGGAGACCACGTCGCCGATCCAGCGGTCGAGGTTGTCGCCGTTGGTGAAGGCGAGCTTCGCGTCGGCGGCGTTCTCGACATCGCTCGGGCGCGGCTCGTAATCGTGAGGGTCGGTGTTGGGTTGCAGGATCTGGTCGACATCGACCGCGCTGCCGCCGACGGTTCGGGTCCAGTCGCCGATCTGCGTCGTCGTCGCGACGACCTTGATGCTCCCCCCGCCGCCCCCGCCGGAGCTCGCGCACCCCCCGAGGAGCGTGAGGGCCGCGAAGAGTGCCAGCAGGGCGGCGCTGGATCGCAGCCGCAAGGGGACCAGCCAGCTGGCCAGCGCCGCAAGCGCGAAGACGCCTCCCGAAAGGGTCGCGATCGTGGCTCCCGGGGGAGCGTTGGTCTTCACCGAAAGCCAGAGCCCCGCGGTTCCCTCGGCGGCGGCGAGCACCACGCTGGCGATCTGCCAGCGGACCAGTCGCGAAGTCCAAAGCCGTGCGGTCGCCGCGGGGATGACGAATATGGCCGTGACCAGCAGCGCGCCGACCGCCGACAGCGCCGCCGTGCTGGCGAGGGCGATGAGCCCCAGCAGCGCCAGCTCCAGAACCCGCGACTCCACGCCGAGGCTACGCGCGACCAGCGGGTCGAAGCCCGCGGCGAGCCAGCGCGGTCCCAGAAGCAGCGTCGCGACCAGCGAGGCCGCGGAGGCGAGCCCCGCCAAGAGCACGTCGCGTCCGTCGATCAGAAGCAGGCTGCCGAAGAGCAGGGTTTCGATCTGCGATCCGGAGCGAAAGACGTCGCTGGCGAGGATCACCCCAGCGGCCAGGCAGCCGACCAGGACCAGGGCCGTGAGGCTGTCGTAGCCGAGTCGGCGCCGCGGCAGCGCCGCGGTGCCGGCGCTGAACGCCATCGCGGCTCCGAATGCCCCCAGCGGGGCGGCAAAGCCAAGCCCGTCGGCCAGTACCAGCCCCGGGAAGGCGGCGGTGCCGACGGCGTGCGAGAAGAAAGCAAGGCCCCGCAGCACGATCAGAGTGCCGAGCAGGCCGGCGGGGACGGCGAGCAAGAGGATCTCGATCAGGCCGCGCTGGACGAATGGAAGCTGGAAGGGCTCGAGCACGCTTTTCTTCGCTGTGCGGCCCGGAGAGTAACAGGAATGAGAATCATTCCCATATATGCAACAGCTGACGCGTCAGGCGAGTCTGGCCAGGAGGCAGGCCTGACGCGTCAGGAGGTTTTGTCCCAGGCCTTCAGCAGCGGCAGCGGGTCATAGGGCTGCCCGCCCTCGTACCAGCCGGGAGCGCTCCAGACCTCGAAGTGCAGGTGGCAGCCGGTGGCGTCGCCGGTCGCGCCGACGACTCCGATCTGCTGCCCGGTGGCGACGCGGTCGCCGGTGTGAAGCGGCGAGGGCTGGGCCAGGTGGGCGTACATGTTGTCCTCGGCCGAGCCCTTCTGGTCGATTACGACGTAGTTGCCCGCCGCCCCCTGGTAGCCCGCGTACTGGACGGTGCCTCCGATCGCGGCGACGATCTTGGTTCCGCAGGCGGCGAGGATGTCCTGTCCCTGGTGGGTGTGGCCGGCGCGGGGGGCGCCGAAGGCATTTTCCGGGCCGCCGAAGCTGTGGCGTCCGCGGACCGGGAAGATCGCCGTGATGACGGCGACGCCGAGGTTTGGCAGCTCGGAGGCGGTGGCACGGGCCAGCGGCTCGCCGCTGGTCGTCGAGACCCGGAAGGAGTACCAGCCCCCCGGAACCGGCTTGCCGTCGACGCCGGTGCCGTTCCAGGCGATGCTCTGGGTCGTGTTCGGGGCCGCGGGTGGGGGGGCGAAGCTCTGCACGACGGCACCCGTCGAGGTGACGACGTCGACCCGCAGGCCGTTGGCCGGCTGGCCGCCTCCGATCAGGTATTCGAGGTTCGCGCTATGGGCGCCGCCGACGAGGAGCTTGTTGGGGGTGACTTCGGCGTCCGCGAGCCGCGCCGGCCCGCGCGCGTGCAGGACCGACTTCGGGCGGACCTTCAGCGGCTCCTTGCCGGGCTTGGACTTCTGCCGGTAGGCGTCGCGAACCTTCAACGGCCCGCTGCGGACGCCCCGCGGGACTACCGCCTGGGCGCTGAAGGGCGTCGCCGCGGTGACCGGGGCGATGATCCGCTTGCCGTGGCGGCGGGCGCGGAAGCTGACCGACTTCGCGGCCGAGAGGTTGGTCCCGCTGACCTGAACCGTGGAGCCGACGACCGCGGTGTGCAGCGCGGCGCAGTTGGTGAGGCAGATCGAGTCGCTGACCGTCGGCGCCCCCGGGGCGACCGCACTGCCGGCACCGCTGCCGCCGCCGCTTGCGGCGACGGCGCTGCCCGCGGTCATCAGGAGCACGACGACGGCCGCCGCGGCCGTAGCCAGGTTCCTTGCCCGGGACTTCCTTGTCAGGGAACTCGCCAACCGTCCTCTCTTTCCACGGCCTGCGGAGTTAGCTGTCGGGCTCGCGCTGAAAGAGCTGCGCTACGGCCAATGTTTCGACCGATTCGCCCCTGAGGCCTGCAAGGGCCCCGTGGGTTCCTCCGCTCCCCGCCGTCAGTGCGGCGGGGACTCGGCTATCTGGCGCGGCAGTATAAGCAGCGAACGGGCGGCACAAGCCGCACCTTCCGCCGTGCCTACGCCGGTGCCGGCCGGCCACTATCATCCCCACGCCGCGCCGGGGCCGACCGCGCGGCTTTTCAACGATGAAGACCTATGTCGCGACACCCGCCGAGCGCCAGCGAGACTGGTATCTGGTCGACGCCGAGGGCAAGACCCTGGGCCGGCTGGCGACCGGGATCGCCGACACCCTGCGCGGCAAGCTGAAGCCGGAGTACACGCCGCACATCGATACCGGCGACTTCGTCGTCGTCGTCAACGCGGAGAAGATCCACGTCAGCGGCGACAAGCTGGCCCAGAAGCGCTACTGGCGCCACAGCGGCTACCCGGGCGGGATCAAGTCGCGCACTCTGGCCGAGATGCTCGATCGGCGCCCCGAAGAGGTGATTCGCAAGGCGGTCAAGGGCATGCTTCCCCGCAACCGCCTCGCCCGCAAGCAGATCACGAAGCTGAAGGTGTACGCGGGGCCCGAGCACCCGCATCAGGCGCAGCAGCCAAAGACACTGGAGATCGCCACCTGATGGCAGACGAACCCGAGCAGCAGGACGAGCAGCCCGAAGGCGCCGACGAGCAGCCTCAGCAGGAAGCTGAGGAGCAGTCTCCGCCCGAGGCCGAAGCTGCCGAGCAGCCCGAGGCCGAAGCTGCCGAGCAGCCCGCGGAGGCGGCCGAAGCTGAGACTCCCGAGCCCGATGAGCCCGACGAGCCCGACGAGGCCGAGCGGGCCGAGGACGCCGCCGTCGAGGCGCCCGAGGAGACCGAGGCCGCCGAGGAGCAGGCCGGCGAGCCCGTCGCCGAGGCGGCCAAGGAGCCCGCGGCCAAGGACCTTCCGCCGGGAGCGGAGCTGGACCCGATCGCGCTCGAGCCCGAGCGCCAGCTGAGCGCCGAGGAGAAGGCCAGGCTCGAGGCCGAGGCCGAGGAGAAGGCCAGGCTCGAGGCCGAGGCGACCGCCGACGCGCCCGAGGAGCAGCCCGCGGGCGGCCCGCGCAGCGTCGCCGATCTGGCCGCCGACGCCCGCTACATGGCGACCGGCAAGCGCAAGCGCTCGATCGCCCGGGTGACGATCACCCCCGGCGACGGCAAGTTCGTGATCAACCGCCGCGAGCTGAAGGAGTACTTCCCGCGCCCCCTTCACCAGTCGACCGCCCTGCAGCCGCTCACGGTCGCCGGCTACGAGGGAACCGTCGACGTCCGCGTCAACGTCAAGGGCGGGGGCATCGGCGGCCAGGCGGGCGCGATCCGGCACGGGATCTCGCGCGCCCTGACCGAGATCGACCCCGAGCTGCGCCGGGAGCTGAAGCGGCGCGGATTTTTGACCCGCGACGCTCGGGTCAAGGAACGCCGCAAGGCGGGGCTGAAGAAAGCTCGCAAGCGGCCCCAGTTCTCGAAGCGCTGAGGGCGCCCCAGTCGATGGGGCAAGAGCGAAAGCTGTTCGGCACCGACGGTGTCCGTGGCAAGGCGGGAACCTTCATCACCGCGGAGCTGGCGACGGCGCTCGGCCGCGCCGCGACCATGGCCAGCGAAGCGTCACGGCCGCAGGTGCTGATCGTCCGCGACACGCGCGAGTCGGGGCCGATGCTGGAGTCGGCGCTGGCGGCTGGGGTCGCGGCCGCGGGTGGCGACGCCCTGCTGGCCGGAGTGCTGCCGACTCCGGCGGCATCGATCCTGGTCCGGCGCCACGGCCTCGATCTCGGGGCCGTCGTCTCGGCTTCCCACAACCCTTTCGGCGACAACGGGATCAAGTTCTTCTCCCCCCGGGGAGCAAAGCTCGGCGACGACGAGGAGCAAGCGATCGAAGGGCTGATCGACTCCCCGCCGCCGGGCGACGGCGTCGGCCGGGTGCGCGAGCTTCGAGGGGCGCTGGACGACTACCTGCGCGAGCTGCAGAGCGCCTTTCCGCTCGACCTCTCCGGGACTCGGATCGCCCTCGACTGCGCCAACGGGGCCACCCATCGCGCCGCCCCGGCGATCTTCGAGCGCCTCGGGGCCGAGATCGAGGCGGTCGCCGTCGAGCCCGACGGGCGCAACATCAACGCGGGCTGCGGCTCGACCCATATCGAGAATCTCGCCGCAGCCGCCACCGAGGCCGGCGCCGACCTCGGCTTCGCCTTCGACGGCGACGGCGACAGGGTCCTTGCCGTCGACCGCGACGGCGGCGTCCACGACGGTGACGAGCTGATCGCCCTGGCGGCGACCGACCTGGCCCGGCGCGGCGAGTTGCGCGGTGGGGTCGCGGTGACGGTGATGACCAACTATGGCTTTCACCAGGCGATGGAGCAGGCCGGGATCGAGGTCGCGACGACCCAGGTCGGCGACCGCTACGTGCTCGAGGAGTTGCAGCGCCGGGAGTGGGGGCTGGGCGGTGAGCAGTCCGGCCACATCATCTCGATGGACTACGCCCCGACCGGGGATGGGATCGCGGCGGCACTGCTGGCGCTGCGCGCCCTCGACGGTCGCGATCTGGCGGCGGCGCGGCCGTTCGAGAAGCTGCCGCAGGAGCTGCAGAACATCGAAGTCGCCGACCGCGAGGCGATCCAGGGGGCGAGCGCGGTCTGGGAGGCGGCCGAGCGCGAGGGCAAGGCACTGGAGGGCCGGGGCCGGGTGCTGGTTCGCCCGTCGGGCACTGAACCCCTCGTGCGGGTGATGGTCGAGGCGCCCACAGAAGCCGAATGCGATGAGGTCTGCGCGCGCCTGGTAGACGTCGTCAAGGCCGAACTGGCCTGACGTTCGATTAATTCTGTCTTCTCATCGCAAGCGGTGGCCTCTACCCTTGCTTGGCCCTCATGTGTGGAATCGTCGGATACGTTGGCGGCCGACCGTGCCAGGACCTGCTCGTGGCCGGATTGGAGAAGCTCGAGTACCGCGGCTATGACTCGGCCGGTATCTCGCTGATCTCCGACGGCCAGATCGACAGCGTTCGCGCGGTCGGAAATCTCGCCGACCTGCGGGCCGCGGTCGCCGACCGGGCGGCCCAGAACGGCTCCGCCAGCGTCGCGGTCGCCGAGCCTCCGCCGACGACCGGCGTCGCCCATACCCGCTGGGCGACCCACGGCAGGGTGACGGAGGAGAACGCCCACCCCCACGGCGACTGCAGCGACCGCATCCACATCGTCCTCAACGGCATCGTCGAGAACCACGCCGAGCTGCGCCGCGAGCTCGGCGAGCAGGGCCACAGCTTCAGCTCCGAGACCGACGCCGAGATCGTCGCCCACCTGATCGAGCGCCACTACGACGGCGACCTAACCGACGCCGTCCGCGCCGCCTTCGGCGAGCTGCGCGGCCACTATGCCTTCGTCGCCATGCACGCCGAGCAGCCCGCCGTCCTCGTCGGGGCTCGCAAGGAGTGCCCGCTGATCGCCGGCATCGGCGAGGGCGAGACCTTCCTCGCCTCGGCGATCCCGGCCTTCCTGGCCCAGACCCGCAGCGCCCTGCCGATCGAGAACGGCGAGCTGGTCACGATCGACAGCTCCGGCGCCACGATCACCGACATCGAGGGAAACCCGGTCGATCGCCAGCCGGAGCAGATCGACTGGGACGCCGACGCCGCCGAGAAGGGCGGCTATGAGACCTTCATGCTGAAGGAGATCCACGAGCAGCCCGACGCGGTCGCGGAGACGATCACCGACCGGCTGCCGAACGACGACGGCGTCGATCTCTCCGACGTCGACCTCTCAGACGACTACCTGCGCAGCGTCCGCCGCATCGTCATCGTCGCCTGCGGGACCGCCTACCACGCGGGACTCGTCGGTCGCTACGCGATCGAGCAATGGGCGCGGGTGCCGGTCGAGATGGACATCGCCTCGGAGTACCGCTACCGCAACCCGGTTATCGGCTCCGACGACCTCGTGATCGCGATCAGCCAGTCCGGCGAGACCATCGACACCCTGGCGGCGATGCGCCTCGCCCGCGAGAACGGGGCGAAGGTGCTCGCGGTGACGAACGTCATGGGCAGCCAGGCGACCCGCGACGCCGACGCCGTCCTCTACACCCGCGCCGGGCTCGAGGTCTCGGTCGCGGCGACCAAGACCTTCGTCGCCCAGGTCGCCGCCATGTACCTGCTCGGCCTGCGCCTGGCCGAGCTGCGCGGGACCCTGGAACCGGAGGAGATCACGCGCCTCGTCGGCGAGCTGAAGAAGGTGCCCTCCTCGATCGAGAAGACGATCGCGGCGGTGGAGGGCAACGTCGAGGAGATCGCCCGCGCCCACGCCAACGACGGCTTCTTCCTCTATCTCGGGCGCCACATCGGACTGCCGATCTGCCTCGAGGGGGCGCTGAAGATGAAGGAGATCTCCTACATCCCCTCCGACGCCTACGCGGCAGGAGAGATGAAGCACGGCCCGATCGCGCTGCTGAACGAGTCGACGCCGGTGGTCTGCGTCGCCACCGACAGCCCGGTGCTGGACAAGGTTCTCTCCAATGCCGAGGAGGTGCGCGCCCGCGGCGCCAAGGTGATCGCGGTCGCCAGCCAGGGCAACGAGCGGGTGGCGGCGGTCGCCGACGAGATCCTCTACGTCGAGCCCGCGGACTGGATCCTCGAGGCGATCCTGGCGGTGCTGCCGCTGCAGCTTCTCGCCTACCACGTCGCCCGGGCGAACGGCCTCAACGTCGACCAGCCGCGCAACCTCGCGAAGACGGTCACGGTCGAATAGCGCCCCGGGCGATCACCGCTACGATGCCGCGCTCATGTTGACCCGTGCGCGCCTCCTCGTCTGCGCCGCTGCGGCCGCCGCCGCGCTCGCCCTGCCTGCCTGCGGGAGCAGCGGCGGGGGCGCCGGCAGCGACGATCCGGCCTCGCTTGCCCCCGCCGACGCGCCGCTCTACATCCAGGCGACGCTGCGGCCGAAGGGGAAGATGAAGACCGACGTCGAGAAGCTCGCCTCGACGGTCAGCGGCGTCCCGGACCCGACCGCCAAGCTGGTCGCCTTGATCGACCAGAGCCTTGCCGGCGACCATCCGCTGAGCGGACGCAAGCAGACCTTCGAGAAGGACTTCGAGCCCTGGATCGGCGACCGGGCGGGAATCTTCGTCGAGGGCTTCAACGGCAACCCGCCCGCGGCGGGAATCGTGCAGACGACCGATCCCGCGGCGACCCAGAAGGCGATCGACGACGGCCGCGAGAAGGGCGACAAGCAGCGCAGCTACAAGGGCGTCAAGTATTCCGTCGACGCCCAGGACGGCACCTCGGTCGGGGTCGACGGCGACTTCCTGCTGATCGGGACCGAGAAGGGCCTCAAGGACGCGGTCGACGTCTCCAAGGGCGACGCCGACGCACTCGGCGACGACGGCGACTTCAGCAAGACGATCGACCAGGCGCCTTCGGGCAGCATCGCCGACGTCTACGTCAGCCTCGAGGGTGCGACCAAGGAGATCCGCGCCAACGATCCCCAGAGCGCCAAGGGCTTCGAGGGGGCGATCGGCGACACGACGGGCAAGACGGCGCTGGCCAGCCTGCTGCCGTCGGCCGACGCGGCCGAGTTCGACGTCAGCACCAACGCGACCCAGAACGTCGGGCTGACCGATCTCTCGCAGCTGATCTCCAGCCTGCCCGCGCAGTCCTTCGCCACGCTCGGGATTCCCGACATCGGCACCCGGATCAACGAGACGATCGACCAGCTGCAGAAGGCCGGGGTCGCGGGAGTCAGCCGCCCGGCGATCGACCAGCAACTGGCCCTGACCGGGATCAAGCTCGAGGACATCACCAAGGCGCTCGGCGACCTCGGCATCTTCGCCGAGGGAAGCAGCCGCTCCAGCCTCCAGGGCGCGGGAGTGATCACGAGCCCCGATCCGGCCGCGGCCAAGAGCCTGATCGGAAACCTCTCCCGGCTGGCGCTGAGCTCGGGCCAGAAGGGCATCAGCCCGGCCGCCAGCGGAACCGGATTCTCGGTCACCGACCCGGCCAGCCTCGGGCCTCAGCCGCTGACGATCACGACCTCCGGCGCCAAGATCGTCATCGGCTACGGCCAGCAGGCGACCGCACAGGCGCTGACCGGGGGTGGGGGGACCCTCGGCGACGACCCGACCTACAAGCAGGCAGCGGCGGCGCTGGGCGGCAGCGGCGTCTCCGGCTACGTCTCGCTGAGCAAGGTCTTCGGCCTCGCCGACGCGCTCGGGGCGTTGCGCGATCCCGGCTACATGCAGGCGAGGCCCTACCTCAAGCACCTCAGCTACGCGATCCTCGGCAGCGGCAAGCAGGGCGACTTCGCGACCAGCAAGGTAATCGTCGGCGTCTCGCACTAGCCCGGGCTAACCTCGCCAAATGGCCCTGGACTCCTGGCTGGCGCCGCTCTATGACGCCGACGGCATGCGCGGCGTCGACAGCTGGGCGATCGACCAGCAGGACGTCCCCTCGCTTGAGCTGATGGAGACCGCGGGGGCGGCGCTCGCCGCCGCGGTGGCCGAGCGGTCGCCCGCCGGGCCGGTGCGGGTCGTCTGCGGAAAGGGGAACAACGGCGGCGACGGGCTGGTGGCGGCTCGGCACCTGGCCGAGACCGGATTCGAGGTCGAGGCGCTGCTGCTCGCCCCCGCCGGCGAGCTCTCCGGAGACGCGGCCGCCAACCTGGAGCGCTTTGCGGCGGCGCGGGAGGTCGACCCGGCGCAGCTCGACGACGCACTGGCCGGCTCCGGGGCGGTGATCGACGCGATATTCGGCACCGGATTCGAGGGCGCGCCGCGCAGCTCGGCCGATGCTGCGATCGAGGCGATCAACCGCTGCGGGGTGCCGGTCGTCGCCTGCGATGTCGCCTCCGGCGTCAATGCCTCCAACGGCGAGGTGGAGGGGGCCGCGGTGAAGGCCGACCTGACCGTCAGCTTCCACGCCGCGAAGATCGGCCACGTGGTGGCCCCGGGCAAGGCCCATACCGGGGAGTTGCGGGTGGCGCCGATCGGGATCCCGGACGGGGCACCGGTCGAGCCCAGCGCCGGCACCATCACGGCGGCGGTGCTGGGCCTGCTGGCGCGCCGCGGGCCGAGCTCGACCAAGTTCAGCTCCGGCCAGGTCGTGATCGTCGGCGGCTCGCGAGGGCTGACCGGCGCCCCCTGCATGGCGGCCGAAGCGGCGACCAGGGCCGGCGCCGGATACGCGACCGTCGCCGTCCCCGCCGACCTGGAGCCGATCTTCGAGGTCAAGCTGACCGAGGTGATGTCGAGGGGCTGCCCGAGCGAGGACGGGGCGCTGGGGCCGGATTCCGCCGAGGCCGCCCTCGGCGCCTGCGAGGGAGCAGCCGCGGTGGTGCTCGGCCCGGGGCTGGGGCGCCGGGACGGATCGCTGGAGCTGGCGCGGCAGCTGGCGCCGCGGATCGAACCGCCCTTGCTGCTCGATGCCGACGGCCTCAACGCCCATGCCGGCCGGCTCGAGACGCTTCGGGGCCGGGACGCCGGCACCGTGCTGACGCCGCACGCCGGCGAGCTCGGCCGCCTGCTCGAGCGATCCTCGGAGGAGATCGGCGAGCATCGCCTGGCGGCCGCACGCGAGGCGGCGCAGGCAAGCGGCGGCGTGCTGCTCTTGAAGGGCGACGACACGATCGTCACCGACGGCGAGCGGGTCGCGGTCAACGTCCTCTCGGCGCCGGCGCTTGCTACCGCGGGAACCGGTGACACGCTCTCGGGCACGATCGGGGCCCTGCTGGCGCAGGGTCTCGAGCCTTTCGCGGCCGCCTGCGCCGGGGCTTTGATCGGCGCCCGGGCCGGGCTGCTGGCGGCGCGCCAGCTCGGGGCCCCCGAGTCGGTGGTCGCCAGCGACGTGATCGCCCAGCTTCCCGCAGCGATCCAGCCCGACAAATGACCTGCGGCGGCTGTGTCGCGGCCCGGCCGCACCGTCGAATAACGTTTCCCGGGCGATGGCCAAGACAGTCGCCGAGATCATGGACACCGACGTGCCCGCGCTCGGCCCGCAGGACGAGGCGCGGCGGGCGATCGAGCTGCTCGCCGAGCGCGAGATCGGCGCCCTGCCCGTCGTCAACTCCGAGGAGCGGCTGATCGGGATCGTCAGCGAGTCCGATCTCGTGCTCTCCGACGAGGAGGCCGACCTGCACCTGCCGCACTACCTCAACATCATGGGCGGGATCGTCTTCACCGGCTCGATGAAGGGCTTCGAGAGCCGCCTCAACAAGGCCTTCGCGACCAATGTCCGGGACCTGATGACCGCCGACCCGGTCAGTGTCCGAACCGACGACGGGGTCGAGAAGGCGGCAAGGCTGATCGCCGAGGAGCATCACAACCACCTGCCGGTCACAGACGGCGACGGCAAGGTGGCCGGCATGATCACCCGCGCCGACGTTCTCGCGGCGCTCGTCGACGAGCAGTAGGGATGACGGCCGAGCGGGCCGTCGCGCGGATAGACCTCGGTGCCGTCGAGGCCAATTGCCGTCACCTGGCGGCGCAGCTACGGGACGGGACGGAGCTCTGCGCCGTGGTCAAGGCCGACGGTTACGGGCACGGAGCCGACGACTGCGCCAACGCCGCACTCGCAGGTGGCGCGACCCGGCTCGCCGTCGCCACCGCCCGCGAGGCAGAGGGCATCGGACGCCGCTTGGCCCACGTGCCGCTGCTGACGATGGGGGCGCTGACCGTCGCCGAGCTCGACGTCTGCCTCAACGCCGGGTCGGAGGTGGCTGTCTGGCGGCCCGAGTTCCTGCGTCTCGTCGCCGAGCGGGCAGGGGCCCAGGGTCGGGCCGCCAAGGTGCACGTCAAGCATGACTCCGGCATGGGCAGGCTGGGCACTGCCGATCCGGCGGAGGTGGTGGAGCTGGCGCGGGCCTGTGACGCCGATCCGGCCCTCGAGCTGGCCGGTGTCTGGACCCACTTCGCCACCGCCGACGAGCGCGGCGACGACTTCTTCGACCAGCAGCTGGCCCGCTTCAGGCCGCTTGCCGAGCAGCTCAAGGCCGAGCATCCCGGGATCACGGTCCACGCCGCCAACAGCGCCGCGGTCTTCCGCGACCCCGATGCCCACTTCGACATGGTGCGCTGCGGGATCGCCGTCTACGGACTCGACCCCTTCCACGACGATCCGGCGGCCCAGGGGCTGAAGCCGGCGCTTGCGCTCGAGTCCTACGTCGCCGACGTCAAGCGCTTCGAGGCCGGTGCCAGTGCCGGCTACGGCCGCACCTGGCGCGCAGAGACCGAGACCTGGGTCGGGGTGCTGCCGATCGGCTACGGCGACGGGGTGCGGCGGGGTCTCTCCAACAACGGGGAGGTGCTGGTCGGCGGTCGCCGCTATCCGCTCGTCGGCACGGTCTCGATGGACAACCTCACGATCGATCTCGGCCCCGAGACCGACGTCAAGCCCGGAGATGGGGCGATGCTGATCGGGGCCCAGGGCACCGATCGGATCCTCGCCGAGGAGGTTGCGCGGCGTCTGGGGACGATCAACTACGAGGTCACCTGCGGGATCTCGCCCCGGGTGACCCGGGTCACCGACGCGGAATGAGCTCGGCCGAGCAGATCGGCGAGCGGATCGCCGCCGCCCCTCTGGTCGGGCTCGCAAGAGGGGCGCTCGGCGATCAGGCCGAGGCCTGGATCGTCGGCGGCGCCCTGCGCGCGGCGGCCCGCGGGCAAGAGGTCTCAGACCTCGACCTTGCCCTGGCGTCCGGCGTGCAGGAGGCCGCCCGCAGCCTCGCGCGCGAGGCCGGCGGCCACGCCTTCCAGCTGTCGGAGGGGTTCGGGACCTGGCGCGTGGTCGACGGCGAACGGCGCCCGTTCGCCGATCTCAGCCGGCTGCGTGGGGACTCGATCGAGGCCGACCTGGCGGCGCGCGACTTCAGCGTCGGGGCTGTGGCGGCGCCGCTGCAGGGCGGGGCGTTGCTCGACCCCCACGGCGGGCTGGCCGATCTCGAGCGGGGAATCCTGCGTGTGGTCTCCCCGAGCTCGTTCGCCGACGACCCGCTGCGGCTGCTGCGCGCCG
Source organism: uncultured Solirubrobacterales bacterium (assembly GCA_963781495.1). Classification (GTDB taxonomy): domain Bacteria; phylum Actinomycetota; class Thermoleophilia; order Solirubrobacterales; family 70-9; genus Mayfieldus. The sequence continues at coordinate 1,847,618 of CAWAFX010000002.1, forward strand.
CCCGGCTCGGGGCCGAGCTCGACCTGCAAGTCGATTCGGAGACGATCGAGCTGGCCCGGGCGGAGGCCGCCCGCGCCGGCGAGCCGGCCGGCGAGCGCCAGTTCGCCGAGCTGCGGCGGCTGCTGATCGGACCCGACCCCCTGCGCGGCCTGGAGCTGATGGACGAGCTGGGGATCACCGCCGCGGTACTGCCGGAGCTGGAGGCGACGCGCGGCGTCACCCAGAACCCCAACCACCATCTCGACGTCCACGGCCACACGCTCGAGGTTCTGCGCCAGCTGCTGGAGATCGAGCGCGACCTCGACCGCTTCGCCGGCGATCAGGCCGATGCCGTGCGGGCGCTGCTCGATGAGCCGCTCGCCGACGAGATGACCCGCGGCGAAGCGCTGCGCTTCGGAGCCCTCGTGCATGACTTCGGAAAGCCGGCGACACGCGGGCTTCGAGGTGACTTCGTGACCTTCATCGGCCATGATCGCGCCGGGGTGGGTCTGGTCGACGAGATGTCCCGCCGCCTGCACGTCAGCCGCACCCTGCGGCGCCAGCTCGAGGCCCTGACCCTGCACCACCTGCGACTCGGCTTCATGGTCCACGAGCGGCCGCTGAGCCGGCGTCGCGTCTACGAGTACCTGCGCGAGACAGAGCCGGTGAGCGCCGACGTCACCTTGCTGACGGTCGCCGATCGCCTCGCGGCCCGCGGCCAGGGTCCGGTGGCGAGCGAGGAGATGGTCGAGGCCCACCTGCAGCTCGCCCGCGAGATGCTGGCGGCGGCGGTCGAGTGGCACCGCGACGGTCCCCCGCGGCCGCTGGTCGGCGGCGACCGCCTCGTCGAGGAGCTCGGCCTCGAGCCGGGGCCGCAGCTCGGCAGGCTGCTGGACGAGATCGAAGCGGCGCAGTACGCGGGCGACGTCGGCAGCGCCGAAGAGGCGCTGGAGCTGGCCCGCGGCCTGGCCCGGCCGGCACAGAGATAAGCTGGCGCCGATGGTCGAGAGCTGCATCTTCTGCGGGATCGTGGCCGGCGAGGTGCCGGGCCAGATCGTCGACTCCGACGAGCACACGGTCGCCTTCATGGACATCAACCCGGCCACCCGCGGGCATGCCCTGGTGGTCCCGCGCCGGCACAGCGCCGACCTGATGGAGATCTCCGACGAGGACCTCGAGCGCACGACCCTCGCCGCGCGCCGCCTCGCCCAGCGCATCGACGAGGTCCTGGAGCCGGACGGCTTCAACCTCCTCAACTCCTGCCGCTCGGCGGCCTGGCAGACGGTCTTTCACTTCCACCTCCACGTGATCCCGCGATATGACGACGATCCTCTGAAGCTGCCCTGGGAGCCGGGGCCCGGCGACGAGGACGAGATCGCGGGCGTCGCCGAGCAGCTGCGCCGAGACAGTGGCTGACCCGGTAAGGCTCGAGCGTGACGGCGGGGTCGCGGTACTCGTCCTCGACGACCCGCCCCTGAACCTGTTTCGCTCCGAGACCTTCTCGGCCCTGAACGAGTGCCTGAAGCAGGTCGAGATCTCCGACGCGCGGGCGATGGTCTGGCGCGCCGAAGGCGAGGTCTTCAGCGGCGGCGTCGACGTCCACCTCTTCGACCAGACGACCCGCGGCGGCTCGAATCAGATGTTCGGGGCCCTGCTGGCGACGGTGCGAAAGATCGAGTCGCTGCCGATGCCGACCATGGCCCTGGTCCAGGGATTGTGCCTGACGGCGGGGCTGGAGATCTCGCTCGGCTGCGACATGATCGTCGCCGCCGAATCGGCGAAGTTCGGCCTCGTCGAGGCGGTCGTCGGGCTGACCCCCGGGGCGGGAGGCACGCAGCGAATCGCCGAGCGCGCCGGGCCGGCCCGGGCGCGGGAGTTCGTGATGACCGGCGGCCTCTACGACGCCGCCACCCTGGAGAGCTGGAACGTGGTCAACCGCGTCCTGCCCGACGGCGAGCTGATGGCGGAGGGGATGAAGTTCGCGCAGCGCCTCGCCGCGGGGCCGACCAAGGCCCACGCCGCGACCAAGCGGATCATCCGCGCCTACCTCGAGGGTGGGGTCGACAAGGCCGATCGCGAGACACCCAAGGTCGCCGCCTCGCTGTTCGAGACCGAGGATCTGCAGAACGCCGTGCGCTCGTTCCTCGAGCAGGGGCCGGGCAACGCGACGTTCAGCGGAAGATGATCGGCCGCGAAACGGAGTGGAGCGGCAGAGGCATGTCAGGCGGCGAAGCCACCGCATGTGATTGAGGGTCGGGCGCGGCGGCTACCCTTCAGGCGTGGGAAAAGAAGAAAAGATCGAGATGGAGGGCGAGGTCACCGAGGCCCTCCCGAACACGATGTTCAAGGTCAAGCTCGACAACGACCATCAGGTACTCGGGCACATCTCCGGCAAGATGCGCCGCCACTACATCCGCATCCTGCCCGGCGACCGGGTGAAGATCGAGCTTTCTCCCTACGACCTCGACCGCGGCCGAATCACGTATCGCTACAAATAGGGGGCGGCTGCAAACGCGTCGCCTGGCGTCGTCCTCGCCCGATCGTTTCGCTCACGCACGAGGTCAGTGCGCTCGCTTCGCCGATCGGGCTGCGTCCTAGCCAGACTCGGTTTTCGCCGCCGTTCGAACTGCAGCCGCCGCGCTAGAGCCAGCTTCGCGCCGACGCCGGGTCGGGGTCGAGCATCTCTGCCAGCAGCGTCGACCAGGCGAAGTCGCGGGCGCCGAGTCCGTTGCCGCTGCGGGGGTCGTAGTACTCGCGGAAGCCCTGGGCGCGGGCGGCGCCGGCAAGCGCCGCGGTCATCTGCGCCGCCTGCTCCTCATATCCCAGGCGGCGCAGCCCGAGCCAGACCAGCCAGGCGGTGTTGACCCAGGTTGGGCCGCGCCAGTAGCGGCGCACCAGCCCGTGGCCGCCGTCGGGCTCGTAGCTGGGCTCCTGGGCCGAGACCGAGGGCGGGGGCACCGCGGTCCAGTAGCGATCCGGATCCAGCAGGTGCTCCTCGACCATCCGCTGGCCGATCTGCTGCGGCAGGTCGGGCAGGGCCAGCGGCGCCAGCGCCGAGATCGTCGAGATCCCGGGACGCCCGCCGGCCGGCCCCGCCTCGTCGACGAACAAGCCCCGGCGCTCGTCCCAGAGCCGGTCGACCAGTGCCGGCGTGGCAGAGGGCCGGCCAAGCGCTTGCAGCGAAAGTGACCAGAGGACGTTGGTGATCACCTCACAGAGCACCGGCCCGCCGGCGGCCTCGACCCGGCGCGCCTCGAAGCCGAGCTTGCGGTTGCGGCGGACGAGGAGCGGAAAAAGGATCTGGGCCTGAGCGCGCCGGCCCCAGACGGGGTCGAACTTCGGCGAGGCGTCGAGGCCGGACTCGTCCGGCTGCACGATCCAGAGCAGGCCGTCGCCCTCGAGGTCGCGGTTGTCGGCAAGCCATTGCACCTGGGCGCCGATCCGCGGCTCTTCCGCCGGGTCGCCGACCGCGATCCGCCAGGCCCAGGCCAGAAGCGGCGGCTGGATCGTCTCGGTCTGGAAGGCGCGCCGCGAGAGCACGTTGTAGAAGCCCAGCCGCAGCAGCGACACCGGGCGGTCCCAGAAGATCGTGTGGCCGATGAAGCCGTCCGGCCGCTGGGCCACGAGAAGGGTCTCGAGCTCGGTCCGCGCCCGCCCGGGCTCGAAGCGGCGCCAGACGATCGCCGCGAAGCAGGAGTCCCAGTACCACTGCCAGGGGTAGCGCCCAGGGCTGGGACTCGTGTAGGCGAAGGGGATCCCGCGGCGGTCGCCGCTGCGCCAGTTGCGCCGCAGGACGGTCTCGGCCAGATCGGCGACCTCGCTTGTGGTCACTCCGCGAGGCGCTGCATCTCACGCAGGGCGAGGGCGCCGAGCAGCGCCACCAGCCCCGCGACCACCAGGACCGCCGGCCAGGTGTCCGCCCAGGTCACTCCGCCGACGAAGCCCTGGCGCACCCCCTCGATCACCTGGGTGACCGGATTTATCCGCGCCACCGTCTTCAGCCACCCCTGCAGCAGGGCCAGCGGCGCGTAGGCGGTGGTCATGAGGATCGCGATGAACATCCCCGCCTGCATCAGCGGCGCCACTGACTGGCTGCGGTAATGAAGCGCCAGCATCGAACCCCAGCAGGCGGCGACCGCCGCCATTCCCATCACCAGGGTGAACGCGATCACCAGCCCGAGGGCGCCCGGGAAGTGGGCACCGATGATCATCGCCACGCCGAGCAGGACGGTGGCCGGGATCAAGGCGCGGACGCTGGCCGAGAGGATGTTGCCGCTCAAGAGCACCCAGCGCGGCGCCGGCGAGGCGGCGAGGCGGTCGAACCAGCCCTGCTCGATGTCGCGGGCGAGGTTGACGCCGGCGGCGGCACCGGTGAAGCCGGCGCCCTGCAGCATGCTCACCGGGATGATGAAGCTCGAGTAGCTGGGTGCGTCGAAGCCGCTCAGCTTGATCAGATTGCCGAAGACGCCGTTGAGACCGAGGTAGAAGATCGTCGGCGCCAGCACCCCCGGGATCGCCGCCCCGGGGACCCGCAGCAGCTCGTTGCGGGCGCGGACCACAAGCGCCTTGATCATCTCCAGGTTCGTACGACGGGCGCTCAAGGTCAGCCTCCAGTCCTCAGGCGGTGGCGAAGCGCCGAAGCGCTCATCAGCAGACCCAACACAGCTATCCCGGCCAGCGAAAGCACGGCCTTGAGCATCTCCGAGCCCGAGAAGCCGAAGACGATCGGGTCCCTCAGCCCCTCGGCGATGAAGCTGAGCGGGTTGTACTCGGCGATCGTCTTGGCCGGTTCGACCATCAGCGCCTGGGGAAAGAAGGCCGAGGAGAGAAAGAGGACGACCAGGACCAGCGGAAAGGCCCCCTGGACGATGCTGGCGCTGCCGGTGCGAAGGGCCACCGCCGCCCCGATCCCCCCGACCGCCGTCGCGGACAGCGTGACGATGACGATGGCAACCAGGGCGCCGCCGACGCCCTCTTCGATGTGGGCTCCGAAGATCACGCCGATGACCAGAAACCAGACCGCGCTCAGCGCTCCGAGGACCGCGGTGCCCGCGAGGCGCCCGAGGACGATCGAGAAGCGCGAGATCGGCGCTGCGAAGAGGCGGTCGGTGAAGCCCATCTCGATGTCTACGGCCAGCGCGATGCCGCCGCTGTTGCCGGCCAGCATCAGCGACTGCATCATCGCCCCGGCGAGCATGAACTGAAGAAAGCTGTCGACGTGCGGAAAGCCCGGCAGGCCGAGCGCCGCCGCTGCGCCCCCGGTCTGCACCGCGAGCAGCAGGGTGGGAAAGACGACGATCGGCGAGATCAGCTGCGGGCGGCGGAAGGTCTGTCGCACCGAGCGCATGCCCAGGGCCCCGACCACCCGCAGGTTGGCCTTGAGCCTCGAGATCACGCCGGAGCCGCCTCCTGCTCGCCGGTGTCGTCCTCCTCGGCTTCGAGGTGATAGCCGGTCTTGGCGACGAAGACGTCGTCCAGGCTCGGTTGCACCAGCTCCAGCGACTCGACCGCGATCCCGCCCTCGTCCAGGGCCACGACGACCGGCGCGATCTCCGTCGCCCCGCCCTGCAGCTCGACCAGGACCTTTCCGTCCTTGGACGGCAGCGGCTTGCCGAAGCGGGCGACAATCGCCTCCGCCTGCTCGGCGGACTCGGCGGCGAGGCTGAGCTCGAGATGTGGATTGCCGATCTGCGCCTTGAGCTCCCCCGGCGTGCCCTCGGCGACGAGCGTGCCGTTGTCGATGATCCCGACCCGATCGGCGAGCTGGTCTGCCTCCTCCAGGTACTGGGTGGTCAGAAACACGGTGGTGCCCTCCCGGTTCAGCTCCTCCACCTCGGCCCAGATCGTCTTGCGGCTGACCGGATCGAGCCCCGTCGTCGGCTCGTCGAGGAATAGGACCTGGGGCTCGTGGACCAGCGCCGCAGCGAGATCGAGCCGGCGCTGCATGCCCCCCGAGTAGGTGCCGACGCGGCGGTCGGCGGCGTCGGAGAGGCCGACCCGCTCCAGCAGGGCATCGGCCCGGCGGCGTCCCTCGTCTCGAGGCAGCGCATGAAGCGTCGCCTGAAGGCGGATCAGTTCCCGACCCGTCATCAGCGGATCGAGTGCTGCCTCCTGCAGGGCGACCCCGATCGTCCGCCGCACCTGGGCGGCCTCCTGGACGACGTCGAAGCCGGCGACCCGGGCGCTGCCGCCGGTGGGACGCAGCAGGGTGGTCAGCATTCGCACCGTCGTCGTCTTTCCGGCCCCGTTGGGGCCGAGAAAGCCGTAGATCTCGCGCTCCGCGACTTCGATGTCGACGCCGTCGACAGCGCGAATCCCGCCTTCGAAGACGCGCTGCAGACCCTCGACCTCGATCGCCGCCACGGGGCTAGATCGGAGCGCCGGCCCCACCGGCGACGGGCGAGAGCGCATCGACGAAGCGGCGCTCGGTCGCCCGCTCCAGCGCCTCGGCGGCGTCGAGCAGCAGCGCGTCGGCGCCCCAGGCGCCCTGCAGCTGGAGGCCGATCGGCAGGCCGCCGTCGAAGCCGACCGGGACGCTCACCGCCGGGATGCCGGTCAGGTTGGCGAGGCCGCCGCCGCGCGGGTTGACCGCGTCGACGGTGTGAACCCCGGACGGCAGTTCGACCATCGGCTCGGTGAGAGGCGGGGCGACGGCCGGCACCGACGGCCAGGCGATCACGTCGACTTCGGCGAACGCCGCAGCGAGCGTGCGGCGGGTCAGGGTGCGGACGATCGCCGCGCGGGCCAGCACCGAGGCCGGGATCAGCATCCTGTACTTGGTCAGGGCGCGGTTGATCAGGCCGATCTCGGTGCTGATCGAGTTCAGCTTCGAGGGCGAGATACTGCCCAGTCCCTCCGAGCTCCCGATCAATACGGCGGCGAGCCCGGATAGCCCCAGGCCCGGAAGCTCGATCTCCCGCACGCTGCCGCCGCACTCGTCGCGCAGCGCCTCGATCGCCTCCTCGCAGGCGGTGCGTACCGCTGGGCTGCAGTCTTCGGAGACCTCGTCACGGACGATTCCGATCCGCAGCCCCTTTGCATCGCCTGCGGGCAGCTGCTCCGAGTACAGCGCCGAGCCGAGCAGCCGGCAGCCGTCGGCGTCGCTGCAGATCGGCCCGGAGACGATCATCGTCGTGTTGCGCATGTGATGGCCCTCCATCGCCGAGCGGCCGAAGGTCGGCTTCAGGCCCGTCAGCCCGCAGTAGGCGGCGGGGTAGCGAATCGACCCGATCCCGTCCGCACCGACCGCGCCGGCGACGATCCGAGCCCCGACCGCGGCGGCGGGACCGCTGGACGATCCGCCCGGGCAGCGTTCGGTGTCCCAGGGGTTGTGTGCCGCTCCGTAGACCGAGAAGTTGCCGGTGCTGCTGGAGCCCCACTCATGCATGTTGGCGACGCCGACGATCACTGCGCCGGCGTCGCGCAGGGCCAGGTAGGGACCCGACTCGCCGGGCGCCACCGGGGCGAACATCTCGGCGGCGCCGAAGCGCTGCGCCCGCCAGGGAAGAGGCCACTCGTCCTTGATCACCACCGGGACGCCGTACAACGGACCGCGCGGAGCGGCCTCGAGCATCTCCCGCGAGTGCCCGGGGAAGGTCTCGACCACCGCGTTGACGGCGCCGTTTCGCTCCTCGATCCGGGCCAGGGTCGCCTCGAGCAGCTCCGCGGCGTCGGCCTCGCCGGCGGCGATCGCGGCGGCCTGCCCGGCAAGCGGCTGGTCGATCGCCGTCATCAGGCCTGCGGCGGCTTCGACATCTCGGCGTTCGGCTCCGGCGCCACCGCCGAGAGGTCGACTTCGAGGAAGCCGGCGATTGCCGGCCAGTAGAGCTCGTGGGTGGCGCTCATCACCGCCATCTCGACCTCGTCGAACTCGATTCCGAGTGTGGTCAGGCCGGCGGGCAGAAATTCAGCGGAATCACCGTTCGCGGCCATCGCGCGCCAACCCTACAGACGACGCCTGGGCGGCAGGCTGCAGGCGTGCCCACCGGTCGGCATCCGGCCGCCCGACCCGCAACAATCGGCCCCGCAACCATGGCTGGACGCCCGTGTTGAAGCCGCAGTAGTGCCTCGATCCATGACACCCAGACCCCAGCACGCCTCCGTGCTCGCGGCGGCATTCCTGCTCGCCTGCCTGCTGGCGGCCGTGCTCGGCCTCTGGCCGGGTGCCGCGGGCGGCGCGTCGCGCCAGGTGACGGTGCTGGGCCAGTCGCAGACGGCACCGCCCCCCGCCTGCCCCCAGTCGCCCTGTGAGGCGGTCGGCAGCGTCAGCGGCTTCCAGACCCGCGCCGGATCGGTGAGCGACCCCATGGTCGCCCCCTTCAGCGGCAAGATCGTCGCCTGGAGCATCTCGCTGTCGAAGCCGAAGGCTTCCCAGCAGAGCTTCTTCAACAACTTCTACGGCACCCCGCCGGAGGCCCGGATCGGCGTCGTCAGCCAGGTCCCGAACAAGACCCCGCCGCGCTACGAGCTGCGCGGCCAGACGCCGACCGTGAACCTGACCCCATTCCTGGGCAGCAACGTGACCTTCGCCCTCGATACGCCGCTGAGCATCAAGAAGGGCCAGATCGTCGAGCTGACGATCCCGACCTGGGCGCCTTCGTTCGCCGTCGGGCTGACCGACTCGAGCGGCTGGCGGGCGAGTCGCAAGACCGGCAAGTGCACACGCACCGCCGACATCAAGGAGAGCCATCCGCAGCAGAAGATCGGCTCCAACAAGCAGTACGGCTGCTTCTACAAGACCGCGCGCCTGCTCTACACCGCGACCCTGGTCCAGGGCTAGCCGCAGGCACCAGGGTTCTGGTTGCAGTACTGCTCGAACTTGCCCTGCGGGGTGTTGGCGGGCGGGGTGACGTCATGCGTGGGCGTGTCCTCGCCGCCCGAGCCGCCGTTCTCGCCACCGCTGACGCCTCCGTTCCCCTGACCGCCGCCGTCCCCGGGCTCGACGCCACCGTTCCCCTCGCTCGTCGTGGTGCTGGTCGTCGAGCTCTCGGTGCTGGTTGTCGATTCTGTCGTCGCCGGAGGTTTTGCCTTCGCGGGCGTGGGCGGCGCGGTTGTGCTCTGATCGTCGCCGCCGCAGGAGGCGGGCACGATCAGCGCCGCGGCAAAGAGCAGTGCCGCGAAAACCGCCGCCGGCGATGGCCGGCCGAGCCTCACCTGCCGTCGAGTGCTTCCTGGCGCAGTCCGCAGTAGGGGCAGTCGCTGAGATCGAGGCCGATCAGCTGGTCGCAGCGGCGGCAGGCGCGCAGGTTCTCCCAGCTGCGCAGCAGGGCAGAGGATGAGGGCGCCAGCGGCAGGGTCCGCGAGACGGGGAACATCTCCTCGCCGGTCTCGCGATCGAGGTAGCGATGCCCGGGCTCGGCCTTGACGAGCGACTCACGCCCCGAGGCCGGGGCCCGCAGCCGGTAGGTCTGCTCGCGGTTCACGGCCCACAGACTAATCACTAGCGTCCGCGGAATGCGAGCTCTGATCTTCCACGGCTTCCTGCTGCACGGGACCGGAAGCAACGTCTACAACGCCAACCTCTCGCAGGCCCTGGTGCGGCTGGGGTGGGACGTACACCTGCTCTGCCAGGAGCGCGACGCCGCCGAGCTGGACTGGGTCGACGCGACCGGAGACTGGAGTGGAGGAAAGCTGACCGTGACCCGGCATCGTGAGCCGCAGGGGGAGGGCAGCCTCACGGTCTACAGGCCCGACATCGCCGGCCTGCTGCCGGTCTACGTCCACGACCGCTACCCGGGCTTCGAGGTCAAGACCTTCCCCGAGCTCAGCGACGCCGAGCTGGATCGCTACCTCGACGCCAACGTCGCCGCGGTCCGGGAGGTGATCGAGTCGGCCGGCGGCGTCGACGCGGCGCTCGCCAACCATCTCGTCATGGGTCCGTTGATCCTCAGCCGGGCCGGGCTGCCGTTCGCGGCCAAGGTCCACGGCTCGGCGCTCGAGTACACGGTCAAGCCCAACCCGCGCTTCCTTCCCCACGCCGAGGAGGGTGCCGCGGCGGCGGCGACCGTCCTGGTCGGCTCGCGCCACACCGCCGAGAGCCTCTGGGCGACGCTGCCCGGGCTCGAGCTGGAGCAAAAGACCCGCCTCGGCCCGCCGGGGGTCGACACCGCCGCCTTCAGGCAGCAGGAGCCGATCGAGGCGCTGTCCGCGGTGCAGCGGCTTGGCCGCGAGCTGGCCGCCGCGGGAGGGGGAAAGAGGGGCTTGGGGCGCGATGCCGTCGGGGCGGCGGCGGCCCTGCGCCGCTTCGAGGCCGCCCCCGGGCCGCGGGTGGTCTTCGTCGGCAAGCTGATCGTCTCCAAGGGCACCGACCTGCTGCTCGCCGCCTGGCCGCTGGTCCACGCGGCCAACCCGGGGGCGAGCCTGCTGATCGTCGGTTTCGGCGCCTACGAGGACGGGCTGCGCCAGCTGCTGGGGGCGCTCGAGCTGGGCGACCAGCGCGGGGCGCTCGCGGTCGCCCGCCTCGGCCGCGCCCTCGAGGGAGGGCCGGCCGGGCCGCTGGGAATCCTGGAGGCGTTCCTGCGCGATCCGCCGCAGGGCTATTTCGAGGCCGCCCGCGCCGCCTCCGGGTCGGTGCATTTTGCCGGCCGGCTCGAGCACGCCGAGGTTGCACGGCTGTTGCCGGCCGCCGACTCGCTGGTCATGCCGAGCACCTTTCCCGAGGCCTTCGGGATGGTCCCGATCGAGGCCGCGGCCTGCGGGGCGCTGCCGATCTCGGCTGCCCACTCGGGGATGCTCGAGGTTTCACAGCGCCTGGCCGAGGTGCTGCCGGCCGACATCGCCGAGTTGATCTCGTTCCCGGTCGCCGAGGGCGCGGTCGGCGAGCTCGCCGACCGCCTGCGCACCTGGCTCGCGATCGAGCCTGGGCGTCGGCGCGAGATCGGCGCCGTGCTGGCGCGCCGGGTCGACGAGCTCTGGAGCTGGGAGGGCGTCGCCCGGGGCGTGATCGCGGCCTCGGCCGGCGACCTCGACGCCCTCGCCCCGCCCTGAGCGGGCAGCTAGTTACAGGCGTCACCTGGGTGACCGGAGTACCCGTTGCCGTCGCAATAGAATCCCCGCCGCATGGCGACGCCTGAGCGAGCAACACCCCGCAATCCGCAGGACGACGAGCAGCTGACCAAGCGGCTCCCGACGTTCAGGATCTTTGCCGTCACGGTTGCGCTGACGGTCGTGATGTCGGTCGTGATGACCCAGATCCACTGGGACGGCGTCCAGGGCTCCACCGCGGCGCCGAAGATCGACACCCTGCTCGACGTGATGATCATCCTCTCGTCGTTCGTCTTTTCGCTCGTCGTCGTGATGCTCGCTTATGCGCTGCTCAACTTCCGCGCCAAGCCCGGCGACGAAGGTGACGGCGAGCCGATCCACGGCAACACCCGGCTCGAGGTCGCCTGGACGGTGATCCCGACCGTGATCGTTCTCTTCGGCGCCGGCTTCAGCTGGGCGACGCTGAACAACATCGAGAAGCGCCATCCGGGCTACATGAACGTCAACGTGTACTCGCAGCAGTACGCCTGGAACTTCACCTATCCGGGTCCGGACAAGTTTTCGCGCGGCGTGCTCCACGTCCCGGTCGACCGCCAGGTCGTCTTCAGCATGCACGCCCTCGACGTCATCCACTCCTTCTGGGTGCCGGAGTGGCGGATCAAGAAGGACAACGTCCCCGGCATCACCACCCAGGCGGTCGTCACCCCGGACCGGATCGGCACCTATCAGCTGATCTGCACCGAGCTCTGCGGCTTCGGCCACTCGACGATGCGGGCCGAAGTCGTCGTCGAGTCCAGGCAGGCCTTTCAGAAATGGCTGACGACGCTGCAGAAGCCGCCGCCGCAGTACACCGGCGACGGAGGCTCCAACACCGGACCCTCCGGAGGCCCGCTGTCGGCGCCGTTTACCAACGGAGGCTCGGCATAATGAAAGGGGACCTCTAGATGGCAGTGGCATTGAGACGACCCGGCTGGTATCGCGGGGTGCTCGGCTTGTTGCTGGGCGCCGGCTTCGGCTTCGGCCTCGTCGTCGCGCTGCGCGCGATCTCCGGCCTGCCGATCTTCCAGACCGAGCAGACGGGCTACCCGCACGTGATCGTCCCGGCGGTCACCGGGCCGCTCGGCTTCCTGCTCGGCTTCGGCTGCTTCGACTACTGGTTGCGCTGGGCGGCCGGGATGCCGACGATCCCCGAGGACCACTCGAGTCACGGGGCCAAGAGCTGGCGCGACTACTTCCACTTCAACACCGATCACAAGGTGATCGGCATCCAGTACATCTGCACCACCTTCATCTTCTTCTTCATCGGCGGGGCGATGGCGATGATCATGCGCGCCGAGCTGGCTCAGCCCGGCACCCAGATCGTCGACGCGGCGACCTTCAACAGCCTCTTCTCGGCCCACGCGGCGATCATGATCTTCGTCTTCGTGATCCCGGTCTTCGCCGGGATCGCCAACTACGTGCTGCCGCTGATGATCGGGGCGCCGGACATGGCCTTCCCGCGGCTCAACGCGCTCAGCTTCTGGATGCTGCCGATCGCAGGCCTGCTGTTCGTCGGCAGCTTCCTGGCGCCCGGCGGGGCCTTTGACGCCGGTTGGACCGGCTACGCGCCGCTTTCGACCGGGGCCCCGCTGGGGCAGTCGTTCTTCAATCTCGGGGTCCAGTTCGCCGGCGCCTCATCGATTGCCACCGCGCTCAACTTCCTGGTCACGATCATCACCATGCGGGCGCCGGGGATGAACTTCTGGCGCCTGCCGCTGCTGGTCTGGGCCAACATGTCGACCTCGCTGCTGGTCGTCGCCGCGACGCCGTTCATCGCCGGCGTCCAGTTCATGGTCCTCTTCGACCGCGCCCTGCACACCAACTTCTTCCAGTACGCGGCCGGCGGCGACGTGATCAGCTACCAGCACATCTTCTGGTTCTACTCGCACCCGGCGGTCTACATCATGATGCTGCCCGGGTTCGGGATCATCTCCGAGGTCATCTCGACCCACGCCCGCAAGCCGATCTTCGGCTACCGGCTGATGGCCCTGGCGCTGATCGGGATCGTCGTCCTCAGCTACTCGGTCTGGGCCCACCACATGTTCGTCGCCGGCATGTTCAGCTGGCTGCGGGTGCCGATGATGATCACCACGCTGCTGATCGCGGTGCCTACCGGGATCAAGATCTTCTCCTGGGTGGCGACGCTGTTCTACGGCAAGATCCACCTCTATTCGACCGCGATGCTGTTCGCGCTCGGGTTCATCGTCACCTTCACGATCGGCGGTATCAGCGGCGTCATGCTCGGCATGGTGCCGATCGACATCCACGTCTCCGACACCTACTTCATCGTCGCCCACATCCATTTCGTGCTCTTCGGCGGCTCGGTGTTCACGATCTTTGCCGGCATCTATCACTGGTTCCCGAAGATGACCGGGCGCATGTACGACGAGCGCCTCGGCCACCTGCATTTCTGGCTCACCCTGGTCGGAATGCTCGGGACCTTCATCCCGATGCACTGGATCGGTATGGACGGGATGCCGCGCCGGGTCGCCGACTACTCGGCCCAGTTCGGCGACTGGAACCTGCTGATCTCCTGCTTCTCGTTCCTGCTCGGCGCCGCGCAGCTGATCTTCCTCTACAACATGATCGTCAGCTGGCGCTTTGGTCCGCGTGCCGACGCCAACCCCTGGCGGGCGAAGACGATCGAGTGGCTGGTCTCCTCGCCGCCCCCGATCTTCAACTTCGACGAGATCCCACGCGTGGTCGGCGGGCCCTACGAGTTCGGGGTTCCCGGCGCCCGGCACGCGATCATGGCCGGCGAAGGGGCGGAGGTGGCGGCGCCCGAGCCGACGACGGTGGCGGGAGGCACGTGAGCCCCGTGGACGGCTCGCCGCTGCTGATCTTCCTCAACGAGGTGGCCGGTGGTCGCAAGCTGCTGCAGGCGACCCGAGAGCGGGCCGAGAAGGCCTCCGCGATCGCCGTCGTTGCGCCGCAGAACCAGCCCGCCGTCGGGCAGCTGGTCGACTCCGACGAGCTCTACGACGCCGCCCTGGCCCGGGTCGAGGTGACGATGGCGATCCTGGCCGAGTTCGGGATCGACGCGGTGGGCGACGTGATGGACCGCAATCCTTCGCTGGCCCTCGACGACGCGGTGCGTGCCTATGACCCGGGGGAGGTGCTGCTCAGCTGCCTCTACGAGACCCGCTTCGGGCTGACCCGCAAGGACCTCGTTGAGTGGGCCAAGGATCGCTATGACCCCGAGCACAAGATCACCCACATCCCGGTCCGGATCGAGGAGGACGCGGTGCGCTGGGACGTCATCCACACGCTGGTCGTCGCCACCCAGACCGTCGACAGCCCGGACCTGGTCGAGCGGATGAAGGAGCGCCACTCCGAGGCGCCCCACCGCTACACGATCATCTCCCCGCGCTCCGGCGACCTGACCCGCGAGGAGGTCTCGGCCAAGCTCGCCTCGACCCTGGCCGAGCTGTACCGCTCAGAAATCGACGCCACCGGGCAGCCGATGAGCCCCGACCCTTTCCACGCCGTTCGCAACGCGATCGAGCACTACCGGATCGACGACATCCTGATCTCGACCCTGACCGGCGAGAGGTCCGTCTGGCTCGATGAGGACCTGATCGGGCGGGTGCGGGAGATCACCGAGAAGCCGGTCGAGCACCTCGAGGCCGGGCGCCCGGCCGCGAAGGTCGCTGCGGCAGTCGCCAGCGGCGAAGAGCCGGCTGCGGTCGGCTCGGAGTCCCCGCAGGAGGGGGTGTAGGTGGAGAGCGCAAGCGTCGCCGTAGGGCACGCCCACGAGCACCACGGTCCGCCGGAGGCCAATCAGAGCTCGCGGATCGACCGCCAGACGCTCGGGATCCTGCTTTTCATCGTCTCCGAGGTGATGCTGTTCGGCGCCTTCTTCGCCTCCTACTTCTTCCTCCGTGTCGTCGTCAATCCGCCCGCCTGGCCGCCGCACCCGTTCGAGCTGCCGGTCGCGGTGGCGGGGATGAACACCGCGATCCTCTTCTCATCCAGCTTCACCGTCCACTACGCGCTGGAGTCGATCCGGCGCGGCAACCGCAACGGGATGAAGCTCGGCCTCGCGGCCACCTGGCTGCTCGGCGCGACGTTCCTCTTCATCCAGCTCAACGAGTACGTGCACATCGGCTTCAGCGCCCGCGACGGCTCCTTCGGGTCGATCTTCTACGCGCTGACCGGCCTTCACGGCGCCCACGTCTTCGTCGGCCTGGCGCTGCTGACCTTCGCCAACATCCGTGCCTGGCGCGGCCATTTCGGACCCGATGCGGAGGACCATCTCGGAGTCGAGGTAGTCGGGATTTACTGGCACTTCGTGGACGTGATGTGGCTGATCGTCTTTACGACCGTCTACGTCCTCTGAGGCGGCTGCAAAGCGGCGCATAGCGGCGTCCTCGGACTCGCGACTAGCTCACGCACAATTCAGTGCGCTCGCGTCGTCGCTCGCGCTGCGTCCTTGCTCTGCTTGCTTTTCGCCGCCTCCTGCCCACCCTCCGCCGCTAGTTTTCGCTCATGAAATCCGGAGACGGTTGTCGTATCCAGAGCGGTGATCGCTTACGGACCACAAGGGGCACCGAAATGCACGTGCGAACCCTCTGGGACCCTCCATTGCACATGGGGGGGCAGGCGGCAGTCGTACCCAAGGGGACGGTGTTCATCGCACGTGATCAGGTCGAGGGGGACGAGTCACTTCTCCGCCTACCCTGAGGATTACGATCGGCTCGAGAAGGCTCATGGTCCCTGAAGAGGTCCGCACCAGCCGAAATACTGGGCGTACTACGTGATGCTCGATGAAACCGATATCGGGGATCTCCTTGAGGCCCTACACCCGCTGGATCCGCGGCCGCCGAACCATCTTCCACGCTTCGAGCCTGAGTAGATCCGCAACAGGCGACATAACGGGCCTAGACTTGGCAGGCGAATGAGCACGCGCCGCCCTCCACGCCGTCACAGCTGGAACAGAAGTCGATCGGAAGGCTTCGGTCCGATACGGCAGGTTGGAATCGCCCTTTCGATCGGCCTTCCGATGATGGTTGTGGGGTTGTTCCTGTTGGCGCTTGCTTCGACGGCCGAAACGACTTTCCTCTGGTGGCTGGGCGGCGGCCTGTTCGTCGGCGGGATCCTCGCTTCGGCCTCTGGCCGCATCACCTGAGCCGGCCGGCCGCCAGCATCTGCTGTGCTAGTGTGCTAGCACAGTGGCACAGTCCTCCAAATCAACGGGGATGGGGACCGCGGCCGGGGAAGGGGCGGGCGCTGCGGCAGCGCCCGATGTCGGACGCGGAGACGAGCTTCCTGTCGGTATCAGTCTGGCCTGGCGGCTGCGGACGCTGATCCTCAGCGGCCGCCTTCCGGCCGGCGATCGCTTGCCGGGAGTGCGCGATCTCGCGGCAGCCACCGGGGTCAACGTCAACACGGCCCGGGCGCTGTACCGCCGCCTCGAGGAAGAGGGGTTGGTCGTCTCACAACATGGCATGGGCACCTTCGTGGCCGCGAACGCCGCCGTCTCTCCCGCTTTGGAGCAGGTGGCGGCGGAGGCTGCCGAGGCGGCGCGCGAGCTGGGAATCGAACCGCGCGAGCTGGCGCGGACGATCTATTCGGGCAGCATGGCCGAGACCGCGGAGGTGGGAGAGGTCCCGCCTCTCGACCCCGAGGTCGAGTTGCCAAGCGCTGGGGACGCCCTCGCCGCCCGGCGGACCCTGCGCGGCCAGGTCGCGCGCCTGGAGGCAGAGCTTGCCGCCTATCCGGAAGAGGCGATCAAGGCCGGGATCGACGAGGCGATGCCGAAGCCGCTGGCGGGGCCGACGGCGCGGATCGCAGACCTCGGGGAGCTGGAGGAGGTTCGCGACCAGCTCATCGCCAGGCTGAAGCGCGTACGTGCCGTCGCCGCCCGACGCACCCGCAGCGAGGGAGCGGCGCGGCGCCAGCTCGACCGGATGGTCGAGGAGCCGGGGGCCCACAAATGGGAGGTGCTCTCCAACCAGGACCTTGGCCAGCCGGGCTGCTCGAGCTACAGGGTCCAGCCCGCCTGGGGGCCGGTGGGGGCGTTGATGAACTGGTGGCGGGTCAAGGTCTCCTCCGGATGCCCCTTAGCCGGGCCGCGTGAGGCGGAGCGACGGGCGGCATAGATGATCAGGGCGACGGTAGACCGGGCATTTCTCCCCGCCAAGAGCCTGTTCGAGCAGATCGGGGACATGATGATCCTGACCGCGAAGACGATGGTCTCCGCGGTCCGGCCGCCGTATCCCTACGGCGGCGAGTTCATCGGCCAGTTTCTCTTCGCGCTGCAGCTCTGCTGGTTTCCGATGATGATCTCGACGATCGCCTTCGGCTTCGGGGCGCCTGGCCTGCAGGCCGCCAACTTTCTCAGCCTCTTCGGCGCCCTCGACCGCCTCGGCGGGTTTCTGGTTCTCGTCTCTGTCCGCGAGTTCGCGCCCTTCGTCACCGGAATCGTCGTCGCCGGAGTCGCCGGGACCGCGATCACCGCCGACCTCGGCGCCCGCAAGATCCGCGAGGAGCTCGACGCTCTGCAGGTCCTCGGCGTCGACCCGATCAAGAACCTCGTCGTGCCCCGCTTCCTGGCCCTGATGATCATCACCGGGTTGCTGGATGTCTTCGCGATCCTCTTTGGTCTCGCGGGTGGGATCAGCGCCGAGCTTCTCTATCACCAGCCGCTGGGCGGCTTCTTTGCCACCCTGTTCACCAACGCCTCGATCACCGACCTCTGGGGCTCGGTGCTGAAGACGACCCTGTTCGGGGCGATCATCGCGATCGTCTGCTCCTACAAGGGAATGACCGCCTCCGGAGGTGCGGCCGGGGTCGGCAGGGCGGTCAACGAGGCGGTCGTGATCTCTTTCATGGGCATCTTCGCCTTCAACTACGTCTTTACCCAGACCCTGCTCGCAACCCATCCCGAGCTGCAGACGATTCGATGACCGCGGTGACGTCATCGGGATGACTGGGACCCTGGGCGCGCGCCCGGTCGATCGTCTCGTCGCGGGTCTGCTGCTGGTCCTGATGGCAGCCGGCAGCCTCTGGCTCTGGATCGGGGTCCCGGCACTCACCCTCTGGGGGGTCGCGCAGATCGTCGACACCCCCGGCCAACATCTCGTCCTCGGCCTGCTGGCCGTGCCGGCGGCGATGATCCTGTTCGCGGGGCTGCTCTTCTGGCTCAATGGCCTCTACCTGCGGCTGGTCGCCCCGCGGCGAATGCTGGAGGACGAAGACGGGGAGGCGGCCCAGATCCGTGGGCCGCTCGAGCTTTTGATGGGCTGGTCACTCGCTGCCGCTGCCGTCGTCGCGCTGGTCTGGCTCCTCCTGCATCCAATACCGCAGCTTTCGGGTGGCATCGGCTAGCTTCGCCTTGGGTCGCCTCAGGCGATAATCGCGTCCCAACCGAGGAGGAGGCCGCTGTCCAACCCGCTCAGATCAGAGGCTGACGCTTTTCGCTGGATCGTGGTGATCGGCATCGCCGTCGCCTCGGTGATCGCCGTCGCGCTGCTGCTCAGGCCTGCGGCCGGCGCGGCCTGGGCGGCCGCCCTGGTCGGTTTCGCCGCCGGCTATGCCTGGCGCAGCTTTCGCCGGACGGCGGCCGGCGGCTTGTCGGTCTCGCGCGGCGGCGACGGCCGCCGCCGCATCCTCGTCCTCGCCGACGGGATGGTCGGCGCAGAGGCACTGGTGGCCGAGATCCTCGAGCGCAGCCGCGACGCCGCGGGCGAGGTCTTCGTCGTCGTCCCCGGACCCGCGGCGTCGGCGAGCGCTTCGTCCCAGCCCGAGGCGGCCGAGCTGGCACGCCAGCGGCTCGAGCTGGCTCTGCAGGCGATCCAGGAGGCGGGGCTGCGCGCCCGCGGCCGCTTAGGCGATTCCGAGCCCGGCGCCGCCCTCACCGAGGCCCTGCGCGAGTTCGAGGCCGACGAGATCGTGATCGTCGAACGCCGCTGAGCTACTTCTTCTTGCGCGAGGAGCCGGACTTCGCGCCGCCGCCGGAGGCCTTGCCTCCGGTCGAGGTGACCAGGTAGTCGACCAGCTGCTTGAGCTGGTCGGCGGGGATCAGCTGCGAGAAGTTCTGCGGCATCACGTTTGAGGGATAGCCCGGGGTGATCTTGGCGTTGGGGTCGGTGATCGACTGCATGATCATCGCCGCGCTCTGGCCCGGCAGCGCCTTGTCGAGGTTGGGTCCCACGCTGCCGCCGGCGTTCGCGGCGGCGAGCGTGTGACAGCCGGCGCAGCCGTTGTTGGCGAAGACCTGGGCGCCCGGCCCGCCCGGGACCTTGGGCGGGCCCTGGCCGGTTCCGGCGACGCTGCCGACGTAGGCAGCGACGTCGTCAAGGTCCTGGCCCTCGAGGAGCTTCGCCGGCATCGAGATCGTGGGGTCGTTGGTCGAGGGGCGCGGAAAGTCGACCTGCGCCTTGACGATTCCTTCGATCGTGTCGCTGTCGGTTCCGCCGGCGGCGCGGGCGGCGGCGAAGGCGGCGTCGAGATCGGGCCCCTGGGTCCCGGTGGTCGCCGCCTGGGCCAGCGTGTGGCAGCTGCCGCAGGTGGTGATGAAGAGCTGGCGCCCGCGGCTGGTGTTCGTGCTCGAGGTGCCGCAGCCGGCGCTCACGAGGGCGATCGCGAGCACGCAGACCAGCAGAGGAAGCGAGCGTGTGAGGGTCGGCGACGTCGGCATCTGAGGGGCAGCCAGGCGGGGGCATTCTATAGCTGCGCATCCGTCGCCAAGACCACCTGCGGGCCCCGATCGGTGGGATAAGCTTGCGCCGATCGGCACGACTATTCGCACACCCCGGGGAAGCGAGGACTGCCTGCGATGCAGGTGAAAGACGGCATGTCACCAGTGGTCCTCACCGTCGGCCCGGGCCACACCCTGCGCGAGGCCGCCGCCAAGATGGTCGAGAAGAAGACCGGCGCGGCGATCGTGATCGACGAGGCGGCGCCGGCGCCGGGGATCATCACCGAGCGCGACCTGCTGCTCTCGGTCGGAAACGGCGAGAACCCCGACGACGAACGGGTCGCCGACCACATGAGCGACAGCGTGATCGCGGCGGCGACGGACTGGAGCCTCGAGCGCGCCGCCTCCGAGATGTCGCGGCGCAGCATCCGCCACCTGGTCGTCTACTCCGGCTCGGAGCTCGTGGGGGTGCTCTCGATGCGCGACATCGTCCGCGTCTGGACGTCCGAGGGCGCGACCTCCGGGATGAGCCCGGACTGAGCCGGACTCAGCCGCGCTTGGCCGGTGCCCGCAGCGAGGCCGCGGGCAGCACAGACGTCGACGGGCGCTGGCGCCGGGGGCGCTCGTAGAAGTCGTGCGCGGAGGCGCTGATCAGCGATCGCAGCGCCAGCAGCGCAATCACGGCGCCGACGATCATGTAGACCCAGCCGCGGAAAAGAAACCCTTCGCCAAATATGCCGGTGACGAGGAGCACGAGGCCGAGGACACAGAAGATCGGGCTCCAGGACGGCTGCGGCGGATAGATCAGCTCGGTCGGCTGCGGGATCTCTTCCTGAACGGCCATCAGGCGGAGGCGATGTAGATCGTCGCGACGATGAAGGAGAGCGCGAACAGTCCCGCGGCCAGCAGTCCCAACCAGAGGCCGGAGACGATGTTGCGCCTTGCCTGCTCGCGGTCCACGGGCGACTTCTATCAGAGCACTCTGTCGGCGGCCATCGCCACGAACAGAAGCGCCAGGTAGGCGAGCGAGTAGAGATAGAGGCGCAACGCCGTGGCGCGGCTGGGCTGGGCGCGCAGCCGCAGGGCGAGGAAGCAGAAGGCGCCTCCCAGCAGCAGCGCCGCGGCGAGGTAGAGGGCGCCAAAGAGGCCGCCGATCACCGGCAGCACGCTGACCGCGAGCAGGACCAGCGCGTAGATGAGGATCTGGCGCCGCGTCTCCGGCTCGCCGCGGACGACGGGCAGCATCGGCACGCCGGTGCGCGCGTAGTCGTCCTTGATCAGCAGCGAGAGGGCCCAGAAGTGGGGCGGGGTCCAGAAGAAGACGATCGCGAAGGGGTAGAAGGCGTCGACCGACAGCCCCCCGGTCACGGCTGCCCAGCCGACCAGCGGCGGCATGGCGCCCGCGGCACCACCGATGACGATGTTCTGCGGCGTCAGGGGCTTCAGCCAGAGGGTGTAGACGAAGACGTAGCCCAGCAGCCCGACCATCGCCAGCACGGCGGCGAGCAGGTTCACGGTGATCGCCAGCTGGGCGAAGGCCAGCGTCCCCAGCACGATCCCGAAGACGAGACCGTGCAGGGGCTTGATGCGGCCACTGACCAGGGGACGTCGTCGCGTTCGCGCCATCCGCGCGTCGACGTCGCGGTCGATGTAGTGGTTGATCGCCCCGGCGCCGCCGGCGGCGAGATAGCCGCCGATCATCGTCCAGATCACCGTCGCCAGCGGCGGCCCGGAAGGATCGGCGACGAGCATCGTGGCCACCGTCGTGACCAGAAGCAGGGCGATGATCCGCGGCTTGGTCAGCGCCAGGTAGTCGCGGGCGATCTCGATCATCGAGGCCCGAGCCGGCGCAGACCGCAGCCTGCGGCCCGCCGGCGGGGCGGAAACCCCGGTCTCCAGCGGGCTTGCTTGGGCGGCTCTGGTCTCGGCTTCCATCAGGCTGGCGCTGCGGAGGTCTCCGGCTTGGCACCGGAGCGCCTGGTCCCGGCTTGTGGAACCGGGGAGAGGCGAAGCGTGGTGCTCACCGCCGCCGCCCAGAGCAGGGTACCGGTGGTCAGGTGGGCGACGATCAGGACCGGGTGCTTGCCGAGCTCGACGTTGAGCACTCCGAGCGCGAACTGCGCGACCAGCAGCAGACCCAGCGAGGTCAGTTCCCAAGACCAGGCACGGCGGTAGAGCGCCAGCCCCAGCAGCGCCAGGATCGTCAGCGAGGTCGCGTAGACGAGCGCCCGGTGGGTCAGCTGGATGTCGGCGAGGTGCCCGTACCTGCCGAAGGGCAGCGGGTTGGACTGCCCGTTGCAGCCCGGGAACTGCTCCCCGCAGGCCAGGTGGGCCCCGGCGACCGCGCCGTTGTGGACTCCCTCCTCCTCGGTCCCGGCGATCACACCGCCGGCGACGATCGTCGCCAGCACGAGGACCGAGGCGGCGGTGGCCAGCGGCAGCAGCCCGCGAGCCTGCAGGCGAGGCGCCGCCGCGCCGCCTTCGCGCGAGGCGGCCCAGCGCAGCGTCAGCAGCGTCCCCAGCAGCAGCATCGCCAGCCCGAGATGGGCGGCGACGAAGACCTGCTCGAGGTTGTGCTCGACGGTCAGGCCGCCGAGCACCGCCTGCGCGAGGACCAACACGGCCGCGACCACGGTGCCCCGGCGCAGGAAGACCGAGCCCGGAAGCTTGCGCGCCTGCCAGACGCAGAGCAGGATCAGAACGACGACGATCGAAGCCAGGGCTCGGTGGGAGAACTCGATGATCGCGTTCTCCTGGATCAGGGGCAGCGCTCGGCCTCCGCAGAGCGGCCAGCCCTTGACCCCGTTGCCTGAGGTCCCGCAGCCGAGCCCGGAGTCGGTGATCCGGACCACGCCGCCGACGACGATCAGCGCGAAGGTGGCGAGGACTGTGATCGTGAGCAAGAGGCGAAGCCGGCGAAGATCGCCGCCGGGGGCTGCGCCCCCTCTGCCTGGCGCCACCGACATCAAATCCACCTGCCAGTCGCCTCGCAATCGGGCCCTTCGGGCCCTCTGCTCGACGTAAACATCAACTTCAGGCTACCGGCTGCGATTCCGTGGCTTCGGAGCCGGCTCCGTGCTGGCGACGGGCGATCGCGTCGCGAACGTCGCGAAGTGGCTCCGGGCCGCGGACGTCGGGCACGACGTCGAAGTTGTGCGGCGGCGGCGGCGACTCGGGAAGCCATTCCAACGAGGTTCCACCCCAGGGATCGTGCCCGGCGGCGACCCCTCCGCGCAGGCTGAGGACGAGGTTCGCGAGCGACATCACGATCCCGATCGCGAGCACGAAGGAACCGATCGTCGCCACCATGTTGTCGGCGTTGACCCCTGCGGCGTCGAAGTACTTGTAGGCGTCGACGACCTGCCCCTGCAGGCCGGCGAGGACGAGCGGGAAGAAGGCGAGGTTGAGGCCGGCGATGATGGTCCAGAAGGAGATTCGGCCGAGGCTCTCGCCGAGCACGCGGCCGGTCATCTTCGGATACCAGTAGTGAAGCGCCGCCAGGCCGCCCAGCACCGCGCCCCCGACCAGCGCGTAGTGAGTCGACGCGGTCGCGTCGGTCGTGTTGTGAAGCTGCCAGCCGACCCCGACCGCGCTGTGGGCGAGCTCTGCGGCGAGCCCGATCGTGGTCATCGAGAGCGCTCCGAGAGCGAAGAGCATCGGCGCTCGCAGCCGCAGCGAGCCCCCGAACATCGTCGCCAGCAGGTTGAAGATGATCAGGCCGAAGGGGATCACGGTCGCCATCGCCATCGCCATCGCGAAGTAGTCCCAGCCGATCCCGATCGGGTCCGAGTACATGTTCTGCATCCAGGCCAGGGTCCCGAGCACGGCGACCGCGGCCAGTGAGCCCATCACAACCTCGCGGTTGAAGAGCGGCTTGCGCGAGAAGGTGGGCAGGATCTCGGCGATCGCCCCGAGGGCGGTGATCACGATCAGCATGTAGGTGCCGGTGAAGAAGATCCAGCTCAGGTGCTGCCAGAGCAGCGGCGCGCCGCCGGCGTCGCCCGCGAAGAAGATTCCGTTCACGTTGCGGTCGAACATCAGCATCGTGACCGCCGCCAGCATCACGACCGAGATCACGCCGAGGAGGACGCTCGCCACCGTCGCCGTCCAGGCGAACGGCGGCAGCCGCCGCCAGGCGAGGCCCGGCGCCCGCAGGTTGCGCAGCGTCACGATCATGTTGATCGAGAAGCAGATGAAGCCGAGGCAGATCAGCCCCACCGAGCCGAGCCAGACGTCGGCGCCGTTGCTGGGCGCGAAGGCGATGCTGGAGAGCGGCGGCAGCGGGTTGACGCCGGACTCCGGCGGCGTGTAGACGAGGCTGATGTAGAGCATCGCCGCGCCGCCGGCCCAGAGCCAGAAGGCGAGCTGACCCAGTCGCGGCAGGGCGGTCGTGCGGGCGCCGATCTGCAGCGGCACGACGTAGTAGATGAGTCCGACCACGAGCGGGATCGCGAAGAGGAAGATCGCCGTCTCGCCGTAGAGCGAGAGGATGCGGTTGAAGAACTCCGGCCGCAGCAGCGTGTTCTCGGGGATCGCCAGCTGCAGCCGCATCAGCAGCCACTCGACGACGGCGACCAGCAGGAAGCCGAGCGAGCCGCTGATGAACATCCGGCCGACGTCCTTGTGATCGGCGCTCGTCGCGAGCTCGACCCAGCGCGGGCCGCGGCGCGGATAATCGCTGCTGACCAGCTCCGGGCGGGCGGGGGCGAGGCTAGTCGCGGGCGGCGGGGTCATGGGGTCTGGCCTGACTGGATCTGCTTGACGACGATGTCCTGCGCCGCCTGGATGTCGCGCTTCTGGGCCGCGATGAAGGCCTGATAGCGCTGCGGGGTGACCACGTTGACCTCGATCCGGTCGGCGGCGTAGGCGGCGCCGGAGAAGGTCGAGCTGCGGCCGTAGTAGGTGCCGAGCCGGTCGGCGCGGAAGGAGAGGCTGTTGGTCTTGCCGGGAACGGCGTCGAACTTGCCGCTCAGCTCGGGCACGAACCAGCCGTGCTGGACGTCGGTGCTGTCGAGGTTCAGCTGCACCGCGGTGTCGACCGGGACCACCAGCTTGTAATAGGAGAAGGCTCCGTTTGGATAGGTGTAGCGCCAGAGCCACTGCTGGCCGGTGGCGGTGATGATCAGCGGGTTGGCGGCGGTGCTGGGCGGCGGGGTCGCGTTGCCGATCGGCGCCGCGGCGCTGCCCTGGACCGAGGCGGAGGTGTGCAGGCCGGTGGCGCCGGTGGAGGGCAGGTTGTGCGCCTTCTGGGTGAAGACGACGCTGACCACGAACATCGCCGCGGCGAGCGCCGCCAGCACGGCGGTGACCCGGATCTGGATCCGGCGTCCACCGCGCAGTTGGCGCGGCTCGCGGCCACGGCGCTCGCGGAACTGGCCCACCGCCGCCAGCAGCGCCGCGTTGACCGCCACGATCAGCAGCATCGAGACGATGATCGCGATCCAGTAGAGGGTGTTGAGGTCGCCGGCGCCCGGCGAGTGCGCGGGCTCGGGCGAGACCAGGTTGGCAGCCGCCGGTGCCGCGGAGGCGGCGAGGGCGACTAGTACCGCCCCCAGTGAGGCAAGGAGGCGGCGGGCACGTGTCCGCGGCGGCGCCAAGGCGCGGCCATTCTATGGATCAACGGCGGCGAAACGCAGTGGAGCCCGCGGAGGCGTCGCCGTGCCCGTCACCGAGCCGGTTTGGCAGTCGCTCGCGCGAGTGGGACAATTGGCCGCTCAGCCAGACTCGCGAGGAGGAACGATGGACCCCAGCACCGACCAGGTCACCGACGCCGGCCGATCCAACGGCAGCGCGGCGGGCTCCTCGGAGGGGACGATGGATGCGGCGATCCGGCGCATGGCCAAGCAGGATCCCGATCTGGCGGCGCGCCTGGTCGTGCACTCGCTCCCGGCTGCGGCAGCGGCGCTGCCGCCGGAGCTGAGCTGGCGTCTTTGCGTCGAGGGCCTCGGCGAATGGACCGTCAGCGGCTCCGAATACGGCGCCGCGTCGGTCGAGCCCGCCAACGGCGCCGGCGGCGAGGACTTCACCCTGCGCACCGACGCCGCGGGGCTGGCCCAGCTTGCGGCGGGCGGCAACCCGCTGACGATGATGTTGCGGCGCCGCCTGCGGCTCACCGGCAAGCGCCGCAAGGCGATGGCGCTGCGTCACCTGGACTCCGGTTCGGGACCGCGCAAGCTGGCCGCGATGGGGGTCAACGTCGATCCCGACCTTCTCTACCGGGCCCTTGCCTACGCGGTAGACCCCGAGTGGACGCGCGGGCACAGCTTCCGGGTCGCCTTCGAGGTGATGGGGGAAGGCGGCGGCGAGTGGCTGGTCGAGGTCGACGACGGCCGGATCTCCGTTCAACCGGGCTCCACCAACGGCGCCGGCGAGCCGGACGCCACCGTGCGGCTCTCGCTCAATACTTGGATGCGGATCCTGCGCGGCGAGCTGAGTCCGACGACGGCGATGCAGTGCGGGCTGACGAGGGCCGAAGGCTCGCTCTACCCGGTGACTCTGATCGGGCGCTGGGCCGACAGGGCCGAGGGCGTGGACGGGCCGGAGCTGGAGCGCGAGCGGGTTCAGCGGGCGCTGCAGCAGAGTCGCGTCGGCTCCTGGGGCTCGAGCTCGGACGGCGCCGGCTCCCGGACCATCGACCCCGCCCAGGGCGGCGCTGCGGCCAAGCGCGACAACCTGCTCGGCTACGAGCAGCTCTACGCGCTCTGGGAGAAGCGCAACTGGCGCGCCCACGAGCTCGACTTCTCGGTCGACCGCCTGCAGTGGCTGGTGACCCCGACCGAGGCCCAGCGCCACACCGCCTGGACGATGTCGAGCTTCTACGTCGGCGAGGAGCGCGTGGCCGCCGACCTGGCGCCGTTCATGCTCGCCGCGCCGAGCGGCGAGATCGAGACCTTCCTCGCCACCCAGCTCGTCGACGAGACCCGCCACGCGGTCTTCTTCGACCGCTTCGCGGCCGAGGTGATGGCGCTTTCGGCCGGCGACATGCGGGCCCGCCTGCGCGAGGCCGAGGAGACGATGATCGGCCCCTGGCACTTCCTCTTCGACGACTCGCTGCGTGACGTCGCCCAGCGCCTGCTCCGCGATCCGGACGACCTCGGGCTCTTCGTCGAGGGCATCGTCATCTACCACATGGTCACCGAGGGAGTGCTCGCGATGACCGGCCAGCGGGTGATCCTCCAGTACACCGAGGACCACGCCATCTACCCCGGCTTTCACCGGGGGTTCTCGCTCGTCGAGCAGGACGAGCACCGCCACATCGCCTTCGGAGTCCGCTTCCTGCGCGACGTCTGCGCCGAGCGGCCGGAGATGCGCGACGTGATCCTCAACACCCTGACCCGGCTTCTGCCCGAGGCGGCGCGGGTCTTCGTGCCCCCGGAGGCCGACCCGATGGCGAAGGAGTTCGTCAGCTACGACTACCACTCCTCGCAGGTCTGGGGCTTCGCCTACACCGCTCTGAAGCGCCGCATGGACGTGATCGGAGTCGAGATCCCGCCGGCCGATGAGCTGATGCCGGGACCGATCGACCCGCGCGGGCTGGAGGCCGGGCCGGTGGCGATGCCGGTCGACATCGCATCTGCCGCCGACCCGGGCGCCGAGCGCCCGAAGCGGGTCTGGCAGCGCGTCTGAGCGCCCGCCCCGTACATTCCGCTCCCTTGGTTCGGTCGGGCGACAGCGGGGGTGGGGCGAAGGCGCGCTGGCTTGTCCGCGGGGCGGCAGCGGCCGCCGTGGCCGCCTCGGTGGGGGTGCCGCTGGTGCGGCGGCGCTTCCGCATCCCCACTGCGCTGACGGTGGCCGCGACCGCCGCCGGACCGTTGGCGACGACGGTGCTGTGGCCGCGCTCGAAGAAGCGCGACGCGGTGCTGTTCGCACAGCAGATGTGGGCCTTCACCATCGTCCACGAGCTGCCCTTCGACAAGCCGGAACGGCTGCGGGCCCGGCTGCGAAGCCGCTATCCGATCGTCAGCGACCGGCTGATCGGCGGCGGCCGACTGCCGACCCTGCGCCTCCAGGGCGCACTTGCCGGCCTCGGACGCGCCAACCTGCTCGACCGAACCCTCTCCTGGGTGCACTGGCTGTGGTTCATGGAGCCCCACCTGTCGCTGACCTGGATCCTGATCCGCCACAACGACCGCTTCCCGCGCGCCGCCCGGCAGCTGGCGGCGACCTACGACGCCGGCTGCGCGATCTACTTCCTCGTCCCCACGGCGCCGCCCTGGTGGGCCTCGGAGCAGGGCCTGACCGAGGACAAGGTGCGGCGGATCATGGTCGAAGCCGGCGAGCAGACCTGGGGCCGCGCCTGGGAGCGGATGTACGACTCGCTCGGCGGCAACCCCTGGGCGGCGATGCCGTCGCTTCACTTCGCGACCTCGGTGATGGCGGCGATCCTGCTCTCGGAGGCGGGGCCGCTGGAGGGGGCCGTCGGCTGGGGCTACGCTCTCAGCCTCGGCTTCGCGCTCGTCTATCTCGGCGAGCATTACGTCACCGACCTGATCGCCGGCGCCCTGCTGGTCGCCGCGGTGCGGCGCGGCGAGCCCCTCGTCGAGCCCCTGGTGCTGCGCGTGAACCGTGCTTTGCAGGGGCTTGAGCGGGTAGCCGACGCAGAGGGATAGCGATCGTTCCCGGGTAGCATTCGGTCGCAGGAGAAAATGAGCGAGGCCAGATCCCTCGAACGAGACGCAGAGGAAGAGGAGATCTCGGCGGACGTCGACAGGGGGGACGTCGGGCAGGAGCCCGATACCGACGAGATCAGCTTCTTCAGCGGCCGGCGCATAGCGCAGACGCTGGTCGTCGTTCTGCTGCTCATCTCGGCGATCTACTTCCTGTTCCCGAAGCTGATCGGCCTCGAGAGCGCGGTCGGCAAGCTTGGCGACGGCGATCCGAAGTGGATCGGGATCGCAGTCGGCTTCAACGTCTTCGCCTACCTGAGCTTCGTCACCCTGTTCAAGGGGATCGTCGGCGGCGACATCCTGCCCTTGAAGTGGCGCGAGTCATATGAGATCACGATGGCCGGGCTGGCCGCTTCACTTCTCTTCTCGGCCGGCGGCGCCGGGGGCGTGGCGCTCAACTACTGGGCCCTGCGCCGGGCCGGGATGGGAACCCGGCGCGCCGCCTGCAGGATGGTCGCTTTCCTGGTCCTGCTCTACGCCGTCTACGTGACCGCGGTGATCGTCTTCGGCGTCCTGCTGCGGACCGGCGTGCTGTCCGGTGGGGCACCCGTGGAGCTGACCGTGATCCCGGCCGCGATCGCGGGCCTCGTGATCGCGCTCGGGCTCTTGATCACTCTGGTTCCCGGGGACCTGCAGCGTCGCCTCGAGGGCTTCAAGAGCGGCGGGCGCATCGCCCGCCTCGCGCACCGCCTCGCCCCGGTCCCGGAGACCGCGGCGCGCGGGGTGCGGACCGCGATCGAGGTCGTCCGCCATCCCGGTGGCGGCTGGATCGCGATCGTCGGGGCGGTCGGATACTGGGTCGCCAACGTCGGCATCCTCTGGGCGAGCTTCAAGGCCTACGGGGTCCAGGTCCCATTCGGCGTCGTCGTCCAGGGCTTCTTCGTCGGCCTGGCGGCCAACCTGTTCCCCTTCGCGCCGGCAGGGGTGGGGGCCGTGGACGCCGGGATGATCGGCGCCTTCGTCCTCTTCGGGCTGCCCAGCAACGACGTCTTCGCCGCCGTTCTGACCTATCGCCTCAACGCCTTCTGGCTGCCGATCCCGTTCGGTGTCGTCGCCTTCTTCCAGCTCCGCCACACGGTTCAGCGCTGGCGCGTCGAGGGCAAGCCGATCGACCGCGTCTCGCCGGCCTCGGCCGTGTCCTGATCGGACCCGGGGGCCTGCCAATACTTCAGAAAGTGAAGTAACATCCGGAGTACGGTCGAGACTGTATGAATGAGGACCTTATGAACGAGAACCACGACCCCAAGACCGAAGAGCTGATCATCGTCGGCGGTGGCCCCGCCGGCTACACGGCTGCCCTCTACGCCTCTCGCGCCAACCTCGAACCGCTTCAGATCGAGGGCTTCCAGTGGGGCGGCCAGCTGCAGAACACGACCGACGTCGAGAACTACCCCGGCTACCCCGAGGGGATCATGGGGCCGGAGATGATGCAGCAGTTCCGCGCCCAGGCGGAGCGCTTCGGGACCCGCTTCATCACCGACGACGCCGACCGGATCGAGCTCTCCGACGGCGGCCTGCAGCGCGTCTGGCTCGGCGACGAGGAGTACAGGGCCAAGGCGGTCATCCTCTCGATGGGTGCGGAGCCGAAGCGGCTCGGCATCCCCGGCGAGCGCGAGCTTGCCGGTCAGGGCGTATCCACCTGCGGCGTCTGCGACGGCGCCTTCTTCAAGGGTGAGAAGGTGGTCGTGATCGGCGGCGGCGACTCGGCGATGGAGGATGCGATCTTCATTTCCAAGTTCGCCAGCGAGCTGACGATCGTCCACCGCCGCGACGAGTTCCGCGCTTCGAAGATCATGCTCGAGCGCGCCCAGGCCGTCGACAACATCGACTTCAAGACCCCGTACGTGCCGGAGGAGTTCGTCGCCGGCGACGACGGCAGGATCGCATCGGTTCGCCTCCGCCACTCCGAGACCGGCGAGGTCGAGGAGCTCGAGGTCGGCGGCGCCTTCGTCGCGATCGGACACGAGCCGCGCTCGGAGCTCGTCGCCGATCAGGTCGAGGTCGACGAGAACGGCTACGTCAAGGTCCAGGACGGATCGACGCGGACCAACCTCGGCGGCGTCTTCGCGGTCGGCGACCTGGTCGACCACACCTACCGGCAGGCGATCACCGCCGCCGGCACCGGCTGTATGGGGGCGCTGGACGCGGAGTGGTATCTGCGCGACCACCCGCCCTCTCCCGAGGCCCACTGGTTGCCCGAGGGCGAGCCGGTCGAAGTGGCTCCGCCGCGCCCCTAGCGGCGCTGATCTCACAGCCGCCGCTGCCCTACCGTTGTTGGGGCGATGGATAGACGCGCGTGGGCGCTGCTGCTGATCCTGGGGGCGATCTGGGGCGCGTCCTACTTGTTCATCAAGATCGGACTGCGGGACCTCTCGCCGGGCATGGTCGCCTGGCTGCGGGTCCTGCTCGCGGCACTCGTCCTGGTGCCGCTGGCGCTCCGCAGCGCTGACGTCTCCTGGTGGCGGCGGCGCCTGCCGATGCTGGCGCTGGTCGGCCTGCTGCAGGTGGCGGGGCCGTTCGTCCTCATCGCCCTCGGCGAGCAGCAGATCTCCTCGGCCCTGGCGGGGATCCTGGTCGCCTCGACGCCGCTCTTCACGGCACTGCTTGCGATCCGCTTCGACCAGGAGGAGCGCTCGACCGGCATTCGCCTGGTCGGGATCGGGCTTGGGTTCGTCGGCGTGGCGCTGCTGCTCGGCGTCGACCTCGGCGGCTCCGGCTCACAGTTGCTGGGCGGCGCCGCGGTGCTGCTCGCCGGGCTCGGCTACGCGGTCGCGGCGCTGCTCGCCAAGCACCGGCTCGGCGACGCCGAGCCGGTCTCGATCGCCGCCGGGGTGATGGTGGCGAGCGCGGTGCTGCTGGCACCGCTGGGGCTGGCCACACTGCCCGGCTCGGCGCCAGGCCTCGGACCGCTCGCCGCGGTCGCGGCGCTGGGACTGGTCGGCACCGGGGTCGCCTTCGCGATCTTCTACGCGCTGATCGCCAGCGTCGGCACCGCCCGGACCTACGTCGTCACCTACATCGCGCCCGGATTCGCGGTCGTCTACGGGGCGCTGCTTCTCGGCGAGTCGATCAGCGTCGCGACGGTCGCCGGTCTCGCCCTGATCGTCGGCGGCTCCTGGCTGGCGGCCGGCGGCGGTTCAGTGCGAAAAGAACCCGCGCCCGGTGCTGTGGCCGAGCTGGCCGTCGGCGACCAGGCGTCGTAGAAGCGGCGCCGCCCGGTAGCGCTCCTCGCCGAGCTCTCCCTGCAGGGCGTCGAGGACCGCGAGCACGTGGTCGAGGCCGATCGCGTCGCCCCACTCGAGCGGCCCGCGGGGAAAGTTGAAGCCGAGCCGCAGCGCGGTGTCGATGTCCTCGGCCGACCCGATCCCCTTCTGCAGGGCGAAGGCCGCCTCGTTGACCAGCTGGCAGACGATCCTCCCGAGCACGAGGCCCGGCGCGTCGCCGACCCACTCGACCTGCAGTCCCAGCCCGGAGAAGAATCCCTCGGCGGCGTCGCGGGCCTCCTGCGGCGTGAACTCCCCCGCCGTCAGCTCGACCAGGCACGCGTCCTCGAGCGGGCCGAGGAGGTGGAAGCCGACGCCGCTGCCCGCCTCGTCGAGCTCAGCCAGGCTTCCCTCGACCAGGGGGATCAGGCCCTCGGGCAGGTCGAGTTCGTCGGGGAGGCTCGGAGCAGGTTCGGGATCCTGCGGCCGGTAGGGATCGCGCGAGTAGTCGTAGTAGCCGCGGCCCGACTTGCGGCCGAGGCGGCCCGAGGAGACCATCTGCTGCTGGATCGGGTGCGGCTGCCAGCGCGGCTCGTGAAAGCTCTGCTCCCAGAACGACTTCGCGACCTCGAAGTTGACGTCGATTCCGACCAGGTCGGCGAGCTCGAAGGGCCCCATCCGAAAGCCGCCGCCGATCCGGCATACGCGGTCGATCGTCTCCGCCTCGGCGATCCGGTCGCCGAGCAGGCGCAGACCCTCGAGCATGAACGGCCGCGCACAGCGGTTGGCGATGAAGCCGATCTCGTCCGCGGCCCGGACGGCGGTACGCCCCATCCGCCCGCCGGCCTCGGCTGTAGCGGCCACCGCCTCGGAGGACGACTCCGGCCCGGCCACCACCTCGACCAGCTTCATCAGCGCCGGCGGGTTGAAGAAGTGCATCCCTACGACGCGCTCGGGGCCGGGGGTTTCGGCGGCGATCGCCGCGACCGAGAGCGAGGAGGTATTGGTCGCCAGGATCGCCTCCGGGCCGCAGGCCTCGGCGAGCCCGGCGAAGAGCCGCCGCTTCAGATTCAGGTCCTCGGGAGCGGCCTCGATCACAAGCTGGCAACCGGCCAGGTCCTCAACCCTCGGCGCCGCCTGCAGCAGCGCGGCCGCCTGCTCTGCCTTCTCGCTGCTCCAGCGCCCCCTCTCGGCACCCCTCTCGAGCGCCGCCCGCAGGCGCACCTCGCCCGTCTCCAGGGCCTCTGCGACCGGATCGTGGAGGCGGGTCTCGAACCCGGCCAGGCAGGCGATCTGGGCGATCCCGGCACCCATCGTGCCGGCGCCGACGACGCCCACCCGCTCGATCGGCGCCACCGCTAGCGACCCTTGAAGTCGGGCTTTCGCTTCTCGATGAAGGCCTGCATTCCCTCGACCCTGTCCTCGGTCGCGAACGAGAGCTCGTAGAGGCGGCGCTCGGCGTCGAGCCCGACCGACAGTGCCGTCTCCTCCGCCGCCAGCACCGCCTGCTTTGCGAGCCGGGCAGCGATCGGCGGCCGCCGCGCGATCCGTCCCGCGAGTTCGAGCGCCTGCTGCAGCCACTCGCCCGGCGGCGCGACCTGATTGACGAGGCCGAGGGAGTGCGCCTCGGCGGCGTCGATGCGGCGCCCGGTCAACACCAGCTCCATCGCCTGCTGCTTGCCCAGCACCCGGGCGAGGCGCTGGGTGCCGCCGCCGCCGGGGATGATTCCGAGCGTGATCTCCGGTTGGCCGAACTCGGCCGTCTCCGAAGCGACGATCAGATCGCAGGCCAGGGCCAACTCGCAGCCGCCGCCCAGAGCCCAGCCCGAGACCGCGGCGACAAGAGGGGTCTTCAGCGCCGCCAGGCGCTTCCAGAACGAGGCGGCGGGATTGGAGAGGGCATCGGAGAAGCTGCGCTCGGCCATCGCCTTGATGTCGGCGCCGGCGGCGAAGACCTCGTCGCTGCCGGCGATCACGATGGAGTGCACCTCGGGGTCCGCGTCGAAGACCTCCAGCGCCGCGCCGAGCTCGAGCATCAGCTCCGGCGAAAGGGCGTTTCGCGCCTCGGGGCGGTCGAGCCGGCAGAGCGCGACCCGGCTGTCAACCGATGTCTCGATCAGCTCGCCCATGGTCGTTCCTCGACGGCCGCGGCCAGCGGCCGGCGACTAGCTCCTGACCTCTTCCTTGGCGGCCTCGAGCGGCGTCATCGCGTTGATGCCGGTGGCGTCGCGGCCGATGATCAGCTTCTGGATCTGCGAGGTCCCCTCGTACAGCGTCGTCACCCGGGCGTCGCGCAGATAGCGCTCGACCGGGTAGTCGTCGACGTAGCCGGAGCCGCCGTGAACCTGGATCGCGGCGTTCGCGCACTCGACCGCCGACTCGGTCGCGTAGAGCTTCGCGACCGAGGTCTGGGCGGTGTTCGGCAGCCCGCGGTCCTTGAGGTCGGCCGCCCGCCAGACCAGCATCCGCGCCGCGTCACGCTTGACGATCATGTCCGCGATCAGCTCCTGCACGAGCTGGAAGCGGGCCAGCGGAACGCCGAACTGCTGCCGCTCCTTGGCGTACTCGACCGAGGCGTCGACGCAGCCGTCGCAGATTCCGACGCAGCCGGCGGCAACACTGAAGCGCCCGGCGTCCAGCGCGCTCATCGCGACCTTGAAGCCGTCGCCGATCTCGCCCAGCATCGCCTCCTCGGGAACCTCGACGTCGTCGAGCGAGATCGCCGCCGTGTCGGAGGCGCGCAGGCCCAGCTTGCCGTGGATCTCCTGGGTCGAGAACCCGTCGCTGGAAGTCGGGACCAGGAAGCAGGCCAGCCCGCGATGTCCCTCGTCGGGGTCGGTCTGGGCGAAGATCAGCGCCAGCTCGGCGAAGTTGGCGAGCGAGATCCACATCTTCTGGCCGCTGATCGACCAGCCGCCGTCGGTCCGCGTCGCCCGGGTGCGCAGGTTGGCGGCGTCAGAGCCGGTGTCGGGCTCGGTCAGCCCGAAGCAGCCCAGTGCCTCGCCCGAGCAGAGCCGCGGCAGCCAGCTCTGTTTCTGGTCCTCGCTTCCCCAGCGCTCGATCGACCCGCAGACCAGCGACGTTTGGACCGAGACCACCGTGCGCGCGGCCGAGTCGGCGCGGCCGACCTGCTCGACGATCAGCCCGTAGTCGAAGTAGCCGAGCCCGCCGCCCCCGTACTGCTCCGACACCGTCGCCCCGAGGTAGCCGATCTCGCCGATCCGGCTCGCCAGCTCGCGGTCGAAGCGCGCGGCGCGGTCGTTCTCACGCGCCCGCGGGGCGATCTCGCCATCGGCGAAGTCGCGGGCCGCCTCGGACAGCAGCCGCTGCTCGTCGGTCAGCTCGAAGTCCACGCCGGCAGCTTATTGAGCCCGCTGGGAGAGCTCGCGATCGAGCGCCGCGGCGAAGGCCGCAACGGCTTCGGTGGTCCGCTCGCCGGGGGCCTCGGGCAGATCGGCGCCGTCGATCGAGGCCACCGCCTGCACCTCGCGGGTCGTCGAGGCGAGGAAGGCCTCCCCGGCGGCGCGCAGGTCGGAGACCGGCCAGACACCCTCCTCGACCTCGAGCTCGCTGACGATCCGTGCCCGGGTGATCGACTGCAGGACCCCCGATTCCAGTGAGGGGGTCCGCAGGCTGCCCTGAGGCGAGACCCAGAAGATCGTCGAGGTGGGGGCTTCGAGCACCGTTCCGTCTGGGGTGACGAGCACCGCCTCGTCGGCTCCCTGCGCCTGGGCGATGCGGGTGGCCTGCATGTTGGCGGCGTAGGAGAGCGACTTGATTCCGTTGAGGACGATGCTGGGCGAGTAGGTGACGACGGCCAGCCGCACCGTCTCGCCGTGCGGCGGCAGCGGCTCGGTGACCGCTATCCGGCGCCCGCCGCGGGTGATCACGATCCGCAACTGCCCCTCCTGCGAGCCGAATTCGTCCAGCAAGGCCTCGATCTCGCCCTCCAGCGCGGAGCGGTCGAGGCTCATCTGGATCGCCGCCGCCGACCGCTGCAGGCGGTCGAGATGGTCGCCGAGGGCGAAGGGGCGGCCGGCGTAGAGACGGATCACCTCGAAGGCGCCGTCGCCGCGGTAGAGGCCGTCGTCCTTGATCGGCACGGTCGCCTCCTCGACGGCGGAGATCGCTCCATCGACGCTCGCCAGCTCGGTCGTGCTCATCGCCGCCGAGGCTATCCGATGCGCGGAGGCGGCCGACGATGCCCGGCGCCGCAAACCGGACGCCGCAGATTGCGGCAACTAGTACGCATGTCCAGACCGGTGGACCATTTTCCGTCCAAGGGGCTACTTACAATTCAGTACCGAGGCGACAATCATGACGATGCTTCTCGAGCAGGAATACCCGAGCCAGGCCACGGCGAGCGATGCGAATCGCACCTCCCGCCGCTTCGTCTGGGCTCAGGTCGACATCTTCGCCGGCACCGACGTTTCCGCCACCCGGCGCCTGGCCGCCTGGATCGCGCTCTCGATAACCCTCGTGGCCTGCGTCCTGCTCCTGCTCGGCCCGTAGGTTCCGGCCGCGAGACAAAATGTCGCGGCACCGGCATGTCAAGCGAGGCCGCCGCAGGTGGTGGCGGTCTCAGACCGCTTCGATCACGGTCGCCAGGCCCTGGCCGACGCCGACACAGAGCGAGGCGATCGCGTAGCGCCCACCGCGGCGACGTAACTCGCGCGCCAGGGTGGTCATCAGCCGCGCCCCGGAGCAGCCGAGCGGGTGCCCGAGGGCGATCGCGCCGCCGTTGACGTTCAGCCGCTCCTCCTCGATCCCGAGCTGGCGCGCGCAGGCGAGCACCTGCGAGGCGAAGGCCTCGTTGATCTCGACCAGATCGATGTCGTCGATCTCCAGCTTCGCCTGGGCGAGCGCCTTCGGGATCGCCTCCGCCGGTCCCATGCCCATGATCGCGGGGTCGACCCCGGCGACTCCGACCGCCACCACGCGGGCCAGCGGCTCGGCCCCGATCCGCTCGGCGGCATCCGCGGAGCCGACGACAAGGCAGGCGGCGCCGTCGTTGAGGGTCGAGGAGTTGCCGGCGGTCACGGTGCCGCCCTCGCGGAAGGCGGGCTTCAGCTTCGCGAGCTTCTCCAGCGAGGTGTCGGATCGCGGGCCCTCGTCGCGCTCGAAGCTGCCCTCGCCGTTGAGCTCGACCGGGACGATCTCCTCGGCAAAACGGCCGTCCTCGCTGGCGGCGACGGCCCGCTGGTGGCTGCGCAGGGCGAAGGCGTCCTGGTCCTTGCGGGAGACGTCGTAGCGCTCGGCGACGTTCTCGCCCGTCTCGCCCATCGACTCGGTCGAGTACATCTCCTCCATCCGCGGGTTGACCAGGCGCCAGCCGAGGGTGGTGTCGTACATCGTCTGCTCGCCGCGCGGCAGCGCCCGCTCGGGTTTAGGGACCACCCAGGGGGCGCGGCTCATCGACTCGACGCCCCCCGCCAGGTAGAGATCGCCCTCCTCGAGCTTGACCGCACGGCTGGCGATGTTCACCGCCTCCAGACCGGAGGCGCAGAGGCGGTTGACCGTCGCGCCCGGCACCGAGACAGGCAGGCCGGCCAGCAGCGATGCCATCCGGGCGACGTCGCGGTTGTCCTCGCCGGACTGGTTCGCGGCGCCCATGTAGACGTCGGTGATCCGCTCGGGGTCGATCCCGTTGCGCTTCACAGCGGCCGAGATCACGCCCGCCGCGAGGTCGTCGGGGCGTACCTCCGCCAGGGCGCCGCGGTAGCGCCCCATCGGGGTCCGGATCGCATCGAGGATGAGCGCCTCCTGCACGCCTTCACCGTATCCTGATCGCGTGGGTTTCTTCCTCGGGACGCTCGTCCTGCTGCTGTTCTTCATCGGCGTGATCCTCTTGGTCGGGCACTTCTATCCCGGCAGCGGCGCCGATCTCGTGGACTGGAAGCCGACCCGCTCATACGAGACGGAGGTGCAGCTGGAGCAGGACGACATCGCGCAGATGCTCGAGGCACAGAACGAGATGCGGCGCCGGCGCGGCGCCCCCGAGCTGACCGAGGACGAGCTCAACCGCAAGGTCGCCGAGGACCAGGCCAACCGGCTGCGCGGCCGCGGCCCTTTCTCCGGCGCCTGATCGCCACCGGGCCTTGGCGCGAGCGCTGATTGTCGGCTGCGGTTGCCGCGGCCGCGAGCTGGGCTCCCGCCTGATCGCCGACGGATGGGCGGTCCGCGGCACCAGCCGCGACCCCGCCCGCGCCGAGGCGATCGAGACAACCGGGATCGAGTCCGCGGTCGCCGACCCGGAGCGACCCGGAACGGTTCTGGAGCTGGTCGGCGACGTGACCGTCGTCTACTGGCTTCTCGGCTCGCTGCGGGCGGGGCCCGCCGATGTGGCGGCGATCCACGGTCCGCGGCTGGAGCGCCTGCTGGAGAAGCTGGTCGACACCCCGGTCCGCGGCTTCGTCTACGAGGCCGAGGGCAGGGTGGACGCCGAGCAACTGCGGGGCGGCGCCGAGCTGGTCCGCGCCGCCGCCGATACCTGGCGGATCCCGGCCGAGATCGTGCGGGCCGACCCTGCCGATCACCCGGCCTGGCTGGCGGCGATGCTCGCCGCGAGCCGGAACCTGATCAGCTGACCGACGATTACGGCGCCGGAGCCAGGTCTATTGGAAGTGGGTCGGCCCGGTCTGGTGCGCCTTGCGGGGCTCGAAGCCCCCCAGTGGTCCCTGCGGGGCGCCCTTCTTCGACCACGGCGCGGTGGCGGGGAAGTGGGCGGGCTTCTTGTCGAAGTGGGAGACGGCCGCGCTCAATCCGACGTAGCAGACGACGAGGAAGGCGACGAAGATTCCGTAGTAGAGGAGCTGCCGCGCGCGGCTGGCCCCGTAGCGCTGGCCGATCACCTTGCGGTGCTTGTCCTGTCCCATCGCGTCGACGTCGGAGCGCTCATGCGCGCCGCGGCGGCGCTCGCGAGGAGCCGATTTCTCAGCGGCGTCGGCCTCGTGGCGCTGTCCGCGCTCGCGGCCGCCCTCGCCGCGGGAGGGCCGCTCCCGCGCTGGCTTCTCGCCCCGGGGCTCGTCTTCGCGCTGCCAGGAGCGCGAGCCTCGGCTGCCCGCGGCCTGCGGTTGCTGCTGCTCTGACTGAGACTGTGGCTGCGGGCGGCCGTCCCCGTCGCCTGACTCGCGCTGCCACGAGCGGCGACCACCCGGGGCTTGCTCGGCGGCGGCCCTGGGTTGCGGCTGCGGCTCGGCTGCCGGCTTGCGCTCGGCACGTTTGCCGCGCCTCAGGCCACGTCGCTGCGATGCCCGGTCGTCTGGCTCCAGGCCCGAGCTCTCGAGGCCCGGCGGCAGCCAGGAGCTTCGTTCCTCCACGGCTCAACCGTAGCGCGGCGAGAGCCCCGATTCCAGCGACAACCGACGCCGGAGGGAGCCGGCGAACCTAAATAGCTAAAGTCGGGTCCGGATTGGCGAAATTTGAGCTTGGAGGTTTGTGATGGCTGATTACGACAAGGACGTTCTGGTCGAGACCGAATGGGTCGCCGATCACCTGGACGACGAGGACATCCGCGTTGTCGAGGTGGACGAGAACCCGGGGCTCTACGCCGAGGCGCACATCCCCGGCGCGATCGGCTTCGACTGGAAGCACGACCTGCAGGACCAGGTGAAGCGAGACTTCCTCGGCCCGCAGGAGTTCGGCGAGCTGATGGGAAGCCGCGGCATCTCCAACGACCACACCGTGGTCCTCTACGGCGACCGCAACAACTGGTTCGCCGCCTACACCTACTGGTACTTCAAGTACTACGGCCACGACGACGTCAAGCTGATGAACGGCCCGCGCGAGAAGTGGATCGAGGAGGACCGCGAGACCAGCACCGAGGTGCCCAGCCATCCCGCGGCGCAGTTCGAGGCCACGGGTCCCGATGAGGAGATCCGCGCCCGTCGCGAAGAGGTGATGGAGGCCCTGGACGACGACACCAAGCTGGTCGACGTCCGCAGCCCGCAGGAGTTCTCGGGCGAGCTGATCGCGATGGCCGGCTACGAGCAGGAGGGCGCTCAGCGTTCCGGGCACATCCCGGGCGCCGCCTCGGTTCCCTGGGCCCAGGCTGTCAACGAGGACGGCACCTTCAAGTCACGCGACGAGCTCGAGGAGATCTACAAGGGCAAGGGCGTGCTGAACGGCGACGAGATCATCGCCTACTGCCGGATCGGAGAGCGCTCGGCCCACACCTGGTTCGTCCTCCACGAGCTGCTCGGCAAGGACGACGTCCGCAATTACGACGGGTCCTGGACCGAGTGGGGCAACCTGGTCGACGTCCCGATCGAGAAGGACGTCTAGCCCGCGAGCTACGGGAGTCGCTCGGAGAGGTCGCGCAGGATGCGGCCGGTCGCACCCCAGATCAGATGGCCGCCGATCTCGAAGGTTGGGGTGCGGATCGGCACGCCGCGCCGCACCAGGCGACGCATCCCGTAGGCGGCCCGCAGCTGCTCGAGCTCGAAGCTGAGCACCGTCTCGACCTCGGCCGGGTTGGGCCGCAGCTCCAGCCCCTCCGGGATCAGCCCGACGAACGGGTGGACGCGGTATGAGGTGACGTAGGTGCCGATCGGCGGCAGGGCGCCGACCAGCTCGACCTTCTCGGGGTCGAGCCCGATCTCCTCCTCGGCCTCGCGCAGCGCCGTGCTCCGCAGGTCCTCGTCGGGCTGGTCCTGGCGACCGCCCGGAAAGGAGATCTCGCCAGCGTGGCGGCGCAGGTCGGAGCGGCGCTCGGTGAAAACCAGACCCGGTCGCTCGGGCCAGCGATAGATCGGCACCAGCACCGCCGCGTCGGTGCGCCCGTGGGCGTCCATCGCCGCTGCCTCCTCGGGCGTGAGCAGAAGCTGCTTGAGGTCTGGGGTGGAGGCGGACACCGGCCTAGAATCGTGACTGATGGCGGACGCGCTGCTGATCATCGACTTCCAGAACGACTTCACCCCCGGTGGTGCCTTGGCGGTCGAGGGTGGCGACGAGATCGGGCCCCCGATCCAGAGGCTGGCGCCGCGGTTCGACGTCGTCGCGGCAACCCGCGACTGGCATCCCCGCGATCACGCCTCTTTTCGGACCGAGGGCGGCCCCTGGCCGGTGCACTGCGTGCAGGGCACGCCCGGCGCCGAGTTGCATCCGGCATTGGACGGGGTCGACCTCGACTTCGTCGTCGACGTCGGCCGTGAGCGCGACGACGAGGGCTACTCGGGATTCGAGAAGTCCGACCTCGCCGAGCGCCTGCGGGAACGCGGGGTAACCCGGGTCGCCGTCTGCGGGCTGGC
Source organism: uncultured Solirubrobacterales bacterium (assembly GCA_963781495.1). Classification (GTDB taxonomy): domain Bacteria; phylum Actinomycetota; class Thermoleophilia; order Solirubrobacterales; family 70-9; genus Mayfieldus. The sequence continues at coordinate 1,888,377 of CAWAFX010000002.1, forward strand.
CACCGACTACTGCGTCCGGGCTTCGACGATCGACGCCTGCCGCGAGGGCTTCGACGTCACCGTGATCGAGGACGCGATCCGCCCGGTCGAGGTCGAGCCCGGCGACGGCGAGCGGGCGCTCGAGGAGATGAAGAAAGCGGGCGCCCGGGTTTCCAGCTCCGAGCAGCTGCTCGCATCGGCGCCGAACTAGGGCCCCAGGGTCAAGTGGTCGCGTTGCGCCCCTTCTCCAACTCGTGCTGCTCTTCGCAGCCCGGACAGCAGTACACCTGGCCGGGCTCGCTGCGGACAAAGCCGCAGCCGCAGTACGGGCATTTGGCCTCGGTTCCGGCTTCTGTCCCAGGCTCGGTCACCGGCTCAGTTTGACTGCTGCATCGGGTCGGGGGCGCCGAGCTGGCTGATGTCCGGGGCGCATCGCTTCTCCTCTCGCATGGGCTAGATGATCACGGCGACGGTTCCGCCATCGACCGACCAGGCGGAGCCGCTCACATAGGAGGCCGGCTCGGAGCAGAGAAAGACGATCGCCGCGGCGATCTCGCCGACCTCGGCCAGCCGCCCGATCGGCCTTCCGGCGGCGGCCTTGCGCAGTGCCTCCTCGCGGCTGGCGCTCCCGGAGAGCTCTATCTCCTGGTCGGCGAGCCCGCCCTCGCCGGTCCAGAGCTCGGTCGCCACGGCGCCTGGGCAGATCGCGTTGACGAGCACGCCGCGCTCCGCGTAGCGGTCGGCGAAAAGGCGCGAGAGCGAGAGCTCGGCAGCCTTGGCGACCGAGTACTCCGGGGTCGCCGCCGAGGGCCGTTTGCCGGCCGAGGAGGAGACGTTGACGATCCGCCCCCAGCCCCGCTCGGCCATCGGCGGCGCCGCCTCGCGCATGATCCGCATCGGCGCCATCACGTTGAGCTCCATAGCCGCATACCAGTCCTCGTCGCTGAGGTCGTCGAGATCGCGGCGCTGCGCGGTGCCGGCGTTGTTGACGACGACGTCGAGGCGGCCGAAGCTCTCGGTCGCTGCGCCGAGGATCCGCCCGCCGGCGTCGGCGGCGGTGACGTCCAGCGCCAGCTGCGCCGTCCTCCCAGGCTCGGACTCGCACAGCTGCGCCGTCTCCGCCAATCGCTTCTCGTTGCGCCCGATCAGCAGCACCTCGGCCCCCTCGGCGCAGAGCCGGCGCGCCGTCTCGCGGCCGATCCCGCTGCTGGCGCCGGTCACCGCGCAGGCTCTCCCTCTCAGCCCCAGGTCCATCTCAGACCAGCTCGATCCGGTCCTCGAGCTCGACCTCGACGTCGTGGGCGATCACCCGGTGCACGGGGCAGCGGCCGGCGATCGCCAGCAGCCGTTGCTGCTGTTCCTCGTTCAGGGCGCTTGGCAGCTTCAGGGTGACGACGAACGAGCTCGGGAGCGGAGGCCGGTCGTACTCCGTGTCGACCACGACCTCGAGTGGGCCGACGTCCCAGCCCTTGCGCTCGGCGTACATCTCGACCGTGATCGCGGTGCAGGCGGCGAGCGAGGCGGCCAGCAGCCGCGTCGGGGAGGGTCCCTGGTCGGCGCCGCCGGAGGCGAGCGGCTCGTCGGAGACGACGGTGTGGCCGTCGATCTCGACGTCGTGGGTGAAGCCCTGGCGCCGCCGCGCGACCGCCCTCGGCATCGCTAGGCCTTGCGCCGGCCGGCGAACAGGGCCGGGTCCTCCTCGTCGCTGGCCCGGGCCATCGCGAACAGCAGGTCAGAGGCGCGGTTGAGGAAGCGCAGGATCGCGTCGGAGGCCAGCTCGCCGGACTCCTTCAGGGTCACGACCCGCCGCTCGGCCCGGCGCAGCACGGCCCGGGCGACGTCGAGCTGGGCCGAGATCTGGGTGCCGCCGGGAATAGTGAACTGAGGCGCCAGCTCGACCCCCTCCAGGTAGCGGTCGATCTCGGCGTCCAGCGCATCGGCCATCTCGTTGGTGATCCGGCTGACCCCGTCCTCGAGCCGCCCGGCGGCCTCCGGTGCGGTCGCCAGCTCGGCGCCGGCGACGAAGAGCTCGTTCTGGAGGCTGAGGATGTCGGCCGCGAGCTCGTCCTGCTCGGAGGCCAGGCACAGCGCACGGGCGACGCCGAGGACCGAGGCGGCCTCGTCGAGGGTCCCGTAGGCATCGGTGCGAGGGTCGGACTTCGGCACCCGGCCGCCGTACCAGAGCGAGGTCGTGCCGTCGTCGCCCTTCTTGGTGTAGATCTTCGCCACCGGGGCTGATCTTATGCGCCGGGAAACCCTCGCCTCGACGGCGGACATCGTCAAGTTCTACGACGACCAGGCCGACCAGTCGATCACCGCGGCTCTGATCGCCCTGACGGCGCTCTTCCTCACCTTCTTCGCAGCCTCCCTGCGCTCGCGGATGCGCAGCGTTGAATCCCTCTCGACGCTGATCATGGTCGGGGGTGCCCTCTTCGCCGTGATGCGTTCGCCGGACGCCACGGCTGCGGCACCGCCGCCGCCGGCCGATCCGGTCGCTAGCTGAGCGGGTTGAAGACGATCCCCGAGAGGACCTTGGGGAAGAAGTAGGTCGACTTCGGCGGCATCGTCTCGCCGGCGGCCGCGACCTCGCGTACCTGCTCGATCGGGGTCGGGCGGAGGACGAACCCCGCGTCATAGCCGCCACCGTCGAGGGCCGAGATCACCTCGGGGATGCTCTTCGCGTAGCCGATCCCGCGCTTGGCGGCGATGTCCTCCTCACTGAGGCCGAGGATGCCGGTCAGAACAAGGCTTTCGAGGATCGCGACGTCGAGCCGGCGGTAGGCCTCCGGGCGGCCTTCCAGCAGGCGATCGAGCTCGGCGGTGTCCTTGAGCCGTAGGCGCAGCGGCCGGCGATGGTGCGAGTCGAGGTAGCCGAAGACGCCGAGCCCCTCCTCGCCGGAGGGGTCGAGCTCCGCCTCGTCGACCTCCTCTGACTCGAAGAGCTCCCGCAGCCCCTCGCGCAGATGCTCGCGCCGCTCGAGGTCGTCGGCGAGGCCGCCGAGCAGCCGGTGGGTCGGAAAGACGGTCAGGCCGGGGTCGTCGAGCGCGGTCAGCGCCATCAGCGTGTAGCAGTGGGGCCCCTCGCCGCCGACCTCCTGCATGTAGGTGCGCGCGGTCTCGTAGCGGTGATGGCCGTCGGCGATCAGAAGCTCCGCCTCGGCGAGTGCCGCGGCGACGGCCTCATGGACGCCGGGGTCCTCGATCCGCCAGACCCGGTGCACGGTGCCGTCGTCGTCGGTCACCTGGCCCCAGGGGTCGCCGCTGGTCGCGCCCGCGACCTGCGGCCAGGCGTCGCCGCTGGTCAGCGTGAAGATCGGCGAGAGGTTGCAGCGGGTCGCGCGGGTGAGGTCGAGGCGGTCCTGCTTCGGCCCTGGCTGGGTGCGCTCGTGGGGCCGAACCCGCCCGGCGCCGTACTCCTCGACCCGGACCCGGGCGAGGATCGCGTGACGGGTCGCGGACGAGCCGTCGGGAGCGGTGTAGTCCTGGGTCATCGCCCACAGCGACGTCTCGCTGTCCTGGTGCAGGACTCCCTCGCGCAGCCAGTCCTCGATCGTGCTCGCGGCGTACCGGTAGGGATCCTCGCCCGGCGTTGCCTGCGGCAGGTCGATCTCGACGACGTTGTACGGGGAACGGCGCAGCAGCCCGGCCCGCTGCTCGGCGTCGATTACGTCGTAGGGCGGCGCCGCGACGTCCTGCAGCGAGCCGACCTTGGCGAGGTCGTAGTGCAGGGCGGGGAGGGGCTGGACGTCGGCCATGACGCGGGAACCTATCTCTAGACTCGGCCGATCGGGGCGTGGCGCAGCCTGGTAGCGCGCTGCCTTTGGGTGGCAGAGGTCCCCGGTTCAAATCCGGGCGCCCCGACTCGACGTTGACTAGAGTTCCGCCGCCATGACCCCGAGCTTCGGCGCCTACGTCGCCGGCTCGCTGTCGCTGGTCGCCATGATCGCCTCGCTGGGATTCGGCGGCTACTGGCTGCGGCGCTGGATAGTTCCCGAGTTCTCGGGGGCGCTGGCGCGGCTGGCCGAGATCGTGCTTGCGGTCGCGCTGCTGGTCCTCGGCCTCTATTTCCTCGGCAGCATCGGCCAGCTTCGGGAAGGCTGGATCGTCGCGCTCTCGGTCGTCCTCGGTGTCGCCGCCGGCCTGGTCGGACGTTCGCGGGCACCGGGTGAGGCGCGCGCAATCGAGCCGCCGCAACGTTCACCTCTGGCCGCTTCTGATCGCCCTCGCGGTCGCCTCCTTCACGGTCGCGGAGTGGACGTTCCCGTCGCAGCTCAGCCTCGACCAGGGCATGTTCGGCGGCGACACCACCTGGTACCACATGCCGTTCGCGGCCCGGTTCGCGCAGGACCACTCGATCGTTCACCTGCACTTCACCGACCCGATGCGGCTGGTGGTCTGGTTTTACCCGGCGACCTCGGAGCTGATCAACGGCGCCGGCATCCTGCTCTTCCACGACGACTTTCTCTCGCCACTGCTCAACCTGGGCTGGCTCTCGGTCGGGCTGCTGGCGGCCTGGTGCATCGGCCGCCCCTACGGGGTCGCCCCGGCGACCCTGGTCGCCTCGGCGCTGGTCTTCGACTCCGGGGTGATGGTGATCACCCAGGCCGGCGAGGGGCGCAACGACATCATGGCGATAGCGATGCTGGTCGCCTATGTGGCCTTCATCGTCAACGGCCACCAGGTGCGGCGCAGCGGCGAGACTGGTGACCGGCGACGTCGCCGGTGAGGGAGCGCTGATCGACCGCGGGCCGCTGATCATGGCCGGCCTGGCGGGGGCCTGGCGATCTCGGTGAAGCTGACGATGCTGGCGCCGGTCGGCGCGATCGCGGTCGCGGTGGTCCTCTTCAACGCGCGCGGCGCTGCGCACCCGCGTCAACACGGCGCTGCTGCTCGGGCGCGGCGATCGCTCGTCACCGGCGGCTTCTGGTTCGTCCGCAACCTCTTGACCGCCGGCAACCCCACCCCGCAGATCGGCTTCGGGCCGCTCAACCTGCCCGTCCCCGACCAGATGCCGCTCGATCCGCGGCCGCGCTTCAGCGTCGCCCATTACGTCCTTCACCCCTCCGTCTATCGCAACTGGTTCTTCCCCCAGCTCGAGAACGCGCTCGGGCCGCTCTACGGGCTGATCCTGATCGTCGCCTTCGCCGCGATCCTCTACATGATGTTCCGGTCCCGCAACCGGATGCTGCAGGCACTGGCCGGGGCGGCGCTTCTGACCGCGGTCGTCTACCTCTTCACGCCGCTGACCGCGGCCGGGCCCGAGGGCGCCCCGCGCGGGTTCTTCACCAACACCCGTTACCTGATGCCCGGGCTTGTGCTGGCGCTGGTGCTCGTGCCGCTGGCCAGACCCCTGCGCAGCGACGAGGGGCATGCCCGCTGGACGCTCGGCTTCCTCACGGTCCTCTACGCGATCACCGTGCTCAGCACCCCGCAGTGGTACCCGCGCTACATCTTCGGCACGGTGCTGATCACCGCAGCACTGGTCTGGGTCCCAGCCGGGCTTGCCTATCTGCGGCGCCGGGACGGGATCACCCCGCTCGCCGCCGCCGGCAGCGTCGCCGGGGTGGTGTTGCTCGCGATCGTGCTCGGTCGTGCCCAGCAGGTCCAGTACGCCGAGCATCACTACACCAAGCCGACCGAGTTCCTGCACGAGGGCGGCCCGGTGAAGGCCTTCAGCTGGGCCCGGCGCCAGCACGACCAGCGGATCGGGATCGCCGGAGGCGGCGAGATGTTCTTCGCCCAGTACGGCTTCTACGGCGGCGATCTCTCCAACTACGTCAACTACATCGGCGTCCCGGGCCCCGACGGCCAGTACCGCCTGGCCACCACCTGCCAGGACTTCCGCCGCCAGATCAATGCCGGCAACTACGACTACCTGATCACCAGCCAGTTCTCCTGGGACACGATCGACTCGATCTACGCCCATCCCTACCTCGATTGGATCAAGGGCGACCCGGCGCTGAAGGAGGTCGTCAGCGAGCCCAAGATCCTGCCCCAGCCCGACTACGTGTTCAAGATCAACGGGCCGCTGAGCCTGGCCGGTTGCGCCGGGCGGCCCAAGGGCTGACCGGGGCGGGCGGTCGACGGTTGCGGCTTGACTGCCGTGATTGGCTCCGCGAAGCTGAAGCGGGGCAAATTCGAGACAGGAGAACGCAATGACCCGTCTTACGGGGGAGTTTCAGACCGATCTGACGATGACCGAGGCCCTCGCTGCCTGCGCCGAGGCCGTCCACGGGCTGGGCTGGAGGATCGAGTCGGTTGAGGGCAGCCGGATCGTCTCCTACCCGAACGGCAACAACGGCTCGCCGCGAATCGAACTCGGCCTGGGCGAAGAGGGCCAGGGCACGAGCATCCGGATCACCGGCAGCGACACCGACGAGGTCCCGGTCGAGGAAGAGGCTCTTATCGGCGATCTCGACCGGGTCCGCGACGCGGTCGAGGAGTCGGTCGACGAGGCGAGCGCCGACGCCAAGCAGGCCCCTGAGGGCGGCAATGGCGCCGGTCCGCCGGCGGCGGCGAAGACCGAGGAGCGCCCGATCGAGGGCGCCAAGCCCCAGCCCGAGAAGGCCGAAACGAAGGCCGAGCCGGAGGCGCGCGAGCCGGAAAAGGCCGTCGCGGCGAAGGCCGAGCCGAAGCAGGCCGAGTCCGAGCCGAGCGAGGAGACGGTCGACGAGGCGGAGGCCGCTTCCGACGACGACGGAGCGGGCGGCGAGCAGGCGGCGACGGCGCCGCCTGGCTGGTACCCGAACCCCGAGGGCGACGACGAGCGTTTCTGGGACGGCGAGCAGTGGACGCAGCGATATCGCTCCCCCCAGCCCGAGCCGGGCGGAGATGAGCCGGAGCCCGAGCGCGCCGAGGCGGACGAGCCGGCAGCCGAACCCGTTGAAATGGCTGGCCAACCGCAGCTGGACGAGCAGCCGCGGGTGGTCGCGGCGAAGCCGACGCCTCAGGTCGGCGATCGATCGGCCTCCAAGGACGTGCTCTGGGGCCTGGCGCTGGCCTTCGGCGCCGTCGGCGGCAGTGCGGCGGCGTTCAGCGTTCCCGACACGGCTTTCTTCATGCCGCTCTGCTTCGGGATCGCCGGCCTGGCGCTGGCGGTTGCCGCATTCACCGTCCCGGGCAAGAACGCCTGGTGGGCGATCGTCGCCGTCATCGCCAGCGTCGGCGGGATCGCGATCGGGGTCCACAAGTACAGCAACTACCAGGACACCAAGGACAAGATCAGCCAGGCTCAGCAACAGCTGCAGAATCTGAGACCGCCGAAGTAGGGCCAGGGGGCGTGGGGAGGCGCACCTGGAGGCCCGGACGAGATACTGCGGGCGATGTCGCAGGAGAACGTCGAGGTGGTCCGCCGGGCAGTTGCTTCCTGCTGCGCGAGTAGGCGAGGATTCGGCTTGCCAGCGCCGTAAGGTTGAGCACTCGCCCCCGTAGCTCAGTGGACAGAGCGGCGGCCTTCTAAGCCACGGCTACTGATTCCCGCTTTCCGCGCCAGAAAGCCAAGAATGGGACGTATTTGCGCGATGAGGGGGTCGGGCAGATGCCCGTAAATTGCGCGGTATAACCGGGGGTTTGGGCAGAAAGAATCGATTCTGTCTATTTCAACTCGAAGCTCCCGATGAGTCCACTGCCTAAACGCCATTGGCTTGAGCCGTCGGCCGTCCCTGGATCAGGTGCTCGCTTCGATAGGGGGCTCGATTCCGACTTTCGCTTCATGTCGAGGGGAGCGAATGCTGCTCTTGGGATTCGCGCCCACGGTGCTGCTTTCACGCGAAGGGAGTCGTGAGCCTCAGCGTCTCCAAGAGCGTCGCTTTGCATGGAACACGGGTATCCCCCGTTTAGTACCCCAGCGTCCTAGCACCGGTCAGCGCAGAGCTGGCAGATCTAGGACTCCTACAGTTCGGGGTGCCTTGACTCCTAGAACACCGAAGCCAGACTCGCCGCGGAGGTTCGGCACCTTTCGCTCTGCCGCTACCGCCGTCGGGGTATCGGAGCCGTACGTCCTGGTTGGCCTGATCTTCCTTGCCCTCGCGCTCGGCGGCGTGGTCCACATCTTTGAGCCGGGCCAGTCGGGCGATCTGATTTGGGCTGCGGCGATCGTGCTGACGCTGATCCCGCTGACCTGGTCGGTGTTGCGGACCCTGATGAACGGAGACGTCGGCGTCGACGCGATTGCGCTCGTGGCCATGGTCGGTGCGCTGGCGCTTGGTGAATACCTGGCTGGCGCGGTGATCGCCTTGATGCTGAGCGGCGGGAATGCCCTCGAGGCCGCCGCCGGCCGCCGCGCGCGACGCGAGCTAACGGCACTGCTCGAGCGCGCTCCGCGGATCGCCCACCGCCGCGAGGACTCGAAAATCGAGGAAGTTTCGGTCGGGAAGATCGCGGTAGGAGACCGCATCGTGGTTCGCGCCGGCGAGGTCGTCCCGGTCGATGGGGCGGTACAGAGCGAGCGGGCGGTGATCGACGAGTCGACGCTGACGGGGGAGCCACTTCCGGTCACGCACGGCCGCGGCTCGACCATCTCAAGTGGCACGCTCAATGCAGGCGAGGCCTTCGACATGCGCGCCAGCAGAACCTCGTCCGAGAGCGCGTACGCGGGCATCGTCGCGCTGGTGAAGGACGCGGAGCAGCAAAGAGCTCCGTTTGTCCGAATGGCCGATCGGTACGCCGCGATCCTCTTGCCGGTGACGCTCGTGATCGCTGGTGCGGCATGGGCGTTTAGCGGCGATCCCGTCCGTGCGCTGGCGGTGCTTGTCGTTGCCACCCCTTGCCCGCTGATTCTCGCTGCACCGGTGGCCTTGATCTCGGGCGTCTCGCGAGCCGCCCACATCGGCGTGATCGCAAAGGGCGGGGGCACGATTGAGAAGCTCGGGGAGGCCAGAACGGTGCTACTCGACAAGACCGGGACGCTCACCCATGGGCGACCCGAGATCGAGCAGGTGAAGAGCACCGACGGACTGGCGCCGGAAGAGGTCCTGCGGCTGGCCGCCTCGGTGGACCAGCTCTCAGCCCACGTCTTGGCCGAGGCCCTCGTTCACGGGGCTGAAGGTCGTGGGCTTGAACTCGAGTTTCCCGAGGAGGTGGTCGAGGAGCCTGGCCAAGGGATCGAGGGCGAGGTCGGGGGGCATCGCGTAGCTGTGGGCAGCGACGCATGGCTGCGACAGCGCGGCTACTCCGGAACGGACGCAGCTGAGCGGCTCTTGGATGGTTCCGCCGAGCCCGGTTGGGCCAGAGTTCTGGTTGGCGTGGACGGCGGGCTTGCGGGAGCCGTGCTTATGGCAGATCGCCTGCGTGATGACGCAGGCGATCTGACGAAAGAGCTCCGAGGCGCCGGCGTGGTGGAAGTCGTGCTTGTCACTGGCGACCAGCGGGCGGTCGGGGAGGCGGTCGGTGAGGCAGTGGGCGTCGATCAGGTCTTCACCGAGTGCTCGCCCGACGAGAAGATCGAGGTCGTGCGCCGAGCGCGCGAGCGCTCCGAGGGGGGCACTGTCGTCATGGTCGGTGACGGGGTCAACGATGCCCCAGCGCTCGCACTGGCCGACGTCGGCATCGCGATGGGCGGCGTCGGGGCGACCGTGTCCTCGGAAACCGCCGATGCGGTGATCGCCGTTGACAAGGTGGATCGCGTCGCGGATGCGATCCGGATCGGTCGGCGCTCGCTAACCATCGCGCGCCAGAGTGTTGTCGCCGGCCTCGGCCTGAGTTTCATCGCGATGGGATTCGCCGCCTTCGGCTACATCGCGCCGGTGGCGGGAGCGCTGCTGCAGGAGGGGATCGACGTTGCCGTGATCCTGAATGCGCTGCGTGCGCTGAAAGAGTGACCGGGTGGGCTCGTCCGACGTGCGTTTGGTCGAAAAATGCGTAGTAGGCATCCCGAGTTCGTTCGGCGTCGCCTGCATTGCGCGAGGAGGAGCACCAGAGAAGTTGATCGGCCTAGCGGGTGCCGTTTCCCGCTGTTGCGGTGAAACGCAGGCGATCGAACAGCTCCTCGGCCGTGTTCGCAGACAAGTTGGCGAGGGCCATTGCTCGTGCGACGGCGTCGACGGCGGCCAGCTCATCTGGCGACAGGTAGTCGGCCGCGCTAGCGGCCAGATCAGCAGAGATCGGGCCGCGAAAGCGTGCTTCGGCCAGCGCCGCAGCGTAGGCGACGGCTGCACGGTTGCGCTCGTCGAGGGCCCCCAGGTCGCCCAGGCCGATCGCCTCAAGATCGTCCGAGGAAACACCCGCGCGGTTCGCCCAGCGCTCGTGAACGAGGGTGCAGCCGCGGCAGGAATTCACACGGCTGACGGCAACCATGACCCGCTCACGCAGGTCTGGATCGAGGCCGGCCCCTAGGTAGGCGGCAGTTAGTGGTCGGGCCCGCCGCGCTACGCCAGCCAGGTCGCGGATCGCCTCCACCGGCGAGGTGAAGGTGCGGGGCGACCGGCGAGGAGCGGATCCGGCAATGCAGCAGATTGTCTCAATTATGGTCTCCGGCGTGACCAAAGCAGAGCCGTCGCTGGATGAAGAGTCCGCAGCAGCACCGGGCGGGGCTCCGGCGGCGCTGGCGCAGCTGATCGAGCGCTTCGATCCGGCGGTCATCGACATCCCCAGCGGCAGCGCTCGAATTCGGCTCTCGGTCGGCGATCGGGAGCACTGGGACGCTGCGATCTCAGACGAGCAGATCGAGCTTCTGCCCGCCGACGGCGACTACGACGCCGAGCTGAGCGCAGATGCCCAGACCTGGGAGCAGATCGCCACCGACCTACGCGGCGGCATGACCGCCTTCCAGCGCGGCCGGCTGCGGGTGCGGCGCAACCTACACCTCGGGGTCGGCTTCCTGGCGGCCACCAGCGGGATCATCGATCCCGGGCGGCTGCGCTTCGCCTCGGTTCGAACCCGGGTCGGCAAGCTCTCGACCCTGGAGGCGGGGCGCGGCGAGCCCGTGATCTGCATCCACGGGCTTGGCGCGACCAAGGCCTCGTTCCTGCCGACGATCGCTGCGCTTGCCGGCCAGTGGCGGGTTATCGGCGTCGACCTGCCCGGCTTCGGCGAATCCGAGAAGCCGCTCGGCGCCGCCTACGACGCTCCCTACTTCGCCGATGCGGTCGCCGCGCTTCTCGACCAGCTGGAGATCGAGCGGGCCCACATAATCGGCAACAGCATGGGGGGCAGGGTTGCGATCGAGGTCGGCCTGCTGCACCCAAAGCGGGTGCGGCGCATGGCCCTGCTGAGCCCGGCCCTGGCCTGGCTGCGCGACCGGCGCTGGCGCTGGCTGCTGCGGGCGCCGCTACCGAAGCTGGGGCTGGTCCAGCCGGCGCCGCGGGTGATCGCCGAGCCGCTGGTGCGCAGCCTCGTCCCCGGAGGGCGCGACGGTTGGTCGGCGGCCGGGGTCGACGAGTTCCTTCGCTCCTATCTGACGCCGCGCGGTCGGGTCGCGTTCTATGAGGCAGCGCGCAACATCTACCTCGACGAGCCGCATGGCGAGCAGGGGCTGTGGACCCGGCTTGCGCAGATGTCGCCGCAGACGCTGTTCGTCTGGGGACGCAATGACAAGCTGGTCCCGGTCGCATTCCGCAAGCACGTCGAGGAGGCGCTGCCGGCCGCCCGCCACCTGGAGCTCGACTGCGGCCACGTACCCCAGCTCGAGGCGCCCAAGCAGACGCACGAGGCGATCCGCCAGTTCTTCGTCGAGCGCTAGTTGTAGCTACCCCGGATGACTGCCGATCGGAGATCCTGCTTAGCGTTGGCGATTTTCGATCCAGGCAATGAACTGCGGCCAGAGGCGCGCGAGGATGATCACCGCGATCACGGCGACCATGATGACCAGACCCGCTCCGTGGGCAAAGTGACGGATAAGAAAACCGCGTCCTGCGCCCAGCAGCATTAGCCGATCGTAGACCCCAGAAGTCTTGCCCCCGGATGGCTGCCGAGTTCGCTCCCCCATCGCGCGATGAGCGATAGGCACGGCGCTGCAGTTCTATCGCCTCGCAGGCACGAAGCCCTGGTCCGAATCCAGCGACCTTCGTCCCGCAGCCGGAGAGGCTGCGGGACTGTTCGTGCGTGGCCCCCGCATCGGATGGGCGTCGATAGGTCGCCGGTCGATTTGGGCAGAATATGGCCAGATTGTCCGAATGTGCCCGGCCGCGCACTAAGGCCGAGTACCAGGAAACGGCTTCCTAGAGCCGAAATCTAGATCCCGCCCCCGTAGCTCAGTGGACAGAGCGGCGGCCTTCTAAGCCGCGGGTCGCAGGTTCGAATCCTGCCGGGGGCGCTGGCGGGTAGGGGCTCCCGATCAGTCGTGGAGCAAGGGCGCGTAGGAGATGCCGACGATCACCGAATCGACGGTCTGCACGCGGGCGACCGTTTGACCCCATGGCTCTTGGCGGGCGCCGTGGAGCAGTTCGAAGCCCCGCTCCTGCAACTCCGCGGCGGCGGCGCTGACGGCATCGGCATCGGCCACCTCGAACTCGATCGACATCTGCGGGACCGGGCGCTCGGCGGGCCACTCGGGCGCGCCGAAGCAGGCCTCGGCCGCCTGCGAGAGGGGCCAGACCGAGAAGTGCTTGGCTCCTTCGATCTCCTCGCTGTGGAAGTACTCGCCGCCTTCCCCGGCTCGCAACGGCAGGCCGAGGGCTTCGACGTAGAGCTTGCGGCTCTCCGGCGGATCGGCGGAGATGACGCTTACGGTGGCGATGAACTCGATGTCCATGAACACTCCCTCTCCGATGGTCGCCGGTTCCACGAACAGGCCGCGTGGAGGGCCCCGCCGGGTGGCGGGGCCCAGGTCCCAGCCGGCTCTAGGACGACTGGATCAGCCCGATGACGTGGCCCTCGGGGTCCTTGAGCTGGCCCAGCACCATGCCTCCGGCTTCGGAGAGTGTCTCCGGGCCCATCACCCGCTCGCCGCCGAGGCTCTCCGCCTTGGCCAGCGCGGCCTCGACGTCCGGCACCTCGACGTAGAAGGTGACATGGCCCTCGTAACCCTCGGGCCCGCCGGCGACGCCGCCGCCGATCCCGACCCCGTCTGAGTTGGTGTTGCCGTCACGCTGGACGACGCCGTAGTTCATCGGGTTGGAGGCGTCGATCTGCCAGTCGAACAGCTGGGAGTAGTACTCGCGCAGCTTCTCGCCGTCCTTGCCGATCACCTCGAAATGCACGACCGCCTGTCCCATTTTCGTCTCCTTTTCGCTCTTTTTGGGGCGTCTGGTTTGTACACCGCCACTGTCCCTAAGACCGGCCCGCCGGCGGAAATTCATCGAAGTACTTGTCGAGATCGCCGCCCGGAATCGGCGACGTCCTCGCCGATTCACATCTTCGTTACAGCTCGCTCTTTCCCACACTTATCCTCGGTGCCTGGCAGCTGAGATAGATCGAGACATGCTCCGGCTCGAAGCCTCGCTCGGGTGGCGATGACAAGCAGCGTCGAAGCCACCGGGCAGCGCGCCCAAAGGCGAAGCGCCGACAAGTTGCGCGACGGGCTCGAAAGCCTGCGCGATGAGACCGTCGAATGCGGGGAGGCGATCTTCGAGAAATGGGAGCCGCTGATCGAGCGGCGCTCCTTTCTGCCCAGCGCCCGCAACCTCGCCTACTACATCGCCCTACGACGCCATGAGCTGCGCGGGCTGCAACTGGAGCTGATGCCCTGGGGCCTTTCCTCACTCGGGCGCTGCGAGGCGCGGGTGCTGGAGAACCTCGACGCCGTGATCGCCACTCTGACCCAACTCGAAGCAGGAGCGGAGGCGCCGCGGGGCGACCCGGACCCGCGCGCCTACTTCCAGGGCTATGACCTCCTGCGCCTTCAAAGCGAGGCGGTGCTGGGGCCGGCGCCGGCAAATCGCGACGTGCGGATCATGGTCACCCTGCCCGCCAAGGCCGCGATCGACTACGGGCCGGTGTTGGACCTCGTCGCCGGGGGCATGGACGTGGCGCGGATCAACTGCGCCCATGACGATCCCCGGGCCTGGAGGGCGATGGCCGCGCATGTGCGCAGGGCGGCCACGGAGACGGGCAGGTCCTGCCGGGTCTGCATGGACATCGGCGGCCCCCGTGCCCGCACGACGGGCGTCGAGGGCCCGGCGGACCGCCGTCTCCAGGCAGGCGAGCGCCTGCTGATGCAGCGCGATCCAGCCTCGTCAATCGAAGCCGACTACGCCGCCCGATTCCAGAGCTCGATCCCGGAGATCGTCGGACAGCTCAAGGCCGGGGATTCGGTCTGGGTCGACGAGGGCAAGCTCGGAGCGATCGTCGAGGCCTGCGACGAACACGGTGCTCTTCTCCGCATCACCCAAACTCGACCCAAGGGGGGCGCCTGCGACCAGACAAGGGCCTGAACTTTCCCGATACCGAACTGCGGATCAATTCATTGACCGCCAAGGACCTGCGCGACCTCGACGTGATCGCCGAGACCGCGGACATGATCGGCTACTCCTTCGTCCAACGGCCCAGCGACATTGAGCTGCTGCAAGGCGAGCTGGCAAAGCGTTTCGAGCGCCCGGATTTGGTTCCCCTGATCGCGAAGATCGAGACCAAGCTCGCCATCCGCAACCTTCCCGAACTGATCGTGCAAGCAGCGGGCCGCCAGCCCTTGGCCGTGATGATCGCCAGGGGCGACCTTGCGGTCGAGCTGGGCTACCGGCGCCTCGCCGAGCTCCAGGAGGAGCTGCTCTGGCTCTGCGAGGCCGCGCACGTACCGATCATCTGGGCGACCCAGGTTCTCGACGGTCTCGTCCGCAAGGGAATTGGCGCCCGGGCCGAGGTCACCGATGCGGCGATGTCCGAACGCGCCGAGTGCGTGATGCTCAACAAGGGCCCGTTCGTGATCGAGGCGGTGAAGCTGCTTGACGATCTGCTGGGCCGATGGAGGGCACCAGTTCAAGAAGGCCTCCCGAATGCGGGCGCTTCACTCCTGGTGAGGCGGCAGCTCCTCCAGAGCTTCGAGCTCGAAGCGAAGCAGCTCGACGACGCGGCTGCCGGGGATCGTCTCCTTGAGCATCGCCAGCGACTTCCGGTAATGGCGCAACTTGACCTCGGCATCTTCTGACGACAGGCCACCTGCCTCGAGGCTACGAAGCTCTCGCACCTTTGAAACCTTGTCCGCGGCGTAAACGGCTGCCGCGTACCCGTCGGCATGCCGCACTCGCTCGCGCACGTCGTCCTTGCGTGCCTCCTCGCTGGGAATCGTTGGATCGTCACTTACCAGGGCGACGAGGTCACTCACCTGAGGGCCGAAGCGCAGCTCGATTTCCGAGCGCCGGGCGTCGGTGTCCTCGAGTACGTCATGCAGCACGGCGGCGGCGACGACATGATCGGGATAGCGGGAGCGCCCCAGCAGCGACGCCACCTCCAGCGGGTGGATGACGAAATCGGCTCCGTCCGCCGCCCGGTGTTGGCCCGCGTGCTGCTCGCAGGCGAACTCGACTGCGGCCTGCGTCAACGGCAGGTGGCGGGTGAACGTAAGGCTCGGGTCCGGATTCGCTTCGGCGGACATGCGAGGCAGTTTGCGAGCCCCAGTCCGAGAG
>CAWAFX010000003.1:0-289570 GCA_963781495.1 uncultured Solirubrobacterales bacterium
TCCGCTGCTCTAACCGACTGAGCTACTCCGGCGGGGAGGCAAATCGTAGCGGCGGCCACGACGCCCGGAATCGCCCCGTCGCGCCCGCTCAGCCCGCGCCCGCGGATAGCCTTGGCGCATGAGCGAGGATCTCGAGCGGGCGGTGCGGGCGGTGGTACGGGACTGCCTCGGCGTCGCCGGCGGCGAGGAGGTGCTGGTTATCTGCAACCCGGCAACGCAAGGGCTCGGCGAAGCCCTGCAGGCCGAGGCGCGCGGCGCGGGCGGCGACGCGCTGCTGGCCCTGATGGAGGAGCGCGCTTCCCACGCGGCCGAGCCGCCGGCCGCGATCGCGGCGGCGATGGCGGCCGCCGACGTCGTCCTGGCGCCAACCGTGCAGTCGCTCTCCCATACCGAAGCCCGGGCGGGGGCAACCGCGGCCGGGGTCAGGCTGGCGACCCTTCCCGGGGTGACCGAGGCGATGCTGGCGCGGGTGATGAGCGCCGACATGGAGGGCCTGCGGCGCAAGGGGGCGGCAGTCGCCGAAGCATTGGAGAACGGCGCCGAGGCCCGGATCACCTGCGCCAACGGCAGCGATCTGCGACTTGGCCTCGAGGGCCGCCACGCGATAGCCGACGCCGGCGACCTGACCGCCCCCGGCGCCTGGGGCAACCTGCCCTGCGGCGAGGGCTTCATCGCGCCGCTGGAGGACACGGCCGAGGGCACCCTGATGGTCGACGGCTCGATCGCCGCGATCGGCCTGGTCGCCGATCCGGTCGAGCTGACGATCAGCGGCGGGCATCTGACCGCCGCTTCGGGGGAGCCGGGCGAGAAGCTGATGGCGCTGCTCGGCGCCCACGGCCCCGACGGGACCAACGTCGCCGAGCTCGGCATCGGCACCAACGAGAAGGCGATCCTGACCGGCGAGGTCCTCGAGGACGAGAAGATCCTTGGCACCGCCCATGTCGCCTTCGGCGCCTCGGCTTCGATGGGGGGCACGGTCCAGGTGCCGGTTCATCTCGATTGTGTGATCACCCGGCCCACGGTCGAGGTCGACGGCGAAGCGATCGTCCGTGACGGGGAGCTGCTGGTCGGCCGGGCGTGACCCTGCTTGCGGTTCCCAACTTCTCCGAGGGGCGGGACACGGCGGTGATCGCCGCGATCCGCGCCACGCTGGATGCCGACCGCGGGCTGCTCGACCGCCACTCCGATCACGAGCACAACCGCAGCGTCTACACGGTCGCCGGCAAGGGACGTGACCTGGTCGAGCGGCTGGCGGCGGCGGCGGCGGTCGCGGTCGAGCGGATCGACATGCGGCATCACCGCGGCCTTCACCCCTGCATCGGCGCCCTCGACGTCTGCCCGCTGGTCTGGCTCGACGCCGCTGGGGAGGAGGAGGCGCGCACGCACGCCCGGGTCGTTGGCGAGCGGATCGGGGCGCTAGGGGTTCCGGTCTTCCTCTATGGC
Source organism: uncultured Solirubrobacterales bacterium (assembly GCA_963781495.1). Taxonomy (GTDB): domain Bacteria; phylum Actinomycetota; class Thermoleophilia; order Solirubrobacterales; family 70-9; genus Mayfieldus. Next base: position 1,444 of record CAWAFX010000003.1, read on the forward strand.
GTGCTCGCGGGCTCCGAGCAGCGCTGGGAGCGCGCCTTCTTCCGCGAGGGCGGGCTGGCGGCGCTGCGGATGCGGATGCGGATCGGCGACGTCCAACCGGACTTCGGCCCCGCCGAGCCGCACCCGACCGCGGGGGCGACCCTGGTCACGGCCCGGGCGCCCCTGGCCGCCTTCAACGTCGAGCTCGACACGCCCGACGCCGCGGTCGCCCAGCGCGTCGCCGCGGCGCTGCGCGAGGCCGGCGGCGGCCTGCCGGGCGTGCGGGCGATCGGATTGCCGCTCGAGGGCGGCCGCTCCCAGGTATCGACCAACGTCCACGACCCGATCTCGGTCCCCCTGCGACAGGTCGTGGAGCGGATCGCCGAGCTGGCCGCCGAGCAGGGGGCCTCGCCGGTCGAGGCGGAGGTCGTCGGGCTGGTCCCGGCCGCCGCGATGCAGGGCTTTCCGGCAGAGCTTCCGGTCCGGGGCTTCGACCCCGAGCGGCACGTGATCGAGTCCCGCCGCTGAGTTCGATCTTCCCACGAGCAGGGGTTTTATTCCCCTAAACCCCAATTTTCGGTAGGCGATTCACCGGACGAACGTCCGTTCACGGATGGGCTACCAAATTCCAACGTCGAGTCCGCGACTCCGCCGGCCGAAGAGCGTGCCATGCGGAAAACACGAATCACCTCAGCCTCGGCGCGACGTTTGCGGATCGGCCTTGCAGCCGCCGTAAGCGCGCTTGCAGTTTGTGTCCTGCCGGCAACTGCGCTGGGAGTCACAGCAAACGACACAACCCAGTTCTCAGTGTCGGCGGGTTCCTTGGCCTTTGGAACCTCTCCCGACGTCCCCAACCTGAACAGCGTCACCCTCAACGGCCAGGCCCAGGCGACCACCAGTTCGATGACGAACTACTCGGTCTCTGACGCCACCGGCGCGGGTGCCGGCTGGAACCTCACCGTCGCCGGTGACGGTCCCTCCGGAAGCGCTGTCTTCAAGCAGTACTGCAACAGCGGCAGCGCCTGTAACGCCGGTGCCGACGCACCCAACGCCTACGTCACGGCTGGAGCCACTCTGCCGGCCAACTCGCTGACGCTCTCGAGCACCGGCGGGACGATCACGCCGCTCAACGGCTCCACCGGCACCGGTCCCACCCATCAGTGCGGTTCGGGCTGCTTCGTCGACGCAGGCACGGCGAGCAAGGTGCTCTCGGCCGCGTCCGGAGCCGGCATGGGTACGTTCCAGGCGGGTTACGCGGCGAGCACCCTCTCGCTGGCAACCCCGTCGAACCTGAAGACGCTGCCCACCAACGAGATCTACAAGGTCAACCTGGTGTGGTCGCTGAACAGCGGACCCTGATTTTTCTGCCGAGGCAAATCCGCTAGGGAAAGGCCCGCTTCGGCGGGCCTTTTCTATTGCCGGGCGGGTCGGGGTTCGGTTCGCGTAGGCTCAGGGCATGGCCCAGACCCGCAAGCGCAGGCGCCGCAAGCATCGCGGCACCCAGGGCGGGCGGATCGACAGCGGCCGCCGCCGCGGGCGGCCGCAGAACCGCGCCGAAGCCCAGTCGCGGGCGCGGTCGAAGAAGAAGCGGCCGGCCCGGGGAGAGAACCCGCCGACCTGGCGCGGAGCGGTCATGCGCGGGGTCCTGATGGGGGTGATCTTCGTCGTCCTGCTGATCGTCCTGCACAAGCCCCCGGCCGCCGCGGGCGCCTTCGGCGTCTTCATGCTCGCCTTCTACATCCCGATGGGCTTCTATCTGGACCGGATGCTGTGGCGCCGGCGCCAGCGGGCGAAGATGAGGAACGGCTGATGGACGTCCGCAGCTTCACGGTCGGCCAGGTGGCCGAGAACTGCTACCTGCTGCGCCGCAAGGGCTCCGAGCAAGCGCTGATCGTCGATCCCGGCGACGAGGCGGACCGGATCCTGGCGCCGGTGCAGTCGCTGGGCCTGGCCGTCGAGGCGATCCTGATCACCCACTGCCACTTCGACCACATCGGCGCCGTCGCGCCGGTCGCCCGCGAGACCGGCGCCCCGGTCTACTGCCCCGAGCTCGAGGTCCCGGTGCTGGCCAACATCATGAACTGGGTGCCGGGGCCGTTCGGGCCCTTCGAGAGCTATGAGGCCGACGAGACGGTCGCCGGCGGCGAGACGCTCGAGCTGGCCGGATTCGAGCTCGACGTGATCTCCACTCCGGGTCACAGCCCCGGCCATGTCACCTACTCGGTCCGGGGCGAGGAGGCGGTCTTCTCCGGCGACGTGCTGTTCCAGGGCTCGGTCGGGCGCACCGACCTGCCCGGCGGCGACTGGGGCACGCTTCTGGAGTCGATCCGCACCCTGATCGACGGCCACGCGCCGGAGACGACGGTCTATCCCGGCCACATGGGATTGACGACGCTGGGAGCCGAGCGCGCCAGCAATCCGTTCCTGGCTGAGCTTGCGTCCTAGGCTCGTGCGAGCTTTAGAGCGGTGAGCGGCGGCTTTCAGGCCCCCAAGGGCACCTTCGACGTCCTGCCCGAGGCCGCCGCGCAGCGCGCCCGCCTCGAGGCAGCCGCCCGCTCGCTGTTCGAGCGCGCCGGCTACGGGCGAATCGAGACCCCGATCTTCGAGGACACCGAGCTGTTCGAGCGCGGCGTCGGCCAGTCGACCGACATCGTCAACAAGGAGATGTTCACCTTCGAGGACAAGGGCGGGCGCAGCATCACCCTGCGGCCCGAGGGCACGGCGCCGATCTGCCGCGCCTATCTCGAGCACGGGATGCAGGTGCTGCCGCAGCCGGTCAAGCTCTGGTATCTGGGGCCGTTCTTCCGCCACGAGCGCCCGCAGGCGGGCCGCTACCGCCAGTTCTTCCAGCTCGGGGCCGAGGCGGTCGGCACCGACAGCCCGCTTGCCGACGCCGAGCTGATCGGCCTGCTGCACGACTTTCTGGCCGAGCTCGAGGTTCCCGGGGTCGAGCTGCGGCTCGGCAGCCTCGGATCGCTCGACGCACGCCGCCGCTACCTCGAGCAGCTCAAGGACTACCTGCACGACAACGAGGACCAGCTCTCGAAGGAGGTCCGCGAGCGGATCGACCTCAACCCGCTGCGCGCCTTCGACGCCGACCACGAGGGCACCCGGGCGGCGATGGAGGCGGCCCCGAAGCTGATCGACCAGCTCGAGGCCGATGACGAGCGCCACTTCGAGCAGGTGCGGGCGCACCTCGATGCGGCCGGGGTCGCCTACTCGATCGATCCCGGGCTGGTGCGCGGGATCGACTACTACACGCGGACGATCTTCTCCTTCGTCAGCGACTCCCTCGGAGCCCAGTCGGAGATCGGAGGAGGGGGGCGCTACGACGGGCTGATCGAGCAGCTCGGCGGTCCGCCGACCCCGGCGATCGGCTGGGCGGCCGGCATCGAGCGGATCCTGCTCGCCCTCGACCCGAAACCGCAGCCGAGCGAGCGCGACGTCTTCGTCGCCGCCGCCGACGACGACCGGCGCCCGGAGGCGCTGGCGATCGTCACCGAGCTCCGCCACAGGGGGCTGCGGGCCGAGACCGATCTCGCCGGCCGCAGCCTCAAGGGGCAGATCCGCCAGGCGGACCGGGTCGGCGCCGCGCGGACGCTGATCCTCGAGGCCGACGGCTCGGCGCAGCTGCGCGACATGCAAAGCGGCGAGCAGCGCCGGCTTTCGCCCGCCGAGGCGGTCGAGGAGCTGGTGGGCGAGCGATGAGCGCCTTTCCCGCCCTGCAGCCGAACGGCTATCGCGACACCTGGTGCGGGCAGGTGCTCGCCGACCGGGTGGGGACCGCCGCCCGGGTCGCCGGCTGGGTGCACCGCCGCCGCGACCACGGCGGCCTGATCTTCATCGACCTGCGCGACCGCACCGGGCTCGTGCAGCTGGTCTTCAATCCCGACCTGGCGGGCGGTGCCCACGAGCAGGCCCACTCGCTGCGGGCCGAGGACGTGATCAGCGCCTGCGGCGACGTCGTGCGCCGCTCCGAGGAGACCGTCAACCGCGAGCTCTCGACCGGGGAGTTCGAGATCCGCGTCGACGAGCTCGAGCTCCTCGCCGACGCCGAGACGCCGCCCTTCGGGGTCGAGTCGTTCGGCGGCGAGGTCGGCGAGGAGACCCGGCTTCGCTACCGCTATCTCGACCTGCGCCGCGAGCCGATGCGGGAGGCGATCGCCCTGCGCCACCTGGTCACGACGGCGATCCGCGGGTTCCTCGGCCGCGAGGGCTTCTACGAGATCGAGACCCCGATCCTGACCCGCTCGACGCCGGAGGGCGCCCGCGACTTCCTCGTCCCGAGCCGGCTCCAGCAGGGCTCCTTCTACGCGCTGCCGCAGTCGCCGCAGCTCTTCAAGCAACTGCTGATGGTCGCCGGGTTCGAGCGCTACTTCCAGATCGCGCGCTGCTTTCGCGACGAGGACCAGCGCGCCGACCGCCAGCCCGACTTCACCCAGCTCGACATCGAGATGTCCTTCGTCACCCTCGAGGACGTTCTGGCGCTGAACGAGGAGCTGCTGGCCGAGGTGCTGGGGGAGATGGGGGTCGAGGTGGCGGTCCCGTTCCCGCGGCTCGGCTATGACGAGGCGATCGCGCGCTACGGCAGCGACAAGCCCGACCTCCGCTTCGGGCTCGAGATCGTCGACTTGACCGAGGCCCTGCGCGAGACGGAGTTCCGCGCCTTTCGCTCGGTGATCGACGACGGCGGCACGGTGCGGGGGATCAATGCCGGTCGCCGCGAGCTCTCACGGGCGGAGCTGGACGGGCTGATCGGCGAGGCCCAGGAGCTCGGCGCCAAGGGCCTGGTCTGGGCCTTCCGCGAAGGCGATGGCTGGCGCTCGCCGGTTGCGAAGTTCCTCTCCGAGGCCGAGCTGGCGGCGATGAACGAGCTGCTCGGTGCCGGAGAGGGCGATCTGCTGCTGGTCGTCGCCGACCTGCCGAAGGTCGCCGCGGCGACCCTGGGCGGGATGCGCAACCGGCTTGCGGCGCGCTGGGACCTGATCCCGGCCGACCGCAACGAGCTCGCCTGGATCGTCGACTGGCCGCTGATGGAGTGGGACGAGGAGGAGGGCCGCTGGGACCCCCTCCATCACCCGTTCACCTCACCCGCCGGCGAATTCGATCCCGCCGAGCCGGGCGAGGCGCGGGCGCTCGCCTACGACGTGGTCTGGAACGGGGTCGAGCTCGGTGGCGGCTCGATCCGGATCAGCCGTCCCGAGGTCCAGAGCAAGGTCTTCGAGGCGCTGGGGATCGGCGCCGAGGAGGCCGAGCAGCGGTTCGGCTTCCTGCTCGAGGCGCTGCGTTACGGGGCGCCGCCCCACGGCGGGATCGCCTACGGCCTCGACCGCTGGGTCGCGCAGCTGCACGGCTCGGAGACGATCCGCGACGTGATCGCCTTTCCGAAGACCGCCTCCGGAGCCGATCCGCTGACCGGGGCCCCGGCCCCGGTCGACGAGCGCCAGCTGCGGGAGCTAGGGATTTCCGTCCGCGCCAAGCGCCCGGGCGGAGGCTGATCGGCCGCCGCTGCTAGCTTCTGATTCAGGCCCGAGCCCGTACGCGAGCTGTCTCGTGTAATTGACCCAACACATTCGGCCCGGACGTCGCTTTCCCGGTGTCCTGCGGGGCATTGGGTAGACGCCCACCTTCTATGAAGGGATCAAGCCGGAGGCGGCAACGGCGGGCTGGGGCCGCTTTAGCGCTGGCCGACGGTTTCGAGCGCGGCCTCGACCCAGCCGCGAACCGTCTCGTGGTGAAGCTCCCAGGTCGCCCAGACCGAGCGCCCCCAGGCCTCGACGGCGTCGCAGTGGGTCATCTCGTGGCGCAGCTCGAGCACGTCCTGGACGGTCAGCGCGTCGGAGGGGCCGGGCGGCTGCAACCACCGAAACGGAGGCTCGGTGGCGAGGACGCGGTTCTTCATCGCCGTCGCGGCGGGCCCGTCGAGGCCACGCTCGAGGACGAGGTAGAGACCGGTGAGGTGGGTGCCGACCGACTGGATCGTGCGCCGTCCGCGCTTGCCGGGGTGCTGGGCGGCGTAGGCGTCGACGCTGATGCGGTGGCATTCGGGATAGCCGAGGTCCGCATATTCGTGGGCCAGCAGCTCTCCGTAGAGCGCCCAGCAGGCCGGGGTCGACCCGATGTAGGGATGGACCGGTCCGTCGCACTCCGCCAGCACGACACCACACCCCGGGCATGGCGCCCCTCCGCTCATCTGCCTACCCTAGAACGATGCGCGGACCGATGTCGCACCTCTACTGGGGAGACGATTCGCGGCGCGGACCCGTAGCTGACCAGCCGTTTAGTGGGGCCGCCGGAGGCGCGGCCTGCGGCGACCTGGCGCGGATCTCGCTCGGGATCCGCGACGGACGCATCAGCGGTCCCGGGTTCGATTCCGAGGGCTGCGCCGCGACCGCCGCCGCCTGTGCGGCGGCCACCGACCTTGCCGACGGCGAGACGGTGCTCGACGCGGCGAGGATCGGCGCCGGCGATCTCGACGCCGCCCTCGGCGGCCTCAGCCCGGCGATGCGCCACGCCGCCGGCCTCGCCGCCGACGCCCTGCACCGGGCGCTCGCGGCTGCCGCCACCGCGGGCGTCCCGCTCGCCGATCCGGCCCCCGGGCGGGTGCTGGTCGCGCTCAGCGGCGGGGTCGACAGCGCCACCGCGGCGCTGCTGGAGCGCGAGGCGGGCCGCGAGGTCGTTGCGGTGACGCTGAAGCTCTGGGCCGACCGCGAGACCGACGGGGAGCGCAGCTGCTGCTCGCCGGAGGCGGTGGTCGCGGCGCGCGACCTGGCCCACTCGCTCGGACTGCCGCACTTCACCCTCGATCTCGAGCAGCAGTTCCGCCGCCGGGTTGTCGACCGCTTCGTCTCCGGCTACGCGGCCGGGCAGACCCCGAACCCCTGCGTGCTCTGCAACGGGGAGCTGCGGATCGAGGCGATGATCGAGCTCGCCTCACGCCTTGGGAGCGAGCGAGCTGGTCAGCGGCCACTACGCCCGCATCGCCGACGACGGCGAGGGCCCGCTGCTGGCGGCCGCCGCCGACCCGGCCAAGGATCAGAGCTACATGCTGGCGAAGCTGCCGCCGCGCTTGCTGGGCCGGCTGCGATTCCCGCTCGCCGAGCTGCGCAAGCCGCAGGTGCGGGAGGTCGCCGCCCGGCACGGCCTCGCGGTGGCGCGGCGCCCGGAGAGCCAGGACCTCTGCTTTCTCGCCGGCCAGGGCAAGCGCGGATTCCTTCGACGCCACGGTGGTCTCGGCGACCGCGAGGGCGAGGTGATCGATGCCGGCGGTCGGCGGCTGGGCCGCCACCGCGGCCAGCACCACTTCACGGTGGGTCAGCGGCGCGGGATCGGCGTCCCCGCGGGCCACCCGCTCTATGTGCTCGCAACCGACGCCGAGCGCAACACGGTCACAGTCGGCACCCGCGAGGAGCTGGGGACGAGCCGGGTCGCGGTCCGTGGCGTCGTCCTGCACCGCCCCGGCGGCCGGGTGGACCGCGTGCGCCTGCGCTACCGCTCGAAGCCGGTGCGCTGCGCGGCTCCGCTGGCCGGTCCCGGAAGCCACGATGGCCTCGAGCTGGAGCTCGCCGAGCCGGTCGCCGGGGTCGCTCCCGGCCAGCTGGCGGCCCTGATGTGCGGCGAGACGATCGTCGGCCACGGGACGATTGTTTGATGGGCCGCGAAACGAAGTGGAGCGGCTGATGCATGTCAGGCGGCCGTAGGCCGCCGCAATTTATTCGAGCAGTTCGAGCACCCTGGCGGCGTCGCTTCCAGGCGGGAAGACCGGATAGATCACTTCGTCGATCGTGCCGCCGCGGGCGATCAGCGAGAGCCGCTTGTAGAGCCTCATCGCGCCGGCCTCGAAGGTCGGCAGGCCCGGATCCTCGGCCAGCGAGAGGCCGGAGTCGTTGAGCAGCGGATAGGGGATCCGCTCGCGGCGGGCGAATTCGCGCTGCTCGTCGAGCGGCTGCGAGCTCAGCCCGTGCACCGTGGCGCCGAGCGACCGCAGCTCGCCGTGGAGGTCGCGGAATGCGCAGTTTTGCGGCGTGCAGCCCCGCGCCCCGGGGATCTCGTCCCAGCCCTCGGGCAGCGCTTGCCCGGGGACACCGGTGCGGGGGTAGACGTAGAGCACCAGGGTCTCAGCGGCGGCCGCGGCGAGGTCGACCGCGCCGCCGGAGCTGGCTTCGAGGCGCATCGGTGGCAGCCTTGCGCCGCGCAGGTGATCGGCGCCGCCGTCGTCGGTGGGCACGGGAAGGCCGGGCGGCAGGTCGCGGAAGCTCTCCATCCCCGTAGATTCTGACCCTGTGAAGGCAAACCAGATCCGCGACACGTTCCTGCGCTACTTCGAGCAGCGGGGGCACAAGATCGTGCCCTCGGCTTCGCTGATCCCGGCCGCCGATGACACCTCGACGCTTCTGACCGTTGCCGGCATGCAGCCGTTCAAGCCCGCCTTCCTCGGCCTCGCCGCGCCGCCGGCCAAGCGGGTCGCCGACGTGCAGAAGTGCTTCCGCACCCCCGACATCGACGAGGTTGGCAACACCCGTCGCCACCTGACCTTCTTTCAGATGCTCGGCAACTGGAGCTTCGGCGACTACTTCAAGCAGGAGTCGGTGCAGATGGGGTGGGAGCTCTCGACCGAGGGCTACGGCTTCGAGCCGGAGCGGATCTGGGCGACCGTCTTCGGTGGCGACGAGGAGCTCGGCCTCGGCCCCGACACCGAGGCGATCGAGCTCTGGAAGTCGGTCGGGGTGCCGGAGGAGCGGATCGTCCAGCTGCCGCGGGCCGAGAACTTTTGGCAGGCGGCCCCGACCGGCCCCTGCGGCCCCTGCTCGGAGATGTACTACGACCGCGGCGAGCGCTTCGGCTCCGACGAGGAGCGGCCGGGCGACGACACCGACCGCTACCTCGAGTACTGGAACCACGTCTTCATGACCTACAACCTGGCCGAGGACGGGTCGCTGACCGAGCTGCCACAGCGAAACATCGACACCGGTATGGGGCTGGAGCGGATGGCAGTGATCCTGCAGGAGACCGACTCCGTCTTCGAGACCGACCTGCTCTGGCCGCTCGTTGAGCTCGCCGAGAAGCTCTCCGGCCGCCGCTACGACGAGGACGCAGCGACCACGCGGGCGATGCGGATCCTCGCCGACCACACGCGCGGGATGAGCTTCCTGCTCGCCGAGGGCGTCGTGCCCTCGAACGAGGACCGCGGCTACGTCCTGCGCCGGGTGATGCGGCGGGCGATCCACCGCGGCCGCTCGCTCGGCCTCGAAGCGCCCTGGCTGGGGCGCTTCGCCGAGCGCACGATCGAGATGTTCGCCGAGGGATACCCGGAGCTGGCGGCGGAGCGGGAGACGATCCTGCGCTGGGCCGGCGACGAGGAGGAGAGCTTCGGCCGCACCCTGGAGCGCGGTAGCGAGCTGCTGGAGCGGATCGTCGCCGAGGCCGAGAGCCAGGGAACCTCCTGGGTCGACGCCGCCGAGGCATTCAAGCTGCACGACACCTACGGCTTTCCCTACGACCTGACCAAGGAGCTTCTGGCCGAGCGCGGGCTCTCGGTCGATGACCAGGGCTTCGAGGAGCTTATGGAGCAGCAGCGCACCAGGGCGCGGATGGGGGTCGCCGACGCCCACGGGTCCGAGGACCGGCACGGAAAGGTGCTCTCGTTCGCCGCCGGGGCGCCGCCGACCCGCTTCGTCGGCTACGAACGCCTGCATGCTACGACCGGCGTCAGCGCCGCCGCCGCCGATGACGGGCGGGCGCTGGTCAAGCTCGAGGAGAGCCCCTTCTACGCCGAGGGCGGCGGCCAGGTCGCCGACGCCGGCCTGCTGCGCTGGGACGAGGGCGAGGCGGCGGTTGCCGACGTCTACCGGATCGGCGACGACCAGGCCCTGGAGATAAAAGGCGATGGCTCCTCGCCCGAGCCCGGGACCCGGGTCGAGGCGATGGTCGATCACGAGACCCGCCACGCGACGATGCGCAACCACACCGCGACCCACCTGCTGCACGCGGCGCTGCGCCGGCTGCTCGGAACCCACGTCCGCCAGGCCGGCTCGGCCGTGCGGCCGGACAAGCTTCGCTTCGACTTCACCCACGGCCACGCGCTGAGCCCGCAGCAGCTGCGCGAGGTCGAGGACCTGGTCAACGAATGGATCAAGGCGAGCCGGCCGGTGCGCTGGATCAACATGGACCGGACCGAGGCCGAGCGGCTCGGGGCGATGGCGCTGTTCGGCGAGAAGTACGGCGATTGGGTGCGGGTGGTCGAGGTCGATGACGTCTCGCGCGAGCTCTGCGGCGGCACCCACGTCGCCAACACCGCCGAGGTCGGGATCTTCACGATCACCGGCGAGGGATCCAGCGCCGCCAACGTGCGCCGGGTCGAGGCGCTGACCGGGCCGGCGGCGATCGACTGGTACCGCGAGCGGGCCGACGAGCTGCGCCGGACCGGTGAGGTGCTGGGCTCGCCGCAGGACCCGCTGGCCGCCGCGACGCGGGCGGTCGAGCGGCTCGAGCAGCTCGGCAAGGGGGCGCAGGAAGCCGAGCGGGGGCGCCTGGCCGACACCGCGACCGAGCTCGCCGAATCCAGTCAGGAAGTCGGCGGCGTGCGCCTGGTCGCCGGCGAGGTGCCGGTCGCCGATCAGAAGCAGCTCCTGGAGCTGGCCGACCGAGTGCGCCAATCGTTGGGTGATGCGGCGGTGGTCATCGGCGGCGCCGAGGACGGGCGGGTCGGACTGGTCGCCGTCTTCGCGCCCGCGGTCGTCGAGCGCGGGCTCTCTGCGGCCGAGGTCGTGCGCGAGGCCGCGGCGCTGGTAGGCGGTGGCGGCGGCGGCCGCGACGAGGTCGCCCAGGCCGGCGGCAAGGACCCGGAGCGGCTCGGCGAGGCCCTGGCCGCGGCCAAACGGGCGATCGAGCAGAAGCTCTCCGGCTGATACGGATGCGGATTCTCGCCCTCGACTACGGCAGTGCCCGCATCGGCTGCGCGATCTCCGATCCCTCCGAGACGCTGGCCCGGCCCCTGGCGGTGTTGGAGCCGGCCGACCCGCGCGGGGTCGCCGAGCTCGTCGCCTCGCACGAGGTCGAGCGGGTGGTGGTCGGGATGCCGCTGCAGCTCAACGGCCGCGAGGGCGAGCAGGCGCAGGCGACCCGGCGCTTCAGCGAGCAGCTGCGCGAGCTCCTCGACGTCCCGGTGGAGGCCTACGACGAGCGGCTGACGACGCGGATGGCGGAGTCGAGCCGCCGTGCAGGCGCCCAGGCTCCCGAGGACGCCCTGGCGGCGGCGCACCTGCTCGAGGGCTACCTGGCGAGCCGCAAGGGGGGAGAGGGATGACCGAGGGCGACTGGGGTCCCGAGGACCCGCTGATCAACCACGACGATCCGGAGGCGAATGCCCGCGAGCAGCGCCGCCGTGAGCGGGAGGCGCGCCGCCGCGAGCGCGACGCCAAGCGTCCGCCGAGCCCCGAGACCCCCGGCGCGACCGCAGCCGGCGACCCCGGCGCCGAGACCCCGCAGCAGCTGCCGCCGCCCGAGCAGCGGCTGCCGAGCACCCCGGCGCGGGAGCCGTTCGCGAACCGGGTCCGGGCGATGCGCGGACGACTTCCGAAGCTGCGGTCCGAGCGAGAGGGCCCCGCGCCGGCCCCGCGCCAGCCCCCCCAGGGCCCGCCGCGCGGCGCCGGTGCCGTGCAGGCCGTGGTCGCCAACTGGCGCCGGGTGCTGGTCGGCGCCGCGGTGCTGCTGATCCTCTGGTTCCTGGTCGCCCTCTTTCAGCCCTTCCACGGCTCAGGCAGCGGCAAGGTCGTCGTCTCGGTGCCCAAGGGCGCGAGCGTCAGCGAGGTCGGCGATCTGCTCGATAACACCGGCGTCGTCTCCAGCAGCACCCTGTTCCAGCTCCGCGTCACCCTCGCCGGCAAGCGCTCGGACCTGCTGCCCGGGACCTACACCCTGCGCAAGGGCGAAAGCTACGGCGACGCGATCAACGACCTGACGACGCCGCCGCGGAAGCGGGGCATCGTCACGGTGACGATCCCCGAGGGGCTGAGCCGGGCGCAGGTCGCCCCGCTCGCCAAGCAGGCAGGGCTGACCGGCAGCTACATGAAGTCGACCGTGCACTCCAAGTTCCTCAACCCGTCGCACTATGGCGCCCAGGGGCGGGCTCGCAACCTCGAGGGCTTCCTCTTCCCGGACACCTTCCAGGTCAAGTCGGGCACCCCGGTGGGCAACCTCGTCCAGGAGCAGCTGCAGGACTTCCAGCGCCGGATCAAGGGCGTGAACCTCAAATACGCGCGCTCGAAGAACCTGACGACCTACGACGTGCTGATCATCGCCTCGATGATCGAGCGCGAGGCGCAACTGGATCGCGAGCGCCCGCTGGTCGCCGCGGTGATCTACAACCGCCTGCACCGCGGGATGCCGCTCGGGATCGACGCGACGACCCGCTTCGCGGTCGGCAACTACACCCAGCCGTTGACCGAGTCCCAGCTCTCGAGCCCCTCGCCCTACAACACCCGCCTGCATGCGGGCCTGCCGCCGGGCCCGATCGGCAATCCCGGCCTGGCCTCGATCAAGGCCGCCGCGCAGCCGGCCAAGGTCAACTACATCTACTACGTCGTCAAGCCGGGAACCTGCGGCGAGCACAGCTTCTCCTCCACCGCCGCCCAGTTCGACCGCGACCAGGCGGCCTACCAGCACGCCCTGCAGGCCAAGGGCGCCTCGCCGACCAACTGCCCGGACTGATGCCGCGGCTGGCCGTGCTGGGGATGCCGATCGGCCACTCGCGCTCGCCGGCGATCCACAACGCGGCTTTCGCGGCGCTGGGGATGGCGGACGAGTGGTCCTACGAGGCGATCGAGGTCGCGCCCGACCAGCTGCAGGAGCGGGTGCGCTCGATGCCGGATGAGGGCTTTGCCGGGGCCAACGTGACCGTCCCCCACAAGGGCGCGGCGCTGCTGCTCTCCGACCGGCGCTCGGAGGTGGCGCGCGAGATCGGCGCCGCGAACACGCTCAGCTTCCGCGACGGCGAGATCTGGGCCGACAACACCGACGCGATCGGGCTGATGCAGGCGCTTCCCGGCTCGGCCGCCGGCCGGCGTGCCCTGGTGCTCGGCGCCGGCGGGGCCGCGCGGGCCGTGGTCTGGGCCCTGACCCGCGAGGGAAGCGAGGTCTCGGTCTGGAACCGCACCCCGGAGCGGGCGGCTCAGCTCTGCGCCGAGCTCGGCGGGGTCGTCGAGACCGAGCCCGAGGCAGGCGCCTACGACCTGGTCGTCAACTCGACCAGCGTCGGCCTGCGCGGCGAAGATCCCTTCCGGGACCTGCCGTTGACCCGGCGCTGGTTCGGCCACGCCCAGACCGTCGTCGACCTCGTCTACGGGCAGGGCGAGAGCAGGCTGCTGCAGGTTGCGGGGGAGGCCGGTGCCGACGTCGTCGACGGGCTCGAGGTGCTGGTCCGCCAGGGAGCGGCCTCGTTTCGGATCTGGACCGGAGTCGAGCCGCCGCTGGAGGCGATGCGCGAGGCGGCCCGGGATTCGTGACTTGGTAGCGTCCGAAGCGATGTCTCGTCTTCGTCTTCTCGACTCGACATTCCCCGCTCGGGCGGGTGGACCCAACGGCGACTCCGACGCCGCCCGGCGGCCACTTCCCGACGCCGAGGCCTTCGACGCCTACTCGCGCACCGTCACCGCGGTCGCCGAGCGGCTCGGCCCGTCGGTCGCCCATCTGACCGTCTCCCGCCGCAGCCGCCGTGGCCGCCGCAGCGAGGGCGCCGGCAGCGGCGTCGCGATCACCGCCGACGGCTTCATGCTCAGCGCCGCCCACGTGATCGCCGGCAGCGACGGAAGCGGCCGCGCCGCCTTCACCGATGGGCGAGAGTTCAGCTTCGAGCTGGTCGGCTCGGACCCGCTATCCGATCTCGCGGTGCTCCGAACCGAGGCCGGCGACCTGACCCCGGCCGAGCTCGGCGACGCCGAGAACCTCCGGGTCGGCCAGCTGGTGGTCGCGATCGGCAGCCCGAACGGCTTCAGCGGCTCGGTGACCGCGGGCGTCGTCTCGGCGCTGGGGCGCTCGCTGCCTACCCGCACCCGCTCGGCGACGCGGCTGATCGAGAACGTGATCCAGACCGACGCGGCGCTCAACCCGGGCAACTCCGGAGGTGCGCTGGGCGACGGGCTGGGGCGGGTGGTCGGCATCAATACCGCCGTCGCGGGAATCGGGCTCGGCCTCGCGGTGCCGATCAACGACGCCACCCGCCGCATCGTCGCGGCGCTGATGGGCGAGGGCAGGGTGCGCCGTGCCTACATCGGCATCGTCGGCGGCTCGCGGCCGCTGCCGCCGCGGCTGGCGAACATGCTCGGCCGCCGCGAGGGGGTCGAAGTGGTCGAGGTCGTCGACGGCAGCCCCGCCGCCCGGGCCGGGATGCGGCCCGAGGACCTGATCGTCGAGGTCGACGGCGTCGCGCTCAGTGACGTTGGCGACCTGCAGCGGCTGATGGTCGCCGAGCGGATCGACCGTGACCTGCCGACCCGCGTCTACCGCGACGGGCGCAGGATCGAGTTGACGCTCGTCCCCGAGGAGTTGCAGGCGTAGAGACGCCGCAGCGCCCGGTCCCGGGCTTGCCGACGAGCAGCCGCCCGGCGAGCCGGCCCGTCTGAACGGCACGGACGTCGTAAGTCCCGATGCCGGTCGTCAGGAGGTCGAACGGTGCCGGGGCGACCGGGGTCACCGCGGCGGTGCGGCCGAGGGCCGGGATCTCGATGTCGTCGCCGTACGGCGCCGCGACCGAGAGGCGCAGCTCGTCGCCGCGCTCGACCCGCACCGTCTTCGGCGGCCGCTGCGAGATCCGCATCCGCGCCACCAGCAGCTGGCCCAGCTTGCCGGGGCCGGGCACCCGGGGGGCGCTGGCCTTTTGAACGCTGCGCCCGGCTCGCGGCGCCGGCGGTGGCGCCGGGGAGTCATTCCCGGGAGGCGGCAGCAGCGCGGCGATCAGGGTCGAGATCGCCAGCAGCACGAGCATCACGATCACCAGTCGGCGGGCGGCCATCCAGACAGGGTAGGTCCGGAGCTGGCTGGTCCGAATGCCCCGCGGGGCGGCGGGCGGCGCCAGTAGCCTGAGACCCGTCAACGATGCCCTTTCGATTCGTCACAGCAGGTGAATCCCACGGTCCCGGCCTGACCGCGATCGTCGAGGGCCTGCCCGCGGGCCTGGAGCTCGATCGCGCCGCACTGGACCGCGACATGGCCCGGCGCCAGCTCGGCCACGGCCGCGGCGGGCGGATGAAGATCGAGAGCGACACGGTCGAGATCCGCTCCGGCCTGCGCCACGGCCGCACCCTCGGCAGCCCGATCGCGATCCTGGTCGACAATCGCGACTACGCCAACTGGGAGGAGCGGATGAATCCCTGGCCGGTCGAGGCCGAGGTCGAGGAGGTCCACCTGCCGCGCCCCGGCCACGCCGACCTCGCGGGGCTGCAGAAGTTCGGCCACACTGACGTCCGCAACGTGCTCGAACGGGCCAGCGCCCGCGAGACCGCCGCCCGCACCGCGGCGGGCTCGATCGCGCGGGCCTTCCTCGCCGCGGTCGGGGTCAGCGTCCACAGCCACGTGATCCAGGTCGGCTCGGTCAAGGCGCCCGAGCGCGAGGGCCTGACGGCGGCGGACTTCGACGCCGTCGACGAGGATCCGGTGCGCTGCCTCGACCCCGGCGCGAGCGCGGAGATGGTCGAGGAGATCAACCGCCTGCGAAAGGCCAACGAGAGCCTCGGCGGCAGCTTCGAGGTCCTGGCTCTGGGGCTCGTGCCCGGCCTCGGCTCGCACGTCTCCTGGGAGAGCAAGCTCGACGGGCGCCTGGCGCAGGCGGTGGTCTCGATCCAGTCGATCAAGGGGGTGACGATCGGCCCAGCTTGGGAGGTCTCGGGCAGCCCCGGCTCCGAGGCCCACGACGAGATCTTCTTCAGCCCCGAGCGCGGCTACTACCGCGAGTCCAACCGCGCCGGTGGGCTCGAGGGCGGGATGACCAACGGCCAGCCGCTGGTCGTACGGGCGGCGATCAAGCCGATCTCGACCCTGACCAAGCCCCTGCAGTCGGTCGACACCGAGACCAAGCAGCCGGCCGAGGCGCTGCGTGAGCGCACCGACTCCACGGTCGTGCCTGCCGCGGCCGTGGTCGGCGAGGCGATGGTCTGCCTGACCCTGGCCGCCGCCTACCGGGAGAAATTCGGCGGCGACCACATCGACGACGTCCTCGGCGCGCTCGCCGCCTACAGGCAGCGCCTCGGATTGCCCCAGTGAGCAGGGCCCCGGCGCTCGTCTTCATCGGCTTCATGGGGGCGGGCAAGACGACCGCCCTGCGCGCCGCGCAGGAGGCCGGCCTGCAGACGACCGAGGTCGACGAGCTGATCGAGCGCCATGCCGGGATGCCGATCGGCGAGTTATTCGAGCGTCACGGCGAGCCGGAGTTCCGCCGCCGCGAGGCCGAGGTCGTGCTGCCGCTCCTGGAGCAAGCCGACGGCGGCGCGATCGCGCTCGGCGGCGGCAGCGTGCTCGATCCCGGGGTCCCCGAGGCCCTGCGCCGACATGTCGTCGTCTGGCTGCAGGTCGACATCGCCGAGGCCTGGCGGCGGGCGAAGGGCTCGGCGCGGCCGCTGGCCCGCGACCAAGCCGCCTTCGAGGCGCTGCTGCCGGCGCGAATCCCGCTCTACGAGCAGCTCGCCGACGCGGTGCTGCCGCCGGGTGACCGCGAGCAGAGCCGGCGCGCGATGCCGGCCCTGCTGGCCCTGCTGCGCGAGCTTCCCGCCGGCACGCGGATGGTCTGGGCCGCGAGCAGCTCGGGCGAGTACCCGGTCTTCGTCGGCGAAGGCCTCCTGGAGGCGGACTGGTGGCCGCTCGCCGGCCGCCGCTTCTGCGTCAGCGACAGCACCGTAGCCGGCCTCTACGCGACCCGGATCGAGCCGCTCGCCGCCAGCATCGCGGTCGAGCCCGGCGAGGGCGCGAAGACGCTCACCGAGGCGGAGCGCGTCCTGCGCGAGCTGGCCCGGCAGGAGATGACCCGCTCCGATCACATCGTCGCCCTCGGCGGCGGGGTCGTCGGGGACCTGGCCGGGTTCTGCGCCGCCACCTACCAGCGCGGGGTCGACCTCGTCCAGGTGCCGACGACTCTCCTCGCCCAGGTCGACTCCTCGATCGGCGGCAAGACCGGGGTCGACCTGCCGGAGGCGAAGAACTACGTCGGCGCCTACCACCTGCCCGCGGCGGTGATCTCCGACACCGGGACGCTGGCGACGCTGCCCGAGGAGGAGCTGGCCGCCGGCTGGGCGGAGGTGATCAAGACCGCGCTTCTGGCCGGGGGCCGGCTCTGGGAGCAGGTGCGAGAGCTCGGTTCGCCCGCCGCGGCGCAGCTCGGCGAGACAGTCGTCGAGTGCGTCCGCTTCAAGGCCGAGGTCGTCGCCGCGGACGAGCGCGACAGCGGCCGCCGGGCGATCCTCAACCTCGGCCACACGGTCGGGCACGCGATCGAAGCGGCGAGCGGCTATGACCGCTACCGCCACGGTGAGGCGGTCGGCCTCGGGATGCTGGCGGCGCTGCGGATCTCCGAGGCCGACGATCTCTACGAGCAGCTGCGGGCGATGCTGGAGCGCGCCGGCCTGCCGACCGCGATCGAGCCGCCGCTCGACCCCGAGGCGATTCTCGAGGCGGTTGGTCGCGACAAGAAGCGCGACTCCGATGGGGTCCGGTTCGTACTTCTGTCCCGGCCCGGTGAGCCCAGGGAAGGGGAACGGGTCGAGCCGGGTAGGGTCCGGGAGGCGATTGAGGAGCTGCTTGGATGACCGCGTCGAGCGCGCGCAACAGGGTCGAGGTGCTGCACGGCGTGAACTTCGACGTCCTCGAGCGCCGCGATCCGGAGATCTACGGAGGCCTTGCCCTGACCGAGCTCGAGAACCGAATCAAGCACTGGGCCCGCGACCTCGACCTCGAGGCGCGTTTCTTTCAGACCAACGACGAGGGCGAGTTCGTCGAGCACCTGCACCGGCTGCCCGAGCTCGCCGACGCGGCGCTGATCAACGCCGGCGCCTGGACCCACTACAGCCGCGCGATCGCCGACGCCCTCGACCTCGCCGCGGTGCCGACGGTCGAGGTCCACCTCTCCGACGTCTCGGCCCGCGAGGACTGGCGCAAGGTCTCGGTCTTCGAGGGCCTGGTCGTCGCCCGGGTCGCCGGCAAGGGGCCGGACGGTTACCGCGAGGCGCTGGAGATCATCGCCAGGGAGCTCGGCAGATGACCGCCCGCGGCGCCGCAGCGGCGAGGGGTCGATGAGCGTCGAGCGTGCTGACCGGCTCGCGAAGCTGGTCTCCGAGCAGGGCCTGGAACGGCTGTTGGTCACCGATCTGACCAACGTCCGCTACCTGACCGGGTTCTCGGGCACCAACGGGGCCTGCATCTGCGGACCCCGCGACCGCGCCTTCCTGACCGACTTTCGCTACATCGAGCGCGCCGCCTCGGAGATCGGCGGCTGGGAGCTGGTCGCGGTCAGCGTCGAGTGGACGGCGGGCCTGGCCGAGCGCCTGAGCGGACGCTGCGGCTTCGAGGACCAGCACGTCAGCGTGCGGACCCTCGGCGAGCTGACCGAGAAGTCGTCCGAGAGCGCCGAGCTGATTCCGGCCGGGGGCCTGGTCGAGCAGCTGCGGCGGGTCAAGGACAACAAAGAGCTGGCGGCGATCGCCGAGGCGGCGAAGCTGGCCGACGAGGTCTACGAGTGGTCGCTCGAGCAGGGACTGGAGGGGCGAACCGAAGTCGAGGTTGCCCGCGCCGCCGAGGCGCGGATCCGCGAGCTCGGCGGCGAGCCGTCGTTTCCGCCGATCGTCGCTACGGGCGCCAACGGCGCGATGCCGCACGCCGAGCCGGGGGAGAGGCAGATCGTGCCTGGCGACATGGTCGTCTTCGACATGGGAGCGCGCCTGGACGGCTACTGCTCGGACTGCACCCGCACCTTCGCCGCCGTCAAGGCCTCGCCGGAGGGGCGCGAGATATACGAGCTGGTCCTCAAGGCACAGACCGCGGCGCTGGCGGCGGTCGCGGCAGGCAGGACCGGCAAGGAGGTCGACTCGGTCGCGCGCGGGATCATCGCCGACGCCAACCACGGCGACCACTTCGGCCACGGGCTCGGCCATGGCGTCGGCCTGCAGGTGCACGAGAAGCCCACCCTCTCGCAGCGCTCCGAGGACGAGCTGGAGTCCGGCGAGGTGGTGACGGTCGAGCCCGGCGTCTACGTGCCGGCCCAGCTCGGGGTGCGGATCGAGGACCTGGTCGTGGTCGGCCGCGACGGCTACGAGAACCTCAGCGGGCTCTCGAAGGAGCTGCGGGAAGTCGAGTAGCGAGCGGCGACCGCCGGCGGGGGAGGGGCGGGCGCTCTCGGCCGTCGGGCTGGTCCTGCTTTCGGTCGCCTCGATCCAGTCCGGGGCCGCGATAGCGATCTCGCTCTTCGACCGGGTCGGCTTCGGCGGCGCCGTCTTCCTCCGCAACCTGCTGGCGATCCCGTTCGCCTTCGCGCTCGGAAGGCCGCGGCTGCGCGAGCGGCCGCCACGCGAGCTGCGGCTCGCCCTCGCCTTCGGGGTTTCGCTGGCGGTGATGAACCTGGCGATCTATGGCGCCATCGACCACATCGCGCTCGGGGTGGCGGTGACGATCGAGTTCCTCGGCCCGCTCGGGGTCGCCGTGGTCACCGGCCGCGGCCGTCTGGCGCTGCTCTGGGCGGCAATGGCCGCGCTGGGGGTGCTGGCCCTGGCGGGGCCGCTCGGCGGCTCCGCCGACCTCGTCGGGGTCGCCTTCGCGCTGATCGCGGCCGCCGGCTGGGCCGCCTACATCCTGATCGCCAAGCGCCTGGGCCGGGTCTACCCGGGAGTGTCGGGTCTTGCCGCCGGGGTGCTGGTCGCGGCGCTGCTGCAGGCGCCGGTCGGGATAGCGATGGGGGGGACCGAGCTGCTCGCCCCGGCGGTGCTCGGGGTCGCCGTGGTCGTCTCGCTGCTCAGCACCGTGCTTCCCTACGGGGCCGAGATCGAGGCTCTGCGCCGGATTTCACCGGCTCCCTTCGGCGTCCTGATGAGCCTCGAGCCCGCCGTCGCGGCCCTGGTCGGCTTCATCGGCCTCGGCCAGGACCTCAGCGCCGCCGAGATCGCCGGCATCGCTCTCGTCGTCGCCGCCAGCGTCGGGGCGATCCGCAGCGCCAGCCAGGCGCCGCCGCTGCTCGACTGATCACATCTGAGTGATCTTGAACCTGCGGGCGGGTTCCCTCGTAGACAGAACCACACGGGCGACTGGGGAGACGCCCGCTTGGCAAGGCAGTCGAATCCCAGGAGGGGCTTATGAGCAAGCGAACACTTCGGATGATTCCGGTGGCAGTCGCCAGCGCCGCGTTGGCGTTGAGCGGACCGGCCGTCTCGGTGGCCAAGAACGGGGCCGATGACCCGCCCGGTCATCACAAGCACCATCACCACCATCATCATCATCACCACCACCACGGCGCCAACCACAACTGAGCTGAACCTGGGCCGGGGCCGCCTCGTAGTCCCTCTCGAGAATCCGACGACTCGGGAGAAGGAAAAGTGAACGCAAGACGGCTACTGAAAGCGGTCCCGGGCCTCGCAGCTGCACTCGCCCTGACGCTAGGCGCGCCTGGGGCGGCGCTGGCCAAGCACAAGGCATCATCACCACCATCACCATCACCCGGCCAGCACCCAGGGCTCGGCGATGGGTCCCTACTAGGCCGGCGACTCGACCGCGTCGGTGTGGCGTAGCCGGCTCCGGCCTTCGCCATAGCGGCGCGTCTCGTAGACGATCATCGCGCAGAGCAATGCGTCGACGATCGCGACCGTGAGCAGCGGCGGGATCGTTACCGCCAGCGGTAGCAGGGCCACGAGGACGACGGCGAGCGCGAGGCGGTGGTAGTTGACCGTCTGGATGTGGCGGTAGCGGAAGGCGACATGCCCGAGCAGATAGGCGGCGACCCCGCCCAGCAGGGCAAAGGCCGGCACGGTGTCGAGTGGATCGTCGACGTTGCCGAGAATCGTCTTCAGCCCCAGCGCGACGAGGACGATCCCGGCGACCATCGGCAGGTGCAGGTAGGAGTAGGAGTCGCGCGCCATCTCGTTGCGCTCGCGGCCCTCCTTGGCCTGTGCCAGGCGGCGTGAGGAGACGATCGCGACGACGTCGAAGTAGATCCACCAGAGCGCCGCGGCGAGGGCAATGCCCAGCACCGCCGCCGCGGCGACGCCCGCCGTCAGGTCCCCCTTGGCGCCGACGCCTATCGCCACGATCGACTCCCCGAGGGCGATGATGATGATCAGCCCGTGGCGCTCCGCGAAGTGGCCGGGCACGAGCTTCCAGCCCTCGGAGCCGAAGACGTAGGGCCCGGCCATGTCGAGCCCGATCGCCAGCGCCCAGAGCGCGCCCTGGGCCACGCCGTCCAAAAGCGACGCGGCGGCGAGGATGCCGACCCCGATCGCGGTGCTGACCGCGAGCCCGGTCACCGAGCGCCGCAGGGCGTCGTCGTCGCGGCTGGCGAGCCTGAACAGGGCGATGTGGGCCGCGCGGACGACGCCGTAGGCGACAGCAAAGATCAGCGCCCGGTCGCCGAAGGCGTGCGGGACGCAGAGCGAGACGATCAGAAGCGCCGCCATCGCGACGAAGATCGAGAGTCGAACGGCGTCCTCCTCGGGGTCGACGACGCTCGTCAGCCAGGCGTAGCCGACCCAGGACCACCAGAGCACGCCGAGCACCAGCAGGCCCTCGGCGAGGCCTGCCCAGGTGGGGTTGTGTGACATCAGCGTCGTGCACTGGGTGATCGCGAGGACGAAGACGAGATCGAAGAAGAGCTCCAGCGGTGTGACCCGCTCCTCCTCGCGTGGCGCGGCGCTGAGCTTCGGCGTATGACGCCCAATGGCGGTGGCCATGGGCGGGATTCTCGCGGACGCGCCAGCCCGATCCGCGCCGCCGCGGGCCGCTACCCTGATCGGCCGTGATTTCGACCAACCAATTCAAGAACGGATCCCACATCGAGATCGACGGCTCGATCTACAAGATCCTCGAGTTTCAGCACGTCAAGCCGGGCAAGGGCGGCGCCTTCGTGCGCACCAAGGTGCGCCGGGTCGAGGACGGCAACGTGATCGACAAGACCTTCCGCGCCGGGGAGAAGTTCCGTCCCGTCCGCACCGAGAGCCGCAAGATGCAGTACCTCTATGACTCCGGCGAGGCGGCCGTCTTCATGGACAGCCGCGACTACGAGCAGATCGAGCTGCCGCGCTCGCTGGCCGGGGACGCGATGCAGTGGATGCGGCCCAACGACGAGGTCGATGTGCTGTTCGTCGACGAGCGCGTCGCCGACGTCCAGGTCCCCAGCGCCGTCGACATGAAGGTCACCCAGACCCAGCCCGGGGTCAAGGGCGACACCGCGTCGGGCGGCGGCAACAAGCCGGCGGTGCTGGAGTCGGGCGTCACGGTGCAGGTTCCGCTCTTCGTCGAGGAGGGCGACACGGTGCGCGTCGACACCCGCAGCGGCGAGTACGTCTCCCGCGCCTAAGATCCGACCATGCGCCGCTCCGACCAGCGCCGCGATGCCGTCTTTGCCTGCTACCAGCGCGACGTCACCGGCCGCCCCCTCGCCGAGCTGATCCCCGCCGCCGCGAAGCCGTTCACCCGCGAGCTCGCCGAAGGCGTCGAGGAGCACCGCAGCGAGCTCGACGAGGCGATCGAGCGCCACGCCAAAGGCTGGTCGGTGCAGCGGGTGGCCCCGCTGGACCGAAACATCATGCGGGTCGCCCTCTATGAGATCGGATTTCGCGACGACGTCCCGACCGAGGTCGCGATCGACGAGGCGGTTGAGCTGGCGAAGGAGTACTGCGGAGCCGACGCGCCGGGCTTCGTCAACGGCGTTCTCGGCGCCGCGGTGCGCGACGGCGCAGCGGTAGGCGGGGGTGAGGAGTCCTGAGCCGGCTCGAGCAGATAACCGATCGCCTGCGGCAGATCACGGTCGAGCTCTCGGACCCCGACGCCGGCGAGGACCGCGCCGCGCAGCTGACCAGCGAGGCGGCCGAGCTGGCCGCCGAAGCCTCGGAGGAGGTCAACCGGACGCTGCGCGAGGCGTCCACCGATGACTGAGTACCCCGAGGACCTGCGCGAGCTGGTCGACTCCCAGCTCGAGCAGCTTCGCTTCTCGGACGCCGCGTCGACCGCGGGGCTGGAGGATGCGATGCGCTACTCGCTGCTGGCCGGCGGCAAGCGGATCCGCCCGGTGCTGGCGCTGGCGACGGCGCGCGGGCTCGGCGCCGACCCCGGCTCCTATCTCGCCGCTGCGGCGGCGATCGAGCTGATCCATACCTACTCGCTGATCCATGACGACCTGCCGGCGATGGACGACGACGAGCTGCGTCGCGGGCGCCCAACTTCACACGTCAAGTTCGGCGAGGACGTCGCGATCCTCGCCGGCGACGGGCTCTTCGCCGAGGCGGTGCACCTCTTCTGCTCGCAGTCCGGGCCGCCGGAGCGGGTTCTGGCCGCGCTCGGCGAGCTGACCGCGGCGACCGGCGTCGACGGCATGGTCGGCGGCCAGTACGTCGACGTCACCCAGGCCGAGCTCGACGCCGGCGCCCTGCGTGCCCTGCACGGGCTGAAGACCGGCCGGCTGATCGGCGCCAGCGTCGGCGTCGTACTGGTTCTCGAGGGTGCGGGCGAACCTGAGACAATTCCGTACCGCCGATTCGCGGACGAGCTCGGCGTCCTGTTTCAGATCGTCGACGACATCCTCGACGTGACCGGGTCCGACGAGGAGCTCGGCAAACCACACGGCTCAGATGAGCGGCACGGAAAGGTCACCTACGTCAGTCTCTTCGGCCTCGAGCGGGCACGGGAGCTGGCAGACGAATCGCACGCCAACGCCCGCCAGGCGCTTGCCGAGGCAGGGCCCCAGAGCAGCGACCTCGAGCTGATCACCGACTTCATCCACACCCGGCACGCATGACGGACGAAACTCGAAAAGACCTTCTTGGCGACATCGACGGCCCCGAGGACCTCAAGGGCCTCGATGACGATCAGCTTCAGGAGCTGGCCGAGGAGCTGCGCGGCTACATCATCGACGTGATCGGCGAGATCGGCGGTCACTTCGGTGCCAATCTCGGGGCTTGCGAGCTCTCGGTCGCCCTGCACAGCCTGCTCGAGTCGCCGCGCGACAAGATCCTCTGGGATGTCGGCCACCAGGCCTACCCGCACAAGGTGCTGACCGGACGCCGCGACCGGCTCTCGACGATCCGCCAGTACGAGGGGCTGGCGCCGTTCTGCTCGATCTTCGAGTCCGAGCACGACATCATGGGCGCCGGCCACGCTTCGACCTCGATCGGCTACGCGGTCGGGCTGAAGGAGGCGATGCGGAAGGGGATCGGCGAGGACGGAAAGGTCGTCGCGGTGATCGGCGACGGGGCGCTGACCGGCGGTGTCGCCTACGAGGCGCTGCAGAACGCGGGCGGGCTGCAGACGCCAATCGTGATCGTGCTCAACGACAACGGGATGTCGATCTCGCCCAACGTCGGAGCGCTCTCGCGAACCTTCCAGCGGGTGCGGATGAACCCTGGCCTCTACCACGCCCGCGAGGGGGTCGAGGACCGGCTGACGAAGCTGCCGTTGGGGCTGGGGGAGAGGATCGAGCGGCTCGGCCCCGAGATCAAGTCCGCGATCAAGTCCTATTTGGCGCCGGGGCTGCTGTTCGAGGAGCTCGACCTCGCCTACATGGGGGTGATCGACGGCCACGACGTGGCGGCGCTGCGCAACGCCCTCCGAGAGGCGCTGAAGGCCGACCGCCCGGTCGTCGTCCACATCAACACCGTCAAGGGCAAGGGCTTCGCGCCCGCCGAGGAGGGCGGCCTGGGCGGGATGGAGAAGTGGCACGCTGCCAAGCCCGGCTCGATCGTGAACAGACAACCGGCCACCTCCTCCGCTTCGCGTCCGGGGCCGGCCGAGTCAAAGGGACGACCGGTCGCGGTCAAGGAGTCGAACTCGCCCGACGCGATCGGGCCCGAGAAGCTCGAGCAGCCCAAGCCCGCCGCGCCGCCCCAGTACACCTCGGTCTTCGCCGATGCCCTGGTCGCCGAGGCCCAGCGTGACAAGCGGGTGATCGGGATCACCGCGGCTATGGCCGGGGGGACGGGGCTGAACAAGCTCTGCAAGGAGGTCCCGGAGCAGTACTACGACGTCGGCATCGCCGAGCAGGACGCGGTGCTGTTCGCCTCCGGCCTTGCCCTGCAGGGCGCAAAGCCGGTCTGCGCGATCTACTCGACCTTCCTGCAGCGGGCCTTCGACCAGATCGTCCACGACGTCTGCCTGCAGAAGCTGAACGTCGTCTTCGCGATGGACCGCGCCGGGCTGGTCGGCGACGACGGCCCGACCCACCACGGCGCCTTCGACGTCTCCTACCTGCGACCGCTGCCAAACATCGCCCTGATGGCGCCCCGCGACGAGGCGATGCTGGTCCACATGCTGCGCACGGCGCTGGTCCACGACGGCCCGATCGCTCTGCGCTACCCGCGCGGGGCGGCGGAGGGGGTGCCGATGCCCGAGCGCCCGCAGGAGATCCCGCTCGGCAGCGGCGAGCTGCTGGCCGAGGGCGAGCGGGTGGCGCTGCTCGGCTACGGCTATGGGGTCCAGGTCGCGCTCGAGGCAGCGAGGACGCTGGGCGAGCACGACCTCACCGTCAGCGTCGCCGACGGCCGCTTCGCCAAGCCGTTGGACACCGAACTGGTGCGGCGCCTCGCCCGCGATCACGAGCTGCTGGTGACGATCGAGGAGAACGTCCTGCCGGGCGGCTTCGGCTCGGCGGTGCTCGAGCACCTCGAGGATGCCTTCGCCGACCCCGGCTCGCGGGCCCGGGTGATGCGGGTCGGGCTACCGGACCGTTACGTCACCCACGGCAAGCCCTCGCTGCTGCGCGAGGAGGTCGGCTTCACCGGTAGCGACGTCGCCGAGCGGGTGCTGGCGGCACTGCGTACGCCGGTCAGCTCGAGGTAGCAAGGCTCGGCAGCCGGCGCAGCGAGCGCAGCAAGGCGAGCAGCCGCGGCGCGAGAGCGATCGCGGCGATGTCGAAGAGGACGTAGATGCTGGCGATCCCGCTCGGGGGGTTGCCGGAGGCAATCGGGGTGCCGGGAACGCTGCTCGCCCAGTGCCAGGCGCCGATCGAGGTGCCGTAGATCTCGAGCAAGCCGACGATCACGAAGACGCCGGCGTAGAGGGTCGGCGCCCTTCCCCGCAGCAGGACGTAGATCAGAAGCATGCCGGCGAGGGCGCCGAGCAGGTCGGTGCGCCCCAGCAGCACCAGGCCGGCGGCTGACCAGACCGCGACTGCAACCGCCGCGGTACCGGCGAAGGCGCGCGGATGGCGCATCACTGGAATCGACTGGCTGATCCGCAGCCCGGCCAGGTAGACGAGGCCGTGGCCGGGGGGGACGAAGCTGGGCAGGTTCTCGAGCCGGTAGGTGTAGGCGCCGAGGATGATCGAGCCGAACACCTCGGCGCAGCTGGCAACCAGGACCACGAGCGCGACCCGGGCCCGGTCCTCCGCTTCCAGCGAAGCGCAGGAGGCGATCAGGATCGCCCAGGTCGCGGCGCCGATTGCGAGCTGCTCATGAGCGCTGGAGTAGTGGTCGAGGCCGAGGAAGGCGACGATCACCAGCACCACGCCGGCCGCGAAGACGAGGGGGTCGGACAGCCTTCGAACCACCGCCTGGATATTCGCAGGCGGGCCGGAGTCAGATCAACCCGGGCCGCAGAGCCTGTGGGCGCCGCCTCTAGTAGCGAGGCTCGTCGTAGTAGGCGCGGCGCTCGACCCGGTCCGCTCGGCGGGTCCAGACGAGGGTCTGGAACAGCGCCACGATCAGGCCGAGGATTCCGGCCAGGATCAGGATCAGGCCGATCAACTGCTCGTCGACGTGCTTGAGGTGCAGGTGCACGCCCCAGCGCAGGATCGCGCCGACGACGATCAGGAATATGGATCCGGCAAATGTCATGCGCGGCGACTACCCGGGCGCGGGGAGACCGAAACCGGACATTGGTCCCCAGCATGGCGGGCTGGACGAATGCGCGAGTGCGGACTAGAATCCGCGCCACGGTGAGGCGTCGATCCGGGCGGCCTCACTCGTTCCCCACCGGAAGCACTTGGCTCTTTCGGCAACGGCTGGGCCACGGGCTTCTCGAATAGATAAGTCGTCGTGATTCGAGGGGGTGTGGAATGAACGATCTGAGAATCGTCGAGCGGGAGCCGCAGGAGGGCATCCGCGAGATCGGGATCGTCGGCGAGTTGGACGAGGGCGGCAGGCCGAAGGTCGAAGGTGCGATCGCCCGAGCCCATGCCGCGAGGGCGCATCTTCTGTTCGATCTCGGAGCCTGCGAGTTTCTCGACTCGACAGGTCTGGGCGAGATCGTCCGAGCCCACCAGACAGCTGACGCGGACGGGCGGCGGGCGCTGGTCTACGACCTGTCGCCGGAGGTAGAGCGGTTGTTCACGCTCACCGGACTGACCGAGAACGGGCTGGTCGTCAAGACCCGTGAGGACGCTCTGGTTCTTGCCGGGGTGTCGAGTCGAGGCTCGGACGGCCCCGGATCGGGGGATTAGGAATGGCCTATCCGGATGGCATGAAGTACCGCCGCACGCGATTGGAGATGCGCAGCATCACGCAGGGAACCACGCACCTGATCAGCCTCGGCGGCGAGCTCGATTTCTACGAAAGCCCGGAGTTCGAGTCCGAGCTGATGCGAGTTGAAGCCGGCGACGCCGAGCACATCGTCCTCGACCTCGGCCAGGTCGACTTCATCGACTCGACCGGCATCGCGCTGCTGGTCGCCGCGATGCGGCGCAACGAGGCGGACCCGAACCGCCTGCGATTCATCGTCAGCGAGTCGGAGGCCGTCCAGCGCCTGATCGAGCTCTGCGGCCTGCAGACGGACCTTCCAACCGTCTCCCTGGGCTGAGCCTTCGGTCAGGGCTGACAGCAATAGAGCGCCCCGCCAATAGGCAGGGCGCTCTTCCTACGACGCTTGCACCGGCGGGACTAGGACCAGAACTCGTCCCAGGCATAGAGGTCCTCGAAATGCTCTCGACCGTCGATGACCCGGCCGTCCTTGAGCGTGAAGACGATGCAGTTGTCGACATCCAGGTGCTTGCCGTCTTTATCCGCGGTGCTGCGCTGGATTCCGACCACACGGTCGTCGGCCCCGAGCAACAGCTGCAATTCGGCCCGGAAAGTGCCTCCGGTCAACTCGCCCAGCTGGCCGAAGTAGGCCAGGGTCGCATCCCGGCTCTCGTAGTCCTTGGCCATCGAGCTCCGGCCGGGCAAGTGCCAGACGATGCTTTCGTCGAAGATCTCGACCAGGGTGTCCAGGTCACCCGTATTGAAGGCGTCGTAGGCGCGCTGCATGATCGCCACGTTTTCGTCTGATGTCATGGTTCCTCCTGTCCTCGGGCTAGCCCTTGGGGTTGGATTCGATATCGGTCAGGCCGGCGGCCTCGATGGCCTCCTCCCGGTTTCGAAACGCCTGTTCTCGCACCACCCGGCCGTTCTTGACCGTGAAGAGGAAGGCGAACCGGTCACGGTCCTCCATGGCGATCTCGCTCGCCGACCCCGCTCCCGTGACCTGGGCAACCGCGACCACCTGGTCCTCGGTCTCGATCAGCTCCACCGGGACGACGTCGTAGCCGGACAGGGTCTTCTGGTTCTCCTCGTAGATCAGCCGTATCGCCTCGTTGCCGTGGTGGGTGCCCAGAAGCAGCGTCTCGAAGACCACTTCCGGGTCATAGACCTGCATCAGGGCATCGAGGTCACCGCGGCTGTGGGCGGCGAAACCTGCCCGGATCAGCTCCAGGTTCTCCTCTGACATCGCCTAATTCCCGCAGCCCGGTGCTTCGGGAGATCCGATTCGGGGTCTGGAGCTAGGCGTCGTACTGGCCGCCGAACGCAGCCGGCTGGGGCTTGCTCTTGTGGCCTGCTTCTTTGATGATCGGCGGGACCTCGGGGTCCGAGAGGAAGTTCTGAAAGCCCTCCTCGTCCCAATCGAAGAGCACCCAAACCCGGTCCTCCTCGTTGGGATCGCGAAAGACGGTCGCGCCCTTGGAGCCGTGCTCCCCTCGCTTTTCGGCACCCGTGGTTGAGAAGACCTTGAGGAATTGGTCGAAGTCCTCGACCGTCGTCGTTGCCAGGAACATCCTTCTCCTTTCTGTTGGACATGTCGCTTCTTGCGCCGCCCCGACCCTATCGCGCCAATGTTCAAAGCCAAATAAAGAGACGCCCCGCCAAAAGGCGGGGCGCTCTGGGGTACTACAGGGAGGAGAGATATGTATCTCTATATATGTGGATCTGTGGGTGGTAGGCGAGTCCGTTAGGCGCCGCGAACGCTGAACCGGGTTGAAGCGGTCAGCGCCAGATGTGCGGCGCCGAACCCGACCAAAAAGACTGTTGCGACCGTCGGCGCACTGCCAAAGGCGAGCGCCAAGCCGGTCAAGATCGCGAAACCGCCGATCATGAAGTCGAAGGCTGCGTGGGCGCTGAGGCTGATCGTGCGGATCTCGCCGTGGGTGGAGAGGGCGAGGCCCATCAGCATCGTGCCGAGCAGGACCGAAACGGCACCCGCCGCGGCGCCGAAGCCGAGCAGGAACGGGGCGACGATCAACGCCGGGGCGGCGAGGATCTCGAGGACGCCGTGGGCGGCGAGGGGGATTGCTCGGGTGGTAGTCATCTCGATCGAGGATACGAACGTATGTGCGCTTTGTGTGTGACCGCCCTCACAGTGGACGAGCCGGCGTTCCCGCGTGTGAACCAACTGAGAAATCGCTCATTCGCGCGCCGGGGCAAGGCGGCGCTACGGTTGCGCGATGGCACGGCGGCGAATCGACGCCCTTCTCGCCGAGCGGGGAAATTTCCCCTCCCGCTCGGCAGCCGCAGCGGCCGTGCGGGCGGGCGAGGTCCAGGTCGGAAGCGACGGCCCGTTCGCCCTCAAGCCGGGCCAGCTGGTGGAGGTCGAGACCGATCTGATAATCGCCGAGGCGCCGCGCTTCGTCTCCCGGGGCGGAATCAAGCTCGCCAACGCGCTCGACGCCCTGGACCTTGATGTCGAAGGACGCGACTGCCTCGACGTCGGCGCCTCTACCGGCGGCTTCACCGATTGCCTGCTCGGGCGCGGCGCCGCTCGCGTCGCGGCGCTCGACGTCGCCCACGGCGAGCTCGACTGGCGGCTGCGCAACGATCCCCGGGTGAGCGTGATCGAGCGCCTCAACGCACGTTCGCTGCGGCCGGCCGACCTTCCCTACGTCCCTTCGCTGGCGACGATCGACGTCGCCTTCATCTCGCTCGCCAAGGTGCTGCCCGCTATCGCCGCCGCGATCAGCGAGGACGGCGAGATCCTGGCGCTGGTCAAGCCGCAGTTCGAGCTCGGCCCGCGGCGGGTCGGCAAGGGCGGAGTGGTGCGCGACGCGGGCGCCCGACGCGACGCCCTGCGCGGCGCCGCCGAGGCGGGCTCGTCGCTGGGCCTCGCCGTGCGCGGCTTCGCGAGCTCCGGGCTGCCGGGCCCGAAGGGCAACCGCGAGACCTTCATCCACGTCGCCCGCGAGGGCGAATCGATCGAAGACGTCGAGGCCGCGATTAGCGAGGTCGAGCCGTGAGCGTCGACGAGGCCAAGGCTCCGGCGACCGTGCGCACGGTCGCGCTGGTCACCCATTCGCATCCTGCGGCGGTCAGCGACGCCGTCGCGAGGGCGATCTCGGCCTGCGAGGGATCCGAGACCCGCCTGATCGCCAGCGCCGCCGAGGCGGCAAAGCACGAGGGGGTCATCGAGGGGATCGAGGTGACCGAGGAGATGCCTGCCGATCCCGACGTCTGCCTGGTCCTCGGCGGCGACGGGTCGATTCTCTGGGCCCTGCGCCAGTACGCCGGCACCCAGGTGCCCGTGTTCGGGATCAACTTCGGCACCGTCGGCTTCCTCGCCGCAGCCGAACGCGACCAGCTCGAGGAAGCGACGAAGAGGGCGTTCGCCGGTGACTTCGAGGTCGTCAGGCTTCCCGGGCTCGAGATCACGAGTGGGGAGGCGAAGGGGGTGGCGATGAACGACGTCAGCTTCACCCGCCTGCCGCACGGCAGGGTGGCGGAGCTGAGCTACGGGATCGCCGGCGACGAGGTCGGCAACGTGCGCTGCGACGGTTTGGTCGCCGCGACGCCGACCGGGTCGACGGGCTACAACCTCGCCAACAACGGCCCGATCCTCGCCTGGGGGGTCGAGGGCTACGTCGTCAGTTACATCGCCCCGCACACGCTCACCGCGCGGCCCCTGGTCGTCGCCCCTGACGACGTGCTGCGGATCGGCAACGCGGCCGGCCGCGAGCCGGTCGAGATCGCGCTCGATGGAGAGCCCTTCGACCGCCTGGAGCCTGGGGCGCGGGCCGAGGTCGTCTTCCGCGACAACGTCGGCCGTCTGGCGCAGCTGCCGGGCGCCAGCTTCTACCGGCGGATCAGGGACAAGTTCGGCCACCTCGCGCAGTAGACGGGAGCCCGGAGGTCGCGGGACTCGTTAGCTAGCCTGCTCGGTTCGATGGAACGCAAGTGGTGGACATTGCTGGTCGTCTGCATCGCGACCTTCATGTTGTTGATCGACATCACGATCGTCAACGTCGCCTTGCCCGACATCCAGACCAGCCTCGGGGCCAGCCTCTCGAGCCTGCAGTGGGTCGTCGACGCCTACTCGCTGACCCTGGCCGCGTTCATGCTCACCTCCGGTTCGCTGTCCGACCGGCTCGGGCGGCGGCAGATCTTCGTCATCGGGCTCGCGATCTTCACCGTCGCCTCCTTCCTCTGCGGGATCGCCCCCAACGCCACCCTGCTGAACCTCGCCCGCGGCCTGCAGGGGGTTGGCGGCTCGGCGATGTTCGCCTGCTCGCTGGCCCTGATCGCGCAGGAGTTCCAGGGTCCCGAACGGGCGACCGCGATCGGCGCCTGGGGGGCGACGATCGGCGGCGCCGTCGCGATCGGGCCGCTGGTCGGCGGTGTCATCACCGAAGGGTTGGGCTGGGAGTGGATCTTCTTCGTCAACATCCCGATCGGGCTGGCGGCGATCTACTTCTCGCTGAGCCAGATCGAGAACGTCAAGGGCCCCGATCCCGATCCGATCGACTGGGGCGGGCTGGTCACCTTCAGCTGCGGCCTGTTCCTGTTGATCTTCGGCCTCATCCGCGGCAACGCCGAGGGCTGGTCCAGTAGCCAGATCGTCGGCTCGTTCGCCGGCGCCGCGGTGCTGCTGATCGCCTTCTTCCTGATCGAGCTGAGACAGAAGCGCCCGATGCTCGACTTGACTCTGTTCCGAAAGCCCTCCTTCGCGGGTGTCTCGGCGGTCGCGATCTGCCTCTCGGCGGGGATGTTCGCGATGTTCCTCTACCTCACCCTCTACATCCAGGACGTCCTCGAGTACTCGCCGCTGCAGGCGGGGGCGCGGTTCCTGCCGATGACCTTCCTCTCCTTTCTCGCCGCTCCCCTTGCCGGCAAGTTCCTCAACCGCATCCCAATGCGGGCATTCTTCGGGGTCGGGATGGGGATGGTCGGGATCGGGCTGCTGCTGATGCGCGGCATCACCGTCGATTCGACCTGGACGACGCTGCTGGCCGGCTTCATCGTCGCCGGCATCGGCATCGGCTTCACCAACCCGGCGATCGCCCAGACCGCGATCGGCGTCGTCCCGCCGCAGCGGGCCGGGATGGGAGCCGGGATCAACAACACCTTCCGCCAGGTGGGGATCGCGACCGGGGTCGCCTCGCTCGGCGCCGTCTTTCAGTCGCAGATCTCCTCGCGCCTCTCCGAGGCGCTGCCCAAGGCGCCCTCGGCCCTCTCCGAGGGGGTTGCCTCGGGCGGGCTCAAGCAGGCGGTCGCCGAGGCGCCCAAGGGCACCCACGAGCAGGTCCTCGCGGCGTCCAAGGTCGCCTTCGTCGGGGCGATGAACGACATCCTTCTGATCGCGGCGCTGATCGTCCTCAGCGGCGGGGTGCTCGGCTTCGCCCTGGTGCGACCGAAGGACTTCGTCCCCCAGGGCGCCCCGCAGCCCGCACCACAGCAGGGCGAGGCCGTGGCCGAGCCCGCCGCCGTCTAGCCGCAGCCGGGGAGTCCAGGGAGAGTCGTCCTCGGCCATTGCTAGACAGGACGAGATGCTGCGCGAGCTGCGAATCGAGAACCTGCTGCTGATCGAGCGCGCCGAGCTGCGCTTCGACGAGGGCTTCAACGTGATCACCGGCGAGACGGGGGCCGGGAAGACGATCCTCGCCCATTCGCTGGACCTGCTGATGGGCGGACGGGCGCGACCGCAGATCGTCCGCGCCGGCGCTGCCGAGGCCTGGGTCGAGGGCACCTTCGACCTGCCCGCCGGCCTGCTCGACGATCCGCAGCTGGCCGAGCTCGCCGAGCGCCTGCCCGAGGACCCCGACCAGCTGGTCATCGGGCGGCGGGTCTCGGCCGCCGGCCGCACCGGTGCCTTCGTCGCCGGCCGCGCCGCCTCGGCCACGGACCTGAAGCTGCTCGGCGCCCGGCTGCTCGCCTTCTACGGCCAGCACGAGCACCGCAAGCTCGTCCTCTCCTCGGCCCAGCTGGAGATCCTCGACGGCTTCGCCGGCGAGGCCCATCTCGATCGCCGGCGCCGCTACCGCTCCGCCTATGCCGAGGCCGAGTCGGCGCGGCGAGCACTGCAGCAGTTGCGCGACCGCGACGGGGCCCGGGAGCGCGATCTCGACCTCTACCGGTTCGAGCTGGCCGAGATCGAGGCCGCGGCGCCGAGCCCCGAGGAGGAGGCGGAGCTCGAGGCCGAGCGGGGGCGGCTCGGCCACGCCGAAGCGCTGCGCCTGGCGGCGGCCGGCGCCCTGGCTGCGATCGGCGGCGCCGACGAAGACGGAGGCGGGGCGGCGAGCGCGATAGGCGCCGCCGAGGGGTCGCTGCGCGACTCGGCCGGGGTCGATGCCGAGCTCGACCGGATCGGCGAGCGGGTCGCGGCGCTGACGATCGAGGCCGCCGACCTGGCCGGCGAGCTGCGGGCCTACCAGGAGCGGATCGAAGCGGATCCGGGCCGGCTCGCCGCGGTCGAGGAGCGGCTCGACCTCCTCGAGCGCCTGAAGCGAAAGCACGGCGGCTCGCTCGAGTCGGTGCTCGAGCACGCGCGGCGATGCCGCGAGGAGATCGACCGGCTGGCCAACTCCGAGCAGCGCGATGCCGAGCTCGAGGCGCAGCTGGCGGCGGCGGAGTCGCGCCGCGACGCGCTTGCCACCGAGCTGACGGCGGGCCGCGGCCGCGCGGCGCGCCGGCTCGAGAAGCGGGTCGCCAGCGAGCTCGGCGAGCTGGCGATGCCGGGCGCGAAGCTGGCGGTGCGGATCGAGCCCCTGGGGGACGGACCCGGGCCCAGCGGTGCCGAGGCGGTGACCTTCCTGATCGCAACCAACCCCGGCATCGAGCCGGCGCCGCTTCGCGACGCGGCATCGGGCGGGGAGCTCTCCAGGGTGATGCTGGCGCTGACCGAGCTCGGGGCGGCGGCCGACGCTGCCACCGTCTGCTTCGACGAGATCGACGCCGGAGTGGGGGGCAAGGCCGCGCGGACGGTGGGCGAGCGGCTGCAGCGGCTCGGCGGTTCGCGGCAGGTGATCTGCATAACCCACCTGCCCCAGGTCGCCTCGCTGGCCGGCGGCCATTTCCGGATCGAGAAGCGGGTCCGCAAGGGAGACGCGGTCGCCACGGTGGAGCGCGTCGACGGCGACGAGCTGGTGGCCGAGATCTGCCGCATGCTGGGCGCCGACCGCGGCGATGCTGCAGCCAGCCGCCACGCACAGGAGCTGCTCGCAGCCGCTTAGGCGCGGTGCATCGCGGCCTGCCTCGGCGCAGGCCAGCACGGGTAACCTGAATCCGTGGCTACAGCCAGCCGCACCAGGTTCGGCCGCTCCCTACTGCCCCGGCGCAATGGTCTCCCCGAAAGCGGGGTGATCCACGGCACCGCGCGCCTGGGGCGCAAGACCAAGCACCTCGTGAAAAGGCTCGGTCCCGGCGACGTCGCGGTGATCGACCACACCAACATCGACCGCATCGCCGCCGAGGAGCTGATCGCGACCGGAGTCGGCGCCGTGGTCAACGCCTCGGACTCCTCCAACGGGCGCTATCCCAACGCCGGGCCATTGCTCTTGACCCGGGCCGGCATCCACCTCGTCGACGCCCCCCGCTCGCCGATCTTCGAGCGGCTCAAGGACGGCGATCCGGTGACGATCGAGGGCGGGCGGGTGCTGCGCGGTGGCGAGGAGATCGTCTCCGGGCGGGTGCTCGACGCCGAGGGGCTGCAGCGCCAGCTCGAGGAGCAGCACCAGCGCGTCGACGAGGCGCTCTCGGCCTTCGCCGAGAACACCGTCGCCCACATCCGCCAGGAGGGCGACCTGCTGATGGGGCGGATCGAGTTCCCCAACACCCGCACCAAGTTTCGCGACCGCCACGCGCTGATCGTCGTCCGCGGCACCACCCACCGCCGCGACCTGCAGGCGCTGGGCGCGTACATCCGCGACGTTCGGCCGGTGATCGTCGCCGTCGACGGTGGCGCCGACGCGGTGCTCGAGGCGGGGCTGAAGCCGGACATGATCATCGGCGACATGGATTCGGCCAGCGACGCGGCGCTGCGAAGCGGCGCCGAGCTGGTCGTCCACGCCTACCCCGACGGCCAGGCGCCGGGGCGCCAGCGGGTCCTCGACCTCGGGCTCGACCACACCGTCGTCCCTTCCTCCGGGACGAGCCAGGACGTCGCGATGCTGATGGCCAACGAGAAGGGGGCGGCGCTGATCGTCAGCGTCGGCGCCCACTTCAACCTGATCGAGTTCCTCGACCGCAGCCGCGCCGGGATGTCGTCGACCTTCCTCACCCGGCTGCGGATCGGCGAGAAGCTGGTCGACGCCAAGGGCGTGAGCCGGCTCTACAACCCGGGCGTAGGCGGCCTACTGCTGATCCTCTTCCTGCTCGTCTCGCTGGTCCTGGTGATCGTCGTCATCGAGAGCTCCGACAGCCTGCGGGAGTTCGTCGATTTGCTCTGGCTCAAGGTGCGGGTCCTGCTGGGCAGCTAGACCATGGGCTATAGCTCGCGCTATCACGCGGCATCACTGGCGGCTGTGTTCCTCGCCCTCGCGATCGGGATCCTGATCGGGGTCGGTTTCGGCGACAACGTCCTCTCCAACACCAAGAAGAACCTCGAGGCGAGCCTGACCGGCGACCTGAACGCGGCCCGCAGCCACTCCGACCAGCTCGCCACCCAGCTGGACCGCTCGGACGAGTTCGCCCAGCGCGTCTATCCGGTGCTGGTCTCGGGGCCAGCTCCAGGGTCAGCGGATCGGCGTGCTGGCACTGGGAGGGCTGCCCGACGGACTCTCGGGCCAGATCGAGCAGGCCCTGCAGCCGACCGGCGCACACCTGGTCGCGGTCGCCGTCGTGCGCGAGCCGCCGGACCTCAACAGCCTCGCGGGCGAGCTCTCCGACACCCGCCTCTCCGACCTCCAGGTCAACGGCGACTCGGTCGAAGCGCTCGGCAAGGGCGTGGGCCGCCAGATGGTGATCGGGGGGACCCTGCTCGACTCGGTGCGCAGCCAGCTGCTATCGCGGGCGAGCGGGCGTTTCGGCGGCCTCGACAGCGTGATCGTCGTCCGCCAGCAGCCCAGCGACCTCAGCCCGCAGGACAAGACCACGGTCGGCAGACTCGAGTCCGGCCTGCTGGACGGCATCGACGCGGTCGGCGCCCGCGCGGTGGGGGTCGAGGACTCAGAGACGGATCCCTCCTCGATCTCCTTCTTCACCTCCCACAACCTCTCCACCGTCGATGACATGGACCTCGCCGCGGGGCGGGTCTCGATGGTCTTCGCGCTCGGGGGCGCCGAGGGCAGCTTCGGTGTCAAGGACAGCGCCGACCGCCTCCTGCCGGATCTGTTGACGCCCGTGCCGGGGCTTCCCACGGCGCCGGCCGGGGGGCAGTAGGGAAACCTCGGCGCCGCATGCGCGGCGCCAGGGAACCGAGATGGATCTGATCGGGCTGCCGCTTTCCTTCGCGCTGGCGCTGGCGATAGTTCCAGCCGGCGTTCGCGGCCTGGCCGAGGCGGGGCTGGTGCGCGACAACTACCGCGGCCTGCGGCTCGCCTTTCCGCTCGGGGCGATCCTCGCCGTCACCGCGCTGCTCGCCCTCGCTCCGCTGGCCTTCCTCAACGACCGCGGCGACCTCGACCTGCTCGATCCCGAGCTGCGGCGCTGGATCACCTACGTTCTCGGGGTTGCCTTCCTCGGCTTTCTCGACGATGCGCTGGGTCAGGGGATGCGCATCGGCACGCCGCGGGGCTGGCGCGGCCACGCCCGGGCGGTCCTCGAGGGGCGGCTCTCGACCGGGGCGATCAAGGCGATCGGCGCCCTTGCCCTGGCCGCCTACGTCGTCTCGGGGCGCGGCCTGCAGGCCTTCGACTACCTCGCCGACGTCACCCTGCTGATCCTTGCGACCAACCTCTTCAACCTCGTCGACCTGCGACCCGGAAGGGCGGAGAAGGCGCTGCTGCTGCTGGGGATCGGCCTCTGCCTCGGAGCCTGGACGGCGGAGCCGCTGCGGCTGCTGGGGATCTTCGTCGGCCCGGTGCTGGTTGGCGCCTGGTTCACGCTGCGCGAACGGGCGATGCTCGGTGACACCGGGCTCGAATCTGGTCGGGGCGATCGGCGGCATCTGGTTGCTGACGACCCTCGACGAGACGGGCCGCCTGATCGCGCTCGGCGTCGTCGTGGCATTGACCATTTACGGTGAATTGCGATCGATTTCAAACGCGATCGAGTCGATTCCGCCACTTCGATCTCTAGACTCGCTCGGCAGGGTTCATGACTAGGCATAAGCAGGGCGACACGCGATTCATCTTCGTCACGGGCGGGGTGGTGTCGGCTCTCGGAAAAGGCATTGCCTCGGCCTCGATCGGCCGCCTCCTGGTCAGCCGCGGCTTCCGGGTCCAGCTGCAGAAGTTCGATCCCTACATCAACGTCGACCCGGGGACGATGAGCCCGTTCCAGCACGGCGAGGTCTTCGTGACCGAGGACGGGGCCGAGACCGACCTCGACCTCGGCCACTACGAGCGCTTCACCGACGAGAACACCTCGCGCGCCTCCAACGTCACCGCAGGTGCGGTCTACAACTCGGTCATCAAGCGCGAGCGCCGCGGCGACTACCTCGGCGCCACGGTGCAGGTGATCCCTCACATCACCGACGAGATCAAGCACCGGATCCTGATCGTCGCCGAGTCACAGGCGGTCGACTTCGTGATCACCGAGATCGGCGGCACCGTCGGCGACATCGAGTCGCTGCCGTTCCTGGAGGCGATCCGCCAGCTCTACTCCGAGCTGGGGCCGAAGCGCTGCATGTTTCTGCACCTGACCCTGGTGCCCTACATCGGCCATGCCGGTGAGCTGAAGACCAAGCCGACCCAGCACTCGGTCAACGAGCTGCGGCGGATCGGGATCCAGCCGCACGCGTTGCTGGCCCGCTCCGAGCAAGGGCTCGACCGCGAGATCCGCAAGAAGATCGCCCTCTTCGCGAGCCTCCCCGAAGAGGCCGTGATCTCGGCCCGCGACGTCGACAACATCTACAAGGTGCCGCTCGTCTACAGGGCGGAAGGTGTCGACGACCTCGTGCTCGACCACTTCGCAATCGACGCGCCGGCGCCCGACCTCGAGGAGTGGGAGGCGCTGATGCGCCGCGCCGACTCCTGCAAGGGGACGACTCGGATCGCCCTGGTCGGCAAGTACGTCGCGCTCGCCGACGCCTACAAGTCGGTGATCGAGGCCCTTACCCACGGCGGCTATTACCACGGCACCAAGGTCGAGGTCGAGCTGGTCGATTCCGAGGACTTCGATCCCGACCGACTCGACGACGCCGACGGGATCCTGATTCCGGGCGGCTTCGGCGAGCGCGGGATCGAGGGCAAGATCGAGGCCGCGAAGTTCGCCCGCGAGCGCGGCATCCCGTACCTCGGCATCTGCCTCGGGATGCAGATCGCCGTCGCTGAGTTCGCCCGCCACGTCGCCGGTATGGAGGGTGCGAACTCGACCGAGTTCGACCCCGAGACGCCGTTTCCCGTCGTCGACCTGCTGCCGGAGCAGAAGGAGGTCTCCGAGATGGGCGGCACGATGCGGCTCGGCGCCGACCCGGTCAAGCTTCACGACGGGACCCGAGCCCGCGAGATCTTCGGCGAGGCGGTGATCTACAAGCGCCACCGCCACCGCTATGAGATCAACAACATGCTGCGGCGCCGGCTCGAGGACGAGGGCCTGGTCTGCGGCGGCACCTCACCCGACGAGCGCCTGGTCGAGATCGTCGAGCTGCCGGACCATCCCTTCTTCGTTGCCTCCCAGTTTCACCCCGAGTTCAACTCGCGCCCCAACCGGCCCGAGCCGCTGTTCCGCGACTTCGTCGGCGCCGCCGCGAAGTTGGCCCGCGAACAGGGCGGGGAGCTCGTGGAGGCCGAGGAGTTCGAGGGCCCGCGGGTCCGTCGCTCCTGACGCGGCCAGCCTGGCTTTCGGCCCCCCGTGGGTCTAGCCTGGGGTATGTGACCGACCCCCGCGAGGACATGGTCCGAGAGGTCTTCGAGCGCTGGAACGCCGGCGAGCGCGACCTCGATCCGAAACTGGTCACGCCGGATCCGGTCCTCTACTCGGCGATGACCGGCAACACTTACCACGGCCACGAAGCGCTGCGCGGCTGGATGGCGGAGATCGACGACCAGTTCGACAGCTGGGAGGTGAGCACGGAGAAAGTCCGCAGCGTCGATCCGGAACTGCTCATCGTGCTGGGGCAGGTCCACTTTCGCGGCCGGGCCAGCGGGGTCGAGTTCGACCAGCCGGTCGGCTGGCTGATCCGCTTCGACGGGGGCCGGATCGCCGAGTTGCGCACCTACTCCAGCCACGACGCCGCGATAGACGCCGCCGAGCCCTCCTAGCTCATAGCCTCTGCCCGGTGAGCGATGGCCAGCGCATGCACGACCGCTTCGTGCGCCTCTGTGAGATCGCAAGTCCGACCGGCGAGGAGAGGGCCGTCGCCGACGCAGTCGCCGCCGAGCTGGGTGACCTGGGGGTCCAGTTCACCGAGGACGACGCTGCGGGTCCGGCGCAGGCGGGGTCCGGCAACCTGGTCGCCCGCATCCCCGGCCGCGGCGACCGCTGGGTCGCCTTCGCCTCGCATCTCGACACGGTTCCCCATCAGGACCAGGTCGAGGTCGCGCTGGCCGACGGCGTCTTTCGCAGCAAGGGGGAAACGATCCTCGGCGCCGACAACAAGGCGGCGGTGACGGTTCTCCTGGAGCTGGCGGCGCGGCACGCCTCCGAGCCGCCCCCGGTCGGGCTGGAGCTGATCTTCACCGTCGCCGAGGAGGACGGCCTGCGCGGGGCCAAGGCGCTGGACATCGGATCGCTGCGCTCCCCGTTCGGCTACGTCCTCGACCACGCGAGCCCGATCGGCGAGGTGATCGACGCCGCCCCGACCTACCAGCGCCTGATCGCCGACTTCGAGGGGATCGAGGCGCACTCGGGGATCAATCCCGAGGACGGCCACAGCGCGATCGCCGCCGCCGCCGCCGCGGTGGCGCGGATGCAGCTGGGCCGCCTCGATGAGGAGACGACGGCCAACGTCGGCGTGATCGAGGGCGGCAGCGCCTCCAACATCGTCGCCGGCCACTGCCGGATCCTCGGCGAGGCGCGGAGCATCGAGGCCGACCGCGCCGCGGCCACCGTCGGGGCGATGGTCGACGCCTGCACCTGGGCGGCGACCGAGCACGGCTGCGACGTCGACACCCAGGTGATCGAGATGTTCCGCGGCTACCGGGCCGACCCCCGGTCGGAGCCGCTGCGTCTGGCACTGGCGGCGATCGAGCGTTGCGGGATCGAGCCCCGGCGCACCGCCACCGGCGGCGGCAGCGACGCCAACGCCCTGATCGCCAAAGGCTGGGACTGCGTCCTGCTCGCCAACGGCACCGACGCCAATCACACCTCGCAGGAGAGCGTGCCGGCGGCCAACCTCGACCGCATGCTCGAGATCTGCGAGGCGATCCTCGTGCAGGCGGCCGAGTGACGCTGAAGCTGCGCCGCGGGGTCGTCGTCGACCTGGACCCGTTGACGATCGAGGTCGACGGCGAGCGTCGTCCCGCCTGGGCCGACGAGGGACTGATCGGCGAGCTGCAGGCCGGCGACGAGGTGATCGTCAACACCGAGTCGCTCGACCTCGGTCTCGGCTCGGGGGGCTTCGACGTCGTCCACGCCAACCTGACCCGGGGCCTGGAGGGGGGCGGGGCCGAGGGCGCCCACGTGATGAAGCTCAACTACACCTCGCTTCAGCATCCGGTGGAACCCGTCGAGCTGCCCGGCGGCGAGCTGGCGGCCAGCGAGACGAGCGAGATGCCGGTGCTGGTGATCCCGCTGCACGGCCACCTCGCGCCCGCGGCCTGGGCGACCTCCGAGGCAGC
The DNA here is from genome assembly GCA_963781495.1 of uncultured Solirubrobacterales bacterium. Classification (GTDB taxonomy): domain Bacteria; phylum Actinomycetota; class Thermoleophilia; order Solirubrobacterales; family 70-9; genus Mayfieldus. Next base: position 42,923 of record CAWAFX010000003.1, read on the forward strand.
ACCCGGTTCGAAGGTTGGCTACGTGCAGAGCGGCGGAGGGGCGCTGCCCGGCTCGATGTCGCGCGACGTCGCGGCGCTGCGCGAGCGCGGCCTGCTCTGCGGCCACATCACCGCCGGCCCCGCCTACGGCGGCGAGCTCGAGGCGCTCAGCGTCGCCGGGGCGCTCGACGCGGCGGCGGGGCTGGGCTGGGACGCCGCGATCGCCGGGCCGGGGCCGGGGATCATCGGCTCTGACAGCCGCTACGGACACGGCGGCATGGTCGCCCTCGACAACGCCCACGCGTCGCTGGCGCTCGGCCTGCCGACCCTGCTCTCGCCGCGCTGCTCGGAGGCCGACGAGCGGCCCCGCCACCGCGGGCTCAGCCACCACACCGAGACGGTGCTGGAACTGCTTCTGGTCGGGGTCGAGGTGCCGTTGCCGCAGGGCGCCGACGAGCTGCGCGTGCAGGTGCAGACCTCGCTCGGCGACGTCCACTCGATCAGCGAGCACGCCGCCGACCTTGACGGCTACGCCGCGAGCGGGCTGCCCGCGAAGGTGATGGGTCGCGGCATCGACGAGGACCGTCTCTTCTTCGCCGCGGCGCTCGCCGCCGGCGAAGCCCTGGGCGCCGTCGTCAAGGGTGCGGGCGGCGGCGGCGGGTAGGAGGGCGGGATGGAGCGAATCGAGTCGAAGACGATCCACGACGGAAAGCTGATCTCGCTGCGCGCCGAGGTCTTTCGCCGCGACGACGGCGAGACGGCGGAGCGCGAGGTCGTCTCGCATCCCGGCGCCGTGGCGATGATCGCCTACGACGACGAGCGCTTCTGGATGGTCCGCCAGCCGCGCGAGGCGGTGGGGGAGGAGTCGCTGCTCGAGCTGCCGGCGGGGACCCTCGATCAGGAGGGCGAGACGCCGCTGGAGTGCGCCAAGCGCGAGCTGGTCGAGGAGGTCGGCCTCGAGGCCGAAAGCTGGCGCGAGCTGAAGCGCATCTACACCAGCCCTGGCTTCACCGACGAGCAGGTGCGGATCTTCGTCGCCAGCAAGCTGACGCAGGTCGATCCGCAGCCGTCCGAGGGTGAGAAGATCGAGATCGTCGAGATCCCGCTGGCCGAGCTCGACGCAACGATCCAGTCCTGCAGCGACGCCAAGTCGCTGGTCGGGCTGCTGCTTTTCCGCGCCGCGCGCTGACGGGCCAACATCTGTTGCGGGGGAAGGGGGGCGCGGCGGCCCGCAGAAACCAGGCGCCATGAACGTGATCGCGGCGCCCGAGCGCGCCACCACGACGGCGGCGCCGGACGAGCGCTTCGAGGGCCTTGTGCTCGACTTTCTCGCCTACCTGGAGCTCGAGCGGGGCCTGTCCCGGAACACCCTCAACGCCTACCGCACCGACCTGCTCCAGTACGGCACCTTTCTCGCCGGGCGCGGCGCCGACGCCCTCACAGTCGGGCCCAGCGACGTGGCCGAGTTCCTGGCCGTGCTGGCGACCGGCAACGGCGGCCCGCCCTGCACGGCGTCGACGATCCATCGCAAGGCCGCCTGCCTGCGCTCTTTCTACAAGCACCTGCGCCGTGAGGAGATGATCGGCGACGACCCGACCGCCGCCCTGGCGGCACCGCGGCGGACCCGCAAGCTGCCCCACGTCCTCAACTACTCCGAGGTCCAGCACCTGCTTGCCGCGCCGCGCGGGGCCGAGCCGACGGCGATGCGCGATCGCGCCCTGCTCGAGGTGATGTACGCCTGCGGGCTGCGGGCATCGGAGACGATCGGGCTCGAGCTCTCCGAGCTCGACCTGCAGCGCGGCTTCCTGCGCGCCCACGGCAAGGGCTCCAAGGAGCGCCTGGTCCCACTCGGCACCAAGGCGGTGGCGGCGGTCAACGCTTATCTGCGGGTTCGCCCGCAGCTGGTCGGCGAGCGCCAGGAGGTAAAGCTCTTCGTCAACTTCCGCGGCGGGCCGCTGACCCGGCAGGGCCTCTACAAGATCGTCCAGAAGCACGCCCGCGCAGCGGGTCTGGACGGCAAGATGAGCCCGCACACGCTGCGCCACAGCTTCGCCACCCATCTGCTGGCCGGCGGCTGCGACCTGCGGGCGGTGCAGGAGATGCTCGGGCACGCCGACGTCTCGACGACCCAGATGTACACGCACCTCTCCGGCGAGCAGCTGAAGGAGGCCTACTTCCGCGCCCACCCGCGCGCCGTCGTCAGCTGAGCCAAGGCAGAGCCCGGCCTGACCGCCGTCCGGCCCTGATAGAACGGGACCGGTGGGAAGACGGCGGCTGGCCTCGCTTGCGATCCCCGCGCTGCTTGCCTGCGCGGGATGCGGCAATGCCCGCAGGCAGACTCCGCCGCTGGCTCAGCTGGGTCCCCAGGTCTCGCTGGTCAACTACAGCGCCGCCTCGGGAGACGTCAGTTTCGGCCACCCTTCGACCTGGAGCGTCATCGCGGGGACGCCGCCGCAGATCGCCCAGCTCTCCTCCGGCAGCGCCGTGGCGACGGTCTACGCCTATCCGCGCACCGACCTCTCGCTCAGCGCCGCCGGGGCCGAGGCCTCGCGCCGGAGACTCCTCGCCTCGCTTCAGCAGCGGGCGCCCTCGTTCGTGGTCTCGAGCAGCCGCCTGCGCAAGGTCGACGGCGCCGAGGCGGTCGAGATCGTCGGCTCCGGCCGTATCGCCGGTCACCGGGTGCGGACCCAGAGCACCCACGTCTACAAGGGCGCGGCGGAGTATGTGATCGACGCCTACGCGCGGCCGAAGTTCTTCCAGCAGGCAAGGACCGAGGCCTTCGACCCGATGCTGGCGACGCTTCGTCTAGGCGGCTTTCCGGAAGGCCCCGTCTCGGGCGGCGTCAAGGCGCCGCACTAGCGTGCCCGAGCTTCCAGAGGTCGAGACGATCCGACGCCAGCTCGAGCCCGAGCTGCTGGGAAGGACGATCGAGGCCCTGGAGATTCTTGACCCCCGCTGGTCGCGGCCGGTCGAACCGCGCAAGCTGGAACAGCAGGTCAGCGGCCGCCGGATCGAGTCGCTTTCGCGGCGTGGGAAGTACCTGCTGCTCGGGCTCGAAGGCGGGCTGACGCTGGTCATGCACCTGCGGATGACCGGCAATCTGCTGCTGGTCGAGGCGGGCGACCTGGTGGCGGCGGTCGACGAGAGCGCCTTCGAACCGGCTGGGGACCGCTTCCTGCGGGCGCGCTTCGCGCTCGACGACGGCCGCGAGATTCGCTTCAGCGATGCCCGCCGTTTCGGCGAGGCGTTCCTGCTTCCCGACGACCGAATCGCGGCCCGCTTCGAGGGCCGGCTCGGGATCGAGCCGCTGTCCGACGAGTTCACGGTCGAGGCGATCGAGCGGATCGCCGCCGGCCGGCGGGCGCCGCTGAAGTCGTTCCTGCTCGACCAGAGCGGAATCGCGGGGGTGGGGAACATCTACGCTGACGAGGCGCTGTGGCGGGCAGAGCTGCACCCGCTCTCGCCCGCCGGCTCGATGCGCCGCGAGCATGTCGAGGCGCTGCGGGAGGGGGTGATCGGGGCGCTGGAGGCCGGCCTCGAGGGCGGCGGAGCCTCGATCGACGATTACCTCGACTCGCGCGGGCGGCGCGGTGCGATGCAGGACGAGTTCTGTGTCCACACCCGAGAGGGCGAGCCCTGCTACCGCGACGGAACGCCGATCCGCCGCATCGTCGTCGGCGGGCGCTCGACCTACTTCTGCCCCAGCTGCCAGGTGCGGCTGCGGCGGCGACCGCGGCCCCGGCGCCCGAGGCCGTCGGCGGCTACTTCTTGAGTTTCAGCTTGAAGGTCTTCTGGACCCCGTTGGCGCTGTTCCGCACCTTGGCCTTGACCTTCAGCTTGCCCTTCCTGCTCAGCGCCTTCTTCGCCTTGGCTTTCAATTTCACCTTGATCGTCGCCGTCTGAGCGGGCGCGACCGAGAAGCTCTTCTTGCCGATCGACTTCTTGCCGCCGCTCTTCTTGCGGGCGATCGCCGAATCGCGGCCGAATGAGCCGGCTCCGGGAAGCAGTTGCAGGGAGCCGTCGCAGTTGCCCCCGGCGTACTGCGTGAGCAGACAGGTGATCGCGATCTGGACCTTGCCGTGCTTGACCTTCGCCGACTTCGCCAGCTTGACGCCGACCGCGCCGCCGAAGATGTCGCTCGGCGAGAGCCAGCCATCGTCGATGTGGGGAAGCAGGTAGGTGGCGAGGTCTGCGTCGGTTCCGGGGACCGGGTGCCCGTTCTCGATCGCGCCGGGGTCGTCGTAGTGGCCGCCGTCGACCTCGATTCGCTGCAGGGGGAATCCTGCCGCGACCAACGCGTCGGTCTCCTGGCGCACGCCGTCGATCCCATAGGTGTCGTCCTGCAGGTGGGCGAGGTGGACGACGTGGAACTTCCAGGCAGCGGCGGCGATCGAGGCCCCCTGAGCGGAGCCCGTGTCGCGGAACGGCGAGGTGTTCTCGGCCAGGACCCCGGCAAATGAGTTGGCGTTGTAGAACGCCAATCGGTAGGCGAGATCGCCGCCCGAGGAGTAGCCGCCGAGGATCACCCGGCGCGGGTTGATGTTGAAGTGCGTCTCTACGTCGGCGATCGCGCCGAGGACCTTCGGCCCGTCGGCATTGGGGTCCCAGCAGGCGTCCTCGCGGCCGCCGACGGCGATCGAGATCCAGTCCTGGCTTCCACCCGGGCTGACTGTGTTGATGTCGCCGGAGCTCTCGCCTCCGCAGCCGTGCAGCCAGACGAAGAGGGTCGTGGGCGTGGCATGCGTGCCGTCATAGGAATCCGGGACGTAGATCCAGTAGTCGCCCTGGGGGTCGTTGAGCTGGAACGGCGTCCCCTTCTGGAACTGGATCGGATTCGTGGGGACCGAAGAGGCGGTCTTGGCCGCCGTTGTTCCCGGCAGAAGCGCTGCCATCAGGCTTGCCGCAACCGCCAAGAAACTCAAACCAGTACGAAATCGCTGCATGTCGCCGACACCTTACCCTTGGCCCGTGCTGCCCCTTCCTGAAGGATTCTCGGCCGGTCACTGGACCGATGCCAAGGCTCGGACCGGCTGCACGGTGATCATCGCTCCGCCGGGGACCCAGGCCGGGGTCGACGTCCGCGGCGGCGGGCCGGGCACGCGCGAAACCGACGTCATCGGGCCGCTCGCCGGCACGGCCGAGATCACCGCCGTCACCTTCGCCGGGCGCAGCGCCTTCGGCCTCGCCGCCGCCGATGGCGTCGCCCGCTGGCTCGAGGAGCACGGCCGCGGCTACGAGACCCCGGGCGGGCTGGTTCCGATCGTCCCGGCGGCGATCGTCTACGACCTGATCGAGGGCGATCCATCGGTGCGCCCCGGGCCCGAACAGGGCTATGCGGCCTGCGAAGCGGCCGCACCCGGCGTCCCGCAGCGCGGCCCGGTCGGGGCGGGGACCGGGACCGCGGTCGGAAAGCTCTTCGGGCGCGAGCGCGCGACCCGGGCCGGGATCGGCTACGCGGCAGCTCGCAGCGGCCGCGGCGAGACCGTCGCCGCGATCGCCGTCGCCAACGGCTTCGGCGACGTGGTCGCCGAGGACGGGACCCTGGTCGCCGGCCCCCGGGGGGACGACGGCGAGATCTGCTCGACCGCCGAGCAGATCTCGCAGATGGAGACCCAACCGGACTGGACCAAGGTCGAGGAGCGCAACACGACCCTGGTCTGCGTGATGACCGACGCGCCGCTGACCAAGCCGGGTTGCTCCCGGGTGGCGCGGATGGCGAGCGGGGGAGTGGCACGGGCCGTCAACCCGACCTTCTCCGACGTCGACGGCGACGTCGTCTTCTGCCTCGCCTCGGGCAGCGGCGAGCCCGACCGCTTCACCTCGATCTCGGTCGGGACGATCGCCGCCACGGTGAGCGCGGCGGCGATCCGCGACGCGGTGCGATCGGTCTAGGACCGCCTTGCCGTCCGGCGCGAGCGCAACGCTCGGGCGTCGATGCCCGGAAGCGTCAAGACAGAGGCGGTGGTCCTGCGCAGCATCCGCTTCGGCGAGGCGGACCGGATCCTCCACCTCTACAGCGCCCGGCGGGGACGGGTGGGGGCGATCGCCAAGGGCTCGCGGAGGCCGCGCTCGCGCTTCGGCGGCCGGCTGGAGCCCTTCTTCCGCCTCGACCTCGTCCTGCACGAGGGGCGCGGGGAGCTGCTGACGGTGACCGCGGCGGCGACTGTCGACGGCTATCCGCGCCTGCGCGAGAGCTCGGCCGGCCTCGGGGCCGCGGCCCGGGCCTGCGACGCGGTGCTGCGCCTGCTCGACGCCGCCGAGCCCAACCCGGCCGCTTACAACCTGCTCTGCCGCTACCTGGCGCTGCTCGACGAGCCCGGTCGCGATTGCGGCCTCGCCGAGGCGCTGGCCTTCCGCCTCAAGCTGGCGCTGGCGGCCGGCTTCGCCCCCGAGCTCGCCTCCTGCGCGCGCTGCGGCGAGGTCGAGCACCTGACCGGCTTCTCGGGCGCCGCCGGGGGAGTGGTCTGCCTCAGCTGCGAGGGGGGAGGCTTCGAGCTCTCAGCGGCGGCGCATTCGTTCATGGTCGAGGCCCTGGCCCGCCCGCTCGCCGAGGCCCCGGCGGCCGAGGCGGCGGCGCTGCGGCAGACCGAGCGGGCGGTCGGCGAGACGCTCGAGCACCACGCGCACGTGCGCCTGCGCGCCGCCGCTTGAGGTCCCGACCGCTAGTCCTTGGGCCTGTACATGCGCTCGGTGACCCGCAACTGCAGCGGGCGCGGCGTGAGCTTGCTGCTGCGCAGGAACCAGCGCACGGTCCGCCCCGGAATCAGCGAGCGGCGGCCGGCGTCGTAGGCGGCGAGCGACTCGGAGACAACCTGCTCGGCGCCGATCTTGCCCGGCACGAATCCGGTGGCGTCGGAATCGCCGTAACCGGCGACCTCCTGCCACTCGGTCGGGACGGGTCCGGGGTTGACCGCCAGCACCCGCACGCCGCTGCCGCGCAGCTCGGTGTGCAGTGCCTCGGTGAAGCTGAGCGCGAAGGCCTTGGTCGCCGCGTAGACCGCCTGGTAGGGGATCGGCTGCATCCCGGCCGTCGAGGCGACGACGATCACGCCGCCGCGCCCGCGCTCGACCATCGGCGGCAGAAAGGCGCGGCTGAGGCGGACCACTGCCTCGCAGTTGAGGCGGATCTGCTGCGCTTCCTGCTCGGGGTCCTGGTCGAGGAACCGGCCCCAGCTGCCGAAGCCGGCGTTGTTGACCAAGAGCTCGACCTCCATGCCCAGCTCGGCGACCTTGGCCGGCAGCGAGGCCGCGTCGCTGGCCAGGTCGCACTCGACGATCTCGGCCCGGGTCGGCAGCTCGGAGGCGAGGCTCTCGAGCCGGTCGCGGCGCCTGGCGACCAGGATCAGATCGCTGCCGCGGGCGGCGAGGGCGCGGGCGAACTGCTCGCCGATCCCGGATGAAGCGCCGGTGACCAGGGCCGTCTCGGGCATCGCGGGGAGCGTAACTACAATCGCCGCGGAGGAGCCCAAGGACTTGCCGACCATCACGAGATCGCTTCAGGAGCGCGTCGAGGCGTGGGAGGGGGAGTTCCTGCTCTCCCGAGGCGACCCGCTCCTATCCGGCGCTGCGCGGGGCCGAGGAACCCGACAGCCCGCTTGCGGACCCCGTTCCAGCGCGACCGCGACCGCGTCGTCCACTCGCGGGCCTTTCGCCGCCTCAAGCACAAGACCCAGGTCTTCATCGCCCCCGAGGGCGACCACTACCGGACCAGGCTCACCCACACCCTGGAGGCCTCGGCGATCTCGCGCACCGTGGCGCGGGCCCTGGGCCTTAACGAGGACCTGACCGAGGCGATCGGCCTCGGCCACGACCTCGGCCACCCGCCCTTCGGGCACATCGGCGAGGAGGTCCTCGACGAGGCCCTGCGCGAGAGCTGCGGCAGCGGCTTCAAGCACAACCTGCACTCGCTGCGGGTCGTCGACGTCCTCGAGCGCGAGGGCCAGGGCCTGAACCTGACCGAGCAGGTGCGCGACGGGATCCTCAACCACACCGGGCCCGAGAAGCCGGCGACGCTGGAGGGCCGGATCGTGCGACTGGTCGACCGCGTCGCCTACATAAACCACGACATCGACGACGCCCTGCGGGCCGGGATTCTCGTCGGCCGCCGATCTGCCGGCCGAGGAGATCGAGCTGCTGGGGCCGACCGGTTCACGGCGGATCGACACCCTGGTCCGCGACATCGTCGGGCGCTCGGCCGAAGCCGGCGACATCGTCCAGAGCGATGAGATCGGCGGTGCGATGCTGAGGCTGCGCAAGTTCATGTTCGACCGTGTCTATCTCGGCCCGGCGGCGCGGCGCGAGGTCGAGCGGGTCCAGCGCACCCTGAGGGCGCTCTTCGACCACTACATGGACCATCCGGACGAGGTCCCGGCCCTGGATCCGTCCGCCGACCCCTGCCAGCGGGTGACCGACTACGTTGCCGGGATGACCGACCGCTATTGCATCGCCCGCTTCCGCGAGCTCTCGGTCCCCGAGGAGACGCGGTTCTGAGATGAGCCGGTTCGCCCCCGACAGCGTCGACCGGGTCCGCCAGGCGGCCGACATCGTCGAGATCGTCAGCGCCCACACCGACCTGCGCCAGCAGGGCGGGCGCTGGGTCGGCCTCTGCCCCTTTCACGAGGAGCGGACGCCGTCGTTCTCGGTCAACCCCGCCGACAAGCTCTATTACTGCTTCGGCTGCGAGGCGGGCGGCGACGTCTTCCGCTTCGTGCAGGAGAAGGAGGGGGTCGAGTTCCCGCAGGCGGTCGAGCTGCTGGCCGAGCGCTACGGGGTCGAGCTGGAGCGCGAGCAGGAGGACCCGCGCTCGGAGGCGCGGCGCAAGCGCCGCGAGCGGCTGCGCGAGCTCCTGAAGCGGACGGCGGAGTTCTACGCCAGCTATCTCTGGGAATCCAAGGAGGCGGGCAAGGCGCGCGACTACCTCAGCGAGCGCGGCCTGGGGGAGGAGATCCTGCGCGAGTTCGGGATCGGCTACGCCCCCAGCGCCTGGGACCAGGTCCTGACCCGCGGCCAGCGAGCCGGCTTCTCGGTCGACGAGCTGCGCGCCGCGGGGCTGGTCCAGAAGGGGCGCAGCGGGGGCGTCTATGACCGCTTCCGCGAGCGGATCACCTTCCCGGTCCGCGACGACCGCGGCAACGTGATCGGCTTCGGCGCCCGCGCGATGCGCTCCGAGCAGGGGGCCAAGTACGTCAACTCGGCCGAGGGCGAGCTGTACCGCAAGAGCGAGACCCTCTACGGCATCGACCTCGCCAAGGGGGCGATCGCGAAGGCCGGCCGGGCGGTGGTCGCCGAGGGATACACCGACGTGCTGGCGCTGCACCAGGCCGGGATCACCGAGGCGGTCGGGGTGATGGGGACGGCGATCACCGAGGAGCAGGTGAAGATGCTCTCGGGCCGGGTCGAGGAGGTCGTGCTTGCGCTCGACGCCGACCGCGCCGGGCAGGAGGCGATGCTGCGGGCCCAGCGCAAGGCCGCCGGACGGCAGATGCGGATCCGGGTCGCGGCGATGCCCGAGGGCGAGGACCCGGCGCAGATGATCGCCGAGCAGGGTGGAGCGGACCGCTTCCGCGAGCTCGTCTCCAACGCGCTGGAGCTGCCCGAGTTCCAGGTTGGGCTGGTCCTCGACGGCGCCGACCTCTCCTCGCCCGCCGAGCGCGACCGGGCGCTTGCCGAGCTGGCGCCGGTGCTGGCCGAGATGGGGGAGAGCGTCAGCCGCGAGGAGCTGGTGCGCAGGGTGGCCGGGCGCCTCGACGTCGACCCGGCGATGGTGATCGGGCGCATCGCCAGTGCCCGCGAGCGGGCACAGTCCGGCGAGCTGCCGAGCGCCGACACCGAGGGCCGCAGCCCCGCCGAAGGGACTCTGACCCCGCGCGAGGGGCGCGAGCGGGCGCTGCTGGCGATGTGCCTCGCCGACCGCAAGCTGGGCCGCCAGATGCTGGACCGGCTGCGGCCCGAGCACCTGTCCTCGCCGCTCGCGGTCGAGGCACTGCAATGGCTGCAGGCCCACCTCGACGATCCCCTGGCCGGTCTGCCGCGCGAGCAGGAACAGCTCGTCGCGCTGGTCACCCAGCTGGTAATGGCGTCGGAGCGCGAGCCGGTCACGGCGGAGGGGATGGAGATGAACTTCCTGCTGCTCGAGCAGCGCCGAATCGAGGACCGGATCGTCGAGGCGGAGGGCAAGGGCGAGGCCGAGCGCAGCGCCGAGCTGCGCCGCGAGCGCGCCGCCCTCGGGGAGCGGATCATGCGCCCCAGCCGCGCCGCCTAGGGCTCGTCGCGGGTCAAGGAAACCGGGCGGTGCCCCGATAAAGTTGCCCTCGGTCCGGGGTAGCTCAATCGGTAGAGCGATCGGCTGTTAACCGATAGGTTGTGGGTTCGAGTCCCACCCCCGGAGCTTTCTCGATGCTCCCTAGGTGGCGGCGAACTCCTCGACCAGCTCCGCGCCCCGCCTGGCTCCGTCGTTCTCGCGCCGCCAGGCGGCCAGCTCGCATCCCCGGCGCTTGAACCCCGGGTCGCCGAGGATCCTCCGCACGGCCCAGCGCAGCGGCGCCGGGCGGGTAAGCCGCCAGGGCAGCGACAATCCGACCCCGGCCCAATCGGCGCGGACCGCGTTCTCGACCATGTCCCCGGCGACCGGGCAGCAGAGGACGGGGACGCCGGCGCCGAGGGCCCGCACCATCGTCCCGTGCCCGCCGTGGCAGATCACCAGCGCGGCCTGCGGCATCACCTGCCCGTAGCGCAGCCATTCGACCAGGACCGCGTTTGCCGGCACGTCGATCGACTCGCCGGACTGGGCCCGGTTGGTCGTCGCGACCACCCGCACCGGCTCCTCAGCCAATCCCTCCAGCGCCGCCCGCACGAGCCGGCAGCGCGGGTCCTTGGCGGTGCTCGGGGCGACGAGGACCAGCGGCGCGTCGCCGGGCGGCAGCTCGACATCAGGGTGGGGCAGCTCGAAGTCCATCGGCCCGATCACGTGCACATGCGCGGGCCAGCGGCGCGGGTACTCGAGCTGGGGGAAGGTCGCGACCAGCGCCAGCCGCTCGCTGATGCCGCCGTGAAAGCGCCGCACCGGGGCCAGGCCGACCCGTTGCCGCTGCGCGTTGAGCTCCTCGCGCCCCTGCCGCAGCCCGATCTCCAGCAGCGGCTGCGCCCGGCGCCAGAGCCCGCGCCCGACCGCGCTCCGTGGCGGCCGCACTCCGGCGGCGAAGAAGGGCATCCCCGGCTCGCTGACCGGATAGAGGTGCGGGATCAGGGTCGCGTGGCGGACTCCGGCGACCTCGGCTGCGAGGGTCGGGGCGAGGGTGAGGATGTCGCTGACGACGGCGTCCGGCTTCCACTCTGCCAGCAGGGGGGCGAGCGCCCTGGCGGCGTCGGCGGCGCTGGCGTCCTCGGAGCCGAAGGCGGGCGGGGGGAAGACCGTGTACTCCTCGGCCGCGGCGAAGCTCAGCCCCAGCTTCTCGACCGGCTCTCGCCAGCGCTCCCAGGTCTCGACCACGACCTCGTGTCCGCGCCCGGCCAGCGCCCGCCCGAGCGCGATTGCCGGGAAGGCGTGCCCGGCGTCGCCGAAGGCGGCGACCATCAGCCTCCTGCGATCGCCGTCGACCCGCTGCCAGCGCCCGCTCATTGCGCTGCCCGGCTGAAAAATCCCGTTCGGCCGCCGCCGCGGGCTGCCACGGCAGCGGAGCAGGCGCTATTCCTTGCCCGGTGAGCCGGCGCCGCGACCACGCCCAGCGACTTCGCACCGCGGTGGAGCTTCTCCCCCGCCACACCCGCGAGGCGATGCTGCGGGGGATCGACGGCAACCGGATCATCGTCGGCGGCTACACCGACGGCGAGGGCGGGGTCTGCCCGATGCTCGCCGCGCACCGAAGCGGAGGCCGGACCAGTTTTGCCAGCTTCGCCGACGCCTGGGACGCCTTCACCGGCGCCGGCAGGCGACCGCGCCACGCCAGCCGGCGTGAGCTCCGCGCCCTTCGCACCTACCTCGAGTTCAGCCTGCTCGAGGACGACACCAGGCTCGACGGCGACGGCTCGCTGGCCGCGGCGGCGCGCCAGATCAACGCCGAACGCGACGATTGGGCACTCGCCGCCGAGCACCGGCCCTGCGACCTCGACGTCTTTCAGGCGACGGTCGCGGCGGCGTCGGAGCAGATGTCCGAGCAGCACGTGGACGAGCTGCTGATCCGCCGCTAGGGCGCCTCGGTATCGCCCGGCCGGGCGAAGACGATCTCCGGGATCAGGCAGTTGGGGGAGGTGCGCAGCAACAGCCGCACCGCCTCGGCGATGTCCTCCGGCCGGATCATCTTCTCGGCCTCGACCTGACCCTTGGCGAACTCGGTCATCGGCGTGTCGACGAATGCCGGCGCCAGTGCCGTGACCTGGATCCCCGCCTCGCCGACCTCCTTCTGGGTCGCCTGGCTGAAGTTGATCACCGCCGCCTTGGTCGCCGCGTAGACCGACAGCCAGGGGGTCCCCGACTTGCCGGCGATCGAAGCCGTGTTGACGATCAGCGCCTTGCCGTGCTCGGCGCCCGCCTCACGCAGCATCGGCAGCGACTCGCGCGTACCCAGCACCACCGCGCGCAGGTTGACGTCGAGCTGCATGTCGAGGAACTTGGTCCGGATCTCCTCCATCGGCTGGCCGATCCCGACCCCGGCGTTGTTGACCAGGACGTCCATGCGCCCGTACTTCTCCTTGTGCGCGGCGACGAGGTTGACGATGTCCTCTTCCTCGGCCATCTGCGCGGGCACGCTCTGGACCTCGAGGCCGGCCTCGCGCAGCTGCTCGGTCGCACCCTCGAGCTTCTGCGCCCGCCGGGCCGAGACCGTGAGCCCATATCCGTCCTCGCCGAGCGCCTGCGCGATCGCCAAGCCGATACCGCTCGACGCGCCGGTAATCAGTGCCGCCCGATCCGCCAACCCTTGCTCCTCTCGTCTAGGTCGCGGCGGACCCTACCGGCCTCAATAACATGCGCGCGTGCGCACCCGCGTCGCGACTCTCGCAGGGCCGCTTTGCCTTGCCGCCCTGCTGGCGGGCGGCTGCGGCGGCTCCGGCTCCAGCGGCAAGGTCGAGAACCGCCCGGCGCCGCCGGCCGCCGACTTCCCGGCGCCGGACGGACGCAGCCTCGACAAGGTCCTGAGGGGGGCCAACGGCCACGCCAACCTCGTCATCACGGGCCAGACCACGGTCCTGTATCCGGGGCCGAACCGCTTTGCCTTCGGCGTCTTCACCCCCAGCGTCAAGAAGCAGGTTCCCGACGCCCAGGTGGCGATCTACATCTCCAAGATGCCGCCGAAGAGCAAGCTGCCCACCCCGCAGGCGAACGGAGCCCCGGCAACGAAGTCCGGTGGCTTCGGCCGCCTCAGCCAGACGCTCAGCAACCCCGCCCACGGGCCCTACCCGGCGAAGATCGAGAGCCTGGCGACCAAGCCGGCCTTCCGTTCGAAGACGACCGCCGACGACCCCGACGCCGCGACCGTCCTCTACACGACCAGGATCGACTTCCCCAGCAAGGGCGAGTGGCGGCTGGGGGCGCTGACCAAGGATGGCGACAAGCTCTCGGCCCGGCTTCTGACCGGGGTCAACGTCGGCCAGATCAACGACATCCCGAAGGTGGGGCAGAGGGCGCCCGACATCCACACGCCGACCCAGCAGTCGGTCGGCGGCGACCTCAGCAAGCTGACGACGCGCAACCCGCCGGAAAGCATGAACAAGACCGACTTTCACGACGTACTGGGTAAAAAGCCGATTGTGCTCTTGTTTGCGACCCCCAAGTTCTGCCAGAGTCGGGTCTGCGGCCCGGTTGTCGACGCGGCATCTCAGGTGCAACGTCAATACGGCAACCAGGCCGAGTTCATTCACATGGAGATCTACAAGGACAACGACCCCTCCAAGGGCGTGCGGCCGCAGGTCCGCTCCTACCACCTGCCGAGCGAGCCGTGGCTGTTCGTGATCGACCGCCACGGCATCATCCGCACCGCGATCGAGGGCGCATTCAACGTCCAGGAACTGACCCAGGCCGTGAAGGGAGTGACCTCAGGTTGAGCGACGATTCCGAAGCAAAGCTCGTCGAGTCCTTCGCCGGAGAGGCGAGGCGGCGCTGCGACGTGATCGTCGCCGGGCTGGCCACAGGCACCAACGACTACGAGGCCCTGCGCTCCGAGTCCCACGCGCTGAAGGGGACCGCGGCCGTGGTCGGCCTGCAGCGCCTGGCCGAGCTCGCCGGGCTGATGGAGTCCGATCTCGCCGAGGCGGCGAAGACGGGCCAGCTGCGCGACAACCGCGTCGGCCAGATATCCGACGCCGCCAAGGCGCTGGCCGAGGGAGCCGAAGCGGCGGCCAAGGGAGACGAGGAACCCCCCGACGTCGGCCGCTCGCTGGCGCAGCTGTTCAGCGCCTGAGCGCCCCGATCAGGGGCAGCTGGGCAGGGTGCCGATGTTCGGCAGCGTCACCGGAAGAGCGGGAAGCCCCGTCACGGGAAGGCTGACGTTGTCCTGGGCGGAGAAGTTGCTGGCGATCTGGGAGCGGATCGCTCCGCACAGCGCCGCCACCTGCGGTGCGAGGGCGTCGATCTGAGCCTGCAGGGCGCCGAGCGAGACCGATCCCGGAATCAGCGAGCAGGCGACCGAGCCCTGAGGCGTGATCGAGCTGATCGCCTGCCCCGCCGGGCAGGTGTTGGTCAGAGAGCGCTGGATCGAGCTGTCCAGCGTCGGCTCGCTGATGTCGGCGCCGGTCAGCGAGTCGGCGCGCACCTGCCTGGACGCGACCGCGTTTTTGTGGATCTTTCGGAAGGTGACCGCGTTGCGATGCAGATCGACCTTCTTGACCCCATGGTTTCGGATCTGCTTCGAGCCGACGCTGTTGCGCGCCACTCCCCAGGCGGTTCCTCCCAGCGCGATGAAGAGGGCCAGCGCCGAAGCGACGTTTGCGAACGTCAGATGCCTTCGCAGCCTCTCCATTTCCCCTGCTTACAACCTATGACGCGCCCAGCTTCGAGTCCAGCCCGCCGCCGGCCGAACTCCGAAAATTCGGTATTGGCTACCCTGCGAGTTGGGGGGTCATGGGATGGAACCCAGACGGAGACGGATGGACCCGCGGCGATGGCCGGCGATCGTCATTCCGATCGCGATCCTGGCGCTCGTCTTCGCGGCGCCGGCCGCTGCTGACCCGGTCGTAAGCGGGGTCAGCCCCAGCGACGGGCCTCCCGCGGGAGGGAACCTGGTCACGATCAACGGCAGCGGCCTCGATCGGCACGTCGGAGGTCGATTTCGGAACCACCGGCGTCATCCCGCTCACGGAAACCCCTTCGACCATCACGGTCAACGCGCCGCCGGGAACTCCCGGAACGGTCCATGTGACGGTGATCGCCGGCCCGGGCGCCGTCAGGTCGCCGGCGACCGAAGCCGACCTCTACACCTATGACCCGGCGGTCACCGGGCTCGATCCAAGCCATGGGTCCGCCGCGGGTGGCAACCAGGTGACGATCGTCGGCGTCGGCTTCAGCGGCACGCCGACGGTGACGTTCGGTACCAATCCGGCATCCAACGTCCGCCTGCTCGGACCGACGACGGTCACCGCCGACGCCCCACCGGGAAAACCCGGCCAGACCGTCGACGTCAGGGTGACGACCGCCGACGGCACCAGCAATCCGAGCGGCATCGCCAACGACTACACCTACGACTTCAAGCCGAAGACGTTCCTCACCCACCATCCGCGCCGCCGCAGCCACAGCCGCAAGGTTGCCTTTGCCTTCGACTCGGACGTCGACGGCGCCCGGTTCAAATGCCTGGACGCGCGGGGCTGGAGGAAGTGCCGCTCCCCGCACGTCTTCCGCCACCTGAAGCCGGGCCGCTACAAGTTCAAGGTCAAGGCGATCGTCGACGGCGTCGCCGATCCGACACCGGCGAGGTTCATCTTCCGCATCCTCCGCTGACGCTTGCCGGAGCCTTAAGGTCTGAATCGCGGGCCGGTAGCTCAGTTGGTCAGAGCAGCGGACTCATAATCCGTCGGTCGGAGGTTCGAATCCTCCCCGGCCCATGAAGCCCTGGCAGTTCTGCGGGCGAGCTACTCCCGCAGCCCGGCGGCTTCGAGGGCCTCCGCATGAGTCAGAAAGTCGCGGACGCGGACGATCTTCTCCGCTCGAAAATCAAAGACCTCTCCGACTTCCTGGCTGAACTCGATGCCGGTCGTCCGGGCAGTCAAGTCCAGGTGACCGAGCACGAGGACCGACCCGCCAAGATCGCGGAACTCCTGAGGCCGATTGATGAGGCGTTCCCACGCCTCGCCGCGGTTCTCCCTCCAAACCTTCTGCGCGCCGTCATGACCGCGGTAGATAGTCGCCCTTCCCTCGAGGCCCGGCTCGATCGCCGGGTGCCACTCGACGTCGGCATCGAGCTCGGCCAAGAAGGCGTCCAGATCATCGGCATTCCAGGCCTCGACGGCACGTTGGACGGTCTCGACGTTCTCCTGCGACATCGCCCGCCCAGTATTTCGCCATGGCCTGCGGGCCGATTTGTGCCCCATCAGACGGCGGTGCAATAGGTTCGGCTCTTGAGCGCGCGGGATGCCCATCTCATCGATCGGCGGGGCGGACGTAGCCGGATGCACTGGCTTTCGGCCCTGCTCTCGCTCAGCTTCGCCCTCGTGGGCGGCGCTCTGGGCCCGGCCCCCGCACTGGCCACGATCTTTCCGGTCAGCACCACAGCCGATTCCGGCGCCGGCTCCCTGCGTGACGCGATCGGCACCGCGAACACAACGCCGGGCCTCGACACGATCAGCTTCGGCATCGGCAGCGGGCCGCAGACGATCAGCCCGACCTCGGCGCTGCCGACGATCACCGACCCGGTGGTCATCGACGCCACCGGCCAGCCCGGCTTCGGCGGGGTGCCCCTGATCCGCCTCGACGGCGCCGGCGCCGGAGCGGGCGCCACCGGCTTGCTGATCACGGCGGGCTCGAGCACCGTCCGCGGCCTCGAGATCACCGGCTGGAGCAATCGCGGCATCGAGCTCTCGGGTGCGGGCTCGAACCTGGTCGCCGGCGACTACATCGGCACTGACGGAACCACTGCGCTCCCCAACGGCGCTGCCGGGCTCATCGTCGACGCTGCCTCCGTGGGCAACACGATCGGGGGGACCGTCGCCGCCGACCGCAACCTCGTCTCCGGTGGCAGCAGCCGTGGGATCACGATCTCTGGGAGCGGGACGAACGGCAACCTGATCGAGGGCAATTTCATCGGCACCAATGCCGCCGGCACCAGCGCGATTCCCAACCAGCTAGACGGTGTGCTGGTCGTCAACGGCGCGACCGGCAACACGACCGGTGGCACGTCCCCCGGAACCGCGAACCTGATCTCAGGGAATACCCTCGCCGGGGTCGACATCACCGCCGCCAGCCAGAACCCGATCGTCGGCAACCTGATCGGCACCGATGCCTCGGGCACCAAATCGGTTCCCAACCAGAAGGGAGTGGGCCTCGGCGGCGGCGCTCCCTTCAACCCCGTTGGCGGCACGACTCCGGCGGCCCGCAACGTGATCTCCGGCAACACCGACCGCGGGGTCGTGATCGGCGCCGCCGGCTCCAACAACAACACCGTCTCTGGCAACTACATCGGCCTCGACGTCGCCGCCAATCCGCTGCCGAACGGCTTCGGCGGTGTGCTGGTCTTCAACAACGCCAAGAACAACGTGATCGGCGGCTCGGTTCCCGGTGCCGGCAACGCGATCGCCTACAACGCGGCGATGAGCGACCCGGCGGCGACGCTGAAGGGCGGGGTGGGGGTGATCGTCGACGGTGGCAATGCGACAGGGAACTCGGTCCTCGCGAACTCGATCTTCTCCAACGCCAGCAGGATCGGGATCGACCTCGCCCGTGGCGGCAACGGCAATCAGCCCCCGCCGGCGGTCGCCTCGATAACGACCGGCCGCAAGTCGACCAGGATCTCGGGGACGACACCGAACGCCAACGCCCGGGTCGAGGTCTTCTCCAACGCGAACTGCGGCGATCCCGAGGGAAAGGCGTTCCTGGGCTCGGCCCACGTCTCCGGGAACGGCTGGTCGCTCAGGGTCGCCCGCCTGAGGGCCGGCAGGGGAGTGACGGCGACCGACACCCATGCTTCGACCTCGAACACCTCGCCCTTCTCGAACTGTCGCAGTGTGCCGGGCCGATTCAAATGTGCCGGTAGGACCGCCACGATCGTCGGCAGCGCCAGGAAGGACGTCTTGAAAGGCACCAGGCGCCGCGACGTGATCGTCGCCCGCGGCGGCAACGACGTCGTGCGAGGGATGCGCGGCAACGACCTCCTCTGCGGCGGCCCCGGAAAGGACAAGCTGTTCGGCGGCGCCGGCAGGGACAAGTTGCTCGGTCAGGGAGGGAACGACCGGCTGTTCGGCGGCCCCGGCCGCGACGCGCTCTTCGGCGGCCCCGGCCGGGACCGGCTGCGTGGAGGCGGCGGCAGGGACCGGGTGCACAGGTAGGCAGCCCGATCGCGTGAGCTGACGACTAAAGCGCCTTCACCTGTTGTCGATTAAGGGCCGAAGTGATTTCACGTCCGATTGGTCTATTGCTGGCCGTCGCCTTGGCGCTGCTGCCGGCAGCGATCTTCTTCGAAGTGCACCGCCTACTGGTGTCGAAGGCTCAAGGCCACGACTCGCGGATGCTCTCGGTCCAGCAGTGCAAGGAGATCGGGGTTCCGATCTGCGTCCAGACCTCGGGACGCCCGACGAAACCGCCGCTCAGCGTGCAGCCCCGCCCCCGGCTGCTGTTCCTCGGCGGCTCTCCGCGCCACCCAATCACCGAGGCAGACGCGATGAAGGTCACCCAGACGCTCTGGGGACTGCGGGAGCATGCTTTGGCGACCAATGACACCAGGGCTCTGAGAAGCCTCGAGACCGATCCGCTTCGATGGGGAGAGACGGCGCAGCTCGACTGGTATCGCGGCCTCGGGGTGCCGTCGCAGCGGCGGGCGCGCGACGGGATCCGTTTTCGGGTCCACCTGCCGCGGTCGAAGGGGTTTCCCAGGGTCTTCCTCGCTGACGTCTTCACCACCCCGCCGTCTTCGGCCGACAACTTGCCTTCGGGCTTCCCGTGGATCGAGACGATCGTCTTCATGCGTCCAAGGCCACAGGTTCCGTGGCGGGCGTCCCTGGCTGCGGGAACCTCGGTCAGCCGGGGCTTCGATCCCTCGCTGGCAGCGCCGCGGACGACGACGGCGCCGCTGCGGCCCTGGATCAGGCCGGGTGGAGCGTTGGCGAGGCTGGCGGCGTATTACCAGCGCTGGAAGCAGGCGGACCATCCGTTTCCATCGATCTTCCGGCCCGGACTCTGGACGACGGAGCATGGACATGCCATCGCCGATGATCCGCAGGGGGCGGTAAGCCAGCAGGGAGTGCAGCGATACGTCCGTTACTTCACCCGCCCCGCCCAGGACGGCGTCTACACGTTCCCCCTCGTTCGCGGAGCAAGCCTAGTCTGCGGGACCGTCCGCGCCACAGCCATCGACACCTCGAGCGCCGGGCTGGGCGGCGGCTATCTGCTTCAAAACTCCCTGCGGACCAACTGGGGCGGACAGCTGTTGCCGGGCGAGTATGAGGCGATCAAGGAGCGCACTCGGCGAGCCACCTGCATCCGGGTGCCCAGGCGACGCTCCCAAGGCCTGTCCGTCGTCGCCTCGATGCCCGAGAAGAGGGTCACCGGCGTATACCGCTGAATGTCCACTGCTTCTTGGCTCGCGGGACCGTGAGCTATCGGTAGCCCACGAAAAGCGTCACCCTGGCGCCGCTGCGGATCTGCTCGCCGCTGTCGGGCACCTGCCGGACCACGTGACCGGGGCCGGATCCGAGCAATCCGAACACGTCGACGGGCCGGCTCTGGCGCACGACCCTGTATTTGAGCCCCACCGCCTCGACCTTGGCCTGGGCGACGCTCGCGCGGTCGCCGAGCAGCGACGGGACCTTGACGTCCTCGTTCGAGATCTGCAGCCCGGCCAGCGAGAGCACCGCGACCAGCACGAGTCCGACCAGGACCGCGCCGGTAAGGCCGCCAAGGACGAAGCGATTCACGAGGCCTCTGATGGTGGCATGGCGCTGACCCCAGCCGTGGGAGCCTGCGCCGCTAGATCTCCCGGTCCCGCCACGCCTGCTGCCCGCCCCAGACCAGGAATCCGGAGATCACGAGCGCGGCGACGGGGTCGGCCCACCACCACCCGAGCGCGCTCTGCAGTACCAGTCCCGCCAGGGTGATCGTCGCTAGGGCGACGCCGGAGGTGGTCAGCAGCGCGTCGGCGCGCAGGGCGCGGCTGCCGAGCTCGTCGGCAAGCCGGTACTTGGCGACGGCAAGGAAAGGAAGGACCAGTAGCGACGCGCTTGCCTCGGCGATCCCGAAGCCGCTCGACTCACCGTGGTGGCCGCTGACCAGCGAATGCACGGCCCGGATCGCCAGGTACACGGCGACGAGGGCGAAGGCGACCGCCGCCATCGTCAGCGCCCTCTGCTCGAGCCGCTCGGCGTGCTCGTCGTGCCCGCGCTCGGCGATCCGAAAGCGCCATATGAGCAGCACCGAGACCGAGGAGTCGAGCACGGCGTTGAATCCGAAGCCGATCAGCGAGAGCCCGCCGGTCGCCACCGCGGTCGCGATGGCGGCGGCGCCGATGACGAGGTTCCAGGCGACGGTCGCCACCGAGAGGTGGATTGCGCGGCGCAGCGGTGGCCCAGCCGGGGTGCTCATCGACAGAGCGTATGGCGCCGCCCCATAATCAAGGGGCGTGAACGGCTCTGACCCCCGAGCACAGCCCGTCTTCCTCGTAGTCGATGATGACGCCGAGGCCCTGCGGCGGATTGAGGCCACGCTCACCGACCGCTACGGCAGCCACTACCGGGTCGTCTGCCACGACTCGGCTTCGGGCGCGCTGGAGGCGATGGGCGAGTTGACGAAGCAGGGGGTCGAGGTCGCCGTCGTGCTCGCCGACCAGACCCTGCCAGAGATGGAGGGGCGCCACCTGCTCTACGAGGTCGGCGAGATCCAGCCGCTCGCCAAGCGGGCGCTGCTGATCCGCTGGGGGGAGTGGGGCGATCCCGAAACCGCCGAGGCGATCCACACCGGCATGGCGCGCGACGACTTCGACTACTACGTGATGAAGCCGGTCAGCGAGCCCGACGAGCAGTTCCATCGCATGCTGACCGAGTTCCTGCACGAGTGGTCGCGCGCCCGCTCCACCGATAGGCGCCAGATCACCGTCGTCGCCCAGCACTGGTCGCAGCGGGGGCACGACCTCCGCAACCTGCTGGCCCGGAACGGGATCCCCTACGACTTCCACGACGCCGGCTCGCCGCTGGGCCGGGAGCTGGTCAGCGAGCACGCTCCCGACTGCGGGGATTCGCCGGTGGCGATCGTCCGCAATCCGATCCCGGGGCGGGAGGGAGTCCTGGTCGATCCCTCGCGGGCCGAGATCGCCCGCGCCTTCGGCATCGACACCGACCTGGCGGAGAATCGTGAGTTCGACGTCGTCATCGTCGGCGCCGGGCCGGCGGGGCTGACGGCCGCGGTGTACGCCTCCTCTGAGGGGCTGAGCACTCTGGTCGTCGAGCGCGAGGCGATCGGCGGCCAGGCCGGCTCCAGCTCCCTGATCCGCAATTACCCCGGCTTCTCGCGCGGGGTGAGCGGCGCCGAGCTCGCCCAGCGCGCCTACCAGCAGGCCTGGGTGTTCGGGACCAAGTTCCTGCTCATGCGCGAGGGGACCCAGCTCTCCTGCCCGGCCGGGTGCCTGACCGTCGACGTCCCCGACGTCGGCCCGGTCACCGGCCGCACCCTGGTCCTCGCCACCGGAGTCTCCTACCGCCGCCTCGGCATTCCGTCGCTCGAGGAGCTGGTCGGCTCGGGCGTCTTCTACGGCGCTGCCACATCGGAGGGGCGAGGAGTGACCGGGGAGGACGTCTACGTGGTCGGGGGCGGCAACTCCGCCGGGCAGACGGCGATGCACCTCTGCCGCTACGCCCGCCGGGTGATCATGGTCGTACGGGGCTCCGACCTGGGCCAGACGATGTCGCGGTACCTGTGCGAGACGATCGCGGTGACGACCAACATCGAGATCCGCTTCGAGACCGAGGTGATCGACGGCGGCGGCGGCATCCGGCTCGAGCATCTGACCCTGCGGGAGTGCGGGACGGGCGCAACCGAGCAGGTCGAGGCGGCGGCGCTGTTCATCATGATCGGCGCCCATCCCAACAGCGACTGGCTGCCGTCCGAGATCGAGCGCACGGACAATGGCTATCTGCTCACCGGCCGCGACCTTGCCGAGGCGGGGCGAGGGGAAGGGCATTGGCCGCTGGAGCGCGAGCCGCTCGGCTTCGAGACCAGCATGCCGCGCGTCTTCGCGGTCGGCGACGTGCGCGCCACCTCGATCAAGCGGGTGGCGTCCGCGGTCGGCGAGGGCTCGGTGCTGGTGACCCAGATCCACCAGCTGTTGACCGATGAATCCGCGGTCGCCGCGAGCTAGCGGATTCATCGATTTTGCCCCTTGTATTTCGCCGCAGCGTCCATATGATCGCCGGGTGCTCGCCCTTGTCAGCTCGCCAACCTTGAGGGGGGAAGGCGGATGATCCTCCTTCTTCTGCGGCTTGGTCTTGCTGTCGTGTTCGCCGTTGCCGCGGCCGGCAAGCTGATCGACCAGGGCCGAACCCGCGAGACGCTGGCCGAGTTCGGGGTCCCGGAGCGCATGCAGCGCCCGCTTGGCCTGGCGCTGCCGGTCGTCGAGTTGGCGATCGCCGCCGCCCTGCTGCCGGCCGCCACGGCTGCCTGGGCCGCGGTCGGAGCCGCCCTGCTGCTCGCCGTCTTCACGGCTGAGGTCTCACGCGTCCTGGTCCGCGGTGGGGCGGTCGACTGCAATTGCTTCGGTTCTCTGGGTCCGAGCCGAATCACCCGCTGGACAGCCGCGCGCAACGTCGTCCTGTCCCTGCTCGCCGGGGCCGTTGCGCTCGTTGGGTTCAGCGAACCGGGGACCAGCGGGGTCGCTTGGATTGGAAATCTGGACCCGACCGCTGCAATCGGCATCGGCGCCGGGCTCGCGGTCGCGCTGGCGGTCCTCAACTTCGCCTTCTCGTTCCAGCTGATGCGCCAGAACGGCCGCCTGCTGACCGAGATGGAGACCCTCAGGGAAGCGGGCGCCGGGCGCCACGGACCCCAGCCTGGCGATCGCGCCACCTCGTTCGAGCTCCCGGCCCTCGGCGGCGGCCGCCTCTCGCTCGAGCAGCTTCTGGCCGCGGGACGGGGCCTGGCGATCGTCGTCACCGACCCCGGCTGCGGGGCCTGCGATCCGCTGTTGCCGGAGGTAGGGCGGCTGCAGCGCGATCCCGCCACGCCCCTGCCGCTGATCCTGATCAGCCGCGGCGACCTCGAGGACAACAGGGCCAAGGCCGCCGAGCACGGCCTCGAGCCGGTCCTGATCGAAGACGAATTCGAGGTCTCGCGCTCGCTCGGCATCGGCGGCTCGCCCGGCTTGGTCGAGCTCGATCCGGAGGGGCAGATCGTCGCCAAGCCGGCGATGGGCGCCGAGCGGGTCGGCCAGGCGCTCACCGGCTTGAGAGCGTCAGCGGCGACGGATACGGTGCTCACCGTCCACCAAGGAGGCAACTGATGGCCGCTGACGCGGGCGCACAGCAGATCCTCGACCTGCTCAACGAGCCGTCCGGGCGGCTCTACGACGACGCTGTTGCATTCTCCAAGGCGTCGAGGAAGGCCCCCGATAAGCCCTACGGCGTCCTGCCGCAGTACGGCGTCGACGCGCTCGCCGACATGCGGAGCTTCTACCGCGAGCTGCGCGCGCAGATCGACGCGATCGATACCGTCGATTTGGCTTCCAAAGCCGATGCTCTGGACGCTCTCGACACGATCGATCGGCAGTTCAGTGCATATGAGCGGGCCCTCGAGTTTGGCGCCAGCAAGCCCGCCATTCCGAAGCTGAAGAAGTCCAAGAGAGTCGGCAAGGATGGCGTCGCCGGCCTGCGCCAGGCGATCAAGGGGCTCTCGGGATGAGCCACTGGTTCGATCGCCTTGCCGCCTGGAGCGCCGAAGAACCCGACGCCGGCGAGGAGCGACTGCTCACGCGCAGACAGGCGGTCCTGGCGACGGCGGGCGTCGGTGCGGCGGGCATGCTCGGCTCGACACTGCTCTCAAAGGCATTCGCGGAGGACCCAGGCTGTGACTGTGCAAGAAGCGCATACCGGAAGTTCGACAAAGCGGCCGACAGGTTGGAGAATCGCCTCATCAACCATGGAAACCCCTTCCTGCTTCCGCTCAGTGCGCCCATCTTCGTGATCGCCTACGCCGGGCTTCTCACCGGCGCCTACGCGGGGCAGCAATACCACTGCGGCGTCAGTGGGTCGGAATGCAAACAGATCCCGTCGGGCAAGCCGCCGCCACCGAAGTTCCAGCCCTGCACCCATCGCGGCGGGATGCGAATGCGCGGCGACCAGTGCGGCGGCGAAGTGACCACGCCACCGGGGGGGTCGGGTTGCGGTGAGGGCACGACTTCCTGCAACGACAGCAGCGGCCTCTGTTGCTTTGGTGACGACCTCTGCTGCGGCTGCAACTGCTGCATCGCCGTGGTTGGCTGCACCTGCTGCGGCTGATCGCCGCAGCTCAGCCCGCCAGCAGCGAGATCAGCAGGTAGGTGTCGTAGATCGAGATCGCCGCAGTCGCGACGACGATCGCGGCGACCACTCTGACGTATGTCCGCCGCTCCCTTATCGGAAGCTCGGCAACGAAGATTCGGTTCACGGCCCCTCCATGCCGACGATCGGCAACGGCACAGGTTTCCTTGAGCGCTGCCGGATGTGCTGGACGCGTCGCGCCTAGTCCTGCTCGTGCACCGCGAGGATGTTTCCGGCCGGATCCTTGAACCAGGCGATCGTCGGGCCGGTCCCGTGGAAGATCCCCTTCTCGTCCTGCTCGAAGCCTTCGTAGCGCTCGAGGCTCACTCCTCGCTCGGTCAGCCCATCGACCGCTCGCTCGACGTCGGCGACCGGGAAGTTGAGGATCGTGTAGTTGCCCGGCGCGTGGTCGGGCTTGACGTAGACGAGCGTGTCGCGGTCGCCGGCCAGGTGCAGCGTCATCAGGCCGTTCTCCTCGTCGAGGATGCTTGTCTTCAGGCCCAGCTTGCCGGCGTAGAAATCGCGCGCCGCCTCGAGGTCGTCGACGGCGAAGCCGCTGTATGCGTGGGTGTCTTCGAACATGGAATTCCCTTCCGGTTGTGATCTGCGCTGCGATGCCTTCCGATGCGGGCACCTGTCATTGAGACCCCTTGGCGGCGGCAAACTCATCGCCGGCCGACCAGAAAAGGCAGCGCTCGGGGCGCAGCGAGAGCAACGGGCCCGGGGGAGGGGTCTGGTCGTACTGGGGGTATTTGGCGCTCAGGCTCAGCAGCGCCTGCGGCGCGTCGTCGATCGCGACGATCCGCACCTTGCCGAGCACCTGGACCCAAGCCAGGCTGCTCCAGTCATCGGAGTAGCGGTCGACCGTAAGCGCCGCGCGCGGATCGCGGCGCAGGAAACGCACCCGCGCCAGCTCCTCACCCTCGGCCCGCTTCGGCTTCGCGTCCACCGCGCTCCAGATCAGCCCCTCGTGCAGGGCGAAGGTGACCGGCAGCACCCGGGGTCCGTCACCCTCGTCGAGCAGACCGAGGTGGGCGACCGGCTCGCCCTCGAGCAGCTCCAGGGCCCGAGGGGGCAGCTCAGCTAGTTTGGAAGCACCCACGCGGGGCAGGATAGGAACGTTCGCGAAACGGAAAGGATCAGGCGATGGAACTGTCGATTGGGCTGCCGAACACGCTGCCGGGAGCGAGCGGCGATCAACTCACCGATTGGGCGCGCGCCGCCGATGAAGCGGGCTTTGCCTCGCTGGGAACCATCGACCGGATTGTCTATCCCAACTTCGACTCGCTGGTCTCGCTGGCGGCGGCAGCGGCGGTCACCGAGCGGATCAAGCTGCTGACCAACGTCGTCCTCGGTCCGCTGCGCGCCAACGCGGCGCTGCTCGCCAAGCAGGCGCTCTCGATCGACGCTCTCGCCGGTGGCGGCCGCATGGTCCTCGGGCTCGGGGTCGGCGCCCGCGAGGACGACTACGAGGTCAGCGACATCCCGCTTTCGGAACGGGGTGCCTGGATGGACGCCGCGCTGCCGAAGATCCGCAGCATCTGGAAGGGCGAGGGCGATCTGGAGTCGAAGGTCGGTCCGCGTCCTCAGGGCCAAGGGCCGAGGCTGCTGCTTGGCGGCAGCGTCGAGGCCGCCTTCGACCGGGTCGCCGAGCACGCAGAGGGCTGGATCATGCCGGGTGGCTCCCCGGACCAGTTCGGCGAGGCCTACGAAGCGGTCCAGGCCGCCTGGGAGAGAAAGGGGCGCGATGGCAAGCCGCGGATGGTGGGTTTGAGCTATTTCTCGCTCGGCGACGACGCCGAGCGCAACGCCAAGGCCTACCTCGGCGACTACTACGCCTGGCTGGGCGAGGAAGTCAGCGACATGATCGCCGGCGGCGCCGCCAAGGACACCGACACGGTCAAGCAGTACATGTCGGCCTTCGAGGACGCCGGCTATGACGAACTGGTCCTCGCACCCTGCTCGAGCGACCCAGAGCAGGTCGGTCTTCTGGCCGAGGCCGGCGGGCTCTAGTCCGGCAACCAGCCGTTGCGGTAGGCGATCGGCTTGCCGGTCTCGAACGGGGCGTAGGCCTCCTCCGGCGAGGAAGTCTCGCGCTCGACCCCGGCACCGTGCTGGCGGGCGAGCTCGTCGAGGGGGTAGACGACGTCGTCGACGAGGCGGGTTCCGATCATCAGGATCGCGCAGGGCCCGTCGCCGGCGCCGACGAAAACGTGCTCGGTCCAGGCCGGGCAGTGGACGAAGTCCCAGGCTGATAGCCGCCGTTCGGTGCCCTCGACCAGCAGCAGGCATTCGCCGGCGAGGACGAGGAAGTCCTCCTGTGCGTCCTCGCGGTGATACATGCTGCTCGGCTGGCCGGGCTGCAGCACGGCGAGATTGACCCCGATCTGTGGGAACCGCTCTTCGCCCTCGAACTTGGTGTAGACGCCCAGCTCACCATCGTCGATCCAGCGCGCCTGGCGGGCGTCGACGACGAACCAGCCTTCGCCTTGCGGGACCAGTCCGTGTTCGGTCTTCTCCAGTCGCGCTTCCTCGACCATGCAGCCACCCTAGCGCCGGCGATCGGGGGGCCGGGGCCGCAAGGCGGCGCCCAGCGGCACTCTCCGGAACCGTAGAAACGTCCAGTTTGCGGTTAGCGGGCCCGGGCGGTGGCACCATCTCCACGGGAAGGCGCACGAAAAGTGGGCGATCAAATAGAGCCGGAACGCTACGCGGAGCTGCTGCTCCTGCTCGATGGTGCAGCGGCGGCGCGCGGAGTCCTCGAGGGAATCCTCGAAGACGGTGCCGACACGATCGACGCCGCCGAGGTCGAGGCGGCTTTGGATCCGCTGCAGGCGATGGGCAGGGTGCCTCCGGGCGGGTCTGCCCTGGGCGGGCAGGCGACGCCGCTGCAGGTGCTGTCGCCGGTCGACGCCGAGGCGGCGATGCAGGAGTTTCGCGCCGGCGCGGTCGTCGTCGACTTCTCCGGCGAGGAGCACGACGACCTCGACCGGGTGATCGGAGCCCACGTGCTGCTCGAGCTCGAGGACGCCGACGAGCCCGGCTATGAGCTGATCCGCTTCGGCGAGCTGGAGGAGCTGGTCTCCTACCAGGCGGAGTGGGGGCTGGTGACGGTTCCCGGAGGCCGCGGCCTCATCGCCCGCCTCGATCTCGAGTTCGAGAGCCCGCACCGCTTCTCGCTGCGGCTTCTGTTCGACGTCACCTCGCACCAGTGGGCCCTGCGGGCGATGGAGCTGACCGGCGGCTGCACGATCACCGTGCGGATGGGCAACCAGCGCCGCCGGGTGCACGTGCGCGCGCCGCGCTCGGCCCTGCTGATGAGCGCCCTGACCGTGGTGCGAATGCTCGACCCGATGGCCAACCTCTATGAACCGGCGGACCTCGAGCGGATCGAACTTGCGGCCGGGGTCGAGGACCCGTTTCGCGCCGAGGCCACCCCCGACGTCTGAACGGCTCCTCGCGCCTGGACTCAAGTGAGCCCGGCACGGTGCCGACAGGGTGGGTAGCCATGGCTAGCCAAGCCGACCAACTCCGCAGCGAACTGGCCGAGATCCGCAAGCAGGTCGAGCAGTGCAGGCGTGACCTGGGCATCGGTGCCGCCTCGCGGGCGGCCACCCGGCGCCGGGGCGGACTCCTTCGCGCAGTTCGCGCACCCCGGCGCCACGCGCCGCTCTCTTAGGCGTTCAGCGGGCCTCTGTCGAGGCGCCGCCGCGCTCTCGGCGGGCTGCCTCGCCTCGACCCTGCTCTACCGGGGGACGCGGTTTACGTAAACCCGTCCGTTACCCAACATCCAGTATTGACGGAACCCTTTCGGCGGTCGATATGGAGCAACAGGAGGAACCTTGATGATCGCCCTGATCGCACTCGCCGTGGTTATGCTCATCTGGGCGCTGGTCACGTGGGACGAGCCGGCCGATAAGCCCGCCGAGCGCCGTCGTCACGTCTAGCCAGAGCCCGAATCTGATGCAGACGTCAGCCGAATCGCCGAGGACCAAGGAAGGCCGGATCCGCCGCAGTTGGCGCCTGACCCGGGTGGCGTTCGAACTCATGCGGGCCGAACCCACCCTGATCGTGCTGGCGCTGCTCGGGACGCTGTTCGCGACCGTCGGCCTGGTGATCGTCTTCGGGCTGGGGGGATATTTCGACGGCAGCGACCATTCCCGGGCCCACTACGCCCTGGTCGCCGCGATCGCCGCCTATCCCGCAACCTTCGTCGGCGTCTTCTTCAACGTCGCCGTGGCGAGCGCCGCCATCGGTGCCCTCGAGGGGCGCCGGCTGAGCGTCGGCGATGCATTGGGGGAGGCCCGCGGGCGGCTTGGGCAGGTCGCCGTATGGTCGCTGATCGCGGCGCTCGTCGGGACTCTGCTGAACCAGGTCGCGAGGCTGGTGCCCGCCGGGGGCAGGATCGCCGTCTGGCTGGTGGGGGCGATCTGGGAGCTGGCGACGATCTTCGTCGTTCCGATCATGGTGATCGAGAACGTCAGTCCCGTCGACGCGGTGAAGCGTTCCTCGAGCCTGCTGCGCAGCCGTTGGGGGGAAAGCCTCAGCGGCTCGTTGACGATCGGGGCCTGGACCATTGTGGTGATCCTGCCCGCCGCGATCGTCGCCGGCATCGGGGTCGGGATGCTGAACTCCTCGGCGAGCTCGGGCGCCGTGCTGATCGCCGTCGGCGGCGTGGTGATAGCCCTGGCGGCTGGATTCGCCTCGGCGCTGCGACAGGTGTTCGCGGTCGCCCTATACCGCTATGCCACCGGCGGCGACAGCGGCGGATTTGCTGCCGAGGATCTCGAGCAGCCGTTCACATCCCGCAAGCGCCGTCGCTAGCCGAGCGGTCGCCGCCGAGCTCTGGCCGGCTTTCCTGCGGTGATATAAGCGCCGGAGATGTGGAACCCGGCCCTGATTGCCGACGCCTCCTCGAACCTGCTGGCGGCCCGCAACCAGATGGGCATGACGCTCGGGTTCCACATCGTGCTCGCCTGCTTCGGCGTCGCCTTCCCGGCGGTGATGCTGATCGCCGAGTACCGGGGCCGCCGCCACGACGACGCCGACGCCCTGCGGCTGGCCCGGCGCTGGTCGAAGGTGGTCGCGGTGCTGTTCGCGGTCGGCGCGGTGAGCGGGACCGTGCTCTCGTTCGAGTTCGGGCTGCTGTGGCCGGGGATGATGAACCGCTTTGGCGACGCCTTCGGGATCGCCTTCGCGATCGAGGGGATCTTCTTCTTCCTCGAGGCGATCTTCATCGCGATCTACATCTACGGCTGGAACCGGCTCTCCGGCTGGGCGCACTTCTGGAGCGGGGTGCCGATCGCGATCTCGGGGATCGGCGGCGCCTTCTCGGTCGTCTCCGCCAACGCCTGGATGAACACCCCGGCCGGCTTCGACCTCGGCCCCGACGGCCGGATCACCAACGTCCGGCCCTTCGAGGTGATTTTCAACACCTCGACCTTCCACGAGTTCGTCCACATGTGGGTGGCGGCCTACATCGTCACCGGCTTTCTGGTCGCCTCGGTCTACGCCGTCGGGATGCTGCGCGGCCGCCGCGACCGCTATCACCGCCTTGGCTTTCTGATCCCATTCAGCGTCGCCGCGATCGCGGCGCCGATCCAGCTCGTCGTCGGCGACGCCGCCGCCCGCGACGTCTACCACGACCAGCCGACCAAGTTCGCGGCGATGGAGTGCGTCTACAAGACCGGCGCCGATCAGCCCGAGCACATCGGCGGTGTCTGCACCGACGGGCAGGTCAAGGGCGACATCTCGCTGCCCGGGTTCGACTCGCTGCTCGCCGATTTCAGCACCGGCACCGTGGTCCAGGGCCTTGACAGCGTTCCCGCCAACGACCGGCCGCCGGCCCCGACCCTGATCCACCTCGCCTTCGACGCGATGGTCGGGCTCGGGACAGCGATGGCACTGCTCGCGGCCTGGTTCGCGATCGCCTGGCGCCGCAGGCGCGACCTGCCGGCGACGCCCTGGTTCCTGCGCCTCGCGGCAGGCGCCGGGGTCGCCGCGGTGCTGGCGCTGGAGTGCGGCTGGATCGTCACCGAGGTTGGCCGCCAGCCGTTCATCGTCAGCGGCTATATGCGGACCGCCGCTGCCGTCACGCCGGCGAAGGGCATCTGGTTCGTCTACGGCTTCACCCTCGCCCTCTACATCGGACTCGCGGTCGTGACCGCGGTGGTGCTGCGCGCCCTTTCGCGCAGCTGGCGCGAGGCCGGGACCGAACCGGGCGATGACGTCCCCTACGGCCCGGTCCCGGAGGGGACGAGATGAGCAAGCCCGACCTTGCAGCGGCGATCCTCTGGACCGGCGTCACCCTCTATGCGGTCTTCGCCGGGGCCGACTTCGGGGCCGGGATCTGGGACCTGCTCGCCGGACGCAGCGAGCGCGGAGACCGGGCCCGGGAGCTGATCGACCGTTCGATCGCCCCCGTCTGGGAGGCGAACCACGTCTGGCTGATCTTCGTCCTAGTGGTCCTCTGGACGGCGTTCCCGCGTGCCTTCTACGCGGTGATGACGACGCTCTACATCCCGCTGGCGCTGGCGTTGCTGGGGATCGTGCTGCGCGGATCGGGCTTCGCCTTCCGGCATGCGATCCACGGGCCGGTCCGCGATCCGGCGACGCGGGTTTTCGGGGTCTCCTCGCTTCTGACTCCGTTCTTCATGGGCACCGTGGTCGGCGCCGTCGCCTCGGGTCAGGTTCCGGCCGGCGGCAACGGCGACCAGCTCAGCAGCTGGACCGGCGTCCTGCCGCTGGTCACCGGGGCGCTGTTCGTCGCCGTCGGCGCCTACAGCGCCGCCGTGTTCCTGGTCCACGACGCCGGCGCCGCCGAGGATGCGGAGCTTCGCGACTACTTCAGCAGGCGGGCCATCGTCTCCGCGGTGGTCGCCGGCGGGGCCGCCGCCGCCGGACTGCTGGCGCTGCACGCCAAGGCGCACTTCGTCTACGACGGGCTCACCGGCCCCGGGCTGCCGCTGGTGATCCTCTCGGCGGTCTGCGGGCTGGCGGCGCTGGGGCTGTTGGTTCGCGGCGAGACCCGGGGCCTGCGCCCGGCCGCGGTCGGAGCCGTCGTCGCCGTCGTCTGGGGGTTCTTCGTCGCCCAACACCCGTACATGCTTCCCGGCCAGCTGACGATCTCCGACGCGGCAGGCGCCGGCGCCACGCTGACAGCGGTGATCGTCGTCTTCGTGGCCGCCGCCCTGCTCGTCCTGCCCTCCCTGGGCCTGCTCTACCTGCTGACCCAGCGCGACGCGCTCGAGTAGCGATTGAAGCGGCGGAATGTGCCGCTTCACCTGACACCATCCCGCCGATGCGGAGCATGGATCTGAAGCGGCGGCTGGCGGCCGGGGTCGCAGCGCTCGCAGCAGCCGCGGCGCTCGCTTCCTGCGGAGGAGGGGGAGGCTCGGTATCGGCGGCCGACTTCCAGTCGCAGGCCAACCAGGTCTGCCGCGACGCCCAGGGGCAATTCGACCGCATCCTGCGCATCAACCCCCGCACCGCCGACCAGGCCTCCAAGCAGGCGTCGGCGCTCGCCGACGTCTCCAATCAAGCGCTCGACAACCTGCACCAGATCAAGGCGCCGGACGAGGTCAAGAGCGCCTATCAGCGCTATCTCGACGCCCGTAAGAAGGCGATCGACGACATCGAAGCCGCCCAGACGGCCGCCGCCGACAACAACGGCAACGCCTACGCGGCGGCCAAGCGCAAGGTCGCGGCGGGGCAGGCAACGAGGCGCCAGCTGGCGCTCGCCGCCGGGCTCAAGGCCTGCAGCGTTCCCACGGTCTCGCTGGGCAAGTAGCCCAGGCGGCGGCTAGCGGCGGCTCAGCCAGCCGAAGCCGATCGCGACGAGGAAGTTGAAGACGCCGGCCAGGCGCAGGCCGAGCTTGGCCCCGGGCCGGGTGACCGCCGGCGACTCGGCCAGCAGGGCGTCGGTCGCGATCTCGGTCCCCCGCAGCCAGGCCAGCGCCCACCAGTCCTCCTGAAAGCCGCGCCGCTCGGCCACCGCGTGGGCGGCCGCAAAGGTGAGCCAGATCGGAGCGCAGCGGCGAAACAGGTACACGGCGTCCTCGGAGGGCTCCTCGTGGCCGATGGCGATCTTCAGCGTCTGGGCCGGTGCAAGCAGCGTCGCCGTGCCCAGCAGGAGGTCGAACACGATCATGTTGCGGTTGGTCTGGCGCAGTGCCTGCTCGAGGGTCACGGCGGCGCCATCCAACCACATCGGCTGCAATACCAGCGCCGACGGCGGAAGGGAAACCCGGTGCGGGGGCGAATCTCTGCGCCGTGACCCGGACCTCGACACGAACCCATCCCAAGCGCAAAAGCCTCTCCGCCTTCATCTCCGAGCGCTTCGACGAGTTCTCCCGTTCGCAGAAGGACGTCGCCCGCTACATCGTCGATCACCTCGACGAGGCGGCCTTCCTCACCGCCGAGGAGCTGGCGCGGCGCGCCAGCACCTCCTCCTCGACCGTGGTGCGCTTCTCCCAGGCACTCGGCTTCGACGGCTATCCCGAGCTTCAGCAGGCGGCGATCGAGGAGTACCGCACGGCGACCGCGACCGCAGAGGGCACTCCCGGCCCCCAGACCGGATCGCTGTTCGACTTCGATCACTCCGAATTCGAGGCGTCGCTGGGCGCCGATCACGCCAATCTCGAGGAGACGGCACGCAGCCTCACCCGTGAGCAGATAGAGGCCTCGGTGGCCGCCCTGGCGACCTCGCAGCGCGTCGTCATCGTCGGGGTCGACCAGATGGCCTTCTTCGCCAGCTACCTGCGCCACATGCTGAGCCTGCTCGACGTCAGGGCCGAGATCGTCGCCAGCACCGGAGGCGAATCGCTGCAGCGGCTCGGGCGGATCGACGAGGACACGCTGGTGATCGCGCTCTCGGCCGGCCGCGCCCACCCGCTGCTGCTGCGGGCGATGAAGCTGGCGCTACACCGCCGCGCCCGCACCCTGGCGATCTCCGACGCGACGCTGTCGGAGGTCGGCGAGCACGCCGAGCTGACCCTCTACTACTCCTCCAACAGCCCTTCCTTCGCGCGCTCGAACACCGCCCTGATGGCCCTCGTACAAGCGCTGGCGCACGGCGTCTACGCCCGCGACGAGGCCGCCCACCGCGACCGCATCCGCGCCTTCAAGCTGAAGTAACCAGATTTTCTCCCGATCACGCACCCGAGCCAGTGAGGGGCCCGCTTCGGCGGGCCCTTTGCTTTGTCCGCGGCGTCTAAGCCTGGGCGTCCATTGCATCCGCGCGGCGGGCAGCCGCCGCTAACCCGGCGTCTATATTGGGGGGCATGGCGGAGCGCGCCACATTCCGGCTCAAGACCGGCCTCGCCGAGATGCTC
The DNA here is from genome assembly GCA_963781495.1 of uncultured Solirubrobacterales bacterium. Taxonomy (GTDB): domain Bacteria; phylum Actinomycetota; class Thermoleophilia; order Solirubrobacterales; family 70-9; genus Mayfieldus. The sequence goes on from CAWAFX010000003.1 coordinate 76,867, forward strand.
AAGGGCGGGGTGATCATGGACGTCACCAGCGCCGAGCAGGCGAAGATCGCCGAGCGGACCGGCGCCTGCGCGGTGATGGCCCTGGAGCGGGTCCCGGCCGACATCCGAGCCGAGGGCGGCGTTGCCCGCATGGCCTCGACGCGCAAGATTCAGGAGATCCAGGAGACGGTGACGATCCCGGTCATGGCGAAGGCGAGGATCGGGCACTTCGCCGAGGCCCAGGTCCTGCAGGCGCTGGAGGTCGACTACATCGACGAGTCCGAGGTGCTGACGCCCGCCGACGAGGAGAACCACATCGACAAGTTCGCCTTCGACGTTCCCTTCGTCTGTGGAGCCACCAACCTCGGCGAGGCGCTGCGCAGGATCGGCGAGGGGGCGGCGATGATCCGCTCCAAGGGCGAAGCCGGAACCGGCAACATCGTCGAGGCGGTTCGCCATATGCGCATGATCACCTCCGAGATCCGGCGCCTGAACACGATGGGGCCCGAGGAGCTCGCCAGCGCCGCCAAGGAGCACCGGGCGCCGCTCGACGTCGTTCGCGAGGTCGCCGAGCAGGGCCGCCTGCCGGTGCCGCTGTTCTGCGCCGGTGGCATCGCGACCCCGGCCGACGCGGCATTGATGATGCAGCTCGGGGCCGAGGGCAACTTCGTCGGCTCGGGAATCTTCAAGAGCGAGGACCCGGAGCGCCGCGCCCGGGCGATCGTCGAGGCGACCACTCACTTCGACGACCCGGCGCGCGTCGCCGAGGCGATGGCGGAGCTCGGCGAGGCGATGCCGGGTCTGGAGATCGCCGCGCTGGGCGAAGGGGGCAAGCTGCAGGGTCGCGGCTGGTGAGTGAGTCGCAGCCCTTACGGGTCGGCGTGCTCGCGGTCCAGGGCGACTTCGCCGCCCATGCCCGCGTACTGCGCGAGCTTGGCGCCGTGCCGGTCGAGGTCCGCATCCCGGAGCAGCTGGTTGACGTCGACGGGCTGATCATCCCCGGCGGCGAGAGCACCGCGATCATGATGGGGATGGAGGCGGTCGGGCTCGACGCCGCGGTGCGCGAGCATCACGACGCGGGCCGACCGGTGCTCGGAACCTGCGCCGGGATGATCGTCTGCGACGACCAGCACCTGGACCTGATCGATGCCAGCGCCCGCCGTAACGCCTTCGGGCGCCAGCTGCAGAGCTTCGAGGCCGACCTCGAGGTCGAGGGGATCGGACCCGATCCGCTGCGCGCCGTCTTCATCAGGGCGCCCTGGATCGAGCGCCACGGTGCCGGGGTCGAGGTTCTGGCGAGCTGGGAGGGCCACCCGGTGGTCGTCCGCGAGGGCTCGGTCCTCGCCTGCGCCTTTCATCCCGAGCTCGCCGACGACGCCCGCCTGCACGCGCTCTTCATGGCGATGGTCACCGAGGCGGCGCGCGAGCGCCAGGAGGCGCGATGAGGGACCCCCGTATCGCCAATCTCGCCAAGATCCTGGTCGGCTACTCGACCAGGGTGCAGGAGGGCGACACGGTGACGATTGACGGCGCCAGCCCGGCCGAGCCGCTGCTGCAGGCGATCTATGAGGAGGTGTTGAAGGCCGGCGGGCTGCCGGTCATGCAGATGTCGCTCGAGGGCCAGGATTCGACCTACTACGAGTACGCCTCCGATGCGCAGCTGGACTGGATCTCGCCGGTCTCGCGCTGGACCTCGGAGGAAGCCGACGTGCGGATCTCGGTCGGCGCCAGCACCAACCCGCGCGAGCTCTCCGGGGTGCCCCCGGAGCGCCAGCAGCGGCGTTCCAAGGCGACCGGCGACCTGATGGCCAAGGTGATGGAGCGCAGCGCCGACGGCGACTTTCGCTGGGTCTACACGCTCTTTCCGACCGCCGCCTACGCGGCCGAGGCCAACATGAGCCGAGCCGAATACGAGGATTTCTACTTCGCCGCCTGCCTGGCGGTCGACGGTGACCCGCTGCGCAACTGGGAGAAGGCCTCCGAGGAGACCCAGCGGCTGGCCGAATGGATGCAGGACCGAGAGGAGGTCCACGTCACCGGCGACGGCACCGACATCAAGCTCGGGATCGCGGGGCGCAAGTTCGTCCCCTCGCTTGGCAGGCACAACATGCCCGACGGGGAGTTCTTCACCGGGCCGATCGAGGACTCGGTCGAGGGCGAGGTGACATTCCACCTGCCGGCCGTGCTGCGCGGGCGCGAGGTCGCCGGCGTGCGGCTGCGCTTCGAGGGCGGAAAGGTCGTCGAGGCCAGCGCCGAGCGCGGCGAGGAATACCTCAAGGGGCTGCTCGACACCGACCCCGGCGCCCGCTACCTGGGCGAGCTCGGGATCGGCACCAACTATGGGATCGACCGCGGCACCCGAGAGGTGCTGCTGGACGAGAAGATCGGCGGCACCGTGCACATGGCGCTCGGGCGTTCCTATCCCGAGACCGGCGGCGTCAACGAGTCAGCCGTGCACGAGGACCTTGTCTGCGACCTGCGCCAGGGCGGCAAGGTGACGGTCGACGGCGAGGAGCTTCAGGTCGACGGCAAGTTCGTCGTCTAACTACTGGTTCGGTAGCGGCGAGCCCGCGAGGAGGAAGAACCAGGCGGTCATCGAGAGGATCGCCAGGACCACCGAGGTGACGATCACCGTCTCCAGCACCGTCGGGTAGTGCTTCTGTTCGCTGTCGCGCAGGCTCTTAAGCCAGGCCGGCCGCACGGGCTCGGAGCTGTTGGTGCCGGTCAGGTGCATGTAGACCCGGTTCAGCCGGCCCAGGATCCAGGAGATCAGCAGGATCGAGACGACTATCCCGACCAGCACCACCATGTAGGGACCGCCCGACGGCGCCTGGCCGTTGGAGACCTGGGAGCCGACCCAGACCCAGCCGAGCGGGATCGCGGTCCACATCGACAGCGCCGCGATGACCATCAACACGACGATGATCGTGGCCGCCAGATTGCGCCCTACTTTCTGGGTGGTTTGCATCCTCTCCATACAATCGACCTATGTCAGGTCACTCTAAATGGTCGTCGATCAAGCACCGCAAAGCGGCCGCTGACGCCAAACGCGGGCAGCAATTCACCAAGCTGGCACGGGCGATCACGGTCGCCGCGCGCGAGGGCGGGGGGGATACGGACGCAAATCCGACCCTCGCCACGGCGGTCCAGAAGGCGCGCGACGCCTCGATGCCGAAAGACAACATCCAGCGCGCGATCGACCGCGGCACCGGTGCCGGGGCCGACGCGACGGCGATCGAGCGGGTCGTCTTCGAGGGCTACGGGCCCGGCGGGGCCGCGATCCTGGTCGAGGCGCTGACCGACAACCGCAACCGCACCAGCGCCGAGGTGCGCCACGCCTTCAGCAAGCACGGCGGCAGCCTCGGCGAGCCCGGCTCGGTCGCCTGGATCTTCGAGAAGCGCGGTGTGATCGTCGTCGACTCCGAGCGCTACGGCGAGGACGACCTGATCGCCGCGATCGACGCCGGCGCCGAGGACGTCCAGCAGGACGGCGATCTGCTGAAGGTGATCAGCGATCCCTCCGATCTGGCGCAGGTGCGGGCGGCGCTCGAGAAGGCCGGGGTGGAGATCCAGTCGTCGGATCTGGCGATGGAGCCCAGCAACCTGGTCGAGATCGACGAGTCCTCGGCCGGCTCGCTGCTGCGGCTGCTCGACGACCTGGAGGAGCACGACGACGTCAGCGAGGTCCACGCCAACTTCGATATCCCCCAGGAGTTGCTGGAGAAGGTCGCGGTCTAGGGGCCGGGGTCAGCCTTCGGGCTCGACCCCGCCCGAGCCCTTCGGCCCCTTTCCCGGCTTGGGTCCCTGGGGCGGTTTTGGCCCTGGGCCCTCGCCGCCGTCTACCTGGCCGGGTCCGGTCCCGCCGGTGGCGACCCCCGCATCCTGCTCGGCCTGGGCGAGGTCGTCGGCGACGACCCCGGTCTGGTCGCCGAACTTCAGCCGCTGCTGGAGGATCGGGATCGCCGCCTGCGGCTGGCCCGCCAGCAGCAACGCATGGCCGAGGTTGTAGAGCGCGTAGGCGTAATTGATGTCGGTGGTCCCCGCCGAGAACGAGTCCACGGCCCGGCGCAGGACCGGTATCGCGGCCGCGTAGTCGCCCTGCTGGATCAGCGAGTAGCCGCGGTCGTTGAGCTGCGTGCCCAGCGTGTCGCCGCTGGGCGGCGGTGGCTGGGTCTGGGTCTTCGTGGTCACCGTCTGGGTGTGGGTCCTGACCTTGACCGCCCGCTTGTGATCTCCAGAGCCGCCGAGGGCGAGGATCGCGATCAGCACCCCGGCCGCGAGGGCGGCGAGACCGGCGATCGCAGCCAGGCGGCCGCGCCGGCGGCCCGCGTCGCCTTCGGGCTCCGCAGCCGGCGGCGGGGGCTCATACGGGGGCTGAACCGGCAGCTGCGCGGTCACGTCCGAGGCCGGTCCCGGCTCGACCGCCGCTCCCTGCAGGCCGGCCGCAAGCTGCCCGACCAGCTGGCCGGCGCTGCGGGGGCGGCCGGCCGGGTCGCGGGAGAGTCCTGCGGCCAGCGCCTGCGCGGCACCCGCCGGCGCATCCGGCCAGGCATCGCGGAGATCTCGCCCGCCCGCGGCGACGATTTCGGTCGGGGTGGTCCCGGTCTGCGCCTTCTCGCCGCTCAGGGCCTCGAAGGCGACCGCGGCGAGCGCGTAGACGTCGGCCGAGGGAGCGCTGCCGGCTCCCTCCAGCCGCTCGGGGGCGATGTAGGAGAGGGTGCCGATGACGTCGTTGGAGGTCGTGATGCTGGTCGCGTCGGTGGCGGTCGCGATCCCGAGGTCGGCCAGCTTCGCGGTGCCGTCGCCGCCGATCAGCACGTTGGAGGGCTTGACGTCGCGGTGGATCACGCCGGCGGCGTGGGCATGGTCGAGGGCGGCGCCGATCTGCGAGAGAACCGCCAGCGCTTCGTCGGGATCGAGCGGGCCGTGCAGCAGGCGCTCCTTCAGCGACTGGCCCTCGACGTATTCCATGACGATCAGCAGCCCGTCGTCGTCGATCGCCGAGTCGTAGATCGAGACCACGTTGGGGTGGTTGAGCGAGGCGCCGAGGCGGGCCTCGCGGCGGAAGCGGGCCAGCGCCTCCTCCGGGCTGGAGGTCGGAAGCCGCTTAACGGCCACGAGACGGCCGAGCCTCTCGTCCTCGGCCAGCAGCACGCTTGCCATGCCGCCCCTGCCGAGGGTCTCGAGGACGCGGTAGCGCCCGCCGAGGACCAGCGGCGCGTCTGCACGCGGTGGATGCATCCCCTGAAGGCTTCCACAAAGAGCCGATCCCAAACCCAAAGAGGCATCCGGAGCCAGGCGGAGAATCCGTTCCCATGAAGGTCGTCATGGGCGTAGACCCCGGCGCGGCCAACCTCGGGTTCGGCGTCGTGCGGGTCGAGGGGTCGCACATGGTCGCATTGGACGGCGGCGTCATCGAGACGACGCCGAGCGAGCCGCAGGAGCGGCGGCTGGCGCGCATCCACAAGACGCTCTCGGAGCTGATCGAGTGGCACGAGCCAAAGGCACTGGCGCTCGAGGACCTCTTCTTCGGCCGCAACGTGCGCTCGGCGATGGTCGTCGGCCAGGCCTGCGGTGTCGCCCTGCTGGCCGCCGGCCAGCGCGGCGTCAGCTGCTTCACCTACACGCCACAGGCGATCAAGCTGGCGGTCTGTGGCAGTGGCGCGGCGGGAAAGCGGCAGGTCCAGCGGATGGTCGGCACCCTGCTCGGGCTGCCAGAGCCGCCGGCTCCCGATCACGCCGCCGACGCGCTCGCGGTGGCGATCTGCCACGCCGGCGGCAGCTCGCTGCGGGACGAGATTTCGGTCACCCGGATGCGGCAGGCCCAGCAGGCCCCGAAGCCGGCGGCCAGCGCGGAGAACCTGAGCGGATGATCGCCGCGGTGCGGGGTGAGGTCATGGTCCGCCGCCCGGACCACGTGGTGATCGACGCCGGCGGGGTCGGCTACCGGCTCGCGGTCTCGGCCGAGACCCTGAAGGCGGTGCCGGCGACCGGGCGCGAGGGCTTTCTGCACGCCGAGCTGATCGCCCGCGACGACTCGCTGGCGCTCTTCGGATTCGCCTCCGAGGAGGAGCGCGACCTATTCCGCGAGCTGATCTCGGTCAGCGGCGTCGGCCCCAAGGTTGCGATCGCGGTCCTCGGCGGCGGCAGCGCGCGCGAGCTTCTGCGCGCGATCGCGGCCGGCGACGCCAAGCGCTTCCAGGCCGTGCCCGGGATCGGCAAGCGAACCTCGGAGCGGATCATCGTCGAGCTGCGCGAGAAGGTGGCCGGCAACCTCGAGGAGGCGATCGCAAGCGGCGCCGAGGCGGGCGGCGACCCTCGGACCCTGGCCCGCGACGGCCTCGTCAATCTCGGCTACACGCCGGCCGAGGCCGAGACCCTGCTCGGCGACGCCGCCAGCGATGAGCCCGAGGAGCTGATCGCCGAGGCGCTGCGCCGCGCCGGCGAGGCGCAGCAGGTATGAGGCGCGGAGCAGAGACGGCGCAGCCGGCGATTGCGACGCGTCTGGCTGGTGGGTGTCTTAGGTGAGCGAGCTTCCCGAGATCGACGGTCGTCGTATTGAGATTGGCCATCCCGGCGGTGACCCCGCCGCTCCCGGAAGCGAAGCTGAGGAAGCGGGGGGCATTGATGTCCGAATCCACGACGCCCGCCCAGCGGGCGTCGGTGATGAGGAGCTCGACCGCTCGCTGCGCCCGCCCACCCTGGCCGACTTCGTGAACCAGCAGCAGGTCACCGATCAGCTGGCGATCTTCATCGAGGCGGCCAAGCGCCGCGGCGAGCCGCTCGACCATGTGCTGCTGGCCGGGCCGCCCGGCCTTGGCAAGACCTCGCTCGCCTGCATCGTCGCCGCCGAGCTCGGGGTGCCGCTGGTGCAGACCGCCGGCCCGGCGCTGGAGCGCAAGGCCGACGTCGCCGCCTTTCTCACCGCGCTGGAGCCCGGAAGCGTCTTCTTCATCGACGAGATCCACCGCCTCGGCCGCGCCGTCGAGGAGACCCTCTATCCGGCGATGGAGGACTCACGCCTGCCCGTGGTGCTCGGCCAGGGTGCCGGGGCGCGGACCGTGACCCTGCCGCTGCCGCCCTTCACGCTGATCGGCGCCACGACCCGCAGCGGGCTTCTGACCACGCCGCTGCGCGACCGCTTCGGGGTCAGCCACCGGCTCGAGCACTACTCGCCCGAGGACCTGGCGCAGATCGTCAGCCGATCGGCCGGAATCCTCGAAATCGATGTCGACCCCGCCGGGGCGGTGGCGATAGCCGAGCGCTCGCGCGGCACCCCGCGGGTCGCCAACCGGCTGCTGAAGCGGGTCCGCGACTACGCCCAGGTCAAGGGCGAGGGCAAGATCACGGCCGCGGTCGCCGCCGAGGCCCTGGAGATGCTCGAGGTCGACCTCGCCGGGCTCGACCGCAGCGACCGTCTGCTGCTGGAGACGATCGCGACCAAGTTCTCCGGTGGACCGGTCGGGCTCTCGACGCTCGCGGTCGCGATCGGCGAGGAGCAGGACACGATCGAGGACGTGCTCGAGCCCTATCTCCTCCAGCAGGGGCTGCTCAAACGCACCCCTCGTGGCCGCGTGCTCAGCCAGCGCGCCTTCGAGCACCTCGACATCCCGGTGCCCGAGGGTGCGGGTGCAACGCTCTTCTAGGTCGAGGTCCGGGCCGGTCAGGCGACGGCAATTTGTAGCCTGTCCTCAGCATGCCTTTCTTCATCTGTCCCAACTGCGGCAACCGCGAGGTCAGCGGTGACCGCAATGCCGGCTTCTCGTCGCGTCCAAAGGGCTGCTCGAAATGCGGCTTCGGTTTTCTGTTCGAGCTCCTCGACGACTACTACCCGGCTCCCAACGCGGCCTTCTTCGTCTGCGACAAGGAGGGCCGGGTGATCGGCGCCGGCCGGGGAAGCTTCGAGCTAACCGGCTTGGCCGAGGACCAGGTGATGGGCCGTCCGGTCAAGGAGGTGCTGGGCCTGCAGTGGCTCCAGGAGGGCGACGGAGGCGAAGAGGCCGACACCAACGGCGACGGTTTCACGGATCCGATCGAGACCTCTCTGGAGTGGGGAGTCCGCTCGCTGAACAAGCGCGTCTCGGTAAACGCCGAGGGAGACCTCCCGGCCGAAGCGGTCGCCGACGTCTTTCCGGGCTACGACGAGGACGGCGGGCTGCTGATCGTTCTCACGCCTGAGTCCTAGGTACTGATGGGCGGGCGCCGCCGCAACGTCTTCATCCTGCTCTTCGTGCTCGGCCTGCTCGCCGTCTCGGTGGCGGTGATCGTCGGCAAGAAGACCCGCCTCGGACTCGACCTCCAGGGCGGCATCGAGCTCGTCCTCCAGGGGCGCCCGACGCCGCAGCAGCCGACCGTCGACGCCGACGCGATCAACCGCGCAATCGATCAGATCCGCAGCGGCTGCGACCAGCTCGGCGTCTCCGAGATCGAGGTCTCACGCCTGGGCACGGATCAGATCTCGGTCGGGATCCCGGGCGCGACCAGCCTCGGCAAGGCGACCCAGTGCGCGACCAAGCCGGCACGGCTGAACTTCTACGACTGGGAAGCGAACGTAATCGGCAAGAAGGGCTCGCCGCAGCCGGCCGAGGACCCGTTCACCAACCTCTACGACGCGGTCAAACTGGCCTCACAGCAGAAGCCGACCTGCGACCGCTGCACGACCGACGCCCGTTACTACCTGTTCAAGGACAACCGCCTGCACGACCGCATCGCCGGTCCGGAGACGGTCCGCAGCGATCTCTACCTGCGCACCAACGGCCGCAAGCGCCCCCACACCGGGACGGTGCTGAAGGTTCCGAAGGGAACCCTGGTCGTCACCGACACCCCGAGCGCGGACCCCGGCACCTGCGCTTCCCGCGACTGCTTCTGGGTGATGCACGATCGCTCGGCGCTTTCGGGCAGCGACATCAAGAGCCCGGAGCAGAACTACGACCCGCAGACCAACGCGCCGAACGTCACCTTCAACTTCACCGGTACCGGCAAGAAGGAATTCCAGGACGTCACCCGCAAGATCGCCCAGCGCGGGGCCGCCAATGCCCTGCCGGGCCAGAACCCGGCGGTCAGCTCCAACCACTTCGCGATCATCCTCGACAACGCGGTCGTCTCGCGGCCGATCATCAACTATCAGGAGAACCCCGACGGGATCAACGGCGACACCGGCGCCCAGATCTCCGGCATCAACAATCTCGGCAAGGCCCAGCAGCTGGCCGAGTATCTGAAGCGCGGTGCGCTTCAGATCGACCTCAAGCTGATCAGCCAGAGCCAGGTCTCGGCGACGCTCGGCAAGCAGGCGCTCGACCAGGGCCTGCGGGCTGGGATCGCCGGACTGCTGATCGTGATGATCTTCCTGCTCATCCTCTACCGCTTCCTGGGGCTGATCGCGAGCGTCGCCCTGGGCGCCTACGGGGTGATCTTCTTCGCCCTGATCAAACTGATCCCGATCACGCTGACGCTGCCCGGGATCGCGGGCCTGATCCTGACGATCGGGGTCGCCGCGGACTCCAACATCGTGATCTTCGAGCGCATCAAGGAAGAGGTGCGCGCCGGGAGATCCATGGGGGCGGCGATCGCCGCCGGCTACAGGCGTGGAATCGCGACGATAGTCGACGCCAACGTCGTCACCCTGCTGACCGCGTTCATCCTCTTCGTACTCGCCACCTCCGGGGTCCAGGGCTTCGCCCTGACCCTGGCGATCGGGACCCTGACCTCGCTGCTGACCGCGGTCGTCTTCACCCAGGCGCTGCTCAGCACGATGAGCCATTCGCGGTTCTTACGCTCGCCCTCCGCCCTCGGTGCCGGGCCGCAGCGGGTGCGCTGGCATTTCGACTTCATGGGCGCCAGCCGCTGGTTCTTTTCGATCTCGGGGATCATCCTCTCGGTCGGCGCGATCGCGCTGGCGACCAAGCAGCTCAACCTCGGGATCGATTTCGAGTCCGGGACCAGGATCACGGTCAGCGTGCAGAAGGCGACCGACGAGACTGGGATCCGCGACGCCCTGGGACCGCTCGGCCTCTCCGGCGCCGAGGTTCAGGCCGTCAACAACCCGGGCCTCGGTCCGAACTCGTTCGAGATCAAGAGCGCCCAGCTGGGGCCGGGCAAGATCGCCGGCGTCCAGGCGGCCCTGCGGAAGAGCTTCGGGATCAGCCCCAACGGCTTCGACAACACCAGCGTCGGGCCGACCTTCGGCTCAACCGTGGCCAGCAACGCCGGCAAGGCGATCGTCTTCTCGCTGCTTCTGATCACCGGCTATGTGGCGCTGCGGTTCGACCCCAAGTTCGCGCTGCCGGTCCTGATCGCGCTATTCCACGACATTCTGATCACCGCCGGCGTCTACTCGCTGACCAGCCGCGAGGTCTCGAGCGCCACCGTCGCCGCCTTCTTGACCATCCTCGGCTACTCGCTCTACGACACGATCATCGTCTTCGACCGCGTGCGCGAGAACCTGCCGCGGATGCCGCGGGCGGCCTTCTCGCAGATCGTCAACCGCTCGATGAGCGAGGTGCTGACCCGGTCGCTGGCGACCAGCTTCTCGACTCTGCTGCCGATCACGGCGCTGCTGCTGTTCGGCGGCCAGACCTTGAAGGACTTCGCCTTCGCGCTGCTGGTCGGCGTCGCCTCCGGTACCTACTCCTCGATCTTCATCGCCTCGCCGGTCTTGACCGCCTGGAAGGAGCGCGAGCCCAACTTCCGCGCCCGCCGGGCCCGGATCGAGGCGGCGATGGGAACGGTGCCGCCGTTCGCCGAGGAGATCGAGGTCGCCAAGCTGCCCGAGATCGAGGCAGAGGAAGAGGAGCCAGAGGCCCCCGAGCCCGAGAAGGCGCTGACCCCGGCCTCGAAGCAGGCGGGGCGGCGCTCGCAGGAGGAGATCCTGCGCGAGGCCGGGATCGCCGAGCGGCCGGCGGGCGACGGGGCGGGGGGGGACGGCGAAGCCGAGCCCGCGGTCGGGGCGGCAGGCGACGGCGAGGGCACGGAGCCGCGGCGCTCGAAGGGCTCCAAGAGCCGGCGCCAGCGCCGCCGCAAGCACGGGAGGCGGAGATGATGGGCCGCGAAACGAAGTGGAGCGGCAGATGCATGTGGGGGACCGTCTAGTGGCCCTTTTGGTCTGGTTCATGACCGGAATCGCGCTCTGGCATTTCACCGTCTTTCTGCCCGACCGCTTCTGGCAGGGAATCGTCGGCGCCTTCATCGGCGCCGTCCTCGGCGCGCTCGCGACCGGGGCGATCGGCCAGGAGGCGGCCGGGCGCAGCATCGGCAACACCGACATCACTACGGTGTTCTGGGCCCTGCCGGGAGTCGTCGTCGGGCTGGCCGTCGTCTACGCGATCGGAGTTCGCCAGGAGGCAGCCGAGGCCTGACCGCCCCCGCGGAATCGCCGCGGGGCGGTTCCGTCGGGTCGTCTGCTTAGCCTCGCAGCGTGCCCGAGGGTGCCTGCTCATACCTGGCCGAGCCCTATTCCTACGCCGAGGCGCGGGCCCTGGCCGCGGGGCTGGGGGTCAGCGAGCCGGTTGCCGTGACCCTGGTCCGGCGCGGTTATCGCACCGTCGAGCAGGCGCGCAGCTTCCTCGCCGCCGACGAGAGCCACGACCCGCTGCGCTTCGAGGGCATGCCCAGCGTCGTCGAGGCGCTGCTCGTCGCCGCCGCGCATGGCCGGCGGATCACCGTCCACGGGGACTACGACGTCGACGGCGTCTGCTCGACCGCGATCCTGACCGCGACCCTGCGCGAGCTGGGCGCCGAGTGCGACTGGTACATCCCCGACCGCCTGGGCGAGGGCTACGGCCTCAGCAGCGAGGGGGTGCGGCGGCTGGTCGCCCGCGGCACCGAGGTGCTCTTGACCGCCGACTGCGGGATCGGCTGCGCGAACGAGGTCCGCGAGGCGCGCGAGGCCGGGATCGAGGTCGTCGTCACCGATCACCACTCACCGCCGGACGAGCTGCCCGACTGCCCGATCCTGCACCCGGTCCTCAGCGGCTATCCATTCGCCGAGCTCTGCGGGACGGCGGTCGCCTACAAGCTGGCCTGCGCTCTGCGGACCGCCGCCTCGGGCCCCGACCCGGAGCGCGACGAGGCCGACCTCGACCTCGTCGCCCTGGCGACGGTCGCCGACATGGTGCCGCTGGTGGGTGAGAACCGCTCGCTGGTGCGGCGCGGGCTCACCGTCGCCCGCCGCGCCGGGCGCCCCGGCCTGCGGGCCCTGATCGCGGCCTCGGGATCGGAGCCCGAGCGACTCGACGAGGGCGATTTCTCCTTCCGCCTCGCCCCGCGCATCAACGCCGCGGGGCGCCTCTACCGTGCCGACGCCGGAGTGGAGCTCTTCCTGACCGGCGACGAGAAGCGGGCGGAGGAGATCGCCGCCGAGCTCGACCGCGCCAACTTCGAGCGCCGGGACGCCGAGCGCGAGGTCGAGACGGCGGCCGAGGCGGCGCTGCGGGAGCTGCCGCAGCGGCTGCGCGAGGCGCCGGCGCTGGTCGTCGCCGGGCAGGGCTGGCACCCGGGCGTGGTCGGGATCGTCGCCTCGCGCCTGGTCGAGCGCCACTGGCGGCCGGTGATCCTGCTCTCCTTCGACGGCGAGAGCGGCCGCGGTTCGGGGCGCAGCATCCCCGGCTTCGACCTGCTCGGCGGGCTGGAGGCCTGCGCCGAGCACCTGCTGCGCTTCGGCGGCCACCGCGCCGCGGCCGGGCTGGAGCTGGCGGCGTCGGAGCTGGACGCCTTCCGCGAGGCCTTCATCGCCCACGCCGCAGAGAAGCTTGGCCCCGATGAGCTGGCCCGCACCGAGCGCATCGACGCCCTCGTTGGCGGCGACGGCCTCGGCCTCGAGCTGGCCGAGGAGCTGGAGCGGCTGGCCCCGTTCGGGGCCGGGAACCCGGGCGTGCGGCTTATGGTCCCGTCGGCCAAGCTCGCCGACGTGCGCTCGATGGGCGATGGCAAGCACTCGCGCTTCAGCCTCCAGAGCGGCGGCGGACGCGCCCTCGGGGTCGCCTTCGGCCGTCCCTCGCTGCCGGCCTCCGACGCGGTCGACGCCGCGGTACGGCTCGAGGTCAACCAGTGGAACGGCTCGATCGAACCGCGGGTGGTCCTGCGCGAGCTCTACGACCTCGTCGAGACCGCACCGGCGGGCGAGCCGGCGTCCCTGCATGCCTGCGAGTGCGAAGCCGAGGAGTGGTGGGGGCGCTTCGACGCCGAGCTCGGCTGTGAGCCGGGGGTCTGGCCCGAGCCGCCGCTGCTAGAGGCGGCGCGGGCCGGTGCAGAGCGCGAGGCGATCCGGGTCCGCGGCTCGGCGATCGCGACGATCGCGGAGCTGGTCTCCAGCGGCGAGTCGGTGCTCGCCCTCTGCGCCGACGCCTCGCGCCGCGCCGAGCTGGCGGGAGGGGCCACCGGTCTGGCCCGCTTCGGGGGAGGCGCAGCACTGATCGCCTGCGGGCGCTGCGGCGGCGCCGCGGTGGACGGGCTCGCGGCCCGCGCCGAGGCGGGCCTGGCGCTGACCGACTTCTGGGCTCTGGCGCGCTCGCCGGAGATCGGGCTCGGCTTCGATCACGTCGTCCTCGTCGATCCACCGCCCTTCCCGCACCTGGCAGCGCTTTCCGCCCGCGGCAACAACGACCGTCCAGGCTTTCTGCATTCGGCCTGGGGCGAGCAGGAGCGCGGCTTCGCCCTGCGGGTGCTCGATCACGAGCTCGGGATGCGCCAGCCGCTGCGCGACGTCTTCCGCGGCCTTTGCAAGGCGAAATCGACCGAGCGCGAAGCCCTCTGGGAGGTGCTCTGCGGCAGCGGCGGCCACTCGCACAGCCCCGAGCTGGCTGCGCGCTGCGTGCGGGTGCTGCGCGAACTGGATCTCGTGACCGGGGACGCAAGCGACCACCGCTGGAGCCCCAGGGTCGTATCCTCGGAACACACGCAACTGGAGCGATCGGGCGCGTTTCGCGCCTACGGCTCCCGTTTCGAGGAGGGCAAGCGATACCTCGCAAGTCTGAGACAGCAGTAAAGCGTGATGGCACGCGGAAGAAGAAGCGCACCACGGCCGGCGCGGACGCGAAAACGTCCGGGCGCGAGCCGGCGCGCGCCAAGCCGGCGCTGAAGAAGGAGGCGCCGAAGAAGCGCGCCCGGCCCACCAACGGCAAGGCGGTGAGCGAGGGCAACGGCGCCCCGCCCGCCGACCGCCGCGGCCACACCAAGGTCGGCGCGCCGACCGAGCCGGCGGCCGGCCCGCCGGTCGACGCGCTGACCGGCCAGTTGACGGAGGAGCAGTGCCGCCTGCTGGGCGACCTCTTCGCGGTGATCGGCGAGCACGAGGACGAGTCGCGGGAGCCGATCGACCGCGACGCGGTCCAGCGGGGCTTCGTCTTCGCCTGCGAGCGCCACGCCGACCAGATGCGCAAGTCCGGAGACGAGTTCATCACCCACCCGGTCGGCGTCGCCCAGATCTGCGCCGCGATGCGCCTCGACACCGAGACCCTCTGTGCGGCGCTGCTGCACGACACCGTCGAGGACACCAGCGCCAGCCTGGAGGAGATCGAGCAGACTTTCGACCCCGAGGTCGCACAGCTGGTCGACGGAGTCACGAAGCTGACCGGGATCACCTTCGAGAGCCGAGACGAGCGCCAGGCCGAGAACTACCGCAAGATGATGGTCGCGGTCGCCACCGACGTCAGGGTGATCCTGATCAAGCTCGCCGACCGGCTGCACAACATGCGCACCCTGGAGGCGCTGCCGAAGCAGAAGCAGGTGGCCAAGGCACGCGAGACGCTCGAGATCTACGCGCCGCTCGCGCACCGGCTGGGTATCCATGCGATCAAGTGGGAGCTGGAGGACCTCGCCTTCGCGACCCTGCACCCGCGCAAGTACGACGAGATCAAGAAGCTGGTCGCCCAGCAGCGGCTGGAGCGCGAGCGCTACGTCGAGGATGCGGGCGCATTCCTCGCCGACGAGCTGGGCAAGGTCGGGATCTCGGCCGAGATCTCGGGCCGCGCCAAGCACTTCTATTCGATCTACACGAAGATGACCCGCAAGGGGCGCGAGTTCAACGAGATCTTCGACCTCACGGCGATGCGGGTGATCGTCGACTCGGTCAAGGACTGCTACGGCGCGATCGGGGTCATCCACTCGATCTGGAAGCCGCTGCCGGGCCGCTTCAAGGACTTCGTCGCGATGCCGAAGGCCAACCTCTACCAGGCCCTGCACACGACGGTGATCGGCCCCGAGGGCCGTCCGCTGGAGATCCAGATCCGCACCCAGCAGATGCACCAGATCGCGGAGTACGGAATCGCGACCCACGTCTCCTACAAGGAGGGCCGGGAGGGCGCCGACGCCGAGCAGGAGAAGATGACCTGGCTGCGCCACCTGGCCGAGGCCGAGGGCGAGCAGGACCCAGCCGAGTTCCTCGACTCGCTCAAGGTCGACCTGTTCGAGGACGAGGTGTACGTCTTCACTCCCAAGGGGGAGGTCAAGAACCTCTCAGCCGGCTCGACGCCGCTCGACTTCGCCTACGCCGTCCACACCGACGTCGGCCACCGCTGTGTGGGCGCCAAGGTCAACGACCGACTGGTGCCGCTCCACTACACGCTGCGCAGCGGCGACATCGTCGAGGTGATGACCTCGAAGCAGGAGCGCGGGCCGTCGCGCGACTGGTTGAAGCTGGTGCGAACCAGCCGCGCGCGCAACAAGATCCGCGCCTGGTACAAGCGCGAGCGCCGCGAGGACGCCGAGCGCCACGGCCGCGAGCAGCTGCAGCAGGCGCTGCGCAATCGCGGGCTGCCCTCGCAGAAGGTCGCTCCCTCGGACCTGCTCGCCGACGTGATCCGCGAGATCGGCTTCAAGAAGGCCGACGACTTCTACATCGCCCTCGGTCAGGGCAAGGTCAGCTCGCGGATCGTCGCCAACAAGCTGATGCAGCGGCTGAAGGCGGGCGAGTCGGTCGACCAGGAGCAGACCGTCGACGACCTGATCAGCGACGCCGACGCCGACCGCCGCCGTACCCGCGAGGCCTCCAACTACGGAATCAGTGTCAAGGGCGTCGACGACGTCGCCGTGCGGCTGGCCAAGTGCTGCCGGCCGGTGCCCGGCGACGAGATCGCCGGCTACGTCTCGCTCGGCCGCGGGATCACGATCCACCGCCAGGACTGCAAGAACCTGAAGGCCCTGCGCAAGGCGCCGGAGCGCTTCGTCGAGGTCGGCTGGGACGGCGAGAACGAGGCTTCATACCGGGTCGAGCTCCAGGTCGATGCCTATGACCGCACCCGCCTGCTCGAGGACCTATCGCGCACCTTCGCTGAGGCCGGGATCAACATCATCGAGGCGAGCTGCGCGACCAAGCACCCGATGGTCAAGAACCGCTTCGTGGTTGAGGTGGGGGACACCCAGCAGCTGAAGCAGTGCGTGAGCCGGCTGCGCAACCTCGACTCGGTGTTCGACGCATATCGCGTGACGCCGACCAGCTAGGTGATGATGGGCGACGACGTTATGTCGGCGCACATGCATGTCAGGCGGCGAAGCCGCCGCAATTGATTGTGGGTGCCAATGCCGAGTACGTTCGCCAATGGGCTGATGCTCTGAACCGGGGCGATTTCGAGACGATGATCGAAGCGGCGCCGCCGGAGTTCGAGTGGGTCGTGGCGCGCGAGCATCCCGACACCACCACGCATCGCGGCCCGGAGGCAGTCAGCGCCTACCTGGCGGAGTGGCGCCGGATGATGCCCGACTTCCGGGTCGATATCGTCGAGCTCGAGGAGAGGGGCGACCGGGTGCTGACCGTGATCGAGATCGCCGGCACCGGCGCCGGAAGCGGTGCCCGGACCGAGGTGCGTACGGCGACGATCAGCACTTTCCGCGATGGCGTCCCGGTGAGGACCGAGGAGTACCTCGACCCGGAGGAAGCCCGCAGCCTGCTGGCGGCCGGCTAGGACAGCCCGGCTGCCTGGCGAGCCTGCTCGATGTCCAGGTAGAAGCCCATCGAGACGATCCGCCCGTCCTCGACCCGATGGACGGAGGCCGCCTCCTGGGGAATCTCGATCCCGCTGACCCGCATTCGACCGGTCGCCTGGGCGAGCAGCAGCACCACGCCGCCCCCTGCGTCGATCGCCTCCACGAGGCGGACCCGGAACTGCTCCCAGGGCTCCAGCCAGATATTCCAGCCCTCGACCAGCCCCTCCGGGCCGACGAAGTCGGAGCGCTCCATCACCTCGATGCCGCTCGCCTCGGGCACCTCGAAGCGGATCTTGGCCCGCGGGGCCGATCGACTCGTCGGCGAGCCGCAGCCACTCCTCGTCGGCAAGGAGCTCCGCCATGTCCACCTCGTCGCTGGTGCGGGCGCTGCGAAACAGCCCAGAAACCAGCTCGACGTCCTGCTGCGACACGGCCCGAAGCTACCGCAGCCGCTCGAGCGCGTCGCGCACCGCGTCGCGCGCAGCAGTCATCTGCTGGTCGGACTCGTACTTCTGACGCGGCCAGAAGAACCCCCGCAACCCGTCCTTCGGCTTGCGCGGGACGACGTGGACGTGGAGGTGCGGCACGCTCTGGCTGACGACGTTGTTCATCGCCACGAAGCTGCCGGGCTTTCCCATCGCCTCGGGCACCGCCCGGGAGAGAAGCTGGGCGGTGGCGAAGAAAGGCCCGACCTCCTCCGCCGGCAGGTCGGCGAGGGTCTCGTAGTGGTTGCGCGGGACCAGCAGGCAGTGGCCGGGGAACAGGGGCCGGTGGTCGAGGAAGGCGAGGGCGTGCGGCTCGTCGAGAACGACCGTGGAGGGCTCCTCATCGCCATCGAGGATGCGGCAGAAGACGCAGTCGTCGCTCGCGGCCACCCGCGGACCTAGGCGACGATCGTCAGCGCGCCCGGCTCGAGCCGCAGCGCGACCCGCGTCTCTTCGCCGATGTAGTCGCCGTCGACCTGGACCGGAAACGGGCGCGTCTTGCCGTCGCGGTCCTCGGAGACCGACCGCACCCTGGCCTCGGTCAGGCCCGAGAGCTGCTCGATCTGGCGGTGGCGGTCGGTGCGCAGGCGCTCGTTCAGCAGCCGCACCCCGAGGGTGACCGCGTCGCGCTGCGCGGCCCGCCGCAGGACCGCGATCGCCAGGGCGCCGTCGTCGAACGAGACCCCGTCGCAGACGCGCAGCGGCCGCGAGGCGAAGTAGGTGTAGGGGTCGGAGTTCTGGGCCAGGGCCGTGACGCCGTCGACTTCGCGGCCGCCGGCCTCGACGCGGAGGGTGATCGGGTTGCGCAGGTAGCGGCGGTAGTAGCTGGCCAGGGCCGCCCAGGTGTAGTAGTAGGGCCCGGCCTTGGCCTTCAGCCCCGGGCGCGCGTCGACTCTCTCGGTGACGCTGGCGTCGAGCCCCATCCCGCAGGAGAAGACGAAGTAGCGGCCGTTCACGGTGCCGAGGTCGATGCGGCGGGGACGGAAATCGTCGGCGAGGCCGAGCAGGTGCTCGGTGGCGTCGACGACGTCGTTGGGGATCCCAAGGGTGCGGGCGACGACGTTGGTCGAGCCTCCCGGCAGCACCGATACCGGCACCCCGGTGCCGGCGAGGCCGTTGGCGACCTCGTTCAGGGTGCCGTCGCCGCCGAAGGCGACGACGACGTCATAGCCGCCGGTGACTGCCTCGCGGCCGATCTCGGTCGCGTGGTTCTGGGCTTCGGTGGCGACCGCCTCGACGTCATAGCGGCCCTGCAGCGCGTAGACGACGAGGTTCTTGAGCCGGTCCGAGACCGTCGTCGCGTAGGGGTTGACGATGATCAGCATCCGCTTCTTCGCAGCCCCCGGACCTGGGGGGTGGGGCGCCGACACGGGCTCCGCCTGGGGAGCGGTGGCCTCGGGCAGGACCGCGGATGGCGTCGTCGCCACCTCTTGAGCCTAGCCCTCGTCGCCGGACGCGGGGGCCTTGGCGCCGGTCGCCTCGTAGCGGACCAGCTCGCCGTCCTCGACCTCGCGAACCCGGCCCTCGTTGATCAGCAGGTCGAGGTGGCCGATCACTTCCGAGAGGGTGAGGAAGGCCTGGGTCACGGCGACGTTCCCCCACAGGTCCTGCGCCAGCTCGTAGCCGGTTCGCGGCCGCTCGGCGACCAGCCCGTAGAGCTTGTCGGCGCGGCGCTTGTGCAGGGCCAGGCGGGTGTCGATCAGCGCCACGTGATCGGTGATCGGCTCGCCGTGCCCGGAGAGGACGATCTCGGCCGGCATCTCGCGGGTCTTTCGCAGCGACTCGATGTAGGCGACCAGCGCCTGGGTGCGCTGGTTGGAGCCGTCGAGCGGGCGGCTGATCAGAGGGTTGGAGGAGATGTGGGCGATCAGGTGGTCGGCGGCGATCAGGATCCGCCGCTCCTGGTCCCAGAACACGGTGTCGGAGGGGCTGTGTCCGGGGCGGTGCAGCACCTCGAGGCTGCGGCCGGCCATCTCCAGCAACTCGCCGTCGGCGAGCGGCCGCGTGATCTCGGCCTTCGAGCCCCAGCCGCGAAAGCTGCGCGAAACGCTCTGCAGGGCATGGACGACGTTCTCGGGGATCCCGTTGCGCAGCATCAGCGCGACCGCGAACTCGTCCTCCTGCTCGGCGTCCTTGCCGAAGTTGGCCAGCCTCTCGGCGGCGACGTCGATCGCCGCCACCTCGGCGCCGGAGTGCTCGCTGATGATCTCGACCAGGCCGAGGTGGTCGATGTGCTGGTGGGTGATGATCACCAGCTCGATGTCCTCGATCGAGTGGCCGCGCTCGCCGAGCTGGCTCTGCAGCTCGTCCAGCGCCTTGCCCGAGTTGGGGCCGGTGTCGACCAGGGTCAGCGGCTCGTCTTCGATCAGATAGCAGTTGACTCGACCGACGGCGAACGGGGTCGGGATTCGCAGGCAGTGGATCCCGGCCTCGGCCGCGCGCTCCAGCGCCTGCTCGGGAGTCAGGTCGGCGGAGGCCACTCAGCCGCGGATCAGGGCCAGCAACTCGTCGCGCTTGCGCTCCATGTCCTGGCGCGAGACCAGCGACTCGAGGTTCAGACGCAGCAACGGCTCGGTGTTGGAGGGGCGGACGTTGAAATGCCAGTCGGGGTAGTCGATGGATACGCCATCGAGATGGTCGATCTCGGCGTCGGAGTAGCGCACTTCGATCTCGGCCATCTTCGCGTCCTGGTCGGCGACCTCCGAGTTGATCTCGCCGGAGATGAAGTAACGGGAGCGAAATTCGGCCATCAGGTCCGAGAGGGACCGGCCCTCGACCGAGATCAGCTCCAGCATCAGCAGCGCCGGGATCGTGCCCGAGTCCGCGCACCAGAACTGGCGGAAGTAGTAGTGGCCGGAGACCTCGCCGCCGAAGGCCGCCTCGGCCTCGCGCATCCGCGCCTTGAAATAGGCATGGCCGACGCGGCTGAGGGCGGAGCGCCCGCCCGCGGCGGCGATCGTGTCGGGGACCGCCCGGCTCGAACGCGGGTCGTAGAGGATCATCGCCCCCGGCTGCTTGCGCAGCGCCGCCCGGGCAAGCAGGGCGCAGACGAAGTCGCCGTCGCAGAACTCACCCTCCTCGTCGATGAAGAAGCAGCGGTCGGCGTCGCCGTCCCAGGCGATGCCGAGGTCGGCGCCCTGCTCGCGGACGGTCGAGATGATCAGGCGCCGGTTCTCCTCCAGCAGCGGATTGGGCCCGTGGTTGGGGAAGTCTCCGTTGGGCTCGAAGTGCAGCGGCACAAGATCGAGTCCGAGGCGCTCGAGGATCGGCCCGGCCATCGGGCCGGCCATCCCGTTGGAACCGTCGACGACCACGCGCATCGGCTTGACGCTCTTGGGATCGATGAACGAGGCCGCCCGCTCGCGGTACTGATCCCAGACGTCGACCTCCTCGACCGAGCCGCCGCCCGGGGCGGGGCCGAGCCCGGCCTCGATCTCGTCGCGGACGTCGCCGATCCCGGCGTCGCCGGAGAGCGCCAGCGCCCCCTCTCGGACCAGCTTGATCCCTGTGTACTCCTTCGGGTTGTGTGAAGGCGTGACCATCGCGCCGCCGTCGAGATCGCGCGAGCCGACCAGCTCGTAGAGCATCTCGGTGGCGATCATCCCGGCATCGACGACGTCCGCTCCCTCGGCGATCAGCCCCTCGCGCACCGCCTGCGCCATCGCCGGCGAGGTGAGGCGCATGTCGCGCCCGAGGCCGACCCGCAGCTGCGAGGGCTGCTTGTCGCGCAGCCTGCCGAGCACCCGGGCGAACCCACGCCCGATCGCCTCGGCCGTGGTCTCGTCCATCTCGGTGCCGTAGATGCCGCGGATGTCGTAGGCCTTGAAGATCCCGGCCGGCGCGAGGACGCCCCCCTCAGTCAAAGCCGCCCCGCAACGCCTCGTAGCTTTGCTGCGGTGTCTGCGGCATCACCCGGGTGTCGGCGAGGACCGGCATGAAGTTCGTGTCGCCGCCCCAGCGCGGCACCACGTGCATGTGGATGTGGTTCTCGAAACCGGCGCCGGCGATCCGCCCCTGGTTGAAGCCGATGTTGTAGCCCTGTGGGGAGTAGACGTCCTCGAGGCGGCGCATCGCGGCCTGGCCCAGCGCCATCATCTCGGCGACGGTCTCGGGGCCGAGCTCCTGCAGGGCACCGGTGTGCTCGTAGGGGGCGACCATCAGGTGCCCGTTGGTGTACGGGAAGAGGTTGAGGATCACGAAGCAGCGCTCGCCGCGGTGGACGATCAGGTTCGCTTCGTCGTCGTCGGCCGCCGGCTTGGCGCAGAAGATGCACTCCTCGTCGTTGTCCTTGCCGGCGTCCTTCACGTACTCGAGGCGCCAGGGCGCCCAGATGCGGTGGTTGGCCACTGAGGCCTGATCCTAGACGCGGTTGGCCCTAGAGCCAGCCGCGGCGGCGGAAGTAGGCGACCATCGCGACGAGGATCGCGAACATCGCCCCGACGACGATCCAGAACGCGGTCATGTCCTGCTCGCCAGGCACGCGGACGTTCATCCCCCAGATGCTGGCGATCAGGGTCAGCGGCAGAACGATGACGCTGATCGAGGTCAGGACCCGCAGGACGTCGTTGACGCGGTGCGAGATCACCGATTCGTTGGTCTCCTCGAGCGCCTCGATCACTTCCTTGTAGTTCTCGAGCATGTCCCAGATCCGCTCGTTGGCGTCGACGATGTCGTCGAAGTAGATCTCGAGGTCGAGGTCGGGGGCGAGGTAGCGGTGCTTGACCTGCTCGAGGTCGCGCAGGACCGGGCGCTCGGGCCGGATCACCTTGCGGAAGTTGATGATCTCCTGCTTGACGTTGGAGATGTCGCGCACGATCTCCTCCGAGCGGCCCTCGAAGATGACCTCCTCCAGGGCGTCGAGCTTGTTGCCGATCTTGCGCAGCATCGGGAAGCAGTAGTCGAAGCTGTCGTCGACGATTCGGTAGAGCAGATAGCCGGAGCCGCGCGAGAACAGCTGCTCGCGCAGCTCCTCCTTCGAGCGGCAGCGCTCGAACAGGTACTCGACCGGCTGCAGCGGCTGGTTGGGGATCGTGATCAGAAAGCCTGGACCGACGAAGAGATCGAGCTCACCGGTCCCCAGCCGGCCGACCGAGGGGTCGAAGATCGGAAAGTGAAGGACGATGAACAGGTAATCGTCATAGGTGTCGATCTTCGGCCGCTGGTTGCGCGAGAGGACGTCCTCGAGGTCGAGGGCGTGAAAGTCGAAATGCTCCTCGAGCCAGGCGCGCTCGGGGGCGCCGGGATGCTCGATGTTGATCCAGCGCAGACCCTCGGCGTCGATCTGCTCGATGTCTGGGACGCGGCGCTCAGGCTGCGCGGCGGAGACGAGCTTTCCGTCCGCGCGCCCGCGCCTCAGCCTCGGCTTCGGGAGGTTCGGCATCGGTCTGGCTCATCTTCTCGCTCGCGGTGGTCATAACCTGCTCACAAGGTTAGTCGGTGCCTGGACCACGATGATTCAGTCGTGGGACGCATCTTGGCGTTTGCGATGCCCAGCGAAGTCGTTTTCTTTGCCGGGCCGAGGGAAAGTGAGAACCATGGAGCTACGGGAGATACAGAAACCGCTCAAGGATCAATACCGCGGAGACCCGCAGGCTTCGAAGATCACCCTGCACGCCGACGGATCCCAGGGCAAGGATGCGATGAGCTGCTCGGTCGATCTCGGCCGGTTGATCCAGCAGGCCGAGGCACACACCGGCGTCGGCGGAGCCGGCACCGCGGCCTGCTCCGGCGATCTCCTGCTCGGTGCCCTGGCTGCCTGCGCCCAGCTGACCTGCCAGATGGTGGCGGCGAACATGGGAATCGCGACCGAGGGCATCGAGGCCAGGGTCGATGGCGACCTCGATCTCAGCGGCACGCTTGCGGTCGACCGAGAGGCGAGGGTGGGCTTCGGCGCGATCCGGCTTCGCTTCGAGATCGACGCCCCCGAGGCCACGGCCGAGCAGCTGGAATCGCTGCTGGAAAAGACGGAGCGCTACTGCACGGTGCTGCAGACGCTTCTCGATCCGCCTCCGGTGCAGACCGAGTTGGTGCGCCGCGAGGAGAGTTGAGTCGGCTGCCGAAGCCGTTGCTATAGTCAGCCGCACACATCAAGAGGAGTGGAGGGACTGGCCCGCAGAAGCTCCGGCAACCCCCCCAGTTGAAGGGGACGGTGCCAAATCCAGCAGGCAATAGGACAGCCTGGAAGATGTGGAAGTCCGACCGGACCTCTGCCTCTCCAGGCGGAGGTTTTTTCGTTCGGATGACGGTTTCAGAGCTGAGATGCAAGGAGTGCGGGACGGGCTATCCGCTCGAGGCCCGCTTCGTCTGCGAGCAGTGCTTCGGCCCGCTCGAGGTCGCCTATGACTTCGCCGGGCTCGATCCGGCCGAGGCGCGGCGCAAGATCCAGGCCGGCTCGCGCGGAATCTGGCGCTACGTCGACTTCCTTCCCTTCGATAGCCGCCCCAGCGACCCGCTGGAGCCCGGCCTGACGCCGCTGATCCGCGCCGACCGCCTCGCCGAACGGCTCGGCATCGACGCCGAGATCTGGATCAAGAACGACGCCGCCAACCCGACCCACTCGTTCAAGGACCGGGTCGTCGCGGTGGCACTGGCCAAGGCGCAGGAGCTCGGCTTTGACACCGTCGCCTGCGCCTCGACCGGCAACCTCGCCAACGCGGTCGCCGCCCACGCCGCGGCCGCCGGACTGCGCTCCTACGTCTTCGTCCCCTCCAACCTCGAGGAGCAGAAGCTGCTCGCCACCGGCGTCTACGGCACCCGCCTGGTCGGGGTCAACGGGACCTACGACGACGTCAACCGCCTCTGTACCCAGCTCGCGGAGACGCGGCCCTGGGCGTTCGTCAACGTCAACCTGCGGCCCTACTACTCGGAGGGCTCGAAGACGATCGCCTTCGAGACCGTCGAGCAGCTGGGCTGGAAGCTGCCGGACCGCGTCGTCTGCCCGATCGCCTCGGGCTCGCTTTTCACGAAGATCGCCCGCGGCCTGCAGCAGTGGCTCGACCTTGGGTTGGTCGAGGGCGAGCTGCCGACCTTCAACGGCGCCCAGGCGCAGGGCTGCAGCCCGGTGGCGACGGCGTTCGAAGAGGGGTGGGAGATCTGCAAGCCGCAGCGCCCGGACACGATCGCCAAGAGCCTGGCGATCGGCGATCCCGCCGACGGCGCCTACGCGCTGGAGCTGGCGCGCCGCAGCGGCGGTGCGGTCGACGCGGTCTCAGACGACGAGATCCGCGACGGCATCCGGCTGCTGGCCGAGACGACGGGGATCTTCACCGAGACCGCGGGCGGAGTGACGACGGCGGTCCTGGCCAAGCTGGCCGAGCGCGGCGCGATCGCCGACGGAGAGCGGGTGACGGTGGTGATCACCGGCGAGGGGCTGAAGACCCTCGACGCGACGCGCGATAGATTCGCGATGTACGAGATCGAGCCCGAGCTGGAGAGCTTCGAGGCCGAGGTGGAGGAGAAGGTAGGAGTCTGATGGCGGTCACGGTGAAGATCCCGACCCAGCTTCGTGCGGTGACCGGCGGCGAGGGTGAGGTCGAGGTCGAGGGCTCAACGGTCGGCGAGGTCCTCGACGCGGTCTTCGACCAGCACGACGGGCTTCGCGACCGCATCACCCAGGACGGCGACCTACGGCGCTTCGTCAACGTCTACGTCTCGGGCGAGGACATCCGCTTCCAGGACGGGCTCGCGACCCCGATCTCCGAGGGCGACGAAGTGACGATCCTGCCCGCGGTCGCGGGCGGCTGAGCAGGGAGGCGGGCATGAGGGCCGCACTTATGCGTGAGACCGGGGGACCGGAGGTTCTGAAGATCGAGGACGTCGACGTTCCCCGGCCGGGCGACGGGGAGGTTCTGGTCAGGGTCAAGGCCGCCTCCGTGAACCCGATACGACTCGAAGGTTCGGCGCGGCAAGCACGAGGTGCCGCTGCCGGCGGTGCTCGGGGCCGACTTCTCCGGGGCGATCGAAAGCTCGCAGTCGCCCGACTTCGCCGAGGGAGACGAGGTCTTCGGGATCGCCGCCAGCGGCAGTTATGCCGACCTTGCGACCGCGCGCGCGGAGGCGATCGCCCGCAAGCCGGCGGGGATCAGCCATGAGCAGGCGGCCGCGATCCCGGTCGCCGGCAATACCGCCTGGGCTGCTCTCTTCCACGCCGGTGGGCTGAAAGGGGGAATGACGGCGCTGATCGCCGGCGCCTCCGGAGGGGTCGGCCATTTCGCCGTCCAGCTTGGCAAGCACGCCGACGCCCGTGTGATCGGCACCGCTTCGGGGCGCAACCGCGATTTCGTCGAGAGCCTCGGTGCCGACGAGTTCGTCGACTACACCGAGCAGGACGTCGGCGAGGCGGTGAGTGGCGCCGACGTGATCTTCGACACCGTCGGCGGCAACACCACGGCGGGCCTCGTGCCCACCCTCGCCGAGGGCGGGGTCCTGGTGACGATCGCCGGCGACCCACCCGAGGACGCCGCGCGGGAGCGCGGCGGGCGAGCCGAGCTGCTCGTCGCCGGCCCGAGCCCGGAGAACATGGCGAAGATCGCCGCGCTGGTCGCGAGCGGTGAGGTGCGGATCGAGATCTCCGAGACCCTGCCCCTGGACGAAATCAGAAGGCCCACCAGCTCAGCGAGTCGGGCCGCACCCGCGGCAAGATCGTCATCACCGTCTGAGTAGCCGACTTGGCCGTCAGGCCGGGACCCTGGCGGTGATGATCCAGCTCGACATGTTTCCGAACACGCCGTCGGGGCCGACGAACTCGGACAGCTCCTCGCGCAGGCCGGAGATGATCTCGCCCTCGAGCCGCTTCGCATCCTGCTTGGCAAGCCGCAGCGCCTCCCCGGCTGGCCCCAGCGCCATCAGGTAGGCGACCGCCTCGTCGAGGTCCTTGCCCATGCGGAAGTCGAGGTCGCAGCGCCGCAGCGCGACCTGCTCGAAGCCGGAGTTGAGAAGGATGTGGCTCGCGGTGTCGGCATTGGCCATAGAGAACGGCCCCGGGCCGCAGGTCAGCTCGTCGGTTTCCTCGTCCGGAGTCACCAGCGCATCCACCAGCTGCTCGGCGCGGTAGACCCACTCGTTGTCGATCTTCTGGCGCCAGACGATCGTGCAGAGACGCCCACCGGGGGCCATCGACTGACGAACGTTGCGCAGCGCCGCGACCGGGTTGGCGAAGAACATCGTCCCCATGCGCGAGAAGACGTAGTCGAACTTTTGATCGAACTCGTAGACCTCGAGGTCGGCGGCGACGAAGCGGACGTTGTCGACGCCTGCCGCCTCGGCCTCGTCGTTGGCGGCCTCGATGAAGCGCTCGGCGGCGTCGATGCCGACCGCCTCCCCGCCCGGGCCGACTATCCCGGCCAGGCGCTGGGTCGTGTCGCCGAAGCCGCAGCCCAGATCGAGCGCCAGGTCGCCGGGCAGGGGCGGATCGGTCCGAAGCGCTTCCTCGCTGTGCGCCTCGAGCCCGGGGACGATGATGTGGCGGAAAGCCGAGAAGCGATCGAACAGCACGCCGTTCCAGGCTCCCACTGCCTCCTGGTTGGCTGAGGCTACGGGCTCCACGGCCCCAGATCGTACTCCTGCGCCGCGAAGCGGCCAGGGCGGGAATAATCGCGGTATGGAGGGAATTTCCACGGTCGCGATTCTCTGTGGTGGGCGCGGCACCCGCCTGCGCGAGAAGACCGAGTCGATGCCGAAGGCGCTGGTCGAGATCGGCGGCCGGCCGATCCTCTGGCACGTGATGCAGATCTACGCCGCCCAGGGGGCGCGCCGCTTCGTGCTGCTGACCGGCTACCTGGGCGAGCAGGTGCGGGCCTTCGCCGAGGCCGAGCAGTGGCCGGCCGGCTGCGAGGTGCTCTGCCTCGACACCGGGCTGGACACCCCGACCGGGGGGCGGCTGAAGCTGGCCGCCGAGTCGCTGGGAGCGGGCAGCTTCTTCGCCACCTACGCCGACGGGGTCGCGGACATCGACCTGGCTGCGCTGGCCGAGTTCCATCGCGCCCACGGCGAGCTGGCGACGATGACCGTCGTCCGTCCCTACCTGCAGTTCGGAATCGCCCAGCTCGACGGCGACTCGCGGGTGCGCGGGATTCGTCGAGAAGCCGCGCTCCGAGCAATGGATAAACGGCGGCTTCTTCTGCTTCGAGCCGGGGGCGCTGGACTACATCGAGCCGACCAGCGTCCTCGAGCGCGAGCCTCTGGAGACCCTCGCCGGCGAGGGCCGGCTGCGCGCTTACCGGCACCAGGGGTTCTGGGACTGCATGGACACCTACAAGGACGCAGTGATGCTCAACGACCTCTGGAGCGAGGGCGGCGCCCCCTGGAAGGTCTGGTCCTAGGGCCTTGACCGCGCTGGTCACCGGCGGCCACGGCTTCGCCGCCTCCTGGCTCGTCAAGGCGCTGCTGGAGAGTGGCGAGGCGGTGCGCGTCCTCGACCGCCCCGATCCCAGGCTGACCGACCTCGGCACGCCCCGCCCATCGGCGCTGGGGCTGCTCGGGATCGAGGACGAGGTCGAGCTGGTCGAGGCCGACCTGCGCGACGCCGAGGGGATCTCGGCCGCGGTGCAGGGCGCCGACTCGGTCTTCCATCTCGCCGCGCAGACGATCGTCGGCAACGCCCAGGCCGCTCCGCGCGAGACCTTCGAGGTCAATGTGCTCGGGACCTGGAACGTGCTCGAAGCCTGCCGCGAGCACGGGGTGGGGCGGGTGCTCTTCGCCTCCTCCGACAAGGCCTACGGCACCAGCGCCGAGCTTCCCTACCGCGAGGACTTCCCGCTGCGCGCCGCGCATACCTACGACGCCAGCAAGGCGGCCGCCGACATCCTCGCCCGCAGCTACTGGCACAGCTACGGGCTTCCGGTGGCGGTGACCCGCTTCGCCAACCTCTACGGGGGAGGGGACCTCAACTTCTCGCGCCTGATTCCCGAGGCGGTGAGCGCAGTGCTGGACGGGCGCCGGCCGCTGATCCGCTCCGACGGCAGCCCGCAGCGCGACTTCCTCTACGTCGAGGATGCGGCCCGGGCATATCTGGCGCTCGCCGCGGCGCTCGACGACGGTGCGGGCGGAGAGGCCTACAACGCCGGCGGCGACCAGCCCTATGCGGTCGCCGACGTGCTGCGGCTGCTGGCCGAAGTGTCCGGCACCGACCTCGAGCCCGATATCCGCGGGGCCGGCAACCCCGAGGGCGAGATCGACCGCCAGTTCCTCGACAGCAGCAAGCTTCGCGAAGCCACCGGCTGGCGGCCGCAGGTCGACCTGCGCGAGGGCCTGGTGCGGACGATCGAGTGGTACCGCGAGCACCCCGAGGCCCGCGCGCCGGGTTGAGAAAGGCCGCGAAACGAAGTGGAGCGGCAGATGCATGTCAGGCGGCCATAGGCCGCCGCAAGTTGTGTTTGAAAAACTGGGGCCCACGATGTGTGGCCGATTCACCGTCACGACCAAGGACACGAAGAAGGTCGCCGACCGCTTCCAGGTCGAGCTCGAGAAGGCGCTGGGCTCGAAGACGATGGAATCGGCGGGCGGGCGCTACAACGTCGCCCCGGCCCAGGAGGTGCTGACGGTCCGCTCCTCACCCGAACCCGAGGAGGCGGACAAGGGCGAGCGCGAGGCGCTGATGATGCGCTGGGGACTGGTTCCGCGCTGGGCCAAGGACCTCAAGGTCGGCTACAAGATGATCAATGCCAAGGCCGAGCGGCTGACCGAGAGCCGCGCCTACTCGCCGTTGATCGGCAAGTTCCGCCACCGCTGCCTGATCGTCGCCGACGGCTTCTACGAATGGCTGAAGTCCGAGGACCCCAAGCAGCCGCGGCAACCCTTTCGCTTCACCGTCGACGGCGGCGAGCCGTTCGCCTTTGCCGGCATCTGCACCCGCAAGGAGTGGGAGGACGACTGGCTCTACAGCTGCACGATCATCACCACGCAGCCGAACGAGCTCGTCGCCCGGGTCCACGACCGGATGCCGGTGATCCTGCCGACGCCGGAGGCCGAGCAGGCCTGGCTGAGCACCGGCCTGGAGGCCGACGACGCGGTCCAGATGTGCGTTCCGCTCGATGCCGACCGGATGCAGAGCGCCCCCGCGAACCCGAAGCTGAACAAGGTCGGCAAGGGCAACGAGGGGCCTGAGATGCTCGTCGTCCCGGCCTCGGCGTGAGCCCGGACGAGATCCGCCGGATCGAATCCGCTTCGCCCTACGAGGGGTCGTTCGGCTTCAGCCGTGCGCTGCGAAAGGGTCGCCGGGTGCTGGTCTCCGGGACCGCTCCCGTCTGGCCCGATGGGTCCTGCGACCCCGACGCCGGAATCCAGGCGCGGCGCTGTCTCGAGATCATCGCCGAGGCGCTCCAGGAAGCCGGGTCGAGCCTCGAGCAGGTGGTGCGAACGCGGATCTTCATCGTCGACCCCGCCGACTCCGACGCCGTCGGCGCCGTCCACGGCGAGACCTTCGGCGAGGTGCGGCCGGCGGCGACGATGGTCGTCGTCGCGGCGCTGCTGGATCCACGCTGGAAGGTCGAGATCGAAGCCGAGGCCGAGCTTCCGGAGTAGACCGGGATACGGAGACGACCTCCGCTCGCTTGAATGGACCAGATGCGCGAGGCCGACCGGCACCGACTTCAGGGGTTGCTCGACTGGAAGCCCGAGCACGGCGTGATCTCCGGCCACTTCGATGTCGACCCCGCCGATCGCGGCGAGGGCTGGCGGATCCAGGTCAAGGATGGGCTCGGGGGCCTGGAGGAGCCCGACGATCACGAGGCCAAGATCGCGACGCGCGAGACGGTCGCACGCCTGCTGGAGCGCTACGCGCCGGGTGCGGCGCCTCCCAGCGGCCGGGCCCAGTTTGACTTCGCCGAGGTGGCGCGCAAGGACGCTGGTGAGGACCGGTGGTCCTCGCAGCTGTCGCTCGACGACGCCGGCTGGAGCCTGGCGCCGCGCCCGATCCTGCGTCCGGTGATCGACCTGCTGATCCGTGGCGCCGCGCACGCCGTGCTCGCGGTCAGCGCCGAGCGGGTTCGGGGTTGGATCTGGTCCGAAGGGCTGCTCGAGAACGAGTCCGCCTGGGAGCAGGAGCTGGACACGGCCCTGGAGGGCCGCCCTCAGGGGCGTGACGAGTACGCCCGCCACCTCGAGGAGCTGCGAAAGCGCTTCCTGCGCGGGGCCGGCGAGACACTTCGCAGTGACCCCCGGATCGGGGGAGCGGAGCTGATCGCCTTTGGCGAGGCCCCCTATCTGGACGAGCTGGTCGAGGTGCTGGACCCGGCGCTGGAGGTGCACCGCGTCGAGGGGGCCGACGTGATCGAGGAAAGCGACGGCCAGATCGCCGAGCGCCTCGCCCCGGTGATCGCGCAGGTGCTCGACGAGCGCGAGGCGGATCTGGCCCAGCGCGCGATCGACGGAGCGCTCGCCAGCCAGGGCCGGGGGTCGGTCGGGGTCGACGAGACCTCGATGGCGCTGGTCGAGGGCCGGGTCGATCATCTGCTGATCGACAGCCGGCGCAGCGTCAGCCTCGAGGAGCTGAACCCTCTCGCTCGCGAGACCGTCCGCGAGGCCGAGCGGTTGGAGGACGGCGCCGAGGTGATGATCGAGCTGGCGCTGCGCAGCTCGGCCGAGATCACCGCGGCACGCGGCAAGGGCGCCGAGCTTCTGCGCGAACACGACGGCGTCGCGGCGCTGCTGCGGTACTGAGGCCCTTCTGCGCGGCGAACGCGAACCGATGCCGCGCTCGCTGCGGCCGATGCTGGCGCAGCTGGCGAAGATGCCCGCGGACGAGGAGCGCTACGGCTTCGAGATCAAGTGGGACGGCGTGCGGGCGCTGCTCTACGTCGCCAGGGGGCGGGTCACGGCCCAGAGCCGCACCGGGCGCGACATCAGCTTCCAATTCCCCGAGGTCCAGGGTCTGACCGCGAGCCTGGGACGGCGCCAGGCGGTGTTCGACAGCGAGCTGGTCGCCTTCGACGAAGCCGGCCGGCCCAGCTTTCAGACCCTCCAGGGCCGGATCCATCTCGCCTCGGAGGCCTTGGTGCGCGAGCGGATGCGGACGATCCCGGTCACCGCGATGCTCTTCGACCTCCTGCACCTCAGCGGCCGCAGCACCCGCGGCCTTCCCTACGAGGAGCGGCGTGCGGGGCTCGATGACCTGGGTCTGGAGGGCGAGGGATGGCGGACGCCCGGCTATCAGGCCGGGGAGGGGAGCAAGCTGCTCGCCTTCAGCCGCGAGAAGGGGCTGGAGGGCGTGGTCGCGAAGCGGTTCGGCAGCCACTATGAGCCCGGTCGCAGGGGCGGCAGCTGGCTGAAGGTCAAGAACGTCCAGAGCCAGGAGGTGGTGGTCGGGGGCTGGCTCGCGGGCAAGGGCCGCCGGGGCGGCATGATCGGCGCCCTTCTGGTCGGCTACTACGAAGGGGGCGAGCTGGTCTTCGCCGGCAAGGTCGGGACCGGGTTCGGGGAGGAGGACCTGCGGATGCTGGCCGAGCGCCTGGCGCCGCTGCGGACCGATCAGAGCCCCTTCGCCGGGCGCCAGCCGGAACGGGGGTCGATCTTCGTCGAGCCGAAGCTGGTCGCCGAGGTCGACTTCGGGGAATGGACGCGGGCGGGGACCATGCGCCACCCCTCCTACAAGGGGCTGCGAACCGACAAGAAGCCGCGCGAGGTGGTGCGCGAAAGTGCCTAGGCGCGGCCGGCCTCGGCCTCGTCCTTGAGGCCCTCGGCGGCACTCTTGGTCAGGAACTCCTTCACCTTCGTCTCGACCGGGCCGCGCAGCAGCAGGCTCAGCATCCGCCCCGGGTCACCGCGCAGTCCGTAGGTGGCCCGGGTGCGGTCGTCGCCGAGGTCCTCGAAGTCCCAGGAGCCGGTCAGCCACTTGACCTCGCCCTTCTCCTGCTCCCAACGAATCGCGTCCGGAGGCTCATAGCTGAAGCGCAGCTCCGAGCCGACCTTCTTCACCGTCGCGTCGGAGACCGTGTAGACGAGGTGCGCCCGGCCCTCGGAGTCGCGCTCGATCACCTCGACTTCCTCCAGCGTTCCCTGCCAGCCGGGGGCCTTCTCGACGTCGGCGGCGATCTCGAAGCAGCGTTCGCGGTGGGCCTCGATCTCGACCGTCCAGCTCGCCTCCAGAATTCCCACGGGCCGAGCCTACATCGAGTCGGAGGCGAGGGGGAGCCGGTCCGCTGTCAGGATGACGATGCCGCGGATCGATCGACCATGGAAGGAGGCTGCGATGCAGCCGAGCCAGGAGCAGAAGGGACTTGCTTTCCGCGCTCTGCACGAGGGGGAGCCGTTCGTGATCCCAAATCCCTGGGATGCGGGATCGGCCCGGGTGCTGGAGGCGCTCGGCTTCGAGGCGCTGGCCGGTACCAGCTCCGGCTTTGCCTTCACGCTGGGACGCAAGGACGGCGGCGTCAGCCTCGACGAGGTGGTCGAGCACGTCCGCCTTCTCGACCGGGCGATGGGATTGCCTGTCTCGATGGACCTCGAGAACGGCTACGGCCCGCGGCCCGAGGACGCCGCGCGGGCGATCGAGCGCGTCGCCGAGGCGGGTGCGGTGGGGGGCTCGATCGAGGACTTCGACCGCGAGAGCGGGATCTACGAGCTCGAGCACGCGGTCGAGCGGGTCGCCGCCGCGGTCGAGGCGGCAGCGGCGCTCGACTTCCCCTTCACCCTCACCGCACGGGCCGAGAACCAGCTCCACAGTCCCGACCTCGAGGACACGATCATCCGCCTGCAGGCCTACGAGCGGGCCGGCGCCGACGTCCTCTACGCGCCCGGGCTGCGTGAGCTGGAAGAGGTCCGCGCCGTCTGCGAGTCGGTGTTGAAGCCGGTCAACGTCCTCGGCCATCGCGGCTTCTCGATGGCCGAGCTGGTCGATGTGGGGGCCCAGCGGGTCAGCGTCGGCGGCTCGCTGACCTGGACCGCGGTGCGGGCGATGGCCGAGGCCGCGGAGCAGATCCGCGACCAGGGCGATTTCTCGGGCCTGCGCGGCGGCGCCCCGGTCGTCGAGTGGCTCGACGCGATGCCCCCGGCGCAATAGGCTGCGCGCGTGGGCTGCTTCGTACTCCTCTTCGCACTCTTCTCGCCTCGGCTGGCGCTGTTCGTCGTCTGGCTGCTCACCGACTGGCTCAGCCGCTCCTTCGACAGCTGGGCGGTGCCGCTGATCGGCTTTTTCCTCCTGCCCTGGACGACGCTCGCCTACGCGGCGATGTGGGTCTCCGGCAACAACGGGGTGACCGGCTTCGAGTGGTTCATCGTCATCCTTGCCTTCCTCGCCGACCTCTCCTCGCACTTCGAGAGCTCGCGCTACCGCAGTCGCGAGACCTGAGCGCCTAGGGCGCGGCTCTCCACCTGGCCCGCCACTCCGGGGCGTCGAATCCCTCGCTGACGTAGATCGTCTCGTGGGCGATCTTCTCGTCGCGCAGCTCGAGGATGCTGACCCCGAAGCTGGGTGGCCCGCCGTCGTAGCTGACCGAGACCTCGGCGACCCAGAGATCGTCCCGGCCCCTGACCTCGCGGAACTCGAAGCTCGTCTCGGCCGGATAGCCGCTGCGCCACTCGCGCAGGTTCTCGACTCCCTCGAAGCGCTCGCCCGACTGCGGGAACTGCAGTACTGCGTCCTCGCAATACATCGCGTGGGCGCGGTGGGGATCGCTGCCGGCGTTCTCGAAGTGCTGCTCGAGCATCGCCCTCACGGTTGCCGCGTCCATCAGCGCGCCCGACAGGATTCGAACCTGTGACCTTCCGCTCCGGAGGCGGACGCTCTATCCAGCTGAGCTACGGGCGCTGGTAGGGCAGCTTAGTCGCGTGGGGTCCCGCCTTGGACCCGAACATATGTTCGTCCGATAATCCGCTTATGGTCCCGGCATGGGGACCATTACCAAGGGAAACACGGCGGAAGCGGCAGTGCTCACTGCCCTCGTCGAGCGCGAGTTTTCAGTCCTTGTGCCTTTCGGAGGCGGCCATCCGTATGACCTTGTGGTCGACGCCGGGAACGGGTTTGTGCGGGTCCAATGCAAAACGTCGTGGCCGGGCGGCGGATGCATGCTCTTTAACACCCGGGCGACAGATCATGGTCGTGGCAGCGTCTCTTACGTTGGCTTCGCGGACATATTCGGCGTGTATTTCCCGCCCGACAGGTCGGTCTACTTGGTGCCACTAGATGCGGTCGCGACCCATGAGGGACGTCTGCGACTGACGCCAGCCCGCAACAACCAGCGTCGGCGGATACGGCTCGCAGCCGATTTCGAAGTCTCTCGATGGAGTGCTGACCGGCTGGCAGCGGTATCGCAACCAGAACGTCGTCCACTGAAGGCCGCGTAGCGTCATTAAGGCGAGGTAGGCGGGCAGCCGCGCCCGCCTCGCACGACGCCCCGCATCTACGCTTGCCCGATGGACCTCTCGGTCGCCTTTCTTGGAACCGGTGGATCGGTGCCGACCGCGCGCCGTTCGACCGCCTGCCAGCTGGTCATGCGGGGCGGCGAGCGGCTGATGTTCGACTGCGGCGAGGGATCGCAGCGCCAGCTTCACCGCTCGCTGGGGCTGGTCCAGGTCGACGAGATCTACATCACCCATCTGCATCTCGACCACTACCTCGGCCTTCCGGGGCTGCTGAAGACCTACGACCTGCAGAGCCGCCAGGCACCGCTGCGGATCCTCGGTCCGCGGGGGCTGAAGGGGCTCTTCGCGGCGATGGGGCGGCTGATCGGCCGCACCCGCTACCCGCTCGAGCTGGTCGAGCTCGAGCCCGGTGCGGCGGTGCCCCACGACGGCTACGAGGTCCGCGCCTTCGCGGTAGAGCACCGGATGACCGCCTTCGGCTACCGGCTCGCCGAGCCCGATCGCCCGGGGCGCTTCGATCCCGCCGCCGCGCAGCGCCTCGGCGTCCCCGAGGGCCCGGCCTGGGGCGCCCTGCAGCGCGGCGAGGAGGTCAACGGCTCAGACGGCCAGGTGCGGCCGCAGGACGTGATGGGGGAGTCGCGGCCCGGGCGCGCGATCGTGATCAGCGGCGACACCGCCCCCTGCCTGGCGACCGTCGAAGCGGCGCAGGGGGCCGAGCTGCTGATCCACGACGGCAGCTTCGCCGAGGAGGAGGCCCAGCGCGCGGCCGAGACCGGGCATTCGACCGCCGGCCAGGCCGCCGCCCTGGCGCGGGAGGCGGGGGTGAGGATGCTGGCCCTGGTCCACGTCTCCTCGCGCTACAACGTCGGCCAGGTGCTGGAGGAGGCACGGGCCGTGTTCGAGGACACGATCGCCCCGCGCGACTTCGACCTGGTCGAGGTCCCGTTTCCCGACCACGGCGACCCGCTGCTGGTCCCGAACGGCGCCCGCGAGCGCCGCGAGGCGCCGCAGCCGGACCCGGCCGAGGCCGCAAGCGCCGGAAACTGAGGAATTTCCGGCCCTTTTGCCCCGGGTCGGCCGCCAAACCCCCTGCTAGCCTGGGGGCGTCGGTTCCTTTAAAGCGGTCCAGAGAGGCCGGGAAGGGGCGAGTTGAGCGAGAAAATCGTGCTTGAGCGCGACGAGTTGCGGCGAACGCTGGTCCGCATCTCGCACGAGATCGCAGAGCGGAATCCGGGGCCCGAGGGCCTCGCCCTGGTCGGCATCCACACCCGCGGTGCCCTGCTCGCCAACCGCCTTCACGCCCTGGTCGGCGAGCAGAGCGGCTTCGAGGTGCCGCTGGGCGACATCGACATCTCCTTCTACCGCGACGACGTCGGCGGCCGCGACCCCGACGCCCAGCCGCAGGTCCACGCCTCGCATCTGGACTTCGACCTCTCGGGGCGCACGATCGTGCTCGTCGACGACGTCCTCTTCACCGGCCGCACGGTTCGGGCCGCGATCGATGCGCTGTTCGACTACGGGCGCCCGGCCCGGGTTCAGCTGGCGGTGCTCTGCGACCGCGGCCACCGCGAGCTGCCGATCCGTCCCGACTACGTCGGCAAGAACCTGCCGACCTCGCGCGGGGAGCGGGTCAACGTGCGGCTCGAGGAATCGGACGGGATCGACGAGGTGACGATCGCCGGCAACGGCGAGCGGGCGGGGGCATTGACCGCTGAAGACGACAGCCAGACGGAGGAGCGCGCATGAAGCACCTGCTTTCGATCGAGACCCTGAGCCGCAGCGACATCGAGGCGATCCTCAGCCGCGCCGAGAGCTTCGCCGAGGTCGGCCGGCGCGACATCAAGAAGGTCCCGACCCTGCGCGGGCGCACCGTGGTCAACCTCTTCTTCGAATCCAGCACCCGCACCAGCTCCTCCTTCGAGCTCGCCGCCAAGCGCCTCTCCGCCGACGTGGTCTCGATCAAGGCCGCCGGCTCGTCGGTCGACAAGGGCGAGTCGCTGAAGGACACGATCGCCACCCTCTCCGCCTACGACCCGGCCGCGATCGTGATCCGCTCCCCGCACGCCGGCGCCGCCGAGCTGGTCGCCCGCTGGACCACGGCCGCGGTGGTCAACGCCGGCGACGGCAAGCGCGAGCACCCCAGCCAGGCGCTGCTCGACCTCTACACCCTGCGCCGCCACCTCGGCGAGCTCGAGGGCAAGCGGATCTGGATCGTCGGCGACGTCCTGCACAGCCGCGTCGCGCGCTCGAACCTGATCGCCCTGCGGGAGATGGGGGCCGAGCTGACCGTCTGCGGCCCGCCGACCCTGATCCCGCGCGGGATCGGCGAGGAGCTCGGCTGCGCGGTGACCTACACCCTCGACGGGATCGAGGAAGCCGACGTCGTCTACGCCCTGCGCATGCAGCGCGAGCGGATGGGGGAGAGCTTCGTCCCCTCGCTGCGCGAGTACGCGGCCCACTACCAGATCGACGCCAGGCGCCTGGGGCCGCGCCAGCTGCTGATGCACGCCGGCCCCGTCAACCGCGGCGTCGAGCTCTCGGGCGAGGTCATCGACTCGCCCCGCTCGCTGATCGCCGAACAGGTCGAGAGCGGGCTGGTCGTGCGGATGGCGATCCTCTACGAGCTCCTGGCCGGTACCGACCGCCCCAGCAGCGCGCCCGACGGCGAGCCGGTGCCCGATCCGACGACGATCGGACAGCCGGCATGAGCGGCGAGGAGGACCAGGCGATCTCCGAGGCGCTCAGCGGCCGCAGCCGGCGAGGCGGCGGACCTGGTTCTGCGCAACGCCTCGGTACTCGATCCGGCAGCCGGCATCGACGGCGTCCACGACGTCGTCATCCGCGGCGGCCGGATCGCCGAGCTGGCCGAGCCCGGGGCCGCCGACGAGGACTCGGCCGAGGTCGTCGAGGCCGAGGGGCTGCACGCCTTCCCCGCCTTCTTCGATCCCCACGTGCACCTGCGCACTCCCGGCCGCGAGGACGAGGAGGACCTCGAGACCGGCAGCCGCGCGGCCGCCGCCGGCGGCTACTGCGGGATCCTCGCGATGGCCAACACCGAGCCGCCGGTCAGCACCGCCGCCGACATCGGCTCGCTGCGCGAACGTGCCGAGCGCGAGGCGTCGATCCCGGTCGGGTTCCTGGCCACCGTTACCCGCGACATGGCCGGCGAGGAGCTGACCGAGATGGCCGAGCTGCGCGACGCCGGCGCGATCGGCTTCTCCGACGACGGGCTGCCCCTGCGCAGCCCGCGGGTCCTGCGGCGGGCGCTCCAGTACCAGCGCCTCTGCGGCGGGGTGATCGCCCTGCACGAGGAGGATCACGAGCTCTCCGGCGACGGGGTCATGCACGAGGGCCTGGCCGCGGCGGCGCTCGGAATGGCCGGCATCCCCTCGGTCTCGGAGTCGACGATGATCGCTCGCGACGCGGCCCTGGCCGGCTATGAGGACGCCCGGATCCACGTCCAGCACCTCTCGGCGCGCGAGTCGGTTGAGGCCGTGCGGGCCGCGAAGGCCGCCGGGGTGCGGATCAGCTGCGAGGTCACCCCGCACCATCTGACCCTGACCGAGGAAATGGTCCGCAGCCTCGACGCCCGCTTCAAGATGAACCCGCCGCTGCGTTCCGAGGAGGACCGCGCGGCGCTGATCGAGGGCCTGCGCGACGGGACGATCGACTGCATCGCCACCGACCACGCTCCCCACTCGGCCGACGAGAAGGAGGTCCCCTTCGAGGCCGCGGCGATGGGGGTGACCGGGCTCGAGACGGCGTTTGCGGTCCTTCACACCGAGCTGGTGCTGGCGGGGACGATCGGCCTCGACCTGCTGGTCTCCAGCCTCGGTGCTGGTGCCGAGCTCTTCGGCCTCCAGCGCCCG
The DNA here is from genome assembly GCA_963781495.1 of uncultured Solirubrobacterales bacterium. GTDB lineage: Bacteria > Actinomycetota > Thermoleophilia > Solirubrobacterales > 70-9 > Mayfieldus. Next base: position 115,412 of record CAWAFX010000003.1, read on the forward strand.
AGCCTGGCGCCGGGTGGTGAGGCCAACGTCGTCCTCTGCGACCTCGGGGCCGAGTGGACGGTCGGCGAGCACGGTTATGAATCTCGATCCGCCAATTGCGCATTCGCCGGCCGCCCGCTGCAAGGCCAGGTCCTGATGACCGTCGCCTCGGGCCAGGTCGCCTACCGGCTGCGCAGCTTCAGCCTGGGGGTCGCGTGAGCAAGCTGGACCGGCAGCGCGCCGCCCTGGTCGTCGTCGACGTCCAGGAGGCGTTCCGCAAGGCGATCCCGGACTTCGAGGCGATCGCCGCCGCGACCGCGAAGCTGGTCCAGGGAGCCGAGGCGATGGGGGTGCCGATCGTGGTCAGCGAGCAGTACCCGCAGGGCCTCGGCCAGACCGTGCCCGAGGTCGCCGAGGTTCTGCCCGACGGCGTCGAGCCGATCGACAAGGTCCGCTTCTCGGCCGCCGAAGCCGACGGCTTCGACCTCGGCGGCCGCGACCAGGCGCTGGTCTGCGGGATCGAGGCCCACGTCTGCGTCAACCAGACCGTGCTCGACCTGCTCGATCGCGATCTCGAGGTCCACGTCGCCGCCGACGCGGTCGGCTCGCGCACGCCGCAGAACCGCGAGCTGGGGCTGCACAAGGCGGAGCGGGCCGGGGCGGTCCTGACCAGCGTCGAGACGGCGCTGTTCGAGCTTCTGCGCGGCTCCGACGCGCCCGAGTTCAAGCAAGTGCAGGCGCTGGTCAAGTGAACGTGAACGGCTACGTACTGCTTGAGGACGGGACCCGCTTTGACGGCGAGCTTTGCGCCGCCGAGGCTCCGGTGACCGGCGAGGTCGTCTTCAACACCGCGATGACCGGCTACCAGGAGGCGGTCACCGACCCCTCCTACGCGGGCCAGATCATCACCTTCACCTACCCGCTGATCGGCAACTACGGCATCTCGGCCGAGGCGATGGAGTCCGACCGGGTCCAGGCGCGGGCGGTGATCATGCGCGACGCCCACAACGGCGAGGACGTCGCCAGCGCCGAGGGTGGCTGGCTCGACTGGCTCGCCGATCACGGGGTGGCGGCGATCAGCGGCGTCGACACCCGGGCCCTGGTCCGCCACATCCGCGACGCCGGCGCGATGCGGGGCGGGATCTTCGCGGCCGACCTGGCCCAGGCGGAGGCCGCGGAGCGGATCGGCGCCGAGCCGGCGATGGCGGGCGCGGACCTGGCGCGCGAGGTGACGCCCGACCGAGCCATTGCGCTTCGAGGGATCGGGACCGCACGTGGTCGGGATCGACACCGGGATCAAGCTCTCAATAGTTCGACAATTGCGCGAGCGCAATTGTCGGTTGACTCTGCTGCCGTGCACAGCGACGGCTGACCAAATCCTTGCCGAGGATCCCGACCTCGTCTTCCTCGCCAACGGCCCCGGCGACCCGGCGGCGCTCGACTACGTGGTCGGCAACGTCCGCGAGCTGGTCGGTAAGCGGCCCGTGTTCGGGATCTGCCTCGGCCACCAACTGCTCTGCCGCGCCGTCGGCCTGCAGACCTACAAGCTGCCCTTCGGCCATCGCGGCGCCAACCACCCGGTCAAGGACCTCGAGACCGGGCGCATCGACATCACCTCGCAGAACCACGGCTTCGCGGTCAGCGGACCCGGCGGCGAGCCGGTGATCGAGTCCGACGAGCCGGTGCGCTGGGAGACCGACTTCGGGACCGCCGAGCTCTCGCACCTCAATCTCTACGACCGCACGGTCGAGGGGCTGGTGCTGCGCGACGTCCCGGGCGCCACGGTCCAATACCACCCCGAGGCGGGGCCGGGACCGCACGACGCCCGCTACCTCTTCGACCGCTTTCTCGAGCTGGCGGCGGCATGAACGACGGTCCCGCCAATGCGGCCAGCCTGGAGCGGCTCTACGAGGTCTTCGACCGCGGCGGCTTCGAGGAGGCGGCGCGGGTCGTGCAGGAGGTCTTCGACCCCGAGGTCGAGTTCAACACCCTGCAGGCCGGTGACGTCGGCGGCGGCACCTACCGTGGCTACGAGGGGATGCTGACCTTCTTCGGCGAGCTGCACGGCGCCTTCGAGGAAGTCAACTACGAGGCGCCCCAGTTCCATCCTGTCGGCGACCGGCTGGTCGTCGCCTTCACCCGGATCTCGGGACTGGCGAAGCAAACCTCGATGCCGCTGCGCCAGGACCTCGCCCTGGTCTACGAGTTCGAAGACGGGACCGTGCGCTGCGTGAACGCCTACGAGACGCCCGCCGACGCCCTGGAGGCGGCCCAGCGCGGCCACGCCGATGCCTAGGCGGGACGACATCGAGAAGATCCTCCTGATCGGCTCCGGGCCGATCGTGATCGGGCAGGCGGCCGAGTTCGACTACTCCGGCGTCCAGGCCTGCAAGGTGCTGCTCGCCGACGGCTACGAGGTCGTGCTCGCCAATTCCAACCCGGCGACGATCATGACCGACCCCGAGTTCGCGACCGCCACCTACGTCGAGCCGCTGCTGCCGGGGCCGATCGCGAAGGTGATCGAGAAGGAGCGCCCCGACGCTCTGCTGCCGACCCTCGGCGGCCAGACGGCGCTGAACCTGGCGATGGCGCTGCACGAGGACGGCACCCTGGAGCGCCACGGGGTCGAGCTGATCGGCGCCGACCACGAGGCGATCCGCCGGGCCGAGGACCGCGAGGTCTTCCGCGACACGATGGAGGAGGCGGGTCTGCGGGTGCCCTGGTCGATGATCGTCGAGAACGTCGGCGAGGCCGAGGCGGCTCTGGCCGACGGCCGCATCAAGCTGCCGGCGATCGTGCGCCCCGCCTACACGCTCGGCGGTGAGGGGGGCGGCGTGGGGGAGACCGAGACCGAGCTGCGCCAGGTCGTCTCCGAGGGCCTGGCGGCGAGCCCGATCAACCAGGTCCTGGTCGAGGAGTCGGTGCTCGGCTGGGGCGAGTTCGAGCTCGAGGTGATGCGCGACCGCAACGACAACGTGGTGATCATCTGCTCGATCGAGAACGTCGATCCGATGGGCGTCCACACCGGCGACTCGGTGACCGTGGCGCCTGCGCAGACGCTGACCGACGCCCTCTACCAGGAGCTGCGAGACCAGGCGATCCGGGTTATCCGCGCGGTCGGGGTCGAGACCGGCGGCTCCAACATCCAGTTCGCCGTCGACCCGGCGAGCGGCGAGATCGTTGTCATCGAGATGAACCCGCGCGTCTCGCGCTCCTCGGCCCTGGCCTCCAAGGCGACCGGCTTTCCGATCGCCAAGATGGCCGCCAAGCTGGCGGTCGGCTACGCGCTGGAGGAGATCCCCAACGACATCACCCAGGCGACGCCCGCTTCATTCGAGCCGACGATCGACTACGTCGTGACCAAGGTGCCGCGGTTCGCGTTCGAGAAGTTCCCCGGCGCCTCGGGCCGGCTCTCGACCCACATGAAGAGCGTCGGCGAGGTGATGGCGATCGGGCGCACCTTCCGCGAGTCCTTCGCCAAGGCGATGCGCTCGCGCGAGCTCGACGCCGAGCCGGAGCTGGCGGCGGCCGACGAGGACCTGCTCTGGGCGCTCGAATCGCCGTCCACCGACCGCTTCGACGGCATCCTGGAGGCCTTCCGGCGCGGGATCGGGGTCGAGGAGGTGCACGCACGCTCGCTGGTCGATCCCTGGTTCTTGCGCGAGCTGCAGCAGCTGGCGGTCGAAGGCGACGGCACCGAGGACCTTTCGCGCACCTACAAGGCGGTCGACACCTGCGCGGCCGAGTTCGAGGCGGCGACGCCCTACTACTACTCGGCCCACGAGCAGCCGAGCGCGCACGGACCGGCGAACGAGATCCGCCGCGGCGAGCGCAGCTCGGTGGTCATCCTCGGCGCCGGACCGAACCGGATCGGGCAGGGGATCGAGTTCGACTACTGCTGCGTGCACGCGGCGATGACCGTCCGTGAGCTCGGACGCGACGCGGTGATGGTCAACTGCAACCCGGAGACCGTCTCGACCGACTACGACACCTCCGACCGCCTCTACTTCGAGCCCTTGACGATCGAGGACGTGCTGGCGGTGGTCGAGCAGGAGCGCCCCGAGGGCGTCGTGGTGCAGTTCGGCGGCCAGACGCCGTTGAAGCTGGCAAAGAAGCTGGAGGAGGCGGGGGTGCCGCTGCTCGGCACTCCGGTCGACGCGATCGACCTCGCCGAGGACCGCGGTCGGTTCGGGGCCCTGCTGGGCCGGCTGGGGATCAAGCACCCGCCCTACGGAACCGCGCTCTCGGCCGACGAGGCGATGGTGATCGCCGAACAGGTCGGGTTTCCGCTCCTCGTCCGCCCCTCCTACGTGCTCGGCGGCCGGGCGATGGAGATCTGTTACTCGACCGATGGGCTGAGCGCCTACCTCGATGCCCACGTGAAGGCCGACCAGGAGCACCCGCTGCTGCTCGACCGCTTCCTCGAGAACGCGATCGAGGTCGACGTCGACGCGCTCGCCGACGGCGAGGATGTCTGGGTCGCCGGGATCATGCAGCACGTCGAGGAGGCCGGGGTCCATTCCGGCGACTCGGCCTGCGTGCTGCCGCCGATGAGCCTCGGGGCCGAGATGCTGGACGAGATCCGCGAGACGACGCGCCGGATCGCGATGGAGCTGGGGGTGATCGGGCTGATCAACATCCAGTACGGCGTCGCCGGCGGCGAGCTCTACGTGATCGAGGCCAATCCGCGCGCCTCGCGCACCGTGCCCTTCGTCTCGAAGGCGATCGGCGCGCCGCTGGCCAAGATCGCCTGCCGCCTGATGCTCGGCGGGCGCCTCGCCGACGAGGAGCTTCCGCAGTCGAACGGCGACCACGTCAGCGTCAAGGAGGCGGTGCTGCCGTTCGCCCGCTTCGCCGGCGCCGACACCGTGCTGGGGCCGGAGATGAAGAGCACCGGTGAGGTGATGGGGGTGGCGGCCGACTTTCCGACCGCCTTCGGCAAGGCGCAGGCGGCGGCCGGCGTCTCGCTTCCGCTCGAGGGCACGGTCTTCATCACCGTCACCGACACCGACAAGCCGGCCGCGACCCAGCTGGCGGCGCGCTTCTGCGACCTCGGCTTCCGCATCGTCGCCACCGCCGGTACCGCGCAGTCGATCTCGGCGATGGGGGTGCCGGTGACCCAGATCAACAAGATCGGCGAGGGCTCGCCGCACGTGGTCGACTGGATCCGCAACGGCGAGGTCGACATGGTGATCAACACCCCGACCGGCTCCGGGGCCCGCGCCGACGGCTACGAGATCCGCAGCGCCGCGGTGCGGCAGGGGATTCCCTGCGTGACGACGATGACCGGCGCCTCGGCGGCGGCACGGGCGATCTCGGCCCAGCGCCAGAGCGATGCCGAGGTGCAGTCGCTGCAGGAGATCCATCAGCTCGCGGCCGTGCGGGCCTCCTCCGAGGCAGGTCCGTGAGCGGCAACGGCTCCGGGGCCGATCGCGTCCTGGCCCCGTTCGGGCGCCGGGCGCTGGAGGTCGTCGACGCCCATGCCTCTGGCGGCTACCGGGTCTTCTCCCTCCGTGACGCCGAGGGCCCGGCCCCGCGGGCGGGCCAGTTCTACATGCTCGCCGCCCACAGCGGCTGGAGCGAGCGCGACGAGCGCCCGTACCTGCCGCGTGCCTTTTCGGTCGCCGATGCGGTCAGCGAGGGCGAGGGCCTGCGGGTCGACTTCCTGCTCGACGACGTCGGTCCCGGCACCGCCAGGCTCGGGGCGCTCGCGCCCGGCGAGCGGGTCTGGGTAAACGGCCCCCTCGGCCGCCCGTTCTCGGCCCCGGCCGACCTCGCCCCCGGCGCGGCCGGGGCGATCCTGGTCGGCGGCGGCATCGGCATCGCCCCACTGGCGATCCTGCGCCGCCAGCTGGCCGACCGCGGGGTCGGGACCCGGGTCCTGCTCGGCTTCCGCGACCTGCGCCACAGCGGCGGGCTCGACGACCTCTTCGCCTGCTGCGAGGTCCGCCTCGCCTCCGAGGACGGCCACGCCGGCCACGCCGGTTATGTCACCGACCTGCTGGCGGTGATGCTGCAGGGCGACGACGTCGGCTCGGCGGCCGTCTACGCCTGCGGGCCTCCGGCGATGCTGGAGGCGGTGCGCCTGATGTGCGCCGAGGCGGGCGCCGCCTGCGAGCTGGCGATGGAGTCGCCGATGGCCTGCGGCTACGGCGCCTGCTTCGGCTGCGCGGTGCCTTTGGCCAACGGCGGCTACATGCGTCTCTGCGTCGACGGCCCGGTGGTGGGCGGCGGCGAGATCGAGACCGCCCTGGTGGCGGGGGCGGGGCACTCGTGAATCCCGACCTCAGCCTCGAGCTCTGCGGGATCGAGCTCGAGCACCCGGTGATCAACGGCTCCGGGACCTTCGACGCGATCGCCGCCCGCCGCGCCTTCGGCGACGGCCTGCTGGCCGAGTTTCCCTTCGCCGCCTTCGTCTCGAAGACGATCACCCTCGAGGCCCGGGCCGGAAACCCGCCGCCCCGGCTTTGGGAGACCCCGGCAGGCATGATCAACTCGATCGGGCTGCCGAACAAGGGCCTGGAGGGCTTTCTGGAGCGCGATCTGCCCGAGCTGGCGGCGCTGCCGGTGCCGCTGATCGTCTCGGTGATGGGCCGCAGCCACGACGAGTTCACGGCCCTGGTCGCCGGGGTCGGGGACCGCTCCGAGGTCGCCGCCCTGGAGCTCAATGTCTCCTGCCCGAACGTCGAATCGGGCCTGATCGTCGGCGAGCAGCCGCCCGAGACCCTTTCGCTGCTGGAGGTGGTGCGGCCGCTGACCGCCAAGCCGCTGATCGTCAAGCTGACGCCGAACGTGGCCGACCCCGCAGCGGTCGCCGTCGCAGCGGAGGAGGGGGGAGCCGACGCGATCTCGCTGATCAACACCCTGAAGGCGGCGGCGATCGACCCCGCGACCCTGCGGCCCTGGTTGGGAGCCGGAAGCGGCGGGCTCTCCGGCCCGGCGGTGCGGGCCGTGGCGCTGCAGCAGCTCGCCGCCGTCGCGGCGGCGGTCCAGATCCCCCTGATCGGCATGGGGGGCATCGCAAGTGGGGCCGATGCGCTCGCTTTCATCGCCGCCGGAGCCGGGCTGGTGGCCGTCGGGACCGAGAACTTCCGCGATCCGGCGGCCGGGTCCCGGGTCCGCCGCGAGCTGGGCGCGGAGCTGGAGCGGCGCGGCTTCGCCTCTCCGGCGGAGGCCCGCGGCAACGCCCTTCCGGAGGATGCTCTGAACCTCAAGTCGAGGTCGAGCTGAATTGCCCTGATTTGACTGCCTTCCCCTTGCACGTGCTCGGGGCAGTCATATAATCGCCGCCGCATGGCGCCCCCCGTCAAGACCTCCGTCGCCGCGCCGGAGAGGTCCCTGGACCAGCGGATGGAGGCGTTGAAGCGAGCCAACGACATCCGCTCGGCGCGAGCAAGACTGAAGAAGGACCTGAAGGCCGGAAAGACCAGCATCCAGTCGCTGCTGCTCGATCCGCCCGAGTACGTGGAGACGGCGAAGGTCTTCGACATGCTGCTCGCGGTGCCGAAGTACGGCCGCGTGAAGACGAACCGGATCCTTAACCAGTGCCGGATCTCGCCTTCGAAGACGATCGGCGGCCTCTCCGAGCGCCAGCGCGCCGAGCTCGTCGCCCAGCTGCGCCGCTAGCCCATCTGACCGGCGGTCCGGTCAGGATCCCGGCCGATGTCGAAGGTATTCGTGATCACCGGGCCCTCCGGAGTCGGCAAGGGAACCCTTATCGCCGAGCTCTTGAAGCGGATCCCGGAGCTCGAGCTCTCGGTCTCGGCGACCACCCGCCAGCCGCGCGACGGTGAGGAGCACGGACGCGACTACCACTTCCTCGACGACGAGGAGTTCGACCGCCGCCGCGAGGCCGGTGACTTTCTCGAGTTCGCCACCTACAGCGACAATCGCTACGGGACCCTGCGCTCCGAGGTCGAGCGCCGGCTCGCCGCCGGACGATCGGTTGTGCTGGAGATCGAGGTCAACGGCGCCCGCCAGGTCCGCGCCGCGATGCCCGAGTCGGTGCAGATCTTCATCGCGCCGCCCGAACCGGCGGCGCTGCGGGAGCGGCTGATCGGACGCGGCAAGGACAGCCAGGAGGCAATCGACGCCCGTCTCGACGTCGCGGCGCAGGAATTGGCCGCCCAGGACGAGTTCGATCACCGGGTGGTGAACGATGAACTCGATCGTGCGGCAGACGAGCTGGAGGGGGTAGTGCGCGCCGAGCTGTCAGACTCTTCTCCATGATCCATCCACGCGTCGACAGATTGATCGAGCACACGGACTCTCATTACGCGGCCGTTGTGGTTGCCGCAAAGCGTGCCCGGCAGATAAACAGCTACTACCACAACATCGGTGAGGGCAGTTTCGGCGAGTACCCGCCGCCGATGGTCGACACCCAGTCGGGCAAGAACTACCTCTCGATCGCCCTCGAAGAGCTGGCCACCGGCAAGCTCTCCTTCGAGTACCGGGCCTAGTTCAGGGGCAAACCGATGGGACGCGTGCTGCTCGGCGTGAGCGGTGGCATCGCCGCCTACAAGGCGCTCGAGCTGGCGCGCCTGGCGACCAGCGCCGGCCACGGCGTGCGGGTGCTGATGAGCGAGGGCGCGAAGCGCTTCGTCGGCCCGGCCTCCTTCGAGGCCATCGTCGGCGCCCCGGTGCTGAGCTCGGAGTTCGAGCGCGACCCGATGCGCGGCGCCTTCCCGGGCGACAGCGCCCCCGATCACGACCCGATCGGCCATCTCGAGGTGGTCGCCAACGCCGACGCCTACCTGGTCGCCCCGGCGTCGGCGAACACCGTCGCCAAGCTGGCGGCCGGGATCGCGGACTCGATGCTGACCACGGCCTTTCTCGCCTGCACGGCGCCGCGCCTGGTCGCTCCGGCGATGAACGACCGCATGTACACCGACGCCGCGACCCAGGCCAACCTGCAGACCCTGCGCGAGCGCGGGATCGAGGTCATCGAACCCGACGAGGGGGCGCTGGCCTCGCGCGGCGAGCAGGGCATCGGGCGCCTGCCCGAGCCGGTAGCGCTGCTGGCCCGCGTCGAGGCCGTGCTGCCGGCCGGAGAGCGGCCCTGGGACGGGATGCGGGTCCTGGTCACGGCCGGCGGTACCCGTGAGCCGATCGACCCGGTTCGCTTCGTCGGCAATCGCTCCAGCGGCCGCATGGGCCTCGCCCTTGCGGCGGCGGCGAAGCGGCGCGGGGCCGAGGTGACGCTGATCGCCGCCAACGTGGCCCTGCCGGCAGCGGCCGGCGTGCGCCGGATCGACGTCGGCAGCGCCGCCGAGCTGGAGGCGGCCGCGATGGCCGAGTTCCCGGGCTCGCAGGTGCTGCTGATGGCCGCCGCCCCGGCCGACTTTCGCCCCGCGGCGCTCGCCGGGGACAAGATCAAGCGCAAGGGCAGTGGCCTCGACCTGCACCTGGAGCCGACCGATGACATCCTCGCCGCCCTGGCTGCCAAGCGGGGCGATGGACAGACGATCGTCGGGTTTGCCGCCGAGCACGGGATCGGAGGTCCCGGGCGGGCCCGCGACAAGCTGGTTCGCAAGGGCGCCGACATGATCGTCCACAACGACGTCTCCAATCCCGAGATCGGCTTCGAGTCCGAGCGCAACGCCGTGACCCTGATCGACGCCGAGGACGAGCGCGAGCTGGCGATCGACTCCAAGGCCTCGATCGCGGAGGCGATCCTCGACCGCATCGACGAGCTGCGCAGCCGCGAAAGACAGGCTTCGAAGCCCTGAGGCTCCTAAACTTGGTCGGGTGCCTGACCAAGCAGAGACACCCGCCGGACTCTCGACCTACACGCTCTACCGCCGCGGCCTGGAGCTGCTCGAGGACGGCAGCTTCGAGGAGGCGACGGAGCCGCTGGCCGAGGCTGCCCGCCGGGCGCCGGAGAAGAGCTCGGTCCGCGAGGCGCTGGGCCGTGCCTACTTCCGCAACCGCCAGTTCGCCGAGGCCGCGACCGAGTTCGAGGCCGTGGTCGAGACCCACCCGGTCAACGACTACGCCCACTTCTGCCTCGGGCGAGCGCTCAGCCTGACCGGGCAGACCAAGCGGGCCCGCCATCACCTGGCGCTGGCTTCCAACCTGCGGCCCGAGCGCCGCGACTACCGCCTCTACCGCGAGCGGCTGGCGGCCAATTAAGGCCCTCGTTCAGCGCGTCAGCCAGGCGGCGGTCGACGTTGAGGGCGAGCGGGTGGCCCAGATCGGGCCCGGGATGCTGGTCTTGCTGGGCGTGGCGCGCGAAGACACTGAGCAGACCGCCGACCGGCTGGCCGAGAAGGTGAAGGCGCTGCGGATCTTCGACGACGCCGAGGGGCGGATGAACGAGCCCCTGGGCGAGCGCGAGGTGCTCTGCGTCAGCCAGTTCACGCTCTACGGCGACACCCGGCGCGGCAACCGGCCCAGCTACGCCGCCGCGGCGCCGGCCGGGCAGGCGGAGCCGCTTTACGAGCGCTTCTGCGAGCGGCTCGGGGCCAGGCGAGGCGTCTTCGGCGCCTGCATGGGTGTGGCGCTGGTCAACGACGGCCCGGTGACCTTGCTGCTGGAAGCCTGATCCGGGGCCGAAATCACGCATCCGTCAGGCACGGTGGCGTGGCTATACTGGGCGCAAGCTTTTCCACGTCCCAAACCGTGTCGAAAGGTGGGCCTGGCCCACTTTTTTTTCGGCCCGCAGCGGGCAAATTCAGGAATGAGAGACCTACAGACGGACATCGAGGAGCGGCTCGCGGAGCTCGATCCGAGGATCGAGCTGATCGCCGTGGAGAATCCCAGCCCCGACGGCCTGCGCCTCTATATCGACCATCCGCAAGGGGTCGACCTGGCGCTCTGCGAGCGGGTCACCAATCAGCTGCGCGAGCTGCTGATCGACCACTCGCTCGAGGTGTCATCGCCCGGCTTCGAGCGGCCGCTGACCAAGCCCGAGCATTTCAACCGCTTCCGCGGCCGGCAGGTGAGGGTGCGGACCCGCGAGGCACTCGAGGGCCGCCGCAACTTCACCGGCACGATCGCCGACGCCGATGCGAAGGCAGTCTCAGTGGACCTCGGCGACCACTCCGTGACCATCCCGCACGAGCGCATCCGCCGCTCCAATCTCGTGCCAGACCTCCAGGAGGGAGACCGTTGACCAAGGAGATCGTCGAGGCCGTACACGCCCTCGAGCAGGAGAAGGGAATCTCGGCCGACAAGCTGATGGACGCGCTCGAGGATGCCCTGCTTTCCGCCTACAAGAAGACCCCCGGCGCCGCCAAGTACGCGCGCGTCGACCTCGACCACGAGACCGCCGACTTCCTGGTCTTCGAGCTGATCCTGCCGCCGGAGCTGGAGGACAAGCTGCTCGAGCAGGCAGCCGAGGAGGAGCGAACGATCGACCCCGAGACGGGGGAGATGCGCGAGCCCGAGGAGCCCGAGCTGACGCCCGAGTTGCTCGCCCCCTACGAGAGCCAGATCGAGTCGCGCGACGTCACCCCCGACGACTTCGGGCGGATCGCCGCCCAGACCGCCAAGCAGGTGATCCTGCAGCGGATCCGCGAGGCCGAGCGCCAGATGATGTTCGACGAGTACCAGGACCGGGTCGGCGAGCTGATCACCGGGATCATCCAGCAGTCCGACAAGCGCTACACGCTGGTCCAGCTGCGCGAGCGGGTCGAGGCGCTGCTGCCGAAGTCGGAGCAGGTCTACAACGAGCGCTATGACCACGGCATGCGAGTCAAGGCCGTGATCACCGATGTCTCCGACGCCGCCAAGGGTCCCAGCATCGTCGTCTCGCGCCGCAACCCGGACCTGATCCGCAAGCTTTTCGAGCTCGAGGTGCCGGAGATCGCCGACAAGCTGGTCGAGATCACCGGCGTCGCCCGCGAGCCCGGCTACCGCTCGAAGATCGCCGTCGTCTCGCACGCCGACGGAGTCGACCCGGTCGGCGCCTGCGTCGGCCCGCGGGGTTCGCGCGTGCGGATGGTCGTCTCCGAGCTGCGGGGCGAGAAGATCGACATCATTCCCTACAACGACGAGCCCGCCCGCTTCGTCGCCAAGGCGCTCTCGCCGGCCCGCGTTCGCGAGGTCCTGGTCGACGACGACGAGCAGCAGGCGACGGTGATCGTCCCCGACGACCAGCTCTCGCTGGCGATCGGCCGTGACGGCCAGAACGCCCGCCTGGCCGCCCGCCTGACCGGGTGGCGGGTCGACATCAAGTCGGAGTCCGAATTCGCGCGCGAGGATGACGACATCGAGTACGAGGGCGAGGAGGAGTTCGACGGGCGCTGCATGGCGATCCTCTCCAACGGCCGCCGCTGTCCGAACGCCGCTCTGGGCGGCTCCACGTACTGCGGCCTGCCCCAGCACCAGGCTCTGGCCCGCTTCGACACCAACCAGGTCGCGGTGCTCTCCGGGCTCTCCGACGAGGAGGTCGCGACGCTCGCGAACCCCGAGTCCGACGATGGCGCTGTGAAGCCGATCGTCGATGGCGCAAGCGCGGCCTTCGCCGAGGCGGAGACCGAGGCCCAGGAGGAGGCCGAAGCGGAGGAAGCCGGAGAAGAGGAGGTCGCAGTGGAGGAGGAGGTCGCAGTGGAGGAGGCGGCAGCCGCCGAGGAGCAGTCGGCGCCCGCCGCCGAGGCGAGCGAAGACGCCGAGAGCCAGCTCGACGAGGCCGAGGAGTCCGCCAAGCAGGCTGAGGAGGGCGCCGACCAGGCCGCCGAGGATCTCGAGCAGGCGTCGGAGGAGGCCGAGTCGCAGGCCGAGGACCTGGAGAAGGTCGCCGAACAGCAGTCGGACGGCGAGGTGCCGCAGCCGGTGGAGGAATCAACCGAGTAGTCGATGGCGCGCAAGCGAGTTCACGAGATAGCCAAGGCCCAGGGCCTGACCAGCAAGGAAGTCCTCGCGGCGCTGAAGGCGGCCGGGATCGAAGCCAAGGCGGCCGCCTCGAGCGTCGAGGAAGAGGAGGCGCTGAAAGCGCTGACCGCGGCCGAGGCCGGCGACGGGGCCACAGCCAAGGCGAAGGCCAACGGCAAGGAGACCGCGAAGGGCAAGCCGGCGGCGAAGGCCAAGCCGGCAGTCGCGAAGGGCGACGGAAAGCCGGCTGCGAAGCCGAAGGCCGCAGCTTCATCGAAGACTCCCGTCCGCCCGCGCGGCGATGCAACCGCGGGCCCGGCGAAGTCCGGCGGCAAGCGCCGGCGTCGGGTCGTGATCGATTCCCAGGCGGCGCGGCGCGACGACATGCGCCAGGCGCCACCACCGCGGCCGCCGCGGCGCCGAGGCGGCCGCCGCCGCAGGCCGCTGCTCGAGGAGCCGCCGGTCAGGGCTCCGGAGGCGCCGGAGCCCGAGGCGACCAAGGTCCCCTCCGGGGCCACGGTGCGCGAGGTCGGCGAGCTGCTTGGCCTAGGCGGCGCCGACGTGATCAAGAAGCTGATGACGATGGGCGAGATGGCGACGCTGACGCAGACCCTCAGCGACGAGACCGTGAGGGCGATCGCCGACGAGTTCGACCGCAAGATCGAGATCGTCACCGCGGCCGAGGAGGAATCCGAGAAGCCGGCCTTCGAGGACGCCGAGGCCGAGCTGCAGGACCGCCCGCCGGTGGTCGCCGTGATGGGCCACGTCGATCACGGAAAGACTTCGCTCCTGGACGCGATCCGCGAAACCGAGGTGGTCGCCGGCGAGGCCGGGGGAATCACCCAGCACATCGGCGCCTACCAGGTCCATCACGGCGACAAGGCGATCACCTTCCTCGACACCCCCGGCCACGAGGCCTTCACGGCGATGCGCGCCCGCGGCGCCCAGGTCACCGACCTGGCGGTGATCGTCGTTGCTGCCGACGACGGCGTTATGCCGCAGACCCTGGAGGCGATCGACCACGCCCGTGCCGCCGACGTGCCGATCCTCGTCGCGGTCAACAAGATCGACCGCCCGGAGGCGCAGCCCGACCGGGTGCGCACCGAGCTGGCCGGTCACGAGCTCAACCCCGAGGAGTGGGGCGGGGAAACCGTCTACGTCGACGTCTCGGCGAAGACCAGGGAGGGGCTCGACAACCTGCTCGACATGATCGTGCTGGTCTCCGACCTCGAGGAGCTGGGGGCCAATCCCGACGCTCCGGCGTCGGGGACGGTGATCGAGTCCAAGCTCGACCCTGGCCGCGGCCCGGTGGTCAGCGTGCTGGTACAGCGCGGGACGCTGAACATCGGCGACGCGGTCGTCGCCGGCCCGCAATGGGGCCGGGTGCGGGCGATGCAGGACTTCACCGGCGACCGCGTCCAGGAGGCGGGGCCGGGGATGCCGGTCGAGGTGCTCGGTTTCGAGGGCGTCTGCGAGGCGGGCGAGTTCGTCCAGGTGGTCGAGAACGACCGCCGCGCCCGCGAGATGGCGGGCGAGCGCGCCAACCGGCTCAAGACCGAGCAGCTGGCCCGCCGCCAGGCCCGCAAGGTCACCTTGGAGGAGGTCTTCGCCCGCGCCCAGGAGGGCGAGATCAAGGAGCTCAACATCGTGCTCAAGGCCGATGTGGCCGGGTCGCTGGAGGCGCTGCAGGACGAGATCGCAAAGCTTCCCCAGCAGCAGGTCCCGATCAACATCATTCACGCCCAGACCGGCGGCATCAACGAATCCGACGTGATGCTGGCCTCGGCATCCGACGCGGTGATCATCGGCTTCAACGTGCGCCCCCTCTCCGAGGCCCGGCGGGCCGCCGAGCGCGAGGGCGTCGACATCCGCACCTACTCGGTGATCTACAAGGTCACCGAGGAGCTGCGCGCGGCGATGGAGGGCATGCTGGAGCCGGAGGAGGTTGAGGAGACGATCGGCGAGGCCGAGATCCTGCAGACCTTCCGCGCCTCGCGGGTTGGGCGGATCGCCGGCTGCCGGGTCACCGACGGCAAGGTGACCCGCGACGCCCAGGTGCGGCTGGTTCGCGACGGCACCGTCGTCTGGGAGGGCAGGCTCGGGTCGCTGCGCCGCTTCAAGGACGATGTCAACGAGGTCGAGGAGGGCCAGGAATGCGGGATCGTGCTCGAAGGCTTCGCCGACGTCAAGGAAGGCGACATGCTCGAGTTCTTCCGCACCAAGCAGGTTGAGCAGACGCTCGACCACTAGCGACCCCTTCGTCTGCCTGGTCGAGCTTCGCCTTCACTTCGGTGAGTCCTCGGACCTGAAGGGCAAGCGCAAGCACGTCAGCTCGCTCAAGACCCAGCTCCGGCAGCGCTTCGGTGCCTCGGTCGCCGAGATCGGCGGACACGACAAGTGGCAGCGGGCGACCCTGCTCTGCGCCCTGGTCGGCGGGCGCGAGGTCGAGGACCGGGGTGCCGCCTTGGAGCGCTTCGCCGAGAGCCGTTATCCGGATGGGTGCTCCGCCGAGCGCGACCTGTTCAGCCTTCGGGACCTCCGCGATTGAGATTTGCGGGCAAAACGTGGGCCGGCTGTATAGTCGCGCGGCGATGCCCTCGGCTCGCATGCGGCGCATCAACGAGATGCTGCGCGAGGTCGTAGGGGCGGCGATTTCGACCGACCTCAATGACCCGCGGATCGGATTCGTCACCGTGACCTCCGTCGACACAACCTCTGACCTGCGTGCTGCGCGCGTCTATCTCAGCGTGCTCGGCAGCGTCGAGGAGCGCGAGGCGACGCTGGCCGGTCTTGCTTCCTCGCGCGGCGTGATCCAGGCCCGGATCGGCCGCGAGACGCGGATGAAGCGCACCCCGACGCTGACCTTCCACTACGACGACAGCGTCGACAAGGGCATGCGGATCTCGAAGCTGCTCGACTCCGAGCAATGACAGCGGGCGCGGGGGCAGGCGGCGCGGCCGACGTGGTGGCAACCGACCTCGAGGCCGTGGCGGCCGAGATCCGGGGGGCCGAGCGCTTCCTGCTCACCACCCACGAGGGGCCCGACGGCGACGCCCTGGGCTCGCTGCTGGCGGTGCACAAGATGCTGGGCCTGCTCGGCAAGGACTCGGTGATGTTCCTGGCCGCGAAGGAGTTTCCGCTGCCGATCGAATACCGCTTCCTGCCTCTGGAGGAGGTCTTCCACGAGCCGCCCGCCGACATGCCCGACCGCGTGGTCCTCTTTCTGGACTGCGGCAACGTCGACCGGATGCCGGTCGATTTCCTCTCCAACGGCGGCGCCCACGTGATCAACATCGATCACCACCACGACAACACCCGCTTCGGGGACGTCAACCTGGTCGACACCGGCGCCTCCTCGACGGCCGAGATCGTCTACGAGCTGGTGCGCCACCTCGGCGTCGAGCTGACGCCCGAGATCGCCTCGGCGCTCTACGTCGGCCTGGTCACCGACACTGGCCGCTTCATGTACGAGAACACCGATTCGCGCTCGCACCGGATGGCCGCTGATCTGATCGACGCCGGGGTCGACGTCAACGACACCTACCGCCGCCTCTACGAGAGCGTGCCGCTGGAGAAGCTGAAGCTGCTGGCCCGGGCCCTGGAGGCGATCGAGCTGCCCTGCGAGGGGCTCGCGATCACCCATCTCACCGAGGCCGACTACGAGGCAACCGGTTCCGGCGAGGAGATGACCGAGGGAATCATCGACTTCCTGCGCTCGCTCGAGGGAATCCGCGTCGCTGCGGTGATCCGCGAGCTCGGCAGCCGTGGGCGGGCGGCGCGCAAGGTCAGCCTGCGATCGAGCGGCAACGGCGTCGACGTTTCGGAGATCGCCCGCCGGCACAACGGCGGCGGGCACGTGCGCGCGGCCGGTTTCTCGACCGATCTCGGCAAGGACCAGATCGTCGAGTTTCTCTGCGAACAGCTCGCCGCCGGCGCCTAGGGTGGTCGAAGCCGCGCAGGCCGCGGTGCTGCTCTGCGACAAGCCGGCAGGGATCACCTCGCACGACCTGGTCGCCGAGGTGAGGCGGGAGAGGGGGCTGAAGACCGGCCACGCCGGCACCCTGGATCCGTTCGCGACCGGGCTGCTGGTCGTCCTGCTCGGCCGCGCAACCCGCCTCCAGCGCTATCTGCTGGCGCTGCCGAAGACCTACCGGGCGACCGCGCGGCTGGGCTGGCGCTCGACCAGCGGCGACCCCGAGGGCGAGTTGACCGAGACCGGCAATGTGCCCACCGATCTCGCACTGCCGACCGGGCGGGTGCTGCAGCGGGTGCCGATGACCTCGGCGGTGAAGGTGGGCGGCGAGCGCCTCTACCGCAAGGCGTTTCGGGGCGAGACCGTGGAGACGCCGGAGCGCGAGATCGAAGTGATGCGGGCGCAGCTGCTCGAGCAGGGGCAGGGGAGGGCCAGCTATGAGATCGAGTGCTCCTCCGGGACCTACGTGAGGACCCTGATCGAAACGCTCGGCAACGCCTACTGTGAGAGCCTGCGGCGGGTGGCGGTAGGAGCGCTGAGAGTCGAGGACGCCGGGACCGAGCTGGCGCCGATCGACGCGCTCGCCTTCCTTCCCGAGCTTCGCCTCGACGCCGAGCAGGCCGAGGCCGTGTCGCATGGAAGGGCGCTCGAGCAGGCCGCGCCCGGCGACGCTCCGGTCCGGCTCAGCTTCGAGGGCGAGCTGCTCGCCGTCGCGCGGCCCGGGGAGGGCCGGCTGCAACCCGAGGTGGTGCTGGTGTGAGCATCAAGGTCACCAGGCTGCCCGACGCAGAGCCGCGCGACCGCGCGGTCGCGATCGGCACCTTCGACGGCGTCCACCTCGGCCACCAGGCGGTGATCGAAGGCGCCGACACGGTGCTGACCTTCGATCCACATCCGCTCGAGATCCTGCACCCGGCCGCAGCGCCGAAGCTGATCATGCCGTTCAAGGTCAAGCGCGACGTGATCGACGGGCTCGGCGTGCAGGAGCTGGTCGTGATCCCGTTCGACCGCGAGTTCTCGGCGATCCCGGCCGAGGGCTTCATCGAGCACGTTCTGCTCGAGCGCCTGGGAGCGAAGAAGGTCTCGGTCGGGGAGAACTTCCGCTTCGGCGCCAAGGCGAAGGGGGACCCCGAGATGCTGCGCTCGCGGCCGGAGTTCTCGACCCGGGTCGTGCCGCTGGTCGAGGTCGACGGCGAGACCGTCTCCTCGACCCGGGTCCGGGCCCTGGTCGAGGTCGGCGACGTCGAGGCGGCCCATCGCTGCATGGGCAACCCGTTCATGCTCGAGGGACCGGTCGTCGAGGGCGACAAGCGCGGCCGCGAGCTCGGCTTTCCGACCGCCAACCTGATTCCGGACGACCGCCTGGTCTCGCCCGGGCACGGCGTCTACGCAGCCTTCGCCAACGGTTACCCGGCGGCGGTCAACATCGGCGTGCGCCCGACTTTCGAAAGCGGCCGCGGGGTGCTGATCGAGGCCTATCTGATCGACCGCACCGAGGATCTCTATGGGCAGAACCTGCGCATCGCCTTCGTCTCCCGGCTGCGCGGCGAGCGCCGCTTCCCGAGCGTCGAGGAGCTGATCGCGGCGATGAACGACGACGTAGAAGCGGCGCGAAAAGCTTGTGCTAGCTTCCAAACGGCTTGAGGCCCCCGTGGCCTCTACTCTTACTTTGCGGCGGCTACGCCGCCTGACATGCACCTGCGGCGACACTTTGTGTCGCCGCCCGTCAAAATCCCCTCAATGCCGTTGACCAAGGACCAGAAGGCCGAGCTGATCGGCAAGTACGGGCGCACGCCCGATGACACCGGCTCGGCCGAGGTCCAGGTGGCGCTGCTCACCGAGCGCATCAACGAGCTCACCGAGCACCTGCGGGGACACAGCAAGGACCACCACTCGCGCCGCGGGCTGCTGATGCTGGTCGGCAAGCGGCGGCGGCTGCTGCGCTACCTCGAGAGCAGCGACCTCGAGCGCTACCGCTCGCTGGTCGGCGAACTCGGCTTGAGGCGTTGATCTCCGCCGGCGAGCAGGCGCCGGACTTCACGCTTCCCGATCACGAGCGCGAGCCGGTCTCGCTGGCCGACTTCCGCGGCCGCAAGGTGATGCTGGTCTTCTATCCGGCCGACTTCAGCTCTGTCTGCAGCGACCAGCTCGCGATCTACCAGGAGGTGCTCGGGGAGATCGAGGCGGCCGGGGTCAAGCTGCTCGGGATCAGCGTCGACTCCAGCGAGACCCATCGGGCCTTCCGGGAGAAGCTCGGACTCGAGATTCCACTGCTGGCCGACTTCCACCCCAAGGGCGAGGTCAGCCGCAGCTACGGCGCCTACGTCGAGGACTACGGGGTCGCCAACCGCTGCCTGGTCCTGATCGACGAGGAGGGCGTCGTGCGCTGGGCCTATGAGACTCCGAGCATCACCGACATCCCGGGCGCCAACCTGATCTTCGACGCCCTGGCATCCCAGGCGTAGCCAGGGCGCGGGCCGCAGGGGGCGACTCGGCCGTTCGAGGCGCCTTTGTCGCGGTATGCGCGACAAGGTCGCCTCGCGGGAGCGGGAAATCGCCACGATCGCAAGCCGCCAGCACGGCGTGGTGACCAGCAGGCAGCTTCGGGGGGCGGGGATCGATGCCGATGCCATCCGCCGCCGAACGGATCCGGGCCGCCTACATAGGTTGCATCGGGGCGTCTATGCAGTCGGCCACCTTGCACTGCCGTCGGAGGGGCGCTGGATGGCGGCGGTCCTCGCTTGCGGCGCTTCCGCGGTTCTGAGCCACCGTTCCGCGGCCGCTCTATGGGGTCTGCTTCCCATCACGACCGGTCCGACGGAAGTCGTGATCCCGGCGGTGGGTGGACGGTCGAAGAGGCCCGGAATCCGAATCCATCGATCGCGCACCCTGACCGCCGACGGCGTGACCCGTCATCGGTGCATCCCCGTCACCACCGTCGGGCGGACGATCGACGATCTGCGACGCACGGCCTCTGCACAGCTCTTGCGCCGCGCCGCGCGGGAAGCCGCGGTTCTCGGCTTCGAGGTACCGACTCTCAGCGGCGCGGAAAACACCCGAAGCGAGCTGGAGCACCGGTTCCTGAAGCTCTGTCGCCGCCATAGGCTGCCCTTGCCCGAGGCAAATGTTGCGATCGGACCGTTTCAGGTCGATTTCCTCTGGCGCCGTCAGCGCCTGGTCGTGGAAACGGATGGCTACCGCTTCCATCGCGGTCGCCAGGCATTTGAGGACGATCGCGCCCGTGACCTCGAGTTGCGCCTCATGGGCTACGAAGTCGTTCGCTTCACCTATCGGCAGGTGATCGAGGAGCGTCTCGGGGTGGCGGCGGCGCTGCGGCAATTGCTGCGCCCCGAGGCGCGTTAGTCGCGGTATGCGCGACTAGGACGCCTCAAGCCGCCCGTTTAGCCTTGAGGCATGAGCGACCTGCGCAGCGCCGAGGTTCCCGCCGTCGGCCCTGACGACCACGCGCGCGGCAAGGGGGAGGAGCTGGTCGTCTACGTCGACCTCGGCTGCCCGCACTGCGCCGCCGTCTGGGGGCGGATCGCCGCCCTCGAGGCGCGGATCGTCTTCCGCCACTTTCCGCTGCCCCGCAAGCACCCGCGGGCCCCGGTCCTGCACGCCGCCGCTGAGGCGGCCGGGCGCCAGGGGGCGTTCTTCGAGGTCGTCGACACGCTTTTCGCCGACCGCGGCCACGTCGACGACCCGCACCTATGGGAGCGGGTGCGCGTCCTCGGCTTCGACCTCGAGCGCTTCGAGGCCGACCGGCGCTCCGAGCAGGTGGCCGAGCGGGTGCGGCGCGATTTCGAATCCGGGATCCGCGCCGGCGTCGCCGCGACGCCGAGCATTTTCAGCGCCGGGGAGCCCGTTGGCCTAGAGGAGCTGGAAGAGCTGGCGGGGAAGGCCTCTGTAGAATCGCCTGCGACAGAGAACGAGAGTTCTTAAGCAAAGGGCCGCCAACCGGGCGGCCGGAGGTAAAAATTTAGATGAGTATGTTTGACGTAAGCCGTGTCTCGGTGGATGTCGGCGAGAGCGAGATCTCCTTCGAGACAGGCAAACTCGCAAAGCAGGCGAGTGGATCTGTCGTTGTGCGCGCGGGGGACACGATGGTGCTCTGCACCGCGACGATGGGCAACCTGCGCGATGTCGACTTCCTGCCCCTGACCGTCGATGTCGAGGAACGGATGTACGCCGCGGGCAAGATCCCCGGCTCCTTCTTCCGCCGCGAGGGTCGCTCGGGCGAGAAGGCAACTTTGACCGCGCGCATGATCGACCGTCCGATCAGGCCGCTGTTCCCGAAGGGCTGGCATTTCGAGACCCAGCTCGTCGCCCAGCCGATGTCGGTGGACCACGTCCACCCCTACGACATCCTGGCGATGAACGGCGCCTCCGCGGCGCTGGCGCTCTCGGAGATCCCGGTCGGCGCCCACGTCGGTGCCGTGCGGGTCGGAAAGCTCGACGGCGACTTCGTGATCAACCCCGATGAGGAAAGCCTCGAGGAGCTCGACCTCGACCTGATCGTGGCCGGGACCGAGGACGCGATCCTGATGGTCGAGGCGGGCGCCAACGGCGTCAGCGAGGCCGAGATCCTCGACGCCCTCGACATCGCCCATGCCGAGATCAAGAAGATCGTCGCGACGATCGAGGAGCTGCGGGGCAAGGTCGGCAAGGAGAAGCTCGAGGTCGAAGCGCCGCAGGTCGACGAGGACCTGAAGGAGGAGATCCGTTCCTCGCACGGAGCCAAGCTCGACGAGGCAACCCAGATCGAGGCCAAGCTCGAGCGCCAGGACGCGATCGACGCGGTCGAGACCGAGGCGCAGGAGCAGTACGCCTCGAGCGGGGACGAGGAGGCCGATCTCGCCCGCAGCCAGGAGGTCGCGGCGGCGTTCGCGGCCCTGGAGAAGGAGATCATCCGCAAGCGCATCGCCGTCGACAAGAAGCGTCCCGACGGCCGCGCCCAGGACGAGATCCGGCCAATCGAGTGTGAGGTCGACGTCGCGCCGCGGGTCCACGGCTCGGCGCTGTTCACGCGCGGCGAGACGCAGATCCTCTCCAACGTCGCCCTCGGCACCAGCCGCATGGACATGCGCCTGGACACGCTCGGGCTGGCGACGACGAAGCGTTTCTGGCACCACTACAACTTCCCGCCCTTCTCGGTCGGGGAGGCCGGCTTCATGCGCGGCCCCAAGCGCCGCGACATCGGCCACGGTGCGCTCGCCGAGCGGGCGCTGGTGCCGACGATCCCCGACGAGGAGAGCTTCCCCTACGTGATCCGCGTGGTCTCGGAGACGCTGGAGTCCAACGGCTCGTCCTCGATGGGCTCGGTCTGCGCGTCCTCGATGGCCCTGCAGGCGGCGGGCACCCCGGTCAGCGCACCGGTAGCCGGCGTCGCGATGGGGCTGATCAAGGAGGGCGACGATTACGTCGTCCTGACCGACATCGCCGGCGTCGAGGACCACCTCGGCGACATGGACTTCAAGGTCGCCGGCACGTCGGAGGGAATCACCGCCCTGCAGATGGACATCAAGATCAGCGGCGTCACCTTCGACATCCTGCGCGATGCGCTCGAGCAGGCCCTGAAGGGCCGTCTGTTCATCCTCGGCGAGATGGCGAAGGCGATCGACGGCCCGCGCGAGCAGCTGTCGCCCTACGCGCCGCGGATCGAGGCGATCCAGATCGACCCCGAGAAGATCGGCGCCGTGATCGGCAAGGGCGGAGAGACGATCCGCGCCCTCTGCGAGGAGTTCGAGGCCGAGATCGACGTCGAAGACGACGGCACGGTGAAGGTCTACGCGACCAGCGGCGAGCTGGTCGAGGCCTGCATCGCCCGCATCGAGTCGATGACCAAGGAAGCCGAGGTCGGCGATCGCTACAACAACGCCAAGGTCGTCAAGACGACCACCTTCGGTGCCTTCGTCGAGCTGACCAAGGGCACCGATGGGCTGCTGCACATCTCAAACGTCAAGCCCGGCGAGCGGGTCGAGACGGTGGACGACGTCCTCAAGGCCGGCCAAGAGCTGGACGTGACCGTGGTCGAGGTCGACCGCGAGCGCGGCCGCATCGGCCTGCGGCTCTCCGATGACCCCTCGGTCGAGGGCAAGAGCCCCGAGGAGCTGGTCTCGGTCGGCACCGGCAGCGACGGCGGACGCCGTGAGGGCGGCGACCGGCGGCCACGCCGTGACGGCGACCGCGGCGGTCGCGGCGGTCGCGGCGGCCGCGAGCGCAGCAGGCGTGAGCGGTAGCCGGCTAACCGAGCTCGACTCCGGCGTTCGAGTCGTCACCGAGACCGTTCCGTCGGTTCGGTCGGTGGCGCTCGGGCTCTGGGTGAAGACCGGATCGCGTAACGAGACGCCCGCCCAGGCGGGCGTCTCGCACTTCCTCGAGCACATGCTGTTCAAGGGCACCGAACGCCACTCGGCGATCGAGATCTCCGAGATCTTCGACGGCCTCGGGGCAGCGGTGAACGCGGCCACCGGAAAGGAGACCACCCACCTGCACGCGCGCTTCCTCGACGAGCACACCGAGGACGCCTTCCGGCTCTTGTCCGAGATGCTGCTCGCTCCGACCTACCCCGAGGTCGACTCCGAGCGCGAGGTCGTGCTGGAGGAGATCGCGATGTACGAGGACGAGCCGATGGACCGCGTCCACGATTTCCTCGCCGAGGCGGTGTTCGGCCGCCACCCACTGGGACGCCGCGTGCTGGGCACCGCCGAGGTGATCGCCTCGATTCCGGTCCCCGACATCGACGCCTACCACCACGACCGCTACGCGGCCCCGAACCTGATCGTCTCCGCCGCCGGCCACGTCGACCACGAGGCGATCTGCGATCTGTCGCGGCGCTTCGTCAAACCGCCGAGCGAGCAGCCGGCGGAATCCAACGGCGCAGTCCCCGACCTCGCGCCACGGCTCTGCTTCAACCAGAAGGACACCGAGCAGTACCACATCTGCTTCGGGGCGCCGGGACTGACCCGCGACGACGAGCGCCGCTACGCGCTCGCGGTGCTGGACTCGATCTACGGCGGCTCGACCTCCTCGCGGCTGTTCGTCGAGGTGCGCGAGAAGCGCGGTCTCGCCTACTCGGTCGGCTCATACAACGACCAGTACACCGACCTCGGCCTGGTCGCGACCTACGTCGGGACCCGCGAGGACAACGTCGAGGAGGCCTGCGGCCTGATCGCGGGCGAGATCAATCGCCTGCGCTCGGAGCCGGTCAGCGCCGAAGAGCTCGACCGCGGCAAGGAAAACGTCAAGGGAAGGCTGGTCCTCTCCTCGGAGTCGACCGCGACGCGAATGTCGCGCAACGCCCGCTCGGCCCTGTTCGGGACCCCGCTCTACACGCTCGACGAAATGCTGGAGAAGGTCGAGGCGGTGACCGTCGACGACGTCACGGCGCTGAGCCAGGAGCTCTACGACCCCCAGCAGCTGTCGGCCTCCTGCATCGGCCGCAGCGAGGAGCTCTTCCGCAACGCCGTGTCCGGCGTCGCCGAGCCGCTGGCCGCGGCATAGACCGTGTCGATGAAGGTTGCAGTCTCCGGTGCCGCGGGCCGCATGGGGGAGACGGTCTGCGAAGCCGTCGAGGCGGCCGACGACCTCGAGCTGAGCGGCCGCGCCGATCCTGCCCTCGGCACCGAGCTCGAGCAGGTGCTGGGCGACGCCGAGGTGGTGGTCGACTTCTCGACCCCCGAGACGGCGGCGGACAACGTCGGCGCGATCGTCGGCGCCGGCGCGCACGCCGTGGTCGGCACCACTGGCTTCGACCTCGACCGGCTGCGCGACGCGGTCGAGGGGTCGGAGGGCGGCAACTGCTTCGTGGCGCCCAACTTCGCGATCGGCGCCGTGCTGATGATGCGGCTCGCCCAGCAGGTCGCGCCCCACATGCCCGAGTGCGAGATCGTCGAGCTTCACCGCGAGGGCAAGGTCGACGCGCCGTCGGGGACGGCGAAGCGCAGCGCCGAGCTGATTCGCCAGGCGGGGGGAAACGTCCACGAGCCGATCCACTCGCTGCGCCTGCCGGGGCTGGTCGCCCACCAGGAGATCGTCTTCGGCGGCGAGGGCCAGACGCTGACGATCCGCCACGACTCGACCGACCGCCGCTCGTTCATGCCCGGGGTGCTGCTGGCGGTGCGCCGGGTCGGCGGGCTGCCCGATCGCTTCACCGTCGGGCTCGAGAAGCTGCTCTTCGACGGTGGGCTAACCTGACGGCGATGGCGGAGCTGCGGGGCGTACTGACCGCGATGGTGACGCCGTTCCACGAGGACGGCAGCCTCGACGAGGAAGGCTCGCGCCGGCTCGCGCGCCACCTGGTCGACGGCGGTTGCCACGGGCTGGTGGTCGCCGGCACGACCGGCGAGGCGCCGACCCTTTCGGATGCCGAGACGCTGAGCCTTCTGCGCGCGGTCCGCGACGAGGTCGGCGGCGAGGCGGTGGTGATCTGCGGCACGGGTACCAACGACACCGCGCACACGGTCGAGATGACCGAGGCCGCCGCCCAGGCCGGGGCCGATGCGGTGCTGGTCGTGACTCCGTACTACAACAAGCCCAACTTCGAAGGCCTGCGGGGCCACTATGGGGCGGTCGCGGCGGTCGGGCTGCCGGTGATCCTCTACAACATCCCTTCGCGGGTGGTCGTCAACGTCTCGCCGTCCGAGCTCGCCGAGCTGGGACGGATCGAGGGCGTGACCGCGGTCAAGCAGGCAAACGACGACGAGCTGGGATTGATCGAGGGCCTCGACCTGCTGGCCGGCAACGACAACGTCTTTTGCCGCACCCTCGAGCTCGGCGGGGCCGGAGGTATCCTCGTCGCCGCGAACCTGATCCCGGCCCAGATGCGGGCGGTCTGGGACGCGGCCGAGGCGGGGGATCTCGAGCGCGCGCGGGAGATCGACACCTCGCTCACCCCGGTCTATGAGGCGATGAACGTGACCACGAATCCGATTCCGGTCAAGGCGGCCCTGCAGATGGCGGGGCTGATCGACTCCGGCGCGATGCGGCTGCCGATGGTGCCGGCGACAGAGGAGCAGCGCTCCGCGATCCGGCCGGCCCTCGAGGCCGCGGGAATCCTGGCAGCGGCAGGTTGAGCGGCACCCTGAGAGTCCTCCCCCTCGGCGGGCTGGGGGAGATCGGCAAAAACATGACCGTCGTCGAGTACGACGGGCGGATCGTCGTCGTCGACACCGGGCTGATGTTCCCGACCACCGAGATGCTCGGGATCGACCTCGTGCTGCCGGACTTCTCCTACCTGAAGGAGCGCTCGGGAGATATCGAGGCGATCGTCCTCACCCACGGACACGAGGATCACGTTGGAGCCCTGCCCTACGTCCTGCGCGAGATCGGCTACCCGCCGGTGATCTACGGAGGGATGCTGACGATCGGCCTGGTGCGCTCGAAGCTCGACGAGCACAAGCTCGGCGACGCGCCCCTCGAGGAACTCGATGCCGGCGAGCGGGTGCAGCTGGGCCCGTTCGAGCTCGAGCTGGTGCACCTGTCGCACTCGATTCCCGACATGCGAGGCGTGGTTCTGAAGACGGAGCTCGGCTCGGTGCTGCTGACCGGCGACTACAAGTTCGATCAGACCCCGGTCGATCGCCGGCCGGCCGACATGTCTCGCCTCGCCGAGATCGGACGCGAGGGATTGCTGCTGCTGTGCGGAGACTCGACCAACGCCGACCGGCCCGGGGTCGCGCCATCGGAGTCGAGCGTCGGCCCGGCGCTGCTGGAAACCTTCTCGCGCTGTGAGGGGCGCATCATCGTCACCTCGTTCGCCTCCAACGTGCACCGGGTCCAGCAGGTGATCGATGCCGCCGTCCAGCTGGACCGCCGCGTGGCGCTGGTCGGGCGCTCGATGCGCAAGAACTTCAACATCGCCTCCAACCTGGGGATGGCCAATGCTCCGTCCGGGCTGCTGATCCACCCGAAGGAGATCGAGGACTTCCCGGACGAGAAGGTGATCGCGATCTCGACCGGCAGCCAGGGCGAGCCGCTCTCGGCCCTGCGCCGTATGGCCCACAACGACCACCGCGACGTCGAGCTTCACTCCGGCGACACGGTGGTCTTCTCGGCGACGCCGGTGCCGGGAAACGAGCGGGCGGTGAACGAGACGATCGACCGCATCTTCCAGATCGGCGCCTCGGTGGTGACCGCGGCCGACGCGCCGATCCACGCCTCCGGCCACGGTTGCCAGGAAGAGCTGAAGCTGATGCTCAACCTGACCAAGCCGCGCTATGTGCTGCCGGTCCACGGCGACCACAAGAGGCTGCGGCTTCACTCGGACCTCGCGCGCTCGGTCGGCGTCGAGCCCCGGAATGTCTTTCAGGGCAGCAACGGCGTCCCACTCGAGCTGAACGAATCGGGCACCCGGCTCGGCGACGACGTCGGGGCGGGAATGATCTTCGTCGATGGAGTCGACATCGGCGAGCCGGACGACGTCGCGCTTCGCGACCGCCGCACGATCTCTGCCGACGGGATCTTCATCGTCGTCGCGACCGTTTCATCGGACGACGGCTCCACGGTGGCGCCGCCCGAGGTGATCTTTCGCGGCGTGCCCTTCCTCGAGGAGGCCGACGGCCTGGTCGAGGAGCTTCGCGGGGTGGTCGAGTCCTCACTCGCCGACGCCGCCCGGCACGAGGTCTCCGAGCTGCCGCTGATCCAGGAGGACCTGCACGACGACATCGCCGAGTTCGTCTACGAGAAGCTTCGCCGCCGCCCGATGGTGCTGCCGGTCGTCGTCGAAGTCTGAGTCGCGAGGCCGAGCAACCTCGTCATTGGCGGCCGGGCTGGGGCGCGGCCATGAGATCGACGTGGCGATTAGCGCCGTAGCGAGTGGCGCCGCTCACACGCGCAGCACGACCGCAGCGCCACCGCCCCCGCCGACGGCCATCTTGAGCGCCTCCGCGGCCTCGGCGAGCGGGTAGATCCCACCGACCGAGATTCCGACCTCGCCATTGCCGAGCCGTTCGGCCATGCGCTCGAGCCGGCTCCCGTCAGCCTGCACATAGACATCGACAATCGTCACCCCGCGGTCGGCGGCCGGCGGGGCGCCGGTGATAGTGGCCAGCCGGCCGCCGTCCGCGACGACGGAGAGCGCGGACGCCTCACCGCCAGGTGCGGCGTTGATCGCCGCAGAGACGCCAGCCCCACCCGCCCATTTGCGGACCCCGGTGGGCCAGCCGTCGTCGTGGTAGTCGAACACCGCTGCCACCCCGAGCTGTCGCAGTCGCTCAAAGCTCCGCGGCCCGGCCGTCGCGGCGACCTCGGCTCCGATCACCACCCCCAATGCCGCAATCAGCTGCCCGGTCACGCCACCGGCGCCGTGAACGAGCAGCCGGCCGGCAGGCGAATCCTCGATCGCCGCACCGAGCGCCTGGTCCGCGGTCAGCGCCGGGACCGGAAACGCCGCCGCGTCCTCCCAGGACACAGCGGATGGTTTGGCGGCCAGCACATCGGGGCGCGCCAGCAACAACTCGCTCCAGCAACCCTGCTCGAGCAGAGGAACCGGGTGAGTCATCACCTCGTCCCCGACCGACCACCCGTCGACGGCGTCCCCAATGGCGGCGACCGTCCCTGACGCCGCGACGCCAAGCGCCATCGGCGGCCGCAGCCCCACCTCCCACGATCCGAGCCTGACGAGGTCGTCCCAGGGCGCCACCCCCGCGGCCCGCACCGAGATCAACGCCTCGCCCGGGCCGGGTGGGCGCGGATCGGGAAGCGTCAGCTCGCGCACGTCGTCGCCGAACCGCTCGATTCCGGCCGCCTTCACGAAGCCCCCGGCATGCGCCCAGGCTACCCCCACTTGACACGCCAAGCCGAGCCGATGGCGGCGCATATGCCGGCGATCACGCCCGCTTTGCGCGACGAGCGGTTGCTCCGATCGCACTGAACATGGCCCATCGAGCCACCGCGCCAGACAATGGTCATGTACCGTCGCCCGGTGACGGTGCTCGCATTTGACGGCGTGGTGCGAAGCGATCCTGGTCCTCGACCGAACAACGAGGACGCCTGCTATTCGAGCGATCGCCTACTGGCTGTCGCCGATGGGGTCGGCGGCGCCGCAGCGGGAGAAGTCGCGAGCCAGGCTGTCATCAACGCCGTGATCGCGCTCGACAAGCGCCGCCTCGATCGGCCGCTCGAGCGGGCCCTCGAGGAGAGCGTCGCGTGGGGGAATCAGAGCGTGGGTTTCATCGCCGAGTGCCGGCAGAAGATGCGCGGCATGAGCACCACCCTGACCGCTGTCGCGCTCAGCGATGACGGGCGATACCTGGTCAGCAACGTGGGCGACTCTCGGACCTACCTGCTCCGAGACGCAACCCTCACCCAACTCACGCGTGATGACAGCCTGGTCCAGGAGTTGATCGACAGTGGCGCGCTTTCTGCGGAAGACGCTCGGACCCACCCGCGCCGCTCGGTCGTCCTGCGAGCGCTGGATGGAAATCCCGAGATCGACCCTGCCGTGGAGGTCGTCGACGCGCGCACTGGGGACGTCCTTCTGTTGTGCTCAGACGGCCTGTCCGACTTCGTCGACGATCGGGAGATAGCGAGCGTGCTCCGTCAGCTAACGCGAGCCGAAGCCGCGAAGCGCCTGGTCGAGGTCGCGCTCGAGGCCGGTGCACGCGACAACGTCTCCGTGGTGGTGGCCGACGTACTTGAGCATCCGATCTCAAGTCTCTGGCCTGTCGTCTCATCCTG
Source organism: uncultured Solirubrobacterales bacterium (assembly GCA_963781495.1). Classification (GTDB taxonomy): domain Bacteria; phylum Actinomycetota; class Thermoleophilia; order Solirubrobacterales; family 70-9; genus Mayfieldus. The sequence goes on from CAWAFX010000003.1 coordinate 144,855, forward strand.
ACCGGCTCCCGCCTTGCGCGAACACGAGCAGCCGATGGCTAGATCGGTCCCGTCGTCAGCCTCTCGCAGACCAACCGCTCCGATGCCTTGCCCGCCATGCCCCCGCAATAGCATCATGCGCCCGTGAAGCCCATGCTGATCTACTCGATGGGCGTCTCTGCGGACGGCTTCATCGCCGACCGACAGGGCGGTTTCGGGTGGACCGAACCCAGTGAGGAGCTGTTTCGCTTCCACCTCGCGCAGGTACGCGAGCTAGGCGGCTATCTGTGCGGCCGCAGGCTTTACGAGACGATGCTGGTGTGGGAGACGGATCCGTCGCTGCGCGATAACGAGCTCCGGGCCGCGTTCGCCGACGTCTGGTGCGCCCTCCCGAAGGTTGTCTTCAGTCGCACGCTCGATGGCGTCCAGGGCAACGCCCGGCTCGCCGAGGCGTCGGTGGCCGAGGAGGCCGCTGCGGCGCACGACGCGACTGACAAGGACGTTGCGATCGGCGGTGCCGGCCTGGCCGCGGCGGCGATCGAGCTCGGCCTCGTCGACGAGCTGCGCATGTTCCGCCATCCGGTCGTCGTCGGCGGTGGCACGCCGTTCCTGCCGCCCGTCACCGAAGACATCGCGCTGGACCTGATCGAGACCAGGACGTTCTGCTCGCGCGTGATCTACGAGCGCTACCGGCGCGCCCGCGAGGACTCGAGCTGATAGCAGCCCAAAAAGAAAGCCGCCGGGCTCTAGGGAGGGGGGAGCCCGGCGGCTGCTTCGACCCTTGAGTCGAAGGTGGGCCCGCCGAGGTGCTAAGGGGGAGATCCCCGACGAACCCGTGTGTCTCGTCCGCCGGGAAAACTAAGTCGGGGCGCTAAAGCGCCCTTAAAGAGGGCGTAATACGTTCCTCAGAACCCGTTCGAGGCAGGGTCACCGTGAACAGGGCGCCTCCCTCGGCGGACCGCCTGGCCCTCACCTCGCCACCGTGCGAGCGGGCGACGGCGCGCACGATCGCCAGTCCGAGGCCGGTGCCGCCACCGGCGGCGGTGTCGGAGGGGCCGCTGCCGCGAACGAAGCGGTCGAAGACCTGCTCCTGCATCTCCTCCGGGATGCCGGGCCCGTCGTCTGAGACCTCGATCGTCGCGCTTTGCTCGTCCGCGGTCAGCCGCAGATCGATCGTCGCACCCTCGGGCGTGTAACGGACCGCGTTGTCGAGCAGGTTGACCACCAACCTGTGCAGCTCGTCGGGATTGCCTCGAAGCGGCAGCGGGCCCGCGTTGTCGACGTTCAGCTGCCGGCCGGCCGCCATCGGTGCGATCTCGGCCGCGGCGCTGCCGGCGATCTCCGCCAAATCGCAGTCGGTCCGCTCGCTGACCCGGCCCGCGTCCGCCCGCGCCAGCAGCAGCAGGTCGGCGACGAGGCGGCTCATCCGCCTCGATGAGCGCAGCGCCGAGTCGACCATCTCGCGGTCTTCGTCGCCCTGCGGCCGCCGCAGCGAGGTCTGCAGCAGCTCCAGATTCGCGATCACGCTGGTCAGCGGGGTTCGCAGCTCGTGCGAGGCGTCGGCGACGAACTCGCGCTGCTTGGCCATCGCCTGCTCGCGCTCGCCCCGCGCCGCATCGAGCGAGCGCAGCATCTGGTCGAGGGTATGGGCGAGCTCGCCGACCTCGTCGTGGACCGCTGGCTGGGGCATGCGGCGCGATGGATCGCGGGTGCTGGCGATCTCGCTGGCGGCCGCGGTCAGCGAGGCGATCGGCTCCATCGCCCGGTTGGCGATCGTCAGCCCGGCGAGGCAGGCGAGGATGACGGCGCCGAGGACACCGGCGGCGATGAAAAGCCAGAGCCGGGTGATCGTCGAGTCGACGTGCTCCTGGCTGCGCGCGTACTGGACGAAGCCGACCCTCTGGCCACCGCTGTAGATCCCGGCGGTGATGATCCGCAGGCCGCCGATGTGGCTGACTCCGGGGACCAGCGGTCCCAGGTAGGGGGCGCGGCGTGTGTGCTTCTGCTCGGTCCCGTTGGCGTCGAAGATCCGCACCGCGGCGGCGTTGGAGAGCGCGAAGTCGTCGAGGTCGGGGCTGGTGACCAGCGGTCCTTCCGGGGTCGGCACGATGCGGCTCTGGGCTGCCAGGGTGCGCACCGCACCGCGCATCTCCTGGTTGAAGTCGTTGCGGATCCGCTCCGTCGCCAAGCGGCCGATCACGCCGGCGAAGACGAGCAGGATCGCGAGGGTCAGCGCCGCCGAGCCCGCCGCGAGGCGCCAGCGCACCGGCCAGGTGCGGGGGTCCAACAGCCGCCGCCTCTCCCGTCCTCCCCGGGCCGACTCGGCCATTGCCTACTCCTTCAGCACGTAGCCGGCTCCCCGCTTGGTGTGCAGGAGGCGCGGCTCGCCACCGGACTCGAGCTTGCGCCGCAGGTTGGAGATGAAGACGTCGATCGTGTTCGTGGCCGCCATCGGGTCATAGCCCCAGACCTCGTCCAGGAGGCGCTCGCGGGATACGACCAGGCGCTCGTTTCGCATCAGGTACTCGAGCAGCTCGAACTCGCGGTTGGTGAGCTCGATCTCCCGCCCGCCGCGGTGGACCTCGCGGGTGTCGGGGTTGAGCTTCAGATCGCCGACCGAGAGCGAGGCGCTGCCGCGGGGGGGACGGCGGCGCAGCAGGGCCCGGATCCGGGCCAGGAACTCCTGGCGCTCGAATGGCTTCGTCAGGTAGTCGTCGGCGCCGCTGTCGAGCCCGGTGACCCGGTCCTCGGTCTCGGTGCGGGCGGTGAGGATGAGGATCGGGACGTCGCCGTCGGCGCGCAGCTGGCGGCAGACCTCCATCCCGTCGAGGCGGGGCAGGCCGAGGTCGAGGACGACGAGGTCGGGGATGAACTCGGCTGCCGCGTCGAGTGCCTCGACGCCGTCGCCCGCCGTGCGCACCTGGTAGCCCTCGTGGCGCAGGGAGCGCCGCAGGGCGTCGGTGATCTCGGCGTCGTCCTCGATCACCAGCACGCGGCCGGTCGCGATCTCCTCTTCGATTGCCATGCGCCGATGTTAGCCCGGTCTCGGTGGCCCGACGGGATGATTTATCGCTTCTTTATGCGGTTTTCCTCCGCGCAGGGGCGGCGGTCGCAACGTCGAATCAAAGCCTGATGTCGAGGCGGCGAAAGCGCCGGAGACGACCCGCGCCGCGGCGCGGGCGTTCGCCTGCCCGCGGACGCGCCCCGAGTTCCCGCAAGCCGGCCCGAAAGCCCGCCCGCCAGGCGCCGCGGCTGAGCCGCGAGCAACTGGAGAAGCTCGAGCAGCGCCAGCTCGACGTGATCGGGCTCATCCTGATCGCCGTCGGCGTCTATCTGACCTTCGTCCTCTATCTCGGCTGGGACGGCGGCCGTGTCGGCTCTGGGGCCAAGGACGGGCTCACCTACATGTTCGGCAAGGTCGCCTTCGTCGCGCCACTGGCCTTCTTCGGCGCCGGCGCGACCCTGATCCTGAAGCCGTTCCTGCCCGCCGTGCGGCCGCTGCGGACCGGCGGAATCTGCATCATCGCCGGGCTCCTGCTCGCCTTCGCGGCACAGACCGCCGGCCTCGGACCCGAGCACCCGGTCCGCCATGGCTACTTCGATCCGGCCTGGTTCCCGCACCACGGCGGGCTGGCCGGCGAGTCGCTGTACTGGGCCACCTCGACCCTCTTCCAGCGCGTCGGCGCCCACATCGCCGCCGTTCTTCTGCTCGCCGCCGGGGGGCTGCTTCTGACCGGCACCTCGATCGCCGCCTTCCTCAGCTCGACCGGAAAGGCGATCACCAAGGCCCGCACCAGCAGTGCCGAGATGGCGCGCACGGTCGCCCAGACCGCCTGGCAGAAGGACGACGACTTCGCGGCGATGGAGACCCGAGCCGCCGCAACCGACGTGATGAGCGACTTCCCCGACTCCGACGAGGAGACGGTGCGGGTGATCGAGTTCGACCACGATCCCGAGCCCGAGCCCGAGGCCCCCGACTCCGAGGCGCCGACCGGCGAGCTGGAGGCGGCCTCCGGCTTCGAGCCCGACGAGGACGAGGAGGAAGAGGAGGTCGAGGTGGTCGAGGCCGAGAACGGCGACGTGCTGCCGGCGCCGGCGCCCGAGAAGGAGGTTGCCCGTACCCCGATGGGCGAGAAGCGCGGCGTCACCGAATCGGAGGAGATCTCCTACGTGCCGCCGCCGGCGAAGGTGCTCGAGAAGGGCAAGAGCGACAAGGGGCCGGACCCTCGCGAGCACGAGATCATCGGCACCAAGCTGGTCGAGACCCTGGGCCATTTCGGCGTCGAGGCGAAGCTGGTCGGGATCGTCAGCGGACCCCACGTCTCCCGCTACGAGCTGCGCCTGGCGCCGGGAACCAAGGTCAAGAAGGTGACCGAGCTCTCCAACGACCTCGCCTACGCGCTGGCCTCGACCGACATCCGCATCCTCGCCCCGATTCCGGGCAAGCAGGCGGTGGGAGTCGAGGTGCCCAACTCGCGCCGCCGCCTGGTGCGGCTCGGCGACATCTACCAGCAGCGCCCGGCGAAGGCCTCGCCGCTGGTCGGTTGGCTGGGCAAGGACATCGCCGGCCACGCCGTCTGGACCGACCTGCAGAAGATGCCGCACGTGCTGGTCGCCGGCACGACCGGCTCGGGCAAGTCGGGCTGCATCAACGCGATCCTGACCTCGATCCTGATGGGCGCCTCGCCGAACGAGGTGCGGATGGTGCTCGTCGACCCGAAGCAGGTCGAGCTCAACCACTACGAGAACATCCCCCACCTGCTGACCCCGATGGTGACCTCGCCGCGGCTGGCCGCGAACGTGCTCGCCAACCTGATCGGCGAGATGGAGAGCCGCTACGGGATCATGGCCGAGGCCCGCTGCCGCAATCTCGGCGAGCTCAACAAGGCCCGCAAGCGGCTCGGCGAGCCGCCGCTGCCGCACGTTCTCTGCGTGATCGACGAGCTCGCCGACCTGATGATGGTCGCCCCGGCCGAGGTCGAGGACTCGATCATCCGCCTGGCGCAGAAGTCGCGCGCCACCGGGATCCACCTCGTGCTGGCGACCCAGCGGCCCTCGACCGACATCATCACCGGCACGATCAAGGTCAACATCCCGGCCCGGATCGCCTTCGCGGTCTCCTCGCAGACCGACTCGCGGGTGATCCTCGACCAGGGTGGGGCCGAGGCGCTGCTGGGCCAGGGGGACATGCTCTTCCGCGGCGCCGGGACCTCGAAGCTGCAGCGGATCCAGGGGGCCTTCGTGACCGAGGAGGAAATCGCGCGGGTAACCAAGCACTGGTCCAAGCAGGGCGAGCCCGAGTTCTCCCAGCAGCTGCTGGAAGCACGCTCAGAGCCCGACGAGGAAGGCGACGGGGGCGATTTCGACCCCGACCAGGACGACCTGCTCGACGACGCGATCCACATGGTGGTGCAGACCCAGACCGCATCGGTCTCGATGCTGCAGCGACGCCTGCGGGTCGGCTACACGCGGGCCGGGCGCCTGATCGACATGCTCGAGCGCCGCGGCGTGATCTCCGGCTATGAGGGCTCCAAGCCCCGCCAGGTGCTGGTCACAGAGGCAGACCTCTCGCGGGTGCTGAGCGGCGCCCCGGAACCCGTTTCCGAGCCCGAGGCCGAGGCCGAGCCGGTCAGCAGCGGCAACGATCCCGCCTGAGCTGAACACAATCTGGCCCATTTCCGGCCCCGGCGGTAGGTGACAATAGGGGCGTGGAGACCGAAATCGGCAAGACCCTGCGCGAAGCGCGGATCCGCCACCACACCGATCTGATCGAGATCGAGGAGAAGACGAAGATCCGGGTCCGCTACCTGCGGGCGCTGGAGAACGAGGAGTGGGACGTCCTCCCGGGCCCCACCTATACGCGCAGCTTCATCCGCACCTACGCCACCTTCCTCGGCCTCGACGGCGAGCGGCTGGCCGATGACTTCCGCCGCCTCGAGGAGGATCAGCTGCCCGAGCCCGGCGGGCGCGAGCCACGGCCGCTGCCCCAGCGCCCGGTCCGGATCGGCGACGGGCCCCGAATACCCGGGGTCGCGATCGCGGCGGGGGCGGCGGTTGTGCTGATTGGGGCGCTCTTCCTGCTCGGGATAAGCGTCGGCGGGGACAACGGCAAGCCGGCCAAGCAGACCACCCACAAGGGCGGGGGGAAGGCGCAGGGCAAGGGGGGCGGCGCGGCCAAGCGCAAGCCCGGGGTCTCGATCAAGCTCACGGCGACCTCCGAGGTCTGGGTCTGCGCGCTGGCCGCCGATGGCACCCGGGTCGTGGACGGCCAGATCCTCCAAGCCGGGGCCAGCCAGGGGCCGTTTCACTCCGGCAGCTTTCAGCTCGCCTTCGGCAACGGGGGCGTCGATCTGAGCGTCAACGGCAAGCCGTTCAAGGTCCAGGACACGCCAAGCCCGGTCGGCTACACGGTGACCCCGCAGGGGACCCATCTGCTGCAGCCTGGAAGCAGGCCGGACTGCACGTGAGTGCCGTTGGCGGCAACGTGCGGGCAGGGATCGTCGTCACCGGCAACGAGGTCCTCAACGGCCGCATCCAGGACTCCAACGGGCCCTGGATCTCCGAGCGGCTGGCCGACCTCGGGGTCGAGGTGACCAACATCCTCGTCGTCGCCGACCGCCCCGACGACCTCGAGGCAGCCCTGCGCTTCATGGACTCCCAGGGCCTGGACCTGGTCGTCACCTCGGGCGGGCTGGGACCGACGGCGGACGACCTCACCGCCGAGGTGGTCGCCCGCTTCGCCGGTCGCGAGATGGTGCTCGACGAGAGCATGGAAGAGAAGATCGCCCGCATCCTGCGCGACTTCGCGCGGCGGCTGCGGCTCGACGAGGAGGCGCTGCGGGCGGCGAACCGAAAGCAGGCGATGGTTCCCGAGGGGGCGACGACGATCGACCCCGCCGGCACCGCGCCCGGGCTCGTCGTCCCGGCGCAGCGTCTGACCGTGATCGTCCTCCCGGGCCCGCCGCGCGAGCTGCAGGCGATGTGGCCGGCGGCGATCGGATCCGACGCCGCCCAGGCGGCGCTCGACGGCGCGACGCCGTTTCAGGGCTACACCCTGCGGATGATGGGGATCCCCGAGTCGGAGATCGCCAAGAGCCTGCGCGAGATCGAGGCCGAGACCGACCTGGCGCCGCTCGAGGTCACGACCTGCCTGCGCCGGGGTGAGATCGAGGTCGACGTCCGCTACCGGCCGGGGGCCGAGAAGGCGGCCGACGCGGTCCGCGCCGGGCTCGCCGAGCGCCACGACCGCTATCTGTTCAGCCAGGACGGGACGACGGTCGACGAGCAGGTCGCCGAGCTTCTGAAGGGCCACCGACTGGGGCTGGCGGAGTCCTGCTCGGGCGGCCTGCTGGCGGCGCGGATCACCAACCTTCCCGGCGCCTCTGCCTACATGGCCGGCAGCGTCGTCGCCTATGCGAACGAGGCCAAGGTGCAGCTTCTGGGCGTCGACCCGGAGCTGATCGAAAAGCACGGCGCCGTCTCGCCCGAGGTCGCCGAGGCGATGGCGCGCGGGGCGCTGGAGCGCTTCGAGGCCGACGTCGCGGTCTCGGTGACCGGGATCGCCGGGCCCGACGGCGGTAGCAAGGAGAAGCCGGTCGGCTATGTCTGCTTCTACGCGGTCACCTCCGGCGGCGCCGGCCTCGCCCGCGACCCGGTGATACCGGGCGACCGGGCCGACATCCGCGAGCGCTCGGCGCTTGGTCGGCATGCACATGCTGCGGATCCTGCTCAGCGGCCAGGAGGCGCCCCTTTGAGCGAAATCGAGACCTTCGAGGTCTCGATTCCCGAGGGGACCTTCGACGACCTCCGCCGTCGCCTCGAGGAGACACGCTGGGCGCCGCAACCGCGCCAGGGCTGGGAGCTGGGGGTCGAATCCGGCTACCTGCGCGAGCTCTGCGCCCACTGGGCGAACGACTACGACCCCGGGCGCCTGGCCGGGCGCATGAACCGGTTCGGGAACCTGCGCCGGCGCGGGCTGCACGCGATCCACGAGCCCGGCGGCGATGCGCTGCCGCTGCTGCTCCTGCACGGCTGGCCGGGCGGCCCGATCGAGTACCTGGAGCTGATCCCGCGCCTGCTCGAGGCGGGGCACGAGATCGCGGCGCCCTCGATGCCCGGCTACGGGTGGTCCGACGATCCAGGCGAGCCGCTCAACATCGCCGCCGTCGCGGCCCGCCTGCGCGAGCTGGTCGAGGACGGGCTGGGCTGGGAGCGCTACGGGGTCGTCGGCGGCGACTGGGGCGCACCGATCGCGGCCCGGATCGCCTTCGACTCGCCGCAGCGGGTGGCGGCGCTCTACGTCTTCACCCCCGGGACGCTGCCGCCGGCGGCGCAGCTGGCCGAGCCGCCGCTCGACGCCGCTGAGCAGGCCTTCATCGAGGAGGGCTTGCGCTGGCGCCGCCGCCACGGCCACCACATGCTGATCCAGTCCACGGTCCCCGACATCCTCTCGACCGGCCTGAACGACTCCCCGGCCGGCCTCGCCGCCTATCTGCTGGAGAAGTACCGGCGTTGGAGCGACTGCGACGGGGAGGTCGAGCGCCGTTTCTCGAAGGACGAGCTCTGCGACTACCTGACGATGTACTGGGCGACCGGCACGATCGCCTCTTCGATGCGCCTCTACTGGGGCGAGCGCGCCGACCGCTGGCGGCCGGGCGAGGGCGAGACGATCGCCGTCCCGGCGGCAGCAGGCGTCTTTCCGGGCGAGATCGTCAACCCGCCGCGCCAGTGGACCGCGCGGCTGCTGACCGACCTGCGCAGCTGGACCGAGATGCCGCGCGGCGGCCACTTCGCCGCCCACGAGGAACCCGAGCTACTGGCCGACGATCTGCTCGGGTTCCTCGGCGGGCTGGAGGAGGCGCGCTAGGCCGCCTTCTCGTAGGTGAGGATGAGGATTCCCGAATCCAGCGCCTTCGAATCGGTCAACTTCAGGTCGCTGCGGTCGAGCCCGCCCTCGAAGAGGCGCTTGCCACTGCCGAGCACGGTCGGGAAGACCATCAGCCGGTACTCGTCGACCAGGTCGGCCTTGGCCAGCGCCTGCACCAGCTGGGCGCTGCCAGCGATCAGGATCTCGCCGTCGACTTCGTCCTTGAGCTTCGGGACCTCGTCGATGCTGCGCAGGATCGTCGAGTTGTTCCAGTCCGCCTCTTGCAGCGTCGTCGAGACGACGTACTTGGGCATGCCGTTCATCTTCTCGGCGAAGCCAGCCTCGTCCTGCATCTTTGGCCAGGCCGCGGCGAAGCCCTCGTAGGTGACCCGACCGAGCAGCTGCGCCTCGGCGTTCTTCAGCTCGTCCATCTTGAACTTGTCGCCCTCCGGGCCGCGATCGAATTCGAACGTCCAGCCGCCGTGCTCGAAGTTCTCCGAGCCCCCCGGGTCCTCCATCACACCGTCGAGTGAAACGAATTCTGTGACGACAACCTTTCCCATCTCATGCCTCCATTCGTTGGACTCACCGAGAAAGACCGGGGGGGCGCCAGAAACTAATCGGGTAAGAGCAGGCGCTTAGGGGGACACCAACTTGCTCAAGATCGCCCAAGCAGCACCGATAACTCCTTCATGCTGTTTCTTCCGATCCTGGTTGTGGTCGCCTGTGTAGTGGTTATCGGATGCCTCAAGGGGCGTTATGCCCTGAGCATCGTCGGGCTTTGTGTTCTGATGGGAATTCCCGCTGTTCTAGCTGCACTTCGGCTGGCCAGAACCGACTCATGGTGGGCGAAGCGCTTCTACCAAGACGAGCAGATGCAGCGATCTGCTCATCGGTATCCGGGCAATAGCAGTCTCAACGACGCGTTTACGCTCTAGTACCACTGCGTCATAAGCATTTGCCAAGGCAGAGCGTTCGCATGATCAGCCTGTTTCCGAGCTAGGTAACCGACCGCTCGTTTCAGCTGTCAGCTGAGGAACGCCAGCGCCCGCCGTGCGACCAGCTCGGGCTTCTCGTCGACGATGAAGTGGCCGGCGTCGGGGACCAGCTCGAGCTCCATCTCGTCGGCGTGCGGCTCGAAACCGGGCAGGAGCTGGGGCGAGACGTAGCGGTCCTGCTCGCCGAAGAGCAGCAGCGTCGGCACGCTGAGGCGGCCGGAGACGGTGCCGCGCCCGCGCACGCCGGAGAGAAAGATGCGCATGTAGTAGCGGTAGAGCCGGTTCACGGCCTCGGCGCGGGCGGGGTCGCGGAAGCGCGAGAGATAGCCCTCGAGGTCGGACTCGCTGAAGGGAGCACCGACGTTGCCGCGCCCGAGCACGCTGGCCGTCGGCTGGCCGCGTTCGAGCAGCCGCGGTCCCAGCACCGGCGCCGCCAGGGCCGCCGCGTACCAGCTGCGCCAGCTCTCCAGCAGCAGCCGTGGCTTGACCCGCGGCCAGGGATGGGGCGAGTTGCAGACGACCATCCTCTCGATCCGGTCGCTGTGCTCGATTCCGAGCAGAAACGCGGTCCAGCCGCCCCAATCGTGTCCGATCACGCTCGCGGTCTCGATCTCCAGAGCGTCGAGCAGGGCGATCTGGTCGGCGGCGAAGGTCGGGCCGTCGTAGCCGTGACCTGGCGCCTCGGTCCAGCCGAAGCCGCGCAGGTCGGGGGCGATGAGGCGGAAGCTGGGGGCGAGTCGCTCGATCACGTGCCGCCACATGAACCAGTGCTGGGGCCAGCCGTGAAGGAGCAGGACCGGCGGCCCCTCGCCGGCCTCGGCGACGTGGACGTGGAGCCCGTCGGCGTCGACGAAGCGGTGCATGATCCCCTCGACCTCCGGCAGGTCGAAGGCGGTGTCGGAAGCGGGCGCAGTCGAGGGCGGGCTCATCGCGAATTCGAGTCTATGTCGTGTTGCATTTGGCGCAATCCCCGGGTGCGCTGCGCCGGTTGGCCCCTTAGCGTGGGGGTCGATGGCGAAGGAGCGGCTGAAGTCCCCGCGGGCGCGGCTGTTCGTCGCGCTCGACCTGCCGGGGGAGGTCCGCGGCGCGATCGTCGACTGGCAGCGGGCGGAGCTGCGCGATGAGGCTCTGCGCCCGGTCGGGGCCCAGAACCTGCACATCACGCTCGCCTTTCTCGGCTATCTGCCCGAGAAGGCGATTGCCTCGGTCGCCGAGGTCGTACACGGGATGGAGGCGACGGCGCCGCGGATCGAGCTGGCGCCGGAGCCGGTCGCAAAGCCGAAGGGCCGGCCGCGCATCATCGCCCTCGAGGCCCACTCTCCGGCGACCGTGGAGATGCAGGCGCAGCTGCAGGACGAGCTCGTCGCGCGGAGGCTCTACGAGCCGGAGAAGCGCCCCTTCTGGCCCCACCTGACGGTCGCCAGGGTGCGGCCCGAGAGGCGGGGCTCGAAGCGCCCGGCGCGGATCGAGCGGCCGCCGGGGGGACTGCCGGAAGCGCTCTGTGAAGCCTTTCGTGGCGTCCGAATCACGCTTTACCGTTCGATCCTCAGGCCGCAGGGTGCGGAGTACGTGCCCCTGGCGCAGCTCGAGCTGCCCGCGGCCCAACCAGATTGAGGTGAAAGAAGAGATGGCAGAGTCAAAGACAGCTTTGAAGGACGCCTCGGCGAAGGACGCCAAGGCCAAGGACGCGGCACTCGACGCCGCCGTGACCCAGATCGAGCGCCAGTTCGGCGCCGGATCGGTGATGAAGCTCGGCGACAAGAGCGCCGTCGCGGTCGAGGCGATTCCGACCGGGGCGCTGTCGCTGGACCTGGCGCTCGGGGTGGGGGGCGTGCCGCGAGGCCGCATCGTCGAGATCTTCGGCCCCGAGTCGTCGGGCAAGACGACCCTGATCTACCACATCATCGCCGAGGCCCAGGCGATGGGCGGGATCTGCGCCTTCGTCGACGCCGAGCACGCGATCGACCCGATCTACGCGCGCCGGATCGGCGTCGACACCGACGAGCTGCTGATCTCCCAGCCCGACTACGGCGAGCAGGCGCTGGAGATCGTCGACGTGCTGGTCCGCTCGGGGGCGGTTGACATCGTCGCCGTCGACTCGGTCGCCGCGCTGACGCCGCGGGCCGAGCTCGAGGGCCAGATGGGGGAGACCCAGGTCGGCCTGCAGGCGCGGCTGATGTCGCAGGCCCTGCGCAAGCTGGCCGGGAATCTCAACCGCGCCAACACTGTCTGCCTGTTCACGAACCAGATCCGCGAGAAGATCGGGGTCCAGTTCGGCAGCCCCGAGACCCAGCCCGGCGGGCGGGCGCTGAAGTTCTACTGCTCGCAGCGCCTCGACATGCGCCGGATCGAGACCCTCAAGGAGGGGACCGAGGCGGTCGGCAACCGGGTCCGCGTCAAGGTGGTCAAGAACAAGGTCGCGGCGCCGTTCCGCCTGGCCGAGTTCGACGTCGAGTACGGCGTCGGCATCTCCAAGCAGGGCTGCCTGATCGACCTCGGCCTCGAGCACGACCTGGTCCAGAAGTCGGGCTCGTTCTTCTCCTACGGCGAGCTGCGGCTGGGCCAGGGGCGCAACAACGCCAAGCAGTTCCTGACCGAGAACCCGAAGGTCGCCTCCGAGCTCGAGGCCAAGGTGATGGAGAAGGTCGGAGTCGAGCGCGACGCCGCGGAGGCGAAGCGGGACCTCGCCCCGGTGGAGGAGTCCGACGAGCCCGAGGCAAAGCCGGAGCCGAAGAAGGCCGAGGCGCAGAAGAAGGCCGCCTAGCGGCGCCGCCGCGGTGAGCGAAGAAGCTCTTTCCCTGGCCCTGGAGGCGCTCTCGCGCAAGGAGCGCACGGTCGCCGAGCTCGGAACCTGGCTGCGGGGGCGCGGCGTCGAGCACGGACAGGTCGAGGAGGTGGTCGACCAGTTGGTCTCGACCGGAGTTCTCGACGATGCCCGCTACGCCCGCCGCTACGCCGAAGACAAGCGCGAGCTCCGCGGCTGGGGCAGCGAGCGGATCCGGGACGCGCTCTTCGAGCGCGGCATAGCCGACGAGGACGTCGAGGAAGCCCTCGGCAGCGGGCGGCGTCGAAGGGGAGATCGAGCTGGCGCTCGAGGTGTTGCGCGAGCGGCCACGCGGACCTCGAGGACGGGCGCGAGCGCCAGCGCGCCCTCGGTCTGCTGGCCCGCCGCGGCTATGACTCCGAGGTCGCCTACGAGGCGATCCGCCGCGCCCGCCGCGACTGAGCCCAACTGCCCCCAGAGCCGGCGTCTGGCGGTAGGTTTGTAGCGGCATGTACGAGCTCAAGCGGGAGAAGCTCGGGGGGCGGCTGAAGGGAGCGATCCTCGGCCTGCTGCTGGCCGGGCTGGCCCTGCTTCTGCTGCCGGCCGGCGCAAATGCAGCCGCGGCGACCCACTTCGAGGTCAGCGCCACGACCCCTGTGACCGCCGGACAGGCGGTCAGCTTCACCGTCACCGCCCTTGACGGAACCAACGCCACCGACACCGGCTACACGGGCACGGTCCACTTCACGAGCACCGACGGTGCCGCGGTCCTGCCTGCGAACTCGACCCTGACCAACGGGGTCGGGATGTTCCCGGCGACGATGAAGACCGCCGGCTCCCAGACGATCACCGCGACCGACACGGTGACGGCCTCGATCACCGGGGTCAGCAACAGCATCACGGTCAATCCAGCCGCGGCGAACCACTTCGCTATCACCGCCCCGGCCACGGCGACCGCGGGAACGCCGATCAGCTTTACGACGAGGGCTCTGGACCCGTTCGGCAACACCGACACCAACTACGCGCAGACCGTCCACTTCTCGAGTAGCGACAACAGCGCGACCCTGCCCGCGAACTCGATCCTGACGAATGGCACCGTCACCCTCAGCGCGACACTGCGCCGAGCCGGCAGCCAGACGATCACCGCCGCCCAGGTCGCAAACCTCTCGATCAGCGGCACCAGCGGCTCGATCGCCGTCGCGGCGGCGCCGGCCACCCACCTCGCGGTGGCGACGCCGCCCGCGGCCCAGACCGGCACCGCCTTCGACTTCACGGTCACAGCGCTGGACGACTTCGGCAATACCGACACCCTTTACGGGGGCACAGTGCACCTCACCAGCACCGACGGGGCGGCGACACTGCCGGCCAACTCGACCCTGACGATGGGCAGCCGCTCGTTCACGGCCACACTGCGAACCGAGGGCTCGCAGACGATCAGCGCCAACGACGTCGGCACCCCCTCGATCAACGGGGCCAGCGCCCCCATCACGGTCAGCAGCGCCAGCCGGTTCACGGTCACGGCGCCGGCGGCGGCGACCGCCGGCAATGCGTTCACCTTCACGGTCACGGCGCGTACCGCCAGCGGTGCCGTCGACACCGCCTACGGAGGCTCGGTGCGCTTCTCGAGCTCCGATTCCAGCGCCTCGCTGCCGCTCGACGCCCAGCTCGCTAACGGGACCGGGACCTTCACCGCAACCCTGCGCAGCACCGGCCAGCAGACGATCAGCGCTCAAGACCGCGACCTGCCCGCGATCAGCGGCGCCAGCGGTGTCGTCGCCGTCAGCCCCTCGAACAAGTTCAGCTTCGGCAAGGTGAAGCTGCACAGGCACAGCGGCACCGCGATCCTCCGGGTCGACGTCCCCGGGCCCGGCAAGCTGGCCCTGGGCGGTAAGGGCGTCCGCCACCAGCGGCTCAGCCCCGATGCCGCCTCCCCGCGGGCGATAGGCGTAAGCGAGGCCGGCGTCGTGAGGCTGGTCGTCAAGGCTCGCGGCAAGGCGAAGCGCAAGCTGAAGCGCACAGGCAGCGTCAAGGTGAGGGCGAAGGTGACCTTCACGCCAAGCGGCGGAGCCCCGGCCAGCCACACGATCCCGATAAGGCTGAAGAAGAAGCTCTAGCCGTCTCCTTCGAGCCGGTTTCGGAAGGCCTCGGCGGGATAGACCATCGCCCCACCGGCGCGGGCGCGATCGGCGAGCCAGCGATCCGAGGTAACGACCTGAACCCCGCCGGGCTCGGGATCGACGGCGATGCGACGGGCGATCTCGTCGTCGGCGGAGTTCGGGCCCGGGCGGGGAGCGTGGGCGATCTCGACCACGGTCGAGCGGATCGGCGGCCGCGGCGGCTGCTCGAAGACCACGGTCACGTCCTCTCCGTTGACCGCCACCCAGCGTTCGAGGGCGTCGACGAGGCGGACCATCGCCGCGTGGCGGTCCTTCCACCATCCGTCGGGGCGGGTGCCGATCACGTTCATCCCATCGACCAGCCAGCGCACGGGGTCAGGTTAGGCCGTGGCGGTCGCCCGCAGGCGCGAGCTTGCCAGCCGGCCAGCGCAGAGCTACCATCGAAGCAGGCGTCGCATAGCGTCGCCGTTGATGAAATAGAAACTTGGACGCCGCCCTCGGGCGGCGCATAGAGGCGGGCCGGGTCCCTGCCGGATCTGGGGACATGGTTCGGGAGAGGAACCGATGGAGATCCGGTCTTTGTTGCCCCCGTGGAACCGCACGGGCACCAAGCGCGACCGCGCTGACGATCCACCCGCGCCGACCCAGCAGGCCGAGGGCGCTGGGCCTGAGCCGGTCGATGCGGTCGGCGGGCTGCAGGGCGAGCTGCGCACCCGCCGGACCGAGATCGTGCGGATGGAGGAGAGGGCGCTGCGGCAGATGGAGTCGGTCGAGACCCAGCTGCGGGAGCTCGGGCGCCGCAACGAGGCGCTCGACGACCGCGAGCGCAACCTCGACCATCAGGTGTCGGAGCTGAAGGAGGCCAAGCGGCGCCAGCTGCGTGAGCTGGAGCGGATCGCCGGCCTCAGCGCCGCCCAGGCGCGCCAGATCCTGATCAAGGAGGTCGAGGACGAAGGGCGCCACCAGGCGGCGCTGACCCTGCAGCGGATGGAGGAGGAGACCAAGCTGGAGGCCGAGCGCCGGGCGCGCGGCATCCTCGCCGTCGCGATGCAGCGGCTGGCCGCCGATCAGGCGAGCCAGACGACGACGCGCATGGTGCAGCTGCCCAGCGACGAGATGAAGGGGCGGATCATCGGGCGCGACGGGCGCAACATCCGCGCCCTGGAGAACCTCACCGGGGTCGACTTCATCATCGACGAGACACCATCGGCGGTGGTGCTGTCGAGCTTTGACGGAATGCGGCGCGAGGTCGCCCGCCTGACGCTGGAGAAGCTGATCGCCGACGGCCGCATCCATCCGTCGCGCTGCGAGGAGGCCTACGAGCAGGCCGTCTCGGAGGTCGAGGGCCAGGTCGTCTCCGAGGCCGAACGCGCGATGCTCGAGGCCGGGGTCACCGGGGTGCATCCCGAGCTCGTGAGGCTGCTGGGAAGGCTCCGCTTCCGCACCAGCTACGGCCAGAACGTCCTCGATCACCTGGTCGAGTGCGCGCACCTGGCGGCGCTGATGGCGCAGGAGCTGGGCGCTTCGGCCGAGGTGGCCAGGCGGGGCGCACTGCTGCACGACCTCGGCAAGGCGGTCAGCCACGAGATCGACGGCGCGCACGCGGAGGTCGGCGCCCGCCTCGCTCGCCGCTATGACGAGCCGGAGGCCGTCGCGCACGCGATCGAGTCGCATCACAACGAGGTCGAGCCGCGCACCGTCGAAGCGGTGATCGTGCAGACGGCCGACGCCCTCTCCGGCGCCCGTCCGGGGGCTCGCGGCGAGTCGCTGGAGCGCTACGTGACCCGCCTGCGGGACCTGGAGGAGATCGCACAGCGCCACGACGGGGTGCGGAAGGTCTACGCGATGCAGGCCGGGCGCGAGATCCGGGTGATGGTCGATCCGGGCCAGGTCGACGACGACGCAGCGGCGCTGATCTCGCACGCGATCGCAACCGCCGTCGAGCGCGAGATGGAGTTCCCGGGCAGGATCAAGATCACCGTCATCCGCGAGAGCCGCTCGACCGCCTTCGCCGAGTAGCTGGATAGGATCGAGGCGTGAACGCGACCGACCTCACCGTGCTCGCGATCCTCAACGGGACCGCCTTCTACGTCTTCGGGATCTGCCTCGCAAGCCTGGCGCTGGTCATCACCGCGATCGGCCTGCGCAGCTCCGACGCCTTCTCGTCGAGGCGGGCGGAACGGCTGACGGTGCTGATCTTCGTCGTCCTGGTGATCGGGACGGTGACCTTCGCCGTGCGCTACTCGCGCAATGAGCAGTCAGACCGGCGGGCGAAGCTGGCGGCGGAGGAAAAGCAGCTCGGAACCCAGGCGCAGTCTCCCGGCGGCAGTCCGAGCGGCTCCGCTGTCTCCGGCACTGGCGGCACCGCGAACCTGGTCAAGCCGAAGGGGAGCGGCGCCAGCACCCAGGCCGGGACCAAGGCAGCCGCGGGGCAGGCGGCGGCGAAGGGACCGGGGGGCACGGTGAAGCTGTCGGCCGACCCGACCCAGATCGCCTACACGACCAAGTCGCTCTCCAGCAAGTCCGGCAAGGTGACGATCGACTTCACCAACCCTTCCCAGCTTCAACATGACGTCGCGATCGCCCAGGGCAGCAAGCAGATCGCGGTCTCGAAGCTGATCTCCCAGGGCAGCACCAGCGTCAGCGCCGACCTGGCTCCGGGCAGCTACGTCTTCTATTGCACCGTGCCCGGCCATCGGCAGGCCGGTATGCAGGGCACCCTCACCGTCAGGTAGGGGGCATGCCGCATGAAATCGAGCGAAAGTTCCTCCTCCCGGGGGCGCCGGACTGGCTGGACCGGTATCCCTCGACACCGATCGAACAGGGCTATCTGGCGATCGAGGAGACGGTCGAGGTGCGCCTGCGCCAGGCTGGAGAGCGGCATCGCCTGACCGTCAAGCGCGGCCACGGCGAGCTCCGTGACGAGGTCGAAGTCGAGCTCGACCGCGACCAGTTCGATCGCCTCTGGCCACTGACCGAGTCCCGGCGCCTTTGCAAACGGCGCTACCTGGTGCCGGTGGGCGACCTCGAGGCCGAGGTCGACGTCTTCGAGGGCCGGCTCGAAGGCTTGACCACGGCCGAGATCGAGTTCGGTTCCGAGGCTGACGCGGACGAGTTCGAACCGCCCGCCTGGCTGGGCGAAGAGGTGACCGGCGACAAGCGCTTCGCCAACCAGAACCTCGTCCGCGCGGGAATCCCGGCCCCGATGAGCAACCAGGGGGCCTAGGGATGTCCTCGCGCGCCTACCGACTGAGGGACGACGAGAAGCCCCGCAAGGGAATCCGCAGAATTGCCGAGGGCCGGGCCGACGACGCCCTCGAGCAGCTCGAGGAGGCGGGCGAGAAGACGGTCCACGAGGCGCGCAAGGACATGAAGAAGATGCGGGCGCTGCTGCGGCTTGTACGCGCCGACATCGGCAAGCGCACCTATCGGGCCGAGAACAGCCGCTACCGCGACGCCGGGCGCCGCCTCTCCGCCGCCCGCGACGCCGAGGTCAAGCTGGAGACCCTGGACGGGCTGCGGGAGCGCTTCGGCGACGAGATCGACGAGGTGGCGGTCGAGGCCTTCCGCGAGATCCTGGAGCGAGAGTTCGCGGCCGAGTCGAAGGCGATCCAGAACGGTGCCGGGCCGGTGCGCGATTCAGCCATCGAGATCAACCAGGGCCGGCGCCAGGTCGCCGAGTGGCGGCTGCGGTCCACGGGTTGGGAGCTGGTCGGGCCGGGGCTGAGGCGCAGCTACAGCCGTGGCCGCAAGGGGATGAAGCGGGTCGCCGCCGGCGGCAGCGCCGAGGAGGTGCACGAATGGCGCAAGCGGGCCAAGGACCTCTGGTACCAGCTGCGGATCGTGAAGTGCGCCTGGCCCGAGCCGCTGGGGGCGACCGCCGACGAGGTGCACGAGCTCGGCGACCTGCTCGGGGACCATCACGATTTGCAGGTGCTCGCCGATGACGCGCGGACTCGTGGCGGCCTCTTCATGGGCAAGGACGAGGCCGAGCAGCTGGCGCAGCTGGCGGCCCGCCGCCAGGAGGAGCTGCTGGAAGAGGCGCTGAAGATCGGCGAGCGCGTCTACGCCGAGAAGCCGAAGCGCTTCGAGAAGCGGCTGCGCCGCTACTGGCGGGCCTGGCGCGGCTAGCGCCGGCGCAATAGGATCGCCGCATACAAACGCGCCTGCCCGCGACGCGGGGCATCGCCGCCAGATAACGGCGGCGATGGGGGAGGGCGCCGGCGGAGGCCAACCCGAAAGAGGAGGGTTCCGCATGAAAATCCCGTCCAACCACCCGCGAGGCCGTTTCCTGGTCCTGACGGTTGCTCTCGCCGCCGGCGCAGTCCTGACGCTGGCCGTCGGCGCCGCCCTCGCGGTGACGATCAAGCCGGGCAAGTACAGCGGCGCGGAGAGCTATCAGGGGTTCAAGAGCTCGACCGAGTTCGTCACCTTCACCGTCAACAAGAGCAAGACAAAGGTCAAGAAGCTGCGGCTGGTCCCCTTCGTCGCCAACAAGTGCGGATCCGGAGGCCCACCGCCGAAGGAGACCTCGAAGACCGTGAAGATCAAGAACGGCCGCTTCAAGGGAACGGTCAAGGAGCTGACCACCAACGGCACCGTCGAGGCAAAGGGCTTGGTCAGCGGCAAGTTCAAGGCCGGCGGCAAGGTCAAGGGGACCGTGAAGAGCACGCTGCCGTCGGCGCCGCAGTGCAACGCGACGTTTACCTTCACGGCCAAGATGTCCTGAGGCTCGCGGTACCCTCAGCCGCGTGGGGAAGCGCTACCACGTAACCACCTTCGGGTGCCAGATGAACGAGCACGATTCCGAGCGCATGCGCGGGATGCTCGACTCACTCGGCTACGAGGCGGTCGAATCGCGGGCCGAGGCGGACCTGATCCTCTTCAACACCTGCTCGATCCGCGAGTCGGCCGACAACCGCTTCATCGCCCACCTCGGCGAAGCCAAGCGGCTGAAGTCCGAGAATCCTCAGCGCGTCGTCGGGGTCGGCGGCTGCTGGGCGCAGTCGGTCAAGCAGGAGGTCTTCGACCGCTTTCCGTTCGTCGACGTCGCCTTCGGCCCCGGCCAGATCGGGCGCCTGGCCGAGTTCATCACCTCCGAATCGCTGACCGCACAGGGCTACTTCGAGTTCGAGGATTTCTCCGGCCACCTGCCGGCCCGGCGCGAGCGCGAGTTCCAGGCCTGGCTGCAGATCTCGCAGGGCTGCAACTGCGCCTGCTCCTACTGCATCGTCCCCTCGACCCGCGGCCGCGAGCAGAGCCGCGACCCCAGCGAGCTGGTCGACGAGGTCGAGCTGCTGGCCGCCGATGGGGTCTGCGAGCTGACTCTGCTGGGCCAGAACGTCAACAGCTATGGGCGCGACCTGCCGCCCGAGAGCCGGATCAGCTTCGCCGAGCTGCTGACCCGGGTCGATGCGGTCGAGGGCATCGAGCGCATCCGCTACACGAGTCCGCACCCGAAGGACATGCGCGAGGACGTGATCCGCGCCCACGCCGAGCTGCCCGCCCTCTGCGAGCACATCCACCTGCCGCTGCAGTCGGGCTCGAGCCGAATCCTGAAGGCGATGCGGCGCACGTACAACCGCGAGCGCTACATGGCCCGCGTGGCGCAGATCCGCGAGCAGGTGCCCGACTGCGCGATCACGACCGACATCATCGTCGGCTTCCCGGGCGAGACCGAGTCCGACTTCGAGCAGACGCTCGAGGTGGTCGACGAGGTCGGCTACGACAGCGCCTTCACCTTCGTCTTCTCACCCCGGCGCGGAACCGATGCCGCCTCGCTGGGCGAGCAGGTGCCGCCTCCGGTCAAGCGCGAGCGGATGGCGAGGCTGGTTGAGCTTGTCCAAAGGCGGGCCCGGGAACGGTCGCAGCGCTTCGTCGGGCGCGAGGTCGAGGTTCTGGTCGAGGGGCCGAGCCGCACCGACGAGAGCCGGCTGCGCGGCCGCAGCCGCCACAACAAGACGGTCAACTTCGACGGCACCGCCACCGCCGGCGAGCTGGCAACGGTCGAGGTCGCCGGCGCGACCTCGACCACGCTTTCGGGGACCGAAGTCCTGAGCGCCCGTCTCGCCCAGACCGCCTAGGTGCAAACGGTCGCCGTCTTCGGGCCGACCGCGGTCGGCAAGACGGGCGTCGTTGTCGCGCTGGGCGAGCTGCTGCGCGATCGCGGAGAGGATCCGGTGGCGATCTCCTGCGATGCGATCCAGGTCTACAGCGGGCTCGAGCTCCTCAGCGGCGCCGCCGGCCCGGGTGAGCGGGATCGGCTCGAGCACCGCCTGCTGGGGATCGTCCCCGTCCAGGACGAGTTCAGCGCCGGTCTCTATGCGCAGCTCGCGCATCGCGAGATCGACGCGCTGCTGGAGCAGGGGCGGCGGCCGCTGGTCGTCGGCGGGACCGGGCTCTACCTGCGGGCGGCGCTCAGCGACCTCGACCTGCGCCCGCCGGTGCCGGAGCGGATCCGCGAGGAGGTCGAGCGGGAAATGGCCGAGCAGGGCTCGTTGGCACTGCATGCCGAGCTCGATCCCGACGTTGCGGCGGCGATTCATCCCAACGACCGCAAGCGCATCGCCCGCAGCCTCGAGCTGCAGCGGGCGGGGCTGGAGCCGCCACCGGCCGGCGGCGGCAGGCTGTGGACGGCGGAGCTTCGCCACCCAGCGCTGCTTGTCGGCCTGACCGCCGACGGCGAGGAGATCTCGGCCCGGATCGACGCCCGCGTAGAGGCGATGGCGGAGGCCGGCGTGCGCGAGGAGGTCGCCGCCGCGGACCGGGCCGGAGCCTCGCGCACCGCCCGCGCCGCGATCGGCTTCGAGCAGCTGCTGGACGGGGACGTAGTTGCGACCAAGCGCGCCCAGCGCTCCTATGCGCGGCGCCAGTTGACCTGGATGCGGCGCATGGAGGGCGTCGAGGAGATCGACCGCACCCGGCTCGGTGACACCGAGGTGGCGGAGCGGATCCTGGCGCGGATCGTCGATTAGCGCTGTGATACTGCGGCCCGTGAGTGCGACCAACGTCGAGATCGTCGAGCGGCTGTTCGAGGCCTGGAACCGCGAGGACTGGGCCTCGATCGAGGCGCTCTATTTGCCCGACGCCGAGGCCCAGGCACCGAGCGGCTGGCCTGAAGCCTCTGACGCTGAGGGCTGGCCGGCGATCAAGGCGCAGTTCGATCGTCTCAAGGACGCCTGGTCGGAGGACCGGATCGATCCGGTAGCCATCGAGGCCATTGACGACGAAGTCGTGCTTGCCCATATTCATTGGCAGACCCGCGGCAAGGAGAGCGGGATCGACATCGATTTCGAGACCTGGATCCTCGCCACGCTGCGTTCGGGAAAGATCGCCCGGGCCGAGTTCTATCTCGATCGCGACGAGGCGATGCGGGCGAGCGGCCACGCCCAATGAGCGTGCGATTCGAGAAGTGGCAGGCGCTGGGCAACGACTATTTGATCGTCGAGGCCGAGTCGCTGCCCTGGGAGCTGACCGCGGCGCGGGTGGCGCGTATCTGCGATCCGCACTTCGGCCTCGGCTCCGACGGCGTCCTGCTGCTCGCGCGCGGCGACGGCGACGCGGTCGCGAAGCTGCGGATCTTCAACCCCGACGGGTCTGAGGCCGAGCTGTCGGGCAACGGCGCCCGCCAGGCGGCGCTCTACGCGTATCGCCACGGCTGGAGCGAGGCGGAGACCTTCGTGATCCGGACCCCGTCGGGCCCGGTCAGGCCGACGATCACCTCGCCCCGCACGGCGACGCTGGAGCTCGGCCGCGCGCGCACGAGCTCGACCGACTTTCCCTCCGGACCGCCCGACGGGCGCGGCGTGCTCAGCGCCGGCGGGCGGGAATGGGTCTTTCAACACGTCTCGATCGGCAACCCGCAGTGCGCGATCGAGGTCCCCGATGGGCTCGAGGAGCTCGACCTGGCGGCGATCGGGCCCGCGATCGAAAGCCACGACGTGTTCCCGAACCGCACCAACGTCTCCTTCTTCCGCGTCGAGGGCGACCGCGTGCGGGCTCGGATCTTCGAGCGCGGGGTGGGGGAGACGCTGGCCTCGGGAACCGGCGCCAGCGGCGCCGCCGTCGCCGCCCACCTCGGCGGCGCTCCGGCCGAGCTCACCGTCGAGCTCGACGGCGGCGAGCTGGAGGTCGAGATCTCCGGCGAGCTCGAGGTCAGGCTCAGCGGCTGGGCCGAGCCGGTCTGCGACGGCGAGCTCTCGGCCGAGCTGCTGGAGGCCCTGGAGGTTTCGTGAGCCAGGCCGGCGTGCCCGGGCTGCCGTCGGACCTCAGCCTGCGCGAGCTCGGCAGCGAGGACGCAGCCGCCAGCGCCGCACTGATCTCCGCCTGCGACCAGACCTACATCGAGTACGCGCCAGCCGGCTGGACTCCCCCCAGCGAGGAGTCCGAGCGCGAGCGCTGGCGCGAGATCCTCGCCGAGCCCGCCCGTATCCGCCGGGGCGCATTCGACGAGTCGGGAAAGCTGGTGGCGCTGTTCACGGCTCGTCAGGAGGTCGAGGACGACGTGCCCCTGGAGGGCGTAGGCCACGTGGGTGCCCTGTTCGTCCATCCCAGCCGCTGGCGCGAGGGGAACGCCGCCGCCATGCTGGCCGAGGGGGAGCGGCTGATGCGCGAGCAGGGGCTGCGGCAGGCGAAGCTGCGGACGCCGGAGTGGGCGCCGGCGCGGCACTTCTACGAGGCGCAGGGCTGGAGCATGACCGGGGAGCGCGAGTTCCAGGAGCGGTGGGACATGTGGACGGTCACCTACGAGAAGTCGCTTGCGTAGGCTTGGCGCCGTGAGCACTCCGGAAGCCCAGAAGCGCGCCCTCACCGACCCCTCACGGCGGCTGGAGGCGATGCCGGTCTACATGTTCGCCGAGCTCGAGCGGCGGATCGCCGAAAAGCGCGCCGCCGGCGTCGACGTGATCAGCCTCGGGATCGGCGATCCCGACCAGCCGACCTATCCCCACATCGTCAATGCGATGCAGGAGGCGGTCGCCGACCCCGGCACCCACACCTATCCCAGCAACCGCGGCCGGGGAGAGTTCCGGCGGGCGTTCGCGAGCTTCTACGAGCGCCGCTTCGGGGTCGAGATCGACCCCGAGACCGAGGTGATTCCGGCGATCGGCGCCAAGGAGTGCATATACAACCTCTGCTTCGCCTTCCTCGACCCCGGCGACGTCGCCCTCGCCTCGGACCCCGGCTACCCCGTCTACACCGGCGGCCCGATCCTCGCCGGCGCCAGGGCCGAGCTGCTGCCGCTGCTGCCGGAGCTCAGCTTCACCCCCGAGCTCAGCGCGGTGCCCGCCGACCTGGCGGCCAACTCGCGGCTGATGTTCCTCAACTACCCCAACAACCCGACCGGGGCCGTCGTCCCCGAGGGCTTCTTCGACATCGCGGTCTCCTTCGCGCGCGAGAACGAGCTGCTCGTCGTCCACGACAACGCCTATTCCGAGACCACCTTCGACGGCTACGTCGCGCCCAGCTTCCTCGCCACACCGGGGGCCAAGGAGGTCGGGGTCGAGGTTTTCTCCCTCTCGAAAGGGTTCAACATGACCGGCTGGCGCTGCGCCGCGATCCTCGGCAACGCCGACGCGATCAACGCCTATTGGCGCCTGAAGACCAACATCGACTCCGGCCTCTTCGAAGCGGTCCAGCTCGCCGCCGTCGCCGCGCTGGAGGGGCCGAGCGGACCGCTGGAACGGATGAACGAGACCTACGCCCGTCGCCGCGACCTCGTGATCGAGACCCTGCGCGACATCGGCGTCGACGTGATGCCGCCGAAGGGGACGATCTACGTCTGGGCGCCGGTCCCGCAGGGACAGACCTCGACATCGTTCTGCGAGCTGGTGCTGGAAGAGGCGGGGGTGGTCGTCTCCCCGGGCTCGATGTACGGGCCCAGCGGCGAGGGCTTCTTCCGGATCTCGCTGACGACGCCCGACGAGCGCCTCGGCGAGGCGCTGGAGCGGATGCGCGAGCACCTGGCCGTCTAGCTGGCCTCGGCCTTCTTCTCCCAGTAGCGGTTCAGCCCCAGCCAGTGCTGGTCGGGCGGCAGCGCCTGGATCAGCGCCTGCTCGGTCTCCTTGTCGCAGGTCGCCATCCGGGCGCGCAGCATGCGCTCGAACTGGTCCGCCGGCAGCTCGCGCGCCAGCCCCGCGGCGGCGCCGAGCTCGGCCCGCATCGTCTCGATGTGCGCGGTCGGCTCGTCGACCGCGTCGAAGTGGGTGATCCCGAGGCTCTGGGGCCGCCATTGCTCGACCGTGTCCAGCGAGGCCAGCCAGGCCTCGATGTCGATGTCGGGCGGCGGCGTCGGGGGCAGGGTCAGGTCGCAGGGCGGGATGCGGACCCCGGCGACGTCGCCGACGAAGGCGCGGCCGCTGTCGGTATGCAGAAAGGAGACGTGGTGCGAGGCGTGGCCGGGCGTATAGGCGACCCGGAAGCCCAACATCGCCTCGCCGCCCGAAAGCGTCTTCAGGTTCTGCTCGGGCACCGGCAGCACCTCGCCCCAGAGCTCCTGCATGCGGTCGCCGTAGAGGCGCTCGGCGCTGCGCAGCAGCTTCTCGGGGTCGGCAAGGTGGGGGGCGCCGAGCTCGTGCACGTAGACCTCGACCTCGGGCCAGCGCCGCACCAGGGTCCCGGCGCCGCCGGCGTGGTCGAGGTGGATGTGGGTCAGCAGCAGCGCCCGCGGTTCGGAATCGCCGAGCCCGTCAAGCAGGCCCTGCAGCGAGGACTCGGGACCGGGGTCGATGAGGACGTCGTCGACCTGCCAGCAGCCGATCACCCGCTCGCGGCCGAGGTGGCGTACGTCGATCAGGCGCAAGTCAGGCAGCGGCGCCGGCCGGGAGCTTACCCTCGGCCGCCAGCGTGTCGCGCAGTCCCTGCTCGAGCCCCCGCGGCGAGTAGCCAAGCTCGGCCATCGCCTTGTCGTGCTTGGCCCAGAAAGTGACCCCGTCGGCGGAGCTGATCAGCTCCGAGAGGTTCGGCGGCTGACCCATCACCTTGCCGACCACCGGCCCGACCGGCCGCAGTGCCTTCAGCAGCGGCGTCGGCATCGCCCGCTTCGGTGCCTTGCGGTCGGTGACCGTGGCCAGGGTCTCGATCAGCTCCCGCATCGTCGTGATCTGGCCGCCGAGCACGTACGACTCGCCCACCTTGCCCTTGTCCAACGCCAGCAGGATGCCTGCGGCGACGTCGGCGACGTGGACCATGTTGATCCCCAGGTCCGGAAAGGCGATCATCGGCATCCGCCCGGCCAGGAACTGGTTCATCTGGGTTCCGATCGCCGAGTGGTCGCCGGGCCCGTAGACGCCGCCCGGCTGCACGATGACGCACGGGAGCCCCTCGTCGATCAGCTTCTGGGCGAGCCGGTGCGCCTGCACCTTGGTCTCCTCGTAGTAGGAGGTGTGCTCGTCGCCGGGGTGATCGTAGGTCTCGTCGACGACCTCGCCGTGGGTGTTTCCGAAGGCGCCGACGGTGGAGATGTAGACGACCTTGGGGATCTTCTCCTCCAGCGCCGCCCGCAGCACCCGCTCGGTGCCGATGACGTTGGCCTCGTACATCGCCGCGTGCTCGTTCTTCGGGATCCCGACTTCGTAGACGGCGGCACCGTGGACCGCCGCATCGCAGCCGCTCATCCCGGCCCGGATCGCGGCGTCGTCGCCGAGATCGCCGGCGACCAGCTCGCAGCCGAGGGCGACCAGGTCCCCGGCCTTCTCGGGGCTGCGCACCAGGCAGGCGACCTCGTCACCGCGGTCGCGCAGGTCCCTGACCACGTGGCCGCCGATGAATCCGGTTGCACCGGTAACGAAAACCTTCACCTGCGCCAGCCTATCCCGTTGGTGCCGGGGGGTGCCGCCCTAAAATCCTTCGAGTGGACAGATCACGAAACGGACGCGCGGCGCGAAGCGACGCCAAGGCGGCGGCCGGCGTCAGCAACCCCAGAGCCGCCCAGCGCGCGCTTGCGATCGGCGTCCTCGAGCGGACAGCGGACGAGGAGCCCCTGGGCGAGCTGAAGGAGCTTCTGCGCACCGCCGGCGTGGCGACGGCGGGCGAGATGGTCCAGCAGCGCCCGACGCCCGATCCCGACCGCTACTTCGGCGCCGGCAAGCTTGCCGAGCTGAAGCGCGAGGTCGCGGCCAGCGACGCCAACCTGGTCGCCTGCGACGACGAGCTGGCCCCGCGCCAGGAGCGAAACCTCGAGGCGGCGCTGGGGGTGCCGGTGATCGACCGCACCGCGGTGATCCTCGACATCTTCGCCGACCATGCCCACAGCGCCGAGGGCAAGCTGCAGGTCGAGCTCGCGCAGCTGGAGTACAACCTCGCCCGCATGCGGGGTCTGTGGACCCACCTCGAACGGCTCGGGGGCGGAATCGGCACCCGCGGCCCGGGCGAGTCGCAGATCGAGACCGACCGCCGCCTGGCCCGCGACCGGATCGCCGCCCTGCGCCGCCGGCTGAGCCGCCTGCACCGTAACCGCGACGTGATGCGCGCCCGCCGCGAGCAGTCCGCGACCCCGACCGTCGCCCTCGCCGGCTACACCAACGCCGGCAAGTCGACGCTTCTGAACGCGATCACCGGCGCCGAAGTCGGGGTGGGGGAGCGGCTCTTCGAGACTCTCGACCCGACCACGCGCCGTTTCGAGCACCGCGGCCGCCGCTACCTGCTCACCGACACGGTCGGCTTCATCGAGAAGCTGCCCCATCAGCTCGTCGAGGCCTTCAAGGCGACGCTCGAGGAGACGGTGCTCGCGGACCTGATCCTGCACGTGGTCGACGCCGCGGCTGACGCCGAGCGCCGTGAGGCGACGATGGCCGCCGTCGACGCGGTCCTGGAGGAGATCGGCGCCGGCGAGGCGCCGCGGCTGCTGGTCTTCAACAAGGCCGACCTGCTGAGCGACGACGAGCGCCGCGAGGTGCTGCTCGACCACCCGGAGGCGATTCTGGTCTCGGCCCTGAGCGGTGAGGGAATCGAGGCGCTGCGCGAGCGGATCGAGCGCGCCTTCGAGGAGACCCTGCGCGAGGTGGAGCTGCTGGTGCCCTACAGCGAGGGCGGCCGCCTGCACGAGCTGCACGAGCTGGCCGGCGAGCTGGAGCGGACCGACCGCGGCGACGGCGTCCTGGTCCGAGCCCGCGTCCCGGCCGCCGAGCTGCACCGCTTCGAGGACCTGAGCGTCAACGGCGCCGGCGGATAGGGTCCGTGCGATGAAGCTGCGCATCGCTCGCCTGAGCGAGAACGCGGTGCTGCCGACCCGGGCCCACGAGGGCGACGCCGGGCTCGACCTCTATGCGGCCGAGCCGGCCCATCTCGGACCGGGCGAGCGCTGGAGCGTCCCGACCGGGGTCGCGGTGGAGATCCCCGAGGGCCACGCAGGGCTGGTGCTGCCACGCTCCGGCCTCGCCCGCGAGCACGGGATCGCGCTGGTCAACAGCCCGGGGCTGATCGACGCCGGCTACCGGGGCGAGGTCCGGGTGCTGCTGCTCAACACCGATCCGGCCGAGGTCTACCGGGTCAGCGCCGGGGACCGCATCGCCCAGCTGCTGGTGGTGGCCGTTGCCTCGTTCGAGCCGATCGAGGCAGAAGAGCTCGCCGAGTCGACCCGCGGCGAAGGCGGCTTCGGCTCCAGCGGCCGCTGAGGTCGGCGATCAGGCGCCGTCGGCCGCCCGCTGCAGCGCCGCGATGTCGAGCTTCCGCATCTTCAGCATCGCCTCCGTCGCCCGCTTGGCGCGCTCCGGGTCATCGCCGCCGAACAGCTCGTCCATCCCGCTCGGGGTGACCTGCCAGGAGAGGCCGTAGCGGTCCTTGAGCCAGCCGCAGACACTCTCCTCGCCGCCGTCGGTCAGCCGCTCCCAGAAGTAATCGATCTCCTCCTGGGTCTCGCAATTGATCTGCAGCGAGATCGCCTCGTCGAACTTGAACTGGTCGCCGCCGTTGATCGCGACGAAGCGCTCGCCGTCGAGCTCGAACTCGACCAGCATCACCATTCCGGCCTCGCGCGGCCCGGCCTCGTTGTAGTGGGCAACGTTGACGATGCGCGAGTTGACGAAGACCGAGGTGTAGAACTCGGCGGCTTCCTCGGCTTCGGTGTCGAACCAGAGGTTGGGAACGATCTTCTGAGGCATCTGGTGGCTCTCCTTCTTCGTGGGATTCGCTGCTTTAGACCCGGGCGGGAGCCGAGATTCATCGCCCCGGTCTAATCGGGGATGCGGTCCAAGCTGTCGGGGTGGGGGCCGGTGCGCCCCTGCTCGCCGCGGTCGAGGCCGTTCAGCCGTTCGACCTCGTCGTCGCTGAGCTCGAAGTCGAAGAGCTGGAAGTTCTCCTCGATCCGCTGCGGCGTCGTCGACTTCGGAAACACGATGTGATCGCGCTGCAGGTGCCAGCGCAGGACGACCTGGGCCGGGGTCTTGCCGAGCCTCTCGGCGATCGCGACGATCGTCACGTCGTCAAGGACCCCTCCCTGGGCGAGCGGAGACCAGGCCTCGGTGGCGATGCCCTGGCTCTGGCCGTACTCGCTGACCTCGGCGTTGAGGAAGTAGGGATGCAGCTCGATCTGGTTGACGGCGGGGGCGACGTCGGCCTCGGCCTCTAGCCGCTTCAGGTCTTGGACCCGGAAGTTCGAGAGGCCGATCGACCGCGCGCGGCCGTCGGCCTTGAACTCCTCCAGCACCTTCCAGGTGGAGACGTAGTCGCCGTCGTAGAGGGTGGGCAGCGGCCAGTGGATGAGGAACAGGTCGACGTGGTCGAAGCCCAGCGCCGCGAGCGTCCCGTCGAAGGCGCGGCGGGCGTCGTCGGGCTCGTGGGAGGCGTTTGAGAGCTTGCTGGTGACGAAGACGTCGTCGCGGTCGACTCCCGAGTCCCGGATCCCCTCGCCGACCCCTTGCTCGTTCTCGTACATCTCGGCCGTGTCGATGTGGCGGTAGCCGACCTGCAGCGCCTTGGCTACCGCTTCCGCGGTCTGCCCGGGATCGATCTGGAAGACCCCGAAGCCGAGCTGGGGGATCTCGTTGCCATCGTTGAGGGTGACGCTGGGGACGCTTGCCATACCTGGGGGGCTCCTTTCTTGCTCGATCGGCCGGCCGCTGAGCGGCGCGGGTGGGGACAGGCTGAAGGTACCCGCTTGCCGTCGGCGGCTAACCCAGCGCCGCCCGCCGCGCGCTCTCGTGGGCGGCGGCTTCGAAGGAATCGTCGAGCGGCTCGAGTTGCGGCTCCGATCCCTCGCGGCGAGCCAGCGCCAGCTCGATCAGGCGGTCGGCCAACCAGGCGTTCTTGGGCAGGAGGGGCCCGTGCAGGTAGGTGCCGATCAGGTTGTCGCGGCGCACGCCCTCATAGCCGTCGGAGCCGTTGTTGCCGTACCCCTTGACGACCCGGCCCAGCGGCTCTGCCGCCGCTCCGAGGCGGGTACGGCCGCCGTGGTTCTCGAAGCCGGCGATCAGCCGCGAGCCGCCGCCGAGGTCGGCCTCGATGGCGACGTTTCCGATCAGCCGCTCGCCCGGCTCCCGGACCGTCTCCAGATCGGCCAGCCCGAGGCCGGGGATCCGTTCGCTGCCGAGCTGGTAGCTGTGGCCGAGCAGTTGATAGCCGCCGCAGACCGCGAGCAGGACGGCGCCGTCGTCGACCGCCGCCGCGAGATCGTCGCGCTTGCCGGCCACCATGTCGGCGGCGACAGCGCGCTGGTCGCGGTCCTGGCCGCCGCCGATGTAGAAGAAGTCGTGGGCGCCGGGATCGACCCGGTCCCCAGGACCGGCGGCCGTGTAGGCAAAGCCGATCCCGCGCCACTCGCAGCGGCGGCGCAGGAAGATCATGTTGCCGCGGTCGGCGTAGATGTTCATCTGCTCGGGGTAGAGCGCCAGCAGCCGCAGCTCCATCTCAGGCCTCCAGCACGACGACCGTGGAGCCGACGTGGCTCTGGGTGGGCTCGATCAGGTGCCGGGCGACGGGGCGCAGGCCGGCCGCCCCGGCCTCGTCCTCGAGCTGCTGCGGCGAGAGAATTCGCAGCCGGACGGTGTCGCTGGCCTCGCTCAGATGCCCTTCCGGATCGACTGTCTGGCGCAGGCGGTCGATCTCGAGCAGGTCGCCGTCGCGCAGCGCCCCCAGCGGCAGGCTGGAGTAGACCCAGCCGTCGAGCTCGCGGACGTCGGGTACCAGGGGCGCTGCCGGGATCCCGGTCGGGGCGCCGTCGACGATGGCCAGCGCCAGGCGGCCGCCCGGCAGCAGGTGCGACGCGGCGCTGCGCAGGCAGTCGCGACGCCGTTCCGGCCCGTCGAGCAGCTGGATCAGCTGCATCGGGGCCAGGATCAGCGCGAAGCCCCGATCGAGCTCGAAGCCCGCCGCATCGGCCTGCTCGGCGGCGACCTCGAGGCCGGCTCGCTCGGCCCGGTCGCGCAGCGCTTCGACCAGGACCGGCTCGACGTCGATCGCGGCCACCCGGTGACCCCGCCGGGCGAGATGCAGCGCCACCCGGCCGGTCCCGCAACCGAGCTCGAGCAGCGGCTCGCCGCAGGCATCGGCGAGCTCGGCCCAGAGCGGCAGGTCGGCCTCGTAGCCGCCGCACTCGACGTCATGCCAGGTCACCCGCTGCTCGCTCATCCCGTCCACCCTCATTCCCAATAGTCCTTCGCCAGCCCGCGCCGGGTCAGCAGCCTGCGCAGCTCCAGCAGCGCCGTGTAGGTGGGCAGCGCGAAAAGCTGCCCGCCGTCGGCGCCGTCGAGCGCCCGCTCCAGCGAGTCGTCGATCCGCTCTTCGACCGCGATCGACTCCGTCGCCAGCCCCGCGTACTTGAGCCGCAGCGCCATCTCCGGTGCCCGGGTCCCGGAGCAGGTGATGCGGCGGGCGGCGCCCGCCAGAAGCTCGAAGTCCGCGTCCCAGATCCAGGAGACGTCGCGGCCGTCGGCGATCCCGTCGTTGAGCGCTATCCAGAGGTCGACGCCGTCCCGGTCGGCCTCCAGCCGCAGCGTCCGCAGGACCTCGTTGGCGCCGGCCGGATTCTTGATCAGCAGGATCGAGAGCCGCCTGCCCTCGACCTCGATCGTCTCCACACGGCCAAAGACCGCTCGCATCGCCTCGAGGCCGCTCTTGACCGCCACCGGGTCGACGCCGAGCCGCAGCGATGCCGCGATCGCCGCCAGGGCGTTGTAGACGTTGTAGAGGCCGGGGAGGGGCAGGCGCAGCTCGAGCTCGCCCTGCGGGGTGCGGACCGCGACCTGCGAACCCCGCATCCCCTGCAGCTCGATCCGGGTCGCGGCGACGTCGGGCGGCGGGCGCTCGGCGCCGCAGGACGGGCACGAGTAGTGGCCGAGATGGCCGACGAAGGCGCGTTCGTAGGCGTAGGGATGTCCGCAGCGGCGGCAGTGCTTGGCGTCATGGGCGTGCTGGAGCTCCGGCAGTGCCTGGCGCGGGTCCTCGATCCCGAAGTAGGTGACCCCCTCTCGCGGCTGCTGCTCGCGGTCGCGGCCGAGGTCGGCGACCAGCGGATCGTCGGCGTTGAGGACGAAGTCCGTGCCGCCGGCCCGCCGTTCGACCAGCGCCGCCCAGTCGTCGGCCAGCCGCTCCAGCTCTCCGTAGCGGTCGAGCTGGTCGCGGAAGAGGTTCCCGAGGACGATCAGCCCGGGGTCGAGCTGAGCCGCCACCTTCGGCAGCCAGGCTTCGTCGACCTCGAACAGGCCCTCCTCGCCGCGCTGTTCGAGCAGCGCCGTTGCGACGCCCCAGGTCATGTTCGAGCCGGCGCGGTTGTGGACCGGGGTCCGCCCGGCGGCGGCCAGGGCGGCGGAGATCATCGCCGCTGTCGTCGTCTTTCCGTTCGTGGCGCTGACGATCGTGCTCCTCCGCAGCCCGGCGCCGAGCTCGGCGATCGCGTTCGGGGAGAGGCGCAGCAGCAGGCGGCCGGGCAATGTGGTGCCGCCGCCCCGTCCGCTGACCCGGCTCGCCGCCCCCACCGCGCGGGCGAGCGCGACCTTTGCCGCGAAGCCGGCCCTCAACTCGGTGCCGGCGGCGCCACGACGCAGAGCGCCCGCGGAAGCACCCGCAGCGTGGCCGGAAGGTCCGTCAGGGGATCGCCGTCCGCATAGATCGTGAAGGGACGGCTGGCGCTGAGCTCGAAACGTGAGGCACGCACGATCCGCACCTCCTCGTTGTCGACATGGGTGCCCTTGAACACCTTCGGCAGGTTAGTGAGGTACCGCAGCTTGCCCACCTCGCCGACCATCACCACGTCGAACTCTCCGTCGTCCAGCAACGCGTCGGGAGCCACCCGCATCCCGCCGCCGAAAGTGCTGCTGTTGGCGGCGGCCACCGAGTAGCCGCTGAAGCGAAGGCTCTCGTCGCCGATCCGCAGCGTGAAGCGGGCCGGCTTCCAGCTGGCCAGCGCCCGCGGGACCGAGTAGGCGTAGACGAGGTTGCCGCGCACGAAACGGGTTTCGTTGGCGATCCGGTTGCACTCGGAATCGAAGCCGACGCTGGCGATGCCGAGAAAGCGGCGGCCGTTGGCCTCGCCGACGTCGATCACCCGTGTAAGCCCGGCGGCGAGGACCGCCACCGCCTGGGAGGGATCAGCGGCGATGCCGAGTGCCCGCGCGAGGTCGTTGCCGCGCCCCCCGGGGACGATCCCCAACGGCACCTCGGTGCCTGCCAGCGCCCCGCCGACGGCGCCGATCAGCCCGTCGCCGCTCATCACCACCGGCACCTCGTCCGCATCGGCGGCGCGCAGCGCTTCGGCGATCGCATGCTCGACGCTGCGGGTCGGCTCGACCCGGAAGGCAATCCGGCGCTTGTCGAGCTCGGCTTCGACCTTCGGCAGCAGTCCCTTTGTTCGCCCGCCACCCGAGGTCGGGTTGACCAGCAGTGCCAGGGGCCGATCGACGATCTCCATCAGGGCTGAACCGGAAGCCTGGCGATGAAGAAGGTGCCCTCCGCGGCACCGCCGTCGCCGGCCTTCTCGAGGCCCTGGCGCCGAAAGCCGCGCTCGAGCACCGCGTGCGGGGTGTAGAAGGGGGTTCGGTCGCCGAGGCTGTTGGCGACTATGACGCTGCCACCGGGTCGCAGCACCCGGGCGATCTCGGCGAAGAACGGCGGCATGTTGAGCTGCGCGACGAGGTCGAAGGAGTCGTCGGGCCACGGAAGGCTGCCGGCGTCGGCGACCTTGAAGGCCACCCGGCCCTCGGGATCGAGCCCGACCTTGGCCCGGGCGAGGCGGATCATCTCCTCGGAGAGGTCGACGCCCCTGACGCGTGCGGTGGGGAACTCGCGGGCGAGGAACAGGGTTCCCTCGCCGGTACCGCAGCCGATGTCGAGCGCTCGCTCCGGTGCCTCGCTCAGCTGCGCCGTCGCGGCGGCCAGTGCGGCAAGGTGATCGGGCGACCCGGCCCCGGTGCGCTCGTCCCAGCCCGGCGCCGCCCGCTCGAAGAAATGCCGCATCGGTGCCCGAACCATCGGCCAGAGGAAGGGCGCCCGGGCGACGATCCCGTTCAAGGTCCGCCCGATCAGGCGAATTCGAAGCGGCGGCGGTGGGCCGGAGCGGGCCATCGGGCCCCATCTTCGCAAGGGGTACGCTGCGCTGCCGATGCGAAGGCCGCAGAGATGAGCGCGCAGGGGTCAGAGCCGCGGCCGTTCGAGGTCGGCGGGCGGCTGGCTGGAGACGAGCTCGGCGACGGGCCGGCGATGGTGCTCCTGCACGGGGTCACGGCCACCCGGGGCCAGGTCGTCCACGGCTCGACCGTGCTCGCCCGCGAGGGCCTGCGGATGGTCCGCTACGACGCCCGCGGCCACGGCGAGTCCGCGCCGGCGCCGCAGCGCAGCGATTACGGATCGCCGCAGAACGTCGACGACCTCGAGCTCGTGCTCGACGAGGTCGGCGACGGCGGACCGTTCATTCTCGCCGGCCATTCGATGGGCTCCCACACGGCGGTCGGCTACGCACTGCGGGCCCGCGATCTCCTCGCCGGGCTGGTCGTGATCGGCCCCGTCTACAAAGGGCCGCCCGCGGACGCCGAGCGGCGCCAGGAGACGCTCGAACACTGGGACGAGCTCGCCGACGGCCTCGAGACCGGAGGCGTCGAAGGATTTCTCGAGGTGATCGACCGCCAGGGCCTCGATCCGGCCTGGCGCGAGACCGTGCTGCGCTTCACGCGCGAACGGATGCTCAAGCACCGCCACCCCCAGGCGGTGGCGGATGCGATGCGCGGCATCGCGCGTTCGAAGCCCTTCGAGTCGATGTCGGATCTGGAAACGATCGACGTGCCCTCGCTGGTGGTCGCAAGCCACGACCTCTCCGATCCCGGGCATCCCTATGCGGTCTCCGAGGCCTACGCCGAGAGCCTGCCGCAGGCGCGCCTGATCAGCGAGGTGGAGGGCGAGTCGCCGCTCGCCTGGCAGGGTGGAAAGCTCTCGCGCGAGATCCTCGCCTTCAGCCGCGAGCCGGCGGTCGTCGAGCGGCTACGCCCCTAGCGGCATTTCGACCTCAATATCCTTGCTCTGTGATCGACGACGGGCAGGCCATCCACTACGCAGCCGTCGAGCGCGGGACCCCGGTCTACAGCTCGGACGAGGCCGAGGTCGGGGCCGTGGTGCAGGTCCTCGACAACTACCGCGAGCGGATATTCGACGGGATTGTTTTCAAGGATCACGACGGCGTCCACCGTTTCGCCGATGCTCCCGAGGTCAGCCGCACCGCCGAGCGCGGGGTGACGCTGACCCTGACCGCCGAGCAGGCGCTGCAGCTGCCGCCGCCCGAGGAGGGTGGACCCAGCTTCCGCCCCCACGTCCCGCGGGGCCGGATCGGGCGCATGTTCGGCGGCGGCTGGCGGCGCCGCTAGCGCCCGCGGCCCGCAACCCTTCCGCTGCAGGCTCCGGCATGCTACGTTAGGGCACCCTAATCAGGGTTCCCTAATCGGGATTCGAAAGGAGACAGGGCCGGTTGCTTCCAGCGTTCGTGATCACTCTGCGAGAGGGCGTCGAGGCGGCGCTGATCATCGGGATCGTGGCCGCGTTTCTGGTCAAGCAGGGCCGCCGGGACGCGCTGCGGCCGATGTGGTTCGGAGTCGGATTGGCACTTGGCCTGTGCGCCGCGGTGGCGGTCGGGCTGCGGGTCGGGGGACACGACCTTCCCCAGCGCCAGCAGGAGGGTCTGGAGACCGTCGTCGGGCTGATCGCCGTCGGCTTCGTCACCTACATGGTGATCTGGATGCGGCGCCACTCACGTGGCCTGAAGTCGGTCCTTGAGAATGAGGCGGCGACGGCGCTCGCGGCCGGCTCGGCGGTGGGCCTGCTGACGATGGCCTTCCTGGCGGTCCTGCGCGAGGGCTTCGAGACTTCCGTCTTCCTGCTGGCGGTGTTCCAGGACACGAGCAACCAAGGCTCCGCCGGAGCCGGCGCGCTTCTCGGCCTGATCGCCGCGGTCGGTCTCGGCGTGGCGCTCTATCGCGGCGGCGTCAGGATCAACCTCTCGCGCTTCTTCCGCGCCACCGGCCTGGTCCTGGTTCTCGTCGCCGCAGGGCTGTTCGCGACAGCGATCCACACCGCGCACGAAGCCGGCTGGTTCAACGACCTGCAGTCGCAGGCCATCGACCTCTCCTGGCTGGTCAAGCCGGGCCAGATCTCCGGCTCGCTGCTGACCGGAATGCTCGGGCTGCAGCCGAAGCCAACCGTCGGCGAAGCCTTCGCCTACCTGATCTACGCGGTTCCGATGGGCCTCTACGTCGTCTGGCCCGACCGCTGGCGGATCCGTCGCGAGCCGGTTTCGGTCAAGCCGAGGCCGACGGCCGAAGCCACGGCGTGAGCTCGGACTCTGGTCAACTCGGAGCCCGGGCCTGGACCGCACTGCTGGCAATCGCCGGCGGCTTGCTGCTCTATCTGGCCCTCACTGCAAAGGGCGGCGTGCCCGATCCCACCGAGCAGGGCCATCTCAGCCACGGAGCCGTGGTCCTCGACAGCGGCCTGCTGGTCCTGCGGGAGGGGCTGGAGGCGATCCTGGTCCTGGCCGCGGTCACCGCGAGCCTGCTGGGAGCGAATACGGCCAAGCGGCGGCCGGTGGGCGCCGGGGCGGCGATCGCGGTGGCGTTCTCGGTGGCGACCTGGTTCGCCGCCGCCTGGCTGATCGGGACGCTTGGCGGCCCGGGACTCGACATCCAGGCGGCGACCGGTCTGTTGGCGGTCGTCGTCCTGCTGGTGGTGATGAACTGGTTCTTCCACAACATCTACTGGACGGGATGGATCGCCCACCATCACCGCCGACGCCGACGGCTGCTGAGCGGGGGGCAAGGTCTCACCGCAGGGTTGATCCTGCTCGGCTTCACAGCCGTCTACCGCGAGGGCTTCGAGATCGTCCTCTTCCTGCAGAATCTGCGGCTCCAGTACGGGGCTGCAACCGTGCTCGAAGGGGTCGCGATCGGGCTCGGGGCAACTGCGGTGATCGGGGCCCTGACATTCGTCGCCCATCACAAGCTGCCCTACAAGCGGATGCTGGTCCTGACCGGGGTCCTGATCGGCTTCGTGCTCGTCGTGATGGTCGGAGAGAGCGCCCAGGAGCTGCAGTTGGCGGGCTGGATCCCGACCACCCAGATAGGCATCACCTTCCCCGGCTGGATCGGCACCTGGTTGGCGATCTTCCCGACCGTCGAGACGCTAGCCGCGCAGGGATTCGCCGCCGCAGCAGTGATCGGCTCCTATCTGATCTCCGAGCACGTGCGGGTCCGGCGACCGGCCAGGCACGGCCTCAGGCCAGCCCGCCGGGCCGAGCATCCACCGGCGCAGGAGCCGGCGATCGTCTAGGGCAGGGGGCGGGCTCAGTCGGGCGAGCGGCTCAGCCACTCGCGCAGGCGCGGATAGACCGCCGGGTGGTTGAGCAGGGCGAGATGGTGGGTGCCTCCGACGTGCATCCCGTGCTCATCGCGGAAGCCGATCCGCCTGCGGCGGCTGCGGCCCGAGCCGCTCGGCTGCAGGACCAGCGTGTCGCCGACCAGGCGCCCGAGCGGGTGCTCGGCGCTGCGGGTTACGGTCGCGGTGACGAAGCAGTGGGTCACGCCCTCGAGCAGTGGCACCTCCTCGCAGGCGACGGCGCGCAGGGCGTCGGGATCGCGGTCGCGCCAGTCCTCGTCGACCAGCGAGCCGTGACGCAGGTCGCGGATGCCACCGCTGCGGCGGCGCAGGAAGTTGGCCAGCGGCCGCGTCTCCGGCAGCGCGTCGAGCGCCGCGCTCGCGAAGTGGGCGCCCTGGGCCAGCGGCGCCCCCATGTGCGGCGAGCCGAGCGAGACGACGTGCCGCACCCGGGCGACCCAGGCATCGTCTTGGCGGTCGGCCTGGTGACAGGCGCTGCGGGCGACCAGACCGCCCATCGAGTGTCCGACCAGCGCGATCTCGGAGACCTCGACCGGCCAGGACTCGAACAGCTGCCCCAGCAATTGCGCCAGCGAGGCGCCGTTCTCGGACACGTGGCGGCCGCTGTTGTAGCGGACGTAGACGGGGGTGCAGCCGAGGTCGCGGGCGAGGGCGGTGCCGTAGGTCTGGCCCCAGCTCCGCTGGCCGAGCCGCCAGGCGAACTCGGTCTCCATCAACCCGTGCAGGAAGACGACCGGCCGCGGGCCCGCGGCGGGAAACGCGGCTGCGACGGCGGCGGGCTCGGGCGGGATCGCCTCGCCGGTCACCCGGACCGAGATCGGCTCCTGGAGCGGGCTGCGCTCGCGCTCGAGCTGGTCGCCTATGAGGCCGTTCAGCGCCGCCAGGGCGGCGCTTCCGGGGACGGTGGTCGAGAGCCGGCGCTCGGCTGCCTCGCGGCGCGCCAGCGCGGCGTCGCCCGCCCGTCCGGCCAGCATCGTGCCGCCGCGGATTCCGCCGATCACGGCGCGCGAGGCGGCCGTGTACCCGGTCCGGGCCGGCCAGGTGCCGATCTTGAGCGGCGGGAAGGCACGGCTCGCGACGCCGAGGGCGGAGAAGGTCCGGCCCGCGATCGCGTTCTGGAACTGGCCGATGCCGCCGATGAAGTCGCTCAGCTCGCGGTAGGCAAGCCGGTGCAGGGCGACGAGCTCGTCGGCCGGCCGCCTGACCAGCTCGGTCCCCGTCCGGGTTGGAGCTTCGCTTGAGCCGGGCATTCGAAGCCAGCCTACTTGTGGTGGGGGCGGCCCTTTCCGATCTTGCCCAGGAACGGGATCAGGTTGGCGACGAAGTCGTTGCGCGGGCTGGCCGAGCTGGGATCGTTGTGCGAGTAGGTGCTCTGGCGGTTGACCAGGGTCAGGTTGCTGCTCGGAATCCCGGACTGCTGGGCCAGCACGCTGGCGGTGTCGAGCACGCCCTGGCCGCCGAGCGCCGCTCCGAATGCATAGATCCGCATCCGGCGGCCGAGATCGTGGCCGTGGACCGCCTGCACGCCGAGAACGCTCTGGGCCGGGTTGGCATTGCCGTCGGCGACGGCGCCGGAATCGATCGTCAACCGCAGCGGGTGATACCAGGCAGTTCCGTCGATGCCGCGGATGCCCTTGCCGCAGAACATCGCCGCGAAGCGCTGGATCGGGGAGATCTCGTTGTCGACCCAGCCGCGCGGGTTGCCGCTGGGGGCGAGGTGCCCGATATGTCCCTGGGCGGCGATCAGCGAGGCCGGCGAGGTGTCGTTGTCGACCGCGAAGCCGTACTGGGCCTCGTTGGTCGGCACGACGCCGGCCGGCAGCGGCGGCTTCAGGTTCGCCGGCAGCAGCGGGAAGCTGTAGCCCAGCGACGGATGGTCGGGGTCATAGACGGTGCCGCAGGAGCCGGTGGCCGAGAAGAGGCCCGCGAACGGGGCGGGGATGCCGCCGAACGAAAGCCACGGCGAGCTGGACTGCAGGCTCTGCAGCGACTGGGCGGCCGCCTGCGGGGTGACCGGCACGGGATTGCTGCCGCCGTCGATGTAGACGAGGCCGGAGAGGCCCTTGGCGCCCGCCTTGCCGTTGAAGTCCCAGGTCGCGTAGGCGGTGGTGATCGAGCCGCCGAGCGAATGGCCTCCGAGCACGACCCGGCGGCCGAAGCGACCCGCGGCCTCGACGACCCGGTGCAGGTCCTGGATCTCGACGTTCATGCCCCAGCCGCGCGCGTAGGCGACCGACGAGTCCGGGATCAACTGGAAGTGGTGCGCGATCGACGAATCCGAGAGGAACCCGAGGTAGTAGTCGAAGAGCTGCTGCGGAGTCGCCCTGCCCTGCTTGTAGGCGTCGAGGACCGACTGGTCCTCGAGCTGGTTCTCGCGCCGCTCGACCGACCAGACCTGCCAGGCGCCATGGGTATCGCGGACGATGTCGTCGGCCAGGGGCCGGAAGTAGCCCGAGCCGGCCGAGGTGCCGGGGTTGAGGACCAGGACGTTGCGCGCGAACGGCGAGCCGACCTTGAGCACTCCGACCCGGTCGAGGTTGTCCGGGGTCGCGGGGTCGTTGAAGCCCTTGATCCAGCTGAAGCGCACCGCGCAGCGCTGGAAGACATTGGAGCCGAACGCCTGACAGCTCGTGGACTGGGAGTGGGCCGGGGCCGGGGAGGGGGCGAGGGCCGCGATTCCGAGTCCCAGCGCGACCGCGACCGCGAACCGCCGAAGCTTGCCACCGGGACCCATGCTCTCCTCCTCCGTGAGTTGCGGCGCCAAAGAACGCCGCGCCGGCGGCTGACGCTATTCGGCGTCCGCGCCGGGTTCAAGCACGGTCTGACGAATTTCGGCCCCGCCCTTTGTGCAGCTGCACAAGGGCGCCGCTACCGGGCCGCCGGCTCGAGCTCGATCCCGACTGCGAGATAGACGCAGGCGAGGTCGCGAGGGCTCGAGAGGTCGAGGCCCGTGATCTCCTCGATCCGGCGCAGGCGGTAGGCGAGGGTGTTTCGGTGCACGTGCAGAGCCTCGCTGGTCGCGCCGCGGTCGTAGTGCTTGGCGACCAGGGTGCGCAGGGTGCGGAGCAGCTCGGCTTGCTCGGGATCGGCCAGCGGCCCGAGGACCTTCGCGCGCAGTCCGGCCGCGGTCTTTGGCAGGCGTCCCATCAGCACCTCGAGCAGGTGGTCCTCGGACCTGATTCCGCCCCGCAGGCCCGCCACGCGCCCGTGCTCGGCCAGAAGCGCCAGGTCCTCGCGCGCCTCGGCCAGCTCGGCGCGCGGGGTCGGCTCGCCGCTGACCAGCAGGACGTCGTTTCCCTCCTCTAGGTCGGCGAGCTCGAGCGGCTTCGATGCGAGCCCGACCACGCGGCCCCCCTCGGTCACCGTCAGCCTCCAGCCGCGCCGCCGCAGTCGCGCCGCCAGCGAGGCGTGGCGGCGGGGGGTGCGATCGGGCATCACGACGGCAAAGGGTGCATAGGCGGGTTCGACCGCGACCCCGAGGCGCTCGGCCAGCTCCAGCTGATCGAGCTGGAGCGGCTCGCCGCTGCTGAGGAGGTCGATCAGGTTGCGGGTCCGCCGCTCGTCCTCGGAGACCAGTACGTCACGCTCGGCGAGGTAGGTGTCGGTCACCACCGCCGAGACCCGGTCCACGTACTGCATCAGCAGGCCTGCCGCATCGAGCAGGGCATCGGTCTCGCCCTCGTCTGCGTGGCGGCGGATCAGCTCCCAGCCGACCTGGCGCCCGACTCCGAAGGCGCGCAGCAGGTCCTCGAGTCGCACCCCCTCCGTTGCCCGCGCGCGGGCCCATTCGCGCAAGGGGTCGAAATCGCTGTCGGGCGGTGCGATACCGGTGCGCAGCCAGCGCTGCCAGCGCCGCAGGTTGCGTTCGACGCCGGCGACGATGTCGGACTGCGAGGAGCCGGAGAGGCGGTCCAGTGACGCGATCTCGGCCCGGAACTCATCCACCATCTCGCTTCCCGCCTCGGCCAGCGGGATCCGGTCCACGATCGCCGCGACCGCCGCGTAGCGGCTGCGGTCCTCGGCCGCGGCGGCGGCCTCGCCGCCGATCGCGGGCTGCGCCGTCTCCGGATCGCCTGCAGCGCG
Organism: uncultured Solirubrobacterales bacterium; assembly: GCA_963781495.1. Lineage (GTDB taxonomy): Bacteria > Actinomycetota > Thermoleophilia > Solirubrobacterales > 70-9 > Mayfieldus. The sequence goes on from CAWAFX010000003.1 coordinate 186,462, forward strand.
GGCCATCTGAGGAGCCTAATCGGGCTCAGCGATCGCCGAGACAGTCGCCGAGCCAGCTCTGGAGCTGGGGCAGAAACCCGGGATCGACCGAATGACCGATCGGCGACTCGCGATAGAGGACCGGCAGCGATGCCGCCTCCAGTGTCTCCTTCGCGGCGCGGCCGAACTCCACCGAGATGATCGGATCCTCGCTGCCATGGCCGATTGCCACCGGCATCTCGGAGCGGTCGGCGAAGTGCGGCTCGAAGCCCTCGACCGTGGGGATGAAGCCGCTGAGGGCGATGATCCCGGCCGGCGGCGGGCGCTTCGGGCTCAATCCGAGCGCGTAGGACATCACCGTTCCCATCGAGAAGCCGCCGATCACGGTCCGCTCCCATGGAACGCCGAGTTGGCCGGGCAGGGCGTCGTGAAAGCGCTCCAGCAGCGAGAAGCTCCCCCAGAAGGTCTCCGGATCCGGGTAGCCGACCTGCGGCACCGCGTACCAGTGCCAGCCGCCGGGTGGGAGCTGCAGCGGAGCCTGAGGGGTGACGCCGACCAGCCTGCGTTCGGGATCGAGCGCGTCGATCAGCGGCAGCAGGTCGAGGCGGTCGGTGCCGCGGCCGTGGTGCAACACCAGCGCCCCTTCGGGCTCGCCCGCGGCGGGGCGGATCTCGTGGGTCAGCAGGTCGAGATCGGACACGGCGCAGACCGTATCCCGCCTCGCACGCGGACGCTCAGCGCGCATTTAGCTGCGCCTGAGGCGGCGGTCAGGATGGGGCGCTACCGATGGTTGGATGCGACGTGCGATCTCCACCCTGGTGGCCCTGGGGCTGGCGGTGATCGTCTTCGGCCTGGTCGCCGACCGCGACCGCGCGGCCGACATCGACCCGGCCCATGCGCCGCGCTTTTCCCACGTCGCCGTGGTCGTGCTCGAGAACCGCGGCTACAAGGTTCTGCGCGGCGGGCAGGCGCCCTATCTGGATTCGCTCGCCCGCCGCAGCGGGCTCGAGACCCGCTACTTCGGCGTCAGCCACCCGTCGTTGCCGAACTACCTTGCCTTGACCGCCGGCGCCACCTTCCACCTTGGCCGCGATTGCCACTGCCAGGTCGACCGAACCAGCCTCTTCGACCAGCTCGACGCGGCGCGGATTCCCTGGAAGGCCTATTTCGAGGGGGGCCTGCCCGACACCGGCCGGGTCGATCCCTTCCTGCATTACGAGGCCTCGACCGATGGAGCCACGCTCGGCCACATCGCCGGCTTCGGGCAGCTCTCACAGGACGTTGCGCGGCGCCAGCTTCCCCGCTTCTCCTGGATAACCCTTGGTCTCTGCCATGACGGGCACTACTGCTCTACCGGCTTCAGCGACCGCTACCTGTCCCATTTCATACCGCCGCTGCTGCATGCGGTCGGTCCGCACGGAATCGTCTTCATCACCTGGGACGAGGGGACCAGCAATCGCGGTCTCGGGCCCGGTCCGGGCGGCGGCCACGTGCCCCTGATCGCGGCCGGGGGAGGGGCGCTGCCCCATTCGCGCTCGCGACGGCCCGCCGACCACTACACGTTGCTGCACACGATCGAGGATTCCTTCGGCCTGCCGCCGCTGCGCCGGGCGGCTGCGGCGCCGGTCGCGCCCGTCAACCAATTGCTGGCGGCGCCGGTTCATTCGGCGCCGGCGCGAGGCTAGGGCCCGGCCTCAGGGGGCTTGGGAATTTTCGCTCTGCGCCTGGGCCGGCGGCGTGGGGGTGACCGGGGGGCTGTGCTTCGGAACCGGAACTGGCTTCGGAGCCGAGCTCGGCGCCGCCGGGTGGCCGGCCTTTGCGCCTGTGACCGGGGGCACCGGATGAGCATGGGCGGGCGGCGAGGGATTCGCCGGCGCGTGGCTCTTGCCGAAATCGGAATGGCCGCGCGGTCCGGCGGGCGGCCCGCCCGGATGCGAGACACCGGCGGCGGACTTCGAATGGCCGCCGGAATGTCCTTGGCTGCGCGGGCGCCCCGCACCCCTACCGGGATCTGCCCGCGCTCCCGGCCCGGCGTCTTTCGCGGTTGGCGAGACGGCGCCCGGCTCGCTTCTCGCGGCGCCTGCCGGCGCCGCGCTCTGGGCCGATCCGGCCCGAACCGGGCTCGACTTGCTCGAGCCTGCGCCAGGGACGGGGTCGATCACTCCCGTCACCTCGCCGGCTCCGACGACCACCGTTGCAGTGGCGACGACCGCCGCCGCGGACTTCAACGCCGTCGAGCCGGCCACGACCTTGCCGCCGCCGCCGAGGGCGCCGAGCAGCCCACCGGACCCGCCACCGGCATGGCCGGAGCCGAGGATCTGCTGCAGCAGGCCGGCCGCGGCAAGCGCCGGCATCGGGGGCGCGAGAGCGGCAAAGTCCGCCTTGCGCTCGCGAATCGCCTCGCGGAAGTCGCGACAGTCCTCGCAGGCGCGCAGATGCGCGCGCAACTTGCGGCCGCGCAGCACCCGCCCGTCGCCGGACGAGATCGCCCGTTTTGCCTGCTCACATCGCATCTCGCGTCCTTCGGCCAGCTCCTGCAGCGCGATCCGCGCCTCGTAGACGGTCTGCCGGGCGGCCTCCGCCGAAGTGCCGAATACGGCCCCGATTCCCGCGTATTCCATCCCGTTCAGCTCCCGCATCACAAGCGCGCTCCGCTGACGTTCGGGCAGGTTTCGAAGATCGCCGACCAGCTGGCGCAGGCGCTGCCGTGTTTCGGCCCGCTGTTCCGGCAGCGAGGCCGGTCCCGCCGGCTCTTCCTCGCTCAGCTCGGCGGACTGAGAGCGCTGGCGAATCAGCGCGACCGCCTCGTTGTGGGCGATCCGAAACAGCCAGGCCCGCAAGGCGATCTGCCGCGACTCGCCCGGCAGCGCGCGCATCACCTTCAACATCGTGTTCTGGATCGCGTCGGCGGCATCCTCCTCGCTGCCGAGGATTGCCCTGCAGTAGCGGTAGAGGTCCTGGTGATAGCGCTGGAAGATCGCCGCGAAGGCGCGGCGTTCTCCACGCATCGCGATCCGTACCAGGCGGGCGTCGGACGCCAGACGTAGTGGTCTCGCTCTCGGCTGGCCAACATGGCGCAGCGCTGCTTCGCTCATTGCTTCTCATTATCGGTGCCAGCTGCCAATCGACTGAGTTCGTAGTCGCAACCTCTGGGGCAACAACGGCGGCCGGCCGGCGGCGTCAGGGCCTTTATCTGGCCGCAATCGCGAGATAGGCCCTGACGCCGGTCCCGCGCGGCCGTTGTTGCTGCGTACACGTCGAACGGCCCCGATCCGGGATCCGTTCCCAAGGAGGCAAGATGAAGCACCTCAGCAGGCTCGCACTGGTCATCGGGGCACTGGCCCTGAGCGCGGCGCCGGCCCTCGCGGCCACGCCGGATAACCAGGGCACGTCGCATAAGCCCGACAATCCGGGGCATTCGCACTTCCCGGCGAATACGCCGGGCCCGAGCGCCGGTCTGCCGGCCAAGGCAAAGGCCTACGGGTTCTATTGCCAGGGCGAGAGCAAGAAGCACGTCAAGGGCGAGAAGGGAACGCCGTTCTCCGTGTGTGTGACGGGGATGGCCAAGCTCGCCAACGGCAGCACCGACAACCCCCGCACCGCCTGTCTCGGGGAAAGCAAGAAGCACGTCGACGGGGAGAAGGGGACCCCCTTCAGCCAGTGCGTCTCCGCCGGGGCGAAGCTGAACCACGACCAGTCCGAGGACCAGTCCAGCAACTAAGACGTCGGGGAACGCACCTCCCGAACGAGCGAGCCGCCCGAGCCACCTCTCGCGGCGGCTCGTTTCGTTGCGGGGCGTGCCGCAGCTGCTGCGCTCGATAATCGGCGTTATGTCGACCTGAGCAGGAAGGGCCCCCGGCTATGGTGATTAACCCGGCGGCCGGCGGCCCTCGGCTTAGCCAGCCATGCCACGGCCCTAAGCTCGGGCCCCCGGCCACCGGGTCCACTCAGTCGTCGGCTTAGGGCCCTTCCTTCACATGCCCGGTCGACATCCTGAGCAAGTTGGCGGTATTTCGCCCGGTTGGTGGGATTTGGCTCCCTGCTGGGGAAAGTCGGGTCTGATTCCGAGGCCTCTGGCCTTCCGGGGGCCGTTCGAGGCGCTTAGGAGGGCTTAGAGAGGCTCGCTTTTTCGACCAGCCATTACCGCTTTAGGAGATCGCGGGCATCCGGCGTATGCGCTCGCCGATCCTCGGATCGCCGGCTCGGTTCGAGCTATCGCGGCGATCGGGCTCTCACACACATGCGCGTCGCCGCACTTCGGAGTCTTGTCGCGTCATCCGCTGCGGTGGATCCCCCGGGGCAACGGCGCCAGGCCCCGCCGTCCGTGTCCCCCGCCTTGCGCCCCGGGTTTACCGGTTATGGGGAGCCGACCGATTCCTTTGCAGTCGGCGACCGGCGGCGCTTCCCGCGGCCCCCTGGCGATGCCAGCGCTAGCGCTGGTGCGGGAACGGCGTATCGACGACGTAGTCGGCGCGGCCGGCCTGGATCCAGCGCCCCAGCTGTGTCTCGGCGCTGCGATCGGCGATCACCACCCGGCCCTTGATGCACCGCCCGACCTCGACCAGCGCCGCTTCGGAGACGAAGCGAAACAGGCGCGCCTCGTCGTGCGGCTCCTCGTCGTCACCGGAGTGCCGGCGCGCCGCCTCGACGATCCAGCGCTCCCAGATCTTCTGGTTCGGCTCCACCGCGGGAACCCACTGGACGTCGATCGCGACCATTCCGTCGCCCTGTGGGGTGCCGACGATCGCAGCTCCGGTGCGGATGCCCTCGATACCGCCGATCCGGAAGCGCAGCGGCACGTAGACGTTCGGGGTCGCGCTGCGAGTCGCGACGCGGCCGCCCTCAGCGGCGACAATCCCTCCTTGCGGACCTGTTTCGCGCATCAATGCGCCTCCAATTCGTTGACGACTAGGTCAGCGAGTCCCAGCTCTGGGACGAACCCTCGGCCGCGAACGCGGCCCGCCCGGCCTCGATCCAGGCCGACAGCTCGCCGCCCACCGCGTTGGTCCCGACCAGGACCTGACCGGTGTCGTAGCGGCCGACCTCGACCAGCTCGTCCTCGGAGACGAGCGCGGTGTGGGTCTCGGAAGCGATCAGCTCGTCCTCACCGGCGGTGTGCTGGCGCGCCGCCTCGGCGACCCATCTGCCCCAGATCGCCGGCGTCGGATCGACGTAGTGCGTCACAGCGACGTCGATCGCGACCTGGCCGTCGCCCTGCGGCGTACCGACGATCGCCGCCCCGGCGGGAACATTCGCCAGGCCGCCGATCCGGGTCCGCCGTGGCACGTAGATCGACGGCGTCCGGCTCCTGGTGATCGTGAGCTCGTCCTGCGCGATCGCCACCGCGGCTGTCTGCTGCAAGATCGCTTCCTGCATGTGGCGATTGTCGTCGATGCGACGCCTGGCTCCAAGGTCGATGGACGTATTACTGAGAACTTGGTAGCTCGGCCCCATTTTGGGCGTCGCGCAGGCGCCAGAGGACGATGAACACCGCCAGCCCAAACAGATTGAGGAAGAGCTTGTAGTCGAGCTGGACCGAGCCGAAGATGTCGTCGCGGCTCGGTCGGCTGGTGGGGATCAGCCCGGCGGCGCTGAACAGCCCGTCGACGATCAGCGCCGCGACGATCATCGTCAGCAGCATCAGCGCCGTGATCCGCAGTGCGTAGGGCCAGCCGTAGTACTTGCGGTAAGCGGAGATGATCGGCAGCACGATCAGGTCGGCGAAGATGAACGCCATCACGCCGGCGAAGCTGATCCCGCCCGACCACAGCACCGCGGCCAGCGGCACGTTGCCGATCGAGCAGACGAAGCTGAGGACGGCGATCAGCGGCCCCGCGATCACGTTTTCGATCGCCTCCAGCGCCGGGGGCGCGTCGGTGATGAACAGCCCGTTGAAGAAGTCGTTGCCGAGCAGGCCGATGAATCCGGCGAGCAGAAAGCCGATCGCGATCTCCTTCCAGAGCATGCGCCAATCGGCGCGGAAGTTGGCCGCCACCTCGGCCCAGGCGGCGGCCGAGGCGAGCCGCCGGCGCCAGCTCATCGACGTCGACGCCGCCTGATGCTCGTGGCCGCCCTCTGCCTGCCGCGCATGCTCGCGCGCCTGCTCCTCGAGGCGCGGCGAGACGAAGAGCCGCAGCGCCGTCGCCATCAAGACGATCATCACGATCCCGCCCACGTACTCAGCGAGGGTGAACTGCCAGCCGATCAGAACCCAGAGGACCAGCCCCAGCTCCCAGACGAGGTTGGTCGATGCGAACTGGAAGGCCAGCGACGCGGCCGCCGAGGCCCCTTTGGCGAACAGCGAGCGGGCGATCGCGATCGCTGCATAGGAGCAGGAGGACGAGGCCGCCCCGAGTCCCGTCGCCCAGGCGACCGGACGTGGGCCGCTTCCCGCCAGGGTCGCCTCGATGCGGTCGCGCGGGACCCACGCCTGCACGATCGCCGAGATCGCGAATCCGAGCACCAGCGCCCACCAGACCTGGTAGGCCATCAGCAAGGACTGACGCAGCCCGTCCCCGACCGTGTCGATGAACCCGCTCAGGCTGGGATCCGCTTGCGCTCCTGGCGCCGGACCTCTTCCCAGTAACGGCGCTCGAAGTCACCCCAGTCGATCGGCAGAGGCGAGGGATCGTCTCCCGACGAGGGGCCGGGCTCGTCGCCGCCAGCCTCCTCTCCCCCTTCGCCGCCGTCGGGACGGCTGTGCAGCAACATCGCGCAGGAGCTGGTCGCCATCACGGCGAGTGCGTAGGCACACCCCTTGGCCAGCTCAGACGCGGTCTCCATCGCCCAGATCATCGCCGGCACGAAGGCCATCGTGCAGATGACGGCAACAGCCGCTATCGCGGTTCGGTCAGGCTCGCGACAACCCCAAGCCCAACCCCCGAGAATGAACAACGGCGGGAAGACGTAGAGCACGTAGTTCAGATTAGCGCCGCCGGGGCGTGCTCGCGGTCCCGGCCCGTGCCTCATCCGTGGCCCAGTTCGGCGGCGATCCTGTCGGCGTAGAAGTCCTCCCACTTCTGGTCTGGTCCCTGCGTCGTGTAGTCCTTGTCGAGCTTGACCAGTGTGTAGACGAGCTCGCTGCGGACCGGGGCGCCGCCGAGTAGATCGGGAAGCTCGGAGAGGTTCACGAGCCAGTCCGCGTACCACGACGCCCAGTCGTCGTCCGCTCCGTCGCTGATCCGGAACACTCGATGGTGGGTCTCCCCCGCTTCGTGCAGCAGCTCGCTGATCTTGCCGGCTGCGTCCTCGCTCATTCGATCCTCCTGATCGTCGTTGACCGCGGCCGCGATGGCCGCAGATCGTCCGGTCTGGCGCGCGCCGCCGCTGTTACGCCTGTAACGGGGCGGCGGCCCGAGGCGACTGAAGAGGGATGAGCTCGCTGGCCCTCCCACTCTTCGCCCCCCTCGCCCCGAGGCGCGAATATACCCCCGCCATGTCGTGGCTAATGGATCGGGTGAGGCAGATGCGGGGCGAGAGCGAGGCCGATCTCGTCGAGCGGCTGCGAGCCGGCGACGAGCGGGCATTCGAGCGCCTGGTCTCCGAGTACGGACCGGCGATGCTGAGGGTCGCCCGGATATACGTGCGCGACCGGGCGGTCGCCGAGGAGGTTGTGCAGGAGACCTGGCTCGCGGTGCTGAACGGCATCGACCGCTTCGAGGGCCGTTCGAGCCTCAAGACCTGGATTTTCCGCATCCTCTCCAACCGCGCCAAGACCCGGGCCGAGCGCGAGGGTCGCAGCGTCCCGCTATCGGCGATCGCCGCCGCGGACGCCGCCGCAGGTGAGCCCGCCGTCGACCCGGACCGCTTCTTCAGCTCCGACGGCCAGACTCCCTTCGCCTGGGCCGCGCCGCCGCGCGACTGGCCCCAGCAGCGGGCCCTGGATCGCGAGACCCTGGAGGTGATCGAGGCGGCGATCGAGCAGCTTCCCGAGACCCAGCAGACGGTGATCCGCCTCCGCGACGTCGAGGGCTGGAACCCGCAGGAGGTCGCCGAGGCACTCGAGATCAGCGACGGCAACCAGCGGGTTCTGCTGCACCGAGCCCGCGCCAAGGTGCGGGCCGCGCTCGAGGAATACCTGGACCCGGAGGTGGCGAAATGACCGTCGCCGAGGCGATGACCTGCCGCGAGCTGGTCGAGCTGGTCACCGACTACCTCGAGGGGGCTCTGCCGGCCGCCGACCGCCGCCGTTTCGAGCAGCACATCGGCGACTGCCCGAACTGCAACGCCTACCTGGAGCAGATCCGCATCGTGATCAAGGCCAGCGGCCGGCTCACCGAGCAGCAGCTCGACCCCGCCATCCGCGATGAGCTGCTGGAGGCCTTCCGCGGCTGGAAGCGCGACCGGGGCTGAAAACCTCAGCCCGGATGCGGGATGTGCTCCCAGCCCTGCACCGTGTTGCCCTCGGGCGGGATCGGGTTCTCTTTCAGGATCCGCGCCAGGTGGACGGTGTTGTGGGCCATCCAGGTCGAGGTCTTCTTGGTGTAGGGATGGTCCTTGCCGCCGACCTTGTTGTACATCGGGTACTGACCGGCTTCGTTGGTCTCCGCATAGATGCCGTCAAGCCGCTCGATGACCATCTGGGCGACGCTGGAGCGGACGCCGAACCAGATCGACATCGCCATGATCAGGATGTCGGCGGCCTTGATCTTCTCGAGGATCTGCGGCCACTCGTCCCCCTCCCCCATGTCCGACTCGACGCCGAAGGGGATCTCGTAGTCGACCAGCGCGTTGAGTTTCATGGCGCCAAGTCCTGTCAGCGGATCGGCCCGTTACAGCGGCGCCGTGGCCCTGCGGCCGTCCTTTAATCGAGCCTGACTAGCATGCCCGCCGATGCGCGCCGCGATCAAGAGCGCCCTCGCCTCACCGCCGCCGCGCGGCGCCGTGGTCGTTGTCGCGGTCGGGCTGCTGGTCACGGTGCTGGCCGTGGCGCTGACCCGCAACCCGGGCCAGGCCGGGGCTTCGATCGACTACAAGACCCAGACCAAGTTCCCGCAGTCGAAGACGGTCAAGTTCGGTCAGGGCGGCAACACCCAGATCGTCAACGGCCTGATCTCGACCACCGACGCGAACGAGGCCGGTGACCGCCTGTTCACGATCGAGACCTCGCTTCGCGTCAAGGCGGGTCCTGGGGCCAAGATCACCCAGGTCAGCTGCCAGCTGAAGCTGCCGCAGGGCATCCTGATGGGCCAGAGCGAGGGCCGCCGCGCCGCATTCCCGCGGCCGCTCGCCAATACCGCCGACGACGAGATCAAGGAGGGCGTGCCGGTCGAATTCACCAACGGCTCCGACGCGCAGGCCGGTGTCGCGCTGCGCAACGTCTTCCTCAAGTACGTGATCGGCGGCAATCCCTCGGTCGAGTGGTCAAACCTCGCCGCCGGCCAGCACACCTGGCTCTGGAAATATCCGACCCCGGTCCCGAAGACGCGCGACAACTTCGCCGCCGTGCTGACCGGGCGCGGCGGCGCGACGGTGCCGATCGCCTGCACACCACAGGCCAAGGGCCCGGCCGGGACCGTGCGGGCGACCGCCCGCACGACCGTGAAGCTGCCCTGAATCCGGCGCTGCCGGCGCCTGGGCTGCGGTAGCGTCGAAGCCGTTATGTCGGGCGATCCCGCAGCAGGCGTGGGCGTATTCGCGGCGCTTGCCGCGGGCCTCGTCTCATTCCTCTCACCCTGCGTCCTGCCGCTGGTGCCCGGCTACCTCTCGGCGGTCACCGGCGTCTCCCCCGCGGACCTCGACCGGGCCGACTGGCGCACCGTGCTCGGCCCGAGCCTGCTCTTCGTCGCCAGCTTCTCGGCGATCTTCATCGTCCTCGGGCTGACCGCGACCGGGCTCGGCTCGACCCTGAACGAGCACCGCGACCTGCTGAACAAGATCGCGGCGGCGCTGATCATCCTCATGGGCCTGATCTTCGTCGCCTCCCCGTTCGTGCCGATGCTGAGTCGCGAATGGCATGCGGAGGGGCTGATGGCGCGCGCCGGCAAGGGCGGCCCGGTGGTGGCCGGAGCCGCCTTCGCTGTCGCCTGGACCCCCTGCATCGGCCCAACCCTGGGCTCGATCCTCTCCGCCGCCGCGCTCAGCGGCTCGGCCGGCCGCGGGGCCTTCCTGCTCGCCGTCTACTCGGCCGGCCTGGCGATCCCCTTCCTGCTTACCGCGCTGGCCTTCTCACGGATGACGACCGCTTTCGCGGTGGTCAAGCGCCATTACTCGGTGATCATCGCCAGCGGCGGGGTGATCCTGATCGCGATGGGCGTCCTGATCTGGACCGGCGAGTTCTTCCACCTCAACGTCGAGGCGCAGAAGCTGATGAGCAATCTCGGGATCGACTTCTGGAACAGCGTCTAGCGGTCGCTGAGCCGGAAGCCGCCCACGTGGCGGCGGCCGGTGCCGATGATCAGGACCGGCGGGGTGGAAACCTGGATCGGGCTGGCGACGGCGAAGCTGGCGGGTGCGAGGCCGGCGCTGGGCTTGCGATTCTGTGTCCGTTTCGTTCCCACACGGTCTCCTCGGCCCGCGGGGACGGGGACTGAAGCGCCGGCACCGCCGAAGTGCGACTAGGGACGAGCCCGGGCGACGACTAGTTGGTACGACCTGGTCTCAGCGCTCGATCTCGAGCGGCTCGCCGATCGCCTCGGTCTCCTCGAGCTCGAGCCCGTCGGTCTCGCGCGAGCAGACGATACGGAAGCGGCCGGTGCCGATCTCGGGGTCGGGGACGACTGGCAGGCCGCGGATCTCCTCCCAGCCAAGGCGCTCGACCTCGAAGGGATTCATCCGCACCTCGGCGGCCGGGAAGGGGCAGCTGGCGTTGTGCTGGTCGATCGCCTTCGAGATCGCCTCGAGGTTCTTCGCCTCGGCAGAGCTCATCTGTGCCCAGTTTAGGACGCTGCCGTCCCTTTCCCTTCGTAATCTGGTCTGGTTAGGCCGTGAAACGAAGTGGAACGGCAGAGGCATGTCAGGCGGCCGTAGGCCGCCGCAGGTAATGCAATGAAGCGGGTCATCGCACACGTCGACATGGATGCCTTCTATGTCTCGGTCGAGCTGCTGCGACGGCCCGAGCTGCGCGACCAGCCGGTCGTCGTCGCCACCGGCACCGATCCGACGGCACGCGGCGTGGTGATGGCGGCCAATTACGTCGCCCGCAAGTTCGGCGTCCACTCGGCCCTGCCGCTGATCACGGCCTACCGCCGCTGCCCCCGGATGGTCCTCGTGCCGCGCGACTTCGGCCGCTACCGCGCGATTTCGCAGCAGGTGATGGCGATCCTGCGCCGTTACAGCGACGCGGTCGAGATCGCGGGGCTGGACGAGGCCTACGTCGACCTTTCCGGCTCGCCGGCACCGAAGGCGCGCGCCCGCAAGCTCAAGGCCGAGGTGCTGGCCGAGACGGAGCTCGTCTGCTCGGTCGGGATCGGCCCCAACAAGCTGGTCGCCAAGATCGCCTCCGACCTCGAGAAGCCGGACGGCTTCTGCGTCCTCAGCTCGGAGCTGATGCTGGAGCGAGTCGGCGAGCGTCCGGCGCGGATCATCCCCGGCGTCGGCCCGAAGACCTACGAGCGCCTGCACCGGGCCGGGATCCGCAGCGTCGGCGAGCTGGCGGCCGCGAGCCCGGAGGCGCTGCGGGACTCCCTCGGCCGCGACGGCCTCGACCTTCGCGATCGCGCCCGCGGGATCGATGCCCGCCCGCTGGAGACCAGCCGCAGGCGCAAGTCCGAGAGCCGCGAGACGACCTTCGCCAGCGACGTGTCCGATACCGAGGTCCTGGAGGAGACATTGGAGCGCCTTTCGCGATCGGTCTGCGAGGGGCTGGCCAAGGAGGAGACCAGCGGCCGCACGATCACGGTCAAGCTGCGCCTGGCCCCGTTTCGGACCCGCACCCGCTCTCAGACCCTTTCCCAGGCCACCCGCGACCCGGACCGGGTCGCCGCGGTCGCGCGCGAGCTGCTGGGACGCTTCGATCTCGACGGCCCGGTGCGGTTGATCGGGGTCGGACTCAGCTCGCTGGAGGGCAACTCCGCGCCCGCCGCCGAGCCCGCCGGCCCGGAGCTGGCGCTGCCGATCTAGAATTTCGATCGCAATGGGAGAGGATCGCCTCAGCGGACTGGACACGTCGTTCCTTCACATGGAACGCGACGGCGCCCACATGCACGTCGCCTCGACGACGATCTTCGAGGGCCCGCCGCCGAGCCACGAGGAGTTTCGCGACCACATCGCCTCGCGGCTTCACCTCGTGCCGCGCTTTCGCCAGAAGATCCGCACGGTGCCGTTCGGCCAGGGCCGCCCGGTCTGGGTCGACGACCCCTACCTCAATCTCGACTACCACGTGCGCCGCACCGCCCTGCCTCCCCCCGGCTCCGAGGATCAGCTGCGGGTGCTGGCGGCGCGGATCTTCTCCCAGCAGCTGGACCGCTCCAAGCCTCTCTGGGAGATCTGGCTCGCCGAGGGGCTGATGGAGAACCGCTTCGCGGTGATCGGCAAGACCCATCACGCTCTGGTCGACGGCGTCTCCGGAGTTGACATAACCAACGTCCTCTACGACACCACCCCCGAGCCGGCCGGCTCCCCGGACACCGGGCCCGAGTGGCTCCCCCGCCCCGAGCCCAACACCATGAAGCTGCTCGCCGACGCCTGGCTGGAGCGGGCCACCAGCCCGGCTGAGATCGTCCGCGGGGTGCGGGCAGTCTTCCGCGGTCCGCGCCGCGTCGCCTCGCAGGTGCGCGACAACCTCGCCCTGACCGGCAAGTTCGTCGGCGCCGGCCTTTCGGCCCCGAGGACGCCGCTCAACGTCGATATCGGCCCCCACCGCCGCTTCGCCTGGGTGACCGCCGACCTCGACGAGTTCAAGCGGATAAAGAACGAGTTCGGCGGCACGGTCAACGACGTCGTCCTCACCGCCGTCAACGGCGCCCTCGGCCGCTACCTGCGGAGCCGGGGCTTTGACACCTCCGAGCTCGAGTTGCGGGCGATGGTCCCGGTCAGCGTGCGGGCCGACGAGGAGCACGGTGCGCTGGGCAACCGGGTCGCGGCGATCATGGCGCCGCTGCCGGTCTGGTGCGAGGACCCGATCCGGGCCGAGAAGATGATCCACGAGACGATGGGCGACCTCAAGCAGTCGGGCCAGGCGGTCGGGGCCGAGATCCTCACCGGCCTCGCCGACTTCGCGCCGCCGACGATCGCCTCCCAGGCGGCAAGGCTGCAGTCCGCGCAGCGCTTCTTCAACCTCGTCGTCACCAACATTCCCGGCCCCCAGTTCCCTCTCTACGTCCTCGGCCGCGAGATGGTGGCGCTGTTCCCGATGGTCCCGCTGGCCCAGAAGCAGGCGGTCTGCGTCGGGATCATGTCCTACAACGGGAAGGTCCACTTCGGCCTGATCGGCGACTACGAGGTGATGGCCGATATCGACAGCCTCGCGCTCGACCTCGAGGACGCGATCGCAGAGCTCTCGAAGGCGACGCCGAAGCCGAAGAAGGCCAAGAAGGGCAAGGGCCGCAAGAAGGCCACCAGGGGCAAGGCCAAGGCCGGCGCAAAGAGCTGAGCGCGGCGCAGCGAACCGGGACGGCCAGGTCGGTCTCTACGGTCTGTCTGTGATCCGTCCAGCCCAACCATCGGACGCCGAGGCGATCGCCTCGATCTACAACCAGGGCATCGCGGAGCGTCAGGCGACCTTCCAGACTCGCCCCCACGAGCCGGGCGAGCTGGAGCTGAAGACCGAGCAGCGCGGCGGCAATCTGATCGTCGCCGAGCGCGACGGCAGGATCGTCGGCTGGGCCGGCTGGAGCGGCTATGACGATCCCGCCGACTACTACGCGGGGATCGCCGAGTGCGCTGTGTACGTCGCCGGCGATGCCCGCGGCGAGGGCGTCGGCGGCGAGCTGCTCGCCGGGCTGGCCGAGGAGGCCTCGAGGTTCGGCATCCACAAGCTGGTGGCCAAGGTCTTCACCAGCAACGAGCCCAGCCTGGCGCTATTCCGTCGCAGCGGCTTCCGCGAGGTCGGAACCCATCTCCGCCACGGCAACCTCGAGGGCGAATGGAAGGACGTCGTCGTGCTCGAGCGCCTGCTCGGCGACGCCTGAGCGCACGGTTGCGGGGTTTGGGATCGCCGCACTGGGGAAGCGGACTAGGGCAAATCCCAAGGAGGGGAATCAGATGTCAACCGTTGTCGTGATTCTGATCATCGTCGCCGCCGCGATCGTGGTGTTCGTGGCCCTGAGAACCGCAGCTCGCACCAAGCAGCGCCGCGAGACCGCACGCCTGCAGGTGGACGCGAAGCGTGACGACGCGGTCCACCACCACGACCAGGCCGAGCGCAGTCGCACAGAGGCGGCGGTCGCGGAGGAACGCGCCAAGCGAGCCCAGGCCGAAGCGCAGCTGCACGAGGAGCGTGCGAGCACTCGCGAGCGCGAGGTCGAGGATCAGCGCTGAGCGCACGGAGATCGGAGCCGGGTAGCCGGACGGCGAACCGAGGCCGGCAGCGCCGCAGCTGAAAGAGTGCGGCGATGATCGAGGCAGTCGCCCTTGACCTCGATGGCACCCTGATCGAGTCCGAGCGCCGCTGGGAAGCGGCGCGCCGGGAGGTGACCGAAGCAGGCGGCGGCAGCTGGCGCGATGATGCCCAGCCCTCGATGATGGGGCTCAGCACCCCGGAGTGGATCGCCTACCTGCAGCGCGAGCTCGGCGTCGAGTTGCCGGCCGAGGAGATCCGCACCAGGATCCTGGAGCGGCTCGAGGCTTCCTACCGCGAGCAGCTGCCGCTGGTCCCCGGGGCCGCCGACGCCGTCCGCCGGCTGGCCGAGCGCTGGCCGCTGGCCGTGGCCTCATCCTCGCCCCGCGAGCTGATCGAACTGGCGATTGAGCTCGCCGGCCTGGGGCAATGCTTCGCGGCCGTGATCTCGGCTGCCGAGGTGGCACGGGGAAAGCCCGCTCCCGACGTCTACCTGCGCGCCTGCGAGCTGCTCGGCAGCGAGCCGTCGCGCACCCCCGCGATCGAGGACTCCGGTCCCGGCGTCGACTCCGCCCGCGCCGCCGGAATGCCGGTGGTGCTGATTCCGGGTAGCGAATTTCCCCCTCCTGCAGAGGTGCTCGAGGCGGCGGACCTGGTCCTCGGCTCGATCGAGCAGCTCAGCGTCGAGCGAGTCGAGGCTTTGGCGAACTAACTGCGGCGGCTTCGCCGCCTGACCTGCCAGTGCCGGCGCAAAAGGCGCCGGCCCATCACCTCCGCAGCACGAGCGTCGCCGCGAAGCGCTCGTGGTCGTGCAGGTAGAGCCAGTCGCCGAAAGCGAAGCCGCCCTCACGGGTGTCGGCGTTGACCAGCACCGCGGTGATGCGGCTGCAGCGTCCCGGGTCGCGCAGGGTGACTCCGCGCACGCCGCCGCGCTCGGTGAAGCGCAGCTTGGTCCGCACCGTCCCGGTCGCCACCGGTCCCTCCCGGCAGACCAGGGCGAAGGCCGACCTGGTGCCGCGATGGGCGCCGGCGAGCAGGCGCATCGCCTTCACATGCCGGGGCTTGACGTTGAGCAGCAGAAACCCGGTGTGGCTGAGCTTGCGGATCACGAAGCGGCCCGGATGCAGGCTGCCGTGCCGCTTTACGTCCTTCCACAGCAGCGCGTCGGGATAGGGGAAGTCCCCGGGCGTGCTCCACTCCGCGGTCGCGGCGGCGAAGCGCGCGAACTCGTGCGCGAAGTCCTGGCCGCCGCCGCGCGTAACCCGGGTGGCGCGGGTGATGGCGCGGTTGTAGACGCCGATCGAGAAGCCCGACGGCTTGGCCGCCGCCGCCCGCTCCCAGATGTTGCGGATGATCGCGTCCCCGAAGCGGCCGGCGAGCCAGTGGTTCCAGACCCCCGAGCCGTAGATCTTGATGTTGTTGACCGTGATCGGCAGCTTCGAGCGCTTGTCCCAGCGGCCGACGTAGCGCAGGTAGTCGTTGATGTCCGGATAGACGTGATCCTCCATCCAGACCGCGCTCGCCTCGTAGAACCAGAGATCCTGGTTGACGTCGTAGGCGAACTGAAGCACGTGGTTGTACTCGTGGGCGAGCGTGACCTCGAGGTCGTTGAGCGGCAGCGTGTGCGGGAATTCGGAGGGGCTGTAGTCGTTGTCGAGGACCAGATAGGCGTACTGGGAGCGGCCCTTCTGGCCGAGGTCGGGGGCCGAGTAGCCAAACAGCTGTCCCGAGAGCTGGACCAGGTAAATATCGGTCCGCGAGTCGCCGCCGCGGATGCCGTCGGGCTTCGGCGGCCTCCAACCCATGGTGCCGTTCTCGGTCGCATAGACCTGCTCGGCGACGGCGTCGACCTGCTCGACGTAGTCGGGGATTCCGTTGCCGTTGGCGTCGGTCAGGTTCGGCGCGTCGGCGCTGCTGGTCACGTAGTGGATGCAGAAATGGGTGCTGCAGAAGGGCGTCGTCTCGGGAACGGTGTAGGAGCTGCCGTCAGGGTCTGGGGAGTCGGTGGGCCTGGCCAGCAGCCCGGTGGCGCGGCGGCGCTGGACCGGCCCGAGGTCAGGCAGCGAGCGCGAGAGCGAGAGCAGGGTCGTCGTCAACTCCTTCGGACGCGCCGGGCGCGCGGCGCGGTGAGAGGGGGCGTCGAGAATCCGCTTGGCGCGGTGAAGTGCCCGTGAAGCTGCGTGCGCGGACAGGGCGGCGGGCGATGCCGCGGAGGCATCCGCCGCTCCGCCAACGCCGAGCGCCAGAGCCGCCAGCAGGAGCGAGGTCCCGATCTGCCGGCGGGCTCGCATGCGGCGTCCAACTATAGGGGCGGGCGGAGCCGACTCGGCCCCGCTGGGATAGGGAGGGCAATACTTCATGGGTGCCTACAACACCGAGGATCAGGCTTGGGCTCGCTCAGATCAACCCCACTGTTGGGGACGTCGACGCCAATACGAGCAAGATCGAGGAGTGGGTCGGCGTCGCCCGTGAAGCCGGCCTCGAGCTCGTGATCTTCCCCGAGCTCTGCATTCCCGGCTACCCGGCGGAGGATCTCTACCTAAAAAAGCACTTCATCGCCGCCAATACCGCGGCCGTGCAGCGTCTGGCCTCCGCTGTGCAGGGGATCGCCGTCGTCGTCGGCTTCGCCGAGCCGGGCGAGGGCTCCGACGGTGAGAAGCCGATCGTCTACAACTCGATCGCGTTGCTGCGCGACGGCCGGATCGAGGCCGTCTACCGCAAGCAGCGACTGCCCAACTACGCCGTCTTCGACGAACAGCGCTACTTCACCCCGGGGAACGAGCCGCTGACGGTCGAGCTGGCCGGCACCCGGGTCGGGCTGACGATCTGCGAGGACTGCTGGGTCGAGGGCCCGCCGGCCTCGGTCGAGGCGGCGGACGGCGCCCAGCTGATCATCAACCCCTCCGGATCGCCCTACCACCGCGGCAAGGGGGTGGAGCGGGAGCAGATGTTCGCGCAGCGGTCACAGGCCTACGGCGCCGCCTTTGCCTTCTGCAACCTGGTCGGTGGCCAGGACGAGCTCGTCTTCGACGGCCAGAGCCTGCTCTACGACGCCGAGGGAAACCTGGTTGCCAGGGCGGAGCAGTTCGAAGAGGAGCTCTTGATCTGCGAGCTCGGCGGCGGCGAGCGCTGCGAGCTTGCCGACCCCCTCCCCGACCTCGACGAGGTCTACGCAGCCCTGGTGCTGGGGCTGCGCGATTACGTGCTCAAGAACGGGTTCCGTCACGTCGGCCTGGCGCTTTCCGGCGGCATCGACTCGGCGCTGGTGGCGCTGATCGCCGTCGACGCACTGGGGCCGGAGGCGGTCACTGCGGTCTCGATGCCCTCCCCCCACTCCAGCTCCGGCACGCGCGAGGATGCGCGGCGGATCGCCGCCAACCTCGGCATCGAGCTGATCGAGATCCCGATCGAGTCGATGATGGACGACTACGCCGCGGCGCTGGACGGCGCCCTGGGCCGAAGTGTCGACGCCTCGGCCCCGGTGCCCGGTCCCGGCGACCCGGCGCGAAGCGCGGGCCCGGCGCAGGGACCCGACGAGGCCCGGCAGCTGACGGAGGAGAACCTGCAGGCCCGGATCCGCGGCAACCTGATGATGGCGCTCTCCAACCGCTACGGCTGGCTGGTGATGACGACCGGGAACAAGAGCGAGATGTCGGTCGGCTACGCGACCCTCTACGGCGACATGGCGGGCGGCTTCGCGGTGATCAAGGACGTGCCGAAGACGCTCGTCTACGAGCTCGTGCGGCGCCGCAACCAGCGTGCCGGCAGCGAGCTGGTCCCCGCCTCGGTGCTGGACCGCCCGCCCTCGGCGGAGCTGCGCCCCGACCAGCTCGACAGCGATTCGCTGCCGCCCTACGAGGTCCTCGACCGGATCCTCGAGGCCTACGTCGAGCAGGACGCCGGACGCGATCAGATCGTCGAGGCGGGCACGCCGGCCGAGGTCGTCGACGAGGTGATCCGGCTGGTCGACCGCTCCGAGTACAAACGCCGCCAGGCTCCGCCCGGGATCCGGATAACGCCGCGGGCCTTCGGCCGCGACCGGCGGCTGCCGATCACCAACCGCTTCGGCGGCTAGGCCTGAACAGCTCAGGCCGGGCGCTCGAAGGGCCGCACGGCGATCGTCACCTTTGCCAGGGCGCAGAGCCGGCCCTGATCGTCGGTCGCCTCGGCGTCCCAGACCCAACTGCTCTTGCCGCGGTGGCGTGCCTGCGCAGACACCGTCAGCGTCCCCTCTCTAACCGAGCGCAGCATCGAGACGTCGACGTTCTGCGCCAGCGCCACCATCCCGTCCATCAGCACCTGGATCACCGTGCAGCGCGAGCAGAGCTCGTCGATGATGCTGACGATCACGCCTCCGTGCAGATAGCCGTAAGGCTGCTTGAGGTCGTCGCGGAGCTCGATCCTCGCCCGGGCGTCGTCGGGCTCGTGGCTCAGCCACTCGACGCCGAGCAGGTCGGCGAAGGGCGAGATGTCGGGCTCGCGCGCTTCCACCGCCGCCAGGCTATTGATCGCCGCCGCGTACGGATGCGAGGCCGAGCAGCGCCGGTGCGAGCAGCGCCTGGACCACCAACAGCTCGAGCAGGAGCCCGGCCGCGACCCCGAGCCCGAACTGCTTCATGAAGCCCGGCGAGCCCGCCGCGACGGCAAGCCCCGCCGCGACGCCGCCCAGGCAGGACAGCGCAGCCGCCGGCCCGCAGCGTCCGATCGCCTCGCGGACGCCCTCGAGGCCGGCGGATCGCGAACCCGCCGCCGCCAGCAGGGCGACGGCCTGCGCCGCGCCGAGTGCGGCGACCACCGAGATCGCGGCGGCTGCGGAGCCGAGCTGCAGCGCACCCTTGGAGCTGAACGCGAGCGGTCCTTCGAAACGGCCCTCCTGGAAGCTGATCACCAGCAGGCCGGCGGCGCCGAGGGCCGGCAGCGCGGCGGCGAGGGTGGCGCCGAGCGCGATGCCCGGCCGCCGCCCGAAGCTCACCGCCACCAGCAGGGTCGCGAGGGCGGCCGCGGCGGCTGCTGCGACCAGGGCCCCGGCGCCGATCGCGGGGGCCGACGTGCGGCCGATCGCGGCGGTCGCCAGGCGCAGCGCCGGTACGGCGACGACCGAGAGCAGGCCCAGCGCGAGCAGGGCGAAGATCCCCGCCGCCGGACGGCTCCAGCCGATCAGCCCGGCGAGCCCGCGCCAGGGTGCTCTGGCCGCTGGCTTGATCCGCGGTTCGGCGGAAGCCTCCGCCGCCCCCACCGCGGTCAGCGAGGCCGGGGCCGCGAGCAGGCAGCCGAGCGCGCCGCCGAAGCCGAGCGAGGTCAGATAGCCGACCCCAAGCAACGCCACCGAGGCAAACGTCGCCGCCGCAGCGAGCGCGGCAGCCCAAACGGCGCCGGGGCTCGACCCGGCGGCCGCCAACGCGTAGAGCTGCAGCGAGAGAAGCGTCCCGCCGCTCACCGCCCCGACCAGGGCCAGCCAGGAGACGTCGAACCACCCGCCGGAGAGCTCACTGACCAGGGCCGCCAGCGCCGAAGCAGCGGCGGCGGCGAGCAGCAGCGCCCCCGCCGGCCGGCGGCCGAGCGACGCGACCGCGGCCAGGGCCAGCACCAGGAGGCCGAACGCCAGCGGCCAGAGCGCGTCGATCGCGTCATCGGTGGCCTGGCGAACCGCGGCGGTGGGTCCGCTGAAGGACAGGGTCAGCGGCCCGGGGTCGAGGTCACGCTCGATGCGGGCGATTGCGGCATCGCGTTGCCTGCCCCCCGGTCGCAGGCCGACCACCAGCAGCGTCCCGGCATCCCGGCGGCGCACGGTCACCCTGCTGACCGCGGGATCGGCCTGCAGCCGCGAGCGCATCACCTCGACCGCGATTCGGTAGGTGGGCGAGCTGGGCGGCAGAGAGCCCCGCGCCAGCACCTCCAGCGCGGGACCCCCTGAGCCGGCCCCGGAGAGCGTCAGCCGGCCGGTCCAAGCCGCCGCGACCGAACCGGCGAGCACGGCCACCGCGGCGAGCACTCCGAGGGCCCGTTCGGGGTGCTGGGCGGCCGTTTTCCGCAGTCGCGCGCCCACCGGCGCAACATAACCGCCGCCTGCGACGTCCCCGACTCCGTAGGCTTTTTGAGTTCAGATGGCGATAAGCGACGATCAGAGGGCGATGCTGCAGCTGCTGCTGCAGCGCGGACAGAGCTATTCCGACATCGGCTCGCTGCTCGGACTCGATGACGAGGCGGTCCGCGAGCGTGCCCGGGCGGCGCTGACCGAGATCGGCGGCGAGGACCCAGACCGCGACGTCAGCCTCACCGACTACCTGCTCGGCCAGGCCGACCCGATCGGCCGCGCCGACGCCGCGCGCCAGCTGCAGTCCGACGGCAAGGCGCGCGACCTCGCCGAGCGCCTGCAGACCCAACTCCGCGTGCTCGCCCCGGGGGCCGAGCTTCCAGAGCTGCCGAGCGCCGGATCGCGCCCCGCCAAGCGGCGCGAGCCGGAGGCCACCGAGCCCGCAGCGCCGGCATCCGAGCCGGCGGCGGCAACTGCCGATCCGGCGCCGAAGCGACCGCTGGGCGGCCTCGCGACCTCGCTGAGCAGGACCCAGCGCCAGGTGATCGCCGGGCTGCTGGGCGGCGGCCTGGTGATCGTGATCGTCATCCTCGCGGTGGCCGGCGTCTTCAGCGGCGGCGGAGGAGGCGGCAGCGACTCCACGACCACTTCGTCATCGGGCGGCTCGGGCTCCCAGCAGACGTCAAACAACTCCAGCGGGCTGACACGGGCAATACTCACCCCGCAGAACGGCGGCAAGGCCCAGGGCGTCGCGGTCTTCGCCCAGGTGCGCAACACGCCGGTGCTGCAGATCAACGTGACCGGGCTGCAGCCCACCAGCGGCAACCAGCGCTATGTGATCTGGCTCTACGGCGGTCCCTCGCAGGCCTTCCCGCTGGTCCGCCAGCCGGTGGGCAAGAACGGACAGATGCGCGGCGCCGCCCCGGTCCCGACCCAGTTGATCCAGGCCCTCCAGCAGGGTCTGTTCAAGTCGGTCGACGTCTCGCTTTCGAGCGATTCCCAGATCACGGCGGCACTTCAGCAGGCACGCAAGAAGCAGCAGCTTCCGCGATACTCGGGCCAGAGCGTCGTCCGCGGGACGATCACCGGCCCCGGCTTTTCGTCCAGCTCGGGCGGCTCGAACAGCTCCGGCTGAGCAGCGCCCACAGTCCTCCTCCTTTCGTCCAGATCCGTCTAACGGGTCAAGCTCCGTGGCAAGGGGTTCCGAAGTCGATCTAGAAACTGATTTCGGAGGCAAGCGTCATGTTCTCGCAGGGGAAGTACAAGCATCGCGAATCGCAGCCCAGGCCCGCCCGCCGGACCCGCAACGTCCTGCGCGCAGCCGGGCTCGCCGTGTTGGCGACCATGGCCCTGGCCGTCCTTGGCGCCGGCACGACGGCATCCGGTGAGGGCCAGATCGTGATCCAGGGAGCCGAGACGGGCTCTCACCTGCACCTGACGACCGACGGCAGCCAGATCCTCGTCAACGGCTTCATGACCCGCTCGCAGCCGACCGGCTGCCGCTTCACGCGCCCACAGGCGCAGGCGGTCTGCCCGCTTGGCGGCGTCAACTCGATCGTCATCGAGATGGGCCCCGCCGGCGACAAGGTCGAAATCGACGACCCGATGCCGGTCCCGGTGATCGCCTATCTCGGCAACGGCTCGGACAAGTTCATCGGCAACGCCGAGGCCGACACCTGCTATCCGCAGGGCGCGCGGCGCAACCGCTGCTACGGCGGCGCCGGCAACGACATCTGCATCACCGGCCCGCGCAACTCCGACTGCGTCGGCGACGGTGGCGACGACTACGCGAAGTTCGGCACCGGCTCGGACGGCTGCTGGGGTGACTTCGCTTTCGGCGCCGATGCCCCGGCCAAAGACGATCCGATGCAGGGAGAACCTGGAAACGACGTTTGCTTGATGGGCCCGGGGAAGGATGGCGCTCACGGCGGCCCCGGCAACGACGTCCTCCGCGAGGGAGCTGGCAGCGGCAAGCTCTACGGCCAGTCCGGCAACGACCGCCTCTACGGCGGTGGGGGTGGCGACAAGCTCTTCGGGGGCAGGGGAAGTGACCGCCTCTACGGCGGCGCGGCCCCCGACAAGCTCTACGGCGGCGGCGGCCGTGACTTCTGCAATGGCCAGGGGGGCCGCGGCAAGTCGATGAAGTGCGAGACCGGCCCCGGCCACTGAGGCCGGACTAGCCGATCAGCTTGCCGGGGTTGAGGATCCCCTCGGGGTCGAGGCGCTGCTTTGCCGCCCGCAGGACCTCGAGCCCCAGCTCCCCCACCTCGGCCTCCATGTAGGGGACGTGATCGCGGCCGACGGCGTGGTGGTGGGTGATCGTGCCGGCGGCGGCGACGATCGCTTCGCTGGCCGCGGTCTTGACCCGGCGCCACTGCTCGACCTCCTCGCCTTCGCGGCGGCGGGCGACGAACGTGTAGTAGAGCGAAGCCCCGTCCGGATATGCGTGGGAGAGGTGGCAGAGGACGACGCCGGCCGTCCCCTGATCCGCCATCGCCGCGGCGATCGCGTCGCGGACGCCGGCGTAGAGCTCGCCGAGGCGGCTCCAGGTGTGCGAGGTCTCGAGTGTCTCGACCATCGCCCCGGCGTCCATCAGCGCGTCACGAAGGTAGGGGCCCTCGTAGCGGCCCCGCTTCCAGGCCCTGCCGCCTCCCTGCCCGAGGTAGACGGCGCCGCCCCCGCGCAGGCCGCGCGCGACCCTGCGGTGGCGGGCCGCGATCTCCTCGGCCTCGCCCTCCAGCCCGACCACGATCAGGGCACCGCCGGCACGTTTGCGCAAGGCCAGATAGCCGCCGAACAGCGCCCCCGTGGCCCCGCTGGGCCCCGAAAGGGCGAGCGAGTAACGCGTCTCTGATTCGTCCGAGACGCGGATCACGTCCGGAAGCGCCTCGGCCTGGGCGAGCCCGCGGACGATCTCCCAGCCGGCCTCCCAGCTGTCCGCGATCCAGGTCTCATAGCGCTCGTGCGGCGGTGCCGGTCGCACCCGGACAGTGACCTCCGGGATCACGCCGAGAACCCCCTCGGAGCCGATCGCGAGCTCGAGCAGCGATGGCCCGGCCGCGGTGTGCGGCGTCTCCAGAGTCGCCAGCTCGCCGGCCGGGGCCAGCATCCGCACCCGAGTCACCAGCTCGTCGAAGCGCCCGTAGCCGCTCGAGGCCTGGCCGGCGGAGCGGGTGGCGGCGAAGCCGCCGATCGTCGCGTACTCGAACGACTGCGGAAAGTGGCCCAGCGTCAGCCCCTGCCGGCGCAGCGCATCCTCGGCCTCCGGTCCCCGCAGCCCGGCCCCCAGGCGTGCGGTCAGCGAGGTCTGGTCGACGTCGACGCCGCGCAGGCGGCAGAGGTCGAGGCTGATCAACCGCGCGTGCCCGCCGCGCAGCGCCTCGACGCCGCCGACCACGCTGGTGCCGCCCCCGAAGGGCACGACGGCGATCCCTTCGCGGGCGCAGATCTCCAGCAGGGCCCGCAGCGCCTCGGCGTCGACGGGGGCGATGACGGCGTCGGGCGCGTTCTCGAGCCGCCCGGAGCGCAGCCGGGCGAGGTCGACGTAGCCGCGGCCGACCGCGTGCCGGACCCTGTCCTCCAGGCCGCCGAAGACACTGTCGGCCCCGAGTGTCGAGGCGATCGCCTCCGGCAGCTCCTCGGGCTCGGGCAGTTGCAGCTCCTCGACCGAGCGTGGCCGCTCCCAGGGCCGCAGCTCGCCCAGCTGTTCGGCAAGGAGCTTCAGCGAGCCGGCGTCGAGCTTGGCTTCATGGGCTGGATCGCCCCACCCCCACCACCTGTAGTCGCGGCGCGGGTCGCTCACGGCTAGGCGTCCTCGGGGCTGACCAGCGCCCGCTCGATCCCGTCCAGCGCCTCGTCGAGGGTCTGCTTCGTCGCGCGCCGCATCATCGGCGAGCCGAAGCGCGACATCCCCCGCAGCGCCTGGCGGCTGATCAGCTCGACCTCGGTGGCGCCGTCGGATGGCTCGAGGCCGATCTCCAGCACCGAGCTGCGCAGGATCCGGTCGAAGGGGGTGTCGCCGAGCTGCTGTTCCCAGACGTAGCGCTCACCGTGGGCAGAGCTGAGGCAGCGGTAGTCGGCCCGCACGCCCCTCCCCTCCCCGGTCTCCAGAACCTTGGTCCACTGGCTGCGCCTGCCCGCCTTGGTCTGCTCGACGTTCTCGACCCGGGTCGTTCGCGGCCACCAGCGGGGAAGGTTGTAGGGGTCGGAGACCAGCGACCAGACGGCGTCGGGCGGCGCGTCGATCCGGCGGCGGCGGCTTATGCGCGGCACGGCCTCAGCCGGTGAGCCGGCGAAGGTCCCTGATCAGGAGAAGGTGCTTGAGATGGCTGACCGTCGCGGCGAGGTTCTCGAGGCTCTCGACCGCGTCCTTGCGCCGCTGCGGATTGCGCGAGCGAAGCGACGCACCGAGCAGGGTCTCGAGCAAATTCGCCTCGCGGTCGGCGGAGGAGCGAAAGACACGCAGGTTTCGCGCCGCGACGCCGAAGCGCGAGAGCTCGTTGGCGGTGCGGACGATCTCGCGATCGGTCTCGTCGTAGACATTGCGGCCGTCGCGGCGGTCGGGCGCGATGACGCCGAACTCCGCCAGCTCGTTGACCAGCTCCTCGCGGGCGCCTGTCTCCTCGATCAGCTCCTCGATCGTCAGGTAGGCGTTGGAGCTGTTGACCAGGATCGCCCGCCGTACCGCGCTGCCGGTCGGGCGCTCGCTGCCGAGGTCGACGTCGCGGCCCGCGGCGAGCTCCTGGCGAATCACCCGCAGGGGCAGGAACTCGTCGCGCTGCATGCGCAGGATCGTGCGCAGGCGCTCGACGTCGGACTGGCTGTAGAGGCGGTAGCCGCCCGCGGTGCGCCGCGGCGAGAGCAGCTTCTGGTTCTCCAGGTAGCGGATCTTGGAGATCGAGATGTCGTCGAACTCGCTCTGCAGGATCTTGCAGACGGCGCCGATCGTCAGCGCCTTGCGCGGCCGCGTGGCTGATTCGGGCAGCCGCGCCCGGTCCTCGCCCGCTGTCCTTTGCCTGGTCGCCACCTACTTCTCCAGATAGCTGAGCTTGTACTTGCCGACCTGGATCTCGTCGCCGTCCTCGAGCCGGTGCGACTCGATCCGGCGCCGGTTGACGTAGGTGCCGTTGAGCGAGCCGAGGTCGTCGATGTATAGGCCGTCGCGCCGCCGCACCAGCAGCGCGTGGTTGCGCGAGACGGTGACGTCGTCGAGGAAGACACCGGCGTCGGGGCTGCGCCCGATGCTGACCCGGTCGTCCTCGACCGTGAAGCTCTCTCCGGCGCGCCCACCCCCGGCCCGGATCACAAGCGCCGCCCCCGCCCTCTCGACGACCTCGTCGATGTCCACCGGCTGCATCTCGCCGGTGTCGTCGACCGTGTAGGTCATCGTGGTCGGCTCGTCGCCGCCCTCCGGACGGGTGCTCAAGTAGGCCCCGCACTTCTGGCAGTAGTTCGCGCCCTCAGGATTGACGAAGCCACACTCGGGGCAGTGGACGGCCATTGACGCCCCCGCCTAGGAGGCGTCCTTGGGCTCGCCCGCGCTCTGCGTCTTGCCGGCCAGGATCTCGGTCAGCTGGCGAACGTCGTCGCCGGAGATCAGCGAATCGCCGCGCTCGCGCTTCTGGCGCAGCCGGTTGACCAACTCAGCGCGGAGAATGTCGATCTTGCCGTGCAGCACGCGCCGCCGGTAAGAGATCTCCTGCTCTTCCTCGGTGAGGCTTTCGATCAGATCCTTCAGCTCGCTGTCGTTGAGCGAGCCGAGGTCGGGAAATGTTTCCTCCATGAGCGCAGTATATGCGCGATCTCTCAAGCTTCAAGTGAGGGTTGAAGGTTTATGACTAATGGGCGCCGGCTTGCGGGCGTTGGCGAGCCGCAGCGCGGCGAGTCAGGCTGCTGCTTTTTGGGATGTCTGGCGGAGGTCACGCAGCCCCATCCGCAGATAGAGGGCGGTGGCGAGGATGCCGGTCACCAGCCCGAGAAGAAGCAGGGCCGTCGGGACCCAGCCGGCGAAGACCATCGCGAGGAAGATCGAGCCCATGACCGGGAACACCGCTGCCCGTCCGAGCCAGTTGATCTCGAGCTCGATGCCGCGCCGCAGCGCCAGCTGGGCGAGGGCGAGCGTGACCAGCTCGCGGACCGCGAGCACCGCCAGCGCCCAGCGGGGGAGCAATTCGAAGTGCCAGCAGACGACGGCCCCGGAGAGGATCGTCAGCCGATCGATGACCGGATCCAACAGCGCGCCCATGCGGCTGTATTGACCGGTCACGCGGGCCAGCAGGCCGTCGAGATAGTCGCCGGCGGCGATCAGCCAGAAGAGGATCGCGGCCGAAGCGGTGCGCCCGTCGCCCGAGTTGAATGCGAGATAGAGAAAGACGGGGATCCCGAGCAGCCGCGCGTAGCCGACCAGATTGGGAATCGTCAGCGGGTGCAGGGGCTGGCCCGTCCTGGTCTGGCTCGGCGCCGGAGCTGTCCGGTCCAGCCCGAGCAGCCTGCGCACCCGGCCCCTACCGAACGGAGCCGGCTTGTTCACAACTCGGCGAGCATCTCACGAGCCTCGGCTGCGGCGCCCTCCAGCGGCAGGCGCCGCTCCTCGCCGCCGCGCCGCGCCTGTGCCTCGATAACTCCCTCGGCCAGCCCGCGGCGGCCGACGACGAGGCGCAGCGGGCAGCCGAGCAGCTCGGCATCGGTCAGCTTCTCCCCCGGGCCGGCGTCGCGATCGTCGTAGATCACCTCCGTCCCCTGCTCGCGCAACTGCTCGTAGAGGCGTTCGGCAGCCTCGCGCTCCTCCTCCCCGGCCTTCGCCAGCGAGACCAGGTGGATCGCCCAGGGCGCGATCGAGCGCGGCCAGACGATTCCGGCGTCGTCGGCTCCCTGCTCGATCGCCGCGGCGACGATTCGCCCGGGCCCGATCCCGTAGCTGCCCATCACGATCGGCTGCTCGCGGCCCTCCTCGTCGAGGTAGGTGGCGCCGAGAGCATCCGCATACCGGGTGCCGAGCTTGAAGATGTTCGCCACCTCGATCGCGGGTTCGATCTCGATCGGGTGCCCGCCGGGGGCCAGGTCGCCGGCCTCGACCCGGCGCACGTCGAGCTCCTCGTAGTCGAAGTCGCGCCCCGGCTGCACCCCGCGCAGGTGCGTGTCGGCCTTGTTGGCACCGGCGACGAAGGAGTCGCCCTCGATCGCCGCGTCCTTGATCACCGGGACCCCGGCGCCGACCGGGCCGACGAATCCGACCGGGCCGAGCTGGGCCGCGATCTCCTCTTCGCTGGCGGGACGGAAGTCGGCGCCGAGACCGTTGCGCAGCTTGATCTCGTTCAGGCGGTGGTCGCCGCGGAGCAGCACGAGCACCATCCCGCGCTCGGCGACGATCACCGGCATCGCCTTCAGGAGCGCTCCGGGTGCGGCGCCGACTTCACCGGCTACCTGTTCGACGGTGGTCAGCCCCGGCGTCGAGACCTCTTCCGGCGCCGCCAGGGCCGCGGGAAGCTCGACCGGCTGGGCCTCGGCGGAGGCGATCTCCATGTTCGCCGCGTAACCGGGCGCCAGGGCCACCTCGTCCTCGCCGGCCGGGCAGGGGGCCATGTACTCATGCGCCCCGGTCCCACCCATCATCCCGACGTCGCCCTCGACCCGGTACCAGCGCAGGCCGCTGCGGTCGAAGATCCGATCGTAGGCCTCGATGTGCAGTCCATAGCTTTGGTCGAGCCCCTCGAAGTCGCGGTCGAAGCTGTAGGAGTCCTTCATCACGAACTCCCGCGATCGCAGCACTCCGGCGCGGGGGCGCGCCTCGTCACGCTCCTTGGTCTGCAGGTGGTAGAGGATCTTCGGCAGCTCGCGGTAGGAGCGGATCTCGCCGGCGACGTGGTAGGTGATGTTCTCCTCGTGGGTCATCGCCAGCGCCAGCGGCGAGCCCTTGCGGTCCTCGAGCTTGAACAGCTCCTCGATCTCCCAGCGGCCGGTCTTCTTCCAGATCCCGGCCGGCTGCACGACCGGCATCAACATCTCCTGGCCGCCGATCGCGTCCATCTCCTCGCGCAGGATCGCCTCGGCCTTGCGGTGCGCCCGCCAGCCCGCCGGCAGATAGGTCCAGAGCCCCGCCCCAAGCTGGCGGATCAGCCCCGCCCGGACCATCAGCTTGTGCGAGACCGCCTCGGCATCGGCGGGTGCTTCCTTGAGGGTGGGCCAGAACAGCTCCGTTGCGCGCGACATGGCGTCGTACGGTAAGCATCTGGCAGGCGAGACGTTTCGCCGCCCTGCGGGTTTTAAGCCTCGATGCGGAAGCGCACACGCCACAGCCTCGTCGCCGTCACCCTGGCAGTGGCGCTGATCGGGCTGGCCGCGGCGCCCCCGGCCGGCGCCTCGCATGATCAGTTCACGGTGCTGGACCCGACTCCCTCGCTGCTCAACGGCGAGTCGGCCGCGCGGCGATCCGACATCCTCGACCGGCTACAGGCCCTCGGCGTCGACACTGTGCGGATCCAGGTCCAATGGCGCTTCCTCGCTCCCTCGCCCGAAAGCTCGACCGCGCCCGCCGGCTTCGACGCCTCCGATCCCGGCGACTATCCGCCCCGCGCCTTCGACGTCCTCGACAGCGTCGTCCGCGGCGCCGTCGTCCGCGGCATGGACGTGCTGCTGACCCCGACCAGCCCGGTACCCGACTGGGCGACCCCGAACGCAAGGGGCGGCCTCTACGCGCCGCACGACGCCGACTTCGAGCAATTCGTGCAGGCGCTCGGAGAGCGCTACAGCGGAACCTGCGTGGCGCCAAAGTGCAGCCCGGGTGCCGACGGCGATCCCCTCCCTCGGGTCGACCACTGGGCGGTCTGGAACGAGCCCAACCTGCGTACCTTCCTGCGCCCGCAACGGACGCTGGGGGGCACGACGGTCTCCGGCGCTCTCTACAGGGGGCTCTTCCTCGCCGCCCAGCGAGGGCTCGACTTCAGCGGCCACAAGCAGGACACCCTGCTGCTCGGAGACACCGCGCCGAGCCGCGGCAGCGCCTCGACCCCGCCGCTGAAGTTCCTGCGCCAGGTCTTCTGCCTCTCGTCCCGGTACCGGCGGCTCGGCTCCTGCCAGCCGATCGACGCCAGCGGCTGGGCGCACCATCCCTACAACCCCCACATCCCGCCTTGGCAGAAGCCGAAGCGAACCAACCGCAGCATCGTCTCGACGGGGAACATCAACAAGCTGGTCCGCGCCCTGAAGCGGGTCGCCAGGGCGGGTGCGACGACCGCTCGCCTGCCGGTCTACGTGACCGAATACGGGATCGAGAGCTTTCCCCAGGGTGGCTTCGGCGTCAGTCCCCAGCGCCAGGCCGAATTTCTCGGAATCGCCGAGTTCCTGATGTACCGCAACCCCTGGGTCGAGTCCTTCGCCCAGTACCTGCTCGACGACGACGGCGACCCGCGCCAGCTGCTGTCCTTTCAGACCGGCCTGCGGTTCGCCGACGGCTTCCCGAAGCCGTCATATGACGCCTTCCCGTTGACGCTGGTCGCCCGCCGCACCCGCTCCGGCGACGTCGCGCTGTGGGGGCACGTACGCCCCGGCCAGGGCCCCTACCGGGTCGAGATCCGCTACCGCGACGGCCTCGCCGGAAGCGGACAGCCGCTGACCGTTCAGGAGACCGACAGCAACGGCTATTTCCGCTTCCAGACCGGGTCGCGGCAGGGGCGCGAGTGGCAGGCGAGCTGCGAGCTGCCCAATGGGGCGATTCTGCAGGGACCTTTTATCCGCTCCTACCGCTTCGACTAGGGCCAAAGTGGGCGATTGTTGACACTCCCGCCCGCAGGGTTTGCTAGAAAGCCCGCTTCGCCCGCAGGCCAAGGTCTCGCGGCAGGCCGAAACTTCTCGGCGACCAACAGGTTTGCTTTGCGATGCCCCAGGTGACCTCGCACGAAAAACCAGCCTTCCGGCGCCCGCGCCGGCTCGCCGCCGCGGCTGCGGTCGCGGCGCTGACCTGCCTCGCCGTGCTGGCCCTGGCGCCCCTCGCGTCGGCCTCGCGCAGCGAGACCACCCTCTTCGACCTCGGCGGCGCCGGCCTCGACGTCCCCAGCGCCCAGCGAGACGGGCAGCTCGACCAGTTGCAGGACTTCGGGGTCGACACCGTGCGGGTGATCATCTCCTGGCGCGAGATCGCCCCGGACGCCAGCTCGACCGCCAAGCCGAGCTTCGACGCCACCGACCCCGGCGCCTACCCGCAGCAGAACTGGACCGAGCTCGACGAGCTCGTCAAGGGCGCCCACAGCCGCGGCATGAACGTCCTGCTGACCCCGAGCGGGCCGGCTCCGCGCTGGGCCAGCGCCTCCGCCGACGGGATCACCAATCCCGACCCGACCGAGTTCGGCAAGTTCGTGCAGGCGCTCGGGACCCGCTACAGCGGCACCTATGCGCCGCCGATCGTCAATCCCACCGACCCGCCCAACCCGCCCCTGCCGCGGGTCGATCTCTGGTCGGTCTGGAACGAGCCCAACCTGACGCTGTTCCTGAAGCCGCAGCTGCGGCACCACAAATCGGTGGCGGCGAAGGCCTACCGCGCCCTATTCCTCGCCGCCCAGGGCGGCCTGCGGGACTCCGGGCACGCGAGCGACCCGCTGCTGATCGGCGAGACCTCGCCCGGTCCCGGGCGCAGGGGGACCGACCCGATCGACTTCATGCGCGGGGTGTTCTGCCTCAACGCGAAGTTCAAGCGGGTCGGCGGCTGCGCGCCGATCGACGCCGACGGCTGGGCACAGCACCCCTATGACCCCTTCGACGCGCCGTTCGAGGCCAACAAGAGCCTGATCAACCTGGCGACGATCGGCAATCTGACCAAGGCGCTGAAGAAGGCGCGCAGGGCCCATGCGACGACCAGGCGGCTGCCGGTCTACGTGACCGAGTACGGGGTCGAGAGCGTGCCCGACCGCAAGTTCGGCGTCAGCCAGCTCCAGCAGGCGGAGTACCTGTCGATCTCCGAGTACCTGATGTACCGCAACCCGAGCATCCGCAGCTACGGCCAGTACCTGATGCAGGACGACGCCGGCAACTCCCAGATCAACTTCCAGACCGGCTTGCGGTTCGCCGACGGGACCAAGAAGACCTCCTACAACGCCTTTGGGCTCGCGCTCGTCGCCCAGCGGGTGAACGAGAAGCGCCACCGGGTCAAGATCTGGGGCCACGTGCGGCCCAACGGCGGCCCCTTCCTGGTCACCGTCAAGGCGCGAAGGCCGGGCGCCGCCCACACGATCAAGACGATCCACACCAGCGCCGGCGGCTACTTCCAGTTCTCCACGCCCTTCCACGAGGGGCGCCGGTACAGTGCCTCGACCCGTCTGCCGGACGGGACCGAGCTGACCGGTCCATTCGTGCGCGTATACGTCTTCAAGTGAGATGCGCCGTCCCTGGCTGCTAGCCGCAGCCCTTGCGGCGGCGGCGGTTGCCGTGGCGGCGGTTGCGCTGGTCGCCGATAACGGCTCCTCCGGCGACGAGACGGCGGCCGGCTTTCCTAACTTCCCCAGCGGGCGCAAGCCGGTGGTCTTCGACATCGGCGGGATGGTGTTCGATCCCCAGCCGGGGGTGCGCGAGGCGGCGCTGACCCAGGCCCATGCCCTCGGCGCCAACGCGCTGCGGGTGCTGGTGCAGTGGAACCTCGTCACACCGGCCCGCAAGCCGCACGACTTCCATCCCGCCGACCCGCGCGATCCCAACTACAACCTTTCGGTCTACGACGACACGATCAGCGAGGCGGCGAAGAAGGGGCTGAAGATCATCCTGATGCCGACCGGGCCGGCACCCGAGTGGGCCGCGAGGCCGAACACGAGCGGCCTCGCCGACCCCGACCCGCGCCAGTTCGGCAACTTCGTCAGCGCCCTGGCGAAGCGCTACAACGGCCACTTCGATCCCGACGGCAACGGTCCGGCGGGCACGTTGCCGAAGATCGACATCTGGACGATCTGGAACGAGCCCAACCTCTC
Source organism: uncultured Solirubrobacterales bacterium (assembly GCA_963781495.1). Classification (GTDB taxonomy): domain Bacteria; phylum Actinomycetota; class Thermoleophilia; order Solirubrobacterales; family 70-9; genus Mayfieldus. Next base: position 218,860 of record CAWAFX010000003.1, read on the forward strand.
GACCTTCCTGCAACCGCAGAAGCGGGGCGGGCGCCCCTACTCGCCGTTGCTCTATCGGCGGCTCTACCTCGCCGGGCAGGCGGCGGTCGAGGCCCAGCAACCGAAGGCGCCGATCCTGATCGGCGAGACCGCGCCGACCGGCGGTGAGCAGTCGGTGGACCCGCTCACCTTCACCCGCCAGACCCTCTGCCTCAACGGCGATTACCAGAAGCTGCCCAACTGCCCTGAGCCCGACGCCAAGATCGATGCCGTCGGCTGGTCCGCGCATCCCTATCCCCTGGTCGGCCAGCCGCCGTATGAGCCGGTCACCAACCCCCACTTCGTGACCATGAGCTCGCTTGGCGGGCTCGAGGCGACCCTCGACTCGGCCTCGGCCACGGGCGCGATCCCCTCCGACTTTCCGATCTACATCACCGAGTTCGGCGTCCAGAGCTTTCCCGATCCCAACGCGGTCAGCCTCCAGCAGCAGGCGGCCGACATCGGCATAGCCGAGAAGTTCGCCTACGACGACCCGCGGGTCGTCACCTTCGCTCAGTACCTGATGCGCGACGACAGCCCGACCAACGTCCCGGGCGAACGCTATGGCGGCTTCGAGTCGGGGCTGCGCTTGTACGACGGCACCCCGAAGCCGGCCTACGCCGCCTTCCGCCTGCCGCTCGCGATCCAGCGGTTAGGGGGAACGGTCTCGCTTTGGGGTCTCGTCCAGCCCTATACGAAGCCGACCTCGGTGCTGATCCGCTTCAAGAATCCCGGCCGGCCGCCGCAGAAGCTGCAGACCGTGAGCACGAACGAGTTCGGGATCTACACGACCACCTACGGCGACTCTCCGGGGCGCGAATGGCAGTCGGTCTGGCAATCGCCGGTCGACGGCAAGACCTACCACAGCGCCTGGATCAAGTCCTACGAGTACGCGGCGCCGCGCTAGGCGCGGGTGAAGCGGCGCCCGGCGGTCGGCGAGGCGTCCTCGGAGAGCAGGACCCGGTCGCCCTCGCCGCGGTTGGCCGCCTCGGCTTCGAGCTTGGCGATCCGCTCCGGCGTCAGCTCGCCGGCGTTCTCCTCCTCGATCCGCTCCAGCCACTGGGCGCCCTCGCGGGCCTCGTTCTCGTCGGCGATCACCTTGCCGCGGTCGAGCGAGCGGTCGATCTCCTCGAACAGCGCGTTGACGAGCTGCTCCTGCGGCACCTTCCGCAGCGGCTTTCCGTGCGAGAAGATCAGGCCCTCGTTCTTGGCCCCGGTGATCCCGAAGTCGGCGTGTGAGGCCTCGCCGATGCCGTTCACCGCGCAGCCCAGCACCGCCACTTCGATCGGCTCCTCGTATGACTCCAGGCGGCGCTCGATCTCGGCGACCACGGTGTCCATGTCGAACTGAAGCCGGCCGCAGGTAGGGCAGGCGATCAACACCGGGCCGCGCTCGCGCAGATGAAGCGCCTTGAGGATCTCCCAGGCGACCTTGACCTCCTCCTCGGCGTGGAAGGTCGAGAGGCTGATCCGGATCGTGTCCCCCACCCCGTCGGCGAGCAGGGTTCCGAGCCCGACCGCGGACTTCAGCGACCCCGACCACTTCGTCCCCGCCTCGGTGATCCCGAGGTGGATCGGATAGGGGATCCGCTCGGCCAGAAGCCGGTTGGCACCGATCGTGTTGGGCACGTTGGTCGACTTGATCGAGACCTTGAAGTTCTCGAACTCGAGGCTCTCCATCATCTCGACGAACTCGACCGCCGCCTGGACCAGTGCCTCGACCGGCTCCGATCGCTCGAGCTCGTGCAGGTGCTTGGGAAGCGAGCCGGAATTGACCCCGATCCGCATCGGCACGCCAGCCGCCGTCGCCTTGGCCGCCACCTCGGCGACCTTCTCGCGGCCGCCGATGTTGCCGGGGTTGAGCCGGATGCAGTCGGCACCGGCGTCGATCGCCTTCAGGGCCAGGGTGTGGTTGAAGTGGATGTCGGCGATCACCGGGATCGGCGACTGCTTGACGATCGTCTTCAGCGCCTCGACGTCGTCGTCGCGCGGAACCGCGACCCGGACCAGGTCGGCGCCGGCGTCGGCGACGGTGCGGATCTGCTCCATCGTCGCCTCGAGGTTGGCGGTCTCGGTCTTGGTCATCGTCTGCACGACGACCGGCGCGCCGCCGCCGATCGGCACGTCGCGGACGAATATCTGGCGCTTCGAGGCCACGCCCAGAGGGTACCTGGGGGCCCCTGGCGGGCTTGTGAACTGGGCTCCGGTGCGATTGAATGACCGCGGAGGGATGAGGGCAATACGCACAAGGACGTGCCTGGCCACCGCGGCGGTCGCGTTGCTGGGCTTGGCGGCGGTTCCGCAGGCCGAGGCGAGCTTCCACCTGGTCAGGATCCGGGAGATCCATGCCGGCGGCGGGACGGGCGACTACGTCGTGCTGCAGGAGACCTCCGCGGCGGAGAACCTGGTCGCGGGGCAGACGCTGACCAGCTACGACAACGCCGGGAACCCGATGAACCCCTTCACTTTCCCGACCAATTTCGCCAACGCCTCCAACCAGGCGACGATCCTGGTCGCCGACACAGCGAGCGTCAACGGCGTGGCGGCGGATTTCGTCGACCCCACCCTGCAGATCAATACCGGCACCAGCGGCGGCTTCCTCTGCTAGTCGAGCTTTGACTGCGTCGCCTGGGGGATGCCGGGCGCCGGAATCACGCTCTCATCCCCGTACGGGACACCGGCGGTGGCGAGCACCGGCCTCTCCCCGGGACAGAGCCTGGTGCGATCGATCGCGGGCAGCTGCGCGACGCTCTTCGACCTCTCCGACGACACGAACAACAGCGCCGCCGACTTCTCGCTGGGACAGTCGAATCCACGCGACGCGAACTCGCGCGATCGTCGAGAAGTCCTGCGGCAAGAGCGGCACCGGCACGGCCGGCGCCCCGAACACGAAGATCAAGAAGCGGCCCGAAGAACCGCTCCGGCGACACCTCCCCGACCTTCAAGTTCAAGTCGACGGAATCCGGGTCGACCTTCAAGTGCAAGCTGGACCACAAGAAGTTCCACAAGTGCAAGTCGCCGAAGACCTACCGTCACCTGAAGCCCGGCAAGCACACCTTCAAGGTCAAGGCGATCGACGCCAGCGGCATCGCCGACAAGACGCCCGCCAAGGACAAGTTCAAGATCCTTCCATGAGGGGAGCTCGGGCACGGACCAGTCTCGCGGTCGCCGCCTCGATGCTGCTCGGTCTCTGCGTCGCTGCGCCAGCCCAGGCGACGTACCACCTGAACAAGATCCGCGAGATCTCAGGCTCGACCGCCGGGACCGATTCGGCCTATGTAGAGCTGCAGATGTACGCGCCGGGAGAGAACCTCGTCAGCGGCCACAACCTCACCCTCTGGGACGCCGACGGTCTGCTGCTCGGAATGCCGATCCCGATCCAGACGATCCCGCTGACCGGCCCCAACCCTCCCAACGGCGAGAACCAGCGCACGATCCTGATCGGCGACACGGGGGTGCCGAACCGCGACTTCACGGTCGACTTCACGCCCTACATCGAGACCGGCGGCGGGGGCGGCAACAATCTGATCGCGGCGGGCGCCCTCTGCTACGACGGGATTCCCAATGACTGCTTCTCCTGGGGCGCATTCACCGGCGCCGCCAACCTGCCGGACAAGGCGAAGCCCTACGGAAACCCGATGCCGACGACCTTCGCTCTGCGCAGAGAAGATCAGTGCCGGCTGCGCGACCCTGCTCGAAGCGAGCGACGACACGAACGACAACCAGGCCGACTTCGCGCCGGTGACCCGGGCGCCGCGGTCGAATTCCGCGCCTGTGACCGAGAAGTCGTGTGGCGGAGCGGGCAACCCCAGCGGCTCGCCGAACACGAAGATCACCAAGCGACCCAGGAATCGCTCCTCCGACACCTCGCCGAGGTTCAAGTTCACATCGACCGAGAGCGGGTCGACCTTCCGCTGCAAGCTCGACCACCGCAAGTACAAGCGCTGCAAGTCGCCGAAGACCTACCACGGCCTCGATGCAGGGAAGCACCGTTTCAAGGTGGCGGCGGTCGACGCCGAGGGCAACGTCGACCAGACGCCCGCCAAGGACAAGTTCAAGGTCCTGCCCTAGGGCGAGAGCCGCTCGATCGTCCAGCCGCCGCCATCGCGGCGGTAACGGAAGCGGTCGTGCAGGCGCGTCGCCCCCTGCTGCCAGAACTCGATCGCCTCGGGGACGACGCGGAACCCGCCCCAGTGCTCGGGGCGCTCGACGTCTGAGCCCTCGTAGCGCTCGGTGACCGCCTCCAGCTGGCGCTCGAGCTCGGCCCGGTCGGCGAGGGGCTGGCTCTGGCGCGACGCCCAGGCTCCGAGCTGGCGCTCGCGGGGCCGGGTGCGGAAATAGGTGTCAGAGGCCTCCGGGCTCAGGCGCTCGACGCTGCCGGTGATCCGCACCTGCAGCCCCAGCTCGCTCCACCAGAAGGCGAGCGCAGCGCGCGGGTTGGCATCGAGGTCAGCGGCCTTGGCGCTGCGGTAGTCGGTGTGAAAGACGAAGCCATCGGGGCCGAACTCCTTCAGCAGCAAGAAGCGGGCCGCCGGTGCGCCGTCGGCCGACGCGGTGGCCAGGACCATCGCATCTGCCTGCGGCACCCGCTCGCGCGCCTGCGCGAACCAATCGGCGAACTGCTCGAAGGGGTCGTCGGCTAGATCCTGGCGCCGCAGCGGGGCCTTGTGGTCATCCATCAGCCGGGGACCCGGGCCAGCTCCTCGCGGCCCGCCCAGGCCTCGAGCAGCCAGCCGAGGTGATAGGGACGCATCGCCCGGTTCAGCTCCAGCTCCTCGGGGTCGGCGAGCCGCGGTGCGGCGCGGAAGTAGGCCGCGGCTGCGTTGCGTGCCTGCAGGGCGCGATGGAAGCGCTGCTGGCGGCGGATCGAGCGGTAGATCATCCCCGCCTCCGGGTCGAACATCTGCACCCCGAGCTCGTTGTTGCCGTAGTTCCAGTCCAGGCTTCGGACCGCCACCTCGCGGTAGTGCGGCTCGCCTGTCGCCTCGGTGAGCCCGTGCAGCCCGATCATCGCCATCGAGTCCTGATGGACCGAGTAGAGCTCGTAGGGCTCGACGACCGTCCCGCGCAGCGCGTCGTAGATCCAGGGCCAGGCGCCGTTGGGCATCTGGTTTTCCAGCAACAGGTCGCCGATCGCCCGCCCGGCGTCGCGGGCCGCGCCGTCGTCGCGGATCCTGGCCAGCTGGCTCAGGGCGAGCACCGAATAGATCTGGTCGGCGAAGTGCGGCAGGCGCCGTCGCCGCCCCCGCCCGACGTGGGTCACCAGCCCACCGTGAGGGCGCCGTGCCTCGACGAGCTGGTCACGGGCCTGGGCGAGGATCGACTCCCCGGCCCCGAGCCCGCCACGGGCGCCGGCCTCGGTGAGTCCGATCACGATCCAGGCGACCTCCATGCTCATCACCGGTTCCAGGCCGCCGTCGCGGAGCCGGCGCTCCAGCGCCCCGACGAGCTCCTGAACGGCGTCGCCTTCGGACCGCGACTCGGCCCACAGGGCGAGGCCGAAGTCGCCGGGCGTGGCCTCGGCCGAGTCCGAGTAGATCTCCGAGAGCACCCGGCTGCGCAGGGCCCCGAGGTGAAAGCCGTGCTCGAGGCCGTGCTCCTCGGCTCGCAGCAGGCCCAGCAGGACGATCAGCGTGTAGCGAAGCGAGCGCCCCTCTGCCCGCTCTCCGGGCTCGACCTGGTGGCAGAACAGGCCGTCGGCCAGTTGCAGCGAGGGCAGCCGCTGGAGCGCGAAATGCTCCAGCTCGCGCACCTGGGCGAGCCGGTCCACCGGCTCCGGAGCAGGCTCGGAGCCTGACCTGGCCTCCCCCGCCCCGCGCTCGCCGGCGGCGCTCATACCCGCGCCTCCGCCAGCCGCTGTGGCGGGTAGATCGTCATCCCCTCGCCGAGCATCTGCTCGAAGCTGACCAGCATCTGCGGCAGTGGCTGGGCGAGGATCTGGCCGCGCCCCAGGCCGACCGAGCGCAGGCCCCCCTCGATCAGGCGACCGCGCACTTCGGCCTCGAGGTTGGGATTGGAATCGATCCGCCCCGCCACCGCATGCGGTGAGTGGACCAGGGTCGAGACGAGCAGCTCGTTGCCTTCGCCGTCGATGCAGCGGGCGTCGAGCCGCTCGGGAAAGAAGACGTCGATCGGAAACGGCGGCTGGCGGATGCACTCCCAAGCGTGGTAGATGGTGATCGGCCCGACCCCGGAACCGAACCAGACCTGATGGGCGCCGCGTTCGATCAGCCTCGTGAAGGGAGTGCCGGCGCCGAACGGGGTCTCGGCCACCTCGTGGCCGGCGACCAGCGCCGCCGCACCTGGACCCTGGGCGCATACCGAGTGGGTCGGGTGCAGGCTGCGCAGCACCCCGGGCGAGGTCCGGAAGCGCTCGCTGATCGCACCCATCCGCGACGGCGTCGAGCGCAGGTCGAAGATCTCTCCGTCGCGCAGGTACTGAAGCGCCGGCCGGTCGAGCGGGAAGGCCGGCATTGCGAGCAGCCCCTCGTCGCCGAGCACCCGCCGGAAGGCATCGATCACCGCCTCCGGACCCCCCTCGATGGTGCCGAAGGAGGACATCGACGCCTGCACGAAGGCGGCGTCGCCCTCCTCGAGCCCGCCGGCACGCAGCGCGTCCTCGATCTCGGCCCGTCCCAGCCGCACCGGCCGCAATCGCTCCCGGGTGCGGTAGCGGAGGCTGCGGTAGCGCTTGCGGGCCGACCGCAGCCGGTCCAGCAGCGGCCGCGGAAGGCGGCTCAGCAGCTTCTTCATGGCCCCTAGGCTAGAGCCCGCGGAGGCGCGGGACGGGCGGAGTTACTCGACCGCGGCTTCGGGCTCGACGTCGCGCGGCGTCTCGCTGTCGACCTCGCGCGGGGCGCCGATGTAGAAGCCCTGGGCGAAGTCGACGCCCAGTCGCTTCAGAAGCTCGAGGGTGAGGCCGTCCTCGACCCCGACCGCCGTGGTCTTGCGGCCGAGCTTGCCGGCCAGATCGACGATGCAGCCCATGACGTGGTAGTCGTCGAGGCTGCGCGGCAGGTCGCCGACGAACTCGCGGCCGACTTTGATCGTGTGCACGGGAAGGCGCTTGACGAATTGCAGCGAGGCGAAGCCGATGCCGAACTCGTCCACCGCCAGCTCGCAGCCGATCTGGGTCAGCCGGTCGGCGAGCTTCTTGGCGGCGTCGATGTCGGTGCCGGCGCTGTTCTCGGAGATCTCGAAGCCGAGGTTGCAGGGATCGAGCCCGTCCCGCACCGCCGCCTCGACCCTCTCGGTGATGCCGGGATCAGAAAGCGAGTGGGCCGAGAGGTTGACCGCGACCTTGCGGCCCCGGCGCGCCAGCTCGATGCCCTTGCCGACCATCATCGCGTCGATCTCGGCGACGAGGCCGAAGGCCTCGGCAATCGAGAGAAACGCAAACGGCGTGATCAGCTGCCCATCGGGAAGCCGCATCCGGACCAGCAACTCTTCGCTGGCCACGGCTCCGGTGCGCAGGTCCTGGATCGGCTGCGAGAAGACGACGAAGCGGTCCTGCTCGATCGCGGCCCGGACCTCCTCCACGGTCAGCGTCGGACGGTCGACGGCGGGCACCGACGGCGCCTCGGAATGCGTCGCTGAGCTCTTGGCTTCCATGCACAAGACTCATCGTCAACTTCTGCCTCAAAAGCAAGCCGGGAACCGAGAAGACCAAAAAATCGTGCAACCGTGCCTGGACGGACGTATCAGCGCGCCCGCCGGCGCTCAACTCCCTGCGTAGAGCGCTTCGATCTCGGCCTCGTACTTCTCGGCGATCGGCCTCCGCTTCAGCTTCATCGTCGGCGTCAATTCCTCGCCCCCGGGAAGCCACTCGCCGGGCAGGAGCTTGAACTTCTTGATCTGCTCGACCCGCGACATCTTCGCGTTGGCCTCGTCGACTCCCTGCTGCAACGCCGCGATCGTGCGCTCGTCGGTTGCCAACTCCTGCAGTGACTTGCCATCGAGCCCATTGTTGGCGGCCCAGGCCGGTGCATAGTCGGGGTCGAGGAGGACCAGGGCCACGTTGTAGGGCCGTCCGTCGCCGACCGCCATGCACTGGCCGACCAGCGGCGTCGCCGCCTTCAGCTTCGACTCGATGTTGGCCGGCGACATGTTCTTGCCGGCCGCATTGATGATCAGCTCCTTCTTGCGGTCGACGATCTTCAGGTAGCCGTCATCGTCGAGCTCGCCGATGTCGCCGGTCAGAAGCCAGCCGTCGGAGTCGATCGTCTCGGCGGTCTTCTCGGGCATGTTGCGGTAGCCGGGCATCACCGAGTCCCCCCGCACCAAGACCTCGCCGTCCTCTGCGAGCTTGATCTCGACTCCCGGCACCGGCGGCCCGACCGTTCCCAGCTTCACCCGCTCGGGCGGGTTGCAGGTGGCGACGCCGCAGGTCTCCGACATCCCCCACAGCTCGCCGACCGGGATCCCGATCGCATGGAAGAACTCCAGAACCTCCAGCGGGGTCGGGGCGGCGCCGGCGTTGACCGCGACTGCCTCGTCGAGCCCCAGTGCGCCGCGCAGAGGCGCAAACATCTGCTCGTCGGCCTGGGCGGCGGCGGCCTCGACCTCGGCCGGCACCTCCTCCCCGGCCTGCTCGGCCCGAACCTTGGCCAGCGCCGCCTCGAGGCCCTTCTCGGCCGGCACCCGCTGCTCGTCCGGCAGCTGCGCGAAGCGCGACTCCAGGCCCGCCTTCAGCTTCTCGAAGATCCGCGGCACGGCGAAGAACCAGGTCGGCTTCACCGCGGGCAGGAACTCGGCGATCTTGCGCGGGTCGGGGCAGATGTGAACCGACGGGCCCCTGACCACCGGCAGGTAGTAGTGGGCGCCGCGCTCGGCGATGTGGGCGGCGGGGAGCCAGGAGATCACCCGCGCGCCGCGGTCGGGGATCTCGATGATGTCCTCGACGCTGGTCGTCAGCGACATCAGATTGCGGTGGGTGAGCTGCACCCCCTTGGGTGGCCCCGTGGTGCCCGAGGTGTAGATCAGGGTCAGCAGGTCGTCGAGGCCGACCTGCGCGGAGTGTGCGGCGGGGTCGAAGCCGGGGTCGGCGGACTCGATCTCCTCCAGGGTCGCGGTGCCGCCGTCGCCGTCGATCACGATCAGATGCTCGAGCTGGGGCAGCTCGGAGCGGGCGGCCTGGAACTGCTCCAGGAAGGTGGTCTCGACGATCGCGACCTTGGCCCCGGCGTCGCCCACCGCGTAGGCGATCTGCTCCGGCGAGGAGGTCTGATAGATCGAGAAGGGAACCGCCCCCAGGGCCACCCCGCCGAGGTCGCAGGGGATGAACTCGGGCCGGTTGTTGAGCATCAGCGCCAGCGTGTCGCCCTTGCCGAGGCCGAGCCCGGCGAGACCGCCGGCGATCGCGTCTACGCGGCGGCGCAGGTCGGTCCAGCTGATCGAGTAGCCCTCGGGGGCGAGGATCGCGTCGTCGTCGCCGAGCCGCTGCGCGGTCGTCAGGAAGGCCTCATAGAGGTTCCTCGCCGGGGGCTCCTTGCCTGGACCACCGCTCGTGTAGCGCTCAGCCGTGCTGACTTCCAACTCTCTCCTCCGATGCGAACGCTAACGCAGCGCCGGGCAGCGCGGATCAGCGGACATGGAAACCGTCGCCGGTGAGGCGGCCGATGTCGTTGCTGAGGCCGATGAAGAAGAGCAAGATCACGAGCACGAATCCGATCGCGCCGGCCTGCTCCATGACCCGGAACGGGACCGGAGAGCCGCGCACCTTCTCGACCAGGCTCCAGAAGATGTGGCCGCCGTCGAGCGGCAGGAAGGGAAAGAGGTTGATCACCCCGAGCGAGAGGCTGACGACCGCGAGCAGGACGAGCGCGTCGCGGGCGCCGAAGCCGATGACCTGGTGAGCGACGTCGCTGGTGCCAACGATGCCCGAGACCTGCTTGCGCTGCTGGGGCTCGAAGATGCGGCCGATCACCCCCACGGTCTTGTGGGTGACCAGCCACATGAAGCTGATCGAGCTTCCCGCCGCCCCGGCGACGCTGGGGTGCGCGGGCGTGGTGGCGTAGGAAAAGCCGATCCGGGTGCGCTTGACGTCCGGGTCGTAGCGCGGATATATCGAGAGCGTCTGAACCCGCCCCTGGCGCGCGATGGTCAGCTTCACCGGCGTCTTCGCCCGGCAGCCCTCGGTTTGCTTGCCGGGACACTTGTGGCTGGCGACGATGTTGGCGAAGTGCGCCAGGCGGTTGTCGGTGCTCGCGGCGGGGAAGCTCTTGCCGTCTATCGAGACGATCCGGTCGCCGGGCTGCAGGTGGGCGGCGGCGGGGCTGCCGGTGTCGATCTTGCCGACCCGATTGGACTCCTGCGGGGCCCCGAAGGAGAGAAAGAAAAGCAGCACGAAGGCGAGCCCGATGTTGACTGCCGGACCCGCGGCGATGACGATGATCCGCTTCCAGACCGGCTGGTGGTAGTAGGCGCGCGGGGCGACCTCCGGAGGCAACTCTTCCTCCGGGTTCATCCCGGTGATCTTCACGAAGCCGCCGGCGGGGATGGCGCCGATCCCGTACTCGGTCTCGCCCCGCTTGACCGAGACGAGCTTCGGCGGGAAGAACAAGAAGAAGCGCTCGACCCGCATCCCGACCGCCTTCGCGACCGTGAAGTGGCCGGCCTCGTGGAGCACGATCAGCACCGTGAAGCCGAGGATCACCAGCACCCAGCTCATGCCGGCGCCATCTCCTCGATCAGCCCGGCGGCGCGCAGGCGCGCTGCCTCATCCGTCGCGAAGAGATCCTCGAAGTGGGTCAGCGGTTGGGACGGCATCGCCTCGAGGGTTCGCTCGACGACCTCGGCGATGCCGGTGAAGGGCAGCTTGCGGTCCAGGAACGCCGCCACCGCGACCTCGTCGGCGGCGTTGAGGACGCAGGGGGCGGTTCCGCCCGCCCCCCCCGCCTCGCGGGCCAGCCGCAGGCAGGGGAAAGCGTCGAGGTCCGGGGGCTCGAAGGTGAGCTCTCCGACCGCGGCCAGATCGAGTGCCGGGGAGCGGGTGTCGGAGCGCTCGGGGAAGTGCAGCGCGTAGGAGATCGGGATCCCCATGTCGGGATAGCCGAGGTGGGCGAGCGAGGCGCCGTCGTTGAGGTGGACCAGCGAGTGGACGATCGACTGCGGGTGGACGACGACGTCGATGCGCTCGTAGGGGACGCCGAACAGGTGGTGGGCCTCGATCATCTCGAAGCCCTTGTTCATCAGCGTCGCGCAGTCGACGGTGATCCTGCCCCCCATCTCCCAGGTCGGATGCGCCAGCGCCTCGTCCGGAGTGACGTCGCCGAGATCGCTGCGGCCGCGGAACGGGCCCCCCGAGGCGGTGATCACCAGCCGCTCGACGGTGCCCGGCGGCTCGGCGCGGATCAGCTGAAACAGAGCCGAGTGCTCGGAGTCGACCGGCAGCAGCCTCGCCCCGGTCGCCTCGGAGAGAGCGGTGACCAGTTCGCCGCCGATCACCAGGCTCTCCTTGTTTGCGAGCGCGACATCGATCCCCTCGGTCAGGGCGACGATCGTCGGGCCGAGCCCGGCGGCGCCGACGATCCCGTTGAGGACCAGGTCGGCTCGCGATTCGGCGATCAGCTCGCGGATCCCCTCCTCGCCGCTCAGCACCCGGCCGCTCCAGTTGCCGGCTGCCTGCTCGGCGGCCCGCGGGTCGGCGAAGGCGACCGCGGGAACGCCGTGCTCGCGCGCCTGCTCGAGGGTCTGGTCCCAGCTCGAACCGGCGGCCAGACCGACCACCGTCAGCCCCTCTGAGGCAGCGACGATGTCCAGCGCCTGGGTGCCGATCGAGCCCGTGCAGCCGAGGATTACGAGCCTTTTCATCCCAGCAAGAGTAGATATCGGCCGCGGCGGGCCGGATTCAGGCGGTATCGAGGGCGAGTTGGCCCGGATGAAGCTCGACCCGGGGCCCCCGGGCTCGACGCCGGCGCTCCAGCGCCTCGGCGTAGGCGCCGTGGGTGGAGGCGCGGGCGGCGACGCCCGTGACGCCGTAGGCCTCGCGCATCGCCCCCTTCAGGGCCGCCCGGAAGCGGCGTCCGTGCCAGCCGCCCTCGTGGCGGCCAAGCGCAATGTGGACAAGCTCATGCAGAAGCGTCTCCTGGGCGTCTCCAGGCCTGATGCCCGGATAGGCGGTGATCGAGATCCGCCGCTCGTCCGGCACCGCGAAGCCGAGGTTGCGGCGCGGGCGCCTGGATGCACGCCGCACGTCCAGCCGCGGCGGCTTGCGGGCGAGCGGCCCGTCGGCGCCGCCGAACAGCGCCAGCGCGCAGAGCCGCTCCATCTCGCGCTCGAGGTCGATCCCGGCCACCTCGTAGTAGCCGCCGGGCCGGCGCTTGGGGCGTCGCGAGCGTCGCATTGGACTCATCCTCGCGTCCAGGGCGGCGTCAAGCCCGGAAGCCCCGGTCAGTAGACGAACGCGACCGACAGGTAGTAGCCGATCACGATCGTGAACAGGACCGCGTCGAGGCGGTCGAGCAGGCCACCGTGGGGGCCGAAGATGTTGCCGGTGTCCTTGATCCCGAGGTCGCGCTTGACCATCGACTCGAAGAGGTCGCCGACCGGCGCCAGGGCGGCGACGCAGGCGCCCATGATCAGGGCGTCGGCTCCCGAGAGCCAGTCCTGGTAGAGGCCGGCGAACCAGAACGCCATCGTGCCGATCACGAAGCCGCCGATCAGCCCCTCCAGGGTCTTGTTCGGAGACAGGCGCGGGGTGATGCGGCGGCTTCCGAACAGCCGCCCCGTGGCGTAGGCGGCGGTGTCGGTGGCGAAGGTTCCGACGAGGACGTCGATCAGCAGCGCGCCGCCGTGGTCCGGCAGGTCGCGCAGCAAGACCGCATGTACGAGCGGGACGCCGAGCCAGATGATCCCCAGCAGCGTCGTCGCCATCGAGACCGTGATCCCCGCCCGGCGCTCGCGGTTGGCGCCGAAGAAGAACAGCAGCGGAAACGAGGCGGTGGCGACCATCAGGACCTGAAACGAGCTTCCGTAGTGGGCGGCGACGATCATCGCCGGGACGACGAGAAAGCCGACCGGCTGCAACGGCGCCGTGTCGCCCGCCATCAGGAAGTACTCGCGCAGCCCGATCACCCCCAGCAGCACCATCGCCGCCATGAAGACGACGCCGCCGAGCGCGGTGATCGCGATCGCGAAGACGATCCAGGGAATCGCGACCAGGACCCGCTTCACGGTCTCGCCGCTGAGGCCGCGGCGCTTCCGCGGCTGCGGCTGCGGGGCCGGCTCCTCGGGAGCGAACAGCTCCAGCTCGGGCTCCTCGTCGTCGCCGAAGACCTGATCGACCGAGCGGTCGTCGTCGCTGAAGATGCGGTCGGCATCGTCGCCGGAGCGCCGCCTCCCGCGCCGTCCTCGTCGGCCGGACTCCATCGTCAGCGGGCTCCGAAGCGGCGCTGGCGGGCCTCGAACTCCTGCAGGCTGGCGACGAAGGCGTCGCGATCGAAGTCGGGCCACAGCTCGTCGCGGAATACGAGCTCCGAATAGGCGCACTGCCAGAGCAGGTAGTTGGAGAGGCGCTGCTCGCCGCTGGTCCGTATCAGCAGGTCTGGGTCATGCATCTCGGGTGCGTACAAGTGACTCCGAAACTCCTCTTCGGTTGCGCCCTGAAAGCTTCGTGCCGCGTCGACGATCTCCGCCCTGCCGCCGTAGTTGAAGGCGACGAAGAGCGTGATCCGCTCGTTGCCCGCGGTCAGCTCCTCGGCCCACTCCATGCGCTCGACCAGCTGCGCCGGGACGCCCTCGCGGCGGCCGACGAACCGCATCCGCACCCCCTCTGCGTCCAGCTCCGGGGTCTCGGCGTCGATCCGCTCGCCGAACATCTGCATCAGGCCGTCGACCTCCTGCTTCGAACGCGACCAGTTCTCGGTCGAGAACGAATAGACGGTCAGCTCCTCGATCCCGAGCTCAGCCGCGTCGCGCAGGCGGGCCTTGACGTTGTCGGCGCCGGCCCGGTGTCCCTCGTTCACCGGCAGCCCGTGCGCCTCGGCCCAGCGGCCGTTGCCGTCGGTGATGATCGCGACGTAGCGCGCGGACGCCTTTCCCCCGGCGCCCGGCTCAGACCTCAAGGATTTCTTCTTCTTTTCCCTTGAGGAGGCCATCGATCTCGCCGATCGCCTCGTCGGTGAGCCGCTGCAGCTCGGTCTCGGCGCGGTGCTCCTCGTCCGAGCCGGCCTCGCCCTCCTTCTTCAGCTCACGCAGGTCGTGCATCACGTCGCGGCGTACGTTTCGGATCGCCACCTTGCCCTCCTCGGCCACCCCGTGGACGACCTTGACCATCTCCTTGCGCCGGTCCTCGGTCAGCTCCGGGATCTGGAGCCGGATCACGTTGCCGTCGTTGTTGGGCGTCAGCCCGACGTCGGACTCGAGGATCGACTTCTCGATCGACGCGATCGAGGACTTGTCGTAGGGGGTCAGGGTCAGCAGCCGGGCGTCCGTGGTGGCGATGCTCGCCAGCTGCTTGAGCGGGGTCTGGGTCCCGTAGTAGTCGACGCTGACGCGGTCGAGGAGGTGCGGCGAAGCGCGCCCGGTCCGCACCGTCGCCAGCTCGTTGCGGGTCGAATCGACCGATTTCTTCATTCGCTGCTCGGCGTCAGCGAGGAACTCATCGATCATCTCGGCCATGGTTCTAGGGGCTATCTGGCCGGTCCGTTGGAGACCAGCGTCCCGACTCTCTCACCGGAGACGATCCTATCTATGTTGCGCTCGTCGGCCATATTGAAGACGTAGATCGGAAGGTCGTTGTCCATGCACAGCGACAGCGCCGTCGAGTCCATCACCTTCAGCCCCTGCTCGATCGCCTCGCGGTGGGTGATCTCGGGGATGAAGCGGGCGTCGGGGTTGGAGGCCGGGTCGGCGTCGAAGACCCCCTCGACCCGGTTCTTGGCCATCAGGATCGCCTCGGCGTGGATCTCCAGCGCCCGCAGCGCCGCCGCTGTGTCGGTGGTGAAGAACGGATTGCCGGTGCCGGCGGCGAAGATCACAACCCGCCCCTTTTCGAGGTGGCGCATCGCGCGGCGGCGGATGTAGGGCTCGGCGACTTCCTTGACGTCGATCGCCGACATCACCCGGGTGTGCTCGCCGAGGTTCTCGAGCGCGTCCTGCAGGGTCAGCGCGTTGAGCACCGTCGCCATCATCCCCATGTAGTCGCCGGTCGCCCGGTCCATTCCCCGCGCCGCCGCCTCGAGGCCGCGGTAGATGTTGCCGGCGCCGACCACGAGCGCGACCTCGACCCCGCGGGCCCGGATCGAGTGCACCTGCTCGGCGATCCGCTTCACCTCCCCCGCATCGGTGCCGTAGTCGAGATCCCCCATCAGCGCCTCGCCGGAGAGCTTGAGAAGGATGCGGCGGAATTTCGGCTCCGGCGATGCCATCGCGCCTCGGGCCGGCCTAGTCCTCCCCGACCCTGAAGTAGGCGAAGCGGGCGATGCGGACGTTTTCCCCCGTCTTTGCCGCCAGCTCCTGGCGCAGCTCCTCGATCGACTTCGACTCGTGCTTCTCGACGTTGACGTGCTGCTGCTCGAGCAGCGCCATCTCCCGGGCCCACTTCTGCAGCTGTCCTTCGACGATCTGCGGGATCCGGTCGTCCGGCTTGCCGTCCGCTCGCGCCGCCTCCTCGAGCACCCGCTGCTCGGCCTCGCGCTCGGCCTCAGGGATGTCGTCGACGGAGACGTAGCGGGCGCCGCTGGCCGCGATGTGCAGGGCCACCTCGTAGGCGAAGGCCTTGAACTCCTCGCCGCGGGCGACGAAGTCGGTCTCGCACTGCACCTCGACCATCGCCCCGACCTGGTCGTTGGCGTGGATGTAGGCGCTGACCACGCCTTCCTCGGTTCCGCGGCCGGCCCGCTTGGCCGCCGAGGCCTGGCCCTTGACCCGCAACAGCTCGATCGCCCGATCGAGATCACCCTCAGCCTCGGCGAGCGCCGCCTTGCAGTCCATCATCCCGGCCCCGGTGCGGTCGCGCAGGGCCTTGACGTCGCCGGCCGAGATCGCCATCAGGACTTGCCCCCTTCAGCTGCCTTGGCCGGAGCGGCGGGTTGCTGGGGTTGGGCAGGTGCCGGCTTCGGGGCGGGCTGCTGGGACTGGGCCGGTGGCTTCTGCTGAGGCTGGGCGGGTGCCTGTTGAGGGGCTCCGCCGCCGCCAGGAGGCTGCTGGCCGCCGGGAGCCCCCTGGGCCGCCTCGGCCTGAGCCGCGGCGGCAGCGGCCGCTTTGGCCTCCTCGGCCTCCTTGCGCGCCCGCTCCTCCTCCTCGCGCTTGCGCTTTTCTTCCTCTTCGCGCCTGCGCTTCTCCTCCTCCTCGGCCCGCCGGCGCTCCTCCTCGGTGCGCCAGGCCGAAGCGCCCTGCTCGATTGCCTCGCCGACGGTGCGGATCACCAGCTCGCAGGAGCGGATCGCGTCGTCGTTGCCGGGGATCACGTAGTCGATCGGCTCCGGATCGCAGTTTGTGTCGACCAGACCGATGATCGGGATCCGCAGCCGTGCCGCCTCGGCGACCGCGATCGCCTCGGTCTTGAGGTCGACGATGAAGACCGCGTCGGGAAGGCGCTCCATGTCGCGGACGCCGCCGAGGTTGTATTCGAGCTTTGCCAACTCGGCCTGCATTCCCATCCGCTCCTTGGTCGGCAGCAGGTCCAGCCGCCCGCCTTCCTGCAGCTCGGTCAGCTCGTGCAGGCGCCCAATCCGGGCAGAGATCGTGTTGAAGTTGGTCAGCAGGCCGCCCAGCCAGCGCAGGTTGACGTAGGGCATTCCGCAGCGCCCGGCCCATTCCTGGACCGCGTCGCGGGCCTGCTTCTTGGTCCCGACGAAGAGGACGGTGCCCCCGCCCCGGGAAAGCTCGCCGCCGAACTCGCGTGCCTGGTTGAGCAGCTGCTCGGTCTGCAGCAGATCGATGATGTGGATCCCGTCGCGCTCGCCGAAGATGTAGCGGCGCATGGCGGGGTTCCAACGGCGCGTCTGGTGGCCGAAGTGGACTCCAGCCTCCAGCAGCTCCTTGATGCCTACCTCGGCCATCTGGGTGCTTCCTTTCCTTTGCCTTGTACAGCTGACCCGTCGCCTCCACGGGACCGGCGCGCTGCGCCGGCAGGACCCGCTTGGGTCGACGGGGGTCGAATTAGCGTTGGCGCCAGTCTAGAGAAAGCGTCTGCGCGGACCCTCGGACACCTAGATGACTGAACCGTCTCCCCTATCGTCGGCCAACGTCAACTGAGGCGCCGCTTTTCGGGCGAAGCGACAGTCGACAGAGAAGCCTTGACGCTGACTGCACATGAGCTCGATTCTGGCGCACGCCGCTCAGTCTGAGAGGGCCAGCAAGAAGACGTTGCTCCCTTTGCAGTGAAGACGACCGTCTTCCACTGCTCCTTACCGCGCTGAGCGGCAGAGCAGCAGTGTCCGGGGGGCCGGCCTAGTGGGCCAGCCGCTCCCTGAGGATGCGCTCGACAGCGTCGGGATCGTCGGGCGTGATCGTTGGCACGATCCGCCCACCCGTGTGAAGCTCGAGCGCAACGCCCTTCTTCGTTCGGCCCAAATCGAGGTTGTACCAATGGACGAGGTCGCCGGAGCCCCAGAGCCGCCAACGTCCGCGCACCGGGCGCAGGGACCGCTTCTCGACCGATCTGATTGAGGGATAGGGGATCTTCTTTGCTCCCCAGAGGTAGTACCAGCGGATGACCAGGCCCCGCTCGTCGCAGGCGATGCGGCCGTCGTCATAGAGCATCAGACGATCATTATGGCCGCCAAATCGGGACGCTCCTAATAGCGCTTTCCGATCTGGTCCGGGGTCGAGTTACGGTCCGCAGTGGCCCTCCTCGCGCCAAGCGGGAGCGGTCTTGCTACCACGCTCGGCCCCCCGCTGATCGTCCTATGCGCGTAGGTCCGAGCGTGCTGCCACTAGACCTGCGCGCCACCCCGGTGCCCGCCCTCCGAGAGGTGGCTGAATCGCCGCCGCATCGATACCGCTCTTGCGGAGGACCCATGCGACGACTGCATTGGAGTTCCACATTTCTCCGGTGCCGAACTCGTCGCGGCCCCATACTGGCGTTGGGATCTGTGGAACCACATCGAGCACACGCCGGGCGACCGCAAGATCACTGGTGAGGCGACGCGGGCTGTCGATGGCCTCGGCGACGTCAGGGATGTTTCCGCCGCGCCAGACACGGATCTCATACCGGAAGATTCGGAAGCGCCCCGCCCAGCGTGCCCCCACCGGGCCCTCCGCTACGACGCCGCGACTCTCCCCGGTGAGGTCGGGTTCCGGAGCCTGCTCTATGACGTAAGTGTCATCGCCCAGATGGACCTGTAGCGCTGCGTGGTACAGGACACATGTTGCCCGGCGTTCCAATCTGGCCTTGAGCGCCTCGTAGAGGCGGCCGTTCCATTTCACAAAGTGGCCACCCGCGCCGAGTGGCAGCCAGTACAGGTCCACGGCGGCATTGCTCGGGGTCTCTGACGCCAGCGGAGCTACCACGGATCGATCCTATGGTCGGCACAGAATGGGCTGCCTGAGGGTCGCGGATAAGCTGGCTCGGTGCCGCTAGCGCTGAGCGAGGGACTTCACGGCGGTGGTCTTTACGCCCTGGCGCTCCTGGGCCTCGGGCTCGCCCTTGCGGTCGGGATTGGCGCCCTGTCTCATCAGCACGAGCGCGCCTTCTCAGCAGCTTTGATTTATGTCCTTCTCGGTGCCTTCGGCTCTGTTTGGCTCTCAGTCCTGGACGTTTCGCCGATCGACCCGATCGGCGACCACAGACTGATGGAGCGACTCACGGAACTCGCCCTGACCGTCGCGGTCTTCTCTGCAGGGCTCACGGTCGAGCGCTACGTCCGCAGGCGATCTGTGATCTCGGTCGCGATTCTGCTCCTCGTGGTGATGCCGGTGACGATCGCGCTAATCGCTCTCTTCGGCTACTACGCCATGGGGCTTTCGCTCGGAGCGGCGTTGCTGCTCGGTGCCGTCCTCGCCCCGACTGATCCGGTCCTAGCGGGAGACCTCGGACTTGGCCCTCCGGGAACCGAGGCGGTGGGAGAGCCAAGGTTCTCGCTGCATACGGAGGCTGCTATCAACGACGGTCTCGCGTCTCCCTTCGTCGTCGGCGGGCTCTTCGTCGCCACAAAAGGCGGCACGTCGTGGATCGGCGAGTGGATCTGGGCGGACGTGATCTACGCCGTCGGGATCGCCGTCGTCTTGGGAGCTGCACTGGGGGCAGGAGCTGGGTGGGTTGTCACGCGCGCCAGGGCAAGGGGGTTGATGTCCCCCGAGCTCGACGGGTTTGCCGCGATCGCGCTCGTGCTGAGCATCTACGGGCTAGCGGAGCTCGTCGGCTCCTACGGGCTGATCGCCTTGTTCGTGGCGGGGGTCGCGTTTCGGCGCTATGAGTTCGAGCACGAGGTCAACATCCGCTTTCACCAGGGGGCCGAAGTCGCCGGGACCCTTCTCGAACTGCTCGTACTGCTTCTGCTCGGCTCGATGTTGACGCTTGAGGGCCTGTCGGTTCCGGGGTGGAGTGGCTGGCTGCTGGCACCTCTGCTCATCTTCGTCATGCGCCCGGCGCTGGTTTTGGCCAGCAGCGGTCCGGGGCTGGCGTCGCTGAGCGAACGAGTCTTTCTCGCTTTCTTCGGGGTTCGCGGCGTCGCGGCGCTGTTTTACGCCGCGATCGTCGTGGGCTCAGGGACGCTGTCCTCGCACGAAGCCGATGTCGTGGTCTGGACAACGATCGCCTGCGTTGTTGTTTCCATCTTCATCCACGGAGCTACCTCCACGTCTCTGTCGACGAGGCTCTTGAACGCTGACCCGCGGCCTCGATGAGCGGGGCTTGGTTCAACGGTCGAGCACGAGAGCCAGTATCCGTCTGATCGGCGTGGGCAGCCTGCTTCGGCTGAAGCGGCGGGCTCGTGCTTCTCGCGCGAAGCAGCAGTCTCCAAGGAGAATGTGACGATCCGAGAGCCGTGACCCGCGCGGGAGCCTTCAGCCCGGCCGACAACGACGGAGTGCGGTCTTTCGCCCCTGCCCCCGAGCGCCGTCGAAGTTGGGCTTCGGCCTGCGCCAACGTGGGCGATTGGCGATGACACGCTCGGCCTCGCTCTTCACCACTCGGGCTTCAACTGCTGCAAAAGCAGAGCCGCTGCGATCTCGCTGTTTCGCGCACGACCTCGCCCGCGCCTACACGCAGCAGAAAATTCCGCCGACAATGCGATTGATCAAGCAAAGTTGTGCTAATCCGCGCAACTCGCCATACGATTTTGACCGTAAGCACTGTCCTTTCAAGGCATTTCCTCAATCGACATGGCAGCTGACCGCAGGGCGGCGGCGAAGTTCGTGTCTTGCTTCATAGGCGATCTGATGCTCGCTTTATCGGTGGCGCTTGGCTGCACCTTCCTAGTTGCAGCGTTGACCGGATCTCGCAATGCGACGGCTGCCGCGTTCGCGATACCCCTTGGGACGATCTACCTGCTTCAGATCAGACACCCCCGCCTCACTTTTAGTCGAGGCGGTTTGCCCTTTCCCTCCGATTTCATCTCCGTGGCAGGCATGCTGCTCTTAATCGTCGCCATGTCGTTGGCATTGGTTGAAAGGCCTGGCTGGCCCCTCTTGGTGCTCGGGTTTGTAGTGGTGATCCTCGGCGGCAGGCGGGCCGGGCCCACCCGCATCCACACTGCAATCTCTTCGCCGGACCGCAGTGAAGAGCGTGCCTCCAGCATTGAGCCTGTCGCCGGCGCAAGCGACTTAGCAGTCGCGGAAATTGAGCTCCAACGCGAAGCCAATTACTTCGCAGACAGCTTTCACGCTTACAAAGTGATCGTCGACGGTGAGCAGCGGTTAAGCATCCGCGAGGGTCAAGAGATGCGTATCGCCGTTGCCCCCGGAGACCATGAGCTTCAACTGCGTATTAACCACTGCCGCAGTCCAATCGTCACTCTGCGCATTGCGGGTGGCGAACGTCTGCGCTATCGCTGCCGTCCGAACGTCACCGCAATGACGGAGCTCTTCTTCACCACCTTCGGACGCGGTCGCTACATACATCTCGAGCCGGTCGTCCCAGAAGCGGGACGGAGCCAGATTCATGGTTCGAGTAGCGGAAAATCTAGGCCGGAATGACATTCGACGGCAAGGCGACTGGTCCGCCATTTCGTCAACCAGAGCTCGGGAGTGCCCTCTAGCTCGACCTGGTAACCGCGGCACTCGGTTTTCGCGCAAAGGAGCAGCGAGCTGCGAGCGCTAGCAGCCCCACGAATCTGCTGTCTCAGACCGTAGTCCTACGGCCTGAAGCGCTTCCTCGCGATCGTCGTAACCGTGGAAAGCGATCGCCTTGCCATCTCTCATCGTCCAAACGTCAGCGCTAAGCCCGACGACGTCTGCGGTCGTTCCCCGCGCACGGCCGAATGAGCGGGTTAGCGCGACAACCTTTTCGCCCGCGTCGACCAGCTCCTCAAGTTCGATCCGGAACCAGTCCCAGGACCGCAGCCAATCCTTGGTCGCGGCCTCGACCTCGCTGAATCCGTGGTACGCCCTATCACCAGTGATACCGCCGAGCGACGATGCCCATTTCCACTCAATGGCAGGATCGAAGATTTCCTTGCCGACCCAGAAGTTCCCACGCGCGACCTCGCCGTAGAAATGCCGCACTGCCGCGAGGTCCGCTTCCGAGGCCATTCCGTGGCGAGTATGGCTGGCGTCTCACGCTGCCGCAAGTCGCGCATAGCGGAGGCGCGGAGTGCTCTACTCCCGCAGCCCGGCGGCTTCGAGAGCCTCGCTCCTCGATGTGAAGGCCTGATCCCGGACGATCCTGCCATCGCGAAGCTCGTAGACGAAGAAGATGTGGGCGTCGAGCGGAGTGCCGCTGCCCGCCCCCCGACCACTCACCGCAATTACCGCGACGGCGGCATTGCCTCCAGCGTCCATGAACTCCACCGGCTCCAACACCAAATCGACCCAAGCGTCGAAGAAGATTCGCTCCCTTTCGCGCAGCCCCTCCCAACCGTGAACAATCTCGAAGTCGGGCGCTTCCGGGAAGCCTCCGACGACGCAGTCCTCAGCGAAGTAGTGCTGAGCCGCTTCGACGCCCCCTTCGCTCCAGGCCTTCCAGGTCCGACGCACGACCTCGACGTTCTCCTCCGACATCAACCTACTCCCGCAGCCCGGCGGCTTCGAGAGCCTTCGAGTGGTCGAAGTGGAACTCGATCCGAATGATCTGGTCATCCCGGATGTCGTAGACGGCACTCAGACTTGAGCGGAGGTCGATGCCGCTGGCCCGGCCCCTACCTCCCCAGTCGGTTCGAGCCACGACCCGGTCGCCGACGGCAAACACCTCCCGGATGACGCCTATACCTTGGCTCCCCTCCTCCCAGCCCTGTTCAATAACGGCGAGGAAGCGCCGGAACTCTTCGCGGCCGCGAAAAGGCTTCGCCTCGGGAAACACGGAGGCATCAGGGCGAACCTCGATCTCCTCTGCCATGAATTCGAGATACGCGTCGGGGCCGGCGTTGTAGGCGTCGAGCGACGCTCTAACCAACTCCACGTTCTCCTGCGACATCGCCCACGCAGTATCTCGCTCTGGCCTACGAGCCGCCGGAGCGATGGGTTCCAGGAGCCGTGGCACTCCCCGTTGCCTCATCGCGCCTCCTTTCGCGTGAAAGCGACAGCGACCAAGCGCCCGAGGTTGCAATGACAGCACCGTGTCTGTCGCTTCAGCGCGCCCGCTCAAGTCCCGCGACGAGGTCGTCCGGCAGCTCGGAGGTGAAGGTCAGCCGCTCGCCGCTCACGGGGTGCGTGAAGCCGAGGCGGTGGGCGTGCAGGAACTGGCGCCGCAGGCCGTGGGCCTCGCCACCCCCGTAGGTCGGGTCGCCGGCGAGCGGATGCCCGATCGCGGCGAAGTGGGCGCGGATCTGGTGCGTGCGCCCGGTCTCGAGCCGGACCTCGACGTAGCTGTCGGCGGGCAGCAGCTCGAGCACCGTGAAATGGGTGCGGGCCTGGCGTGACCCGGCGCCGGAGACCGCCATCCGGGTGCGGCTGCGACGCTCGCGCCCGATCGGGGCGTCGATCGTCCCGGTCCGCGACTCCAGATGGCCTCGCGCCAGGGCCAGGTAGACGCGCTCGACCTCGCGTGCGGCCACCTGCGCCGCCAGGGCCCGCTGTGCCTCGTCGCTGCGGGCCACGACCAGTAGCCCGGAGGTGTCCTTGTCGAGGCGATGGACGATCCCGGGCCGCTCCGGGTCGCCGCCGCCGAGCAGCTCGCCGAGCTGGTCGACGAGGGTCGGGCCGCTGTGCGAGGGCGCCGGGTGAACCACCAGCCCCGCCGGCTTGTCGATGACCGCGATCGCGTCGTCGCTGTGGACGATCTCTGCCCGCGGGGCTCCGTTCACCCCTTCTCCGGCTCCTCCATGAAGATCAGTGCCAGCCCGGCCACCCCGAGGACGACCGCGACGTCGGCGATGTTGAAGGACGGCCACAGCGGCAGGTCGATGAAATCGGTCACAGAGTCGATCCGCACCCGGTCGGCGAGGTTGCCGAGCGCTCCGCCGGCCAGCAACCCGATCGGGATCCAGAGGCCGGGACGGGCGGCATTGCGGGCGAACAGGACCCCGATCAGCAGCAGGGCGGCGAGGGTCAGCACGATCAGCCCTGTGCCCCCGCCTCCGGCGAGGCCGAAGGCGATGCCCGTGTTGTGGACGTCGGTCAGATGCAGGCCGGGAAGGACGGAGACCCGCTGGGCCGGGACCAGCGAGGCCTCGATCGCCGCCTTTGCCCCCTGGTCGGCGGCGACGACCAGTCCGCACAGCGCCAGAGCCAGGCGCCAGGCGCGCTCGGCTCCTGGGCCCCGGCTCACGGATTGATCAGCACGTTGACGATCAGCTGCTCGGCGATGATCAGCACGAAGATCGCGACGATCGGGCTGATGTCGAGCGCGAAGCCGCCACCGCCGATGGTCGGTATGAAGCGGCGAAACAGGTTCAGATAGGGGTCGGTGGTCTCGGTGATGAAGTCGAGGACCGGACGCAGGGTGGCGCTGGCCGGGATCCTCGGTATCCACGACATCAGGATGCGGGCGAAGATCAGGATCAGATAGACGAGGAAGACGGCCTCGACGTAGGCGCCGATGTCGCTGCGGCTTATCGCCTCGACCAGCATCAGGTCGTCCTCCCGAGCGCCGCCCGTGCAGCCTCGGAAAACGCTTCGGCCGCGCCGCGCCGCGCCAGCTCCTCAAGGCCTGCCTCGGTCATCCCGCCAGGAGACGCGACGCCTTCCCGGACCTGGTCGGGTGTTCGGCTGTGGAGGAGCTTCCCCGTACCGGCTGCGGCGTCGGCGCTCAGCGAAAGCGCCAGCTTCAGATCGAGGCCGCCGACAGCGCTCCCTTCTGCGACCGCCTGCACCGCGACCGCAAAGAACGCCGGCGAGCTGGACGAGGCGACTGTGGCCTGCTCGATCAAGGCATCGTCCATTTCGACCAGCCGGCCCAGTGGCTCCAGCAGCTTCCGCACCCTGGCGACCTCTTCGCCCGGCGCGTCTCCGCCAGCAAGGCACAGAACCCCGTGGCGCACCTCGACCGGAAGGTTCGGAATCATCCGTACCACGGTCGACCCCGGAAACGCGGCGACGACTGCCTCCAGCGGCTTCGCCGCGAGCATCGAGACGACGAGATCAGCTCCCTGCGCCTCTGGAGCAATCTCCTCCAGCTGCCTTGGCTTGAAGGCCAGCATCAGCAGGTCCGAGCGCTGGGCGAGCTCGGTGTTCGACGCCAGAGCTTCTCCCCCGACCTCTGCGGCCAGGGCGGCCGCCCTGCCCGAGCCGGAGTCTGTGAACAGCATTTGGTCGGGGCCACCGTCGCCGGAGGCCCAGCCGCGGGCCATCGCCGCAGCCATGTTGCCCGAGCCTGCGAAGCCGACGATCATCGGCCGCAGGGTATCCGTACCGCCGGGGATGGCTAGGACTGGTTGAAGAAGCCCTTGTCGATCAGCCGCGCCTTCTCCTCGGCGGAGACCTCGACGTTGCGCGGGGTGAGCAGGAAAACCTTCTCGGCGATCCGCTGCATGCCGCCGTCGAGCGCGTAGGTGAGGCCGGAGGCGAAGTCGATCAGGCGCTTGGAGAGCTCGTGATCGGTGGTCTGCAGGTTGAGGATCACCGGCACCGTGCGTTTGAACTGGTCGGCTACCTGCTGGGCGTCGTTGAAGTTGCGCGGGATCACGAGGTGGACCTGGACGTCGGATCCGCCGTTGCCCACCGGGCGCAGGACGCTGGTACGACTGCCGCCCATCGGCTCGTCCTCGGCGAAGATGTCGTCGATCTCGTCACGGCGCCGGCGCGAGGTCGGCAGGCGCCGCACCGGTGCCGGCTCGCGGCCTCCGGTGTCGAAGACCTCCTCGGAGCTGGTCTCGGGCTCGAAGCCCTCCTCGTAATAGTCGTGGTCTTCGGCGAGGCCGAAATAGACCAGCGCGCGATGCCATGTGTCTCTAAGAGCCATGTCTTGGCGTTTTCGGCTTCCGGTTGCCTATTCCTGCGTTCATTATGAACCGCGCGGGCGCCGGGTGCTGCATAGGGCCAGGCACGGCTAGACGTAGAGGGCAGTGCCCAGGCGGATGATCGTCGCGCCCTCCTGCGCCGCCACCTCCCAATCCTGGCTGGTACCCATCGAAAGGCGCGCCAGGCCATGCTCGGCGGCGAGTTCGGCCAGGCGTGCGAAGTGCGGGCGCGAGGCTTCCGGGTCCTGGCTGAAGGGCGGCATCGTCATCAGGCCGCCGACCCGCACCGGACAGCGCTCGATGAAGTCTCCCAGCGCCTCGGGAAGAACCCCTCCCTTGCCCTCCTCGCCGGCGACGTTCACCTCGACAAGGACTTCGGTCGCGGGATCGGCGTGGCGGCGCAGCTGCTCGAGGACCGAATCGGTGGCGACCGAGTGGATCAGGCGGCAGATCGGCAGCAGCTTGGAGACCTTGCGGCTCTGCAGGTTGCCGATGAAATCCCACTGGAAGGCGTCGGCCCAGCGCTCCCGCTTTGCCTCCAAGTCCTGGAGCCGGTTCTCCCCCACCAGCTCGACGCCGGCCTCGGCCAGGGCGGCCATCTCCTCGACCGGCAGGTACTTGGTCGCCGCCAGCACCTCGATCCCCTCCCCCACCTGCTCGCGCACGCGCTCGAGGTTGGCGCGGACCTTCGCCGCCTCGATGCCGTGGATCTGCCCCGGCATCAGGCGCCCTCCCTGATCCAGGTCAGGCCGGCCTGACGTCCGCTGCGGGCGCCGTCGCGGCGGTGCGAGTAGAAGAGCTCGGCCTCACAGCGGGTGCACAGCTCCGAGCTTTCGATCCGCTCGACCCCCGCCGCCCGCAGCAGCCGGCGGGCCACCTCGCCCAGATCGAGCATCCGCCTCGCGGCGATCCCGTCGCCGAGCTGCGCGAAGCGCTCCAGCACCTCGGGACCGACCTCGTAGCAGCAGGGCCCGATCCCCGGTCCGATCGCGGCCGCCTCGGCGGCGACGGCCTTGACCCCTGCGGGCGACGATGCCCGCGGCCAGCCCGCGCCAGCCGCAGTGCAGCATCGCCACCCCGCCGGAACCGGCCAGCGCCACCGGCAGGCAGTCGGCGACCAGGACCAGCGGCACCAGGCCGCGCTGCGCGGTGTGGTGTCCGTCGGCGTCGGTGAGCGGCGTGCCCGGCTCTGCGTAGGGACTCGGCTGCAGGGCCGCCGTGTGGCCGAGCAGCCCGGCCCCGTGCACTTGCATCCCCATCAGCACCCGCTCGGGCTGCAGCCCGAGCGCGGCGGCGAGGCGGCGCCTGTTCTCGAGCACGGAGTCGTTGCGGTCGTCGGTGAGGATCCCCAGGTTGAGCGCCTCGAAGGGCGCCTCGCTGACCCCTCCGAGGCGGGTCGAGAAGGCGGCTTCGGCCCCCGGCAGCTCGGCCGCAAGCCAGCGCACTCCGTCGCGCTGCTTCCACTCCACGCCGCTAGGCCTCCGCCTCGGCGGCGGCCAGCGCCGCCTCGAGCTCCTGCTCGCGGCCCTCGATCTCGCCATCGAGCTTTCGCCGCAGGGCTTCGCGCAGGCCGCGGCCCACCGCGGGGCCCTCGGGAACTCCGGCGGCGATCAGGTCGGCACCGTCGATCTCGAGGCTGACGCCGCGCCAGTCGCGAACGTAGCGATCCAGCCATTCGGCCCCCATCGCACGCGCCAGCAGCAGCTCCTCGGGGCGCGCGCCGCGGGCCAGCTCGACCGCGTCGGAGGGTCGCTGCGGATGCGCCGCGGCCAGCTCCGCCTCGCGCCCGGCGGGCCCCAGCGCCGCGACGAGCATCGCCCGCGGGCGGGCCGTGACCTCGCTCCAAGGTGGCCGGGCCAGAAGCTCCTCGACCGCGGTCAGAAGCTCGTCCGCGCCGGCGCGCAGCCGCACCAGCCCCCACTCCGCCGCCAGCCGCAGCCCGCGTCTGGCCTCGGGCTCGGCGGCGAGGCGCAGCAGCTCGGCGGCCCGGCGGTCGGCCGAGACGGTCGCGAGGTCGGCGTCGCGCAGAAGCTCGGCCGTCTCGGGCTCCAGCCCGAAGCCGAAGCGGGCGGCGTAGCGCGCCGCCCGCAGGGCGCGCGTCGGGTCATCGGCGAAGGAGCGATCGTGCAGCACCCGCAGCAGGCCGGCCTCGAGGTCAGCGCGGCCCGCGTGGGGGTCGACCAGCTGCGGCTCTCCCTGCAGCGGGATCGCCATCGCGTTGATCGTGAAGTCGCGGCGCGCCAGGTCCTCCTGCAGCCCGGCGGGCTTTACCTCCGGCAGGGCCCCGGGCTGCGGATAGATCTCGGCTCGGGCGCTTGCCAGGTCGACCTCGAGCCCGCCGAGCTGCGCCTTGGCGGTCGAGAAGCGCTCGTGCTCGGTCACCTCGCCGCCGAGGCGGCGGGCCAGCTCGGCGGCGTCGCCTTCGACGACGACGTCGACGTCGGTGCGCGGGCGGCCGAGCAGCAGATCGCGGACCGCGCCGCCGACCAGGTGGATCGGCTCCCCCGCCGCAGCCTCGCGCAGGCGCTCGAGCCCCGGCAGGGCGCCTGCGAGCGCGGCGCCAAGGTCGCCTTCATGTTCGCTTGAGGTGGGCATTGGGTCCAATCCGTACCATGGTCGGCTCGCCGGATGCCGGAGAAGCCCCCCTCATCGCCGTGGCGGCAGTTCCGCGACCGCCTGCGGATCCTGGCAAGCGGGCGCAGGCGGCTGGTCGCTTTCGCGAAGCAGAACCCCCTCCCGGTCGCGATTGGCTCGGTCGCGATCGTGCTGCTGATCGCCGCCGGCGCCTACGCCGCCTACAGGGCACTGCGCCGGCCCCCCGACGTGCACAACGCCAATGCCGCCTTTAAGCCGAAGGAGAGCAAGCCGGAGGTAAAGACCGTCAACTGGCCGCTCTATGCCTACAACGGGCGCCGTACCCGCTACCTGGCGGCCAAGGGGATCAAGCCCCCCTTCAAGCAACTGTGGAAATACGGCGCCCGCCCGCTGCTCGAGTTCCCGCCGATCTACGTCGACGGAAAGCTGTACGGGCTGGACAACAGCGGCCACGCGTTCGCGCTGGACGCCGACACCGGCAAGGTGTTGTGGAAGCGGCGGGTCGCGACGCTCAACGCCTCCTCGCCCACCTATTCCCATCACCGGCTCTACGTCGTCAACCTGATCCCCGGCCACATCGAGTCGCTGGATCCGAAGAACGGCCACACGGTGTGGAAGAAGGACCTTCCCTCCCGCGCGGAGTCGGCGCCGATCGTGATCGGCAGGCGGGTCTACTTCGGCGACGAGGGCGGCACGCTGTATGCCGTCGATCGCCGCAACGGACACACGATTTGGACGGCGCAGCTCTGCGGCTCGATCAAGGCGGCGCCGGCCTACGAGCACGGGGTCCTCTACGTCGGCGACTACGGCGGCTGTATGAACGCCGTCAACGCACACAGCGGCAAGATCAAATGGCAGACCAGCTCCCAGGGCCTGGGCTTCGGCGTCTCGGGCCAGTTCTACTCGACCCCGGCGCTGGCCTTCGGCCGCGTCTACAGCGGCAGCCTCGACCACCGCGTCTACAGCTTCGAGCAGAGCGACGGCTCGCTCGCCTGGAGCCACTCGACCGGCAACTACGTCTACTCGGGACCGACCGTCGCCGACACCCCGAATACGCCTCCGACCGTCTACATCGGTTCCTACGACGGCAACCTCTACGCGCTCGACGCCAAGACCGGCGCTACGCGCTGGAGCCGCTCGGCCGGCGGGCCTGTGATCGTCTCGCCCAGCGCCGTCGGCAACATCGTGTACGTCCCGACCTACTCCCCCAAGGGCACGACCGGCTTCGCGATGCGATCCGGCCGCCAGGTCTTCCATTTCGCGACCGGCGGTGCCAACTCGCCGGTGATCTCCGATGGCCACCGCCTCTATCTGACCGGCTATTCGAGTATTACCGCCCTGCAGCCGCTGACCAAGAAGCAGATCGCGGGACGAGCGAAGAACCGGCGCCAGAAGGCGGCGCGCAAAAAGCAGCACCAGAGGGCCCGAGCGCAGGCCGGCAAGCAAAACGGCAAGCAGAAGAGCAAGCAAAATGGAGGGAAGAGTCCCTGACCGCATAGCGGCGCGCCGTGAGGAGGCGCAGCTGCGGCGCCGCACCCGGCGGCGGCAGCTCCTCGCCGGCACCGGACTCCTCGCCGCCGCGGCGCTGGCCGCAGTCGTGCTGCTGGGCGGCGGTGGCAAGCCCTCGCACCGGTCCGGGTCTGCCGGCAGGCGCGCGACAAAGGGAAAGCGCCGGGGCGGCGGATCGAAGCCGGTCCGCAATGCGACGCCGCAGCCTGGCTGGCGCCCGCACACCGGGCCGGTGCCGATCCTCGAGTACCACGTCCTCGGCGATGTGATCCCCGGCGCCCCCTATCCGGAGCTGTTCGTCTCGCGGCCGGAGTTCCGGCGCCAGATGGACTGGCTGGACTCAGACGGCTACGAGGCGGTCACCCTCGACGAGGTCGAGAGGGCCTGGTATCACGGTGGCACCCTGCCGGCGAAGCCGGTCGTGCTCTCATTCGACGACGGCTACCGGCCCCAGTTCACCTTCGCACTGCCGCTGCTGCGGCGGCACGGCTGGCCCGGACTGCTGAACCTGAAGGCCAAGGGCTCCGACCTCTACACCAGCGACGTCAAGGCGATGATCGCCGCCGGCTGGGAGCTCGCCGCGCACACGATCCATCACCTCGACCTGACGACCCTCGACGCCCCGCAGTTGAAGCTCGAGATCGGCGGCTCGCGCTCGATCCTGCGCCGCGAGTATGGGGTCGCAGTCGACAACTTCTGCTATCCGGCGGGGAAGTTCGACTCCGCGGCGATCGCCGCGATCAAGGCCGCGGGCTTCGTCGGCGCGACGACAGAGATCCCGGGCTACGCCAGCCGCGCCAAGCCCTACGAGCTCGATCGCTACGAGATCCTCGGCTCGACCGGAGTCTCCGGCCTCGCCGAGGATCTGAGCTCGGGCGACTCAGCCACCCCCTAGTTGGCGGCCTGCGAGTAGCGCAGCGATCCGGGGGTGGTCAGCTGCTCACCGGTCTCGAGCAGCGTCTTCAGGCCGGAGAGGATCATCGGCCAGCCGCCGAAGAGCTCGGAATGCGCGTCATCGGGCAGCTGGTCGTGGGTGACCGTGAGCTGGCAGGAGTCGTCGCCGACCGGCGCGATCTCCCAGGTGACCCTCGAGGTGCCGGCGCGGCGAACGTCATCGCTCCAGAGTGCGTTGAAGCTCTGCACGAGCCGCCGCGGCGGGTCGACCTCGATGTTCTCGCCCGCCGCGATGTCGATCACGCCCGGGACCGCCGAGGTGTACTCGGAGCCCTCGGTCCAGTCAGACGTGATCTGGACTCCGAAGCTGTACTTGGCCCTCATCTCGGGATCGGTGATCGCCTCCCAGAGGCGCTCCGGCGTCGTCTTGATGTAGATCTCGAACACCGTCATCGTGCCGGCGCCGTTCACGACCGCGTACTTGTCGTCCATCGTCTTCCTCCTCGAGTTCTTTCTTCATGCCGCTCATCGCCGCGGCGATTGGCTCTGCGTACTTGCTCACCCACCGGTCGTGGACGAGCCGGATCGGGACCGGGTTGAGGAAATGCAGCTTCTCGCGCCCGCGCCGCTTGTTGGTCACGAGTCGTGCCTCCTCCAGGACCCGCAGGTGCTTCATGACCCCGAAGCGCGACATCGGAAGCTGTTCCTCGAGGGCGCTCAGCGTCTGCCCGTCGCGCTCGAACAGCGCGTCCAGCAGACGACGCCGGCTAGGGTCGGCGAGGGCCTTGAACACCGCGTCCATCCGGTCCATGACCCGGATAATACGTGACCAAATGGTCACATGTCAAGAGATGCTAGAGGCGGACCTCGATCCCCGCTTCGGCGAGGTGCTGCTTGGCGTCGCGGACCCGGAAGGCCCCGTAGTGGAAGATCGAAGCGCAGAGCACCGCGTCGGCCCCGCCCTCGGAGATCGCCGCCGAGAGATGGCGCAGCTCGCCGGCGCCGCCGGAGGCGATCACCGGAACCGAAACTGCGTCGGCGACGGCGCGGGTCAGCTCGACGTCATAGCCGTCGGCGGTCCCGTCGCGGTCCATGCTGGTCAGCAGCACCTCCCCCGCCCCCCGCTCGACCGCCTCCTGGGCCCAGGCGACCGCCTCGCGCCCGGCGACGAGGCTGCGTCCGCCGTTGACGAAGACGTCCCAGGGCCCGCCGCCGTCGCCGAACCAGCCCGGCGGCGCCTCGCAGGTCGGTGAGGCGCTTCCCGGCCCTTCCTCCTGGAGCGAGCGGCTCTTGGCGTCGATCGCGATCACCACGCACTGGCTGCCGAAGGTCTGCGCGAGCTCGGTCAGGAGCTCGGGCCGCTGCAGCGCCGCCGAGTTGACCGAGACCTTGTCGGCGCCGGCGTCGAGGACCGCCTGCGCGTCCGCCACCGAGCGGATCCCGCCGCCGATCGTGAACGGGATGAAGACGTTGTCGGCGGTTCGGCGGGCCAGCTCGACGATCGTCTCGCGGGCCTCGTGGGAGGCGGTGATGTCGAGGAAGACGAGCTCGTCGGCCCCCTCGGCGTCATAGCGCTCGGCGAGCTCGACCGGATCGCCGGCGTCGCGCAGGCCGACGAAGTTGGTGCCCTTGACTACCCGCCCGGCGTCGACGTCGAGACAGGGGATTACGCGCTTCAGAGCCACCCTTTGAGGGTAACGACGGCAAACCTGGCCCTGAGGCCGGGGGAGCCGGACTCCCCCGGGCTTTGGTCGTGGTCAGGGCATCGCCCCTACTTGTGGTGCGTGGCTCCGAACCCGTAGACGGTGGTCGAATCGAACGTCTGCCCCGGCCGCAGCACGGTCGAGGGGAAGCTCGAATGGTTCGGCGAATCGGGGAAGTGCTGGGTCTCCAGCGCCAGCCCGTCGCCTTGCCTGTACTGACGACCGCTCGTGCCGTAGAGCGTCCCGTCGAGGAAGTTGCCCGAGTAGAACTGGATCCCGGGCTCCGTCGTCGAGATCGTCAGCTCGCGACCACTGGAGGGGTCGCGAAGCACCGCCGCCTTGAACAGCCCGCTGTCGCCCGCGGGGCGGTTCAACACCCAGTTGTGGTCATAGCCGCGCCCGATCATGAGCTGCGGATCGTCCTCGCGGATCCGCTCGCCGATCGAATGGAACGTCCGGAAGTCGAACGGCGTACCCGCCACCGGATCGATCGCCCCGGTCGGAATCAGGTTCGGGTCATCCGGCGTATAGCGGTCGGCGTTGAGCTTCAGCTGGTGATCGTAGATCGTCCCCGAGCCCTCTCCAGCCAGGTTCCAGTAGGCGTGGTTGGTGAGGTTGACGACCGTCGGCGCATCGGTTGTCGCGTTGTAATGGATGCGCAGATTGTTGTGCGTGTCGAGGGTGTACGTGACTGCGGTCGTCAGCGTGCCGGGATAGCCGGTCGTGCAGGGGGGCGTGCTCGGCATGCTCGGCGTGCAACCCTCGCCCGCCGGGCTCGTGTACTCGAGCTTGACGCCGGCCGTGTCGCCGGTCTCGAACGGGGTCGCTTTCCAGACCTTCACGTTGAACCCTTCGAAGCCGCCGTGGAGGCTGTTGGGCGTGTTGTTGATGTCGAGCGAATACTCCGTGCCGTCGAGCGTGAAGCGGCCGTTGGCGATCCGGTTTCCGTAGCGGCCGATCAGCGCGCCGAAATACGGATTCGACTTCTTGTAGGCATCGCTCAGGTACCCCCCGAGGTCCTTGAAGCCGAGCGTCACGTTGGCACGGTTACCGTGCCGGTCTGGCACCCAGAGCTGCTCGAGGATGCCGCCGTAGGTGAGGATCTTCGCCGTGGCGCTCCCGTTGGAGAGCGTGTAACGGTCGATCGCGGTCCCGTCCGGAAGGGTTCCGAATGGGGACTTGGTCACGGTCACGTCGCCCGAGCTGCGATGCGCATGCTTGCCAGCATGGTGCCTTGCGCCTCTCTTGCCTGCCTTGCCCCCGGCGACACCAGGGGCCGCGACCACTGCGGCCAAGACCAGGCCGGCGATCGCCATTGCCAGCAGGGTTGCCCGCTGCGGTCTCAGAAGCTTGCCTCTCCTCACTGCGCACCTCCTGTCGACTGGTTGCGTGCGTGCTTCAGCCGGGTACCGGCCAGCGGGCCGGCACTCCTGCCGTTTTTCCCTCTAGCCCGTCGCGTTGCGCTTATACATGCGAAAGCAAAGAGTTTCTATTTCGCAAGGCCAGGCAGGGCGACGCCTGGCGATCAGACCGCGACCTGGACCTCGCAACCGGCTTCGCGGAGCGCCTGGACCGCCGCCGGATCAGCCGATTTGCCGGTGATCACCATGTCGACCTCGGCGATCGGACAGAGCTGGGCCAGCTCGACGGTGCCGAACTTGCTCGCGTCCGCGAGCACGATGGTTCGCCCGG
Organism: uncultured Solirubrobacterales bacterium; assembly: GCA_963781495.1. Lineage (GTDB taxonomy): Bacteria > Actinomycetota > Thermoleophilia > Solirubrobacterales > 70-9 > Mayfieldus. Next base: position 252,710 of record CAWAFX010000003.1, read on the forward strand.
CGACCCTGATCATCCGTCGGTTCACCTCCGCCTCGGGAAGGTTGATGTTGGTGATCCCGCCGACCGGGTCGATTCCGTTGCATCCGAGGAACAGGGTGTCGACCCTGATCTGGTCGAGGATCACCGTGGCCAGCGGCTCGACGAGGGAGTGCTGCAGCGGCCGCAAAGTGCCGCCGAGCAGGACCACCGTGATTCGGGGATGCGCCGGCTCGAGCTCCAGTGCGGTTTTGAGCCCGTTCGTGAACACCAGCACGTTGTCGAGATTCGCCCGTGCGCTCAGCGCCCGCGCGGCTGCGGCTGCGGTCGTGCCGACGTCGATCAGCAATGCCTCGCCGTCGTGAACCAGCTCCGCTGCGGCCCTGCCGATCGCGACCTTCTCCTCGGCAAAGCTCGTCTCGCTCTCCTCGAACGGCCGCTCGGGCAGGGCCGGGAACGCTCCGCCGCGAATTCGGTGCACGTCTCCGCGTGACGCGAGCGCGTCGAGGTCGCTTCGAACCGTCACCTCCGAGATGCCGAAGCGCTCGCTGAGCTCGCGGACGTGGAGGAAGTGGCGCTCCTGAATCGCCGCCAGCATCTGGTCGCGCCGCTTGGCAGCGTTCGGGGCACGTCCCCCATCACTACCGAGGCGCTTGCTCATGACGGGGCCACTCTATCCCGCTTTCGGCTTCGAAACCACCGCTGCCTGAGGCAGCGCCGCCGCAGGCGTCGCCGGCTGTCAGCGCAGGCCGAGCAGGACCTCGATCAGCAGCTGATCGAGGCGCTCGTTGCCGTAGCCGCGCACCGCGAGCGGGTCGAGGTCGTCAGCGGCCGCCTTCAGCGCATCGGGCCCGTCCCCGTCCTCGAGCGATGGCTGCCCCAGCTCCGGCGCCGAGGCCGCGGCAAGCGCCTCCTTGACCTCGGGAAGCTCGTCGAAGTGGCGGGCCCGCTCCGAGAGCGCCTCGTAGGTGCGGATGCACCCGGCCGCGAATTCCCAGACGCCGGCGGGGTCTTCGCTGCGGTAGGCGTGGGCATCGAAGTGGCGGGGGCCGCTGTAGCCGGCCCGGTCCAGCAGCCGGACGAGCAGGAAGGCCTCCTTGAGGTCCTCCGCTCCGAAGCGGAAGTCCTGGTCGTAGCGCCCTATCCGCTGCGCGTTGAGGTCGATGTGAAAGAGCTTTCCGGCCCATAGCGCCTGCCCCACCGCGTGGTGGAACGAAAGCCCGGCCATCGTCTCGTGTGCGACCTCCGGATTGACCCCCACCATCTCGGGGCGATCCAGGGTGGTGATGAAATGAAGCGCGTGGCCGACCGTCGGCAGGAAGATGTCGCCGCGCGGCTCGTTGGGCTTCGGCTCGATCGCGAAACGCAGCTCATAGCCCTGCTCGATTACGTAGTCGGCGAGTGTGTTGATCGCCTCCCGGTAGCGCTCGAGGGCGTCCCGGGGATCCTTCGCGGCCCCGGCCTCGATGCCTTCGCGGCCGCCCCAGAAGTCATAGACCTCCGCCCCCAGCCGGGCGCCGAGGTCGATGCCGCGCATCGCCTTGCCGATCGCGGCCCGGCGAACTCCGCGGTCGTTGGAGGTGAAGGCGCCGTCCTTGAAGGCGGGATGGGTGAAGAGGTTGGTGGTCGCCATCCCGACCCCGAGACCGGTTTCCCGCAACGCCGCCTCGAGCCGGGAGACGATCTTCTCGCGCTCGGCCTCCGAGGTGCCGAGCGGAACCAGGTCGTTGTCGTGCAGGCTTATGCCCCAGGCCCCCAACTCGGCAAGCTTTTGGACCGACTCGACCGGGTCCAGGGGTGGCCGGGTCGGGTCCCCGAACGGATCTCGCCCGGGGTTGCCGACTGTCCAGAGCCCGAAAGTGAAGCGATTCTCAGCCACGGCCCACCTCGGCGCAGGCTACGGCTTCTCCCCCCCGCTCGGCGGAGGCGTAGAGAGCCTCGATTGTCCGTGCCTGCCCCAGCGCCTCGTCACGGTCCAGCAGCGGCTCCGCGCTGCCGCGGATCGCGGCGCTCATGTTCTCGAACTCGATCCGGTAGGAGCCCGCCGGGGCGACCTCGATGCGTTCCGTCTTTCCGTCGCGCAGAAGCTCGATCGCCGGCTCGCCGATCAGAAACGGCCTCGGCAGGCGCAGGGACCCGGCAGCGCCGACCACCTCGAGCAGGCTGTTCGCCGGAACGTCGAGGCCGCAGTCGAAATGCGCCAGCACCTCACCCGGGAAGACGAGGGTGGCGGCGAAGCGGACGTCGACGCCGCTCGGTCCGAGGACCTGGCGGCCGATCACCGTCTCCGGCTCGCCCGCGAAAAGGCGCGAGCCGCTGATGCAGTAACAGCCCACGTCCATCAGCGCGCCCCCGTCCAGCTCGGTGGAGAGCCTGACGTCCGCCGCCGCGTCGAGCGTGAATCCGAATGAGGAGCGCAGCACCCGAAGCTCTCCGATCTCCCCCGCCTCGACAAGCTCCCGCGCCCGCTTCGTCTGCGGGTGATGGCGGTACATGAAGCCCTCCATCAGGATCCGCCCCGCCCGCTCGGCGGCGGCGAAAGCGCGCTCGACTTCGGCGCTGCGCCGGTCCAAAGGCTTCTCGCATAGGACGTGCTTACCGGCCTCCAGGGCCTGGATCGACCACTCGACGTGGAGGGAGTTCGGAAGCGGGATGTAGACGGCCTCGATCTCGGGGTCGGCGAGCAGGGCCTCGTAGGAGCCGTAGGCGCGATCTATCCCCTCCGCGCGCGCGTACTCTTCGGCCCCCGCCTCTGAGCGGCTGGCAACCCCGACCAGCTCGACCTGCGGCGATTCGCGCAGCTCGGGCAGCACCCGCGCGTTGATCTTTGCGGTCGAGATGATCCCCCAGCGCACGGGCGGCACCGCTATCTGCATGGGTGCGGACTCATCTCTGCTCCAGTGGCCGCAGGGCCGGATACAGCTGCCTGTAGCGATCGTATCCCTCGTCGTAGGCCCGGGTCCATGCCGGGTCGGGGTCGATTCGCTCCTCGACCCGGACGCAGGCATCGACAGCCTCGGCGGCGTCGGCGAAAGCGCCCGCCGCGACCCCGCCGAGCAGCGCCGCGCCGAAGGCAGCTCCCTCGTCGGCGCCCGCTGTGCGCTCAAGGGGGACGCCGAGCACCGAGGCGACGATCCGCCGCCAGAGCTCACTCTGGCCCCCGCCGCCGGAGATCCGCCCGACCTCCGCCTCGACGCCCAGCGTCCGCAGCAACTCCAGCGAATCGCGGAGTCCGTATGCCACGCCCTCGAGCACCGCGCGGGTCAGGGCGCCGCTGTCGTGGGACCGAGACAGGCCGACGAAGGCGCCGCGGGCTTCGGGGTCCGCGTGGGGCGTCCGCTCGCCGGCGAGGTAGGGCTGGAAGAGCAAGCCCCCGGTTCCGGGCTCCCAAGTCGCGGCGGCGGCGAGCAGCTCGCCATATTTGCCGCCGATCGTCTCCACGAGCCAGCGCAGCGAATCGGCGGCCGACAGCATCACCCCCATCGCGTGCCAGGTCTCGGGAACGGCATGGCAGAAGACGTGCACCCGAGCCTCCGGGTCGGGCCGGTAGGCGGGCAGCACCGAGAAGACCACCCCGGATGTGCCGAGGACGATCGACATGGGTCCCGGCCCGACGATGCCGGCGCCGACCGCCCCGGCGGCCTGGTCGCCGGCCCCGGCGACCTCGGTCGACTCGCCGACCGGCGGCAGCCAGGCCTGGGGAATCTCCAGGGCGTCGAGCACTTCGGCGCTCCAGCGCCGCTCGCCGACGTCGAAGAGCAGGGTGCCGGATGCGTCGGCGGCGTCGATCGCGTGTTCACCGGTCAGCCGCAGCCGCACGTAGTCCTTCGGCAACAGAATGCTTTCGATCTGCTCGAAGGTCTGCGGCTCGTGGCGGCGCAGCCAGAGCAGCTTCGGCGCCGTGAACCCGGTCAGCGCCCGGTTGCCCGTCAGCTCGATCAGCCGTTCGAGCCCGATGCGCCCCTCGATCTCGGCGCACTCGGCGGCGGTGCGCTGGTCGTTCCAGAGGATCGCCGGGCGCAGCACCCGGTCATTGCGGTCGAGGGCGACGAGCCCGTGCATCTGACCCGAGAGCCCGATCGCGGCCGGCTCCGTGCCGAGGTCGGCGAGGGCGGCCTGCGAGGCGCTCCACCAGTCCTCGGGGTCCTGCTCGGCCCATCCGGGTTGCGGCGTCGAGAGGGCGTAGCCGCGCTCGGCTCTCCCCAGCACCTCGCCCCGCGGCGAGATCGCCACCGCCTTGACACCCGTAGTGCCGACGTCGAGGCCGACGAGGGGACGATCAGCCGCCATCGGGCCGGCCGTCGGTGAGCGCCCCCTCGATCACCTGCTGAACCTGCGGATCGGCAAGCGAACCGAACACGTGGTCGGCCTCGAGCTCGACTCCGGCGACCGATGGGACTCCGAGCACCAGCATTCCCGCCGCCCGTGCGGCGGCGACCCCGGGCGGCGAGTCCTCGAGCGCCACCGAGCGCACCGGGTCGACGCCGAGCAACCCGCAGGCGCGCAGGTAGAGGTCGGGCGCGGGCTTCGGGACCCCGACGTCGTCGATCGCGATCACGACCTCGAAAGCATCCTCCACCCCGGTCCGCTTCAGGCCCGTGAGCAGGTGGCGGCGCGGCGCGTTCGATGCGATCGCCAGGGGCCACCGGCCTCGCAGCCATTCGAGCAGCTCGAGCGCACCGGGGCGCGGCTCCGCCCCGGCGGCGATCTCGTCGACGGCGAGGTCGTACATCTCGGCGCTGACCTCTTCACCCTGGCCCGGCATCAGGCGCTCGAGGACCGCCGTCGCGGTCGTCGGCGAGGTCCCCACCAGCGCCTGCTTGGCCTCGAGGTCGAAGACCCGCCCGCGACGCTGGAAGACCTCCTCCTGGGCGCGGGTCCAGCAGGGCTCGGTGTCGAGCAGAAGCCCGTCGTTGTCGAAGACGATCCCGACCTCGGCGCTCATCGCGGCATTCTCCCCAATGGACGCGACCTGCGAGGATCGGGGCGTGGAGCGGCGCAGAATGGAACGGCTCGATTTCTCGTCCGGCGTCGTCGGGCTCGGAACCTGGCAGCTCGGAGCAGATTGGGGTGAGGTCGACGCCGATGCCGCGCACGCGACCCTCGACGCCGCGGTCGATGCGGGGGTCAACTTCTTCGATACCGCCGACGCCTACGGCGACGGGCGCAGCGAGCAATTCTGCGCCGAGCTGCGGTCGCGCCATCCCGACGCAGGGCTGCTGGTGGCGACGAAGATGGGCAGGCGGGTCGAGCAGCTGCGGGAGAACTACAACCGCGACAACTTCCTCGCCTGGAACGACCGCTCCCGGGCGAACCTCGGAGTCGAGACGATCGACCTGGTGCAGCTCCACTGCCCGCCAAGCGAGGTTTACGAGGACGACGCGGTCTTCGAGGCGCTGGACGAGATGGTCGAGGCGGGCCGGATCCGCGCCTACGGCGTCTCGGTCGAGACCTGCGCCCAGGCGCTGAGGGCGATCGCCCGCCCCAACGTCGCCACGGTGCAGATCATCCTCAACTGCTTTCGCCTCAAGCCCCTCGAGCAGGTCCTCCCCGCCGCCCGCGATGCCGGAGTCGGAATCATCGCCCGCGTTCCGCTGGCCTCGGGCCTGCTCTCGGGCCGCTACGACGAGAACACGGTCTTCGCCGACAACGACCATCGCAACTACAACCGCCACGGGGAGTCATTCGACGTCGGCGAGACGTTCGCCGGGGTGCCGTTCGAGGTCGGCCTCGACGCCGTCGGCGAGCTCAAGGGCCTGGTCGGGCCGGGGATGACCCTCTCCCAGTTCGCGCTGCGCTGGGTGATCGACCAGCCGGGCGTCAGCGTCGTGATTCCGGGCGCCCGCAACGCCGAGCAGGCGCGTCAAAACGCGGCCAGTGCCGAGCTGCCGCCGCTCAGCGAGGAGCAGCTCGCCGGCGTGAGCGAGGTCTACGACCGCCTCATCCGGCCCCACGTCCAGGATCGCTGGTAACCGCACCGAGCGCCTCGTCGAGGGCGGCGTCGAGCGCCCCCTGACCTTCGAGGAAGTCGATCACCGTGTAGCGGGCCCGCAGCCGGCTCGCGTAGTGGAAGGTCGCGCGCAGCATCTCCGCATCGACCCCGAGGTAACCGGGCTCGGCGGGGATCGACGCCTTCGCGAGCGCCTCCTCGACCGCCGGGAAGACCTCCAGCGCCGCGTCCAACTGGGCTCGCAGGGTCGCCCAGCGCGCCTCGTCTCGCGGCCAGCTCTCCTCGCCCGCGGCGATGAAGCTTCGCTTCTCCTCGACCGCGGCGACGATCTCCGGCGCCGGCTCGCCGAGCCAGCGCCGGGCGTCCGCATCGAAGGGATCCCCCGCCCGCGGGCGCTCCAGCATGGGCACTCCCCCGGCGTAGGCGAAGCGCTGCAGGCGGATCGCGAAGTGGGTCGCGTAGCCGACCTGGAGCCCGTGGGGGGCATGGTCGCGAATGCCCCGCGCCGCCAGCAGGTCCCAGAAGTGCGAAGCGTGGTGCTCGCAGCCGCTCGCCGGTCGCGAGCTGCCGACCATCGCCATCGCGATGCCCGACTCCAGCAGACCCCGCATCAGGGCCTCGACGGCCGCCGTCTCACCGCCGAGGACCGCGTCCGCGTGTTCGACCGCGTAGCCCAGCGGTACCAGTATCCGAGCATCGGCCTCCTCGGAGTACGGCTCCCCATAGAGCAGGTGGCTGGCCAGCCAATCGACCCTCGCGGTTGCCTTGCCGAGCAGGTCGCCGAGCCCGGCGCGTGTCAGCTCGGCGGGAGCGGCGGCGAGCACCGCCGGGTCGGCGAAGATCGCCCGCGGCGCCCGTGCCGGGTAGGTCACCTTGACCCCGTCGAACTCCATCGCCGCGACGCTCGAGGCGTAGCCGTCCATCGAGGCCGCGGTCGGGACGCTGATGAAGTCGCGTCCCTCGAGGTGGGCCGCATAGCGGGTGACGTCGGTGAGAACCCCCGAGCCGACAGCCACGATCGCGGCGGCGCCCTCGCCGCGAAGACTGGCCCGGGCTGCCGCGACGGCCTTCTCGTCGGCAGCCAGCCCGCTGCGGTCACCGAAGCAGAGCGCCGCGACTCCCAGCCCCGCCCCCTCGAGTTCACGAGCGACCCGCCGGCCGGCCGCCTGCTCGGTGTTGGCGTCCATCACGAGCAGCGCGCTGGGCCAGTTCTTCGACAGCGCGTAGGCGGCGAGTCGCTCGATCGCGTCGGAACCGACCGCGATCTCGTCGATCGCCACCCGGTCTGCCAACTGCTGCCTCAGGCCTGTCCGTAGTAGGCCTGAGGCCCGTGCTTGCGGCTGAAGTGCTTGTCGCGAATCGCCTCCGCCAGGGGTCCCGCCCCGGGCTCGAGGGTGATCGTCAGGGCCGCGATTCGCGCAACCTCCTCCAGGATCACGGCGTTCTCCACCGCCGCCGCCGGATCCTGCGCCCAGCAGAAGGGGCCGTGTCCGACAACGAGCGCGGCGGGAACCTCGTCGCTGCCGCGATCCCCCACAGCCTCGACCAGCACCTGGCCGGTGGCGCCCTCGTAGTCCTCGTCGATCTCGGCCTCGGTCAGCCCCCGGGTGAGCGGGATCGGGACCGCACAGAGATCGGCATGGGTGGTGCCGAAGACCGGGATCTCGCGCTGCGCCTGGGCCCAGGCCGTCGCCCAGGTCGAGTGGGTGTGGGCGACGCCGCCGATCTCCCCGAACGCCCGGTAGAGCGCCAGGTGGCTCGGTGTGTCGGTCGAGGGTCGGCGTTCACCCTCGACCTGATTGCCGTCGAGATCGACGACGACGATGTCCTGGGCGGTCATCGCCTCGTAGGACAGGCCGCTGGGCTTGATCGCGACGAGGTCCGCGTCGCGGTCGATCCCGCTGACGTTGCCCCAGGTCAGGGTCACCAGCCCGTGGGCGGGAAGCGAGAGGTTGGCCTCCAAGACCTGCTGCCGCAGCGTCTCCAGCATCGTCGCGCTCAGATCTCCTCGTAGTCGAGGTCGAGCTGTTCGGCGAACAGTCGCCAGCGGTCGGCCTGGTCTCCGAGGTTGACGACGAAATGGTGGGTGCCGCCAAGCCGCAGCCAGTCGTCGAGGAACTCCCGCATGCCGCGCTGAGGCCGGAAGTGGAAGTAGGGCATCTCGACCGCGGGCAGCTCGGGCGTGTCGAGAGCCTCCCCCCTCCCGACCAGCAGCCGGAAGGCCTCACCCTCGAGCGGAACCAGGTTCGCCGTCGTGGCCGGGCCCGGCTCAGCCGAGAACACCGTCGTCGGCGGGTTGCCGAGCCCGCCGATCCCGAGCTCGCGATCGACCAGGCGCACCGGGCGGTCGCCGCGCGCGACCTTCCAATTGCCCTCTCCCATGTGACTGACCAGGACCGAGTCGAGGTCGTAGTCCATCGCGTACATCTCGCTGAAGTTCGCGTCGCCGATCAGCGTCTGTCCCGCGCACATCAGGGTCGCCGTGACCATGTCGCCCTCGGCCGCGTAGCCGAAGCCATCGGCCATCAGGTCCGAGGCGGCCAGGAGCGGCAGCTGCTCGAAGCGCCCGTCGCGGCCCACGGACTCGAAATGCGCCGAGTAGGCCCCGTAGCCTCCTTCCTCGAGCAGCCCTCGGATCGCCAGCTCCATGCGCACGGCGTATGCGTGCGCTTCACGGGGCAGGTCGGGATCGACGGCGAACTGCTCGGCGTGGCGCTTGATCACCTCGTCGATGCTGGCGTCGGTGACGTCCTGCATCCGGGCGTGGAGATCGCCGAGGCTCTCGTTCACGACCGTCGGGCCCAGCACCCGCAGCAGCGCCGGCGGGTCGTAGAGGATGTCCCCGGTGCCGGTCATCGCGTAGCCGAGCTGGGCGATCTTGGTTGCCCGCAGCGCGGTCACCGCCTGCGCGGCCCGGGCCCAGGACTCGAAGGCCGCGCTGAACTCCGGCGACTGCCAGTCTCCGGTCAGGACCGAGTAGGGCACCCCGGTGCGAAGCAGCGCGTTCGCCTGGTCCTGAGCCCCGTGAATTCCCTGGTTGTAGGTGAGATCGTCCATGTCCCACTCTGCGGTTATCGAGGGCTCGGGCTGGATGTTCGCCAGCAGGACCGGGAGTGGGTTCTCGATCAGTGCACGAACGGTCCGCATCGACGGCCCGTAGGTGAGCATCACGATCGCGATCCCGTCGACCTCCTGGTCGCGCAGCTCCCGCATCACCACCTCGACGTCGTCCCGGTTGCGGGCCGGGCGAGTGAAGACGACGTCGGCAACGGCGCCGAGATGGTCACCGACCCGCTTCGCGTAAGCCCCCTGATGCTCGGTGATCCCGGGGATCATCTCGTCGTAGAGCTCCTGCATGATCCCGAGCAGTCCGATGCGGGGCTTCCGTGCCTCGGGGCTCAACGGAGCACCTTCTCGGGGTCCTCGAGGACGCCGCCCGGCCGCGACTCGCCGCCGCGGATGCGCTTCAGCCTGTGCAGCAGCTGCGCCTGCGAGTGGCCAAGGATCTCGTAGAGCTCGCGGTAGACCCCGTAGACCTCGTCGTAGATCGCTCCGGCCTGCGGGTCGGGCTCGTAGCTGCGCTCGATCTCGGGCCGGGTCGCGGCCACGGCGGTCTCGATGTCGGGAAACGCGCCCGCGGCCACGGCTCCGAACAGCGCCGCTCCGCGGGCTGGGATCTGGGTCGAGGCGGGCACGCGCACCGGACGGCCGCTGGTGTCGGCGAGCAGCTGCATGATCATCGGGCTCTTCTCGGCGATGCCGCCGCAGGCGACGATCTCGCCGAGCTTCAGGCCGTGCTGCTCGAAGTTCTCCATGATTCGCCGGTTTCCGAAGGCGATCGCCTCCGTCAGGGCGCGATAGATCTCCACTTCGCTGGATTGCAGGGTAAGGCCGGCGATCACCCCGGTGAGGTCGGCGTCGGCGAGGATCGTGCGGTTGCCGTTCCACCAGTCGAGCGCCACGAGCCCGGTCTCCCCGGGGCGGAACTGCGCCGCCTCGCGCTCGAAGGCGAGATAGGCGTCCTCACCGCCGTCGACATCAGACCGTGCCAGCTCGTCGACGAACCAGGCGAGCATGTCGCCGACCGCGGTCTGGCCCGCCTCGTATCCGTAGCTGCCGGGCAGGATGCCGTCCCTGACGACGCCGGTGATCCCCGGCATTCGCATCTCCTGCGGGTGGATGACGAGGTCGCAGATCGAGGTGCCGACGACCATCAGGTAGGTGCCCGGCTGATCGATCCCCGCACCGGGCACCGAGACGAACGAGTCGACGTTTCCGACCGCGACCACCGTCGATGGGTCGAGGCCGGTCCGCGAGGCGACCTCGGCCCGCAGCGTCCCCGCTGCGCTGCCGAGCTGGTGAAAGCTCGTCCCCAGCTTCTCGGCCGGATTCGAGAATCCGGGATATGCGGCTTCGAAGTACTCGCCCGAGGGCAGCCCCTCCTCCTCCGACCAGCACGCCTTGTAGCCCGCGGTGCATGCGTTGCGGCGCTCGTGGCCGGTCAGATGCCAGACGATCCAGTCGGTGGCCTCGATGAACCCGTAGGCGGCGTCGTAGACCTCGCGGTCCTCGAGCCAGAGCTCGATCAGCTTCGGGAAGTACCACTCGGAGGAAAGCTTGCCGCCATAGCGGCTGAGGAATTCCTCGCCGCGCGCGTTGGCGACCTCGTTGAGCCGGTCGGCCACCGGCTGGGCGGCGTGATGCTTCCAGAGCTTCGGCCAGGCGTGTGGGCGCGAGCGCCACTCCGGCAGCGTGCAGAGCGGGACGCCGTCGGCGGTCACCGGCAGCACCGTGCAGGAGGTGAAGTCGACGCCGAGCCCGATCACTCCCTCGGGGCCTACTCCCGCCGCCGCGATCACCTCCGGCACGGCGGACTCGATTACGGCGACCCAATCGTCGGGATCCTGAAGCGCCCAGTCGGGGGACAGCCGCTCTCCGCTTTCGGGCAGGACGCGGTCGATCGCGCCGCTCGCGTAGCCGACTTCGGAGACCTCCATCTCGCGGCCCGACTCCAGGTCGAGCAGCAGGGCGCGTCCGGATTCGGTTCCGAAGTCGATTCCGAGCGAGTAGGCGGGCATGCTCCGCTGGCCTGTTACTGGGCGGTTTGGTCGGCCTGGGCGGGCATGGCTTGGTCAGCCATCGCCTCGGCCCGCGCGCGCCGGTACTGCTCGACGACGATCTCGTTGAGCTCCTCCAGCGAGGTTTCCGCCGTGGGCTTGTCGAACCCGATCCTGCCGTCCTGAATCAGGTTGACGCGATCGCACATCTCCAGCACCTGGACGTAGTTGTGGGCCACGATGATCATCGAGATCTCACCCTCGTCCTTGATGCGCTGGATGAGGTCGATGATCAGCGCCCCTTCCTTTGCGCCCATCGCGGCCAGCGGCTCGTCGAGGAGGATGATGTCGGCCCGGTCGTGGATCGCGCGGGCCACCGCAATCGCCTGTCTCTGACCGCCCGACAGCCGGGCGACCGGCGCGTTCAGGTCCGAGATGTTGATGCCGATCTCATCGAGCGCCCCGCGCGCCTCCTTGCGCATCTTGCGATTGTCGATCAGCGGCAACCCCGGGAAGCGGTGCTCGCGGTGCAGGAACAGGTTCTGGAACACCGCCAGCTCGTCAACCAGCGCCAGGTCCTGGTAGACGGCGTCAATTCCCAGCGATCGCGCCTGGTCGACGCTGCGCGGCGCATAAGGCTCGCCGCGCAGGAACATGCTCCCTCGATCCGCTTTCTGGAAGCCGCAGAGGATCTTCATCATCGTCGACTTGCCGGAGCCGTTGTCGCCGACCAGGCCGAGCACCTCCCCCTTGGCGAGCCACAAGGTCATGTCGCGAAGCGCGGTGATCGGGCCGAAGCTCTTGGCGATCCCCTCGACGCGCAGGACCTCGTCGGCGCCCCCCCGCGGCGCCGGCGCCCCCTCTGGGGCCGTCGCCGCCTCAGCCACTCCCGGTCCCCTTGCGGACGCGCTCGACGAACGTGTTCAGGGTCATCGCGATAAGGATCGCGATCCCGAGATAGAGGAACTCGTAATCGGCGTTCACTCCCTTGATGATCAGGCCGTCGTTGAGGACGCCGAGGAAGAGCGCGCCGATCAGCGCTCCAACGACGGTCCCTGAACCGCCGGTGAGCAGGGTGCCGCCGATCACCGCCGCAGAGATGCCCTGGAAAAGCACCTCGTTGGCCCCCGCTGGATCGGGGCTGGCAGTGGTCGTCCGCACCGACTCGAGGATGCCGACGAGGCCCGCAAGGCTCGCGCACAGCATGAAGTTACGGATCATGTTCCAATGCACCTTGATCCCTGCCTCGGCCGCACCGAGCCGATTGCCGCCGACCGAGACCGTGTAGATCCCCCAGCGGGTGAACGTCAAGACGACCTGCAGAACCACGACGATCGCCACGGCCCAGATCAGCTCCGAGTAGGTGCCGCCCCCGAAGATCTGCGCGAAGGTGCTGACGCCCGTCACCGAGGTGCCGGGCATCGCGACTTGCTGCGCGTGTGAGATCACGAGGGTCGTGCCCTCGAGCGCGAACAGCATTCCGAGCGTGACGACGAACGAGGCGATCCCGACGACCGCTACGAAGAAGCCGTTGATGGCGCCGACGAGCATGCAGACGAGCAGCGCGGCCACCAACGCGGGGATCAGAGGGAAGCCGGCACTGTTCACGAGCTTCTCGAAGATGAACGGCGCGAGAAGGTAGACGGCCCCGATCGAGAGGTCGATCTCCCCGTTGACCATCACGAAGACCTGGCCGGCCCCGAGGATCGCGAACGGCGCGAAGTACGGCAGCAGGTTCTTGGCGTTGTCCGCGGTGGCGAAGTTCGGGGTGGTGGCGACGAAGTAGATGATCGTGATCGCGGTGACCAGGATCACGCTGCCCTCGCGCAGGGTCAGGAACCGCTTCCCCAGCCGACCTGCCCATCCCTGCGCCCCGCCGACGCCCGGGGGCCTTTGACCCGGCCCCTCGGCGTCGGCGGGAACGGTCCCTTGCGCCGCCGTTGCCATCGCTGCCTAGGCCTTGACGACTCCGGCCTTGGTCGCTGAGCCCTCGAAACGGCTCTTCGTCGTGACGTACGGCTCGATCGTCTTCGCGTCGATGACCTTCAGCCCGGTGTTGACGTCAGCGGGGCCCGTCAGCGTCTCGGACGCCTTGTACAGGTACAGCTGCAGGACCGGCAGGAAGCCCTGCAGGTACGCCTGCTGGTCGATCGTGACATCCAGAAAGCCCTTCGACACGAGCTCCGGCGTCGGCGTGGTCACGTCGAACCCACCGCCCTTCACCTTGCCCTTGAGGTTCTGCTTCTGGATCGTCTGGCCGACCGAGATCGTGCTCCCCGAGTCGACCGCGAACATCCCCTTCACCGTCGGATGGCCCTGGGCGTACGACTGAATCACCGTCAGCTCATGCGCCTGCGCTGCCCCGGTCGCGATCGTGTCGACGTTGAGCTTGCTGCCGATCGAGTCCTTGGCACCGTCGATCCGGGGCTGGATGTTGAGCGAGCCGGGAGTGGCGATGAAAAGCGCGACGTCGCTGCCCGGCGGCACGAGTTTGAGGATCTCGTCGCCCAACCCCTGCCCGGACTTGAACAGATCCTGGCCGATATAGGCGAGGCGAGCGTTGCTGGGGGCGTCGGCGTTGTAGGCAACCACGGGAATGCCCTTGCCGAGCGCAGTGTTCGTCGGCGAGTTGAAGGCCTGCAGATCGACGAGCGCGATCGCAATCCCGTCCGCCTGGGCTGTGATGGCGCTGTTGAACGCGTTGACCATCTCGTTGACGTTGCTGCTCTTCGACCCCGTCCATTGATACGAGCAGCCGAGCAGCTTGCAGGCGTCGGCGGCGCCGTACTGAGTGGGGACGAAGAATGAATTCGTCGTCACGTGGTTGACGAATACGAACTTGTAACCGGGCTGCGAGCCGAACACGCTCGAGGCGGCGGCCGACGAGGAGCTCGTCCCGCCTCCCCCGCAGGCTTCGATCGCCAGCGCGGCGATGCCGGCACCGGCACCGGTCAGCGCCGTGCGCCGGGTGAACTGCCGGAAGCCTTTCAGTGGGGTTTCATCCTGGTCGCGCTCGTCCCATTCGAGCCGCTCTACCGCTTCATGGACGGAATCGTGATCCGACATTCTTCTCTCCTCCTATGACCGTTCGCCGATCGGCAGGTGGGTTGCCGATCCGACCCTCTGCGCACGGCTGACCAAGCGTTTCGTTTCCATAAATACGTCCTTCGTTTGCATAAAAAGCCGTGCCTTCGCCGGATACTACCGCCAGCCCTCGGGACCTCCAAACGCAGGTCGTAAATTGCCCCGCGCATTCCCCGCCCGACCTCAATCGCGAAGCAACGCACCGGGCCCAGGATGGACTTCGAGGCTGCCCGCCGGCGCCGCCGTCCCTGGCGGCATCAGGCCGAGAACGTGGCCGCCGAACCCTCCCCCGATCACCCGCGCGCCGGCCGCCCCGGCGGCGAGCAGGGTGGCGACCGTCGCCTCGACGGCGGCGGTCGAAACCTCGAAAAGGTCGCGCAGGCTCGCGTGTGAGGCGTCGAGCAGTCGGCCGACCTCGACCAGATCGCCGTCGCGGAGCGCGGCGACGGTGCGGTCCACGCGTCCGTTCTCGTCGATCACGTGGCGGGCGCGCTCGGCCAGCGGGGACGGCAGGGCTGAAACCTTCGAGAGCTCTGCTTCGCGGAGGCTCGCAACGCCGAGCATCTCGCAGGCCTGCACGCATTCGGCCCGTCGCTGGTTGTAGCCGGATTCGGCATTGGAGTGCGGTTCGCCCGAGTCGAGAGTCAGCAGCCGCCAGCTCGTCCAGCGCCAACGGCACCGGCTCGATCTCCAGCCCCCGGAAGTCGATGCGCAGCGCTGCGTCAGGCTCGCCGAACAGGCTCGCGAGCTGATCCAGCAGCCCGGTTCGCGCCCCGACCCACTCGTTCTCCACTCGCGAGCAGATCCGGGCAAGATCCCTGCGCTCCGGCGGCTCGGCCCCGGAGAGCGCGATCAGCGCCAGGCTGAGCGCGACCTCGAGCGCCGCCGAGGAAGAAAGGCCGGCGCCCCGCGGAACCGTGCCGGAGATCTCGAGGCGTGCTCCGACCGGCGGCAGCCCGGCAGCGCTCAGCTCGGCGGCCACTCCGTGAACGAAGGCCCGCCAGCCTCCGGAGACGCGCGGCGGCGCCGCGAGGTCGAACGAGTCCTCCTCGCCGAGGTCCAGCGCCCGGGCTTCGATTCGCGACCCTCCGGTCGCCGCGGCGCGGACCGTGACGCCCTCGGTGATCGCGAACGGCAGCGCGAGCCCGTGGTTGTAATCGGTGTGCTCGCCGATCAGGTTGACGCGGCCGGGCCCGAAGGCCACGACCTCTTCGCCGCCGCCGCGGCCCGCCGCCGCAGGCATCGGCTCAGGACCCGCTGGCGATCGCTTCGCGCAGCCCCCGCGCCGAATCCTCGGGCATCACGTCCATGATGAAGGTGCCGGCGCCCTGCTCGGAGCCGGCCGCGTACTTGAGCTTCTCGGCGGTGCGCAGCGGTGGATAGAACTCGACGTGCAGATGGCCGTCGCCGTGATCGACCGTCGGCGCCTGGTGCAGCACCATCACGTAGGGGAAGGGCCGGGCAAAGAGCTCGTCATAGCCGCGGGTCACCTCCTGCAACCCGCTCGCCAGGTCGGCGAGCTCACCCGGCGTGCACTCCGCCAGGCTCGCACGGTGCTCGCGCAGCACCACGTGGACCTCGTAGGGCCAGCGTGCCGCGTAAGGGACATAGGAGACGACGCTGTCGTTGCGCTGCACGATCCGATCGCCATCGCTGACCTCGCCCGCCAGCAGGCTGCAGATCGCGCAGCCTCCTAGACGCTCGTCGGCGGCCAGCTCCAGCGCCGGCACCGGGGGCAGGAAGGGGAAGCCGTAGATCTGACCGTGCGGGTGATGCAACGTGGTTCCGACCTCGACGCCGCGGTTCTCGAAGATCAGCACGTAATCGACGTCGGGCCGCGCCCCCAGCTCCTCGTACCGCTGGCGCCAGACCCACATCAGCGCCTCGGCGCGCTCGGCCGGGAGACGGCCGAAGGAGCCGTGGTGCTGGTCGGTGTAGACGACCACCTCCGCGGCGCCGTCTGGGCTCTCGAACGACGGGAAGCGATTGTCGAAGACGACGATCTCGAAGCTCGGGAACGGGATCTCCGTCGGGGGGTGGCCGGGGCGGGTCGGGCACAGCGGGCAGTGGCCTTCCGTGGGCAGGAAGGTGCGGTCCTGGCGGTGCACGGCGTAGACGACCTGCTCGCCGCGCAGCTCGTTGAAGCGCTGCTCGCTGACCGAGTCCGATCCTTCCCCTTGCCCCATCACGCTCCCCCGGCGCCGGTGTCCACGAAGTCATCGCCCGGCGGCTCCTCGAAGCGCTCGAACAGGATCAAGGCACGGCCGTCGTCCTTCGTGAAGCGGCGCAGCCTAAGTGGGCCGAAGCGTTCCCAATCCTGATCGGCCTTGGCGCCGGATTCCCCGGGCTGCGAAGAGGACGGCGCCTCGGATCCCATGCCGGGAGGTATAGCGCCAAGCGGGGCTCAGGAGCCCGTGATCGCCTTGCGGACGAGCTCGAAGACGCGCCGCTGCTCGCGGTCGCTGAGGTTGGAGCGCTTGCCGTGCGATTTGCGAACCAATTGTGCGAGCCGCTCGCGCTCGGCCGGGCTGAGGTTGTCGTAGAGGCGCTTGCCGTGGCCGTAGAGGACCTTGGCGGCCTCATAGGCCGCCATCAACTGGACCGCACGTCCGCGTCGGAGCAGGCTCGGCATCCTGCTGGCAGGCTAGCGGCTGGGTCTGCCGGCTAACGCGCCTCGGCGGTCAGGGCGGCCTGCCCCTCCGCGATCGAGAAGCTGCCCTCGTAAAGCGCCCGGCCGACGATCACCCCGGCGACGTTCGGCGGCGCCCCGGCGGCCAGCGCCTCCAGGTGGGCGAGCCTTCCGACCCCGCCCGAGTAGATCAGCTCGGCGTCGGTGGCGTCCGCGATCCGGCCCAGCAGCCCGAGGTCGGGCCCCTCCATCGTGCCGTCGACCTCGATCGGGGTGAAGACGAAACGCCCCACCCCCTCCCCGGTCAGCTCGCGCATCGCCCCGGCCGCGTCGATCTCCCCCGGCTCGGTCCAGCCTTGAAGCGCGACGTGTCCGCCCCGCGAGTCGACCGAGACGACCAGCCGCTCCCCGTGCGCCCGCAGCGCCTCACGCAGCAGCTCGCGGTCGCGCAGGGCCGCGGTCCCGATCACGAAGCGGGTCGCCCCCGCCCCGAGCACGGCGTCGATCGCCGCGTCGTCACGCAGTCCGCCGCCGACCTGCAGCGGTAGCTCGACCGCGGCGGCGATCCGCTCCACCGCGTCGAGGTTGACCGGCCTGCCCGAGCGGGCACCGTCGAGGTCGACCACGTGCAGGAACTCGGCTCCCTCCGCCTCCCAGCGCCGCGCCGCCTCGGCCGGGTCGGCGTCGTAGACCCTCTCCTGGTTGTAGTCGCCGCGCACCAGGCGCACCGCCTGGCCGCCGCGGATGTCGATCGCCGGGAAGAGGATCACGCGGCGGTTGCGACGCGGGTGCAGATCGCGGTGAAGTTGGAGAGCAGCCGCAGCCCGGCGGCGCTGGACTTCTCGGGGTGAAACTGGACTCCGAAGAGGTTTCCGTCCTGCACCGCGCAGGCGAAGTGCTCGCCATGGACGGCGCTGCCGAGCACCTGCTCGGGTTCGGGACGGGGAGCGAATGAGTGCACGAAGTAGAAGGGCGTGCCGTCCTCGATCCCGTCGCAGAGCGCTGAGGGATGCTCCCAGTGGACCGGGGACCAGCCGATGTGCGGCACCTTCAGACCGGCGGCGTCCAGCCCCTCGACCTTGCCGCTCAGCAGGCCGAGCCCGTCGGCGCCCCCGAGCTCGGTCGAGGACTCGAACAGCAGCTGCAGCCCGAGGCAGATGCCCAGCACGGGCACCCCGGCGGCGAGGCGCTCGGCAAGGAGCGCATCGAGGCCGAGCTCGCGCAGCCGCTGCATCGCCTTCGGGAAGGCCCCCACCCCGGGCAGGATCAGACCGTCAGCAGAGCGTGCCCGCTCGAGGTCGCTCGAGATCTCGGCATCGGCATCGACGTGCAGCAGCGCCTTCTCGACCGATCGCAGGTTGCCCATCCCGTAGTCGAGGATGCAAAGCTCAGTCATTCAGCGTCCCCTTGGTGCTCGGCACCCCGGTCTCGTCGGGGTCGATCGAGACCGCCTCGCGCAGCGCTCGGGCGAAGGCCTTGAACGCCGCCTCGATCATGTGGTGGGCGTTGGTGCCCGAGCGAACCCAGACGTGCAGGGTGAGCTTGGCGCTGTTGGCGACCGCGCGGAAGAACTCCTCCGCCAGGTCGGTGTCGAAGCCGGCGATCGAGGTCGCCGGAAGCTCGGCGTCGAAGGCGCAGTACGGCCGCCCGGAGATGTCGATCGCGCACTCGCCAAGCGATTCGTCCATCGGCACCAGCGCCGCACCGTAGCGGCGGATCCCTGCCCGGTCTCCGAGTGCCTGGTCGAGCGCCTGCCCGAGGACGATGCCGACGTCCTCGGTCGTGTGGTGGGCGCCGGTCTCGAGGTCGCCGCTGGCCTCGACCCGCAGCCCGAGGCGGCCGTGCCGGGCGAGCAGCTCGAGCATGTGGTCGAGGAACCCGACCCCGGTCGCGATCGAGGCCTCGCCGCCGTCGAGGTCGAGCTCGAGGCGGATCTGCGTCTCCTGGGTCTTGCGCTCCTTGGCTGCGGTACGTGTCATTCGGTTCACCCCCGCGCCTTGGCGGACTCGCCGTGGACCGGTAGCCCCTCGGCGCGCGCCAACCTGTCGACGTAGGGCGCAAGGGCTGCGGCGGCGGCGCCGGGCAAGCTTACATTTGCGATCCGGCGCCGGAAGGCGGCCGGGCCCAGAGGGCCGGTGAAGCGGCCGCTGCCTCCGGTCGGGAGCACGTGATTCGACCCGGCGGCGTAGTCGCCGAAGGCGGTGCCGCTGGCGGCGCCGACGAAGACGCAGCCCGCGCTGCGGACGTGCGAGGCCAGCGCGTAGGCGTCCTCGCTCATCAGCTGCAGGTGCTCGGGGGCATAGGCGTTGGCGAGCGCCACCGCGTCGCCGAGGTCGGGCACCTGGACCAGCGCCAGCGGGGCGTCGCTGACGCTCGGGCGCGCGGCGGCGGCTGCGACCACCTGCTGCTCGAGGCCGTCGAGCACCGCCTCCTCGACCGCGGCGGCGACCAGCGGGCTGTCGGCGCCATGTTCGGCCTGGGCGCAGAGATCCAGCGCCGCCCACTCGAGCTCGGTGTCGTGGCCGGCGATCAGCATCAGCTCGGAGGGACCGGCGATGCCCTCGATGCCGACCCTGCCGAAGGCCCAGCGCTTGGCTTCCTGGACCCAGGCGTTGCCGGGTCCGACGACGACGTCGACCGCCTCCACGCTCTCGGTCCCGCAGGCGAGCGCGATCACGGCCTGAGCACCCCCCATCGCGTAGACCTCGTCGACCCCGCAGAGTGCGCAGGCCGCGAGGGTGACCTCGCCCGGGCGGCCGTCGCCGCCCGGCGGCGTCGCCACGGCGACCCGCTCGACGCCCGCGGCCCGCGCCGGAAGGCAGCACATCAGCACGCTGGAGGGGTAGGCCGCGCGACCGCCGGGGGCGTAGACGCCGGCCGAGGCGACGGCGACGTCCTGCATCACCACCGCCTGTCCCTGCGGAAGCTCGACCTTGCGCGGCGTGTCGTCGACCTGGGCCTCGGCGACGGCGCCGATGTTGGCGGCGGCGATCTCCAGCGCCTCGCGGACCTCGCCGTCCAGCGACGCCAGCGCCGCCGCGATCTCGGCCGGGTCCACCCGCAGCCGCTCCGGGACGCTGCCGTCGAAGCGCTCGCCGAGCCGCAGCAGGGCCGCGTCGCCGTCGGCGAGCACCTCGCGGGCGATCGGCTCGACGTCGATCGCGGGCGCCGTCTCCGCCGCCCAGGCGCGAATCTGGCCGGCGACCGCCGCCGGAGCACCCCACTCGAAGCGCCGCACCCTCATCGCGACGTCGCCTCACGCAGCCGCGCCGTCAGGTCGTCGACCTCGCCGGCGCGGAGCTTGTGGGCGACCCGGTTGGCGACCAGGCGAGCGGTGCAGCGGACGATCTCCTCGCGCACCTCGAGGTCGTTCTCGGCCAGGGTACGGCCGCTGGCGACCAGGTCGACGATGCCGTCGGCGAGCCCGATCAGCGGCGCCAGCTCCACCGATCCCTTGACCTCGATCACCTCCGCCTGGCGGCCGGTGCGTTCGAAGTGACGCTCGGCGACGTGCGGGTACTTGGTCGCGATCCGCATCGCCCCCAGACGCCGCTCGGCTTCTCCGAGGCGCTGGTCGCCGCGGCGGCCGGCCAGCACCATCCGGCATTCGCCATAGCCGAGGTCGAGCAGCTCGTAGACGACCCGATCGGCCTGCTCGAGCAGCACGTCCTTGCCGGTGATGCCGAGGTCGGCGGCGCCCGCCTCGACGTAGGTGGGAACGTCGGAGGGACGCATGGTGACCAGGGTCACCCCGCTGCCGTCGAAGATCATCGAACGCGAGTCGCCCCGCATCTGCGCCGTGTCGATGCCGGCCCGGTCGAGCGCCTCCAGGGTGGCGTCGAAGAGCGCCCCGCGCGGCACCGCCAGCTTCAGCGGACCGCCGGTCCGCGCCTGGAACGCCCCCGAGACGCTGGTCGAGCTCACTGCCCTGCCTCCGCCTCGGCCCTGCCGAGCCTCTCCTCCTCGGCCTGGGCGACGTGGACCCGCTCCAGATAGAGCGCGAAGCCGGCCGCCGGGAGATCGCGCCCGAAGCGGGTCAGCAGGCGGTCATAGCGGCCGCCGCCCCCGAGCACGTGGCCGAGGGCGGGATCGTAGACCTCGAGAATGGCGCCGCTGTAGTAGCCGAGGTCGCGCAGCAGCCCGAGGTCGATCTGAACCCGATCGGCGGCGCCGCGGCGCTGCAGCTCGTCGAAGGTCCCCTGCAGGCGCGAGATCGCGCGCTCGACCGCGGGCCCGCCGATCGCCCGCGCCTGGTCGAAAACCTCGCTGCCGCCGCGCATCTCGGCCAGCGCCACCAATGCCGCACGCTGCTCGCCGCCGATTCCCTCGACCAGTTCCAGCTCCTCCCCCAGCCCGACCAGATCGTGCATCGCCAGCCGCTCGAGCAGCGAGTCGCGCGCCTCGCCTTCGATGCCGAGCTCGGCCAGGGCCTGGCGGTAGAGGTCGGCGTCGCCGAGCCCGATCACTGCCCTGCGGAGCCCGACCGCTTCCAGCGATGCCTGCAGGACCTCGACGATCTCGACCGTGCCGTCCGGGGCCTCGGCGCCGATCAATTCCACCCCGGCCTGGGCGAACTCGCGCATCTGACCGCGCTGGGGCCTGACGGCGCGGTAGGCGTTTGCGATATAGCAGAGCCTGAAAGGGGGCTCGGCGGCAGCGAAACGGCCGGCGACCAGGCGGGCGATCGGCACCGTCATGTCGGAGCGCAGGGCGAGCAGTTCGCCGCTCTCGTCGAAAAACCGGTAGGCGGAGCCGGCCGTGCGCCCGTCGCCACGCGCCATCACCTCGTCGTACTCGATCGTCGGCGTCGCCACCTCGCCGTAGCCGAAGCGTGAGAACGTCTCCAGCAACGCCCACTGCAGGCGGCGCAGCTCGCGCATCTCGTCGGGCAGGATGTCCCTGGTTCCCGGGGGAATCGGATGGATCATCTGCGGACTCCGAGGTGCGCGTTCTTGCGGCGGCCGCTAGGCGGGGATCCGCTCCGCGGACACCCGCTCGATGTGCGCGCCCAGACCCCGCAGCCGCTCGTCGATGCGCTCATAACCGCGGTCGATCTGGCGCACGTTGCCGATCTCCGAGACTCCATCGGCGGCCAGCGCCGCGATGAGCATCGCCATCCCGGCCCGGATGTCCGGGCTCTCGAGCCGCTCGCCGTGAAGACGGCTCGGACCGTCGACGATCGCCCGGTGGGGATCGCAGAGCGTGATCCGAGCGCCCATCGCGACAAGCTTGTCGACGAAGAAGAGGCGATTCTCGAACATCTTTTCGAAGATCAGCACGCTGCCCTGCGCCTGGGTGGCGAGCGCGAGGGCGATCGAGGTGAGATCGGCGGGGAAGGCGGGCCAGGGGCCGTCCTCGATCTTCGGGATCGCGTCGCCGACGTCGTCCTGGACGCGCAGGTTCTGCTCCGGCGGAACGAGGATGTCTCCGGAGTCCTCGTCGACCATCGACTGCAGGCCGAGGCGACGGAACTGCCGCCGGACGTTGACCAGGTCCTCGGCGGCGGCGCCGTGGATCCGCAGCTCGCCGCCGGTCGCCGCGGCGACTCCCATGAAGCTCGCCACCTCGATGTGATCGGGCGAGACCGTGTGGCTGGCGCCGCCAAGCGACTCCTGGCCGTGGACTGTCATCACGTTGGACCCGATCCCGTCCACGGCGGCGCCCATCTTGGTCAGCAGCCGGGCGAGGTCCTGGACGTGCGGCTCGCAGGCGGCGTTGCGGATCGTCGTCGGACCCGGGGTCAGAGCGGCCGCCATCAACGCGTTCTCGGTCCCCATCACCGAGGGCTCGTCCATGAAGATCCCGCAGGCGCGCAGGCCGCCCGGCGGGGCCGAAAGCTCGATGCAGCCGTTGCCGCCCACCCTCGCCCCCAGCTCGCGGAAGGCGTCGAGGTGTGCATCGAGGCGGCGGCGGCCGATCACATCGCCGCCCGGGGGCGGCATCCGGGCCTCGCCGAAGCGGGCCAGCAGCGGGCCCGCGAGCAGGAAGGAGGCGCGGATCCTGTTCGCCATCTCCTCGTCGAGGGTTAGGTCTGAGATCCCCGCTGCGCGTAGCCGCAGGCTGTTGTCCCCGACCCAGCCGACCTCGACCCCGAGCCGCTCGAGCAGCGTCAGTTGCGCCTCGGTATCGCGGATCCGCGGCACGTTGTCGAGCAGCAACTCGTCCTCGGTCAGCAGGCAGGCTGCGAGGATCGGCAGGGCGGCGTTCTTGTTGCCCGCCGCGGTGATCTCCCCCGACAGGGGGACGCCGCCTTGTATTACGAATTTCTCCATCGAAATGCCCGCAAACGCGAGTGTTCGAGAAATGCCGCCGTGCCGGGCCACTCCCCCGTTGCGGGCGCGACTAGGGTAACACCGGCATATGGAGACGAATTCGCGCGACGCGGCCTGGGACCTCTTCTGCGAATGGACTCAATCCGACTCGCTGCGAAAGCACGCCCTCGCGGTCGAGGTCGGAATGCGGGCCTACGCAGGGCGCTATGGCGAAGACGAGGAGCGCTGGGCGATCACCGCGCTGCTTCACGATCTCGACTACGAGCGCTACCCCGACCTCGAGACCGGCCACCCCCGCCACGCGCTGGCCGAGCTCGAGAAGCTCGGCTATCCCCAGGACGTGATCGACGCGGTCGCCGGGCATGCGGACTTCCTCGAGGTGCCACGGGAGACGCTG
The DNA here is from genome assembly GCA_963781495.1 of uncultured Solirubrobacterales bacterium. GTDB lineage: Bacteria > Actinomycetota > Thermoleophilia > Solirubrobacterales > 70-9 > Mayfieldus. Next base: position 276,075 of record CAWAFX010000003.1, read on the forward strand.
ATGGCCAAGTCGCTGTACGCGGTCGATGAGATGTCGGGCTTCGTCACCGCCTGCGCGCTGGTGCGCCCGACCGGGATCGAGGGGATGAAGCCGAAGTCGGTGCGCAAGAAGATGAAACAGCCCTCGTTCGCCGCCGCGGTCGACCGCGGACAGCTGGAACGGGCGGCCGACGAGCTCGGGGTCGAGCTCAACGAGCACATCCAGGTGGTGATCGACGCCCTGGCCGAGAACGCCGATCAGCTCGGACTCGGTCCGCGCGAGGGCGCCGCCGCCGAATCGGGCTGAACGCCCCGCGCCGGCTAGCGGCTGTTGACGGTCATGCTGGCGGAGCCCAGCATGTCGCCGACGACGAAGTCGGTGCTCGCCCCGCCACTGACGTGCGGGAGGTACTGGTTCATGACCATGACGCTGGTGCTGTCGAGGCCGAGGGTCGCGCCGCTGGCGGTCAGGACGTGGTTGGCCGGGTCGGCGAGCATCGTCGCCTGTGAAGTGTCGCCCTGAAGCTCGTCCCGGAACACTGTGTTGCCGAACGGCGAGCCCGGACCGCTGACGCTGAAGTCGGTCAGGACCGACTTGTGGGCGACGTTGACGGCGAAGTTCGCGAGGTGAACGGTGGCGACGCTCGAGGTCGGACAGCCGCCGGGCAGGCCGGCCCCTCCGACGTCGATGTCCATTCCGCCGGTCAGGTCGACCACGCCGTCGGTCCAGCCGTTGGGGCTGATCGTGCCGCCGCTGACCGGGATCTGGAAGGAGGTGCCGGGGCCGCCCGGCTGGGTCGCCTGGCCGGAGGGCCGGATGCCGTTGACGGGGTCGATGCAGTGGGCGCGCAGCTTTGAGGCGACGGCGCCGGAGAGGTCCTGGGTCACGGTCGCGGTGCCGCCGAGCACCTCCACCGTCGCCGGCTGGGTGGCGACGGCGAGCGAGCCGGCGCTGGCGCTCGGCAGGCGGACGCCGAGCCGATGGCGCAGGCCGCGGGCGCTGCCGAGGCCGAAGCTGGCCTGCACGCCGCTGATCCGGGCCCCGAAGCCGTCGCGGGTGACGCTTCCCCCGTTGAGGTCGAAGAGGTTGGTCGAGGCGCCGGAGACGCGTCCGTGGCGACGCACCGCGCTGCCGGCCAGGGATCCGTTCGGTCCCAGGTTCGCGGTCAGCTTCTGGAAGGTGACCGACTTGCGGCGGTGGCTGAACTTGACCCGTCCGCTGAGCTTCAGCGAGCCGCTGCCGCTGATCGGGTCGACCGATCCGCCCTGGATCGCGAGGCCGGTTACGGCGATCGAGGAGTGGCGCTTGTGCAGCAGATGCTTGAAGCTCTGGGCGAGCGCGAGGTCGAAGTGCCCGCCTGCGACCGGATCGCCGGCTGCTCCCGCCGAGGGAGCGGCGACCAGTGCCGCCAGCATCGAGGCGGCGAGGAGGGTTCCAAGCAGGCGATTGTGTGCCTTGCGAGCCATTGCCTGATGATCGGCAGCCGCGGCGGCCGGCTCAATCGATCGGGCAAAGGCTGGCCGTTTCACCACTCGCTCTGGCCGAGTAATGGGTAGACGGAGTCGCCGCGCCTACTGCCAGCGCCCGCCGGCCACGGCCCAGGCGGCCATGTGATCGCTGGAGCAGAAGCCATCGCCGACCCTGTGCTCGCCGCGGTGGCCGACCAGCAGGACGTGGATCTCGTCCAGGGGCGCCCCGCAGTGCGAGCACGAGGTCACCGACTCATCCACCGGCGCCGGCTCGTCGAGCCGCCCCGCCTCCCAATGCGGCCCCTGGATCGCCCAGGGGACGAGATGCTCGAGGCGACAGAAGACGGCGCGGCGCTCTCCGGCGGGTTCGTAGGCGCGAAAGCCGTCCGATTCCTCGACAGCGGTGCCGCACCACGAACAGGCCTCCATACCTGCGCGAGGATAGTCGCCTAGCGCACGGTCGCCGTTGCGCCGGCGATCCCGAACGCGTCTCCGGCGACGAAGTCCTTGTTCGGGTCATACGAGGTGCCAGGCTGCGGGAAGACCTGGTTCAGGTAGAGCGCCGTGCCGCGGTTGATCCTGACCAGCCCGCCGCTGGTCGCGATCTTGTGGTTGGCCGGATCGACTGCGACCTGAAGGCTGCTCGCGTCGAGGGTGGCGCCGACGACGACGCCCTGGTCGCCGGTCGGATCAGCCGGGTGGTTGCTGATCACGACGTGCGTGGAGACGGTCTTCTGCAGCAGGTCGTAGGAGAAATTGGTCTCGGTCAACTGCGCCGGGGTGATCGAGGAGCAGCTGGAGGGCACGCCGCCGCTGTTGACGCTGACCAGCTTCAGGCCGCCGCTCTGCTGGATCACGCCGGCCGTCCCGGTGGGGCTGACCGTGCCCCCGGTGACCGGGAAGTTGAAGGGGGTGGTCGGACCCCCGGGCTGGGTGCCCGGCGCGATCGGCGTCACGCCCGTGATCGAGTTGATGCAGTGGGCGCCGAGCTTGGCCGCAACCGAGCCCGGCGCAGTCGGGGAAAACGGCGCCAGGGTCGCCGTGCCGGTGGTGATCTGCACGGTCTGGGGCTGCTCGGCCACTGAAGCGGAGCCGGCGGCGCCGCTGCGCAGCGAGTGCAGCCGCAGCTTGCGGTTGAGCTTTCTGGCGGCGCTGCGTCGCAGCTTCAGCTTCACGCTGCCGATCTGGGCCCCGAACCCGTCTCGGATCACCGTGCCGCCGACCAGGGCGAAGAGCTTGGTCTTGCCGGCCTTCAGCACCCCACCGGGGCCGAGGGTCGCGGAGAGCTTGCGATAGACGACCTTGCGGCCGCGGTGCTTGAAGCGCAGCGTGCCCTTGAGGCTCAGCTGGCCCGCACCCGTGGTCGGGTCGAGCGTGCCCTCGACGACCGTCAACGACTTCGGGCTCATCCTGGCGTGGTTCCGCCTCAGCTGCTTGCGAAACGACGCCGAGGGCTTCAGCTGCAGGGAGCCGCTTGCCACCGGATCTCCGGCGGCGGTCGCGCTGGGCACGAAGGTCAGGATCGCGATCAGCATCAGGGCGCTGACCAGGCGGCGCGTCATCGCTTCCTCAACGCACCTGGACGCTGAGGCCCACGGTGCCCATCGCGTCGCCATCCTGGAACTGCATCGCCGGGTCCACCGGCGATGGCTGCGGGAAGATCAGGTTCAGCGTCGATGCCGCGACCGGGTTTAGCTTGATCGCGGAGCCGTTGATGGCCAGGGAGAGGTCGGCCGGGTCGGCGTTGACCAAGGTGCCGCTGACGTCGAGCGGGAAGCTGATTGCCGCCGCGAGGTTGCCGACCGGAGAGCCGGATCCGCTGATCGAGAGGTGGGCGATGACCGAGCGGTTGAGCAGGTCTGCGCTGAGGTCGCTGATCTGAATCGTGACCGTGTTCGACGCCGAGCAGCCGGGCACCAGGCCGCTGCCTCCGTTTGCCAGCTGGATGCCGCCGGACTGGTTGATGACGCCGTCGGTCCCCAGCGGGCTGATCGTCCCGAAGCTGACCGGAAAGGACATCCGCGTGCCGGGGCCGCCGGGCTGGGAGCCGGGTGCGATGACCGAGATCCCGCCGGCAGGGTCGATGCAGTGGGCGGCCAGCTTCGAGTCGAAGCTGCCCGGGGAGCCATCGGGGTCGATGGTGGCGGTGCCGTCGTTGACCTGCACCGTCTGCGGCTGCTCGGAGAGCGAGATCGAACCGGCCCGGACGCGGTGAAGCGGGGCTGTGAGCTCGAGCTTGCGGCTCAGCCGGGCCGCCGCGCTGCGCAGCAGGGTCGAGTCGATGCCGCCGACGCTGGCGCCGAAGCCGAGCCGGTCGACGCTGCCCCCGCGAAGCCGGAAGAGCTTGGTCTTGCCGGACCGCAGCACACCGCCCGCCCCCAGCCTGGCGACCAGGTGGCCGAAGGCGACCCGCTTGCCGCGATGGCTAAAGCTCAGCCGTCCCCGCAGCTTCAGCCAGCCGGTGCCGGTCGTCGGATCGATCTGGCCGCCCTTGACCGAGAACGACTTCGGCGACATCGACACTGCGTGGGCGGCCAGCTGGTGCTTGAAGCCACGCGAGGGATCGAGCTTGAAGCTGCCGCCCTTGACCGGGTCGCCGGCGCCGAACGCGGGCAGGGCGAAAACGCTCGCAAGAGCGAAAAGGGCGGCCGCCAGCAGGGCTGCGCGCCCCCAGCGGGTTTCTGTGCGCAGGCGTGCGCAATTCATCTCCCTAGGGCTATCGGCACCGATTACAGGCAGCTCAACAACGCCCTACCCAAAAACGACGGGGCGGCCGAAGCCGCCCCGTCGTCACATCCAATCGGTCTCGTACTAGCGAGTGTTCAGATTCGCGGTCGTCAGAGCCGAACTTGTCGCCGTCGGCGAATCGGATGCGTCCCCGAAGCGTCGGGGAACAGCCCGCTCAGCGTTTGTGCCGAGAGCGCGTTGTTCGCAATCAATCCACCGGCGATCGAAACCGTCTTCGCCGTCGGATCAGCCGAGACGGTTGCCCCGGAGAGGTTGATCGTCTGGCCGATCGCGATCCCCTTGTCACCGCCGAACACAGCGGTCGGACAACTGGCGGTCTGGCCCGTGAAGTTACAGCCGGGCTGGGTGCCGCCGAACACGACGTGAGACTGGACGTTCCCAAACCGAGGTTCGGAGCAAGGTTCGTCACGTTGAGAATCGAATGCGACGTCGTGGGCCCGATCGTCTCTGCGGCACAGTTCGGCGGGCCTCCGGCTCCGCCGGTCAGCAGTGCAACACCGCCGTCGACCTGGAACGTTCCCGCGTTTCCAGCCGGACCCACCGTTCCGCCGCTCGCGACAGAGAACTTGAAGCGAGCCGCGACGCCGGACGGCAACGGGCCCACCGCCGGGTTAGGCGAGAAAAGCGTCGCCAACTGCCCTGGTGCAATCGCCTGAACGCCGGCCAGGCCGACGCAGTGGAAGGGGTTCTTGTTCGCCGTGGTCGTCGGATCCCCCAGGAAGGAGATCGGAATGTCAACGAACACCGTTCCGCTGGTCACCTCAACCGTCTTCGGCTGCTCGGAGGTCGAAACGCTTCCGGCCTTGCTCGGGTGCAGCGAGTGCAGGTCGAGGGCCTTGTTGATCTTCTTCGCCGCGCCCTTGAGGAACTTGGCCTTGACGCCGGTGATGTCGGCTCCGAAGCCGTTGCGCTCACCGTGCCGCGGTTGAGCTTGAAGAGCTTGACGCTGACGCCGCCCTTCGCCTTGCCGAAGAGCTTGCCCTTACCGCCGTTGGCGCCGAGGGTTGCCTTGACGTTCTTGACGACGTACTTGTGGTGGCCCTTCTTGAACTTGATCTTGCCGAGGAAGAGCGTGCCGGCGCCCGTGGTCGGGTCGAGGGTCGAGCCCCCCTTGAGGCCGAACTTGTTCGGCTTCAGCTTGACGTGGTTGCTGCTTCAGCTGCTTCTTGAAGTGTTTGGAAAGCTTGAGCTTGAACGTTCCGCTGGAAACCGGATCACCAGCGCCGAACGCCATCGGGGCCGTCAGCAGTGCTGCCGACATCGCCACTGCTGCGACGACGCCGAGCACACGCCCGCGGTCCCTCACGATTGACGTGACTTGCGCCACAACCTCACCTCCATCATCGGATAACTGACGAGATTCATATCAGGGAGCGAAGGCGTGGCCCGGCCCCCAAGGCTGAAAACCTGACGAGCAACGAATGTTGCGTACTCACTAGTGCTGATTCTCTCTCCGCGTGGCGAAAAAGCAAGCCCGATCAGACGATCGGTCCACCCGAGCTGCCGCCTCCGCGGGGCGGGTTCGGCAGCCGCCGCCACTGCACGATCTTGTCGTCGCGGATCACGAAGGCGGTCCGGGCCAGCTGTCCCGAACCCGGCCCGCAGGCGCCCCCGGGTCGTTCGGTGAGGCGGAAGGTGGCGGCGATGAAGCGGCCCAGCGACCGGGTCCGCACCAGCTTCGCGCCGCAGGGCAGCGAGCTGTTGAAGGCGACCACGTCGGCGTGCGAGCGCAGGGTCACCGGTGCGGTCCCGTTCTCGGCCACGCTCGGGAGGGCGAAATAGGCGGAGGCCGCCTCGGCGTCGCCCTTCGTGAGCGCGGTCACCCAGCCCTCGATCACCGCGACCGACTTGGGCTGAGACGACCCGGCGTCCTCGCTCCCGCCGCCGCAGCCCACGGTCACCGCGATGGCGAAAAGGGCGAGCAGGGCGGCGAAGCGAGGGAGCATCGGAAGATCATCGCAGGGCCGATGAGCTTGACTGGAGCGACGATCTATACGAACATACGTTCGTATGACGATCGGATGCGTGCTGGTGCCGCGATTCTCGCTTCTCTGCATGGTCGAGGACCGCGAGGCGCTTCTGCAGCGTCCGGCAGCGCTTGCCCCGGAGCCGGGCGGGGTCCAGGTCCTGGGCGAGGTCAGCGCCGCCGCCGAGGCGCACGGAGTGCGAGCCGGAATAGCGCTCGGCGAAGCGCTTGCGCGCTGCCCCGACCTCACCCTGGTCCCCCCCGATCCCGAGCACGCGGCAGAGCTCTGGGAGGGGACGCTGGGCCGGCTGGAGGGAATCGGCGCCACGGTCGAATCCGAGCGGGCGGGAGAGGCCTTCTTCGCCGCCGACGGCCTGCGGGGCCTGCACGGCGGTATCGGCGGGACGCTGCGGCGGGCGCGGCAGGCGGCCGAGATGCCGGCAAGGGTGGCGGCGGGCCCCTCGCGCTTCGTGGCCTATGCCGCCGCGCTCCATCTCCGCGGGCGGCGGCGGGCATCGAGACGGGAGCCGGTGATCAGCGCCGCCCGGGCGCGCGAGTTCCTGGGCCCCCTCCCGATCTCCCTGCTCGGCACCCGGCTCGATCCCGAGGGGACCAGCGGCCACGAGCTCGTCGCGGTGCTGGAGCGGCTGGGCGTGAAGACGCTCGCGATGCTCGCCCAGCTGCCCGAGGACGCGGTGGCCGACCGCTTCGGCCGGCTCGGGCTGCGGGCGCGGAGGATGGCGCAGGGCGATGACGAGCCGCTGCGGCCACGCGATCTGCGGCTGAGCCTGGTCTCCACGGTCGAGCTTCCGGAGGCGGCGGGCGGTCCGCAGCTCGAGCGGGCGCTGGCGATGCTGGTCGACCGCCTGCTCGCCGACCCCGCCCGCGGGGGGCGGACGCTGCGGACGCTGCGGCTCGGCGCCCGGATCGCCGGCGGCGGCGGCTGGCGGCGCGAGGTTGCGCTGCGCCGCCCCAGCGCCTCGCCGGAGCTGCTGCGGATCGCGCTCGTGCCGCGGCTCGCCGAGCTGCCCGGGCCGGCCTCGACCCTGGTCCTCGAGGCAATCGCTCTCGGGCCCCGCGACGGCGAGCAGCTCGAGCTTGCGCGACGCGAGGCCGAGCGGCGCCGGGCCCGGCTCGCCGAGGCGGTGCGCCAGGTGCGGGCGGCCGCCGGCCCGGCTGCCCTGCTGCGGGTGCTCGAGGTCGATCCGGGCTCGCGGGTGCCGGAACGGCGGGCCTTTCTGACCCCGTTCATCCCGCCGCCGCCATGAACCCGCCCCCGCGACGCCTCTATGCCCCGCGGGCGGCGCGGGTTAAGACCGGCGACGACGGCGTGCCGAGGGCCGTCGGGTCGGTCGCGGTCGAGGCGGTGCGCGAGGAGTGGCTGGTCGAGGACCGCTGGTGGACGCCGCGGCCTTTGCGCCGCCGCTACTTCGAGCTGGTGCTCGCCGACGGACGCGACGTGGTCGTCTTCGAGGCCGAGGATTCGGCCTCCTGGTACCTGCAGCGGGCCTGATGGGCGCAGCGTCCCCTCCCCCCTACGTCGAGCTGCACTGCCACTCGGCCTTCTCGTTTCTCGACGGGACCTCTGACCCGGCCGAGCTTGCCGCCACCGCAGCCGACCTCGGCTATCCGGCCCTGGCGCTGACCGACCACGACGGGCTCTGGGGATCGATGGAGTTCGCGCAGGCCTGCAAGGCCTTCGGCCTTCACCCGATCACCGGGGCGGAGGTGACGGTGACCGCCGCCGCTCGACCGTTCCATCTCACCCTCCTGGTCGAGGATGCATGCGGCTACAGGAACCTGTGTCGACTCCTCACCGAGGCCCACAGGCACACCCGCGAGGGCCCGCAGCGGAAGGCCGGGCAGCCCAGCGTGGCGCTGGAGGAGGTGGAGCGCCTCTCGAAAGGACTGGTCTGTCTGTCGGGATGCGCGAGGGAGGGGGCGCTGGCGGGCAGTTGGGAGCGCGGCGAAGCAAGGCAGGCCGAGGAGCTCGGCCGGCGGCTGCTGGCCGCCTTCGGCCGTGACCGCTTCCGGGTCGAGCTGCAGCGGCCCTACTGGCGCCGCGACCGGGGCCGCAACCGCTGGCTGGCCTCGCTGGCCGAGCGGCTCGGGGTGCCCAGCGTGGCGACCGGCGACATCCACAGCCATGACCGCTCCCGCACCCGGCTCCAGGACGCCTTCGTCGCCGTCCGCCTCGGCGCCACCCTGGAGGCCTGCGAGCCGCAGCGGCGCGGCAACTCGGCCTCCGTCCTGCAATCCCCGGCGGCGATGGCCCAGCGCTTTAGCGACCATCCCGGCGCCGCCGCCGAGAGCGTCCGGCTGGCGGAGCGGCTCCGCTTCGACCTCAACAGCGAGCTCGGCTACCGCTATCCCGGCGCCGAGGACCCCGATGCCGACCGCCGCCTGGCCGAGCTCAGCCGCGCCCTGCTCGAGCAGCGCTACGCCGGGCGGCCGCGGCGGCGCGAGGCGCAGGGGCGGCTGGAGGAGGAGCTGCGGATCATCCGCGCGCTTCGCCTCTCGGGCTTCTTCCTGCTCCACAGCGAGATGCTGGAGCTGGCGCGCGAGGTCGCGGCCGAGGTCCGGGGGCCCGAATCAGCGCGATCCGTACTGCCTCCTGGACGCGGGCGGGGCTCCAGCGTCAGCTCGATCGTCTGCTATCTGACCGGCCTCTCGCACATCGACCCGGTCGAGGCCGAGCTCTTCCCCGGCCGCTTTCTCAACGAGGAGATCAGCGCCGTGCCGGACATCGACCTCGACTTCCCGCGCGACATCCGCGAGAAGCTGATCCCGCGCGTGCACGAGCGCTACGGGGCCGACCGCTCGGCCCTGGTCGCCGCCTTTCCCACCTACCGCCCGAAGGGGGTCGTCCGCGATCTCGGCAAGGCACTCGGCCTGCCGCCGGGTGAGATCGAGCGGGTGGCGCGGATGGTCGACTACCACGGCGGGGCTGAGTCGCTGAAGCGCGACGTCGCGACAGCGCTCGGCGAGCGGCGGGCGGAGTCGGTGCGCTGGCAGCGGCTGATCGAGGTCGGCGCCGAGGCGCTCGGCCTGCCCCGCCACCCCTCCCAGCACCCCGGCGGGATGGTTCTCTCGACCCAGCCGCTGATCGAGATCTGCCCGGTCGTGCCGGCGGCGATGGAGGGGCGCCAGATCGCCCAGTGGGACAAGGACTCCTGCGCCGACGCCGGGTTTCTGAAGCTCGACCTGCTGGGCCTGGGGATGCTTTCGGCGGTCGAGCGCTGCGTCGAGGAGGTGGCGCGGGCGCGGGGCGAACGGCTCGACCTCTCGCGGATCCCGATCGACGACGAGGCCACCTATGAGGCGATCCGCCGCGCCGAGACGACAGGCGTCTTCCAGATCGAGAGCCGGGCCCAGATGCAGATGCTCCCCCGCACCCTGCCCCGCAACCTCGACGACCTCACCGTCCAGGTCGCGCTGGTGCGGCCGGGGCCGATCCAGGGCGGCGCCATCCACCCCTACATCGAGCGCCGGCGCATGCTGCGCGAGGACCCGGGCTATCAGGTGCCATACGACCATCCCTCGCTGGGGCCGGTGCTGAAGGACACCCTGGGAGCGATCGTCTTCCAGGAGCAGGTGATCGAGGTGGCGATGGCGCTGGCCGGCTTCGGCGCCGGCGAGGCGGAGGGATTGCGGCGGGCGATGAGCCGCAAGCGCTCGCAGGCCGCGATCCAGGCCTACCACGACCGCTTCGTGGGGGGAGCGGTCGCGCACGGCGTCGCCGTCGCCGTCGCCGAGCGCGTCTGGGGCCAGATCGAGGGCTTCTCGGGCTTCGGCTTTCCGAAGGCCCACTCGGCCGCCTTCGGCCTGCTCGCCTACCAGTCGGCCTGGCTGCGCGAGCACCGGGCGCCGGAGTTTCTCTGCTCGCTGCTCAACGAGCAGCCGATGGGCTTCTACCCCCCCGACGCCCTGGTCCACGAGGCGCAGCGGCGCGGGATCGAGGTGCTGCCGCCGGACGTCTCCCGCAGCCGCGTCCTCTGCCATGTCGAGGAAGCCGATCTGGCGGTGCGGATCGGGCTCGGATACGTGAACGGGGTCGTCGAGGAGGAGGTCGAGGCCCTGGTCGCGCAGCGCGAGGCCGACGGTCCCTACCGGGGGATCGCCGACCTTGCCTCACGCTCCGGGGTCGGGCGCGAAGGACTGGAGCGGCTCGCCTGGGCGGGGGCGCTGGACGGGCTCGAGGCCGACGGGCGCAGAGCGGCGCTGTGGCGGCTCGGAACCGTGCGCGGCAGCCAGGCGATCGCGGCCGGAACCCAGCTCGCGCTGCCGGTCGAGCCGGCGCAGGCTCCCGGCCTGCCGCAGCTGGGCAGCTGGGAACGGCTGCTGGCCGACTATCGCTCGACCGGGATGACACTCGGCGAGCATGCGATGAAGCTGATGCGCCCCGATCTGGGCGCGTCGGTGCGAACGGCGAGCGAGTTGGAGACGGTTGGCGACGGCAGTGCGGTCGAGGTCGCCGGGCTGGTGGTCGCCCGCCAGCGGCCGGCGACCGCGAAGGGGGTCGTCTTCATGCTGCTCGAGGACGAGACCGGGACCATCAACCTCGTCCTCCCGCCTCCGGTCTTCGAGTCCTACCGGGCCGAGGCTCGTACGGCGCCGCTGCTGCGGGCGAGCGGTCGCCTGGAGCGCCGGCAGGGGGCGACCAACGTCGTCGTCTCGCGCCTGGCACGGCTCGAGCGCCCCGACCTGCCGCTGGCCCAGGTGCGCCAGATCGAGCCGGCGATCGGCCGCGAGACCGGCCGCCGCGGGCACGGCGACTGGGAACCGATCCCGGAGGAGCTGGCGGCGGTCGCCCCCGCCGCCCACAGCTTCGGCCGCCGCGGCTGAGCCGAGGCTCCGCGGCCTAGTCAGGCCGCTTGTTGCTCTTGCAGTAGGCGAAGGCGGTGATGCCGCTTCCGTTCGGGATGTTCGCGGCGCCATAGGCGACCACTCGCCAGGTGCGGCTGTCGGCGGGCATCGACATATCGACCACGGGAACGCCGACGTTGGAGAACAGGGGAACGACCGTGAATCCTCCGGCGACCACGTGCTGGTTCTCCGAGCACTTCACCGCGACCTCTTGCCGCGACTTCTGCGCCAGCGAAGCGAACGCCGATCTCGTCTTCACCTCTCTGCCGTGCTTCTCGCACAGCGCCGAGACCGTGAGTTGAGTAGTCGGCTGAGCCGGATTGGTCGCCGAAACCGTCCACCTGGAGCCGCTGGACGACCGCCGGCTCTCGAGGATCCTCAGCGTGCTCGTGGTCTTGTTCGCCGCCGCGGCATCGAACGGCGGCGAGACCGAATAGCCGCCTCCCAGCACCTGGGTGCCGGACGGGCAGGTCGCCGAGACCGTCTTCGCTATCCCCGAGGCGATGATGGTCGACCGTGAGACCCGAGTGGCGATCTTGCCGAAGCTGTCCTTCTCGCAGCGCACGTACGTGGTCAGGCCCGTTGCCGGCTCACCGGCCGGGGACGCGGCCTCCGCGCGCCACTTCAGCTTCCCCGGCGGAAAGCTGATCTGCGGGTAGGTCTGGGCCCCTGACTTCGTCGCCGGGTCGAACCCGCTCGAGATCGCAAAGCCGCCGCCGGTGGCGTGGTTGTTGTCGGGGCATTTGACGCCGGTCGCCGCCTTGCCGCCCGCCGCAAGCGGAGCAACCAAAGACCGTGTCGCCCCCTTGCTGTTCTTCGCGGCGGCCGCGACGACCGCGGCGAGCGCCAGGACGAGGACCGCCATGGCGAGAAGCGCGAGCGCTGCCCGGCGAGCGGCGCCGTTGCCCTCAGACCCGGAGCTCCGGCTCATGGCTCCAGACTACGCCGCCGCCAGCTCCCCCGCGACTTGGTCATGACCTGGCAGCCCCGGCTGAATACCCACTCCGGGGGGTCGCGAACGGGCGCCGACTTAGGCCAGGGCCGGCCTTCTCGTGCCTGAGATGCAAGAAGCCCTGCAAATGGGCCCTTCCGTCCGCAGCCGAACGTAGGTTCCCTCCCATGCAGAGACAGAGAAGACAACTCGCCCGCAGGCTCGCCGACGCAGCCGACCTGATGCTCGACTTCGCCACCCTCGGCGAGTACGGGCTCGAGCCCGTAGCGGAGCCGCCGCAGTGCCGGCCTGGGAGGAGGCGCTCGAGGCGCCTTTCCGAGCACTCGCGCGGCTCCGCCCAGCTCGCCCGCGCCGCTCGTTAGCGGCCGCACCGGGAACGAAAAAGGGCCGCCCCGAAGGGCGGCCCTGAGGTCAAGAACCGGCGGCGACCTACTCTCCCAGGCGGTTGCCCACCAAGTACCATCGGCGCAGAGGGGCTTAACTGCTCTGTTCGGAATGGGAAGAGGTGTTTCCCCCTCGCTATTCGCCACCGGAAATCTGGCGAGACCACACCCCGGCGGAGCTTGAAAACCGCACAAGACCGGGTAATAGATATCCGTCAAGCCCTCGACCCATTAGTACCGCTCGGCTGAACGCATTGCTGCGAATACACCGGCGGCCTATCAACCTGGTGGTCTACCAGGGGTCTTACTCCCTCAAGGGGATGGGAGAGCTCATCTCGAGGACGGCTTCCCGCTTAGATGCCTTCAGCGGTTATCCGTTCCGTGCGTAGCTAGCCTGCAATGCCCTTGGCAGGACAACAGATACACCAGAGGCACGTTCATCCCGGTCCTCTCGTACTAGGGATGACTCCTCTCAACTCTCCAACGCCCACGGCAGATAGGGACCGAACTGTCTCACGACGTTCTGAACCCAGCTCGCGTACCGCTTTAATGGGCGAACAGCCCAACCCTTGGGACCTACTCCAGCCCCAGGATGCGACGAGCCGACATCGAGGTGCCAAACCGGTTCGTCGATGTGGACTCTTGGAACCGATAAGCCTGTTATCCCCGGAGTACCTTTTATCCGTTGAGCGACGGCGCTTCCACTTGCAACCGCCGGATCACTAAGCCCAACTTTCGTTCCTGCTCGACCCGTCGGTCTCGCAGTCAAGCTCCCTTATTGCCTTTACACTCTGCGCACGATTTCCAACCGTGCTGAGGGAACCTTTGGGCGCCTCCGTTACTCTTTAGGAGGCGACCGCCCCAGTCAAACTGCCCACCTGACACTGTTCACCGCCCGGATCACGGCGCGGTGTTAGAGATCCAGAACACCAAGGGTGGTATCTCAAGGTTGGCTCCCCTGCAGCCGAAGCCACAGGTTCAAAGCCTCCCACCTATCCTGAGCGAGGTGTCCCGAACCCCAATATCAAGTTGCAGTAAAGGTTCACGGGGTCTTTCCGTCTAGCCGCGGGTACTCGGCATCTTCACCGAGACTTTAATTTCACCGAGCCTCTCGTTGAGACAGCGTCCAAGTC
>CAWAFX010000004.1:0-351773 GCA_963781495.1 uncultured Solirubrobacterales bacterium
ATTCGTGCAGGTCGGAACTTACCCGACAAGGAATTTCGCTACCTTAGGACCGTTCCTACTGTTACTACCCCATTGCGAGGCGGATGGCCATTTCTGACCACCTCTCATGGTCGCCCATGAGAGCGGACTATCTCATCTCACCTTGCTCATAGAGGGTGAGCCCGGCGTATAGTCTCTGAGGATTCTCTGCATCGAGTAGCGCCTCTTTCCGCCTCCGTTCATTCCTTCACGGAGAGCAAGAACCTTGGCGTAGTCGCGGTACGTGAGGACTGGCTTCGCGAACAACCGCGCCGAGCGCGGAACCGCTCGAAGTCCTCAGCCTTCGTCCCGATCAGCGGAAAACGCTCGAAGAACGGCACCACACGGCTTTGGATATCCCGAAGGCGATTGACCTCCCAATACCAGCCGCTATTGCCGGCCTTACGAATCGTGCCACAATCGAGCGTCTCCATGAATAGATCAAGGGGTTCCCGATCTTTCTGGGAAACGTTGAAGGCCGCTGAGAGCTTCCACCCCTTGGTGTAATCGCCACGTCGACGGGCGACGACCATGAAGCTTCCTTCTCCCAGCGCGAACCCGGACAGGAAGCTACCGACGATCGCTCGGTATCGCTTCGATCCAGAGTCTTTCCTGCTGATTACCTGCACCCGACACGTTTTCACTGTACTGCGACATCCGGACGAGATGGTCGCCCGGCAGTACGAGTAGTGCGGGATTCTTCACCTTTTGCAGGACAGGCGTTCCAGCATATAGCCGAGTTTTACAACTACCTCGGTCAACTGATAGTTACGGCCGCCGTTTACCGGGGCTTAGCGTCACTGCTTCGCGGGCGAACCCGCTAACAGGTCAGCGTAACCTTCCGGCACCGGGCAGGCGTCAGCCCCTATACGTCGTCTTGCGACTTAGCAGAGGCCTGTGTTTTTGGTAAACAGTCGCTTGGACCAATTCACTGCGGCCCCCTCAGGCTTCCTCCGTATGGAGTTCACCCTACCGGGGCGCCCCTTATCCCGAAGTTACGGGGCGATTTTGCCGAGTTCCTTAACGAGAGTTAGCTCGCTCACCTCAGTATGTTCTACATGTCCACCTGTGTCGGTTATAGGTACGGGCACGCGAGTCCTGCCTAGAGGTTTTTCTCGGAGGCATGGGATCGGGGACTTGCCGGCGGTCAAGCCAGCTGGCATCGCACCTCGCGTCAAAACGCCGTCGCGGATTTCCCTACGACGACTAGCTACGTGCTTGCCCCAGGACAACCATCGCCTGGGTTCCCTTACCCTTCCTCGTCACCCCATCGGTCATAACGGACACGACGTGGTACAGGAATATCAACCTGTTGGCCATCGGCTACGCCTTTCGGCCTCGCCTTAGGTCCCGACTAACCCTGAGCAGACGAACTTTACTCAGGAAACCTTGGACAAACGGTGGAGGGGATTCTCACCCCTCTTTCGTTACTCATGCCGGCATTCTCACTTCCTGCGCCTCCACGGGGGCTTACGCACCCGCTTCAGGCGGCACAGGAACGCTCTCCTACCGCACGCAGAGCCCGCAGGCCTGCGCACCCATAGCTTCGGAGGCTAGCTTGAGCCCCGTTGAATTATCCGCGCCCGAACACTTGACCAGTGAGCTGTTACGCACTCTTTCAAGGGTGGCTGCTTCTAAGCCAACCTCTTGGTTGTCTCGGCATTCGGACATCGTTTCCCACTTAGCTAGCACTTAGGGTCCTTAGCTGATGGTCTGGGTTGTTCCCCTTTTGCGTACGAAGTTTATCCCCCGCACACTGACTCCCGAGGTAACAGTAATGGTCTTCGGAGTTTGCCTGAAGTCGGTAACCTGGTAGGGCCCCTAGTCCAAGCAGTGCTCTACGGCCATCACTCAATAGCTCGAGGCTATACCTAAATATATTTCGGAGAGAACCAGATATCTCTGGGCTTGATTAGCCTTTCACTCCGATCCACAGGTCATCCGCCCAGTTTTCAACCTAGGTCGGTTCGGCCCTCCACGAGGTCTTACCCCCGCTTCAGCCTGCCCATGGATAGCTCGCCCAGTTTCGGGTCTACCGCCGATGACTGATTCGCCCTATTCAGACTCGCTTTCGCTGCGGCTCCGCTCATCGCTTAACCTCGCCATCGACGAGTAACTCGCCGGCTCGTTATGCAAAAAGCACGCCGTCACACCCGAAGGTGCTCCGACCACTTGTAGGCACATGGTTTCAGGTACTATTTCACTCCCCTTCAGGGGTGCTTTTCACCTTTCCCTCACGGTACTAGTTCACTATCGGTCACCAGGTAGTACTTAGCCTTGGAGGGTGGTCCCCCCAGATTCAGACCGCGTTTCACGGGGGCGGTCCTACTCAGGAACTACGATCGGCAGGTCAGTGCGTTTTCACCTACGGGGCGCTTGCCCTCTTTGGCGCGAGGTTCCACTCGCTTCGGCTAACACCTGACTTGGTAACTGCCGCCGGACCAGGCACGGTCCGGGCACATAGTCCTACAACCCCCGGCAGGCAACGCGTGCCCGCTTACACCTGCCAGGTTTAGGCTGATCCCTTTTCGCTCGCCACTACTCAGGGAGTCTCGGTTGATTTTCTTTCCTCTGGGTACTGAGATGTGTCAGTTCCCCAGGTTCACGTCCAGCACCTATGAATTGAGTGCTGGATGACGCCGCATTACCGGCGCCGGGTTTCCCTATTCGGAGATCCGCGGGTCAAAGGCTGTTCAGCGCCTAACCGCGGCTTTTCGCAGCCGTCCACGTCCTTCTTCGTCTCCTGGTGCCAAGGCATCCACCATGTGCCCTTGACATCTTGACGGTGAGAACAGCCCACGTGCCGAAGCACCCGGGCTGTCTGTCTAGCCCGAACGACAAGCGTTCGGGCCGCTATTACCCATAATTTGGCCTTGTGCAGTTTTCAAGGTCCGCCGAGGCGCACGACGGAGGACTTCCGCCGGCTGCGGTCTCTCAAAACTGAGCAGCGTCGCGACCGCGAAATGCGGCCGGTGAGCCCGGTCGACATCGGGATTGCTCCCTAGAAAGGAGGTGATCCAGCCGCAGCTTCCGCTACGGCTACCTTGTTACGACTTCACCCCAATCACGAGCCCCACCTTCGACGGCTCCCTCCCGTAAGGGTTAGGCCACCGGCTTCGGGTGTTGCCCGCTTTCGTGGTGTGACGGGCGGTGTGTACAAGGCCCGGGAACGTATTCACCGCGGCGTTGCTGATCCGCGATTACTAGCAACTCCGCCTTCATGGAGGCGAGTTTCAGCCTCCAATCCGAACCGAGACGCGCTTTTTGGGATTCGCTCCACCTTGCGGTATTGCAACCCTCTGTACGCGCCAATGTAGCACGTGTGTAGCCCTGGACATAAGGGGCATGATGACTTGACGTCATCCCCACCCTCCTCCGGTTTGTCACCGGCAGTCTCCGATGAGTCCCCAACTTAATGATGGCAACATCGGACAGGGGTTGCGCTCGTTGCGGGACTTAACCCAACATCTCACGACACGAGCTGACGACAGCCATGCACCACCTGTGTAAGTGTCCCGAAGGAAGACCATGTTTCCATGGCTGTCACCTACATGTCAAACCCAGGTAAGGTTCTTCGCGTTGCGTCGAATTAAACCACATGCTCCGCTGCTTGTGCGGGCCCCCGTCAATTCCTTTGAGTTTTAGCCTTGCGGCCGTACTCCCCAGGCGGGGCACTTAGTGCGTTAGCGACGGCACGGGAGGAGTCGACACCTCCCACACCTAGTGCCCATCGTTTACGGCGTGGACTACCAGGGTATCTAATCCTGTTCGCTCCCCACGCTTTCGCGCCTCAGCGTCAGTACCGTCCCAGCGAGCTGCCTTCGCTATTGGTGTTCCTCCTGATATCTGCGCATTCCACCGCTACACCAGGAATTCCACTCGCCTCTTCCGGACTCTAGCCCGACAGTATCCACCGGCATTCAAAGGTTGAGCCTTTGACTTTTACAGCGGACTTACCGGGCCGCCTACGCGCGCTTTACGCCCAATGATTCCGGACAACGCTTGCCCCCTACGTATTACCGCGGCTGCTGGCACGTAGTTAGCCGGGGCTTCTTCTGGAGGTACCGTCAGTCCGCCTCGCTATTCGCGGGCGAACCTTCGTCCCTCCTGAAAGAGGTTTACAACCCGAAGGCCGTCTTCCCTCACGCGGCGTTGCTGCGTCACGCTTTCGCGCATTGCGCAAGATTCCCCACTGCTGCCTCCCGTAGGAGTCTGGGCCGTGTCTCAGTCCCAGTGTGGCTGATCGTCCTCTCAGACCAGCTACCCATCGTCGCCTTGGTGGGCCATTACCTCACCAACTAGCTAATGGGCCGCGGGCCCATCCCGATGCGGAGGCCGAAGCTTCCTTTAGTGGTCACACTTATGTGTGTACACCACATCCGGTATTAGCCCGAGTTTCCTCGGGTTGTCCCGGTCATCGGGGCAGGTTACCCACGTGTTACTCACCCGTTCGCGGCTTGGCCCCAGGGCAAGCCCTGGTTCGTCGCTCCACTTGCATGTGTTAGGCACGCCGCCAGCGTTCGTCCTGAGCCAGGATCAAACTCTCCGTAAAAAGAACTACAAAACGAAGAGCTGTCATGCCTGGCGGTCACCGCGTACACATCTTCGGCGACCGGCATGACGGGTCAAATCGACCGTCCCGCGAAAGAATGCGGAACGGTTCGGGCTCAACACCCCGCTCGAGCGCTGGCGCCCGGCGGGGATGCACGCTGCTCAGTTTTCAAAGACCGCGGTGCGCCAGTGCGACGTGATTCGCCGCTACGACGCCCCGAGGCGGGCAGAAAAAAGGCCTCTCGCCAGAGAGGCCGCACCGCTCCCTACGTCGGGCTCGGTAACGCTCTCGGCTTCTAGGACACTCCTTTCAAGGTCCGCCTCAAGTGCGACCGAGGAGTATAGCGCCAGGCAGGTGAAGTGCTCAAGCGGCCGCCGTGGCTCGAGCGCTGACCGCTAGCGGGCCAGGCGAAGCCGCTTGTAGCGCCGCTTGCCGACCTGGACCACGGCGCCGTCGAGATCGTCGGGCGGCAAGTCGAGCTGGTCGGCACCGACGACCTCGCCGCCGATCCGCACCCCCCCCTGCTCGATCAGCCGCCGCGCCTCGCTGCGGCTGAGGCCGAACTCCTGCGCCAGCAGGGCCGGCAGGTGCAGCGGTCCGTTGGCCGCCACGGTCGCCTCCTCGATCTGCTCCGGCGGCTCGTGGTGGACGTGGAGGCGGTCGAAGTGCTGCTCGGCCGACTGCGCCGCGGCGGGGTCGTGGTAGCGCTCGACGATCCGGCGCGCGAGCTCACGCTTGGCCTCGTTCGGGGGCAGCGACGGCGACTCGGACGCGAGCAGGAGGCGGAAGTAGTCGGGCATCAGCTCGTCCGGGATGCTCATCAGCCGGCCGAACATCTCCTGCGGCGGATCGGTGACGCCGACATAGTTGCCCAGCGACTTGCTCATCTTCTGGGTTCCGTCGGTACCGATCAGCAGCGGCATCGTGAGAATCGACTGCGGCTGCTTGCCGTAGGCGGCCTGGATGTCGCGGCCGTAGAGCAGGTTGAACTTCTGGTCGGTGCCACCGAGCTCGACGTCGGCGTCGACCGCCACCGAGTCATAGCCCTGCAGCAGCGGGTAGATCAGCTCCAGGGTCGAGATCGGCTCGTCGGCCTTGATCCGGCGCTGGAAGATGTCCCGCTCCAGCAGCCGGGCGACGGTCGAGCGCGAGAGCAGGCCGAGCAGCTCGCCGGCCTCCATCTGCAGCCACTCGCTGTTGTGGCGGACCTCGGTGCGCTCGGGGTCGAGGACCTTGAAGGCCTGCTCCTGGTAGGTCTCGGCATTGGCCGCGATCTGCTCCTCGCTGAGCACGGGGCGTTCGCTCGAGCGGCCGCTGGGGTCGCCGACGCGGGCCGTGAAGTCGCCGACGATCAGCACGACGACGTGGCCGGCGTCCTGGAACTCGCGCAGCTTCGACAGCACCACCGTGTGCCCGAGATGGATGTCTGGGGTGGTCGGATCGATGCCCAGTTTGACCCGCAGCGGACGCCCGGATTGCAGCTGTTTTGCGAGCCCGCCCTGGGGCAGGACGTCGACCGCGTTGGCCCCGAGCCGGGCCGCTTCGACTGTCGGATCTGGCATCGGGCCAATGCTAGACTGCGCGACCGGCTTGGCGGCTACCGTTGTCGTTGCTCGGAAGGGCGGCGTCACGGTCCTTCCCACGCGGCCTCAGCAGTGGCGACGCCAGCCGAGAATCCCACGCCAGCTGATGGAACGAGGCACAGAGTCCCGCACCGGGGCCCCCAGGGCCGGGGACGGCAATGGAGGAGCGAATCCCCCTGCCGACCGGCTCAGCGACCCCGAATCACGGCCGGAGAGCCCATCCCCGGACGGCGAGGAAGAGTCCACGCCGGAGGCCTCGACCACCGCTGGCCCCGCCACCCGCCGCAGCCGCATCGATCGCGAGATCCCCGCCCCGCCGCCGCATCTACCGGGCGACGGAGACAGCTCGGCCGGCAATGGCGGCGGCAACGGCAAGCCCCCCACCATCCCCCCTCCCCCCGCCCCGCCTGGCCTGCCTTCGCGCGGCCGGCCGCGTCTGAAGAAGCTGCGGCTGCTGTTCGTGATCGCCGGCCTCGGCTTCCTGGCGATGGTCTCGACCGTCTTCGGGATGATGATGGCCGTCTCGCAGGACCTGCCGGCGATCTATGACTTCACCCAGTACCGGGCCGCCAAGAACAGCCGCATATTCGACGACACCGGCGCCCCGATCGGCACCCTGACGAGCAACGAGAACAAGATCCTGCTCGACTCGGGGCAGATCTCTCAGAACATCAAGAACGCGACGGTCTCGATCGAGGACTCCCGCTTCTACCAGCATGGCGGCGTCGACTTCCACGGCATTGCCCGCGCGCTGGTCGAGGACGTCCTCTCGCGCAGCGCCCAGCAGGGCGCTTCCACGATCACCGAGCAGTTCGTCAAGAACGCCCTCGAGGCGCAGGGCAGCCGCACGGTGTTCGAGAAGTTCCGCGAGGCGGCGACCGCCTACCAGCTCGAACGGCACTGGAGCAAGGACAAGATCCTGACCGAGTACTTGAACACCATCTACTACGGCGAGGGCGCCTACGGGATCGAGTCCGCGGCTCGCACCTACTTCGGCAACGCCCACCCCGGCTGCGGCACCCAGGCCGAGCCCTGCGCCTCGGTCCTGCTGCCGCAGGAGGCGGCGATGCTGGCCGGGATCATCTCCTCACCCTCGGCCTACGACCCCAAGCTTCACCCCGTGGCGGCAAAGGACCGCCGCGATGAAGTGCTGTCGAAGATGCTCGATCAGGGCTACATAACCGAGGAGCAGTACAACCAGGGCGTGCGCTCGGCCCTGCCCTCGCACACCGATATCCAGCCACCGACGATCGACTCCCAGGCCCCCTACTTCACGACCTGGCTGCGCCAGCAGCTGGTCGACAAGTACGGCGCCGGCAAGGCGTTCTTCGGCGGGCTGAAGATCAGGTCCACCCTCGACCTCAGCCTGCAGAAGGCGGCCGAGGATGCGGTCTACCAGCACACCGCGGGGGTCGGGATCACCGGGTCGGCGGTCGTGATCGACAACCAGACCGGCGAGGTCAAGGCGATGGTCGGCGGGCCCGGATACGACCAGAGCCAGTTCAACGTCGCCACCCAGGGGGCCCGCCAGCCGGGGTCCGCGTTCAAGCCCTTCACCCTGGTCTCGGCTCTGGAGCTCGGTCACTCACCGTATGAGGTGTTCACTTCGGCGCCGAAGGTCTTCCACTTCGGAAAGCACGGCAACCAGGCGTTCACGGTGAAGAACTTCCAGAACAACTACCTCGGCTCGGCCTCGTTGACCACCGCCACCACCTACTCCGACAACTCGGTCTACGCCGACCTCGGCCTGCACCTGAAGAAGACTCCGAAGGAGAGCACCAGGTTCATCGCCGGCACCGCCCACAAGATGGGGCTCACGACGCCGCTTTCGGTCAACCCGGCGATGGTGCTGGGCGGGCTGAAGGAAGGCGTCAACCCACTGGAGATGGCGCACGCCTACGAGACCCTGGCTGAGGGAGGGCAGCGGATCAGCGGCACTCTGGCGGCCCGCCCCGGAGTTGACCCCGTCGCCTTCACCAAGGTGACCGACAAGGACGGTCACCCGGTCAGCGACAACGACCCGATCCGCGACCGGGTGATGCCGAAGTCGGTCGCCGACACCGCCAAGAGCATCCTGCAGACCGTGATCAGCCAGGGAACGGGCACCCACGCCCAGGGCGTCTCCAGCTTTGAGTGGGGAAAGACCGGCACGACCGAGAACTACGGCGACGCCTGGTTCTGCGGCGCCACCGCCGACACCACCACCTGCGTCTGGGTGGGCCACCTCGATTCGACCCAGGCGATGTCGACCGAGTACGGCGGCTCTCCGGTCGAGGGCGGGACGATCCCGGCTGACATCTGGTACCAGGTGATGACCGCCTGGGAGCAGATCCGCGCCGAGCATGCGGCCGCAGCGAAGGCGGGCAAGCACGACCGCAGCTCGACCACCACCGTGCCGACCACCCCCGCGCCGAGCTCGAGCTACCCGGCACCGGCACCGTCGACCGGCGGCGGCTCGACCGGGGGCGGTGCAACCGGCGGCGGCGCCACTGGCGGCGGGGGCGGCGGGGCGGCGGGCACCGCGGCTCCGGCCCCACAGCAGGCGGCACCGGCCACGCCCGCGCCCAACACCGGCGGCGGGACCTCAGGCGGCGTCGCCCCCGGCTGATCGCGGCTTCTGGTCGAGTCGATCCTCTTCCGGCTGCGTCGTCTCCCCACCCACGTCTGGGTGCTGCTGGCGATAGTCGCCGTCGGCGCGCTGGCCCGCTTCGCGACCCTCGACCTGCAGAGCTACCGCCACGACGAGGCGGTCACCGCCGGGCGCATCCTCCACGCGAGCCTCTGGAAGACGATCTCGACGATTCCCGGCAGCGAATCCACCCCACCGCTCTACTACCTCCTCGCCTGGGCCTGGTCGAAGCTCTTCGGCGTCGGCGAGGTGGGTCTGCGGTCGCTCTCGGCCCTCTTCGGAACGGCGACGATCGCGGTCGTCTATGCGACGGGGGCGAAGCTGGCCTCGCGACGGGCCGGGCTGGTCGCGGCGGCCCTCGTAGCGCTCAGCCCGGTGCTGATCTGGTTCTCGCAGGACGCTCGCGCCTACTCGCTGGCGGTGCTGCTTTCGGCGCTCTCCTTCCTCTTCTTCGTCGGCGCGATCACGGACGGCGGCAATCGGCAGCTCGTCGGCTGGGCGCTCTTCTCCGCCCTGGCACTGGCGACCCACTACTTCACCGCCTTTCTGGTGGCTCCGGAAGCGCTCTGGCTGCTGCTGCGGGCCCGCGGCGACTGGCGCCGGCCGGCGCTCGCGGTCGGAGCGGTGCTGCTCGTCGGCGCAGCGCTGCTGCCGCTGGCGATCCATCAGGCGGGTACCGGTCACGCCGACTGGGTCGGCAGGCAGGACCTGGCGGGACGGATCGGCCGCACGGCGGTGAAGTTCGCGGGAGATGACGGCGGCGACGAGCACGGCGTCCGCCAGCCGGGTCCGCTGCCGGCGGCGATCCCGCTGCTTCTCGTCCTCTCCGGCCTGGCGCTGCTCGCCCTGCGTGGGGACGGCCGCGAGCGCCGGGACGCCGGGGTCGCGCTTGCGATCGGCGGCCTCGGGATCGTGCTGCCGCTGCTGATCGGCGGCCTCGGGCCCGACTACTTCCTCGGCCGCAACCTGCTGCCGCTGTTCATACCGTTGACACTGGTCGTCGCGATCGGCTTCGCCGCCCGCCGGGCAGGATTCCTCGGGCTCGGCTGCGGCGCTGCGCTCTGCCTGGCGTCGCTGGCCTACGTGATCGAGATGAACAGGCTGCCGCGCCTCCAGCGCGAGGACCTGCGCCACGCTGCCCACCTGATCGGCCCAAAGAAGGGGCCGCGGGCGATCGTGACCGTCAAGTACTTCGCCGACACCCCGCTTGCCTTCTATCTCGATGCGCGCGGGCCGGCGGGAGGGATCCCCGCGCTGAGCGAGATCGACGTCGTCGGCTATGGGACCCCGGGCAAGGGCTCGAGCCAGCAGCTTCCGCGGGCGTTTCACCGCGCCGCGGTCCTGCCCGCGACCTACAACTTCACCCTGACCCGGTTTCGTTCGCCGCAGCCGGTCCGGGTTCCCTACGGCACGCTCAGCAGAGGGTCGCTGGTCGGAACCGGCGGCCGGGCGGCGGTCCTGGTCCAGCGCTGAGGTCGCCGCCCGGTCAGGCGGCGACCGGCCAGGGCCGGGAGACGAAGCGGTTGGCGTCGGCGCAGAACCGCCATGGGTTCTCGACCGCCTTGGTGATTCCGATCCGTGGCCCGACGGCGACCTCGACCTGGCGCCACTCGCCCTCGCGCGCCAGGACCGCGAACGGGGGCGAACTGAGGCTGGCACCGTTGTCGCCCAGCTCGACCCCCAGAGCCTCGGTCAGCTTGCCCGGCCCCGAGCAGAGATCCTCGTCCCGGCGGTCGCCGCGACGCCGGCGCATCGCCCCGAGCCCGACGGTCGGCTGCAGGGCCCGGATCAGGACCGCGGCCGCCTGCCCGTCGGGCTCGGCAACCGCATTGAGCAGGCTGTGGATCCCGTAGGAGAGATAGACGTAAGCGCGGCCGGGCGGCCCGAAGAGGACCTCGGTACGGGCGGTGCGCCCGACGTAGGCATGGCAGGCGGGATCGTCGCGCTCGTAGCTCTCGGTCTCGACGATCACCCCGCCGCAATCGCCGTGCAGCAGCGTGCAGCCGATCAGGTCGCGGGCGACCTGGTGCACCGAGCGGGCGAAGAAATCAGAACCCAGCGACACCGCTAGCGACGCTGCTCGAGGATCGCGTCGACGCCGCGAAGAGCCTCGCGCGCCTTTCCGATCTGGGCCGCCAGCGGTTTTGAGCCGGTGCCCCCCTCCAGTCGCTTGGACTCCAGCCGGCTGGAGCCCGACAGCACCTCGTAGTACTCCTCGTCGAGCTGCTCGGAGAAGCCGCGCAGCTCTTCGGCATCCAAGTCCGAGAGCCCCTTGCCCCGCTGCAGGGCCTCACGGACCATGTCGCCGACGATCTCGTGCGCCTGGCGGAACGGAACCCCGCGCCGGACCAGCAGGTCGGCGACCTCGGTCGCGGCAAGCAGCTCGTCGGCCGAAGCCTCGGCCAGGCGCTCGCGGTCGAAGCTGATCCCGGCCAGCATCCCCTCGGCCATCTCGAGGCAGAGCTCGACCGTGTCTATCGCGTCGAAGAGCGGCTCCTTGTCCTCCTGCAGGTCCTTGGAGTAGGTCAGCGGCAGGCCGTGGATCACCCCGGCCAGGGTCGTGTAGTCGCCGAGCACGCGGGCCGACTTCGCCCGCAGCAGCTCTGCCGAATCGGGGTTCTTCTTCTGCGGCATGATGCTCGACCCCGAGGAGAACGACTCGTCGAGCTCGCAGAAGCCGAACTCGCTGCTCGACCAGAGGACGATCTCGGAGCCGAGCCGGGAGAGGTGCAGGGCGCAGGCGGCGGCCGCGGCGAGGTAGTCGAGGACGAAGTCGCGGTTCGACGCGCCGTCGATCGAATTCGCTGACACCTCTTCGAAGCCAAGCTCGTCGGCGAGCGCCCGGCGGTCGATCTCCCAATTGACCCCGGCCAGGGCGCCGGAGCCGAGCGGCATCACGCTGGCGCTGCCGAGGGCGAACTCGAAGCGCCGCACGTCGCGGCTCAGCATCCAGAAGTAGGCGAGCAGATGGTGGCCGAGATAGACCGGCTGGGCGCGCTGCAGATGGGTGTAACCGGGCATCGCCCAGTCGCGGTGGGCTTCGGCGAGGTCGACCAGGCGCAGCAGGGTGGACCGCAGCAGCTCGATCGCGCGCAGCGAATGCGACTGCACTGCCATCGCCACATCGGTCGCCACCTGGTCGTTGCGCGAACGCCCGGTGTGAAGCTTGCCGGCCAGCTCGCCGACCAGCTCGCCGAGCCGGCGCTCGATCGCCATGTGGATGTCCTCGTCGGAATCCTCGAAACGGAACTCGCCCCGCTCGAGCTCCTCGCCCACCGTCTCCAGGCCGTGGTCCAGCTCCGAGAGCTCCTGCTCGCTGAGGACATCGACCTCGCGCAGCGCCCGCGCGTGGGCGCGTGACTGGTCGACGTCGTAGGGGGCCAGCCGCCAATCGAACTCGATCGAGCGGTTGAGCCGCCAAAAGCGCGGATCGGGGTCTTTGCGAAACCTCGGCATGGCGGCGGATTATCGCTGCGCCAGGGCGCCGGCCAGCGCCTCGCAGACCTTCTCGACCTGGTCCTCGCGCATGGCGCTGAAGAAGGGCAGCGCCAGCGAGCGTGCCGCGGCGCGCTCGGCGACCGGAAACTGGCCCTCTCGGTAACCAAGCTCGCGCAGGTGGGGAAACAGGTGCAGGCAGGGCAGGTAGGCCTTGGAGGGGGTTCCCGCGGCGGCGAGCGACGAGACCACCGCCTCGCGGTCGGCGGCGACCGGCAGCTGAACGACGTAGACGAACCAGCTGCGGCGCTCGTCGCCGTGCTCGGCCGCCGGGATCAGCAGGCCGTCCTCCCCGCCTCCCCCGTGCTCGGCGGCGAGCTCGGTCAGCCGCTCCTCGTAGGCCTCGGCAACGTCCGAGCGCATCTGCAGCAGCTCGTCGATGCGTTCGAGCTGGCCGAATCCGAGCGCGCAGGCGAGCTCCGAGAGCCGGTAGTTGAAGCCGAGCCGCTCGTGCTCGACCACCGCCATGTCGGCGGCGCGGCCCTGGTTGCGCTCGCTGCGGTAGCGCGCGGCCGCCTCGGGTCCGGCCGGGACGAGCATCCCGCCCTCGCCAGTGGTCATCTGCTTGTTGGGATAGAAGGCGAAGGCGGCCGGGTTTCCGCGCGCCCCGACCATCCGCCCCTCCGAGTCGACCGCCCCGATCGCTTCGCAGGCGTCTTCGAGGATGCCGAGGCCGCTGCGCTGGGCCAGCTTTTCGAGCTCGCCCATCGCCGCCGGCCAGCCGAAGATGTGGACCGGCAGCAGGCCGGCCGTCTTCGGACCGACGGCGTCGGCCGCCGCCGCCGGATCGATGTTCAGCGTCAGCGGGTCGACGTCGCAGAAGACCGGCCGCGCCCGCTCGTAGAGCAGGCAGTTGGCGGAGGCGACGAAGCTGAACGGGCTTGTGATCACCTCGTCGCCCTCGCCCCAGCCGTGGCCCCGCACCCCGAGGTGAAGCGCCGTGGTGCCGCTGGAGACTGCGACGGCGTCCTCGACCCCGAGCCAGCTTGCGAAGGACCGCTCGAAGCGGTCCTGCATCGGACCCAGCGAAAGGCGGCCCGAGCGCAGGGTCTCCAGCACCAGGGTCTCGTCGCGCTCCCGGATCTCGGGCCGCGAGAGGGGGATCTCCTCGCCGCTGCTGGCAGCCACGCGGGGCAGCCTAGTCGGCGCCGCTGAGCGCCCCTGAGCCCTCGCTCGGCTGCATCCGATCAGGGCGGGGCTGGAAGGCGTACTCCAGCGACTCGACCAGGGCCTCCCAAGAGGCTTCGATGATGTTCTCCGAGACGCCGATCGACCCCCACTCGCGCTCGCCGTCGGAGCTGTCGAGCAGGACCCGGGTCACGGCGCCGGTCCCGTGGTCCTCGTCGAGGATGCGGACCTTGTAGTTGGTCAGCTCGATGTCGGCCAGATGCGGATGGCGGTCGGTGATCGCCCCCCGCAGGGCGCGGTCGAGGGCGTTGACGGGGCCGTTGCCCTCCGCAACGCGGACGTAGCGTTCGCCCTCGACCCAGACCTTGATCGTCGCCTCGGTCTGGACTCGGCCGTCCTCGCGCTTCTCGGTCAGGACGCGGAAGCTCTCGAGCCGGAACAGCGGCTCGTACTCCCCCGCCTCGCGCCGCAGCAGCAGCTCGAAGGAGGCGTCGGCGGCCTCGTAGTGATAGCCGCGGTGCTCGCGCTCCTTGAGCCGCTCGAGGGTGCGCTGAGCGACCTCGTCGTCGACCGCGATCCCGGCCGCCTCGGCCCGGCTCAGCACCGTGCCGCGGCCGGAGAGCTCGGAGACGAGGACGTCGCGCTGGTTTCCGACCGCGTCGGGATCGGTGTGCTCGAAGGTCCTCACGTCGGCGCTCACCCCGGCGACGTGCATGCCCCCCTTGTGGGCGAAGGCGTTGCGGCCCACGTAGGGCTGGTCGGGGTCCGGAACCGCGTTGCAGGTCTCATCGACGTAGTGAGCGGTCTCGGTCAGCCGCTTCAGCTGTTGCGGCGAGACGACCTCGAAGCCCATCTTCAGCTGCAGCGCCGGCAGGATCGAGACCAGGTTGGCGTTGCCGCAGCGCTCCCCGTATCCGTTCATCGTCCCCTGCACCAGGCGGGCCCCCTCGCCGACCGCGGCGAGCGAGTTGGCGACCGCGCACTCGGCGTCGTTGTGGGTGTGGATCCCGACCTCGATCCGCTCGCCCAGGGCCTCGACGACCGCGGCGGTGGCCGCGGCCACCTGGTGGGGAAGGCTGGAGCCGTTGGTGTCGCAGAGGGTGACGTTCTCGGCCCCCGCCTCGGCGGCTGCGCCCAGACACTCGACCGCGTAGCCGGCATCCTCGCGCCAGGCGTCGAAGAAGTGCTCGGCGTCGTAGATCACCCGTTTGCCGGCCGAGCGGCAGAAGGCGACCGAGTCGGCGATCATCGCCAGATTCTCGTCGCGCGAGACCTTGGTCACCTTCTCGAGGTGCAGCGCCCAGGTCTTTCCGACCAGGGTGATCACCGGCGCAAAGCTCGAGACCAGGACCCCGAGCGCCTCGTCGTCGTCGGCCCTGTGATCGCGCCGCCGGGTCATCCCGAAGGCGCAGATCGCCGCCGTCTGCAGCTCCTGCCCGGCGAGCAGCTCGAAAAGCTCCGCCTCCTTCGGGTTGGAGCTGGGAAAGCCGGCCTCGACGAAGTGGACGCCGAGGTGGTCGAGCGCCTCGACGATATGCACCTTCTCGCGCGCCGAGAGCGACATTCCCTGACCCTGCATCCCGTCCCGCAGGGTCGTGTCGTAGAGCTTTACCTGGTCCATCTGATGCCTTCCTGGTTCGAGGGGTCGAGCGGTGGCCCTTTTGAGGCCAGCACGCGCCCAGACGGGCGCCAGCCGCTAGGCGGCGGCGGTAATTCGGTCGATTGACTCGAACCGGGGGCGCATCAGGAGGTGACTTTACTCTCCTGGTCGACCGGCGCCGGCTGCTCGACGAAGTCCAGCCATTCCAGGTATTCCTCCGCACGCCCGCAGAGCGCGTCCTCGTATTTGGACTGCACGTGGCGCGTCACCTCACCCGGCTCTCCCAGCTCGTGGTCGTCGATCTCGCGCACCGGAACGAGCTCGGCGGCGGTGCCGGTGAGGAAGATCTCCTCAGCCAGGTAGAGCTCGGCGCGGGCGACGTCACGTTCGACCACGGAGTAGCCGAGGTCGCGGGCGATCTGGATCACCGACTTGCGGCTGATCCCGTCGAGGATCGAGGCGGTGTGCGGTGGGGTGACCAGGGTGTCATCGAGGACCAGGAAGACGTTCTCGCCCGAGCCCTCGCAGACGAAGCCGCGCTCGTCGAGCAGGATCGCCTCCTCGTAGCCGGCCTTCGCCGACTCGGTCTTGGCGAGGATCGAGTTCAGGTACTGGCCCGACGCTTTGGCATGGGGGATCAGGCCGGCGGGCGAGATCCGGCGCCAGGAGGAGACCCGAGCCCGGATCCCATGTCGCTTCCCGTCCTCTCCCAGGTAGGCACCCCAGGGCCAGACGGCGACCATCACGTCGACCGGGCCGCTGGGCGCGTAGAGGCCCATCTCGCCGTAGCCGCGGAAGGCGAGCGGGCGGATGTAGCAGGAGCGCAGCCCGTTGCGGTTGATCAGCTCGTGCGTGGCGGCGCGGATCTGCTCGCCCGAGAAGGGCAGCTCGAGGTAGTACATCTCGGCCGATTTGGCGAGCCGGTCGAGGTGCTCGGAGTGGCGGAAGATCGCCGGACCGCGTTCGGTTTCGTAGCAGCGGATCCCCTCGAAGACCCCGGAGCCGTAGTGCAGGCCGTGGCTGAGCACGTGGACCTTGGCCTCGTCCCAGGGGACAAATTCTCCGTTCAGCCAGATCAGCTCGACCTTCTCCACCGTGGGCGAAGTATGCCCGATCGGTTCCGCCGCTACGAGACTAATCTTGCCCGCGCGGGTTAACGGAATGCAAAGGCTCCAACCGGGAGGTCACAAGTGTTGATGCGGCTCCGCTCCAAGCTCACCTACGCCAACGTCGCGGCGACGATCGCGATCTTTCTCGCCGTCACGGGGGTCGGTTTCGCGGTCGCGAAGCTGCCCCGCGGAAGCGTCGGACCCAAGCAGCTGCGAAACGGCGCCGTGCACTCGCGCAAGCTGCACAAGAACGCCGTCAACGCCTCGAAGATCAGATCCGGCGCCGTGGGCCGCTCCGAGCTCGCCAACGGGGCGGTGGGCGGAGGCAAGATCTCCAACAGCGCCGTGATCACCAAGAAGCTGGCAAATGGTGCCGTGACCAGGGCAAAGATCGACCCGGCTTCGATTCCGCTGCTCGGCACGCTGAACACCGGCGACACGCTGCGCGGCAGCTTCGACCTCGGCGGGACCCCGGGCGGGGCCGGCAACGACACCCGTCAGGGCTACAGCTTCCAGTTCCCGCTCGTCAACGCGCCCACCGGCGGCGCGGCGAACCTGATCGATCTGGTCGCTAACCCAGCCGGAACGACCACGGCCTGCCCGGGGATCAGCGGCGGCAACCAGCAGACCCCGAACGCGGCCGGCGGCAATCTCTGCATCTACATCACCGGCAAGACCAACCTCGGCGCGACCCCGATGGCGCTCAACAACGTCTCGCGGCTGGGCTTCGGCCTGCAGGCGAACTCGGGCGCGGCGCTGACGGCGTACGAGGCGACCGGATTCTGGGCGGTGACGGCTCCCTAGGGAGCCGTCGGCCCGCCGCCTAGAGCGCCAGCTCGGAGATGACCGCCGCGGTCATCTCCTCGGTGCCGACCTCGACTTCGGCCGGGACGTCGGTCATCGGCGGCGTCTCGGTGACGACCGCCGCCAAATCGGGGGTTCGCAGACCGTGCTCCAGGACCGCGTCGACCGCCGCCTCGATCGCGGCCGCGCCCTCGGAGTCGTCGAAGCCGTAGCGGAGCATCAGTGCCACGGAGAGAAAGGTCGCCAGGGGGTTGGCGATCCCCTGCCCGGCGATGTCGGGAGCCGAACCGTGGACCGGCTCGAAGAGGCCCGGTCCGTCGGCGCCAAGACTGGCCGAGGGCAGCATCCCCAGTGAGCCGGTCAGCATCGCCGCCTCATCGCTGAGGATGTCGCCGAACAGGTTCTCGGTCACGACGACGTCGAACGCCGCCGGGCGGGAGACCAACTGCATCGCGGCGTTGTCGACCAGCATGTGCTCGAGCGCGATGTCGCTGTAGTCGTCGCCGATCCGGGTCACGGTCTCGCGCCAGAGGCGCGAGGTCTCGAGCACGTTGGCCTTGTCGACCGAGGTCACCCGGGGCTTCGAGCCGGCACGCTGGCGGGCTGCTTCGAAGGCAATGCGGGCGATGCGCTCGATCTCGGCCACCGTGTAGCGGCAGTCGTCGTGGGCGGCGTCGCCATCGCGGCCGCTGTCGCCGAAGTAGATCCCTCCGGTCAGCTCGCGGACGACGAGCAGATCGGTGTCGACGATCAGCTCCTCGCGCAGCGGGCTGGCCGCGACCAGAGCCGGGCTGGGGCGAACCGGGCGCAGGTTGGCGTAGAGCCCAAGCCCCTTGCGCAGCCCCAGCAGCCCCTGCTCGGGCCGGGGCGCGTCGGGGTCGGTGGTGTCCCACTTCGGGCCGCCGACCGCCCCCAGCAGGACCGCGTCGGCCTTGCGGCAGGCCTCGAGGACCGCGTCGGTCAGCGCCGTGCCGTGGGCGTCGATCGACGCCCCGCCGACGATCTGCTCATCGAACTCGAAGCCATCGATCGCCTCCAGCAACCGCCGGGCCGCAGCCGTGATCTCGACCCCAATCCCGTCGCCGGGCAGGACTGCGATCCGCTTGCTCACGGCCGCCGCGCCTCGATGTTGAGGCGAACGTAGTCGAGCACCAGCGGCTCCCCCATCGCGACGGCCACCTCTTCCACGAATGGGTCCTTCAGATCATCGGGCAGCCGCTCCAGCTGTGGGCCCAGTGTCACAGTGGCCAGAAACGCCTTCGGCTCCGCGGGACGGGTGTCCTTGCGCTGCAGCCAGCAACGCACGTCCTCAAAGCCGGCGGCATCCAGCCGGGCCTCGGTTTCTTCTGCCGTCGCGAAGTTGAGCCCGCTCGACATTCCTTCGAAGTGCTCCCCGTAGCGGGGCTGCGCGGCGACCTCGGCGATCACCTTGACCAGGCTGGCGACGTTGCCGTGGCCTCCACACTGGGCGACGAGGCGGCCGCCGGGCCGGAGCGCCCTATGAAGGCGCCCGAACAGGTTCTCGTGGTCGGGAATCCAGTGAAAGACGGCGTTCGAGTAGACGAGGTCGAACTCCTCGCCCAAGTCGAGCTCGGCAAGGTCGCCTTCGCGGATCTCGGCCCGGTCGCCGAGCGCTTCGCGGGCCATCGCGACCATCGAGGCGGAGCCGTCGATGCCGACCAGGCGTCCCTCGGGCAGCCGGTCGAGCAACTCCGCGGTCACCCGTCCCGAGCCGCATCCGGCGTCGAGCACGGTCTCGTCCCCGCTGAGGTCAAGCCGCTCGAGGACCT
Source organism: uncultured Solirubrobacterales bacterium (assembly GCA_963781495.1). Classification (GTDB taxonomy): domain Bacteria; phylum Actinomycetota; class Thermoleophilia; order Solirubrobacterales; family 70-9; genus Mayfieldus. The sequence continues at coordinate 18,709 of CAWAFX010000004.1, forward strand.
CCTGCGCCCACTCGAACTGGGGGTCGGCGACGCGGTCGTAGACCTCCGCGTCCCACTCGCGCGGACCCGTGTGGGTCGGCCTAGCCAAGCGCCGTCGTCACCGGCCCGGAGTCGGCTCGGCCCGAAGCTTCGAACTCGTCGATCGCGGCGGCGTTCCGAAGCGTGATCCCAATGTCGTCGAGACCGTGCAGGAGGCGGTGCTTCACCTCTTCGTCGATTGCGAACTTCTCGACGCCGTCGGCGTAGTCGACGGTCTGGTCATCGACGTCGATCCGCGCCTCGCCAGCTGCGGCGATCGCGCGGCAGTGCTCCTCGGAGAGGATCACCGGCAGCAGCCCGACCTTCATCGAGTTGGCGTAGAAGATGTCGCCGAAGGACGGCGCCACGACCGCCTCGAATCCGAAATCCTGCAGCGCCCAGGCAGCGTGCTCGCGGGAGGAGCCGCAGCCGAAGTTGCGTCCCGCGACCAGGATCGGGTTGGGCTCGAGCTCGATCTCGCCGTCGCGGATCCAGTCATAGAAGAGGAACTCGCCGTATCCGGTCCGCTCGATTCGCTTCAGGAACTGCTTCGGGATGATCTGATCGGTGTCGACGTCGGCGCGGTCGAGGACCGACACCTTGCCCTGAATCACGTCCAGCGGTTCCACGTCAGCTCCATTCCCGGATGTCGACGAAGCGGCCCTCGATCGCCGCCGCGGCGGCCATCCTCGGGCTCACCAGGTGGGTGCGACCGCCCTTGCCCTGGCGCCCTTCGAAATTGCGGTTCGAGGTCGAGGCGCAGCGCTCGCCCTCGGCGAGGATGTCGGGGTTCATCCCCAGGCACATCGAGCAGCCGGCGCTGCGCCACTCGAAGCCAGCGGAGCGGAAGACCTCGTCCAGGCCCTCCTCCTCGGCCTGCAGCTTGACCTGCTGGGAGCCCGGGACGACCATCGCCCGCAGCGAGCTCGAGGCTTTGCGGCCCTCGACCATCGAGGCCGCCTCGCGCAGGTCGCCGATCCGTGAGTTCGTGCAGGAGCCGATGAATACGCGGTCGAGCGGGATCTCTCTGATCGGGGTGCCCGGCTCCAGCGCCATGTAGCGCAGGGCCCTCTCCGCGGTGTCGCGGTCGGCCGGTCCCTCCAGTGTGGCCGGGTCGGGGACGTTGTCGGTCACCTCGACGACCATCCCGGGGTTTGTCCCCCAGGTCACCATCGGTGCGAGGTCGGCGGCGTCGATCTCAATCTCGGTGTCGAACGAGGCGCCCTCGTCGGTGGGCAGTGAGCGCCAACGCTCGAGCGCGGCGTCGAAACCCTGCGGGGCGCCGGAGCGGCCGCGCACCCATTCGAAGGTCGTCTCGTCGGGGGCGACCATCCCGGTCCGGCCGCCGCCCTCGATCGTCATGTTGCAGATCGTCAACCGGCCCTCCATCGAGAGCGCCTCGATCGCCGGGCCCGCGTACTCGACGGCGTGGCCGACCATCCCGCCGGTCCCGAGGCGGCCAATCGTCGCCAGGATCAAGTCCTTGGGAGTCACGCCTGTACCGAGCCGGTTCGAATAGGTGATCCGCATCGTCTTCGGGCGTTTCTGGACCAGGCACTGGGTCGCCAGCACGTGCTCCACCTCGGAGGTACCGATTCCGAACGCGATCGCTCCGAAGGCGCCGTGGGTGCCGGTGTGGCTGTCCCCGCAGACGATCGTCATCCCCGGCTGGGTGACCCCCAGCTCGGGACCGATCACGTGCACGATCCCCTGGCGGTCGGAGCCCAGCGAGTAGATCGGGATCCCGAACTCCTCGCAGTTCTGTTCCAAAGCCTCGACCTGCTTGCGGGAGAGCTCGTCGGCGATCATCCGCGCCACCGGAGTGCCGTCGGTCGGCACGTTGTGGTCCGCGGTCGCGACGGTCTTGTCGGGCCGGCGCACCCCGCGGCCCTCGAGCCGCAGCCCTTCGAAGGCCTGCGGCGAGGTGACCTCGTGGACGAGGTGCAGGTCGATGTAGATCAGGCCCTCGGAGACTTCGTGGGCCTCCCAGATCTTCTCGAAGAGCGTCTTCGCCATCAGGACCTCCTCAGCCCCGCCGCGACCACGGCGACAAAGCGCGTCTCGGCGGCTCCGTGATTTTCGAAGTGGTGCGGCAGGTCGGCGTCGAAAGTGACGCTATCCCCCTCCGCGAGCTCGTGCATGGTGCCGTCTATGACCAGGGTAAGCTCGCCCTCGAGCACGACCGCGGTCTCGCGGCTGCCCGGCTCGTGCATCGGCGGGTCTCCGGCGCCGCCGGTTGCGGCGCCCGGGCCCAGGCTGTGCAGGGAGACGTCGGCGCGCTGCCCCGGCAGCGGCGGGGTCAGCTCCTCGTAATGGTGGCCGCCGTGGGCGTAGCGGCGCCGGCGGCCGGCCCTGCTGACGAGCGCGCTGCCGCCCTCGTCGAGCCGCAAGAGCTGGGAGAGCGTTAGCTCGAGCCCGGCGGCGATCTTCGCGGCCACCGCGAGGGTCGGGCTGGTCTCGCCGCGCTCGACCTGGGAGAGCATCGGGGCGCTGACGCCGCTGCGCTCGGCCAGGTCGCGGAGCGAGAGGTCCATCGCCTCGCGCAGCAGGTGGATCCGGGGGCCGATCGGATTCGCCGCTGTGTCGCCGAGCTCAGGAGTCGGTGCTGATTTTTTCGCGGTCGCGGTCGCCATCGAGCGTACGTTATCACGTACGTCTGTATGTATATCGGTTTCGGAATGGCCAACCCCGGTGACTGGGAGACTTGCGCCGTGACCGCGTCGAGCGAGAAAAGCGTCATCCCCCTCGAGCTCTTCTTCGACCTCGTATTCGTTTTCGCCCTGACCCAGGTGACGGCGCTGATGTCCAAAGATCCCACCTGGCGCGGCCTCGGTCAGGGAATGCTCGTCCTCGCCGCGCTGTGGTGGGCGTGGGCCGCCTACGCCTGGCTGACGAACGAGATCGACGCCGACGAGGACCTGCCGCGGCTGGCGATGTTCGTTTCGATGCTGGCGATGCTGATCGCCGCCCTCGCCGTGCCCAATGCGTTCGGAGATGACGGCGTGATCTTCGGCTGCGCCTACTTCGCGGTCCGCCTGATGCACATCGTCCTCTTCACCCAGGCGACGCCGGATCTGGCGGTGCACGACGCGATGCTCCGCCTCGCGCGCACTGCGATCCCCGGCCCCGCCCTTCTGATCGTCGCCGGCTTCTTCGACGGTGGGCTGCAGGCCGCCCTTTGGGTCCTGGCGCTCGCGCTCGACTACGCCGGGCCCGTGATCTTCGGGGTCCGTGGCCTGCGCGTCTCGCCGAGCCATTTCACAGAGCGCTTCGCGCTGATCGTGATCATTGCCCTCGGCGAGTCGATTGTCGCAATCGGCGTCGGCGCCGCCGGTCTCGGGTTGGACCTCGGCCTACTGACGGCGGCGGCGCTCGGCGTGGTCGTGGCCTGCGCCCTCTGGTGGGCCTACTTCGACTGGATGGCGATCTATGCCGAACGCGTCTTCCGGGAGACACAGGGTGACGATCGGGCGCGGCTCGCCCGCGATGCCTACAGCTACCTCCACCTGCCGATGGTCGCGGGGATAATCCTCGTCGCCCTCGGCGTGAAGAAGACGATCGCGGAAGTAGGCGATCCGCTGGGCACGATCCCCACGGTCGCGCTGCTGGGAGGGATCGCGCTCTATCTGGGCGGCCACCTCGGCTTCCGCCTGCGCCTCCACAGCCGCCTTGGCCGCGGCCGGCTCACGGCTGCGGTCGTGGCGCTGGCGCTGATACCGGTCGCCAAGCAGGCCGACGCGCTGGGCGCGCTCGCGATTGCAGCCGCCCTGACCTCTGCCCTGATCGCATACGAGGTGATCCGCTTTGCCGACCCTCGGGCCAGGCTTCGCGCCGGGGACTGAGCCGCCCGCCGGGCCAGGCTAGCGCTGCTGGCCAGTGGGCCGGATCAGGATCTCGTTCACGTTCACGCGCTGCGGCGAGGTCACCGCGTAGACGATCGCCTCGGCGATGTCCTCGGCCTCGAGCGCCTCGCCGACCTGCTCGCGCATCTTCTCCAGCTGCTCGACGACGACCGGGTTCTGGTTGTGGCCCTGAAGCTCGGTCTCGACGAAGCCGGGCTCGATGATCGTGACCCGGATCCCGGCGTGGAGGACCTCCTGGCGCAGCGCCTCGGAGAAGCCGTTGACGCCCCACTTGGTCAGGTTGTAGACGCCCGAGCCCAGGTTCGCGGTCCGCCCGGCGACCGAGGAGAGGTTGACGATGTGCCCTCCCCCACCCTCCTGCATCAGCGGCAGCGCCGCGTGGGTGCAGTAGAGAAGGCCGAGCACGTTGACGCCGACCATCCGCCGCCATTCGTCGACGTCGGCGCCGCCGATCGGTCCCAGCAGCATCACGCCGGCGTTGTTGACGAGGATGTCGAGCCCGCCCAGCTGCTCGGCGGCGCCCTCGACGAACCCGCGCGCGGCGCCCTCGTCGCTGACGTCGACCTCGAATGCGTGGGCACTCCCGCCGTCGCCCTCGATCTGAGCGACGAGCTCGTCGAGGCGGTCCTTGCGGCGGGCTCCGACGGCTACCGCTGCGCCCTCTGAGGCCAGCGCAGCGGCGGTTGCGGCGCCGATTCCGGAGGACGCCCCGGTGATTAATGCCTTGCGTCCCTCAAGCCTCTTGGCCACGAGGCGAAATCTATTGCAGGGTTCCGTCCGGGAGCGTTGAAACGCTGCTTTATGAGGGTTTGCTCACGGAAGGCTGATCCAACCGATGCAAACCTCACCGAAACCTTGTATGAATCCGATGCAGTTTCCGGGAAAAGTGGGTATGGGCCACTGAATTTTTTGCTTAGGTGCCGCTCTTGATGTCCAACCAAAAGCTCACAGTCCAACCCCGTACGATCCTCCTCCTCGTCCTTGCGGCGGCAGCTCTGCTGGCGTTCGCGGCGCTCCGTCCCGCACCCGGCGTCGCCCGTGGCGGCTGCCCCGGAGCCGGCGGTGGGCCTGATCAGACGAGCACCGCGCAGATGCGCCAGGCCACGATCTGCCTCATCAACCAGATCCGCCATCAGCACGGGCTGCGCTCGGTCCACTCCGACAACAGCCTGCGCAAGGCCGCCCAGGGCCACAGCAACGACATGGTGCGGCGCGACTACTTCTCCCACGACAGTCCCGGCGGCAGCTCGATCCAGTCGCGGATCGGCGGCAGCGGATACCTGCGCGGGACCCACAGCTACATGTACGGCGAGATCATCGGTGGCGGCACCTCACACGGCGGCTCGGCGAAGTCAGTCGCGATCGCCTGGATGCACAGCCCGCCCCATCGCGCCGCGATCCTCACCGGCCGCTTCAACGACCTCGGCGTCGGCGTCTCTCATGGCTTCCCCGGACGCGGCGGCCACGGCGCCACCTTCACGGTCGACTTCGGCTCCCGCCACTAGGGCCCGGGCGTAGGCTCGGACGCCGCGTCAGCGGCAACCGCCTCCGCCTCCCGCACCGCGGCGCCCTCGAGCGCGTTGCCCAGCGCCCGCACGTAGGCAATCGCTGAGGCCTCGAGGATGTCGGTCGCGACCCCCTGGCCGGTCGCCAGGCGTCCGGCCGCGTGGACCATCACCGTCACCTCTCCGAGGGCGTCCTCGCCGCCGGTCACCGCGCCGACGTTGTACTGGCGCAGCTCCGCCTCCGAGCCGGCGGCCTCCTGGATCGCGCGGAAGATCGCGTCCACGGGGCCGTCGCCGGAGGACTTGGCGACCGATTCGGTGCCGTCGGGAAGCCGTACCGAGACCTCGGCCACCGGCTCGTGACGGCTGCCGGCCTCGACCTCGAACCAGGCCAGCGCGTAAGACTCGCTGCGCTCGCGCATCTCGTCGGAGACGATCGCCTCCAGATCCAGCGCCGTGACCTGCTTCTTCTTGTCGGCGATCGCCTTGAAGCGTGCGAAGGCCTGGTTCAGCGCATTGCCCTCGACCTTGAAGCCCAGCTGCTCGAGCGCGTCGCGCAGAGCGTGGCGGCCGGAGTGCTTGCCGAGCACGATCGAGTTCGAGTCCAGACCCACCTCGGTCGCATCCATGATCTCGTAGGTGGTGCGCTCCTTCAGCACCCCGTCCTGGTGGATCCCGGACTCGTGGGCGAAGGCGTTTCGCCCCACGATCGCCTTGTTGGGCTGCACCGCGTAGCCGGTCAGCCGCGAAACCATGCGGCTGGTCCGGGCCAGCTCGCGAGTCTCGATGCCGGTGTCGAGCCCGTGTACGTCGTGGCGGGTCCGCAGCAGCATCACGATCTCCTCCAGCGAGCAGTTGCCGGCCCGCTCGCCGATCCCGTTGACCGCGCACTCGACCTGGCGCGCTCCGGCCAGGACCCCGGCGTAGGAGTTGGCGACCGCGAGGCCGAGATCGTCGTGGCAGTGGACCGAGGCGCGGACGTCGCGCATCCCCGGAACCAGCTCGTAGAGGCGGCGGAAGTACTCCGCGTACTCGGAGGGCGTCGTGTAGCCGACCGTGTCGGGGATGTTGATCACCGTCGCCCCCTCCTCGATCGCGATCGCGCAGACCTCGGCCGTGAACTCGACGTCGGCTCGGGTCGCGTCCATGGGCGAGAACTCGACCGCTTCGCAGTAGGAGCGGGCGAGCGCCACGGCGGCGCGGGCCTGGCCCTTGACGTCCTCACGGGTGGACTGCAGCTGGTGCTCGATGTGGATGTCGGAGGTAGAGACGAAGGTGTGGATCGAGGGACGCTCGGAGTCCTTGACCGCGCCCCAGGCGGCGTCGATGTCGGCCTTGTGGGTGCGGGCGAGGCCGCAGATCACCGGCCCCTCGACCCGGCGCGAGATCTCCTGCACCGCCTCGAAGTCCCCGGGCGAGGTGATCGGGAAGCCGGCCTCGATCACGTCTACGCCCAGGCGGGAGAGCTGCTGCGCGATTTCGACCTTCTCCTGCGTGTTGAGCGAGATTCCGGGCGACTGCTCGCCGTCGCGCAACGTGGTGTCGAAGATGTGGACGCGGTTTGCGTCGGTTACCTGGGGGCCCATTGGACCTGCCTCCTTCTGCTTTGCGTTCCGATGACCTTGTTGTTCTCGCGGCTCCGCGCCGCCCAGCGCTCTATCCCCCTAACGGGGGAGCAGAAGAAGAAGCGCCAGGCTGTGGAGCTGGGGCGTCATTCGGAGCCCGCAGCTTACAGAATCAGCAGCTGAACTCTTTGCCGACGCCGCCGCCCGGCTTACAGGTGTCGTTGCCTGGGCCGCCGAACAGCCTGTCGGGCGCCGGTCCGCCGAACAGCTTGTCGGCGCCGCCGCCCCCGTAAAGCTGGTCGCTGCCGGGGCCGCCGTTGGCGTTGTCCTTCTCGGGGCCGCCCTGGAAGCGATCGCTGCCGGATCCCATCGAGACCTTGAGGGACGCGTTGCGCGTGAGTTTCACATCACTGCAGGCGGCACGTGCCTCGCCGTTTGGGGCGCCGCTGAGCGAATCGGCGCATACCGTGTCGCTTCCGATGCCGGCCTTGATCACGATCGAGGAGATCGCCGAAGCCGGGCAGTGGATGATCCGCTGCGGGTTCGTGGCATCGGGGCTGCACACCGCCGGATGGCCGTAGAACAAGTCCTGGCCGAAGATGTACTCGTTGTTCGCCGCGTCCCAGTCGACCGTGATCAGGTCGTTGGGCTTCGGTATGTCGCCCAGCGGCTGGTCGCCGGTGATCGTCATCACCCCTCCCGACAGATTTGCGATCTGGTGGGCGGGCGCGACCGCGGGCATCGCGAGCGCGACGAGAGCCAGTGCCGCGGCGAGAAATGCGGAGCGAAGTAGGCGACTCCCGATCACGACGTAAACGTACCCGAGCAGCCGGCGGCTACCCCGTATTCGGACGGACGGCTGAGTCATTGGTCCAGATGGCAGCCCTCGTGCGTACAGTCGCCGCCGTGCCGCCTAGGCTGCTGGCATCGAAGCAGGCTCGGACAGCTCGATCCCCCGCTCCACCTGGCTCAGCCTGCTGGCACTTGGCCTCGCGGTGCTCGTGCTCGCCAACGACTTCTCGGCGATCAACGTGGCGCTGCCGGTGATGGAGAAGGACTTCCACACCAACATCAACACCCTGCAGTGGGTGATCAACGCCTACGCGCTGACCTTCGGCGTCCTGATCGTCACCGGCGGCCGCCTCGCCGACCTCTTCGGCCGCCGCGAGGCCTTCTTCGTCGGCGCGGCGATCTTCGCCTCGATGTCGGCCCTCGGAGGCGCCGCCCAGACCGAGACCTGGCTGATCGCGACCCGGGTCGTCATGGGCGTCGGCGGGGCGCTGATGTGGCCCGCGATCCTCGGCATGACCTTCGCCGCCCTGCCCGCGGACAAGGCCGGCCTGGCAGGCGGGCTGATCCTCGGTGCAGCCGGAATCGGAAACGCGATCGGGCCGCTGCTCGGCGGCACGCTCACCGACCTGCTGAGCTGGCGCTGGATCTTCTTCTTCAACGTCCCGGTGACGATCTTCGCGGTCATCGTCACCTACCTCACCGTCCACCAGCCCAAGCCCGAGGTCGAGGACACGCGGGTCGACTACTGGGGGATCTCGACCCTCTCCACCGGCCTGGTGGCGCTTCTGGTCGCCCTCGACCAGGTCGACGACTGGGGCTGGGGCGACCCGAAGATCGTCGGCCTGCTGGCGATCGCCGCGGTGCTGGTCGCCGCCTTCGCCTTCATCGAGCGCGGCGCGGGCATGCATGCGCTGGTCCCGCGCGACGTGATGCGCAATCGCAGCTTCACCGCCTCCTGCATCGCGATCCTGCTGATGTCGGCGACCTTCTTCGCGGCCCTGCTCTACCTGCCGCAGTTCATGCAGAAGGAGCTCGGCTACTCGCCGCTGAAGGCCGGCGCCGGGATGCTTCCCTTTCTCGCCACCTTCGCGACCGTCTCCTTCATCGCCGGGCCGCTCTACAACCGCATCGGAGCGAAGCCGATCGTCTCCGTCGGCGCCGCCTGCATCACCGCCGGGCCGCTGCTCTTCTCACAGCTCGACTCCGGCTCGACCTACACGGCCCTGGTGCCGGGCATGATCCTGCTCGGGATCGGGATCGGGCTCTTCTACTCGACCGCCACCACGGCCGGCGTGACCTCGGTCGACGAGTCGCGGACCAGCCTCGCGGGCGGGATCATCTACATGTTCCAGATCGCCGGCGGCTCAATCGGCCTCGGTCTCACCACCACCGTCTTCTCTTCGGCCGACACCTTCGTCGACGGGCTGCAGTCGGCGTTCCTGCTCGACGGCCTGCTCGCCCTCGGCGGTTTCGTGATCACGGTGCTGTTCGTCGGCGGGACCGTGCGCCTGCGGCGCACCGCCACCGCCACCGCGGACTAGCGGCTGCAGCTACTTCTTCTCGACGTCGCGGCCGCCGCCGCCGCGCAGGGTGTCCTTGCCGGGACCGCCGTTGAGCAGGTCCCTCCCGGGGCCGCCGCGCAGGACGTCATTGCCCTTCTGGCCGCGCAGGGTGTCCTTGCCCTTGCCGCCATTGGCGACGTCGGAGCCGGAACCGCCGTCGAGCGTGTCCTTCCCGTTGCCGCCGAAGAGACGATCGGATCCGTCTCCGCCCAGCAGCGTGTCGGACCCGCTGCCGCCGCGCAGGTTGTCGGAGCCCTTGCCGCCGCTGATAGTGACCGGCACCAGCACCGAGGGGCCGACGCTGAAGTGGTCGCGGCCGCCGCCGAGGGCCGCGGTGAAGGATCCGAACTGGGACTTCGGGCAGTGGATCTGGAAGGTCGAGATCTGGCTGCAGGGCGCGGGCGGCGGGTTGATCGGCCGGGTCGAGGTGACGACGTACTGGGTCTGGGTCCCGTCGAGGCCGATCGAGATCTCGTCTCCCTGCGGCGAGCCCTGGACGCCGAGCTGCAGCGCCGATGCCCGGGCGCCCTGGACCGATGCCCCGGTGCCGACCGTCACCGCCGGCCCGGAGCCGGCCGCGGGCGAGACCGCGAGCAGCGCCGCCGCGAGGGCGGCGGCGAGGATGGCGGTTCCCTGCTTCATGGGCGCGAGATTAAACACCGGCGGCCGGGCGGCGATGCGGTCAGGGAACGAGGACGACCTTGCCGACGTTGCGGCGCTCGGCGATGTAGCGGTGGGCGTCGGCGGCGCGATCGAACGGGAAGGCCTCGGCGACGACGGGATTGAGGTCGCCCTTTTCAAGCTGTGGCTGGAGCGGCTCGAGGACCCTGTCCAGGCCACCCTCCTCGTCCTGCCAGTGCAGCATGTTGAGACCGAACACGCCCTTGTTCTCGTTCAACACCCCGAGGCTCTTCCACCACGGCATATTCGAGACCGGCGCCCTCAGCGCCCCCCGCAGTGCCGTGAGGAGATTTCGCGTGTCGCCGGACTGCAACTCGCTGGCCCCGTACATGATCAACCGACCTCCTGGCCGCAACAGCTCGTAGTCCTTCTTGAAGCTCGTCGGGCCGATCGCGTCGAAGGCCACGTCGATGCCCTCGCCGCCGGTGATCCTCCTGACTTCCTCGGCGAAGTCGAGGTTGCGGTAGTCGATCGGGTGGTCGACGCCCTGCTCGCGGATCGCCTCGTGCTTTGAGGCCGAGGCGGTGCCAAAGATCTCCGCCCCGCACAGCTTCGCGATCTGGGTCGCGGCGATCCCGACGCCACCGGCGGCGGCGTGGATCAGCACCCGCTCGCTCTTCTTGAGCCCGCCCATGACGACCAGGCCCGCCTGCGCTGTCGAGTAGTTGACCGGAAAGGCAGCGCCCTGCTCGAAGGAGAGCTTCTTCGGCAGCGCGAAGGCCTGGTCGGCTGCGACCGTGACCAGCTCGGCTTGGCAGTTGAAGCGGGCGCCCCCCAGGACTCGGTCGCCGATCTTGTGATCCTCCACGCCCTCTCCCACCGATTCGATCTCGCCGGCTACCTCGTAGCCGACCACGCAGGGCGGCTTCGGGGCGTCGGGGTAAAGCCCGGTGCGCGCCATCGTGTCGGCGAAGTTGATCCCCGCCGCCTTGACGGCGATCCGCACCTCTCCAGGGCCGACCGGCGGGTCGGGCATCTCGCGCACCTCGAGGACGTCGGGTCCGCCGTGCTTGCTGATCACGACCGCACGCATCGCCGCGGACTCTATTGACGCCCGGGTCTTCCGGCTGGTCTGCCTAGACGTCGACGGCGCGGCCGGCGAAGAAGCCGTCGATATCGAGGATCTTGTCGATCGTCGACTGCTGGACCGGCGCGTCGGTCGTCAGCGCCATCACCGCGCGGTCCCCCGCGGCTCCGACTGCGGCGGAGATGATGTTCACGCCCTCCTCGCCGAAGCGGGTCCCGACCCTGCCGATCATCCCCGGCTGGTCGCTGTAGCGAAAGACGGCCAGATGATCGCCAAAGGGCAGATAGAAGCCCTCGCCCCAGACCGAGACCAGATAGGGCTCGTTGCGGGGGCCGACGCCGGTCCCGGCAACCTCGACGGCGTCGCCGCCTGATTCCAGCCGCACCCGGACCAGCTCGGTGAAGTCCTCGGAGACCGAGTCGCGCTGCTCGACCAGCTCGATCCCGCGCTCCTCGGCCATATGCGGCGCGTTGACGAGATTGACCGGCTCCTCGGTATGGCCGGAGAGGATCCCGACCAGGACGGCGATCCCGAGCAGACGCGTGTCGTACTCGGCGATCCGGCCCCGGAACTCGGCCACCACGCGGTCGATCGAGCCGTTGCCGAGGCCTTGGGCGAGGCGGCCGAGCTTCTCGCACAGCGGCACGAAGGGCGCCAGTGCCTCCATCTCCTCCGGGCGCACCGCGGCGATGTTGACCGCGTTGGTGACGACGCCGCCGGTCAGCGCCGCCGTGACCTGCTCGGCGGTCACCTGGCCGGCGCGGTCCTGCGCCTCGGCGGTCGAGGCACCGAGGTGCGGGGTGACGACGACGTCAGGGCGCTGGAAGATCGGATGCTCGGTGAATGGCTCGGAGGGAAAGACATCCAGCGCCGCGCCGCCGACCTTGCCCGACTCCAGGCCCTCCAAGAGGGCGTCGAGGTCGATCAGCTCACCGCGGGCGGCGTTGACGATCCGGACTCCGTCGCGCATCGCGGCGATCGCCTCGGCGTCGACCCAGTTCACGGTCTCCGGCGTCTTCGGCAGGTGCAGGGTGATCACGTCGGCGCGCCCGTAGAGCTCCGCCGTGTCGGTGACGCCTTCGACCCCGAGCTCGCGGAAGCGCTCGGCGGAGACGAACTTGTCGAAGGCGACGACGTTCATCTCGAACGACTGCGCCCGCTTGGCGACCAGCTGGCCGATACGGCCGAAGCCGAGCACGCCGAGGGTCTTGCCGTAGAGCTCGGAGCCGCCGAAGCGCGAGCGCTCCCACTGGCCCCCGGTCAGCGACCCGTGCGCCTGCGGCACGTTGCGAAGCAGCGCCAGGATCAGCGCCATCGTGTGCTCGGCGGCGGCGACCGAGTTGGACTCGGGCGCGTTGGCGACGATGATCCCGCGCCTGGTCGCGGCGGCGATGTCGACGTTGTCGACGCCGGTGCCGGCGCGCCCGATCACCTTCAGGCGGCTCCCCCGCTCGATCAGCTCGGCGGTCATCTTGGTCGCCGAGCGGATCAGGATCGCGTCGTAGTCGCCGATCCGCTGCTCGAGCTCGCCATCGGCCATCTCGAGGCCGAGGTCGACCTCGAAGTTCTGGCGCAGCAGCTCGACGCCGGAATCGGCGATCTTCTCCTTGACCAGGACTCGTGGCTTCTCTGCGGCTGCCACTAGCTGACCGGCTGCGGGGCGACGCCGGCCTCGGCGAATACGCGTTCGGCAGCACCCGCCGCCGCACCGGGGTCAGCGTCGTGGCCGAGCTCGCGCAGCGCCATCTCCAGCCCGGTCAGGGCGACGACGATGTCGAAGGCGCCGTAATAGCCGCAGTGGGCGACGCGGACGATCTTGCCCTTCAGATGCCCCTGCCCGCCGGCGACCGTGATCCCGAAGCGGTCGCGCATCAGCTTCGGGACCGCCGCTCCGTCGATCGATTCGGGCATGCTCGCCACCGTGACCACGTTGGCGTCCGGGTCGTCGGGGCCGAAGCGCTCGAGGCCGATCGCCTCGATCCCGGCGCGGGCGGCGCGGGCGAGGATCGCGTGGCGCGCGAAGACCGCATCCAGCCCTTCCTCGAAGATCAGGTCCAGGGCGACGTCCAGCGCCCGCCAGAGCGTCACCACCGGCGTGAAGGGGCTGTTCGCGGGCTGTTCGCGCTGGCCCTTTGCCGTCTTGGCCCAGTCGAAGTAGTAGCGGCGGCCCGGATTCTCGGCCGCGGCTGCGAGCGCGCGCTCGGAGACCGAGGCGAAGGCAAGCCCCGGCGGGCACATCAGCGACTTCTGCGAACCGCAGACGACGACGTCGACGCCCCACTCGTCCTGCGGCAGGTCGACCGCTCCGAGGCCGGAGATCGCATCGACGGCGAGGATCGTGTCGTGCTCGCGGGCGACCTCGGCCAGCGCCCGGACGTCGTTGAGGACCCCGGTCGAGGTCTCCGACTGGGTGCTGAACAGCGCCCTCGGCGGCCGGTCGAGCGCGGCCAGCGCCTCGCCGACCCGCTCGGGATCGACCTTCTCGCCCCACTCGAACTCCAGATGCGTGGTCTCGGCGCCGAAGGCGTTGCAGAGCTCGGCCCAGCGCTGCCCGAACTTGCCGGCCGAGGCGACGACGGCCGGCTCGCCGGGGACGACCAGGTTGGCGACGGCGGACTCCATCGCCCCCGAGCCCGAGGCGGAGAACGAAAGGACGTCGTTGGAGGTCCGAAACACCTTCGGCAGCCGCTCCAGCGCCCGCTCGTAGAGCTCGACGAAAGCCGGTGCCCGGTGGTAGGTGATCGGCTCGGCCATCACCTGCGACACACGCGGCGGCAGCGGGGTTGGGCCGGCGGTCATCAGGTATTGCTTGTTGAAGATTCCTTCGGGCATCGGGTCCGGGTGCGGGAGTTCACAGGTTATTGGTCGCCGTGGCCGGGTTATCGGCGGGCTATCCGTCCAACGGGACCAGTGGCGTCGGAGGGGGCGACTACCCTGCGCACGCGCTGGGTGGCCCGACCTCTACCCTGCGCACCGCCCGTAGGAAAAGCTTGTCCAACCGAATCGAGGACTCCGATGTATCCAGTTACTTACGAGGCCGAAAACCCGGGAGACGGCCGCAACCGGCTCACCACCTTCTTCCGCTACATCGTCGCCATTCCCTGGCTGATCGTCGGCGGCATCTACGGCTTCGTCGCCACGATCGCGGTGATCGCCGCCTGGTTCGCCCTCGTCTTCACCGGCAAGTACCCGCCGGGGATCTACGACTTCGTCGCCGGCTACGTGCGCTTCAACGCCCGCGCCAACGCCTTCCTCTACCTCGCCACCGACGAGTGGCCCCCGTTCAACGGCGAAGAGAACCCCTCCTACCCGGTGCGGCTCGGCATCCCAGCGCCCAAGCCCGAGTACAGCCGCCTCAAGGCGGGCCTGCGGCTGATCGTCGGAATCCCGGTGATCCTGCTCGCCTACGTGCAGTCGCTGATCGCGGTCGTGATCTCATTCATCGCCTGGTTCGCGATCCTCTTCACCGGCCGTCTCTCGGAGGGCCTGTTCGACCCGCTGCGTTCGGCACTCGCCTACCTGGCCCGCGCCACCGCCTACTTCGGCCTTCTGACCGAGGACTACCCGCCCTTCTCGCTCGAGCAGGGCGCTGGAGCCGGCGGCGCGCTCGAGCAGGGCGCTGGAGCCGACGTCGCCCAGCAGGCGCCGGCACCCACGGCACCGCCGCCCCCGCCCGATCCCGGCACCCGACGCTAGAACGCATCCCGAACCCGACGACCGGAGGATTCGATGTATCCGATCAGCTACGAGGCCGACTACGTTCGCGAGCGCAACCGCCTGACGACCTTCTTCAGGCTGATCCTCGCGATCCCCTGGCTCATCGTCGCCTACATCTACGAGATCGTCGCCCTGATCGTCGTCGTGATCGCCTGGTTCGCCCTCGTGATTCTCGGCCGCTATCCGGAGTGGGCCTACAACTTCAACTCCGGAGCCCTGCGCTACTTCACCCGCTTCTTCGCCTGGGCGTACCTGCAGACCGACGTCTTCCCGCCCTTCGGAATCGGCCCTGATCCCACCTATCCGGTGCGGCTCAACGTCGCCGACCGGGCGGAGAGGCAGAGCCGCCTGAAAGCGCTGTTCCGGATCATCCTCGTCATCCCGCTGCTCATCGTCCAGTACGCGATCAACTTCATCCACATCGGTGCCGCGGTCGTCGCCTGGCTGACGATCGTCTTCCGCGGCTACCAGCCGGCCGGGATCCACAACGCGCTCGCCTTCTGCAACGGCTGGCACGCCCGCGCCTTCGGCTACATGCTGCTGCTGCGCGACGAGTACCCGCCGGTCGGCGACGAGCCGGTCCAGGTCGGCGACGTGCGGCCGTCCGGCCCGGCCGCGATGGGCGGGTCGGCCGCGAGCGGATGAGCGAGGCCCGCGACAGAGCCGTCGCCGGCGACGGCTACGCGGTCGCCCACCTCGACGAGCTCGGAGACGGCCCCGGCTTCCGCAAGGTCCGCAAGGCGCTCGGAGTCGAGGCGTTCGGAGTCAACGGGATCGTCCTGCCTCCTTCCTTCGAGACCGGGCGCCACTACCACGACGAGCAGCAGGAGCTCTACTTCGTGCACAGCGGCCGAGTCGAGTTCACGTTCGGAGACGACTCGACCGAGGAGCTGGGGCCTGGCGGGCTTGCCCGGGTTGACGCGGGGACGGTGCGGAAGGTCCGCAATCTCAGCGACTCCGATGACGCCGTCTACCTGGTCGTCGGAGGCAAGGGAGGCTACGTCGGCCGCGACGGTCGGCTCCCTGACGGCGAGACCGGCGGCACGATGCCGGGCCGCTCCGGCGACAGCTAGCGTGCAATCGGCATCATTGACGGGGTGAACCCCGCCCTTTCGGTGCGCGGCCTGACCAAGCGCTACGACGATGGCACGCTCGCGCTCGACGCGCTCGACCTCGATGTGCCCGCCGGCAGCTTCTTCGGCCTGCTCGGCCCCAACGGCGCCGGCAAGACGACGCTGATCAGCGCCGTCTGCAACCTGATCCGCCCCAGCGGAGGCGAGATCGCAGTCTTCGGGCTGGCGGGTGACAGCCTCGAAGCACGCAGCATGATCGGGATCGCCGAACAGGAGCCGAACCTCGACCGCTTCCTGACCGTGCGCGAGACCCTGATCTACCACGGCGGCTACTACGGGATGGCGCGCGAGGCGGCCCGCGAGCGGGCCGAGCAGATGATTGACGTCTTCGACCTGCGCGCGAAGCGCGATGTCCGCGCCCCGAAGCTCTCCGGCGGTCAGCGGCGACGGCTGCTCCTCGCCCGGGCCCTGCTGCACGAGCCGCGCCTGGTGATCCTCGACGAGCCGACGGCGGGCGTCGACATCGAGCTGCGCCAGGAGCTGTGGCGCTACATCCGGCGCCTGCACGAGCAGGGCACAACGATCCTCCTGACCACGCACTATCTCGAGGAGGCCGAGACGCTGTGCGAGGAGATCGCCCTGATCAACGGCGGCCGGATCGTCGCCCGCGACAGCGCCCAGGGCCTGAAGCAGCGCTACGGCGTGCAGACGCTGGAGCAGGTCTATCTGAAGAGCGTGGCCAGCGGCCGTGCCCCCCAGCTCAGCGAGGAGGCACCTGTATGAACGAGGCAAATGCGCCCGCGGTCCCGCAGCCCTGGCGCGGCTTTGCCTGGCTGGCGCTGCGCGAGTGCCACCGGGTGATGCGGCTATGGACCCAGACGACGCTGGCCCCGGTGATCTCCTCGGCGCTGTTCATCGTCGTCTTCGGGCTCTCGCTGGGCCACCGGATCAACTCGATCAACGGCTTCGACTACGACGTCTTCATCGTTCCGGGGCTGATCGCGATGGCGATGGCGCAGGCGGTCTACTCGAACAATTCGAGCACGATCTTCCAGGCCCGCAACGACCGCTATATCGACGACGTCCTCGCCGCTCCGATGCACAGCTGGCAGATGAACCTCGGATTTGCGGTCGGTGGCGCCTTCCGGGCCCTGATCATCGGCGTCGCGCTGACGGCGCTGGCGGTACCGCTGACCGGGGCGCCAGTCCACAATCCCGCCGCCCTGGTCCTCGCGATTGCGCTTTTGATGGCCGGCTTCGGCGCCCTGGGGATCGTGGTCGGCATCTACGCCGAGACCTTCGACCACATCTCGTTCGTCAACAACATCGTGATCCTGCCGCTGACCTTCCTCGGCGGCGTCTTCTACTCGGTCAGCCGCCTCGGCAGCCCCTGGGAGCAGGTCTCCCACGCCAATCCGCTCTTCTATGTCGTCGAGGCGGTCCGCTATGGCTTCCTCGGCAGCGCCGACGTCAGCCCCTGGATCGCTTTCGGGGTGATCGCGGCGATTGCGGCGCTGCTGATCGCCTGGTCGCAGTATCTGTTCTCGAGCGGCCGCAAGCTGAAGCCATAGCCGCGTACCCTGGGCCCATGAACGGGACTGCGATCGGCGGCGGCTGCCTCTGCGGCAGCGTGCGCTTCGAGCTCAGCGAGCCGCCAAAGGACGCCGGCTACTGCCACTGCACCCGCTGCCAGCGGCGCACCGGCTCTGCGTCATCGGCCCAGGCGCGGATCGACGGCACGACCTTTCGGCTGCTCTCCGGCGAGGCGGCGGTCAAGGCCTGGCGCCACCCGGAGGGCGGCTTCGAGAAGTGCTTCTGCGGCGAGTGCGGTGCCCATCTGTTCAGCCGCAACCCGGACGACCCGAGCCAGATGAGCATCCGCATGTCGGCCTTCGACGAGGATCCGGGAGTGCGGCCGAGCTGGCGCGCCTTCGTCGCCGATGCCGCGGCCTGGGAGGCGATCCCCGAGGACGGGCTCGAGCGCTTCGAGGGCCGCAAGCCGCGCGACTGAGCGCCTAGAAGTCCCGCTCGATCCAGGGCATCATCTTGCGCAGCTCCCCGCCGACCTCCTCGACCTGGGATCCGGCGGCCTCCTCGCGCAGGCGCTGGAAGTTCTCGCCCCCGGCGCGGTTCTCGGCGATCCATTCGCGGGCGAACTCGCCCGACTGGATGTCCTCGAGGATCTTGCGCATCGCCGCCCGGGACTCAGGGCCGATTACCCGCGGGCCACGGGTCATGTCGCCGTACTCGGCGGTGTTGGAGATCGAGTAGCGCATCCCCTGGATCCCCTTCTCGTACATCAGGTCGACGATCAGCTTCAGCTCGTGCAGGCACTCGAAGTAGGCAAGGCGCGGGTCATAGCCGGCCTCGACCAGGGTCTCGAAGCCTGCCTGGACCAATTCGGTGGCCCCGCCGCAGAGCACCGACTGCTCGCCGAAGAGGTCGGTCTCGCACTCGTCCTTGAAGGTCGTCTCGATGATCCCGGCACGGCCGCCGCCGATCCCGCTGGCGTAGGCGAGGACCTGGTCGCGCGCATTGCCGCTGGCGTCCTGGTGGACCGCCATCAGGCAGGGCACGCCGCGGCCCTCGGCGAACTGGCGCCGGACCAGGTGCCCGGGGCCCTTCGGGGCCACCATGCCGACGTCGACGCCGGGCGGGGGGACGATCTGCTCGAAGTGGATCGCGAAGCCGTGGGCGAACATCAGCAGGTTGCCGGCGGCGATCCCGTCGGCGATCTCGGCCTCCCAGACCTCTGCCTGCTTCTCGTCGGGCAGCAGGATCATCACGATGTCGCCGCGGCTGGCGGCGTCGGCGATCCCCAGCACCTCGAGGCCCTCTGCCTCGGCGTCGGCACGGCTGGAGGAGCCCTCGCGCAGCCCGACCACCACCTCGACACCGGAGTCCTTGAGGTTCAGCGCATGGGCGTGGCCCTGGGAGCCATAGCCGAGGATCGCGACCGTCTTTCCCTCCAGGACGGAGAGATCGGCGTCGGAGTCGTAGTAGATGCCGTCGTCGGGACCCATCGGGCGGATGACCTTACCGAAGGGCCCTGCGCAGCAATTTGCCCGAGGGCGAGCGGGGAAGCGCCGAGGCGATCTCGATCCGCTTCGGGACCTTGTAGCCGGCCAGCTCTGAGGCGCAGTGGCGGCGCAGCTCTTCGGTTCCGAGCTCGGCGTCTTCGCGCAGGACCACCACCGCGGTGACCGCCTGCTGCCATTCGGGGTCCTCACGGCCGACCACCGCCGCGTCGGCGACCTCGGGATGGCGCATCAGCACCTGCTCGACCTCGGCCGGAACCACGTTCTCTCCCCCGCTGACGATCAGGTCGTCGATCCGGTCCTCGACGTAGAGGAAGCCCTCCTCGTCGATCCGGCCGAGATCGCCGGTGTGAAGCCAGCCGTCGGCGTCGGCGCAGCCCGGTGCCACGGTCGGCCCCTGGACGAGGATCTCGCCCTCCTCGATCCGCAGGTGGGTGGTCAGAAGCGGGCGCCCGGCGGATCCGAGCTTGCGCTTCGCATCCGCCGGACCGAGCGTCGTCACCTGCGAGCAGGCCTCGGTCAGCCCATAGGTCTGGACCACGCTGGCTCCACGCCCGACCGCCTCCTCGAGCGCGTCCGAGGGCACCGGGCCACCGCCGATCAGGATCGCCCGCGGGCCGGAGAGGTCGGCGCCGGCCTCCAGCAGCCGGATCAGCATCGTCGAGACCAGCGAGGCGACCGAGGCCTCGCCCCTCTCAAACGTCTCCGCGACGCGGTCGACGTCGAAGCCCGAATGGAGGCCGATCGTGGTCCCGTAGATCACCGAGCGCATGACGATCGAGAGCCCGGAGATGTGGCTGAGAGGAAGGCAGCAGAGCCAGCAGTCATCGGGTTGGACGCCGATGTTGAAGGCCGAGCCGACCGCGCTCCAGAGGTGGTTTCCGTAAGTCAGGCCGATCGCCCGCGAGGCGCCGCTCGAGCCGCCGGTGAGGATGCGGCAGTGGATGTCGTCCATGTCGTGCTCGCCGAGCAGCGGTAGGTCGGCCTCGGTCTGGGTCAGCTCGCCGGCGTCGTTGAGCTCGAGCACCGGTCGCTCGGCCTTCAGCACCGCGGCGCGCTCGGCGTCGCTGAGGCGGGGGTTGACCGGCACCAACACCGCCCCCAGCTTCATCAGGGCGTGGATCAGGACCACCATCTCGCGTCCCGGCGGCATAGTCAGGGCGACGGCCGCGCCGCGGCGCACGCCCTGGGCGGCGAGCCGCCGTGCGACCCAGGTCGCCTCGGCCTCCAGCTCCCCGAAGCTGATCGAGGCCCCGTCGGCGCTCAGGGCGGTGCGGTCGGGAGATGTCAGCGCCCGCTGGGCGAGCCAGTTATCGAGCTTCATGGCAAGCTTGCAGCGTGCCACAACGCCACAAAGACGCCCCGCCCGAGGACCAGCTCTACGCGCCCATCGACTGGCAGAGCGCCGGCGAGTACGGAGACATCCTCTACGAGAAGGGCGACGGGCTGGCCAAGATCACGATCAACCGCCCTGAGCGCCGCAACGCCTTCCGCCCCCAGACCCTGGCCGAGCTGCGCGACGCCTTCAGCAACGCGCGTGACGATCTCGAGGTCGGCGCGATCATCTTCACCGGCGCCGGCGAGGATGCCTTCTGCTCCGGCGGCGACCAGCAGATCCGCGGCGACGACGGCTACATCGGCGACGACGAGGTCGCCCAGCAGGGCGTCGGCCGGCTCGACGTCGGCGATCTGCACGTTCAGATCCGCCGCCTTCCGAAGCCGGTAGTGGCGATGGTCGCCGGCTACGCGGTCGGCGGCGGGCACATCCTGCACCTCGTCTGCGACCTGACGATCGCCGCCGACAACGCCCGCTTCGGGCAGACCGGGCCCCGGGTCGGAAGCTTCGACGGCGGCTTCGGCGCCAGCCTGTTGGCCCGAAACATCGGCGTCAAGCGGGCCAAGGAGGTCTGGTTCCTCTGCCGCCTCTACGACGCCACCGAGGCGAGGGAGATGGGGCTCGTCAACACCGTGGTCCCGCTGGCCGAGCTGGAGCGCGAGACCGTCGCCTGGTGCCGCGAGATGACCCACCTCTCGCCGATGTCGCTGCGGCTTCTGAAGTCGAGCTTCAATGCCGAGGAGGACGGGCTCACCGGCCTGCAGCAGCTCTCCCACGACGCGACGCTCCTCTATTACATGACCGAGGAGGGCCAGGAGGGCCGCAACGCCTACCAGCAGGGACGCCAGCCCGACTTCAGCAAGTACCCGCGCCGGCCTTGAGCGGAGCACGCATCTGGCTGATGGCGGCACGGCCGCGGACGCTGCCCGCGGCGGTCGCCCCGGTGCTGGTCGGGACGGCGGCGGCGGTCTGGGCCAGCAGCGGCGACCGCTTCCGGGTTGCGGCATTCGTCGCCGCCCTGCTGGGAAGCGTCTTCATCCAGATCGGGACCAACCTCGCCAACGATTACTCCGACGCCCGCCGCGGCGCCGACTCGGTCGACCGCCTGGGGCCGGTGCGGGTCACCGCCGCCGGTCTGGTGGCGCCGCGGCGGGTGCTGACGGCAACCTGGGTGGCATTCGCGGTCGCGGTCGCCTGCGGCATCTACCTGACCAGCGTCGCCGGGCCGCTGATCCTGGTCGTCGGCGTGCTCTCGATCGCCGCCGGGGTCCTCTACACGGGCGGCCCGCGCCCCTACGGCTACGAGGGGCTCGGCGAGGCGTTCGTCTTTCTCTTCTTCGGGTTGGTCGCGGTCAACGGCTCCTACTACGTGCAGCTGGAGCGGCTGGACGGGCTGCCGTTCGGCCTCTCGGTCTCGGTCGGTCTGCTGGTCTCGGCGATCCTCGTCGTCAACAACCTGCGCGACATCGAGACCGACCGCCGGGTCGGCAAGCGAACGCTGGCGGTGCGGCTCGGCGGCGAGCCCACCCGCCGGCTCTACCGGGCCCTTCTCGGCGCCGCGCTGGTGCTGCTCCCGGTGACGCTGCTGCTCTGGAGCGGGCCCGCCTGGGCGTTGCTGGGGCTGCTCGCGACGCCGATCGCCCTGCGCCAGCAGGCGATCGTCAGCAGCCGCAGCGACGGCCCCTCGCTGAATGCGGCGCTGGCCGGGACCGGCGCCCTGGTCGGCGCCTTCAGCCTCCTGGTCTCGCTCGGGCTGCTGCTCGCCAGCTGACCGATGCCGGCGGCGATCGACAGCGCCGAGGTGATCCCGTACTCGCTGCCGTTCAAGGGTCCCTACCTGACCGCTCGCGGGGAGCTGCACGACCGCGAGATGGTGCTGCTGCGGGTGCGATCCAGCGCCGGTGCTCTCGGGCTCGGTGAAGCGGTGCCACTGACCCTGCGCGGGGGCGGCAGCCTGGCGACGGTGACCGAGGAGCTGCGCGGCTGGTCGGAGGAGCCGCGCGGGACGGGCGACGAGCTGTCGCCCCCGGCCCGCTGCGCGATCGAGACCGCGCTGCTCGACCTCGAGGCACGGGAGGCCGGGGTCCCGGCCTGGAAGCTTCTCGGCGCCGCATCGGCGTCCCCGGTGGAGTGCAACGCCACCCTCGGCGCCGGCGAGCCGCTGCACGTCGCCCAGCAGGCGCTGGATTGGGCCGCGGCCGGATTTGGATCCTTCAAGCTCAAGGTCGGGGTCGCCGACGACCTCGACCAGGTCGCGCTGGTGCGGCGGGCGGTCGGCGCCGAGGCGAACCTGAGGGTCGACGCCAACGGCTCCTGGGAGCCCGATGAGGCGATCGCCCACCTCAACGCGATGCACGGCCAGGCGCACCTGGAGCTCGCCGAGCAGCCCTGCCCCACGCTGGCCGGCCTCGAGGCGCTGCGGGGTCGCACGAGCGTCACCATCGCCGCCGACGAGAGCGTCGCCTCGCTCGAGGACGCCCGGACAGTGGCCGAGCATCGCTCCTGCGAGATGGCGACGCTGAAGCTCTCCAAGGTCGGCGGGCCGCGCCAGGCGCTGCGGATCGCCGCCGAGCTGCCGGTCTATCTCTCCAGCGCGATCGACGGTCCGGTGGGCATCGCCGCCGCGGCGCACACGGTCCAGGCCCTGCCCGCCTCCGGCGACGCGGGAGTCGCGCACGGGCTCGCCACCCAGCGCCTGCTGGCGGGCAAGATCGGCGAACCCCACTGTGAGCTTCGGGACGGCTTCCTGCATCTGCCCGACGGTCCGGGCCTCGGAGTCGAGATCGACGATGCAGCCTTGGCGCGGCACCGGCTCTAACGTCTGGGGCGCTGTGGACTCGAGCAACGGCAACACGGCCCTCGCCTCGGCCCTGGTCGAGGAGCTTGCCCGCTGCGGGGTGCGGCACGCGGTCCTCTCCCCCGGCTCGCGCTCGACCCCGCTCGCGGTCGCCCTCTGGCGCCAGCCGGCGATCGAGGTCAGCGTGATCGTCGACGAGCGCTCGGCCGCCTTCTTCGCCCTCGGTGCGGCCCAGGCGACACGGCGGCCGGTTGCCGTCCTCTGCACCTCGGGAACCGCGGCCGCCAACCTGCATCCGGCCGTCGCCGAGGCCGACGAGTCGGCCCTGCCGCTGCTGCTGCTGACCGCCGACAGGCCGCCCGAGCTGCGCGGGATCGGCGCCGGGCAGACGATCGACCAGCTGAAGCTCTACGGCGAGGCTGTGCGCTGGTTCTGCGAGGTCGGGACCCACCAGGCAGACGACGACGGACTGCTGCACTACCGCTCGGTCGCCTGCCGCGCCTACGCCGCCGCCCGCGGCGAGCCGCGGCCGGGCCCGGTGCACCTGAACCTCGCCTGGCGCGAGCCGCTGGCCCCGATCTCGGTCGAGGCCGACGTGACCGCGACCTCGACCCTTGCCCTCGACGGCCGCGGCGACCGTCCCCTGACCGCGGTGCCGCACTCGAGCAGCATCCCCGAGCCGGCGTTGCTGGACGAGCTCGCAGAGCGGATCACCGAATCTCCGCGCGGGCTGATCCTGGCCGGGCGCCAGCTCGACCACGGCTTGCGCGAGCCGCTGGTTCGCCTCGCCGCCGCGGCCGGCTACCCGCTGCTGGCCGAGCCGACCTCGCAGCTGCGACTCGGCCCCCACGACCGCCGCCTCCTCGTCTCGCGCTACGACGCGATCGCCCGCCTGCGGGCCGAGACCCTCGCGCCGCAGCTGCTGATCCGCTTCGGCGAGATGCCGACCAGCAAGCCGCTGCGGCAGTGGATCGCCGGGCTCGACGCCTGCCGCCAGCTCGTCGTCGACCCCGGCTTCGGCTGGAACGAGCCCTCCAACCGGGCCGAAGCCATGGTCCGCGCCGAGTCGGCGGCGCTGGCGGCTGGCATCGCCGAGCGCCTCTCGGGCCCTGATGACGGCGGCTGGGCTGAGGCCTGGAGAACGGCCGAGGATGCTGCCGCGGAGGCGATCGGGGCCGAGCTGGCGGCTGTCGACGGCCCCAGCGAGCCCGGGCTGCAGCAGGCGCTGGGGGGGGCGCTGAACGACGGTGACCTGGTCTACACGGCGTCGAGCATGCCGATCCGCGACCAGGAGGCATTCCTGCCGGCGGGCGACGCCGACGTGCTCTTCCTCTGCAACCGCGGCGCCAACGGCATCGACGGGCTCGTCTCCTCGGGGATCGGCGCTGCCCACGCCTCCGGCCGCCCGGCGGTGATCGTCACCGGTGACCTCGGCCTGCTGCACGACATCGGCGGCCTCGCCGCTCTGCGCGAGGTCTCGACCCCGGTTCGGATCGTCGTCATCAATAACGACGGCGGCGGCATCTTCCACTTCCTGCCCCAGGAGGAGGCGATGGCGAAGGAGGAGTTCGAGGCGCTGCTCGGCACCCCGCGCGGGGTCGACGTCGAACGCGCCGCGGCCCTTTTCGACCTCGAGTACCGGCGCCTCGACGACCTGGCCGGCGTGGGCGCGGCGCTGGAGGCCGGCACGGGACTGATCGAGGTCCCGGTGAACCGGCACGAGAACCTGGACCTGCACCGGCGGATAAGCGCCGCAACGGAGGCGGCGTTGGGCTCCGCGACCGGGGCCTGATCGCTTTCGCTCAGCCCGCTCCAGGTGCTGTGGCGTTTGCCTGCATCAGGCCGTCGAGCCGCTCGCGCAGCTCCAACCAGAGCTCGCGATCGGAGGCGTCCCGGGGGAGGCCGCTGGAGCGGTCGACGAGGTTTCGGCGCTCCTCGGGATCGCGCTCGAGGTCGTACATCTCGAACTCCGGCGCCGCTTCGCCGGCCGGATCGAAGTAGAGGGCGTACTTGTGCCGCGGGGTGCGGATGGCGCGGATCCGGTTCGGCTGCCCGGGGACGTTCTGCATCGCGGTCGCCGCCTGGTGGTCGTCGTAGGTGAAGTGGACCTCGTCCTGGACCGAGGCTGCCGGCGAGGGATGGTCGGTGACGGAGCCGAAGTCGGCCTCGGCGCCGTTCAGCCGCCCCCGCTCCGGCGCCGCCCGCTCGGCCAGGATCGGGGTCAGGTCCCGCCCCCGCGCCTCGGGGTCCAGCTCGGCCCCGGCCAGGGTCGCGATCGTCGGCAGCAGGTCGACCAGCGAGCCGAGGGCATCGGTCTCGACCGGCTCCGGGAACAGGACCGGATTGGAGACGACGAGCGGAATGTGGATCGTCTCCTCGTAGGTGTTGAAGGCCTTCTGGCGCAGGCCGCCGTGCGAGAGGCCCATCTCTCCGTGGTCGGCGCAGCGGAAGATCAGCGTCCGCGAGCGCAGCGATCCGGGGTCGCCGGCGTCGCCCAGGGCGTTCAGCACCCGGCCGATCTTCTCGTCGACCAACCGCTGCAGATGGGCATAGAAATTGACGTAGTCGAGCTTCGCCCGCCGGTCGCCGAGCGGTCCCAGGTAGGCGATCATCCCCATCTTGATCAGCTCGTGGACCGTCGGCTTGTCGCGCAGGTTCTCGTCGATTGTCGACGGCAACCCGACGCCGAGCTGGCGGAAGTCGGCAGCGTCGTAGCCGCCGCGTTCGTACTGGGCGGGGTAGCCGAGGACGTCGTGGGGGTTGACGAGCGAGACGACGAGGCAGAAGGGCTCCGGCAGGTCCTCGCGGCCGAGCCAGTCCTCGACCTGGCGCGTGTAGACCTCGTCCCACCCCTTGCCGAGCGGGCCCGCGTTGCCGTCGCCGAAGTGCTCGGCCTTGGCGTTCTCACCGGCGTCGGGCGGCTCCCAGTCGGCGAAGCCGAATTCGTCGCGCAGCCGCCGCGCGTCGGTCTCGCTCCAGCCGGCGAGCAACGGGCCCTCCCCCGAGGGGTGGGTGAGGTGCCACTTGCCCTTGTAGCCGACCTCGTAGCCGCGCTCACGCAGGACCGAGGCAAGGCTCGGGGTCTCGGGTCGAAGCTCCGGCTCGCCCCCCGACTTCGGGCCGAGCCGGAACAGCCCGCGCGAGAACTGGGTCAGCGCCCGGCGCCGCGGCGCGCCCGGGCCCTGAAGGATTCCGAGCAGAGACTTCACCACCGCCGGCGAGTTGCGCGGGTCCGGGCGCAGGTCGGCCTGGGTGTGGGTGAGGGTGACGCCGTGCTGGGCCGGGTAGCGGCCGGTCAGCAGCGTCGCCCGGCTCGGCGAGCACATCGAGGTGTTGCAGAAGCCGTTTCGGAAGCTCAGCCCGGTGTCGGCCAGGGCGTGGTCGTTGGGGGTCAGCTCCCGCTGCCAGCCCGGCTCGTCGGGCCAGTGGCATGGGTAGCGCTGCTGGTCGGTGATCAGCAGGAGGATGTTCGGTGGCCGGGCCAGGCGGGCATTATCGCCCCAACCTCAGCGACGGCCCGTGGCGGCGGGCCGATACGGTGATCGAGATGGAGCAGCGAACCCTCGGACGCACCGGGGTCCACGTCAGCCCGCTCTGCCTCGGCGCGATGATGTTCGGCGCCTGGGGAGAGCCCGACCACGACGAGGGGATCCGGATCATCCACGCCGCCCTCGACGCCGGGATCAACTTCATCGACACCGCCGACGTCTACTCGCGCGGCGAGTCGGAGGAGATCGTCGGCAAGGCGCTCAGCGGCGGCCGGCGCGAGAACGTCGTCCTGGCGACCAAGTTTCACGGCTCGATGGGCGACGACCCCAACCAGGCCGGCAACTCGCGGCGCTGGATCATGCGCGAGGTCGAGGCCTCGCTGAAGCGCCTGCAGACCGACTGGATCGACCTCTACCAGGTGCACCGCTGGGACCCCTGGACCGATCACGACGAGACGCTCGGCGCGCTTTCTGACCTGGTCGAGCAGGGCAAGGTGCGCTACATCGGCTCCTCGACCTATCCCGCGCCCCAGATCGTCAAGGCCCAGTGGGTGGCGCGCGACCGCGGCCGGCAGCGCTTCGTCTGCGAGCAGCCGCCCTATTCGATCCTCGTCCGCGGGATCGAGACCGACGTGCTGCCGACCTGCCGGGACTTCGGTATGGGCGTCATCCCCTGGAGCCCGTTGGCCGGCGGCTGGCTCTCGGGGCGATGGCGCAAGGGCGCTGACGACCTGACCTCCCGTCGCTCGGCGCTGGTCCCCAAGCGCTACGACCTCTCCCTTCCCGCCAACCAGGCAAAGCTCGAGGTGGCCACAGAGCTCGCTGGGCTGGCGGACGAGCGCGGCATCTCGCTGATCCACATCTCGCTCGCCTTCGTGATCCGCCATCCGGCGGTGACGGCGGCGATCATCGGCCCGCGGACGATGGAGCAGCTGGAGTCTCAGCTCGGGGCCGCGGACGTCGAGCTCGACGACGAGCTGCTCGACAGGATCGACGAGATCGTCCCCCCGGGGACGAACATCAACCCGGCCGACTCCGGCTTCACCAACCCGGCGCTGGAGCCGGAAGCCCGCCGCAGGTAGCGCTCCCGGTGTCGCCGGCACCCGGAGGAGCGCTCGAGCGGCTTCGCATACCGATCGTCCAGGCCCCGCTGGCGGGCGGCGCCTCGACGCCGGCTCTGGCGGCCGCGGTCTGCAACGCCGGCGGCCTCGGCTTCGTCGCAGCCGGATACAAGAGCCCGGAGGCGATGAGCGAGGAGATCGCCGCCACCCGCAACCTGACCGAAAACCCGTTCGGCATCAACGTCTTCGCCGCAACGCCGACCGAGGTCCCCGAAGCCGAGCTCGACGCCTACGCAGAGCGGGTGCGCAGCGACACCAGCGACACCGGGGTCGAGCCTGGAGAGCCGCGCTCCGACGACGATCACTTCGACGCCAAGTGCGAGCTGCTGCTCGCCGACCCGGTCGCGATCGTCTCGTTCACCTTCGGCTCTCCCTCGCCCGACCTGGTCGAGCAGCTCCATCGGGTGGGCTCGGAGGTCTGGGTGACGGTCACCGATCCCGACGAGGCCGAGATCGCCGTCGAGGCCGGCGCCGACGCGCTTGTCGCCCAGGGAGTCGAGGCGGGTGGCCACCGGGCAAGCTTCGACGACTCGGACTCGGGCGACTTCGGCCTCCTGGCCCTGCTGCAGCTGCTGACCGTGTCGGTTGACGTGCCGCTGGTCGCCTCGGGTGGGATCGCCAGTGGTGGGGGCGTCGCCGCCGTGCTCTGCGCCGGCGCCGCGGCGGCGCAGCTCGGCTCGGCGTTCATGCGCTGTCCCGAGGCCGGCACCGCGGCAGCGCATCGCGACGCGCTCGCGGGTCAGGGCCGGACGGCGATAACCCGCGCCTTCAGCGGCCGTCGCGCCCGCGGGATCGTCAACCGCTTCCTGGTCGAGCACAGCCCTGAGGCGCCTGCCGCATATCCGGCCGTCCACTACCTGACGGCGCCGATCCGGGCCGAGGCGCGCAAGACCGGCGACGCCGAGCTGCTCAACCTCTGGGCCGGGCAGACGCACGAGCTGGCGCGGGAGATCCCCGCCGCAGACCTCGTCCACCATTTGCAGAAAGAAGCGCGGCAGGCGCTCGAGTCGGCTGCGGGATCGCTCGGCCGCTGAAGCGGCGGGCTAGCCGCTGAGCAGCGGCAGCATCGCCCCCAGCTTCGGCTCGGTCTCGGCCAGCTCGGCCTCGGGATCGGAGTCGGCGACGATCCCGTTGCCGGCGAAGAGGTGTGCCTCGCGGTCGCGCAGAAGGGCGCTGCGCAGCCCGACGCAGAACTCGCCGTCCTCGGCCGCGTCCATCCACCCAACCGGGCCGGTGTACCAGCCGCGGTCCATTCCCTCCAGCTCGTCGATCAGCTCACCGGCGGCCGGCCAGGGCTCGCCGCCGACGGCCGGGGTCGGATGCAGCAGCCCGGCCAGTTCGACCGCCGAATGCGGCTCGGCGAGCTGGGCGTGGATCGGCGTCCCGAGGTGCTGGATGTTGGCGATCTTGATCAGCCCCGGCTCGGGCGCCGCCTCCACCCATACCGAGTGAGGGCGCAGCCGGCGGACGATCCGCCGCACGACGATCTCGTGCTCGGAGCGGTCCTTGGGGCTCTGCAACAGGCGCTCGCCGATGTGGCCGTCGACCGAGGGGTCGGAGCTGCGCCGGGCCGAGCCGGCGAGGGCGACGGTCGAGGCGCTGGCCCCGGAGCGGCGGATCAAAAGCTCCGGGCTGGCGCCGATGAAGGCGCCCTCGGGAGTGCCGCAGCAAAAACAGAAGCAGCCCGGGAAGAGCTCCCGCATGGCGCCGAAGACCGCGGCGACGTCGTAGGCCGCGGGCGCGCGCAGCAGGACCTCGCGGGCGAGGACGACCTTCTGCAGGGCCCCGCCGCGGATCCGCTCCACCGCCGCCGCCACCGCAGACTCGAAGTCGCCGGGTGGGCGCACGCTCTCGATCTCGGTGCTGCCGTGACGCTCGGGGTCGAGCATCGGCAGCGTCGCCTCGCGCACCGCCGCGAGGCGCGAGCGCAGCCGCTCCACCAGCCGCGCGGCGTCGACGCCCGGGCCGCCCAGCGCGTTCAGCGTCAGCTGCACCTCTCCCCCGCTCCGCCGCAGCGAGATCTCAGGCAGGACCATCAGGGCGGGCGGGAACGAGGACCAGGTCGGAGTCCCGCCCCCGCCGGGGGCGAAGGCGAACCCCCCGGTCCACAGGGGTCCGGCGCCGGCAGGCAGATCGCCGTCCCCGGCGCCGATCCGCTCCCGGGCCATGGTCAGGCACTCGGCCGCCACCTCCTCGAAGCGCTTCGCTCCGCGAGACACGATCTCGTGCGCGCTGCCGACCGCGGCAAGGGCAAAGTCGCGGTCCGGCTGTTCCCAGCAGAACCAGCGATCGCTTGCCAGCCGTGCTTCGAAGGCGAGCGCGCAGGGGTCGAGGTCGCTGACCGGCGCCGTGGCGCTGACGAGGCGGCGGCGGTCGCCGGCGGCGGCTGCCTCGAGGCCATCGGCGACCCCCGAGAGGAGGCTCTCCGTGTCGATCAAAACGGGCAGGCAGCCGAGGTTAAGGACTATCGGCGATCGCCGGTCGCCCACCATGCGCCAGCTCACCGCCGCTGAGGTCGCTTTCGATCTCCTCCAGGCGGCGGCCCTTGGTCTCCGGCACCTTCCACCAGAAGAAAACGATCGCGCAGAGGGCGAAGGCCCCGTAGAGCCAGAAGGTCCAGGACTTGCCGATCGCTGCGGTGAGGCTGAGGAAGGTCACCGAGACAAGGAAGTTGGCGGCCCAGTTGGCGACAGTGCAGACCGCCATCGCGGCCGAGCGCAGGCGCAGCGGGAAGATCTCCGAGATCATCAGCCAGAACACCGGCCCGAGCCCAATCGCGAAGGAGGCGATGAAGCCGACCAAAGCGAGCACCGCCATGGCGCTGAAGTTCTGCTGCAGCCATCCCGACTCGAAGAAAATGCCCATCGCGGTCAGCGAGACAAGGACCCCGATCGTCCCGGTGAGCAGTAGCTTGCGGCGCCCGACCTTGTCGAGCAGGCCCACCGCGGCGAAGGTGAAGACGAAGTTGGTGATGCCGACGAAAAGCGCCAGCGTGATCGACTTGTCGGCGCCGAAGCCGGTGAAGGAAAGGATCGTCGGCGCGTAGTAGATGATCGTGTTCACGCCGACGATCTGCTGGAAGATCGCCAGGGCCAGGCCGACCAGCAGCATCGGCCGCACGCCTGCCGAGAACAGCTCTCCGAGCGAGCCTTCCTCCTCTGCGACCTTCTCGATTTCGCTCAGCTCCTCGTCCACGTCCTCGCTGTTCCGTATCCGCCGCAGGACGTCCCGCGCTTCTTTGGTGCGCCCCTCCTCGATCAGCCAGCGAGGCGAATGCGGAAGCTTGAGCATCCCGATCGCCAGGGCGGCACCCGGTAGCGCCGCGACCCCGAACATCCAGCGCCAGTTGTCCCCGAGTCCCTTGAAGGCCCAATCGATCACATAGGCAGCCAGGATCCCGCTGACGATCATCATCTGATTGAACGAGACCATGCCGCCGCGCAGTCGCCGGGGCGCCACCTCGGCGATGTACATCGGGGAGACGAAGGAGGCGGTTCCGACGGCTAACCCGAGGATGAAGCGGGAGCCGATCAGCTCGGCGCCGCTCTGCGAGAAGGCCGCGGCGAGCGCCCCGACGACGTAGACGCAGCCCGAGCAGAACTTCGTCCAGCGGCGGCTGATCCGTTCGGCGAGGTACCCGGAGGCGATCGCGCCGGCGACGGCGCCGATCAGCACCGCGCTGACTATCGCCTGCTGCTCGAAGTTGCCGGCCGAGAGGTCGTTCTTCACGAACAGCAGGGCACCCGAGATGACCCCGGTGTCGTACCCGAACAAAAAGCCCCCGATGGCGGCAATGATCGCCAGCCGGGTGACGAAGCGGTTCTCCGAGGAGAAAAGGTCCTTGATCGTCGTCAGCATCAGAATCCGCTGCTCGCCTACCCCGGCGCCGGCAGACGCCAGCAGCTGATGTCGGCCTGCTGACAGCTGTGGGCCGGTGGACCGGCCCGAAGGGCGCGGCTCTCAGTCGCCGCCGCGGGCGATGGCAATCTCGCCCGTGCGGACCATCTCGACCAGGCCGTGGGGGCGGATCATGCGCTCGAAGGCCTCGACCTTGTCGGCCGAACCGGTCACCTCGACGGTCATCGTGCGGCGCGAGACGTCGACGATCTTGGCCCGGAAGATCTCCGCGAACTGCATGATCTCGGCCCGGTTCTCGACCGCCGCCGAGACCTTGAACAGCGCCATCTCTCGGGCGATCGTCTCCTCGGGCTCCATGTCGCGGATCTTCAGGACGTTGACCAGCTTGTGAAGCTGCTTGGTCACCTGGTCGATCGGGTGCACCGCGCCGTCGAGGGTGAGGGTCATGCGGGAGATGTTCGGATCGTCGGTCGGGCCGACCGCGAGGGTGTCGATGTTGAAGCCGCGGCGGGCGAACAGGCCCGCGATCCGGGCCAGGACGCCGGGCTTGTTCTCGACCAGGATCGAGAGGACGTGCTTGCGCCCGGTCAGGTTGCCGGGGACCTGCAGGTCCTCGAGCTTGACCAGGTCTGGAGTGCCGGCTTCCATCAGCCGACCATGTCGCGGGCCGCGGCCCCCGCGGGGATCATCGGGTAGCAGTTCTCCTTCGGCGAGACGTGGACGTCGAGCAGGACCGGGCCGTCGGTCTGCAGCGCCTCGCCCATCATCCCCTCGAGCTCACCGCTGTCCTCGCAGCGCATCCCGGTCGCCCCGAAGGCATCGGCCAGCTTGACCCAGTCCGGGCTCGGGCCCATCTCGACCGAGCTGTAGCGCTCGTCCCAGAACAGCTCCTGCCACTGGCGGACCATGCCCATGTAGCCGTTGTTCATGAGGAAGATCTTCACCGGGATGTCGTGGTGGACACAGGTCGCGAGCTCCTGGCAGACCATCACCAGGCTGCCGTCTCCGGCCAGGCAGACGACCTGGTCGTCGGGGCAGGCGACCTTGGCGCCGATCGCCGCCGGCAGTCCGAAGCCCATCGTCCCCAGGCCGCCGGAGTTGATCCAGCGCCGTGGCTTTGCGAAGTCGTAGTACTGCGCGCACCACATCTGGTGCTGACCGACGTCGGAGGTGATGATCGCGTCGCCGCCGGTGGCCCGATACATCGACTCGATCATCAGCTGCGGCTTGATCTCCGCGCCCTCCCCGGGCTCGTAGCTGAGCGGGTACTGCTTCTGCCAGGCCTCGATCTGGCTCCACCACTCGTCGAGGCGGCCGCCGTTGGTCTGCAGGGCGCGGTACTCCTTCGAAAGCTTGGCCAGCACCTGCTTGGCATCGCCGACGATCGGGATGTGGGCGGGAACGTTCTTGGAGATCTCCGCCGGATCGATGTCGATGTGGATGAACTTCGCCCGCGGCGCGAACTCCGAGAGCTTGCCGGTGATGCGGTCGTCGAAGCGGGCGCCAACGGCGACGATCAGGTCGGCGTTGTCCATCGCGTAGTTGGCGCTGCGGGTGCCGTGCATGCCGAGCATTCCCAGCCACTGCTCGTGCGGGGCAGGGAAGGCGCCCAGCCCCATCACCGTCGAGGTGACGGGGAAGCGGTCCGCCTGGCAGAACTCGCGCAGCTCCTCGGACGCGTTTGCGTTGACGACGCCGCCGCCGCTGTAGATCACCGGCCGGGTCGCGTTGGCCAGCGCCTTGGCGGCGATCCGGATCTGCTTGATATTGCCCTCGGTCGACGGCTTGTAGCCGGGCATCTCGACCGGGTCGGTGTCGGGCTCGTACTCGATGTCGGCCCGCGAGAGGTCCTGGGGGATGTCGATCAGCACCGGCCCCGGGCGTCCGGTCGAGGCGACGTGAAACGCCTCATGGACGTATTCGGGGATCTGGCGCGGGTCGGTGACCTGGAAGGAGTGCTTGACGATCGGCATCGTTATCCCGGTCACGTCGGCTTCCTGGAAACCATCGGTGCCGAGCAGGTCGGTGCGCACCTGGCCGGTGATGAAGACGGTCGGGACCGAGTCCATGATCGCGTCGGCGATCGCCGTGACCAGGTTCGTCGCCCCCGGCCCGGAGGTCGCAAAGGCGACCCCGACCCGGCCCGAGGCCTTGGCGTAACCCTCGGCGGCGTGGCCGCCGCACTGCTCGTGGCGAACCTGGATGTGCTTCAGGTCGGCGTCGACAAGCGCGTCGTAGGTCGGCAGGTTGGCGCCGCCGGGGATTCCGAAGACGTGCTCGACGCCCTCGGCCTTGAGCGATTCCATCAATGCATCGGCGGCGCGCATGGGCGAGCGATGGTAGCAGCGGCCCCCTGCCTGCCCAGCAGGGTTTTTGGCGCCCTGACGACGATTGCGGCCGCCGCATCGGGACCTGCAGTTCAGGCCGGCCGGGGCAGCTAACGTGCGCCGAGTCCCGCGGGCAAACCGCAACTCCCACCCGCGCGGTGGGTCCCCGCAGGTGAAGCGATGCTCGCTCCTTCGATCGGAAAACCGCGACTCGCCGCGTTGCTCGGCGCACTGCTGCTCGGCGCCCTGGCCTTCGTCCCGCCGGCTTCGGCCGGCGGCGCCCAGCGCACGGTTCGCTACGGCGGCTACGCGATCGACGTCCCCAGGTCCTGGGCGGTCTACGACCTCGATCGCGATCCCTCCCGCTGCGTGCGGTTCGACCGCCATGCGGTCTATCTGGGCAGGCCGGGCGGCGACCAGAACTGCCCCGCGCACGCGGTCGGCCGCAGCGAGGCGATCCTCGTACAGCCCCTGGACGCTGCGACAGCGGCCGCCCCCGGCGCGCTCACCCTCGGTCGGCGGGCTCTGGCGCCACGGACGTTGCCGCGCTCCACACCTCACGAGGCGCGGCTGAACCTCCCCGGCCCCGGCCTCTCGATCACCGCGACCTGGCGCCGCTCACGGCCGCTGGTCGAGCGGATCCTGCGCCGAGCCCGGCGCACCAGCAGAGGTCCCTCCGCCCGCGCCCCGGCCCTGCCGCCGTCGGCGGACAGGGTCGCCGCCCGTTCGGGAGGCGCAACCGCCAGCGGCTTTCGCACCGGCCTCGGCTTCGATGCCTGCTCGGCTCCCTCGACGACCACGGTCAGCGCCTGGGGCAGCTCGCCCTACCGCACGATCGGCGTCTACATCGGCGGCGTCAACCGGGCCTGCAGCCAGACCAACCTGACCAGCACCTGGGTCGCCTCGGTGATCGCCGCCGGCTGGAGCCTGATCCCGACCTATGTCGGCGTGCAGGCTCCAAGCAACAGCTGCGGCTGCGCGGCGATCAGACCAACCCAGGCCGCGGCCCAGGGCACGGCGGCGGCCGACGACGCGATCACCCAGGCCGCGGCGCTCGGAATCGGAGCCGGCAACCCGATCTACAACGACATGGAGGGGTACGCGCTCGGTGGGAAGAACAGCTCCGCGGTCCTCACCTTCCTCGGCGCCTGGACGACCGAGCTGCACCGGCTTGGATACGTCTCCGGCGTCTACGGCAGCGCCTCGTCGACGATCACCGACCTCGCCGGCCAGTACGGCAACGGCTACCCGGTGCCCGACGACCTCTGGATCGCGCGCTGGAACGACCAGCAGTCGACCGTCGACCCGGCGGTCCCGGCCACGGCCTGGGTCAACCACCAGCGCCTGCACCAGTACCACGGCGGTCACAACGAACGCTACGGCGGGGTGACGATCAACATCGACAGCGACTACATCGACGGCGCCGTCGTCGGCTCCGCCTCGGCGCCGGTCGTGCCGGTGCGCCGGCACTGCCCGCGGATCGTCTTCAACCACCGCGCCCGCTCGGCGGCGATGAAGATCCGCACCATCAACCTCCGCTGCTCCAGCGCCCGCAAGATCGCCAAGGCCTCGAGGCCGAGGAAGTTCACCGCCCTCCGGCACCGGCGGGTCTACAGCAAGCGGCGCTTCGTCTGCCGCGGTCAGACGGTCGGCCGCGCCAGGGTGATCTACAGCTGCACCCACGCCACGGCCCGGGTCCGCTTCGTGCGCCAGGGCTGAGCGGCTGGGTGACCGCGGCTAGTCGCCGCGGCCCGACGGCGCCGACTCACTGGACTCGCCGAGCACCCCGCCCTCGAGCTCGCCCGGCTTCCAGCGCGTGCGGGGGACGATCGCACGCTCGATCACCCGGTCCTTGTGGACCGCGATCGTCTTCAGCATCGAGCGCACCAGCTCCTCGCCGAGGAAGTGCGGCTCCAGCCCGAGGTCGAGCAGCTTGGTGTGCGCAGGGTTGTAGTAGTGCTCCTCCATCTCGACCCGGGGGTTGGGGAACTCCTGCACCTCGACCTCGTAGCCGAGCTCGGCCGCCGAGCGCTTGACCAGCTCGGCGAGCTCGGAGACGCTGAACTGCTCGGTGAACTGGTTGAAGACCCGGAACTCGCCCAGCTCGGCCGGGTTCTCGGCCGCCAGCTCGACGCAGCGCAGGGTGTCGCGGATGTTGAGGAAGCCGCGCGTCTGCCCGCCCTTCCCGTAGACGGTCAGCGGGTGGCCGATCACGGCCTGGACGCAAAAGCGGTTCAGCACCGTGCCGAAGGTCTCGTCGTAGTCGAAGCGGTTGCTGAGGCGCTCCTCGCGGACGGTCTCGTCGGTCTCGATCCCGTAGACGACCCCCTGGTTGAGGTCGGTCGCCCGCAGACCCCAGATCCGGCAGGCGAAGTGGATGTTGTGCGAATCGTGGACCTTGGAGAGGTGGTAAAGCGAGCCCGGCATCTTCGGGAACGGGAGCGTGTCGCGGCGCCCCTTGTGCTCGATCTCGATGAAGCCCTCCTCGATATCGATATTGGGGGTTCCGTACTCGCCCATCGTCCCGAGCTTGATCAAGTGGGCGTCGGGGACGTGGTCGCGGATCGCGAACAGCAGGTTCAGGGTCCCGATCACGTTGTTGTGCTGGGTCTCGACCGCGGCCTCGCGCGACTGCATCGAGTAGGGGGCCGAGGACTGCTCGGCATAGTGGATCACGACCTCGGGGCGGAGTTCGGCGACCACGCGGTCGACGAAATCGCCGTCTTCCATGTCGCCGATGTGAGCGTCGATCTGGCGCCCTGAGGCCTCGCGCCAGGCATCGATCCGCTCCTCCAGCGTGAGAACCGGGATCAGCGATTCCGTCGACTGCTGGAGGTGCCAGCGTCGGCGGGAGAAGTTGTCGACTACCGCAACCTCATGGCCACGGTCGGAGAACCTCAAGGCCGTCGGCCATCCGAGATAGCCGTCGCCCCCGAGAACGAGAACGCGCATGATCGCGGCAGGGTACCGGGCAGCGATGATCCCCGGCGTGGCCGAGGGTGCAAATAGGCTTTCGCCGATGTACCGGGCGAGCGAGGAGCCAGCGCCACGGCGGCCCCGCCCGCGCCCCACGCGCGAGCTCGGCCCCCTGACCCTGACGGCGCTGGTCACGGTGCTGCTGCTGGCCGCGGGGCTGCGGATTGGCTCCGCGCTTGCGCCCCAGCGCCCGCAGGAGCCGGACTCGATCGGCTACGCGCGGATCGCCAAGAACCTCTACCGCGAGGGCAGCTTCGAGGAGGGCGGCAGCCGCACCCACCTGCAGGAGCCGAGCAACTACTCGCCCGGCCTGCCGCTCTTCGTCGCCGGGCTCTACCAGCTGACCGGTGGCGTGCACCTGCAGCTGGCGCGGCTGGTGCTGGCGCTGATCGGCACTTTGGCGGTCGCCTTCGCGTTTCTGATCGGCAACCGGCTCGCCGGCCCCGGCGCCGGGCTCTTGGCCGCCGCCGTGGTGGCCGTCTATCCGGCGCTGCTGCAGTACCAGGGGATGCTGATGACCGAGCCGCTGGCGGCGACGCTGCTCGCGGGCTCACTGCTGGCCTTCCTCTGGGCCGGCGACGGCCGCGGCACCTGGGCCTGGGCGTTGCCGGGCCTGCTGCTCGGGCTGCTGGCGATGGTGCGGCCGGAATACCTGCCGTTCGGCTTTGCGTTCGCCTTCCTGGCCCTGTTCTGGAGCCGGCACCTGAGCGGCGCCTGGCGCCCAGGCGCGCTCTCGGCGCTGCTGCTGGTCGCGGCCTTCCTGCTGCCGATCGTCCCCTGGACGATCCACAACCTCGTCGTCCTCGACCGCTTCGTGCCGATCTCGACCGGCGGCGGCAAGGCACTGTACGTGGGCACCAACCTGGCCGCCGACGGCGACGGACCGAGGCTGCGCGAGCAGCTGATCGCCGACAATCCCGACTTCGGCGCGGCGGTCACCGGCACCCCGCGCGACACCCAGCTCGACACGATGCTCGAGCTGCTCGCCGCCCAGCGCTATCCCGGGGTCCCGACCGACACCGCCCTGACCCGGCTCGGGCGCCACCAGCTCTCGGCCGACCTCTCCGACCACCCGCTCGACTTCGGAGCGATGCTGGCCCGCAAGGCCTACCGCGCCTGGCGCGAAGGGCCGCGTCCGATCATGCACGCGACCTTCTGGAAGGGGTTTCAGAAGCTGCTGGCCGCGCTCGCCCTGGGCGGGCTCTGCGTGCTGGCGCTGCGCCGGCGCTGGGAGGCGCTGCCGATCTTGCTGCTGGTCCTCGGGGTGACGGCGACCAGCGCCCTGCTGATCGCCTCGCCGCGGCGGGTGATCGTGATCCTGCCCGTCGTCGCGGCCCTGGCCGGAACCGGGGTCGCGTGGGTCGTCGAGCGAGCGCGGGCGCTGCCGTGAGCGGTCTTTGGCGCTCGTTTCGAGAGCGGTTCCGGGGACTGCCGAGGCGCCACGGTACCCGCACCCTGGTAGTGCTGACGCTGATCGTCGCGGTCGGCTTCGGGCTGCGTGCGCACCGGGCCCTGAACCCGATCGGGAACCCCGGCGACGACGCCCGCGCCTACTTCTCGCTCTCGAAGGCGCTCTACGTCGACGGCAGCTACGGCGGCCCCACCTTCCACGACGCCAGCGACTGGTCGCCCGGGGCGCCGCTTCTTTACTCAGGCGTCTACTACCTGACCGGGGGCGTGCGCGACGGAGCGGCGCGGATGCTGCTGGCCCTGCTCGGGGCCGCGACGATCGTGATCGCCTACCTGCTGGGGCGGCGGCTGGCCGGCGGCGGGGCCGGCTTGCTGGCCGCCGCGGGGGTCGCCTTCTATCCCTCCTTCATCCACTCCGACGGGGCGCTGCTCTCCGAGCCGCCGGCGATCTTCACCCTGCCCGCCGCGGTGCTCGCATTCCTCTGGGCCCGCGAGCAGCGCAGCCCCTGGGCCTGGCTTTTGCCCGGGCTGCTTTTCGGGCTCACTGCGCTGATCAGGCCCGAGTACCTGCTGGTCGGGTTCGCGTTCGCGATCGCCGCCCTGGTCGGGATCGGCCGCGAGCGCGGCTGGCGGCCGGGGCTGGGCTCGGCGGCGCTTCTGGTCGGCGCCTTCCTGGTCCCGATCGTCCCCTGGACGATCCACAACCTGGTCAGCGTCGACCGCTTCGTCCCGATCTCGACCGGCGGCGGCAAGGCGCTCTACGTCGGCACCTACCTGCCGGCCGACGGCGACTACCAACGGGTCAAGGCGCTGCTGGTCGAGCGCTACCAGGGCCGGACGCTGAAGCCGGGCTCGCCGCAGCTGGACGCCGTCAACCCGACCCCCCTCTTCAACCGCGTCGCCGCCGAGCACCCGAACCTGCCGCGCGACTCCTCGCTGGGCCGGATCGGCAAGCACCAGCTCTTTCACTACCTCGAGCACCAGCCGCTCGACTACCTGGCGATGCTGGCGCGAAAGACGGGCCGGATGTGGGACCAGGGCGTGGCGATGACCGGGTTCGCCGGGCGGGCGGCGCAGCTGCTCCTGGTCGCCCTCGGCCTCTGCGGCGCCGCGGCGATCGCGCTGCGGCGGCGATGGTGGGATCTGACCGCGTTCGCGATCCCGATCGTGCTTGTGACCGCGATCGGGGCCCTCAGCCTGGCCAGCACGCGGCGCAACGAGGTCCTGATGACGCTGGTGATCCCGCTGGGAGCGGCCGCCCTTGTCTGGGGATACCGCTCCCTATCCTCCGTGCGCCGATGACGCCGACCGCAAGCCTGTTTCCCGAGCAATTGACCGCGCTGCGAAGCGCCGGGCTGATCGCCGCCGCCTGCATCCTCGCCTTCGCGATCGCCCGCCGGCGGGTGCTGCGAAATGCCGATGTCTTGATCCTGATCCTGGCCGCGATCGGGCTGGCGATCGTCTCCGGGACCGAGATCACCGACCGGCTGCTGGAGGCGTTCTCGTTCAAGCGCGGCAATGGCGGCCGCATCCTCGGCCTCGCCGTCTTCGCCATCTTCATTCTCTTTTTGATCGTCCTTCGGGCGCTCTCGCAGTCGGGGCGTAATGCGCGCGAGCTCTCGGCGGTTCTCGAAGGGCTCGCATGGGAGGAGTTCCGCCACGCCGATCTGCCGCAGCGCTTCCGGGGCAAGGTCGCGGTCCTGGTCCCGGCCTACAACGAGGCCGAGAACATCGGCCACGTCCTCGACCGCATCCCGAGCGAGGTCTGCGGACGCGAGACCGCGGTGCTGGTGGTCGACGACGGATCCCGCGACGGAACCGGCGACGTCGCCGCCGAGCACGGTGCGGTGGTCGCCCGCCACGTGATCAACCGCGGCGGCGGGGCCGCCCTGCGCACCGGCTACCGCCTGATGGCCGACTCCGGGGCCGATGTGGTCGTCACCCTCGACGCCGACGGCCAGCACCTGCCCTCGGAGATGGAGCGCCTCGTCGAGCCGGTGCTGAGCGGGAAGGTCGACGTCGCCCACGGCTCGCGGGTGCTTGGCGAGTCCGAGCGCGGCCACGTCTCTCGCGAGATCGGGATCGTCTTCTTCAACCGAATGGTCTCGCTGATCACCCGCACCCACGTCACCGACTGCTCCAACGGCTATCGCGCGGTTCGGGCCAGCGTCCTGCCGCAGCTGGTCCTGCGCCAGGAGCAGTTCCACACCTCCGAGTTCCTGATCGAGGCGATCAAGCGCGACGTGCCCGCGGAGGAGATCCCGGTCACCGTCGTCAAGCGGCTGCACGGCCACTCCAAGAAGCCGGCGGTGATGCGCTACGGGCTCGGGTTCGCGAACGCGATCGTCCGCACCTGGCTGCGCTAGGCGCTGCCCCTTTGGACGCATCTGAGTGAGACTATTCGGCCGTGCCGTTCTCGCTCAGGAACCTCAGGGAGGACCTGGAGGACGTCGGGTCCAACTTCGACGGCGCGCCGGACCTGGAGTTCCGCTTGGCGACCAAGGCGCTCGAACTCGAGCAATCCGGCCTCAGCTACCAGCGCGTACCACCCGGCTATCGGTTTCCTTACGGCCACACGCACAAGACGCAGGAGGAGGTGTACGTGGTCGTTGGCGGCAGCGGGCGGATGAAGGTCGACGACGAGATCGTCGAGCTCGAGCAATGGGACGCGGTCCGCGTCCCGCCCGGTACGTGGCGAGGCTACGAGGCCGGGTCGGAGGGCCTCGAGATCATCGTCATCGGCGCGCCCAATCTCGGCGAGGCTCCGCGCGAAGACGTCGAGGGCCGGCGCGACTGGTGGGCTGACTAACCCGCCCGGTTATCTCACCGAGAGGCGTTCAAGGGGCGCTGCCAGAGCTCTCAGGTGTCAGCAAATCGAGGTCGTGCATGCGGACAAAGCCGCACCATTGGCAGGACAGCAGATAGACCTGGGTGCGGGGCTTTTGGACCAGCTCAACCCGCCCGCTGCTCACCCATTCACGCCGGCCACAGGCAGGACAGCGCATCGTGACCTTCTTGACTCGGAGCGCCGCCTGCGGATCTAGCTCTTCACCAGCCAACCAGCGGAGCCTAACCGAGTCCGTCCCTCGGCCAGGCAGGCACGTGGCTATTCGTCGCGCTCGATCTTTACCTCGCAGCGATCGATCGAGGCACGTGTGCCGGGAGTCTCGGAAGCGTCCATCTGCTCGAACACCTGATCAGCGGCCCGCATCTTCTCTTCGTCCTCGAAAAAGCCGATGAAGACCGCGGTCCCCTGCGACTCGTCGTAGAGAAGCTTCATGCCATTCGATTCGACCCCTGGGGGCGGGCCGTCGGACTCCTCGACCATCGCGATGACCCTGTCGACGGTCTCCGGGGTGACGTCGGTGAATCTGACCACTCTTGCGTGCATGAGCTCCTCCTCGGGTCGGAACGGAGCGCCTCCCGCGCCTTGAAGGGAGCCTAATCCGTCACTAGCGTGAGCGGAAGCGATGAGCACCGTCGATTCGCAAGCAAAGGTCGATGGGGCCGCGGGCGACCGGCTCGAGGAGGAGCTGCGGGGGGAGCTCGTCAAGCCCACCGACGGCGGCTATGACGAGGCGAGGCGGGTCTGGAACGGCTCGATCGAGCGCTCGCCGGCGCTGATCGCCCGCTGCAGCGGCGCCGCCGACGTGGCGGCGGCAGTCAGGTTCGGGCGCGAGAACGGGCTGCCGATCGCGGTCCGAAGCGGCGGCCACAGCTTCCCCGGCCATTCGGTCTGCGACGGCGGCATCGTCGTCGACCTGCGGCCGATGAACCAGATCCGCGTCGACCCGGAGGCGCGAACCGCGCGCATCGGAGCCGGCGTCCTGATCGGCGAGCTTGACCGCGAGACGCAGCCCTTCGGGCTGGCTGTCCCAGGCGGCATCGTCACCCACACCGGCATGGCCGGCCTGACGCTCGGCGGCGGGATCGGCTGGCTGCAGCGCAGGCACGGGCTCAGCATCGACCAGCTGCTGTCGGCCATGGTCGTGACCGCCGGCGGCGAGCTCGTCAAGGCGAGTGAGGACGAGAACCC
This sequence comes from uncultured Solirubrobacterales bacterium, assembly GCA_963781495.1. GTDB lineage: Bacteria > Actinomycetota > Thermoleophilia > Solirubrobacterales > 70-9 > Mayfieldus. Next base: position 60,899 of record CAWAFX010000004.1, read on the forward strand.
GGACCTCTTCTGGGGGCTGCGCGGCGGCGGCGGCAACTTCGGGATCGTGACCGAGTTCGAGTTCCGCCTCTGCGAGGCCGGACCGACGGTCCTGGCGGGGCCGATCCTCTGGGCGATGGAGGACTCGCCGCAGGTCCTGCGCTTCTACCGCGACTGGATCGCCGATGCGCCGGAGGAGCTGATGACGATCGTGAACCACCGCAAGGCGCCGGCGCTTGACTCGATCCCGGCCGAGCTACACGGACGCCTCGTCGTCGGGGTCGTCTGCTGCTGGACGGGGCCGCTCGAGGAGGGAGAGAAGGTTCTGCGGCCGCTGCGGGACTTCGGCACGCCGCTTCTCGACGCCTGCGTGCCGAAGCCGTTCACCGAGCATCAGGCCACCTTCGACCCCTCTTATCCGCACGGCTGGTGGTACTACATGCGCTCCTGCGACGTCGCCGCGCTCAGCGACGAGGTGATCGACATCACCGCCGAGCGGGCGCTGCAGATCCGCTCGCCGCGGACCTCGTTCCCGATCTGGCAGATGGGCGGCGCGATCACTCGCGCCTCCGACGACGAGACGGCCTTCGGTGGCCGCCACGACGGTTTCACCTTCAACCTCACCGCGATGACGGAGACCAGGGAAGGTTTCGACGCGGAGCGCGAATGGGTGCGCGGCTTCTGGTCGGCGCTGGAGCCGCACCACAGCGGCGTCTATGTCAACTTCCTCATGCAGGAGGGCGAGGAACGGGTTCGCGAGGCCTATGGGGCCGAGAAGTACGACCGCCTGAAGGCCCTGAAGCGGAGCTGGGACCCGGACAACGTCTTGCGGCTGAACCAGAACATCGCCCCGGACTAGCGCTCCGGCGAGCGCAAATCGGTCCACCCTCTCGCGCTGTCTGTGCCGCATGGACTACGGTGGGTGCGATGGTCTTCGACTTCAGATACAAGAACGTCGAGGGCAAGTGGAAGGCAAGCGGGCACTGCAAGGGGGCCACCCGGGATGCTGCCTTCGACCTCTTGGAGCAAAAGAACGGTGGAATGCCCGACGGCCGCTACATGTCCCGCCCCCGGGACGGTCACGCAAAGGACTGGGATCTTTTTAGCTGGCCCCGAACAATCTCTCCGTCGCCACAGCAGCGTCCGCCTTCGGGCAGCGCCCTCTGAGGCAGATCGACGTTGGCGTACACCGGCGGGTGCACGATCCTGCCGGTCGGGCCCCTAGACCTCCGGCTGGCGCACCTCGCTGGGGTCGGGCAGATAGAGGTCCTCGCCGCAGACCGGGCAGACCTGGACGTAGAGCTTCAGCACCTTGCCGCAGCGCGGACACCGGCGCTCGGGCTCGGACTTCTCGGAGCGGTAGAGGATCACTGCGATCAGCCCCAGCAGGGGCAGGATCGTCCCGATCAGAAACCAGATGAAGAAGGAGCTGCCCTTGGCGCGGCCGATGATCGCGGTTGCGATCCCGAAGCAGAACGCGATGACGAGGTACTCGTTGCCCACGCGAACATTGTCGCGGGCCGAAGCACCGACCTCTAGTCCAGCGGCTTGTGGCTGCCGCCGTGCTGGTAGGCCTCGTCGCGCAGTGGCTTCGGATGGCCGATCGAGCCGACCTCGGCCAGGTCGCGCTCGAATGGCAGGCTGACCGTCCAGTCGAGCACCGCCCGCACCTTGCGGGCGAGGCCCGGGATCTGGCTCATGTGGTAGGTGCGGGCCATCCACCAGGCCGGAAAGCCGCGAAAGCGCCGGTCGCCGAGCTGGCCGACCGCCTTGTAGCGGCCGAGGTTGACGAATGAGGCCTTGTCGCGGTAGCTGTAGGGGCTCGGGCTGCCGACCCCGAGCTCGGCGGCGATGTTGCGGGCCGCGGCCGGGCCCTGGCGGACCGCCTGCTGCGCGGTGCCCCCCACCTTGCCGCCGTCGGGATGCGGCACCGAGGCGCAGTCGCCGACCGCCCAGACGCGCTCCATGCCCTCGACCTTCAGGTACTGGTCGACCGGCACCCGGCCGCGGTCGTCGAGCGGCAGCGAGAGGCTGCGCAGGCTGGGGTGCGGCGCCACGCCGGCGGTCCAGACGACGGTCCGGGTCGCCAGCGTCTCTCCGGTCGACAGGGTGGCGCTGTTCTCGGTCACCGCGTCGAGCGTCGTCCCGAGGCGGATGTCGATCCCGCGTCCGCGCAGCTCGTGCAGTGCGTACTCGGCCAGCCCTGCGTCGGTCTCGGGCAGCACCCGGCCCGACGCCTCGACCAGCACCCAGCGCATCCCGTGCAGGCGTGCGCGCGGATAGCGGTCCATCGCGTCGGAGGCGAAGTCCTGCAATTCGGCGAGCGCCTCCAGCCCGGCGTAACCGCCGCCGACGAAGACATAGGTCAGAAGCTCCTCGCGCCGGGCCGGGTCCTCGGAGTCGTTGGCGGCCTCGAGGGTCTCGAGCAGGTGGTTGCGGAGCCAGATCGCGTCGGCGAGGCTCTTGAAGCCGATCGCGTGCTGGTCGAGCCCGGGCACCGGCAGCACCCGCGAGACCGAGCCCAGGGCCAGCAGCAGCGCGTCGTAGCGGACCTCGGCGACCTCGCCCTCGTGATTTCGGATCTCGACCGTACGCGCGGCCGGATCGTGACCGGTGACGGCCCCGAGGCGCAGGTAAGTGCGGTGAAGGATGTCGCGCAGCGGCGTGACCACGTGGCGCGGCTCCAGCGTCCCCGCTGCGGCCTCGGGCAGAAACGGCGTGTAGAGGAGGAAGTTGACGTCGTTGACGAGCATCAGCCGCGCCGACTGCTTCGGCATCAGCCGCTCCAGCTGGCGCGCCGCGTAGGCGCCGCCGAACCCACCACCGGCTATGACGACGTTCCAGGCCATGCAGTCAAGTTAGCCGGTGCTCAAGCACCGGCACTGGCTGGTCAGGCGGCGAAGCCGCCGCACATGGTGGTTAGCGGGCGGGACTAGCGCGCGGCCCAGGCGACCAGCAGCAGCGCCGAGCCGGCCAGTGCGCCGACCGCGACCCAGGCCGCGCGGGGGTCGCGCTCGCCCATGATCGTCCCGTGGGTTCCGGCCGACATCACCGAGCCCCTGGTCGCCGCCGACATCACCGAGCCGAACGACGCCACCGAGGCGACCGAGAACGCCGAGCCGGCGGAGCCGATCGAGCCCACGGACATGAGCGAGCCCACCGAGCCGATCGAGAGCATCGAGTCCCTGGAGGCGATCGACAGGTAGGAGCCCTGCGACCAGAGCGACATGCTCGACTCGGCCATCAGGCCCCCAGCTTCTCACGGATCAGGCGCTGGACCTCGCCGCCGTCGGCGCGGCCCTTGGTCTCCTTCATCACTGCGCCGACGATCCGCCCGATCGCCTTCTGGTTGCCCTCGCGAACCTCCGCCGCCGCCTCCGGCTCGGCCTCGATCGCCGACTCGACGACACCTTCGAGCTCGCCGCTGTCTTCGATCTGGCCAAGGCCTTCGCGCTCGACGATTCCCGCCGGGTCACCACCCTCGGCGATCAACGCCACCAGGACCTGCTTGGCGCTGCCGTGGGAGACCTGCTTGGCCCCCACCATTACGACCAGCTTCGCCAGCGCCTCGGGCTCCACCTTCGACCCTGCGGGCCCAACCTCGGCGCCTCCCTGGCGCAGGGCGCCCGCGAGCTCTCCGGTGACCCAGTTGGCGACCGTCTTCGCGTCGGCGCCGTCCGCCGCCTCCAGAGTGCGCTCGAAGTACCCGGCGGTCGGCGGGTCGCCGGCCAGAAGCGTCGCCAGGTCGGGAGTCAGTCCGAGCTCCCGGTAGCGCTCCGCCCGTTCGGCCGGCAGCTCGGGCAGCGCCTCGCGGGCCTCGCGCAGCATCTCCTCGGTCGGCGCCAGCGGCACCAGGTCGGGCTCGGGGAAGTAGCGGTAGTCGTGCTCGTACTCCTTCGAGCGCAGCGGCGTCAGCGAGCCGTCGCCGGGGTCGAAGTGAAGCGTCTCCTGATCGACCTTCTCGCCCGCCTCGAGCAGCCCGCGCTGGCGCTCGATCTCGGCCTCCATGCCCTGCTCGAGGAAGCGGAAGCTGTTCATGTTCTTGAGCTCGGTCTTCACCCCCAGCTCCTCGCTTCCGGACGGGCGCAGGGAGATGTTGGCGTCGACCCGCAGGCTGCCCTCCTCCATCCTCGCGTCCGAGACCCCGAGCTGCTGGATCGTCACCCGCAGCAGCTCGGCCCAGTGGCGGGCGTCGGAGGCGCTGCGCAGATCGGGCTCGGTGACGATCTCCATCAGCGGCGTCCCGGCGCGGTTGAAGTCGACCAGCGAGGCGCCGGAGCCGTGGATCCGGCCCGACTCGCCGACATGGATCATCTTCGCCGCGTCCTCCTCGAGGTGGGCGCGGTGGATGCGGACCCCGCCGAGGCGCCCGTGGCGGGCCAGCGGAATGTCGTACTGGCTGATCTGGTACGCCTTCGGATTGTCGGGATAGAAGTAGTTCTTGCGGTGGAAGATCGAGCGCGGGGCGACCTCGCAGCCCAGCGCGGCGGCGATCATCAGCCCGAAGCGGACCGCCTGCTCGTTGGTCACCGGCAGCACCCCGGGATGGGCGAGGCAGACCGGGCAGGTGTGGACGTTGGGCTCGTCGCCGAAGCTCAGCGCGCAGCCGCAGAACATCTTCGTCCGGGTCGAGAGATGGACGTGGATCTCGAGCCCGATCACGACCTCGTAATCAGCCATAGCCGAGCTCCCGGATCTGCTCCTCGCTCATCCCGAAGTGATGTCCGACCTCGTGCAGCACGGTGCGGCGCACCTCGCGGGCATCGGGGTTGGCGTGCCTGAAGATGACTATTCGCTGCAGCCCGCCCCGAGGGTCATAGACGCCCATCAGGCCTCCGGGAGGGCTGTCATCGACGATCACCGCGACGTTCTCGAGCCGCTCGCCGATCTCCGGCGGCAGCGAGTCCAACGCCTCGCGCACCGCGGTCTCACACTCGGCGTCGCTGAGCGGCGTCACCAGGGCACCCCTTCGGGCCGCGCGTCGAAGCCGATCGCGCCCTCGAGCGCGAAGGCCGCATCGAGGATCGCGTTCTCGCTGAAGGCCGGGCCGGCGATCTGGAAGCCGACCGGGAGCTGTGGGCCGCCGCCGTCGGGCTCGGCCAGCCCGGCCGGGATCGAGATCGCCGGCGTCCCGGCCAGCGGCATCGGCACCGTGAAGTAGTCGTTGAGATACATCGCCAGCGGATCGTCGGTCTTGGCACCGAGCTCGAAGGCGACCGAGGGCGAGGTCGGGGTGACGACGAAGTCGAAGTCCTCGTAGGCGGCCCGCAGGTCGTCGGCGATCTTCGTCCGCACCTTCTGCGCCTGGCCGTAGTAGGCCTCGTAGTAGCCCGAGGAGAGCGCGTAGGTGCCGAGCATGATCCGCCGCTTCACCTCGGGGCCGAAGCCGGCGGCACGGGTCCCCTCGTACATCTCGGTCAGCTCGTCGGAGTCGACGCGCAACCCGTAGCGGACGCCGTCGTAGCGGGCCAGGTTGGCCGACGCCTCGGCGGGGGCGATCACGTAATAGGCGGAGATCCCCTTGTCGGCGTGCGGCAGCGGCGCCTCGCCGACCTCTCCGCCCAGCTCCTCGATCCTGGCCAGGGTCGCCTCGAAGACCGACTTCACCCCCGCCTCGACCCCGTCCATCGCCAGGCCGGAGGGAACCGCGAAGCGCAGGCCCGTCAGGTCCTCGCGCCTGGGCAGCTTGACCCCGCCCTCGATCCCGACCGAGGTCGAGTCGCAGTGGTCGTGGCCCTGAAGCGTCGCCAGCAGCAGCGCCGCGTCGGTGACGTCGCGGGTCAGCGGCCCGCACTGGTCCAGCGAGGAAGCGAAGGCGATCATCCCGTAGCGCGAGACGGCGCCGTAGGTCGGCTTCATGCCGACGATCCCGCACAGCGAGGCGGGCTGGCGGATCGAGCCGCCGGTGTCGGTGCCGATCGCCCACGGCGCCAGGCCCCCGGCGACCGCCGCCGCCGAGCCGCCGGAGGAGCCGCCCGGGACGCGGCCCCGGTCCCAGGGGTTGAGGACCGGCCCGTAGGCGGAGTTCTCGTTCGAGGAGCCCATCGCGAACTCGTCCATGTTGGTCTTGCCGAGCAGCGGTGCCCCGGCCGCGGCCAGCCTGCGCACCGCGGTCGCGGTGTAGGGCGGGCGGTAGCCCTGGAGGATCTTCGAGCCGGCGGTGGTCGGGATGCCCTCGGTGCAGAAGATGTCCTTGACGGCGATCGGGACCGCGAGCTTGCCGTTCCCGTCCTGCGGCGGCTCGTTCTGCGCGCCGGGATCGCGCTGCCACAGGTAGGCGTTGAGCTCGTCCTGCGCGGCGGCCTTCCGCCACGCTTCCAGGTACTCGTCCGGCGAGAGCTCATTTGCCTCGATCGCCTTCGCCGCCGCGGCGGCGGTCAGCTGCAGCAGCTCGGCCACGGCTCAGCCCTCGGCCTGCGGCGAGGGGACGCGGAAGGCGCCCCCCTCGGGCTCGGGAGCCGGCTCGAGGATCTTCTCGCGCGGCCAGCTCGGGCGCGGCTCGTCGGGCCGCAGCACGTTCTCCAGCTCGACCACATGCGAGGTCGGCTCGACGCCCTCGAGGTCGAGCTGAGAGATGCGGTCGACGTGCTCGAGGATGCCGGAGAGCTCGCGGGCCATCGTCTCGACCTCGTCGTCGCTGAGCGCGAGGCGGGCGAGGCGGGCGACGTGGAGAACCTGGTCGCGGTCGATCACCGTGCGCAGTATGCCGAGTACGTGCGCAGGCAATGGGCTTCGCCGGCCGGCCGCCCAGCGCATAGGATCTCGCCGCCATGCGGGGAGACCGAGCCGAGAAGTTCGTCGTCTTGAACCTGCGCCTGATGGCGGCCGGCTTCGCGATCGTCGGGCTGCTGTTCATCGTCTTTCAGAACGGCGTCCTCGACTTCATCTCCGACATCGGCGACGACATCGGGGGCTTTACCCGTGCCCCGGCAACCGACGAGGAGTTCTGGCTCGCCCTCGCCTTCGCCTACATGGTGGTGATCACCGGGATTTGCGTCCTCGCCCAGTCCGACGTCGTCCGCTACCGGCCACTGCTGCTGGTGCTCGCGGTCGGCAAGACGGCGTCCTCGCTGGGCACGCTGGGCTTCTACCTCTTCGACTCCCACGTCCTCATCTACCTGCTCAACTTCGTCGTCGACGGCTTCCTCGCCATCTCGGCGCTCTGGCTCTACTCGCTCGCCGGGACCGTCAGCCGCCCCGCGGCGCCCGGCTGAAGGCGCGCGCCGGGGCTTGCGGCCGCCGAGCAGCGCACCCTGGTCGCGATCTGCGAGGCGATGGCGCCCGGCTATGACGGGCTCCCGGCCGCCCAGCGTGACGTCGACGTCGCCGGGCCGGTCGGCCGCTTCCTGGCCGAGCTGCCGGCCCGCAACCTCTCGCGGCTGAAGCTCGCCCTGCGCATCTTCGAGTGGCTGCCGTTCCCCTGGCGCTTCAGCCACCTCGACCTGCCGACCCGGGAGGACTTCCTCGCCAAGCTCGAGGCCTCGCGCTTCGGCCCCTACCACGACCTGCTGCTGATGGCCAAGGTGCTCTGCACGCTCGGCTATGCGGTGGTGCCGGAGGTAAAGGAGCGGGTCGGCTACGAGGTCAGCTGCGCGCTCGCCGACGGCTCGATCCCGGAGCCGTCCGGATCGCTCGGCGAGACCACACCGGCGGGCGAGGGCGAGGAATGCGACGTCGTGATCGTCGGCTCGGGGGCGGGCGGTGCCGCGGCGGCGGCGGTGCTCGCCGAGGCCGGCCACGACGTGATCGTGCTCGAGGCCGGCGGCCACTACGACCGCGACAGCTATCCCCGCGAGCCGATCGAGGCCGTCACCGCCCTCTACCGCGAGGCGGGATTGACGGTCGCCGAGGGGCACCCGCCGATCCCGGTCCCGGTCGCCCGCGCGGTCGGCGGCACGACGGTGATCAATTCGGGCACCTGCTTCCGGGCCCCGCAGCCGATTCTCGAGCGCTGGCGGAGCGAGTTCGGGATCGGCTGGGCGACCGACCTCGACGCCGAGTACTCCGAGGCGGAGGAGTTCTTGCGCGTCAAGGCGCTCGATCCCGAGCGCATGGGGCGCAATGGCCAGCTGGCGATGGAGGGTGCGCGGGCGCTGGGCGCCAGCGGCGGGCCGATCAGCCGCAACGCCGGCGACTGCGTCCAGTGCAGCTCCTGCCCCTTCGGCTGCACGATCGACGCCAAGCGCGGGATGCACGTCTCCTACCTGCCGCGGGCGGTCGCCGCCGGGGCGCGGGTGCGGGCCCGGGTCGAGGCGCAGCGGATCCTGCTCGAGGACGGCCGCGCGATCGGGGTCGAGTGCCTTGCCTCGCCGCAGGCCGAGCGCAACGGCAGCCGGCGCCGCTACAGCGTCCGCGCAAAGGCCGTGATCGCGGCCGGCGGCGCGCTGGGGACGCCGGAGCTGCTGCTGCGCTCCGGGCTCGGCGGCGGCCAGGTCGGCCGCAACTTGCACCTGCACCCCGCCTGCTGGATCGGCGCCCGCTACCCGGAGGAGGTCCGGGGCTGGGACGGCGTGATGCAGAGCTACTACATCGACCAGTGGGAGGACGAGGGGATCCTGCTCGAGGCGACCTTCACCCCGCTTCCGTTCGGCGGCGCTTGGCTGCTGGGCACCGGCCGCAAGCACCAGGAGGCGATGCTCGGTTTCTCAAACATCGGCTCGATCGGCGTCCACCTCTCGGATCGCTCCTCGGGACGGATCGGACTCAGCGGCGACGGCTCGCTGCGGGCCAGCTACAAGCTCAGCCGGTGACGACGCGAGGCGCCTCGCCTTCGGGATCGCCCGCGCGGCCGAGGTCCATTTCGCCGCCGGGGCGCTCGAGGTCTACCCCAACGTCGGCCGGGTCGGGACCCTGAAGTTCGGCCAGCTCGCCGACTTCGAAGCGACGGCGATAAAGCCGGCCGAGCTGCGGCTGGAAGCCTTTCACCCGATGGGAACGGCGCGGATCGGCTCCGCTGAGGCCGCGGGGGGCGTCTGCACGCCGCAGGGGACCGTCAGCGGGGTCGAGCAGCTCTACGTGGCCGATGCGTCGCTCTTCCCGACCTCGGTCGGGGTCAACCCGATGATGACGGTGATCGCGTTCTCGAAGCGGGTCGCCGCCGGGCTGGCCGAGCGACTTTAGACGGGCGGTCGTTGCGCACCGCGCGCCAGGAGCCATAGGTGACCGTGGCGACGGCTACCAGTCCGACGAAGAGCCCGTAGCGGGTGTCGAGCCTGCCCGGCGGCTCGAAGACCCGGTAGAGGGCCAGCAGGGTGCCCAGCGCGGCCACCGGCGCCACGAAGCAGGCGGAGGTGATCGCGGCGTCGGTCTTCGGGCTCCCTGCGGCCAGCACTGCCAGCGCGACTCCGCCGATCGCCGCCGCGGCAAGGACGAAGTCGGTGAAGCCGAAGGCCTGCCAGGCGTCGAAGTTGTGCCCGCAGTGGTGACCGGCGAGCGGCACGCAGTAGGGCGAGACCTTGCCGAACCAGGGCATGAACAGGGCGATGAACAGGGCGACGCCGCCGGCGGCGGCTATCACCTCTCCCCCTCTCAGCCGATCGAGCCTGATCACAAGAAACCCAACATGGACAAGCTACCGCCCGGAGGCCGCTGCTGGGCGGACCTCCGGGCGGCGGAACTCCTGGGCCCCTAGGCCGAGGGCGGCGGGCCGCTGGGTGGCGGCGGGGGCGGAGGCGGGGGTGCCGCCGGCGGCTCCGGGGAGGGCGGCGGGGCTGCCGGAGGTGGCGGTGCCGCGGGCGGAGGCGCGGGCTCGCCCGGTCCGCCGCCGTAGTCACCACCGGGCGGCGGGGCTGCTCCGCCGCCACCGCCACCACCACCACCGAGGCGGTCGGCGGCACCCTGGAAAGTCGACCCCTCGTCCTGCATCGACTTGTAGGCCCCGTAGGTCAGAGCCGCGGCGGCGATCAGACCGATGAAGGCTCCGATCTTGCGCGTGTGGTCGAGGCCGGAGACGTTGACCCCGAAGTCAGGCGGGTTGATCAGGCTGTAGAGGATCAGCAGCGTCGAGAGGCCCCCGAGGACGGTGACGATGACGCTCGCCGCGACCGGGAGGTCGAGCTCGAGGTCAGCGGCCCTCAGGTAGGCCATCCCAAGCGCCGCGAGGACGGTGATGAACAGAACGATGTCGATGAAGCCGTAAGAACCCCAAGCGTTCTTCGATCCTTCGGCGCTGAAGCCGCCCAGCGGCGTCGAGCCGGAGATCTTGAGGCCGAACCACTTGAAGATGAACATGTCCAACAGCAAGACGATCGCCGCGATGGCAGCGATCTGCTCACCTTGTCGCAGCCGGTTGATATCCATCCAGAGCCCTCCTTGGACTAGGGGTTCGGGGCGGACCCTACATGCCCCTTAGGTCGTAGAAAGGTGCTCTGGCCGGGGGTTCTAGCCGTGCCTGGAGCGGGCGGCCGCCAGGGTGTTGACGAGCAGCATCGCGATCGTCATCGGGCCGACGCCGCCGGGCACCGGGGTGATCGCCCCCGCGACCGCCCTGACGGCCTCGAAATCGACGTCGCCGGCGAGGCCCTCGTCGGTGCGGTTCATCCCGACGTCGATCACCGTCGCCCCGGGCTTGACCGCATCGGCGCCGAGCAGGCGCGGCACGCCGACCGCGGCGACCAGGACGTCGGCGCGCGCGCAGACCGCGGGCAGGTCGCGGGTGCGCGAGTGGCACATGGTCACGGTCGCGTTGGCGCCCAGCAGCAGGCTGGCGACCGGCCGACCGACCAGGTTGGAGCGCCCGACGACCACCGCCTCGGCGCCCTCGAGCTCGACCCCCTGGTGGCGCAGCAGCTCCATCACCCCGGCCGGCGTGCAGGGGACCAGGCCCGGCGCGCCGCTGGCCAGAAGCCCGGCGTTGGTCGGGGTCAGCCCGTCGACGTCCTTGCCGGGGTCGATCGCCGCCACCACCGCCTCGGGGTCGATCTGCTCGGGGACCGGCAGCTGGACGAGGATCCCGTCGACCTCGTCCTCGGCGTTGAGCCGCGCGATGAGCGCCAGCAGCTCCTCCTCGCTCGCGGTCGCCGGCAGCGCCTGGTGCAGCGAGCGCATCCCGGCCTCCTCGCAGGCCTTGTGCTTGTTGCGGACGTAGATCTCCGAGGCCGGGTCCTCGCCGACCAGCACCGTCGCCAGCCCGGGCGTGCGGCCGCCGTGGGCCTCGGCGTATTCGGCAACCTCCAGCCGCACCCGCTCGCGGACCGCGGCGGCGATCGCCTTGCCATCGATCACCTTCGCCCCCACCTCGGTCTCCCCCATCACTTCTTCTTCACCGGCGCGTAGTCGGCCATCAGCTTGCGCTCCTGGGGATCGCCGGCGAAGCGGACGACGATCACTCCCCCGGGCTCGATCCCGGTCACGACGCCGTCGCCGAAGCTGGCGTGGACGATGTCATCGCCGGTCTGAAGCTCGAGCGCCGGGCCGGGCGCGATCGGCTCGCCGAGCCCGCCGCCGACCGGGGCCCAGGGCTCGCCGGCCGCCGGCCCGCTCCGCTCCTGCTCGGTCAACCCCTCGGGCAGCTCGGCGATGAATCGAGAGGCGATCGCGGGCTCACGGCGGCCGCCGAAGATGCGCCGCTCGCGGGCGTAGGTGAGGTAGAGGCGGCTGCGGGCCCGGGTCATGCCGACGTAACAGAGCCGCCGCTCCTCCTCCTCGCCTCCCTCCTCCAGGGCGCGCATGTGGGGGAACACCCCCTCCTCGCAGCCGATCAGAAAGACGGTCTCGTACTCCAGGCCCTTGGCGTTGTGGATCGTCATCAGGGTGACCAGCGACTCCTCCTCGCGCAGCTCGTCCTGCTGGGTCAAGAGCGAGATCTGCTGCAGGAACTCCTCCAGCGGCGAGACCTCCCCCTCACCCTCGAGCTCGCGGTTGGCGTCGAATTCGCCGGCGACGCCGATCAGCTCCTGCAGGTTCTCGACCCGGCCCTCGGCCTCGACCGTGCGCTCGGCCTCCAGCGCCTCGAGATAGCCGGTCTCCTGCAGGATCGCCTCCAGCAGCTCGGCGACCGGGGCCGTCGCCGTGCGCTCGCGCAGCCCGGCCAGGGTCTGATGGAAGCGCGAGATCGCCTTGACAGCCGCCGAGCCCAGCCCGGGGACGGCATCGGCACGCGCGGCGACGTCCCAGATCGACAGCCCGGTGGTGTTGGCGTGGGCCAGCAGCCGGCCCTGGCTGGTGTTGCCGATCCCGCGCCGGGGTGAGTTGACGACGCGGCCGAAGGAAATCGCGTCGGAGGGGTTGACGAGCAGGCTCATGTAGGCGACGGCGTCCTTGATCTCGGCTCGCTCGTAGAACTTGGTCCCGCCGATCACCTGGTAGGGCAGCTCGAAGCGGACCAGCGTGTCCTCCAGCACCCGGCTCATCGCGTTGGTGCGGTAGAAGACCGCGATCTGGTCCCGGCGCATGCCCTCGTCGGTGACCAGCCGCTCGACCTCGCCGGCCACCCAGCGCGCCTCCTCGTGCTCGTCGCCCAGCTGCACGACCTGGATCGGCTCCCCCTGCTCGCCCTCGGTGAACAGGTGCTTGGGCCGGTTGTCGCGGTTGTGCGAGATCAGCTCGTTGGTCGCCGAGAGGATCGTCTGGGTCGAGCGATAGTTCTGCTCCAGCATCACCACCGAGGCGTCGGGGAAGTCGTGCTCGAAGTCGAGGATGTTGCGGATCTCGGCGTGGCGGAAGCTGTAGATCGAGTTATGCGTGACGAGGCCGCCGGCTATGAAGTTATGCGTGCCCTCGACATTTATGTCGTAAACGCGGTCATCCAGGGGAACCCGTTCGACGCTCTCGACAATGTCGTAGGTGCCGTCTTCGCCGAAGACGGCCATGCCGGGCCTAACCGAGCTCGCGGGAATCGCGGGCAGGGAATTTCCAGCGATTCGCCCTGGCTGGGATGGGCCAAAACGGGCTTGGACGCGGGTATCGACATCGAGCACCGACCGAACACGATCGGCCACCGTCGCCGCCTTGCCGAAATCCTTGAAGACGGTTTCGAAGCGCCACGACTCACTCCCTTCCTTCGCCGGGCGGACGCTGAGTCCGATCCGCTCCAGTGCCGTGCGACCCGCCTGGCTTTCGCCATGGACTGAGATCCGGTGCATCGGCGTCTTGCGTCGGTGTTCGGCGCAGAGGGTGAGCGTCAAGTTCTGCCTGCGATGCGATCCATTCGCCCGATGATGGGGATGGCTGAAGCTCAGGCCTTCGTCTTCGAGCAGCTGAAGCCCTCCAGTTTCCGTATCGATCGATGAAAAAACCTCATCGAGCAATTCCTGGTTTCCCACGAGGGCATTACCCGTGGCACTCCGGCGCCGATAGAAAGGCAGGGTTGGCAAGCCGTACTCGAGCGAGGCGCGGGCTTCAGCAATTCGGGCCTCGGCGTCAGTCGCATGTGAGGAGATGACCCAAACAGCGTCAGCCTGCTCTTGAAAACAACGAGCCCTGATCCCGATTACAGGGCGCTTCTTGCGGTCCGTGTAGACCCTTGACACGCCCACCCGGAATCCCACGCCTCGCTTCCACATCAAATAGGTCAGGTGCATCTGGGGGGTGGTCCCGAGCCGGTATCCGGCGAAGTGAGTGTGTTCGGGCGTGCTCACGAGACGACGCCCGCCTCCGGTTGTGACCGCAATCCCTTCCGCCGCATGCCCGTCGAACACACCGAGCACCCGAGCGGGGCGAAATTCCCCGTTTCCATACGACGACATGACCTCGTCGCCGGTACGTATTGCCTCGATCGGTTTGATTGAACCGTCGCCCATCGTTACGTCCGTGCCCGCCACCACACATTGGGCGTCGTCTCCGACCACGAAGAGGTTGCGGTGCCCGTCGGCGAGCAGCTGCAGGAGCCGGTACTGGGCCCGGTTGGTGTCCTGGTACTCGTCGACCAGGACCTGGTTGAAGGCACGGCGCCAGCGCTCGCGCGCCGGCTCGAAGAGCTCGAGCACGTTGACGGTGCGCAGCAGCAGGTCGTCGAAGTCCATCGCGTTGGCCTCCAGCATCCGGCGCTCGTAGAGCGCGAAGACGTCAGCCGCGGTTTCCTCGAAGACCGACCCCTGCGCCTCGCGCAGCGCCTCGGCGTCGAGCAGCTTGTTCTTGGCGCCGGAGATCTGGGCGCGGATCGCCCGCGGCGGGTAGCGCTTGGGGTCGATCTCCAGCTCCTCCATGCATCGCTTGACCATCCGCTGGGAGTCGGCCTCGTCGTAGATCGTGAACCCGCGCGAGTAGCCGAGGCGCTCGGCCTCGGCGCGCATGATCCGGGCGCAGGCGGAGTGGAAGGTCATCACCCACATCGCCCGCGTGGCGCGGCCGACCAGCTGCTCGACCCGTTCGCGCATCTCCTGCGCCGCCTTGTTGGTGAAGGTGATCGCGAGGATCTCGCCCGGGCGCGCCTGCCCGGTGGCGAGCAGGTAGGCGATCCGGTGCGTGAGCACCCGCGTCTTGCCCGAGCCGGCGCCGGCGAGCACGAGGATCGGCCCGGCGCCGTGGGTGACGGCCTCGCGCTGGGCGGGATTGAGCTCGGCGAGCAGGCGCTCGACCTGGTCGGCGCCGGGGCTCGTCGGTGCCCCCTCGAACTCGTTCGAGAGCTGCCGTTCGGTCAGTTCGGTCACCCACTCAATGTAGTGACGGGCCGCGACACAACGTGTCGCGGCACTGGCATGTCAGGCCGCCGACGGCGGCCGCAGATTGTGCGCCGCCCCCGGGCGGTTCAGGGCCGCGAGGCGCCCTTGTCGCGCCAGGCGCGACTTACGCGCCTCGACGCCGGACTAGCCGCCGGCCGAGGAGCGGCCCTGGCGCCGCTCGAGGTCGTGGACCTCTGCCTGTGGGCGCTCCTCGCCGGTCAATTCGGTCAGCCGCGTCTCCAGCGCCGCGATCCGCTGCGAGAGGCCGCGGATCGCGTCGGCGATCGGGTCCGGGAGGTGGATCCAGTCGGTGTCCGGCCCCTCGACCCGGCGCCCCTCGACCTTGACCGTGTGGCCGGGGTTTCCGACCACGGTGGTGTTCGGCGGCACGTCCTCGACCACGACCGTGTTGGCGCCGACCTTGGCCCCGTGGCCGACCTCGATCGGGCCCAGCAGCTTGGCGCCGCTGCCGACGGTGACGTTGTCGCCCAGGGTCGGGTGCCGTTTGCCGCGCTGAAAGCCGGTCCCGCCCAGGGTCACCCCCTGATAGAGGGTGACCGAGTCTCCGATCTCCGCCGTCTCGCCGATCACTACCCCGGAGCCGTGATCGATGAAGAAGTCGTTGCCGATCCGCGCCGCGGGATGGATCTCGACCCCGGTCACGGCCCGGCTCATGTAGGAGATCGCGGTCGGCGCCAGCGGCACCTCAGCGGCGCGCAGCGCGTGGGCGACGCGGTAGGCGAGCAGCGCCTGCACGCCGCCCCAGCCGGCGAGGATCTCGACCGTCCCCGCCCGCCGCGCGGCAGGATCGCGCTCGCGGGCTGTGGTCACGTCGGCGGCGACTTCGCGGACCACGTTGCGGAGGGTGCCGATCCCGAGCATCAGGCGGGGAAGAAGGGCAGCGACACGTAGCGCTCGCCGGAGTCGGGGACGATCGTGACCACGCGCTTGCCGGCCATCTCGGGGCGGGCGGCGACCGCCAGCGCGGCGTGGATCGCGGCGCCGGCGGAGAAGCCAACCAGAAGCCCCTCGCGGCGGGCGCAGAGCTCGGCCATGTCGAGGGCATCCTCGTCGGAGACCGGGATCACCTCGTCGATCAGCGAGCGGTCGAGCACCTCGGGCACGAAGCCGGCGCCGATGCCCTGGATCTTGTGGGCCCCGGGCTGCTCGCCGGAGAGCACGGCCGAGGATGCCGGCTCGACCGCGATCACCAGCGCCTCGGGGCGGCGCTCCTTGAGGACCTGGCCGACGCCGGTGATCGTGCCGCCGGTCCCGACCCCGGCGACGAAGGCGTCGATCTCGCCCTCGGTATCGGCCCAGATCTCCTCCGCGGTCGTGCGCCTGTGCACCTCCGGGTTCGCGGGATTGGCGAACTGCTGCGGCATGAAGGCGTTTCGCTCCTCGGCGATCTGCCGTGCCAGCTCGACCGACTCGTTCATTCCCCCCAGCGACGCCGTCTGGATCACCTCGGCGCCGTAGGCGCGCAGCAGGTCGGAGCGCTCGCGGGTCATCCCCTCGGGCAGGGTGAGGACGAGCTCATAGCCACGGGCGGCGCAGACCATCGCCAGTGCGATGCCGGTGTTGCCGCTGGTCGGCTCGACGATCAGCGAACGCCCGCGCTCGATCTGCCCCTCGGCCTCGGCCGCGTCGAGCATCGCGACGCCGATCCGGTCCTTGACCGAGCCGCCGGGGTTGAGGAACTCCAGCTTCGCGAAGACCTCGGCGTCGAGCTCGGCGCCGAGTCGCTGCAGGGCGACCATCGGCGTGCCGCCGACCAGGTCGGCGGCCTCGTGGCCGACCTTCGGCCTGGCGCCCTCGGTGCGCGGTGAAACGGGCATCTCGCCAAGTTAGCGGCCGCAAACCCGACCGCGCGCACGGCCGCGCTCAGTCGGCCCGCCCCAGGCGCCGGGCGACGCTCAGGCGCCGAACTGGGGTCCGCCCTTCTGGTAGACGGTCGCGAAGATCTTCCAGTTGCCGCCGAGGCGCTGGAACAGCACCTTCTCCGGGCCCAGCGCCCCCTCGCCCGGCTGGAAGCCGTTGGCGCGGTCGCCGTTGATAACGATCTGCTCCAGGCTCGGCTCGTAGTTGCGGAACGCGGCCCGGATCGTCCCCTGTTCGACCGCCTGCGGACAGCCGGCGCCCTTCAGCTTCGCGCGGTCCTTCGGGGTGACGAGATTGGCGGCCTGGCGCTGGAAGGTCGGGGTCAGCTGCTGACAGGCGGTCTTGCCGTCGCCGCTCTTGACCGATTCGACGTAGGTCTTCCAAACCTGCGCGATCGCCTGTTCCTGCTTGCCCTGCGGGCTGCTGGAGCTCGACCCGCCGCAGCCGGCGGCGAGGATCGCGATCGCGGCCAGGCCGGCCGCCAGAGCCCTGCTCATGGGCGCAACTTAGCGAAGCCCGGCCGCCAGCCGGCGCGCCGAGCGGCGCTCGGCCAGCTGCCAGAGCAGGGTCGCGGAATGGTCCTCCAGGCGCCGCAGCCGCAGGGCGCTGAACAGCGTCGTCGCCCCGATCAGCGCCCATTTGACCGCCCACCAGGCCGGCGCCGGCCCGATCGCGCCCAGGACCGGCCCCCGCAACCCGCCGCCCGACTCGGTGCCCAGCACCTCGGGGACCTCGGCGTCGGGGTATGCCTCTCGCAACTGCGCCTGGGCGGCGGTCGAGGTCTCGGCCCGGGCGACGAAGCCGCGCAGGTTGCGCTCGTAGAAGTGGTCGCCGCGCAGGCTGCGGTCGAAGCTTCCCCGCAGCCCGGCCCGTCCGAGGACGATGCCGAACTCCTTGTCCTCGTGGTAGCAGCGGACGCGCCCGGCCTCGATCGCCGCCAGCCAGCGGTCGCGGCGGATCGAGACATTGCCGCCCCAGAGCCCGCGTAGGATCGCGCCGGGGTCGGACTCGTAGCGGACGCAGGTGTCCTCGTAGGCCTCGGCGTAGAAGCGCACCGGCGCCTGGCTCGCCGGCCAGCGCGGCGGTGTCGCCACCGGCATGTATCCGACCACTACCGCGTCCTCGCGCTCGGCGTGGCGAGTCGGCGTGACCGCTGACCAGGCCGGGCTGGGCGATGACGTCGTCGTCGAGGGCGAGGATCACCTCGGAATGGGCCAGCGCCGCGCCGTGGTCGCGCCCGCGCTGCATGCTGTCGAGTCCGCCGGCTTCCTCGGCGGCGGGGTCGTGGTGGCCCGCAGGCGCGGCTCATCGGCCTTCATCTCCTCGAGCATCGCCATCGTCTCGGGGTCGTCGTCGACCACGACGAGCACCTCGGCGGTGGCGGGATCGTCGAGAACGGCGGCCATCGCCCGCCGCAGCAGCTGCGGGCGGCCCTTGGTCAAAAAGAGGACGCTGACGCTCGGCTGGGCCGGCATCTAGATGTGGTACATCGTCGTCCCGGCGCCTTCGACCTCGCGGCGGGAGATGTCGGCGATCGTCGTGCGGCTGAACACCTTGCGCAGCGATCCGACGCCCTCGGCCCAGATCCCCCCCGCCTCATCGGCCTCCTGGCCGATCTTGCCGTCCAGCGCCTGGACGACCTCGAGCACGTTGATCTCCTCCGCCGGTCGCGCCAGCGTGTAGCCGCCCTTGACGCCGCGGTGGCTGGTCAGGATGCCGGCCCGGCGCAGGGTCGAGAACAGCTGCTCGAGGAACTGCTCGGGGATGTTGCGGCGCTCGGAGAGCTCCTTGATCGGGACCGGCCGCTCGCCGGCACGGGCCAGCTCGGCCATCGCGACGACGGCGTAGCGGGACTTCGAGGTGACCGAGATCACGCCGTCCTTTGTATCGCAGCAGCCGGGCGCCGCAAAGAGCGCGAAGTCAAGTTGCCATTGCCTCAGAATCGGGGTCGTCCGCCGATCCCGTCTTGGTTAGGATCGAGACTTCGGCCGGCCTTCGCCAGTCCCCACCCCAACCTCGGAGTCGTATCTGTGCCCGAGACACCGCGCTGCCTGATCGTCGAGCCCCAGCCCTTGGTCAGGCTGGGAATGCGGCGTGTTCTCGACAGCGGTTACGAGGTCGAGGAGCTGACGAGCCGTGCCGAGGCACTGGAGCGAGTCCGCAGCATCGGCGACTTCGACGTCGTCGTGATCGACATCCGCTCCCGCGCCGGCGGCAGTCAGGACGAGCTCAACGGCGCCAAGGCGATCCACGAGCTGCGCAAGGCGGGGTCGGGCCTGGGGATCGTCGCCCACGGCGACCGCGCCGAGCGCCACCTCGCCACCGCGGCGCTCTCGGCCGGCGCCAGTGCCTACGTCAGCCGCGGAGCCGGACCGAAGGAGCTGCGAGAGGCGGTCGCCGCCGCGGTCGAGCAGGAGCGCTTCGTCGACCCGGCGGTGCCGGGCCCTGGCCACCACGGACGCCTGACCCGCCGCCAGCGCCAGATCCTGCAGCTGCTGGCCGATGGCGACTCGACCACCGTCGCCGCCGAGGAGCTTCAAGTCAGCGAGGAGACCGTGCGCACCCACACCAAGAACATCCTCGCCCGGCTCGAGGCACGCAACCGAACGCACGCCGTCGCGATCGGCCTGCGCGAGAGCCTTATTGAGTAGCGCTCGCTGGGCGCTCGACAAGCGCAATGAGGTCATCCAAGCGCCGATGTTCGTCTGAGACGGGTCGCCCGCCGTCGTCAAAGAACGCGTCACCAATAAGTGCTGTCGCGCCCCCGTAACTGATCGTGAGCACTGCGGGATCTCCAGGTCCAACGGGAAAATCTTTGGATACCTGGGCGAGGTCCATCTGGTCGAGCATTCCTTTGATGTCGTCGATCTCATCGTCCGAGACATCGAAGGTGCGAGCTTCTTTCTTTCCGGCGATCAGCAAGCGGCCCGTGCCGTCCTGATTGATGACGATCGTCTCGTCGATGTCGAAGACGTGTTCAGGACCATCGCCCGCGTCCATACGGAAATCGAAATGCTGCTTGAAGTGCATCGTCAACAGCTGACCCTGAACAGGACTGTTCGTTCCGCTGCACCCGAGAGCGGTCGTCATCAGCACTGCCGAGCACAGCGCCAGCCGGAGCATCTCGGCGCCGCTAGATCCAGCCGCGGTCGCGGGCCGTGAGGACGGCCTGGGCGCGGTCGACCGCGCCGATCTTGCCGTAGACGTTGTGCAGGTGGGTACGGATCGTCGAGACCGAGAGCTGCATGTCGCCGGCGATCTGCTTGTAGACCTTGCCCTCGGCGAGCAGGCGCAGGACGTCGAGCTCGCGGGTCGAGAGCGGGCAGGGCTCGCTGGCCCGGGGGGCGTCCACACGCGGATAGGGAAGTTCGTAGAGCAGGTCGCGCAGAAGCTCGTCGGCGACCCCGGAGCGCATCGCCGCGCCCTCCAGCTTGTCGCGCGAGATCGCCTCGCCCTGCCCGTAGTGGGCGAGCATGTCGCCGGTCGCGATCAGCGCCGCCAGGCCCTCGGAGTCGTCGGCGTGGTGGCGCTCGATCGCCACCGCGATCCGCCCGGGCAGGTTCCAGCGCCGGGCGAGAACGCCGCCGACGATCGCGTGGTCGATGCCGAGCTTGTCGCGCTCGACCTTGAGCCGTTGCTCTGGAGTGCGGTTCTGCGTGTCGAGGAAGTCCTGGTAGCCGGGGTGCAGCCGGGCGATCACCAGACGGCCGACGTCGTGGAGCAGCGCTACGACCGCGAGCTCGTCACGGTCCTTGAAGCCGACCGCGCGGGCGACCCTGTCGGCGGCCCGCTGGGTGGCCAGCGCGTGGATGCGGAAGTGCTCGGGGCGAAGCTCCCAGCCGCCGTTGGGCTCGAAGAAGTCGTAGGTCGGGGCCGTGCCGGCGATCGCGAGGACGCCGGAGGGCTTCAGCACCTCGACCGAGGCCGGGATGCTGGCGATCGTGCCGCTGTTGCGGGCGCCGCTGCGGTTGGCGAACTGCAGCACCGCCATCGTCAGGGCGACGTCGGATTCGACCGCCTCGATGATCTCGGCCACCCGCGCCGTCTCGGCCGTGGCTGCCTTCATCACGCGCTCGCGCGACTCGAGCAGGACCGGGAAGCGCTCGACGGCTTCGAAGGCCTCGGCGAGGCGGCTGCCGGGCGCCGGGACCTTGCGCCGGGCGTCGTCGCGCGCAGCGACGTTGCTGGACGAGCCGTGCCCGTTGGTTTTGCTCTTCGTAGCCATGATTGGCCAGAACGGAAGGGCAACTCCCATCGCACCCACCGATCCGTCCGTTACATCGGCAGATGTATGACCTTCCCTTAGCCGTCAGCCACGCTTGCAAGCAAGCAAACGGCCCGCTCGAAGCGGGCCGTTTGCAGGAACTCTTCGAAAGTGCTCCGCGACTACTTCACGGTCACGAACTTGAGCAGGCCCTCCTGGTCGTGGCTCTTGCCTCCGTCGCGATCCGTCAGCGGACAGAAGAACACGTATTTGCCGGGCTTGAGGTCCAGGTTGAGGGTCTGGGACGAGCCGCCATCCAGGACCGCGGTGAACTGAGCGTTTTGGACGTCGAGGTAAGGCGGCGGCGGCCCGTTGCTGCCGAAATCGCTCTTGACCTTGCCCAGCGACGGCGCCTTGCCCTTGATCGGGACAGCGCCGATCAGGTGGATCGCGTCCTTGCCGCCGCTTTTGAACGTGACCTCGTTCTTGCCGCTCTTCAGGCCGGAGATGTGCCACGCGTACTTGTCCTTGCCGGTCTTCGCCGCGTCCACCGTGGCGGACGTGCTCGGCAGGTCACCGGTGTCGCCGGAGCTGACCTTCAGGTCGGCGCTCGCCGGCGGCCCGCCGGGATTCCCACCGATGGCAGCCGAATCGAAAGCGACGTAATTGCCGGCCGGCAAATTGAGGGTGGCGGTATCTGATTGGCCGCCCGCGACCGTGGCCGTTCCGCCCTGCGCCCTGAGCCATGCGGGCGTCTTGCTGCTGTTCTTGCTGAGCTGCTTGGCGACGTCGGCGGCGGTGTGATTGCCGGTGTACTGGATCAGCTGCACGCCGTGCGGCGCCTTGCCCTTGTTCTGGAAGCTGAGGTCGACGAGGCCGCCCTTGGTCGTTTTGGGCGCCTGGAAGCTGGCCTTCGTGCCTTGCTCCGAGATCGACAGCGAAAGCTTGCTGGCCGACGAGCTGCTGCTGCCGCAGCCGACGAGCGCAAGGGCGCCGGCGAGGATCAGAGCGCCGAGGGCGCCGGCCGGCAGGCGAAGCCAGCCGGGGATGGTGGATGAAGGCACAGGGAGACTCCTCTCGATTGGTTAGCGATCCCCCCGCTAATACCGTGCCCGAGAATTGGGCCGCGGCAGCCTAGCGGTCCGTTCGGCTAAACGCGTTCGAGCCGCGCGATTGCATCATCGATTCTGCTTAGCGCCTCCTCGCGGCCGAGCGCCGAGAGGGTCTCGAAGATCCCCGGCGAGACGGTGCTGCCGGTGACCGCCACCCGCAGTGGCTGATAGAGCCGCCCCGGCTTGACTCCGAGCCGCTCCAGCAGCGGCTCCAGCGCCGCCTCGACGTCGGCCGGCTCGAACCCGTCCGCGGCCCCCAGCGCCTCGCGGGCCGCCCGCAGCAGCTCCGTGGTTCCCTCCCCCATCACCTTGCGCCAGGCCTTCTCGTCTGAGACCGGGGGCTCGAACAGGTAGCGGATCAAAGGCCAGACCTCGGCCAGCGTCTGTGCCTTCTCCTGGGCGATCGCGCAGCCCGCCCGCAGCCGCTCGTCGGGTTCGCGGCCGAGGAAGCCGGCGACCAGCCGCGTGTACTCCTCCAGCGGCAGCTCGCGCATGTAGCGGCCGTTGATCCAGCGCAGCTTCTTCTCGTCGAAGACGGCGGCGGCGCTGCCGACGTCCTCGACCCGGAAGCGCTTCACCAGCTCCTCGGTCGACATCAGGGTCGTGTCGTCGGTCGTGCCCCAGCCCAGCAGGGCCAGGTAGTTGCGCACCGCAACCGGCAGGTAGCCGGCGTCGCGCAGCTCCTCGACCGAGGCCGCGCCGTGGCGCTTGGAGAGCTTGCGGCCGTCGGGGCCGTGCAGCAGCGGCAGGTGAGCGTAGCGCGGCTCCGGCACCTCCAGCGCCCGCAGGACCAGCAGCTGCTTGGGGGTGTTGGAGAGGTGGTCGTCGCCGCGGACCACGTCGGTGATCGCCATCTCGGCGTCGTCGACGGCGACCGCGAAGTTGTAGAGGACCGAGCCGTCGCCGCGGGCGATCACGAAGTCGTCCTGGCTTCGGTTCGGAAATGCCACCGGCCCGTGGATCAGGTCCTCGACCACCGTGTCGCCGTCGTCGGGGACCCGCAGCCGCACCGCCGCGCCGGGGTCCTCGCTCGGTGTCCCGCGGTAGCCATTGTCGGCGCCGTGCTCGCGCTTGTAGGCCTTGACGTCCTCGGCGGTCGCGGGGTCGCGATAGGCGGCGCCGGAGTCGAGCAGCTCCTGCAGGCGCTCGCCATGGCGCTCGGCGCGCGAGGCCTGCGAGATCGGGCCCTCGTCCCAGTCCAGCTCCAGCCAGCGCAGGACCTCGAGGATCTGCTCGACGTTTTCCTCGGTCGAGCGCTCGCGGTCGGTGTCCTCGATCCGCAGCACGAGCTTTCCGCCCGTTCCGCGTGCGGCGAGCCAGTTGTACAGTGCCGTCCTCGCGCCCCCGATGTGCAGAGCACCGGTGGGTGAGGGGGCGAATCGGAAGCGGAGGTCCTGGGTCAAGGTGCTGATCGGCGCGCATGTTTCCACAGCGGGCGGGCTGCCGAACGCGATCGAGCGTGCCGAGGCGGTGCGCGCCGACTCGATCCAGATCTTTCACCAGAGTCCGCGGATGTGGCGCCCGACCGGCTACAGCGAGGAGGACTACGCCGCCTTTCGCGAGGCGATGAAGGGCTCGCGGGTCAAGGCGGTGGTGATCCACGCCGTCTACCTGATCAACTGCGCCACCGACGACAAGGAGATGCGAGCCAAGTCGCTGCACTCGCTGATCCACTCGCTGCGGCTCGGCGACGGCATCGGGGCCGCCGGGGTCGTCCTTCACCCCGGGGCGCAGAAGGGAAAGCCGCTGGCCGGTTCGATGCGCCGCGCCAGCCGGTTGATCGCCGAGGCGCTGAAGCAGAGTGAGAGCTGTCCGCTGCTGCTCGAGCAGACCGCCGGGCACAAGGGCCTGCTGGGCCGCGACTTCGACCAAACGGCGACGCTGATCGACCAGGCCGGCGGTGACGAACGGCTCGGGCTCTGCCTCGACTCCTGCCACCTCTTCGTACAAGGCTTCGACATCCGCGATCCCGCACACCTCGGCGAGGTGCTCGACGAGGCCGACGAGAAGGTCGGCCTGGAGCGGTTGCGCTGCGTGCACGTCAACGACGCAGGGGCGCCGTTCGGCTCCTGCCGCGACCGCCACGCCAACATCGGCGACGGCGAGATGGGCCGCCACGGGCTCGCAGCCTTCCTCTCCGAGCCCCGCTTCGAGGGGCTGCCGGCGCCACTGGAGGTTCCGGGTCCGACCAAGCACGGGCCCGACCGCAAGCAGGTCGAGAAGGCAAAGCGCCTGCGCCAGCGGGGACTTAGAGAGCGCGCCGGCTGAGGCGCTTCAGACGCTCTCGCCCGACTCCGCGCCCGGCTTCTCCCCCTCGGCGGCCTCCTCGGCCTCCTCACCGGCCTCGATGATGTCTCCGTCGCTGAACAGGACCTTCTCCAGGGCCGCCCTCCAGCGCGGCGAGCGGCGGATCAGGAACTCCAGGTCCATCGCGAAATGCTTGAACTCCTCCTCCTGGGCTTCCTGCATGATCGCCTTTGCTTCGGCGTCGGGCTCGATCGATATCCGCTGCGCATACCAGCCGATCGCTTCCGACTCCTCGGTCAGCGACGCGATCATCCGCGCGAAGGTGCGCGCCTCGGCGTTGAGCTCGTCCGGCGGCTCGTGGTACTGGTCGAATCCCACGGCCGCCAAATACCCCGCCGCCGCCGGGCTAGTCGCCGCTCAGTCGGCGGCCGGCAGAGCGTTGCGGAGGTCGAAGGCGCGCAGGCCCTCGGGCCCATCCTCGGTGCAGTCGAAGAAGCGCGGGTTGACGCAGTCATAGGCGCGCCCGCTGCCCTCGAAGGCGCGCTCGACCGCGAACTGGCAGTGGGGAAGCGGCTGGCCGGTCATCTTCACGCCGCCGAAGCCACCGGGCTGGAGGACCGAATCGAGGTCGACCTCGGCCCCGAAGACCTTCTGCATGCAGCCCACGAACTGGGCCCCGGTGAGCCCGTCGACGTAGCTGTAGAGGTATCGGCAGCCCATCTCCACGCAAGCGCGCGGCTCGACCAGCTTGTCGCAGAACGAACTGCAGCGACGGCACTCGCCGTAGCGTGCCGCCTTGTGCGTTGTCTGCTTCGCTGCCATCAGTTCGAAGTCTACGGAGCCAGGGAGCGAATTCCAGCGGCTCAGGCCGCCATCACACCCGGCCCCAGCAATCCGTCCAGCTCGGCTCGCAGGGCACCGCAGACGCGGATCTTGTAGTCGGCGCCGAAGCGCAGCCGCCGCATCCCCTCACGGGTCTGCATCTCCAGCAGCACCTCGGCCTCACCGGGGAAGTGATCGAAGACGGACTTCAGCTCGTCGAGCAGGGTCGGAGCGAAGTCGCCGGCGTTGATCCGCAGCACCAGCGGCTCGTCGGGGCGGCTGGCGATCGCGGTCGCCTTGCGCACTTCCTCCTCCCCGGGCTCGAAGCGCTCGGCCTCCTGGACGATCAGCTTGGTCTCGCCGCGTTCCTTGTGGTCGACCCTGCCCCGGACCAGGACCACCGCGTCTGCGTCGATCGTGTCGGCGTTGTCCTCGAAGGCCGAGTTGAAGACGATCATCTCGACCTGGCCCTCGACGTCGTCGAGGGTCGCGAACATCATCGGGTCGCCGCGTTTGGTGCGGATCCGCTTGCGCTCGGTGACGATCCCCCCCACCGTGACCGAGGATCCGTCCGGCTTGTTGCCGATCTCGGCCAGGGTGCAGTCGACGCGGGCCCGCAGCGCGTCGCGGACCTCGGCCAGGGGATGCGAGGAGAGGTAGGTGCCGAGGGTCTCCTTCTCGAGCATCAGCAGCTCGCGGCGATCGAACTCGACCGCCGAGATCGGCGGCCGCTGGACGGAGCTGTTGTGCACCCCGTCGGGGCCGGGGGCGTCGCCGATGTCGAAGATCGAGCCCTGTCCGAGCTGGGCGTCCTCCTGGGCCTTCTGGCCCGAGGACTGCGCCGCCGGCAGCGCCTCCAGCATCCCCTTGCGGCTGGCCCCGGTCGAGTCAAGCGCCCCGCACTTGATCAGGCACTCGGTCGCGCGCTTGTTGACCGCCCGCGCGTCGACCCGCTCGCAGAAGTCCCAGAGGGTGCGGAAGGGTCCGTCCTCGCGGGCACGGAGGATCGCCTCGACGGCCGCGTGGCCGACGTTCTTGACCGCGTCGAGGCCGAAGCGGATCCGCTTCTCGGCGACGACGAATCCGTGGTCGGAGGCGTTGACGTCGGGCGGCAGCACCTCGATCCCCATCTCCTCGCAGCGGTTGACGAAGTAGGGGACCTTGTCCTTGGTCCTCATCACGGTCGAGATCAGCGCCGCCATGTACTCGGCCGGATAGTTGGCGCGCAGGTAGGCGGTTCGGTAGGCGATCAGCGCGTAGCAGGCGGCATGAGAGCGGTTGAACGAGTAGTCGGCGGCGGCGGTCATCAGCGACCAGAGGTCGTTGGCCACCTTGCGATCGGTCTTCGACTCGGCCAGTCCGGCGAGGAACTTGTCCTGCATCTTCGCCATCAGGTCGCGCTTCTTCTTGCCCACCGCCTTGCGCAGGTCGTCGGCTTCGGCGGGCGAGAAGCCGGCCATCTGCTTGGCGATCTCCATCAGCTGCTCCTGGTAGATGACGCAGCCGTAGGTCTCGGCGGTGATCGCCTTCAACCGCTGGTCGGGCAGCTTCACCGACGAGGGGTCGCGCTTTCCCTTCGCGTAGGTGGGGATGTAGCGCATCGCCCCCGGCCGGTAGAGGGCGTTGAGGGCGACGATGTCCTCGAACTCGGTCGGGCGGACCTTCTGCAGCGCGTCGCTCATGCCGTCGGACTCGAATTGAAAGACGCCGACCGAGTCGCCGCGCGAGAGCATCTCGTAGGTGGCGCGATCGTCCATCCGGATCGCTTCGATGTCGATCCGCTCGCCGCGCGAGCGCTCGATGATCTCGACCGCGTCCTCGATCACGTCGAGGTTGCGCAGGCCGAGGAAGTCCATCTTCAGCAGCCCGATCTCCTCGATCGGGCCCATCGAGTACTGGGTGACGACCTTGTAGGAGCGCTCCGGCTTGCCGCTGCCGTTGCCATTGCCGTTCGGGTTCGCCTCCCGCGCCAGGCGGTCCTCGGCCAGCTGCAGGGGGACGATCTCCTGCAGCGGGCGGTCGGCGATCACGACCGCCGCGGCGTGGATCGAGGCGTTGCGGATGATCCCCTCCAGCCCCTGGGCGACGTCGAGGACCCGCTTCGCGTCGGCGTCCGACTCGTAGGTGCGGTGCAGCTCCTCGCCGGGCTTCAGGCACTCGGCGAAGCTCGGGTTGCGGCCCATGACCGGCTCGGGGATCTGCTTCGCGAGCCGGTCGCCGATCGCGTAGTCGAAGCCCAGCACCCGGGCGGCGTCGCGGGTTGCGGCGCGCGGCGCCATCTTGCCGAAGGTGATGATCTGGGCGACCGACTCGCGGCCGTACTTCTCGGCCACGTAGCGGATCACCCGCTCGCGGCCGCGAACCGAGAAGTCGATGTCGATGTCCGGCATCGACTTGCGGCCCGGGTTGAGGAAGCGCTCGAACAGCAGCCGGTGGGCGATCGGGTCGACGTCGGTGATGTTGAGGCAGTAGCTGACGATCGAGCCCGCGGCCGAGCCGCGGCCGGGCCCGACCGCGATCCCGTTCTCCTTCGCGAAGCGGACGAAGTCCCAGACGATCAGGAAGTAGGACTCGAAGCCCATCTCCTCGATCACCCCGAGCTCGAATTCGAGCCGGTCCCGCACCTCGGCCGGTGCCGGGTCGCCGTAGCGGCGCGCGATCCCCTCCTCGGCGATCCGGCGCAGCATCCGGCCCGGGTCCTCGCCGTCGGGGGTCGGATAGCGCGGCAGCAGCAGCTTGCCGAGCTCGATCTCGACCTCGCAGCGCTCGGCGATCTCCAGCGTCGTCGGCAGCGCCTCCGGCCAGGCGGAGAAGGAGTCCGCCATCTGCTCGGAGTCGCGGAGGTAGAACTCGTTGGTGTCGAAGGTCAGCTTCGGCGCCTCGAGCGTCGACTTGGTCTGCACGCAGAGCAGCGCCGCGTGGTTGTCGTAGTCCTCGCGCCGCAGGTAGTGGACGTCGGCGGTGCCGACCAGGGGCCGCCCGACCTCGCGGGCGACGCGGACGATCCCCTCGTTGGCCTTGTCCTGCTCGGGGATGCCGTTGTTCTGGACCTCGAAGTAGACCTGCTCGGGGCCGAAGACTCCGAGCAGCTCATCGATGTGGGCGCGGGCGTCCTCGGGGCGGTCGGCGATCAGGCGCTGGCAGAAGCGCGACTGCAGGCAGCCGGTGAGGGCGATCACGCCCGCCGAGTGGCGGTCCAGCAGCTCGAGGTCGACGTTGGCCTTGCCGCGCGCGAAACCCTCCAGAAAACCCGAGGAGCTGAGCTGAACGAGGTTGCGAAACCCTTCGTCGTTGGAGGCCAGCAGGGTGAGGTGGTTGCGCTCGTAGCGGACGGTTTCGCGAACCGCCTTGCGGTCGTCGACCAGGTAGGCCTCGAGTCCGATGATCGGCTTGATGTCGTGCTTGCGGCAGGCCTTGTAGAGGTCGATGGCGCCGTTCATCACCCCGTGGTCGGTGAGCCCGAGGGCGGGCATGCCCAGCTCCGCCGCCCGCTCGACCATCGGGTCGATCTTGCAGGCGCCGTCGAGCAGCGAATACTCGCTGTGGACGTGCAGATGAACGGCCGCGGGCTTGGCCACGGACCCATGCTTTCAGTCGCGGCAGATGCCACCCTCAGGGTGCGAAGCCGCTTTCCGCAAGCTGCGGCGGTTGCTGGACTAGCATCGATGCGGTGATCTATTTGCTGCGCCACGGAGACGCCGAGCAGGAGGCCGAGACCGACGACGCCCGCCGCCTGACCGAGAAGGGAGAGCGCCAGGCCGACGCCGCCGGCCGGGCCCTGGCGGCGATGGAGATCGATATCGACGCCTGCCTCTCCAGCCCCAAGGTGCGGGCCGAGCAGACGGCGCAGATCGCCTGCCGCCGGCTCGGGGTCGAGGTCGAGATCGCCGAGCAGCTGCGCGGCGGGCGCTTCGACGCGGCCGATCTGGCGGCGGGACGCGGCAACGTGTTGCTGGTCGGCCACGAGCCCGACTTCTCCAACGCCGTCGCCGAGCTGACCGGCGGCCGCGTCAAGCTGCGCAAGGGCGGTCTGGCGGCGCTCGAGGACGGCCTCCTGCACGACCTGCTGCGGCCCAAGGAGCTGCGCCGCATCGCCGGTGCCTAGGTACGTTCTCGCTGCAATTCGATGACTGCGGACGCAAACAACCGAGCCGTGCTGGTCACCGGGGCCGGCGGCTTCATCGGCGGCCATCTCGCGGCGGCGCTTCTAGAGCAGGGCGCCGAGGTCAGGGCGGTCGACGCGAAGCCGACCGAGGACTGGTTCCAAGTTCACGATGCGGCCGAGAACCTCGTCCTCGACCTCTCACTGCGCGAGAGCTGCGAGCAGGCGGTCGACGGCGCCGCCGACGTCTACAACCTCGCCGCCGACATGGGCGGCATGGGCTTCATCGAGGGCAACAAGGCCCTCTGCATGCTCTCGGTCCTGATCAACACCCACATGCTCACGGCCGCCAACGCCGCCGCGGTGCAGCGCTATTTCTTCTCCTCCTCGGCCTGCGTCTACACGGCCTCCAAGCAGTCCTCGGCCGAGGTCGAGCCGCTGCGCGAGGCCGACGCCTACCCGGCTGAGCCCGAGGACGGCTACGGCTGGGAGAAGCTGTTCTCGGAGCGGATGTGCCGCCATTACCTCGAGGACTTCGGGCTCGAGACCAGGGTCGCCCGCTACCACAACGTCTACGGCCCGGACGGCAGCTGGCGCGGTGGCCGCGAGAAGGCGCCGGCGGCGATCTGCCGCAAGGTCGCCGAGGCGGTGCAGGGCGGCTCGGACGAGATCGAGGTCTGGGGAGACGGAAAGCAGACGCGCAGCTTCATGTACATCGACGACTGCGTGCGGGGGACGATCGACGTCCTCGCGGGGCCGCGGATCGAGCCGGTCAACCTCGGCAGCGCTGAGCTGGTCACGGTCGAGGAGCTGGTCTCCACCGTGGAGGAGATCGCCGGGGTGAAGCTGCGCCGCAAGCACCGCCTCGACGCCCCGCAGGGGGTGCGCGGACGCAACAGCGACAACACCCTCTTTCGCCAGACCTACGGTTGGGAGCCGAGCATCAGCCTGCGCGAGGGGCTGGAGAAGACCTACGCCTGGATCTCAGAGCAGGTTGCGAGGGAGAGCAGCGCCGCGACGGGCTAGCCCGCGCAGGCCCAGGCGCCCGGCCCCGAGTCGGACCAGATCTGGGCCGCAATCTGATCCTGCTGCTGCTTGCTGGCGCTCTGGGGCGAGCCCTTGCCGCCGTAAAGCGACCAGGTCGAGGGCAGGATCTGGTAGGCGCCGCCGGCGCCGCTGGAGGGGTTGACGGCGCCGTAGTTGCCGCCCGACTCGCAGGCGACGATCGAAGAGGGGATCGAATACGGGCCGCCGAGCCACTGGCCGACCGTCTGCTGGGCCTGGGCTGCGCTGACCTGCTGGGCCTGCTCGATCTCGCTCATCCAGCCGCTGATGTTCGACTGCAGGCTGCTCAGCGCCGCCTCGCGCGAGGCCCGGGCGGCGGCCAGCTGCGTCGCCTCCGACTCGGCCCGGGCGCGGACGGAGGAGATCTGGTCCCGGGCGCTGGCGAGGCGCGTGTTGTAGGCGTCCTGGCGCGCCTTGAGGTCGGTCACGACCCCGAGCTGGAAGCGGACCGCGTCGCGGACCGACTTGACCCGCCCGGCGAGGCTGTTGTCGGCGTCCTGGATCATCCGCAGATAGTCGGCACGGGTGAGCAGGTCGTTGAAGCCGTCGGAGCCGAGCACGACGTCGGCGACGTTTGGGGTGCCGCTCTTGTAGATCGCGACCAGGCGCGCGCGAAGCGCCACCAGCGCCCGCTGCAGGCGCGCCCGCTGGAGCGCGAGCCGGTGCTGGGCCTGGGCAACCTTCTGCCCCAGCTCCGTCGCCCGCCGGCGCCCGACCGCGAGCATGCCGCTGAGCTGGCGCGCGCGCGCCGCCGCCGCCGCGGCCTGCTGCTGGGCGGCCATCATCTGGCGCTGCTTGGCCTCGAGGTCGGCCGCGAGGGCTCCGGCCTGCCGGCGGGCGCTGTCGACCTTCGACTGCAGGCTGCCGACGTCGGCCGCTCCAGCCGGCGCCGCCACCGCCGCGAAGACCAGCAGCACGGAAAGCACCGCGCCCCAACCGCGCGGTCCGCAGAAACGTGATGTCGAACGCCAAGCCATCCTTCTGACGCCTACGGGGTTAGCTGTCGGGCTCGCGCCGAAGGTGTGCGCTACGCGTCTGCGATTCGCCCCTGCGGCGGCTCGGGCCGCCGCTGCGGTTCCCCCGCTCCCAGGCGGGATTAGGCGGCGCGCACGTTAACGAGGGCCAACGCGCGCCTGGCCCGGTTAACGATAAGACGCAAGAAAAGTTGCGGTCAGGGCCCGCCGGGGCTCTTCAACACCTGGACGTTGTCGACCTCGGTCGAGCAGCCACGCGGCGCCGGGCAGGGAATCTCGGGGTTGTGGTAGATGCCGACCCGCAGGTGCGAGGGGATCGAATCCCCCGGTCCGAGGCCGTCGCTGGTGCCCATCGGGCCGGCGGTCTCGGCCAGCAGGGTCGGGGCGTGGATTACCGGGGAGCGCTCGCCGGGGTCGTCGAAGTCGCCGTCGCCGTTGAGGTCGGCCGACACCTGCAACCTGCCCTCGGAGGCATGCTGGGAGTAGACGACGTCGAAGGCGAAGCGGGTCCAGACGCCCCTGCGGGCCGGAAAGGTCCCGTACTCGCCGTTTACCGACTCGATCCTCCAGCGGCCGTTGTGGACGGCCATGTAGAGGATCGGACAGCAGTCCCGGTTGTTGTCGTAGGGCTGGGCCTCCTTCATCTGCAGAACGTCCTGCCAGGTGTTCACCCCGGGGTCGAAGTTCTGCGGCAGCCGGATCGAGACGTAGGTCGCCAGGTGCTGGCCCTCGTGGTAGAAGGCGGTCGGCCCGGTCCGGTGGTCGTTCTTGCCCAGCTCGCAGCGCTCGCCCCAGCCGAACGGGTCGTCACCGTCGAGGACGGTCATCCGCCGGTAGGCGTCGTCGCCCTGCGGGGCGCCGGTCGCCGTGGGGTGCGGGTCGCCGCCGCTGGTCAGCTGCTGGACCCGCGAATGCGTCTGGCAGGCGATGAAGCCCCAGAACGGAATCGGGTCCGGGTTCGACGCCGTGTCGGAGGCGACAAGGCGGCAGCCGGGGATCGTCATCGGCAGCTTCGAATCGGCCTGCGAGAGCGGGCAGCTGCCGGCCGGCGCCGCTCCAGCGGCGGCAGAACCGTTGCCGGAGCTATTGGATCCGGAGTCCTTCGAGCCGCCGCAGCCCGCCAGCAGGGAGATCGCGAGCAGGAGGGCGGCCGCAGCCGCCCTGCTCATCCCTCTTGGACGTCGCGGGCGGCAAGGTAGGCGCCGATCGCCAGCGCCGCGGCGCCGAACCCGGCCGCGAAGCGGATCTGGGTGCCAAAGCGCTGACGCACGAAGAACACGGTGGCCTTGACGACCAGCTTGCCGATTGCCCGGTAGATCACTCTTTCTCCTTATTCCCCTCGCCGCGAACCCTATGCGCCATCCGGCTCTGAAGCGAGAACAGCTCGATGAAACCGGGGCTTGCGGCCTGGGAGAACTCGCCCCCCGACTCGTCGAACCCGGCCAGGGCGGAGTCGTAGAGCGCGTAGCGCGAGCTGCGCGCCGCCGGGGTCACCGACCCCTTGTAGAGCCGCAGGGTGACCTCGCCGGTCACGTAGCGGTTGGCCGACTGCATGTAGGCGTCGATGTCCTCGCGCAGCGGCTCGTGCCAGAGGCCGGCGTAGCAGAGGTAGGCCCAATGGCCCTCCAGCGTGGCCTTGAAGTTGTTCTGGTGGATCGTCGAGACCAGCTTCTCGAGCTCGCGGTGGGCGGCCAGCACGATCGCCGCCGCCGGGACCTCGTAGAGGTCGCGCACCTTCAGGCCGACGATCCGGTCCTCGACGTGGTCGACGATGCCGACCCCGTGGCGGGCGCCGATCTCGGCGCAGCGCTCCAGCAGCTCGACCAGGCCCAGGGCCTCGCCGTCGAGTGAGACCGGGCGGCCGGCCTCGAAGCCGATCCGCAACTGCTGCGCCTCGTCGGGGGCGTCCTCGGGGCGGGTGACGAGCTGAAAGACGTCGTCGGCCGGCGGCTTGGACAGGTCCTCGATCCCCCCTCCCTCCGAGGAGCGGCCCCAGAGGTTGTCGTCGATCGAGTAGGGCGGCGACTCGGTGCCGCCCTTGACCGGGATCCCGTGCTCGCGCGCGTAGGCGATCTCCTCCTCGCGGCCCATCTGCCACTCGCGCACCGGCGCGATCATCTTCAGCTGCGGATCGAGCGTCGCCACCGTCGCCTCCAGCCGCACCTGGTCGTTGCCCTTGCCGGTGCAGCCGTGGGCGAGGGTGTCGCAGCCGCTGGCCCGCGCGTGCTCGACGCCGAGCTTGGCGATCAGGGGCCGGCCGAGGGCCGTGAACAGCGGATAGCCGCCGCCGTAAAGCGCGTTGGCGCGGATCGCCGGCAGCACGTAGTCCTCGGCGAACTCCTCGCGGGCGTCGACGACGATCGCATCGACCGCGCCGAGGTCCTTCGCCTTGCCGGTGACGACCTCGTAGTCCTCGCCCGGCTGGCCGAGGTTGACGGTCAGGGTGACGATCTCGGCCTCGTAGGTCTGCTGGATCCAGCGCAGCATGACGCTGGTGTCGAGGCCGCCGGAGTAGAGCAGCAGCACCCGCCCGACCTGCTCGGGATCGGCTTGGTAGCTGGCTATGCGGGGGTTTTCAGCGCTCACAATGGCCGCGAAGTCTCGCACGCGGATCAAAGCCGCCTGCGCCGCCCCCGCCACCGCAATACTTCTGTCGATGTCGCGGGTCGCCCGAATCCTCTCCACGGTGCTGATCACGGCGGGACTGGTCGTGATGGCCGACGTCGGCATGACCCTCGCCTACAAGGAGCCGATCTCCTCGATCTACGGCGAGATCAAGCAGCACGCGGCGGAGAACCAGCTCTCCGAGCTCGAGTCGCACTATCCGACCGCGGCCGACCTGAGAGCGGTCGCCGGCGTCAAGGGGCTGGCGGGCAAGGCGCAGGTGCTGGCCCGCCGCTTCGGCTCCCACGCCAAGACAGGGCAGGCGATCGGGCGGATCATCGTCCCCGCGATGGGCCTCAACGCCGTCTTCGTACAGGGAACCGACACCTCCAGCCTGCAGAAGGGCCCCGGGCATTACCCCGACACCGACTTCCCCGGTCAGGGGGGCACGATCGGAATCGCCGGCCACCGCACTACCTACCTCGCCCCCTTCCGCCACATCGACTCGATGAACCGCGGCGACCCGATCACTCTGGAGATGCCCTATGGCACCTTCACCTACCGGGTGCAGAAGTCGCAGATCGTCGATCCGAGCCGGGTCGGGATCGTGCATCCGGTCGGATACGAGCGCCTGGTCCTCACCGCCTGCCACCCGCTCTACAGCGCCGCCGAGCGCTACGCGATCTTCGCCCGCCTCGCCCACATCGCGATCTTCGACGCCGCCCGCGGCGGCCCCTGGCAGGTGAGTTAGGCCGCGGCCGCGATCAGGGCGGCGAGGTGACGCCGCCGCTGCCGCTGGTCGTCGTCGTCGTGACCGTGCTGGTGGACGTCGTCGGCGCGGTGGTGGTCGACTTGGTACTGGTTTCGGTGCTGGTGCTGCTGGTCGTGGTCGAGGTCGGCTCGGTGGTGGTCGTCGCCGGCAGGCTGGAGACGCTCGACGTCGTCGAGCTGCCGCCGCCTCCGTTGCCGGCGATCACGACGACGGCGACGATCAGGCCGACGATGATCGCCAGCAGCGCCGCGACCAGATAGCGGACGTTGGAGCCGGAGCCGTCATCCGAAGGACGGCCGGGCTCGTCGTCGCGCATCAGCCTGGTCGGGTCCTCGTGCACGTTTCAGCGATCGGGTCGGCGGAGCAGCTCAGCCGGGGCCGAGGATGCCGTCCAGGATCGGCGCCGCGTCGTGGATCCCGAACTCTTCCCGCAGCCGGGTCTCGATCTCCTCGCGACTGCTGCCGGCGACAGCCATCTGGGCAGCGAGCAGGCGGGCGCCGTCGGACGGGGTCCCCCCGCCCGGGACCCGGGGCTGGGCGGCGGGACGCTGCGGCGGGACCGAACCGGCGGGCGGCTCGGGCGGCGGCTCGGGTGCGGGCTCGACGGCCTGCAGGCCCGGTGGCTCGGACTCGACCGGCTGCAGGTGCGGTACCCGGGGCGCCTGAGGAGGCGGCGAGGGCGGCATCTGGGCGGCGGGCGGCGGCGGCGGCGCGGCGGCTGCTGCTGCGGGGGCGCGGGTTCGGCACCCCCGACCGACAGCTCCTGGCCGATGCGGCTGGCCAGCTCGCCCCGGGCCGAGTCGAGCGCGGTCAGAAGCTCGTCGGACTGGCGCTTGACCAGCTCCGCCTGGCGAATCAGGGTGTCGGTCAGATCCGACATCACCCGCACCCGCTCGTCGGCGAGGACGTCGGCCCGCTGGCGCGAAGCCTCGATGTAGCGCCGCGCCTGGGCGTCGGCGTCCTCGATGATCCCCGCCGCGGCCTTCTCGGCCGCCTCGATGATCACCTGGATCCGGTCCCCGGCCGAGGTCACGGACTCGCGCAGCGGCGACGCAGACCGGTCGGCCTGAAAGCCTTCGTCCCCTGGCGGTGTCGGCTGGTCTTCCATCGAAGAGGTCACGGTTGGCTGGGCCTCGACGGCCCGGATTCTAAGCTTCCGAGCCCTTCCTGCGGCGAAACCAGCCGCGGATTCCCTTCTTGCGCCCCGTCTCCTCCGGCGCCGGCGTGGCGCTCGCCTCGACCACCGGCGGCGGGCCCGTCGAGGGCTCCGGAGCGGACTCGGGCTCCGGGACGTCGTGGGAGAAGGTCACCCGCTGGCGCTCGGTCACCGTCACCCGCATCCCGGCGGGCTCGCCCTCCCCGGCCTGGCGCGAGAGCTGGCGCTCGGCCTGGTCGAGGATGTCGAGCATGGTCTCGAACCGGGTCGCGAGCTGAGTCGCGGCGCCGGTCAGCTCTTCCCTCATCTTCAGCACCCTGCCGCGCTGCTCCAGAGCCGCCTCGCGAACCCGCTCCTGGATCCGCCTCGATACCTCGCCGCTCTCGGAGTCGACCTGCTGCTGCAGCGAGCCGATCTCCTGATCGGCGGCGAGCACGATCTGCTCCAGCGGCCCGAGGACCTCGGTCACGCGCTCGAACTCCGGCCGCGCCTCTTCGGCGCGCTCGGACTCGTTCGGCGCCCGTTCGGGCTCGCTCGGGGCCAGCTCGGATTCGGACTCGGCGATCGCCGCGCCCTCGGTCTCGGGCTCGGCCTTGCCGGTGGACTCGAACAGCCCGGCGCCCTCCGAGACGCCGCCCTTCTCCGCGTCGCTGCTGTTCTCGATGCTCTCGGCGCTCTCCACGTTCTCCACGCTCCCTACGCTTTCCGCGCTCTGGCTTTCGCGTCCCGGCACGACGGGGTCAAGGCTACCGAGTGCGGACCGCATCGGTTATCCCGTTCAGTGCCCGCTCGGCATCGTCGAGCATCGCCAGCAGTGCCTCATAGGTGAGGGCGAGCGTCGTCGCCTGCTCGACCAGCCCTTCGCGCAGCAGCGAGATCTGGCGCCGCGACTCGGTCGCCAGGGAGAAGGTCCTGGCCGCGGCCTGGCGATCGATCTGGCGCACCTCGACCTCGGCCCGGTCGAGCACGTGCTCGAGCCGCTGCTCCATCGATCCGAAGACCTCTTCCATCGCGCCGCTGCCGGCCGCCACCACCCCCGATTCCTCGACCGCGGCCAGCAATGGCGCCATCGCGGCAGCGCTTTCGCCCCGA
The DNA here is from genome assembly GCA_963781495.1 of uncultured Solirubrobacterales bacterium. Classification (GTDB taxonomy): domain Bacteria; phylum Actinomycetota; class Thermoleophilia; order Solirubrobacterales; family 70-9; genus Mayfieldus. The sequence continues at coordinate 97,509 of CAWAFX010000004.1, forward strand.
AACATTGCTCGCATTGTCCAGATCGAACCGGTCGTAACGACGCTGGGGTTCTCTACGGTTAGCGGCATGGAGGCCAGCCGTCGGCAACCGGGCATGCTCGAGGGCCTGAGCCGCTTCTTGATCCAGCACGAACGCTGCGGCGCCGGCTTCGACGTCGCCCACCCTGCTGGACTCGGCAGCGGCAAGGTCTCGATCACCTGCCGCGGATGCGGCGCCCGCCACGAGTACGCGACGGCGACGATCGAGTTCGAGCGCGAGCTCAAGATCGAGACCACCCCGCCGCCGTCGCCGCCCCCCTCCCCGCCACGGCGGCAGCCGACGCCGGAGATTCCCCCCCGCCCCGCCCCCTATCCCGACCTGACCCAGCCGCCGGCCGGCGAGCCGCCGGCCCAGGAGCCGACACGGGCGGCGCGGCGCGGCGCCGGCGCGGCGGCGTCCGGCGCAGCGGCGGGCGGACCGCAGCTGCCGGGGCGGGCAAGAACGGTGGCCGAGGCGACGGCGGCCGCGGCCGCGACCGCCCGGCGGCCAGGGATCACGGCCGGGGTCAAGCGGCGCCCGGCGGTTGCGCGGGCATGGGAGCGCTTCTGGCACTCGCCGCGGGCGACGACGACGCTGTTCGTGATCGCCGCCGTCGCGCTGGGCTTCGGGGTAGTGCGCCTGCTCAACAGCGGCGGCGGCAACTCGAGCTCGAGCTCCACCCAGCAGGCCCCGAACCTCAGCCCCCCCACGGCAACGGCCCCCACCGCCCCGACCGCGCCGGTCGCTCCGACGACCACGACCCAGGCCGCACCGCAGCCAGGGCTTCCCTCCCAGCCCGCGACGGTGACCCTGCGGACCCGCCACTTCACGATCGCCGCGCCCGCGGGCTGGACCGAGCACACCGCCTCCGGCGGGCTGCTGCTGCGGCCGCCGGGCGGTGGAGGCGTCAACGTGCAGGTCTACTTCCAGCGCTCACCGGGACTCAGCGCCGGCCTGCTCGCCAGCCAGACGGCGGACTTCCTGCGCCGCGAGGTGCCGGGAGCGAGGCTCTCGCGCGGCAGCGCCACGATTGCCGGCGCCCGGGTCGTCGAGCAGACAGCACGAGGCCCCGGCGAGACCGCTGTTGCGGTCGACGTCCTCCGTGGCCCCTACCGATACCTGGTGATACGGAGGATCTTCGCCGGGGCCAAGCCCCACACGAGCCGGGCGGCAAGCCAGGCCATGTCCAGTTTTACGCCGCGCTAGGAGAGGTGACGCTCAGCGGTCAGACGCCGCAGGGCGAAACCCATCGACGTAAGCGCGACCGCGACCGCCAGCATGGCGACGACGTCGAGCCCCGTGAAGGGAAGCCCACTGACGACCTTCTTCTGAAGCGGCGCCTTCGGCCCATCGTTGCCGCCACCGACGTCCGCGGCCACCTTCGTGACCGGGTTGTGGTACTGCGCGTCGGTTGCGTCGCCCGCCTGGGCGAGTGCGACCGGGCCAACGATCCAAAGTGCCGCGACCGTCGTCAGCATTGCGACGAAGAGTCGAGAGCGTTTCCGAGAGTGCTTGATCATGGCTGTGTCCAATGTTGGGAGGGAGTGATGCCTGTCTGGTCTGCGTCGCCCAAGAGAGCTTCCTCCAGTGCACCGCACGGCGACAGTAGCGGCCTGAATCCGTTTGCCAATCGGCCATTTGGCTACGGCGAAAATGTTCGTTGCGCCCTCCCTCATCGACACTGGGCGCGAGCTACTTAAGGACCGCTGTCGAGCCGTACCCAAGGCAGATGAGGGCCTGTCCCCAGTTTTGGTTTTCAGCCTTTTTGAGACTGATTTCGAGGCTGCAGACGGTGATTCAGGGCCCGGGTCTGGAGGTCGAGCGGGTTCAGCCGCAGCGCCCGGGCAGCCTCGATTCGCGCCGCCGCGCGGTCGACCGGGGCCAGCTCGCGGGCGAGGAAGTAGTGGGCCGCGTAGGCCTTGGGCTCACGCCCGGCCGCATCGCGGAACGCCTGCAGCGCCGCGTCGCGGTTGCCGACGTCGGATTCGATCAGGCCCTTGGCCAGCAGCGGCTCGGGGTCGAAGGGGTCCAGATCGGCGGCGCGATCGAGGTCGTCCAGCGCCGCGCTCGGGTTGCCCGGGTACTCGTCATAACCGCGATCGGCGTAGCGCTGTGAGAGGAACAGCGGCACGGCGCCGACCAGGGCCACCGCGAGCACCGCGGCCGCGCCCCAGCGGAGGGGGCTGAGGCGGCGGTCAGATGCGCCGGCCAGGGGCGCCGCGGCAGCCGCCCCGAGCAGGAAGACAGCCGGAGCGGTGATTCCCGGGTAGTGCCAGAACCAGTCGTATGAGGAATGCGCCAGCCAGTAGGCGACGGCGGTCAGACAGCCGGCGGTCAATGCCGCGGCCTGGGGGCCGAGCCGGCGGGCCCGGAGCCCGGCGACGACGCCGCCGCCGATGAAGGCCACGAAGAGCAGGAAGCCGACCACCCCCAGCTCGGAGAGCATCAGCACCTCGACGCTGTGCGGATCGCGCGGCTGCTCGGTCGAGTTGCGGCCCTGCAGATAGGCGTTCGCGAAGGAGCCGGCGCCGCCGCCGGCCAGCAGGTGGTCGCCGGCCTCGTCGAGCCCGACGCGCCAGAAGTCGCGCCGGTTGGAGCCGACGTTGACGCCGAAGCGTGTGCCCTGGGTCTCGAGGTTGGGGTCGCCGCCCGCCTTGAACTCACTCACCCGCTGGTCGATGAACCCCAGCGGGCCACCCTGCTTGGCGACCGCGATCGTGCCCCCGACCACGACCGCGGCGATAGCGATCGTCGCCGCGAGGCGCGAGATCAGCGCCACCCGCTCGCGTCCGAGGTCGAGCCGCATCTCGACCGCGCGGACGAAGAAGCCGGCGAGCAGCACCGAGCCGAGCGTGGTGAGGGCGATCGCCCGGGCCGAGTCGCGCATCAGCGGCACCAGCCCCGCCCCGGCACCGCCGTGCTGGAAGACGTCGAGCAGGGTCGGCAGCGCCGCCAGCACCGGCAGCGCCGCGAGCGCCAGGTAGATCGCGACCCGGAGCCGGCGCGGCGAGAGGACGATCAGGACGACGATCGCGACCAGCGCCGCCGGCGCCGAGCCGCGGCTCTCCGCCAGAACCGCCAGCTCGAGCAGCATCGTCCCGGCCCCGACCGTCAGCGCCCGCAGCTGCCAGGGAAGCCCGCCCTCCGCGGCGAGCACGATCAGCGGCCAGAAGCAGATCAGCAGGAACGCGGCCTCGGCGTTGCGGTAGCCGATCGGGTAGCGGAAGGTGGCGTCGGAATGGAAGTAGGTGGTGACGTCGGTGCCGGTCGCGAGGACCACGACGGCGATCACGCCGACCACGGTGCCGACGACCGCGATCGTCGCCAGCGGCAGCATCCGCCGCCGTCCCGCCAGGCCCGAGGTCCAGAGCCCGAGCGCGAACATCGCCCCGTAGAGCAGCGCCTTCTCGGCGTCCTGCACGGCGCCGTCGTGCGAGTCGGTCCAGGCGATCGACAGCAGGGTCCAGGCCGCCAGCGCGAGGATCGCGATCAGCGAGATCCGTGCCGGGGTCCCGAGGCTGCCGTTGAACGGCGCCGCGACCAGGAGCAGGATCAAGAGGCCGAAGAGGACCACTGCCCCAGGCATGAAGACGGTGTCGAAGTAGGCGCCCTGCTTCAGCGCCCACCAGATCAGCACGGCGGCGATGATCGCCAGGGTGGCGACCGCGACCTGCGACTCGGAGATCGTCCCCAGGCTTCGACTGCGGGCTTCCGGATCGCCCCGCGACGGCGCCGATTCGTCCAGGGTGGGCTCGGTCCGCGGCGCGACCATGGAAGATGCCAAGCTAGCGAACGCCCGAGACGGCGGCCACTGCTGCAACAATTTCAGCGCCGCTTGCCCGCATTGACCCGCCCGCAGGACGATCGTCCCCCCCAGAGAACAAAGATCCGTGATGGAGCTCTCTACCAGCAGCGCCCCGGCGTGGCTTCACCCCCCTGAGGAGCAGGAGGGCCTGCAGCGCTATGTGGAGACGATCCGCGAGCGCTTCTGGCTGATCGTCACCGCGGTGGCGATCACGACCCTGATCGCGATCCTCTATGTGGCGACAGCGACCAAGACCTACGACGCCGAGGCCGACGTCCTGGTGACGCCGGTCAGCGGCGGCGACCCGGTGCTGACCAGCCTCGGGCTGCTGAGCGAGTCGGCCGACCCGACCCGCGACGTCGAGACGGCCTCGAAGCTGATCACCAACCTCAGCGTCGCGAGCCGGGTCCAGAAGTCGATCAACTCCGACCGCAGTCCGCAGTCGCTGCTCGCCTCCTGCCACGCCGAGCCAGTCGCTCAGTCCAACATCGTCGCCGTCTCCTGCAGCGGCACCTCGCCGCGCGAGGCGCAGCAGCTTTCCAACGCCTTCGCCCAGCAGGCGGTCGTCGACCGCACCGCCCAGCTGCACGAGCAGGTCGACAAGCTGATCCCCCAGCTTCAGACCCAGCTCCAGCAAGGGGGCTCGGTCAGCGGCGGCACCTCGCTCGCGGATCAGATCGCCGAGCTTCAGACCCTGCGCGCCAGCGCCGATCCGACGATCCGGGTCCAGACCAGCGCCGCGCTGCCCAGCGCCCCCTCCTCCCCGCGCCCGGTGCTGAGCGTTGTCGGCGGCATCATCGCCGGCCTGATCCTCGGCGTCGTCGCAGCCTTCGCCGCCCAGACCCTCGACCCGCGCCTGCGCCGCGAGGCGCAGCTTCGCCGCAGCTACCGGCTGCCGATCCTGGGCCGGATCCCGAAGGAGGCCGGCGCCGAGGAGAGCCCGCTGGCGCCGCGTCAGATCTCCTCCGCAACGGGTGAGGCCTACCGTGCCCTGCGCGCAACCCTCGCCGGCCCGCGCCGCCGCGGCCAGGACGAGGGCAAGGTGATCCTCGTCACCGGCTCCTCGCCCTCGGAGGGCAAGACGACGACGGCGATCAACCTCGCGACCTCGCTGGCGCTGGCCGGCAACCGGGTGATCCTGATCGAGTCCGACCTGCGCCGCCCCGTCCTTGCCCAGGTCCTGGGCGTACGGCCGGAGAACGGCGGCGTGGTCAGCGTCCTGATCGAGAACACGACCCTGGTCGAGTCTCTGGTTCCCTCGGCCACCTACGGCCCCAACCTGCGGCTGCTGCTCTCCGATTACGAGGGCGGCTGGATCGCGGAGCTGTTCTCGATCCCGACCGCCGAGCGGATGATCCAGGATGCGCGCCGGATGGCCGACTACGTGATCGTCGACTCGGCGCCGCTGAACGAGGTCGTCGACGCGCTGCCGCTGGCCCTGCAGTCCGACGAGGTGCTGATCGTCGTCCGCCTCGGCATCACCCGTCTCGACAAGCTCTCGCAACTGGCCGAGCTCCTGGCCGAGAACGGCGTCGCGCCGGTCGGCTTCGCGGTCGTCGGAACACCGCGCCCGAAACGCAGCCAGTACCACTACTACGCGGAGCCCGACAGCGATGCGCAGGACGGACAGCGTCAGCGCCAGCTCGTCACCGAGGCGCGCCGCAGCCTGCGCTCGTAGGGGCAGAACCGGTGCCCGCCGCGGCGCTGCGACCTAGACTGGACCGCTGATGGCGGCGCGGCTGGAACCCGTCAACCTGGGCTTGGCGGCGGCCCTGGTCGGGCTATCGGTGATCGTCGGCCTGCTGGCCGGCTTTGATCCCAAGTTCGCGATTGCGGCCTCGATCGGGATCGCCTTCGTGCTGATCGTCTTCGTCGACCTGACCGCCGGGCTGACGGCCTTCGGGACCTTCACCTTCCTCGAGGTTCTCTCACTCGGCTCGACGGTCAGCGTCGGCAAGCTGCTCGGCGTCCTGCTGGCGATGGGCTGGTTCGCCTACGTCGTCACCCACGACGACGCGCGCAAGGACTTCTTCGGCACCTACCCCGCGATCTCACTCGTCCTCGGTCTGTTCCTCGGCTGGGTGCTGCTCAGCGCCACCTGGGCCGAGGACACGTCGGCGGTCCTCGGCGCCTTCGGCCGTTACCTGCCGAACGCGATCCTTTTCGTGATCGTCTTCACCGCCGTCAGCCGGCTCAAGGACGCGACGATGGTGATCACCGGGCTGCTCGTCGGGGCACTGGCGGCCGCGCTGTACGGGCTCGCCTTCGCCCCCGCTCCGGTCACTGCCCACTACGACGGGCGGCTGACCGGGACCAACCTCGACCCCAACGAGCTGGCCTCGGTACTGGTCCCCGGAATCGCCCTCGCGCTCGGCCTCGCGGTGAGCATGAAGCGCCGCCCCGGTGCCCAGCTGGCCGCGGTGGGGGTGGCGGTGTTCTGCCTTCTGACCGCGCTCTACACCGGCTCGCGCGGGGGCGTCGTCGCGCTGGGGGCGATGCTGATCGCGGCGGTGCTCTTCTCGGGCCGCTGGCGCGGCCGTGTCGTGATCGTCAGCAGCGTGGTCGCGCTCTTCACCTTCTTCTACATCGTCGCCCTCGCCCCGACCGACATCAAGCAGCGAATCGAGTCCTCCTCCCAGGGCGAGAGCCAGGCGCTGGAGCCGCGGACGACGCTCTGGGCGATCGGCGAGCGGATGATCCGGGCCAACCCGATCGGTGGCGTCGGCGCCGGCAACTTCTCGCGCTCGGCCAAGCACTACGTGCTGCAGCCCGGGGCGCTGTTTCGCACCGACGTCGTGATCTTCAACCCCTCGGTGACCCACAACACCTACATCCAGATCGGCGCCGAGCTCGGACTCGTCGGGCTCGGCCTGTTCTTCGCGATCGCCGGCTTCTCGTTAGCCGCCTCGCTGCGGGCGGCGCGTAACTTCCGCGCCCGCGGCGATCCCCGAGGCGAGGTCATCGCCCGCTGCCTGGCGATCGGCCTGGTCGGGATCCTCGTCGCCGACACCTTCATCTCGCAGATGTACAACAAGCAACTCTGGCTGCTACTCGGCCTCGGCCCGGCGATCCTGGCGATCTCCAGGCGCCGCGAGGAGCAGGAAGCTCAAGCGGCTGAGCCGAGCTTCGCGGTGAACAGCTCCGCGTAGAGGTCGCCGACCCGCGCCGCCATCGCCTCGAGAGTGAAGTCGCGAAGCTGGCGCTGTTGTCCCGCCTCGCCGATCTCCGCCGCGCGCCGGGGGTCGCCCAGCAGGCCGCTGATCGCCGCCGCCAGCGCGGCCGGGTCGCGGGGCTCGACCAGCAGCCCGGTGACCCCGTCCTCGACGATGTCGGGGACTCCGCCGACCCGGGTCGCGACGATCGGCTTGCCCGCCTGCATGTACTCCAGCAGCGACAGCGGGCTGCCCTCGAAGTCCGAGCTCAGCGCGGCGACGTCGAAGGCGGCCAGAAGCTCCGGCACGTCGGGGCGGGCGCCGAGCAGGCTCACGGTCTCCTCCAGCCCCAGCTCGGCGACCAGGGCGCGCAGGCGGCGCCCCTCGTCTGCGTCGTCGGAGCCGCCGGCTATCAGCACCCTGACCTGGGGAAACTCGTCGCGGAGCTGCGCCGCCGCCCGCACGAGGACGCCGAGCGCCTTCTGGGGGCGGATCGTGGCCACGGTGCCGACGACCGGCTGCTCGGGGCCGATCCCGAGCTCAGCCCGCACGTCGCGGCTCGGATCGGGCGGCCGCGAGGGCGGAATCCCGTTGGCGATGAAGCGGGTCTTGTAGTGGGGGATCCGCTCGAGGGCGATCATCCGCCGCTGGTCGGCGCGCGAGACGGCGACGAAGGCATCGGCGCGCTGGGCGATCAGGTTGCGGTCGAGGAACATCCGGTACGGCTTTCCTTCGTAGGACCAGGTGTGCTCGTGGGCGACGAATACCGGGACACCGGCCCGGGGCGCGATCAGCGCCCCCCAGGCATTGGAGCCGACCTTGTGCGTGTGCAGGACGTCGGCCGGCCAATCGCGCAGGTATTCGGTGAGCTGGCGCCAGGGCGAGAGCTGCAGGCGTGAGCTGCGGCTCAGGCCGAGGAATGAGACCCCCGCCTCCCGCAGCTCCTCCAGGGCCGGCTCGTGCATGGGGTCGGGCTCCCAGCGGCTGACGCAGAGAGTCGTCTCGAAGCGCTCGCGATCGAGGTGAGTGGTGATCTGGCGCGCCAGGCGCTCACCGCCGCCGTAGGTGCCGATCCCATCGACGAGGGTGAGCACGCGGAGGCGGCGTTCGGGGCCGGCGTTGCTCATTGGCGCTGTAGTTTTGCCGACCGGCCGGAATGGGGACAATCTGGCCGTGGCAGCCCGCGACCGAAGCCTCGGCAAGCGCCTGCGCGTCCGCCTGCGCCTCAACGAGGGCGAGATGAGCGTGCTCGGCAGCGAGCGCTCCTTCGACATGCCGATCGGGCGCAAGTGGGCGGCCGGCGAGCCCCTGCGCGGCTACTACATCGACTTCAGCAACAAGTGCGAGTCGCCGGAGTGGCCCCCCTACTGGCTGGGCTACAAGACGGAGTTCTTCGTCGCCTTCATCCAGTGGGGCCTGGGCGCCCTGGAGCGCTACGGCGACGGCGAGGGCGACGACTGGCTGCAGGGGGCCAAGGACGCGGCCGAGTACCTGCTCGAGCGCCAGCACCGCGGCGGGCCCCAGGACGGCGGCTGGCTGCACGTGGTGCCGATGCCGCATTCCTACCGCATCGACCCTCCCTGGATCTCCGGCATCTCCCAGGGTGAGGCGGCGAGCTTCTTCGCCCGCCTCTACCTGCAGACCGGGGACGAGCGCTACGCCGACGCGGCGCGGCGGGCGCTGAAGCCGATGCGGGTCGCGGTCTCCGAAGGCGGCGCCTTCGCGCGGTTGGAGGGCTCGCCGCTGGTCGAGGAGTATCCGACCGACGTCCCCTCCTGGGTGCTGAACGGCGCGATCTTCGCCCTCTGGGGCTATCACGACGTCGCGGTCGGGCTCGGCGACGAGGACGCCAGAGAGCAGTTCGAGACCCTGACCGCCTCGCTGTCGGAGAACCTCTGGCGCTTCGACACCGGGTTCTGGTCGCGCTACGACATCTACCCGCATCCGATCTCCAATGTCGCCAGCCCCGCCTACCACGCCCTGCACATCAAGCAGCTGCGGGTCCTCGCCGAGCTCGCCGGACGGCCGGAGCTGGAGGAGGCGGCGGTCCGGTTCGAGGGCTACCGGGCCTCGCGCATGCAACGCAGCCGGGCGATGGTCCACAAGATCGTCTTCCGCCTCCTCGTCCCGCGCAACGGCCTGCTCGCCTTCCGCCTGCCCTGGAACCGCTCGGCGCGCTCGGGACGCGCCAAGCGTCGGCGCGGTTCCGACGTCATCGTCCTCAGCTATCACGCCGTCAGCCCCGACTGGCCGGCGCCGCTCTCGGTCACGCCGGAGCGATTCACCGAGCAGCTGCGCTATCTGACCCGCAAGGGCTACCGGGGGGTGACCTTCAGCGAGGCGGTGCTCGGCGGCGTCGAGGGCAAGGCGGTCGCGGTCACATTCGACGACGGCTATCGCTCGGTCTACGAGCTCGCGCGGCCCGTGCTCGAGCGCTTCGAGATGCCGGCGACCGTCTTCGTCGCCACCGAGTTCATGGACCGCGACGAGCCGATGGCCTGGGACGGAATCGACCACTGGCTCGGCACCGAGCACGAGCCCGAGCTCTTGCCGATGTCCTGGCAGCAGGCGCGGTCGCTGGCCGAGGCCGGCTGGGAGATCGGATCCCACACCCGCAGCCACCCGCACCTGCCGCGGCTTTCCGAGCCGGACCTGGAGGAGGAGATGACCGGCTCGCGCCGCGATTGCGAGCAGGCGCTGCAGCGCAGCTGCGAGACACTCGCCTATCCCTACGGGGAATACAGCCCCGAGGCCGTCGCCGCCGCCGGCGCCGCCGGCTACTCGGCCGCGGCGACCCTGCCGGCCGACTCGCCCCAGCCGTCGGCGCTGCTCTGGCCGCGGGTCGGGATCTACTACAACGACGGTCGCCTCTCCTTCCGGCTCAAGGTCTCGCGCCGCGTCCGCCGTCTGCGCAGCGGTCGCCACTGGCCGACGTTGATGAGGTTCCTGCACCGCGGCGGCCAGCGCCCCAAGGGATAGGGAAGGCAATTGAACGAGCCCGAGCTGCAGCCGCCGCTCGAGCCGGACTCCCCGCCGGCCGAGCTGACCGACACAGTCGTCCGCGGCGCCGGCCTCGCCGGCGCCGGCTACCTCGCGGCCCAGGTATTGACCCTGGGCTTCTACGTCGCCCTTGCCCGCCTCGCCTCGCCGCAGGACTTCGGCGACCTCGCCGCCGGGACCCTGATCGTCAACGTCGGGCTGTTGTTCAGCGAGTCGGGGATGATGGCGGCGCTGATCCACCGCGAGGGTCGGATCCAGGAGGCCGCCAGCACGGCGACGGTCTCGACCATCGCCAGCGGCTTCCTGCTCGCCCTCGGCGCCCTCGCCGCCGCGCCGCTGGTCGGGGCGATCTTTCACAGCTCCCACATCGGAGAGGTGGCGGCCGCGAGCTCCGGGCTTCTGTTCGTGCGCTCGCTCCGGGTCGTGCCCGAGGCGCTCCTGCAGCGCCGCTTCTCGTTCCTGCGCCGGGTGATCATCGAGCCGGTCGGGGTGGTGATCTTCGGCGTCACCGCAGTGGTCCTGACCGCCAACGGGATGGGCGTTTGGGGGCTGGTCCTTGCCTATTACGGCTCCGAGGGCACCGACGCCGTGCTCTCCTGGGCCCTTCTCGACTGGCGACCGCGCCTGCGCGACGCCTCGGTCGCGATGTGGCGCGAGCTGATGAGCTACGGCCGCCACATCGTCGGCACCGCGGCGCTGGAGCGGGGCGAGACCCAGATCCCCGTCCTGCTGCTGGGGCGCTTCGTCGGCACCGGGGCGCTGGGCCAGTTCCGCTACGCGTCGCGGATGGAGTCGACGGTCGGCAGCATCATGGTCCAGTCGGCCTCCTACGTGCTGTTCCCGGCGATGGCGCGGATCACCGAGGACCGCGACCGCTTCCGCGACGCCTGCAGGCGCTCGCTGCGCTCGATGTGCGCGATCGGCTTCCCGCTCGGCTTGATCCTCGTCCCGCTCGGCGTCCCGGCCGCGGTTCTGTTCTTCGGCGAAGTCTGGAAGGACGCCGGCTACGCAGCGATGGCGCTGGCGTTCTGCACCGTCTTCGGCACCCCGATCTCGTTCGCGTCGGAGACGCTGAAGGCCGACGGGCGCCCCGACATCCTGATGCGCATCCGCGCCGTCAACGTCATTGCGACGACGATATTCATGGTCGCGCTGCTTCCGTTCGATCTAGTCGGTGTGTGTGCAGGACTTTCGATCGGAACCCTGTTCAGCGCCAGCTACGGCATGGTGCGGGTGACCCGTCAGCTGGGGATCCGCACGCGGCAGATGCTGGGCGACATCTGGTCCTTCGCGGCCGCTGCCCTGTTCATGACCGCGGTCCTGACCCCGCTGCAGTTCTTCGTCGTCGACGCCGCCTCGCGCGGGACCGCGCTCGGCATCGTCCTGCTCGGGGCCGAGGCGCTGCTCGGCGGCGTCCTCTACATGCTCGCGGTCCGGGTCCTCGATCCCCCCGGCTACCGCGAAATGGTCGCGCTGGCCAAGCGCCTGCGCAACCGCGGCGGCTCCGGCGAGCCGGAGGACGACGCGTCCGCGGGCGAGCCCGCTCCGAGCGAGACGCCGGAGGCCTCACTGCCGTGACCGGACCCGCCTTCACCGTCGTCCTCGCCGCCTACAACGAGGAGGACTACGTCGCCGACGCGATCGGCTCGGTCCTCGCCCAGACGCGCGAGGACTTCGAGCTGATGGTCGTCGACGACGGCTCCGCCGACGCAACCAGCGAGGTCGCGGGCAGCTTCGAGTCCGATTCGCGGATGCGGCTGCTGCGGCACGAGAACCGCGGCCTCGCCGCCTCGCTGAATCGCGGTATCGCCGAGGGCAGCGCCCCCTACGTCGCGCTGATCGACGCCGACGACCTTTGGCTGCCCACCTACCTGGAGCGGCTGGGCGCGGCCCTCGACCGGGATCCGGAGGCCGGCTTCGCCTACACCGACGCCTGGTGGTACGACGTCGCCCGGCGCCGCTTCTGGCGCCGCACGATCAGCGAGTACCTGGGGGCGCCAGCCGACCCGCCGCGCGACCCCGAGGGGTTCCTGCGCCTGCTGATCAAGGTCAACTTCGTCTTCGGCCTGACGACGATCCGGCGCTCGGCGCTCGACGCGGTGGGCGGCTTCGACGAGTCGCTGCGCGCCTGCGAGGACTACGAGCTCTGGATCCGGCTGCTGGCGAACGGCTATCGCGCCGCCCACGTCTCCGGCCGGCTCGCCGTCCAGCGCGATCGCCGCGGCTCGATGTCGGCCGACGTCGGCAGCATGTTCCGCAACGTCCGCCGCGCCTGCGAGATCGCCGCCGAGGAGCTCGACACCTCCCACGAGGTGACCGAGCTCGCCCGTCAGCGGGTCGCGGAGATGGACCACAACATCGAGGCGCTCGGCGGCGAGGCGAAGCCAACGGCGGCCTGGTGGGCCCTGCGCGACCGGCTGATCGTCCTGCGCCAGGCGCTCTTGCGGCGGCGCTTCTTCTTCGAGGGCACGCCGCCCGAGGTCGCGGCCGCCTTCCCGGGCGAAGCGCACGACCTCTTCGGCTGAGTCAGCCGGCCAGCGAACTCAGCAGCTCTTCCAGCCGCTCGACCTGGCGCTCGCGCAGATAGCCGCCGGCGAACTCGCGCCCGCTCGAGGCCAGCTGCTGGGCCAGCTGCGGTTCGTCGCGCAGGCGCCGCACGGCGTCGGCGAGGGCCTGCGGGTCGCCGGGCGGGACCGTCAGCGCCGCGCCCGCCTCGCCGGCGAGGCGCGGGGCCTCGCCCAAGGCGGCGACGATCACCGGCCGACCGACGGCGCAGTAGTCGAACAGCTTCGAGGGCACGAACTTGGCCAGCGCCGGCTGCGAGCCAAGCGGGACCAGCAGCGCGTCGGAGGCGCGCAGGTGGCGGGCCGCCTCGGCCGGCTGCATCATGCCGCGGAAGCTGACCTTGCCGGACCGCGCTGCCTCAGCGCGCTGGCGCAGATCGTCCAGCGCCGGGCCGGCGCCGATCACCAGCAGCTCGAACTCGTTGCCCAGCAGCCCAGCGGCGTCGACCGCCGCGTCGAGGCCCTGGGCGATGCCGACGTTGCCGGCGTAGGTCCAGAGGAAGCGCTCGCCGCCGAGCCCGAGTTCGCCACGGTCGACCTCCTGCTCGCCGGCCTCGAGCCACATCCGCGAGGTCCCGTTGGGGACGATCATGATCTTGCCCGGGTCCTCCACCTTGGCGGCGATGTCGGCCCGGAAGGGCTCGGTCACGGTCACGATCGCCACCGCGCTGGCATAGAGCCGGCGCTCGATCCGCTCCGCGATCCGGATCAGGCGCGGGTTGGTCAGCTCGCCCAGCGCCACCGCCGCCTCGGGCCAGGGGTCACGGACGTCCATCACCCAGGGCACCCGGTGGCGCTTGGCCGCCGCCATCGCCGCCATCGCCGTGAACAGCGGCGGCGAGGAGACGAAGATCAGGTCCGGCCGGCGCGAGAGGACGCCGGCGATCGTGGCGCTGCTGGCGAAGGTGCCGTAGAGCAGCAGTCGCGAGCGGGTCGTCTTGACCGGCGAGGTGCGGACCCAGACGTAGCGGACCGTGAAGCCGTCCATCTCGCGGGTCAGCGTGGCCTTGCCGCGGTAGCCCTCCTGGACGACGCCCTCGGGGTAGTTGGGGACCTCGCAGATCACCTCCACGTCGTGGCCGCGCTCGGCGAGGATGCTGGCGATCGGGTGCAGGCGCGCCGGGGGTGCCAGCACCTCCGGCGTGAAGTACTGGCTGAAGATCAGGATGCGCAAGGGAAGGCTCGGACGACCGTTCGGTCGGGCGCGATCCTAGCTAGCGGCCTCGGCGGACCCTAGGAGGTCGGGGCAACGACCTGGACGTTGTCGACCTGAGTCGAGCAGCCGTCCGGGGCCGGGCAGGGGATGTCGCTGTCGTGGTAGATGCCGGTCCGCAGGTGGCTGGGGATCGCGTCGCCCGGGGCGAGGCCGTCGCTGGTCCCGTGCGGGCCGTCGGTCTCGGTGATCAGGGTGTTGGTGTGGATCCGCGGCATCCGTTCGCCGGGATCGTCGAAGTCGCCGTCGTTGTTGAGGTCGGCCGAGACCTGGATCGAGCCCTTGCTGGGGTCGTTGGAATAGGTCACGTCCCAGGCGAACCGGGTCCAGACGTCGCGCTGGGCCGGGAACTTCCAGTAGGTGCCGTTGTTGGAGTCGATGATCCAGTGGTTGTCAAAGGCCTCCATGAAGAGGATCGGGCAGCAGTAGAGATTGTTGTCGTAGGGCTGGGCCTCCTTCATCTGCATCACGGTCTGGAAGCCGTAGTCCTCGGCGAGGGGGAAGTTGTCGGGCAGGCGCATCGAGATATAGGTGACGCGGCGCTGGCCCTGGTGGTAGAAGGCGACCGGCCCGTCATGGTCGTTCTCACCCAGCTCGCAGCGCGCGCCCCAGCCGAAGGGATTGTCGCCGTCGAAGACCGTCATCTGGCGGTAGGAGCTGTTGGGCTGGCTCGCGCCGTCCGACATCGGGTGGACGTCGCCACCGCTGCTCAGGTCGGCCGCCTGGGAGCCGTGCTGGCAGGCTGTGAACCCCCAGAAGGAGTTCGGGTTGGGGTTCGAAGCGGTGTCGGAGGCGACCACGCGACAGCCGGGAAGCGTCATCCCGACGGTCGAGCCCGGCTGGTTGATGGCGCAGTTGCCCCCGCCGCCGGGAAGGATCGTCACCGGCACCGTCGGTGAGTTGTGGCTCGAGAAGATCGCCCGCATCCTGCCGCGCCGGTGGCCCTTGGCGTGGGGAATCTTGACCCGGGTATGGAAGCGGCCGTTGGAGCGGGGATGGGTGCGACCGACGGTCCGCCAGTGCTTGCCCGCCTTGAGCCGGATGTGGACCACACCGCGAACACCGCGGCAGGTCGTCCCGTGCACCCTGACCCGGCGCCCGGACCGGACCACGTGCTTGGTGAGTCGCAGCTTGGGGTGGGCGCAGGAGCGCGCCGAGCTGGGGCTCGCGCTGGCGCCGAGAAGGACTGCCATACCCGCAAGCGCGGCGAGCAGCAGGCCGAGCCTGGCGAGAGAGAGCCTTGCGAGGGGAAAGGACATCCCCGAACTCCTCGGCGGCGGACGGAAGTTCGGTGACCCACACAGGCACGGATTGGACGGATGTCCAGGCCGCTACCGAATTTGCAGGTGCCTTTTCAGTGACCGGCGACGTAGCGGTCGTGCCAGAGCGAGAAGCAGATCAGGCCCCAGATGTTGCGGCTCAGGTCCTCGCTCCCGGAGACGTGGGTGTCGATGACCGCGGTGACCGCGTCGGGATCGAGATAGCCCTGGTCCCGCATCCGCTGCGGCGAAAGGACCTCGCGGGCGAAGGGCAGAAGCTCGCCGCGAAACCAGCCCGCGACCGGCAGCGCGAAGGCGCGCTTGCGGCCGTGGACGATCTCGCGCGGCAGCAGCGGTGCCACCGCCTTTCGCATCAACCGCTTCTTGGCCAGAAAGCGGACCTTCTGGTTCGTCGGCAGCGCCAGCGCGAAGTCGGAGATCGCCGGGTCCAGGAACGGCACCCGCGACTCCAGCGAGTGGGCCATGCTGGC
The DNA here is from genome assembly GCA_963781495.1 of uncultured Solirubrobacterales bacterium. GTDB lineage: Bacteria > Actinomycetota > Thermoleophilia > Solirubrobacterales > 70-9 > Mayfieldus. Next base: position 113,011 of record CAWAFX010000004.1, read on the forward strand.
GCGGTCGGTCTTGACCAGGATGTCGTCGACCAGATAGGTGCCGAGGTCGATGTCCTGGGCGCGGCTGAAGGGCTCGGCGCCGGCCGAGCGCTCGAAGCGCTCGCGGTGCCCGCGCAGGGGGTCGAAGTCGCCGCCCTTGCGGCGGGTCAGCAGCTCCTCGCGCGCCTGCGGCGAGAAGACCTGGCTCCAGGCGACGTGGCGGTCGGGCTGGTCCAGATGGGCGCCGCGGGCGAAGCGCTTGAGGCGGTCGTCGAGGCGGCGGCTGCCGGCGCCGCTGGGCAGGCGGTCGATCAGCGAGCGCAGCGCGGTCGCGATCCCCCCCACCCGCGGCGCCCAGAGGTCGCCGACGTAGGCGAAGTAGCCGCCGAACAGCTCGTCGCCTCCTTCACCCGAGAGCACGACCTTGACGTGCTCGGCGGCGAGCTCGGAGATCAAGTAGGTCGGTAGGGCCGAGTTGTCGGCGAACGGCTCGTCGAAGGTGTCGATCACCTTCGGCAGCAGCTCGACCGCGTCGGGGTCGACCGTCAGCTCGTGGTGGCGGGTTCCGAAGCGCTCGGCGACCAGCCGCGCCAGGTCGGCCTCCGAGTAGCTGCGCTCCTTGAAGGCGATTGTGAAGGTGTTGACCGGCTCCTCGGCGACCTCGGAGGCGAGGGCCGCGAGGGTGCCCGAATCGACCCCGCCGGAGAGCAGGACCCCGACCGGCACGTCGGCGACCATGTGCGCGCGGACCGAGTCGCGCAGGCGCTCGCGCAGCTCCTCGGCGAGCTCGGCGGTGCTCTCGCGCCGCACCTCGTCGGCTGGGACCGGGCGGGTTGTCGCGAAGGGTTCGACGGTCAAATTGCCGCGCTCGGCGACCAGCAGGTGGCCGGGCGGCAGCTTGTTGGCCCCCTCGAAGATAGTCAGCGGCGTGGGGACGAAGTTGAAGGCCAGGTAGGCCTCCAGGGCGCCGAGGTCGACCCGGCGCTCGAAGTCGGGCTGGCGGATCAGCGACTTCAGCTCCGAGGCGAAGGAGAGCATGCCCGCCTTCTGGCGGTAGTAGAGCGGCTTGATCCCGTAGCGGTCGCGGGCCAGGACGAGGCGCCGCCGCGGAGCGTCCCAGAGCGCGATCGCGAACATCCCCCGCAGCTTCTGGGCGAAGGCCGTCCCGTGCTCCTCGTAGAGGTGGACCAGGACCTCGGTGTCGCAGCTGGTCCGCAGCTGGTGGCCCTTGCGCCGCAGCTCGTCGGCGAGCTCGCGGTAGTTGTAGATCTCGCCGTTCTGGATCACCTGCAGGCTGCCGTCCTCGTTGCCGATCGGCTGGTCGCCGCCGGCCAGGTCGATGATCGAGAGCCGGCGCATCGCCAGCGCCACCGGGCCGTCGAGCAGGGTGCCGGCGCTGTCGGGACCGCGGTGGACGATCGCCCCGTTCATCGCCTCGAGGACGCCGGGGTCGGGACGGTCGCGCCCGTCGAGGCTGAGCATGCCGCAGATCCCGCACATCGTCAGCCCCCGGCGATGAAGGCGGCGGCGCGGCCCGCCTCGTGCTCGAGGGAGTGCTCGCGGGCGAGCTCGAGGCCGGCCCGCTGGATCCGCAGCCGCAGCTCGGAATCGCGGTCCAACAGCAGGATCGCGTCGGCGAGCGCCTGGGCGTCATCCGGAGGGACGAGCAGCGCGGCGGCACCCCCGCCGACCGCCTCGCCGATCCCGCCGACGTCGGTGGCGACGATCGGAAGCCCGCAGGCCATCGCCTCCGAGATCACCCCGGGGACCCCCTCCGTGTGGGAGACGTGGACGAAGAGGTCGGCGTCGCGGTAGAGCTGCATCAGCTCCGGGCCCATCGGCACGAAGCCGGGCAGCTTTAGCCGATCCTCGACACCGGTCTCCGACGCCCGTCGCCGCATTTCCCCGGCGAGCCTGCCGCGGCCGGCCCAGAGCGCCGCGAAGCGCCCCGGCTTCGCCCGCTCGAGGATCCCCAGCGCCTCGACCAGCAGCAGCGGGTTCTTCTCCGGCTCGACCCGGCCGACGGTCAACATGCTCACCGTGCCGTCCCAGCTTCGCAGCGGCGCCTCGGCCGGGATCTCGGACTCGCTGATCAGGTTGACCCGGATCGTCAGCACGTTGGGTCGCGGGGCCCGGTACTGCTCCGCGATCTGGGCCCCGACGACTGTGGTCGGGGTCGTGCGGGCGGCGAGGCGGTAGATGCGGTCGACCAGCCACAGCGGCGCCAGCAGCGGCGCCCAGCGCCGGCTCGGCAGGCGGCTGCGGAAGTAGCCCATCGTGTCCTGGCGGACCGAGATCACGACCCTGCGGCGGCGCAGCTTCGCCAGCCCCATCAGGACCAGCCCGACCGGGTGCGAGGCCGAGACCCAGACCGCGTCGACCTCGGCCAGGGCGCGCCAGAGGGCGACGATTGTCGCCGGCATCGCCCGCAGCAGAGCCGGGATCTCGCGCAGGCTGCGGTAGTAGGGAAGCGGCACCAGCTCGACCCCCTGCGGGAGCTCGTACGGGGTCTCGGCGGCATCCTCGGTCCCTTTGGCGATCAGGACCAGGGTCCCGAGGCGCTCGCCGACCGCGGCCGCGAATCGGCTGAAGCCGAGCAGCTCGTCTCCGCACCAGATCCGGGTCCCGCCCGCCGCGGACTCGGCGCGGTAGGCGGCATCGACGTAGAGGCCGAGCCGCATCTCAGGCGCCCGAGCCCGCCCGCGTGGCGGCGATCCCCTCGGCGAGGATCTCCGCTGCCCGGTCGGCCTCGGCGTCGCCGATCACCAGCGGCGGCAGCAGCCGGATCGTCTGCGGCTCGGGGGCGTTGGCGACCAGCCCGGCCGCGAGCAGTCGCCGGTTGAGCTCGCCGCTGTCGATCCCCTCCTCCAGCCCGACGCCGATCATCAGCCCGCGCCCGCGGACCTCGGCGACGCCGTCGATCGCGGCCAGCGACTCGCTCAACTGTGCCCCGAGCTCGCGCACCCTGCGCAGCAGCGCCGGGTCGTCGACGATGTCGAGCACGGCCAGCGCCGCCGAAGAGGCAAGCGGCCCGGCGGCGAAGGTCGAGCCGTGGTCCCCGGGCTCGAGGACGTCGGCCGCCCCCGGCGCCGCCAGGCAGGCGCCGACCGCCAGCCCGCCGCCCAGCGCCTTGGCGGTCGTCATCACGTCGGGGCGGACCGGGGTCTGCTCGTGGGCCCAGAGCGAGCCGGTGCGCCCGATCCCGGTCTGGATCTCGTCGAGGATCAACAGGGCCCCGGCCTGCTCGCAGGCCTCGCGGGCGGCGACCAGCATTTCGTCGGGAACCGGATAGACGCCGGCCTCGCCCAGCAATGGCTCGATCATCACCGCCGCGGTCGACTCGCCGACCGCGGCGCGCAGCGCTTCGGGGTCGTCGATCGGGACCGAGACGAAGCCGGGCAGCATCGGGGCGAAGTCGGGATTGGCCGCCAGCCCCGGGGTGGCCGCCAGCGAGCCCATCGTGCGGCCGTGGAAGGCGCGCTCGAGGCTGACGATCTGCGGCGCGTCGATCCCGCGCCGGTGGGCGTGCTTGCGGGCGAGCTTGATCGCGCACTCGTTGGCCTCGGTGCCGGAGTTGGTCAGAAAGGCCCTGCCGCCGAGGCCCGACTCGCAGAGACGCTCGGCCAGGCGCACCCCGGGCTCGGTGTAGAAGAGGTTGGAGACGTGGATCAGCCTCCCGGCCTGCTCGCGCACCGCTTCGACGACGGCCGGGTGGCAGTGGCCGACCGAGCAGACCGAGACCCCGGAGACGAAGTCGAGGTACTCGTTGCCGTCGGCGTCCCAGAGCTTCGCCCCCTCCCCGCGCACGAACTCGACCGGAGCCCGCTTGTAGGTCTGCATCACATAGCGCGACTCGAGCTCGCGCAGGTCGTCGAGCCCGGTGGCCGGGCTCACGGCGTCACCATCGTCCCGATCCCGGCGTCGGTGAAGAGCTCCAGCAGCAGGCTGTGCGGCTTGCGGCCGTCGATGATGTGGGCGTACTGGGTGCCGCCGCGGATCGCGTCGACGCAGGCCTGGAGCTTGGGCCGCATGCCGCCGCCGACCGAGCCCAGCCGGGCCTCGACCTCCTCGACGCTGGCGCGCGAGATCAGCGAGTCCTCAGACTCGGGGTCGCCGAGCCAGCCGATCACGTCGGTGAGGAAGATCGCCTTGTAGGCCCCCAGCGCGGCTGCGACCTTGCCCGCCGCCTCGTCGGCGTTGACGTTGTAGGAGTTGCCCTCGCGGTCGGCGCCGGCGGAGGCGACGACCGGGATGTAGTCGGCGGCGACGTGGTTGATCACGCCGGCGTCGACATGCTGGATCGCCCCCACCTGGCCGACCTCGGCGGCGTTGGCGACCGGGCCGACCTCGAACAGCCAGCCGTCCTCGCCCGAGAGCCCGACCGCCCGCTGCCCATGGCGGTTGAGGCGCAGGACGATGTCGGAGTTGAGCTTGCCGAGCAGGACCATCTTCGCCACCTCGACGGTCTCCGGATCGGAGACCCGCAACCCCTCGTGGAAGCGCACCTCCATCCCCAGCCGCTCCATGTAGCTGGTGATCTCCGGCCCGCCGCCGTGGACGATCACCGGGTTCAGGCCCACGTACTTGAGCAGCACGACGTCGGTCGCGAAGGCCTCTCGCAGCGAGTCGTCGCGCATCGCCGCGCCGCCGTACTTGATCACCACGGTGCGGCCGTGGAACTCACGGATGTAGGGCAGCGCCTCCAAAAGGAGGCTGACGTTGGTGTTCGGAGCCTCGGTCACGTCGTGTACTCGGCGTTGAGCTTCACGTAGTCGTAGGTCAGATCGCTGAAGAACATGTGGGCGCCGGCCTCGCCGCGGCCCAGCCGCACCGAGAGCTGCGCCTCCGGCTCTTCGCCGGCCAGCTCGTCGGCGTCGATCTCCGCCGGGCCGAGCTCGGCCAGCTGCTCGCCGGCCAGCGCCATCCCGGCCGCCTGCGCGATCCGGCCCCAGTTGGGGTCGCGGCCGAACAGCGCCGTCTTGACCAGCGGCGAGTTGGCGATCGCCCGCGCCACCCGCTCGGCCTCCTCGGCGTCGGCTGCCTCGGCGACCTCCACCCTGCCGGTCCGGGTCGCCCCCTCGCCGTCGCGGACGACCTCCAGCGCCAGCTGCAGCAGGACCGCCTCCAGCAGCCCCGCCGGCAGTGGGCGGCCGGCGGCGCCGGTGGCCTGCAGCAGCAGGGTGTCGTTGGTGCTCATCTGGCCGTCGACGCTGATCCGCTCGAACGAGCCCGCGGCGGCGTCGCGCAGCTCCCCCTCCGGATCGTCGACCGCGGCGTCGGTCTGCACGAAGGCGAGCAGGGTGGCGAAGCCGGGCTCCATCATCCCCGCCCCCTTTGCCTGGGCCGAAAGGGTTATGCCGTCGAGCTTGACCGTGCAGCGCTTCGGCCAGCGGTCGGTGGTGCAGATTGCGGCCGCGAAGTCATCGCCGCCGGAGGGGGCCAGAGCGGCGGCGGCCTGCTCGATCCCGCCCCGCACCGCGGCGATGTCGAGCGGCACCCCGATCACCCCGGTCTCGGCGACCGCGACCGCCTCCGGCTTGACCCCGAGCGCGCCGGCAGCCGTGTCGCGCATCTCCAGGGCGTCGGCGTAGCCCTGCTCGCCGGTGGCGGCGTTGGCGTTGCCGGAGTTGACCACCGCGGCCCGCAGCGAGTCCAGCCGGCAGCGCTCGCGGCAGACGCGGATTGGCGCCGCGGCGGCGGCGTTGCGGGTCAGAAGCGCCGCCGAGGAGACCCCATCGGCGTCGCAGGCGACCAGCGCCAAGTCGGTCTCGCCGCCGCCCTTGAGGCCGCAGGCGACGCCGGCGGCGCGAAAGCCCGGCGCGAGCTGGGCGGGGTCGAGCTCCTCAACGCCGTCCGGCGGCTGCACCCAGCGGGAGCGGAAGAAGCTCATGCCAACCCCTCGGTCTCGTCGATGCCGAGCATCAGGTTGAGGTTCTGGATCGCCTGGCTCGAGGCCCCCTTCCAGAGGTTGTCGATCGCCGCCAGCACGATCACCTTCGGCCCGTTGAGCACAGCGTGCACGTGGCACTCGTTGCTGTCGCGGACGTCGCGCACCCCGGGCGGGTCGTCGACGAGACGGACGAAGGGCTCGTCCGCATAGCGCTGCTCGTAGAGCGAGCGCAGCTCGGATGCCTCGATCTCGCGCCCCGGGGTGACGAAGCAGGTCACCAGCTCGCCCTGGTCGAGCGGCAGCAGGTGGGGAACGAAGGTCAGCGGTCCGTCGTAGCCCAGGCCCGCCAGCTCCTGCTGCATCTCCGGCGTGTGGCGGTGGGCGTCGACCTTGTAGGCGAACGCGTTCTCGGCCAGAGTCACGAAGTGCATCTCGTCGCCACCGCCGCGGCCGGCCCCGGAGATGCCCTGGGCCGCGTTGACGGCGACGTCGGCGATCAGCCCCGCCTCGGCGAGCGGCGCCAGGGCCAGCACAGCGGCGGTCGGATAGCAGCCGGGGTTGGCGACCAGCTCGGCGCCGCGGATCTGCTCGCGGTGAAGTTCGGGCAGCCCATAGGCGGCGTCGGCGATCAGCTCCGGCTCGCCGTGCGGGCCGTACCACTTGGCGTAGAGCTCGGGGTCGCGGAGACGGAAGTCGGCCGAGAGGTCGACGACCTGGAGCCCGAGGCCGCGCATCTCGGCGACAACGGGCGCCGAGGCGGCGTGCGGGTAGGCGACGATCGCGGCGTCGATGCCGTCCAGCATCTCGAGGTCGAGCTCGGCCAGCTCCAGCGAGACCCGGTAGCGCGGGTAGAGCCGGTCCAGCCGCTTGCCGGGATCGCTGCGGCCGGTGATCGCCGCCAGCTCGAGCCGTGGGTGATCCCAGACCAGCTGCGCCGCGAGCGCCCCGGCAAAGCCGGAGGCGCCGGCGACGATCACCCGGGCCGCCGGATCCCCGTCGAGGTGCTGTTCGCCGGGCCTACTCACGCAGCGAGCCTCCGAGCTCGGCGAGCCGGGAGCGGATCTGCTCGCGCAGCTTCGCGACCTCCTCGTCGGTCAGGGTCCGGTCCGGGGCCCGGAAGCTGAGCCGCAGGGCGAGGCTCTTGCGCCCCTCGCCGACCTGCTGGCCGCGATAGAGGTCGAAGACGGCCGCCGAGCGCAGCAGCTCGCCGCCGCCGCTGAGCACGGCGTCGCGCACCTGCTCGGCCGGGACGTCCTCGTCGACGACGACCGCGAGGTCCTGGTGCACAGCGGGAAAGCTGGTCACGTCCTCGTACTGCTCACGCCCCAGCGATGCCGCGGCCGCCAGCGGGCCGAGGTCGATCTCGAACCCAGCCGCCGCCTCGATGTCCCATTGGCGGCAGACCAGGGGATGGAGCTCGCCCAGCCAGCCGGCCTCGGCGCCGCCGAAGCGGACCCGGGCGGCCCGCCCCGGGTGCAGGAAGGGCTCGCCGCCCGGCTCGACCGCCAGCTCGGCGCCGAGCTGCGCCGCCAGCGCCTCCAGCACGCCCTTGAGCGAGTAGAAATCCGCCGTCGCGCCGTCGCGCCAGCTCGGCGCCGCCAGCGGCCCGACCGCGAGGCAGCAGATCCGCTGCGGCTCGTAGGCGGGGGCCGGGCGGCGGCCGGCGAAGCCACCGCCCAACACACTCGGCACGTCCTCAGCTCCGCTTCCGGGCGGGCCGAGGTCGCTGGCAGGACGGTCTTTGAGGTAGGCCCGCCCGGACTCGTAAAGGGCCACCCGCTCGGCGCCGTGGGCGAGGTTATAGCGGACCGCGTCGAGCAGGCTGCCGAGCAGCGTCGTGCGCAGCTGCGAGTGGTCGAGCGAGAGCGGGTTGGAGACCCGGATCGGCGCCGCGCGGGGATCGCCGTCGCCGAGCCGCAGCCGTGCCGCCATCGCCGGGTCGGCAAGGCTGAGGTTGACCACGGCGCCGAAGCCGAGGTCGCGGACCACGTCCTCGGCCCGGCGGCGCAGCGCCTGCTCGCGGCTAAGCCGCCCGCCCTGGCCGACCGCCTCCGGGAGCGTCGCCGGCAGATGCTCGTCGTAGCCGTGGATCCGCCCCACCTCCTCGATCAGGTCGACCTCGCGCTGGACGTCGTAGTGGCGATCGACGGGAACCTCGGCCTCCAGCTCGCCGTCATTGCGGTCGACCCCGAAGCCGAGCCGGCCGAGGTAGGTCTCGCACTGCTCGGGCTCGATCCGCATCCCCAGCAGGGCATCCGCCCTGTCGACCCGCAGCCCGACCCGGTGCGGTGCCGGGATCGCGGCCGCTTCGTCGATCGTCCCCGGGACCATCCGCGCGCCGCAGAGCTCGACGATCAGCCGCGAGGCGATCGCCTGGGCGCGCAGCGTCAACGCCGGGTGCAGCTGCTTCTCGAACCGGTTCGAGGCCTCCGAGCGCAGCCCGAGCCTGCGCGAGGTGCGGAGGATGTTGACCCCGTTCCAGGTCGCGACCTCGAGCAGCAGCCGGGTCGTCGAGTCGGAGACCTCGGAGACCTGGCCGCCCATGATCCCGGCGACACCGGAAGGGGCGTTCTGGTCGCACACAAGAACCGCGTCGGAGTCGAAGCTGCGCTCGACGCCGTCGAGGGTCGTCATCTTCTCGCCCTCGGCCGCGCGGCGGACGATCAGCTCGCCACCCGGGACCTGGTCGAGGTCGAATGCGTGCAGCGGCTGGGCGGTCAGCAGCATCACGTAGTTGGTGATGTCGACGAGGTTGTTGATCGGGCGCTGCCCGGCCGCGATCAGGCGTGCCTTCAGCCACAGCGGCGAAGGCCCGATCTGCAGGTCGGTGAAGACGCGGGCGGTGAAACGCGGACAGAGCTCTGGCACCTCGACCTTGACCGAGGCGTAGTCGGAGGCCTCGCCCTCCCCGCTCGCCTCCGCGTCCTCGCTCCAGGGAGGATCGGCCAGCGGCGCGGCGGTTATCGCGTGCACCTCGCGGGCGACGCCGTAGACACCGAAGCAGTCGACGCGGTTGGAATGCACCTCCAGCTCCAGCACCGGCTCGGCCAGCGGCAGGACAGCCGCAAGCGGCTGTCCTGGAGAAAGGCTCGCCGCCTCCTCAGCTCCGCTTCCGGGGGCGCCGAGGTCCCCGTCGCTCAACGCAACTATCCCTGCCGCGCCCTCCCCGATCTGCAGCTCCGCCTCGGAGAGGATCATCCCGTCGGACTCGACCCCGCGCAGCTTCGCCTTGCCGAGCTTCTCGCCGCCCGGCATCGTCGCCCCGGGCAGCGCCACCGGCACCGTCTGCCCGGCGGCGACGTTGGGCGCCCCGCAGACGATCGTCCGCGTCCCGTCGCCGGTGTCGACCTCGCAGACGCTGAGCCGGTCGGCGTCGGGGTGCGGCTCGACCGCGACCACCCTGCCGATCACGAACCCCTCCGCCGAGGGCGGGCCGACGTAGGAGACCCCTTCGACGTCGGTCGTCCGCAGCGCGATCAGGTTCAGCAGCTCCTCGGCCCCGAGGCCGGGATCGCAGTACTCGCGCAGCCAGGAGTAGGGCACCTTCATCGGAACTGCTCCAGCACCCGGACGTCGTTCTCGAAGAACTTGCGCAGGTCGGGGATGCCGTGCTTGAGCATCGCGATCCGCTCGATCCCCATCCCGAAGGCGAAGCCCTGCACCTTCTCGGGGTCATAGCCCTTGTCGGCGACGAAGCCGAAGACGTTGGGGTCGACCATCCCGGAGCCGAGGATCTCGATCCAGCCCGTGCCCTTGCAGATCGAGCAGCGGCCGCCGGGGTCTGATGGGCCGGCACTTTGTGCCGGCACAGGCTGGTCAGGCGGCGAAGCCGCCACAGGTATTTGGCCCGAGCCGCCGCAGCGAAAGCAGGAGACGTCGACCTCGATGCTGGGCTCGGTGAAGGGGAAGAAGCCGGGCCGGAAGCGGGTCTCGCGCTCGGGGCCGAACAGCGCCCGCGCCAGCTCGTCCAGGGTCCCCTTGAGGTCGGCGAGGGTGATGTCCTCGGCCACCGCCAGCCCCTCGACCTGGTGAAAGACCGGGCTGTGGGTGGCGTCGAAGGGATCGCTGCGATAGCAGCGGCCGGGGACGACGACGAAGATCGGCGGTTCCCGGGTCTCCATCGCGCGCACCTGCATCGGCGAGGTGTGGGTGCGCAGGACGACGTCCTCGGGACCGGGCGGCAGCGGGTCCCCGGAGACCTCCTCGCCCGGGTGGCTGGGAGCCGGATCGAGCAGCAGGCCCTCGCTGAGGCTCGACGGGTCGACGTAGAAGGTGTCCTGCGCCATCCGCGCCGGGTGGCCCGGCGGATGGTTCAGCGCGGTGAAGTTGTAGTAATCGAGCTCGACTTCGGGCCCCTCCATCACCCGGTAGCCGAGGCCGACGAAGACGTCCTCGATCTCGCGCGCCGTGCGCTGCAGCAGGCTGCGCGCGGCCGCCGGCGCCGCCGGCGCTCCCGGCAGGGTGACGTCGATGCGGTCCTCGGCCAGGCGGGCGTCGAGCTCGGACGAGTCGAGCTCGGCGGCGCGCTCGGCGAGCAGCGACTCCAGCGACCCGCGGGCCTGGTTTCCGGCCTTGCCCACCGGCCCGCGCTGGTCGTCGGGGAGGTCGGAGATCCCGCGCAGGATCCCGGTCAGCTCGGCCTTGCGGCCCAGGTAGCGGACCCGCAGCTGCTCGAGCTCAGCGGTCGTCGCGGCGCCGGCGATCGCCTCCTGGGCCTCGCCCCTGATCTGCTCGATCCGATCAACCACCGCGACCACCTTCCGACGTGCTGGAACCGCGCCCCTCGGGCGCGGGCGACGATATCCGCTGCAGGACGATTGCAGCCGTGGCGGCGACGTTCAGCGACTCGGCCCCGGGGCGCAGCGGGATCGTCAGCCTGCGCTCGCAGGCGTCGAGCACCTGCGGCGGCAGGCCGTCGCGTTCGGCGCCGAGGCAGACGCTGAGGGGCTCCTGCAAGACGCCCAGATCGTCACCACCGTGCGCGACCAGCGCCAGCCGAGGCTGCGGCGTCTCGGTCACCTCGGCCCTGACCAGCGGCACGGCGAAGGCCGAGCCCATCGCCGCCCGCACCGCCTTGGGCGAGAAGGGGTCGGCGCAGCCCGGGCCGAGGACGACGCTGCCCTCGACAAGAGCCTGCGCGGAGCGGATCACGGCGCCGACGTTGGCCGGGTCGCCGACCCCGTGCAGGTAGACGCAGACCGGACCCTCGGGCCGCGTGGCCCAGCGCTGCTCCCAGGCGGCGATCACCCGCGTCCCCGAGCCCAGCGCCGAGCAGCTGGCGAGCAACTCCGGCTCGACCTCGAGCCCGCCGATCCCCGAGCCGGCGGCGCTGAGCAGCAGCCGCGGCTCGGCCCCGGCGGCAAGCCCGGCGGCGAGGATGTCCTCGCCCTCGCCGACGAACAGGCCCTCGCGCTCGCGGCCGCGCCGCTCGCGAAGGCGGCGGATCAGTTTCAGCTTCTCGTTGTCGGGGCTCGTGATCACAAAGAAAGGGCGGATCCTCTGGATCCGCCCGGGAGATTCGAAGTCTGGGTTCGGCTAGGCAGCCGCACCCTCCCGGGCCAGTTCCACGAATCGGCGAAAGGCGTCGGCGTCGTTGACCGCGAGGTCGGCGAGCATCTTGCGGTTCACCTCGACCTCGGCCTCCTTGAGGCCGTGCATCAGCTGCGAGTAGCTCATCCCCTCGCGCCGCGCGGCTGCGTTGATGCGGATGATCCAGAGGCGCCGGAAGTCGCGCTTGCGGTTGCGGCGATCGCGGTACGCGTAGGCACCGGAGCGCTGCACCTGCTCCTTGGCGAAGCGGTAGGAGGACTTCTTGCGCCCCCAGTAGCCCTTCGCCTGCTTCAGCGTGGAGCGGCGCTTCTTGCGCGCGTGGACCGAGCGCTTTACCCGTGTCAACTCTTGCCTCCGAGCAGGGTGCGGACCCGCTTCTGGTCCGGCTTTGAGATCTCGACCGGGCGGGCGAAGCGGCGCTTGCGCTTCGGCGACTTCTTCTCGAGGATGTGGCTCGAGTAGGCGCGGCGGCCGCGCAGCTTGCCGCTGGCGGTCTTGCGGAAGCGCTTCTTGGCGCCGGAATGGGTCTTCATCTTCGGCATCGAGCCGACTATTGAAGCAGACGCCCGGGGCCTAGCGGCCGTGGCCGAGCCGCTTGGCGACCGAGCGGGCGGCGTGGTACGGGCGCAGCATCTGCAGGTAGGGGGCGAAGCGCCGCGGCCCCTGGCGCTGGTCGGCGTAGCGGGCCAGATCGAGGCACCACTCGACAGTGCGGTGAAAGCCGGCGCTCTCGGAGAACCACTCGACCCAGGTCCGCCGCGCCGCCTCGCCCATCGCCTGCGCCTCGCCGCGGCGGGCCTCCAGCAGGGCGGGGATGCGGTCGACCGCCGCCTCCTCGACGCTGATGCTGAAGGTGTCCCATTCCGGGCCCTCGGGGGGAACCCACTGATCGGAGAGGATCACCGGCACCCGGCCCAGCATCATCGCCTCGAAGAGGCGGAAGCTCGAGGTGCCGCCGCCGCGCGGGCAGAGGACGAATGCGCAGTCGTCGATCGCGCGCACGTAGCGGCCGCGGAACTCCTCCTCGGGCGGCGGCGGGATCTCCCCGCGCTCGACCGCCTGCGACTCGCCGAAGCTGTCGATCAGGATCGCGTCGGCGTCGGGCAGCTGCATGATCCGCTCCCGCACCGGGTGCGCGTTTGCCGCCCCGACGAAGGAGAAGAGCCGCGAGGGGCTGCTCTCGGGGTCGTAGCGCAGGGCGCCGTCCTCCTTGACCCCGGGGTAGTAGCCCGACCGGGTCCAGGCCTGGCGGTACCAGCGCCGCTCGATGCCGGCATAGACCCCGGGCAGGAAGGGCACCAGCTTGTCCTCGGAGGCGAAGAGGTAGCTGCGCTCGCGGTGCCGGCGGTAGACCGGGTGCCGCTTGACGAGGCCGAAGTAGTCCCCGGCCCCGGCGTTGGTCTCGACGAAGAGGATCACGTCGGCGGCCTCGGGGTCGTCGACTAGCTGGTGGGCGCCGAAGCTGTCGGCACGGGCGGAGTCGCGCAGCTGCTCGAGGTCGAGGAACGCGCTCTCGCGACGGCCACGCTCTTCGGGCGCGGCGGAAAGCAGGTGAACGGAGGCCAACGGGGCGGCGATCGTATCCGCTTAAGGTACGCGGATGGTCGCCAGCTCTTCCCGGCAGCTGATGATCACCGAGCCGGGGCAGATCGACGAGATAGAGGGGCAGTGGAGGGCTCTCGCCGAGCGGCGCTCCAACGCCTTCGCGACCCCGGAGTGGGTGCGTGCCTGGTGGAGTCACAGCGGCGACGAGCGCTTCTCGCTGCGGATCGCCGCGCTGCTGCGCGGCGACGCGCTGGTCGGCGTGATGCCGCTGGCGATCGACGCCTCAAAGCGCCCGCGGGCGATCCGCTTTGCCGGCGCCGGCCTCGGCGACCGCTTCCACCCCGTCGCCGAGCCCGAGGACGAGCCGGCGGTCGCGGCGGCGGCGATGTCACTGCTCCAAGAGGAGGATCTCTCGCGCCACATGCTGATGTTCGAGAACGTGGATCCGGACCGGCCCTGGCTCGGCGACCTGCGCCGGGCCTCGTCGCGGCGGCTGGCGATCACCGAGCAGCAGCGCACCGAGCTGCCCTACGTCCCGCTCGCCGGACTGGACTGGGACGGATACCTGGCCCAACGCAGCCGCGGCTCGCGCTCCAACCTGCGCCGCCGCGAGCGGGTCCTGGTGCGAGAGCACGGGATGACCCTGCGCAGCGCCGGCGAGGGGAGCCTCGAGGCCGACCTCGACCACTTCTTTCGCCTCCATGCGCTGCGCTGGGCCGAACGCGGCTCGTCGCTGGACTCGCCGCGGCGTCAGGGGGTGCTGCGCGACTTCGCCGCCGCAGCCCAGCGGCGTGGCTGGCTGCGGCTGACGGTGATGGAGGCCGACGGCTCGCCGGTCGCGGCGATGCTCGGCTGGCGGGTCGGCGACAGCTATGCCTACTACAACTCCGGCTTTCATCCCGACTGGTCCCAGCGCAGCGTCGGCACGGTCCTGATCGCGAGCACGATCCGGGCCGCGATCGAGGAGGGCGCCTCCGAGTACGACTTCCTGCTCGGGACCGAGGACTACAAGGGGCGCTTCGCCGCGGCGTCACGCCCCGCGGCGACGGTCGTGCTCACCGGGGCGATGCGCCCGTCGCGGCTCCTGCTCGAGGGCGAATCGCGGCTCCGCCGCCACGGCCGCCGCCTGGCCGAGCTGCCGGGTCTGGCCGGGGTGACGCGTAGGTTGCGCAGGACCCTGCCCACCTCCCGGCCCTAGCCGAAGGCAACCGGCGACGCCCACCAGGCGTCCGTAAAGGTTGGCCGCGGGGCTGCCGAAGAACCCGCGGATGGACGCTTCGAAGCTCGAGCCTGCCCTGATCACCGATGCAGCCGATATCGCCCCGTTCGAGGACGAGTGGCGGCGGCTGGCCGAGGCGCGCGGAAACGCCTTCGTCACCCCTGACTGGTTCCGCGCCTGGTGGGAGCACCGCCCCGAGGCGACCTCGCCGGTGATCGCCACCGCCCGCCGCGGCGACGGCAGCCTTGCCGGGGTGATGCCGCTGGTGCTCGACTTCGCCCGCCGGCCCCGGATGATCCGCTTCGCCGGCGCCAGCTTCGGCGACCACTTCATGCCGGTGGCAAAAGAGGCCGACGAGGCCGCCGTCGCGGCCTCCGCGATGGAGGCCCTGAGCGAAGCCGGCCTTGACCGCTACACGCTGGTCCTCAACCACGTCGAGCCGGGCCGGCCCTGGTGGCAGTCGGTTCCGGGGCGGGCGGCAATCGTCCAGCAGCGCTTCGACCAGCCCATCATCGATCTCGAGGGGCTGAGCTGGGAGGGCTACCTGGCGGGCCGCAGCTCCAGCTTCCGCAAGAAGCTTCGCCAGCGCGACCGCAAGCTCGACGAGGGCTTCGAGGTCGTCGAGCGCGTGGCGACGCCGCAGACCCTCGACCGTGACCTGGCGACCTTCTTCGAGCTCCACGACAGCCGCTGGCAGGGCGGATCGTCGCTCGACTCGCCCGGCGCCCGGCAGCTGCTGACCGGCTTCGCCGCGGCGGCACAGGACCACGGCTGGTTGCGACTGCGGCTGCTGGAGGTCGACGGCAGGGCGGTCGCCGCCTTCTACGGCTGGCGCCTCGGCGGCACCTACACCTTCTACCAGAGCGGCTACGACCCCTCCTGGTCAGAGCTCAGCGTCGGAATCTGCCTGCTGACGCGGACGATCCGCTCCGCGATCGAGGAGGGAGCCAGCGAGTTCGACATGCTGCTCGGCACCGAGGACTACAAGCGGCGCTTTCAGAACGCCAGCCGCGACGTCCAGACCGTGGTGCTGCCGAGGGCGATGGCTCCGGCCCGGTTGCTGGTCGCCGCCGAGGCCAGGGCCCGCCACTGGGGCGGCCGGGTCGCCCGGCGGCCGGCCGGCGCGGCGACCGTCCGCACCCTGCGCCGCCTGCTTCCGACCTCGCGGAACTTCTAGGCGCCCGGGACCGGCGGGGCGGCGGCGGCGCCCGAGCGCCGCGAGGGATACGAGAAGTAGCGCGGGCGGTGGCGGCCGCCGGCGATCCTGCGCGCCACGGCGGGCCCGGCGTACCAGGTGCCGACCACGAAGCGCATGATCGGGCCGAAGCTCGGGGCTGCCGGGCCGCCGGCGAAGTGCAGACCCGGCAGCGATGACTCCAGCCCGGCGCCGAGCTGCGGCGAGCCGTTGCTGCGCTCGATCCGCCCCAGCAGCTCCGGGCCGAGGAACTCGTAGCGGGAGATGTCGATCCGGTAGCCGGTGCAGAGGAGAACGCGGTCGAACTCCTCGCTCTCGCCGGACCCGTAGGTGACCTGCACCGAGTCGCCGCTCGCCTCGGCGGCCGCGATCGTTTGCTGCAGCTCGACCGGGACCTCGGCGAGCCGGGCCCGCAGCAGGTGGGCCCCCATCGGCCTCAGGCAGCGCTCGGCCGCCCAGTCGCGCGAGCTCTGAGGCAGCCGGCGGGCGACGCCGGGGGTGGCGGCGATCCAGCCGCTGAGGCGCCCGCCGACGTCGGTCGGGGGCACGATCGCGTCGTTGAAGCGGGCGCGGGGATTGGTCCGCCCGCCCAGCGGCGGCAGCCAGACCAGCTTGGCGGCCCGGGCGACGAGCTTCGGACGCGCCCCGGCCTCGGCCAGGAGCGCCGCGCTCTCGAGCCCGCTCTGGCCGGTTCCGAGCACCAGCACGTCCTTGCCGGCGAAGGGAGCGAGGTCGGGCAGATCGGCCGAGTGGGCGACCAGCTCGGCCGGCAGCCCCTCGAAGGCGGGCGGGCGGTAGGCGAAGGGGGCG
This sequence comes from uncultured Solirubrobacterales bacterium, assembly GCA_963781495.1. Classification (GTDB taxonomy): domain Bacteria; phylum Actinomycetota; class Thermoleophilia; order Solirubrobacterales; family 70-9; genus Mayfieldus. The sequence goes on from CAWAFX010000004.1 coordinate 129,199, forward strand.
ATCCCGGCCGCGATCACCAGCTTCTCGGCCTCCAGCTCGGCGCCGTCGTCGAGCGTCAGCGCGTAGCCGCCGCCGTCGCGGCTCGCGACCGAGACCACCCGGCGGCTGTCGACCTCGGGCACCGCGCGACGCTGGAACCACTCGCCGTAGGCGACAAACGACTCCAACGGCAGCGGGTCGCGGATCTCGACGCCGGCCTCGCGGCCCCAGTCGTGAAGGCTGTTCTCGAAGCGGGGGTGGGCGATGTGCGACGAGCGCACTCGCGAGCGCAGCACCATTCCGCCCGGCATGTTGTGGCGCCAGGAGCCCATCGGCTCGCCGAGCACGTGCGGCTCGGTGCCGCCGTCGCGCAGATAGGCGGCAATCGCGAGCCCGTGGGGCCCTGCCCCCACGATCGCTACCGGAGTTGTCTCGCTCATCCGGGTTGGTGTCTTGGCGCCGTCAGCGGCGCCGACTTCGATCCCCTGCTACCCGGCTTGCGCATCATCCCGTCCATCGCCCGAACCAGGATCGGGGCCGGGTCGCTCCAGCGGAAGTAGGCCTTGGTGGTGTGGCGTCGGGGCCTGACCACGCTCGCCGCCGCGGCGAGGCGCCCGCGGCGCAGGTAGGTGAAGAGATTGCGCAGCTCGGCATCCTCCCAGCGGTAGGAGTATCCGGCACGGGCGACGCATGGGGCCGGGTCGCGCCCCAGCAGCGAGTCACACCACAGCGCCGGCAGCGGCGCGCCGGCGGAGACGGCGAGGGCGAGCGAGCCGTAGAGGCGGGGATTGAAGTCGATTGCCGAGTAGGTGCCAGGGGCGGTCTCGATCAGCTCCAGCTCGAAGATCCCCTGCCAGCCCAGGCTCCCGACCAGGTCGCCGACCCGCTCGCGCAGATGCTGGGACGGGGTCTCGGTGATCGAATGCGAGACCGATCCCGCCTCGGGGCGCCAGGTGCGCAGGTAGCGGCTGAAAGCGACCCCGAGCAGCTCGCCCTCGGCGAACACGCCGGCGAAGGACAGAAGCGGCCCCGCCGCGCAGCGCTGCAGCAGGCAGGGAAGCCCGAAGTCGGGCAGCAGGGCATCGAGCGTGTCGCGGTCGGCGATCCGGGCGCTCGAGTGCTGCAACTTGCGCCCGTCGGCATCGAAGACCGTCGAGCGCGGTTTCAGCAGCAGCGGGTATCCGAACTGCTCGGCCAGGCGCCGTGCCTCCTCGGGGCTCTCGGCGACGACGGTCTCTGGAACCGCCAACCCGGCATCGGCCGCGGCCGCGGTCAGCTCGAGCTTGCTGAGGCAGCGGCCGACGATCTCCCTGGAGGGCAGGCCGAGTGCCAGATCGGGATCGAAGAGCTCACGGTGCTCGGAGATCGCGAGCACCGAGGCATCGCTTCCGGGCAGCACGATCGTGTAATCGTGGCTGCGGACCAGGGCCGCGACCTCGCGCACGAAGGCCTCGGTGTCATCGCGCGGATCCGGGATCCGGTGGCGGTAGTTGGAGAAGCGCGACCACTGGGCCGGCGCGCGGCTCTCGCTGCTGGCGGCCCCGACCCGGTAGCCGCGGCGGTGCAGGCTCTGGCAGGCGGCGACCGCCGAACGCTCCTTGGCGTCCGTTACCAGGACCCTCTCATTCATCACTTACCTCGCCGAACCAGGTTCCGAGCACGGAGTGAACCTCCGCTCACTGCCAAATAGTGGACCCAGAAGACCGTACAGAGAGGCCTGCAAATAGGCAAGTTCGAAGCGTCACCCCGGCTGGCGCCCGGAAAGCAGCAAGCGGTCGATCTTGCCGTTGGTGTTGCGCGGCAGCTCCTCGTGGATCACAACCTGCTGCGGCACCATGTAGTCCTCCAGCTCCTCGGCGCAGAGCCGCTTCAGCGCCGCCGGGTCGAGCTCCTCGCCCTCGCGCGGCGAGACGTGGGCGTGCACGGCTTCGCCCAGCAGCCGGTCCGGGACCCCGACCACCGCCACCTCCTTGACCGCCGGGTCGCCGTAGATCGCCTCCTCGACGTCGCGCGGGGGAACCTTCTCGCCCCGTGACTTGATGATGTCGTCGCGGCGGCTGACGAAGTACAGAAAGCCCTCCTCGTCGGCCCGGAAGAGGTCATTGGTCGCCATCACGCGCTCCTCGGGGCTGCGGCCCTGGCGCAGCCGCTCGGCGGTCGCCGCGGGGTTGCGCCAGTAGCCGTCGGTGACGTGCTCGCCGCGGACCATCAGCTCCCCCACCTCGCCGGGACCGAGCCGGTTTCCCTCGTCGTCCTCGATCCAGCACTCGGTGCCGGGGATCGGCAGACCGCTGGAGGCCGGGCGCTGGTCGACCTGGTCGGGAGGCAGCGAGGAGATGCGGACGCACTCGGTCTGCCCGTACATCAGGTGCAGCTCGGTGCGCGGGAAGGTGCGCCGCACCTCGGCCACGACCGGGGTCGGCAGCCCGGCCCCGGCGTTGGTCAAAAAGCGCAGGTCGGGCAGCTCGCGCTCGGCCAGCCCGCTGAGGGTCAGCAGAACGCCGAAGACCGTCGGCACCGCCGGCATGCCGGTGATCCGGTGCTGTTCGAGCAGCTGCACGATGCGGCCGGGCAGCGCCACCCCGGCCTCCAGGACCAGGGTCGCCCCGGTGCGCATGCAGAGCATCAGCTGCGAGAGGCCGTAGCCGAAGGAGAGCGGCAGCACGCAGAGGATCCGGTCCTCCTCGCTGATCCGCAGGTACTCGGCGATCGAACCGATGACGAAGGAGAGGTTGCGCTGGGTCAGCATCACTCCCTTGGGCCCGCCGGTCGAGCCGGAGGTGTGCATCAGCGCCGCCAGGTCGGCGTCGGCGGCGGAATAGGGCTGCCCGGGGCCGTCGGCGCTCAGCTCCTCGACGTCGGCGAACACCGGCACTCCCCCCGCCTCCTCGGCCGCCTGGCGGGAGGTCACCGCCCGCGCCTCGTCACAGACCACCAGGGCCGGCTCGGCGCGCCGCAGCACCGATGCGAGCCGCGCGTGCTTGACCGACGGGTGCATGGGCATGATCGCGGCGCCGACCCGCAGCGCCCCCTGCAAGGCGATGACCGCGTCGACGTCGTTGGGCAGCACGATCGCCACCCGGTCGCCGGTCCCCACCCCGCGCTCCTGAAGCCCGGACGCGAAGCGTTCGACGAGGTTGTCGAGCTCGGCGTAGGAGACCGTGCGCTCGCCGCTGATCAGCGCAGGCTTGTCAGGATCGCGCTGCGCCGAGCGCCCGAGGTCGGTTCCGATCGCCTCGACGCTCAAGCCGTCTGCTTGGCGGAGACGAAGTTCGCGATCGCGTCGATCGAGCCGAAGTTCTCCTCGGTGATCTCGATGTCCTCGATCCCCACCCCGTATCGCGACTGGACCTCCTCGACCAGCTCGACGAACCCGAGCGAGTCGATGATGCCCAGGGTCAGGAAGTTGTCCTCGTCTTTGAGCTCGACCCCTGGATGCATGTAGAGAAAGTTGTCGGCCAGGAACGAGCGCATGTCCGCTCGCACGTCGGTGGAATTGGTCATGCGACTTCCTCGGCTTTGGTGCGGTCGAGTCTCATGCGTGGCTCATCGGTCGCCGGCGGATAACTATTGAGTCCGCGATCGAAGAATTCACGATGCCACAACTGGGTCGAGAGCACACCTATCAGCGCCATGCCCTCGCGGAAGCCTGTCGCCTTGCCCGCGCGGCAGCGGCGCAGCAGCCCCTCGACCCGCCCCGGGTCCCAGATTCCGGTCTCCTCCAGCGCCGCGGCCGAGAGCGATTCCTCGACCCAATCGGGTGCCCCCGGGTCGAAGAACGGCGCCACCTCCGGCGCCCGGTAGGGCTGCTTGGAGCGGTTGACGATCTCGGCCGGCAGCAGGTCGGCGGCGAGCTCGCGCAGCGCCGCCTTCTCCTGCATCCCGGCCAGCTTGCGCTCGGCAGGCAGGCGCGCCGCATACTCGAAGACCCGGTGGTCGAGGAACGGGAAGCGCCCCTCCACCCCGTGCGCCATCGCCACCCGGTCGCCCTGGGCGGCGAGCAGGTAGGGCTCGAGCAGGGTCGCGATCTCCAGCCAGGAGGCCCGCTCGAGGCTGCTCCAGTCGCCGAAGGAGCCCGGCAGCCCGGCCCGCAGGCGGTCGAGCGACTGGCCCTCGCCGATCTCGGCCGCGACCTCGGGCCGGTAGAAGGCCTTCACCGCGGCGGTCGCCTGGACCCTGGTCATGTGCGAGGTGAGGGGATCGCCGGGGTCGCCGGTCTCGAGCAGGAAGCGGTCCCAGGCCGGGCCGCGCCGGGCCTCGGCGGGCAGATAGCCGTAGAGCTCCTCCAGCAGCTCGCGCGCCGCCTCGGGGTCGCGCTGGTGCAGCTCGCGCACCACGACCTCCTTGAAGAGGTCATAGCCCCAGAACAGCTCGTCGGCGCCCTCGCCGGTGGCGACGACGACGATGTCGTTGGCCCGCACCTCGGTCGAGAGCAGGAACAGCGGCACCGGCGCCGTGCGGACCAGCGGCTGCTCGGCGTGGCGGATCACTGCCGGAAAGGCGTCGGCGATCTCGCCCGGCCCGGCCTCGACCACGTGGTGCTGGGTGCCGAGCGCCCGCGCGACCTCCTCCTGCTGGGGGCGCTCGTCGTAGTTGGGATCGTGGAAGGCGACCGAAAAGGTGCGCAGCTGGTGCTCCGTCTCCTGCTGGGCGAGGGCGACGATGAGGCTGGAGTCGAGCCCGCCCGAGAGGTAGGCGCCGACCGGGACGTCGGCGCGCAGCCGCAGCCGCACGCTGTCGCGCATCAGCTCCTCGAGCTCGCCCTGCGGCCCGCCGTCGAAGTCGAAGCTCGGCGCCCACCAGGTCCGCTCCTCGACCACGCGGCCCGCCTCCCAGACCAGCAGCCCGCCCTGCGGGACCTGGCTGACGCCGCGAAAGACGGTCCGCGGCGGGCGCGGGCCCCAGAGGGTGAATACGTCGTCGATGCCGCGCAGGTCGGGCGCCGCCTCGACCTCGCCGGAGGCGAAGATCGCCTTCACCTCGGAGCCGAAGACCAGGCTGCCGTCGTCGAGCAGCGAGTAGTGCAGCGGCCGGACTCCGAAGCGGTCGCGGATCAGGGTCAGCCGCCGTGGCCCGGGCTGCCACCAGGCGAGCGCGAACTGCCCATTGAGCCGGTCCAGGGCGGCGAAGCCTTCGCGCTCCAGCAGCCGCAGCACCACCTCGGTGTCGGAGGTGGTCTCGAAGCTCTCGCCCGCCGCCTCGAGCTCGCGGCGCAGCTCGTAGTGGTTGTAGACCTCGCCGTTGTAGACCAGGATCCCGCCATCGGCGCCCTCCATCGGCTGCCAGCCGCAGGGCAGGTCGAAGATCGAGAGGCGGGTGTTGACCAGCCCGGCGCCGCGGTCGAGCGCGTAGCCGAAGCCGTCAGGCCCGCGGTGGCCGATCGCCCCCGCCATCCGCAGCAGCGCCTGCTGGTCGGGCGCCGGCCCGGCACGCGGGCGGACGATGCCGGCGATGCCGCACATCAGCTTTCGCTGTCCAGCAGCACGGCGGGCGACTGCAGGTACTCGGTCGCGACCCGGCGGCGGTCGATCTCGCTGTAGGCGGCCTCCACCATCTCCGCCTCGAGTCCGACCTGGGACGCCAGCTCGGCCGCCTCGATCCCCTCGTCGCGGCCCCAGAGCAGCAGGTCCATCTGCTCGTAGGGAAACCCGAAGTAGAACTCGTCCTGGGTCTGGGCGAGGCTGAAGGTGTCGGTGGTCGGGCGCTGGGAGGTGATCTGCTCGGGCAGCCCGAGCTCGTCCGCCATCGCGTAGACCTGTGACTTCAGCACCCCGGCGATCGGCTTCACGTCGGCGAGCCCGTCGCCGCCCTTGACGAAGAAGCCCTGGTCGTACTCGAGCAGGTTCGGAGTCCCGACGACGGCGTAGTGCAGCCGGTCGGCCCAGGTGTACTCGAGCAGCTTGCGGGTGCGCTGCTTCATGTTGGTCGCCGCGAGCAGCTCGCGATAGGCCGCGCTCGGCATCCGCTTCTGGTCCTGGCTGCCGTCGGGGCGCTCGACGACCAGCGAGAAGAAGGTGATGCCTCCGCTCGGTTCAGAACGGACGAGCTTGTGCTTCCACTCGGTCTCGTAGTCGGGAAAGACCTGGCGGATCGCCTCGTCGCGGCGCCGGTAGCAGCCGAGCGCCTCCAGCGCGGCGCTGATCGGCTCCTCGACCGTGGGCGCTCCCAGCGACTCGGCCAGGATCAGGCCGAGGTCGGAGGAGCGGTTGCCGACGTCGCGCTCGGGCAGCCGCAGGCAGAGGACGTTGTCGGCGCCGAGGCCGCGCACGCTGAGCGCTGCGGTGACGCTGGAGTCGATGCCGCCCGACACGGCGACGACCGCCCCGCGGCGGCCGAGGTCGCGGATCGCGGCCGCGGTTCCCTCGGCCAGCCGCTGCACCGCGGCGGCTGCGTCGAAGGGGACCCCTGCCGGAGCTTCTTGGTTTCCTGCGGTCATGCGCGCCTTTCGGGTCGAACGTTGACGATCATCGACGGCCAATCCTCTCGATAGTGTCGGATCGCATGGCCGAGATACGTCCACTCGACCAGGGCGACCTGCCGGCGGTCACCGCCCTGTTCGAAGCAAATCTTCCCGCATGGACGCTGAAAGGCGGGCTTTCGCAGTTCCTGCAGGCAACATTGTTCGACGATCCCTGGCGCGACGACGAGCTTCCCTCGCTGGTCGCCAGCGAGGACGGCGAGGTGGTCGGATTCATTGCCAGTCAGGTTAGGCGCTTCCGCTTCGGCGACCGCGATCTGAGAGCCGTCTGCGCCTCGCATCTGAGCGTCGATCCCGACCACCGAAGCGGCGCCACCGGGGCGTTGATCTTCCGCCGCATGCTGAGCGCCGGCCAGGACTTCACCTATTCGGACACCGCCAACGACGAGGTGGCGCGGATGATCCGCGCCTTCGGCGGCGACCTCGACCACGCCCGGGCATGCGACTGGATGTTCCTGCTGCGCCCGGTCCGCTGGCTGCGCACCCTGGGGACCGGCGTCCTGGCGAGGCGCGACCTCGGCCGCGAGGTGCCGGTCGGCGCCCTGCCATTCAAGTCGCTGCGCCCCGGCGCCGCCGCCCGCGCCGTCCCGGCGCCGGACCCGGAGGTCACCGTCGAGGAAGCCGACGCGGCGGCGATCGCCGCCGAATTCGACGCGATCGCCGCCGCCTCCCGGCTGCGCCCCGCCTATGACACCGGCTTCCTCGAGTTCCTCTTTGCCCAGTTCGAGGCCCAGTTCGGCGGCCTCGTGCACTGCCTGGCGCGGCGCGGGGACCGCGTCGTCGGCTGGTTCGCCTACGTGCCGCTCTCCCCCGCCGTTCACCGGGTCTTTCACCTGCTCGCCGCCGAGCGCGAGGGCGAGGCGGTGCTGGCGGCGCTGCTGGAGCGCTCGCGCGAGCGCGGCGCGGCCGCGGTCTGCGGGCGCCTCGAGCCGCACCTGACGCGCGATCTGGAGCCGCAGCTGCCCCTGCTCGGCTTCGCGCGCCGCCCCTGGACCCACACCCGCGATCCCGAGATCGCCGCCGCGCTGGCGTCGAGTGGGTCACTGCTGACCCAGCTCGACTCGGAGTGGTATCTGGCCTGAGCTAGGCCGAAGCTTCGGCCGGCTTGTCGCCGTCGTCCGCGCCGGCGCCGCGAACCGGGGCCAGCAGCATGCTCATGTTGCGGCCCTCCTGAAGCGGCTCGGACTCGATCGTCGCGATCTCCTGGACGTCGTCGAACAGCCGTTGCAGCAGCGCCCGCCCGCGCTCCGGATGGGCCTGCTCGCGGCCGCGGAACATGATCGTCACCTTGACCTTGTCGTGGCCGCGCAGGAAACGCTCGACATGGCCCTTCTTGGTCTCGTAGTCGTGGGTGGCGATCTTCGGCCGCAGCTTGATCTCGCGCACGTTGACCTGCTGCTGGTGCTTGCGCGCGGCCTTGGCCTTCTGCTCCTGCTCGTACTTGTACTTCGAGTAGTCGAGCAGGCGGGCGACCGGCGGCTTGGCCTCCGGCGCGACCTCGACCAGGTCGAGGTCCTCGGACTGGGCGCGCTTCAGCGCCTCGTCGGTCGCCAGCACCCCGACCTGCTCGCCGTCGGCGCCGATCAGCCGCACCTCGGGGACCCGGATGCGCTCGTTGATCCGGGTGAGGTCGCGCTCAGGCGGACGGCGGTCGAACCTTCGCGGGACCGGCACTAGGTGAAGGAGCGGTCGAGCGTCAAGCGTCTGCGGGAGAGTTTGCGAAAGCGGGCACGGGGGGCGCTCAGCGGCGCGTTCTAAATGTCGTACCGGCAGTCAAGTGGCGTGAGTATGACACAGGCCCCTCACGCATTCGAGACCTCGGCGCCCAAGCGCTTCACGAAGGCCTCCAGGCTCAGGGCCCCGATGTCGCCCTCGGCGTGCGAACGCACGGCCAGCTCGCCGCTCTCCTGCTCCTTGTCGCCGAGCACGAGCATGTACGGGGCACGGGCCAGCTCGGCGTCGCGGATCTTCTTGCCGACCGATTCGGAGCGCTCGTCGATGCGGGCCCGAAAGCCGGCCGCGGCGAGCGCGTCGCTCGCCGCCCTCGCGTCGGCGACGTGACGGTCGGCGACCGGCAGGACCAGGACCTGAAGCGGCGCCAGCCAGAGCGGGAAGCGCCCCGCGTAGTGCTCGATCAGGATCCCGGCGAAGCGCTCCATCGAGCCGAGCAGGGCGCGGTGGATCATCACCGGCGTGTGCTCTGCGTTGTCGGCGCCCGTGTAGTGAAGCTCGAAGCGCTCCGGCATCTGGAAGTCGAGCTGGCAGGTCCCGCACTGCCAGGAGCGCCCGAGGGCGTCGGTGACGTGAAAGTCGATCTTCGGCCCGTAGAAGGTCCCCTCGCCGGCGGCGACGTCGAACTCGCGTCCCTGGCGCTCGAGCGCTTCGCGCAGCGAGGCCTCGGCGCGCTCCCACTGCTCGTCGGAGCCGATCGACTTCTCGGGCCGGGTCGAGAGCTCGACCCGGACGTCGTCGAAGCCGAAGCGGGCGTAGAGCTCGTCGATCGCCTCGCAGATCGAGTCGACCTCGTCGGTGACCTGGTCCAGGGTGCAGTAGACGTGGGCGTCGTCCTGGGTGAAGGCGCGGACCCGCAGCAGGCCGTGCAGGGCGCCTTCGCGCTCGTAGCGGGAGACGTCGCCGAACTCGGCCAGCCGCAGCGGCAGCTCACGGTAGGAGTGGCGCTCGGCGCCGAAGACCAGGCAGGCTCCGGGGCAGTTCATCGGCTTCAGCGCGTAGCGGCGCTGGTCGCCCTCGCGCTCGGAGGGCTCGACGAAGAACATGTTCTCGCGGTAGTTGTCCCAGTGCCCGGAGCGGTGCCAGAGGTCGACGTCGAGGACCCGCGGTGTGCGGATCTCCTCATAGCCGCGCTTTCGCAGCTGCGCGGACACCTCGCCCTTGATCGTCTCCAGCAGAACGGTGCCGTCGGGCAGCCAGAACGGCATCCCGGGCGCCTCGTCGCGAAAGAGGAAGAGGCCGAGCTGGGGCCCGAGGCGGCGGTGGTCGCGGGCCCGGGCCTCCTCGATCTGCTTCTGGAACGCCTCCAGGTCGCCCTTGGAGAAGAAGGCGGTGCCGTAGATCCGGGTCAGCATCTGGCGCGTCTCGTCGCCGCGCCAGTAGGCGCCGGCGATCGAGTTGAGCTTGAAGGCGGCGATGCGGCCGGTCGAGGGGCCGTGGGGCCCGCGGCAGAGGTCGTCGAAGGGGCCGTTGCGATAGAGCGAGACGGTCTCGACGCCTTCGTCGCGGATCAGGTCCTCGATCAGCTCGACCTTGTAGGGCTGGTCCTCGGCGCGGAACTTCTCGATCGCCTCGGCGACAGGGAGCTCGCGGCGCTCGAAGGCCTCGTCGGCCTTGACGTGCTCCGCCATCGCCGCCTCGATCCGCTCCAGGTCCTCGTCGGAGGGGCTGACCCCGTCGGGGAACTCGAAGTCGTAGTAGAAGCCGTTCTCGATCGGCGGGCCGATCGAGACCTTGGTCCCCGGCCAGAGCTCGGTCACCGCCTCGGCCATCACGTGGGCCGTGTCGTGACGGATCAGCGCCAGAGCCTCGGGGTCGCGGTCGGTCACGACCTCGATCGCGTCGCCGTCGGCCAGCGGGGCGCTGAGGTCGCGCAGCTCGCCGCCGACCCGCAGCGCCAGCGCCGCCTTCGCCAGCCCGGGACCGATCGCCGCCGCGGCGTCGGCGCCGCTGGCGCCGTCGGGAAGCTCGAGCTGGTTGCCGTCGGGAAGGGTGACCTGCACGGGATCAATGCTATGGAGCGGCTCAGCCGCCCTGCTTCTCGCCCTGGCGGGCGGAGCGAACCGCGATCAGCGGGCAGGGGCTCGGCCCGCCGACGGGACCGCTGCGCTGCCAGAGCAGGTAGGGCCCGGCGCGGCGCGCAAGTCGCAGACCGGCGAACGGAGGCCGGGTGCCGGCGCCGGGGAAGCTGACGACGTAGCGGACCCCGGGCGGTGGCGAGGAGCGGCTCGGCGCCCCCGCGGCCTTGATGCAGACGCGGCCGCCGCGCAGCTCCCAGGCGATGTAGGGGGTGCCGTGCTGGTCGGCGAGCAGGTCGGCCGGGGCGAGGGCCAGGGTCGAGGCGCCGGCCAGCTGCGGGCGCAGCCCGGTCAGGGCCGGCGAGTAGGAGGTCGGGCCGACCGGCCCGTTGGCGAGGGCGAGGAGGCTGCAGCCTCCGGCCCCGACGACGAAGGCGGTAGCCGCAAGCGGGCGGATCACCGCGGCCAGCGACCCCGGACGCAGCTGCGCCGGTTCGAAGGCGAGCAGCGGCCGCACGATGATCAGCATCGCCAGCGGGGCCGCCATCTGCACCGCCTTGGCCGCGGTGTAGGGGGTGCCGCCGACCCGCGCCGCCAGGTAGGCGAGCACCGCCGCCGCGAGCGCGGCCGGCAGCGCAGTCCGGCGCCCTCGCAACCACCAGGCCAGGCCCCAGACCAGCAGGACGGCGGCGAAGGCGACGCCGAGGTGGAAGCCGATCGCGGGCACCGCGCCGGCACCGGCGGTGAGCCTGAAGTCGCCCGAGGGCCAGATTCCCAGCGCCTCGGTCGGCGAGATCTGACCGAAGAGGTTCCCCAGCCCGGGCCCGTTGGGACTGAACGTCTCGAAGTTGTGGAAGTCGACCATCCGCCCCAGCTCCGGCCCTACGAGAACGGCAAAGACGATCGCCGCCAACCAGGCGGGCCGAGCGACTCTCCCGGCTACCCGCCGGATCGCATCGCCGTCGCGATGGGCCAGCCAGAGTTCTCCAGCACCCCACAGGACCAACGTCCCCGCCATCCAGGTCAATCCAGGGAAGCTGTACGTGTACGTGCTGCCTGCCGCCAGGAGCGCCAATGGCACCGCCACCAGCGAGTTGTTGGGGACCGTCCGGGGGGCGGACCCGGCAGCCGGCCGACGGTTCGTTGCCGGGGTCGGGGCATGCCCGGCAGCCGGCCGCACCTCACCCCTACCGGGCATACCCCTCCCCCGTCCCGCATTCCCGTGCTGCAACAGCTGCCAGAGAGCAGATCGCGAACGCGAGCACGAACAGCGCCTGCATGGTTTCTTTGAAAGCACCTTGGGCGAGGTAGGAGGCGACCATGTAGGGCAGGCCGACGAGGAGGGCGGCGAGCCAGCGCCGGATCGTCGGCAGCTCGCCAAGGGCGGTCAGGGCCGTCAGCGAGGCCAGGACTGAGACCGCGACGGTGAGGCCGCCGAAGCCGTGCACGAGGCCGACGCCGAGGCCCTTGTTGAGCGCGACGACGATCGCGTGCGGGCCGAGCGGATAGCCCTGCGACAGCAGCTGCGAGTCGGACCCGTGGGCGAGCCGGTCGGCGGCCAACAAGTGCTGCGCCATGTCGGGGTTGAAGCTGGTGCCGAGGATCCCAAAGCGGCGCTCGGCGATGAACGGCAGCGATGCGGCGATCAGCGCCCCGAGACCGACCACGATCCCGTCCCGCAGCTGTCCCCCCTCCCACTCCAGCCGCCGGCGCAGGAAGACCAGCGAGGCCAGGGTCGCGACCAGGACCGCGATCGCCGAGATCACTCCGTCGCCCGGCAGCCGCACCGTCCCCCAGCAGAGCGCGGTGACCAGCGCCAGCCCGACGGCGGGCGCGAGCCAGGACCAGCTGCGCCGGCCGCAGAGGGCCAGAGCCGCCTGGCCGACCGCCAGCGAAGCCGCGCACACCGCGATCACCGATGCGTAGGTCGCGAGCACGGGCGGCGAGCCTAGAGCAAGGCTCAGCCAGCGTGACGGTCACACTTGACTGCGTGCTCCCGGTCCGCGAGGCTTGGCGCGGGGCATTCGGAAGGGAGCACTCGTGACCAGGCTGACTGGCGAGTTTCGGTTCGACGTCGGACTTGTCGACGCCGTTGAGGCCTGCGCAGAAGCCATTGAGCACCTGGGATGGCTGATCAAGAGCCTCGAGGCGAATCGAATTGTCTCCTACGCCATCACGGCGCCCTCACAACACCCACCGAAAATAGAGCTCGACCTCAGTCCTGACCGGGACGGAACGAACGTCCGGATCACGGGCAGCGATACGGCCCCCAATCAAACCGTCTTGGTCGCCGAACTCGATCGGGTCAGGAATGCGATATCGGAAGCAGCTGCGCAGATTGAGGCCCCCGCCGAAGGAGTCCCTCAAGGTTGGTATGACGACCCTCGAGAGTCTGGATTGCTCCGGTATTGGGACGGCCAGGCTTGGACCGATCACTCACGTCGCGCTGTCAGCGAAAACGTCCCGCAGCAACAGTTAATGAAGGCTGCTGCGGAGAGTTCAACCCCCCCAGCTCACACCAAAAAGAGTGATGGTCGGGGAAGCTTCCCCCGTCCGCACTGGAGAAAGATGACCTGGGTGCTGATCATCTGGACGCTGATATTCACGATCTGGGTGATCGGTGGAGTCAACAGCACCCACTGCGACCGATATGCGAGCGACCTGAACCAGAACGCCTGTCAGGCTGGCACCGGAATCGGGGTCGGGATCGTGATCTTCCTCTGGTTCTTGGGCTTTGTGGTTCTGTCGCTGATCTGGTTCATGACGCGACCCAAAGGGCGGGAATGCCCGGCATGTGGCGAACGAGTGAAGAAAGGCCGGACGGTTTGTCCAGGGTGCGGCCACGACTTCGCGGCGGCCGCCGGCCGAAGGGCTGTTGCATCAGCCGCTCCCAGCTAGATCCCCGCCAACCGCCGCAATATCGAGAGGGTGCTTGAAGTGGGCGTAACTGGGCTCGAACCAGTGACCTCTGCCTTGTCGAGGCAGCGCTCTCCCAACTGAGCTATACGCCCTCGCGGGTGCCTGAATTTAGCAGCGGAATTCGGGCCGCTAGGCGACCGGCGGACCGCTGACCGGCGCCGCGACGCCACCCGCCGACTCCGCCCCGAGCAGCCCGCGGGCCCGCATCGTGATCTCGAACGTCTCGCGGGTGTCGTACTTCGGCTCCCAGCCGGTCGTCGTCTTCAGCTTCTCGTTCGAGACCACCCACGGATAGCGGATGAAGTTGAGGTTGCCGGGGGGCGCAAGCGTCCGCGGCAGGTGCAGCAGCCAGCTCCACTTGGCGATCGCATAGGCCATCCGGAACGACATCTTGCGGGTCTTGGTCCCCAGCACCTCGGCGCCCTCGCGCCAGGTCATCGTCCCGTCGCCGGCAAAGTTGAAGGCACCCGGCGCTTTCTGCTCCAGCAGCAGGACCAGCCCGGCGACCAGGTCGTCCTCGTGGATCAGCTGCATGTTGGTGTCGACGCCGTCGAGGTGGGGGAAGAACGGCTGGTTCTCGTAGCTGCGCACGATGTAGTTCTTGACGTTGGGCCCGAAGACGATCGAGGGACGCACGATCGTCATCACCCGGTCCGAGTGCTCGGCCGTCCAGAGCTGGCAGGCGCGGTCCATGTCGGCCTTGTCGCGCGCATAGGCGAAGTCGGGCTGGCCGCGGACCGGCAGATCCTCGGCGATCGGCTCCGGGTTGTCGGGGAAGGCGCCGTAGGCGGTCGCAGACGAGGTGACCAGCAGCTGCCCGGTGCCGGCCTCCGAGGCGGCGCGCAGGACGGCGATCGTCCCGTTGACGTCGACGTCGTACATCCGCGCCTCGTCGCGGATCGGGTCGAGGATGAAGGCGAGGTGGATCAGGCAGTCGATCTGCTCGCGCTCGAGCAGGGAGCGGATCGAGCCAGCGTCGCGGACGTCGCCGCTGACGAAGGTTGCCTTGGGCAGGGTGGCCTCGGGCGGGCGCACATCGACGTTGATGATCTTCTCGGTCTCCTCGCGCTGACCCAGGATCTCGGTCAGGCGGCTGCCGATGTAGCCAGAACCGCCGGTGATCAGGTACCTCATGGCTTCCTCCTCTTGCTGCGGTTGCCCTCGGAGGCCATCCTATTGCTGGCCAGCCGACCAGGGGCGGACGGGCTGGGGCCCGGCGCTTGGACAGACGGTCAAATCTTCGGCCCAACCTTCGTCCAAAGTGCGCAGTATTTGCGCCTTTGAGGCGGGAATAGTCATTCTTGGGAGGAATAGGTGAAACATCCCGCAATAGAGCGTGTTAAGTTCGTTGAGCAGGGGTCGATACGGAAAACAGACTTGATTTAAGGACCGACGAGCCAGGGGCAAGTTCTTTGGTGGTACGTCCTTCGGAAGCAGAGGGCCTCCTTATGGGGGCCCTTTTCCGTTCCAGAATCAGTCCCCCGCTGCGACCTCGAGCGTCAGCCCGTCGACCGCGGTGACCCGGACCCGCTCGCCCACGCGCAGCGTGCCGGCGCCTTTGGCGCTCCAGAGCTCGCCGCGGATCCGCACCCGCGCGTACCCCTCACCGGCCTCGACGACCTCGGCCGTCTGGCCGACCATCGCCTCGGAACCGGTCTGGACCCGGTAGCGGCGCAGGAAACGGCGCCAGAACACGAACTCCCCGATCTCGCACGCAGCTGCGAGCACGACCACCGCGATTCCGATCTTCGGCGAGACGACGAAGACGGCCAGCAGGATCGCAATCGCGAGCAGCATCGACTAGATGATGGCGGTCCGGGGTCCGCGGCTAGAGGGTGAGGACGTGCGGCGCCTCCGGATCTGCCTCGCCCTCGAGCACGTCGAGGTATGCGGCCTGGACGGCCTCGAAGCCGCCGCCCCGGACGGGAGCCAGCCAGCCGCCCGCCCACTCGCAGAACGGGTGCCAGGCGTCGGCGACCCTCTCCTCCAAGCCCGCCGGCCCCCAGTCCTGCGAGCGCTTCTCGACCCGGGTCGGAGCGAAGAACAGCGTCGGGGTCGGGCCAGGCAGCTCCTCGCCGCCGTCGCCGAAGTCCTCCCAGTGGGTGACCCCGACGGCCATGCTCTGGTTCAGCTCCTCGCCGTAGTGCAGGTGCACCGCCGAGCGCACCTTGGCGTCCCCCGAGACGTCGACGTAGGTCGCAGGCTTTTTCTCCAGCGAGTCGATCTCGCCGTAGGTGACGGTGCGGCCGTAGATCCCCAGCCCCTCGACGAACTTCGCGCTGCGCTCGGAGGTCAGGGCGATCAGCTCGGCGCCCGGGCGCTCGGCGAGCATGAAGGCGGCCGCGATCGCGGTCTTGCTGGAGGCGCTGGAGATCACGATCGCCCCTCGTCCCTGCAGCCCCTCGTCGGCGATCTGGTCGTCGATCAGAAACGAGGTGAAGAAGAGCGGCCGCAGCAGCATCTGCAGCTCCTCGGTCTCGGGCCGGTAGAAGGGATCGGTCGCCGAGTTCAGGTAGCGGTGATAGGCGGACGGCAGCGGCTTGCGATGCGCCGAGCCGTCGGCGAAACCACGCCCGTCGGCGGCCGCGGGCTCGACGACCAGATGCGAGGAGGGCGGCAGGTAGCCGTAGAGCCGGGTCCCCGCCTCGACGCCCTCGGCCTCGCTGCCCTGGACCTCGGCAAAGCCCCACATCGGCACCCGCCCCCATCCCTCCTCGGCCGGGAAGAAGTCCCAGTAGGACATCGCGTCGCCCATCACCGCGTAGGTGATGTTGTTGGCGGTCAGCCCGAAGCTGTCTACCCGCAGCAGCGCCTGACCCGACTCGATCTCCGGCGGCTCGCCCTCGGCGATGCGGGTCTGCCGGAGGTCGTCGCGCTTGACCAGGAAGTCGGTCATCGCCGGGATGCTCTCACGAGCGAGAGGCGCCTACCGGAATCGAACCGGTGTAAACGGCCTGCAGGGGGCCGGTGCAGGCACTCAAGGTGCTCCCAGTTTCCCCCAGGTACGCGGCGTTTGCCACCGGCACGCTGGAAATCCTAAGTTGGTGGCGCAGCGGAGGCGTACTGGAGGCGCGGTTTCCTCGACTTCGCTTGCCAAGCGGGATCAACCGGTGCTGAAACGGCTCGGAAAGCCGCTTGGGCACGGCGGCCGGAGTCGACCCCGTCTAACCACCAACGGAAGGGGAGTCCCTGTGAACGTACGAAGTCGAGGACCACACTGGATCGGCATGGTCGCAAGTTTGGATTGGGCTGGTACCATCGCCGATCCTTACTCAGGTGGGAGTCAGGCGTTCCGAGTGGCGCCGTCGGGCCTCCACACGACAGGAGGCCTGTGCGGTTGCCGGTCAAGAGAGGTCTCGGCGTACTGTTGGCGGCGATCTTGGTCTGTGCGGCTGGCCCGACCAGGGTATTCGCGGCTGAGTCCTCGGACTTCAGCACGGACGACCAGGGCTGGCGGCTCGTCGGCGGCGCGCAGCCGAGCTATCACAGCACGGGGGGCAACCCAGGAGGATTCATTAGTTTCGCGTCAGCAGGTCCCGCTGTTCGGAGTCCCTCGGCCTGGTCCGGCGACCAGTCGGACACGTTCTTGGGCACGCTGAGCTTCGACTATCGGTTCACGGGCACCGGCGACTACCAGCAAGTCGCGCGGCTGGTCGGCAACGACGGTTCGGACATTGAGGGCTTCGATTCCGTGTTCGGGGGAGGTTCCCCGCAATGGCGGTCCATCAGCTTGGCTCTCAACGCCTTGAACGGCAACGCCTGGTTCGCGGGCGACACCGGGGTCGACGCCTCGCAGATCAAAGCGAGACTCGCCAACCTCCTGGCCGTTGAAATCCCGCCGGGATCGTTTAATGGGTCGGGCACAACAGACATCGACAACGTCAAGCTAAGTCCGCCGCTGGGCGTCCCTCGGAAGCTGAAGATCAAACACAAGGGGGGCGCATTCACGGGCAAGCTCAAGATCGCGAGAGCTTTCCCCGACTTGCCGTCTTCGTGCTTGGAACACAACTACGTCACGGTGTTCAAGAAGCGAAAGGGACCCGACAAGAAGGTCGGCAAGGCCGTGACCAGCAAGGCCGGCAAGTACAGGGTCCGGAGCAATCTTTCCAGCGGCAAGGTGTACGCCATCGTCCGGACTGGAGTCATTGGCGAGATAGAGAGCGGAGATGGATCGGGATCCGTTGGAATCGAGTGCGAGCCGGCGACCTCCAAGACGATCAAGGTGGGTTAACCATTCTGGGAGACATCTCGCAGCTCCAGAAGGCGGGCGTCCCAAGAAACCGCTAGCTAGAGCGGTCCCCCGAGAGGCGCCTACCGGAATCGAACCGGTGTAAACGGCTTTGCAGGCCGCTGCGTAGCCACTCCGCCAAGGCGCCGAGCGCTGTCGAAACTTAGCGCCCTACCAAGCCATATTCCGGCGGAGTACGATCAGGAACGTGCCTGGCTGACGCTAGAACACCCTCCTTCACTCATCTTCTTCCGGCGGCCCTCCGCGCCACGGTTGGGCCCGAAATCTTGCGCGCTCCGCCCCCGAATTCATCGGCGGCGGCGCGCGAGCGCCCCCTCGGCGGTCTACCGATACAGCGCCAAGAATCCCGCCCGCATCAGTTCCAGTGCGATACGGCCTCCACAAGGCCCGCGAGACAGGCGACTGCAGCTGCCGCGACAAAAGCCAGCGCAAGCCAGCGCCGATTCCGCAAGGCCAGGGCAATGGCTGGGATCCCTAGGAAAACCCCGAGCCATCCCAGGGACCCCTGCCAGGAGATGACGGTCAACCCGGCGACTATCACCGCGACGCCCAACAGCATCACTCCCGCGGTGGCGAACTCTGCAGCGAGCCCCTGACCCTCTGCCGACCGCTGTCCGGGCTTGCCGTCCATGTACGGCCAGACACCAACTGGCCTCTGTCGTTTCGCCCACCAGTAGATGAAAAGGGTCATGCAGGCCTCGGGCGTCGCCTGCCCGGCCGTTTTGCGGGGCCGCACGACCACGCCTATACTCGGCCTTCGATCGCTCGCCGGCAGGGGGAAGTCAATCCGGCGTCGATTGCCCAAATCCGAGCCAACTCGTTACGACCCTCAATTTCGGCGCTGACGATCCGATACTGACTTCATGCGGCTGATCCTCCTCGAGTTCAACGAGCTTTCCCCGGTCCTGATGGAGAAGTTCATGGCGGCCGGAAAGCTGCCCAACTTCAAGCGCTTCCACGACGAGTCGCAGGTCGCGATCACCGAAGCCGAGACCGTCGCCCCCGACCTCGAACCCTGGATCCAGTGGGTCACGGTCCACTCCGGCATCCCCTACCAGGAGCACCAGATCCACCACCTCGGCGACGGCCCCGAGCTCGACCGCAAGTGCCTCTGGGACCTGGCCTCAGACGACGGCCGCAGCGTCTGGGTCTGCGGCTCGATGAACATCAACTACCAGAAGCCGATCAACGGCTGGGTGCTGCCGGATCCGTGGACGCGCAAGCTTGAGCCCTACCCGAAGGAGCTCCTCGAGCCCTACACCCGCTTCGTCGGCGCCAACGTGCAGGAGCACACCAGCGGCAAAGTTCCGCTCTCGCGCAGCGAGCAGGTCGACTTCCTCAAGTTCATGGCCCGCCACGGCCTCCGCCCCGGCACCGTCGCGACGATCGTCCGCCAGCTGGCCGACGAGCGCTTCTCGGACGCCGGCTGGAAGCGCGCCATCCTCCTCGACCGCCTCCAGCTCGACCTCTTCCGCTGGCACTACAAGCGCGCGCGGCCGGACTTCGCGACCTTCTTCCTCAACAGCACCGCCCACTACCAGCACCTCTACTGGCGCAACATGGAGCCCGAGCACTTCAAGGTCAAGCCCGAGCCCGGCGACCAGGAGGTCTACCAGGAGGCGATCCTGTTCGGCTACCAGCAGATGGACAAGATGCTGCCGCGGCTGATGTCCCTCGCGGGACCCGACACGGCGGTGGTCCTGCTGACCGCCCTCAGCCAGCAGCCGAGCGTCAAGTACGAGGACATCGGAGGCAAGGTCCTCTATCGGCCCAACGACTTCGAGAAGCTGCTCGGTGACCTCGGCCTCGGAGACGGCGAGGTGACGCCGGTGATGGCGGAGGAGTTCAACATCGACTTCGCGACCGAGGAGGCCGCTGCCGCCGCCGAGGCCAAGCTCGAGGCGATGAGCGTCAACGGCGAGCCGGCGATGCGCTCAAAGCGCGAGGGCAAGGGGATCAAGTCGGGTTGCAAGGTCTGGCGCCAGCTCGACGACGATGCCCGCCTCGACCTCGGCGACGGCAACTCGCTGCGCTTCTTCGATCTCTTCTACAAGCTCGATCTGATGAAGAGCGGCGAGCACCATCCCGACGGGCTGATGTGGGTGCGGACTCCGGACCGCCGCCACTCGGTGATCGACGAGAAGGTGCCGCTGGTCTCCGTGGCCCCGACCATCCTCGAGCTGGCGGGCATCGAGGTGCCGACCGAGATGTCGGGCCAGCCGGTCCTGGCGACGGCCTAGGGCTTATCGGTCTGCAGGCCCATCCACTGCAGGATGGGCCGGGGATCCTCGATCCCGAACTCCTTCTTCAGCCGCTGCTCGATGACGTCGGCGTCGACGCCGGCCATCAGCTGCTGCAGGGCGAGCAGCCGCGCGCCCTCGCTGATCCCCTCTGGCTCCTCGACGCTCTCCCGCTGGTGACGGTGGCCGAGGCGCTGGCGCAGCTCTGAGTCGCCCTCGGCGTCGGGGGCGCCGTTCTGGGCCGTCTCCCAGACCTTTCCACCGTCGTCGCCCATGTCGGCGGCCATCGAGCTGATCGCCCGATCGAAGGCGCCGCGCAGCGATTCGAGCTGCTCGCGAAGGCCGGAAAGCTCACCCAGGACCTGCTCGGTGACCTTCGAGACCCGCTCCAGGTGCTCGTTGGTCACCCCGTCGGCCCGGCGCCGGGCCTCGTCGACGAACTGCCTCGCCTCGGCCCGCGCTTCCTGGCGAATCTTCTCCGCCGCATCGTCGGCGGACTCGAGAACCTGGCGGACCTCGTTGTTGGTCCTGTTGATCAGGGTCGAGGCCTCACCTCCGCCTCCGCCTTCGCTGCTGCCGGAACCTGGCTTGGCGCCGATCTCGGCGTCGGTCTGGGCGGCCTCGCGGATCTTCTGCGCCGCGTCGTCGGCCGCCTCCAGCAGCTGCTTTACCTCCTGGCTGGTCGTCTCCAGCAGCGCCGAGACCTTCTGCCCCTCGGGCTTCTCCTCGGTCTGGGCAGCCTGGGACTTCGAGGGCGGCGCCTTGCTCTCGCCCTTGGGTTGCTGCTTGGCGTCCTGGGCCGCCGCGGTGCTTTCGCCGTTACCGCTGCCTCGGCTGCGCCTCGAGCCCCGGCCCTGTTTGCGATTGCTTTGTTTGCGGTTCCCTGTCGCCATCTGGTGACCCTTAGAGCGGCTGATGGGATTCGAACCCACGACCTTCTGCATGGCAAGCAGACGCTCTAGCCAACTGAGCTACAGCCGCCCGGAGCGACCGAGTATAGCCCTGGCCTCCCCCCCTCACGCAGGTTTTCGGGCGTCCAATTTCGTCCATGCAAAGCGCCAAACGGCACCTTGGGGAGGGAATTCTGGTTATGCTTAAAACTGGGTATTGGGTAGATCGGCTCGCAGGGGCAGATCTCCGCTTTGCAAAGCCACAACCGGGGGTCCAAGACATGCATCGCAGGCATCTGACCGCGCTTTTCGCCGCCCTGTCGCTGGCGGTCCTGGCCATCGCTCCTTCGGCCGCTTCGGCCTGGGCGCCGGCCGGCCAGGCAACCGTCCATCCAGGCGTCCAGGTATTCACCGACGGCGCCCAGTGCACTTCCAACTTCGTCTACCAGGACGGCTCCAACGTCTATCTCGGCCAGGCTGCCCACTGCTCGGGCACCGGTTCGCAGACCGACACCGACGGCTGCACCAGCGCCTCTCTTCCGCTCGGCACGCCGGTCGACGTGACCGGGGCCAGCAAGCCGGGGACCCTGGTCTACAACTCCTGGCTCGCGATGCAGGCCAAGCACGAAGCCAACGCGGACACCTGCGCCTTCAACGACCTGGCTCTGATCAAGCTCGACCCGGCCGACGTCGGCAAGGTCAACCCGTCGGTGCCCGGCTTCGGTGGACCCACAGGGTTGGGGGCGGCAGGCGGCAGCGGCTCGACCGTCTACTCGTACGGCAACTCGGAGCTGCGCGGCGGCGTCACCCAGCTGAGCCCGAAGCAGGGCGTCGTGATCCAGGACGAGGGCAATGGCTGGAGCCATGACGTCGCGACGGTCACCCCGGGCGTCCCGGGCGACTCGGGCAGCGGCTTCCTCAACGACTCCGGTCAGGCGATCGGCATCCTCAGCACCCTGCAGCTGGCTCCGCTCGCCGGTGCCAACGGGGTCGGCGACCTCGGCAAGGAGATCGCCTGGATGCACGCCAACTCGTCGTTCAGCGGCGTGCAGCTGGTGCCGGGCACACAGCCCTTCAACGGCAGCCTCACGGCGGCCATCGCCGGCGGCTGAGCGAGACATTTCCGCCTCACACCGGCGCCCCCGTCGCTAGCGGCGATCGGGGCGCTTGGTCGTCTGGGACAATTTCGCGCAATGCTTGCAGCGACGCCGGTGCGGAGTCCCGCCTGACTTGATGGCCTCGCTGCAACCCACGTCCCTGCTGCGGGCAGGGGCGGGCCGGGCCTTCGAGCGCCGCGCACGCGGCTCTGACCGGGCGATGGGCCTGGTGCTGATGTACCACGAGATCGCCCCGACCCAGGGCGACCCGGCGCACGACGTCCTGCCGGCGCTGGGAGCCGACCTCTTCCGCGCCCAGCTCGAGCACGTCCGCGACAACTACGAGGTGGTGGCGCTACGCGACCTCCTGGCCCGCGCCGGTGCCCGCGGATCCGGTGACCGCCTGCCGCTGGCGATCACCTTCGACGACGACCTCGCCCGCCACGTCACCGTCGCGGCGCCGTTGCTGGACGAATTCGGTTTCACCGCGACCTTCTTTCTCACCGGCGCCACGATGGCGGGGCCCTCACCCTTCTGGTGGCAGGACCTGCAGGTGCTCGTCGACCGCGGCCCCGACGCCTGGGCGAAGCTGCGGCGCGAGATCGCCACCGTCTGGCCCTGGGGCGAGATCGAGGGACGGCGCTCGGACTTCACGAACACGATCGAGGCCGCCCCGCCCGACCTGCACGACGCGATCGCCGCCAAGCTGCGGGAGCTGGCCGGCGACGAGATCTCAGAGCAGGGCATGACCGCGGGCCAGATCAAGGAGATGGCCGCCCACGGCTTCGAGATCGGCTGGCACACCCGGCGCCATTACCGGCTCGAAACCCTCGCGGGCGACCGCCTCGACGAGGAGATGCAGGACGGGCTGGCGGAGCTGGGCGACGTCCTCGGCCGGCGACCGACCAGCATCGCCTATCCCCACGCGAAGGCCGACATGCGCGTCGCCGCGGCGGCGCAGCGAGCCGGGCTGGAGCTCGGCTTCCTGGTCGGCGACACGGCGACCGGCCCCGACCAGCACCCGCTGCTGCTGGCCCGCGTCGGCGGCGCCACCGACTCGCTCGCGACCTTCAAGTGGGTCCTCGGGCGAGCGTCGCAGACGACCTAGAGCCCCGCCAGCGCCTCTTCGATCGGTGTCTCGCCGCCGATCAGGTCGAACTCGAAGCCGACGGTCTCGGCGCGGTCGAGGCAGGCGAGAAGCACCGCGGCGACGTCGGCGCGGCTGATCTCGCCGCTCTCGAGGCGCGCGGCGATCTTCACCCGTCCGCGCGGCGGATCGTCGGTCAGGTGACCGGGCCGCACGACCGTGTAGTCGAGCCCGCTCTCGCGCAGCGCCTGGTCGGCGCCGGCCTTGGCGCGCAGGTACTCGCCAAAGGTGTCGCCACCCTCGGCGGGCGGGTCTGCAGCGCCCATCGAGCTGACGATCAGATAGCGCGATATGCCGTTTGCCTTCGCGGCCTCGATCAGCTTCACCGCTCCCCCCAGGTCCATCGTCTGCTTGCGCTCGGCGCCGCTGCCCGGTCCGGCGCCGGCGGCGAAGACGACGGCATCACAGTCGGCGATGGCCTTCGCGACCTCGTTGGCTTCGGCGTTCTCGAGGTCGCAGACCACGGGCTCGGCGCCGAGCTGGCGCAGGTCGTCGGCCTGGTCGGGGTTGCGGATCAGCCCGATGACGCTGTCGCCGCGGGCGGCCAGGTACTCCTCGAGCAGGCGGGCTATCTTGCCGTGCCCGCCGGCGATCGCGACCTTCATGCCGGTTCAGCCTCCAGCCCGCCCAGGAGCGCGCGCAGATCGAGTGGTCGCGTGTAGATGTCGATCGAGCCGTCGTCTTTGTGGGGCCACTGGTCCCGGGGACGGTCCCAGTAGAGCTCGATCCCGTTCTGGTCGGGGTCGGTCAGGTAGAGCGCCTCGCTGACGCCGTGATCGGAGGCGCCGCTGAGCCTGATCCCGGCCTCTGCGAGCCGCCGCAGGGCGCCGGCCAGGGCGGCGCGGCTCGGATAGCGGATCGCGAAGTGATAGAGGCCGGTGCTGCGGCGCGGAGGCGGCGGCGCGCCGGCCGACTCCCAGGTATTGAGGCCGATGTGGTGGTGATAGCCACCGGCGGAGATGAAAGCAGCCTCGTCGCCGATCCGGTCCTGCAGCTCGAAACCGAGCACGCCGCAGTAGAAGTCGAGCGCGCGGTCGAGGTCGGAGACCTTGAGGTGGACGTGGCCGATGTCGACGCCGGGATCGATCGGGGTGGAGCCGTTGGCGGCCATGTTCCGAAGGGTACTCAGGCCTTGTCGAGCTCCTCGTTGACCAGCCGGTCGGCTTCGGCGTTGCGCTCCCGGCGCACGTGCTCGATCGACCAGCGCTCGAAGCCCTCCAGCGCCTGCAGCACCTGCCGGTGCAAAGCCCGCAGGGTCTCGTCCTTGACCTTGTACTGGCCCTTGACCTGGCGCACGATCAGCTCCGAGTCGCCGACCAGCTCCAGGGCTTCGGCGCCGAGGGCAGCGGCGCGCTCGATCCCCAACAGCAGCGCCTTGTACTCGGCGACGTTGTTGGTCGCGGTGCCGATCGCCTCGCTTCGCTCCTCCAGCACCTCGCCGTCGCCGTCCTGGACCACGGCCGCGATCGCCGCCGGGCCGGGGTTTCCCCGCGCCCCGCCGTCGACGTTGACCCTCAGGCTGCCCGGCCCGGGCAAGCGCTACTCCGCGCCCGCCGGGTGGCCCTCGGGCACCGGGGCCCGGCCCATCCTCAGGCTGCCGCCCTCGGCCGCGTGCGCGTTCCACTGCTGGGCGGAGGCGTCGATCTCGGAGATCTCGTGCCCCTTGTCGATCTCATAGACCGCCCGCGAGGGCTCGCCGAGGTCGACGCCCCACTGGTACCAGGAGAGCTCCCAGGCGACGGTTAGGCGGATCTCGCTCGGCGATCCCGCCGCCGCGCCGACCGAGACCAGCGGCGTTCCCAGCGTCTTCGTCAGACCAGCCACGGTGCGGGCATGGGCGCTCTCGTTGAAGCGGGCCAGCGCCCGTTCGTGCCGGGTCCCCGGCTCGGCGCCGCCAGTCCGGCCGACCCCGGCGCCGCGCGCGGCGGGATCCGGGACCCGCTGCGGGGGCGGCGGTCCATCCTCTGCAACGGCTCCGGAGCCGTTGCCGGCATGCGCAACCTCACCGTCTGTTGCCGCCTCGGGCCTCGCCTCGCTCAGCCTGCGCGCCTGACCCCGTACCCAGCCGACCAGTGAGCCGCGGCGCCGGCGACGCAGGTCCGGCGGCTGCTCGTTGGCGACTTCGGCCCAGACCCAGTGCAGCGCCTCGGCCCGTGAACGGCAGAGGTCACAGACGGTGTGGGCCTCGCCCTCGGTGGTCAGATACGTACGGGTGCGCTCGCCCTTGAGGATCGTGCGACCGCAGACCGAACAGCTTGCGGCGTTCGTCACACCCTGACGGTACCAGCGCCCCTGGCGGCTGCGCCAGGTTGCGGCCCGCCGTCGGGCGCTGTCTTTCAGCCGAACTGGATCAGCTCGATCCGGTAGCCGTCCGGGTCGCGGACGAAGCAGATCCGCGGCCCGTTCTCGCTCACCTGGTAGGGCGGCTTCTCGGGCTCGATGCCCTCGCCAGCCAGGCCGGCGAGGGTCCCGTCGAGGTCGTCGACCCCGATCGCGATGTGGTTGTAGCCGCTGCCGAGGTCATAGGAGTCGACGCCGTGGTTGTAGGTCAGCTCGAGGCGGGGAAGGTCGCCGTCGCCGGGCAGATTCATGAACACGTTGACCGCCTCGTCGCGAATCGGGATCCGGCCGATCTCCTCGAAGCCCAGCTTCACGTAGAACCCGACCGAGCGCTCGATCTCGCCGATCCGATAGCAGGTGTGCAGGTAGCGCATCCGGCGCTAGGCCTTGACCCCTTCGGAGTCCCGCGCCGCCGCGACCACCTTGTCGGCGAGATGGGTCGGGACCTCCTCGTAGCGCTCGAACTCCATCGTGAACTCGGCCCGTCCGCCGCTGATCGAGCGCAGGTCAGGCGCGTAGTCGAGCACCTCGGCCATCGGCACCTCGGCCTTGACCTCGGTCACCGACCCCTTGGGCTCCATCCCCAGCGGGCGCCCGCGGCGCGAGTTGAGGTCGCCGATCACGTCACCGACGACGTCCTCGGGACAGGAGACGGTGAGCTTGACGATCGGCTCCAGCAGCGCCGGCCCGGCATCGGCCATCGCTTGCTTGAAGGCCATAGAGCCGGCGATCTTGAACGCCATCTCGGAGGAGTCGACGCTGTGGTGCGAGCCGTCATAGAGGCGCACGCTGACGTCCTTGACCGGATAGCCGGCGACGGTCCCGTGCTCCATCGCCTCGCGAATGCCCTTCTCGACCGCGGGGATGTAGCTGCCGGGAATCACCCCGCCCTTGATCGCATTTACGAACTCCAGCCCGGTCCCGCCCTCGGCCGGGGCGATCTCGATGTGACAGTCGCCGAACTGGCCTCGGCCGCCGGTCTGCTTCTTGTAGCGGCCGTGAGCCTTGGCCGGCCTGCGGATCGTCTCCTGGTAGGGGACCCGCGGCGGCTTGAGCGAGATCTCGGCCCCGAAGCGGCGCTTGATGCGGTCGACGATCACCTCGACGTGGACCTGGGTCAGCCCGGCGATGATCTGCTCGCCCGTCTGCTGGTCGCGGTGGACGTCGAGGGTCGGGTCCTCCTCGGTCAGGCGCCGGATCGCCTGCGCGGCCTTCTCCTCGTCGCCCTTCGACTTCGGCTCGTAGGCGAAGGCCATCACCGGCGCCGGCAGGTCGAGCGGCGGGAAGGAGATCTTCTGCTGCTGGGCGCAGAGAACGTCCCCGGCCCGGGTCTCCTTCAGCTTCGCCACGGCGCCGATGTCGCCGGCACCCAACTCGTCGACGTTGCGCAGCTCTTTGCCGAGCGGCGACCCGAGCTGGCCGATCCGCTCCTTCTCGCCCCGGGTCACGTTGATCACGTGCGAGTCCGAGCTCATCGTCCCGCTGTAGACGCGCAGCAGGTTGATCCGGCCCGTGTAGGGGTCGGCGACGGTCTTGAAGACGTAGGCGACCAGCTCACCCGACTCCTCGGGCTCGATCAGGATCTCCTCGCCGTCCTCGCCGCGGGCCCCGACGGCTCCGCGCATCGCCGGCGAGGGCAGGTCCTCGACCAGGGCGTCGAGGAGGCGGTCGGTGCCGAGGTTCTTGGTCGCGACCCCGCAGGTGACGGGGAAGATCGAGCCATCGGTCACCCCCTTCTTCAGCACCGTGACGATCTCGTCGTGGGCGATCTCCTCGCCCTCCAGATAGCGCTCCATCAGCTCGTCGGAGTTCTCCGCCACCTCGTCCATCAGCTTCTCGCGGTACTCCTCGGCCTGGGCGCGCAGCTCCTCGGGCACCTCGGCCTCGGTCGAGTTGCCGCGCCCGGAGCCCTCGTGCAGGAAGGCCTTCATGTCGATCAGGTCGATCACGCCGCTGACCTCGTGCTCGGAGCCGATCGGGATCTCGGTCGCTACGACGTGGGAGCCGAACGCCTCCTGCAGCGAGTCCAGGGCGCGGAAGAAGTCGGCCCGCTCGCGGTCGAGCATGTTCACGTAGACGAGCCGCGCCAGACCCTCGGCGTCGGCGCGGCGCCAGAGGCGCTCGGTGTGGACTTCGACCCCCATCACCGCGTTGACGACGACAACGGCGGCGTCGCAGACCCGCAGCGCGGCGGCGGCGTCGGCGACGAAGCTCGACTCGCCCGGGGTGTCGACGAGGTTGATCTTGCGGCCGTCGTGCTCGAAGGAGGCGAGCGCGGCTCCGATCGACATCTCCCGCTCCTGCTCGTCGGGCTCGTAGTCGGAGACCGTCGAGCCCTCCCCCACCGATCCGAGCCGGTTGATTGCCCCGGCCTCGAAGAGCATCGCCTGGTGAAGGCTGGTCTTGCCGCTTCCGCGATGCCCTATGAGGGCGACGTTGCGGATGCGGTCGGCGGCCTTGTGAGCCATCGACCGAAAACTCTATACGCCCTGTCTATCCCGCCTGAAGGTGCGACTTCAGCCGCATCACGGCCTTCGTGTGCAGCTGCGAGACCCGCGACTCGGTCACCCCGAGGACCTCGCCGATCTCGCGCAGGGTCAGCCCCTCGTAGTAGTAGAGGGCGACGACCAGCTGCTCGCGCTCGGGCAGAGAGGAGATCGACTCGGCGAGGCGGTCCTTCACCTCGCTCGAGTCCAGCGCCTCCTGCGGGTCGGCCGCCGATGGGTCGGAGATCGTGTCCAGCAGCGAGACCGAATCGCCGGAGGAGTCCGAGATCGCCCAGAGCTCGTCCAGGGCGTAGACGGACGAATTGGCGATCTCCAGCAGCGACTCCTGCAGCTCCTCCTCGCTGATGTTGAGCTTGTCGGCCAGCTCCTCCTCGGTCGGCGCCCGCTGCAGCTGGTTCTCGAGCTTTTGCTGTGCGACCTCGATCTCGCGGGCGCGCGAGCGGACCGAGCGCGGCACCCAGTCCAGCGAGCGCAGCTCGTCGATGATCGAGCCGCGGATCCGGGTCATCGCGAAGGTCTCGAACTTGATCCCGCGCTCGGGCTCGAAGCGCTCGATCGCGCCGATCAGCCCCATCAGTCCGTAGGAGATCAGGTCGGAGTCCTCGACGTGGGAGGGCAGGCCGGCGCCGAGGCGCCCGGCGACGAACTTCACCATCGGCGAGTAGGCGACTACCAGCCGCTCGCGGGCGCTCGCGTCCTTGTCCTTCTTGTAACGACGCCAGAGCTCGCGTAGCTCGACTTCTTTTACCCCGGTCTCCATTCCTTGCCGCCTACGATTGTAGGTGCGCGGGAAGCGTCACGAGCGTGCAGGCACGCACCGGGACGCCGATTTCAGCCTCGCACGCATCAGGAACGGGGATGCGACTGCTCGTACTGCCTGCGCAGGCGGCTGGGATCGACCCGGGTGTAGATCTGGGTGGTCGAGATGGACGCATGGCCGAGTAGCTCCTGAATCGAGCGCAGATCGGCTCCCCCCTCGAGAAGATGGGTGGCGAAGGCGTGACGCAGCGAATGGGGCGAGATCCCGGCCCCGATCGCCGCCTCCCGCACCCAGCGCCGCAGGCGACGGCGCACGTCGGATGACGACAGCCGGCGTCCGCGCCGCGAGAGCAGCAGCGCCCGCTCGGAGGGCTCGCCGAGCAGAAGCGCCGGGCGGGCGGTCTCGAGGTAGCGCTCGAGGGCCCGCTGGGCCGGCTCGCCGACCGGCAGCAGCCGCTCCTTGCCTCCCTTGCCGCGGACCCGCAGCTGCTCTGACTCGAAGTCGATCGAATCAAGGTCGAGGCTGACGATCTCCTCGCAGCGCAGGCCGCAGGAATAGGTGAGCTCGAACATCGCCCGATCGCGGACCTCGAGCGGTGTGTGGGCGGGGATGCGATCGAGCAGCTCGGCCATCTGGTCGGGCGCCAGGACCTTGGGAAGCTTCCCGGGCCGCTTCGGGCTGCCGACCAGGTCGGCCGGGTTCTGCCCCAGCGAGCCGCTGCGGACCAGGTGGTCGTAGAGGCCGCGCACCGAGGCCAGCTTGCGGGCCACGGTTGCGGCGGCGGCGCCTGACTCCGAGAGCCGGGCGGCGAACAGGCGCACGTCGCGGTGCTGGACCCCGCCGGGGTCGGGCAGGCCGCGGTCGCCGGCCCAGGTCGCGAACTGGCGCAGGTCGTTGCCGTAGGCGCGCCGGGTGCGCTCCGCCGCCCCGCGCCCGAGCAGCTCGCGGTCATAGCCGGCCAGCGCTTCGTCCCAGGTCATGCGTGTGGTCTTCGCCACGCACGAGTTGACGCCTGCACCGGCCCGTGCGAAGGGTTAGGCCGCGGGAACCAAGCAGTTTGGGGGGACGCAGCCGAGCGGCGAAGCGAGCGCACTTGCGTCGTGCGTGAGCGAGACGCGAGGCGAGGACGCCCAAATGCGCCGGTTATCCGCGGCCTACTGGATGTAGATCGGCGTGCCTACGGGGACCTTGGGGTAAAGCTCAATCACGTCCGGGATCGACATCCGCACGCAGCCGTGCGAGACCGGCTGGCCGATCGACCAGGTCTCGTCGGTGCCGTGGATCCCGGCGCCGGCGAAGATCCCAAGCCAGCGGGCCTTGATCGGGTCCTCGGGGCCGGGCGGAATCGTCTGCCCGGCGAGGCTCCCGGCCCAGGCGGAGTTGGGGACGTGCCAGGAGGGATTTACCTGCTTGTCCTGGATGTGGTAGAGCCCGGCAGGAGTCTCCAGCCCGGTCTGGCCGACCGCGACCGAGTAGCTCTTGGTCTGCTTGAGGTTCTGCCAGAGGCGCAGGGTGAAGTTGGCGCGGTCGAGAGTCAGGTAGACCGGGTACTTCGACGCCACCTGACTGGTGCTGACCTGCGGCTTTTCGATCACGACATGGGCGTTGACGAGCTTGTTGCGGCCGCCGTTGTTGAGGGCGGTCTCGACGCCGGCAACGAGCTTCCCCTGCTTCAGGGTGCGGCCGTTCTGGGCCGGAACCACGTTCAGCGAATCGCCGCTCGGGCTGACCGAGGCGTCCTGGGGATCGCGATCGACCTGCTTGGCCACGTTGCCGACGAAGTCGCGGACCGCCGCGTGGGAATAGCTGACCTCGGGCTTGACGTTGTCGTCGACGGAGTCGCCGGTCACGTAGCGGAACACCCGCGCCGGGACCCCCCATGACTGGCTGGCGGCGACCGCCTCGTCGACCATCCCGTTGACGTCGGCGCGGATCTTCAGCTCCCCGGCCGGCAGCTTGTAGGTCGCGCTGCCGAGCTTGACCTTGACCGAGTGGTGCAGGGGCGCCACGAGGCGGCGCTGGATGCGCTGTGCCGCCTGCTGGCGACTCAGCCCGCCGACGTCGACGCCGCCGACCTTGACCCCGTCGGCGATCGTGTCCTTGTGCGAGGAGTCATAGGCGTATGCCCCGACCGCGGCGACGATCAGCAGCAGTCCCAGCACCCCGAGCACGATCGTGATCACGCGCAGCTCCCAGCCGCCGATCGACACCCATCGGCCGCCGGATCCGGGATCGCCGGCAGCGGCTCCCCCGGCGCTTGCGTCTGCGTTTACTGCGTCGTTCTTGGCCATGACCAGTCCGTCCCCCTGCTGCGCAGATTTTAGGCAGGCCGATCAGTCGGCATTTTGCTCAACCGGGCCTGCAAGCGCCAGACCAACGAATTGCCGACCCGTCAGCCCTCGTCCTCACCCGAATCGCCCTCGACCGGGGCCGCGGCGCCGAACAGACCGGCGTCGGCGCCGCGCCGGACGTTGGGCTCGGTGCGGCGCACGTGCGGGCTCCAGCGCAGAAACTCCTCCACCTCGCGCTCGTAGCGGTAAGGCTCGTGCGCGCCGGCCAGGACCGGGCGCAGCCGCATGTGCTCGCCGAGGCTGAGGACCGCCTCGCGTGAGGTGTACCCGTAGCGGAAGCCGGTCGCCTTCAGCTTGCGGTTGTCGACCCCGCGCCCGAAGCGCAGCTGGTTGAGCATCTCGTCGGGGACCCGCAGGCCGAGCCGGCGCAGCGGGCCGACCGCGAGCCCGGTTCCCCAGGGCGGCAGGATCGGCAGGGCGCGCTTGCCGAGCAGCCCGATCACCTCCGAGAGCGCAAGCACGCCGTCGGCGGCGACGTTGTAGGTCCCGGGGAGGTCGTTGAAGGCACTGTGCTCGAGGGCGTGGACGATGTCGTCCTCGTGGGCGAACTGGTAGCGGGGATCGAAGCCGAGGATCATCGGGATCCCCGGCAGCGCGAACATCCGCGTGTGCGAGGTGTCGACGCTGGGGCCGAGGACGTTGGCGCAGCGCAGGATCGTCACCGTCAGGTCGCTGCGCTTCTCTCCATAGTCGGCGACCGAAGCCTCGGCCTCGACGATGTCGCGCTCGATCGCGGTTCGCGGTGGGTGCTGGCGCTGCATCTCCTCGGTGAAGAAGGCGGGATCGTCCTGCTCGCAGCCGTACCAGTGGGCCGAGCTCTTGAAGATCAGCTTGCGGACCGGCGAGTCGGGGCCGCCACAGGCGGCGAGGATGTTGAGGGTGCCGATGACGTTGTTCTCGTGCGCGTCGGAGCGCGAGGTGGCGATCGCATCGACGACCAGCCGGGTGTCGATCACGGTGTCGATCTGGGCCGCCTGCACGATGCGCTGGATCAGCGAGTGCTGGTTTCCGACCTTGACGTACTCGGTCCGCTCCAGCTCGCGGGTCGGTTCGCGAGTGTCGACGCCGATGATCGCCTCGATCTCGGGGAAGGACTCCAGCGCCTGGGCGAGCCGGCCGCCCCAGTAGGTCGAGAGCCCGGTGACGAGGACGCGGCGGGCGGATTGCGGCCCGGCGCTCATCCGAACCAGACCGACTTTCGCGCCGCGACCATCTCGTGCACGTTCTCCTGGATCCGCGCCCGCACCTCCTGCGAGAGCGTCTGCACCAGCGCCTTGTCCTCGTGCGCGCCGGCACCGAGCTCGGCGGTGTCGATCGGTTCCAGGAAGCGGATCCGGAACTTCGCCGGCAGATAGCCGAGCATCCCCAGGGGCCCGAACCAGGGGAAGGTCGGAGTGATCGGGAAATAGATCAGCCCGGTCAGCTTGCGCAGCGCCGCGACCTGGGCGAAGACCGGCGCCGCCTCCTCGGCTCCGACGACGCAGACCGGCACCAGCTTCGCCTGGGCCCGCATCGCCGCGGTGACGAACCCGCCGCGCCCGAAGCGGCGCAGCCGGTAGCGCTGGTGAAACGGCTTCTCGGTCCCCTTGCGGCCCTCGGGGAAGACCAGCACCAGCTGCTCCTCGTCATAGAGGAGCCGGTGCACGTTGGCCGGATGGGCGGCGACGCAGCCGATCTTCGGGATCAGCATCGAGAACAGCGGATAGCCCTTGAAGAAGTGCTCGACGGTGACGTTGAGCGGCCGCGGGCTCGGATGCTCCTCGCGGATCGCACGGGCGATCGTCGCCGCGTCGGGCGGCAGGGCGCCGGAGTGGTTGGAGACCAGAAGCGCGCCGCCGCTGGAGGGCACGTTCTCGACCCCCTCGACCTCGGCCCGGAACCAGTAGCGGTAGAAGAACTCGACCAGGGTGCGGTCGAAGATGCCCTCGATGCGCTCCGAGCGGCCCCAGTCGTTGACCTGCCGGTCGGGCTCGATCGCCGGCAGCAGGTCGCGGTCGCGCGGCACCGGCAGGTCGCGGTCGGTCCCCTCGGCGGCGGCCGGAATCCCGGCCAGGGATGTGCGATCTGGCGCCACGCAGAAAAGCTAGCGAGAGACGGCCTTCTTGCCCGAGCGGGAGGCGCTGAGGCGCGAGGCGATCACCTTGCCCCAGTCGGCGTCCTCTATCCGCGCCGGCTCGGTCGATGCGACGAAGTCGCCCAGCACCGCGGCCAGGCCCTCGGGGTCTTCGAGGTGGGGGAAGTGGGCGGCCTTCGGAAGGGTCTCGAAGCGGCTGCCCGGGGCCTCCTCGTGGGCCCGGCGGCCGTGGGCGAGCGGAATCGTCTGGTCGCGCTCGCCCCAGACGATCATGGTCGGGAAGGAGCGCAGCAGGTAGAGACGGTCGCGGGCGCTGACCCGCTGGCCGCGGGCATCGATCACCGAGCGCAGCGTCTGCAGAAAGGCCTTGCGGCCACCGGGCTGCTGCAGAGGCGCCAGCGCCCTGGCGATCGCCTGCAGATAGACGCCCTTGCCGATCCCGCGCTCGCGCATCCGCCCGCCGGCGTCCGAGAGCCCGGCGAGGACGCGGGGATGGGCGGCAACCCAGAGCAGCGCCGCCGCTCCCGGCAGCGCGGCGCCGCGCAGCAGCGGGCTGACCTCGCGCCCGAGGCCGCCGCTGGAGACGAGGACGAGGCGCTCGGTGCGCTGGGGGAATTGGTAGAAGAACTGCATCGCCACGCCGCCTCCGAGCGAGTGGCCGACGATCGTCGCCCGGTCGACCCCGATCGTCGCCAGCAGGTCGCGGATGCTCGCCGCATGGGCGCCGAGCGAGTAATCGCCGCGCACCGCCGCCGAGTCGCCGTGACCGATCAGGTCCGGGGCGATCACCTGGTAGCTGCCCGCGAGCCGCAGGGCGACCTCCTCCCAGTGGCGCGAGGAATTGACCATTCCGTGGATCAGCACCACCGGCGGGCCGCTGCCGGCGGTGCGATAGATCATTCGGTGGCCGTGCAGCTCGGTCTGTTGGACTTCGAACAGAGCCGGGCACCTTAGCTTGCAGGCCGCGTTCCGCGGCCCTGAGCGCCGATATGTTTCGCACCCGTGCGCTCCAAGGACAAGGTCCGGCAGGAAATCTGGAAGGCGATGGACCGCGAAGGCGTTTCGCGGTTTCCCGGTGCCGAGGGGCGGATCCCGAACTTTGCCGGCGCCAAACTGGCCGCGGAGCGACTCGCCTCGCACCGGCTC
The DNA here is from genome assembly GCA_963781495.1 of uncultured Solirubrobacterales bacterium. GTDB lineage: Bacteria > Actinomycetota > Thermoleophilia > Solirubrobacterales > 70-9 > Mayfieldus. The sequence continues at coordinate 163,125 of CAWAFX010000004.1, forward strand.
TGGAAACGGGCCCAGGTGATCAAGGCCAATCCCGACTCGCCCCAGACCCACGCCCGACGCGCGGCCCTGGAGCAGGGAAAGACGCTGATCATGGCGGTGCCGCGGCTGCGCGACCCGCACCCATTCCGCCTTCTGGATCCGAAGAAGCTCTCCAAGCAGGCGACCCGCGAGGCGGCGACGATCAAGGGCGCGCTGCGCCACGGGCGCGTCGTCGCCGTCGACGAGCTGCCCGAGGTCGACTTCGTGCTCTGCGGCTCGGTCGCCGTCAACCTCAGCGGCGCCAGGGTCGGTAAGGGCGGCGGCTTCTCCGACCTCGAGTACGGGATCCTGATCGACGCCGGCAGGATCGACGACCACACCTGCGTCGCCACCACCGTGCACCCGATCCAGATCGTCCGCGAGCACCTGATGATGACCGCCCACGACCTGCCGGTAGACCTCGTGGCGACCCCACGGGCGGCGATCGAGGTCGAGCGCCAGTACGACCGCCCGCGGGGGATCCTCTGGGACCACCTGCAGCCACCGCAGATCCGCGAGATCCCGATCCTCGAGCGGATGGGCTACGCCTAGCGACGGCGATCGGCGGGTAGACGGAGGAAATGGCGGCGACGCAGCGTGAGCAGCGCAGGCAAGGCCGGGCTGAGCGGCGCCGGCGCAAGCTCTGGGTAACCGGCACCCCCTGGCAGAAGCGCCCCGCCCCCACTCCCAGCGACGGCCCGGACCCTTACGGTGAACCCGATCCGCAATGGATGGGCATCGACTGGCGCCGGCACCTGAAGCGGATCGAGCTGGCGACGCCGGAGCTGGAGCCCCATCCCGGCAGCCCGGCCGATCCCGCACGCACCGAGCTCAACTACGTCGAGATCGGAAGCGGCGAGCCCGTCGTCCTCGTCCACGGCCTCGGCGGCTGCTGGCAGAACTGGCTCGAGAACATCCCCCACCTGGCCGCCTCGCACCGGGTGATCGTCCCCGACCTGCCTGGGTTCGGCGAGAGCCCGATACCCGGGTGGGAGATCACGATCGAGGCCTACGGGAAGGTCCTCGGACGCCTGCTCGAGGAGCTCGACACAGGGCCGGTCTCTCTGGTCGGCAACTCGATGGGCGGCTTCATCTCCGCCGAGGTGGTCGTCGCGCAGCCCAACCACGTCAAGCGCCTGGCACTGGTCTCAGCCGCCGGCGTCTCGCATGCGCGCATGTACCGAGCCCCGGCCGCGACCGTGGGACGCATGGCCCGCACCGCGGCGCCGTTCACGGGTCGCCATGGCGAGCGGGCGCTGAAGCGTCCCGGCCTGCGCCATCGCGTCTTTCGCGGCCTCTTCTACAAGCCGACGGCGCTGCGCCCGGAGCTGATCTGGGAGATCACCCAACATGGGCTCGAGTCGCCGGGCCTCGTCGCCGCGATCCGGGCCCTGTCCGGCTACGACATCCTTGACCGGCTCGAGGACGTCGACGCGCCCACCCTGATCGTCTGGGGCCAGGACGACTACGTCGTCCCCGCCACCGACGCGCTCGAGTACGCGCAGCTACTCCCGCACGCGCAGCTGGAGATCTTCAACCGCTGCGGGCACCTGCCGATGGCCGAGCGCCCGGTGCGTTTCAACCGGGTGCTCGAGCGCTTCCTCGCCGAGGGCGGCTGAGCGAACTCAGGCGGCGGCGAACCGCTGCTCGGCCCGGGCCCGGCGCTTCGCCGCTTCGACCTCGCGGTCCTTCGGCGGCGCCGAGGTGACGAGACCGTCGAGCAGCTTCGTGGTCGCCTGGGCGACCTCGGCGACGGCCAACTCGAAGGCCTCTGTGTTTGCCTGCGAGGGCTTGCTCGAGCCGCTCACCTTGCGCACGTATTGCAGCGCGGCGGAGCGGATCTCCTCCTCGGTCGCTTCGGGCTCGAAGTTGTGAAGGGTGCGGATGTTTCTACACATGGGGTCAGCCTAGCGATCGCCCTCGGTACCGATTAGTGCCCTTGCCGCCCCTCCACCCGGCATCTAGGATCCCCCCATGTCTCGATTGCGGGTGGCGGGGGCGCTATTGGCGATGGCAATCTGGGGGTCTATGGCCGCCACGGCGCTGGGAAAGGCGGGCGACCTCGACCCCAGCTTCGGCAGCGGCGGCAAGGCAACCTTTGCGCAGGGGCCCAACGACGGGACCGCGGAGATCGACCTGCAGGCGGACGGCAAGATCGTCGCCGGCGTAACCGCGGGCGGGAACCTCGGCGTGATCCGGGTTACGCCGCAGGGCGCCATCGATACCTCGTTTGGAAGCGGTGGCCTTGCCCAGGCCGATCTCGGAGGCTCCGAGACGGGGGGACTGGCCGTGGTCGGGCCAGGGGGGATCTACGCGGCGGGAACATCGTCGCTCAGCGCCCCGACCCGGTTGCGTCTTGGCTTCGCCCGGTTCAACCCACAGGGCCAGGTCGTCACCTCGTTTTCCTCCCGCTACGACCTCCTGTCGGCGAGTACTAACGACCAAGGTCACGGCCTCGCCATTGCTCCGAATGGAAGCGTGCTGGTCTCCGGAGACAGCAACGGGCGCAATGCCAGCGTCGAAGATCCAGCTGTCGCGCGACTCAGCTCAGACGGTGTCTTCGATTCCGGGTTCGGCGCCAACGGTGGAGCCTCCGTCCCCCTCGGGGGCGGCACCAACGCCGCCTTCTCCCCCTCCGTCGCGGGCCAGCAAGACGGCAAGGTCGTGCTGGGCGCGAACGCCTTCAGCGGCGGCGTCTTCGTGATTCGCTTCACCTCCGCCGGATCGCCGGACGGCTCGTTCGGGACCACGGGTCAGGTTGGGCTGCCCGGGATGACCACGGGCGGCGCAGTCGCGATCCAGCCGGACGGCAAGCTGCTCGTGGCCGGCGGGGACGGATCTGACGCGGTCGTCGAGCGACTCACCTCGGGCGGCGGCCTCGACGCAACGTTCAGCGGCGATGGCCGCGCCACGGTCGACTTCGGCGCCACGGACGTCGCCAGCGACGTGGCGCTGCAGCCGGACGGGAAGATCGTGATCGCCGGCACAGCGGCGAGTGGGGATCAAAGCGATTTCGGGGTCGCTCGTCTGCAGCCGAACGGGAGTCTGGACACGACGTTCGGGGACGGCGGCGTCTCCCGGGTCGATTTCGAGCCGGGAGATGCCGGCAACGCCCTGGCGATCCAGCCCGACGGCAAGATCGTCGTTGGCGGTGAGAGCGGAGCCAGCGTCGTCAACCCGCCCTTCAGCGGCACCCTCTCCATGATCCGCCTCCAGGGCGACCCCGGCGGAGCCGCGAAGAAGGCGAAGTGCGGCGGCAAGAAGGCGACGGTCGTCGGCACCAAGGGCAAGGACCGGCTCAAGGGGACGCGCAAGCGCGACGTGATCGCCGGCCTGGGCGGCAAGGACAAGATCAAGGGGCTGAAGGGCAACGACCTGATCTGCGGCGGCAACGGCAAGGACAAGCTCGTCGGCGGACCGGGCAAGGACAAGCTGCTCGGCCAAGGCGGCAACGACATCCTGATCGGCGGCCCCGGCAAGGACACGCTCAAGGGCGGCCCGGGGAAGCGCGACAAGCTGAACGGCGGCCCCGGCAAGGACGTGCAGAAGCCGTAGCGGGCCGGCGGCCGAGGCCGCCGCGATGCCCTAGGAGACGATCGCGCCCTCGGAGGCCGAGCCGACGCCGGCGGCGTACTTGGCCATCACTCCGCTCGGGTAATCGGTTGGCGGCGAATCGTAGGCCGCCACCCGGCCGGCGATCTCCTCGTCCGTGAGCTCGACGTCGATGCGACGCCCGTCGACGTCGATCGTCACCTTGTCGCCGTCGCGGAGCGCCGCGATCGGGCCGCCCTTGGCGGCCTCCGGGGCGACGTGGCCGACCATCAGCCCGCGGGTGGCGCCGGAGAAGCGGCCGTCCGTAAGCAGCGCCACTTCCTCCCCCAGCCCCTCGCCGACGATCGCCGCGGTCACCTGAAGCATCTCCCGCATCCCGGGGCCGCCGGCCGGGCCCTCGTTGCGGATCACGATCACGTCGCCGGGCTCGAGCCGCTGCTCGCGGACGGCCCGGAAGCAGTCCTCCTCGGACTCGAAGACCCGGGCCGGGCCGGTCTGGCCGCGGCGTTCGGTACCGGCGAGCTTGACCACCGAGCCCTCGGGCGCCAGGTTGCCACGCAGGATCGCCAGCCCGCCCTCGGGCTTGAGCGGGTCCGAGACCGGCCGCACGACCTCCTGGTTCGGGGTCTCCTGGGCGGCGTCGGCGATCTCGCCGATCGTCTGCCCGGTGACCGTCATCGCGTCGCGGTGAAGCAGTCCGGCCTCGTCGAGGCGCTGCATGATCAGCGGCACGCCGCCGGCCGCGTAGAGGTCGGTGGCGACGAAGCGTCCGCCCGGCTTCAGGTCGGCAAGCAGCGGAGTGCGCCTCGAGATCTGCTCGAAGTCGTCGATCTCGAGCTCGATCCCGGCCTCGCGCGCGACCGCCAGCAGATGCAGCACGCCGTTGGTCGAGCCGCCGGAGGCGCAGACGCAGGCGATCGCGTTCTCGATCGACTCGCGGGTGATGATGCGGCTCGGGCGCAGGTCCTCGCCCAGCAGCCGCATCGAGAGCTCACCGATCTGCTCGGAGACCCGATCCTTGGTCGCGTCCTCGGCCGGGACCATCGCCGAGCCGCCGGGCGAGATCCCCAGCGCCTCGAAGGCGCAGGCCATCGTGTTGGCGGTGAACTGGCCGCCGCAGGCGCCGGCGCCGGGGCTGGCTACGTCCTCGAGCCCGTGCAGGTCCTCCTCACTCATCTCCCCCGCCTCGTAGGCACCGATCGCCTCGAAGACGTCGAGGATCGTCACGTCGCGGCCCTGCCAGCGGCCGGGGGCGATCGAGCCGCCGTAGAGCATCGCCGACGGTATGTCGAGGCGGATCAGCGCCATCACGCAGCCGGGGATCGTCTTGTCGCAGGCCGAGAGCGCCACCAGGGCGTCGAACTGGTAGCCGCGGGCGGTGAGCTCGATCGAGTCGGCGATCACCTCGCGGCTGACCAGCGAGGTCTTCATCCCCTTGGTCCCCATCGTCACCCCGTCGGAGATCGCGATCGTGTTGAACTCCATCGGCGTCCCCCCGGCGGCCCGCACCCCGTCCTTGATGTGGGCCGCGAGGCCGCGAAGGTGGAAGTTGCAGGGCATCGCCTCGATCCAGGTGTTGGCGACCCCGATCGTCGGCCGGGACAGGTCGTCGTCGTCGAAGCCGATCCCCTTCATGTAGGCGCGCGCGTGGGCGCGGTCGGGGCCGTCGAAGACGGCGCTGGAGCGCGGGCGCGGCAGCTTGGCCGCCGTGCGGTCCTCGGTGCTCACGCCGCGCCCGCCTGGCGCAGCGCGGCCGACTCGCTGCTGCGCTGGCCCTCCCAGGCCCGCAGGCGCAGCAGGTCGCGGCGCACCTGCATCGGGTCGATCTGGCGCCCCGGGACGTGCATGTTGGCGTCGGCGATCAGGCGCCGCTCGTCGCCGCTCAGCGCCATCCACTTTGCGAGCACGTCGTCGGAGTCGGGAAGGCGCGAATCGAGGGCGGGATCGCTCTCGTCGGGAAAGACGACGCAGTACTCGTTCAGCAGCTCGCCGCTTCGCTCCTCGTAGGCGACGATCGGGCGGTGCGGGTAGAGCAGGTAGCCGTAGCCGCTGCGCGAGTCGCCGCCGCCTGGCACGCGGATGAAGCCGAGGTCGCGGTACATCGCGTAGACCTCCTCGCCGACCACCGAGCGCAGCAGCTCGCGGGCCTTGACCTCGGCCCGGCGCTCACGGCCGGGGTCGTAGGCGTGGTGCTGGGGCCTTCGCGAGCGCGCCCGCCGGCGCAGCGCCCGGCGCGCGTCGGGACCGAACGCCAGCCCCGCAAGCAGCGCCAGCGCAAGCAGCAACGCTGCCGCCGCGACCGCCATCGTGCTTAGCTGCCCCCGGCCGCCTTGGGGAAGAAGATCACCCGGTCGGCGTCGCGCGGAACCTCGGAGAAGTCGCGCACCATCGTCGCCTCTCGCCGTCCTCCGCCCTCGCCGGAGGGAACCGCGGCCCACATTCCCTCGTCGAGCTGGCGCCGGAACTCCTCGATCAACCGCTGCTCGTCCTCTGAGACCTCGACATCTCCCTCGGCGAGCAGGACGTCGCCGTGACCCGGCTTCATGCGGACGAACCTCATGCAGGGATTATGACGCGCCGCCCCGCCGGGCGGCGGCGCTGGGCATCGGCGAGCGCTCGCGGACACCGAGCGCGTCCACCGGACCCGGTCCGGCGCCGATCTGCCGCAACCCGGCGCCAACCGCCGCGGCAGCGACGTCGCGGGCACGGCGTGCCGCCTCCAGCGGTGACTCCCCGAGGGCGAGGAAAGCGGCCAGGGCCGATGAATGGGTGCAGCCGGAACCGTGCGAGGCGCCGTCGGGATGCCGCGGGCCCGGGATCGAGACCGCTTCGGCGCCGTCGAAGAAGAGGTCGGCGCCGTCCTCGGTATGACCTCCGGTGACGACGACCGCCTGCGGGCCCAGGGCCTGGACGGCGCGCGCCAGCTCCTCCTGCGAGGCGTCGCCGCCGAGCCCGCTCAGCTCGCGGGCTTCGGCCAGGTTGGGGGTGGCGACCGTGGTCAGAGGCAGCAGCCGCTCGACCAGGGCGCCGCGGGCGCCGGCGTCGAGCAGGACAGCGCCGCTCTCCGCGACCATCACCGGGTCGACGACCACCGGCGCTGCGCCGAGCAGGCCGAGCGCCTCGACCACGGCGGCGATCGTCTCCGCGTCGCCGAGCATCCCGACCTTGACGGCGTCGACGCCGATGTCCTCGGCCACCGCTCGGACCTGGGCGACGATCATCGCCGGGGCGACCGGATCGACGCGGCTGACCTCGACCGTGTTCTGGGCGGTCAGCGCGGTGATCGCCGTCATTCCGTGCACGCCGCAGGCGGCGAACGCCTTCAGGTCGGCCTGGATCCCGGCGCCGCCGCCGGAGTCAGAGCCGGCGATCGAGAGGACCGCGGGTGGCTGCTTGTCGCTCACCCATCGGAGGCTAGAGGAGCGTCCCCGCCCTTCGGCCGCGGCAGCGTCGTGCGCGAGTAGGTGCCGCCGAACGAACGCCGCAGATAGCCGAGCAGCTCCAGCCGCGCCAGGGCGACGGTCGCCGCGGCGCCGTCCCGGCCCGCCCCCAGGGCGACCGAGTCGGCGTCGCAGTCACCTGCCTCGACCCGCTCGAGGATCGCGCCGAGATCGAAGTCGAGCGCCGGGCCGCAGCGCGCCACAGCCCCGGCGCCGGGGCCGAGCAGGGCGTCGATCACGTCCTGGGCGTCGCGCACCAGGCGCGCCCCGTCGGCGAGCAGCTGGTTGGTCCCCGCCGACATGCGGGAGCCGACCGGCCCGGGAACGGCCCCCACCTCGCGTCCGAGATCCGATGCCAGCTCGGAGGTGATCAACGAGCCCGAGCGCCCGGCCGCCTCGACGACGACCGTCATCGAGCCCAGCGCGGCCATGATGCGGTTGCGGGCCGGGAAGGCCCAGCGCCAGGGGCTGGTTCCCGGCGGCAGCTCGGAGACGACCAGCCCCCGGGCCACCACCCGCTCGTAGAGGCCGGCGTGGTGGCGGGGGTAGGCGACGTCGGCGCCGCAGCCGAGGACGGCGGCGGTGAAGCCGCCGGCGAGGGCGCCCTCGTGGGCGGCACCGTCGATGCCCCAGGCGAGGCCGCTGACGACCGCGAAGCCGGCCCGCGCCAACTCGGTCGCCAGAGTGCGGGCGACCTCGCGCCCGTAGGTCGTGGCGCGGCGGGCGCCGACTACCGTCACCGCCTCGCCGCCGGCCAGCCGCGCCAGGCCGGCTGGGTCGCCGCGGCATACCAGCGCCGGCGGGGCGTCGCCGAGCTCGAGCAGGCGGGGCGGATATGTCACGTCGTGGCGGCAGACCGCCCAGCAGCCGGACTCGCGGAGCCGGCGGCGGATCGCTTCGGTGCCGGCGCCTTCGGCCTCAGCGACCAATCCCTCCCCCTTGCGGCCGGCGACCGCCTGCGCCAGCGAATCGTCGTCGAGTGCGAGCAATTGCGGCGACCGGGCGCCGGGGGCATCGTTTGCGACCTTCTCGATGAATGGGGTCAGGCGTCCCAATAGCTCGACCCGCGCCAGGCAGCGATCGCAGGCGCGGGGACCGTCGGCGGCCGGCTCCGCAGCCGCCTCGGCGTTCACGCCGGGCGCCTGAGGCCGAGCGCCTCGCCCATCTGCCCGGGACTGATCGACTCGGCCCGCTCGAGGTCGGCGATCGTGCGGGCGACGCGCAGGACCCGGTCATGCCCGCGGCCGCTGAGCCCGAGCACCCGGTGCTGCTCGCCAAGCAGCGCCCGGGCCGCGGGCTCGACTTCGAGCCGGCGCAGCTCGGCGGCGCTGAGGTCGGCGTTGCAGCGCCCGGACCCGTTGCGCTGCTCCTGGCGGGTGCGGGCCGCACAGACGCGCTCCCGTACCGCGGCCGAGGACTCCCCGGCGGCGCCGTCCATCGCCTCGGCGCTGGGCTGGGCGAGCCCCTTCCAGATATCGATGCGGTCGGCGAGGGCGCCGCTGAGCTTGGCCTGGTAGCGGCGCACCGCCAGCGGCGAGCAGCGGCAGGAATCGTCGTCCTCGCCGCGCCCGCAGGGACAGGGGTTGGCGGCGGCGACGAGCATGAACCGGCAGGGCAGCTCGACCGCGGCTCCGGCGCGGGTGACGGTGACGGAGCCGTCCTCGAGCGGCGCCCGCAGCGACTCCAGCGCCTGGCGACCGAACTCACCCAGTTCGTCGAGGAACAGCACCCCGCGGTGGGCCAATGTCACCTCGCCGGCGCGGGGCGGGTTGCCGCCGCCGACCAGGCCGGCGCTGGATATCGAGTGATGCGGGGCACGGAAGGGCCGTCCCACCGCCGGGCCGCCGTTGAGGCGTCCCGCGACGCTGGCGATCCGCGCCACCTCGAGCGCCTCGTCGCGACGCAGGGGCGGCAGGATCGACGGCAGCCGACGTGCGGCCAGCGACTTCCCCGCCCCGGGCGGCCCGATGATCAGCAGGCTGTGACCACCGGCGGCGGCGACCTCGAGCGCCCGGCGCAGGCTCGGCTGCCCGCGCAGGTCGACGATGTCGGGGCCGCCGGCGGGCGCGAGGAGCCGCAGCGGACGGGGCGCGGGAGGAGCCAGCTCGCCGCTGAGGATCGCCGGCAGCTGGTCGATCCGCTCCAGCGTCAGCACCGCCAGCCCTTCGATCAGCGCGGCCTCGGGGCCGTTGGCAGCGGCGACGACGAGCCGCCGTGCCCCGGCGGCGCGGGCGGCCTCCGCCATCGCCAGCACCCCCGGTACCGGCCGCACGCTGCCGTCGAGGGCCAGCTCGCCGGCCAGAGCCAGCTCGGGGCCGAGATCCCCCGTCAGCTGGCCGCAGGCGGCCATCAGCGCCGCGGCCGTCGCCAGCTCCAGGCCCGCGCCCGCCTTCGGCAGCCCTGCCGGGGCGAGGTTGACGGTGATCCGCCGCAGCGGGAACTCGAAGCCGCAGTTGACCAGCGCCGCGCGCACCCGCTCGCGCGACTCTCGCACCGCGGCATCGGGCAGGCCGACGATCGAGAAGGCCGGCAGGCCGCGGTGGACGTCGACCTCGACCCGCACTTCGCGCGCCGACACGCCGTCGATCGTGAAGGTCCGGGCGCTGGCCAGCACGGCGACGACGCTAGGACGAACTCTGGGACCGGTGGCGCGCCGGGTGTCAGGAAATCGTCATCTGGCGGCGATTGAACTTCGGCGCCCTGCCTCCGTACACCACACAGGAGGTGATTCGATGAACACGTTTTTTCAGACAAACAAGCGAGCCTGGATCGCAGCGGCCATCCTGCTCGTCGTCGTCCTCGCCGTGGTCCTGCTCGTCGTCTCCGGCGGCGGTTCAGGCGGCGGAGGCGGTTACTGAGTCCGCCGCAGCGGGCGAGTAGCGTCAGTCAAATCAATGCGCAGGCGCCGGCGGCCAGAGGTCGCCGTCGGCGATCTCGACCAGGTTGCCGGCCGGGTCGGTGAAGTAGAACGAGCGCCGCCCCCCGTCCCACTCGTGCTCGTGGGTTATCTGCACACCCGCCGCGCCGATCCGCCGCTTCCAATCCTCGTAGTCGTCGGAATCGACCAGGCAGACGTGTCCCGGACCCGAGCTGCCGTGCTGCGCCATCGGCTCGGAGCGGTCGCGGATCAGCTCGCGGTCGAAGACCAACAGCACGCCGTCGCCCAGCCGGAAGGCCAGCCCGTCGGGCCAGCCGGCGACGCGGGGCAGCTCCAGCAGCCCGGCGTAGAAGCTCTCCATCTCCTGGCGCTGGGCCGAGTCGTGGTAGATCGAGGTCTCGAGGATGCGCTGGAGGGCCATCCGCGCGAGCCTATCCGGCGGCGCGAAGTCTTCACCCTGCGCGCGCCATTCGCGCGGCGGAGACGTCTAGCGTCGGCCAATGACCGTCGCCCGACAGCGGCTGGGCAGGATCGCCGAGGCGGAGGTCGCCTCGCGGCTGCGCCGCGCCGGCTGGCGCATCCTCGCCCGCAACGCCCGTACCCGCTTCGGTGAGCTGGACCTGATCGCGCTTGACGGCGAGGCGCTGGTCTTCGTCGAGGTCAAGGCCGGGCGCGCCGGCGGCTCAAGCGGCCCGGCTCGACCGGTCCTCGCGGTCGGCGCCGCCAAGCAGCGCCGGGTCCGCAACCTCGCCCGCGCCTGGCTCGCCGCCCAGGGCGCCGTTCCCCCCCACCGCCTGATCCGCTTCGACGCCGTCGGCGTCAGCTTCGATCGCGGCGGCGATCTCCTCGGAGTCGAGCACGTTCGCGATGCCTTCTAGCTCCGCCGGCAGGGCCCCATCGAGGGCGAGCTGCTTGTAGGCGACCGAGGCGAAGGAGCGCCGGTGCAGGATCGAGATCCCGTTGCGGGCGATCGCGTCGCGGTGCTCCGGGGTCGAATAGCCGACGTTCTCGTCGAAGCCCCAGCCGGGATAGGCGGCGCCGGCGCCGTGCATGTAGCGGTCGCGGCTGACCTTGGCGATCACCGAGGCGGCGGCGATCGCGGCGCTGGTCGCGTCGCCGTCGACCACCTGGCGGTGCTCGACCCCGCAGCCGGGGAGGCGGAAGCCGTCGACCAGGCAGATGGCACCCTCGCAGGCGACCCGCTCGAGCGAGGTCGAGAGCGCCTCGACGTTGGTGTTGTGCAGGCCGCGCCCGTCGATCCCGCGCACGCAGCGGACGGCGACGCTGACCTTGGTCGCCGCCCGCAGGACGAGCGGGTAGAGCCGCTCGCGGTCCTCGGCGGTCATCTGCTTGGAGTCGTGCAGGCCGCCGAGCGCGCGGCGGTCGGAGAGGCTGAGGTTCTCGTAGTCGATCAGCACCGCGGCCGCAACCAGCGGACCGGCCAGCGAGCCCCGGCCCGCCTCGTCGGTGCCGGCGACCCAGCGCGTGCCGAGCGAGCGGTCGAAGGAGAACAGCTGTTGGGTGCGGCGCAGGCGGCGCCGATGCAGCTTTCCGGGCTTGCCCGGCTTGGCAGGCTTTGCGGGCTTCTCCGGCTGGCCCACGTCGTCGTCGACGGGGCTAGAAGATCCCGATCCGGTCTGGAGGCCAGTAGGTGGCGAAGGCCTTGCCGATGAACCAGCTTTGCGGTACGGGTCCCCAGAATCGGCTGTCGTCGCTGGACCCACGGTTGTCGCCCATCATGAAGAAATGTCCGGGCGGAATGGTGATCGGTTTGGGCAAATTGCAGGCGCTGCCGCCACTGCAGGGGGCGATGAAGCTCTCGTCGGCGATCTTGCCGTTGACCACCGGGTGGCCGTTGTGGATCGAGAGCCGGTCGCCGGGGCCGGCAACGATGCGCTTGATGAAGTTCTGGCTGTCCTCGTCAGGGGTCGGGCGCGGGCAGGCCTGCTCGGGGTCGCGGGGGGCGCCGCACTCGTTGCCGCGCTCGGCTCCGGCCGGCGGGTGAAAGACGACGATGTCGCCGATCTTCGGCGAGGTGAAGTGGTAGATGAAGCGGTTGACCAGCACCCGCTGGCCGATGTGAAGCGTGGGCTCCATCGAGCCGGAGGGGATCTGGTACGGCTTGACCAGGAAGGCCTGGATGCCCAGCGCCAGACCCAGCGCCAGGGCGACGATGACCACCAGCTCGATCAGACCGCCCCGAGCCGTGGACGGCTTGGTAACCCCGGGGTTCAGGACTCGTCCGCTGCGCCCTCGGGCGCCTCGGCCTCCTCGCCACCTTCCTCGGGCGGCTCTTCGGCCTCCTCAGCAGGCTCCGGCTCCTCGGCCTCCCCAGCCACTTCTTCCTCGGGTGGCTCGACGACCTCGGCCTCCTCCTGGGTCACGCCCTCGGCGTCGACCGCCTCCGCCTCCTCGGGCGGCGCGGCGAGAACCTCCTCGTCGATCCCCCAGCGTCGCTCGGATACCCGTGCCGCCTTGCCGACCCGGCCGCGCAGGTAGTAGAGCTTGGCCCGCCTGACATCGCCGCGGGCGGCCACCTCGAGCCGCTCGATCTTCGGCGAGTGCAGCGGAAAGGTCCTCTCCACCCCGACCCCGAACGACTGCTTGCGGACGGTGAAGGTCTCGCGCGCTCCGTTGCCCTGCCGCTTCAGCACCACTCCCTCGAACACCTGGGTGCGCCGCCGGGTGCCCTCGATGACCTGGAAGTGGACGCGGACACGGTCCCCGGCCCCAAACGAGGGCAGATTCGCCTTCAACTGACGGCGTTCGATGCTGTCGATAGTGCTGCTCATTGGGTGCGCTCGGCTGGGCCGAGCGGCGTGGCGGCGGGTGGGTTCAAAAATCGCGCGTGGCCGCACGCGCGAGGCGGCAATCCTAGCGAGTCAGGCCGGTCCGGAGGACCCGCGCAGGTCCTCGGCACGCAGCTTGCTCTGCTGCAGCCGCCACTGGCGGACCCGCTCGTGGTCCCCGGAGACGAGGACCTCGGGCACATCCCAGCCGCGATAGAGCGGCGGGCGCGTGTAGTGCGGGTACTCGGGGGCCGAGTCGAGCGCCTCGCTGAACGACTCTTCGACGACGCTCTCCGCCGAGCCCAGCGCGCCCGGCAGCTTGCGGATCACGGCGTCGGCGAGGACCATCGCCGCCAGCTCGCCTCCGGCCAGCACGTAGCGGCCGATCGAGATCTCGTCGTCGGCGAGGTGGTCGTGGACCCGCTGGTCGAAGCCCTCGTAGCGTCCGCAGAGAAGCGCCAGCCGGCGCTCCGCCGCCAGCTCCCGGGCCAGGGCGTCGTCGAGAAGCCGCCCCGCCGGGCCGAGCAGGATCACCCGCGGAGGGGCGTCGCCGTAGGCCGCCTGCAGCGCCGCGTCGACGACGTCGACCCGCAGCACCATCCCGGCTCCGCCGCCGTAGGGGGCGTCGTCGACCTGGCCCGCGCCGAGCGGGGTCGTGTCGCGGTAATTGAGGAGACGCAGCTCACTGCCCGCCTGGAGCGCGTTTCGGACCGGCCGCTGGGACCCGAACCATTCGAAGGCTTCGGGAAAGAGCGTGAAGACGTCGAGCTTCAATCGAGGATGTCGACGATGACCCGGCGCTCCTGCTTGACCGCGGCCGCCTTGGCCACGGACCGCAGCGCGTTGGCGACCCGGCCTCCCTTGCCGATCACCCGCCCAAGATCGTCGTCGGCGACGCTGATCTCATAGACGAGGTCGCCGTTCTCCTCGAACTCCTCCACCTCGACCGCCTCCGGATCCTCGACCAGGGCGCGAGTCAGAAACTCGAGCAGCTCCCTCACTTGCTGCCGGTCGCCTCGATGCCCTTCGTGCGCAGCAGCTTGGCCACCGTCGGCGAGGGCTGGGCGCCGCGCTCCAGCCAGTGGCGGGCCCGGTCCTCCTCGACCTCGATCAGCGACGGCTGCGTCTGCGGGTTGTAGCGGCCGATCGTCTCGATGTTGCGCCCGTCGCGGGGCGAGCGCTTGTCGGCGACGACGATCCGCCAGATCGGGTTCTTCTTCGAACCCACCCTCGTGAGTCTTATTCGCACAGGCATCGGCCGGTCAGGGTACAGGGCGACGCCCGGCGGGCGTCGCCGCTAGCGCATCTGGCGCATCAGCTCCTGCGGATCGGGCATCTTGCCCGAAGCCATCCGCTTCATCAGCTTGCGCACGTTGTCGAACTGCTTTACGAGCTGGTTGACGTGCTGGACCTTGACCCCGGCGCCGGCGGCGATGCGCTTGCGCCGCGAGCCGTTGATCAGCTCCGGCGTGCGCCGCTCCTCGGGCGTCATCGAGAGGATGATCGCCTCGACCCGGTCGAGCTCGCTCTCGTCGACGTCGACGTCCTTGAGCCCCTTCAGCGCCCCCATCCCGGGCATCATCCCGAGCAGGTTGCCCATCGGGCCCATCTTCCGCACCTGCTTCATCTGCCCGAGAAAGTCCTCGAGCGTGAACTGGTCGCGGCGCATCTTCTCCTGCAGGCCCATCGCCTCTTCCGCGTCGACCTGCTTCTCGGCCTTCTCGATCAGGCTGAGGACGTCGCCCATGCCGAGGATCCGGCCCGCCATGCGGTTGGGGTGGAAGCGCTCGAAGTCCTCCAGCTTCTCGCCCGTCGAGGCGTAGAGGATCGGCTTGCCGGTCACCGCCTTGACCGAGAGCGCGGCGCCGCCGCGGGCGTCGCCGTCGAGCTTGGTCATCACGACGCCGTCGAACTCGGCCGCCTCGGAGAACGCCTCGGCGACGCCGACCGCGTCCTGGCCGGTCATCGCGTCGAGGACCAGAAGCACGTCGTGGGGCTTGGTGCGCTTGCGGATCTTCGCCAGCTCTTCCATCAGCTCGTCGTCGATGTGCAGGCGGCCGGCGGTGTCGATGATCAGAACATCGCGGTCCTCGGCCTTCGCCTGCCCGACCGCCCATTCGGCGATGTCGACCGGGTCGCGGTCGGTTCCCTGCTGGTAGACATGGGCGCCGGCTCGCTCGCCGACTGTGACCAACTGGTCGACCGCGGCCGGCCGGTAGATGTCGCAGGCGGCAAGGGCGACGTTCTTGCTCCCGTCCTCGGAGAGCTGCAGCGCCAGCTTGGCGCAGGCCGTCGTCTTGCCCGAACCCTGAAGCCCGGCCATCAGGATCACCGTCGGGCCGCTGGAGGCGATCGCGATGTCGCGCGAGGCGCCGCCCATCACCCCGGCCAGCTCCTCGTTGACGATCTTGGTCACCTGCTGGCCCGGGTCGAGGCTCTCCATCACCTCGGACCCCATGCAGCGCTCCTTGACCGTGGTCGTGAACGCCTTCACGACCTTGAAGTTGACGTCGGCCTCGAGCAGCGCCAGGCGGATCTCGCGCATCGCGCGGTCGATGTCGTCCTCGGAAAGCTTGCCGCGGGAGCGGACCTCCGAGAGCGTCGCCTGGAGGCGATCTGAAAGCTGATCGAACACGAAGCCAGCTTAGTCTGCGGACGAATCACCTCGTGGCGAACGCCCCATGGGCAGCGCGCGGGGGTGGCCAAGATCCCCGACAGGGTGCAAACACCGCGGGCGTAAGCTCGCTTACCGGCATACCGCCTGCGGCGCTCTGCCGCGTCCCGCACTGCGCGGCTGCATCGCGGTGTTTCCCGGCAACCAGCCTCGCGCCGACTAGGTGGGCTGCGCTTCGAGGCCGGGGACCGTCGAATTTGGTGCCGACCCGTAGAGGAGCCACCCCCGGTCGACGATCCGGGCCAGCACGCCGTCCTCCGCCATCTCCCGCAGTGCGGCGCTCACCGAGGGGCGGCGCGCCCCGACCAGATCGGCGAGCATCTGATGGGTTAGCTGCAACGGCATGACAATGCCGTCCGGGCTCACCTTGCCCCAGCGCTCGGCCAGGTGCCAGAACAACAGCTCGAGGCTCTGGCGCAACCCGACGACATTGTCGATGGCGCTGTGCACGGCCAGCGACCGGGACCGATGGATCGCTCGTTCGACCAGAGCATCGACCACACTCGGGTAGCGACACGCCCGGGCCGTGAACTCGGCGGTCAGCAGGACCGCCCGGGTCGGCATCAGCACCTGCCATCGGACCTCGACGAACGACGCCGCGTCCGGCTGCCATGGCCGCAGAAGGTCGCCTCCGCTCAGCAGCTCTATGCAGCGAGCTTTCGACACCTCGACCTGGCGTGCCAGCAGGCCGTCGACGACCAGAAGTCCGAGCGGCCCACGCCCATGCAGAGTACGCGGCGGGTTCCAAACGCCCGGTGAAAGCCAGTAGAGCGGTGCCTCCAGCTCACGCGCGGCCCGCTCACGCTCACCGCCCCTGAGGCGGGAGCACAGATCTGGGTCCAGGTCCAGCACCCGCACGGTGCGTGCTGGCTTCGCCTGGTCCATCCCCCCGATCTTATGGAGCCTCTGCCCCCCTCCTATGCTGGTCGGCCGAGGCCGGTCGATCGTCGCCGGACTCATTGGGATCGCTGCGGCTGGCATCGACCAGTCTCGCTGGCGGCGCCAGGACGTGGTCCCGCGTCGATCCGCTGTCTCGGTCTCAGTGCCGATGCCGCCTTATCGGCTTGCAGCGTTGCTTGTCGCGCCCTCGGGCCGAGGTGCCGTCCTGATAACTGAATCGCGCCTGGAAGAGGATCTTGTGATCCCTGCAGGTGGCCGAGACCAGTGAGCGCCAGTGGCCGCGGTAGCGGTAGGTCCGCTTGACCCGCGCGTCGAACTGCGTGATCACTCCGGTGCCCCCGGCAAGCGGCGGCACTGGCACGATCAGCGTCTGCCCGAACTTGTGCCCGGAAGTCCGGTCGTGACGGATCCGTCCGACGAGCGTCGTCGCCCCGGAGGACTGGTTGTAGGTGTGCAGCACAAGCCGATTGTGGGTGGCGTTGAAGGCGGTCACCGTCGCGTGGATGAACAGCGGCGGCGTCGAGGGGCCGGTCGGAAGCGCGATCGTCGAGCTTCCGCCCCCGACCATCGAGCTATGGCAGATGTTCTGTGCCTGGGAAGTAGTCGTCGCGCTGCTGAAGCGGCTGAAGGCACAGGTATCCAGGCCCTTGTTCTGAATCTTCACGTCCTTGTCGAAGTCAACCTTGGCCAGGGTGGTCGGAGACGGAAGCGCGTAAGGATTCGAGGGGTTGCTGGAAGCGACGTTGACGAACAGCGAGACGGTCTTTCGCTTTCCCTTCTTGAACAAGCGCTTGGGCCTCAGCTTGCCCCCGATCGTCTGCTGCTCCTGGGCCGACGCGATCCCGACGGCTCCGATCAGGGCGCAAGCCATGATCAGGGTCGTCATGCGTGCGACTAGCTTGCGCATCTTGCTCCTCATCTGGGAGCGCTCTCCGGCTCCCGATCGCTTCCTTGCCTGTCCCTTCCCTAACCCCGGCGGCGCGCGGCGATGCGGAGGATGTAAGCGAGACGACAGCGGGGCACCGTCATCGCGCCTTCAGGGCGCGAGGAGCGCCCGTGCGAAGTCCCGCGGATCGAAGGGCCGCAGGTCCTCGAGGCTCTCGCCGATCCCGATCAGCTTCACCGGCGTGCCGAGCTCGCGGGCGATCGCCAGCGTGATGCCACCCTTTGCGGTCCCGTCGAGCTTGGTAAGCACGACGCCGGAGACCTCGGCCGCCTCGGCGAAGGCCTGCGCCTGGCGCAGCCCGTTCTGGCCGGTGGTGGCGTCGATCGTGATCAGCGTCTCGTGCGGCGCCCCCTCGAGACGCTTGGCGACCACGCGCCGCACCTTGGCCAGCTCGTCCATCAGGTTTCCCTGGGTGTGCAGGCGGCCGGCGGTGTCGACGATGACGACGTCGGCGCCGCGCGCCTGCGCCGCCTCGACCGCGTCGTAGGCGACCGCGCCGGGATCTGAGCCGGGCGCCGAGCGGACGATCTGCGCCCCCGCCCGGTCGGCCCATTCGGCGAGCTGCTCGACCGCCGCCGCGCGGTAGGTGTCGGCGGCGGCGATGATCACGTCCAGTCCGAGCTCCTTCGAGAGGTGCCAGGCGACCTTGCCGATCGTCGTCGTCTTGCCGGTGCCGTTGACGCCGACCATCATCAGCACCGCCGGCTGGGCGGAGAGGTCGATCGAGGCCTGTCCGGTCGAGGCCAGCTCGGCGACGATCTCGATCAGGCGCTCCTGGACGGCGGCGCCGTCGGCGGGGACGGCGCCCGAGTCGACGTCGCGCTCCAGCCGCTCGACGATCTCCGCCGTGGTCGGCGCCCCGACGTCGGCGAGGATCAGAAGCTCCTCCAGCCGTTCCCAGGTCTCCTCGTCGATGCGGTCGAAGAGGCTGGCCGAGATCTCCTCGGCCAGCGCCTGGCGGCTGCGCGAGAGGCTCTCGCGCAGACGGCGGAAGACGCCCTGGCGCTCCTCCCCCTCGGTGGCCGGCTCGCCGTCACCCGGCGCGACCTCCCGCTCACCGAGGTCGAAGATCTCCTGCCAGCTGGTCGCCATCGCCGCGGCAGGCTAGCCGCTGGGCAAAGAGAAGGCCCCTGCGCGGGGCCCTCCCTTCAAACTCGCCTCTGTCGCGGGATCAGTCCCCTATGCCGTCGATCTGCGACTGCGCATCGCCGCCGGGTGATCCGGCGACATGGAGAACCGACGCATAGTGCTCATCGCCGGCATTGCTCGGTGGCGCGAATTTCACCGTGAGGGTGCAGGTCGCTCCCGGGGCCAACGCGGCGGTACACCCATTCTGGGTGAACGTAAACGCCGGACCATCGCCGGGGTTCGGGTCCGCAACGTCGGTCACCGAAGCGGTCAGGGCGCCGCTTCGGGAGCCGCCCTTGTTGGTGACAACGAAATCCTCAAAGGAGCTGCCAGTGCCATGCTCGGTGGCGGGGAACGTGAAGCTCGCCGGGGCGATCACCAGCCCGGCCGCTGCCGGGGTCGGTCCATTCGGCGAGTTCTGATTCTTGTTCGGCACGCACTTCTTGTGCTTCTTGCCGTGCTTGAAGAAGACTTTCTTGTGGGTTCCCTTCGGGCACTTGTGGTGATGGTGATGGTGCTTGTGCCCATTTCCTCCCTCGCCGGCGCCTGCGATGGCTGTCGTGGTCATGGCCGTAAGGCCGACTGCGACCAAAAGCGCTGTCAGCAGCACGACGATGCGTTTGCTGCCCGGACTCGTGTTCTTCATCAAGACAATCCCTCCCGTCGACAAGTGCCCGAGGCTCCCCAGGGGCCGGCCGATTCGCGGTTTCGAGACCGGAGAATAGGAGCGCCCCTTGCCCGCCACAAGAGGAGTTTTCGGTACTAGGCGGCCTCGGCCTCGGAGAGCTCGGACTGCTCTGCCTCGGCGGCGATCTGAGGCGGCATCCGGCGCGAGACGATCTTGGTCACCCCGTCGCCGCCCATGCTGACCCCGTAGAGGACGTCGGCGGCGTCCATGG
This sequence comes from uncultured Solirubrobacterales bacterium, assembly GCA_963781495.1. Classification (GTDB taxonomy): domain Bacteria; phylum Actinomycetota; class Thermoleophilia; order Solirubrobacterales; family 70-9; genus Mayfieldus. The sequence goes on from CAWAFX010000004.1 coordinate 182,349, forward strand.
TGCGCTTCTGGTGGGTGACGATCACGAACTGGGCTCGGTCGGCGAAGCGCCGCACGAGCTGCAGGAAGCGGTCGATGTTGGCGTCGTCCAGCGCCGCCTCGACCTCGTCGAGGATGTAGAAGGGGCACGGCCGGGCGAGGAAGACGGCGAAGACGAAGGCCAGTGCGACCAGTGACTTCTCGCCACCCGAGAGCAGCGACAGCCGTCGCGTCGACTTGCCGGCCGGCGTGACCTCGATCTCGACCCCGAGCTCGTTGCGGCGCTCGCCCTCCTCCTCCTCATCGCCGTCGCCCTCCCCGACTTCGGGGTCGTCGACCGGGCGCAGGCTGACCCGGCGCAGCTTCCCGCGCCCGCCGGGGAAAAGGTGCTCGACCATCTCTTCGAAGTTGCGGGCGGTCGCGTCGAAGGTCTCCTCGAAGGCGCGCTCGATCTCGCGGTCGATGTCGCGGATCAGCGCCGCCAGCTCGGCGATCGCGCGCTCGGCGTCCTCGCGGTGGGTGCGGAGGTCGTCGGCGTGCTCGCGCGCCTCCTCGTACTCGCGCTCGGCGAGCGGGTTGACGGGACCGATCTGGGCCCGGCGGCGCTCCAGGCGCTGCATCTGGCGGTCGATCTCGGCCCGCTCCTCGGCGCTCAGTTCCTCGGCGGCGGGCTCGACCGGCTCGCCGAGCCGCTCCGAGATCTGCTCCATGTCGCGGGCCGCCTCGCCGCGGCGGTCGCGCAGGTGCGCCGCCTCGACTTCAGCCTGGGTGAAGGCGTCAGAGGAGGTCTTCATCTGCGCCTGCAGCTCGTACTCGCGCTGCGAGCAGGCCCGCATCTCCTCGGCGATCGCGTCGCCGTCGTCGCCGGCTCCGGTCAGCCGCTGCTCGGCGGACTCGACCCGCGCCCGCACCGCGACGGCGACCGCCTCCAGGGCGGCCCTGGCGCCGCCGACCTGCTCCAGCAGCTCGCGCTCGGCCGCGAGGCGGGCACCGAGCTCCTCGCGCCGCCGCTCGCCCAGAAGCCCCTCGGCCCTGCGCGCGTGGCGGGCGGCCCGCTCGGCGCCGCCGCGGACCGACGCCAAAGCGCCGGCGCGCCGCTGCTCGGAGGCTTCGGAGCGGACCTCCCCGAGCCCCTGCTGGGCGGTCGCCAGGCCGGTCTCGATCTCGGTCAGCTCGTCGGCGAGGCGGCGGCTGCGCTCCGGGGCGGCGCTGCCCTCGCCGACGTCGAGCGTCAACGGCTCCAGCTCGGCCTGCAGGGCGCCGGCCCGGACCGAGATCTCGGCCTCGCGGTCGGCCAGCGAGGCGGTACGGATCCCGATTCGCTCCTGCTCGGCGCGCAGCCGGGTCAGCACGCCCCAGCTGCGGGTCCGCTCGCGGTCGCGGGCCGCGAAGCGCTCCTCGGCGGCCCGCCGCTTCTCGCTCACCTCGGCCAGCTGGGCCTCGACCGCGTCGCGGGCCTCGCGGGCCTTCGCGGCGGCGGCCTCGGCCGCCCGCAGCCCGGCCTCGCCGCCGCGCAGCTCCTCGGCGACGAGACGGGCGCGCAGCCCAAGCTCCTCACGGTCGATCCGCGCCCCCAGCTCCGCCGCCTGCGCCTGGCGCTTCAGCGGCCGCAGCCGGCTGCGCGCCTCGCGCTCGACGTCGAGGGCACGATCGAGGTTCTCGCGCGCCTTCTCCAGCTTCAGCTCTGACCGGCGCCGGCGCTTGCGGTGCTTGCCGAGCCCAGCGGCCTCCTCGACCAGGAGCCGGCGCTCGCGCGGCTTCGAGTTGACGATCGCCTCGACCCGGCCCTGGCTGATCACCGAGTGCATCTCGCGGCCCAGGTTGGTGTCGGCGAGCGCCTCGACGATGTCGACCAGGCGGCAGCGGGCCCCGTTCAGCCTGTAGGCGCCGTCGCCGGAGCGGTCGAGTCGCCGCTGGACGCAGATCTCGGAGAACTCGCTCGCGGCGCGGCCGTCGGAGTTGTCGATCGCCACCTCGACCTCGGCGTAACGGCGGTTGCCGACCCCCTCGCCGCCGCCGGAGATCACGTCCTGCATCGTCTGGCCGCGGATCGCCCCCGGGCTCTGCTCGCCGAGCGCCCAGAGGACGGCGTCGGTGATGTTCGACTTGCCGGAGCCGTTCGGCCCCACGATCACGCTGACGCCCGGCGAGAAGCGCAGCTTGGTGCGCTCGGGGAAGGACTTGAACCCCTTCAGCGTGATCGACTTGAGGTACATGGGCGGGTTCCTGGGGTCGGTAGGCTCGCGGCCGGGTCGGACGCGAAGCTGGTCAGCGGCTGCTCCCGTAGCGGTCGCCAGGAAATGACGTAATCCAGGCGCCGCCAGGCAAGGACGCAGGGAGTCCGAATAGCAGCGCTATTCGGGCGACGGAGGACGCAGGATGGCGGTGATCTGGGGTCGTCATTTCCGGTGTATCGCTGCGGGAGACGCCGCTAGCCGCCGAGCCGCTCGAGCGCTTGCTCGGCGGCGGCCTGTTCGGCCGTCTTCTTGCTTCGACCTTGGCCGCGGCCCACCTGCTCGCCATCGAGCGTCGCCGCAACCTCGAAGGTTCGATCGTGCGGCGGACCCGCCTCGCTGACCACTTCGTAGCTTATCCGCGCCCCGCGCTGGGCAAGCAGCTCCTGCAGCGCCGACTTGAAATCGACCCGGGTGCGGGCGGCGAACTCGATCTGGGGCCCGAAGGCAGCCGCGACGGCGGCCGCCGTGCGCTCGAACCCGTGGGCGAGAAAGCAGGCGCCGATCAGTGCCTCGGTGATCTCCGGCAGCGGTCGCTCGGCCCCGATCAGCACCTCGACCGGGATCCCGGCGCCGGTATCGGGTGGCGCCGAAGCGCGCAATCGCTCCGGCACCCCGATCGCCCGCCCCACCTCGGCGCAGGCGGTGCCGCTGACGGACTGGTTGAGGAGCTTCGTCAGCCGGCCGCTGTCCTGGTCGGCGAAGTCGTCGAAGACCTCCGCCGCCAGCGCCAATCCGAGCACGCTGTCGCCGAGGAAGGCGAGACGCTCGTAGGACGTCTGGCGTTCGTCGACCCAGGAGGGATGGGTCAGGGCCTGTTCGAGCAGGCCCCGCGGCAAGCCGTCGACCAGCTCCACGAGCGGCCGCGCCGCCGCCCTGGACTCCCCCGCCGTCCCCTCACTCGGCTCCGGCATGGGCTCCGTCCCTGCCTCAGACGGGAGCGTGCTCGACCACGTAGTCGACCGCGTCGCCGACGGTCTTGATCCGCGCCGCCTCCTCCTCGGAGACCCGGATTCCGTACCCGTCCTCGAGTTCCATCACGAGCTCGTAGAGATCGAGCGAGTCGGCATCGAGGTCCTCCTTGAAGCGCGTCCCTGGCTCGATCCGCCCCGGATCGACCTCGAGCTCGGCCGCGAGATGGTCGCGGACCTTGGTCATCACATCGTCGCGGATCATCGGGCCTTTCCTATCACGCCGCGATCCCGGCGGCGATCTTTCTGCTCGGCCAGGTCGCCGCGCAGCACGTGTCCAGCCCGCAGCAGCTCCTCGGTCCGCTGTACCGCCTCCTGGCGCACGCAACGGGCGGCGACGCGAATTGCGTTCGCCACCCCTTCAGGGCCCGAGCGGCCGTGTCCGACGACGGCGACGCCGCGCAGGCCAAGCAGCACCGCGCCACCGGTCGTGTCGGGGTCGAACTCCTTCCGCAGCCCGCCCAGCGCCGGCCGCATCAGCAGCCCGCCGGCGGCGGCGAGCGGGTTCGAGCGCGCGGCGTCGCGGATAGCACCGGTCACGACCTTGGCCGTGCCCTCCATCACCTTCAGTGCGACGTTGCCGGTGAAGCCGTCGGTGACGACGACGTCAGCGGCCGCCGCCGGCAGGTCGGCGCCCTCGAGGTTGCCGGCGAAGTCGATTCCCGGCGCCGCGGCGAGGATGTCGTGCGCGGCGACCACGATCGCGGTCCCCTTGCCGCCCTCCTCGCCCACCGACAGCAGCCCGACCCGCGGCCGCTCGACGTCGAGCACAGCGGCGCTGTAGGCAGCGCCCAGGAAGGCGAACTGGACCAGGTGCTCGGAGCGCACCTCGACGTTCGCGCCGACGTCGAGGAACAGCACCGGCTTGCCCGGGACCGGGACCAGGACCGCGAGCGCCGGCCGCTGCACCCCCTGGAGCCGCTTCAACCCGAAGGTCGCGGCGGCCATCGCCGCCCCGGTGGATCCGACGCTGGCGACCGCGCCGGCGCCACCCTCGGCGACGTCGCGGCAGGCCCGCACGATCGAGGCCTCCGGCTGGGCGCGGACCGCGCGCACCGGCTCGGCATCGTTTCCGATCCATTCCTCGGTCGGCACGAGCTCTATCCCCGCCACAGCTTCGAGGTCCAGCTCCCCCGGCGGTCCGAAGACCCGCAGCCGGATGCCCTCGGCGGCGGCGCGGCGGGCGCCCTCGGCGAGCACGTCGAACCCCTGCTCGGCTCCGAAGCCATCGAGGGCGACCGTCGGCTGTGCGGCGCCCTCAGCCTGGGCGGCCAATTACTGCTCCTGTTCGGCTGCTGGTGCCGGCGCTTCGGCGATCTCGGGGCGGATCACCTCGCGCCCGGCGTAGGTGCCGCAGGTCGGGCAGACCCGGTGCGGCAGCCGCGGGCTGTGACAGCGCGGGCACTCGTTGAGGCGCGGCGCCGAGACGCTGTGGGTGGCCCGACGCTTGTCGCGGCGGGTGCGTGAGGTCCTCTTCTTGGGGACGGCCATCGAGCGGGGATGGTAGCGGGGACGCCGCCGCCCTAGGTCTCGAGCGCGTAGTGGATCCAGGGAGATTTGTCGCTCGTCAGCTTGTCGTAGAGCAGCTGCGAGGTCTCGTTGTCGGGCGCCGTCTCCCAGACCAGCTCCGAGGCGCCGTGCTCGCCGGCGCGGCGCCGGCATTCCTCGATCAGGGCCCGGCCGATGCCCTGGCTCCGGGCCCCGGGGTCGACGAAGAGGTCGTTCATAACCGCGGCCCGGGATGCGGTCAGCGTCTGCCAGCTCCAGTAGAGGGTCGCGAACCCCAGCGGCTGGCCCTCATCTCCGCGGGCGAGCAGCTGGATCCCTTCGTGCTCGGGGTCGGCGATCAGCGCTCGGGCCAGTGTCTCCAGCTGCTCGTCGCCCGGCGCGACCTCGTAGAAGTCGCAGTAGGCCCGCAGCATCGGCAGCAGATCGGGCAGATCCGCTGCGGACACCTGCTCGATCTTCATTCGGTGTGCAACTCACGCAGCTTCGCCCAGCGCGGATCGACGCTCTGCTCGTGGCGGTGCTGCTCGGGGTCGGCGTCGTTGAGCGACTCGCCGCAGACCGGGCAGAGCCCGGCGCAGTCGGAACGGCAGAGGACCTGGCCCGGCAGCGCCAGGGCGATCGCATCGTGTGCCCAGCGCCCGACATCGAGCTCGTCGCCGTCGACGTAGGGGCTGTGCAGCTCCTCGTCATCGCCCGGCTGGTCGACCTCGCGGGCGTCGACCTCGACCTCCACGTCCGCGTCATCGAGGCAGCGCTGGCAGGGACCGTCGAGGGTCGCCGAGAGGCGCAGCCGCAGGGCAAATCCGGAGAGCGTGCGCGAGATGTCGACTTGGGCCCCGATCGGCTGCGAATGCGCGTCGTAGGTTTGCCCGCCGAGCTCCAGCCCCTGCACCCGGACCGGAACGTCGAGGGTCGCCGCCTCGCCGGAAGACAGCGAGAGGCGGGAGAGATCGATGATGCTGGTTGGCTTGGGCACTGCCTATCGGCCTCCCCGGAGCGGACTACGATGGACCGTCTTCGAGGTTAGCGTGAGCGCACAGTTTCACTCCACTCCCGAGTCCTACCTCGACGCGATCCGCGCCGACGTCCCCCGCTACGACGAGCTCCAGGACCAGGCGGTGGCCGCAATCCCGTTCGCCCCGGGGCGGGTGCTGGAGCTGGGGATCGGGACCGCCGAGACGACCAAGCGCATCCTCGCCGCCCATCCCGGCGCCGAGATCACCGGCCTGGACTCCAGCCCGGAGATGGTCTTCAGGGCCCGCGAGCTGGTCGACGACGTCCAGCTGGCGCGGATGGAGGACCCGCTGCCCGACGGTCCCTGGGACCTCGTGATCTCGGTCCTCTCGGTCCATCACCTGACCGACGACCAGAAGCAGCTGCTGTTCCGGCGCGTGCGCGAGCAGTCCAAGGCCTTGGTCCTCGGCGACGTGGTCAAGGCCGAGGTCCAGGTTGCCTCGCTGGAGCCCGAGGTCGACTTCCCCGACAGCGCCGAGGAGCTGGCCGAGTGGTGCGGCGGCAAGATCGCCTGGGCCGCCGACGACCTCGCGGTCGTCGTCGCCGACTACCGCTGAGCGGCTAGCCGCGGGAGCGCTCGCGGCGCCAGGTGCGCTTCGGGGGCGCCGAGCTGAACTCGATGCTGACCCGCTTGACCAGCCGCAGGTCGATGCGCTTGCCGTCGTCGAGGTCGACCTGGTCGCCCTCGAGGTTTCCCACCGCGCCCGCCACCTGGTTGCCGTCCGTGAGCTCGAAGCGGACGCGGATCCCGGGCCCGGCCTCGCGCAGGGTCGCGGCGAGCCCGGTGGATACCGGCCTTCCGTTCGACCCCGTGGTCGAGCGCTTGTGGATGTCCGCCAAAGCCATCCTTGACTTCCAGGTGCTCCCCGTCGCCACTCTGGCAGCGTCCATACCCAGCCGCAAGAGCACTAGTCAGTAGCGGCGAGAGAAACCTATTACTGAGGAGTCCGCTACTGCTCGATCTCGGCCGGCTCTTCGTCACGTCCGGCGAGACGGTCGCGGCCGCGCTGAACGGCCGCGAGGAACTTCTGCAGGTTGACCTCGAGGGTGTTGAGGATCTCGTCGGCGTAGTCCTCGGCGCCGAGCCGGATCTCCCGCTCGCGGCCCCGTGCCTCCTCGACGATCTCGTCGGCGGCACGCTCGGCCTGCTTGGTGATCTCCTCGTCGGCGATCAGGCGCGACTGCTGCTCGCGCGCCTCGCGGACGATCCGCTCGGCCTCGCGCTTGGCCTCGGCGAGCATCTCCTGACGCTCCTTGACGATCCAGCGCGCCTGCTTGATCTCCTCGGGAATCGTGGCCCGCATCTGGTCGAGCAGGTCGTAGACCTCCTCGCGGTCGACGCGTACCTGGTCGGTGAGCGGCACCGGCCGCGCGTTGTGGACCAGGTCGTCGAGCTTGTCTATGAGAACCAGGACGTCCATTCGTGGTCGGTAAGCCTACGCACCCCGGACAGATTTGGCACCGAGATCCTGCATTTGCTCGGCTTTTTGCAAACGACTGCCCACTCCTACAGTTTCGGCTAGCCGTTCCGCCTGCGATCGGCAAGCGCCGACGCCACCACCGGCGGAACCAGCTCGGATATGTCGCCGCCGAAACCGGCCAGCTCCTTGACCCCGGTCGAGGAGAGGAAGCTGTAGCCGGGCGAGGAGATGATGTAGATGCTCTCGATCTCCGGCGCCAGGGTCTTGTTCAACTGCGCCATCTCGAACTCGTACTCGAAGTCCGAGATCGCCCGCAGTCCCTTGACGATCGCCGTCGCCCCCTTGCTGCGGGCGAACTCGACCAGCAGGACCGAGAAGACCTCGACCTCGACGTTGGCCAGGTCCGCGGTGGCCTCCTCGATGAATCCCTGCCGCTCCTCGGCGCTGAACATCGTCCCCGACTTGCGGACCGGGTTGTTGACGACGCCGACGATCACGCGCTCGAAGACACCAGCGGCGCGGCGGATGATGTCGAGATGGCCGTTGGTCACCGGGTCATAGCTGCCCGGACAGACAACGATCCGTCCGTCAGCCATCTCGGTCCCCCTCGGCGGCGGCGTGGAAGGTCACCAGGGTGCCCCCGTAGCGGCGCTCGCGCAGCAGCGACAAACTCAGCGAAAGGGGTCGGCGCGCGCTGCTTTCGACGATCACGCGTCCTCCCTCCGCGAGCTGACCAGGCAGGTGGGTGTCGAGCTCGGGCCCAAGGCGGTGCGCGAGTTTATATGGGGGGTCGACGAAGACGAGGTCGTAGCCGCCTTCACCGCGCCGCAGCCACGAGAGGACGTCGGCGCGGATGAGGTCGATGCGGTCGTTGAGGCCCAGGCTCCTGACGTTGCCTAGCGCGCCGCGGATGTCGCGGTCGACCAGTGTCGCCGCGGCGGCCCCGCGCGAGATCGCCTCGATCCCAAGCGCCCCCGTGCCGCAGTAGAGGTCTGCGACCCGCATTCCTTCGACGTCGCCGAGGGCGGAGAAGACCGCCTCGCGGACGCGGTCGGAGGTCGGGCGCACCCGCCATCCCCGCGGCGCGACCAGCCGCCGGCCGCCCAGCTCCCCGGCGACCACCCTCATGCGGGGATCGGATCGACCGCTTCGTCGCCGAACCGCTGCCGGGCCGCGTCCATCAGCGGCCCCAGCTCAGGCGCCTCGAGCGAACCGTGGCGGCGCACCATCTCCAGCACCTCCTTGCGCGCCGCCAGCAGCACCGCCATGTCCTCGGGCAGGCTGGCGACGCTGAAGCGGGGCAGGCCGTGCTGGCGGGTGCCGAGGATCTCGCCCTCTCCGCGCAGCGCGAGGTCCACCTCGGCGAGCTTGAAGCCGTCGCGCTCTGCCGCCAGTGCCTCGAGCCGGCTGCGCGCCAGCTCACCCGCCTGGTCGGCGAAGAGGATGCAGAAGGACTCGTGCTCGCCGCGGCCGACCCGGCCCCGCAGCTGGTGCAGCTGCGAGACCCCGAAGCGCTGCGCCCCCTCGATCACCATCACGGTCGCGTTGGCGACGTCGATCCCGACCTCGATCACGCTGGTCGCCACCAGGACGTCGGTCTCCCCGCTGACGAAGCGCCGCATCGCCGCCGCCTTCTGCGCCGACGGCATCTGGCCGTGCAGGACGTCGACCTCGAATGCGGCGAACTCCTCCGCCGCCAGACGCTTGGCCTCCTCGGATGCCGCCCGCGCCTGCAGCTTCTCGGACTCCGAGACCAGCGGGCAGACGACGTATGCCTGGCGTCCCTCGCGCAGGCGCTCGCGGACGAACTCGTAGGCGCCGGCTCGCTTGTCCTCCTCCACCCACCAGGTCTTCACCGGACGGCGGCCGGCCGGCAGCTCGCGCAGGACCGTGGAGTCGAGGTCGCCGTAGGCGGTCAGCGAAAGGGTGCGGGGAATCGGCGTCGCGGTCATGTGCAGCGCGTGCGGTGCGGTGCCGTCGGGGCCCTTGGCGTCGAGCGCCGCCCGCTGACGGACCCCGAAGCGGTGCTGCTCGTCGACCACGCAGACGGCGAGGCGGGCGAAATCCACCTCCTCCTCGATCAGGGCGTGGGTCCCGACCACCATGCCGAGTTCGCCGGAGGCGAGACGACCGAGTGCATCGCGCCGGCCCGCGGCCGAGCTGGCGCCGGTGACCAGGGCGAACGGCACCGTCGCCGAGAGCAGGCGGTCGAGGGTCGCCGCGTGCTGCTCGGCCAGGGTCTCGGTCGGCGCCATCAGTGCCGCCTGGCGGCCGGCCTCGAGCGCCCGCAGCATCGCGTAGACGGCGATCACCGTCTTGCCGCTGCCGACCTCCCCCATCAGCAGCCGCTGCATCGGCTCGCCGCGGTCGAGGTCGGCGTCGATCTCCTCCAGCGCCCGCCGCTGGTCGGCGGTGAGCTCGAAGGGCAGCGACTCGATCCAGCCGCGGGCGAGCTCGCCGGGCTTGCCCAGCCGGGCGCCGCTGCGGGCGCTTCGCCGGCGCCCGCGCCGGGTCGCCAGCGCCGCCTGGTAGAGCAGCAGCTCCTCGAACCCGAGCCGGCGCCGGGCGGCGGCGACCTGCGCGGCGTCGGCCGGGAAGTGGACGGCGGCAATCGCGTCACCGGCGGCGGCGAGGCCGCGACGCGCGCGCAGCTCGGCGGGCAGCGGCTCGATCGCCTCGGCGGCGAGGCCGGCCGACTGCCAGACCCACTCGCGGATCCGCTGCGGGCGCAGCTTCTCGGTCGCCGGGTGCACCGGCACCAGGCCGGTGGTGTGGATGCCGGGCGGGGGGCGGCGGCCCGGGGCAGCGCCGCGCAGCGGCGGCGGTCCGGATCCGACCCCGCCCTCGCCCTCGGCGTCGAGCAGCTCGTGCTCGGCGACCCGGAAGCCGCGGCGGTCCAGCTGCCCCAGCAAGAGGACCCTGGTGCCGGCGGTCAGCTTCTCGGCCAGCCAGGCCTGGTTGAACCAGGTCGCGGTCAGGGCACCGGAGTCGTCGGCGACCTTCGCCTCGACGATCGTCAGCCCGCGGCGCCGGGTCGGGCGCAGGCGGGAGCTGTGAACCTCGACCAGGACCGTCGCCTCCTCGCCGATCCGCAGCTCGGCGAGCGGGCGCAGGTCGGCGCGGTCGCGATAGCCGTGCGGGACTCGCAGCAGCAGGTCGCGAAGCGTCTCGACCCCGGCGTCGGCCGCGGCGGCGGCGAGCTTGGGCCCGATTCCGGCCAGCGTCTGGACCGAGGCGCCGAGACTGGCCGGGCGCCGCCAGCGCAGGGGCGCCGACAGCAGCTGCTCGCGGGTCGGGATCGGGCCGCCCGCGAAACCGCGCGGGGGGCGCCCCGCGGCCACCGTGGCAGCCGCCGAGCTTCGAGCGCTGGCGGCCGAGGCCGCGGTTCCGGTTGCCGGCATCGGGCGAAGGCTACGCTTGGCCGACGATGGCCAACCCGGAGATCGCGAATGACTTGCGGCGGCTTCGCCGCCTGACATGCAAGTGCCGCTTAAGCAATTGCGTCGGCTCCGCCGCCTGACCAGCGAGTGCCGCGACACTTTGTGTCGCGGCTTCACACAACCGTTTCGCGGCCAATGAACCAGGGGCGCCGGGTGGAGTCGGTGTGGGACTATCCGCGCCCGCCCGCCCTGGAGCCCTGCGAGCGCCGCGTGAGGGTGGTCCTCGGCTCGACGACGATCGCCGAATCCGATCGCGCACTGCGGGTTCTGGAGACGGCCGGGCCGCCGACGATCTACGTCCCCCCGGCCGACGTCCGCGTCGACTGCCTGCGTCCGGCCGAGGGTCACACCGTCTGCGAGTGGAAGGGCCGGGCCACCTACTTCGACCTCGCCTGCGAGGGCGAGCTGGCGCCGCGGGCGGCCTGGACCTACACCGACCCCAAGCAGCGCTACGCCGAGCTGGCCGACCACGTCGCCTTCTATCCGGGGCTGCTCGAGTGCTACCTCGACGAGGAGCGGGTGCGCCCCCAGCCGGGTGCCTTCTACGGCGGCTGGATCAGCGACGAGATCATCGGCCCCTTCAAGGGCGAGCCCGGCAGCGAGGGCTGGTAGGCGCAATCAGTCGTCGCTGACGGCCGCTGAGCTGCCGCGGTGGCGCCTGAACATCTCTCCCGCCCAGGCGTAGGCCGCGCGGTCCGACAGCGAGCGCCGGAATTGCTCCCACTCATCGGGCCATCGATCCGGAAGCTCATATGCGAACTCGGGCGGCGCCACCAGCGGCATCAGCAGTGCGGCCCCGGTGAGGTCGGCGACGCTGAAGCCGTCGCCGACCAGATAGTCGCCGTGGAGCTCGGTCTCGATCAGGTCCATTGCGGCGACGACCTGGTCGCGGCCGCGCTGCGCGGTCGCTTCATCGGCCGGCAGCGAACGCGAGACCATGATCCTGATCAGGGGGTAGATGGCGTTGTCGAAGGCACGCAGTCCGCCCCCCAGGCCCTGGCTCACGAGCCCGACTGTCAGCTTGCGGTGGGGAAGCAGGGCGTGAAAGACCGCGCTGCGGATGCCGGGTCCGAGCTGCTCGTCGAAGCGCTCCTCCAGCTCCAGCGCCGCCTTGCGCTCGATCTCGGTCTCGGGATAGAGGGGCGGGTCGGGATTCCGCTGCTCCAGGCGGGCGACGATCTCGGTCGTATCGCCGATCACATCGCCGTCGAGCGCGAGAATCGGCGTCGTACCCCGGCCACCGAGACGCCGCGAGCGATAGGGATGCGGGCCGGGCGCCAGCGAACGGCGGCGGTGCGCGACCCGCTTGTAGTCGAGCGCCCAGCGGCCCTTCTCGTTGTAGTGCGAGAACCGGAGCTGCCAGAGCACCGGGAGCTCATCGCTCATCGGCTCACACTCCCCTATTGGGCGGCCAGCAGCCACCAGTAGTGCGGCTGCCCGCCGTCCTGCACCTCGAGCTCGATCCCGGCCGGCGCGTGGGACTCGATATCGGTGAGCGGGATCGGGGCGTCGCGGCCGCCGATCACCGTCACCAGCTCGGCATCCGAGCCCAGCCGGTCGATCGTCGCCGCCAGGGTCGTGCCGGCCCCGCCCCAGGCGATGACCTCGTCGGCGACGAAGCCGACAGCGTCGCCGCGGCGGAACCGCCCCTGTGCGTCGTCGCGGGCGGCCGGGGCGACGGCGCCGGTGCTGATCTCCGACAGTGCCGCGCCGAGGCGCTCGGCGTTCTCGTCGCTGCCCGCCGCGGTATCGAGCTCGACCAGGGCCAGCAGCCCGGCCTGCTGGGAGGTGCAGGAGACCACGCGGGCCGGCTTCTCGGACAGCTCCGCCGCGCGCTCGGCGGCCATGATCACGTTGGAGGAGTTGGGAAGAACCAGCACCTCCTCCGCCGCGACCTCGTGGATCCCGGCCAGCAGCTCGTAGGTGGAGGGGTTGAGCGTCTCGCCGCCGTCGACGACGTGGGCCCCCAGCTCGGCGAACAGCGTCCCCATCCCACTTCCCGCTGCAACCGCGACGACGCCGGTGCGTTCGACCAGCAGCCGCTCGCTGCGCTGGGCTATCTGCTCGCGCATGTCGGCAACGTCGAGCTGGCTCACCGCTCCGGCGCCCTCGAAAAGGGCCACCGCCGCCTCCGGTTCGTCGGTGTGGACATGGACCTTCAGGGTCGCCTCGTCACCCACCACAAGCACCGAGTCGCCGAGCTCCTCCAGCCGGGGAACGAAGCCGCGCCCGGCGAGATCGGAGCCGGTGACGATGAAGTTGGTGCAGTAGCGGTAGCGGCTGTCGGCGTGATGGGGGCGGGTGAGGCGCGGCGGCTCGTGGTGGGCTATCTCGGGAACGTCGGCGGAGTCGCCGCGCAGCCCGGCCACCACGCCGGCGAGGATCAGCACCAGCCCGTAGCCGCCGGCGTCGACGACGTCGGCGTCACGGTTTGCCTCCAGCTGATCTCGGGTCCGCTCGACCGCTCGTTGACCATCCTCGATCGCCTTCTCGAGGACCTCGGCGAGGACGGCGTCCTGCGCCGCCTCGGTGACCTCATGGTCCAGACGCTGCTTCTCGGCGTCGAGGTGGGCCAGCTGGCGGGCGATCGAGTGGGCCATCTCGCGAAAGACGGTCAGCATCGTCCCCTCGGCCGGCTCGCGGACCGAGTCGTAGGCGGCGTCGGCGGCGCGGGCGAAGGCAGAGGCGACCAGCACCGGGTCGACGAGCTCACCGGGACGGCTTGCGAGCTCCTCGGCGGCACCGCGGACGATCTGGCTCAGGATCACGCCCGAGTTTCCGCGCGCCCCCATCAGGGCCGCCCGGGCCAGGGCCTGGACGAGCTGGGTGCGCCCGACCTCGTCGACCATCTGGCCGTCGATCCGGTCGAGCTCGGCCATCACGGCGCGCATCGTCATCGCCATGTTGTCGCCGGTGTCTCCGTCGGCGACCGGAAATACGTTGAGGTCGTTGACCTCATCGCGGCGCGCCTCGAGGTTGGCGTAGGCGGCGCCGAAGACGCGGCGGAATCTCTCTATGGAGGGATCGGCCATTCGGCGGCCGGGCCCTCAGGCCGCCTTTGTGACCTTGTTCGACTTCAGGCAGCGGGTGCAGACGTAGACCCGCCGCGGGCGGCCGCCCTCCTGGATCCGCACCTTTTGCAGGTTCGGATTGAAGCGGCGCTTCGTGGCGACCATCGAGTGGCTTCGGGAGTTGCCGAAAGCCGGTCCCTTGCCGCAGCTGTGGCAGACCTTGGACATGGCGATTGGGGATGGTAGCCGTCCCTCAGCCGATTACCGGTCTCCCTTCGCACGCCGGGCGCGGAATGCGGCGGCGAGAAACAGCGGCAGCCCTCCCATTGCGCGATGATGGGTGCATGCAGGGGTTTGACCCGGCCCGCCGCCTTCCCCGCGGTCTTCGCGCCGCGGCCCTCCTCGCCGGCCTCGGCTTCGCCGCCCTGGCGACGCCGGCCACGACCTTCGCCCACGTCTCATCGCAGGTAGGAAACGGGGTCCTGCTCGCGCGCAGCGACGGTGCCGCCGACATCATCAAGGTCAGCTGCGGCGCCGACCTGCGGGTCAAGGTCAACGGCCTCGACCCGACCCTCGGCCCCGCCCCCTGTTCGGCGATCCGCAAGGTGAAGGTGCACGGCGCCGGCGGCCCGGACACGATCAACGTCACCCGCGTCGGCCCCCGCAACGGCTTCACCAACCACGGCCTGCGGGCGCCGCGCGCGGTGCAGGTCTTCGGCGGCGCCAGCAGCGACCGCATCTCCGGCAGCCGGCTCAGCGACCTGCTCTCGGGCGGCGACGGTCACGACGTCTTGCGCGGCCGCGACGGCGACGACCTTCTGCGCGGCGGCGCCGGCTCGGACCGGCTGCTCGGCGGCCGCGGCGACGACCGGCTGCTCGGAGGCCCTGGCACCGACCGCCTGATCGGCGGCGCCGGCAAGGACGTCGAGCGCGACTAGAAGGCGGGAAGTGGCCGAGGATCGGGCAGCACTGCTGGTGATGGACGTCCAGAACGGGATCCTGGGGCGATACGAGGACGGCGCGCCCGAGCTGCTGGAGAGGCTGCGGGAGGCGATCGCGGCGGCGCGCGCGGCCTCGGTTCCGGTCATCTACGTACGGGTGGCCTTCCGTCAGGGGACCCCCGAGATCAGCAGCCGCAACCGCAGGTTTTCGGCTCTGCGCGAAGGTGGAGGATTCGGGCTCGACGACGACGCGACCCAGATCCACGAGGCCGTCGCCCCCCAGCCCGGCGACCCGGTCGTGCTCAAGAAGCGGGTCAGCGCCTTCGCCGGCAGCGACCTCGACGTCCTGCTGCGCGGCCTGCAGATCGAGACCCTGGTCCTGACCGGGGTGGCGACAAGCGGGGTCGTGCTCTCGACCCTGCGCCAGGCCGCCGACCTCGACTACGGCCTCGTCGTCCTCGCCGACGGCTGCCTCGACTCCGACGACGAGGTGCACCGGGTGCTGACCGGGAAGGTCTTCCCGCGCCAGGCCGAGGTGACGACGGTCGCCGACTGGGTCGCGGGGTTGAGCTGAACGCCAGGCGCAGCGCCGGCCGCTCAGAGCAGGCGGACCAGATCGGCGACGGTGTCCGCGGCGGACTCCACCGATTCGATCGAACCGACTCCGGCCCCGGCGTACATCGCCATGTCTGAGGTCGGGCGGTCGACCCCTCGATAGGGCGGAACCGGACTTCTCCAGCCGCTCTTCGCCGCCTCTCTCAGGCCATCCCGCAAGACCCGGTGCGGGGCGTTCTCCCAACCTTCGCCGAACCATTCGGTGATCTCCGTGTCATCGCCATCGGCTTGCAGCAGACGCTCGACGTAGTCAGGATGCGCAGCGGACTCCGGGCAGACAATGAAACGCGTCCCAACCCGCACCCCGTCTGCACCCGCGCCCATCAGCTCGGCAAAGCGATCCGCCGTCGCGACCCCGCCGGCGGCAAGAACCGGGATCTTCACCGCGGCAAGGACCGACTCCAGGACCTCTTCGAGCGGTTGAGTGGCTCGCACGTGGCCGCCCGCCTCGATTCCCTGCGCGACGACGTAATCGCAGCCGGACTGCTCGGCGCCAGCCGCCTCGCCCACCGACCCGACCTGCCAGCCGGCGAGGGCGCCGCCGCGGTGGACCGCATCGACGAGCTCGGCGCGTGGATCCCCATAGAAGAACTCGACCAGCCGGCACTTCGCCGCCGCCTCCGCCACCTCCTCGGGCGAGGGCTCGAACGGCATCAGGAAGTTCACCCCGCAGGCCCCTTCGGCGGGCTCAGTTCCGCCGGGAACCATTCCGCAGCCGCCGGCCTCCACCACCGCGGCGGCGAGCTCCGTGGTTCCCACGACCCCCATGGCGGCAAGCTGCAGCGGCAGCTCACAGCCGACCAATCCTGTGAAACCAGTGCTTGCCTCGCTCACCGCAGGTCGGCAGCCACAAGCGCCATCCGCATCGCGGTCAGGGCGGCGTTGCGCCCCTGGTCGCGCTCGTCTCCCCCGGCCCTCGCCAGCGCCTGATCCATCGTCGCGCAGGTGAGGACGCCGAAGGCGCAGGGAACGCCGGTCTGCAGTCCGGCATCGGCGACCCCGCGCGCCGCCTCGGAGCAGACGTAGTCGTAATGGTCGGTCTCGCCGCGGATCACCGCCCCGAGGCAGGCGACCGCGGCGAAGCGGCCGCTCTCGGCGCAGAGCTTCGCCGCCAGCGGCAGCTCGAAGGCCCCCGGGACGTCGAAGCGGTGCACCGAGGCCTCGCTGACCCCGCCGACCGCAAAGCCCTCGCTGGCCCCATTGAGCAGCCGCTCGGCGAGGTCCTCGTAGAAGCGGCCGACGCAGACCGCGAACTCGAGCCGCGCGAGCAGCTCGCGTTCCTCGTCGCTGAAGCTCTCCAGGAAAGGCTCCGGCTCAGCCATCGCCGTCCCCGTCGGCGGGGAGTTCGGCCTCCTGCGCGTCGTCGTGGACCTGCTCATCGTGGACCATCTCCTCGTCGAGCGCCAGTCCCTGGTGATGCAGCGTGTGGCCGAGGCGCTCGCGCTTGGCGCGCAGGTACTCCTCGTTGTGCGGATTGGGAACCGCCTCGATCGGGACCTGCTCGCTGACCGAGAGCCCGTAGCCCTCGAGCCCGACGATCTTCTTCGGGTTGTTGGTCAGGATGCGAATGCTGGAGAGGCCGAGGTCGCCGAGGATCTGAGCGCCGATGCCGTAGTCGCGCAGGTCGGCCGGCAGCCCGAGGCGGATGTTGGCGTCGACGGTGTCGAGGCCATCCTCCTGCAGCTTGTAGGCGCGCAGCTTGTTCAGCAGCCCGATCCCGCGGCCCTCCTGCGAAAGGTAGAGCAGGACGCCCTTCCCCTCGCGCTCGATCTGGGCCAGCGCCGCCGAAAGCTGCTCGCCGCAGTCGCAGCGCAGGCTGTGAAAGACGTCTCCGGTCAGGCACTCGCTGTGGACCCGCACCAGCACGTCCTCCTCGCCGGAGACGTCGCCCTTGACCATCGCCACGTGGTGCTTCTCGTCGATCAGCGAGCGGTAGCCGACCGCTGTGAACTCGCCGTAGGCGGTCGGCAAATTGGTCGAGACGACCCGCTCGACCAGCTTCTCGGTCCGGCGCCGGTAGGAGATCAGGTCGGCGACGGTGATCATCTTCAGTCCATGGCGCTCGCAGTAGGGGGCGAGATCGGGGACCCGCGACATCGTCCCGTCCTCGTTCATCACCTCGCAGATCACACCGGCGGGGATCAGCCCCGCCAGCCGCGCCAGGTCGACGCTTGCCTCGGTGTGGCCGGTGCGCTCCAGAACCCCGCCCTCCTTGGCCCGCAGCGGGAAGACGTGGCCGGGCGAGACGATGTCGCCGGGGCCGGAGTGGGGATCGATCGCGACCTGGATCGTGTGGGCGCGGTCGTGGGCGGAGATCCCGGTGCTGACCCCCTCTGCGGCCTCGATCGCGACCGTGAACGCGGTTTGAAGCGGTGCCTCGTTCTTGGCCGCCATCAAACGCAGCCCGAGCTGCTCGCAGCGCTCAGCGGTCAGCGCCAGACAGATCAGGCCCCGCGCCTCCTTGGCCATGAAGTTGACGGCCTCCGGGGTCGCGAACTGGGCCGCCATCACGAGGTCGCCCTCGTTCTCGCGATCCTCGCCGTCGCAGACGACGACCATGCGGCCGCGGCGGATCTCCTCGATCGCTTCCTCTACCGGCGCGAACCGCGGCTCCGTCGCCGCCGCGCCGCTGCTTGTCTCTGCTTTTTCCATCTCAGCCATCGCCGCCGGCCCTTTCTGTCTCCGTCAATGGTGCCATCAAGCGCTGTACGTACTTGCCGACCAGGTCGCACTCGACGTTGAGCCTACGGCCGGGCGCCACGTCGCCGAGGTTGGTCCGCGCCAGGGTCTCGGGGATCAGCGAGACCTCCAGCCAGTCGTCGCCGAGCGCCGAGACCGTCAGGCTCACACCATCGAGCGCGATCGATCCACGTTCCACGACCAGCCTCGCCAGCTCGCGATCGAGGCTTAGCCGCAGCCGGCGCGCGAAGCCGTCCTCCTCGGATTCGGTGACCTCGGCGGTACCGTCGACGTGCCCCTGGACGATGTGGCCGCCGAGCCGCTTGCCGGCCCGCACCGCGAGCTCGAGGTTGACGCGGTCGCCCGGCTGCAGGGGGCCCAGAGAGGTGAGGCTGAGGGTCTGGTTCATCGCCTCGGCGCCGAAGCCCGCGCGGTCCACCTCGGTGGCGGTGAGGCAGGCGCCGTTGACGGCCACCGAGTCGCCCCGCGCAAGTTCGGCCCCGAGCCGGGTGGTGATCCGCAGCCTCGCCCCCTGATCGTCGCTCTCGACCGCGGTCACGGTGCCGACGTCCTCGATCAGCCCGGTGAACATCTCACCATTCCCGCAGCCGGGCCGAGATCAAGACGTCGTCGCCGCTGGGCTCGGACTCCAGGGCCAGGGCCCGCAGGGCCTCGTCGACAGCGGCCGCAGCGGCGCCTTCGATCGGCGGCCTGCCCCCGCCGAGCAGCAGCGGGGCGACGAAGAGCCGCAGCTCGTCGAGCTCTCCGGCGGCGGCGAAGGATCCTGCGAGCACCGGTCCTCCCTCCAGCAGCAGCGAGCTCACCCCGCGCCGTCCGAGCTCGGCCAGCGCGGCGCCGACCCGGTCAGCGGGAGCGGGGCCTGCGGCGACGATCAGCTCGGCGCCGGCAGCCTCGAGCCCGCGGGCCCGCTCAGCGTCGGCGCCGGGTCCGATCACGACGACCAGCCCCGCCTCGGACAGGCTCCGCACCAGCTTCGAGTCCAGCGGCAGCCGGGCCTGCGAATCGAACACCACGCGGACGGGCTGGCGGTCGACCTCGACCTCACGCGCGGTCAGCAGCGGGTCGTCGGCCAGCGCGGTGCCGATCCCGACCGCGACCGCGTCGGCGTCGGCGCGCCAGCGATGGACCCGTTCACGGCTCTGCTCGCCCGAGATCCACTTCGAGTCTCCGCCGGGGGTGGCGACGAAGCCGTCGAGGGAGGCCGCCATCTTCAGCCGCACCAGCGGCCGGCCGGTGCGGGCGTGCTTGCGGAAAGGCTGGTTGAGCAGCCGCGCCGCCGCCGCCTGCTCGCCCGCCGCGCCCTCGACCTCGAGGCCGCCGTCGCGCAGGATGCCGGGGCCGCGCCCGCTCGCCTTGTCGGAGGGATCGTCGGAGGCGAAGAGGACCCTCGCCAACCCGGCTTCGAGGATCGCCTCGGCGCAGGGGGGCTGGCGCCCGCTATGGGCGCAGGGCTCGAGGCTGACGTAGATCGTCGCCCCGGCCGGATCCTCGCCGCGGCGGCGGCAGTCCTCCAGCGCCGCGCGCTCGGCGTGCAGATCGCCCAGCCGGGAGTGAAACCCCTCGCCGATCGTCTCGCCATCGCGGACGATCACCGCGCCGACCAGGGGATTCGGGCTGACCGCTCCGCGCGAGGCCTCGGCGGCCAGCTCGATCGCCCTGGCGAGATGGATCCGATCCTGCTCGGTGGTTGCCCGTGCGTTCACGCTATGACCGACTCCTTACTCGCGGCGGCCGATTGACTGGTCAGTCAGCCAAATTCTACCTGCGCCCGGCCGGCAGCCCGCCGCGTTGCACGCGCAGCATCCCATCGCCTGGCGCTTCGGCGCGGGGTACCCTCAGCGCGTGAAGCTGATCATCCAGATCCCCTGCCTGAACGAGGAGCAGACACTGCCGGCGACCCTGGCCGAGCTGCCGCGCGAGCTCGAGGGTTTCGATCAGGTCGAGTGGCTGGTGATCGACGACGGCTCCACCGACCGCACCGTCGAGGTCGCACGCGAGCACGGGGTCGACCACGTCGTCCGCCTGCCCAACAACAAGGGCCTCGCCGCCGCCTTCCAGGCCGGGCTCGACGCCGCCCTGAAGCTGGGCGCCGACGTGATCGTCAACACCGATGGCGACAACCAGTACCGCGCCGCCGACATCCCGAAGCTGGTCGCCCCGATCCTCGCCGGCCGCGCCGACATGGTCGTCGGCGACCGCCAGGTCGCCGACATCGAGCACTTCTCCGGCCCCAAGAAGCTGCTGCAGCGGATCGGCAGTGCGCTGGTGCGGCGGGTGTCAGGGACCCGGGTCGCCGACACCACCTCGGGCTTCCGCGCCTACAACCGCGAAGCGGCACTTGGCCTGCTCGTCGTCTCCAACTTCACCTACACGCTGGAGAGCCTGATCCAGGCCGGCCGGATGCTGATCGCGGTCGAGGACGTCCCGGTCGGCACCAACGAGACGCTGCGCGACTCCCGCCTCGCCGCCTCCAGCGGCGCCTACGTGCGCCGCAACGGGCCCGAGATCCTCCGCATCTACGCCCGCTATCAACCCTTCCGCGCCTTCACCGCCGCCGCAGCAGTCCTCGGGGTGCTGGCGCTCGCGGCGTGGACGCCCTTCCTCGAGGACTGGATCGTCAACGGCGACCGCCACGGCCACATCCAGTCGCTGATCCTCGGCGCAGTGCTGATCATCGCCGCCGTACAGGTCTTCGCGCTGGGAGTGATCGGCGACCTGCTCGCCGGCCAGCGAGTGATGACCCAGAGAATGTTCGAGCGCGTGCGCCGCGTCGAGCTGAAGCTCGGGGTCGAGCCCTCCCACTACGAGCAGAGCGACCGGCCCACCGAAACCGAATCAGAACCACGGATCGAGAGGATCCGGGCCTGAGCTCCGCCGAGGAGCGCTCCGCCGACGCGACCGCGGCGGCGGTCGACTACGGCAAGACGGCGGGCTTTCTGACCGTCGGCGTCGGCATGACCGGCGTCATCACCTATGCCTACTTCGCGATCGCCTCGCACATCCTCTCCAAGGTCGACTACGGCCAGATCGCGGTCCTCTGGTCGGCGGTGTTCATCACCGTCTCGACCCTCTACCGGCCGATCGACCAGCTGCTCTCGCGCCACATCTCCGAGCGGCGCCAGCTCGGGCAGCCGATCGGCGAACCGATGCGGGTCGCGGCCAAGATCCAGCTGGCCCTCGCAGCCGCCTTCGCGGTGCTGGCGCTGGTCCTGCGGGGGCCGCTGCAGGACGACCTGCTGTCTGGCAACGAGACCCTCTACTGGATCTTCTTCTCGGCCGTGCTCGGCTACGCGGCGAGCTACTTCGCGCGCGGCTTTCTGGCCGGCAACCGGCACTTCGGGCTCTTCTCGCTGCTGATCCTCTCCGAGTCGATCTTCCGGACCCTCTTCGCCGTGATCGTCGCGATCGGCCTCTTCCACGGCCAGTCGGTGGTCGCCCTGGGGATCGTCGCCGCCCCCTGTTTGAGCCTGGTCGTGGTGCCGCTGGCCTTCGCGCGCCGTGCCCAGACGCAGGCAGCCGCGGTGGCGGCGGACCCCGAATCCGGCGACGGAGCGGCACCCGAGTTCAGCCTCGCGCACGGCACCGGCTTCGCCGCCTCGGTGCTGCTGATCATGTTCAGCGAGCAGACCTTCCTCAACGCGGGGCCGCTCCTGATCCACGCGACCAGCGGCGCCGCGGCGGCCGGATTCATCTTCAACGTCCTGATGGTCGCCCGGGCGCCGCTGCAGCTCTTCCAGGCGATCGGGACCAGCATCCTCCCCCACCTCACCGGCCTGCATCACTCCGACGAGGAGGGAAGCGACGCTGCCTTCCGCAGCTCGGTCCGCTTCGTGCTGATGGCGGTCGCCGCCTTCGCGGGCGCGGTCGCGCTCGCGATCCTCGCCCTCGGCCCGCAGCTGATGCACGTGGCCTTCGGCAAGAAATTCGACTACGACCGCCTCGGCCTGCTGATCGTCACCGCCGGCATGGGGCTCTATCTGTCGGCGGTGACCGTCAACCAGGCGTGCCTGGCGCAGGGGCAGGTGCGGCGCGCCTCGCTGCGCTGGATCGGCTGCGCCGCCTTCTTCATCGGCTGGTGCCTGCTGCCGCTGATCTCGAACCAGTTCCGCCGGGTCGAGATCGGCTTCACCCTCACCGCCGCCTCGCTGCTGGCATTGCTCTACGTGATCTACCGCAAGCCCGTCGAGCGCCCCGAGGACGTGCCCGATCCGGGGTCGGGG
The DNA here is from genome assembly GCA_963781495.1 of uncultured Solirubrobacterales bacterium. Lineage (GTDB taxonomy): Bacteria > Actinomycetota > Thermoleophilia > Solirubrobacterales > 70-9 > Mayfieldus. The sequence continues at coordinate 204,403 of CAWAFX010000004.1, forward strand.
GAGGAGCTCGAGGGCTGGGTTGCGGCAGCCGACGAGGCGGGTTAGGTTGGGCCGCGAAACGAAGTGGAGCGGCAGAGGCTGGTCAGGCGGCCGTAGGCCGCCGCAAGTTATTCAGCGTCAGCCGCAGCCGCAATAGCCGTGTAGGCGGCGGCGGGATCGTCGCTGCCGAACACCGCGGTGCCGGCGACGAAGAGCGAGGCTCCGGCGGCCGCCAGCAGCGGAGCCGTACCGCTATCGACGCCGCCGTCGACCTCGATCGCGGCGTCGCCGGCCAGCGACTTCAGCCGCGCCACCTTGTCCGGCGATTCGGGGATGAACGGCTGCCCGCCCCAGCCCGGGTTGACGGTCATGCAGAGGAGGGTGTCGGCGTAGCCGCGCAGCTCCCGTGCCGCCTCGACCGGGGTGCCGGGGTTGATCGCCAGTCCGGCCAGGCAGCCGAGGTCGCGGATCGCGCTCAGGGTGCGGTTGAGGTGCGGGGTTGCCTCGGCGTGGAAGGTGATCGAGTCGGCGCCGGCCTTGGCGAACTCGGCGATGTGATCTTCTGGCCGCGCGATCATCAGGTGGACGTCGACAGCGCCGCCGGCCGCGTGGACCTGGTCGGCGATCGAGGCCGCGACCAGGGGCCCGATCGTGATCGGGGGGACGAAGTGGCCGTCCATGACGTCGACGTGGATCAGCCGCGCTCCGGCGTCCATCACCTCGGCGACCTGGGAGCCGAGGCGGGAGAAGTCGGCCGCGAGGATCGAGGGGGCGACGCGCCTGGCGCCGTAGATCTCGCGGCGGGCTCCGGCCTTCTCGGTCGCCGCTTCCATCAGACGAGCTTCAGCATCGAGCCGCCGCATTGCTGGCAGCGCATGTCCTCGGTGCTGCTCATGCGGGCGATCGTCTGGTGCTCGCCGCAGTCGGGGCACTGCGAGACGAGCTCGAAACGGCTGAGGCAGAAGACGCAGCGATAGCGGCCGGGAAGCTGGGTCGGGCGCAGCCAGGGCTCGCCACAGCCGGGGCACGGCGGCCGCCGCAGGGCCTTCTCAGCCGAATGCTCGGCCGGCTGGCTGGCGCCCTGTGCCCGCTCTGCCATCAGCCTCCATTCTGAACGATGACCCGGTCGGGGACGCTGTGGCCGCGAAGGAACGCGTCGGCGGGCATCGAGCGCGAGCCCGGTGGCTGGACGATGTCGAGCCGCAGCATGCCCTCCCCGCAGCCCAGCAGCAACTGCCCGTCGCGAACCTCGAGCCGGCCCGGCTCGGCGGAGCCCTCCAGGGGGCTGGCCGCCCGCACGCCCAGGCGCTCGCCCTCGTCGAGCTGCAGGTAGGCGCCGACGTGAGGGGTCAGGGCGCGCACGACGCGGGCAAGCTCTTCGGCCGCCATGCGCGGATCGAGGCGGCGCTCGCCCGGATCGATCTTCTCCGCGTAGGTCGCCGCCTCGTCGTCCTGCTCGGCGAAGGCGAGCCCGCCCTCGTCCCGAAGGTCGAACGCCCGCACGATCAGCTCGCCGCCGAGCTCGGCCAGCCGCGGGGCAAGGGTCCCGTAGTCGGCATCGGCGATCGCAAGCTCCTCGCGCAGCGCCAGCGGGCCGGAGTCGAGGCCTTCGGTGACCCGCATGATGCTGACCCCGGTGCGCTCGTCGCCGGCCATGATCGCGCGCTCGATCGGGGCCGCGCCGCGCCAGCGCGGGATCAGGGAGGGATGGACGTTGAGCATCTCCAGCTCGGAGAGGAGCGGCTCGCGGATCAGCTGGCCGAAGGCGCAGACCGCGGCGCTGTCGACGCCACTGGACCGGATCCGCTCCAGGGCGGCCTCGGAGTTGACGCTCTCGGCCTGCAGCAGCGGCAGCTCGAGCTCGCGCGCCGCGGACGCGGCTGCCGGCGGCCCGGCGTGCTGGCCCCTCCCCTTGTGGCGGTCCGGGGGAGTGAGGACGAGCTGCGGGCGGTGCGGGGAGTCCGCGAGTCGGCGGAGGACGGTCGCTGCGAAGTCGGTCGTGCCGAGGAAGGCCGTCCGGCTCACGCCGCGGCTGCCGCCTCGCCCTGCAGCGCCTCCTCGGCCTCGGTGGTGGGCGGGCTGTACTCGCCACCCTCGCGAATTGCGCGCATGGCTCCCTTGCGCTGCTCGCTGGTCGTGCGGTCGAGAATCAGGACGCCGTCGAGGTGGTCGATCTCGTGCTGCAGCACCCGCGCCTCGAGTCCGGAGGCCTCGATCGACAGCGGCTCGCCGTTCTCGTCATAGCCGCTGATCCTGGCGTGCAGCGGGCGCTCGACGTCGACGGTGATGCGGGGAATGCTCAGACAGCCCTCCTCGGCGACCACGACATCCTCGGAGAGCCATTCGATCTCCGGGTTGACGATCGCGGCCGGCTCGGCGTCGGCACCGGGCGCAAAGACGAGCACCCGGCGCAGGATCCCGAGCTGGGTGGCGGCGAGGCCGATCCCCATCCCTTCGCTCATGATCGCGGTCATCCGCTCGACGTCGGCCGCCAGGTCGCGGTCGAAGTCGGCCACCGCCGAGGCCCGGCTCTTGAGCACCGGGTCACCGAGCTTGACCACCTGGGCGAGCGCGGCCTCGCGCCGAGCCAGGACCTCGGGATCGAGCGCCGGAGCGCTCCTTTCCGCGTCCTCGGCGGTCTCGTCCTCCTGCTCGGAGAGCTCTCTGTCGTGCTCGTCGGCCATCAAATCCGAGTCTACGCAGTGATCGGCCTAAATCCTGCCGAGTGGCGTTGCTTCGAGCAACCCAATTACTGGGGGTCGACGTCGACCCCGACCGCGACCTCGCGCAGGGCGCGCTCGCGGCCCAGCTTCTCGACCGCCTCCCCCACCGCGGCCACCGCGGCGGCCCTCGATCCCTGCGCCGTCTTCAGCAGCAGCCGGCGGCGGTGGCGCCCGCGCAGCCGGAACAGCATCGCCGGGCCGAGGAGGTCGGTCTCCTGCGGCAGCGAGCCCCGCAACAGCTCCGCGAGCTGGGCGCCGCAGCGATCCAGCCGCTGCTCGTCGGCGGCGGCGAGGTTGATCGAGATCAGATGCGAGAAGGGCGGGTAGCGCAGAGCCCGGCGACGCTCCAGCTCCCCGGCCAGAAAGCCCTCCGCGTCATGGCGGGCCGCGAGCGCGATGCTCGCCGCGTCGGGGGCCAGGGTCTGGACGATCACCTTTCCTCCGGCGGCGCCGCGCCCGCTGCGCCCGGCGAGCTGGGTGACCATCGCGAAGGTCCGCTCCTCGGCCCGGAAATCGGGGAAGCGCAGCGTCGCGTCGGCGTCGAGGATGACGCTGAGGGTGACCTCGGGAAAGTCGTGGCCCTTGCCGACCATCTGGGTTCCGACCAGGACCCCGCTCTCCGCCGCGCCGAATCGGTGCAGGATCTCGGCGTGGGCTCCGCGACCGGCGGCGGCATCGGAGTCGAGGCGGAAGACCGGCAGCGGCGCCATCCGCTCGGCCAGCAGCTCTTCGACCCGCTCGGTCCCGGCCCCCGCCTGGGCCAGCGTCACCGAGCCGCATTCGGGACAGCTGCCGGGCCGGGCCTCGCGGTGGCCGCAGTGATGGCAGGCGAGGCGGCCGGAGGCCTGATGGGCGACCAGCGAGACGTCGCAGTTCGGACAGCCCCAGTGATGGCCGCAGGACCGGCAGCAGACGTAGGGGGCGAATCCGCGCCGGTTGACCAGCACGATCGCCTTCTCGCCCCGGCGGCGCACCTGCTCCAGGGCGTCGAGAGCGGCGGGCCCGAGCGGGCCCGAGCGGGAGTGGGCACCCCTCATGTCTGCGATCTGCACCGGCGGCAGCTCACGCCCGTCGACACGCTGCGGAAGCTCGACCCGGGGAAGCGCCAGCCAGCTCTCCGGACGCGGCGTCGCGCTGCCGGCGACCAGCACCGCGCCGGAGTCGGCGGCGCGGCGGCGCGCGACGTCGCGGGCGTCGTAGCTTGGGTCCCCCTCCTGCTTGTAGGAGGGGTCATGCTCCTCGTCGACGACGATCAAACCCAGGTTCGTCAGCGGGGCGAAGATCGCCGAGCGCGGCCCGACGCAGACGTCGGCCTCGCCGCGGCGCAGCCGCCGCCACTCGTCATAGCGCTCGCCGGCGCTGAGGGCCGAGTGAAGGACGGCGACCCGGTCGCCGAGCCGGGAGCGGAACCTCTCCACCGCCTGCGGCGTGAGGCCGATCTCCGGAACCAGCACGATCGCCTCGCGGCCGCGCGCAAGCGCCGCCTCGGCGGCCTCCAGGTAGACCTCGGTCTTGCCCGAGCCGGTGACGCCGGCGAGCAGCAGCTCCGGCGACCCCTCGTGCTCGCCGTCGAGGCCGGCGACGATCCGCTCCACCGCCCGGCGCTGGGCGCCCGTCAGGGCAGCCGGACGGGCGCTGGCGCCGACGGCGCGATTGGCGGGCCGCCGGCGAACGGCGACGCTGCGGGTCTCGATCAGTCCCCGCTGCTCCAGCCGCCGCAGCGCGGCGCGGTCGGCCCCGGCGCAGGCGGCGAGCTCGGGCGCGCTGCGCTCCTCCTCGGCGAGGGCTTCGAGCACCGCCTGCTGGCGGCTGCCGAGCCGCCCCTCGCCTCCCAGCGCGGCGCTACCCGCGGCGGTGATCTGTGCCCGCAGCTCGGTACGGCTGCGCACCCCGCGCCCCGAGGTGCCGGTGCCCGGCGGCAGCACCAGCGCCAGGCCGCGCGAAGGAGTCGAGCAGTACTCGCGTGCCACCCAGAGGCCGAGCCGAACGAGCTCCGGCGGCGCCCCGGCCTCCAGTGCCTCCAGGGGCTCGGCAAGGCGCTCGGGCGGCAGCTCCGATCGCTCCGCGAGGTCGACGACGACCCCAAGGACGCGGCGGCGGCCGAACGGAACCCGCAGCACGGTGCCGACGCCGACCTCGCCGAGCGCCTCCGGCAGCCGGTAGTCGAACGGTCCGCGCAGGGCGCGGGCGGTCGTCAGCGGTTCGACTTTGGCGATCGACATGCCCATCGGTCCAACCTAGGGACGCCCACGGACGCCCTTCAGGGAGGGCCAATATGCTTGCCGCGTGTCCCTGAACCTCGATTCGGGGGAGCGCGTGATCTTCGAGGGCCATCCTTCCTGGCGCGCGATCCTCGCCTTCTATCTGCGCGGGCTGCTGCTCTCGGTGGCGGCGGGCGCGATCGTGGCGATCGCCACCCGGATCGGCGGCGACGTCGACAAGGGGCTGGTCTTCGCGGTCGTCCTCGTGGCGCTCGTGATCACGGTGCTGGTCGGCTTCATCAAGCGCGTCACCACCACCTACACGATCACCGACCGCCGCCTCAACATCAAGCGCGGGATCATCTCGCGCGAGGTCCAGCAGACGCGGCTGGAGCGGGTCCAGAACGTCAACTACAACCAGACCTTCTTCCAGCGCATGCTGCAGGTCGGCGACGTCGACTTCGATACCGCCGGCTCAGGCGACTACGACTTCAGCTTCGACGGGGTCGCCGACCCCGAGGTAGTGGTGAGGAAGGTCGACGAGGCCTGGCGCGCCCACGGCAGCGGCGAGCACGGCCTCGGCGAGCCGGGTCCCGACACGGGACAGACCGAAGTGCAGCCGCCCGGCGAAACCGCCTAAGCGGTCGCCTTGGCTTCCAGCCCGGCTGCGGCCCGCAGCGCCTCGGCGCGGTCGGTCCGCTCCCAGGTGAAGTCCGAATCCTCGCGGCCGAAGTGGCCGTAGGCGGCGGTCTTCTGGAAGATCGGCCGATGCAGGTCGAGGTACTTGCGAAAGGCGCCCGGCCGGAGATCGAACTCCGCCTCGACCAGGATCGAGATCTGGTTGTCGGAGATCTTGCCGGTGCCGAAGGTATGGACCATCAGCGAGACCGGACGCGCCCTGCCGATCGCGTAGGCGACCTGGACCTCGCAGCGATCCGCGAGACCGGCGGCAACGACATTCTTGGCGACGTAGCGCGCCGCGTAGGCGCCGGAGCGATCGACTTTCGACGGGTCCTTGCCCGAGAAAGCTCCGCCGCCGTGGCGGGCGGCACCGCCGTAGGTATCGACGATGATCTTGCGCCCGGTCAATCCGGCGTCGCCGACGGGTCCCCCGATCACGAACTTGCCGGTCGGGTTGACGAGGAAATTCTCGAGCAGGCTCTCCTCGGTGAAGAGCTCCTTGTAGTCGGCGTGCAGGACGGGCTCGACCACTTTCTCCCAAAGGTCGTTGCGGATCATCTCCGGCCCGGCCTCCTCCTTGTGCTGGGTCGAGATCAGGACGGTGTCGATCTCGACCGGGCGGTCGTGCTCGTAGCGGACCGTCACCTGGGTCTTGCCGTCGGGGCCCAGATATCCGAGCTCTCCGGCCTTGCGCACCTGGGCGAGCCGGCGGGCGAGCTCGTGCGCGACCTGGATCGGCATCGGCATCAGCGCTTTGGTCTCGCGGGTCGCGTAGCCGAACATCATTCCCTGGTCGCCGGCCCCGGCCGAGTCGAACTCGTCTGTCGAGCCGCCCTCGCGCTGCTCGAGGCCCTTGTCGACGCCCTGGGCGATGTCGGCGGACTGCTCGTCGATCGCGGTCAGCACCGCGCAGGCCTCGTAGTCGAAGCCGTAGCGGGGGTCGTCGTAGCCGATCTGGCGGATCGTCTCGCGGGCGATCTTGGGGATGTCGACGTATTTATCGGTGCTGATCTCACCCGAGACGACGACGAGGCCGGTGTTGACGAGGGTCTCGCAGGCGACGCGGCCATCCGGCTGGCCCTCCAGCACCGCGTCGAGCACGCCGTCGGAGATCTGGTCGCAGATCTTGTCCGGATGGCCTTCGGTGACCGACTCTGAGGTGAACAGGTACTCGCCCTCGGCGAGCTCGTGGAACTCGGGCATTTGGGTGGCTCTCCTGCGTCTACTCGATGTTGAGGAAGATTGTCGTCTCGAGACTGTCCTCGGAGCTCTTGACGCTCAGGCCCACGGCCTTGAGCTTGGCGAGATCGGCGCTGAAACCTCCGACCGCCTGAGCGAGACCGAGCGGTCCGGCGCTCCTCGAGAGCCCTTCAAGGTCCAGGAACACTAGCGCCGACGCGCCCCCCGAGGCGCCGCCCGTCGTCGCCCGGTAGCCGTCGCTGCCGGAGAGATCGTCGCCCCCCTCGAGCGCCTGCCGCACCCCCACCGGGTTGGTCGAGACGACCAGCTTGCCGTCGAAGACCGCGTAGGCGATGTCGAGCGCCGGCGAGAGACGGACGCTGTTGACGGTGGTGCCGTTGACGGTCTGGGAGCCGAAGCTCGGCGCCTGGCCGGACCGCGAGGGAGAAAGCGCCGCCACCAGCGGCGCCTGCAGCTGGGCCATCCTGCTGCGGGCGCGCTGCTCGTCGACGCCCTTGAAGGCCAGGGTCAGATAGGGGCCGGCCGGGCGGGCGGCTACACCAGCGGCGGCCTCGTTCCCGAGCGCCGGCAGCAGGTCGCGCTGGAGATCGACGCCCTGGCCGCGAAGCTGGTTCTGGAAGCCGTTCGCCGCGGCGGCCAGGCCCGGCGCCGTGGCCGCGGCCTGGCGCAGCAGCGCCCGCACCGCCTCCGCCGGGTCGGCGATCTCGAGGTAGAGCACGGTGTCGGGTGAGAAGGAGCCGGCGAGGCTGGGATGAAATCCGGGCAGCGCCTGGAAGGCGCTCGGATGCGTCTTCGCCCGCACCGGCCCCAGGGCCGAATCGAGCTGCAGCTCGAACCCATCGTGGTGGGCGACCAGGGCGGCGGCGATCCCGTCGCTGGCGGCGAAGTCGGTGAAGGTGTCCAGCTGCGAGGCAAAGGCGCCCCCGGGGGCCAGCAGGGTCCGAATGCCCCGGGCCGAGAGATAGAGGTCGGCGACCCGCAGGCCGGGCAGCGAGTTGCGCACCGCCTTGGCCTGCTCCGAATCGCCGAGGGCGGCGGCCTTGCCTGCCTCGACGTCGACTGCCGCGCCCACGGCCGGTGCCCTGCCGAGGGCCAGGAAATCGCCCAGCTCAGCGTAAGCGAGGCCGCTGCGAAAGACGTGCAGCTGGCGCGAGCCATGCTGCACCGTGCGCGGCTTGCCCGGCCCGAGCTTGGCAAGGAAGCCATCGGCCCCCTTGCGGTCCCCGACCGCGAGCAGGATCAGCGGCGTCGGCTTGCCGGGGCCGAGCTCGGCGAGGGCGGCCTCGTCGCCGATCCAGGGGGCGACGTCACGACCGAGGTTCAGGCCGGGCCCGAGACCGAGAGCCGCGAAGGCCCCTTGCTCGACGGCCCCGGAGTGCGGCAGCTGCGCGGCCACCTTGCGGGCGGTCACGAACTGATCGCTGCCGCGATCGAGGTCGAGGTGCAGGTAGGCCTCGGCCCGGGCCGGCACGAGGTCGATCGCGGCGTCGCCGGGGACGCAGGTCTTGGCCGGTGAGACGTCGCAGGGCAGGCCCGGCACGGGGACGAAGAGGAAGACCGCAAGCAGGCCGAGCACCAGGACGCCGGCCGCCACGATGCGGCGGCGGCGAACCACCGCGGCGCGATCGACGGTCATCCCTCTTCCCCGCCGCTGGCCGCGCCCGCAACCTCGCGCTTGCGCGAGCGGCGCGAGCGGGGGACGAAGTCGATCACCATCGGCACCCCCTCGAGGCCGTAGCGGGCCCGGAGCCGGTTCTCGAGGTGAAACGCCCAGTCGCGCGAGATCAGGCGCCGGTCGTTGACCTGGATCGCGTAGCGCGGCGGGCTCTCCCCGACCTGGGCGCTGTAATAGAGCCGTAGCCTGCGACCGCGCTTGGCCGGCGGCGGGTGCTGGGCGACGATGTCGCCGACCGCCCGGTTCAGCTCCGGGGTCCGAATCCGCTGGGCCGCGCGGTCGGCGAGCTCGAGCGCCGCCCGCAGGATCGCCCCGATCCCGCGCCCGTTCAGCGCCGATGCGGTCAGGAGCGGCGGCCGCAGCCGCATCTTCTGCAGCGCCCGCGCCCGCGCGTCGTCGAGATCGGTGCTGCCGACGTCCCACTTGTTGAAAACCAGCAGGGTGGCGCATCCGGACTGCATCGCCAGCTCGGCGACCTTGAGGTCCTGCGACGTCAACCCCTCGGTCGCGTCGCAGACGACGATCGCGACGTCGGCGCGCTCGGCCGCCCGCTGCGATCGCAGCTGCGCATAGTGGTCGACGCTGCCGGCCAGCTTCGAACGCCGCCGCAACCCCGCGGTGTCGATCAGGAACAGGCGCCGGTCCTCGAAGACCAGCTCGGTGTCGATCGCGTCGCGGGTCGTCCCGGCCTGCTCGGAAACGATCACCCGCTCCGAGCCGACGAAGGCGTTGACCAGCGAGGACTTGCCGACGTTTGGCCGCCCGATCACGGCCAGGCGAGGGGGCGGCTGCTCGTCGGCCGCTGCGGCCGCGGTGGGAAGCCCGGCGACGACCCGGTCGAGCAGGTCTCCGGTGCCGAGGCCATGGGCGGCCGAGACCGCCAGCGGCTCGCCGAACCCGAGCTTGTTGAACTCCGCCGCCTCGTAGCCGCCCCCCGGCCGGTCGGCCTTGTTGGCGACCACCAGCACCGGCACGCCGGCCCCGCGAAGCTCGCGCGCCAGCTCGGCGTCGCCGGCGCGCAGCCCGGCGCGGGTGTCGACGGTCAGCAGGACCAGATCCGCCTCGGCGATCGCCTCGCGGGCCTGGCGCTGGACCTCGCGGGCCAGCTCGGCCTCGTCGACCAGGTCCACGCCGCCGGTGTCGATCAGCTCGAAGGCGCGGCCGTTCCACTCGCAGCGGACCCGCTTGCGGTCGCGGGTCACGCCGGGCTCGGCGTGGGTGACCGCGTCGCGGACCCCGGCGAGGCGATTGACCAGGGTGCTCTTGCCGACGTTGGGAAAGCCGACGACGGCGACCGCGGGCAACGTGGCCGGCTCGCTCACGAGAGCCCCCGTTCGCGCGCCAGGTCCACGACCCGCGCGATCACTTCCTCCAGCGAGAGGCCGGTGGTGTCGATCCGCACCGCGTCGTCAGCCGCCCGCAGGGCGCTGTGGGCGCGGGTCTGATCGCGGGAGTCGCGGCTGCGCTGTGAGTCGAGCACCGACTCGACCGACTCGCCGCTCTGGGCCGCCCGGCGCCGGGCTCGCTCCTCGTCGGAGGCGGTCAGATAGACCTTCAATGGAGAGTCTGGGCTGACGACGGTGCCGATGTCACGCCCCTCGGCGACGTAGCGGCGGCCCTCGATCAGCGCCCGCTGACGCTCGACCATCGCCTCGCGCACCTGGGGGTGGACGGCGGCCCGCGAGGACGCGACGCTGACCTCCGGCGAGCGGACTGCCTCGGTCACGTCGTCGCCGTCGAGCTCGATCCCGTCGTCGTCGATCCCGATCTGCAGCGAGCGCGCGAGCTCCCCCATCGCCGCCGGGTCGTCGAGATCGACCCCGCGGCGCAGGGCGGCGAGGGCGACCGCCCGGTACATGGCTCCGGAGTCGAGGTAGGGGAAGGCGAGCGCGTCGGCGACGCCGCGCGCGACCGAGGATTTCCCGGCCCCGGCGGGGCCGTCGATCGCGATGACCATGGTTTGCAGGGTAATCGGCGGCTGCCCGCAGGAGTGGACGCTGGGGTGCGCAGGCCGCGCCGGCCGGATATGTTTTCGGCGCGATGCAGACCTGGGATCTCGCCAACCTCGACGTGCAGGTTCACCAGCCCGAGGTGCTGACCAGCGACGAGGAGGGGCGGGTGATCGCGATCCAGCTCCCGGCGGGCGAGAGCCTGAAGGAGCACCAGGTCCACGAGCGCGCCTGGCTGCTGGTGATCAGCGGCGCGATCGAGGTCGACGACTCCGGTGGCGAGACGACCAAGGGCGGCCCGGGACTGCTGGCGGTCTTCGATCCCAATGAGCGCCATGAGGTGCGGGCGAGCGAGGACGCGCGGCTTCTGCTGGTGCTCTCGCCCTGGCCCGGCGTGGGCCATCCGAACGAGCGCTAGCGGTTATTCGAGAAGCATCGCCAGGTCGCTTTCAACACTCGGGTAGCTGACCGCTGCGGCCTCGAAGCCGCCCACCGTCACTCCCTCGTCGGATGCCAAGCCCGCGACTGCGCCCAGAAGCGCCAGGCGATGGTCGCCGCGGGCATCAAGGGTTCCGCCTTGAAGGCCACCGCCGCCGCGGACGACGAGGCCGTCATCGGTCGGCTCGACCTCGCCGCCCAGCGCCGCCAGGCCCTCGCAAACGGAGGCGATCCGGTCCGATTCCTTGTGGCGCAGCTCGGCGGCGTCGGCGATCACCGTCTCGCCTTCGGCAAAGCAGCCGGCGAGCGCGACCAGCGGCAGCTCGTCGATCGCCAGCGGCACCTCCGCGCCCGCGACCCTGGTCCCTGCAAGCTGCGACGAGCGGGCGCGGATCGTCCCCCGCGGCTCGCCGCCGCGGTCTTCGCGCGTCTCGGTCTCCAGCCGGGCCCCCATCCGCTCGAGGATCGCCAGCAGCCCGGCCCGGGTCGGGTTGAGCCCGACCGCTTCCAGCTCGATCTCGCTGCCCTCGACCAGCAGCGCCGCGAGCAGCGGGAAGGCGGCCGAGGAGAGGTCGCCGGGGACGTCCAGCCGCGGCGCCTGCAGACGCTGCGCCGGGCCGACCGTGACCCGTTCGCCGTCGGACTCCACCGTGGCGCCCGCTGCCCTCAGCATGCGCTCGGTGTGATCGCGGCTCAGCGCCGGCTCGATGACCGTGGTCGGCCCCTCGGCCAGCAGCCCGGCGAACAACAGACAGGACTTCACCTGGGCGCTGGCGACCGGGGTTCGGTATTCGATCCCCGCCAGCTCGGCGCCCTCGACGCGCAGCGGCGGCAGCCTTCCGTCGCGGCACTCCACCGTCGCCCCCATCGCGGCCAGCGGCTCAGCGACGCGATCGACCGGCCGGCGGCGGATCGACTCGTCGCCGTCGAGCGTCCAGCTGCCCCCCGGGTTACCGGCCAGCCAACCGGGGAGCAGCCGCAGCAGGGTGCCGGCGTTGCCGACGTCGATCTCGGCGCTGCGGGCGCCGCGCAGGCCGGCGCCGCGGACCGAGAGGTTGATTCCCCCCGCTCCACTCTCGCCCAGCTCGGCGTCGACCTGGGCCCCCACCGCTTCGATCGCGGCCAGGGTCGAGCGGGTGTCGGCGGCGTCCAGATAGCCCTCGATCCGCGTCTCGCCCTCGCTCATCGCGGCGATCAGCGCCGCCCGGTGGCTGATCGACTTGTCGGGCGGCGGCCGCAGCGCGCCGCGCAGCGGCCCGGCGGGATCGAAGCGCCGCTCCATCCTCAAACCGGATCGATCGAAACCGTGTAGCCAAGCTCGCGAACCAGCTCCATCGCGCGCTCGGCCTGCTCGGTGCCGGCGACCCAGAGCGAGATCGCCCCGGAGCGCATGTCGGCCGCCGGATCGAGCGCCATGTCCTCGATGCTCACGCCCTCGCGGCCCAGCGCCAGCGCCAGCTCGGCGACAACCCCGGGGCGGTTTTGAACGATGATCCGCAAATGCCGCAGCGCCCCGCCCCCGGGCTCGGTCTCGAGCAGCCGGCGGCGGTCGTCGGCCGCCCCCTGGTGCCACTCGCTGACCGCCTCGCGGTCGCCCTCGAGGATCAGCGCCGAGGCCTCCTGCAGGCGCTTGACGGTGGCGTCGATCGCCGCTGCGACCGCCTCGCGGTTGCTGGCCAGGATGTCGACCCAGATCCGCGGGTTGGAGCCCGCGACCCGGGTGCTGTCGCGCAGGCTGGGACCGGCCTCGGGCAGGCGCTCGGCGTCCTCGCTGAGCTCCGACGCCGCCTGGTTGACGAGCACGTTGGCGATCACGTGCGGCAGGTGGCTGACCGTGGCCATGAGGCGGTCGTGGGTCGCGGCGTCGATCGCCTGCGGGCGGGCCCCGAGCTCGGCCAGGCTGCGCTGGAGGCGGTCGTAGAGCAGGCCGCCGCTGTAGGTGGTCGGAGTCAGGTACCAGCGGGCGCCCTCGAAGAGCTCGGCGCGGGCGTGCTCGACCCCCGAGGTCTCGGCGCCGGCCAGCGGATGGCCGCCGATGAAGCGCTCGTCCTCACCGAGGGCGGCGACGATCTCGCGCTTGGTCGAGCCGACGTCGGTGACCACGCATTCGGGGCCGGCGGCCTCGAGCGCCTGGCGCGCGATTCCCGGCAGGGCCGAGACCGGCGCCGCGCAGAAAACCAGCTCGGCTTCCTTGCAGGCTTCGGCCACCGAGGCCGCGGACTCGTCGAGCGCGCCCGCCTCGAGAGCCCGCTCCAGGGTCGCCGGATCGGAGTCGAATCCGGTCACGGTCCCCTCCAGCCGGCGGCGGCAGGCGAGGCCGATCGAGCCGCCGATCAGCCCCACGCCGAGGATCGCGACCCTCATCGGCGCTTCTTCAGCCGGCTTCGCGCCGCTCGCGGGCGGCCGCCGCGAGCCGGTCGAGCGCCAGGTCGGTCGTCTCCCAGTCCATGCAGGCGTCGGTGACCGACTGGCCGTAGACCAGCGACCCGCCAGGCTGCAGGTCCTGGCGTCCGGCGACCAGGAACGACTCCAGCATCACGCCGACGATCGCTTCGTTGCCGGCGGCGATCTGATCGGCGATCTCCCCGACGACCACCGGCTGATGCTGGTGGTCCTTGCCGCTGTTGTCGTGCGATGCGTCGATCACCAGCCGCTCCGGCAGTCCGGCCGCCCGCAGCTCGGAAAGCGCGTCGCCGATCGAGGCGCGGTCGTAGTTGGGCTTGCCGCGGCCGCCGCGGAGGATGATGTGGCCGTCGGGGTTGCCCTGGGTATGCAGGATCGCCGGCGTACCCGTCGCGTGGATCCCGGCGAAGGCGTGGCTGACCGAGGCGGCCCGCACGGCGTCGACCGCGACCTTGACGTTGCCGTCGGTGCGGTTCTTGAAACCGACCGGCATCGAGAGACCCGACGCCAGCTGGCGATGGATCTGGCTCTCGGTCGTGCGGGCGCCGATCGCCCCCCAGGCGACGAGGTCGGAGATGTACTGCGGGGTGATCGGGTCGAGGAACTCGCAGCCGATCGGCAGCCCAAGGTCGAGGACCTCGCGCAGCAGCCTGCGGGCGAGCTCGAGGCCGGCGTTGACGTCGCCGGAGCCGTCGAGGTGAGGGTCGTTGATCAGGCCCTTCCAGCCGATCGAGGTGCGCGGCTTCTCGAAGTAGACCCGCATCGCGACGCAGAGCTCGTCGCTCAGCTCGTCCGCCCGCGTCTTCAGCAGCCGGGCGTACTCGAGCGCCGCGTCGACGTCGTGCACGCTGCAGGGGCCGACGACGACCAGCAAGCGGTCGTCGCTGCGGTCGAGGATCGCGGCGATCTCGGCGCGGTGGTGGACGACCGCCTCCTCCTGCTCGGCGGTCAGCGGCAGCTCCTCGAAGATCTGCTGCGGCGACATCAGCTCGACGACGCGCCCGATGCGGCGGTCTCTAACGCGCCCCGAATGCTCTGTTGGTAGGTCTTTCATCTCCATGATCATCAAAGTCTCTCTTTCTACTCGTACGGCGAGCGTCCTTGCCTGGATCGGCGCCCGGCAGTGATGCTGTGGGAGGCGTTGCGGCAGAGGCCGCGGGGCCGGACGCCTAGATAAATCGCCAGAAGTAGAAATAGGCACGGGCGGACGCCGTGGTCGAACCACCGAGCGTCGTCTGCAGGGTGCCCGTGCGATGCATGGACGTCTTTTGTACCAGAGGGGCCGCGTTTAGTCGAGCAGCGGGCGCAGCAATGCGATCAGGCGCTCGTTCTCGGCCCGGGTCCCGTAGCTGACCCTGATGTGGCCGGGGCCGCCGAGGGCAGCGCCCGGGCGCACCAGTACTCCCTGCTCGCCGAGGCCGGCCACGATCGCCGCCTCGTCGCGGTCCCCGAGCGAGACCCAGGAGAAGTTGGTCTGGCTCGGCGGCGACTCGAGGCCGAGCTCGCGCAGCCCCTCCTCGACGAAGGCGCGCTCGGCGACCGTGCGCTCGACCCGGGCGTCGACGTCGTCCTGGTGCAGGATCGCCTCCGAGGCGGCGGCCTGGGCGATCGCGTTGACGCTGAACGGCTGGCGGACCGCGTCGACGGCGGCCCGGAAGGCGGGTGAACAGAGCGCGTAGCCGACCCGCAGCCCGGCCAGCCCGTGGGCCTTGCTGAAGGTCCGCAGCACGACCAGGTTCGGGAAACGGCCGAGCAGGTCGACGGTGGCGTCGGGATCGTCGCCGACCTGGAAGTCGATGTAGGCCTCGTCGAGGACCACGGTCACCCCTTGCGGGACCTGATGGCAGAAGTCGGCGATCTGCCCGGCGGGCAGGTAGGTGCCGGTCGGGTTGTTCGGGTTGCAGACCAGCAGCAGCTGGGTGGCGGCGGTGATCTCGGCCAGCATCGCCTCGAGGTCGTGGACGTCGTCGCTGTCGAGGGGAACCCGGATCTCGCGCGCCCCCGAGAGCGCCGCCAGGTGCGGGTAGATCGAGAACGAGGGCCAGGCGAAGAGGATCTCGGCCCCCGGCTCGCAGAGGGCCTCGGCGGCGGCGAGCAGGATCTCGCAAGAGCCGTTGCCGACCGCGATCCGCGCCGGGTCGGTCTCGTGGCGCTCGGCGATCCGCTGCCGCAGCAGCGTCGCGCCGGGGTCCGGGTAGCGGTTGACCGCCGCCGCCGCACGGGCGATCGCCTCGACGACGTCGGGGTGCGGCGGGTAGGGCGACTCGTTGGAGGCGAGTTGGGCGATCCCTTCCTCGGCCACCGACTCCGGCGCCTTGCCGGCCGGCGTCCCGGCCTGGTAGCTGGGCATGCGGGCCAGCTTCTCGGCAAACGTCACCATCAACTTGCGGCGGCTCCGCCGCCTGACATGCATCTGCCGCTCCACTTCGTTTCGCGGCCGAGAATCATTGGGCGGCCTCGAGGTCGGCGCGCAGCTTTTGTGTCTCGCCGAGATAGGTGTGGGCCGGCCGGTGATCGGGCGGCGCGTAGTAGTGCAGCAGCAACCTGATCACCCGCGGCATCGCGCCGGGGACGTCGATCTCCCGCGCGCAGAGCAGCGGCACCGAGTCGAGGCCGAGCTCTCGCGCGGCGACGGCGGGGAACTCGGCGTCGAGGTCGCCGGTGCAGGTGAAAAGGCAGCTCACCATCTGCTCGGACGCCAGCGAGTTGCGGGCGATCAGCTCGCTGACCAGCTCGGAGCTGGCGGCGAGGATCGCCTCGGCCTGGTTCGACTCGGCCTGGACCGCTCCCCGGAGGGCGAAAAGCCGTTGTTCGTTCGCGTTCACGGCGAGGGATCTTCCCAGAGCCGCCGCAGCTCCTCCTCACTGAGCCGGCGTGACTGCCCCGGTTTCAGATCGCCCAGCGCAAGCGATGCGAAGCGGACCCGCCGCAGCTCGATGACCTCGTTCCCGACCGCCTCGGCCATCCGCCGCACCTGGCGGTTGCGCCCCTCGTGGATCGTGATCTCGATCTCGCGCTCGGTAACGCGCTTGACCGCGGCGGGCGCGGTTGGCCCGTCCTCGAGCTCCACCCCGCGGCGCAGCCGTTCGAGATCGCGGTCGGATGGCGGGCGCCGCAGCCGTGCTCGGTATGCCTTCGGCACCTCGAAGCGTGGATGGGTGAGCCGGTTTGTGAGCTCGCCGTCGTTGCTGAGCAGGATCAGGCCGGTCGAGTCGGCGTCGAGGCGGCCGACCGGATAGAGGCGGGCGCTCGTGTCGACCAGCTCGGTGACCGCCCGGCGACGACCCGGCTCGCGCGCGGTCGAGACGACGCCGGCCGGCTTGTTGACGATCCACGTCTCGGCTGGCTCCTCGGCGACGGCCTTGCCGTCGACCAGCACGGCTGCGCCCTCCGCCACGTCGCGGGCGGGGTCGGTGACCGTCTCGCCGTCGACGCTCACCCGCCCGGCGGCGATCACCTCTTCGGCCGCTCGGCGCGAGGCGACGCCGGCGCGAGCAAGGAACCTGGCCAGTCGCACCCTTGGACGCCGGGTTACTCGACGCGCTGCTCGCCGGCCCGCAGCAGGCGCTCGCGCAGCTCGCGCTCGTCCTCTGGCGTCGGATCGAAGCGCGACGGGTCCGGCAGCTGGTCGAGCCCGGCGAGGCCGAACAGCTTCTCGAACAGCGGCGTGGTCTTGTAGATCGTGGCGCCGAAGCGCGAGCGCCCCGACTCCTCGATCAGCCCCCGCTCGCCGAGCGTCTGCACCGCTGACTCCGAGGAGACGCCGCGGATGCGGGCGATCTCGGGCCGCGAAACGGGCTGCAGGTAGGCGACGATCGCCAGCGTCTCGGACTGGGCCTGGGTCAGCGGCGGCGTGCGCGGCTTCGAGAGCAGCCGCCTTGCCGCCGGCTCAGCCTCCGGGGTCGAGGCGAGGGTGAACCCGCCGCCGACCTCGCGCAGGACCACCCCGCCGATCCCCTCGGCCAGGCGACCGCGCAGCTGGTCGATCGCCCGCTCGACCTCGGCCTCGGTCGAATCGGTCGCCTCGACCAGGTCGGTGAGGCCGACCGGCTCCGGGGAGAGGAAGAGAAGCGCCTCGACGGTGCGGGCGAGGGGCGAGATGGCGATCGCGGTCTCGTTCATCGCGATGCCTTGATCTCGATCGGGCCGAAGGCTTCGCGCTGCTCCCAGGTCGCCTCGCCCTTGCGGTGAAGCTCGAGCAGGGCAAACAGGGTGACCGCCTGGGTGAGGCGATCCTCGCTGCCGAACGCCTGCTCGAAGTCGATGCTCTCGCGGCCGGCCAGCAGCTGGCGCAGGACGCCGAGCCGCCGCTCCAGCGAAACCGTCGGGCGGATGTGGGTGGTGTCCGGATCGGCGGGGACGACGAGCAGGTCCCCGATCGCCGCGGCGAGCTGGTCGGGCTCGTAGGTCGCGGTCGCCGCCTCGACCGAGATCCGCCGCAGCTGGGAGGGCAGCGGCGCCGAGCGGTACAGGTAGCGGCGCCCGGCCTCGAACCGTTCGCTGAGCATCTCCGCCGCGTCGCGGTAGCGGCGGTACTCGAGCATCCGCGCAACCAGCTCCTCGACCGCCTCCTCGGGGCCGAGCTCGCCGACCTCCTCGACTCCGGGCAGCAGCAGACGCGACTTCAGCTCCAGCA
Organism: uncultured Solirubrobacterales bacterium; assembly: GCA_963781495.1. Classification (GTDB taxonomy): domain Bacteria; phylum Actinomycetota; class Thermoleophilia; order Solirubrobacterales; family 70-9; genus Mayfieldus. The sequence continues at coordinate 222,288 of CAWAFX010000004.1, forward strand.
GCGATGCGATCAGGACCAGGAACTCGGTCGCCACTTCGAGATCGAGCTCGTCCTGCTGCTCGAGGTGCTCGATGTAGGCGAGCACGACGTCGGTCAGCTCGACCTCGAGCAGGCTGATCTCCTCGCGCAGGAGAACGGCGAGCAGGAGGTCGAACGGGCCCGCGAATACGTCGAGCTCGAGATCGAGCGAGGCGACCGCCATCGCCCCGAAGGGTAGGCGACGGCGCGGCCGCGAACCTGACTACTGCCTGACGCGGTCCTTGCCCTTGCCGCCGACGAGCTTGTCCTTGCCGCCGCCGCCGACGAGCTTGTCTACCCCGGGGCCGCCGTAGAGCTTGTCCTTGCCGGGGCCGCCCTTGATCGTGTCCTTGCCCCTGCCACCGCAGAGCAGGTCGTTGCCCTTCAGGCCGATGATCTTGTCCTTGCCGCCGAGGCCGTTGATCACGTCGCGCTTGCGGGTCCCGCGGATCGTGTCGCGATGCTTGCTGCCGACGTCGGTCAGCTTCTTGCCGTGGCAGCGGTGCTTGGAGAGGCGCTTGGCGAAGTCACAGCCCTTGACGCTGGCGAGCCCGGTCTGGGTGCGGTGCTGGCCGCCCCAGGAGTCGAAGATCGCGTCGAACTGGTTGACGCCGCCGTTGCAGACTGCCTTCGGGGCCGTGATCAGGCCGTCCTTGCCGCCGAAGAAGGTGAGCCTGAACTCGCTCAATGGTACGTCGGGCAGGCCCGGCGCGACATCGCCGAAGACGTTGTCGAGGCGGAAGTCCGGCGTCGGGGTGACGTTGCCGATGATCTTCGCCGGCAGCGGGCCCTTGAGGTCGAGGCCGATCTGGGGCAGGAATCCCGGCAGCGGGTTCTTGGTCAGGTAGACCGGGCCGGAGAGCGCCTGGGCGAGCAGCGGCGTCTTCGCGACCGCGAAGCCGACCTGGGTGTTGGCGGGGCAGGTCGAGGACTGGAAGTTGGCCGGCGCGCACTGGTTGATCAGCGCCGCGTTGTTGGGCTGCAGCGTCTTCGGCAGGATCGCCTCGACCCGCTTGCTGTTGGCCTGGTCGGTGCCCCTGGGTGACGTTAGTCGTCAGGTCGGGGTGGGAGATGTGGGCCGCGTCTTGGTCATGTCGAGGTCGACCGAGAGATGGGGCGCGTAGGGCTCGGCGGCGCAGTTGATCGAGGTCGAACGAGGCCTGGACGGTCTGCGAGTCGCCCTCGTAAGAGGTGCCAGTGATCCGCGTCGTCTTGGTCCCGCAGGAGGTCGGGTTGGTCATGAAGTTGGAGTTCAGCGTCAGGCTGGTCGTGTCGATGTGGACTGGCGAGTTCTGCGACACCGCCGACCCGCCGAGCAGCGGCAGGAAGGTCACCGAGGCCGGTCCGGGGGATATTGAGGATGGTGGTATTGAGCCCGAAGTCGCTCGTGCGCGCGCTCGCGTGGCCGACCAGGACCACCGGGCTCCGAGTCGACGATCGGCGGCGCGCTGAGCGCCTGCAGGCGGATTCCGAGGGTCGCCGGGTCGCTGCCCTGCGGGAAGCATGTTGTAGACGTTTCCGGTGGCTGTCATCGGGACCGGGATCTGAACCGGCGAGCGGGTTGAAATCGGCGACGGTGACCGTGACGTCCGAGCTAGCGCTGCCGATCACCGAACCCGCGGGGCAGGTGTTCGCGGCCAGTTGCGGCGGCGTGCAGAAGGCAGCCGACTGCGGATTTCCGACCAGGCCGGCGGGCAGCTCCGTGACCAGATTCTGGATGTGATCGGTGCCGTTGATCGCGAACGAAAGGTTGAAGTTCGAGTGGTGCCCGGCGCTGGTGTCGGTAGGCGCCGCGGTCGGCCGCTTCCCAGATTCAGAGCAGCCTGGGCCGAAGCGACCGGGACCAGCAGCCCGAGCAGGGCCAGCGGCAAGACGATCAAGCGTCTGGTGGCGTTCCGTGCCGACATCCCCTCGCTACCTCCGTCCTCTCTCATTCGCATCCGCCCCCCTGCTGGGACGATGCTGCAGAGCCTTACGGCTCTGCCCATTGGTTTATCAGGCGGGGAGTCTCTTGACGCCGATTCACGCCTGGAAATTCGTCCAGCGCACCGCTTATTGCGGCGGCGGCCCGATGCCCATCCGCTCCCGCACGTCGGCGAGCGTGTCAGAGGCGATTGCACGCGCCTTCTCGGCCCCTTCGGTGAGGGTCCGCTCCAGCGCCGCGGTGTCCGGGCGCAGCTCGGCGTAGCGCTCGCGCACCGGGGCCAGCAGCTCGACCACCGCCTCCGCCGCGGCCTGTTTGAAGTCCCCGTAGCCGGCGCCGGCGAACTCGCTCTCGATCGCCTCCGGCTCGCTGCCGCGGGCGACCGAGGTGATCTCGATCAGGTTGCTGATCCCCGGCTTGTCCTCGCCGCGCAGGACCTCGCGCCCGGAGTCGGTCACCGCGGAGCCGAACTTCGCCCGGATCGCGTCCGGCTCCTCGAGCACGTAGACGGTGCCGGCGTCAGTGGTGCCGGTCGTCGACATCTTCCGCTCCGGATCCTGGAGGTCCATGATCCGGGCCCCGACCTCCGGGATCCGGTGCCCGGGGACGACCAGGGTCTCGCCGAAGCGCTCGTTGAAGCGGCGCGCCACCTCGCGCATCAGCTCGACGTGCTGGCGCTGGTCGTCGCCGACCGGGACCTCGGTCGCCCGGTAGGCGAGCACGTCGGCGGCCATCAGGATCGGATAGGTGAAGATCCCGGAGCTGATGAAGGCTCCAGGCCGTTGCTCGAGCAGCTGGCGCTTTTCCTTCCACTGGTGCATCCGATTGAGGTCGCCCCAGGCCGTCACCGCGCCGAGCAGCCAGGTCAGCTCGGTGTGCTCGCGAACGTCTGACTGGCGAAAGAGGATGCAGCGCCCCGGGTCGAGGCCGGCCGCGAGCAGGATCGCCATCGTGTCGTGGAGCCGCTCGCGAAGGGCCGCGGGCTCGTAGTCGAGCGTGATCGCGTGCAGGTCGACGATGCAGTAGATCGCCTCGCCGCGGTCCTGGCCCTCGACGTACTGGCGGATCGCGCCGATGTAGTTGCCCAGGTGCTTGCGGCCGGTGGGCTGAATGCCGCTGAAGATCCTCGTCTGCGCCACGCTGGGCGCGGACTATAGAGCCGGGTCAGGCACGCCTCCGCGCGGGGCGGGCTCGGATCCCCGGCGCCGCTTCGGGTCCTGGATACCGAACGCCGAGACCAGCCCGCCGATGATCATCAGCGTTCCGGCGACGCCCATCCCGAGATGGAAGCCCGACTCCGACGCGCGGTCGATCGCCGGCTGGATCCTTTGCTGCTGGCTCGGCGGGATCCCCTGCTGCCTCTCGGTTCCCGCCAGCGCGGCGGCGCGGGCGTTTCTCACCTCGTGCTGGGCCGGCGCCCCGAGCCTCACTCCCGCCAGCTGGTCGTCGAGGGTGGTGGCGAACCTGCCGGCGACGACGGCTCCGATGATCGCGATCGCAAGCAGCCCGGCGGTCCGCGAGACGGCGTTGTTGATCCCAGAGGCGATGCCGACGTTGCCCTCCTGGACCGAATCGAGCACGGTCGCGGTCAGCGGCGCCACCGTCGCCGAGAGGCCGAGCGCAAAGAGGACCACCCCGGGCAGGACCTGAGAGAGGTAGTCGGCGTCGGCCTGCACCCGCAGCAGCAGGAGCATCCCGGCCCCCGCCACGATCGGGCCGAAGGTCATCGGCCAGCGCGGTCCGACCCCGGAGGCGAAGCGGCCGAAGCGCGGCGAGAGCAGGAACAGGGTGACCGAGATCGGCGTCGTCGCCAGCCCGGCCTCCAGCGGCGTGTAGCCGGAGACCTGCTGCAGGAACAGTGGGATGTAGAAGCTGGCGCCGAACAGGCCCGCATAGACGGCCAGCGTCGTCGCGTTGGCGACCGCGAAGTTCCGGATCCGAAACAGCGACAGCTTGACCATCGGGTGCTCGGTTCGCAACTCGTGCGCGATGAAGGCCGTCAAGCAGGCGATGCCCGCGATCAGCGGCAGGAGGACGAGCGGGTCGCTCCAGCCGCGGTCTGGCTGCTCGATCAGCGCGAAGACCGTCCCGCCGAGGCCGACCGCCGAGAGCCCGATGCCCGCGTAGTCGACCCCGGTGAAGGCGTCGGGGTCGCGGCTCTCGGCAACCGCGCTGCGGGTCAGGATCAGGTTGGCGATGACCAGCGGCACGTTGACCGCGAAGATCGCCCGCCAGGAGATCGCGCCGACGAGGAATCCGCCCCCCGCCGGACCGAGGACGGTCGCGATCCCCGTCCAGGAGGTCCAGACGCCGACCGCCTTGCCGCGTTCCTCGCCGCTGAAGGTCGCGGCGATGATCGCCAGCGAGCCGGGGACGAGAAGCGCCCCGGCGACCCCCTGCAGAGCGCGAAAAGCGATCAGAAGCTCCTCGCTGGGCGCCGCCGCGCAGAGCGCCGAGGTGATCCCGAAGCCGGCCAGGCCGAGCTCGAACATGCGCCGGCGGCCGAACTGGTCTCCCATCGAGCCACCGACCAGCAGCAGCGAGGTCAGCGCCAGCAGGTACGCCTCGACGACCCACTGCTGACCGGCAAGGCCCATGTCGAGGTCCTTCTTCATCGCCGGCAGGGCGACGTTGACCACGGTCGCATCGAGGAAGACGACGGTCGAGCCGAGGATCGTGGCAACGACCGTTAGGCGCTGCTGGCGTGACACCAGGATGAGTCTACGAAGGGGCCGCGCCAGCGCATTCCGGCGCTGAGCTGCGGCGTCTAGCCTCTCTTCGGTGACCGCAGAGTCGCTTCGTAAGTGGTGCCTCGCCCAGGCCGAGGCGGTGGAGGAATTTCCGTTCACCCCGGGGGTCTCCGTGTTCAAGGTGGGCGGCAAGATGTTCGCGCTGAGCAATCTGGGTTCGCGGCCGCTCCAGGTCAGCGTCAAGTGCGAGCCCGACCTCGCCGAGCAGCTGCGCGCCAGCTACCCCGCGGTCAACCCCGGCTATCACCTCAACAAGCGCCACTGGAACACGATCACGATCGACGGCTCGCTCGCCGACGAGTCCGTGTTCGCCATGATCGAGGACAGCTATGACCTCGTCGTGGCCGGCCTCCCGGCTGCCGCGCAGCGGCGCCTCGGCCTGACCAGCAGCGCCGAGTCCTAGCTCCCCAGCTCGAGATCGCGCAGCTGCTGCGCGGGGGTGAAGAAATGCCGGTAGGCCAGGGTCGTCGCGACCAGGGCCGAGATCGCGACGCTGCCCAGCAGCGTGTAGAGGAGGATCAGCTGCAGGCGGACGGCGTCGGTCGGCGCCGCCCCCGCCAGCAGCATCCCGACCATCGTGCCGGGGAAGAAGATCAGCCCCGTGGTCTTGGTCGAGTCGACGAGGGTGATCATCCCCGAGCGCAGCGAGCGGCGGACGATCGGCGCCGCCGCCTCACGCGCGGTGGCGCCGAGCGCCAGGGTCGCCTCGATCCGCGCCCGGGCGTCGTGCATCTCGTCGCCGAGCCGGTTCAGGGCGACCGCCGAGGCGGTCATCGCGTTGCCGATCACCATCCCCCCGACCGGGACCAGGTAGCGGGGCTGGGGCTTGAAGATCCCCAGCGCCACGACCAGGCCGAGGGTCGTCGCTCCGGCCAGCGCCAGGGCGATCAGCAGCGGCACGAAGGAGCCCGGAACGCGCTTGGCGCGGGAGCGCGCGGTGAGGGCCCCGAAGGTCACCATCACCGCCAGCAGCGCCAGCACGAAGGCGATCTGGTCCTGATCGAAGATCACCTTGATCACGTAGCCGATCGCGGTCAGCTGGATGAACGAGCGCACGACGGCGATCCCGATGTCGCGCTCGAGGTCGGCTTCGCGCCAGAACGAGACCGCCGCGGCGAGCGCCGCGAGGGCGATCGAGGCGGCCACCTCGCCGAGGGTGACGTGGATGCCGCTGGTCGCAGTGGCGAGCGGCAGCGCCTGGCTCATGCCAGGACCCTCTCGACCGGACCGGTCTCGACCAGACGGCCCCCCTCGAGCCTCAGCACCCAGTCGCCGAGCCGGCGGGCCTGCTCGGGGTCGTGGCTGACGAGCACGATCGAGATGTCGATCTCGCGCCGCAGCTCGCCCAGCGTCTTCTCGACCGCGTCGCGGGTCGCCCCGTCGAGGGCCGAGGTCGGCTCGTCGAGCAACAGAACCTGCGGGCGCTGGGCCAGGGCGCGGGCGAGCATCGCGCGCTGCTGCTCGCCGACCGAGAGCCTGGTCACGTCGCGCTCGGCGAAGGACTCGTCGAGCCCCGCGAGCTTCAGGTTGCGCCCGCAGTCCGGATCGCAGCCGGCGAGGTCGGCGGCGTAGACGATGTTGTCGGCGACGCTGCCGTCGGCGAGCGCCGGCAGCTGCGGCACCAGTGAGACCTCGCGCCGCAGCTGCAGCGGGTCGTACTCGGTCAGCGGGCGGTCGTTGTAGGCGATCGTTCCGGAGTCCGGGTCGGCGAGCCGGTTGAGCAGTCGCAGCAGCGTCGACTTGCCGGCTCCCGAGGGACCGACGACCGAGGTCGTGCCGGGCGGTATCTCGGCGCTGATCCCGCGCAGCACCTCCTCGTCGCCCCGGCTGAAGCTGACATCGCGAAGCTCGAACCGCACCCGAGCATGATCCCACCCACGCAAGACCGCTCCCGTATCGGTTGCTCTAAAGGAGCCGCGGGTACGCGCCTGGAAGAATCTCTCCTATGCCACGCGCTATCTGGTCAGGAACGATCAGCTTCGGGCTCCTCAACGTGCCCGTACGCATGTACAGCGCCGTCTCGCGCAAGACGATCCGCTTCAACGAGCTGCGCGAATCCGACGGCTCCCGGGTCCGCCACAAGCGGGTCGCCGAGGCCGACGACAAAGAGGTCGCCTACGACGAGATCGTCAAGGGCTATGAGATCTCCCCCGACCGCTACGTGGTTATGAGCCGCGACGAGCTCGAGGAGCTGAACCCGGCCAAGACGCGGGCGATCGAGATCCAGGACTTCGTCGACATCGAGGACATCGACCCGATCTACTTCGACAGCCCCTACTACCTCGGCCCCGCCGACGGCGCCGAGAAGGCCTACGGCCTGCTGGTCAAGGCGATGGAAAGCGCCGGCAAGGCGGCGATCGCCCGCTTCGTGCTGCGGAACAAGGAGCACCTGGCGGCGATCCGGCCGATGGACGGCGTCCTCACCCTGACGACGATGCGCTTCGCCGACGAGGTCGTGCAGCCGAAGGAGCTCGAGGACGTGCTGCCCGACTCCTCGCCGCGGGTAGAGAAGCGCGAGCGCGAGATGGCCGAGAAGCTGATCGACTCGCTCTCGGGCGAGTTCGAGCCCGACAAGTACCGCGATGAGTACCGCGAGCAGCTGCTGTCGCTGATCGAGCAGAAGGCGGAGGGCAAGGAGATCGTCGCGTCGGAGTCCGAGGAGCCCGAGCCGACCAAGGCGCCCGACTTGATGGCGGCGCTGGAGGAGAGCCTGGCCGCGGTCAAGGGCGACGACCTCACGGGCAACGGCGGCTCGAAGCCGAAGAGCGGGCGCAAGAAGGCCACGAAGCCGCGCAGCTCGTCCGCGAAGTCCTCGCGCTCGAAGTCGCGCTCCAAGTCCAAGTCCCGCTCCTAGCCCGTGGCGGGTAAGAGCCGCGAGGTCGAGGTCGACGGGCGGCAGCTGAAGCTCAGCAACCTCGACAAGGTCCTGTACCCGAAGACCGGGTTCACCAAGGGCGAGATGATCGACTACTACGCCCGCATCGCCGAGGTGATGGTCCCCCACCTCAGCGGCCGCGCGGTGACGCTTCGCCGCTTTCCGGAGGGTGTCGACAACCTCGACGCCGCCTTTTTCGAGAAGCGCTGTCCCAAGCACCGCCCCAAGTGGGTGAAGACGGCCGGCGTGATCGCCGGCCCACACGCGGGACGGATCGACTTCTGCGTCTGCGACGGCCGGCCGACGCTGATCTGGATGGCCCAGCTCGCGACGATCGAGCTGCACCCCTCGCTCTCGATCGCGCGCCGCCCGGCCCAGCCGACCGTGCTCGCCTTCGACCTCGACCCCGGGCCGCCCGCCAACGTCGTCGACTGCTGCCAGGTCGCGCTGCAGCTGCGCGAGATGTTCCAGCACTTCGACCTCGAGTGCTTCCCGAAGACGACCGGCTCGAAGGGGCTCCAGGTCTACGTTCCGCTGAACACCAAGTCGCACTACGACGAGACCAAGCCGTTCGCGAAGGCGATGGCCCAGTTCCTCGAGAAGCAGACCGGCAAGGTCGTCTCGAAGATGAGCAAGGAGATCCGCAAGGGCAAGGTGTTCCTCGACTGGAGCCAGAACCACCCCCGCAAGACGACAGTTGCCGTCTACTCGATGCGGGCCCGGGAGCGGCCGACCGTGTCGACGCCGGTGAGCTGGGACGAGGTCGAGGAGTGCGCCGAGAACGGCGAGGTGGACATGCTCGTCTTCGAGGCTCCCGACGTGCTCGAGCGGGTCGAGAAGCACGGCGACCTCTTCGCGCCCGTGCTCGAGCTCGAGCAGAAGCTGCCGAGCTTCGCGAAGCTGGCCGGCGCCGCATGAGGGCTACTGTCTGCAGGGTGGAGCTCGCACCGAAACGGACTTCGGTCGCCGCGATCGGGTGTGTATTGCTGCTCGGCGCCCTGCTCGCGCTCGCGCTGCCGGCCGCCGCCGGCGCCAAGACGGTCTGGCTCTGCCAGCCGGGCACCGCGCACAATCCCTGTGAGCCGAAGCTCGACACGACGCTGGTCTCGCCCACAGGCTCGGTCCTCGGCGTCCGCCACCCGCGGCAAAAGCGCTTTCCCAAGGTCGACTGCTTCTACGTCTATCCGACCGTCAGCGACCAGGCGACCCCGAACGCGGACCTGCAGATCGAGCCCGCCGAGCGCTCGATCGCCCTCTACCAGGCCGCCCGCTACTCGTCCCAGTGCCGCGTCTTCGCGCCGATGTACCGGCAGGTGACGATCGGCGGCCTGATCACCGGCACCTCGGTCGTCAACCAGCTGGCCTACAGCGACGTGCTGAAGGCCTGGCGCACCTACCTGCGCAAGTACAACCACGGTCGCGGCGTGGTGCTGATCGGCCACTCGCAGGGCACCTTTGTCCTGCGGCGGCTGATCGTCGAGCAGATCGACCCCAGCCCGGCGGCGCGCAGCAAAGTCGTCTCGGCGATCCTGCTCGGCGGCAACGTCGCCGTCGCCCAGGGCGAGGACAGCGGCGGCGACTTCCAGCAGATCCCCGCCTGCCGCTCGCCGGCCCAGCTCGGCTGCGTGATCGCCTTCTCGACCTTCAACGCGCCGGTTCCGGCCAACGCGATCTTCGGCCGCGCCGGAAGCGGCCAGCAGGTGCTCTGCAACAACCCCGCCGCCCTCGGCGGCGGCTCGGCACCGCTCAGCAGCGTCTTTCCGACCAAGCCGTTCGCCCCCTTCACGACGATCCGCGACCAGATCGATCAGATCGGCTTCACGCTGCCGCGGATCCGCACACCATGGGTCGAGATCGACGGCGCCTACACGGGCGAATGCTCGGCGGCCGACGGCGCCAACGTCCTCCAGGTCTCACCCGCCCCAGGGGCGCCGCTGCTGCACGCGGTGCCGGACGCGACCTGGGGGCTGCACCTGGTCGACGCGAACATCGCGCTCGGCAACCTGACGGCTGTCGTGCGCCAGCAGGCCAACGCCTTCGTCAAGGCCCGCCACTGCCGCTTCAAGCCGCACCGCGGCTGGCGCGGCTGCCACTGACCGGCATCCCGCCGCCGGGCACCGTTGCTACGCGGAGCTGTTCGGCTGGCAGATGAATCCGTGACCCTCGGGCGAGGCACACGGATTCGAGATCCAGACTCCAAACATCGACGGCGGCCTGCACGGGGGCGATGAAGGTGCCGGCCCCTACCTCTTCTTTGAAGTCGACGACGCCGAGGCGGCAGCGCAGCAGGTTCGCCGGCTCGGCGGCGAGGCCGAGTTCAACGAGCATTCCGGCCCCGGTCCGTGGGGAACCTTCGTCTTCTGCCGCGACGACCAGGGCTCGAGCTTCGGCCTGCACCAGCGGCCTTAGCGGATCGAAACCCCGGGTAGGCGGGCAGGTCTAATCTCCAGCGCCTGCCTTCCCCCGACCGACAGCAGCCCTTGGCCGAGCTGGTTCGCGGCCAGAGCCGCCGCGGCGGCTTCGGCGTGGCGGTCGGCAAGCTCGTCGAACTACCGGTGGTCGGCCAGTGGATCGCACGTCTTGCCCGCCTGCCGAACCAAATCCCCTTCCTCAGCTCACGCGTCACTCGCGCCCATGCCTGGATTCTCCGTCGCGCCGGCGGCAGGCTGCGTCGCTCCTGGCTGTTCGCCGCCGGCCAGCCCGTGCTCTCGCTGACCACGGTCGGGAGGAAGTCCGGGCACAGGCGAACGACCGCCGTGGCCTGTTTCGTCGACGCAGAGAACCTCGTCCTCGCCGGCATGAACCTCGGTCGGGCCGGAAATCCCCAATGGGCACTCAACCTCGAGGCGCATCGGGAAGCCGAGATCGCGATCGACGGGAAGCAGATCGCGGTCGTGGCACGCCCGGCGGCCGGCGCCGAGCGGGAGCGGCTCTGGCAGCGCTGGCTGGAGCTACAACCCTCGGCCGAGGCGTTTCGCGATCTCGCCGGTCGCCAGATCCCGCTGTTCGTTCTCTCGCGGCGGGGCTGAGGCCCCCGCCCCACGGCTAGCCGAGCGGCTGGCGCACGACCGGCCGCCGGTTGGCCTTGACTTCGTCGAGGCGGCGGACCGGCGTCGTGTAGGGGGCGCCCTTGAGGTTCTCGGGGTCGGCCTCGGCCTCCTCGAGGATGCGCTCGATCGCGTCGGCGAAGGCGTCGAGGTTCTCGCGCGGCTCGGTCTCGGTCGGCTCGACCATCAGCGCCTCGTCGACCAGGAGCGGGAAGTAGACGGTCGGGGGATGGAAGCCGAAGTCGAGCAGGCGCTTGGCGATGTCGAGCGTCTGCACCCCGAGCTGGGTCTTTGCGGGCTTGCCGGAGAGGACGAACTCGTGCATGCAGGTGCGGTCGAAGGCGACCGGCAGGTACTTGCCGGCGCGCCCTTTGCTCATCCGCGCCAGCAGGTAGTTGGCGTTCAGCACCGCGGTCTCCGAGGCCTCGGCCAGGCCGTCGCCGCCGAGGCTGAGCATGTAGGCGAGCGAGCGTACGAAGACGCCGAAGTTACCCTGGAACCCGCGCAGGCGGCCGATCGACTTCGGGCGCTCGTGGTCGAGATCGAAGGACGGTTCCGACCCGTTCGAGCTCTCGCGGCGAACGACCTGGGGGCGCGGCAGGAAGGGCTCGATGCGATCCGAGACCGCGATCGGACCGCCGCCCGGACCGCCGCCCCCGTGTGGCTGTGAGAACGACTTGTGCAGGTTTACGTGGACGATGTCAAAGCCCATGTCGCCGGGCCGCGTGTGCCCCATGATCGCGTTCAGGTTGGCGCCGTCGTAGTAGAGAGTGCCCCCGACCCCGTGCACTATCTCCGCCATCTCGGCGATGTTCTCGTCGAAGAGGCCGAGGGTGTTGGGGTTGGTCAGCATCAGGCAGGCGACCTCGTCGTCGGCCTTGGCGCGCAGGTCGTCGATCTCGACCCCGCCGCGCTCGTTGGTCGCGACCTTGACGACCTCGTAGCCGGCCATCGTCACCGAGGCCGGATTGGTGCCGTGGGCGGTGTCGGGGGTCAGAACCTTGCTGCGCTGCTCGCCGCGGTCGGCGTGGTAGGCGCGGGTCAGCAACAGCCCCGCGAGCTCGCCGTGCGAGCCGGCCGAGGGCTGCAGGCTGACGTGGGGCAGGCCGCAGATCTCGGCCAGCGTCCCCTGCAGCAGCCACATCAGCTCCAGCGCCCCCTGGGCCCGCTTCGGATCCTGGGCCGGATGCAGCCGCGCGTGGCCGGGGAGCGCGGCGATGCGCTCGTTGAGGCGCGGGTTGTGCTTCATCGTGCAGCTGCCGAGCGGGTAGAAGCCCGAGTCGAGATCGAAGTTGCGGCGCGAGATGCGGTTGTAATGGCGGACGATCTCCGGCTCGGAGACCTCCGGCAGCCGCGGCGGCTCGGCGCGCAGCAGCCGCTCCGGGATCAACTCCGCCAGCGGCGGCTCGGGGACGCCGGCCTCGGGCAGCACGGCGGCCCGGCGCCCGGGCTTCGACTTCTCATAGATCGTCAGCGCCCGGTCGGCCTGCATCGGCGTCTCGGTCAGCTCGGGGGGCGTCATCCCGCCACCCCCGCCCGCTCGCGGCTGCCCGCCGACTTGGCGACCGCGGCGCCGAGCACGTCGGCGAGGCGGTCGATCTGCTCGCGGCTGCGGCGCTCGGTGATCGCGACCAGGAGCGCGTCGGAATACTCGGGGTACTCGCGCCCGAGCGGATAGCCGGCCGCGATTCCCTGTTCGGCGCAGCTGTCGAGCACCTGGGGCACGGGCGCGTCCAGCCGCAGCGCGAACTCGCGCGCGACCGGCGCCTCGTGCAGAAGCTCGACGCCGTCGAGGGCAGCCAGCCGCTCACGCGCGTAGGCCGTTCGCCGGACCAGGAGCTCGCCCAGCTCGCGGTAGCCCTGGCGGCCGAGCCAGGCGAGGTGGATTACCGCGCCGAGCGCGTTCAGCGCCTGGGCGGTGCAGATGTTGTGGGTCGCCTTCTCGCGCCGGATGTGCTGCTCGCGGGTCTGCAGGGTGAGGACGAAGCCGCGCCGCCCGTCGACGTCGCTGGTCTCGCCGGCGATCCGGCCCGGCATGCGGCGGATGTGCTCCTCGGTCGCGCAGAAGAAGCCGAACGAGGGCCCGCCGAAGTCGAGCCGGTTGCCGAGCGGCTGGCCTTCGCCCACCGCGACGTCGGCGCCGCAGTCGCCGGGCGGCTTCAGCACCCCCAGGGTCATCGGGTCACAGGCGACGATCAGAAGCGCGCCGTGCTGCTTGGCCTTGGCGCCGAGCGCTTCGACGTCTTCGACCGCGCCGAGGAAGTTGGGGCTCTGCAGGAAGACCGCGGCGGTGTCGTCGCCGACCGCGTCGGCCAGAGCCGCCGGATCGGTGACGCCATCCTCGAGCCCGACCTCGACCAGCTCGGCGCCGTAGCCGGCGGCATAGGTGGCCAGGGTCTCGCGGCTGTGCGGGTGCACGCCGCGAGAGACGACGAAGCGCGAGCGCCCGGTTGCGCCGATCGCCAGGTACCCGGCCGATGCGACGCTCGACGGGCCCTCGTAGAGGCCGGCGCTGGAGACCGGCAGCGCGGTCAGCTCCGACATCGCGGTCTGAAACTCGAACATCACCTGCAGGCCGCCCTGAGAGACCTCGGGCTGGTACGGCGTGTAGGGGGTCAGGAACTCCGAGCGCTGGGTGATCGCGTCGACGATCGCCGGCACGTAATGGTCGTACATGCCGGCGCCGAGAAAGCAGATCTCCCGCTCGGCATCGGCGTTTCGCTCCGCCAGCGCGGCGAGGCGCTCGAAGACCTCGGGCTCGCTGAGCCCGTCGGGAAGGTCGAGCGGACGCCCGAGGCGGAGCGGCTCCGGGATCTGCTCGAAGAGCTCGTCGACGGAGCCGGCGCCGATCTCGGCCAGCATCTCGGCCCGGTCGGCCTCGGTGGCGGACGTGTAGCGGGTCACCTGGTCAAGGGTAGGGAAGGCGCTAGGACTCCTCGATCATCTTCTGGTAGGCGGCCGGGTCCATCAGGCTCTCGGTCTCGGAGGGGTCCGAGAGCTTGACCTTGACCAGCCAGCCGCCGCCGTAGGGATCGGAGTTGATCGATTCGGGGGCGTCGGAGAGCTGCTCGTTTGCCTCCGTGATCTCGCCCGAGAGCGGCGCGAAGACGTCGGAGACCGCTTTCACCGATTCGACCTCGGCGTAGGGCTCGTCCTTGGTCACCTGCGTCCCGACCGGCGGCGGGTCATAGAAGACGACCTCACCGAGCGCGTCCTGGGCGTACCAGGTGATGCCGAAGGTGGCGTTGTCCCCCTCGATCTTCGCCCAGTCGTGCTCGGGGTGGTACAGGAGGCCGTCGGGGTACTGGTCGCTCACGCTTACTCCTTCTTGTAGAGGGGCTTGGAACCGACCCTGGCCGGTCGCCCGCGACCGCGCACGTCGATCTCCAGCTCGGTGCCCGGCTCGATCAGATCGGCGGCAACGTATGCCATCCCGATCCCGACTTCCAGCGAGGGAGAGTAGGTGCCGCTGGTGACGACGCCCACGCGCTTGCCGTCATGCAGCACCTCGTTGCCCAGCCGCGGGATCCCGCGGCCCTCGATCGTGAACGGCACCAGCTTCTCGGCCGGGCCGGCCGCGCGGACGGCGGCGATCGCCTCCGAGCCGACGAAGCCCGTCGCCTCCTTGCAGCACCAGCCCAGGCCGGCCTCGATCGGGTTTCGCTCCGGTGTCAGGTCCTGGCCGTGAAGGTGAAAGCAGACTTCGAGCCGCAGGGTGTCGCGGGCACCGAGCCCGCAGGGCACAACCCCGGCGTCGACCAGCTCGGCCCAGATCGCCGGCGCGATCTCGGGATCGATCAACAGCTCGACCCCGTCCTCGCCCGTGTAGCCGGTGCCGCAGACCAGCGCCGGGCGGCCGCCGACCCGCGCGTGCTGGACGTGCATCCGCGGCGGCAGGTCGATCTTCAGGGTCGCGGCGACGATCTGGCGGGCGTGCGGGCCCTGCACCGCCAGCATCGCGTAGGCGCCGGCGACGTCACGAACCGCGACGTCGTGGCCGGCGCTGTGGTTCCCGAACCAGCCCAGGTCGGTGCCGTGGTTGGCGGCGTTCGTGACCGTCAGGTAGCGGTCATCGCCGAGGCGGTAGGTGAAGAGGTCGTCGAGAACCCCACCGTGCTCATCGGTCAGGCAGGAGTACTGGGCGCCGCCGATCTCGATCGCCGCGACGTCGTTGGAGAGGATCCCCTGCAGGAAGCCGATCGCACCGGGCCCCTCGCTCTCGATCTCGCCCATGTGGGAGACGTCGAAGATGCCGGCGTGGGTGCGCACGGCCATGTGCTCGGGGCGGATTCCCTCGTATTCGACCGGCATCTCCCAGCCGGCGAACGGGACCAGCTTGGCGCCCGCCTCGCGGTGAAGGTCATAGAGCGCGGTGCGCTGCAGGGAAGCGGCGGTGGCCACGCCCCCAGGCTAGATGAACTAGGTGCGAGGCCTAATCCTGGAGAAACGTCGGCACGTCGATGTCGTCCTCATCGACGCGCAGACCACGCAAATCGGTGTCGTCGGGCGAGACGCGGCGGCGGCTCGCACGGCTGGCGCGGCGCACCCGCTGCGGGGTCCGGGCCAGGAGCTCGAAGCCCTCGAAGCCGGTCGCGATCACGGTCACCCGGACCTCGTCGCGCATCGACTGGTCGACGACCGAGCCGAAGATAATGTTGGCGTTGCTGTCGGCCTCGTTCTGGATCAGCTGCGCGGCCTCGTTGACCTCGAACAGGCCGAGGTCCTCGGGACCGGTGATGTTCAGCAGCATCCCGGTGGCGCCGTTGATCGACTCCTCGATCAGCGGTGAGGTGATCGCCATCTTGGCGGCGTCCTGGGCGCGGCTCTCGCCGGAGGCGGTGCCGACGCCCATCAGCGCCGAGCCGGCGTCGCGCATGATCGTGCGCACGTCGGCGAAGTCGAGGTTGATCAGGCCGGGGATCGTGATCAGGTCGGTGATGCCCTGCACTCCCTGGCGCAGGATGTCGTCGGCCATCCGGAACGCCTCCAGGACGCTGGTCCGCCGCTCGACCGCCTGCAGAAGCTTCTCGTTGGGGACGATGATCAGGGTGTCGACGTTCTGACGCAGCTTCTCGATCCCCTCCAGCGCCTGCTGCATCCGGCGCTTGCCCTCGAACTCGAAGGGCTTGGTCACAGCGCCGACGGTCAGAGCGCCGATCTCCTCCTTGGCGATCTCGGCGATCACCGGTGCGGCGCCGGTCCCGGTGCCGCCGCCCTCGCCGGCGGTGACGAAGACCATGTCGGCGCCCTTCAGCGCCTCCTTGATCTCGTCGCGGCTCTCCGCCGCGGCGCCGGCGCCGACCTCGGGATTGCCGCCGGCTCCGAGCCCGCGGGTGAGCTCGGAGCCGATCGAAAGCTTGATGTCGGCGTCGCAGGCCTGAAGAGCCTGTGCGTCGGTGTTGACCGCGACGAACTCGACGCCGCGGATGCCTGCGTCGACCATGCGGCTGACCGCATTGGTGCCTCCGCCGCCGGCACCGACGACCTTGATCACCGCGAGATAGGTGGATTCCATTTTCCCTTGGGCCCTAAACCAGAGTTGAAGCCTTATTTCCGTCCGAGGCTGCAGCCATACTCAAGGGTTCGGTAGAGCTTTTGCCTTGCGGAAATTGCGCTCAACGTAAGGCATTCTGCCGCCTCTGTCAAACAGTGGGACAAGATCCTGCAGCCCCAACTCTCGACCGTTGGTCGAGGGTTTCCTGTAGCTAACCCTTTGGTCGAGGGTTGAGGCGGCCCCAGGCACGGCTAGGGGCGGCGAGCGGTCAATCCGCATGGCCATGCGGATTGTGAGCTCTGGCCCGGGACGCGGTCCCGGCCGCCGATCAACCGGATGAGATCGGCGGCGGCGAGTGTCCGGTGCCGCCGACAGCCGGCCGGCCCGGAACCGAAAGGTCTACATAATCCAGCGCCCCGAGCGCTGGATCGGAGAGCACCGCCGTCGCCGCCCGCCACTTCTGGACCGCCAGGGAGGCATCGCCGAAGACCAGCTGCACGCCGCCGCTCAGGGTCACCCCCACCCCGCTCTGGGAATTGAAGCTGTCGTCGACCTCGCGCAGAAGCGCCTTCGGCGCCGCGCCGAGGACCTCGGCCTGAGCCAGCACCGTGCCCTGCAGGCGCGGGCCCTTGGGCGGGGTCGAGAGCGGCAGCTGCGGCAGCCGCATGTGCTCGGTCGAGACGCCGCGCAGGATCGTTCCGTCGCCGGCGACCGCGACGGCGTTGGAGCCGCTGCCGATCAGCGCCGCCGGGGTGCGTTCGGTGACCTTGATCGTCAGGGTGCTGGGAAAGCTCGGGTCGGCGCTGACCGATTCGACCAGCGGGTAGGGCCGTGCGGCGGAGTCGAGAGCGCTCTGCTTTACATGCAGGGTGGTCATGTCGAGGCCGGCGTTGCGCAGCGCCTGGTCGAGCTGCTTCTCGACTCCGGTCGTCCCGATTCCCTCCACCTTCACCGTCTTCACCGCGACCAGCGAGCTGTCGCGGAACCAGAGCATGTAGAGGGCACAGAGCACCACCGCGAGAAGGCTGAAGATCACCGCCCGGCGGCGCAGGATCCGGATCCGACCCCTGGCTCGCCGCGGAAGCGCCACTGAAGCAGTGCTCATCGCAGCTCCCAATCAGCCGGCCAACTGACATCGCCCAGCAGCTGCACCTCGGGCTCGAGCTCGATCCCGAAACGCTCATGGACCCGGCGGCGCCCCGCGGCCATCAGCTCCAGAACGTCGGCCGTGGTCGCCTCGCCGGTGTTCTCGACGAAGTTGGCGTGCTTGGGGGCGAAGCGGGCCCCGCCGTGCTGCAGGCCCTGGCAGCCGGCCGCCTCCAGCAGCTGCCCGGCCGTGCGGCCGTCCGCCCCGTCGGGGTTCTTGAAAGTCGAGCCGAAGGTCTTGATCCCGGATGGCTGGGCCTCGCGCCGGCGCCCGCGCATCGCGGCCATCGTCTCCTTGATCGCAGCCGGCTCGCCGTCCTGGAGCCGGAAGCCGGCCCGGGAGACGACCTCGCCCGGTGCGAGGTTGGAGCTGCGGTAGGCGAAGCCGAGCTGGTCCGGCGCCCGGCGCCCGCTGCCGCCGGGGCCGCACACGTCGACCCACTCCAGAACCTCGGCCAGCTGGCCGCCGTAGGCGTTGGCGTTCATCTTCACCGCGCCGCCGACGGTGCCAGGGATGTTGATCCCGAATTCCAGCCCCGAGAGCCCCCAGGAGGCGGCCTTCGCCGCCGCAGACGGCAGACGCGCGCCTCCGCCCGCAACGAGGCGCCGATCCTGGCGCTCGAAATCGGCCAGATCGCCGGCCAGCTTGATCGCAAGTCCACCGAATCCGTCATCGCTTATGAGCAGGTTCGATCCCGACCCCACCACTCCTACCGGCAACCCCGCCTCTTCGGCCCAGCCGAGCAGCTCGACCAGCTCCTCCTCGGTCTCGGGACGGGCGAAGAAATCGGCCGGACCGCCGGTCCGGACCGTGGTCAGCCGGGCCAGCGGGTAGTCGCGCTGCACCCCTGGCGGCGGGTCCGGCGCCGGGCTCATGCCGCCAGCCGCTCCGCGAGCCGGAAGATGTCGCCGGCGCCGAGGGTGACCAGCACGTCGCCGGCGCCCAGCTGCGTGGCGAGGGCGCTCTCGGCCCGCTCGGCGTCGACCAGCCACCAGACAGGCCGTCCCCCGGAACGGTCGGCCGCCGCGGCGGCAACCTGCAGCCCGCTGACGCCGGCAAGCTCGCCGACCGGCTGCTCGCGCGCCGGGTAGACGTCGAGCACCCCAACCTCGTCTGCCAGCGCCAGCGCCGCCCCGAGCTCCTCGCCCATCGCTTTGGTGCGCGAGTAGAGGTGGGGCTGAAAGACGGCGATCAGGCGCCTCGGCTCCAGCCCCCTCAGCGCCTCCAGTGCCGCCCGTACCTCGGTCGGGTGGTGTGCATAGTCGTCGTAGATGCGGGCGCCGTCGCGGCTTCCCTTCAGCTCCAGGCGCCGGCGCACGCCGGGGAAGTCCTCAAGGGCCGCGGCGGCGGCCTCGACGTCGGCCCCGGCGAGCTGCAGAGCCGCCAGCGCGGCGCGAGCGTTGAGAAGGTTGTGGCGGCCGGGGACCGCGAGCGCAAGCTGGGCCGGACCGGGCGAGCCCTCGTCGAAGCCGAGGCGTTCGGCAGCGCCGGTCTCGAGCTCGACACCGGGACCGAGGGCGACCCCGGCCGCCGCGGCGGCAAAGCCGGCGAACGCTTCGCGCAGCTCGGAGATCGAGCCCCAGCGCGAGTGATGGTCCATCTCGATGTTGGTGATCACCGCGACCTCGGGCCGCAGGCGCAAGAAGCTGGCGTCGCTCTCGTCGGCCTCGGCAACCGCCCACTCGCCCTCGCCCCAGCCGGCGTTTTCGTCCTCGCCCAGGGGGCCGGCCTGGGGCAGCTCGCCGCCAAGGAAGAAGGCGGGGTCGACGCCGGCGGCGCGCAAGGCCCAGACGACCATCGCGGTGGTGGTCGTCTTGCCGTGCGTGCCGGCGATCGCGATCAGGCGCCGCTCGGCGCAGAGCTCGGCCAGCAGCTCGCCGCGATGGATCACCGTCTGGCCCCGCTCGCGGGCCAGTGCGAGCTCGGGGTTGTCCTCGCCGATCGCCGTCGAGACCACGACCTCGGCCTCCTGGGGCAGATTGGCGGCGTCGTGGCCGAGCTCCGGCTCGATGCCCGCCGCGCGCAGGCGCTCCATATAAGAGGAGTCGGCACGGTCGCTGCCGCTGACCTCGGCGCCGAGGCGGCGGCAGACCAGGGCAAGGCCGCTCATGCCGGCTCCCCCGATGCCGATGAAGTGCAGCCTGCGCTGCGACCAGCCGGCCATCTAGGTCCCCTTCGCCTCGCCGGAGGCCGCAGCCGCCAGGACCTCCGCGGCGATCCGCTTGGCCGCGTCGGGCTTGGCCAGCGCCCGCGAGGCGGCAGTCATCCGCTCCAGCAGTGCCGCGTCGGCAAGCAGCCGTGCGCTCGTCTCGCGCAGGCGCCGTGGCTCCAGCTCGGAGTCGGCGATCACCTCAGCCGCCCCCGCCTGCGCCATCCATTCGGCGTTCGAGGTCTGATGGTCGCCGGTGGCGTGGGGATAAGGCACCAGCAGCGCCGGACGGCCGGCGGCGGTGAACTCGAATATCGAGCCGCCGGCGCGGCCGAGGACGAGGTCGCAGGCGGCGAGGCAGTCGCCGAGGTCGGGTTCGTACTCGAGCAGGACATAGCCCTCGCTTTCGCCCAGCCGCTCGCGCAGCCCGGGATAGTCGCGACGCCCGGCGACGTGAAGGACGTCGAAGTCGCGGGTCTGAGGGTCCGCGAAGGCAGCCAGCGCCGCCTCGTTGATCGAGTGCGCCCCCTGGCTTCCCCCCACCACAAGCAGGCAGCGGCGTCCGTCGGCGATGCCGAGGCGCCTGCGCGCCGCCCCCCGGTCGGCTGCCAGCACCGCGGCCGGGACGGGGCGGCCGGTGACCAGGTAGCGCTCGCCCTCGCGGCCGGGGATCGGGAAGGCGAGGCAGACGCGCCGCGCGCGGGCGGCCAGCAGCCTGTTGGCGAGACCGAGGTGGCTGTCGGCCTCGGTCAGGACCAGCGGCAGCCGGGTCGAGATCGCTGCCAGACCGGCCGGCCCGGCGACATAGCCCCCACCCCCCATCATGGCGTCGGCGCCGCGGTCGCGCAGAGCGCGGCGGGCGGCCGGGACCGCGGCGCCGGCCCGCAGCACCGCGCCGGCGGCCCGAAGCGGGTTGCGGCGGTCGATCCCGCGCACGGCGATGAAGTCGATCTCGTAGCCGGCAGCCGGCACCAGCTCGGCCTCGACGCGCTCGCGGGTGCCGAGGAAGCTGACCTCAGCGCCCGCGGCCCGAAGCTCGGCGGCGACGGCCAGTGCCGGCACCACGTGCCCGGCGGTTCCGCCCGCGGCTATCACGACCCTTGGCACCGCTCGCAACGCTCCTTCCGCGCGGGCTCGAGCGCCCGCCATCGAGAACCCGCAGTCTGCCAGCGCCGCGAGCCGGATTCCCGGCCGCGACCCCGAGCTCGTTGGCCCGCGCGACGTTGAGGATCAGGCCCACGGAGGCGAGGCTGACCAGCAGGCTGCTGTTGCCGTAGGAGACGAAGGGAAGCGGGACCCCGGTCAGCGGCGCCAGGCCCATGACCGCGAACAGGTTCAGCACCGCCTGGACGAGGATCAGCGAGGTCAGCCCGGCGGCGATCAGCTTTCCGTAATGGTCCTTGGCCCGCTGGGCGGTTCGAAGGCCGGCGAAGCCGAAAAGGCCGAACAGCCCCACCAATCCGGCGATCCCGACCAGGCCGAGCTCCTCGCCGATCACGGCGGCGATCATGTCGGTGTGGGCCTCGGGCAGGTAGAAGGCCTTCTGGACGCCGTTGCCGAGCCCGACGCCGAAGATCCCTCCGGAGCCCAGGGCGATCTTCGCCTGGGCGGCCTGAAAGCCGGCCCCGGCGGCGTCGGCGCCCGGATGCAGAAAGCCGGTCAAGCGCGCCATCCGGTAGGGCTCGATCAGGACCGCCATCAGGGTCAGAAACCCGAGCACCGCTCCGATCAGAGCCAGGTCGCGCCCCCGGGCGCCGCCGGCGACCAGGGTCGCGGCGACCGCGAAGGCGAGCACGATCGCCGAACCGAGATCGGGCTCGAGGACGATCAGCAGGCAGGCGGCGCCGACGACGAGCAGGTAGGGCCTCATCCCCTCGATGCTGCGCGCGCGCTTCGGCTTCTCGGCCAGAAGCCAGGCTCCGTAGAGGACCAGTGCCACCTTGGCGAGCTCGGAGGGCTGAACCTGCAGGAAACCGGAGCCGATCCAGCGTTGGGCGCCGTTGGCGCTGCTTCCGATCCCCAGCACGACGACCAGCAGGCCCATCGAGCCGACGAGCAGCATCGGCGTCAGGTCGCGAACCATCCGCACGCCGCGGACCGACATCACCCGCATGATCAGAAGGCCGGCGACACCGAACATCACCGTGCGCTTGAGATAGAAGGCGCTGTTGGAGAGGCCGCCGTGGCTCAGCACCTGGGTGGTGGAGCTGGCCGAGAAGACCATCACGGCGCCGAAGGCGAGCAGGCAGAAGGTCGCGGTCAGCAGCATCGAGTACTCGGAGGGACCGCCCGCCGCCTTGCCCCCGCTCCCTTTCGCGGCCACTAGGGCTGCTCCCCGAGCGCCAGCCCCGCGACGGCGACGCGAAAGGCCTCGCCGCGCTGCTCGAAGTCGCGGAAGGCGTCGAAGCTGGCGCAGGCCGGCGAGAGCAGCACCACCTCGCCGGTTGCCGCTGCGGCGGCGGCTGCCCGAACCGCCGCTTCGAGATCGGCGCAGCGGTGAAGCGGAACCCCGGACGGCTCCAGCGCGGAGGCGATCGCCTCCGCCGCCTCGCCGATCAGATAGCAGGCCGCGCAGCGCTCGCGCACCGGCTCGACCAGGGGCTCGAAGGGCTCGCCCTTGGCGCGGCCGCCGAGGATCGCGTGCACGCCGCCGTCGAAGGACCGAAGCGCCGCGCTTGCGGCGCTGACATTGGTCGCCTTGGAGTCGTTGTAGAAGCTGATGCCGTCGATCTCGGCCACCAGCTCGAGCCGGTGCGGCAGCCCGGCGAAGGAGCGCAGCCCCTCGCGCACTGCGTCGCGATCGAGGCCCATCGCCAGCGCGGCGGCGGCGGCGGCCATCGCGTTCTGCAGGTTGTGGGGCCCGGGAAGCGCAAGCTCGCGGGCGGCGATCAGCGGCTCGCCGTCGGCAAAGATCGTCCCCTCAGAGAAGGAGACCTCGCAGTCGGGGTCGGCGCCGCGGCAGAAGTGGATCCGGCGCGCACAGCCGCCGAGGTCGCGGCCGGCCAGCGCCGGATCGTCGCCGTTGTAGACGGCGACGTCGTCGTTGCCCTGGTTGGCGAAGATGCGCAGCTTGGCGTCGAGGTACTGCTCGCTGGTCGGATGGCGGTCGAGGTGGTCGGGTGCGAGGTTGAGGAAGACCGCGCACTCGGGGGCGAAGGCGTCGGCGTCCTCGAGCTGAAAGCTCGAGCACTCGCAGACAACGGTCGTCTCGTCGGCCAGCTCGCCGGCCAGCGAGGCCAGCGGCGTGCCGACGTTGCCGGCCACGGTCACCGGTTCGCCAGCGGCGCGGTAGAGGGCGCCAAGCAGCTCCGCGGTCGTCGTCTTGCCGTTGGTGCCGGTGACGGCGAGGAAGCGGTTCGGAATCGCGCGCCAGGCCAGCTCGAGCTCGCCGATCACGGCGATGCCGCGCTCGCGGGCGGCGGCGATCACCGCCGCCTCGTTCGGCACCCCAGGGCTCTTGACGACGGTCTTCACACCGTCCAGGAAATCGATTCCGACCACATCCAGGTTGACTTCGACGCCTGCCTCGGCAAGCCTCTCGGCGCCCTCCGGCCTGCCTGAGTCGACGGCGATGACCCGCTCGCCCCTGGCCGCCAGCAGGCGGGCCGCGGCGCTGCCGGAGCGGGCCAGCCCGACGACCAGAAATGGCCCTTCCGGCAACGCGGGTCTGGGCTTGAGCGGCGGACCTTCACGGGATTACTTTCGTGCATCGCCCATCCTTACCTGCGGTATTCGGCGGGTGGTGCGGGGGCCGCGTTTTCCGGACGCGCGCACCGGGGAGCACGGCCGGGAAGCGCGGCCCCCGCGACAGGACCCGCCGCCTAGCGGCCGATCGACTGCTGGTAAAGCGTGAAGCCGATCCCCGAGCAGACGGCGGCGATGATCCAGAAGCGCAGCATGATCTTGGTCTCCGACCAGGCCAGCATCTCGAAGTGGTGATGGACCGGGGCCATCAGCAGCACCCGGCGGCGGAAGACCTTGAAGGCGAAGACCTGGATCGCGACTGAGAGCGCCTCGATCACGAAGATGCCGCCGATGATGATCAGCAGCACCTCGGTCTGGGTCATCACCGCCAGGGCGCCGATCGCCCCGCCTAAGCCGAGCGAGCCGGTGTCGCCCATGAATATCGAGGCCGGGAAGGCGTTGAACCAGAGAAAGCCGATGCAGGCGCCGACCAGACAGGAGGAGAGCAGCGCCAGGTCCTGCTGGTCGTTGCTGATGAAGGTGATCGCCGTGTAGGTGAGCAGGACGATCGCGCAGGAGCCCGCCGCGAGGCCGTCGAGACCGTCGGTCAGGTTGACCCCGTTGGAGGCGCCGGCGATGACCAGGAAGACGAGCACGAAGTAGAGGACCGGGCCGATGTCGACGCTGGCGTCGGAGATCCGGAAGACGAGGTCGGGCTGCAGTCCGGCGTAATGGCGGGCAACCCACCACAGTCCCAGCGCCAGCAGCAGCTGCACGGCAAGCTTCGAGCGCGCCGAGAGGCCGAGCGAGCGGCGCTTGACGATCTTCAGGAAGTCGTCGACGAAGCCGAGCCCCGCCGAGAGCATCGCGACCCCGAAGACCGCCATGCTCGGCCAGCTCCGGTCCGAGAGGACGAGAAAGGGGACGCAGATCGACGCGAAGACGATCAGCCCACCCATCGTCGGAGTCCCGGCCTTGGTGTGGTGCTCCTCCGGGCCCTCCTCGCGGATGTGCTGGCCGAACTCCTTCAGCCGCAGGTACTCGATGAACTTCGGGCCGAGGAAGATGCAGATCAGCATCGCCGCCATGCCGGCGATCAGCACCTCCCCCATCAGCCCTCCACCCGCTCGACGTCGAGCAGCGCCGGCAGCGATTCGGCGACGAGCTCCAACCCGGCCGAGCGGGACCCCTTGACGAGGACCGCGTCGCCGCTGCCGAGCAGCGGCGCCAGCAGCTCTGCCGCCTCGGTGGGGTCGGCTACGAGCTGGTCGGGCTCGTAGTCGCGCGCCGCCTCCCCGACTCCGATTAGAAGATCGACCCCGGCGCCGCGGGAGTGGGCGCCGATGCCGCGGTGGTAGTTGGCCGCCTCGGCTCCCAGCTCGGCCATCTCGCCCAGGACGGCGATGCGCCGCCCTTCCACCCGCAGCGAGCCGAGATGGTCGAGCGCCGCCCTCATCGACACCGGGTTGGCGTTGTAGCAGTCGTTCACCAAGACGACTCCGTCGCCGAGCTGGAGTCGCTCGCCGCGGAGGCGCGAGAAGCGTATAGCGGCTGTCCGCTCCGCCATCTGCGCCGGCTCGACGCCGAGCGCCACCCCCGCCCCGATCGCCGCCAGCGCGTTGGTCAGGTTGTAGTCCTCGTCGAAGCCGAACGAGAAGCGCTGCTGGCCAAGCGGGGTGAGGATCAGGGCTTCGCTTCCGCCCCCGGCCGCCTGCTGCTCGAGGGCCTGTATGTCGCCCCCCTCGCCGAAGCGGATCAGGCGCGGCGCGGCGCCGAGGAACGGCTCCAGCGCCCCGGCCTCGTTCGGCACCACCGCGGCGCCGTCGGAGGGCAGGTGCTCGAGGACTTCAGCCTTGACGGCGGCGATCGCCTCGACCGTGCCCAGAAGCTCGATGTGGACCGGGCCGACGTTGGTGATCACCGCGACGTCGGGCTCGGCGATCGCGGCCAGCTCGGCGATCTGGCCGGCGCCGCGCATCGCCATCTCCAGCACCAGTACGTCGGTGCCGGCCTCGGCCGCGAGGATCGTCAGCGGCAGCCCGATCTCGGTGTTGAAGTTCTCGCGGCTGGCATGGACGCTGCCCGGCAGAAGCGAGGCGCAGATGTCCTTGACCGAGGTCTTGCCGACCGATCCGGTGACGCCGACGACCCTCGCTCCCAGCTCGCGCCGCCACTCGCGGCCGAGCAGGCCAAGCGAAGCAAGCGGGTCGGGGGTGGCGAAGACCCAGCCTCCCACCAGTCCGGGGGCGTGGTCGGCGCCGACCAGCACGCCCCAGGCGCCGGCGGCAAGTGCCGCCTCGGCGAAGGCGCCGCCGTCGGCGCTCTCGCCCGCCAGGCCGACGAAGAGGTCGCCGGGCTCGAGCTCGCGGCTGTCGACGACGGCCCGCCGCGGGAAGGCGTCGGAGCCGCCGGCGGCGATCTCGGCCCCCGCCGCGGCGGCGATGCGCTCCGCGCCGAGCTCGATCATCGCGACCCCGCGAGCAAGGCCCGCAGCTCCTCGCGGGCGACGACGCGGTCGTCGAAGGGGATCTTGCGCCCGGCCTCGAACTCCTGGCCCTGCTCGTGTCCCTTGCCGGCGATCATCACCGTGTCGCCTTCGGCCGCCTCCCCCAGCGCCATACCGATCGCGGCACGGCGGTCCGGCTCGACGCGATACTCGCCGGTCTCGATCCCGGCGACGATCTCGGCAATGATCGCGTCGGGGTCCTCGGAGCGCGGGTTGTCCGAGGTGACGATCGCGAGGTTGGAGAGCCGGGCGGCGATCGCGCCCATCCGTGGGCGCTTGTCGCGGTCGCGGTCGCCGCCGGCGCCGAATACGGAGATCAGCCGTCCGTCGGTCAGCGGCCGGGCCGCCCGCAGGACGTTCTCCAGCGCCTCCGGGGTGTGCGCGTAGTCGACCAGGACCGCGAACGGCTGGCCCTCCTGGACGGGCTCGAAGCGGCCCGGCACGCCGGGGGCCATCGCCAGCGCTCCGGCAGCGTCGGCGGCTGAGACGCCGAGGGCGTGCGCGGCGGCGATCGCACCGAGCGCGTTGGCGACGTTGAAGGCTCCCGGCAGCCCGGTTCGTACCTCGACGATCCCCTCCGGCCCCTCGACCCCGAAGCTCGTCCCGACCGCGTCGGAGCGCACACCGGTCGCGCGGAAGGTCGCCTCGGCGCCCAACGCCGAGAACGAGATCGCCGCCTCGGTGTCGGCGATCAGGCGCTGCCCATAGGGGTCGTCGGCGTTGATCACCGAGCTGCCCGGGCCAGCCTCGAACAGCACCCGCTTGGCGGCGAAGTAGTCCTCCATGTCGGCGTGGAAGTCGAGGTGGTCCTGGCTGAGGTTGGTGAAGACCGCGGTGTCGAAGTGGATCGCGTCGGCGCGGTGCAGGACCAGGGCATGCGAGGAGACCTCCATCGCGCAGGCGCGGTCCCCGCTGTCGACCATGCGCCGGAAGGTCGCCTGGAGGTCGATCGCCTCAGGTGTGGTGCGGACGACCTCCTCCTCGGCGCCGCCGACGACCTGCTTGACCGTGCCCAGCAGGCCGCACTGGCGGCCGGCGGCCTCGAGGATTTCGCGGACCAGGAAGGCCGTGGTCGTCTTGCCGTTGGTGCCGGTGATCCCGGCCACCTGCAGCTGCGCGGTCGGGTCCTCCCAGAACCGGGCCGCGATCGGCGCCATCGCGGCGCGGGCGTCGGCGACCCGGACCTGGGCGACGGGGAGATCGAGCTGATCCTCGACGACCAGCGCCGCGGCGCCGGCCGCGACCGCGGCGGGGGCGAACTCGTGCCCGTCGCGGGTCTGCCCGCGGACGCAGAAGAACAGCGTCCCCTCGCCTACGCGGCTGCTGTCGTAGGCGAGATCGGCGATCTCGGTGCCGCCGTCGCCGCTGAGCGCTTCGACCTCGGTGGCTGCGACCAGCTCGCTCAATTGCACGGCCGAATTACAGCAGCGCCAGTGGAGCTAGCCCGGGGGGATGCCCAGATAGGGCAAGGCGAAGGAGGCGATCTCGCCGAACGCCGGCGCCGCGACCGAGCCGCCGAAGTAGTCGGTGCCCTGCGGCTGGTCGATGATTACCGCGACCAGCAGCTTCGGGTCCTGGGCCGGCGCGAAGCCGACGAAGGAGGCGATGAACTTGGTGTCGGAGTAGCCGCCGTTCTCGGCCACCTGGGCGGTTCCGGTCTTGCCGGCCAGGGTGTATCCGGGGACGCTGACCTCCGAGGCGGTGCCTCCCGGCGCCAGCACCCCCTCCAGCATCTGGCGCACCTGGGTCGCGACCTGAGGCTTGATCACCCGGTGCCCGGCGGGCTCTTCGACCGGCTGGCCGTCGACCTGCTGCAGCAGCTGCGGGCGGCGGAGGATGCCGCCGTTGGCGATCGCCGCGTAGGCGGCCATCATCTGGATCGGCGTCACCGATAGGCCCTGGCCGATCGGCAGGTTGCCGATCGAGGAACCGGAGTAGTCGGCATAGGAGGGCACGATGCCGCGCTCCTCAGCCGGGTACTGGATACCGGTCGGGTGGCCGAAGCCGAAGCGGCTGACCCAGTGCGAGAACTTGGTCGCGCCGAGCTTGAGCGCGATCGTCACCGCGCCGACGTTCGACGACTGGGCGAGGATCTGGGCCACCGAGAGATCAACCGGTCCGCGTGGCTCGGCGTCCTGGATCGTGCGGTCGGCGACATGGATCGTCGGCTCGAGGTGGAAGGTCGAGCCGGGGGTCACGATGTGATCCTCGAGGGCGCCGGCAACGGTGAAGGCCTTGAAGGTCGAGCCGGGCTCGTAGGTGAAGCCGGTCGCCATGTTCCCGAGATCGCTGGAGCTGGCGCTGCTGAGGTCGTTGAGATTGACCGCGGGCCAGTTGGCCATAGCGAGGACCTGGTCGCTCTGCGGGTCCATGACGATCGCGGTCGCGCCCTTGGCCGCGTACTTCTGCCCCACCGCGGCGACGACCTGTTCGGTCTTGGCCTGGATCGCCGAATCGAGGGTGGTCTGTATGTCCTCGCCGTTGCTGGCCGGCTTGACGGTGTCGAGGCGGATCGGCTCACCGCGGGCGTCCTTGACGATCTTCTCCTCGCCGTCGCTGCCGCCGAGCACGCTCTGCTCGCCGGCCTCGAGC
Organism: uncultured Solirubrobacterales bacterium; assembly: GCA_963781495.1. Classification (GTDB taxonomy): domain Bacteria; phylum Actinomycetota; class Thermoleophilia; order Solirubrobacterales; family 70-9; genus Mayfieldus. The sequence continues at coordinate 250,474 of CAWAFX010000004.1, forward strand.
CCGCTGAGACCCTGGCCGTCGGTCCCGACCGCACCCAGCACCTGGCCCGCGAGGTCGCCTTGAGGGTATGTACGGCGGCTGTCGGGAAGGGTCCCGATCCCGGGCAGGTTCATCCGCTTGACCTTCTCGGCCGTCGTTACGTCGACCTTGTGGGCGAGATAGGAGAAGCCGCTCTGCGCCGTCAGGCCCTTGAGCAGCTCGTCGCGCGAAAGCTGCAGGACCGGCGCCAGCCGCAACGCGGTGCGCTCGGGATCCTTGACCTGGTAGGGAGTCGCGTAGATGCTGGCGGCGTCCTCTGAGACGGCCAGCTCCTGGCCGCGGCGGTCGAGGATCCGTCCCCGCAGCCCAGGGACGGTGACGGTCTCGGTTTGCTGGCTGGTCGCCTCGGAGGCCAGGGCGCCGCCGCGCACGCCCTGCAGCCAGAGGGCTCGCGCGAGGACGATCGAGAAGCAGAGGAAGAAGGCCGCGAACAGAAGCCCTATCCGCCGGTTGACCAGTCGCATCCCGCCCCTGCCGGTCCTCGCCTAGCCCGCGGCCACGCCGCCGCCCGAGCTGCTCGTGCTCGCGACCGGAGCCGTCGGGGCGCTGGTCGTCGGCGCGGGCGCGGCTGTGGTGGTCGGGGTGGTTGTCGTCGGGGCGGCGGTCGCGGTCGAGTCGATCGGTGCTGAAGGGGTGGTGGTCGTGGACGTGGTAGTCGGGGCGCTGACCAGGGTGGCGCCGCTGCCGAAGCCGGCGGCGAGGCGCCGCACCGCCAGGCGAACCGCCGCCTGCGAGGCGTCCCGGTAGCTGATGTCGCGGGGTGTCGGCGCAGTCATGCCGATTCCGGCGGCGGCGCTTCTGACCTGCGCGCTCGAGAGCCGGTGCGCGAGCCGGGCGCGCAGGGCCGAGTTCTCCTGCTCGAGGATCTGCGCCTGCTGGCCGATCTTGCCCTGCGAGGCGCCGAGGCTGAGGTTGACGACGTTCAGGGCGACGATCCCGGTCAGCAGCAGGCCGAGGACGACGATCCAGGCCCTGCCCCGGGTCATCCTCACCATGAGCCCAGAATCCGGCAACCCCCGCATCGCGACCGCGGTCCGCCCCACCGCGAACGGGATCAAATGCCCATTGCTCCGCGCGACGGTCTGCCGCCTGCGGGCCGACGAAGTCCTCGCTCGTGTTGGCCTGGTGGTGCTGTTGCGCCGGGTGGGACGGCTCTTGGGTCGGGCGGGAGCGGGTGTGGCTCGAACGCCGTGGCGCCCCGCCCGTGTGGTCTTCGGAGAGCTGCGCCTTTTTGCGGGGCGCGCAGAGTGAGAGGTACGCCCGCTCCCGCCTTTGCGTGTAGGGGCCTTGCGAACGGGAGCAGCCTTCCTCGCCGGAGCCGCGGCCCCCATCAGTCGTTGACCCCGATCTTGACCGCCGCCCGCAGATGCGCCGAAGAGGCGCGCGGATTGTCGGCCAGCTCGGCCTCCCCGGGCGCCAGCGCCTTGCGGGTGAGAAGCTCGGCCTCCGGCTCGCGGCCGCAGCCGCAGACCGGCAGCTCCGGCGGGCAGATGCAGCCCTTGGCGCGGTCGGCGAGGAAGCGCTTCACACGCCGGTCCTCGAGCGAGTGGAAGGAGATCGCGGCCAGCCGCCCTTCGACTCCGAGCAGGTCCCAGGCGAGCGGCAGCGCCTCGTCGAGCGAGCCGAGCTCGTCGTTGACGGCGATCCGGATCGCCTGAAAGCTGCGCTTGGCCGGGTGACCGCCGCCGAAGCGGGCCTTTGGGGGCATCCCGGCCTTGATCGCGGCGACCAGCTCTGAGGTGGTCTCGATCGGCCGCCGGCGCACGATCGCGCGGGCGATCCCGTTCGCGTGCCGCTCCTCGCCGTAGCTGCGCAGCACCTCGGCGATCCTTGCGACAGGCCACTCGTTGACCAGATCGCGGGCCGAGAAGTCCTGATCGGGATCCATCCTCATGTCGAGCGGCGCGTCGTAGGAGTAGGAGAAGCCGCGTTCCCAGGCGTCGATTTGCATGGAGGAGATGCCGAGGTCGAGATAGACCATGTCCGCGCGGTGGCCTTCGCCGACCAGGGTCCTCAAACCTGCCGCGTAGTCGTCGCGGATGAAGCGGGTCTGACACGGCGCCTCGGCGGCGAAGTCGGCGAAGCGCTCCTCGGCGACCGGGTCGCGGTCGATGCAGACGAGCGTCCCGGTGGGACCGATCCGCCCGGCGATCAGGCGCGCGTGCCCGCCGTTTCCGAAGGTGCAGTCGACCGCGAGCTCCCCCGGCTGGGGCGCGAGCAGATCAACGAGCTCGGTGGCGAGGACTGGAAGATGCTCGGTGGGCATGTAGGTAAGGGTGGCCAACTCGATCACGTTCGGTCGCCGGTGTCGGCGAGGCTCTCGGCGATCTCCACCGCGGCGGCGTCGAGCTCGGCCTCGTGCTTCGCCCAGGCCTCGGCGTTCCAGATCTCGAGGTTGTCGCCGGCGCCGACGATCACGCAGTTGCCCTGCAGGTCCGCGTGGTCGATCAGCGGCTTCGGCAGCCGCACCCTTCCCGCCGAATCGAGCTTCTCGTCGTAAGAGCCGCCGTGAAAGCGGCGCCGCATCTTTCGCGCGTCGGCGCTGAAGGGGCTGTGCGGGGCGAGATAGGTGTCCGAGACGCGCTCGAAGGCGTCCGAGGTGTAGAGATCGACGCAGGGGTCCAGGCCCTTGGAGAGAACCACTCCATCAGCGAGAGCGGAGCGAAACCGAGCCGGGACCGTGAGGCGATCCTTGGAGTCAAGGCTGTGCTCGTAGAGGCCCCGGAATGCCACCCCGTAAGTCCTTTCTCTGTAGCGCGGGCGGAGAAGACTTGGACCGAGGTGGTGAGGTGGGAGGAGCCTCACCACCCCGGTCCTTTAGCTTCAACTCGAGGCCCACGCTAACCCACAGAGCCCCACTTTGCAACACACTTCCGGTCGGGGATTCCAATCGCTACGTCGGACGGAATTGCTACCCGGTCCTCCCAAGCCGCTGATTCGGCTCTGCAAAGCCAGATTCGGCGCCGCACGCTCACCTCGAAGAAGGCCCGCGAGGAGGCGCTTGCTGCAACCCGGCTTGCAGCAGGGGCTCCCGGAGGGAGCGTTTCGGCGGCCCGATCTGGCCGTAGACTGGCGCCGGTGAGCGACCAGGCACCGCCCGAGACCGCCGGCGAGCCGAAGCTCGACCAGCCGTTCGCGGCCGAGGCCGCGCCCCCGCCGGCGACGGTCGACGACGCCGGCGACCTGCGCGGCTTTCACTTCCGCCGCTTGATCGCCAAGCGCAGCACCCGGATCTGGATCGGGGTCGGTGTCGTGGCCGGCGCAGCGATCGGCGCCGGCTCGCTGGGGCTCATATTCGGCCTCTTCGGCGCCGCGGCGGCGCTGGTGATCGGCGTCTTCATCGTCTACTCGAAGGCTGCTTCGGCCTCCGAGCAGGCCTTCTTTGAGACCTACGCGGAGCAGCGACAGCTGACCTTCCTTCCTTCCGGCTCGCTGCCCGAAGCGACACCGCTGCTCCGCAAGGGCGACGAGCGCCACACCGACGAGATGCTCAGCGGACCGCTGGGCGAAGGGGTCGACGGAACCCTGGCGCTCTACACATACACAGACGTCTACTACGACAAGAACGGTCGCCAGGAGACCGACTATCACTTCACGATCGCGATGACCGATATCCCCGAATGTGTGCAGTTCGTACCGCGGCTCTATTGCAACCGCAAGTCAGGCTTTCGCTTCATGGAGGGCATCGAGGACGCGTTTCGCAGCATGGAGCGGGTCCATCTCGAGAGCGACGCCCTCGAGGACCACTACGAGATCTTCGTCTCCAAGAATCAGGACCAGAACTGGATCCACCAGCTCTTCTCCCCCACCTTCATCGTCTGGCTGACCGAAACGGCGCCGGAGAAGTTCGCCTTCGAGCTCGACGACGGTGTGCTCTGCTGCAACGTCAAGGGCCACAAGAAGGACGCCGCCCACCTCGACGAGCTGGGCGCGACCGCGACCGAAGTCGCGAAGCGGATCCGCGAGGAAACCGCCGAGTAGCGAGCCCTGGGGCTAGAAGCCGCGCAGCAGGACGTCGGAGTTGGCGATCAGCCCGGCGGCGATGATCAGCAGCACCGAGGGGACGAGCACCAGGGCGACGACCAGCTGGATCTTCGGCGCCGCCCGCGCCGCGCGCTCCTGGACCGCGCGGCGCTGGTCGACCCGCAGCGCGCTCGCCTGCCGGCGCAGCTGCTCGGCCAGCGGCGAGCCGTAGCGGCGCGAACGCTCGATAGTCGCCACCAGCGCCGCCAGCTCCGAGCCGCCGACCCGTTCGCGCAGCGCCGCCAGCGCCCGCTCCTGTGGCGTACCGGCCGAGATCTCGGCCACCGTGATCGCCAGCTCGACGGCGAGCGGCCCATCCCCCGAAGCGGCGATCTGGGCCAGGCCGCTGGCCGGCCCGCGTCCGCCCGCGGTGCTGACCGCAAGCAGGTCCAGCGCGTCGGGCAGCCGCGCCACCAGGCGCTCGCGGCGGATCCGGCCGGCGCGCTCGAGGACCGCGTCCGGGGACAGAAAGCCGGCGGCCGGCAGGATCGCGAGGATCAGCCAGGCGAGCCGCCCCGGCGCCGCCGGTGCCGCGACCAGCGCGGTCAGGAATCCGAGCGCGGCTGCGATCCCGCGGGCGATCAGGATCGTGGCCGGTGAGATACGCCCAGCCAGCCCCGCCCGGGCCAGCCGCTCCTCGACCCGCAGCAGAGTCGCCTCCTCGCTCGCCCAGCGCCCGCTGCGGCGCAGGACCAGCGCCAGTCGGTCGACCCTCTCGGCGACCGCGGGCTGCGAGGCGGCGAGCTCGCGAAAGGCGAAAACGGCCAGCAGCACCGAGGCGGCGACCAGCAGCCCGGTGAGGGTCAACCCACCCTCGCCAGGCGGCGGATCGCGGCGAAGCCGGCCAGCTGCAGTGCGGCGGCAAGGGTGAGCATCGCCGCGGCGGGAGGCGAGGCAAGCATGCGGGCGAAGAAACCAGGCTCAACCAGCTCGGCGAACAGCGCCGCGCCACTCGGCATCGCGACGACCAGCAGCCCGGTGAAGCGGGCCTGGGCGGTCGCAGAGCGCGCGTCCTCGGCGGCGCGATCGCGTTCGGCGGCACCTTCGGCGAAGCGCCGCAGCAGGCCGGCGAGGTCGCCGCCGGCCAGCTGCTGGCTCAGCAGCGCCCCGGCGAAGGCGTCGACCCGGGCCGAGCGCAGCCTCCCCCTCAACCCGGCCAGCGCTTCGGCGGTCGGGGCCCCGAGGTCGAGCTCGGCCCCGAGGCGCGCCAGCTCCGCCGCGGCCGCACCGTCGAGCGAAGCGGTCGCGGCGGCGAGCGAAGCCCGCAGCGAGCGCCCGGCGCTCAGCGAGTCGGCGACCGCCGCTGCGATCTCGGGCAGCGCGCGTTCGAAGCTGCGCCGGTAACGCGACCGCCCGCGGGCGACCGCCCAGGCCGCAAGCGGGGGTCCGGCGACCGCGAGCGGAAGCCCGAAGCCGGGGCCGGCGACCAGCAGGCCGAGCAGCAGCGCCGTCCCCGTCCCGAGCAGCGCCAGGCGACGGCGCTCGACCGCCGAGGGTGCGTAGCCCTCGCGCTGAGCGCGAAGCAGCGGCTGCACCGTGCCCCGCAGCCAGCCGGCCAGCGCCGGGGTGCCGAGCACCGCCTCACGGACCGCCAGGGCGACCAGGCCTCCCGCCGCCGCCCCGAGCAGCAGGGTCAGCGTCCCGGCGCCGCTCACAGCGCCTCGGTCACCAGCAGCGCCCGCGTGGCCGGCCCGGCCGCGGTCCGGACCACCTCGGCGATCTCGGCCACCACGCGGCGGCCGTTCGCCAGCCGGTCGAGGTGGACGACGAGCTCGAAGCCGCGGCCCAGCTGCTCGCGGATCGCCGCGTGCGGGAGGCCGATGCCGGCCATCAAGGCAAGGGTCTCGAGGCGGCGCAGGGCGTCGGCGGGCGAGTTCGCGTGCACCGTCGAGAGCGCGCCGCGGTGGCCCGTGTTGAGCGCCGTCAGCAGGTCGAGCGCCTCCGCCCCGCGCACCTCGCCGATCACGATTCGGTCCGGCCGCATCCGCAGGGCGTTGCGAAGCAGGTCGCGGATCGTCACCTCGCCGCGGCCCTCGACGCTGGCCGGGCGGCTCTCCAGCCGGACGACGTGGGGCTGCTGCAGCCGCAGCTCGGCGGCGTCCTCGATCGTGACGATCCGCTCCGCGGCGGAGACGAAGCTCGAGAGCGCATTGAGAAGAGTCGTCTTGCCGCCGCCGGTGCCGCCGCTGATCAACAGGCTGCGCCGTGCGCGCACCGCCTCGGCAAGCAGGTCATGCATCGACTCGCTCAGAGTCCCCAGCTCGACCAGCCGCCGCGGATCGGGCCGGGCGGCGCTGAAGCGGCGGATCGAGACCGCCGGCCCGTCGACGGCGAGCGGTGGGATGACGACGTTGACACGCGAGCCGTCGGCGAGGCGGGCGTCGACCATCGGGCTCAGCTCGTCGACGCGGCGGCCGAGCGGGGCGAGAATGCGCTCGATCGAGTTTCGAAGCTCGGCCTCGTCGGCGAAGCGCACCTCGGTCGCCTCGATCCGCCCGCGGCGCTCGACGTAGACGTCGGCGGGCCCGTTGACCATCACCTCCTCCACGTCGGGGTCGTCGAGCAGCTCCTCCAGCGGCCCCAGGCCGACCGTGTCGCGGAGGATCCGGGCCGCGATCTGCGCCCGCTCGCCGGCCGGGAGGATCGCCGCCTCGCGGTCGACCAGCTCCTCGACCGCCTGCGCGAGCTCGCCCCGCTGGGGCCTGCCGGCGGCGGCATCTGCACGGCGGCGCTCGATCAGCGACTCGCGCAGCTGTCCCGCGAGCTCGTCGCGCTGGCGCTCGGCACTGTCCATGCCGGAACAAGCAGGCGCCGGGGCGGGGTTCTCCCCGGCACACAAATTGCGGCGACCTACGGTCGCCTGACCAGCCTCTGCCGCTCCACTTCGTTTCGCGGCCGAACCGCTATGGGACCCGGTGGATCTCGAAGAGGTTGGTGCCGAGCTGCTGCTCGGGAAGGCCGGCGGTGATCGCGATCAGATCGCCGGAGGAGGCGATCCCGTTCTCGGCCGCCAGGCCGGCGCACTGGTCGAGCAGGTCGCGGATGTCCTCGACCGGATCGCTGAGCACCGCGGTGACGCCGAAGAGAAGGCTCATGCGGCGGACGGTCTCGATCCGGGGCGAGATCGCCAGCACCGGCACCTTGGGCCGGTGGGCGGAGACGAGCCTGGCCGTGCGGCCGCTGGTCGTCGGGACAACCAGCGCCGCGAGGTTGAGGCGGTAGACGGCGCCGACCGCACCCTGGGCGACCGAGTCGCCGACGTCCTGCCCGTCCTGGTCGGTGCGGGTGAACAGCCAGTCACCATAGGGGAGGTCGGGCTCGGTCTCACAGGCGATCCGGTCCATCACCCGAACCGCCTCGATCGGGTTGGCGCCGATCGCCGTCTCCTCGGACAGCATCACCGCGTCGGTGCCGTCGAAGATCGCGTTGGCGACGTCGGTGACCTCGGCCCGGGTCGGCCGTCGCGCGGTCACCATCGAGGCCAGCATCTGGGTGGCGGTGATCGACGCCTTCGACTGCAGCCCGGCGGAGCGGATCAGCCGCTTCTGCAGCACCGGCACCTTCGCGAGCGCAAGTTCGATCCCGAGGTCGCCGCGAGCGACCATGATCCCGCCGCCCGCCGCGGCGATGATCTCCTTGGCATTCTCGGCCGCCTCCGGCTTCTCGATCTTGGCGATCAGCGGGATGTCGGAGTCGAGCTCGTCGAGGCGCTCCACCACAGGCCGCAAATCCGACGCGCTACGGACGAAGGAGACGGCGAGCAGGTCGATTCCGTGCTCGACGGCGAAGTCGACCCACTCGAGATCGTCGGCGTCAACCGAGGGCAGACCGACGTCGGCGCCGGGAAGGTTCAGGCCCTGATGAGAGGCAAGCTGGCCGCCGACCTCGACCTCGGTGTCGACGGAGTCGTTCAGCGCCGCCAGCACCCGGAGACGTATCGAGCCGTCGGCGAGGTAGACGTGGTCGTCGACATGAAGCGCGCTCGAGATGCCCGGCCAGGAGACCGGTATCTCGTGCGGGCTGCCCTTGCCGGCATCGGGGTTCAGCACCACATGGCTGCCGGTCTCCAGCTCGACGACGTCGTTCTGGAACTCGCCGACCCGCAGCTTCGGTCCGGGCAGGTCGCCGAGCAGCGCCACCTCACGCCCCGCTCGCTCGGCGGCGGCGCGAGCCGCGGCCACCGTCTTCGCGTGCCGGGCGTGGTCGGAATGGGAGAAGTTGAGCCGCAGGACGTCGGCGCCGGCCGAGATCAGCTCCACCAGCGTCTCCTCGTCCCAGCACGCGGGACCGACCGTCGCGACGATCTTGGTGCGGCGTGTCGATCCGTTGCTCATCTGGGATTCCTGGTCAGTTCGGCTCCGTGGACCCAGCCCGCCATGGTAGCCCTGGTACCTAGATTTCCCCCGCAAACGGCCTTACTTGTCGGCTGGTCAGTTGGACGGCGCAGCAGTACCCTCAATCTGTCTCGACCATGTCCCGGATCACCAATCGAAAGCGGGAGCGGGCCCAGAGGGAGGTCTTCCCATCGAGGTCTTCGCACTGGCAGCCGCTCTCCCTCTTTCTGGTCCCGCTCGGCTGATGTCTCTGCTCGCTGAGCGGATTCCGGATCGGCGCCAGCGCCAAGCCGCGATCGGGGCGCTGCTGGTGGCGGCGATCCTCGCCGCGATCGCCGCCCTCAGCTCCCGGGCCTCCGATTGGCGGCCGCTCGACCTGCTGGTCACCCTGGCCGTCGTCAACACGATCAGCGAACTGCTGGCCAGCCGCCACTCCCAACCCGGCCACGGCTCCTGGGCGGTCAGCCTCTCGGCGCCGGTCATCCTCACGATGACCCTGCTGGGACCCGCGCCGGCCCTGGCGATCGGCTGGCTCGGCCTGCTGCTCTGCGACACCCGCGACCACCTGTCTCTCACCGACCGGGCCGCGAACCTGGCCAATTACGCGATCTTCTCCGTTTTCGGCGCCCTGGCCGCTCGCTGGGCCGTCGATACATGGTCGCTGGTCCCCGATGAGGCAGGATTCGTCGTTCTGATCCTCGCGATCACCGTCTGGGTCGAGGCAGCGAGCTTCGCGGTCACTGCGATCCACGCCAAGGTCGCCTACGGCGACTCGATCGGCGACCAGTGGAAGAGCGAGGGCAACGTGACGCTCGGCTCGGCCCTTCCGGCGATGCTGTTTACCGCCGTCACGGCCTATATCTACGGAGCGGTGGGACTTGGCGCACTCGGGCTGCTGGCCGTCGTGCAGCTTCTGCATCAGTACCTCGCCCACAGCCTCTCGGTCTCCCAATACCGCGCCGAGGAGCTGCAGGCGCAGGCCGAGCGGCTGGCCGAGCTGTCCGCGAGCCGCGGGCGGCTGGTCGGCCAGGTGCTGCAGGCCGAGGAGACCGAGCGCCGCCGACTTGCCGAGGCGCTTCACGACGAGGCACTTCAGGACCTGCTCTCGGCCCGCCACGGCCTCGACAGCGGCAGCGAGACCGGGACCGATCGCGCCCGCAAGTCGATCGGCCGCGCGATCGCCCAGCTGCGCGGTGCGATCTTCGACCTCCATCCAGCGGTGCTCGAACATGCTGGTCTTGCCGCCGCGCTGCACGAGGTGGCGGACAACCAGGCCCAGAGGGCTGGCTTTCAGGCCAAGGTCGAGGTCGCACCCGGGGCCTGCGGCCATCACGACACATTGCTCTTCGTCCTAGGGCGCGAGCAGCTGACCAACGCCGCAAAGCACGCCGGGGCAAGTCATGTCGAGCTGATGATCGGGCGCGAGAACGGAGTCGTGGTGATGCAGATCACCGACGACGGCCGCGGGATCGATTCCGAGCGCCTCGGCGCCGCCGTCGAGCAGGGCCACATCGGACTCGCCTCCAGCGCCGAACGGGTCGAGGCGCTCGGCGGAGAGCTGCGGATCGAGCCTCGCCCGGGGGGCGGGACGAGGATCCGGACGACTCTGCCCGTCAACTGAGATGACCGGCGGGCCACCAGCCGACCGCCGCCGCAGGGCGATCATCGGATGCTTTCTCTTCTGCCTGCCCGGTTGGGCCGTGGCGGCAGCCACCTCCCGGTCGGAGGACTGGCACCCGGTCGTGCTCGTGGTCGCGATCGTCGCGCTCACCGCCGCCAGCCGGATCCTGGCGGTGAAGCTGCCCTCGAGCCCCTGGTTCTTGACCTCGACCGCGCCGCTGGCGATGGCGATTGCGCTGCTCGGCCCGGCCCCGGCTCTGTTGATCAGCGCCGCCGAGCTGACGGCCGATGGCATTCGCCGCCGCAAGCTCTGGGCGCTGGCCTCCAACCTCGCCACCGATTCAGTGGTGATCGTCAGCGGAGGCCTTCTTGTGCGCTGGGTGGTCGACGGAGCTTCACTGAAGCCCGACGAGCCGGCGTTCGTACTTCTCTTCTTCGCCGTCTACGCCTATGTCGCGGTCGGCACCCTGCTCGGGGTCTGCGTATACGACCGGCTGATGAACGCCGCGCCGATCCTGCCTCACCTGCGCCGGGAAAGCGGGCTGATCGGCTATGAACTGCCGACCGCACTGATGGCAGCGGGGGCCGTCTACCTGTACGGAAAGATCGGCACCATTGCGCTGGCGCTGCTCGCCGTCCTCGAGGTCAGCGACCGGTATTCAATCCGCCGCCGCCTTCATGCCGAGGAGCGGGCGGCGATGCTGGAAAAGCGCACCGAGGAGTTGACCGAGCTGCACGCCTCACTGCAGGTCCAGGCCCAGCGCCTGGCCGAGCTCTCCGCCAGCCGGGGCCGACTCGTCGGCCAGGTGCTGCAGGCCGAGGAGGGCGAGCGGCGGCGGCTTGCCGAGGCGCTGCACGACGGCGCCCTGCAGGAGTTGCTTGCGGCCCGCCACGGTCTAGATCCGATCCCGGATCCCAAGGTCGATCGGCCCCGGGCCGCGGTTGCACGTGCCGTCGATCAGCTGCGAAGGGAGATATTCGACCTCCATCCCGCCGTCCTCGAACATGCGGGGCTATCCGCGGCACTACGGGAGGTCGCGGACCGCCAGGCGGAGCGAGCGGGGTTCGAGGCCAGGATCGATGTGGAGCAAGAGGCCTGTGGACATCACGACTCACTCCTATTCGTCCTTGGGCGCGAGCAGCTGATCAACGTCGCCAAGCACGCCGGGGCCAGCGAGGTCGCGCTCGAGCTCAGCCGCGAGAACGGTCATGTAGTGATGGAGGTCAGCGACGACGGCAGCGGCATCGCCAGCGGCCGTCGCCGCGCCGCCGTCGAGCAGGGCCACATCGGACTTGCCTCCAGCGCCGAACGGGTCGAGGCGCTCGGCGGCGAGCTCCGGATCGAGCCTCGCCCGGGAGGCGGGACGAGGATCCGGACGACGCTGCCGGTGCGGCCTAGCTGAGGATTCCGCGCCGCATCGCCTCGGCGATCGCCGCGGCACGGCTTGAGACGCCGAGCTTCTCGTAGGCCCGGCGCACGTAGGTCTTCACGGTTCCCTGACTGAGATTCAGCTGAGCGCCGATCTCCGTACTCGAAAGCCCCTCGGCCATCAGCTCGAGGATCTCCGACTCCCGCCCCGAAAGCTGCGAGTCGCCGTTGCCGTTTCGGTGGGCGATCTGCCGCGCCAGGCGCTGCTCGAGCCCCTCGGAGAGGACGGTTTCGCCCTCGACCGCTGCCACCAGGGCGGCGCAGATCTGGTCCGCCGCCGCGTCCTTGGACAGATAGCCGGCGGCCCCGGCCTCGAGCGCTTCGTAGATCAGCGCCCCGTCGGAGTAGGCCGAGAGCAGGACGACGCGGGTCGGGCCCGGATCGTCGTGAAGCTCTCTCAGCACGGCGATGGCATCGAGCTCGGGGAGCCTGAGGTCGAGCAGGGCGACATCGGGCTGAAGCTCTCGTATGTTGTCGAGTGCGTCGCGACCATCGCAGGCCTCCCCGACAAGCTCAAGCTCTGACCGCTCCCGGATCGACTCGACAAGCCCCTCCCGGTAGACCGGGTGATCCTCGGCGACGAAAACCTGTGTTGCCATCTAACTCACCACCCCTCCTAAGTGACCGTGAGCGTAACAGTGGGCGGTATTACTGACCAGCCGAGAAGCGAGGACGAATTTGGCACAAATAGAGGTACTCCAGGCAGACATCACCCAGCTCGAGGTCGACGCGATCGCGAATGCGGCCAACACTGGCCTGAAGCACGGCGGAGGGGTCGCGGGGGCGATCTCACGCGCCGGGGGCCCGGAGGTCCAGCGCGAAAGCGACGAGCGGGCCCCGATCGGGCTCGGCGACGCGGTGGCGACCGGTGCCGGCGAGATGCCCGCGCGCTGGGTGATCCATGCCGCGACGATGGAGCTCGGCGGGCCGACCTCGGCTGAGGCCATCCGCCGCGCCACGGCAAGCACCCTGCAGCTGGCCGAAGAGCTGGGAGCGAAGTCGCTGGCCCTGGTCGCCTTCGGCACCGGTGTCGGGGGCTTTCCGATCGACCAGGCGGCCCAGATCGAGGTCGAGGAGGTCGAGCGCCATCTCGCCGCCGGCAGCGAGCTGGAGCGGATCGTCTTCACAGTGCAGGGCGGGCAGGCACTGCTGGCGTTCGAGGAAGCGCTCTCGGAGGGGTGAGCTAGCCGGACTCGTGACGCTCTCCGGCAGCGACCGCCAGCGCCATCCGGTTGGGGGGCGGTGCCAGCGGGCAGACCCAGGCCGGGTCGTAGGAGCAGGAAGGGTTGTAGGCGAAGTTGAAGTCCAGGACCAGCCTTCCCTTCTCGTCGCTGCCGAGATCGGCACCTTTGACAGTGTCGAGCAGATAGCGGCCGGCGCCGTAGGTCTCGGCGGCGCTGGTGGCGTCGGCGAAGGGCAGAAAGACGCCTCCCCCATAGCCGCGCAGCCAGTAAAGCTCGAGCTCGTGCGCCTCGGCCCCGAGCTCGAAGAGCACCGTGGCGAAGCGGTCGAAGGCGATCGTGCCACCGCCGCTGGCACCGATCTCGTAGCCGCGCGGCTCGACCGCGGCGACTTCGCCGAGGACCCGGAAGGCCGGGTCATAGCTGAAGTAGTCCAGGCCCTCGAAGCGGCTGCGCGCCTCCTCTCCGAGCGGGCTCTGCGGGTGCGAGGCGAAGAGCTCGTCACGGGTCCGCCGCCATAGAGCCCAGGCCTGAGCGGGATCGCCGGCCGTACGGACCTCGGCGTAAACGGCGAAGATCCGCCGCTTCCAGTCCAGCAGCTCGAGCTCGTTGAGCATCGGTTCGGGACAATATGCCGCGATGACAGGTGATCCACTGCTGGCCGAGCAGCTCGCCTATTACCGCGCCGGCGCGGCTGAGTACGGGGACCACGCCCTCGCCCTCCCCGGCGAGGAGGAGTTGCTGGCGGCGATCGACTCCTTCCGCCCCACCGGAGACGTGCTCGAGCTTGCCTGCGGTACCGGGCTCTGGACTGCGCAGCTGCTCCGTCATGCCGCCACGCTGACCGCCCTCGACGCGTCGCCGGAGATGCTCGCGATCGCCTCGGAGCGAATCGGCGAGGAACGGGTGCGGTTCGTCGAGGCCGACATCTTCAGCTGGCGGCCGCAGCGGCGCTACGACGCAGTCTTCTTCGGCTTCTGGATCTCCCACGTCCCGCTGCAGCGGTTCGGGGATTTCTGGTCGCTGGTCGCCGCCTGCCTGAAGCGGGACGGCCGCGTCCTTTTCATCGACGACGCCCACCGCGCCCCCGAGGAGCTGGTCGAAGGCGAATCGTCCTCGACGATCCGCCGCCGGCTCAACGACGGAAGCAGCTTCCGTGTGGTCAAGGTCCCCCACGACCCGGGCGAGCTCCAAACGCGGCTGGCCGAACTTGGCTGGCGCATCGAGGTCCACCCGACGGCGGGGCCCTTCTATTCGGGCTCCGGCGGCCGTGCCTGAAGAGGGGGCCGGCGCCGAGATCGACATCGAAGCGGCGGGGCCCGGGGATCTCGAGGCCGTGGCGGCGCTGTGGACCGAGGCCTACGTGACCCTCGGAGACGGCAGCCGGACCGTCCCCTACCGCAGCGAGGAGGCCGCGGAGTCGGCCCGCGACGGCGCCCTGTTCGTCGCCCGCCACGGGTCGCGGATCGTGGGAGCGGTCGGCCTCTATCTGCCCGGCGACGCGGGTGGCGCCGTCCGGGCGCCCGACGAGGCCGAGATCAGCCGCCTCGCGGTGGCTGAGGACGCCCGGCGGCGAGGCATCGCCCGGCGCCTGCTCTCGCACTGCCGCGCGCTTGCAACCGCCAGCCCGGCGAAGGCGCTGGTGCTCTGGTCCCGGCCCTCACAGGTCGAGGCGCACAGGCTCTACGAGAGGCTCGGCTACCGCCGCGTGCCGGAGCGCGAGAGCGGTGACGGACGGCTGATCTACCGCCTATAGATCCCTCGCCTATAGGCCACTCGTGGGCCAGCCGATAAGCCATCCATGAGCTCGTCCGACAGCTGGAGTTGGTCGAATCCCGATGTCGCGCCGGAGCCGACGCCCGGCGGCCCCAGCCGCCGCCTGATCGGCCTCGTTGCCCTGGCTACCGCTCTGGTGGCCGGCGTCTTCCTCGTCCTCAGCGTGATCGGCGGCGACGGTGGCCCCACCAACCCGATCGCCCAGGCCGCCGAGCAGACCGCCACCTATCCGGGTTTCCGGATGCAGCTGACGGGCTCCTATTCCGGGGCCATGCTTGCGGCGCCGGTGCAAATGAGCGGCCACGGGTCGTTCAACGGCAACGACAACACGGGCCGCATGATGCTCAGCGCGGAGTTCCCTCCTCCCGCCGGCGAGGTGCGGGTCGATGAGGTGATGGATGGCGGCGACGTCTACCTCAGCTCGCCGAAGTTCGCCGGCCAGCTCCCGCCGGGCAAGCAGTGGATGAAGATCAGTCTCCTCGGAGCGCAGGACCAGAGCACTGCTGCCTACGGCCAGAGCGATCCGCATGCGCAGCTGCAGATGCTCGAGTCCGCGAGCGACGCCTTCGACACGCTTGGCCACGAGGACGTCAACGGGGTCCCCACCACTCACTACCGGGCTACGATCGACCTCACGAAGCGCATTGCCCAGCTGCGCTCCGATGGAAACGGTGAAGCCGCCGATGCTCTCGAGCAGTCTGCGAGTGCAAGTGGCAGCACCGAGCTTCCGATCGAGGTCTGGATCGACGGGCGCGACCTGATCAGGCAGGTCCAGCTTTCCGTCCCCCTGCCGGTGCCCGGCGGGGAGCCGATGACGATGACGATGGAGATGAGCTTCTCCGACTTCGGCGCCACGCCGCGGGTAACCATTCCCCCGCCGGACACCGTCTTCGACGCAACTGGCCTCGTCCAGCAGACGCTCGACGCCAGCGGCAACTGAGCGGTCTCAGCCCTCCGGGCGCGGCAGCAACCGCAGCCCGCGAGCGAAGCTCTCGGCCTCGATCAACCGCAGGGCCTGCCCCCGGGTCAGGGCCAGGGTCGCGGACCAGCCGCTCGCCGGTCCCGGCCCGGCCGGGTCCTGGCGACTGAGCGCGATCAGTCTTACGCCGGCGGCGGCGACGTAGGTGCGGCCCGGGCCGGGGCCGCGCGGCTCGCTGGTGACGACGACATCGACCCGCGAGCCCTCGGGCGATCCCCCCGCCGCCAGCAACGCCTCGCCGCCGCTGACCGCGATCTCGACCGGACGCCGGTCGCCGGCCAGGCGCGGTCCGGGGGCCCGGCCGCCCGGCCGGGGAGCCCGCAGCTGCGCCGCGATCAGATATGAGCCGGCCGGCAGCGCCGCTGCCGGAACGCGGCCGAGCGCCTGCTGCGGAGCCGCGAGGGCGTCCGGCGGGACGAACCGCCGCGGTACCCGGCGCACCTGCAGCGAGTCGGAGAGCTGCTTTGGACCGATCATGCGTCTCGGGGGCAGCGCCCGGACCGCGATCACCACCCTTCGCAGCGGCCCGAAGGCTTCGGCGACGCTGGAGCCGTAACCGCTGGCCAGCGTCCCCGCCGCCGCAGCGCATCCCGCCGCCAGCAGCAGGAAGGCGACGGCGCGGGCACGCCGGCTCATGCAGCGAGTGCGCCCCCGGCACCCGCGAGGGGGAGATCGAGCACCGCGACCGAGCCCGTTTCGGAGCGCTGGAGGGCAAACCGGCCCCGGTGCGCGGCGGCGACCGAGCGCACGACCTCGAGCCCGTGACCGTGGTGACGGCGGCCGGTCAGGCGAGCGATCACCTCCGACGGCGAGCCGCTTCGCGAGGCGGGCCGTGCGGCGCTGCCGTCGTCGGCGACCGAGATCCGCAGCCTGTCGCCGACCTCATGGGCATCGACCACGACGCTTGGCCCTCCGTGCTGGAGGGCGTTGACGATCAGGTTGTCCAGCGCCTGCGAGAGCTGCGCCGCATCGGCTAGCACGGGTGCCTCACCCGCCCGCCAGCGCAGGGCGATCGATGCTCCGGCCATCGCCGCGCGGGCGCGCCAGCGCCCGACCGCGGCGCCGACCAGCTCACGGCTCCAGATCACCCGCCGTGACTCTCCCCCACCGCCGTTGATCTCGCGATCGAGCTGGGCCAGCGCCGCGATCACGAGGTCGAGGGGAGCCCCGGCCCCGTTTACGGATCGCGGCGCGAGCGCCAGCAGCTGCAAGGGGCGGCGCAACTCGTGCAGACCACGGTTCAACGCCTCGCGGCGACGTCCGGCCCGCAGCCGCTCGCCGGCCAGGACCAGAGTCAGCATCGCCGCCAGCGGCCAGCCGGCGCCGAGGGTGGTCGCGGCCCCGCTCATCCGTCGATCAGCCTGTAGCCGACGCCCCAGCAGTTGACGACGAAGCGGGCGTGCTCCGGATCGAGCTTGCGGCGCAGGCGGCTGGCATGCGAGTCCAGCGTCCGCGTACGCCCAAGCGAGCGGAAGTCCCAGACGTCGCGCAGCAGCTCCTCCTTGGTGAAGACCCGCGTCGGGTCGGACGCGAGCGCCCGCAGCAGCGCGAACTCCTTGTTGGCCAGCTCGACTGGCCGCCCCTCGACCTTGACCGAGCGGGTCGCCGGGTCGATCGTCAGCTCTCCGATCCTGCGCGGGCCCTCGCGGCGCCCTTGGCGCCGTCGCAGCACCGCCCCGACCCGTGCCGCCAGCTCCGGATAGTGCAGCGGCTTGGACATGTAGTCGTCGGCCCCTTCCCGCAGGCCGCGCACGCGGTCATGCTCCGAGCCGCGGCCGCTGAGCACGATGACCGGCAGCTCAGGGTCGAACTTGCTCGTGGCGCCGTCTGCCGAGCGGATCTCGCGCAGCACGTCGAGGCCCGGCGCGTCGGGCAGGATCAAGTCCAGCAGCAGCAGGTCGGGCTGCTTGTAGTGGCAGAGCCGCAGCGCGTCGGATGCCCCGGGTGCCGGCAGCGCCTCGTAGCGGTCGGCGCTCAGGTGGTCGCAGAGCAGCTGCAACGTCGCCTCGTCGTCCTCACAGACGACGACGGTGGCGAGTTGTTGCGAGTCGGGCAGCACGCCGCGTTAAGCGGCGTGCGGCGGGGTCCTCTCCCCCTCACCAGGTCAGGGCAGCCGCGATCCCGCCGACGTCAAGTACAAACATCGTGCGTGGAAACCGCGACTCCCCAGCTGCCCGTCCATATCCCCCCGAAGTTGGTCAGGTCAGGTCTTGCGCTCGAGGTCAGCGACCTCGTCGGCCTTGTTCTCGACCGAGTCCTGCGCGTGGTCCAGCTGCTCCTTGGCCTCGCCCTTCTTCTCTTCCTTGGCGCCCTGGCGCTTCAGTGAGCCGTCGCCGGTGAGGTCGCCTGCAGCCTTCTTCGTACGTCCGGTGATCTTGTCGATCAGGTTCATGGGTTCCTTCCGAATTGATGGACACCCCTGGAGTACCCCCGATCTCGCCTTCTTAGACGCAGAGGCGGGTCGTGGACCAGTTCGAGCACCGATTCGGCCCCCCGGCAGGACGCGAATCGAAACGGGCCGACGCCGCGCAGCTGGCGCAGGATCCGCCCCTGTCCGTCGAGGAAGATCAAGTCGAGCCGGAACAGCATCCCGACGGTGTGCACGCTGGCGCAGCGCCGGAGCAGCAGACCGGGTCCGGCGTGCCGCCGCCGCAACAGCGCCAGGCCGAGGAGACGGGGGCCAACGCCGGCGGCTACCGGCACCTCGCCGCCGAACAGCGGCGTCGTCGGAAGTCGCCGCAGTCGGCGCGCGCTCATATCGAAGCAAGGGCGATCCGACCGCCGGCTCTCCCCGGCCCGCAATGAATCGCCCATGGTGCAAATGCTCGTTCAGACCCCCTCGCCCCCCTGCACCCGCATAGAATCAGCGACAAGATGCGATGGCCGCTGGGGGCGCGATGTCCGCGGCGGATCACTGGCTCAAAAGTGGAAGAGAAGGCAACTCGCAGAGGCAATTACGAGTCGGGCTCGGACTACGTTCTCGAGTACGGCGAGCTTCGCTTCTCCTTTAACGAGGAGGACTTTGCGCAGCGCGTCGAACAGGCGGCGGTCAAGCTCGGCTTCGTCAATCAGGGCCTCAGCGGCGAGGAGCTCGAGGACCTTCTCGATCTCGCCGTCAACGGCGAGATCGGCGAGCCCTCCTCACCTCTCGGTGAGCACATCAACCACAACTGGGAGGACCTGGTCGGTCCCGCCAACCGCAGCCTCGTGCACTGGATTCGGCGCCTCGTGTTCCGCGGCGCCTGGCTCGACCAGCGGGTCAAGGAGGGTGAGCTCGACATCGTCTTCGACGAGGACAGCCAGACCTTCGGCTACGTGCAGCCTGACCGCGGCTCGGAGCTGATCGAGCTCTCCAAAGAGCCTTCCTGGCGTCGCATCGCCTACCGCCGCTGACGGCGGACCCCGGCGCTCCGGGGAACTAGAGGGATGAGAGGAGCTCGGCATTCGAGGCCGAGCTCCTGACCCGCTCCGCAAGAGTCTCCGCCGCCCTGCGGGGATCGGCCTCGCGCAGCTGCTCGCGCAGCTTCCGAGCGCCCTCCAGCTCGGCACCCTCGCGGAGCTGGTCCTCGGCGACGACTCCGCTGCGGGTCGCGTCGATCGCCGGGGTGATCCCGGCCGCGGCGAGCTCGGGGTCGAGCACGACCGTCGCGTTCTCGGTCGTCTCGACTGCCTCCAGCACGCCGTCGCCATCCTCGGTTCCACGCAGCACGGTCGCAATCATCGTCAGCGAACCTGCTCCCTCCTCCTCGAGCTCGCGGCCGGCCCCGAACACGGGCTTGATCTCGGTCGGGTCGTGGTAGGCGACTCCGAGCCGGGTCAGCGAGTCGACGATCACGATCACGTCCTCGCCGCTCTCGGCGCGCCGCTTGGCCCGCGCCAGCGCCAGCTCCGCGTGGCGAATCTGATCGGCGGCGTCGAGGTCGGCCGGGGCAGCAACGATCTCGGCCCCTACGGCCTCGCGCTTCCAGGCGGTGACCTCCTCCGGGCGTTCGTCGACCAGCAGCACGATCACCGGCTGGGCGGCGTCGGCCGCCGCGATCGCCCTCACCAGTCCACGCAGAAGCGTCGTCCGACCCGACCTCGGATCGGCGACCACCAGCACCCGCTGGCCGAAGGCGAGCGGCGCCAGGAGGTCGAAGCTGCGGACGAGAACGTCGTCGGGCGCGGGTGCGAGGGGAATCCGGCGATTGGGAGTGACCGGCGTCAGATCGTCGAAGCCGCTCTTGCGCTCAGATCCGGGCTCGTCGCCGTTCACGCGCTCGACCCGGATCAACGCCGGGTGGCGCTCGCCACGGCGTGGCGCCCGCGCCGGACCCTCGACCTGATCGCCGGCCCGCAGCTCGCATCGGCGGATCTGGGAGGCGGAGATGTAGACGTCGTCGGGACCCGGCTCCATCCCTTCCAGGCGCAGGAAACCGTGCCCGGCGGGAACGATGTCGAGCACCCCCGCCGTCGGCTCTCCCTTGGCCTCGGGCTCGTCGGCCGGCGGCTTTGCGCCCCGCCGCCGCCGAGCCGGCTTCTGCTCTGCCTCGGTCTCCTCGGCCGGCGCCCTCTCCTCCTTCCCTCCGGTCTCGTCCGAGTCGTCGGCGCGGGCGGCGATCTCTTCCGCGAGCTCCTCGCGCCGCAGCAGCCGGTAGCGCGGGACACTGAGCTCGGCGGCGCGAGCGTGTAGCCGCGCCAGAGGTTCCTTTGCCAGCTGCTCCTTGGTCATCGAGGCGCCGGGCGAACTCAGGAGCGGGTCGCCGCGAGGCGCTTCTCGGTCAGGCCGCGCAGCCACTCGCCGAATTCCGGGCGCGATTCCCAGTCCTTGCGAAAGCGCTCGGCGCCGGCTTCGGTGAGCGGATGGTTGAGCATCTGCTTCAGCACCTTTGCCGGCGTTGTGGCGATCTCGCATCCAAGAGTGGCGGCTGTGATCACGTGCTCGGGGTGGCGGATAGAGGCGGCGATGATCTCGGAGGTCATGCCTCCGGCCCGCAGGGCGTCGGCGATCTCCTCAACCACGGCGGCGGAGTCGACGGAGATGTCGTCGAGCCGGCCCATGAAGCAGGAGACGTAAGTGGCACCGGAGGCGGCGGCGAGAAGCGCCTGGTTGGCCGAGAAGACGAGCGTCACGTTGACCGGGATGCCGTCGTCGGTCAGGGCCCGGGTGGCGGTCAGCCCCGCCTCGCAGAACGGCACTTTGACGGTGACGTGCTCGTGCAACTCGCGCAGTGCCCTGCCCTCGTCGATCATCCCCTGCGGTTCCTGGGAGACGACCTCGGCCGAAACCGGGCCGCGGACCAGCTCGCAGATTCGCTGGATGATCTCCCCCGGGTCGCCGTCCTCCTTGGCGAGGAGCGAAGGG
This sequence comes from uncultured Solirubrobacterales bacterium, assembly GCA_963781495.1. Taxonomy (GTDB): domain Bacteria; phylum Actinomycetota; class Thermoleophilia; order Solirubrobacterales; family 70-9; genus Mayfieldus. The sequence goes on from CAWAFX010000004.1 coordinate 271,199, forward strand.
TTGGTGGTCGCGCCGGAAAGGATCCCCCAGGCGGCGATCTCCTCAACCTCGGCGACCGAGCCGGTGTCGATGAAAAGCCTCACTGGGACAAGCTTACGTCGCGAGCCGGATCCACGCCCTCAGCCACGGCCACCTCGAGCCAGGTCTCAGCCTCTTTTCGTATCCGGTCCCCGGACCAGCCGAGCTCGGCCCCGATGACCTCGGCGACGGGGCGGACGGTCTCGGCCTCGCGCAGACTGCTGGCGGCGAGGATCCCGAGCCGAGTGCGACGCAGGAGGACGTCGGCGACGCTGCGCGCCTGCTCGAGGCGGGCCGCGATCAGCGCCTCGGCGAGCAGGTCGGGGCGCCCGGCGACGACCGGCTCGCGCAGCTCAGGGCGCTGCTCGGCGAGGTCGAGGACGGCGCGGGCCGCATGTCCGTAGCGAAACGCGAGCTGGTCGCGGGCTTCGTCGCCGAGCCAGCCGTCGGTCTCCAGGTCGTCGGGGCGGGCCTCCATTCCCAGCGGGATCTCGGCGGTGCGACAGGGAGCATCGCGGCCCTGGCGCTCGACCAGGCGATCGACGGTCTGCTTCGCCATCCGCCGCCAGGTGGTGAGCTTGCCGCCGGTGATCGTCAGCATCCCCGACGACGTCTCGTAGAGCTCGGCCCGGCGTGAGATGTCGACCGACTTGCGGGGGTCGCCGCTGGCGATCAGCGGCCGCACGCCGGCGTAGGCGCCGCTGAGGTCGGATTGGACCAGATGGGTGTCGAAGAACGAGTTGACCGCGCTGAGCAGGTATTCGACGTCGTCGGCCGCCGGCGCGACGTGGGAGATGTCGCCCTCGTAGTCGTTGTCGGTGGTGCCGATCAGGGTCCGCCCGTACCAGGGCAGGGCGAAGATCGTGCGCTCCTCCTCGGCCGGAACGATGCAGGCCGCGCTGCCCATCGGCAGCTTTTGCTGGTCGACGATCAGGTGCGTTCCGCGGCTGGGCGAGATCCGCGGCATGTCCTCCTCGTCGGTGACCTCGTCGCGGATCCGGTCGGCCCAGACCCCGGTCGCGTTGACGACGTTCTCGGCCTCAACCTCGATCGTCTCCCCCGACTCGGCCTCGGTGAAGCGAACGCCCGCGGCGCGGCCGTCGCGGTCGAAGAGCTCGGTCACCTCGGCCCCGTTCAGCATCACCGCTCCGAACCTCTCTGCCTCGCCGAGCACGGTCAGCACCAGGCGCGCATCGTCGGTCTGGCAGTCGTAGAACAGGTAGGCGGAGGCGGGATCGCGCGGCGCAAGGGCAGGGATCAGCTCCGCCGCCTCGGCTCCCTCGATCGTGCGATGGCGGTCCGGCGCCCAGAAGTAGTCGGCGTCCTCCTCCTTCGAGGCCCGCAGCTCGCGACGGCTGCGGCCGACGCGGGTCGTCGCCATCACGTCGTACATGTTGAGCCCGATACCGAGGCTGCGGCTGCGCCGGTCCTCGCCCAGGGTCGGGACCAGGAACGGCGTCGGATAGACGAGGTGCGGCGCCAGCTGCACCATCAGCTGGCGCTCGAGCAGGGCTTCGCGGACCAGGCCAAGGTCGAAGTTGCGCAGGTAGCGCAGGCCGCCGTGGACCATCTTCGAGGAGCGGCTGGAGGTGCCGACCGCGTAGTCGTCGCGCTCCAGCAGCGCGACGGAGTAGCCGCGCGAGGCGGCGTCCAGCGCGACGCCGGCACCGGTGATTCCTCCCCCGATCACCACGACCTCGAAGCTCTGGCCGGCGATCGCCTCGATTGCGGACGCGCGGGTGAGCATCACTCAGTCCAGATAGGTGGTCGTCTCGGCCGGCGGTGGCCGTTCGGGGGCGCGCTGCTCCTGCTTGGGGCGGCCGATGTGCAGAAGGCCGACGAAGCGTTCGGAGTCGGGAAGCCCGACCGCCTCCCGGCCCGCCGCTTCGCGCAGCACCGCCGGGGTGCGCCAGTAGCCGGCCAGCCCGCGCGCGTGGGCGCCGAGCAGGACGATGTAGCAGGCGACCGCGGTCGCGTGCAGGTCCTCCTCGTCCTGCTCCGGGTCGCCGCTCAGCGCGCAGGAGGCGACGATCAGGGTCGGACAGCGGTCGAGCTTCGGCGCCGACTCGGGCCCTGCCGCGTCCTTGAGCCGTTGCAGCGACTGCGGGCCGACGACACGAAAGCGCCAGGGAGCGGTGAGGTGGTGGTTCGGCGCCCAGCGCGCCAGCTCCAACAGCTCGTCCAGGGTCTCGCGGTCGATCGGGTTCGGATCGAAGGCCTTATGGGTGCGGCGGGTGCGAATCGCCGTCTCGACATCCATCGCTCAACCGTATCTGCCGGGCTGCGCGACCCGGCTACCAGACGAACCTGCGCGCCGCCCACCAGGTGCCACCAAGGACCGCGCCTGCAGCGCCTATGGCAATCGCTATCGGCACCAGTGGCGACGACCCGCCACTGCCTCCGTCATCACCGGAGAAGGCTGTATTGGTCAGCCGACGCGGCCGGCTCGGTGCAATGGCGGGCGTTTGCGACGGAGCCGGACCCCTTCCTCTCTCGCCACTCGCGCGATTTGCGTCCCCGGCTTTCGCCGCCGGCGGCTTGGCGCGCTCGGGCGCAAAACGTTCGGAAGGGGCCGCGGCTCCGCCTCCCCCACTTCCACCGCTCGCACCTGCAGTCGCCTTAGGCGCACCTGCCTCTCCGACCGAAGGCCTGACGGCACGAGGCACAGGCGCCAGGGGATAGGTCATCCCCTCGGCGGCGACCAGGACCTGTCCGGTCACCCAGACCGGCGTTTGGTCCGAGGAGGATGAGTAGCGGTAGTGGCCGTCGGAGGCGCGTTGGGCGGCGAGGTAGTCGAGCCCGCTGCGGCCGTGGTTCTTGACCGAGGACGGTGAGACTCCCGCCGCCAGCAGTCCCTGGACGGCCCAGGCGGTCGATTGCGAGTTGGAGCTGCCGCCGACGACCAGCGGCCAGCCCCCGTTGCGCTGCTGGGTGCGGCGCAGGAAACGCACCGCCCGCCTTGCCGAGCGAGAGCCAGAGCCCAGTGCCTGCAGCACGGCGCCGGTCGAGTCGGGATCGCTGGCGGCGCCGGGGACCGCGCCCCAGCCGCCGTCCTTGGCCTGAACACGCCGCAGCCAGGCGAGCGAGGCCGACGATCCACCGCCCCGTCCGCTGGCCCGCAGCGCCATCACCGCGAAGGCAGTCGAGTTGGGCCAGCCCTGGTAGGAGCCGTCGGGCCGGCGCCGGCCGGCGAGCCTGGAGACCAGGTCCTGGCCGCCGAAGCGGCTCGCGTCGACCCCGGCCCCGTCGAGGGCGAGGATCGTCCGCGCGAGGTCGCCGGGCGTGCGGACGTCGGCGAGGTTGCCGCGCAGGTAGGCGGCGGCGCCTCGGCGGCCGCCGAGATCGAGCGGGTTCACCCCCGCGGCCTCGAGCCCGAGCATCGTCCAGCCGGTCATCTGGGGGTCGGAATCCTCGCCCTGCGCCGCCGGCCAGCCGCCATCGGAGCTCTGGGCCGACTTCAGCCAGCCAACCGTGCTCGGGCTCGCGACAACCTGCCGCGGCGCGACCGCCACCGTGACGAGCAGGGCGAGCAGGACGGCCGAGGCGGCACCGGCCAGGCCGGCACCGGGGCGCCTTTTATCCGGGGCCTGCCAGCGAAACTCGAAGCGCTCGCGGAAGCGGATCAGCATCCGCACCATCGCCGGCCCGGCGACCAGGGCCAGGGTGATGTTTCCGATCGCGTGGGCGAGGTCGAACGGCACCGCGCGGGCCTCGAGGGTGAGCCAGCGCTGGAGCGTGAAATCGCCGCCATAGCTGACCATCAGCGAGAAGTTGAGAAGCGCCCCGAAGGCGATGCCGGAAAGGCCGCAGGCCAAGGTCAACTGCAGCCGCCCGGCCCGGCGCCCGGTGGCGCGGGCGAGGAGCGCGCCCAGCACGCCGCATAGCCCCCAGGCGGCCATCTGCCACGGCGTCCAGGGGCCCTGCCCGAGCCAGAAGTTGGAGATCAGACCGGCCAGCGCCCCGACCGCGAATCCAGGCGCCCCGCCGAGGGCGTAGCCGCTGAAGATGACGATGTCGGTCGTCGCGACGACGTTGGGGATCGCCGCCAGGACCACGCGCCCGGCAACCGCCAGCGCCGCCAGCGCGGCAACCAGGGCAACGATCTGCGACGGCGGCCGCGAGCGCTCATACCAGGTAAATCCGCCCACCAGCACGGCAGCGAGCAGGGCGAAGCTGACGAGCTGCCAGCTCACTCGGCCGCTCCGATCAGCTCTGCCCCGGTCTCGGCATCGATTACCCCGGGCACGCCGAGGATCCGCGCCACCTCTGTCGCGAAATACCAGCCCCCGGACAGGACCTCGGCCGTTTCGCCGTCGGCGATCACGGCTCCGTCGCCGAGCAGCACGACCCGCGCCGCGAAACTGGCCGCGAACTCGACGTCATGGGTCGCGACCAATGCCGCCGCTCCACGTCTGCATAGATCGGCGATCAACCCGGCGAGCTCGTCCTTGCGGGCCCGATCCATGCCCCGGGTCGGCTCGTCCAGCATCACCAGTCCCGGGACCCTCCCGCCCTCGGACCTGCCCGCCAGCGCGATCGCCAGGGCCAGGCGCTGGCGCTCTCCGCCCGAGAGGTCCCTCGGATCACGATCGACGGTACCTTCGAGGCCGACCGCGGCCAGCGCCGCCCTCCCAGCTTGACCCGGAAGCTCCTCCCCAATCCGCTCGCGGACGAGGTAGTCGTCGGGACTCTGCCCGAGCAGCGCCACCTCACCCTCAACCTCGAGCTTGCCGTGGACCGGTTCGATGAGGCCGGCGGCAGTCCTCAGAAGCGTGGTCTTACCGGCCCCGTTGCGGCCCATCAGCGCCACCCTCTCCCCCGCCCCGATCTGCAGCTCGACCCCCCGCAGGACGTCATGGATCTCCTCCCCGCGGTCAAGCTCCACCCATAGGTCCCTTGCCTTCAGGGAGTTTGCAGGGGGAGCCGTCGCCCCTCCCGAACGTTTTGCGTCCTCGCGCGCCGAGTGGCCGGCAAAAAACCGCCGACGCTTCTCGCGCGACGGGCGAGTGAGGGAGGGGTGCGGCTCACCCTCCCAACCTCTGGAGATCAAGAGATCGCGGGCGTCCTTGACCCCGACGGGAAGGGGTTCAATCCCGGCCAGCGAGAAAAGTCGGGCTCCAGGCGTGGCGAGGGCGGGATCGTGCTCGAGGGCCCAGACGAGGAAGTCGGCAGGGGCGCCGTCGAAGGCGATCTCTCCGGAGTCCATCGCCACGACTCGGTCGGCGGCGGCGAGACAGCGTTCGAGCCGATGCTCCGCCAAGAGGATGGAAATTCCCCACTCTTCGTTCAGCCTGCGCAGCAGCCAGATCAGCTCGTCGCCGGCGACCGGATCGAGCTGCGAGGTGGGCTCGTCCAGCAGCACCAGGCGGGGGCGGGTGACCAGGGCCGCGGCGAGCGCCACACGCTGAAGCTCGCCGCCGGAAAGGGTGTCGGTAGCCCGCGGCAGCAGATGCGGTATCGCCAGCGCCAGGGCCACCTCCTCGACCGCCCGCGCGCGGGCGGCGCCCGATTCGCCCCGCAGCTCCAGCGGCAGCTCGATCTCCGCCCGGACGGTCGTCGAGACGACCTGGGTCTCGGGATCCTGGGCGACATAGCCGACCTCCCCGGCCAGCTCCCCGGGCCCTTGCTCGCGGGTGTCGTGGCCGGCAACCGAGACCCTGCCGCTCACCTCGCCGCCGTGGAAGTGGGGAACCAGCCCACAGGCTGCCCGCAGCAGGGTCGACTTGCCGCTCGCCGAGCGGCCGGCGAGGACGACCAGCTCCCCCGTCCCGAGGCTGAGGCTGACCTCGCGCAGCGCCTGGTGTTCGGACTCGGGGTAGCCGTAGCCGAGCCCCTCGATCTCCAGGGGGGTCGGCATTCCCGTGCGGGTCAGCAGCTCAGGCACGGACCACCTTCAGCTTCGGCCTCGGCACCCGACTGACTCGTCGCCGCCGCAATGGAGCCAGCCCGGCGAGGACGGCCGCCGCCGCCACCGCCAGCGTGGCGGCATCGGTCGCGACATCGACCCGCGGATAGGCATCGAAGCCCCCCGCCCCGGCAAGCCGTGCCACGAGCGCGAAGGCCGCCAGTCCGATGGCGGCGATCCAGAAGCGGCGATCGTGGCGGCTGCGCTGGCTCTCCCTGCCGCGCGATTCGGCGAGCCCGTAGCCGCGCAGCTCTAGGGTCGCGGCGACGTCGATAGAGCGATCGAGCGATCCGGCCAGCAGCCGCCGGGCGAAGGCGGCGCGGCCGACCGCCGCCGCCCCCGGGCCGCGCAGCTCGGCGGCCTCGTGCAGGCGGGCGCTGTCGCGTGCCGCCACCGGGACGAGGCGCGAGATCAGGGTCGCGGTCAGCGCCGAGCGGCCGGCCAGCGGGCGCACGAGCCGCAGCACGCGGTCGGGATCGACACAGGCCGAATAGACACCGGCCGCGACCATCGCCGCCATCGCCCGCAGCCCGATCGCCGCCCCGGCGGCCAGCGACTCGGCGGTGACATTCACCTGGCCGAGGAGCGGAAAATGGCCCAGCCGCGCCAGGACGGTCACGCCGCGATCGGTGACGAGCGCGTTGACGACGACGATCAGAATCGCCAGCGACAGCCCAAGCCGCAGCGAAAGCATCACCGCCCGCCGCGCGCCCGCGGCGAGACCCGCGATCACAACGCCCAGCGTGGCTGCGGCGAGCACGATCGGGTTCGAGTACAGAAAGGCGACGAGAACGAAGGCGCCGAGATAGGCGATCGCGGCCGCGGGGGCCGCCGACTGCAGCGGCCGCGGGCGCGGCGTGTAGGCGAGCGCCGACCTCACGGCAGTGGAAGAGCGGTCGTCTTGCCGCCGCCCGTCGCGACGGCATAGCGGTCGCGCAGATCGGCCGGGTCCAGCAGCCGCGCAGCCGCGGCGACCTCGGCTTCGCCGGCACCGGTCACTACCCAGGTCGGCGGATCGTCGCCCTCGCGGGTCGCCGCCACCAGACCGGCCTTGCGAGGAGCGCCCGCCGGATCCCCGGCGACGTCGAGCGGCTGCAGCAGCCAGGATCCGGCCCGCGGCACGAAGTCCGCGAACACGCCGCTGTCCGCGGGTCCCTTGGCGATCAAGTGCGCGGCGGAGTCGCCGCTGAGACGTCCCCAGGGGCCGACCAGGACCCGGATCGGGTCGCCCGCCGCCTTTGCGTCCCCGGCCGCGGTCCTCAATCGCCCCCGGGCCAGCGAGCAGGCCCTGGCCGCGCCCCGGCAGATGACCGCCAGGGGATGGCGCTTGCCCTCGTATCCGTGCCGGAACGGCTCCGGGTAGGAGCCGACTACCGCGGGGACGCGCATCGCGGCCGTCCAGTCGCGGTAGTCCCACCAGACCCGGTAGCCCGCGTGCAGCGGGTAGTCGGCGGCACCGACCGGCGACTCGACGCCATCGATGTAGAAGAACCAGTCGAACGATCGCCCGCCGCTGCTGCCCCCGGCAACGCCGTTCACCGACTGCACGAACCTGCCTCCATAGCGGGTCTTGATGTCGGCGTTGCGGTCCAGCAGCCGCATCGCGGTCTCCGATTGGCGGGCACTGGATTCGCCCTTGCGAAGCAGCGGCCTGGTGCCGTAGTCGCGGGTCACGGTCAGCTGCACGTCTCCGATCGAGGGACCCGGCCCGAGGCCGCAGCCGGCGACCGCCAGCGTGCCGAAGAGCGCGCCGGCGGCCGCCTGGAGGCGGCGTGAGGTCACCTCTTGCGGATCACCTTCTCGCAGCGCCGGGTGAGGTCGGTGTCGTCGACGATCGCGGTGTCCCTGCCCCGACCGCAGTTGACGACGTCGTCGAAGCCGCCGCGGCTGTTGATGTGGTCGCGGCCGCCACGCGAGCGGATCAGGTCGGGCGAGCCGGTGCCGCGGATGCGGTCGCGCCGGTTGGTGCCGACGATCCGGTGCCGGGAGACCCTGCTCGCGAACCCGCAGGGACTCTGGGTTGTCGGCACACAGGCGACCACCGCCTGGTTGGAGGCGATGTCGGTCCCGTGCAGCGCCTGCAGCTTCAGCGTCTGGGTCAGCTCCAGGGTCGTGCTTCCGTCGGCCGCGGTCGGCTGGTCGGCGCCGGTGACGAGGGCGCCCGCTGTCGGGGTCCGGTTGCCGGCGTCGTCGTAACCGAAGACGTGGACCGTGAACGGCTCGCCGCTGCGGGCGCTCGGAGGAGCGTCGAGCTGCAGCTCGCTGGGCGGCGGGAAGCCCGGTGAGAGGTACCAGAGCACGCTGTCGCCGGCGTGAAGCGTGTACTTGTCGCCGCCGATCTGCAAGCCGGAGTGGTTGACCTTCGCGTACCAGAAGGCGCTGTCTCCCTGATGGAAGGAGTACCCGCCGATCCCGCAGACGCCCAGGCCGAAGCCGAACTGGTCGGTCACCGAAAGGCTCAGCCCCGCGTCCTTGACGATCCCCAGCGCGGTGGGGCCAGGGACGCTGACGTCGTTTCCGCTGCCGCCGGGAGGCCCGAAGCAGGTTGCGTTGGGATCGGTCTTGATCGTCACGTCTCCGGTGACCTGGCTCTGGTCGGCCAGCGTGGTTCCGGCGCTGTTGACGACGCGGACGTTCGCGGTCGTCGTCGCGGCGCCGGCGCCGGCGGCGAAAACGACGGCGCCGAGACAGGCGAGAGATCCTGCGACGAGCGCAGTAAGTGTTCTGATTGGCATCTAAGCCACCCTTTCCTCGAGGGATTACATGGCTCGGCCGGGGTCAGGTCTCCTGGCTTCCGGGTCCTCCGCCGCGCCTTCCCGGGTTGCTTGGCCACCCAGTGGCTGCCATTGCTGGCTCGCGACGGCTGTCGCCCGGTCACAGTGGCGGGACCGCACCGGTCTTTCACCGGACTTCCCTTGGCCACCGGCCGTATCTGGAGCGTGACTCTACTCGCCCGGTCCTGGCGACGGTTTGCGGGCAAAAAAGAGGGGCGGCCCGAAGGCCGCCCCTCTCAGATCGATCTACGACCGCTTCGCGATCGGGGTTACTTCTTCTTCTTGCACTTCGCGGTGGTGTGACCCACTGCGGTCTGACCCTGGTCGTCGGTGAACCGGGCCTGGAAGTCCAGCTTCTTGGAGCTGCACTTCGCGGCGACGATCGCCAGTTTCTTGTGGTTGTGCTTGTAGGCGATCTTGTCCGTCTTCAGCTCGAACTGGCTGATCACGCCCGAGCCACCAGCCAGCGGCGGCACCGGAGTGCTCAGCATCTGGCCGTACTTGTGGCCACCGGTCGACTTCTTGAACGAGCCGACGAGCGGCACGCCACCGGCCTCCTGCGTGTAGCTGTGCAGCAGGACCTTGTTGCCCTTGACGTTGGCACCGATGGTCTTCGCGTGGACGGTCAGCGGCGGAAGGCCGGGACCGCTCTTGAGGATCACCGTCGCCGTCCCGCTGCCGACGATCGCGTCGGGGCAGGCGGACTGGACGTCATCGGTGGTCGACTGGGACCCGAACTGGGATGGATCGCAAGTCGGATAGCCCTTCTGCTGGAACTTGACGTCCTTATCGAAGTCGACGAGCGCCAGCGTAGTCGCGTTCGGAACCGCCTGGGGATTGCCCGGGTTGGTCGCGAACACGTTCACATCCAGCGAGATCGGGACCCGCTTCGTCTTCGACCGCTTCTTGGGAGCGATCTTGGCGGTGATCGACTGCGAGTTGACCGCCGCCGACGCCAGAGACGCCGCGCCGACGCTCGCGAGCGCCACCACCAGACCCAGCACCCAAATCAGATGCTTTCGCATGCATTCTCTCCTTGTTCCGCGCCTCCCAGCGCACCATGGCGCGCTAGACGCAGTTCTTGACTCACTTGGGCCGAACCTAACACAGGGCTCGCCCCTCCGGTAGCTCGAAACACGCCTCGGGGCCGATCGGTGCGGTGCGGTGCACCCAAACGCCCGGCCACAACTGAACGGGCGGTCGGCGACCGCCCGTTCAGGTCAGCAGAGGTCGTCTTGCCTCAGCCTTTCTGCTTGCACTTCTGCTTGGCCTTCCCAGTCGCCAGGTTGCCCTGGTCGTCGGTGAACCGCGCCTGGAACAGGATCTTCTTGTCCTTGCATGAAGCAGAGGCGTAACTCAACTTCTTGTGGTGGAACTTGTAGGTGAGCTTCTTCGTGTTGACCCCGAATGCGGTAATCACGCCCTGGCCGCCGGCCAGCGCCGGAACGGGGACGCTCAGCTCCTGGCCATATTTGGAGCCGCCGTCGGACTTGATGAAGGTGCCGAGAAGCGGCACGCCACCGGCTTCCTGGGTGTAGCTGTGCAGCAATATCTTCTTGCCCTTCACATTGGCCGCGACGGTCTGTGCGTGAATGGTCAGGGGCGGAAGCCCGGGACCGCTGCGGAGCACGATCGTTGCGCTACCGCTGCCGATGATGGCGTCAGGGCATGCCTGCTTGACGTCCTTGGTGGTCGACTGGGACCCGAACTGGCTCGCGTCGCAAGTCGGAAGCCCCTTCTGCTGGACCTTGATGTCCTTGTCGAAGTCGACCCTGGCGAACGTCGTCGCGTTGGGAACCCCCTGGGGATTCGAAGCGTTCGTCGACGACACGTTTATCGACAGGGCAACGGGAGCCTTGGACTTCTTCGGCAGCTTCTTCGGCGTCACCTTGCCGGTGATGCTCTGAACATTGGGGGCACCGGAGGCGACGCCGGCATAGACGAAGACCACCGCCAATCCCAAAATCCAAATCAAGTGCTTGCGCATAAAGCTTCTCCTTCGATTGGCGTTGGTCCTGACAACGCTACTCCGAGGCTGGCGAATTGAACGCCAGCCCTGGTTGCTGTCCCTCATTCGAACACGCGGCGGGAACCGGAGGTGCGCCTTGCCGCTCAACTCCTGACCGGAGTCCACGGCAGAAGCTGGCGCCAATCCGGCCACTCGGAAGGGGGCCCCTCGGGGCGGCGGACGCGCTGCGGCTGCCCGGGCGGGAGCTCGGCCAGAAGCTCGCGCACGCCCGCCTCGCGCAGCTGTTCGGCGACGGTGCGGTGGGCGACCTCGATCACCCGGTTTCGGTTCTTGCGGCTCATCAGATTCGGCCCCATGGCCTCGAGGTCGTCACCGGTGGGCTGAATCAGAACCACTTCCGCCCCGCCCGCGCGCAGCTTCTTCGCCTCGCTTCCGAGCCGCCGCCCGGAAGCGCGGCGGAAGACGATGTTGAAGGCATCGCGCGGATTGATCGCACGGATCGGGTGCAGGGTCGAGGTCGGATTGAGGCAGATGACCAGATCCAGCTCGGCCGCGCGCAGCAGATCGAGGTTGGAGGTTGAATAGATGCCGCCGTCGACGTAGCGGCGGCCGCCGATCGAAACCGGGTGATAGATGCCCGGGATGGCGCAGGAGGCTGCCACCGCCTCCGCCAGCTCGGCCTCCGGAGCGCCGTCGCGGCCGAACGGTACCCGCCTTCCGGTCGCGTAGTCACAGGCGACTATCCAGAGATTCGGGTGCGGGCTCCACCCGCTTGGCACGACCCGCCGGATCGTCGCCTGCAACGAGTCAGTCGAGAAGATTCCGCGCGGAAACCAGCCACTGAAGATCGTGGCGGGCGTGAAGCGGCGGGGGCTTGCCAGGGTGCGCAACGCCAGCGGCAAGGAGCCGGGCCCGATCGGGGGCAGCGCCCGCGCGAGCTCGAAGCGAGCCCCGGCGGAACGGTCGGCATCGGCAGCCGGCCGCCCTTCGGCGTCGACGACGCCGCCGAATGTCTCCCCGCGCGAGTGGGCGACCATGAACCAGGGCGGCACGCCCGACGCACAGAGGGCGGCGATCATCGACCCGGCCGAGGTACCGACGACGTAGTCGGCTTCGGCGGGATCCCACCCGGTCTCTTCGGCGATGGCGTCCAACCCGCCGGTCAGCCAGGCGCCGCCCTGGATGCCGCCGGCGCCGAGAACGAGGCCGATCCTCATATGCGGCTGAGAGGAGTCGAACCTCCACGGGGTTTCCCCCACACGGACCTGAACCGTGCGCGTCTACCAGTTCCGCCACAGCCGCGAACTGCGGGAAGGTTAGCGGCGCGGGGGCCACCGGCACGGGCTTCGGGAGCCAGGGTGGGCCGCTAAAATCGCTGCCCCGCGCCGCTATCGTCTAGGGGACTAGGACGCCGGATTCTCAGTCCGGAAACCGGGGTTCGAATCCCCGTAGCGGTGCCTCTCCGAGAAGGAACCGGCGCACCGAGCCGGTGCTGGAGCGGGAGCGGCACGGGGGCAGATCGATTGCGATCTCCATCGCGCCCTCGCCCGCCAGCCTGATCTCGTAGGAGCCCGCGACCTTCTCGACCAGCCTCCTCACGGCGGTGTTCTCGGCCTGGATCAGGCCGGTCACCCGAGTCACGCCGAGCTCGCGGGCACGGGCGAAGAGCGCCGTCAGCAGCGCCGTCCCGAGACCGATCCGCATCCAGCGATCGCCGACCCCGATCGCGAACTCCGCCGTCTGCGGGTGCTCGGCGCCGCGGATGAAGCGGGCGGTGCCGAAGCTCTGACCCGTGTCGGGGTCGACGGCGATCAGCGCCTCGTGGCAGGAGTGATCGACAGCGGTCAGGTATTCGAGCTCGCGCTCCGAAAGCCGCGGCTTGGGGCTGAGGAAGCGGAGGAAGTTCGAATCCGGGCTGGCGCTCTGAAAGCCGCGGTTGAGGCGCTCGCGGTCGGTGGCGCGGATCGGCCGGATCAGAGCCTGGGTCCCGTCGCGCAGCTCGACGATCGGGGCCCGCCCAGATCCGTCGCGCAGCGAGTGGCCGCAATCCCCGTCGCGCCTCCGCTGCCGGGCCCGGCCGCTGCGCCCCTCGGGTCTGGGTTCGAACGCCATGCATCGACGATGCCACCCCCCGGCGCGATTGCGTGTGGCATCGACCACACAGCGTCTCCGTAACCTGGGGCCGCAATCCGAGCAGAGGAGGTGCGCTTGTCCGCGATCGACGAGTTGCTTCAGAACAACGCGGCCTATGCCGGCAACTTCCAGCAGGCCGGCCTTCCCGCGGCACCGGCGAAGAGGGTCGCGATCGTCGCCTGCATGGACGCCCGCGTCCTCCCCAGCCGCATCCTCGGCCTGGCCGAGGGCGACGCGCACGTGATCCGCAACGCCGGCGGCGTGATCACCGATGAGGAGATCCGCTCGCTGGCCGTCTCCCAGCATCTTCTCGGGACCGAGGAGATCATGCTCATGCACCACACGGGCTGCGGGATGCTCAGCCTCAGCGACGAGGAGTTCGCCCAGCGCCTCGAGCATGAGACCGGCCGGCGCCCCGGCTTCGCGGCCCACGCATTCGACGACCTAGAGGCCGACGTCCGGGCCGGGATCGAGAAGATCAAGGCCAGCCCCTTCATCCTCCACAAGGAGAGCGTGCGGGGGTTCGTCTACGAGGTGCAGAGCGGCCGCCTGCGCGAGGTCAGCTAGGGCGACCGGCCGGCGTGATGGCGATGACCGGTATCGGGCGGGCCGTTTGGCGCTGATAGGCGCTGTAGCGGTCGCGGTTGTTCTCGTTGACGATCTCCCAGCGACGCTCGTAGTCGGGATCCGACGGCCCGATCACGCTCGCTCGCGCCTGCTGTCGGTCGCGCCCCACCTGGATCTCCACCGCGGGATCCGCCCGCAGATTGTGCAGCCAGGCGGGGTCTCGATCGGCGCCGCCATTGGAGGCGACGACGAGATAGTCGCCTCCGTCGCGTGCGTAGACGAGGCTGTTGGTCCGTGTCGCACCCGAGCGGCGGCCGGTGGTCCGCAACAGCAGGGTCGGCACGCCGATCATCCGGTGGCCGAGGCGGCCGTCGGTTCGCTCGTAGATCAGCTGATGGACGCGGAGTATCTGACCGGTGGCGCTGATGACCGACAGCCTACGCCGCTGTCGATCACGCCAACCCGAGCCCCGGCGCCCGGCTAGCGGGTCGCTTCGGCCAGCGCCCGCCCGACGGTGCGGCCCGAGAACAGGCAGCCGCCGAGGAAGGTCCCCTCGAGCGCCCGGTAGCCGTGCATCCCGCCGCCACCGAACCCGGCCGCCTCGCCTGCCGCGTGCAACCCCGGCAGCGGCTCGCCCTCCGAATCCAGCACCCGCCCCTGCAGGTCAGTCTCCAGCCCGCCCAGCGTCTTGCGGGTCAGGATGTGCAGCTTGACCCCGATCAACGGCCCGGCGACGGGGTCGAGCAGCTTGTGCGGCGCGGCGATGCGGCTGATTCGATCGGGCAAGAAGCGCCTGGCGCCGTGGATCGCGGTCACCTGCATGTCCTTGCTGTAGGGGTTGTCCATCTCGCGGTCGCGGGCGACGACCTCGGCCTCCACCTGCGCGAAGTCCAGCAGCGGCTCCTCGGTGAGACGGTTCATGCCGTCGACGAGGGCGCGCAGGTCACGCTCGACGACGAAGTCGGCGCCGTGGCGCTTGAACGCCTCCACCGGCTCGGTGGCACCTGCGCCGAGCCGGTCCCGCAGCACGGCGCGCATGCTGCGGCCGGTGATATCGGGGTTCTGCTCCGACCCCGAGAGCGCGAACTCCTTCTCGATGATCTTCTGGGTGAGCACAAACCAGGTGTGATCCTCGCCCGTGCGCGCGATGTGGTCCAGCGTCCCGAGGGTGTCGAAGCCGGGAAACAGCGGCACCGGGAGGCGGCGCCCGGTCGCGTCGAGCCAGAGCGACGACGGCCCGGGGATGATCCGGATCCCGTGCATCGGCCAGATCGGGTCCCAATTGCGGATCCCCTCCACGTAGTGCCACATGCGGTCGGGATTGATCACATTGCCCCCCGCCTTCTGGGCGATCTCGATCATGCGGCCGTCGACGTGATGGGGAACGCCGCTGATCATCCGCCGCGGCGGCTCCCCCAGCCGCTGCGGCCAGTTGCTCCGCACCAGCTCGTGGTTGCCGCCGATCCCGCCCGAGGTCACGACCACCGCGCCGGCGGCGATCTCGAAAGTGCCGCTGGCGACCCGCGAGCTCTCCTGACCGCGGGCGACGCTGCTCGGCTCCAGGACCTCGCCGGCGACCCCGTCGACGGCACCGCCGCTGACCCTGATCTCGTCGACCTTGTGGCGGAAGCGCAACTCGACCGCCCCGCGCTGCTGGGCCTCGCGGACTCGGCGCAGGAAGGGCTCGAGGACCCCGGGCCCGGTGCCCCAGGTGAGGTGGAAGCGCGGCACCGAGTTGCCGTGCCCGATCGCCCCGTATCCCCCGCGCTCGGCCCAGCCGACGTTGGGCATCACGCGCACGCCCTGGGAGTGCAGCCAGGCGCGCTTCTCGCCAGAGGCAAAATCGACGTAGGCCTCCGCCCAGCGGCGCGGCCACTCGTCCTCGGGGCGATCGAAGCCGGCGGTCCCGAGCCAGTCCTGCCAGGCAAGCTCGCGCGAGTCGTGGATCCGTAGCCGCCGCTGCTCTGGCGAATCGACGAGGAACAGGCCGCCCAGGGACCAGAACGCCTGCCCCCCGAGCGAGGCCTCCGGCTCCTGGTCGAGCAGGATCACCTTGCGGCCGGCGTCGGCGAGCTCGGCGGTCGCGACGAGGCCGGCGAGGCCGGCCCCGACGACGATTGCGTCAGCCTCGCTCATCGGGCCCGAGAATATGCGCAGGCGGGCCTCGGAGATTCCTGACCCGCGGCCCTCAGGCCGCGCTGGCCCGCTCTTCGATCAGGCGCCAGCCCTCGGCGGCAACGGCGACGTAGCGGCGCCCGTCCGGTCCCTGTCGCTCAAGGACCAGGCCCCGGTTGGCCGCCCGCCGCAGCGCCTTGCCGACGGCGCGGCGCTCGCGCTGGCGGAACGGCTCGCCGTGCAGCCGGTAGGCGAGGCAGTAACCGTCGCCGGCCAGCTCGACGATCGCGGCGAGTATCTCGTCGTCGGACGGGGGCTGGCGACGTCGCGAGCGCACCGAGGCAGCTTAGGACGGCGGCTCGACGGGATGGAGAAGCTCTAGGCGACCCTTTCGTGATCACCGGCGCGCCGGTCCGAGGCCGACGGGGCGACTCCGAGATCGCGGTAGATCGCGCCGACGATCGCCGGGCGGCGGATCTTGACTCCGGTGGCCTGGTCGATGACGCCGTTGTAGAGCACCGCCGCGGCAAGGCCGTGGTCGGGGTCGCAGAACGCCATCGAAGTACCGACCTGACCGGTGTGACCGACCGCGCGCGGGCTCACGTAGGGGCCGAAGCCGAGCCGCCGCAGCCCGGTCATAAACCCCAGCCCCCAGTCGGCCTCGATGCCGAGGATCGGATCCTGGACGACCGCCCGGTGGGGGCGGCATGCGTGCCGCAACAGCTCCGGATCGAGCGGCCCGGCCTCCGATCCCTCGAGCGTCGCCAGCACCCACTCATAGAAACGGCCGAGGCCGCGCATCGTCGCGTAGGCGCCGAGCGAGGGATCGGCTGCAGCCGCGAACCACGGTGTGCGCTCCATCAGCAGCGGCAGTGGGGTTCCGGCCTGCAGGCGGACGTTTACCCCGATCGCCTCCAGCTCGCCGCTCGGCCAGCCGAGCGCCACCTCGTCGATCCCGAGCGGCTCGAGCAGCCGCCGCCGCAGCAGCACCGTGAGCTTTTCTCCGCTGACCTGCTCCAGCACCTGTCCGACCAGATAGAAGCCGAGCCACTCGCTATAGGCGCCATGGCGGCGGCGGTCCCAGCCGGGTGCCGGGCGGGCCTCCATCGCAAGCCTGTGGCTCACCGCCGGCGGCAGGGCTCCGGTCTCGATCGAACGCAGCAGGTGCATGCCGGCGCGGTGGCTGAGCAGGTCATCGAGGCGCACCGCCCCGAGCTCGGGGTTGTCGCCGAGCGGCAGTACCTCGCCCAGGGTCGCGTCGAGGCGCAGCAGACCGTCGCGCTCTGCCAGCAGGACCAGCACCGTGATCATCGGCTTGATCGCGCAATAGACGGCCGAGTAGGTGCCGGTGCCCATCGGGCGGCCGAGCCCGTCGCTGCCAAACGCGGCGTCGAGCAGGACCCGTCCGTTCCGGCTGACGTAGGCCTGGGCGCCGGTGCAGAAGTGGCCGTCCTCGACGTCGGCGGCCAACCGCGCCGCCGTGGCCTCCATCTCGATGGTCGCCGCGCTCACGGCCGCAGCACCGCCTCGTCGCGGGACCGAACCGCATCCACGGCCTCGCCGTACCCGCGGCTGCAGAAGATCGAGCCCCAGGCGATCTCGGCCTCGACGTCGCGGCCCGGGGGCCAAGCCGCGGCGTAGGCCGGGTGCTGGACGAGCTCGAAGAAGCACATCAGCTCCGGCCAGTCGGCGCTGATGCCTAGGCCGCCGGCGATCGCGTCCAGGGGCGTCAGCTCGCGCCGCCGCAGCGCCGCAAGCTCGCCGAGCGAGCACCAGACGCGGACGTCGAAATGGGAGGCCTCGAGCTGCGCAAGCGCGATCAACTCCGAGCCGACCAGCGCGCCGTCGAGCCAGCGCTCGGCCAGGCCGACGTCGCCGAAGATCGTCGAGGTGACCCCGAATCCGACCGAGAGCGAAGCCCCCGGGAGCGGCGCGAAGTCGGCGCCCGGCGCAAGCCTGCACTCGGTCGCCGGCAGGGCCGGGCGCCGGTGCCCCCGCGCTTCGATCTCGGCGTCGGCAAAGGCGTCGCTGGTCAGCGCCTTTCCAAGCAGCAGATCCTCGAGGCTGATATCCGAAAGACGGATCGCGAGGTCGGGTTCGCGGGCAACGGCCGTTGCGTTTAGCCGCAGCCGGCCGTCTCGAAGCGAGAGCCGCACCGCCTCGGTGGCCGAGCTGAGCGCGATGTCGAAGTCGAGGCCCGGGTCGGCCGCGATCGACTGGTTGGTCAGGACATCACGCCAGAGCGCCAATGGCCCATCTCCTCCTCGCCGGCGGGCGGGAGGACCGGCCGGGCATCAATCGCTGCACGGCCGGTCCCACACCCGCTTCAGTACGAACAGCCCTGACGGTTGGGCGCGACCTGATCGCAGCCGCTCGGCTGTGCCGTGTACTCCTGGTGACCGTCGATGTCGTCCCCCCAGCCATTGGAGAAGACGATCGGGCCGCCACTCAGATGCAGGTTCTCGAGAACGCTGTTGGCAGAGCCCGGCGCAAAGCAGATGTTGTGCTTTGCGCCGCTGATCCCGCCGACGTTGTCGTAGAAGCGAACCCAGCGGTTGGTGTTGTTCCAGACGCTGTCGATGTCGTCGTGCAGCGACTTGGTGGAGCAGGTGATGTAGTGGTCGTTGCGGTAGTCCAGATCGACGCTGACGCCCCGGGCGGTGAAGCAACCGCTGAAGCCGTTGTTGCCCCACTCACAGAGGCGGTTGCCGGAGCACTGGCCCAGCGACGCGCCGGCCGCTGCCGGCATCAGCAGTGCCGCCGTTGCGCCTCCAGCCGCAACAGCGGCTCCGGCGGCGATAGCGGTGCGCTTGCGCGCCCGCGAGGTCTCGATCATCGTTCTCCTTCCCTGGCTTCCGGTCGCCTGGCGGCATCCGGAAGGACCGTTGTAAGTACGAGGCCTGGCGTCCGGTGGCCTCTTTCGCTGCGCCCTCCCCTCGGAGACGACGCGGCGCGAACCTAACAACGGCTTTTGGGTCCGTGTGGGGCTTCTGACCCCGCGGTTAGCCCCGCCGAGACGGAATTCATGCCTGCAGGCCGGTGACCAAACGGTCAGTCAGGAGCCCGGCCGCGCGTCGGGCGGGGCGTAGCGATGGTGGAGTCCGAGCACGTTGCCGTCCGGATCCTTGAAGAACGCCTGATGGCAGACGCCGGAGTCGAGGATGTCGCCCATGAACTCGACCCCGCGCGACTCGAGTTCGGTCCGGGCCGCATCGACGTCATCGACGTGGAGCGCGATCGGGACGTTGCTGGGCGAGAACTCGACCTCGAAGGCGTCGACCTGCATCACCGCAAGGGTCAGGTTCCCGGTCTCGAACTCGCCCGCCTGCATCTCTCCCCAGCGCTTCGAGAACGGCAGCCCCAAGACCTCGCCGTAGAACTTGGCGGCGGCGTCGTAGTCGGTGGTAGGTATGCAGACGAAGTCGGTCCCGGTGACCAGCGATGTCTGAGTGCTCATCTTCGCTCCTTTGTCGTCGCTGGCGACATCGTCGCGCACCCGGCCCCGCGCCCGCATCTCGGTCCGCCGCCGCGACCGGCAAGCTGCCCCGATCGATCCAAGGCGTCCGGCCGGAGCCGAAACTTCCCCGCCAGGAGCGGTTTCGCTGCGGTGCCGGAGCCCACGAGCCGCTATGAAGCAAACGATGACCAACCGCCCAAGATGCGGATCCCGCGCCGCGGTCATGACCGCGTTTCTGCTGGCCCTGCTGGCGCTCTGCGCCCTCGTCATCTCGGGCGGCGCCGCGGCGGCGAAGAAGAAGGTCAAGCCGCGTCCCAACGTGGTCGTGATCCAGACCGATGACCAGACCCTGGACGAGCTCTACGCCAGTTACACCCCGCCCGGCGGGCAGACGATCTACGCGATGCCCTACACCCAGCAGCTGATCGGCGCCCGCGGCGAGACCTTCTCGCGCTACTACGTCTCCTACTCGCTCTGCTGCCCCTCGCGCGTCACCCTGCTGACCGGCCGCTACGCCCACAACCACAACGTGCGCGGCAACGTCCAGCCCAACGGCGGCTATAGCGGCTTCGCCGCCCGCGCCGCCTACGACCACAACCTGGCCGTCTGGCTGCAGCGGGCCGGCTACCGGACCGTGCACATCGGCAAGTTCCTCAACGGCTACGGCGACCTGCCCTATAGCGACGGCAGCAACGTCCCGCCCGGGTGGAGCGCCTGGCACACCGTCCTTCAGGCCGACAGCCAGCACCTCTTCTACGGCTACACGCTGAATGACAACGGCCAGGTCGACGGCCCGTTCGGCGATCCCGGCGACTCGACCACGCGCGACTACGGCGTCAAGGACGATCCCGGCTGCCCGACGGCGCCGGCCAACGGCCTGCCCTGCGTCTACGAGACCGACCTCTTCAACGGCATCGCCAGCCAGGAGATCGCCAGCACGCCTGCGGACCGGCCGCTCTACATGCAGGTCGACTACACCGCGCCGCACGGCGACTTCCGCCGCCCCGCCGGACCGGAGCCCGCCCCCCGCCACTACGACTCCTTCGTCGGTATCCCGCGCCCCCACAACGGCGCCCAGGGATTCAACGAGGCCGACGCCAGTGACAAGCCGGCGTTCATCCGTGACGCCCCGCCGCTGACTCCAACCGAGCAGCACACCTACCGCGTCTATTACGAGAAGGCGCTGGAGTCGCTGCGCTCGATCGACGAGGGCGTGGCGCAGATCGTCGGCTCCCTCGGCGCGGCCGGACGCCTGCACGACACCTACATCATCTTCACTTCCGACAACGGCTTCTTCTTCGGCGAGCACCGCCTCGCGGGCGGCAAGTTCCTCGCCTATGAGCCCTCCACCCACCTCCCGTTCCTGATCCGCGGCCCCGGGATCAAGCCCGGCAGCCGCTCCGGCGAGCTGGCGGCCAACGTCGACATCGCGCCGACCGTCCTCGAGCTGGCGCGGGCAAAGGCCAACAAGAGCATCGACGGGCGCTCGCTGGTGCCCTTCCTCAAGGATCCGTCGCTGCGGACCCGGCGGCCGATCCTCTTCGAGTCCTTCGTCGAGTCAAGCGACGTCGAGCCCAACCCCCGGGCCCAGCCCCGCGCCGGCGCCCACGTCTCGATCACGAGCCCGCCGAAGGACTACGAGGGGATCCGCCTCGGGCCCTGGAAGTACATCGAGTGGCCGACCGGCGAGAAGGAGCTCTACGACATCGCCCGCGATCCCTACGAGCTCCACAACCGCGTCCAGGAGCCGAACCTGTTCCCGATCCGCGAGTTCCTGCACCGCCGGCTGCGGCGGCTCGAGGACTGCGTCGGGCGGGGGTGCAGGGAGGTGACGCCGGCGATCCCGCTGACCCGAAAGCAGCAGCAGCGGCAGAAGAAAAAGCAGCACAAGCACCAGCACAAGCACGCCTGAGATGCGTGGGCGGGCGTCCGCCCACCGCTGGAGCTAGGTCAGTCGGTCCACCAGTCGGGGACGATCTCGCCGTCTCCCTCGTGGCGGGCTCCGAAGGCGATGTACTCGATCCCGTCCGGACCGCCTTCGAACTGCCGGGTCACCTTGGGGGCGACGCGAATCGCGTCCAGGCGCTCGATCTCGACGATCTCGTCGTCGAGCTTGACCCGCCCCGAGCCGGCGAGCACCACGTAGACCTCCTCCGCCTCCTCGTGGCGGTGGGCGAACCCCTGCCGCTTGCCGGGCTTGACGCGGTGAAAGCTGGCGCCGGTGCTCTCTGACTCGAGCGCCTTGTTGGCGAACCGCGCCTCCTGGACCTCGCCGTAGCCGAAACCGGGCGCGGAGTCCTCGACTTGATCCAGCTTCGTGTGGGTGTAGGAAGCGGCCATCTCACTCCTTTGCAGCTCGGGCTTTCGCTAGGCGGGCTCGCGGGCGGGCTCGCCTCGCGACATCTCTGACTCGTTCTCGGCCGCGGGACGAGGCGCGGGATCGCCCTCGAGAACCGTGAACGCCACCACGATAGCCGCGACGACCAGGCCGGCCGCGACCCAGAACGCGAGGTGATAGCCGCTGGTCAGCGCCGAGGCATGGGAGTGCCCGGCGGCGATCAGGTTGCTGGTACGGGTCGCCGAGAGAGTGGCGAGGACCGCCAGGCCCAGCGCGCCGCCGACCTGGGCCGAGGTATTGACCAGGCCCGACGCGAGGCCGGCGTCCTCCATCGTCGCCCCCGACATCGCGATCGTCATCAGGGCCGGGAAGCAGAGGCCGATTCCGGTCCCGAGCAGAAGCAGGACCGGCAGTACGTCCGTGATGTAGTTGCCGTCGACCGGCGCCCGCGTGAACAGGGCCAGGCCGGCGGCCACCAGGCTGAGGCCCGGGAAGAGCAGCGTGCGGGCGCCGAAGCGGGTGATCAGCGGTTCGGTGTAGCGGAACGAAAGCGTGCCCATCGTCAGGGTCGTTGGCAGAAAGGCGAGGCCGATCTCGAGCGCGTCGTAGCCCTGGATCCGCTGCAGATAGAGCGAGCCGAGGAAGAACATCCCGAACATCCCGGCCACGGTGAGGATCTGGACCAGGTTGGCCCCAGTGAGATTGCGGGAGCGGAAGATCCGCAGCGGGATCAGCGGCTTGCGGGCGCTGGCCTCGCGGGCGACAAAGGCCGCGAGCAGCAGCAGTGAGATCGCTCCCAGCGCCAGCGTCTCACCGGCGCCCCAACCCTTCTCCGCCGCCGGCTTGACGATCGTGTAGACGCCGAGCATCAGCGAGCTGGTGATCAGCACCGCGCCGGGGATGTCGGCGCCCTCGGAGAGCCCGATTCCCGGGTCCTTCTCGACAAATCGGCTGGCGAGGAAGGCGGTGAGAAGGCCGATCGGAAGGTTGATGAAGAAGATCCAGTGGTAGTTGATCGTCTGCGTGATCAGGCCGCCGGCGAGCAGGCCGACCGAGCCGCCGCCGGAGGCCACGAATGCAAACACGCCGATCGCCTTGGCCTGCTCCCGGGGCTGCGGGAACATGGTCACGATCATCCCCAGGATCACGGCCGAGGTCATCGCGCCGCCGATTCCCTGCACGAAGCGGGCGCCGACCAGCAGCCCCTGGCTGTTCGCGATTCCACATAGCAGCGAGGCCGTCGTGAAGACCGCGAGGCCGGCCAGGAAGATCGTCCGCCGCCCGATCAGGTCCCCGAAGCGACCGGCGAGGAGCAGCAGGCCGCCGAACGAGATCAGGTAGCCGTTGACGACCCAGGCGAGGCTCGACTGGGTGAAGCCAAGGTCGTCCTGGATCGTCGGCAGGGCGACGTTGACCACCGTCACGTCGAGGACGATCATCAGCATCCCCGTGCAGAGCACGTAGAGCGCGATCCATCGGTTGCGATCGGTTGTCATCGTCGGCATTGCCTCCTTTGCCATTGCCATCGACCCTTGAGACCCCCCGGGCCTTCAAAACTCATCGGTCGAAACTTCGGCGGCCACGCACCAGCTTAGGGATGCCTAATGAGAGGTCGTGACCGCGCGGTTAAAAAGCTTTGCAGGTCAAGGAGGTGGGCGTAGGATCGTTGCCGGAAGAACCTGGTTCGTCCGCGGCCGGTAAGGAATGCCTGCCGCCTAGGAAGGGAGTCCAATTGAGAGGTGCGGGTCGAACGATGTTCGCGGCGATCCTGCTGATGATCGCCGGCACGCTCAACGTCATCTATGGCATCGGGGCGATATCCGATGCCAATTTCTATTCCCACAACACCCAGTACGTGTTCTCCAGCCTCCACACCTGGGGCTGGATCACGCTGCTGCTGGGCATCATCCAGCTGACCGGCGGGTTCTCGCTCGCGGCCGGCAACGCCTACGGGCGGGTGATCGGCCTCACCGCCGCCAGCATCGGTGCGATCGGCGCCCTGCTGTCGGTGGGCGGCGCCTATCCGTTCTGGTCGCTGGGCATCTTCGCGCTGTGCGTGATCGTGATCCACGGGATCCTCGTCTACGGCGAGCCCGAGCGCGTCTAGCCGCTGGACCACCCGCGCCCCGGCGATCCGAGGCGCGGGTGGGTCCACGGCGGTGGCGACGCTCACGCTGGCCTTGATTCCGGCTCACGGGCGCGCCGTCTCCAGATCAAGCCGAAGATCCCCAGGCCGGCGAGCAGCCAGTAGGCAAGTCCGGACCCTGAGGTGAACCCGGCGCCGAGGCGCCAGGCAATGATCTGGCCGCGACCCTGCAGGGTGGCGTACCAACTGCCCTCGATCCGGACCAGGGTCAGATTGTTGCGTTCGTCCGGATTATTCGGGTCCCAGCAGAGGCTGTCACCGCACATCGCGTAGACCTCGGTCCCGTTGGTCAGCAGCCCGGGCGGCACCCAGGAGCGGATCCGCAGCAGGTGGGTCGGTGGGCAGCACTCGCCGAGGCCGGCGAGAAGGTCGTCCTTCTTGCGCCGGTAGAGGCGGAAATGCAGCAGCGGGACACCGAGAACATCGGCGGACTCGGTGCGGGCAGGATCGTAGGCCGGGGCCCTGAGAAGAGCCGCCGGTGGCGGAGGGTCGACCAGGTCGGCCTTGACTCCGAGGGGCTGGGCCACTGTGAGCGCAGTGATCAGGGTCAACGGCAGGGCGAGCACCTGGGTGCGCGGCCAGCGATCGGAGAGGCGGGCGATGATCACGATCAGCAGCGCAGCCGGAACGATCGCCAGCAGCGCCCAGGGGTCGCCGATCAGCACCGTGATCGCCAGCAGACCGACGATCAGCGACCAGAGCGGCGGCTTGGAGCGCGCCAGGCCCGCGGCCGCGAGCAAGAGCCCGAGGCTGAGCGGCACGAGCACCAGCTCGGCGACCCCAAGGATGTGATCCAGCTGCTCCACGCACCGGCCGCAGCCTAGTCGCGGCCCCGACCGCCGCAGCGGCGCCTAGGGCTGCTCGAAGACGTGCTGGTAGTCGGTCGAGGGGCCGCCCTGGCCGATCGGCGGGAAGGGGGCCTGCTTGACGCAGCCGACGGTCGGGATCTGGGCCGAGCTGAGGAAGCCGTCGAACGCGTACTGCTTGATCCGGTTGAAGAAGTCGGTCGCCGCCGCCACGTCGCCGCCGACGCGGTCGTTGAATGCCGGCTCGTTGGGGGTGTTGGGATCGAGCGCGGTGGTGTGGGTCGGGCCGCCGACGCATTGGCGGGTCTCGAAGGACTGCACCCCACCGCTGCCGACGCCGAGGTGCCCGAGCGGCGCCACGTAGGGGTTGGTGCGGTCGTTGGAGAGGCGATTGTTGAAGGCCGCCAGCACGTCCGGCGCCAGGGGCGAGACGACCCGCAGGTACTTCGGCGTCAGCTTCGAGTTCTTGCCGGTGCTCTCGACCCCGGACCCGGTCGCGTTGACCGCCGAGGAGGCGTTGCCGAAGAAGGCGGCGATCTCGTGCTTGTAAAGCGAAGCGTCCTGAAGAATCGGGTTGAAGTTGTGCAGGAACGGCGGCAGCCCGTTGAGCAGCGGCGGCAGATCGGCGAGCAGCAGTCGCCGCAGAGCCGGGAAGGCGCGGCGCGCTCCCGCCACCACCGGCCTCAGGCCGATGAAGAAGCCGTTGAGCTGGGTCGAGAATCCGCCCAGGTCGCGGACCACCGGGGTCAGGTCACGCGCCGACGGACGCAGCTGCTTGACCAGCGGGTCCGTGTTGGCGGCGAAGCGCTGCAGGCGGGTCAGGGTCGCCCGCGACTGGTCGAGGAAGGTCGGGAAGGCGATGAAGGTGTTCTGAAGCTCGCGGTTGCGCCGCGCCGTGGTCGTGAAGACGCGGTCCGAATTGCGGATCAGGCCGCTGAGCTGACCCTGGCGCTGGCTCAGAGCCTGAAAGACGGTGCCGCCGTTGGAGATCAGCTGTTTGACGGCGAGCCGCTGGGTATCGAGGACCCGCAGCACGCGATCGGCGTCGGTGAAGGTCGGCTCGAGTTCGCCGAAGGCATCGGAGAGCGCCTGTCCCTGCCCGCGCAGGGCTATGGCGGCGTTCTGCATCCAGCCCTGGAAGGCGAGCCGGGTCTTGGGGTTGAAGGTGCGGAAGATCTCGTCCAGCTGCACCGACGGGGCGACCTGTCCGTTGGGCAGTGTGCCGCCGTCGTGCAGCTTCGGCCCCGTCGGTGATCCCGGCGTGAGCTCGACATAGGTCTCTCCCAGCAGCGTCTTCTCGCGCAGCGTCGCCTTTGTGTTCTTGGGGATCGGCGCGTACTGGTCATTGAGCTGCAGGGTGGCCAGAGTGTGCTTGCCGTCGGGTGAGAGCTGGATCTTCTGCACCTTTCCGACCGAGACGCCGGAGATCCGGACGTCGGACTGGTTGGCGAGCTGGGCGGCCTCGGTGAAGGGGATCTTCACCGTGTAGCCCTTCGCCTTCAGCGGCGTTGGACCGCCAAAGGCGATCCAGAGGAAGAGCAGGATCGCGAAGCAGGACAGCGCGAAGCCGATGATTGTCGTCATCTGCCAGACGGTGGGAGCGCGCTTCTGCATTAGCAGGCGTCCGCCCTGGTTGCCAGGTGGGCGAGCTGCGAGAGCGTGTTGTCGAACGGATGGGTCGAGTTGACGCCCTCGGCGACCGAGGAGGTGAAGCAGCTCGACAAGATCATTCCGCGGCGCAGCGGCCCGTAGGCGTCCTGATTGAGGTAGACCGAGTTGAGGTCGTGGTTCAGCCAGCCGAGGTAGAAGAGGAAGTTTCCGACCGCCGGATTGGGGTTGTAGGCGAGCTCGTTGAAGGCGTAGTTGAGATTGCTGAGGCCGGTCTTCAGCCCGGTGACCGAGTTGTCCAGCGGCTGAGCGCCCGAGACCAAATGCTTGACCGGGGCTCGCACCTGGCGCGTGAAGGGCCGGATCTGGTCACGGATCGGCGGCACCGTGTCGCGGAACAGGCGCTGGCTGGCGACCAGGCCCGGCTTCAAGGCGGCGGCCGAGGGGATCAGCGCCGGCAGAGCCTGGCGCAGGGTCAGTGAGAGCTTGTTCGAACTCGCGAGGCCGCTGTGTGTCGCCCGCAGGGTCGAGGGCA
Organism: uncultured Solirubrobacterales bacterium; assembly: GCA_963781495.1. Lineage (GTDB taxonomy): Bacteria > Actinomycetota > Thermoleophilia > Solirubrobacterales > 70-9 > Mayfieldus. Next base: position 297,570 of record CAWAFX010000004.1, read on the forward strand.
GCTGCTGCAGGGAATCGCGGATCGCCTGTTGCTGATGGGCGAAGGAGGCGAAGACCGAGTTCGAGGAGTCGACGAAGCGGCTCAGCTGCTGGTCGTGCTTGCCGAGCTCGCCGGCCAAGAGCCCGAAGTTGTGGATCACGCGGGCGAGGTTCTGACGCCGCGTCGCCAGCGCGGTGTTGATCCGGGCGAGGTCGCGGGTCGTCGGCTCGATCCTGCGCAGCGCCGCCGAGAGCTGCAGCCCCTTCTCCTTGCCTCCGAGCCCCTTGGCGCCGCCGTCGAGGAGCAGCGTCAGGTAGTTGCGCGTATCGGAGTCGAGCGTCGCGAGGATCTGGTCGGCATTGACCTGCGGCTTGGTGCTGGCCAGCGGCACCGTCGAGCCCTCCTTGATCTCCGGGCCCCGGGTGCCCGGATCCATCTCGATCACCATGTCGGCGAGTCCGGTCTTCGGGCGCAGCAGCAGCGAGGCGTCGCGGTGGATCAGCGGCGCGTACTTCGGCTTGACGTCCATCCGCACCACCGCGTGCCCGTTCTCGAGGTCGACGGCGCCGACTTTGCCGACCTGGATCCCGGCGATGTCAATCGCCTGTCCCTGCCCCGGGGTCACCGCCTGGGCGGGCAGGAACTCCGCCTTCAGCTCGAAGAAGTCCTGGCCGAAGATCGGCACCCAACCCGGCAGCGAGGCCTTCTGCTGGCCGATGATCAAGAGCCCGGTGGTGAGCCCGGCAAGCGTCAGGATGACGATCGCCACCAGGTCCCGCGTGCGTCCGCGAATCGCCCGCACCATCAGGGCACCGCCTGCGGGCTCGGCGGTCCGGGTTGGCCGGCGGCGCCGTTGAGGCTGGGGACCGCCTGTGTTGCACAGGCGACCTTGTGATTGATCGCCGGCTTCGGGCCCAGCGCCGGCTGGGTCCCCTGCAGGGGCGCGATCGTGAAGGCGGTCAGCTGGGTCCCGTTGAAGCCGCCGTTGGGGTTCGGGGCCCGGACCTTGACCGGGCCGCCGCCCGACTGGAAACGCAGATAGGGGCCGTTGCCATCGAAGTTCTGGCCCTCGCCGGCGAGATCGGTGAAGCCGTAGAAGGCCTCGCGGTAGTTGGGCTCACCGCTGGAGAAGGAATCGTTGATCACCTGGTTGCCGGACGGGATCAGGACGTTGGCGACGCAGTTGGATAGCTTGGTGAGCGACGGGAAGGCCTTCAGGCTGGCCCCGGTCGCGCCCGAGAGTCCCGGCGTGCCCTTCTTCAGCAGGTGCGCGATCCCGCCCAGCTCAGCCTTCGAGAGCAGCGGCTTGGTCTGGGCGATCCACGGGTTCGCAGCCCGGATCGTCGCCGGCAGCTCGGCGACCCCGGGGCGCAGCTCGATCGCGAAGGTGCGCAGGAATGGCAGCGTTTGGTTGAGGTGCAGCAGCGAGGTCCGCGCCGTGGTCAGCGTCGGTGCCAGCTCGTGGATGCTTTGCGACAGGTTCTGGGACTCGTCGGCAAGCGCCCCCGCGGTGGTGTTGAAGTTGGTGATCAGGTCCTTGAGCGGCAGCTCGTTGCGGGCCAGGACCCCGAAGAGCCTGTTGGCCCCCCGAAGCAGGCCCGAAAGGTCGTGGGTTCGAGTGCCGAGGAAGGCCTGCTGGACGATCGCCGTGTTCTTGCCCGCCGCGCCGCCGTAGTCGAAGGACTTGTTCAGCGCCTGGGCGCCGCTCAGGCCCTGGACGTCGGGATCCTGGGTCAGGTTCTCGGCCGCGGTCGGGTTGTGATTGAGGGCGGTGCCGAAGCCCTGCAGCAGCTCACGGAGGTCCTGGCGCTGCGGCGACTGCAGCGCCGTCAGCACTTCGTCCAGCTGCACCGCCGTCGCCGTGTGGGTGACCGGGATCGAGCCGTTGGCGGGAAGCTCGGGCCGGCTCGGGCTGCCGGGGTTTACGTCGAGGAAGAAGTTGCCCTCGAGGAAGATCCGCGGCCGGATCTTCACGAATGCGTCGGAATGGATCGGCCGGCCCTCGTTGCTGATCGTGAAGAGGACCCGCGAGTCGTTGCCGACCCGGTCCACCGACTTCACCACGCCGACGTTGACCCCGGCGATCCGCACCGGCGATCCGGTGCGGATGTTGGCCGAGTTCTGGAAGGTGGCGCTGAGCTCGTAGCCGGAGCCCTGGAAGGGGAGGTGCTTGGTGAAGGCGATGTAGAAGCCGAAGACGATCAGCAGTACGACGAAGAGGCCGACCGCCGTCGGGCCGGGGCCGCCGGTGCTGCGGAAGAACTCCTCGTTGTACTTGCCCTTGTCGCTGCGGCGCCGCGCCATCAGCTCTTGCCCCCGCTCTTCGCCTTCTTCTTCTTTTTCACCGGCTGGCCCTCGGTGACCGTGCCCTGGTTGCCGGGCGGGTTGCCGACCAGGGTCTGGGCGGCGTTATAGGGCTCGTTTCCGGCCTCGCATTCCTTCGGCTGGCCGGGCGCCGCGGTGTTCGGATAGGGGTTGTAGTGGAGGTGGTTCTCGAGCGCGGGTCCGTTCGCCGGCGCGCTCGCCGGCGAGCCGATGTTGTTGGGGCCAGGCGTCTGTCCGCCGGCCTGGCCGGGCGGCGCGATCACCCAGAAACGCTGCCAGTTGCCGATCCCGTCGCCGAGGCTGACGATCGAGGCCCCGTTCCTGAGCAGCAGGGTCACGTAGTTGCAGACCGTCTGCGCCGGGGTGACGAAGGTGATCGTGGGATCGAGCAGCGTGTTGGTCTGAGTCAGCAGCTGCAGCCCCGGGGTCACACCTGGGGTGTTGCCGAAGTCGACCAGGGCCTGCGCGGTCGGCGCCAGCTCGGCGTTCAGCACCGGCGTCTTGCGCAGCACCGGCGGCCCGTTGATCGTCGCCTTGGCCAGCGCCGGTCCGGTCTTGACCAGGGCCGCGGAGGCGGGCTGCAAGTCCGAGAACAGAAGCTTGCTGTCGCGCAGGAAGGGCCGGATGTGGGGCAGGGTGCGGATCGTCGTCTGCTCGGTCGGCGGGCCCTTGGAGATCGTCTGCTGCAGGAACGGACGCGCGATTCGCGCCAAGGCGCTGAAAGTGACGTCGAGCGAGACGAACCCGTGCGCCTGCTGCTCGGCGACCGGCGCGACCTCTGCCGAGGTGGCCTCCAGCGCCTTGAAGAAGCGTCCGAGCCCGGTTCCCGGCGAGGAGAGGTTTCGGAACACCGGCTCGACGTGCTGCAGCAGCGGCCGCAGCTCTCCGATCGCGGCGTTGATGTCAGGGCCGCGGCCGGCGATCGCCGATCCGAATTCCAGCTCGTTGCGCTGGATCGCGTCACGGGTCGGGCGGTCGAAGATGTTCAACACCTGGTCGATGTCGACCGACACGGGCTTCGCCGCCTTGAGCGAGAGCGTGCTGCCCTCCGGCAGCCCGTGGCGAGAGTTGCCGGGCGCGATCTGCAGGTACTTCAGGCCCAGGGCCGATCTGGTGCGCACGGAGACGGTCGTGTCGGTGGGCAGCGGGTCGACGGTCTTGTCCAGTTTCAGGTTGACCTTCGCACTGGCGGTGCCGTCGTTGTGCGCCACCGGCTGGACCGACTGCACGGTGCCGACCCGGATCCCCCCCACCCGGACGTCGTTGCCCTTGACCAGTGAGGTGGCGTCGGGAACCTGGACCGAGACCTGGTAGGTGGGCACGAAAGGCAGCCCGTTGTTGGCGTTGTAGGCGAGAAAGACGGCGACGACGACGATCAGCACCGTCAGCGCCCCGACCAGTGTCGGGTCCGCTGCGAGCCGTTGCATGCGTCGTCCCCTCATTGGCCGAGCAGGTACTTGAGGACGTCGCGGGCGCTGCCCGAGGCCGGCGAGCCGGCGTTGTTCGGATTTGCGTTCGGTCGCGGACCGGTGCGGGTCGGCTGGCCGAGGGGCTTGGCCTTGCCGGGGCCCTGGTTCTGGGTGCGCTTCTCACGCTTGGCCAGGGCCAGCAGCCGGGTCAGCTTGCCGAGGTCGGGCGGCACCGAGCTCGAGCTGGCGCTCGGGTGGCGCCAGTTGGCCAGGCACTCGCCGGCTGAAACGGTCGCGTAGTCGACGCAGTTGGTCGCGATCAGGTTCTCGCGCAGCAGATGGCCGAACTGGTCGAAGCCGTTCGCCCAGCCGACGTTGTTGTAGATGAAGCTCATCAGCTGCTCGAAGCCCTTGGTGGTGCGGACGCTCTTGAGCAGCTTTCCGAGGTTGGTCAGCGGCCTCGAGCCGGCCTTGGCGAGCCTGGTGAGGTTCTGGATCGTCGGGTCTGCCTCGACCAGCAGCGGCCCCGTCTGCTGAGCGGCGTCGCCGAGGCTGCGCAGCGAGATGTTGGTGGCGGTGGCGAACGGCGCCAGCTGGCGCGAGGCGACGGTCAGCGAGGGCGCCGCCTGGCCGAAGTTCTGGATCACCGGGTTCGCCTGGCGGCTGAAGCCGCCCAGCTGGCGCATCGTCGAGCGCAGCTCGGTCAGGGTCTGGGGAAGGCGCTGCAGGCCGCGCTCGATGTCGGCCCGGCGCTCGGCCGACGCCTGGGCGGTGGCGCCGGCTGTGTCGATGAAGCCGGCGACATGGGCACGGTCGCGGGCCAGCGGCGCCAGGATCCGGTCGGAGTCGCTGGTCAGCTGGGCGAGCTGGTGGTTCTGGGCCGCAAGGATCGCCAGCACGCGGTCGAACTGGCGCAGGGCCGGGTCGGCGCGGCGGACTATGTCGGCGAGGTCGGGCCCGCGGGCGGCAAGGCTGGCGCCGAGGTCGTTGATGATCAGCCGGAAGCGCTCCGCGAACGGCAGCCGCTGGATGTTGTTGACCATGTCGAGGTCGACCGCCTTGCCGTTGTTCTCGACCGGAAGCAGGTGCTGGCCGGCGCCGGGCTGGCCGCCGGGGATCGTCCGCAGAGGTGGCGGCGGCTGTGAGCCCGGGGCGCGCGGTTGGGTCGGCTCGCAGTCGACATACTTCTCGCCGATCAGCGACTGGGGCCGGATCAGGCAGGAGGCGTCGCGGCGGAAGTCGGCAAAGCCGGCGTCGGTGATCTTCATCACCACCACCGCCTTGCCGGGCACCGCGTGCGGCCGGCCCTGCAGGCTGGCGATCTCGTCCTTGCCGGTCACGTCGACCGACTCGACGGTGCCGACATTGGCGCCCGCGACCCGCACGTCCTCGCCGGGGACGATGAAGCCGCCGCTGTCGAAGATCCCCCGCACCTCGTAGTTGCCGCCTCCGCTGGAGCCCGCGGTGCCGGCGACGACCAGCACCGTGGCCGCGGTGACGATCAGGACTGTTGCCAGGATCCGCCTCATGGGCCGGGTGGGGTCTGGCTCGGGTCGCAGTCGCCAGGCCCGAGGTTGCCGTTGTCGGTGAACGGGTTGGAGCCCGGGATCGGCTGGGTGCCGCCGCCCGGACAGCGCCGGTAGATCTGGAAGTTGAGGCCCTGAAACTGCTGGCTGGGCGGGATCGGCTCCAGCTGGCCGATGTGGCCGACGCAGATCGGGTTGGCGTCGCCCGGAGCGCAGTTGTGGAAGACGTTGGCGTTGGCCGGCTGCACGCGGGCGAAGTGGCCGTTGGCGTCGTAGAAGGCGGTCACCTGGCCGAGGTTGGAGATTGCCCCGAGCACGTCGGGGAAGTAGGGCCGCGCGAAGCGGATGAAGGGCAAGGAGGTGTTGCTGGCGTTGACCGCGGCCGGGAACGCGACCCGCGCCTTCGACTCGGACTTGGGCAGCGCCTTGACCGAGTCGCCGAGGTCGTTGTTTGCGCCGGGCAGGCTGACGACCTTGCGCAGGTCTGTGAACACCGGCACCGCCCGGTGGACGACCGGGCGCACGTGGCGCAGGAACGGGTCCAGGTTGCGGGTCGCGACCTTGGAGGTGTTGACGAGGGGGTCGAGGTCGTCGAGGGTCGCCCGCAGGTTGACGAAGGTCGTGTTGGCCTGCCGCAGGGTGCTCGGCAGCACCGCGAGGCTGCGGTCGAAGGACTGGTTCTGGCTGGCGATCGAGCCCAGGGCCCGGTTGGCGTTGGAGACCAGGCCCGAGAGGTCGTTGCTGCGCTCGCTGACCGCGGTGAACACGCGCGAGGAGTTGACGATGAAGTTGGTGAACACGCCCTCGTCGCGATTGAGCTCCTGCAGCACCCGGTCGGTGGCGCTGAGCGAGGGCGCGAAGTACTTGTAGGTCTTGCGCGCCTGCTCGCCCTTGCCCACGTAGAGGGTGTTGAAGCCCTGGATGAACTGGCGCAGGGACTTGCGGGCCGGGCCGTTGAAGGTGTTGAAGAGCTGGTCGAGATCGACGGGAGTGGTCGTGTCGGCGCCGGTCAGGGTCGCGTCGTCGCTCAGCTTGGGCGCGTTGTTGGGGCCGGGCGTGAGCGAGATGTAGTGGTTGGCCACCCCCGAGAGGGAGGTCGCGCGGATCACCGCCGTGGTTCCCTGGTGCAGCGCCTGGTCGACCGAGATGTCCACCTGCGCCTGGTTGTCAGAAGTCAGCGAGATACTGTCGACCGAGCCGACCGGGGCTCCTCCGATCAGGACCTGGTTTCCCTTCACCAGCTGGCCCCCGGTCTGGAACAGCAGCTTGTACTGGTGGCTGCTGCCGCCGCTGAGCAGCACAACGGTCACCAGCACGGCGACCGCGACCAGGGCGCCTATCGCGAGCAGCCGCGAGGCGATGGAACCGCGGTCACTTCCGGGCCGGCTGCCGACGTCGCCGCCGGACCCGCTCTCGCTGGGGTCGGCTGGCTGGTTTTCCGCATTCGCCGGCGTCGATCGTCCTTGCCCTGTGTTACCGGGTCCTCCCGCCCGGCAACGTCTCTCCTCAGGCACGATCGTATCCCAGCATCACCTGCGCACAAGGTCAAATTTGGGGCCTTGCAGCCATCTTGCACCCCCGCCAAGGCTGACTTAACCCGATCTCAACGGCCCCCGTTCGACGGGCCCGTCCTGACCGTCGGTCAGAGTTAGCGCCCGTGCGGACCGCGATCGTCTCCGACCTGCACATCGGCTCGCTGACATCCGCCGACCTCGCACGCGACCCGGAGATCTGCGTCACCCTGCTCGACGAGCTCTCCGGCGCCGACCGCGTGGTGCTGCTGGGCGACGTGCTCGAGCTTCGCGACCGCCCGGCCGGAGAGATCCTCGACCTCGCGTCGCCGTTCCTCGAGCTGCTCGGCACCGCGGTCGGCGGCGGCGAGGTCATCCTCGTGCCCGGCAACCACGACCACCGCCTCGCCGAGCCGCTGCTCGACGGGCATGCGATGGGACGGCCGCAGCGGCTCGGCCTCGAGCATCGCTTTCACCCCACGACCGACCTCGCGGCGGAGATCGCCGAGCGGGTGCGCCCGGCGCATTTCACCCTCGCCTACCCGGGCCTGCAGCTTCGCGACGACGTCTGGGCGATGCACGGGCACTACATGGACTGCCACATGGCGATACCGACGATCGAATGCCTCAGCGCGGCTGCGACGATGCGGATCGTCGGCGGCGTTCCGGCCGACGCCGCCCCCGACGACTACGAGCGCGCGATCGCGCCCGTCTACGGCTTCGGCTGGGGCTTTGCCCAGTCGGAGGGCCCGCGTCACATCGGCGGCCGCTCGCGCCCGACCGCCGCCGCATGGCGCCGCCTCGCCGGCGACCGCTCGGCCGGCCTGCGCGGCCGGCTGCTCGGCTCGGTGGCGTTTCCGCTCGCGGCCCGCGGCCTCGGGCGGGCGCTGCACCGCCGCTTCGAGACCGACATCTCGACCGCCAGCATCTCCCGCGCCGGCCTGGCCGCGATGCGCGAAGCGATCGGCCGGCTCGGGGTCGACGCCGAGCACGTCGTCTTCGGCCACACCCACCGACCCGGGCCGCTGGCGGCGGACGCGACCGCCGATTGGCAGCTCGGCGACGGCACCAGCCTGCACGGCACCGGAAGCTGGACCTATTCGCCCGGGCTCTGCGGTCCGACCGCCCAGCAGAGCCTCTTCTGGCCCGGGACGGTCACCTGGCTCGACGACAACGGGCCTCCGCGGCGGGTCGAGCTGCTCGCTGACCGCAGCCACGGGGAGTTCCGGGCGGCGGCGAAGCGGATCGCCTCGGCGGGGGTCCCGGAGCGGTTCCTGCCGAAGAAGAAGCAGCTAACCCTGTAGCCATTCGGCGATCAGGCCGCCGATCCGCTCGCCGGCGTCCTCCTGCAGGAAGTGCGATGCGTTCTCGATCAGGCGCGGCTTCGGAGCGCCGATCGCCTTGCAGAAGCGCTCGCCCACGCTCGGCGGGATGATCGGATCCGAGTCCGCCCAGAGGCCGAGGATCGGCCGCTCGTCGTCGCGCAGCGCCTCGAGCACGCGCTGGCCCGCCGCCGCCCCGGGGGCTTCGGGATCGGTCGGGAGCATGAGCGGGAAGGCCCGCGCTCCCGCCTTGGAGGCCGCGTCGGTGTAGGGCGCCTCGTAGGCGGCGATCACCTCGTCGCCAGGGTCGGTGAAGCAGGCGCCGCGGATCAGCATTCCGATCGGCAGGTCCTCGGTGCGCTCGACGAAGTTGTGAAAGGCCTTCCAGGCGTCGGTCATCTTCTGATGGCCGGTGAACAGGCCGGTGTCGAGGACCACCAGGCGTGAGATCCGATCCGGGTGGTCGACCGCCAGCCGCATCCCGATCGGCCCGCCCCAGTCGTGGACGACGGCCGTCGCGTCGCGCAGGTCGAGCTCTGTGAGCAGGCCGGCGGCCAGCTCGACGTGGCGCTCGTAGGAGTACCAGCCGATGTCGGTGGGCTTGTCGGAGCGCCCGAACCCGGCCAAGTCGGGCGCAACGCAGCGGTAGCCGGCTTCACGGACCGGCGGGATCACCTTGCGCCACAGATACGACCAGGTCGGCTCGCCGTGGAAGAAGATCACCGGCCGTCCCTCGCCCTCGTCGATGTGGGCGAGGCGCAGACCGCCGGCGTCCCGGTAATGAGGCTCGAAGGGGTATCCGGGCAGCCCTTCGAAGCGTTCCTCGGGGGTTCGAACGGCGTCGGTGCTCACGGCCGCAGGACCGTATCAGCGGCAATCCGGCCCAATCCAAGACTAAGTGCAGTAAATCAGTCAACAAAGTCTGTTACCCTGCCGCGCTTCGCTATTCTGCACTAACTCAATCAGGAAAGAGAGAAACGTCCAACTATGCGCAAGGAAGGACCCGGCACCCGGCGCCGGACACAGCTGGCCGTCTTTGGCGCGGCCGCCGCTCTTCTGACCCTCCTCCTCGTGGCGATCGGCTGCGGCAGCAGCGACGGTGGCGGCGGCGGAAGCAGCAGCAAGCTCGACGTCGTCGGCTATTCGACGCCGGAGTCCGTCTACACGGACGCACTGCAGCCCGCGTTCCAGAAGACCCCCGCGGGCAAGGGAGTCAGCTTCAGCGACTCCTTCGGCGCCTCCGGTGACCAGAGCCGGGCGGTCGAGGCCGGTCAGTCGGCCTCGGTCGTGCACTTCTCGCAGGCAGGCGACATGACCCGCCTCGTCGATGACGGGATCGTCGACCGCAACTGGACCGCCAACAAGTACAAGGGCATCGCCGAGGACTCGGTCGTCGCGATCGTCGTCCGCAAGGGCAACCCGAAGGGCATCCACTCCTTCGACGACCTGATCAACAAGGACGTCAGCATCGTGACGCCGAACCCGTTCTCCTCCGGCTCGGCGCGCTGGAACATCATGGCCCTCTACGGCAGCCAGATCGCCGAGGGCAAGTCTGACGCCCAGGCGCTTGACGCGGTGAAGACGGTTCTCGGCAAGGCCAAGGCCCAGCCGGGAAGCGGCGCCGACGCGCTGACCGCGTTCACGCAGGGCCAGGGGGACGTCCTGCTCTCCTACGAGAACGAGGCGATCAAGGCCAAGGAGTCGGGCGAGGACGTCGACTACGTCATCCCCGACGACGACATCCTGATCCAGACCCCGATCGCGGTGACCAAGGACGCGTCTCCCGAGGCGCAGGAGTTCGTCGATTTCATCTGGTCGGACGCCGGTCAGAAGATCTGGGCCGGGGACGGCTACCGCCCCGTCAACCCGAAGCTGGTCGATCCGCAGCAGTTCCCGACTCCGAAGGGGCTGTTCACGATTGACAAGTTCGGAGGCTGGGACAAGGTCAACGACCAGTTCTTCGACGAGACGAAGGGCTCGGTCGCGAAGATCGAGCAGGACCTGGGGGTCTCGACTGCCGGCTGAGGCCCACACCGCGCGGCTGCCCCGGGCAGGCATCCGCCTGCCCGGGGCCGACGCCGCGGTAGGCCGCGGGCTCGTGACGCTCTATCTGAGCGTGATGGTCATGCTGCCGATCGCGGCCCTGGTCGACAAGTCGCTCAGCGGCGGGGTCGGCAACTTCTGGGATCAGGTCTCGAGCCCGCAGGCGGTATCGGCGCTGAAGCTGACCCTGGTTTGCTCGCTGATCGTCGTCGCGATCAACGCCGTGATGGGGACGATCATCGCCTGGGTGCTTGTCCGCGACGACTTTCGCGGCAAGAGCATGGTCAACGCGGTCATCGACCTGCCCTTCGCGCTGCCGACGATCGTCGCCAGCCTGGTCCTGATCACCCTCTACGGCAACGACAGCCCGATCGGGATCCACCTCGCCTTCACCAGGCCGGCCGTGGTGCTGGCGCTCTGCTTCGTGACCCTCCCCTTCGTCGTCCGCTCGGTGCAGCCGGTGCTGATCGAGCTCGACCCCGAGGTCGAGGAGGCGGCCGCCTCGCTCGGCGCCGGAGGGCTGACGGTCTTCCGCCGCATCATCTTCCCCAACCTCCTCCCCGGTCTGCTCTCGGGCGTCGCCCTCGCCTTCGCCCGCGCCCTCGGCGAGTACGGCTCGCTGGTCTTGATCGCCGCCAGCTTCAACACCCAGGTCGCGTCGGTGTTCATCCGCACCCAGGTCGAGAACGGCAACTATGCCGGCGCATCCGCGGTTTCGATCGTGCTGCTGGCGGTCTCGCTGTTGATGCTCGCCAGCCTCAACCTCGTCCAGCGCTGGAGCTCGAAGCATGATCGCTAGCTCGAGACTGAGCCGGCTGAGCCTGCGCGGGGCGGCGCTGGCCTACCTGGCGGCGCTGCTGCTGGCGCCGGTGGGGTTGATCTTCTACCGCACCTTCGAGCACGGGCTGGGGCCCGTCTGGGACACGATCAGCACCCATGGCTTTCAGCATGCGCTGCTGATCAGCCTGCTGACGGTCGCGATCGCGGTGCCGCTGAACACCGTCTTCGGCGTCGCCTGCGCGCTGATCCTCGTCCGCCACGAGTTCCGCGGCAAGGCGCTGCTGAACGCGGTGATCGACCTGCCCTTCGTGCTCTCCCCGATCGTGATCGGCCTGTCGCTGTTCCTGGTCTACAGCCAGATCGGCTGGTTCGGCAACTGGCTGTCGGACCACCACCTCGAGGTGATCTTCCACACCCCGGGAATCGTCCTCGCCTGCATCTTCGTCTCGCTGCCGTTCGTCGTCCGCGAGGTGGTGCCGGTGCTGCGCGAGGTCGGGACCGAGCAGGAGGAGGCTGCGACGACACTGGGGGCCAACTCGTGGCAGACCTTCTGGCGGGTCACCCTGCCGTCAATCCGCTGGGGCGTCGGCTACGGAGTCGTGCTGACCACGGCGCGGGTCCTGGGCGAGTTCGGGGCGGTCACGATCGTCTCCGGCTCGATCCTCGGCGGCACCCAGACGCTGCCGCTGCTGGTCCCGCCCTTCTACGAGAAGTTCGATTTCACCGGCGCCTACACGACCGCGATCGTGCTGGCGCTGCTGGCCCTGACGGCGCTCTTCGCAATGAACCGCTTCAAGCCCAAGGAGGGAACCACATGAGCATCCAGATCGAAGGGGCATCGAAGCGCTTCGGCGACTTTCAGGCGCTCGACGACGTCTCCCTGACCGTGCCCGACGGCTCGCTGACCGCGCTGCTCGGACCCAGCGGCAGCGGCAAGTCGACGCTGCTGCGGATCATCGCCGGCCTCGAGGAGCCCGACGCCGGGACCGTGCTGATCCACGGAGAGAACGCGACCGCCAAGCCCCCGCAGCGGCGCGGGGTGGGCTTCGTCTTTCAGCACTACGCCGCCTTCAAGCACATGACCGTTTACGAAAACGTCGCCTTCGGGCTCAAGATCCGGCGCTGGGAGAAGTCGAAGACCCGCGCCCGTGTGCACGAGCTCCTCGACCTCGTACAGCTGCACGGGCTCGCCGAGCGTTATCCCTCCCAGCTCTCCGGCGGCCAGCGCCAGCGGATGGCGCTGGCCCGGGCGCTCGCGGTCGAGCCCCAGGTGCTGCTGCTCGACGAGCCCTTCGGGGCCCTCGACGCCAAGGTCCGCAAGGACCTGCGGATCTGGCTGCGGCGGCTGCACGACGAGGTCCACGTGACGACGATCTTCGTCACCCACGACCAGGAGGAGGCGATGGACATCGCCAAGCAGCTGGTGGTGATGAACGACGGCCGCATCGAGCAGACCGGGACAGCCTCCGAGCTCTACGAGAGCCCGGCGAACGAGTTCGTGATGGGCTTCGTCGGCGAGGTCAACCAGCTCGGGGAGCACCTCGTGCGCCCCCATGACCTCGAGATCCTGCAGCAGGCCAACGGCCAGACCGAGCGGGCGCGGGTCGAGCGCATCGTCAGCCTCGGGTTCGAGGTGCGGGTCGAGCTGGCGCTGCCCGAGGGCAGAGAGATCTGGGCGCAGCTGACCCGCGAGCAGGCCGAGGAGCTCGGACTGCACGAGGGGCAGTCGGTCTTCGTCCGCCCCGAGCGGACCAAGGTCTTCAGCGGCGCAAGCGCCGCCTGAAGCGGAGCCCACGGGCTCTCTTTTTCATCTTTCTTTCATATTCGGCCACGATCCTGTCCCCCAGGGGAGCTGAAGAGTGCGCATTCTGATCGTCGAGGATCACCAGAGGCTGGCGAACCTGATTCGCCATGGCCTGCAGAAGGAGGGGATGGCGGCCGACGTCGAGACGACCGGCGAGCAGGCCCTCTACCGCGCCCAGGCGACGGCCTACGACGCGATCATCCTCGACCTGATGCTGCCGGGCCTCGACGGCTTCGAGGTCTGCCGCCGGCTCCGCGGCTCCGACGTCTGGGCACCGATCCTGATGCTGACCGCCCGCGACTCGATTCGCGATCGCGTCGCGGGGCTCGACGGTGGGGCCGACGACTACCTGACCAAGCCGTTCTCCTATGCGGAGCTGCTCGCCCGCCTGCGGGCCCTGGTCCGCCGTAGCCCGGTCGAGCGCCCGACCGAGTTGCAGGCCGGCGACCTGCGGCTCGACCCTGCGACCCGGCGCGTCTGGCGCAAGGAGGCCCAGATCGAGCTCTCGGCGAAGGAGTTCGCGATCCTCGAGACCTTCATGCGCCACCCCGGCGAGGTGCTGTCGCGCTTCGCCCTGCTCGAGCATGCCTGGGATTACGAGTACGAGAACCGCTCCAACGTGGTCGATTCCTATGTCCGCTATCTGCGCCAGAAGATCGACCGGCCATTCCGGGTGCGCTCGATCGAGACCGTGCGCGGAGCCGGCTACCGCTTTCGCGAGGACGGCGGACGCTGAGCCGGCTGCCGATCAGGCTGCGGGTGACCCTCGCCTTCGTCGCCGGGATGGCCGTCGTCCTGGGAGTCGTCGGGCTGCTGATCTACGTCCGCTACGAGGACGAGCTCACCAACTCGCTCGACCAGAACCTGCGCTCTCGCGCAACCGACGTGACGACGCTGCTGCGCGAATCGGACAGCTACAACGACATCCTCGCGTCCGACCCCTCTCGCTTCGCCCAGATCCTCACCCCGTCAGGACGAGTCCTCGATACGACCGCCACCCGCAAGGGCCGCTCCGTCCTCTCGCCGGCCGACCTGCGAACCGCCGCGGACGGCTCGATCGTCATCGAGCGCAGCGGCGTCGCGGACGTCGGCGGCACGGCTCGCCTGCTGGTGACCCCGGTCAGCGTCCACCGGCGCCATCTGATCCTCGTCACCGGGACCTCGCTGGACGACCGCGACGCCGCCCTGCGAAGCCTTCGGACCCTGCTTCTGATCGGCGGGCCGGCGGCGCTTCTGCTCGCGGCGCTGATCGGCTATGCCGCCGTCGCCGCGTCGCTGCGTCCGGTGGAGGCGATTCGGCGCCAGGCGGCCGAGATCTCGGAGGCCGACGCGGCCCAGCGCCTGCCGGTTCCGGTCGCGGACGACGAGCTGCGCCGGCTCGGCGAGACACTGAACGAGATGCTCGGCCGCCTTGAAGCGGCCCTCGAGCGCGAGCGAGCGTTCGTCGACGACGCAAGCCATGAGCTGCGCACACCGCTGGCCACGCACAGGACCGAGCTCGAGGTGGCTCTCCGCCACGCCGAGAGCCCGGAGGAGCTGCGGGCCGCGATCAGCTCGGCGGTCGAGGAGGTCGATCGCCTCTCCCAACTCGCCGAGGATCTGCTCGTCCTCGCACGCTCCGACAAGGGCAGGCTGGAGATAAAGCGGGATCAGGTCGACGTCGGGGCGATGATCGGGCTGGTGCGCGACCGCTTCGCGGCCCGCGCCGAGGCGGCGGGGCAGCCGTTCGACATCGAGCTCTGCGACGGCCTCGGCCTCGATGCCGATCAGCTGCGGCTCGAGCAGGCGCTGGGCAACTTGATCGACAACGCGCTGCGCCACGGTGCCGGACCGGTGCGGGTCTCCGCGCTGCGGGCCGACTCGCGGCTGGAGCTGCACGTCTCCGATGCCGGTGTGGGATTTCCGCCCGAATTCCTCGCCCACGCATTCGAGCGCTTCAGCCGCCCCGACGACGCCCGCAGCGGTGAAGGCACCGGCCTCGGTCTGGCGATAGTGGAGGCGATCGCGCGGGCCCACGGCGGCAGCGCCGGGGCGGCGAACCGGGCCGGCGGCGGCGCCGACGTCTGGATCGCGATCCCGGAACTTCGGGCCTAGCCGGATCCGCCCCGCTGTCATCTGGCTTTCATCGGGCTCAGGGATAACCCAGCCAATCCCTGAATGCAACGGTTTCTGAGGAGCGATGACGATGAGACGTTTGAAGAACCAAGTTCGAGCCCCCTTTGCGGCCGTGATGGCGGCGGCGCTCGCCGGGCTGGCCCTCGGCGGATGCGGATCGTCGGGCGATGCCACGGCGACGGGAGCCGAGCCGGCGGGCGCAGCCTCGGGAAATGCCGCCAACCCGGCCCCGATCCACGGGACCTACTCGCCGAAGATCGAGCCGGCGAAATTCGTCGCCCGCATCGACAACCCCCTGCTCCCCTTCAAGCCGGGCACGACGCTCCGCTACCGCGGCGTGGCCGAGAACGGAAAGACCCCGCAGCTGGACACCGAGACGGTGACCCGGCGGACGAAGCGGATCATGGGCGTCGAATGCACGGTCGTGCGCGACACGGTCAGCTCCAGGGGCAGGCCCGTCGAGCGCACCGACGACTGGTACGCGCAGGACCGCCGGGGCAACGTCTGGTACTTCGGCGAGGACGCCCGCGACTTTCAGAACGGGCGCTTCGTCAAGGCCAGCGATTCATGGCAGGCGGGGGTCGACGGCGCCCAGCCGGGCGTGATCATGGAGGCGCATCCGAAGCCCGGTGACGCCTACCGGCAGGAGTACTACCCGGGTCACGCCGTCGACCAGGCGAAGGTGCTCGGGCACGCCGCGGTGAGGGTGCCCTTCGGCTCCTTTTCCAAGTCGCTGGTGACCGTGGAACGCTCGGCGCTGGAGCCCGGCATCCGCGAGCGCAAGTACAACGTCGCCGGGATCGGCGTCGTCGCCGAGCGCGTCATCAAGGGCAACCACGAGCGCTTCGAGCTGATCGGGCTGACCAGATAGGGGCGGCGCCTTCGCCGCCGCTCAGGCGGTCGGGTCCCAGGCCAGCAGGTAGGGCAGCGGGTCGATCGGGTGCCCGCCCCCGAACCAGTCGCCCTGCCAATACTCGAAGTGCAGGTGGCAGCCGGTCGCGTCTCCGGTCTTGCCGACGACGCCGATCGGCTGGCCCGCCGCGACGGGCGCGTTGAGCGTGCTCGGGCTCGCCGGATAGGCGAGATGCATGTAGACGAAGTCGTCCTCGGTGCCGTTGTTGTCGATCACGATGTAGTTGCCGGCGGCCGACTGGTAGCCCGCGTACTGGACCGTGCCGGTCATCACCGAGACCACCGGCAGCCCGCATGACGCGAGGACGTCCTGGCCCTGGTGGGTGTGGCCGGCGCGCGGGGCGCCGAAGCCGTCGCCGTACGTGTGCGGCCCCTGGACCGGGAAGACGCCCGAGCCCGGGACGGCGGTCGGGGCGGCGGCGCGGATCCGCAGTTTTCGCCGCGCCCGGTTCGAGCGCCGGCCCTGGATGTCGATCACATATGGGCGCGAGCTGATCGCGCCGACCGGCACGACCGCCCGGATCAGGGTCGGACTGGTGTAGGTCAGCGGCGCCGGGATCGGATGCCTGGCGCCGCGGAAGACGACCTTCTGCACATAGTCGAGGAACTCCCCCTTGACCTTGACCACGGCCCCTGGCGAAGCCGTGCGGCGGCCCAGACAGCCGGTCTTGCAGACGACCCGCTTGACGACCGGGACCCCTGGGGCCGAGAGGGCGCCGCCGGCGGAGACCTGCGCCCCGGCGTCGCCGGGGGGCGCGGGCTGCCCGGCGAACGCCCGCGGGGCCACGACGCCGCCGATCGCGCAGCAGAAGCCGACCGCTGCCACTGCGGCGATCCTGCACCCTGCCAAGCGATCACGCAACGAAACGTCTCCTTTCCAAAGCCAAACCGTCCCCCTTTGTTTCGTGCCTGCGGTCATTCTTTTTAAGTAGTGAAACTCGGCTTGCCGATGTGGCGGTATCCGCCCCTGGCACGACGGGTAGAGCTCAGGCATGGACGTCGAGGCGACGATCGAGCCGGAGCAGGCACGGGAGCTGATCGCCTCCAACCGGGCGACCGCGATCGACATCCGCGACGACGAGGCCTGGCGCGACAAGCGCGTGCCCGGAGCCCGACAGGCCTCCGAGGAGGAGATCGACGCGGTCCTCGAGCGGGTCGACGAGGAGCAGATCGTCCTCGTCGTCTGCGACGACGGCGGGCGCAGCGCCGAGCTGGCCGAGAAGCTGCGCGAAGCCGGGCGCGAGGCGAGCTGCATCGACGGCGGAATGGACGCCTGGGAGAACGGGAAGCTCCCGCTGCAGCCGTCCGACGATCCCGCCGACGACGCGAAGGTCTAGCCGCGGCTCAGTAGCCGTCGGGGTGGCGGGCGATGAAGCCCGCCGTGGACTCGGTCGTCGTGTGCCAGCGCGGACCGGTGCCGGAGACGTCGCCGACCGTGTCCCAGCTGAGGCCGGCGATGACGGCAAACGCATGGCCGGCGTTGGCGTAGACGGTGATCCAGTGTCCGGCCCCCGGTGAGCCCCAGGTCTCGAGCCCGGTCGAATCGAGGGGGCTGGAGAGAAAGCCGCCGCCGTTGAGCGCGAAGCTGACGGCGCCGGAGCAGTCATAGCCGGAGGAATCGAAGGAGCCATGGCCGCCGCCCCAGACGTAGGGCGTCGTATCGATCTGATTGGCGGCTGCGATCAAGTTCTTGACCGCGGCCGGCGCGCTGGCGGGTGCGGCGGCGTCGCCGCTTGGCAGCAGCTGCGCCTGGTCCCCGGGAGCCAGCGGGGCGGGAGTGGCCGGCGAGGGACCGCCCGGCGCCGACGCCTGCAGCTGATCGGAGATCGAGGAGAGGTTGTCGGCCAGCTGCTGGCCGCGGCTCTCGAGCGCGTCGAGCTGGCGCTGGCGGGCGCGGCGAGCCGCGACCAGGTCCGCGCGGCGGGATTCGAGCGCGGCACGGGTGCGGTCGACCTGCCGCTTCTGGACCGCGATCGCGTTGCGGGCAGCGGTCAGGCGGTCGCGGGTGGCCCGCATCCGGTCGACCGCGGCGCGGGTCTGGTCGCGCAGGGTCCGCACCCGCTGCACCACCGAATCGAAGTGGTTCTGATAGGCGGCGAGGTAATCGCTTTGGGCTACGACCTGCGACCAGCTGGCGGAGTTGAGGATCACGCTCAGGGTGTCGGGGTCGCCGGCCTCGTAGATCTGCACCATTTCGCTGCGCAGCACACCCATCGCCCGCTGCAGCCGGGCGCGGACGATCTGCAGCTGCCGCCGCTCGCGGGCCAGCTGCGCCTTGGCTCGATCGAGCTCGGCCTGCTTGGCGGCCAGCTTGCGGGCAACCGCGGCCGACTCGGCGCGGGCCGCCGCGACCTGGCCGATCAGCTCGTTGACCTGGCGGTTCTGCTCGGCGATGCTCGCCGAGAGGTTGTCCTGGGCGGACTGGTTGTGGTTGACCTGGGCCTGCTTGTGCTGGAACTTCTGCTCCAGGTTCTGCGCCCCGGCGCCGCCTGCCAGCCAGGCAAAAAGGCACAGCGCAGCCAGCACCAGGAGCGCCAGGGCAAGCGGGGCGCGTCGACGCGCCCCGTGCTCGATTTCGGGGGAACCAATCCGCATCTGCCCTGTCGAGGCCCAAAATTCGGGGACGACAGGGGGCGCAGGCTAAACATGCCTGGCCGGGCACGGCACCGCTGCCCGATAACTTGGGAAGGACCTTGCAGAAAGCGCCCCGAGGAAGGGTCTCGGGGCTTTGCCGCGACGGCTTCGGATCCTCTGCCCGGCTTGCCATACTCAAAGCCATGCGCAGGGCAGGGGCTCTGATCGTCCTCATCGCATTGGCGGGGCTCGCAGCCGGTCTTCAGGACGGCTCCGGAGCGGCGCTCGCGGCCGGCCACCATGGCGGCCATCACCAGGCGCGTCCCAGCACCGTGGCCAGCAACCTCCAGGTCCCCTGGGGCCTCGCCTTCCTGCCCAACGGCGACGCCCTGGTCTCGGAGCGAACGACGGGGCAGATCGTGAAGATCAAGGGCCGCGGCCGCCAGCACGTCGTCATGCAGGTGCCGGGTGTCGACACCGCGGCCGGCGAGGGCGGCCTGCTCGGCCTCGCGGTCTCCCCCGGCTACCGGCGCGATCACTGGATCTACGCCTATCTGACGACCGCGAACGACAACCGCATCGTCCGCTTCCACCTCGGCGGGCCGCTGCATCCGATCTTCACCGGCATCGCCCGCGGCCTCAACCACGATGGCGGGCGGATCGCCTTCGGCCCCGACGGCAAGCTCTACGCAGGCGTCGGCGAGACCGGCAACACGGCGCTGGCCCAGGATCTGGGCTCGCCCAACGGCAAGATCCTGCGCCTCAATCCCAACGGCAGCATCCCGCACGACAACCCCTTCCCCAATTCACCGGTCTTCTCCTACGGCCACCGCAACGTCCAGGGACTGGCCTGGGACCGCAGGGGGCGGCTCTGGGCAACCGAGTTCGGTCAGAACACGACCGACGAGGTCAACCTGATCCGTCCTGGCCATGACTACGGCTGGCCGATCGTCGAAGGTGTGGGCGACACCCAGGGGGGCAAGTTCACCAACCCGAAGGTCACCTGGACCCCGACCTCCACCGCCTCGCCGAGCGGAGACGCGATCATCGGCAGCAAGCTGTTCGTCGCCACTCTCGCCGGCCAATGCCTGTTCAGGATCAAGCTCCACGGCAGCCACGCCGGGCCGCCGAAGGGCCTCTATTGCGGCCGCTGGGGCCGCCTGCGGGCCGCCGCCAAGGCCCCCGACGGCTCGCTTTGGATCACCACCTCCAATCGCGACGGTCGTGGCCAGCCGCACCCCGGTGACGATCGCGTGATCCGGATTCCGCTCTCGGGCTGACCCCGCCAGTCCGGGCACTGGGGAATAATTCCCCGTCCGTGTCCCGCCTGCCGCAGCCATCCGCCCCAGGCGGCCAGCCCCCCGTGGGACCCGGCGGCGACGCCGGACGCCTCAGCTGGCTGCCCGCCGTCGCGCTCTGCGTCGCATTCACCACCGTGGTCCTCTTCTGGGACCCCCACGTCCGCGACCTCGCCGCCCAGACCTTCCGCACCGAGCTGTTCCAGCACGGCGGCTTCTCGATCTGGAACGGCAGCTGGTACGGCGGCCACTACACGCTCACCTACAGCGTCCTGCTCCCCCCCGTCGCGGCGCTGATCGGGACCCGGATGGTCGGGGCGCTGTCGGTGGTGCTGTCCGCCTATCTCTTCGACCGCCTGGTCAGGGAGCGCTGGGGCGAGGAGGCACACTGGGCGACGCTCTGGTTCGGCGTCGGCGCGGTAAGCCTGCTGGTCAGCGGCCAGGTCACCTTCGCGATGGGAGTCGCCTTCGGGCTGCTCGCGCTGCGCTGCCTGCAGCGGGGGCGATCGCTGCAGGCCATGCTCGCGGCGCTCGGCTGCGCGCTCGCGAGCCCGGTCGCGGCCGCCTTCCTCGGCGGGGTCGCGCTGGTCATCTGCAGCGGCGGCGCATCGCGGCGCGCCGGCATCGGGGTCGGGGCGATCGCCCTCGGCGTCGTGCTCGGGCTCAACCTTGCCTTCCCGGAGAGCAGCGAGTTCCCGTTCGCCTTCACCTCCTACATCGCGGTCCCGCTCTGGTGCGCCGGGGCGCTGCTGATCACCCGCGGTCTGCCGGACGAGCGCCCCTTCCGCACCGCCGTCTACGGCTATCTGCTCGCCTCCACCGCCGTCTGGCTGATCCCCAACCCGGTGGGCGGCAATGCGATACGCCTCGGGGCGCTGTTCGGAGGGCCGCTGCTGGCCGCGATCCTGCTGACCCGGCGCCCGCGGCCGAACGGGATCATGATCGCCCTGGTCCTGTTCGGGAGCCTCTACTGGCAGCTGATGGCGGGGATCCGCGCCGTCGCCCAGACCGACGGTGACCGCTCGACGACCGCCGCCTACTACCACCCGCTGCGAAGCTGGCTGCGCGACCACGACGGGCGCGTGAGCCGGATCGAGGTCCCGCCGACCTCCAACCACTGGGAGGCCGCCTATATGGCCCCCGCCTTCGGCCTCGCCCGCGGTTGGCTGCGCCAGCTCGACACGACCCGTGACGACCTCTTCTACGACGGCCACCTGACCCAGCGCCGCTACCGCCTCTGGCTGCAGCGAAACGCGGTCCGCTACGTCGCCCTTCCGGACGCCCCGCTCGACTACTCAGCCCGGGCCGAGCGAGCGCTGATCCTCAGCGGCCTTCCCTACCTGCGGCCGCGCTGGCACTCGCTCCACTGGCGGGTGTTCGAGGTCCGCCACCCGGGCCCGCTGGTGGTCGGCGACGGCAGCAGCCGCGGCCGCCTGCGCGCCCTCGGCACCCAGTCCTTCGCGGTCCAGGTGCGCCGCCCCGGACGCCTGATCATCCGCGAGCACTTCACCCCCTTCTGGAGCATCGAATCGGGGGCCGGCTGCGTCGGTGCGGCCGGAGACTGGACCAAGCTGCGGGTTGCGCGGCCGGGCCTGGTGCGGGTCGGGATCGACTTCAGCCCCGGCCGCGCCCTGCAGGGCGTCTTCGGCGGCAAGGGCGACTGCTGAGCGGGCGCCGGCTCGCCGCCAACAGCGGCCGTCAGGCCGCTGCGCTCGCCGCCGGCACGCCGCCGCGGACGACGTAGCTGGCGGCATCGAAGCGCGCGGTGCGGCGCCGGAAGCGCCAGGTCCAGTCCGGCCAGAGGGCCGCGTTGCGCCCGCCGGCGTCGAAGTACCAGCTCGAGCAGCCTGTGTTCCAGACGGTCCCGGCGAGCTTTCGGTCCAGCTGCTCGTTGAAGGCCGACTCGACCGCCGGCCGCAGCTCGACGACCTCGGCACCGGACCGCTCCATCGAGCTCAGCGCGTCGAGGACGTAGGCGATCTGGGACTCGATCATGTAGACCATCGACCCGTGGCCGAGGCCGGTGTTGGGCCCGAGCAGCAGGAAGAGATTGGGAAACCCGGCCACCGTGCAGCCGAGGTGGGCCTGCGGCCGCTCGCCCCAGACCTGGTGCAGGGTGCGTCCGTCGCGCCCCCGCAGCCGCCTCGCCGCCGGCATCTCGGTGACCTGAAAGCCGGTGCCGAGGATGATCGCGTCGACCTCGCGCTCGCTGCCGTCGGCGCTGACGATCGTCGATCCACGGACCTCGCTGATCGCCTCGGTCACCAGCTCGACGTTGGCCTCGCCGAGGGCCGGGTACCAGCGGTTCGAGGGCAGGATCCGCTTGCAGCCGAGCCGGTAGTCGGGCGTGACCTTCTCGAGCAGCACCGGATCGGAGATCTGCTCGCGCATGTGGCGGCGGGCGAGGCGCTCGAGCAGCCGCATCAGCCGCGGCCGCTTGACGAAACCGAGCACCAGCAGCTCGCGGGCCCCGTATACCGCCCCCCGCACCGCGCGCTGGGCGGCGGGCAGGGCCCTGAACAGGCGCCGTTCGAAGTCCTTGACGGGCCGGTTGCTGTGCGGGACGACCCAGGGGGCGGTGCGTTGAAAGACCGACAGCCGCTTGACCCTGGGTTGGATCGCGGGAACGAACTGGATCGCCGAGGCGCCGGTGCCGATCGCCGCCACCCGCTTGCCCTCGAGTTCGTAGTCGTGATCCCAGCGGGCCGAGTGAAAGAGGCGGCCGGAAAAGTCCTCCAAGCCGGGGATCGCGGGCAGCTTGGGCTCGAACAGCGGCCCCATCGCCCCGACCAGGACCCGGGCCCGTAGCGGGCCGTGGCTGGTCTCCAGCCTCCAGCGGCCCGCCGCGTCGTCCCATTCGGCATCGCTCACCTCGCAGCCGAAGCGGATCCGTGGCCGGACACCGAAGCGTTCGGCGCAGCTGCGCAGGTACTCGCGGATCTCGGGCTGGGTCGAGTAGGTCTGGCTCCAGTCCGGATTCGGGGCGAAGGAGAACGAATAGAGGTGCGAGGGGACGTCGCAAGCGCAACCGGGATAGGTGTTGAAGTGCCAGGTGCCGCCGACGTCGTCGCCGCGCTCGAGGACGATGAAGTCGTCGCGCCCCTGCTGGCTGAGCCGGATCGCCATCCCAAGCCCGGAGAAGCCGCTGCCGACGATCGCCACCTCGACCTCGCCCGGGAGTCCTGGGGCTTCGTCGACCCCCGCCGACCGCCCTTCCTCGACAGCTGTGCCCATCGGATCCTCCGCTCGGTTCAAACTACGACGCTGTAAGTTACACCACTGTAACCTGATCCGGCGGCGATGAGTGTGAGCCCTGACACGCGAGTACGGATGAGCGGCGCCGAGCGACGCCGGCAGCTCCTCGACGTCACCAAGCGGCTGGTCGGGGAGCGCGGGTTCCACGGCCTCTCGGTCGACGCGATCGCCCGCAAGGCCGGGATCAGCAGGCCGATCGTCTACGGGCACTTCGGCGATCTCGCCGGGCTGCTGGAGGCGATGCTGGAGCGCGAGAGCGCCGGCGCGCTCGGCCAGCTCGCTGAGGTCCTGCCCGGAGGGCTCGTGGACGAGGGCCCCCCTGCCTCCCTGCTCTCGGCCCTGCGCGGGTACCTCGAGGCGGTGCGCTCCGATCCGGTGCGCTGGCGGCTGGTCCTGATGCCGCCGGAGGGCGCGCCGGAGCTGCTGCGGGAACAGATCCGCAGTGGCCGCGACGCGGTGATCGCCGCTCTCAGCGCCTATGTGGAGCACGGCGTCACGCCGGCCGAGGGCTCGCCGGACCCCGAGTTGACCGCGCGCCTGCTTTCGGCGCTGGCCGACGAAGCGGCCCGCCTGCTGCTCACCGACCCACGCCGTTACTCGATCGAGCGCCTCACCGGCCACGCCGCCTGGCTGCTCGGCCGCCTAGACGCGGCGCAGCAGTAGAAAGGCCCGCCGGAGCGGGCCTTTCCTTAGCGGATGTGCCTCGGTTGGTAAATCAGGGTCCGCTGTTGAGCGTCCAGAGCACGTTGACCCGGTACTGCTCGTTGGTCGGCAGAGCCTTCAGCGTCGAGGGCGTCGCGAGCGAAAGGCTCGAGGCGCCGTAGCTGTTGGCCTGCCAGGTGCCCATGCCGGCGCTGGCAGCCGCCGAGGCGACCTTGACCGGGCTGGCGGCGTCGACGAAGCAGCCCGCCGCGCACTGATGCGTCGGGGCCGTGCCGGTGGTGCCGTTCTGGCCGGTAAAGCCGGCTCCTGTGCTCGAAAGCGTCAGCGAGTTGGCCGGCAGCGTAATGCCGCTGGTCACGTAGCCCGCCGCGCCGCAGGCGCCGCCGGGGCAGTACTCCTTGAAGACTGCGCTGCCCGAGGGGCCGTCACCGGCGACGGTGACGTTCCAACCCGCTCCCGAGCCGGTGGCATCGGCGATCGCGTAGTTGGTCATCTGGGTTGTCGTGGTCTGGGCCTGACCATTGAGGGTGATGCCGGTCAGTGAGTCGGGAACGTTGGGGGCGCTCGAGAAGTTGAGGGCTCCCGCTGTAACTGCGAACTGGGTTGTGTCGTTTGCTGTTGCTCCCAGCGCAGTTGCCGGCAGGACACAAACTGCAAGCGCGCTTACGGCGGCTGCAAGGCCGATCCGCAAACGTCGCGCCGAGGCTGAGGTGATTCGCTTATTCCGCATGCCTTGGTCTTCGGCCTGCGGATAGGCCGACTCGACATCGTTATTCGGTAGGTCGTCGCGGTTTGGACGGGGGTCCTACGGACGCCTACTCATTACTCGCTCGCCGCCCTAAGGAAGGGCGCAAATCGCCTCTAGCTGGCGACCGTCTCCGCCTGCAGGCGTCCGGACCGAACCGCCTCCGCGAGGGCTCCGTAGTCGCTTTCGGCCTGGTCGGCGTAGAGCTCGGAGAACTCGGCGATCGCGCGATCGAAGCCGTCGCCGGAGCCGAGATAGGCGCCGATCGCGATCCGGTCGCCCGAACGTGCGTGGGCGCGGGCAAGGGTCCAGCCGCACATCTGCCCGTATATCGCCAGAGCGTACGGTGACATCGACTCGACGTCGACCGAGCGCTTCCAGTCCCAGAGCTGGCGCAGGTAGAAGTCCCGCTTCTTGCCGTCGATCCCGGTCGCCGGAAGCCAGCCGAGGAAGATGTCGCTCGCCGCCTGCATCAGACGCTGGCCCTGTACGACCCGCTCGCCGTGGTTCTCATAGGCGCTCTTGCCCGAATAGGGCTCCAGCACCGACTCCTCGGCCTCCTTGCACTGCAGGAACAGCGGATCCTGATCGTCACGTCCGGTCAGCAGGACGATCCAGGCGCGGGTGCCGACGCTGCCCACGCCGACCACCTTGCGGGCGAGGTGGAGGTAGCGGTAGCTGTCGAGCAGGTGGCGGC
Source organism: uncultured Solirubrobacterales bacterium (assembly GCA_963781495.1). Lineage (GTDB taxonomy): Bacteria > Actinomycetota > Thermoleophilia > Solirubrobacterales > 70-9 > Mayfieldus. The sequence goes on from CAWAFX010000004.1 coordinate 322,528, forward strand.
GGTCGTCGGCCAGGGTGTCGCGGTAGGTCCGCAGCAGCTCGAGGATCGGCCCCTCGATCGCTTCGCGGCCGATCCCGCTCCCGACGAGCTCCTCGATCGGGACGATCAGCGGCGGGTCGCTGACTATCTGAAGCTCCCCTTCGACGCGATGGGTGAGCCGGTCCATCGCCTTGATGTTGTCCTTGGTCTGGGCCTTGGCGATGTTGCGCTGGACCCGCTTCATGTCCTTGCGGGGAGCCTCCTTGCGTATCTCTGCGAGCGCCGATTCGATGTCGAAGCGGGCGTACCAGACGTCGAGGTTGCACATCGACGCGAAGTCGCGCATGGCGTCGCGGTAGGCACGCGCCGTCCCGCGCAGGACCGAGCGCCGCTGCTTGGGGCTGAATCCGCGCTCGCGCCCGGCGAGGGCGAAGCTCGCGCCGAGGCGCTTCACGTCCCACTCCCATGGCCCGGGCAGCGTCTCGTCGAAGTCGTTGAGGTCGAAGACGAGGCGGCGGTCGGGGGCCGCGAAGGCGCCGAAGTTCGAGAGGTGGGCGTCGCCGCAGAGCTGCGCCTGCAAGCCCGAGCGCGGCGTCGGCGCCAGATCGGCCGCCATCACCGCTGCGGTGCCACGGTAGAAGGCGAAAGGAGAGGTGAGCATCCGCCCGTAGCGGATCGGCACCAGCTCCGGGACCCGGGTGCTCGACTGGCGCTCGAGGATGTCGACCGGATCGGGACGGTCCGGCGCAGGCTCCCAGGGACCATGGCTCGACCGGGGAACGCCCGAACGGGCTGCCTTACCGGCTGCGGCGCGCTCCTCGACGCTCGGATGATGGTGGCGGGGCGGATGGGGAGATCCGCCGTCGCCGCCGGCGCGAGAGTCTGACCGCTGCTTCGTTGCTGCTTCCATCCTGGGCTCCTCGAGTAGAGGCGCCGCCCACACCCAGACTACAGCCGCGGTTGGGGCGGCCTATGAGGAGTCGGCCTGGCGCAGGGCCCGGCCCACCGTTTGAGCCGTCTGCGGGCCGCGCAGCAGCTCGGCGATCCGGCCCATGGAGTCGATGATCGCCGTCGCCGGCAAGCCGGTGACGCCGTAGCGGTCGCCGACCTTGCCGTCGGGGTCGCGGAGCATCGGGTAGCCGAGGCCGAACTCATGGATGAAGTCGCGGGCGTTGCCGGCGCCGTCGCTGTAGTCGACGCCGACCAGCGCGGCGCTGCCGTGCAGCGATCGGTAGAGGCGCTGCATGTCCGGCGACTCCTTGCGGCAGGGCCCGCACCAGCTGGCCCAGAAGTTGATCGCCGCCGGCTTTCCGCGCAGCGAAGCCAGGGTCTGGCGCGGTGGAACCAGGACCTCACGCGGTAGCTCTGGTGCCGGCTTGCCGGTGTTCGAGCTGGTGCCGCTCAACACCACCGCAAGGACCAGCGCCGCGATCACCGCGGCGACGGCGCCGGCCCGAAAGGCGGCCCGCTGCATCTAATCGGCGGCGAGGAGCGGCACGTCGTGGACGACCTGGCTCGGCTTGAAGTTGGCCGGGTACAGGGTCGTGATCTTGCCGCTGCCGCTGATGCCGTAGATCTCGGCCGAGTGCTCGACGAGGTCGGGACTTCCGGCCTTGGGGTCGTTGCGGCTGACGATGTTCCAGTTGTGCCAGACCCCCTCCAGCTGTGGGCGCGAGCCGATCAGGTAGTCCATCCGCCCGGTCATCTGGTGGGCCTTCAGAAAGGCGGCGACGGTCTTCGGGGTGTCGCCGCGGGGATCGACCGAGACGGCGATGATCCGCAGCTGCTTCGCCTTCGGTCCGAGGTCGTCCTGGGCCGCATGCAGGTGGCTGACCATCAGCGGGCAGATGTCGGGGCAGTGGGTGTAGATGAAGAGGACGAGGACCGCCTTGCCGTGCAGCGAGGCGGTATCCAGGCGCTGGCCGTTGTAGTTGCGCAGCGGCAGTCCGGGGGGCGGCTTGGGATCGGTCGCCACGGCGCCTTCGAACTTCGGCGCCGCGGCGGTGCTGGTCGAGTCAGAGCCACCTCCGCCACAGCCGCTCAGCAGGACCGCGGCCAGCAGCGAGACGGCCAGGATCGCGGCCGCGATCGTCCTCGTGTCTGAGATCAATGGCCGCCTGGTCATCCGTGCTCCCCGCCTTACGGAGCCCGCAGGTTGAACGTTCAGCCTCAACGCCGGATTAAGTATGACGATCGCGGTCCGCCGCCCGAGGGCCGGCGCCGAGCCGTTTCGAGCACAATGGCGCGATCGCCGCGACCGCCCCGCAAGAGGACGTCGAGAAGGTCGGCTGGGACCTCGAGCCGCTGGTTGACGGCGGTGGCGACGAGGCGGTCCCGGAGCTGCTCGACGAAGCCGAGCGAGCCGCGACCAGCTTCGCCGAGCGCTGGCGGGGGCGGGTGGGCGGGCTCGAGCCGGAAGAGCTTGGGAGCGCGATGGGCGAGCTGGCCGAGATCTACGAGCTGGCCTCGCGCGCCGCCTCCTACGCGATGCTGCGCCACTCGGTCGATACCGCCGATCCGGCGCTCGGGGCCCTATGGCAGACGGTCCAGGAACGTCTCGCCGCAATCGAGAACCAGCTGTTGTTCTTCGACCTCGAGTGGCAGGCGCTGGACGGGGAGAGGGCCGAGGAGCTGCTGTCGGCCCCCGGAAGCGAGCGCTACGCCCACCACCTGCGGGTCCTGCATCGCTACGCGGAGCACCGGCTCAGCGAGCCCGAGGAGCAGGTCCTCAACGAAGCCGCGGTCACCGGCAGACGGGCCTTCCAGCGCCTGCTCGACGAGCAGCTGGCGGCTGTCCGGGTCCGGCTCGACGAGGAGCTGACGCTCGACCAGGCGCTCGCCCGGCTCGATTCGCCCGACCGCAAAGAGCGGCGCCGCGTCGCGGAAGGGGTGAGTGCCGCGCTGGAGCCGGGCCTGCGCACCCGCGCCTTCATCTTCAACACCCTGATCCAGGACAAGGCGACCCAGGATCGCCTGCGACGCTTCCCCCACTGGCTGGCCAGCCGCAACCTGTCCAACGAGGCGTCGGATGAGTCGGTGCAGGCACTGGTCGACGCGGTCCGGGGCCGCTACGAGCTGGTTCGCCGCTGGTACCGGCTCAAGGCCCGTTTGCTTGGCGTCGAGCGCCTGGCCGACTACGACCGCCGGGCCACGGTCGCCACCGAAGGGACGACGATCGAGTGGTCGCAGGCGCGCGAGATCGTCCTCGACGCCTACGCATCCTTCTCGCCGGCGCTCGCCGAGCTGGCGGCGCGCTTCTTCGACGAGCGTTGGATCGACGCCCCACCCCGGCCCGGTAAGCGCGGCGGCGCCTTCAGCGCCGCGGCGGTTCCCTCGCGTGCATCCCTACGTGATGCTCAACTACACCGCGCGCCCCAACGACGTCCTCACCCTGGCCCACGAGCTTGGCCACGGGCTGCACCAGGCGCTTGCCCGGCCGCAGGGCATCCTCCAGCAGACGACCCCCCTGACCGTGGCTGAGACGGCCTCGGTCTTCGGCGAGACGGTGACCTTCGGGCGCCTGCTCGCGGCCACCGACGACCCGAAGCGGCGGCTCGCGCTTCTGGCCGAGGACATCGAGGGAGCGATCGGGACCGTCTTCCGCCAGGTCTCGCTGCACACGTTCGAGGCCGCGATCCATGCCGAGCGGCGCAGTGAGGGGGAGCTGTCGACCGATCGCTTCGGCGAGCTTTGGTGGCAGACGCAGGACGAGATGTTCGGCGACTCGCTGCAGATGAGCGACGGCTACCGGATCTGGTGGTCCTACATCCACCACTTCACCCAGTCACCGGGCTATGTCTATGCCTACGCCTTCGGCCAGCTGCTCGCGACGTCGATCTACGGCCGCTACCTCGAGCAGGGGGAGTCGTTCGTCCCCCGCTATCTGGAGATGCTGAGCGCGGGAGGCTCGCGCTCGCCCGAGCTGCTGGCGGGCATCGCCGGGGTCGACCTCTCCGACCCAGGGTTTTGGGACGCCGGGATCGACCTGATCGAAGGACGGCTCGAGGAGGCCGAGAAGGCGGCCGAGCAGGTCCTCGCGGCGCGGGCCGCTCCCTAGCCCGGGCCGGCCCCGGCGGCGATCACCAGCTGTCGACGTAGCGGCGGCGGTCGCGGCTCGGATCGATCGCCGGCGCAGCGGCGAGCGTCGAGGCGATCAGCTGCCGAGTCTCGGCCGGATCGATGACGTCGTCGAGCTCGAACAGCGTCGCCGCGTTGAGCGCCTTGGCGCGCTCGTGGGCGTCTGCGGTCCACTCCTGGACCCGGCGCTCACGCTCCCCCGCGTCGGCGATCTGCTCCAGCTCGCGCCGCAGCCCCAGCCGGACCGCCCCCTCGAGGCCCATCGGCCCGAGCTCGGCGGTCGGCCAGCCGACGGTCAGCAGTGGCTCGTGCAGGCTGCCGGCGGCCATCGCCTGGGCGCCGAGGCCGTAGGCCTTGCGCAGGATCACCGCGATGAGCGGAACCCGCAGCCCGGCACCGGCGAGGAACAGCCGTGAGCAGTGGCGCACCAGCGCCGTCGCCTCGGCCTCGGGCCCGACCATCATTCCCGGAGTGTCGATCAGCGAGACCAGAGGCAGCTCGAAGGCGTCGCAGAGCTGCATGAAGCGGGCCGCCTTGTCGGCGCCGTCGCTGGTGATCGCCCCGGCGAGGTGGATCGGGTTGTTTGCGACGATGCCCAGCGGGCGACCCTCGATCCGCGCCAGCGCCGTCACCATCCCCGGCGCGAACGCCGGCCGAAGGAAGCTGACCGAGCCGCCGTCGGCCAGGGCCTCGATCAGCGGTCCGACGTCGTAGGCGCGCCGGCGCCGCTCGGGGACGATCTCGCGCAGGCGCGCCTGGTCGCCCGCCGCGCCGGGCTCGACGCTGCCCTGGAAGTAGGAGAGCAGCCGCTTGGTCGCCGCGACCGCCCCCGCCTCATCGGCGACGGCGACGTCGACGACCCCGTTCGGGACCTGCATCGCCATCGGGCCGACCTCGTCGGGCTCGACCCGGCCCAGGCCCCCGCCCTCGATCATCGCCGGCCCGCCCATCCCCAGCGAAGCGTTCTCGGTCGCGACGATCAGGTCGGCGGCGCCGGCGATGACCGCGTTGCCCGCGAAGCAGCGGCCGGCGACGACGGCGATCCGCGGCGCCAGGCCCGAAAGCCGCGCCCAGAGAGCGAAGGCGCGGGTCTCCAGCGCCGATACGACCGCGTAGTCGGTGTCCCCGGGCCGCCCTCCCCCACCTTCGGCGAAAAAGACAGTGGGCAGCCGCATCCGCTCGATCAGCTCAAACAGGCGGTCCTTCTTGCGGTGCCCCATCGTGCCCTGGGTCCCGGCCAGCACCGTGTAGTCGTAGGACAGCACCGCGCAGGCTCCGCGCTCGCCAAAGAGCTCTCCGTTGACGCGACCGACCCCGGCCACAAGCCCGTCGGCGGGAGTGCGGGCGAGCAGCTCGTCGATATCGCGCCGCGCCCGCTGGGCGGCGATCGCGAGGGCGCCGTACTCGACGAAGCTGCCGGGGTCGACGAGGTCGGCGACGTTCTCGCGCGCGGTGCGGCCGCCGGCCGCGTGGCGGCGCTCTACCGCCTCGGGTCGCGCCTCGTCGCGGGTTAGCGCCCGCCGCCGCAGCGCCTCGGCGAGATCGGGCCGGGGCTCCGGATGGCTGGCTTCATCGCTCCCGGCGGCCACCGGCGAAGCCTCGCACAACGTCAGCGATGCCTCAGCGCAGGATGCGGAAGACGAAGGACGCCGGTGTCTTGTCCTTGACGCCGTTTGCCTTCGCCCGCACCTTGAACTTGTAGCGGCCCGGCCTCAGGTGATGGAAGACGTGCGGCGACTTGCACTTCGCCCAGCCGTTTGCGTAGAAGCACTGGAAGTGAGCACCCTGGACGTTGGAGGAGAAGGAGAAGCTGACCTTGCGGTGGTGGGTGCGGTGCTTGGGGTGCTTGTCGAAGAAGGTGTTGAGATCGGCGGGGCTGTTGACCGATGAGGCGGGCTTCGGGTTGATCGTCAGGCTGCGCGTCCCACTCTCGTTGAAGCAATCACCCACCACGACGCCGGTGCAGTCGTAATAGACGGCCTGCCAGTAGTAGGTGCCGGGGCGGTCAGGCCAGAGGGTGTCCGAGCCCGGACTCCCTGAATAAAAGTTGTTGCCGGTAGCCCCGCCATCGTTTCCAGTCACGGGGCCCTGAAAGTGATCGATGAAGTTGGCGAACACTCCGGATGCGCTGAGCGTGGGATCCCTCGCGACGTAGAAGTCCATGTGATCGGAGGTGCCCGATGCTTCTGCCGACGCCTGGAAGACGATCGGATCACCGGCGGTGAATGAAGCAGCGTCGGCCGGACCGATCTGCTGGGTCGGCAGAGTCACGGCAGCCGGCGCCTGCGCGGCAAGCACCAGGGCAGCGGTGCCGAGGGTCAGGAAGATGATCAGTCTGGCTCTCATATCGACGCGCTGAGGGTTACTTGGCCGGAGCCGGCGCGGGTGCCGGTGCGGGCGCCGGAGCCGGGGACGGTGCTTTGGTCTGTGTCGATGTCGTGGTGTGAGACGGAGTCTGGGGCTGCGGGCTGGAGGGCGCTGACGTCGGCGCAGATGTCGAAACCGGCGGCGGGGTCGAAGTTGCGGTCGTCGGAACCGGGGTCGGGGGAGAAGAATGGGAGTGGTGCTTGCGCGCCCTCGCAGCAGCGGCCTGCGCCGCGGCCAGCCGCTGGGCGCGCGCCTCGCGCCGGCGCTCGGCCTGCGCCTTGGCGCGCCTGACTGCACGGCGATGGGCGGCGACCTCGGCCCTCGTCGGCACCTTGGCGAGCCCGGTCAGCGGGTCGAAGGCGGTCGTTCGGGCAGGGGTGCCCCCTGTGGGCTTCGAAGATCCTCCGGTCCCCAGGATGATCGCCAGAGCGGCCCCGACCAGCAGCGCGCCGGCGACGGCGGCGATGCGCAGAGAATTCGTCTTCTGCCAGAAGCCCGCTCGCTCCGACTGGCTGCCCCCATCGGCCTTGACGGCCTTGACCGGCGTCGCAACCGCAACCTTGCCTGCCTTCGGCTCTTCGCGCTTGCGCTTTTCGCCCTGATCCCTGCGCTTGCGCTCCTCACCGCGCCTGCTCTTTGCCTTCTGCCGCTTACGCTCTTTCGCCTCGGCGCGCTGGCGCTCCTCGAGTTTCCGGCGGTCGCGCTCCTTTGCCTCGGCGCGCTCGCGCTGCCGCTGCTCTCGGCGCCGCTCGCGCTGGGTCGGCTTTGCGACGGCGGGCCCTGCTCCGGCTTCGGCCGGCTCAGCCGCTTTTGGCTCGACGATTCCGGGCTCGAACTTCCAGCGACCGGTGAGCGTCTGCAGGCGGCTGCTGCTGTAGATGCGGTCCATCTCCTGCTCCGCCTCGGCCGCGCACCGCGACCGCGACTCCGAGGAGACCCGCCGCCCGCTGCGGTCGCGGCGCCGCAGGTAGGTCCGCAGCGAGGAACGCAGCTCGAACATCGGCCCCGCACCCCACGGCTGGGCCCATTCGGCGGGCGTGTCGCGCTCGGGCACCTGCCCCCGGAGCAGCGGTGGAGCCTTCCTCTTGTCGGCCGCCCGGCCGGCCAGGTGCTCGTACTCGAGCCCGATCAGGTTCGTGATCAACAGCAGGTCTCGGTAGCGGTCGCTGCGGTGGCGCTCGCTCTGCAGCCGCTCGGGCAGCTCACGCCGGCCATGCAGCCGCTCCGCCAGCTGCCGGCGCTCGTGCTCCATGACCAGGAACGCGTCACGGTTGGCGTGCCTGGAGCGGCGGTCGCGGCCCTCGCGGGTCCCCTGTCCGGGCAGGCGCGCTGCGAGCGGCTCGGCGCGGATGCGGTCGAACGCCGCGCTGATCTCGTCCTCGAGCTCGGGCAGGTTGAGCTCCGAAGTCTCTGCCGACCTCGATTCAGGGATTGATTGTCCGCTCCGGTCCCGGATCGTCCGTCTAGCCATCGAAAAGTCCGTCCGCCTACTGATTGGCCACTCTACATAACCCGATAATGGGCCCCCGCCTACTCCAATTGGAACAGCATTGCCCCGCGCAGTCAAGCCCGAACCTGGGCGCCGACCGGTGCCTTGCGCGGGCTTTCGACAGCCCGCTCTAGGTCGGGGAGCGGGTCCGGGGCCAGCGGGGTGCCGGCAATCGGGCAGGAGAAATCGTGCGCCGGTTCAGCCTCCCCTTCGGGCTCCCCGTGGAGCACGGCGGAGCTGATCGTCAGCCAGGCGAGAATCCCGCCCACGGCGGCGAGTGCCGCGCAGGCCACCATCGCGGTGCGGAAGCCATCGGTCATCTTCGCGGGGTCATAGAAGCTGTCGCCGGTCAGGCCGCCAACGAGCGGCAGCACCGCGACGGCCAGCAGTCCGCCGACCCGCGAGACGGCATTGTTGATGCCCGAGGCGATGCCGGAGTGACGCATGTCGGCCGCCGCCAGCACGGTCGCGGTGACCGGTGCGACGACGAGGGTCAGCCCGAGCCCGAAGACGATCACCGCCGGCAGGACGCTGGTCAGATAGCTGTCGCCGGGGCTGATCCGCGTCGTCAGCAGCAGCCCGGCGGCGATCACCAGCGGCCCGACGGTGAGCGGGATCCTGGCCCCGATCCGCTGCGCCAGCGCGCCCGAACGCGCCGAGAACAGCAGCATCAGCGCCGTCACCGGTAGCGATGCGGCGCCGGCTTCGATCGGCGAATAGCCGAGCGAGATCTGCAGGAAGGCGACGAAGAGGAAGAAGAACCCGCTGAGCGCCGCGTAGACGACGAAGGTGACCAGGTTGGCGGCGCTGAACTGGCGGTTGGAGAACATGCTCAACGGCATCATCGGGTTCTCGGTTCGGTGCTCGTGGAGCAAGAACGCGACCAGGGCGAGCACGCCCCCCACAGCCGCCACCGTGACGAGCCCCGACATGCCGCTGGGAGCCTCGATCAGTGCGTAGGTGCTGCCCGCGAGTCCGACCGCGGCCAGCGCCGCGCCGCCGTAGTCGAGCTGCCCGCTGGCAGTCGGGTCGCGGGTCTCGGGCACGTGGCGGGTCGCCATGACCATCACCAGCAGGCCGAGCGGCAGGTTGATGAGGAAGATCGCCCGCCAGGAGACGGACCCGACCAGATAGCCCCCGAGCAGCGGTCCGAACGCCGTCGCCACGCCGCCAAGGCCCGACCAGGCGCCGATCGCCCGGGCGCGGTCACCGGGACGAAAGCTTGATTCGATCATCGCCAGGCTGCCCGGGGTCAGAAGGGCACCGCCGATTCCCTGCAGAAGCCGGGCCGCGACGAGCAGCGAGACATTGGGCGCGATCGCGCAGAGCAGCGACGCCACGGTGAACAGCCCGGTGCCGAGGACGAAGACGCGACGGCGGCCGAAGAGATCGCCGAGCGAGCCGCCGAGCAGGATCAGCGAGGCGAGCGTCAGCAGGTAGCCATTGAGGATCCACTGCAGCGAGCTGGTCGACGCGTTGAGGTCGCGGCCGATGACCGGCAGGGCGACGTTGACGACGGTGCCGTCGAGGAAGGCCATGCCTGATCCGAGCACGGCGACCGCGAGGACCCAACGGCCGGCCTTGCTGCCGTAGGCGACTCCCTCAGGGATGGACGGTCCCCATATGTGTGCCGGCACCCACGCTAGGCACCCAGTCAAGCAGAGTCGCTGGCGCGTGCCTCGGAGCCGATGCGGCCGACCTCACGCGGCGGCAGGTCGTGGCGGGCCAGCGAGCGCAGGAACCCTCGCGTGACCCAGCGGTGGATCCGCTGCTGGGTCTGTCCGTAGAGCAGGGTGCCGAAACGGGCGAAGCGGCCGCTGCCGCGGAACGAGGGGTAGAAGTTCTCGACCTCCATCCGCACCTTGAAGCGAGCCGAATCGCCGCCGGCCTGCTCCGCGCGCTCGATCGAGAGGCGCAGAAAGCCCCTCCCCCGTCCGTCGTGGGCGACCAGCAGGCCGCGTTCGATCGGCCAGGTCACGCTCCCGCGCCCCGCGTCGATCTCGAAGCTCGGCGAACGGAAGCGCAGCAGCGCCAGTGGCCGCGCGAGCAGGACCACGGTCTGATCCGTCTCGCCGTAGACGACCCGAACCAGGCCCAGGGTCGCGCGGTTGACGAAGCGCCAGTAGGCGCGGGCCGCGCGCTGGAGGAAGTCGCGGTCCGGGATTCCCGACGAGTCCGGCAGGACCACGATCGCCTCCTGGATCGAACCGACAGACCCGCTGCGGCTAACCGTGGCCTTCGGCTCGGGCAGGAGGGTCGCCGCGGCCGCGATCTCCGGATCCTCCGCCAGCGCGTCGCGCAGCGCGGTCCGAAACGGGGCCGGGGTGACGTCGAAGTCGGCCGCCGGAGCCGGATCGGTGACGACCGTCGGTGTCGACAGCCCCTCGACGAGCGGCCGCGCGATCGCCGCGTCCACCGGGGTCACGAGGCCGATCCACAGCGACGAGAGCCAGGGCGTCAAGAGCGGCACCGGCAACCTCGGGCGTCTCCGCACCCCCAGCGCCTCGGCCATCCGGTCGAGCATCTCGCCGTAGGAGAGGACATCGGGGCCGCCGATCTGGATCTCGCGCCCTTGCGACGACGCCACCGCCGGCGCCCTTGACAGATAGGAGATGACGTCGTCGATCGCGATCGGCTGGGTCGGCGTTGCCAGCCAGGCCGGCCCGATCATCGCCGGCAGCCGCTGGACCAGGTAGCGCAGGGTGCGGTAGGACTCGCTCCCGGCTCCGACGACCATCCCGGCGCGGAAGTAGGTCAGCGGCGGGCCCAGCTCGGCGAGGATCTCCGCGGTTCGCCGGCGGCTTCGGAGGTGCTCGGAGCGGGGATCGTCGCCGAGCCCGCCGAGATAGACGACCCGGCCGACCCCCTCGCGTTTCGCCATCCGGGCGAAGTTCTGTGCCGCGACGCGCTCGCGTTCGGCAAAGTCGCCCTTGCCGCCGCGGCCCATCGCGTGGATCAGGTAGTAGGCGACGTCGACGCCCTCTCCGGCGCCGGCGAGCGAGTCGGCATCGAGGACGTCGCCCTCGACGACCTCGGCGCCCCGCCGCTCGAGGTCAGTGGCCCGCCCCCGGTCGCGGACCAGGCAGCGGACGGTCCAGCCCGACTCCAGCAGGGCGCCGGCGAGGCGGCCGCCGATGAAGCCGGTGGCGCCTGTGACGAGGGCAGCTCCAGCCACTGGCCAGAGCCTAGCCCGCGGCGGTTGCGGCTCAGCCGCCGGCCGTCGGCAGGGTGGCGGTCAGGTTCGAGACCTGGACGTTGAAGGCGAGGTCGTTGCTCGGCCGCAGGTAGGGATCGTCGCTGCCGAGCAGCACGAGCTTGACCGTGTGCCCGGCCGGGAAGGCATAGCCGTTGCCGTGCAGCTGGAAGCTCACCTGGCCTGACTGATTGTTGGTGAGGCGGTATGCGCCGCGGGTCACGAGCCGCTCGCTGCCATCGGGCGCGACGTCGAAGAGCATCGAGTCGAGCTCGCCGAAGTCCCCGATCGTCTGGATCGTCGCGGTCACGGTCGGAAGCCCGAGCAGCGTGAACCCCGAGCCGGTGGCCCGCGTGTAGACGGCGGTGCCCGGCGCGGTCGAGGAGGAGACCGTCTTGCAGGCATCGCTGGTACCGGCGATCGGATCGAATTGCCCGCTCGTGGCCGGATCGCCGGCGGCGCCGACCAGCTGCGAGGCCGAAGAGCCGAAGCTGAGGCTGCCGGTGTGAAGCCGGCTGTAGCTGGACGCGGTGTAGGGACCGCCGTCCGGGGTCGCCGCCGGGCAGGTCTGCGTGAATGCGGTCACCGCTCCTGGGGCCGGCCCGCCGCGGGCGCCGCGCAGGTAGCGGGCGAAGAAAGCGGCGCCCTGGTTGTTGAAGGCCTGGTTCACGGTCGGCTTGTTGGAGCCGCGGCTGTGGCCGAGGTCGCCGAACTGGAGGCTGACCGGGCTGCGGCCATGGACCTGGTTGTAGACCCGAATCGCCTGCTCGGGCGGGAACAGGTCGTCGGTCCAGCCGTTCTCGATCAACAGCGGGGCCGGTGTGCCGGGCAGACCGTAGGCCTGGTGGTGGGCGTAGATCTCGGCCAGCCGGGCGAGGGCCACCGGAGTCGGGGGCTCGCCGGCATTGACCAGCGCGAAGCTCGTGTTGAGGTCGGCGTCGGGATTCGTGCACGGCGTGCTGGCGGGAGCGTCGCCGCAGTAGTAGCCGCTCGTCTTGCCGAGGGCGAACAGACCGGAGACGTAGCTGCGCAGCTCGATCCCGACCGGGTTCAGGCTCTGTCCGGGCGGAGCGACCTGGGTGTCGAGGAAGCGGCCGTTGGGCAGCAGCGAATCGACCAGATCGGACCAGGGCCAGCGCGGCCAGGCCGCGGTGATCGAAAGCGGCTTGCCCTTGGGGCTGGTCCAGGGCGCAAAGGAGCCGTCGGGCTTGCGGATGCGGTCGCGAAGGTAGGCGAGCTCCATGCTCTGGCCGCCGCCATAGGAGATGCCGGTGACGCCGAGCTCACCGCGCTTCGCGATCCCCTGATCGACCAATCGCCCGAGCAGGTTCTGGGTGTCGCGGGCCTCATAGCGGGTGTCGCCGAGGCGGATGTATCCCTGCCCGCAGGGCCCAGAGTGAAATCCGCTCGGCCCGCCCCCGCAGGAGTGCCCGAATCCGCGCGCTGTGTAGTTGACGACCGCATATCCCTGACGGGCGAAGAAGTCGTTGTTGTAGTGGTAGGTGTTGGCGCCGTCGCCGTTGGGGTCGTTGGATTCGAAGTCGGTCTTGTCGCCGCCGTAGCCGTGCAGCATCACGATCGTGGGGAAGGGTCCGCTGCCCTTCGCCGGGAGAGTGACGTCGACGTCGAGCGGAACCCCGTCGAAAGTCGGCACCCCGTCGACCGTCTGCCCCGGTCCGCCATCGGTCGTGGGACAGAAGCGGGTGCCGTCGGACTGCGAGTTGCACGGATGCCCGAACGGTGCCGGCACCGCAGCCCCTGCCGCGGGAGCCAGACCCAGGAACAACACTCCGAAAACGAACAGCAATCGCCGCACGCGCGCCTCTCCTCGCTCGAACTGCGCCGACCCTAGCGACTCGAAATGGAGCGCACGCCGGTTCTCGTCTCAGCCCTGCGCGACCTCGGGCATCGCGGCAAGCGACTCACCGTCGGTGACGTCCCGACCCGCGAGGGCTGCGGGCGTGCTCGGGATCAGCAGCCCGGCCACGAAGCAGAGGAGCAGAAAACCGGTCGCCATCAGAAAGGTCTCGGTGAAGCCGGTGACCGTCGGCAGGCCATGGGCCATGTTCCCGGCTATGAAGGTGGCCGACAGCTGGCCGCCGAGCGCCCCGCCGAGGGTCCGCATCACCGTGTTCATGCCGCTCGCGACGCCGGTCTGATGGCTCGGCACCGCCTGCACGATCAGGTTGCCCAGCGCCGCGAACGCCAGGCCCACGCCGATGCCGAGCAGGGCGGCGGCGAGGAGCAGCTCGTAGGGATGCTCATGGGCCAGCGCCAGCAGCATGAACGAGGCGGTGGCGAACAGGATCCCGGCCAGCAGCGCGGCGCGAGAGCCGAAGCGGGCCGAGATCGCCCCGGCGCGCAGGCCGAGGATGGTCATAAAGATCGTCGACGGCAGCAGATAGAGGCCCGAGACCACGACCGAGGCGCCGAAGCCGAAGCCGGTGCTCTTCGGCAGCTGGGCGAACTGGGGAAAGACGATGAACGACGCGTAGAGGCCGGCCCCGAGCAGGAAGGCCGCCGCATTGGTGGTCCAAACGCCCCTGACCCGCATCATCGTCATGTCGATCAGGGGCTCACGGCTGCGCAGCTCGACCCGGATCCAGGCAAGCGAGAAGACGGCTCCGACCAGGAGCAGGGCCAGGGTCTTCGAGGAGCCCCAGCCCCAGGTGGTGGTCTCGCTGATCGCCAGCAGGATCGCCGAGAGGCCGATCGTCATCAGGGCGCCGGCGAGCCAGTTGATCCGGCCCGGCACCCGGACCGGAGACTCAGGGACCAGGCGCCAGGTTGCGACCGCTGCGGTGACAACGGCGACGAGTGGGATCCAGAACAGCCAGTGGTAGTCGAGGTGGTCGATGATCACCCCCGAGAGCACGATTCCGAGACCGCCTCCGACGCCGAGGATCGCCGAGAGCAGCCCGATGCCGCCGGCCACCTTGTGGGCCGGAAACTCGTCGCGGACGATTCCGAACGCGAGCGGGAAGATGCCGCCGCCCGCGCCTTGGATGAACCGGGCCAGGATCAGCAGCGGCAGCGAGCTCGCAAGCGCGCCGAGCAGGGTTCCCCCACCGAGGATCACCAGGGTCCAGAGCAGCAGGCGCTCCTTGCCGTACATGTCACCGAGGCGCCCCAGGACCGAGGTTCCGACCGAGGCCGCGAGCAGATAGCCGGTCAGCAGCCAGGTGATCGCGGTCTCGGTGGTGTGCAGCTCGCGCTGCATGGTCGGCAGCGCCGGCACGACCAGCGAGCTGAGCATCGCGTAGGCCAGGCCGCCGACCGCGAGCACGGCGAGGGTGACGTTGGGGTGGGTGCGATCGGCCTCGTGGCTCATGGGTCGCACTTCCAGCTAAGCAGGCCCCGCCGCCGTCCTGCGGACATATCGTCCCCCCCGCATTTGAGCCGCAGGCCAAAGAGCGGGGAAGCACCACGGAGCCACCACTGGCTCCGCCTGCTGCTGGCGCTGCTCGCGCTCGCAGCTGTCGGGTTGCTTGCCATGTTGACCAGCTGCGGCTCCAACCCGGCTCAGCGCCCCAGCATCGTCCTGATCCAGCTCGACGACCAGGACCTCTACGACCTCGCGGCCACCTACCGCGGCGACTCTGGTCGCCGAATCAGCGTCCTGCCCAACATCCACCGGATGCTCGGCGCCGGGGTCAGCTTCAGCCGCTACTACGTCTCGGTGCCGGTCTGCTGTCCATCGCGGGCGGCCCTTCTCACCGGACGCTACGCGCGCAACAACGGCGTCTTCACCAACATCGGCGCGATCGGCGGATTCGCCGCCTACAGGCGCCACGACCTTCATTCCAACCTAGCGGTATGGCTGCAAAGGGCCGGCTACCGCACGATTCACATCGGCAAGTTCCTCAACGGCTACAGCTCCCGGCCGCCCGCCGTGCCGCCCGGATGGAGCGACTGGCAGACCCTCGCGACCGACCCTTCGACCTCCTTCTACTACGGCTACCGCTTCAACTCCAACGGCCGCCTGACGCGGCGCTATGGCGATCGCAGCTACCGGACCGTGGACTCGGTCCGGTGCCCGCATCGCTCGTCGCAGCCCTGCGACTACGTCACCGACGTCCTCACCTCCAAGGCGCTGCGGGCCCTGCAGGCCTCAGCGGCGGACAGGCCGTTCTACATGCAGGTCGACTACACGGCCCCGCATGTCGACGACAACGGGCCGATCGGGCCCCCGCCTCCCCCGCGCTACCTGCACACGCTTGCGGGCGTCAAGGCACCGCGGGGACCCGACTTCAACGAGTCCGACGTCTCCGACAAGCCCACATATGTGCGCCGTAACCCGCAGCTCTCCCCCGCCGACATCCGCCGGGTCGATTTCCGCTACGAGGCTCGACTGGAGTCCGAACGCGCCGTCGACGATGGGCTCGGGGCGATCATCCGGCTGCTGCAGCGGCTCGGCCGGCTGCCGAACACATATCTGTTCCTGACCTCCGACAACGGCTATTTCCAGGGCGAGCACCGATTCGACACCGGCAAGTTCCTGCCCTACGAGACGGCCGACCACATGCCGCTGGTGGTTCGCGGCCCCGGCGTCCCGGCGGGTCAGCACTCAGATGCACTGAGCGCCAACGTGGACCTCGCCCCGACCTTCCTGCAGATAGCCGGCGGCCACCCGAACCGCCCCCTCGACGGCCAGTCGCTTTTGCCCTTCGCGCTCAATCCGGCGCTTCGAACTCGCCGCGCGGTGCTGCTCGAGGACTTCACCAATGCCCCGGCTCAAAATGCCGGACGCTCGGCCGGGCAGGCCTCCTCCCGCGTCCCCCACGCCTACAGCGGGATCCGGGTCGGCCCCTACAAGTTCATCCAGTACGCCAGTGGGGAGCGCGAGCTCTACGACCTCGACCGCGATCCATACGAGGTGCAGTCGCTTGCGGCGGACCCGCGCTACCGAGGGATCGTCGCCTGGCTGGCGGCGCGGCTCAAGCGCCTGGCCGTCTGCAGCGGGGCGCCGTGCCGCCAGCCGCTGGGACCGATTCCCCAGCCGCTGCCGTAGGGTCGGCGCAGTGATGAGTCGAGTTCTCGTACTGGGTGCCGGATTCGGAGGGCTCGAGCTGGCAACGACGCTCTTCGAGGTCTTGGGCGACGACGTCGAGGTGACGTTGATCGACCAGAACGATGCCTTCGTCTTCGGGTACTCGAAGCTCGACCTGATGTTCGGGCGGGCGACGCCGGAAGCGGTCCGTCTCCCCTACGACGCCATCGCCAAGCCGGGGGTCCGCTTCGTCCAGGAGACGATCACCGCGATCGATCCGGGGTCGCGGAGCGTCACCACCGACGCGGGAGAACACGAGGCAGACGTCCTCGTGCTGGCCCTCGGCGCCGATTACGACCTCGACGCCACACCGGGGCTGGCCGAGGCGACCGAGTTCTACTCGGTCCCCGGTGCCGAGCAGCTGCGCGAGCTGCTGCCCGACTTCAGCCAGGGCCGTGCGATCGTCGGCGTCTGCGGAGCGCCGTTCAAATGTCCGCCGGCGCCGAGTGAGGCCGCGCTGCTGCTGGATGACTATCTGTCGGCGCGGGGCGTCCGCGAGGATTGCGAGATCTCCTTCGTGATGCCGCTCGGGAGCCCGGTCCCGCCGTCGCCGGACACGTCCCAGGCGCTGCTGGAGGCTTTCGGGGAGCGCGGCATCGAGTTCATCCCCAACCGGCGCGTGACCGCGCTGGACCCGGCGCGTGGTGTGGTCATGCTCGAGGACGGCGGCGAGATGCCCTACGACCTCTTCCTCGGAGTCCCCAAGCACCGCGCCCCCGACGTGGTCATCGCGAGTGGCATGACCGAGGACGGCTATGTGCCGGTCAACCCGAAGACGCTGGAGACCTCGTATCCGGGCGTGTATGCGGTCGGGGACGTCGCGACCATCGGCGTGCCGAAGGCCGGGGTGTTCGCCGAGCGAGCGGCCGGCGTCGTCGCCGAGAGGCTTGTCGCGAGCCTGCGCGGCAGCGGACAACCGCAGGACTACGACGGGCGCGGCTCGTGCTACATCGAGTTCGGCGGCGGTCGCGTCGGCCGGGTCGACGTCGACTTCCTCTCCGGGCCGAAGCCGAGCGGAGCCTTTCAGGCGCCATCGAGCGATCTGGCCGCCGAAAAGCAGAGCTTCGGCTCCAGCCGCCGCGCCCGCTGGTTCGGCATCGAGCCCTGAGCTGGATCGCTTCCGAACCGACTCGGGGCGACTGGAATCGAAGCGGGTAGAGGGGACGAATGCGAACAGCGGGCACAGTGGTCAAACGAACGCTGGTGTCGTTCTACGACGACCAGATGACGCATCACGCAGCGGCGCTGACCTACTACTCGCTGATGTCCCTGTTCCCGGCCACGTTGCTGGCTCTCTCGCTGCTCGGGCTCCTCGGCCAGTACCCGAGCACCTACAACGCGATCATCGGCTACCTGCGCGACGTCGTCCCCCACTCGACCCTGGTGCCGCTCGACAGCTCGCTGCGCCAGGCGCTGCAGCACAAGGGAACCGCGGTGACGGCGTTCGTATTCAGCATCGCGCTGACCCTCTACGGAACCACAGGGGTGCTCGAGGCTGCCCGTCGCGCCCTGAACGTTGTCTTCGAGCTCGACGGCGGCGGTCGTAGCTTCCTGCGGCGCAAGTCGACCGACATCGTCTTCACGTTCGCGATCATGGGCCTGGTCCTGGCGAGCTTGATCATGCTCTTCGTCGGCGGTGGGTTTGCCTCCGATCTCTTCGGGTTCATCGGCCTCGGCCACACCGCCGCGTCGATCTGGAGTGTCGTCCGCTGGCCGGGAGCGCTGGCGATCACGATGCTGATCTTCGCGCTGATCTACTACGTGACGCCGGACGTCGAACAGCGGTCGTTTCGCTGGGTCACGCCCGGGGCTTTCGTCGGAGTCCTGATCTGGCTGATCGCTTCGCTCGGATTCTCCGCCTACCTCTCCCATGTGGCCAACGTGGGAGCGTTCTTCGGCGCCTTCGCCGCCCCGATCGTGCTGCTGGGCTGGCTCTGGCTGACCAACGTGGCGCTTTTGTTCGGGGCCGAGGTCGACGCGGAGATCGAACGTCAGAAGGAGCTGCGCGAGGGGGTTCCCGAGAGCGAGACGCTCAACCTGCCGACCAAGGGAAGCTAGCCGCGGGGGCTAGTTTCGGCCGAACCTCGGAGGAAGGACAAAACGATGAGCGACAACGCCGAGACCGCGATCCTCGCGGAGGCTGCTTCTGGGTCATCCAGGAACTGATGCGCCACCGCGACGGTCGAGGTCGTCTTCGACCTGGCCCGGACCTCCTATCGAGAGCTTCTCGAGTCCCTGATCCGGGTCAGTCGCCGGCCGACTGTCCGCCGTCGATGTGCAGGATCTCACCGGTGACGAACGTGGCCCGTTCGAGGTAAAGGATGCCGTCGACGATGTCGTCGATCTCGCCGAGCCGTCCAAGCGGATGAAGACCGGCGAGGCCGTCGTAGGAAGCGGCGTCGTGCACCGGGGTCCTGATGATCCCGGGCGCGACCGCGTTGACCCGGACCCCACGTGAGGCGTACTCGATCGCCAGCGAGCGGGTCACGGCGGCCAAGCCGCCCTTGGTGAGGGCCACCAGCGCGGACGGTTGCTTGCTGCTGGCGCGGTCGACGATGCTCGTGGTGATGTTGACCACATGGCCGCTGCGCTGAGTGGCCATCTGCTGGATGGCCACTTGCGTGATCTGGAAGAAGCCCGCGAGGTTGACTGCGGTGATGCTCGCGTAATCCTCGGCCGTGTACTCGCTGAACGGTTTGCTGATGAAGATCCCAGCGTTGTTGATCAGGCTGTCGATCCGTCCGAATCGGTCCAGCGCGCGATCGACCACTCGCCGGGCGGTGTCGGCTTCTGCGATGTCGCCCTGGACCGTCACGTAGTCGGATTCGTCGACGGGACCGATCGAGCGCGAGGTGCCCACGACGGCGTACCCGGCACGACGGAACCCGGCTACCACGCCGGCGCCGATGCCCTGCGAGGCGCCGGTGACGATCGCGACCTTCTGCGTCGTCGTCATCCCGCGAGGTGCCGTCGCGTTCATAGCGCAAATGTAGGGAAGCCGATTAGTTTCCGGGCCCCATACGGGTCTCATCTCCCAAGGCCCAACGAAATGCGAGGAGCACGCTGATGACGCAGGTCAACCTTTCGATGTCCATCTCCGCCGACGGATTCGTCGCCGGCCCCGATCAGAACGAGGACAACCCGCTCGGCGAGGGAGGGATGGCTTTGCACGCCTGGCACCTCGGCGACCAGGCCGAGCACCCCGTCAACAAGCAGGTGGCGGACGAGATGATGGAGGGGTTCGGCGCCTTCATCATGGGCCGCAACATGTACGGGCCGATCCGCGGTGAGTGGGGCGACACGGACTGGAAGGGCTGGTGGGGAGACGATCCGCCCTACCACGCACCGACCTACGTCCTCACTCACCACGCCCACGACCCGATCGAGATGGAGGGAGGGACGACCTTCCACTTCGTCACCGACGGGTTGGAGTCCGCCTTCGCGCAGGCTCGTGAAACTGCGGGAGACAAGAAGGTCTCGATCGCCGGGGGAGCCTCATGCGCCCAACAGGCCCTGGCCGCCGGCCTCGTCGACGAGTTCGATCTTCAGATCTCCCCCGTCATCCTCGGCGCGGGCGAGAGATTGCTCGACAACTTCGAGCCCGGCTCGGCGCCGGAGCTCGAGCTGGAGCGGGTACTCGAGGCGCCGGGTGTCGCGCACCTCCGGTACCGCGTGACCTGAACGAATCGGGGCGACTGGATTTGAACCAGCGACCTTTCGGCCCCCAGCCGACGAGATCGGGTTCAGCCCAAGTCGGTTCCTGCCTACTCAAGCATGATGAGGTCCGCTGAGTTCGGCTCGGTTTCTCTCAAATTGGACCCCGAATTGGACCCCGCCGCGCCTCGCGACGCAGCTCTTGCTTCTCAAGGCGCCGTCTGCAGCTCCTCAGAGAGGTCAGGCAGCCCCCGTGTCCAGAGTCTTTATCGGATCTTTGCGTCGTCTTTCTCGCGGCTTGTGGGCCGCCGCCTATCGTGTGGCGATAACGAAAGGAGCATGGAATGGCAGCCTTGGACACCACGCGCAGGACGCCGATCACGAGCAGGGCGGATCGCTCCGATGAGCGCATCCGCCTGATCGAGGAAGCGGTCCTGCTAATACGCGGCGAGTGGCCGGCCCTCGCCTGCGGGCTCTGCGAGACCGTCAATCGCGAGACCGGCATGATCATCGGCAGTCCGGGTGCCCTCGACGCGGCGATCGAGGAGGCCGCCGCCGAGGCAATGCGGGTCGTCGACACCCTCTACGGCCCCGACGCCGCCGCAGCCGTTCGGCGCCGGGCTGCCCTACAGGAGCCGGCTCCCGCCGCTGTGGGCGACGGGCGGCGCCGACGCCGGATCCGCTTCCGCTATCCCGCCGGCCGCCGGATTCCGGCCACCGCCCGCCGCTAAGCCCGAGAGCCCTGGAGGCCGGCCAGGCGAACCGGCCGCTGCGTTCTCGCTGGGGGCGGTCGGCTCCGGGCCGTTTCGCCTCAACGCGAGTGGACCGGCCGGCTGTGTTGGCCGGACCCGTTGAGCCCCTTGTCAGTCCGGCCGGTGGGCGATTCCCGAACTTCCTCTGCTCAGGGAGAAGCTATGCGTTGCTCGGCCCTCATCCGGCCTCGCTGGTGCTGATGCTGCCTGAGGCCCGTTGAGGGTGGCGGCATAGTGCACCCTAAAAAGCAATCTGCGAGCCGATGAATACGGTGCGCTCGGTCGGCAGCCTGAAGGCTTCGATTGGGCTCGCCGCGTTGCGGGCCATCGCGATGAAGAGCTTCTTGCGCCAAAGCCGCACGGGCGGGCCGTCGGTCGACGTGATCGTGATCCGCGAGAGGAAGTAGTTGGCGTGTTCGAGGTCCAGGTCCTTTGCGAGCAGGCCCTGCTTACGACAGAGCACCAACAGGGCTGGGACGTTGGGCTTTTCGTGGTACCCGGTCCGCATGGTCACGTGCGAGACCTTGAACTTGCCGCCGAGCCGCTCGACCGTGAACCGCTCGGAGTCGTCGACGTGCGGGATGCTGACCGGATCGACGGCGACGATCAGAACCTTCTCGTGGAAGGTGTTGGTGTACTCGACCTCGGCGCGGAGAGCCAGTGGTGTGGTCTCCTTGGTGGGATCGAGGAAAACCGCTACACCGGGTGCCCGGCCCACCGGAGGATCCCGGGCGGGGAGCCCCTCGAGGAACTCGACCAGAGAACCCTCCTTGGCGGTGCGATTTCGGGTCACGACCGCCCGCCCGCTGCGCCAGGTGGTCATCACGGTTGCCAGCACGAGCGCAAGGGCCAGCGAGAGCCAGGCGCCGTGCTCGACCTTGGCGATGTTGGCGCTGAAGAACGCGATCTCAACGGTCAGGAAAAGCACTGCGATGGGGGCCAGCCTGCGCTTCGAGGTACCCCACAGAAACCGGGCCACGGCCAAGAAGAGCAGCGTGTTGAGGATGAAGGTGCCGGTCACCGCTACGCCGTAGATGTCCCCCAGCCTGTCGGCGGATCGGAAGACGAGCGTCAGCGCGACAACGCCGATGCAGAGCCCCCAATTGACGATCGGGACGTAGATTTGGCCTTCCAGCTTGGAGGGGTGGCGGATCGCGATGCGCGGAAGGAAGCCGAGCTGGACGGCTTGCCTTGCCACCGAGAACGAGCCTGAGATGACAGCCTGGGAGGCGATTATCGTCGCCGCGGTCGCCAAGAAGAGCAGCGGGTATTGGGCCCAGTGGGGGGCCATCAGGTAGAAGGGGTTTCTCGCGGTGCTGGGATCGTGAAGGATGAGGACACCCTGGCCCAGGTAATTGAGCATCAGGGCGGGCAGGGCCACCACGAACCACCCAAGCCGGATCGGGGCGGCGCCAAAATGCCCCCGGTCGGCGTAAAGCGCCTCGGCGCCGGTCACCGCGAGCACGACACCGCCGAGCGCCAGAAATCCGGCGGCGCCATTGTCGATGAGAAAGCGAGCCCCCCAGGTGGGTGATAGGCCCTGCAGTACCGCTGGATCCTTCACCACCTGGCTGAGGCCGAGCAGCCCGATCGCGATGAACCAGACCAGGATCACGGGGCCGAATAGCCACCCGATCGTTCCGGATCCGCGCCGCTGGAGAAAGAACAGCGCGACGAGGATGACAACCGAGAGCGGAACGATCAGGTGCGCGAGTGCTGGTTCGGCAACCTTCAGCCCTTGGAGCGAGCCGAGGACAGAGATCGCTGGCGTGATGATGCCGTCACCGAAGAACAGCGCCGCGCCGAAGATGCCGAGCGTCACCAGCGCCGCCCCTCTGGCGACCCTGTGGCGCTCGAGCAGTGCCGCCAGCGCCATGATGCCGCCGTCGCCGTGGTTGTGCGCGCGCATGATGAAGCCCGCGTATTTGATCGAGACGACGATCGTCAACGCCCAGAAGATCAGCGAAACGACGCCGTAAACACCGGCCGGGGTGGCGTGCGCGGCGGCCCGATGGGTCGTGAATATGACCTGCTCGGTGTAGAGCGGACTCGTGCCGATATCGCCGTAGACGACACCGAGGGCGCCGAGGGCGAGCACGGCCCGGCTGGCATCAGCGATTACGTCTCGCTTCGAGTCCGCCAGGGCCTCAAAGCGCCTGCGAACCGTCGCCGATCGCTCCTCGGCGGCACTCGGCGCCGGGGGCTCGAAATACCCGAGCTTGTGTGAGCCTTCGTGGAGGCTCTTCTTCTCGGCGGGCGGCTTGCCCGTACGGCCCGTCTCCTTGGCGGGCCCCATGACGCTTAGCTTGTGTGTCGCCTCATGGAAGCTCCGCCTCGGCCGCGGGCCGTGGTCGCTCACGCGTGGCCGAGCCCAGCGAGGCTTACAGAGGCGGGGAATTCAGCCAGCCCGCCTGGTAGCCGAGCTGCGTCTGTGATCTGTCGGGTTACGTGATCCCCAGATAGCGGCCGGAGGGCGAATAGCACCCAAAGCGACTCGTGCGAGAGACGGTCGAGGTCGACCAGTCGACCTTGGGGCGCGTAGATCGGGCTGCAGGGGTCGGTGAGCAAACGCCGCCCGAGCACCATCCCGCGCGCCTCGACCGCTTCCGAGGACAGGAGGGTGAGGATGAGCTCGGTGAGCACCGGCTTTGCAACCTTCACCGCCGGATGGTCAATTGGTACCGCGCTGCTCGGTCCCACTGGCCGCGCCCTCTGCGTGAGAATTCGCTCAAAGCAGAGCGCAAGTCGCCGCCGCTCGGACGGCTCCACCAACTGTGCTTCCCGCAGCGCCAACGAACGATCGCTAGGTCGCTCGATATCGCGAGCGATCTTGGCATCGAGCCAGGGGCGCCTGAGCCGTGTGTAAGCGCCCAGGAGGAGCCTACGGAGCCCACCTGCCCGAACGTCCGCCGTGCAACCAATCCTTAAGCTAGCGCTGTTCGCCATACGAACATCGTCGGGGCCAGCGCGTAAAGGCGGCGTAGAGATTCCGACGCCTAGCGCAGAGATTCCGTAAAGACACGCCCGCTCCGACAGCAGGGCGCAATGCCAATGCGGGGTCGATGCTCGACGGGCATACCAAGGACCACCTCTGATCTGCCGACCGTCAATGCCAAAGGACGGCGCCTGGTTGCAGTGCGCGTGCTTTGGGACCCGCTGATCGACGTCAGCTTCGGTGAGCCGATCGAAGCCCTAACCTGAGCACGCGTCGAGTCCTCGCTCGCCTTTCCGCTTTCGCGTGAAAGCGAGAGCAAGCCATCAAGTCCGCCCTAGCGGATTCAAGTCATCGCTCAGAATGGCCTCGCGGGACTGCCCTTCGAAGAATTGGACCCCAAAAAGGCTCAGAGCGATTCGCGATTGGATCGCCCCGATGAGAAAGACCAGCAAAGCGGCGCTTTTCGCTCGGTTAGGTGTCAAGAATCCAACCAGCGACCGTTCGGTCGCTCAGGCGAGCGAATCTGACTCGATTACTGGTCTCGCTAAACCGCTGCAAATCGAGCGATTTTCCTAGTCGGGGCGACTGGATTTGAACCAGCGACCTTTCGGCCCCCAGCCGAATGCGCTACCCGTGGATAGCGGTGCCGCAGGATTCTGTTTTCGCATGTCTAGACGGCTTCAGTTGCGTTGAGTTCGTCCAAGTTGCGTGCAGATTGGGCCCTCGGATGGGACCCTGGGAATCTGGCCCGGCCCGCTTCGCCTTTGACGACGAGAGCGCATCACTGGGCCAGGGCACGGCGGAGGACGGCGCCGAGTTCGTCCATCTGCCGCTGCGACACCTCGGCGGACAGGATCGCCTGCGACCCGTGAAACGTGCCTGGCCACTGGTGCAGCTCGACCGGCACGCCCGCCTGGAGCAGCCGCAGCGCGTAGGTGAGGGCTTCGTCGCGGTTCGGGTCGAACTCTGCGCTGGTGATGTAGGCGGGGGGCAGGCCACACAGATCGATGGCCCGCGCCGGGGCGGCGTATGGCGAGGCGGACGCGGAGCCGACGTAGTGCCGCCACGATGCGGCGACCTTCTCGCGTGTCATAAACGGCGTATCAGTGAAGTGCCGCGCCGACCACGTCTGCTGCCGGTCATCGAGCTCGGGCTGGTTGAGTAACTGGAAGCGGATCGGCGGCCCCTGCTGGTCACGTGCCCGCAACGCCACCGCGGCGGCGAGCCCCGCACCCGCAGCGTGGCCGCCGATTGCGACTCGCTCCGGGTCAATGCCGAGCTCTGCCGCGTGCTCGGCCGCCCAGGACAGCACGGCGTAGGAGTCGTTCACGGCGGCCGGAAACCGATGCTCGGGCGCCCGGCGGTAGCCCACCGAGATCACCACCGCGCTTGAGCCGTGGGCGACCCGGACGGCCCACGGGTGCTCGGTCTCCAAGTCACCCATGACAAATCCTCCACCGTGCAGCCAGACGATGGCGCCCTGCGCACGCTGCGGGCGGTAGATCCGCACCGGCACGTCCGGATCGGCGGGCACCGTGCGGTCCTCGATCTCCAAGTCTCCCGTGTCGGGTGCAGGTGCAGCGCCGGCCAGCTCGGCGAGGTTCTTGCGCGCCGCGACCGGGTCGGTCAGATCGGCTGGAGGGAACAACGAAATAGATGCTTGTAGTTCGGGGTCGATATTGGCCGTTCTCATATCAGTGCTCATCTCTTTCTCCATCTGTCTGGTTCCTTGGGATCAGGCGGCCTCGGTGGCTGGCTCGGCGCCGATCCCCTGCTCCTCACTGTCCCCGTGCACGGCCGCCATCTCGGCGGGCGGCGGTGCTTGCAGCACCTTGACCCCAACGGCGATCGCTGCCATGACCAGGGTCGCCCCCAGCAGGTAGGCCAGATGGAAGCCGCCGTTCAACGCCGCCCTGTGCGACTCACCGTCGGCGAGCAGGTTGTCCGTGTGCGAAGCGGCCAGCGTCGCCAACACCGCGAGCCCGATCGCGCCCCCGACCTGGGTGGTCGCGTTGACAAGGCCGGATGCAAGGCCCGCGTCGACCGGCGTCGCCCCCGACATCGCCAGCGACATCAGAGCCGGGAACCCGGCACCGGCACCGAGGCCGATCAGGACCACCGCCGGGACGACGTCGGTGAGGTAGTTGCCGTCGACCGGCGTGCGGGCGAAGAGCAGCAGGCCGACCGTGATCGAGACCATCGCGGGAAGCAGCGTCCGCTTCGGGCCGAAGCGCATCTGCAGGCGCTCGGAGTAGCGCAGCGACATCGCGCCCATGACCAGGGTCGAGGGCAGGAAGGCGAGTCCGACCTGGAGCGGGTTGTAGCCGAGGACCTCCTGCAGGTATAGGGCGCCGAGGAAGAACATCGCGAACATCCCGGCGACCATCAGTGCCAGGACCAGGTTCGCGCCGGTGACGTTGCGCGAGTGGAACAGGCGCAGCGGCATCAGCGGGTTCGGGATCCGCGCCTGGCGGCGGAGGAAGCCGCCGACGAGGACGCCGGAGACGGCGCCGAGGCCCAGGACTTGCCACGAGATCCACCCCTTCGCGGTGACCTGGAGGATCGCGAAGACGCCGATCATCAGGCCGCTGGTCAGGATCACGGCGCCGGGCAGGTCCGCTCCCTGATCCCAGCCGATCCCGGGGCGGTCCTCGACCAGCCGCCGGGCGAGGGTCGCGGTCGCGATCCCGATCGGGACGTTGATGAAGAAGATCCAGTGCCAGCTGATCGCGTCGGTGAGGACGCCGCCTGCCAGCAGGCCGATCGAGCCGCCGGCCGAGGCCACGAACCCGTAGACCCCGATCGCCTTCACCTGCTCGCGCGGCTCGGGGAACATCGTCACGATCATCCCCAGGACGACTGCGGCGGCCAGCGCCCCGCCGACGCCCTGGACGAAGCGGGCGGCGATCAGCATCTCCTCGGTCTGCGAGAGGGCGCACAGCACCGAGGCGCTGGTGAACACTGCGAGGCCGGCCAGAAAGACTCGCCGCTGGCCGAGCAGGTCGCCGAGCCGTCCCGCGAGCAGCAGCAGGCCGCCGAAGGCGATCAGGTATGCGTTCACGACCCAGGCGAGGCTCGACTGCGAGAACCCAAGATCGACCTGGATCGAGGGCAGAGCGACGTTCACGATCGTCGCGTCGAGGACGATCATCAGCACGCCCGCGCAGAGCACGTAAAGGGCGGTCCAACGGGTGTCGGTGTTCTCGGTGGTCATTCGGTGGCTCCTTGGTTAGCCGTTGGGATGTTGTGATTGAGGCGGAAGAGGTTGTCCGGGTCGTAGCGGGCCTTGAGCCGGCGCAGCCGGTCCCAGGTCTTGCCGGGGTACGCTGCGCGGACCTTCGCCTCATCCTCGTCGCCGAGGAAGCCGACGTAGCCGCCGTCTCCGTTCTTGCCCAGCGAGTCCGCGACTCCGGTGACCCAGGCGTCGTGGACGACCTTCTCGGCGCCGTCGATATACATCGCTGCGACGTTCACGAACAGCTCGCGGTCGCGGTGAGCGAACGCGGTGGCGTCATTCGCGACCCGCGCCAGCGCTCCACCGAGCACCCGCAGTTGCACGGCCCTCATCGGCGCCGTCGAGTCGGGAAGGCGCTCGAGGATCGCCTCGGCGGCCGAAGGCTCAAGCGAGTCGGTGAAGAAGTTGGTGCTGGCCCCGAAACGGGCCTCCTGCTCCGGGCCCTCGAAGAGCTCCGGATAGCGCATCGGCCGGACCATGTCGGCGAGCGGCTCGGCGAGCGCCCGGAAGGGAGCAAACACCTCCTCGGCCTGGTCGACGGGGCCGACGTAGGCGAACTGGCCCATCACGATCGGCGTTCCGTGAGCCTCCTCGGGCAGGAACGGAATCGGGGGCGCAAGCAGCACGTTCGCGATCGTGGAGAGATCCTCGGGGGCCGCGCTGGCAGCCTCGAGAAAGCCCGTGATCACCTGTGGCGATGCCGGCAAGATCAGCATGCCGCCGACGATCTCCGAGATCTCTGCGAGGCGCAGCTTGAGGCGGGTGGCGACACCGAAGTTGCCCTCGCCGCCGCGAATCGCCCAGAAGAGGTCCGGCTCCGCGTCTTCGCTCGTCTGAACGACCTCGCCGTCGGCGGTAACCACCTCGGCCGCAAGCAGGTTGTCGATCGTCAGTCCGGCCTTCCGCACCAGGAACCCAATCCCGCCCGCGAGCGTGATGCCGCCAACGCCGACCGAGCCGGCGTCACCGAATCCGGTGGCGCGTCCGCTCTCGCCAGTGGCGATCGTGTACTTGCCTACCGTCGCGCCGGTCTCGACCCAGGCGGTCCCGTCGTCAACGTCCATCTCCACGGCGTCCATTCGGGAGAGGTCGATCACGAGGCCACCGTCGACGGTCCCGTATCCGGCCCGGCTATGGCCGCCACTGCGAATGGCTAGCTCGAGGCCACCCTCGCGCGCGGCGTTGACCACCGCTGCAACGTCTTCGGCGCATGCGACCTGCGCGACCGCAAGCGGCCGCTTGTCGACGCCCTTGAAATAGACCTGACGTGCGTCCTCATAGGAGCAATCGTCGGGGCTGACCAGCTCGCCCTCAAGCTGCGCACGAAGATCGCCGACGGGAATGTTCTGCACTTGTTCTGGTGTTGACGTCACGGCGTCTCCTCTGGTTTGATGCGCCTGTATACGCTGTAGATGTACACCGTAGACCATACGGCGTATACTGTCAAGCCCACCGCTTAAGGAGACCGATTGACAGAGGTACAGAGGGACCGAGGAACGCGACTGAGCCGAGAAAGGGTGCTCGCGGCGGCGCTCGCGATCACTGACGCACAAGGCTTGGACGCGCTCAGCTTTCGCCGACTCGCCAGCGACCTCGGCGTGACGCCGATGGCGCTCTACCGCTATGTCGACGACAAGGAGGCGCTACTCGACGGAATCGGCGACCTCGTGCTCGGCGAGCTCGACCTCCCGGAGCCGTCAAACGGCGACTGGCGCGAGCAGTTGCGCGCTGCGGCGGGGTCGTACCGCGAGGTACTCGTCGCCCACCCCACCCTCGTCCCCATCTTCCAGAGCCGACCGCTCCTCGGGCCCTCCGGGCTGCGCGCGGCGAACGTGGTTCTCGGGGTCTTCCGCGGCGCCGGGTTCTCGCCCGAGCAAGCCGTGCTCCTCTACCGGCAGTTCGCCCGCTTCCTGCTCGCCCTCATCACGCTCGAGACAGAAACCAGTCCCGACCTGACCCCCGAGCAGTGGCGCGAGCAGGCGCGGCTCGCACGGATCACCTTCGAGACGCTCCCAT
The DNA here is from genome assembly GCA_963781495.1 of uncultured Solirubrobacterales bacterium. Taxonomy (GTDB): domain Bacteria; phylum Actinomycetota; class Thermoleophilia; order Solirubrobacterales; family 70-9; genus Mayfieldus. Next base: position 351,275 of record CAWAFX010000004.1, read on the forward strand.
CTGACGAGTTCCCGCATCTCGTCGAGGCAGCACCCCAATTCGGTGCCCCCCACGATCCCGAACGGGCCTTCGAGTCCGGGCTCGATCTTTTCATCGCCGGCCTCGAGCACCAGCAATCCGCGAAACGATCGACGGCGTAAGGCCGGGCCGGCCGGATGGCATCGGACCGCCGGCTGGCGCTAGGTCGGCACTCGGCTGGGGGTCTCGTGCCTGCATCGCGCGTCTGCGATCGCCAGCCAAGTGAGACTCGGTGCGGCCGTACCGAGCTTCGAACTCCCGATTAGCGGGGAAAAGTCGGGGCGACTGGATTTGAACCAGCGACCTTTCGGCCCCCAGCCGAATGCGCTACCAGACTGCGCCACGCCCCGGGGAGCGGCGAGTTTACGCCAGTCCCAGGTTTGAGAGCCAGAGCGGGCGACCGGAATCGAACCGGCTCCGGGAGCTTGGAAGGCTCCAGTGCAACCGTTTACACCTCGCCCGCGGGCGGCGGATTATAGGT